>JADJVJ010000001.1 GCA_016716625.1 Nostocoides sp.
GAGACCATCCGGCGCTGGGAAGGGCGTGAGGGCGGGGGCGTTGGTGTGCTCAGTGCGCATCATCCGGACGCGGTGGTTGCCATCGAGCGAGTCGTAGAAGTCCTAGCTGCCGAAAGATGAAGGACGCAGGCGGAGTAGGTTGGGATCCAGGCGGCCCCGACGGTCGAGTTCGAGGACGCCGTCGGAGAACATCTCGGTCAGATCCGCAGACCGTTGCGGTTTGAGTAAAGGCGGCCAGGTGTGGCGTCGGGGACGGCGCCGATGCCCATCTGCAAGGTGGGAGCCGTCGAGAACGCGAGCGGCCACCCTGGCACCAGTCTCGGCGCTGGCGTCGTCCGGGGCCGCGGCGTGCCGGTGGGCAACAGGGTGGAGACCTCGATGGCGAGGTCAACGGCGCTGACGCCGGGACCTGGGCATCCCCGAAAGTATAGGGCATCTTGTCGTTGGTAACCCGGCGACGACGAGTCCAGGCGGATCCGGCAGCCGGCGATGGCCGCGGGCAGGATGTTTGACCTCGATGCCGAGGCTCCATGCCGTCGCGCGGCAGGGGCGCAGTGCCGGGATGACGGCGTCGGCGGGGATGACCCGTTCGAGGAGGTCGAGGGGACCGGGGGAGCCGGCTGGGGATGTAGGCCGGGCCGGTGTTTGCGCATGCCTGGGCCGACGAAGCAGGTCTCGGCGGTGACCCCTTCGCGGGTGGGGATGCCCGCGGGGCAATTGAGCGCGTACCAGATGGTGGCCGGAAGTGCGGCGGCGATGAGGCAGGCCAGCCCCTCCCGGCACCGCGCTGTGCCCGAGATGACGACCCTCGGGCCGCCGCCGTCGGGTGGGCATCGGGGGTTGGAGTGGGCTTGGGCCTGGCCGGTGAGGGCAGCGAAAGGCTCGGGTGAGGTCCTCGGTCGAGACGATGCGCATGACTCCATTTCAACCTCGTCCAACGCCGTGTACTTCTTGTGACCGGGAGCGGGCCGGGATCCAGGCAGACTGGCCGGGTATGCGTCGCTCGTATGCCGTGGGGTTGGCTGGCGCCCTGGTCAGGGTGCTGGCCTAGCCGACTGCACCAGGAGGCGGGGAGTGCTCCGGCCGCGGTGGGCGGGTCCTCGCCGAGCGTGGCGGTGGCGGTGCCGTGCGGAGTCAGTGACCGTGAAGGTGGCCACGTACGGTCCGGCCTCGCCGCAGTGTCGGGCGATCTCCTCGTTGCTCGACGGGGTTCCACCATCGGTTTGCAGGCATCACGGGGCAAGGTCACCGTGGCGGACATCGAGCAGACCTTCACCATCGAGACCGCGATGCCCTGCCCAAGAGGTCCGGCCGCTCTACAGCGCGCGCGCGGCGCTCGCCCAGGGGGGGGTCGGTAAGGATGCCGCGACCAGCAGGCCCTCGGGGGGGCGATCGACGGTGGTCGCGGATCTGGCGCGGGCGGCCTCGACTGTGTGTGCGCCGTTGCCACCGCCGAAGTCACCCCAAAGCCGTCGGCGTCCGGGTCGAGGTCTGCCAAGCCTTCGCCCTGGGCAGGGGCTCATCGGTCCCCGTCGCCGTCGCCGTCAGAAGAAGAAGTTGAGCGAACGCCGACGGCATACCGTGGGGGCATGTGTCGGAACATTCGCCAGTTGCATAACTTCGCCCGCCGGCGACCAGTGCCGAGGTCCAGCCGCGGCCTTGCAGTGTCCGCAAAGGTGAGTGGGTCGGTGCGACCGAGCCGCGCCAACGAGGCGGCGTTCGAGGCGGCCGTGCTCGGGTCGCGCACGCGACCCAGCATCTGCTCGATGCGCTCGCGACGACGGCTCCGCCCGGGGACCGTGAGGTGGAGGCGGAGCGGGCGCGGGAGCGGCTCGGGCGCAGTACGGCGGGTGAGTTGAGACACGCCCAAGTTTCTGCCTGCACTGGTGTGTATGACGTTTGCGCAGGTCAGCCGGTAGCGGATCGGTGGCGTTGAGGCGTCGTCCCCAGGGTTATCCACCGGGTGTGCACAACGGCTTGGGCGGTTTCCCACAGTGGGTCCACCGGGGTGTCCACAGGTCGGTTTGCGCGAGGGTAGGGCGGTGGTCCTTGGATGGGCCGAGCGGCCGCGGTGTCGGTGGGGTGCTGGGAGGCTCACGAGCAGTGTGAGGGGCTCGTCGCGGGGCAGGCTCAACGGCATACGACGGTGTACGCCGGCGTACCAGGTTCAGGAGAGGAGGTCGCAGGTGTCGATCGGCGATCTCGAGGCGACGTTCGCGATGCCGACCTCGGCGGTGGCTGGTGTGGGGGGTGGCGCGGGGGATGAGCGGGTGCCGCCGCAGGACATCTATGCCGAGCAGAGCGTGCTCGGTTCGATGCTCATCAACCAGGATGCGATCGCGGACTGCCAGAGCGTGGCCAGAGCGCATGACTTCTATCGGCCGGCGCACGAGCTGATCTATCAGGCGATCCTCGACATCTTCAGCAGGGGAGCCGGCGGACGCGACTCACCGTTTCCGATGAAGCTCGGCAAGCGGGGGAGCTGACCCGGGTGGGCGGGTCGGCTTACCTGCACCATCTTGTGCAAACGGTGCCGACGGCGGCCTAACTGCGGCATACTACGCGGAGATCGTGCATGAGCGGGCGGTGTTGCGCAGGCTCGTCGGGCGGGGACGCGGATCGTCAGATGGGGTTCGCGCAGGAGGGCGATATCGACGACATCGTGAACCGCGCCAGGCGGTGTTGCCGTCGCCGACAAGCGCGGCGGGGAGGACTATCTGGCACTCGGGCAGATCCTGCCGGACACGCTCTCGGAGATCGAGGCGGCATCCGGGCGCAGCGACGAGATGATCGGGGTGCCGACGGGGTTCATCGAGCTCGACGAGTTGACGCACGGCATGCACCCGGGGCAGATGATCGTTGTCGCGGCGCGGCCGGCGGTCGGAAAGTCCTCTCTCGGTATCGAGTTCGCGTGGTCGGCGGCGATCAAGCACAAGCTGGCGACGGCGGTGTTCTCGTTGGAGATGAGCCGCTCCGAGATCACCATGCGCATCCTCTCGGCCGAGGCCGCCGGGCTGCTGTTGCCAGGACATCCGGCGCGGTTTGAAGAGCCAGGACCAGTGGAACCAGATCGCCCGGGTCGTTGGGAAGATCTCGGACAGTCCGCTCTTCATCGACGACTCCGCCGAACATGTCGCTCATGGAGATCCGGGCCAAGTGCCGCCAGCTCAAGCAACACACAACCTCAAGATGGTCATCATCGACTACCTGCAGCTGATGAGTTCGGGCAAGAAGGTGGAGTCTCGCCAGCAGGAGGTGGCCGAGTTCTCTCGGGCACTGAAGCTGCTCGCCAAGGAGCTCGAGGTGCCGGTCATTGCGATCAGCCAGCTCAACCGTGGGCCGGAGCAGCGCACCGACAAGCGGCCGCAGATGTCCGACCTTCGTGAGTCGGGTTGCCTGCCGGCGGAGACCCGTATTTTGCGCGCGGACACGGGCGCCGAGGTGACCATTGGTGAGCTCGCGGCCTCGGGAGAGCGTGATGTCACGGTGTGGTCGCTCGATGATGGGCTGCGTTACACCAAGCGCACGATGACGCACGCGTTCTCGACGGGGACGGCTCCGGTGTTCCGGCTGACGCTGGCGTCCGGGAAGTCGGT
The DNA here is from genome assembly GCA_016716625.1 of Nostocoides sp. Lineage (GTDB taxonomy): Bacteria > Actinomycetota > Actinomycetes > Actinomycetales > Dermatophilaceae > JADJVJ01. The sequence continues at coordinate 3,597 of JADJVJ010000001.1, forward strand.
GCGCGCCACCCGAACCACCCCTTCCTCACGTATGCCGGGTGGTCGCCGTTGGCGTCGCTGCGGGCGGGGACCGGGTGGCCGTGCCTGGCATACGCCGTCTCCGTTGCTGCTCACCGAGTGGTCGGATGAGCGGGTGGTGCTGTTGGCCCACCTCATCGGTGACGGCTCGTTCGTCGCGAAGCAGCCGATCCGCTACGCCTCGATCGATGAGGACAACCTGCTGGCGGTGACCAAGGCCGCGATGGGGTTCGGGGTGGCCGCGGTGCGCGATGAGTATGCCGCGGCGCGGTGCACGACGCTACGGCTGCGTGCGCCTTTCCCGCTGGCGCGGGGTCGGCGTAACCCGATCGCGGCGTGGCTGGATGAGTTGGGGTTGTTCGGGGCGCGTTCGCACGAGAAGTTTGTTCCGGCAGAGGTGTTTTCGCTGCCGAAGGAGCAGATCGCGCTCTTCATCCGGCACCTGTGGGCGACGGATGGGTCGGTGACGGTGCGCAAGGACGGGCGCGGCGGCCGGGTGTACTACGCGTCGACGTCGCGGCGGCTGGTGGAGGACGTCTCGCGGCTGCTGCTGCGTTTCGGCATCCAGGTGCGGCTGCGGGTGACCCGCAAGGCGGGGTACCGGCCGGGGTTCACCATCGACATCTCGGGGGTGGACAGCCAGCGGCGGTTCCTTCAGGAGATCGGTGTGCATGGGGCGCGCGGGGAGTCGGCGGCGCGGCTGTTGGAGATCGTCCGCGGTATCACGGCGAACACCAATGCCGACACCGTTCCCAAGCAGGTGTGGGAGGACGTGCGCGAGAGATGTCTGCGCAGGGGATGACCACGCGCGAGTTCCAGGCGGCGCTGGGGATGGCCTATTGCGGGTCGGCGCTCTATGCGTCGGCGCCGTCGCGGGCGCGGCTCTCGCGGATTGCGGAGGTGCTGGGCAGCGCCGAGCTGGAGTTGACGGCGACCAATGACGTCTTCTGGGACGAGGTCGTCTCGGTGAATTTGGAGGGGGTCGAGGAGGTCTTCGACGCGACCGTGCTCGACTGCCACAACTTCATCGCGGACGGGGTCGCGGTGCACAACTCCATCGAGCAGGACGCAGACCTCGTCATCCTGTTGCACCGCGATCGCTCCGACCCGGAGCGGGAGGGGGAGGCCGATGTAATCGTCGCCAAGCACCGTAACGGGCCGACCAAGGACCTGGTTTTGGCGTTCCAGGGGCACTACTCGCGGTTCAGCAATATGGCAAAGGACGGCGGGTTCTAGTGTCGAGATGCAGCCAAGATTGAACTCTTGCCCGACGAACTCTAAGTTCCCTCTCCACTGCCACCTCACCTGCATCCTCTGCACGCCCGGTGGGAACCTTGGGTCAGCAGGTGCGGCGCTCGGCAACACCGCCGCTGAGCGCTAGGTGTAGGAGGGCCGGAGGTTGGTGACGCCGGTCTTGAGTCGAGATGCTGGCGGTCGGCCGCCTGCGGCGCTGTGGGGTCGATGGTAGTTGTAGTGGATGTTCCAGACCTCGAGTGCCGCTGAGCGTTCGTCCTCGGAGCCGTACTCGCGGGCGTAGAGGACCTCCTCGGCCAGGATCCGCTGGTACCGTTCGACCTTGCCGTTGTGTCGCGGCGTGTAGGGCCGGGTGAACTTGTGTCGGGTCTGGGCGCCGACGATCAGGGCGAAGTCGTTGGAGCGGTAGCAGGCCCCGTTGTCGGTGATCACGCGGTGGATGTGGGTGATGCCGTGCGCGGCGAACCAGAGCTTCGCTCGGGCCAGGAACGCGGCCGCGGTCTTGCCCTTCTCATCAGCCAGCGGCTCGGTGTAGGCCAGGCGGGAGAAGCCGTCGACGATGGAGTGGAGGTAGACGTAGCCGGCCTTCGCGCCGGCGTCTTTGGCTCCGTTCGCGGCGCGGTGTTGGTCGCTGTCGCGGCCGTGGATGCGCCAGCCGCCGCCGTCGGGGATCCGGCCGACCTTCTTCACATCCAAGTGAGCCATGTGGCCGGGCCAGCGGGCGGTGATCGTGCCGGGCTCCCGGTTCGACTCACCGTTCGGGTCGAGGAACCGGCGGTGCCCAGCCCGAGCCGGGTCAGGTGGCGAGTCACGGTACGTCGGTTGATGACGATGCCTTGGTCGGCCAGTTCGTGGGTGATCCTCAAGGCCGACCACTTCTTGGTTCGCCGCCAGGTCTCGATCTGGGTGATCACCTCAGCCGGTGTGGCGCGGGGGCTGTGCTGCGGGGTCGAGGACCGGTCAGGCAGGCCGAGGTCGCCGTAGCGGCGCCACCCGATTGACCCACTTCGACGCACAAGCACGCGAGATCCCCATCTCGGCGGCGACGTGCGCGATCAGGCGACGTTGGCAACGTTCGACGAGTCGGCGACGGCCTTCGGGAGACAGCGGGGCATTACGGTGGGACACGAGGGCAGGCTCCTTCTGCTGGCTCACGAGTTGCTTGGTCGCTACTCATCCTTGCCGCAGAAGGCCTGCCCTTCCTGCTAGCCCACCCCTACCGGACTGTCGTCAACGTCCTGCCCCGCAACAACTAGGACTCGACGCCCGGCGGTAATGAGTTGGTCCTTGGAATGCATTGCTGAGGCGTGGGTGCACAAGTATGGGCCTGTGGCCGCCATCCAGACCCCCGATGAGATCCAGGCGATCCTGACACGCCTCGAAGGCGAAGTGATCGCCACCCTGCAGGTGCTCGGCATCAACTCCTCGAAGTCGTCGTCGCCCACGCCCGATGCGCTTGAGGGTGACATGGTTGAGTCGTCGTCAGTCGCGGATCGCCAGTTCACCGTGGTCACGACCGGCCATGAAATCGCGGTAGATCTCCAAAGAACCGGGAAGCTGTTGTGGATCGCCGCAGCCGATCCGTACGTCATGGCTGTGGGTTCCACGCGCCCCACAGTTCGCCTGGTGCTGACCAAAGGACAGGGCCTCGACCTCACGGAACCGGCAAGAACGAAGCGGATCACGGTGACTGTCTCGGCCCGGTCGTGACGCGGCACGTCGGCGCGCCGTCAGGATGACAGTCGGCCCTTCGGGGAGCTACTCTGAACCCACGGAGTTTGCCCTAAGGAGGACCATGAGCCGACACGCTCCCCGAGTCGACGATCTTCTGGTCTCCTCGAACTTCATCCGCGCGGTTCGCGAGTCCGGATACCTCAGCATCTCTACCGCCATCGCCGAACTGGTCGACAACTCCCTCCAGGCGTCGGCATCCGAGGTGGCGATTTCGATCAGCCGCGATGGAGCGGATGCCCTCCCAGAGATCGTGGTCGAGGACAACGGTTGTGGCATGTCAAACGCTGAGTTGGAACTCTGCCTGCGGTTTGGTGGCTCCTCCCGCTTTGACGCCCGTCAATCGTTCGGGCGGTTCGGCATGGGGCTCCCTGCTGCGAGTCTGAGCCAAGCACGACGCGTCGAGGTAAGCGCGTGGAGGGATGGCGGCTATGAGCGCACAGTCGCTCTCGATGTGGACGCCATCGTGGCGGGGGGCGATCCGACGCTTGTCGCGCGCCGCGGACCACGCGGTACGTCCGCATCGGGATGCCGCGTGCGCTGGATGCAGTGCGACCGGATCGAGTATCGGCGTCTGGTCTGGCTGGAGCGTTCACTGCACCGTGAGCTAGGGCGGATGTACCGCCGCTTCATTGCCTCGGGCCTGCGTCTAACGATCAACGGAACGCCGGTCGAAGCGGTCGACCCCACCATGCTGACCACCGAGGTGGAGGGAGCTTCGGCGCGCCTGGCCTTCGAGGAACTCCACTATGAGTTGGAGACGGCCGGCGGAGGCACTGCCATCGTGACGGTTCGTTTCGCCATGCTCCCGGTCGAGCGCTGGCACCACCTCGACAACGTCACCAAGCGTCGGGTGGGCATCGTCGGCAGTGGGGGCGTGTCGATCCTCCGCGCCGGAAGAGAGATCTCCAGTGGTTGGTACCTGATGGGCGGCAAGCGCAAGGAGAACTACGACGACTGGTGGCGGTGCGAGGTCGAGTTCGACCCGAGCCTTGATGAGCACTTCGGCATCACGATCAACAAGCAAGGGATCCGGCCCTCTGCGATACTTCGCGAGGCCATCGAGCCGGAGTTGGAAGCCATTGCCCGGATGCTCAATGCGCGCGTGCGTCAGGCATTCGAGGACGTCAAGTTCCAGGCAGCCGCCGAGGCCTCCTGCCGGATCGCGGCGGCAGCCGACCCGGACCTGCCGGTGATCCCGTCGCCGGGGCGCACCGGTGCCCTCCAGTATCGGTTGGGGTCGGAGGCGCTGCCCATGGAGGCGATGTTCCACTCAGCCCTGGCCGATCGCACGCTCGACCTGACCATGAACGCAGACCACCCGGCCTTTGCCGCGCTGTACCAGCCGCTGCAGGCCATTGAGGGCGCGGCGGCAGCCGAACTCCGCACCTCGCTCGAACTGTTCCTGCTGTCATTCGCCCGCAGCGCGGTGCAATTGGAGCGGGCCGGACAGCCTCTCGGCGAACTCGTCCACGCATGGAGCAGTACGTACGGACGGATGCTGCAGAAGTCATGACCGACGACGCGAAGTACGTTCCCCTCACTCTGCCCGCCGGCGCCACCCCAGCGGAGTGCCGCGGCTTCACCAGCCTGTGCACCCTGCTGGCTCGTGCGCAGTTTGATCCCGATATGCCGCTCGACCACACGTTCTGGTTCACGGCTGCGGGACTGAAGGACCTCTATAACAAGCCGACGCTGGCCGCTGCTGCCCACACGGTCATCGACCTCGTCGACCAGGGTTGGACGGTCCAGGTCGACAAGTACGGTCCGCTGCTCAGCCCGCCCGACGCGCATGCAGATCGTGACACGGAGAAGGCCCGCATCCGCCGTCAGGAACACCTGCGTCGCGACGCCCAGCTGCGGCAAGCGAGCGTGCGGCGCTTCGTGAGCAGCATGGAACGCAGCCATCAGCACGACGGCAAGCTGGTGTCGGTCTTCAACCTGATGCGCGACGGCCGCGAGCTAGCCGACGCGCTCGTCGGGCGCCCTGAGGCGACCGACACCATCCAGCCGTATGTGCAAGTCGTAGACACTGCCAGCATCTGTGAACTGACCGGCTTCAAGCTGCACGACATCTGGCGATACTTCCGCCACACGTGGTCGAACGCCTACTCGACAGTGCCCGGCCGCTCCATGCCAATCCTGATCCGGGACGCTGCTACCGAGTACCACGCCGTGATTGGGCTTGCCGCCATCTCCAGCCCGGTGGTCCAGATCGCCGAGCGCGACAACTGGATGGGATGGGACACGAAGCAGTTCGTCGGAGCGATCGAGGCGGAGCCGACGGCGGCGGTGGCGCAGTGGCTGGCTCGTCGTATCGAGACCCAGCTCGGCGAGATCCATGTTGACGACCTCCTCCGTGACGGCGTGCTGCAACCAGGCGACCTCAAGAAGCCCTCGCCGGACGTTGTCGGTCGTCTGAAGGCGGATGCAGAGCGGCACCGCGCGAAGCACCACCGCGCGGGCGTGATCCGCGAAGTCCGCAACATCGAGACCGATGCATGGGTGAAACGAGCTGAGACCCATCTGTTCCGGTCGAAGCGATCGGCGCTACTCGCCGAGACGCTCGAGATCCAGGCGCTGGTTGGCGGCTACCTCGGCACCACGGTCACCGTGGATGGACTCAAGAGGGCGTTGGCTGACCCCAAGGCAAGGACGCAGATCGGGCGGCTGGCCAGGCGGGCTCGTGGTGAGCGGGTAGGCACGGTTATCGCAGATCTGACGGTTTGCGGTGCCGTCGCGCCGTACAACGCACTGGCGGCGGGCAAGCTCGTCGGCGCCCTGGCCGTCTCTCCTACTGTGCTGGCTGCCTACCGGGCGAAGTACGCGCGCCCCAGCGAGATCGCCTCGGCTATGGCTGGGCGGCCGATCACCCGCGAAGCCCGATTGTCGTTCGTGGGCACCACGTCGCTCTATGGCACGGGCTCCAGCCAGTACAACCGACTGTTCTGGCCCGCCTCGACGATGGGTGGCGACGAGGACTCACGGATGGGCTTCTACGAGCTCGGGCGTTCGCGGTCGTTCGGGACGTCGCATTTCTCGGACGCCACGGTCGACGCGCTTGTGCGGCTGTGCGAGCACAGTGGTGGTCTCGTTCGCGTCAACAGCCTGTTTGGCGAAGGCGTGAGCCCACGACTGCGCAAGGTGCGGCTTGGCCTCGCGGCACTTGGATGGCCGACGAACGAACTGTTGAAGCACGGCCGTGAGCGCATCCTGTACGGCGTGCCACTGGTCGAGAACGTCCGTGACTACTCGCTGGGGGTGGATGAGCAGCCGACCTACCTGCTAGACCCCGAGCCCGCTGACAACGGCGAGGCGGTCGCGACCTGGTGGTTCGAACGCTGGGCCCGTCGGCGTGCAGCGCAGGAACACGTCCAGGAGTCGATGCGAGCACACCGTTTGGTGCGTCCCATTCGGCACGGTGCTCGGGTGCCGATGCCCAGCGGTGAAGAGGCGTTGCCGCTGGGCATGCCTCGAAGCAATGTCCGCGAGGCATAGGGCCTACTCGTCCACCACGAGAATCTCGGAGACGCTGGCCACCGCCGCGATGAGTGCGTCCTCCTCGTCCGGATCGATCACCCGCCGGGCACCGAGGATTCGGATATCCCGATCCATCGGGACGGCATAGGAAGGCGTCGGCGTCCGTACCAGCACTTCGGCGTTCGTCTTCGCTTCTTGGAGAACGAAGCTCTTGACGCCGTGCTCACGCACAACGGTCCCCGCGAGGTCGTACCAGGTCTCTTCCGACACCTCGGCCGTCGCCGTGGTGCCCGTACTCCAGTAGGTGTCGCACAGCCCACGGACGCTGCACAGGCCACAGTGGTCGCCAATGAGGGCGACCGGAAAGTCGGCCCTAGCGGCCGCATCGGCCGCCTCGATCCTCGTCGCCACTCCTGCACGGAGCCCGGTCAGTTGCTCAGCAGTCGGCGCTGCGGATACCACGTCATGACTCGGATAGGCCGCGACAAGCTCGGTCACCGCAAGTCCGACCGGGTTGACCAGGCTGTCCTCGCTCCAGAGCAGGGCGTACAGCTGAAGCTGATCCTGATGCGCCTGGTCCTCGGCACCTGTCTTGAAGTCGGTGATCTTGGCGCCGTCCGCATCGACGCTGAGGAGGTCGATGCGTCCCTTCAGACGAAGTGACTCCGCCACCAGTTCCTTCTCCGGGTGGTCACCAGTCCGCGCCGGATAGCGCACGGCCGGGTCCCCCGGGGGCGCACCCGGCCCACTTACAGCCGACGGGCGGAGTTCCATCCGGTTCAGATAGGTCTGGATCTGCTCACGCGCTTGCGGCACCCAATCCGTGAGCTGGCGAGTGAGTTGATCGCGCCGGTCACTACTGATGCGGGGGTTTCCATCGAACCGTGCCAGCTGCTTGGCGAGCACGTCTTCGGCGACCTTCGTGTAGCCGCCGAGTTCCCTTAGGACGGTCACGGCCTCGGCTGAGCGAGTGGAACTGCATCCCGTCTTGACCAGCGCTTTGACGATGATCTCCAGCGCCCCATGGACAACATCGCCCCGGATCGCTGCTGGAATCGGCAGGCGTGGATACCCATGCTGGTCCCACAGATCCGGGTAGTCCGCCCGGGAGAGTGCGTAACGACGAGGGCACCCCTCAACGTCCTTGAGCGACGAATAGCTCCACATCGACGGAGCATCGTGGAGGAGCGCGCGTCCGGCGACGACGCCCGTCTCGTACACCCTCGGCTCGGTCAGCTCAGCCACTTGAGTACCTGCTGGCTCGCCACGGGCAGGTTGCGCATTACGACCATGTCATCGACCGGATACACCGGGACGCCGCCTAGTTCCTTGGCGTCCCAGAGTTCCTGCGTGGGCGGCAGGTCCCGGGTGAGTGGACTCTGGATGTAGAAGATGCGGTCCCTACCCTTGCCGCGGGCCAACAGCGGGGCCGTGATTGTGCCCAGGCCATCGATATCGACGGGTTCGTTCTTCAGGAACTGGAGCCCGTTGATGTCGCGGCTGTCGAGGTCCGCCAGCAGCTTGTCGATCGACTGACTCACCCGCACGTCGTCGAGGCGCGGCATCGTGCCGTCCAGCACGTACCGCAGGAGCGCCGCCCCGACCTTTCGGTCCAGCAGCCCGTGCTCGAAGCGGTTCCGGAAGCTTCGCAGGCACCGATAGCACGACGCGTCGCAGTCCGCTGGGCAGGTCTCTAGGCGCTCCAAGGCCTTCTTGAAGATCGAGAGTCCATACCCGTGCACTCGACGTGTGAAGCCTGCACCACCTGCAAGCGTGTCGTAGAGGTAGATCTCCGCCTCAAGCCCGTGGTTACCGGTCGGCGTCAGCGCTGGCCGGTACTCGGCCTGCAACTCGCTCGCGTCCACGTCGAGTTCACCGGTCGCCGTGATCGTGAGGGCTTCGGCGATCGTACGTAGCGCCACCTGGGTGGAGAGCAATTCTGGGCGCAGCGTGAGTGGAGCCTCAACCTTCAGGCGGACCAGAAGGACGTCTGAGATGAAGTCGGTGCCGAGCACCAGTCCGCGCGTCGAGGCTGATCCCTGGCAGTCCGGCTCGCGCTCGTCCGGGTACGGCTTGGGGTGGGTTCCAGACACGACGCCGGTCGCGCCCTTGGTCGGCTCGATGAGGCCGCACCGGGTGCAGTAGGTGTAGCCCTCGCTGCGAGGACCCGTGTTGGTGACCAGGAGGGTGTCGCGGCGGTAGGTCTGCTCCAGGCGGTCAGTGACGTGATCCCACGCCTCTTCTTCCTCGGGGCCTTCCGCCACCAACTTGGCGCGGGTTGCGTAGCTGTTTGCGGGTGCATCATCTGGGCTGGTGCCGGGCTCGTCGTTGGCACGGTGAGCGAAGCCAGGGGGGCGCATCCAGTTCATCGCCTTGCCGAACTTGTCGACCGCTCCGCACGCGGGACAGTCACGTTCCTCACCTCGCTCGGCCTGGTCGTATGGGAAGTGCTTGGCGTAGTGGCAGACCTGGCACTCGAAGTAGAGCCACTTCTCGCGCCACGCCTTGAAGCGCTCCTTGTGCATCGGAGCGTAGATCGCCCCGGAGGTCCACTCCTTGTTGTCGATCCAGACGACTTTGCCGGGGGCGTATTGGCTGAGGGCGATGGGCAGGCCCTGGCTCGGGGCGTACTGGAACTCCGTGTGGAACGGCTCAGACTTGTCCCGGTCGAAGACATGGAAGGCGACGACGTCCGTCGGGAAGGCGTAGCGCGGCAGGACTCCCTTGTAGAGCAGGCGGTCGAGGAGGTTTGCCTGGCTGCGCGGCTCGCTGGGAAGGTCCGCGCCGTCCTCGCCCGAATCGCCCTCTTCCACTTCGTCGTCACCAGGAGCGGCGTCGCCTTCCTCCGGCTCCGGGAGCTTGCCGTCAGGCTCCACGTCCAGGGCCTTGTCGATTTCGTTGAGGGTCTTGGTGACCAACTCATCGAGGATTGTTTGACGATCTTCGGGCTTCAGTTCCGAGGGCAGCCACGAATCCACATCTCGGCTGAGGTCGGACTGGTTCTGGGTCAGCCACTCCTCGAAGTCGGCGCGGTTGAGCGGCGACGTCGTGCCGACGAAGCTCCGGACCGTGCCGAGCACCTCGAACAGCTGCGGCTGGTCTTCGGGGTCGATGTGCGGCAGCCGTGCCTGGTTGTAGCGCTGGAGCAGGTACGCCATGACGTGGCGACGGGCGATCTCGTCGTTGTCCAGCGTCAGGATTGGATCGTCCACCTCGCCGCGGATCATAAGGTCAGGATTGCGGAAGTAGTGGTCATCGTGGGTATCGGCACTGCCGAACGCGACGACCGTTGCGACCGCGTTGCCGCGACGCCCGGCACGACCAGCTCGCTGCTGGTAGTTGGCTCGCGACGGCGGCATGTTGCGGAGGGCGACACCGGACAGGCTTCCGATGTCGATACCGACCTCCATCGTGGTCGTACAGGAGAGCACGTCGATGGCCGCTCGCTCCTGCTCACCCGGTCGAGGCAATCCGACGTTCACGTCCTGGAACAGAAGCTCGTACTCCTCGGCGCGGGAGAAGACCGCGTCGGACTGCGCCGCGTTGAGCTGGGCGGTGTGCTCGGCCGCGATGATGCTCATGATCGGCTTCTCAGGGGTCTTCAGGGCGCGCTCAGCGCTCTCCCGGTAGTAGCCCTTACGCGCCTGGAAGACCTCGTCCGTCTCGGGATCGAGCGTGCGTACCTTGTCGGCACCACAGCTCACACACTTGGTGGATCCAGGGAACGGGCGCTGCGTGAACCTGCATCGCTCGCAGTAGCCCCATAGTCCTCCGATATCCAGCGCGACGTTGCCCGCGAGCAACCGGTACTTGTTGCCCTGCATCTCACAGAACTTCGGCAGGATCGTCGGCAGCCACGAGTCCTTGAAGACCTTCTTTGCTGCCGGGGTCCCGAGCCACCGCTCGATCGTCTGGAACTTGCCCGAGTGCGGCTTGACGCCGCCCTTCTGCCGCCACCATTCCTGGGTCATTCCCGGGAACCAGATGCCGCGTGCCGGCGTGGACCACTGTGCCAGCCACAGACGAAGCAGCGCCAGTCGCTCCTCATCTGTCGCCGCCACGCCCGGAATGGCGGGCAAGTTGGCAAGGAGTTCGTCCGTCAGGCTGGCCTTTTCGCGCAGTGAAGCCAAGCCGAGCGACGTCAGACCGTAGTACTTGTCCGTCAGCGTCGCGTACATGGCACGCAGCAAGGCCTGCGGCGGCTGGGCCGTGAGCATCAACAGTTCCATCATGGCGGCGACATCGCCGGTAAGAGCGCCCTTGTCGACCGCATTGCCCACATCGCGTACGACGTGAAGGGACTCGGCCTGTCGCAGTTCAGGGCGCAGCCGCACCTTGAGTTGCTTGGCGCCAACCATGACCGCCAAGTAGAGGCGCTCCAGACTGAGCTGCGCGCTGATACCCGGCTGAGCGGCAAGGTCGGTCCAACCCTTGAGGATGAGGGGGCGAATCACGTCGCGCATCGAGTAGGCCTGCAGGTTGGGCGCGAGACGAGCGGCGACTTGCCGCGAGTCGGAGAACGCCAACACTTTGCGGCCCCGAAGCGGGGCGAAGTCCGAGTAGGGAGCGCTCGGCGGCTGGACCTCGATCTGCCGAGTCACCAGCGCCTGGAACGGTTGGTCACCCTTGGTTTGGTGATCCTGGACCGAGGAGCGCCCGAAGCCTGCCATCTGGCCGCAGACACCGCAAGGCTTGAACTCGCCGTTGGCCTCCGCCTGATCGTCGGTGTCGTCATCGTCGTCATCACTGGTAACGGTTTCACCCGCTCGGAGTTTCGGAAGGAACACGACGCGACTGCGCGTTGGCGGATGGTCGGTTCGGAGTCGACCGGTGACGAGATCGATCTCGGCCACTTCCACCTGGCCCGCGGATGGTTCCTCCAGGAGAAGGTCCAGAGGGAACAGTTCGGGGATCGAACCACTCGTGGTCTGGAACGCGCCGCCCGGCTCATGCCACAAGAAGTCCGGGTCCTGCAGGTTGTCGGTGTACGCCCGGGCGTAGGCCGAGCCGCAGTGACGGCACGTGTAGAGCTCGAACACCCGAGCACCGCAGTCACAGGTGGCCTGGGGCTGGGCGTAGAGCTTGCCGATCGGGCCGAGGCCAGGGGGCAACTCGCTGCGATCGACCGCGTCGCACTCGGGATCGATGCATGCCCAAAGCCCGGGAAGACCCCGGAAGAACGCATGCACCCGGCAAGGGAGTAGACCGGCCTCATCGGGTGTCTTCCGGGCTGCGCTGCCGAGCGCAACCAGCGTTGTCACCGCCTTGTCCGCTTGCTCCGCGTCGACGCCAGGGAAGATCACCTGCCCCAACTCACTAACCGGTTGCGCCTTCTGCATCGTCTCGTTGACAAGGAGGTTCATCGGACCGTACGAGTTCAGCGCTTCGTCCAGCAGGACGCCGATCCCTCGGTCGTGGTCGGTGACGCCACGCTCGTTGAGCACGCCAACGACGGCAGTTGCGCGTTCGGCGTCAGAGTCGCCCGCATAGAAGTCCTCCAGCGGGACTCCGGCGAGCAAGGAGGCATCGGCTGCCGAGCCTGCAGCAGTCCCGCCGCGAAGGGCCCACTGGCTCGTCACGGTGCGGAAGTCGTCGGGGTCCTTGCCGGTCAGCTGGGCGGCAAACCCGCGCGCGTACTCCGGCGTCGTGAAGGATGCGCTGGTGGTGATGACTTGCAGCCGGTCCGGGGTGATTCCGAGACGCGATCGCAGCCGGCGCAGAAGCAGCGCCACCTCGGCTCCAGCCGCCCCGCGATAGAGGTGCGCTTCGTCGACCACCAGTAGGAACCTTTCTTCGGGGTTGTCGGCTAGCCACTGGCGGGTGTGGTCGAAGACCGGCCGCTCCAGCGGCCGCATGAGCATGTACTCCAGCATCGAGTAGTTAGTGATGAGTACGTCCGGCGGCGCTGCCAGCACCTCGTGCCTCGTCAGCAGTTCTGGGTCATTCGGCTGCATGACTGCGCGGATGAACTCGTCGGTCTTGGGATCCTTCCAGCGCGAACCCTTCGGACCGAACCACTTCTTGAGGTCGGGCTTGGCGGGCCATTTTCCACGCTGCTCCAGCTTCGCCTTGAGCGCCTTGGCCTGGGCGTGCCCGGGCGCCCTCGGATCGGCAGCCTGGTCGATAAGGAGCAAATAGAAGTCCTCGATTGAGCCGAGGCGCTGCTGATCCTTCTTGACGGTCCGGACGCCCGGGTAGAGCGTGCGGCTGGTGTAGCGAGCGAACCGCGCCGGACGCCCGGCCCATGCGTTGAACTGCGTCGTGACGCGGGGATCTCCAAGGAGCAGGCGGAGACGACCGAGTTGGTCGTTCACCAGTGCGTTCATCGGGTAGAGGATCAGGGCGCGAACTGCCGGAGCGGTGAACGATGTCGGTCGGTGTGCCGCCTCCGCTGCCAGCTTGGCGAGCATGGGGAGGAGGAACGACTCGGTCTTTCCAGAACCGGTACCTGTCGTGATGGCCAGACTCTTGCCATCCCGCGACGTCCACTCCAGCGCCTCGGCCTGATGGGTGTACGGCGGGTCGTAGAGCAGACGATCGAGATCGCCCATCCTCTCGGTGAGCATTCCGAACAAGGCGTGGATCTGTGGGTCGACATCGAGTTCGCCGAACCGTCGGTTCGTCTGGTAGCGGGGCGTGCTCTCGATGTATGGGGCCTTGAAGAGCACGCCCTCCGAAGTCAGGAGTTGTCGTCGCTGCTCGATAACCGTCGGGTGGCCTATGTGGTACGTCGCCTCGATGTAATCGCGCAGGGCAGTCTGGATCTCATCGATCGTCTCCGCAATGGTGGGCGCTTCAGTCGCCACGGCTGTCCTCCTGGTAGGTCATCCAAAGCATGGCAGTCAGGAACTTGGTCACGTTGTCCAATGCTTCAGAGGGCATGCGGAACGAGAACAGTGCGCCGGGGCTCCTCTCCATGGCGAGTCCTGAGAACTGCAGGTAGCGCTCAGCGAATCCCGGGAGGGGAGAGAAGAAGTCGAGGAGGACGTGGTCACCGGGGTGTGCACCCCGCCTGATGCGGCACTCGGGCGGCGTGCCGCGCTGAGCGTCGATCGCCGCTTGGTAGCGCCAGGCCTCGTCGCGACCTGGAACGACTGGATCCGCCACCGGAAACTCTAAGAGGCGCATCGGTACTCCGGCCTCGAACCGGACCAAGCACCACAGGTCCGCGCCATACGCCTGTGGTCGACGAACCACGAAGTCGCCTGTATCCGCGGTAGCAGGCGTTCGCCATCGTCCTCGGTAGTAGCGCACTTTCGCCGCGGGGTCGAGGATCTGGAGGCCCTCGAGTGCACCGGCAGGGGCCGCGACGTTCAGACGAGCACGGTGCCGCTCAATGAGGTCGGCTGGAGACTCGACGCTGGGACGGGCCACCCATCGCTCCTTCGGTACCTGGTGCAATCCACGCGCACTCAGTTCCTTCTCGTAATCGGCGGCCTCCAACCTCAAGATCCGGGTGTGACCCTCGTACTCAATTGCGCCCCCCAACCCATCGCTGATTAAGGGGGCGCCGAAGGGCCGCACACCCATGAGCAAGTAGGTTCCAGGGGCGCGCTCGATGAAGGACGGCGGCCCGAGGAATAGCAGTCGCGTTGATCGATCGCTCACGTGCCGCAACTCCAGCAAGTCTCCCGATGACACCAACAAGTCGAGCAACTCGACGACCTCGTCTCGCTTCAGGTCATCACCACCGTCCAGAGGCCTCAGGGCGCCGAGAACAGCATCAACGAGCCTGCCGGGGCTAGTTGGACACATGAATGAAGCGGCCCGGCGGAGCGACGCGGCTACACCCTCGGTCGACGTCGGTCCGACGGCGTCGGGATCGAGGCCGAGTGTCTCAACGGCGAGGTACGACGCGGCGCCTGGCGTCAGCTTGGTGAGTTTCATCAGAAGCTCCGTTCCACGCCTTCAGCGTCGTTTAGTGCCCGCGTACCCAGGACGGCGAAGCGCGCTGCGCGGTAGAGCACTGGGGACCGAAGCACTCGTTCGATGATGAAGGACGCATCGCTCGGTTCCCACTCGGTGATGTAACCGGGCCTCCCGGCCAGCATGAGAAGGAAGCGCGCCACGGAAGGACGTCCCTTGAGGCCGTACCCGGCCAAGTGCGGCGAGATGACTTCGTGGAACCCGGATAGTAGTTCTTCGGGCTCGAGCCACTTGTACAGGCTGTAGGCGATGCTCGACGCGATCGCTCTGTGCTCGGCAGAAATGCCCACCGCGTCCTGCATGCCCTCGAGATGGTCGGAGGCATCTCGGGCGCCGGACAGCTTCCGCTCAATGGCTGCCCAGTGGCTGCCACCGATGAGCGCTCCGATAGCTCGGGCGATGGAATCGCCAACGGATTGCTGCTGGTACATGGCGAACGGATCGGCGGGGAGTTCGGCATGCAGCCACCGGTGGTGGCCTTCGGCCAGCCTGAGCACCTCACGGGGCGAGTGTGACGTCGTCGCGACGACTGGGCACGCCGTGGGCATCCGCAACATGGCGTTGGGCTCGGTCGGGAGAATCGCGGCCGCAACCGCATCGCCTGCCGTGGCGACTGCCAGACCGCCACCGGGCGGCACGTCGAGCGGCTTCGCAGGATCCATTCGTAGTGCCGTGAGGGGGGCACCCACGTCGTAGAAGTCGAGGGTTGTGGTGCCGCCATCCGTGCGATCGATCAGGGTCGCCAGTACTCGTCCGTCGTGAGTGCGGGCGAATCGCCACCGGAGCGGCCGGAAGCCGCGCTCGCAGGTCAACGTCGCAAACCCGACGCCGTCCCGCGCGACGGAGACGACGCAGGACTCGGCGCTGTCGTAGACATCGGTGAAGCGGCGATCCTTCCGAACAGACTTGGCCAACTGGCGCCAGTCAGCCTCCGGAAGCGGCAGCCGTACCGAGCGCCCAAGTCCCGCAAGCGACTCTGAGCGCTCGTCGAGCAAGGAGACCCTCAGGTCAGCTTCGGTGCCGACTGGGCCGTCGATGGTGATGACGGCCTGCTCGCCCCAAAGCTCAGCCATCGTGGGCCGGTTTGGAGTAGCGAGCATGCGGACGCCCTCGCCCATCGCAGCTCCCTCAGGGCGGATCTGGGGGTCACGGATGGTGATCACCAGAGTGCCGGAGGCGAGTTGACGATCACTACTGCCGAGCAGGGTCACGTCGAGTTCGTGAGTGCCCACTGAAAGGCCCTCGAGCGTGAAGAGCAGTTCGACCTCACCTGCGGTCCACTCAAGGAAGTACACGCTTCCAGCGATTACGACTCGGGCTCGGTTAGGGACGAGGTCCGAGCGAATGCCGACCAGGGCTGGTTCTCCCGCGAGCCATTCGACCACACCCTCACCGTCCCAAGCGCTCGCCACGATCCCCACAGGCCGGATCCCAACGTGCGACGTGACTGATAGCCCCGCCGTCAGGAGTGCCGCTTCTTCGCTCTGGCTCAGTTCCCCCGGCACTTCGCAGTCATAAGCCTTAACGCCTTTGGCGCCGATGGGTGTCGCGGTACACCATGGCACTGCTGGAGCATCGAGAGTCTCTCCACCGACGAGCAAATAGCGGTGTCCGGGTCGGACGAACTTGCCCCTGACCTCAAGTGCGAGGCCAGGTCCCTGGCGCCGAAACAGCCACCACGGTCCCTTGGTAATGACGCACTGCATTCCCAAGATGCCGTTGACAGTCGCATCGCCACGATCTAGGTGTAGGAACGGTTTACCCGGGCTGGGCCACCGGGCGAGTCTCACCTCCTGCCCCGGGTACAGCAATCCGCTTGGTGGAATCGGCCGGGCGCCTCCGTCCACCGTCGCGCGTGACGTGCGAAGTTGCGTGTAGATGTCTTGCTGGCTCGCTCCCAGCCCCGAGAGGTCCGGGAGCTCAGCGAAGGCGCTCCACCCCTCGTCGTAGCGAAGGAAGAGACGAGGATCGGTTGCACGGGGAAGGCTCTTCGAACTGGTTGCGGCGATTGGGGCACGCTCGCCAGAACGGAAGCCACGAACGCGACGCGCAGAGGTCCTCGCGGACTTCAGCCAGTGGCGTGCCTGCCGCTCCTTCGAGAGGCTGTCGACGATGCGCGCCAGCGTTGACAGGGATAGGTACGGTGTGGGTTCGTTGTCGCCGGATAGCAGCGCGATCGCGACTTGGCCGACGAGCGTGGTGTTCTGGCAGAAGATGCGGAAGCGCTCAGGGTAATTTGACGCACGGCGTGCCAGCCGGAGACCCAGTTCCTCAGGGTCGTTGAGAAGGTCCGAGGTGAGCGCGCCGCTGAACTCGAACAACAACTGCGCCAGGTGCCGTTGCAAGTACGTCGGAAGCACCGCGTGCGTGATCGGCCACGAGATGATCGTGAAGTGGTTGGCCCATGCGCCCGTCGGACGCGCTCCGCCGAACTGATCGCTGAACCTAAGGAACCAGCCACGAAGGGTCGACCGCTCTTGACTTGTCCAGCGAGGAGTCAGCGAGGAGAACGTCGTCCAGTATTCGTCGCCCTCGTACCCGTAGCCCATCTCGGCTGCGTAGACGACGAACGGCAGCCAGGACTTGTGGAAGCGCGTGATGTGGTAGCTCTTGATCGCCTCACGTACCGCACCCTGAAGGAGCCCGAGGTCGTCAACCGACAGGTCGTGTTCGAGAGCAAAGACGGGCGAAATGGGTTCAAGGCTTGCGCGGGCCTCGCGTAGTTCGCTGAAGTGCCGGGCCAGAAGTTCATGGAGGTACTGCAGTAGGTCTGCTGTACTGCTGGGCGCGACGTCGGCCACCGCTGGCTACCCCTCTGCTGCTCGACCCGGGCGACAACGCCAGTCTGGCCGAGAGGACCGACAGTCGCCTCCCGACGACTCAATTTTGCCGTTCTAAGTGTCGAAGGCGAGGACGAGGCGCTCGACCTCGAGGCGTTGCTCACGTGCGATCGCGGCCCGGCGCCGCGCCTCAGGTGTTGGCGTGGTCGGGACCGGCCTTTCCCGTCGGTTCAGGTACTTCAGACGCATCCGAGCGTCGAATCGACCAGCATCCGCGAGAGCCTCTTCGGTCCAGTCGTCGTCCATTCGCGCAAAGATGACCGAGAGTGGGGGGTGATCAGCTTGTCCGCTGTCGAAGTCCTCGTCCCCTGCCGAGGGATCGCTGGGATATCGAGCGAGGAGCCAACGCAACTTGGCTTCCGCGGCGCGCAGGCGCTGCGCTGTGGCCGGTCGCTCAATCATCGCGTGACTCTCGATCACAGCCTGGAGGCTGGCCCGAAGACTCCGTCGCCTCCGCCAGGTGGACCGGCGGCACTCGTCATCGCAGTAGAGCGCTTGCCGACCTCGTTGAGATGCCCGGTAGCTGAGCCTCGCGTCGCAGTCCGGGTTTAGGCACCTGGCGTCCCTTGAGGCCAACTCTCCGAGAAGGTTCTCGTACTCCTCACGCGTCATACCGAAACTGCTCATGGCGGAGATCCCTCGCTAGCGGTCGAACGGCAACGTTCGAAGTTGCCCGATTATTGCGTTCATGCAGGTCAGGGAGCTAGCGCGTGAACTGGCGGGTTCGCTCTGTGGAAAACCGCGGGGACGAAATAGTCGCTCATCCGACACCAACCCTCGCGGCGTCGACAGGCGAGGGCTAGGGCCTCTAGGGTGAGTCTGGGCCCAATGAAGTGGGGCACCATCCGGTTGCGACGGAGGTGCCCCGTGGACGGCCCCGATGATTCTTGCGCAGAAACGAAGGTGCCGCCGCGTGCCCAAGTCTATTCCGCCTGCCCGAAGGCAGCCAGCCCCCGTGGTGCTGACGGACGATCCCGTCGACTGGTGGTTCGACCTCGGCGATGGCGCCCAAGCCTGGGAGGGCGGGCACCCTCCCAACCCGCAGGCGCTCTTGCGCGTCAGAGCACCGAAATCGACGGCCAAGTCCCGGCACGTTCCGGTTTATGCCTACTCGACCACCACTGGGGGACACATCAGGCTCGAATCGGGGCTGGAGCACGACCTGCTTCGCGAACTCGACCGGCGTCCAGACGTGGCGTGGCTGGTCTCGCAACCGATGCGACTGCGGCTCCCAGCTCGGCGCGCGCGCCGCCGGCTCGAGCACACTCCTGACCTGCTGAGCGTGGACGTCAACGGGCTCGCGACAGTCTGGGATGTTCGGGCCACGCGCCGGCAGGATGACGACTTCAAGATCAAGGCCGACCTGACGGGTCGAGCTTGTCGCAGCCTGGGTTGGCGCTACGAGATCTTCTCGGGTATGACCCGGGTGCGAAGAGCCAACCTCATGTGGCTGCACGGTTTTCGGCGCCCGCCCGCGGACTACGCCACCCGTCTCGCGCTGATCGTGGGCGACCCCCGAATCATGTCTATCGGCGGAGTCCTCGCTTCCGACGACGAGGGTGGCCACCTCACAGCGTCTATGTGGCATGCCATCTGGCGGGGGGATCTGATCTGTGACCTCGACAAGCACCTGAGTCGCTCAACGACGCTGTCGGTAGCGCGGACAAAGGCTCCGGCGTGAGTCACGAAGTTGTCATCGCCAGCGGCATGAGACTCCTCATGCCCAATGGCCCCGTCCTCGTTCTCGGCATCGAGCGCTACGGCATACGCGTCAAGACCGTTGTTGGCGACGAAGAAGAGGTCCGTTGGGATCAACTCGAGGCACGTGAGATCGACGGAACAGGCGTCCAAGCAGTACATCTCTCACTCGAGCCCTGGTGGAGCAGCCTCCCGCAAGCTGCCCGTTTCGAAGCCCTTGCACGACTCGAAGTCGTCCTGGAGATCCTCACCGGATATCGCGACGGACTCGCCGACTTCGCAAGACCAGGCGAACCCTTCCACCCCTTCGGCGATGGCTACGACGTCAGTTTGACCGTACGCATACGTCGGATGGCACGACAGCTGTCCGTGGAGCGAAGTGCCGACCGCATACTCATGCGTCGCGTCCAAGCCGGCGAAATCATCTCGGAGTCGGTGTCGGAAAGCACAGTCCGCCTCTGGGTGAAGGCATGGCAGCGGGAAGGCCTCCGTGGTCTCGTCGACGGCCGCAAGACCAAGGGGGTTCAGGGCTTCGACGCCCTCGACCCGAGGTTCCTCCGCGTGGCTGAGGAGGTCTTCTCGCGCTACGACGGAGACGTCAGCATCGACAACCAGAAGGAGGTCGAGCGGCAGATCCGTGTGCAGCTGAAGTTGCAGGGCGTCACCGATGTGCACCTGCCGCAAAGGCTCCTGCAGGAGTACCTCTCCGCGCGCATGAGGGCCATCGGTAACACCACCCGGCAGAACCGCGGTAAGGAACTGCGCAAGAGCTCCGGCAGACGCAGCTACCCCGCAATCCACCCAGGGCACCTCGCCGTTGATGTCACCAGGTGGGACGGCTTCGTAATTGACCCTCTGACCGGTCGGGTCTACTCGGTCGAGGTCATCACCGTCATCTCCGTGCCCACCCGCGTCATCGTAGCGCTCCGCGTCGTGCCTCGGAGCGCTACGTCGTTTGAGGCCAGCCTCTGCCTCTACGACGCGATGCGCCCCATGTCCATGCTGGTCACAGGAGACGACGAGGTGACGATCGACAGCTTCCGCTGGTGTGGACTGCCCGTCAGCCTGGACTTCGACGGGCGCCCGCTCTACGCGCACCGCGCCCCGAGACCAAACACAGGTCGCGCCATCCGGGGCGAGCACATCAAGCCCGCCGTGTCGATGATGTCGCTCCGCGCTGACAACGGAGGCATCTTCTTGTCAGCCGACTTCCGCGCGGTCGTCACCGACTTCGGCACTGATCTGCTTCCCTCGCGCGGGAGTCGCCCAATTGAGAATTCGCATGTGGAGCGGTGGCACGAGAGTCTCCAGCGCGCGTGCCAGCAGATCCCCGGTTTCAAGGGGCGGCGAGTCACCGAACGCGGCCGCACGGTCATGGTCGCGGACAAGCCGCTCCTCACCGCTCAGGAGCTCGAGGAGCACCTCCACCGGTTCATCGCATTGGATTACCACCGTTCCCCACACGACGGCATACGGCTGCCCGGCTTGGAGGCAGGCCACTTCACTCCGCTGGAGCGGTTCGACATGCTGTTGCCCGCCGTCGGCAACATTGTCGTCCCGCAGCGGCCCGACCTGATCTATCAGTTCCTGCCCAAGCGCTGGCTCAAGATCGGCAACGCTGGCGTCGAGTACCGCGGCCTGACCTACGACGGAGAGATCCTCGACGAACTCCGCCAGCTTAGGCCGGGCACTTTCCGGGCGGGCGATGACCGGATGCCCTTCCTCTACGACCATCGGCAAAGGCAACACCTATGGATCCGACACCCCTTCACCGACCGCGTCCACCAGCTCGAGTGGCGCGAATCTCACCTGCTCCATGCGCCCCTGACTGACGTCGTCGTCGATGAAGCGCGCCGACTCCTGCGCGAACGAGGCGGCAACAACGTCCTCTCCAAGCGCAAAGTCATGCTCGAACTCATCGACGAGCTGACCCAGCTCACGGCAGCCTCCGACATGGACGAGTGGCGCGCCAAACTCACGGCCGCCCGCCTGCGCCACGAGAAGGCCCTCATGGACCATGCCGAGGCCGCCGCAGCCACACGAGCGCTTGAGGAGTCACGCCACAGCGTCCTCCGCTTCCCCTCGCCTCGCTTGTCGAGCGCCAATCCAGACCCACAGCCGCCGGCATCCGAACCGTCTCAGCAGACCGACGACGAGGCCTGGCCCGACTACCGAGAGATGGTGTGACATGGACGCACACGACTGGCATCGGCAAGCAACGGCCCCACCTCCGGCGTGGCCCGACCCGGTCTCCATCGCCGAGTTCGACGGCTGGTCTCGAGCCGGCCGGGACGACTACTTCCGTCGGTTGCGCGTTGCGATGAACGCCACGGTCGTCGTGTCGAAGCCGATGGAGGCCGTGAAGGCTCACCTCGACGACATCGTCGAGACGAACCGGCTCCGGCCGCCGGGCGCGATGCCGATGGTCGCGGTCACGGCACCGTACTCGGCGGGCAAGTCCACGCTGCTCAAGCAGTGGGGATTCGGTGTCCATCGCGGCGTGCTCGGCGACCGGGTCACCGAACAACGACCAACGTGGTCTCCCAAGCCTGGGATGATCGCGGACTGGGTGCCGGTCGTCTTCGTAACCCTGATGGCGTCGAGCTCGATCAAGGAGATCAACGCGCTGATCCTGCTCTACCTGGGCTACCCGCCCGAGGGTCTCGCTCGCACTACGACCACCCGCGTCCTGCATGCGTTGCGGATGCACGGCGTGCAGGTCGTGATCCTGGACGACGCCCACATGCTCCGGTCGACCAATGCCAAGGGACGCGAGGTCCTGGACTACGTCAAGTTCCTCAACACCGAGCTCGGCGAGATCAACAACGGCACCGTCATCCTCGTCGGCGCCAACCTGGAGAGCACCGCCATCCTCGACGACCCGCAGATCCGCGCCCGGCTGACCACGATGACGGTCGACGCTTTCAAGATCAGCAGCATCGAGAACAAGGCCGCCTGGCAGGACCTTCTCGCGACCGCCTCCGACCGGCCCCTGCAGCACCTGCCCGATGCCGCCCCGGACCTGTTCACCAACAAGCTGGCCCAACACATCTGGCGGCGGACTCAAGGCTTCGTCGGCGAGGTCGCCAAACTCGTCACCGGCTCCGTCCTGGACGCCGTCCACGACCGGCGCAGCCACATCACCCACGACGACCTAGACGCGATCAAGCTCAGCGAACGCTCCATCGACGGGCAACTCGACCAGGCCAAGAGCAAGAAGCGCCGGTCATGACGATGGCCCTGCCCGTCCGCCCGGTCCCTGCGGCGGGGGAACCGCTCACCTCGTATGCCGCCCGCCTCGCCGACGCCAACGGCCTGACCCGCAGCATGGTCCTGCCGGCGCACCGCCACGACGTCGGCGTCCCCGCCGGCGAGCTCGACACCCTCGCCACCCTCGCCGGACACGCAGCAGTCGCAGCGCAGCTGACGATGGACCGCTACCCGCCCACCGTCCGCGGTCAGGGCCCTACCCACCGCGGCGGCTGGCGCCTGCACTTCTCGACAGAGTGGATCTGCCCACAATGCACGCCCCGCACCGGGCGACGTCAGCTGCTCTGGCAAACGGCGCTCTCACCGATGTGCCGCCACTGCAACGTCCTGCTCGTCCCCGCGTCCGCCGCGTCGACAGACGGGATCGTGGACGCCGCGCTGGACCTCACCGTCCTCGTCGACGAGCTCATCGAGCTGGCTGAGGCGTCCATCACTCACCACAGCGCCCGAGTCCGGCTCGGACGGTTCCGTCGCCTGTGCGCCCTCGTCGCCCAGACCATCGATGACACCTGGCCCCAGCGCCACGACGCTCTGCCACCGGTCGACCAGACAGCCGCCCGGGCCTGGGGCACGTTCCCCAGCGCAGACCCCGCCACAGTCGCCACGATCCTGGTCAGCGCGGCCCCGGCCCTGCACTCCACCGGATTCCACGACCAACTCTCCGGTGAAGGTCACACGCGTCGCCGCGGCACATCGGCGCGTCACCCACGCAAGTACCTTCCGCAGCGTCCTGCGGTGACTTCGCGACGGCCGATCGTTGCCGGATTCAACGCCACTGACAGCGGCCGCCTGCGCTGGCTCCTCACCCAGCTCGAGCACCACGCCGCCCGGCACGGCATACGCCCGGAGCACGTCCCGGCCCTCCTGCCGCATCCCGACGACGACGGCCTGCCCAACCCAGCCGACTGGCGCACCCGCTCGCACGCCGCCCTCACGCTGCACATGCTGCTCACCCAAACCCACCAAGGCTCGCCCTCATCCAGCCGCGCCGCCCTCGCCTTCGGCACTGCCGACACCGACACCAGCCGGCTACTGGACGGCATACGCCTCGGGCGCGGCATCAGCCACACCGACGCACACCTCCTGGCCGACGCCGTCACGGTGCTCCTCAACGACGGTCTCATCGACTACCAGCGCCGCCGCGACATCCTGCGCCCCATCACCACGCTGCGCCGGCTTCCCGTGCCGGCAAGCAACCTGCCCGAGATCGACGGGTACGCGCCCCGAGTCCTGGCCCTGGGCTGGATCTGGACTCGCCTGACCCGCGGACCCATGTGGACCAGCCCGTTCCCACTCGTCCCCGACCGGCACGTGCGCGCGTTCAACGCAGCCATCGACCCCGAGACGCGGCTCGTACTGCACGAGGTCGGCACAGGCCTACTCTCCGGCGCAGACCTCATCACCATCCCCGCCGCGGCTATGACCACGCCCGCCGTCACCAGGAGGTACGGATGACACAAGCCCACCCAGCTTCACGCAGTACCCGGGAGGAGGCCCGGCGGATCCTGCAGGCCATGAACGACACTCCCATCGCCGCTATGGACGCGACGTTCTACCAGCATTACGCCGAAGAGTTGCGCCTCATCGTCGAAGACCTCCTCGCCGAGCCCGCGCTGCCCGCCCGCGTCTGGACTGCGAAGCGCCACGGGCTGCTACTCGGCGTCTGCGAAACCCAAGCCGCTGAGGACCTCGCCAACGCCGTCCCAGGTCTTTGGCTTTGGCCGCACCACGTTCTGACCGAGGCCACCGCCGACATCGTCGAGCGGTGGAGCACGATATGAGCAGCTCAACGGAGTCGACGGCATACCGTCACCTCCGTCCGACAGCTATGGTCTGGCTCCTGCGGGACTGCACCGACCCCGCCGGTGTCTTCACCACAGAGGTCGCCGCCCTCGAATCACGCGCCGACCTCCAGCGCCGGCTGCTCTGCGACTACGGCCCCATCCCCGAACGGCTCGAGACCATCACCATCACCACCGCCCCCGTGGTCCCCCAACGCCCAGCCGCGATCCAGGCTCACCCGTGAGGGGCATCAGCCGGGAGGTCCTTGCTCGCGATGCGGCCTGGAGCCTCGCCGACGGCAGCTGCAAGGACCTCACCGTCGAATGGGCTCGCTGGGAGGCCACTTATGCCGCCTCACCCACCGCCGCTGCCCGGCAGGCCGCACTCACAAGACCCGCCGCCGTCTGCGGCGCCTGTCCCATCGCGTCCGAGTGTGCCGACCTCGCTGAGCTGTCCGGCTACACCGGCATCGCCGCCGGTCAGGGCTACCGCAACGGCCGACCCGACCACGCCAGGCGGCGTCACCCGAAACAGAGGAGAACGGCATGACCGAGCCGACCCAACCATCTGGCACACGAGGAAGAGCAGCCATGACGACATGGCACCTGCACCCCACGTTCCTGCGCCTGAACGACGGCATCTACGTGCGAGTCCTACTCGTGTTCGACCCGATCACCCGGCAACTCGTCGCGGCGGGCCCGGCCGAGACCACGTCCGAACTGAACGATGTCGTTCGACTGGCCGTGATCCGGGCCGGCGAACCGACAGAGCTGCGGCACATGCCCAACCCTGTGTTCGGCGACCTGGAAGCCAACCTGATGCAGATCATGGCCCGCCAAGGCTTCCGGCATGACATCGATGCCGCCGACCTCGGTGACGAGGTGGTGTGGGTGATCGGTGCTGCCCGGGATGTCAGCGACACCGTGCACGGATCCAAGCCGGCCACCAAGGCAGACCTGGTTGCTGCGTTGGACGCGTGCAACGCGGCCGGGTCACGGCACGGCCAGACCACGGTCCCTGCTGGGTGAGCCGCGTGACCGGTAGCCTCATCCGTGACGCCCACCCTTGCGAGGGATCGGGAAGTGACCCCCAGGATTTCCTGCCGGACGACAGGGCCTGGGGGTCGCGCACACCTTGGGAGTCGGCGACGTGAACGCGGCGTTGCCCGTCTCCGTGCGACCGCGACCCGAGGAGTCCGTCGAGTCCTGGCTCGAGCACCTGGCCGACGCCAACGGCCTCACCACCGCCCAGCTCCTCGCGGCCATCCGCAGCACCGGAGCCACCACCCGCTACCTCACCCTCGCACCCTCGCCGGAGACCATCGCGCGACTCGCGGCCCTCGCCCGCGTTGACGAGCAGGTCGTGTCTGCCGCGACCCTCGCCTCCTTCGACGGCACCGCCCTCGACCTCACCGGCCTCGACCCGGCCGATCGACACTCTTACCGGCAGGTCGCCACCCGCGGCTGGACCCCCGCCCACGGCACCCAGATCTGCCCCACCTGCCTCGCCGACACCGGCGCCTGGAAGACCACGTGGCGACTCCTCCTCGCCACCGCCTGCACCGACCACGGCCTCGTCCTGGCTGCGGAGTGCCCGTCGTGCGGGCGGCGGTTCCGCGACCAACGCCACTCCCACCTACGCCGCGTCGGCGCCGCGACGGTGTGCGGGAACCCGCTCGGCCAAGGGCCACTCAAGCAGTGCCTGCACGACCTCACCGCCCTCCCGCGAGAGCCAGCCTCGCCAGCCGTCCTCGCGGCGCAGGCGAGGATCAACCCCGCCCTCGCCGGCAAGAAGGTGCCCGCGCTCGGGCAGCCGGCCAAGCCCGCGGCATACGTGACCGACATGCGGCATTTGACCACACTCCTGCTGCACCTGGCCGGACAACCCGGAGCCGACGGCCTCGCGCCATGGGTCGCCGACCTCGCCGCCATCGCCGCAGACCGCACCTCGACCCGCGGACCACGCTGGGGCATGCGCCCACCCGACAACCCAGGTCTTCGTGGTCAGGCGTTGGCGACCGCGGACGCGATCCTGGCCGCGGCCGACCTCGACACTGCAGCCACGCTCCTGACGCCGTGGACCGAGCTCACCCCGACAACGAACGACGGGCCGCTCGGCTGGCTGGCCGACCGCACCGTCATGACTCCCACCCTGACTCGCCTCGTCATGGCCGCCCGCGCCCCGCACCGGCGCCTGTCCCACCACCTCGACAAACCAGGAGGAGCTCGTATGCCGATCAACCTGCTCGTCATCCCCCAGGTAATCCCGCACGAGCAGTACCTCGAGCACCTGGCGGGTGCCTCCAGTTCCAGCGAGGCGACGGTTCGGCTCTTCGCTTCCCTGTCGCTTGCGCGGCTGCATCCGGACATCAAGTCCTGGGCGGCCGCCGCCGAAGCCTTGGGGATGGCCGGCCCGATGGGAGTGCGGTGCGCCCGCGCCTGCTCGGCGACCATGCTCGTCACCGCCGACGAGTGGAAGGCTCGGATCTGGCGCGCCGCCGAGGAATCACCACGGAGGGACTACCGCGCTACCGAGGCCAAGATCCGGCACCGACTCGGGATGAGCCGCTGGTTCGACGAATGGGCCCGCCGCTTCCGGCCCGGCACCCGGCACGGCTCGTACGACCTGGGCCTGACCTGGCAATGGGTCCACGTCGCCCACGCCCACTTGGACCTCTCACCGGCCTGGCGCGGCAGGAAGCCGACCGCCAAGGACCGAGCCCGCTACCGGACGTTCGAACGCTCCCTCAACGACCAGCAGCAACTTGAATTTGCCCGTCGGCTGCCGGTAGTGCGGGCGGAAATCCGTAATCGGTAAACAGTAGACAAGCATCGCGCTGGCCCGTAGACTTCTGGGGTCGCGCCCAACACCTGGGCGCCTTAGATCGGAGTGCAAGATGGACAAGCCCGTCACCGTCAGACTGCGCGACTCTCAAGTGCGCGAGTTGATGGCCCTAGCCGTCATGGATGACGTGAGCTTGGCGGATCTGCTTCGCACTGCCGTGACTGACTACGTGAACCAGCGGCTCTCGGACCCTGACCTCGTAAGCAAGGCCGAGGCGGCGAAGGAGCGCCAGAACAAGGTCTTCGAGGAACTCGTCCGGCCCCTAGCGGACGCATCGACGCGACCCGAGGCGCCCTGATAGAAATTGGTGCATGCACCCTGAACTCCTGAGAACGGGAATCCTAGCCGCGCTTCAGAGCGGACTACGGTTTGCGGGGGCGTACCTGCTGGACGGCGACGAAGTGCTGTCGGCCGAGAGTTGGCACCCGGACGAGATCAGTGTGGATGAGCGCGACCGCCTGCTCCAGTTGCTGACTTCTGGAGCCGAGTTCACGGACGCCGAACTGAACAGGCACCTCGGGTCTCCACCCATACCGGCGGACCGTCGCACGCACCTCGTGCTAGTTGACGCGCTGCAGACGCACTTTCCCCACGCCTACGTCGTCGGAGAGGAAGCGTCTGATCGGGAGTGGGACATCGCCGAAGGTGCACCTGAGGACTCGCTGATCTTCCAAGTCGATGCCATTGACGGTTCCCTCCCCTACGACACTCTCACCTTCGGATTCAGCGTCAACCTGTTGGCATATCGGCGAGGTCCGAAAACTGATGAACTCCTCTTTGCAGCCTTGGTCAACTCTTCTGGGTTCCTAGCAACATTCCAAGAGGGCGCCGGTGTCACAGTCGGGACCTTCAAGAATCAACAGAGAGTCATCGAGCCGCTTTCGCAGAATTTTCGATCTGACTCCATCGCGGCCCTAGGTGCACTCCCTCGGCATCGCCGACTGATCGAGGCAATCCTCCGCGACGACTCGTTGACCGTCTTCACGACCGCCGGGGCGCCCGCGGCCTTAGGCCTCATTGCTGGCCGATTGGGAGTGCTGGTCGCCACAAAGAGCCAGACAACGCATGATGCCGTATTTCTCCCGATCCTCGCTGCATTGGGTGTGCCGATCATGGTCGAGGGAGGGCTAGTCCTGGGACTTGAAGACGTGCGCCGCTTGTTCGCGCACGTCGCTCGATCGCAGGAGGATCGGCGGGCGCACCCAATACCGAGGTTCGTAGTTGCCCGCAACCCCATCTTTGGTGCTGCGATCGCCCGTCTCCTGTTCTCTGAAGAAGCGCAGTGATCACAGAATGAAGTTGTGGGCCTTCAAGTACAGGGCTTTGCTGATCGGCGGCCTACTGCTGGCAGCTGCTCTACTGGCCTTCTGGCAAGCGGCTCGCTGCGAAACTCCTTTAGCTGCCAACATCTGGAGCAATGTAGGCTCTGCCTTGGGCACCACGGGTCTTGTGGGGATTATCTACGACTCGCTTTTAAAGCCGAAGATGCTATCGGAGATTAAGTCCAGTCTCGACATCGACGCTTCGGGCATAACGGCGATCGCTCCGATCGAGGATCTTGCCATCAGTAGGTGGACTCCACGCCACAAATCAGTCCTTGTGGTTATTCCTGACCTTCAGGACTGGCTGAAACACGGCGACTGGCGATTCCTATTGACCACTGCTCAGAAGACACCGCTAACAGTCACAGTCTACGGGCATATCAATGAGGATGATGTTCCGCTGCTGCGTGAAACGCTATCGAGGACATGGGAAGAACCTGGACCAGGTGGCCAGTCGGCGGCCGGTCGAGGCAGCAAACTCAAGGTATTCCGGCGATCCGATCGTGCTCAAGTGTCCCTGTACCGAAGCGGGGACGCTGCCATCGTGAGTTTCGACGCCCCCTTCGCGACGTACGTTTATGGAGCCGCCGTTGGACTACAACTGCAAGCGAGCCGATCCGTTCTCTGGGAGTGGGTAGATGGGGTCGAGACGCGCGTGGCACTCGGCTCTGAAGAACTGTGTCGCCTTCCGGCCACGAACCGTTGGGCTGGGGAGATGTCCACTGTTTCCCCACAAACAGCAAAAACCTCCACCTCTCAAGACATCAGCACTGCAACTGAGGATCACCCGTCTAGCGTGGATGTGCCTTGGACTCTAGAATCTCTCCGATCGCTGCTAGAGGCTCTAGATGCCGAGGCCCCAGTGCAAGCGGCAGCTCTGCGACGCTGCACACCTGAGGCCGGTGGAAAGGTCAACCGCGAGTTCATCTATGAAGCGGGAGGATATGAGGACGAGCGGATGTTGCGCGGCTTCACACGACCGTTCGCCCGGCTGACCGAGAGGCTGCAAGCGTCTGGCGACATACCTCAGGGGTTGTCGCCGATTTTCGTCGCGCGGTACCCCGCAGGGGCCAAGGCTTCCTACTTCTCGGTGCCACCAGAGGTTCCACCCCTCCTGAGTCAACTACCTGCGCCGCCTGATACCAGCGACTCAGGCCTTCAGATGTAGTACGCAAGTCCGACAATGTCCTTCCTGGGTGCTGTGGACGCTGGCGGGGGGAGTCTGCCAAGAAAGGTGAAGGCACGACCTTGGACTGTGCACCCGAAACGGGAATCGAAGTGATCGTGCAAGTTGTCCCGCGCGCGGTTACGCAATCTTGGCTGCATCTCGACAGTTGTCGAGATGCAGCGAAGATTTCGTAGTGTCGAGATGCAGCCAATCTTGCACAGTGACCTCTCGTATGTAACATAAACGTGGTCTTATGCGCTTTACTCTGATTGACGTTTCACGTTATGTGTACCGAGCGCGTGGCGCAGGCAGCAGTCGGCACCGCGGCCGCCCCCGGCGCACGCAACTGCATCAACGGCCATCGCCGCGGCACTGAACCGGATCCCGTGCGTACGCGAGGTGCAGGGGCGGGCCGAACTTACCTTTGCCCGGACCTGACCGGGCAAAGGCTGAAACACACTTCCTGCAGCGCCGGGCGTCCCGCAAGCCGATCCCTATGCGTCGACGCATCCGGGAAGGGCGCGGCCGGACGTGTCCTTGCGCTCAACGAGGACCGTTGGCGGGACTGTTACAGCAGCGCGTTGAGCGCGTTGAACAGTGATTCGAAACGGTCGAGCGCGGCCGCGGCGTGCGCGCCGAGCACGTCGGGATGCTCGATGAGGTAGCGCGCCGGGCCGAAGTGCCCGTACTCCTCCACGGTGCCCGGCAGCGTCCGGAAGTGGTCCTCGACCTCGACCGTGACACGTCCGGGTGCGCCGGCCGGTGCCTTCTTCGGCAGCGCCTGCTTCGCGGTGAGCCCGTAGGTCGCCTTGACCAGCTGGAGGTAGCCGTCGCGGCCGATGATGTCCTCCACGTCGGCCTCGCCGGGGCTTCCTTCAGCGAACATGTCGGCGCTGAAGACGTGCCCGTCCCGCAGCAGGTCCGACTCGCGCAGGTCGCGGACCTTCTTCTTGTCGCCGGCACCGTGGTCGGTCAAAACCGCGACGTGCAGCCTGCTGCCGCCGAAGAGCGCCATGAAGCTGGGAACCTTGGTGATGCCGCCGCACGGGGTGACCGTCCAGCGCGACTCGAGCGGGGATCGCCCCTGCTGGCGCAGCTGATCGCAGGCCCATTGGATGTACAGCAGGTCCGAGGGCCCTTCCACGAGAAGGCAGTGCTCCCCGACGAACAGCGTCTGCGTCAGGTCGTAGCCCAGGGCCGCCTGCAGCGGGAACAGGGTGTCCCCGTCCGTGGACAGGACCTGGTCGCCGACCTTGGTCCCGAGGACCTCCTCGTTCGGCCCGGTGGCGTCCTCGACGGTGCGGCAGCTGAGCAGGTTGGCAGCGTCGACCATGAACGGCGAGTGGGTGGTGTAGACGACTTGGTATCTGGGTAGGAGCTCCTCGCGGATGTAGCGCAACAGGTCCTCCTGCGCGCGTGCGTGCAGGGTCAGGCCGGGCTCGTCCAGCAGCACCACGAGGTTGTCGCCGTGCTGCTTCTGCACCTCGGAGAACCACACCAGGAAGGAGAAGAACCAGATGAACCCGGTGCTGCGCTCGTCGAGCCGGATCGTCGCCTCGTGCCGGGTGTTCTCGATGCGGGTCTGGAACACCTTGCCGCTATTGAACGGAGCTGGGTCACCAGGGCTGGCATGGTCGAAGCGGAACCGGACCTTCAGGTGCCGGTTCTGCGACCAATACTTGAAGATCTTCTTCGACAGGCGGGTCTGCACGCCCTCGAGCTTGCTGATGAGCTCCTCGGAGGTCGCGATCTCGTTGATCGCCTCCGGCGTCGAGCCGACCATCGACAGCAACGCAAGGAACACCTGCGATCCCGTCAGCTGCTCGAGCGTGCCATTTGCCTTCGCGGCGAGCAGCTGGTCCAGCGACACCCTGCCCGGCAGTCGATCGTACTGGTCGTAGTAGACGAACTTCGGGAGCCGCTCTTCGAGATAGCCACGAACGGTGGACTGGACGCCGCCCCTTGGCCAGCGTTCGGTGAGCTCTTTGAGCAAGGCCTCCTGCTGCGGCGATGGCTCAGCGACATTCTTGAGCGCGGCCAGCAGCTCGGTGGTGTTGCCTGCTTCCGACAGCTCCTGCTTCTCCTGCTCGGACAGTCCGGAGCTCCCGACGGCGTGGCCGACCGCCGCTGCCAGGTCCACCGGGACAGTCCAGGTGAGCTTGTTGTCGTAGTCCTTCGCAACGACGACCTTGCGGGAGGTGACCGCCTCAGCGGTGCCGGCCATGGCGATGACCTCGGCGTACTCGTCGTCGTCGAGGTCCCACTCCGTCGTCAACGCCACGTCGACGTCTCCGGACTCCTCATATTCGGACCAGTTCATCCGCGGATAGCTCGTCTCGGACAAGTCAGCCCGCTCGGGCCGGACCGAGTTCAGCTTCTCCAGCGCCTCCAGCAGCGCGGTCTTACCGCTCTCGTTCTTGCCGACCAGGCAGGTGAGGTCATCGAACGTGAACCACTCGGAGTCCAGGGCGGACTTGAAGTTGGTAATGCGTGCCCGGGTCAGACGCATGGATGCTCCTTCGGGAAGGCTGCTCTCGTGCTGTAAGCCTCGCACAGAGCGGTGACAGTCCGACGACGAAGCGTTGGCTGACCCTATGCCGCTGCAACCATGCTTCCCGGCCACCGGGAATGGGTGTCGTCCTGGCACACGAGTGCGGCGAGCCTTGGCAGCTC
This sequence comes from Nostocoides sp., assembly GCA_016716625.1. Lineage (GTDB taxonomy): Bacteria > Actinomycetota > Actinomycetes > Actinomycetales > Dermatophilaceae > JADJVJ01. Next base: position 35,603 of record JADJVJ010000001.1, read on the forward strand.
GGGCCGAGACGGTGCGTCCCGGTGGACCCGTCCGGTGTTCACTACCGGGACGGGGAGGTCATGCGGCACCAGGTCAACGAGACCGCGCCCCAGTTTTGCGCGACCATTGCGGCATCTTCGTTGTAGTTCCTGACAGGCCGCGCCTGGGCTTGTCGAGGGCCCAGGCCACGTTCCCCCCGTCAGGACTGGACTGCCTATAGGGACCTCTTGTGGCACGCGAGACCTTCAACGCAGAGAATCGACGCCATGGAAGCTTGGGGTGCTGCCCTCTACGGTGATCCGTGTCGTGGTTGCGGTTTCGATTGGTCACTCGCCCCGTTCAGCGCTATCGAGACGATTGAGGGGCTGCCACAGCGGCTGTCGTCCGTGATCCAGGGGGCCACGGGCGAGGAGCGGGGAGATGGGTGGTCAGTTGCTGAGTACGTCAGCCACGTCGCAGACAACCTGCGCCAGTGGGCTGAGCGCGTCAATGCGGCTCGTCTAGACGGGCAGACAAGAGTGGCCGGATACGACCCGGACGAGTTGGCGGCCGCACGTGGCTACCGCACGATCCCCCTGCATGCGGCGCAGTGGTCACTGACTTTGAGCGTCAGCGCGTGGGCCTGCACACTGCGAGCCGGGCTGAACAAGGCGATCGTGCTCCAGCACGCCACCCGAGGCATCCAGCGGGCCGAAGACATTGCGCGCAACAACGCGCACGACGGCATACACCATGTCTGGGACATTGGGTGCATCCTTGGGGGCCAGCCCTAGTGCCGGCACGACGGCGCTCGGACTCCCTCACCAGTGCGGTTTCACACGTCCTCGCGGTTGATCCGTTGCGCTTCGGCACGGCAGGTTCCGCTGCGAGGTGGGTCGTTGCGGACCAAGGCTCTGACCGCGCCCTCTGTCACGCTAGCGAGCTGGCGACGCCGCCTGTCGAGATTGGTTATGCGGCGGTGCCAACCTGTGTGACATTCCCTCGGTGTCAACCTAGGTTGGCATCATGGTTGATCAACGTGATGCAGTGGGGCTGGCCCACGCGGCGACGGACGCGGATCCACATGTGGGCTTGGTGGCTGTGGCCGCGCTCCGCCGACTGGTGGATCACCTGGAGCGCGTCCAGGTCGCTCGCGCTCGGGCCGCGGGGTGGTCGTGGGCCGACGTCGCGGTGGACCTTGGCGTGACGCGCCAGGCCGCGTTCAAGAAGCACGGTCGGTGATCGGGATGCCGGTTACGTGGTTGGACGGAGAGGTGAAAAGCGTCATCGGGAACGCCTATGCCCTTGCACAGGGTGGCTCGCGGACGGTAATCGGCGAGGAGCACCTGCTCGCTGCAATCCTCGAGACTCCCGCGGGTGCCGCATGGCTGGGACCGTTGACGGCCACTCGGGTGCGCGAGGAGATTTGGCCGGCGGTGCGGGGCGCGCGGCTGACAGGCGGTCTGTCGGCGACGGATCGGGCCGCATTGGGCGGACTCGGGCTCGATCTGCCCTCGCTCAACCAGCAGCTGGATTCTCTGGACCGAGCCGAGGTCCTGCAGTGCCCGGCCCGGCCCAGCGGCGGGTGGAGTCGGCGCATGACGGACGCGGCCGCCGTGGTGCTGGCCCGAGCAGAGGACCTCGCGGTCGCGAAGGGCTCTCGAGCGGTGGGCATGCGCGAGCTAGTCACCGCTCTGGTGGAGGTGCCCAGCCTGATCACCGAGCATCTGGCCGTGCGCGGCATCACCAAGGAGTCGGTCCGGCTCCGTCAACAGGACGGTGATGAGCAGTGACGTCCACCGACGCCGTCGTCGAGGTGAAGGGCCTGTCGATGCGCTACGGCGACGTCGCGGTGCTCAACGACGTGGACCTCACCGTCGGGCACGGCGAGATCGTTGCCCTGCTGGGCCCCAACGGTGCCGGCAAGACCACGACCGTCGAGATCCTCGAAGGCTTCCGTCCCCGCTCCGCAGGACACGTGTGCGTCTTGGGCGCCGACCCCGCTCACGGCGACGATGCCTGGCGGGCCCGGATGGGCATCGTCCTGCAATCGTGGCGCGACCACACCAAGTGGCGGGTTCGCGACCTCCTGCGCTACCAGAGCCAGCTGTACGCCGGATTCCGGGAAACATCATGGAACGTGGACGATCTCCTGGAGGCCGTCGCCCTCGACGACAAGGCCGACCAACCCATCGCGAGGCTCTCCGGTGGCCAGCGCCGCCGCCTGGACCTCCGCTCTCGGGCTGGCCGGATGTCCCGACCTGCTCTTCCTCGACGAGCCGACCGCCAGCCTGGACCCGCAGGCCCGACGCGACTTCCACGCCCTCATCCAGCGGGCCGTGGCCGAGTTGGGTACCACCGTCTTGATGACCACCCATGACCTGTGGGAAGCCGAGGCGCTGGCCACCCGGATCGACATCCTCCAGCGGGGCAGGATCATCGCCACCGGCACCCGCGACGAGCTCACCAGCCAGATCGCCGGCCGTGATCACGTCGCCCACACCCTGCACGGCCGCCGCCACGAGGAGGACGTTCTCGACTCCACGGCATACGTCCGCGACCTCCTCACTCGTCACGGCGAGGCAGTCACAGCACTGGAAGTCCGCCCAGCGTCGCTGGAGGACACCTACCTGGCCTACGTCCATGCCGCCGAGGCGGACACGCCGGCGGAGCACGCAGCATGAGCTCACGACCCCCCATCCCATGGCGCACCGGCCTCAGCCGCGGACTCACCGAATTCCGCCAGGACTTCGCACCCAGCCGATTGGCCGGACAGCTGCTGTGGCCGGTGGCCACCCTCGCGGTGATGTACTGGTTCCGAAATCACGACGTGGCCGGCGTCCTCCTCGGCTCGATCATGTTCCCCAGCGTGCTGGGAATGTTCACCATCTTCGGGGCGCAGCTGATGGTCCAGTACCTCGCCGCCGATCGCGACGACGGCACGCTGCTGCGGGCGCGCAGCACCCCGCTGGGCATCCCCGCGTACCTCATCGGCAAGGTCACCTTGTGCACCATGACTCTGATGACCTACCTGGCCGTCATCGCCATCCCCGGCGCCTTCATCGTCCATGGCCTCGCGCCGATGAGTCTCGGTCGCGCCGCCACCCTCTGTTGGGTGTTGCTGCTCGGGATGGCGGCCTGCCAAGCGGTCGGCGCCGTCCTCGGCGCCGTCGTGCCCTCGGTGCGAGCCGCCGGCTACGCCGCGTTGCTGCTCATGGGCTGGATCGCGATCTCGGGGGTCTTCTACCCGATCACCGCTCTCCCTGCCTGGCTATGAGCCGCAGGTGAGGCCGGCCCGATCTACTGGGTCGGCCACGGGATGCGGGCCGCTCTCCTGCCGGAGGCGTATGCCGTCGCCGAACCAGTCGGAACCTGGCAGCTCCCGCTCGCTGCGCTCGTCCTGCTCGCCTGGGCGGCCATCGGCACCCTCCTCGCCCCGAGAACCCTGCGACGCATGACCAGCAAGGAATCCGGTAGCCGACTGAACGATAGGCAGCAACGGGCACTCCAACGCACCATCTGACCGCCGGTCCCCGGTTTCCCTCGCCAGCCAGCGTCGCGTGCATCCGAATCGTCGGGAGCTGGCCCCCGGCCAGCCGACCTTGCAGGATTCGCAGCACGGGTTCTTGCAGGCGAGCGGTCAGTCGAGTCGCGTCGGGGTCGCTGGGGTCAGCCGGGGTCCCACCGCTGAAAAGACCAGAAGGACGAACCCCGCGACGACTCCGGTCCAGCCGGGTGCGGTAGTGCTGCCGGAGATGAAGGTGGACACGCCGCCGACGACCGAGACGACGACCAGACTCACGGAGAGCCAGCGGAACACCGGAAGACCAAACGCGCGGGCGAAAGGAAGGAAGTGCGCGCCGACCACGAAGACGACCCAGACGAGGACGGCGTCCGGCCTGTCGAGGACGTTGCTGATGATCGTCGCCCCGACCGGTATCGCCACGATCATGGCCGCGACAGAGATCGCATACGTCCGCAACGCTGTGCGGCTCGGCTGCGCCCCCTCCATCTCAGGTCCGCGCAGCACGACGAACCAGGCGATCGCCACGAACCCGATGACCGCCGCGATGCGCCAGACGAGTGAGCCTGGAACGGTGCCGGCGTTCACAAGCACAAAAACCAGCCCGGCGATCGCACCGATGATCGATCCGATGGGCTTTGTTGGCATCCATCATTCATAGCAGCAACCCCAGGGCCTGTCCCGTCCGCGAGAACCCGGCATACCTTGGGAGCTGAGCGAACCGAGACGGAAAGCACCGCCATGAGACCCCTGCGCTACTCAATCAATGTCACAGTGGATGGCTGCTGTCACCACGACGCCGGGATCGCACCCGACGAGGAGTCGATGGCCTACTGGACCGCCGAGATGGCGCGCGCCGACTGCCTCATCTTCGGTCGCCTGACCTACCAGATGATGGAGTCGGTATGGCGGCGTCCAGCGGACGGTCGCTGGCCCGATGGGATGGTCGACTGGCAACTGCCCTTTGCCGAGGCCATCGACCAGGCACAGAAGATGGTGGTCTCTCGCACGCTCTCGGCCGTCGACTGGAACGCCGGACTGATCGAGGGCGATGTCGCCCAAGCGATCCAGCGACTCAAGGGGGAGCCAGGTGGGAGCCTGTGGGTCGGCGGGGTGATGCTCCCCACGACCTTGGCGGACCTGGGCCTCATCGACGAGTACGAGTTCGTGGTGCAGCCGGTGCTCGCCGGCCGTGGCCCGACCCTTCTCGCCGGCCTGCGCGAACGCATAGACCTGGAACTCGTGTACCGGCGCGAGTTCCGATCTGGGGCGGTCGCCATGCGTTTCCGGCCTCGATAGTCGTGGTCCGCTCTGTCCAACTCGCCAGGAACCAGAGAGTGAGGTGTGGCATCGTCGGGGCTCTTGCAGTCTCACCGCGATAGGCCCGGGCCGCGGAGATGAGCGCTATGAGCCGTTGGTTGCACGTCCCCCTACGGCCGAGGCTGCCGGTTGACGATAGTCCAGACTCGGGCCATGGAGTTCTTCTGCTTCCACCGCGACCGGGCATGTTCGGGGCCGTTGCGTCGTCGCATGGTCGAGCAGCACTGGACCTACATGGACAGGTACGACTCGGCGTTGGCTCTTCGAGGACCCGCCTTCGACGACGACGAGCAACTCGTCGGCAGCGTGCACGTCGTCGAGGTTGCGACAAGCACCGATGCCAGAGCGTTCGCGTTCGACGAACCCTGCTACCAGGCCGGTGCCTACCGCGACGTTATGCTCAGGCGGTGGGACAACGTGCTGGGCAGATCCATGTGGCAATACCCGCGCTGTGATCACACCGATGGCCTGTTCTTGTGTGTGGGGTTCGAGGCCGAACCCCGCGGACCCCTCCGTGCCCAGATACCGGACGCCGACCTCGTCGCCTTCGGGCACCTCCTCAGTGATGACGCCACGCTGCAGCTCGGGACCGTCGCGATAGTGCGCGCCCCCGGCGCCCGCGCTGCGCGGGACGTCCTGGGGGATAGCTTGACGGGAATCGAGGCGTATCGGTGGACCTTCGGCGGCCGCCGCTAACGCACGCATCTGCCGTGGGGACCTCTGGCTGTCACGACGAGCGACACTGCACGCCGGCGTCGCCGGGTCCCGACTCGCGCGCGCCCAGTGTCCACCGTTCCCGAACGCGACTAGAGCATCGCGGTCATGAAGGTGCTGTTGGGATCGGCCCGGTAGGCACCGAACGGGCCACACTCGGTGAAGCCAAAGCGTCGATACAGGGCTCGCGCGGCAGCGAAGTACTCCATGCTTCCAGTCTCGAGCCACAGACGTTGCACTCCCCGGGCTCGAGCATCGGCGGCGAGGTGGGTCAGCATGGCCATGCCTAGGCCTTTGCCGCGGACGGCTGGTTCCGTGCGCATGCTCTTCACTTCCTCGTCGTGGTTGCTTCCCGCGATCGTGACGAGGGCTCCCGTGACAACGAGTTGGTCGTCGACGTGACCCACCCACATGCGTACGGAGGGCTCTCGCAGGGACACAATGTCAAGGGCATGACGACTCTCCTTGGGTGCTGTTGGCGCGAGATCATCGAGGTGGCGCGTCAAGAAGAGCGCAAGTGCAGGGTCGTCGAAGTCGGCTCGACGGATGGCGAGGTCCACGTGATCAAACATAGGACCCGGTGATCCTCGCGCTAGGCCCACTCGGGGATGACGCGAATGTTGCGCAGACTACGAGTTCGGAGCTGCCAGACGAGCGGCGAGCACGAGGAAGACGATGGCGAAGCCGCGTTCGGCGCGGCGCGCGACAGTTGGTCGCGTCTGAAGGTGACTGCGGAACGACAGGGCCGCCACGGCATACACGCCATAGACGGCGACCGTGAGTGCCGCGAACACAGCCGACAACCCCAGCATCTGGCGGACCACGTGGCCCTGTCCGGCGTTGACGAACTGCGGGAGGAAGGCGACGAAGAACAGCGTCAGCTTGGGGTTCAAGAGGTTCAGCACCATGGCCTCCCAGAAGACGGCTGCGCCGCTGGCCACCCTGCGGTCCGTGACATCGAGGGTCAGATTGCCGGCTCCTCCCCAGGTCTGGATGGCGAGGTAGACCAAGTAGGCCACGCCCAGGTAGCGAATGACGGTGAAAGCCACGGCGCTGGCGTGGAGCAGCGAGGCCAGACCGGTGACGACGGCGATGACGTGGGGAACCAGGCAGACACCATTGGCGAGCGCGGCCAGCAGCCCACCGCGGAGCCCGTGGGCAAGCGTCGACACGATCGTGTAGACAGCCCCCGTACCCGGGGTGGCGATGACGACCAGGGAGAGCGCGACGAAGGACGGCGAGACGTTCACCGCTCAAACGATGACGGACAAGTGGTTCCCGAGGAAGAGCCAATACGCTGTCGGTGTGATGGACCAATCGACGGGTTCGGACTTCTTGGTTCTCGACCCCACCGATGCCCCGCCCCGGGCCCGCAGCGCGTGGCTCGCCGTGCGGATCCGTGCCGCCATCGGGGCCGGCGCACTGACCCGAGGCGCGCGGCTCCCGTCGAGCCGGCTGCTCGCCGCAGATCTCGGCTTTGCGCGCGGCACGGTCGTCGCCGCCTATCAGGAGCTCACCGATGCGGGATGGCTGAGCAGCCAGATAGGGGCGGGGACTGTGGTCAGCCACCCCGGCCCATCAACGATCAACGCGCCCCCCACAGGGTGGGCCACAGAGTCGGCCCCAGGGTCGGCCACAGGGTCGGCCACAGGGTCGGCCACCGAATCGCCGCTCGCATATCCTTCACCGCCGGGGCGCGTGCGGCTGAACCTCACCCCTGGACGCCCAGACCTGGCGTTCATGCCGCGCGGCCCATGGCTCCGCGCCACCCAGCAGGCCATGCGCTCTCTCGCCCACGAAGACTTCATGTACCCCGATCCCCAAGGAGACCTCTGCCTGCGCGAAGAAATCGCCGCCATGCTCCACCGCACCAGAGGCATGGCGGTGGAGGCCGGTCACGTCATCATCACCGCAGGGGTGTCGCAAGCAACCGCGCTTCTCTTCGAGGTTCTCCGCCGCGGCGGCGCCTCGGACTTGGCTGTCGAGGACCCCGGGTCACGCGGCCTGCACAACCACGTGCGCCATTGGGGCCTGACCGCGCAGCCCATCCCTGTCGATGACGAGGGCCTCATCGCGGAGTGCCTGGGTACCGAGGCTGGGGTTCTGCTCACGCCCGCGCATCAGTTCCCCACCGGTGTGGTGCTCTCACCCCGCCGGCGACAACACGTGATCCGCTGGGCTCGCAGCACCGGCGCGGTCATCATCGAGGACGACTACGACGCCGAGCACCGCTACGACCGCGCCCCGGTTTCTGCCCTGCACGGGCTCGCCCCGGACTGCACGGCATACGTCGGCACTGTGTCCAAGACGATCGCTCCCGGACTACGCCTCGGTTGGCTCATCCCCCCTGTCGACAGGCTGCCGCAGCTGGTGGCCCACAAGGACGCCAGCGACCGTGGCTCCCCCATCCTCCCCCAACGCGCCTTGGCGATGCTCCTGCGCAGTGGACAGGTCACCAGCCATCTGCGACGCGTGAAGACCCGTCAACGACAGCGACGCGACGCACTCCTCGACGGGATGCACTCCACACCACACGACGCCACGATCCACGGTGTCGCGGCGGGCCTGCACCTCCTCGTCACGCTTCCCGAGCACGTGGACGACCTGCGGATCGCCGAGGAATTGGCCGAGCGTGACATCCTCGTCGAAGCCTTGTCGCTGCATCGGATCAGGCCAGGACATCCCGGTCTCGTCATCGGGTATGCCGCCAACACCCCGGACGAACTCCGAGACGCCGGCAGGGTCATCGCGGACGTCCTGAGCCGCGCCTGACCTGCTGGCGCGCACCGGTCAGCGGGCGTTGCGCAGCAGGATTTCGAGGACCGCAGGAGCGTGGAACCGTCGGTTGTAACTGCTCTGCCCGTACTCCGCGAGCACTCCGATCTCGACCAGCGACACGATGAGGCGGCTCGTGCCCTGGTACTGCAGGCCGATGGCCTCGGCAGCCTGAGCCACCGTGAAGGTCGGGAAGGCCACGGCGTGGTTGACGAGGAGCCCCGCCTTCGCGGAGCGCACCCGCGAGGCGTGGACGGTCTCCTTGAGGCGGGCCTGGACGTGCGCCAATGCCAGCATGCGGGCACGGGCCTCGTTGGCCGACTGCGCCAACCCGCGAGCGAAGAGGTCCACCCAGGTCGACCAGTCCCCGTCGGTCGAGACCCCGAGCAGGGCGTCGTAGTACTCCTGGCGGCGCGCCTCGAAGTATGGCGAGACGGTGATGCTCGGCTCTGACAGCACCCCGTGCTGGTAGAGGAACAGCACGATGAAGAGCCGTCCGATCCTCCCGTTTCCGTCGTGGAAGGGGTGGAGCGCCTCGAACGCGTAGTGGCTCATCGCCGCAGCCCCGACGGGGTCGATCTGCGCAGAGTGGTCGACGCGCATCCAGTCCAGCAAGTCGCCGACGCGACTCTCTAGGCCGATGCCGGGGGGAGGCGGCACGTAGCGGGCATTCGTGATGGGGTGGGCACCCGGGTCGGGGTTGTGGCGCTGGCCGATGACGACCTGGATCGGGCGCACGCCGTGGAAGTTTCGCTCACTGTGCGTGCCTTCCATGAGCCGGCGGTGCAGTTCGCTCAAGGTCGAGAGATTCCATGGCCGTCCCTCATCGGCCCACGCGAACGCGTCCTCCGCCACAAAGAGGAAGTTGAGGACCTCTCGCATCGACGGGTCGTGGCCTTCAGGGATGTCCTCAGTGAGCACCCGAGCCAAAGGCTCATGTGTTCCCTCCAGCGCCGAGGTTGCCTGGGCTTCGAGCCGAAGCGCAGAGTGGCGGAACAGGCGCGGGTTGGGGAGCCGCTGGGCGGTGGCATCCAGTGCCGCCAGCGCGGCCCGCGCGTCGGCAACCGAGCGGTATGCCGCTTGGCTCAGGTCCGGTCCCGCCTCACCGAGCGGGTTAGGCAGGAAAGCGAAGTGCTCGTACGGCCCCGCGTCGGAGGTGCCGGCGATGGGCGACAGTTGTCCGGTCGGGCTGTTGCGGAACAGTGCGATGTCCACACATGTACGATACAGCCGCTTGTGCATAAATTACATGAAGATAATTGTCGAGAACGCCAACAGGTGGAGCAACCGGCACTCTCCTCACGCCGGGGGTTGCCGGCCATCCTCACCGCCTGGCGCCGCCAACGCCCGCACCCCCACAAGCTATGCGCTCAGCCCCAACGGATTTCGTGGACCTCTTGGTCGGCGGCCCGATAGAGAACTCGGCACGTGCTCGACCCGGGATCGGTGAAGGCACTGACCCGCTCCGGCACAGCTCGTGGCGCAACGGCATACACGGTCAGGTCGGTCCACACCGGCGCACCCGATCCGGGTGCCCAGGCGAGATCGTGCAGATGCCCGTCGGTCCCCACATAGACCACATGCTTGATCCCGGTGGCCGGCACGAACCAACCGGCCGGATCGGCCGCGGCGGCGGGGGAACCGGCGGCGGCGGTCAGGTCCCATCCGGAGGCCGGTGCTACGCCCTGCCACCAGATCTCGTAGAGATGCCCGTCGACGGCCCGATAGACGACCTGATGGGTGTCGGTGGCGGGCAGGTGGTAGCCGACCGGCACGCCCGCGGCATCGGGTGTTTGGGTCCAGCCGGACAGGTCGTCGTGCCCGGTCGGGCCATCCGACCAGTAGAGCGAGTGCACGTGCCCGTCGACTCCGCGGTAAAGCACGATGTTCTGTCCGGTGGTGGTGACCGGGTAGGAGCCTGGGTCGCCCGCGGCCAGCGGCGCCTCGACGTAGTCGGTCAGGCACGCGGTCTGGACCGGGTCTACACCCATCCAGAACAGCTCCTGCAGATGCCCGTCCGGGCGGCGATAGACGATATGGCTGCCACCGGCCAGTTGGTATGCCGCGGGCTCACCGGCCGCCGCCGGCGCCTGGGCGTAGCCGCTCAGGTCGTCATGCGCAGCCGGCGCGGTCCCGCTCCAGTAGAGGGTGTGGATCCCGCCGTCGACAGCCCGATAGACGACCACATTGGCCCCCTGGGGATCGATGAAAGTGGTCGGTTCGCCAGCCGCGGCCGGGGCGAGCGCCCGGTCCGCCAGGCGTCCGCCTCCCGCCGAACCCGGCACATCCCAGATCTCGACGAGGAAGCCCTCGGCGTCCCGGTAGATGGCCGAGTGGCCCCCGGAGCCGGGAAGGAGCGCGGCGGGGGCGCCAGCCGGCCTCGGCAGCGCGAATCGGCGCGAACGCTCGCGGTGACGCACCCCACGTGGGCCCTCGACCGCGGCCGCGGCCTCCAGGCTGAGCGTGAACCCGGCCGCCTCGAGCCGCTCAATGGGCAGGTAGTGGACGTGGTGAATGACGTTCTCCTGCACCGAGATCAACCGGAAGCCACTGAAACTCACCTGGTTGTTCTCCATCGGTCCCAAGGCACCGGTCTGCAGGAGCAGGGGCCGGTGCCGAGACCACCACTCGCGCTTGTCCGCGGCGCGGTCGAGCGGATCGGGGTATGGGGGCACCTGGACGGCATACCCGTGCTTGGCGTCATACGGCATCGGCCACGGCGCGGCGTCGGGCAGTGCCTCCTCGTCGATGTGGACGTAGGTGGCCCGGGAGCCCACCGTGTAGGGGTTGCTGGCCGACGACGTCGCCTTGACGTCGTCGGCGGTGACGAATCGGGTTTCGTAGTACTGGCGCGGGTTCTGGGTGTAGAAGTCCAGGAAGTAGGCCAGCTCGTCCCCGACGATGCCCAACCGGATCTCGTTGTGACGGTGGGTGTGCCCGGCGAGCACCAGGTCGGCGCTGCGCCGCCGTCCGTAGCCGACGACGGCTCGGATCAGGTCGTCGGCCTTACCCCTGGACACCCCGAAATCGAGCAGGTCCTGGCTGTTGCCGCGCTTGAGGTATGCCGGTTCGCCCTCACCGTCGCGGCCGAACCAGTCCCGGTGCTTGCCGCGCACCCAGTCAGCGTCCAGGCTGGCCAAGGGCTTGGTGTGCCGGGCGGCATACCACCAGGCGTGGCCGGCGTTGGCCGGGCGTTGGGTCTCACGGAGGTAGTACGGGTACTCGGTGTTCCACGGGTTCACCAGCGGCGCATGCATGGCGAGGATGACCAGCCCTTCGTCGGGTGCCTCATCGATCGCGGCGATCGCCACCTCGTACTCCCCGTCGGAGACCCCCTCGCAGTTCGGTGATCCGCCGATGAAGGTGCGCTGGTCCTCGCTCACCGCACCCACCCAGCTCTTGAAGGCCTCCCACATCGTGGTCACCGTGCCCACGTCGTGGGCTGAGTCGACCAGGACGAGCCGGTGCGGCCCCAGAGCGACCACGCCGGTCTGCGGTTCGGCCAGATGTTCGCGCCAGGCGCGCAGCGAGGGCTCGATGGCCACCATCGCAGCCGCGTCGTCCTCGTCGATGTTGGGCACGTCCCTCTCGCCGGGGAAATAGAGCGCATTGGTCAGTGCGATGGCGTCGTCCTTGCCCAGGTTGTAGTCGGAGTGGTTGTGCAACCGGGTCCAGTCCTTGCCCCAGGAATGCACATCGAAGATCAGCTGGTAGGGGTTGTGCCGGTAGTCGTGGTTGCCGGGGGTCATCAGGATCGGCACCCGCAACTCCTCGACGTTCGGGAACTCGGGGCCAGGGGCCGTGCCCAGGACGAGCTGGCGGAGGAAGAGCGCATTGCCTCCGCCGAGTGGATCGTCGCTGCTCTCGAACTGGAAGTCGATCAGGTCGCCGGTCGCCACGATGACGTCCAACTGGCCGGCGTCGTGCAGGGCGTTGGCGAACCGGACGAATCCTCGGAACCGGTCGTTCCAGTTGATCAGTTTCTCCGCGGCCTCGAGGCGGCCCAATCCGCGCAGGATCGGCCTGAACTGATCGATTCGGCGGGCCACGTGGGTGTCGGTGAGGTGCGCCAGGCCGAAATCGGACCAATCGGCGCGGTAGTAGACCGCGTGCGGGGCGACGACCCGCCAGCCCTCTCCGTCGGCCAGGGCGATGTCCAGCAACCGACGCTGCGGCGCGGCGCCGAGCACGGCCCAGGCCCAGGTGCCGTCGGGCTGCGCCTGCCCCGGCCCGAGCGTGGTCACCACGACGGTGCTCGGGTCGCCGGTCGCCAACGCCGCAATGCGTCCCGACAGCGCGGAGCGGACCAGGGCATCCGGGTCATCGATCTGGCCTTGGACGGTGCCGGTCACTGCGGAGGGCTCCAGGATCTGCAGCTGGTCCGGGGCTGGGCCCGGGAAGTGTGGGCGACCGACATTCGGCAGCGCGAAGCGCACCTCGACCGCCCCGGTCGGGGTGGTGATCCGGACGCCGCCGTCGTGCCACCGCGCTGTTGCGCCGGGTACTGCTGCGACGGGGTATGCCGCGAACTCGGGGCCAAGGTCGTTGGACATGAATCCTCCTGGGGGAGTGGGGGAAGGCGCCAAGAGGGGAGGAGTCGCGGACCTGGGCTCCTGATACATCGATCGGGCAGTGAGGTTCCGCGGCGGTCGCGTCCGTCCGCACTCAGGGCTCTTCGGCGCTCACTCCCGGGAGATCGCCGAATCGAGCCGCGGCATCCGAGGTCAGGAGGGTGCGGCCGGTCTGGGCGGCATGAGCCGCGAGGATCAGGTCGTGGGCACCTCGCTGCACCCCTGATCGCCCGACGTGCGCGATCAGCCGGGCATGGTGCGCGGCGGTTGCCTCGGTGTAGTCGAGGACCTCGACGCTGTCGATGATCGCGGCCAGGGCCCGGGCGCGCGTGGCTGCCCGCTCGGCGCTGTCAGCGAGCTCGATCCCGGTCTGGTACTCCGCGACCGTGATGGCTGCAACCGCGAGACTGGCATCGTCCAGCGCCCTGACGTCGACGTCGCCCCGCTCGTAGGCGATGAGGACATTCGTGTCCAGGATCAGGCGGCTCCCCACGGGTCGGGCACCTCCTGCCTCACCGCCGCCATCGCGGCGCTGACATCGGCGACGAAGCGCTCGTCTGGCGGCGGGATGTCGGCCAGGGCAGTGCGCAGGTCGCGACCGGTATGGCGGCGGGCTGGCCTGATCTCGGCGATCGGCCGGTTCCCCCTGGTCACGGTCACGGACTCGCCAGCCTCGACCGCATCTAGCAGGTCCGAGAACCGGCGCGAGGCCTCCGTCGCGGTGATCGTCCTCATGCCTTCAGAGTATCTGATAATCAGATTTGATGCGGTGCCCATGAGCTTATGCGACGGGCCGCACGACGGACAGCCTCCTCGGCGGATCCGGTCTCACCGTGGGAGTGAGGCCGCAGCGCTTGTCACCAGAACCGATCCACCCGTGCGGTGTCACGGCATACACGTCCCCGTTGAAGGTGGCGGTGAGGTGGTTGGCATATCGCCACGCCAGCAGCCAGCCGAGCTCACGCGCGGTGGGGACGACGCGACCCTCACGGCACACCAGCGTGATGAACACACCGCTGGGCACTTCCCACCCACCGTCGACGAAGGCGCGCTCGCCACTGAGTGAGTTCGCGATCTCGCGACACTGCGTGCTCAGGTCGAGCTGGAGACCGACGTCGTGCCCGGCAGAGAGGCCGGCATCAGCGAACCCGCGCAGGCGACGCGTGCCCGTGACGAGCTGGCTCTCACAGTCGATCCGGGCGATGACGACGTCGCCGACGCGAGCGCGCGTGTGCTTGAGGACGTGAGAGATGGGCTGTGCGGGGTCGACGAGTTCCCAGGGCCTGCGCGTGCTCATGTCGAACCGTCCTCGTCCCACCGTCCACCGAAGCGTTCAAGGAAGTCTCCTGGGACGAGGACCTGGGTGCTGAGCGCATTGTTGTCCGCGACGATGAGGAAGAGCCCTCGACTGTCATTGCGCTCGGCCACGATGACACCAGAGACCACATGATCAAACGTGAAGGCCGCGAAGTCGTCGCGGCCGTCCCGTTGGGCGTAGGCACCGGGCCGCAGGAAGTGGTCGATGAGGTACGCCAGCTCCTCGACGGCCGAGTTCGACTTCTCGACCTCCCGCCACACCAGACAACAGCCCTGCAGGCACGGCTCCCAGTCACACCGCGACAACCCGACGCGGGGTTTCGCTGTGATCACCCAACCGCCGCCCGGCAGGGCGCACTCGGGGTGCTCGAACACCTCCGCGCGCGGATGCATCGGCACGGCATACGGATCGTCGGGGTGAAAGCCGCGCTCGGTCTCGCGAAACGCGCACAGCCACTCGACCTCGGCGTCGTTCAGAGGGGGGATGATGTCGAGACGTCCGAGGTAGTGAGTGCTGAAGCCCATGGCCAGACCTCCTGAGATGCCGGATTGATGCGAGCGATCTCAGCACATGACACCCCCAGCCCCGGCCCTTATCCACAGGTCTGTGGATAACTTCTGGGGTTTCTGTCATGGTGCGCGAGACTCAAGCCATGACCCGGTCACCGTCGCACCGTTCACGACATGTGCTCCCGACCCTCATGGCAGTCGTCTGCCTCCTTGCTGCCTGCACGTCGGGGAGCGACCCCGCACCGAGCGATTCCGGCGCGACCACACCGGTCGGCACCAGCAGCGCGTCCCCGAACCCCGGCCCGAGCGCTGCCGTGGAGCCAGTCGGGCCGCTCACCGAACTCTGGCGCACCCGTGGGCTGACCCCGGTGAGTCAGGTCGCGGTCGTCGCTGGTATGCCGGTGACCTATGTCAGCGCCGGCCGGCGGCTCTACCTCGTGGGGCTCGATCCGAAGAGCGGCAAGGAGACCTGGCGAGTGGAGGCGTCGGTGAGCCTGTCCACCGGCCGGGCCTCGGTGCGCTCCATCAAGGACCAGGTGCTCGCCCTGGTCCCGGCGCACCCCGGCGCCAAGGACGGCAAGGGCGCTCAGGCCACGGTGGCCCTCATCGATCCCACCGACGGCACCGTCACCACTGGGCCGTTGGCCGCCGTCTATCACGGCCTGCCCCGCCCGTGCGAGGACGACAAGGCCCTGATCTGTGTCGAGACCAAGGCACCCAAACAACCCGCTGACGTCGAGGACGTGGTCACCGTGGCGCACCGGGTTGACCCGGCGACCCTCGCCGTGGGACCGGCGCTCCCAGGCGACAGCGCGGCATACGTGCAGACGATGGGTCTGCGCGGCGACGGTGAGACCCGCATCATTCGATCTCAGGGAGGTCAGACGCTGTGGACCTTTGACATCACCACGCTCGCCAAGGATCTCAATCTCGGCAACGGCTGGTCGGGGGAGTACTACCCGGCAACCCGGACGGTCGTGCTGACCGTGACCCGCCTCTTCGGCAAGAAGAGCGTGGACCTCGCGGGGCGCGGAGTCGTCGTGGCGCTCTCGGTCGACACCGGGGCAGTCCTGTGGAAAGCCTCGGATCTGAGCACAATGTGCGGCGAGCACACGGTGGATGAGACGACCACGGTCGTGCTCGCCTGCCGCAGCACGGGAAGCATCACGTGGGGCTCGTTCTCGGGACCGTTCGTGTTCAAGGGTGTTCGCGAGCGAGTCGTCGGCCTCGATGTGAGGACGGGCAGGGTCATCTGGGAGTCGCCGCAGGTCACCCATCCGAACGCCTCGACCGAGTCCTTCCCGGAACTGCTGACGATCCGTGACCTGGAGGATCGTGGACGGCTGTCCGTGGGCGCGTCCTACAAGGGCGCCCCGCCCACCCGCGTGCTCGACCCGAAGGACGGGACGATGCGGGAGCTTGCCAAGGGCGAAGCCGTGTGGGACCTGACCTACCCGACCTTCGACCTGTTCTATCCCATGCCGATGCCATGGAACCCGGCCGAGCCCGGGAACGTCGGCGGTCGCGTCCTCGCCGTGGTGCACGGCAACGGCTCCCCTGCCAAGGTGTGGCCGTGGTACCTGCCGACGCGGGATGTCGTCGACGGGGTCGGCTTCATCGCGGTGGATGACGCCGTGGTCGCCCTGCGGGAGACCACCTGAGCTCATGGGGAGGTTGGTAGCCTGGGTGCCATGCTGGTATCCATTGACAAGGCCGGTCGGGTGGTGATCCCCAAGGACCTGCGCGACCGGTTGGATATTGCCGCGGACAGTGAGCTCGACATCACTGTTGAGGGTGGTGACCTGCGGCTGAGCCCGGTGCGCCAGCGGGGTCGTCGCATCGTGGAGCTCGATGGGTGGCCTGCCCTCGAAGCCGCGGAAGGCCTCGTGGTCACCGACGCGGATGTCACGCGGTGGCGTGACGATGGTCAGCGCTGAGGTGCCGTCGCAGAAGCGGTATGCCGTGGACACGAGCGTCGCGGTCGCCGCCCTGGACGCGGCACACACCTCGCACGCTCCGTGCCGCGACGCGGCGCGAACCTACCGGCCGGCGCTGGCCGGGCACGCGGCATACGAGGTCTACTCGGTCCTGACCCGGATGCCGGGGCAGCTCGCAGTGGCCCCGGACGCCGCGCGGCAGGTGATCCGAGCCGGCTTCCCAGAGGTTGCCTGGCTCGCCGAGGCCGACGCGGCCGACCTTCTCGACCGGGTCGGGGTGCTGGGTATCACGGGCGGCGGGGTCTATGACGCGCTGGTTGCCAAGGCGGCTCATCGGCATGGCCGGGTGTTGCTGACGCGCGACCGCAGAGCGATGCGCACCTACGACCTGTTGGGTGTGGAGTACCTCTTCATCGGTGTGTGACGCCGCGAGTCGTTCTTTCGGCCAGGGCAGGTCCGGCCTGGAGACTGATGAGCCGCAGGCTGAGGCGAACCATCGTAGTGATGTACCTATTCGACACACCCGAAGGACTTCTCTCGATGACCACGCACACCCTGCAGACCGCACCCGCCCCGGCGACCCGCACCGACCAGCAGGTGCCCCTCCAGCTGAAGCTTGCCGCAGCCTGGACCAGCTTCATGTGTCTCTACATCTATGTCGACGTCCTCGGCCTCTACAAGCCGGGCGCCGTTGAGGGCATCCTCAAAGGCAAGGTCTTCACCTTCGACATCACCCAGACCTTCATGGTCAGCGCACTGGCTGCCTCGGCGGTCCCGATCATGATGATCCTGCTCTCCACGACCCTGCCCCCGCGCGCCAACCGCACAACGAACCTCGTCGTAGCCTCCCTGCTCATCCCCTGGATGGCGTTCAACCTCACCGGCGGGGAGTGGCTGTACTACTACGGTCTCGGATTCGCGCTCGAACTGGTCATCCTCGTGTTCATCCTGCGCTCGGCCTGGAACTGGCGACGTATGTCGGCGGTCTCTAGCCTGAACGAGTGAGAGAGCTCTGGCGCGCTATCTGGCGCGAGCCACGGCCCACCGACATTCCGCCGGTGGGCCGTGGCGACTGGATCCTCGTGGCAGCGTTCGAGGCGGTCGCCGTCGTCGAGGCCCTTGCCCGCCCGAGTATGGCGGGGCGCCCCTTCGTCACCCTGATCGCCATGGCTCTGATCCCGGTGCTGCTGTGGCGCCGGAGCCACCCGATGGTCACCTGCCTCCTCGGCTTCGGTGTCGCGGGAGTGCTCTCCGTCATCCAATGGGCCACCCGCACAGCCGAACTCGGCTCGTTGGCAATGATGGTCATCCTCATCCTGCTCTACGCGTTGGTTCGCTGGGGCTCGGGGCGCGAGATCGTTGTGGGTATGCCGTGTGTCGCCGCGGTCGTGGCGCTGGGCATGTACGCCTCCGCGGCCACGGGGCCGGACCTCATCGGTGGCAGCCTTCTCCTGCTCGTCATCGCCTCGCTTGCCGCGGTGTTCCGCTCGCGTGCCGACCTCTGGCAGCGGCAACGGCGCGAGATCCGCAACCAGGAACGCCTTGCGCTCGCCCGCGAGCTGCACGACACCGTTGCCCACCACGTCTCCGCCATCGCGGTGCAAGCTCAGGCTGGTGGCGTGGTTGCCCGTGCCCAGCCCGCCCAGGCGGCTCAGGTTCTGGCCACGATCGAGGCGGAGGCGACGCGCACCCTCGCCGAGATGCGGTCCATGGTCGCCGTGCTCCGCGAGGACGGCCCGGAGGCCTACTCCCCGCTGGCGGGGGTCGCCGACCTCTCCGCGCTGGCGCGTGCGGACGCTACCCCGGCCGTCGAGGTCACGCTCACCGGCGCTGTCACCGGGCTGCCGGGACCGGTGGACGCTGCGGTGTACCGCATCGCGCAGGAGGCACTCACCAATGCCGTCCGTCATGCGCGCGGCGCGACCCATGTCCGCATCGACCTCTGCCGCATGGGCGAGGTCGCCCGGCTGCGCGTCACCGACGACGGGATGACCCATGCTGGATCCGTGGCACCGCCCGGATTTGGCCTAACTGGCATGGCCGAACGCGCCCAGCTCCTGGGTGGCTCGCTGACTGCAGGCCCGTCGCCCGGCGGCGGCTGGGTTGTGGAAGCTGTTCTCCCCGTGCAGGTTTCGCCATGAGCATCCGTGTTGTCGTGGCCGATGACCAGGACCTCGTGCGGACTGGGCTGGTGATGATCCTCGGCGCCCAACCCGATATAGAGGTCGTCGGGGAGGCCGCGGACGGCATACAGGCCATTGAGGTGGCCACCCGACTGCGTCCCGATGTCCTCCTCGTCGACATCCGCATGCCCGGGCTCGACGGGATCGAGGTGACCCGGCGGCTCGCGGGTCCCCACGTGGCGGACCCGATGGCGGTCGTCGTCATCACCACCTTCGATCTGGACGAGTACGTCCTCGGTGCCCTGCGTGCAGGCGCTCGCGGGTTCCTGCTCAAGGACGCCGGACCGGACCTGCTCGTCCAGGCCGTGCACGCCGCCGCGAGCGGGGACGCGCTGATCGCCCCCAACGTGACGCGTCGGCTCCTCGCAACCCTCGTCGACCAGGCACCTCAGAGCGCCACCCAGCCCATCGATCCCCTGACCGAGCGTGAGGAGGAGGTGCTCGCGCTGCTCGCCCGCGGCCGCACCAATGCCGAGATCGCCGCGGAGCTCTTCATCAGTCTGAGCACGGTCAAGACCCATATCGCGTCGGTGATGGCCAAACTCGGTGTCCGCAACCGCGTCGAGATCGCGATGTGGGCCTACCAGTCCAAACGTGTCTGAGGCGGCGAGCGGCCCTCCCGAAGGCTTAGATTGCCCAAACCGCCCACAGAGGCCGCCTCAGCCTCGCTCCAGGCTCCGTCCCCGACCCTCAGCCCTCGCGGACACTCGCAACGAGACCGCCGTGAAAACCTCGATCTCGTGCGGGTCGAGGAGGTCGACAAAGGCATCGCGCACCGCCTCGGCATGCCCGGGTGCCGCCTCTTCGATCGCCCTTCGTCCTCGGCTGGTGATCGTCACGACGGTGCCGCGGCGGTCGCGCCGTGTTGGTCCGCGCTCGATGAGGCCGCGGGACTCCATCCGGCGCAGCTGATGCGAGAGCCTGCTGGCATCCCAGCTGATCCGCTCACCGAGGGCCCGTGACCGCATGCCATCGGGCGACTCGGAGAGCACGACGAGCACGGTGTAGTCCGGGTGCGAGAGGCCATGCTCGGCCAGTTGCACCGTGATGGCGCGCTCGAGGTGTCGGCGCATGTCGAAGAAGGCGCGCCACATCGCCTGCTCGGACTCGTTGAGCCATCGGGCGTGCACCACCCGCGAATCCTATGACCCCGCCGGAGACTGGCGGGTGCGCCCGTCAGGAGACGAGGGGGCCGAGTTTGAAGCTCGCGAGGCGCTGCTGCGGGTTCCCGCCGCCGTCGGGCGCCCCATGCTTGCCGGTGAACCCAGCGGTTGCATCCGTGCCGCACAGAGCGCTGATCTTGTCGGGGCCGCCAGGGTGCTTGGCGATCCACGCGGTCAAGTCGTAGACGTCACCGTCGACGGCTGCCCAGCAGGACTCGGCCGTGTTGTGCTTGGCCACTTCGCTCATGGTCAGGGCCGCGGCTGCCGGGCTTGACGCCGCGCTGCTAGGCGCCTGGCTGCTCGCAGCCGGGGTGGCGGACTCCGAGCACCCGGCCAGGGCGAGACCGGAGAGGAGGAGCGCCGGCACCACCCGGTGGCGTATGCCGTGCACCCGGGAGCATGCGGCGGCCGCTGGTGTCGGCGTGGCGAGCGTGGAGGGGATCGGTGATGAGGTCATGACGACCGTCCTTTCACGGGAAGCGGGATGGGCTGGGCAGTGGGATGACACGAGAGTGCAGGAGGGTCGTCGCCGAGGAACAGTGCAACGGGTGGGATCGCTCGTCATGACCACTCCCGATTGTTGACGTATCAGCAACCTTACGGATGAGCCATGGAGAGGGCAACCGTTGTCGAAGCCACGGTGTCGACCCAGGGGCGTCAGACGCGGTCTACGCGGAGCAGCCGAACGCCGGTCGCGAGAAGCCAGACAACCCACAGCGCGAGGCCAGCCACACCCACGAACACCATCGGCGAGCCGTCCGCGATCGCGACAGTGGTCGTCCCGGCAGCGATGAGGAGGATGGCCCCCAGCACGCCGAGCAGCCGTTGCCATGACCCGGTGAGCGATGCCGCGTGCGTTGCCTGGGCGGCACCGAGGAACGTCGTACCGAGGGCCGGCAGCGCCATCGCCAAACCCGCGGCATGCATCTGCCAGGCGAGCTCCAGCGCCGGGCTCGGTGCGGCCCCTTGATCGGCGGAAAGAACGACCCCGACCCACGCCACGGCATAGATCGCCCAGACGGCCGAAAGTGTCGCGCCCGCGGCGAGGGCGAAGCGAGCCCACGTCGCGCCCCCCTCCGAGCGGCGCCGGACGAGGCCATGGAGACCGGCGAGGAACCCCAGAAGCAGGGGCAGGTTGAGCGCTTCGAGCCCCACGGCAATCGCGACGGTGCCTCGATTCTCTGCGTGGTACGCGAGGACGTCCGCGATCGGCGCAGCGTAGTCGGGTGCTCCGGAGCCACCCAGGACCACGTTCTGGAGGGCCAGTGACGCGGCGAGCGCAATCGCCGTCGCGCCGACGATCCGCGGTGATCCCGGGTGGCTGAGGGTGTGTGGTGCCGTGGTCATCGGTTGCCTTCTCTCACGTTCATGTCGGTATGCCGGGTGGCCGCTCGTACGGTGTACGAGTTCGTACACCGTACCAGGTCCGTATGCTGCTCGATTGTCAGGGCGGCACGAGCGAGGAGACCGGTTGTCCGCGAGGAAGCGACGTCAGGACGCCCCCGACGCTGGCCTGAGCAGAGAGCGGGTCGTGGTCGAGGCGATTCGTCTCGCCGACCGCGAAGGGGTCGAGGGTCTGAGCATGCGCCGACTGGCCGATTCGCTCGGTGCGGGTGCGATGTCGCTCTATCACTACGTGGCAAACAAGGCCGAGTTGCTCGATGGCATGGTCGACGCGGTGTTCGCGGAGATCGAGTTCCCGGCCGACGCGACCGACTGGCAGTCCGCGATGCGGCTGAGGGCGATCTCGGTCCGGCAGATGCTCGCTCGGCATCCGTGGGCGATCGGCCTCATGGAGTCACGAACGTCGCCGGGGCCGACCCAGCTACGCCACCTCGAAGCGGTCACCGCGTGTCTGCGGAGGGCGGGCTTCAGCGTGCTCATGACCACGCACGCCAACTGGATCCTCGACAGCTACGTTTACGGATTCGCCCTCCAGGAGGCCAGCCTTCCCTTCGACACCGCCGACGAACTCACGGACATGGCCGAAGAGGTGTACCTGCCCCAACTGCCCCCGGAAAAGTTCCCCTACCTCAACGAGGCGGCCGTCACCCTGGCCGCGGCCGGCTACGTCCCGGCTGAGGAGTTCGGCTTCGGGCTCGACCTCGTGCTCGCTGCCCTCGAGCCGCTCAGATCTTCCAGCTAATGGGGCTGCATCGTCTCGTTCCGGGCTCGATCTGGGGTGGGAGGCTGTGGCCGAGCCATCGGTCGGTGAACACTGTTCCAGCCTGAGACTCTTGGGATCTCTACGCCTAGATCGTGTCCTGACCGGTGGGTAGGTCGCCCGTTGAGTGCTGATGGGATGTCGTGCCCGCTGGTGGTGGTGAGCACTGATCCATTAGGCGCTGCCATGGGCGGTCTCGGCTCATCGAAGAGGTTCGTCATCGCGTCGAGGAGGTGATCGGGTTGATCTTCGTTGGCAATGACTGGGCTGAGGATCACCACGACATTCAGCCGAACACCAGGGGGAGAAGCTCGCCGTACGGCTTTCCCGGAAGGAGTGGCTGGGGTCAGCGGCTTCCACGCGTTGATCGCGCAGCACGCCGAAGACCCACGGAAGTGGTGGTCGGGATCGAGACTGATCACGGCTTGTGGGCCGCATCGCTGGTCGCGGCCGGGTACCGGGTGTACGCGGTCAACCCCAAAGCCGTGCCCGCTACCGCGACCGGCACCACGTCGGCGGCGGGAAGTCCGACGCCGGGACGCCAAGGTCCTGGGGGACCTGGTCCGCACCGACGCCCACAACCACCGGGTCGTGGCCGGCGACACCGAGCAGGTGCAGGCGGTCAAGGTGCTGGCGCGGGCCCAGCAGGCACTGGTGTGGTCCCGCAACCGTGAGGTCAACCGGCTGCGGAATGCGTTGCGGGAGTTCTATCCCGCCGCGCTGGTCGCGTTCGAGGACCTGCACGGCAGGGACGCCTGGCCCTCCGGGCCCGGGCCTTGCGGTCAGCGCCCGGCGCCGGCGGGGGTCGACGAAACCTGGACCTCACCGCCGAGAAGATGCAGGCCGTCCTGCGCACGAGGCCCACGCCCCAGCGCGGTCGCGCCGCCTACGCGGCCGTGGTGAAAGCCCAGGTCGGTGTCATCACCGCCCTGAACACCCAACTCGCGCAGCTCGAGACGCAGCTGGAGCAGTCTTTGAGCAGCCCCGGACGCCGACATCATCCTGTCGCTTCCAGGCCTAGGAGACATCCTGGCGCCGGGTGCTCGGCGAGTTCGGGGACGACCCCGAACGCTTCGCTGATGCCAAGTCTCGCAGGAACTACGCCGGCACCTCACCCCTGACCGTCGCCTCCGGCAAGAAACGAGCCGTCCTGGCCCGGCACGCCCGTAACCAGCGCCTCTATGACGGATCGACCAGTGGGCCTTCTGCTCCCTGCAGGCCAGCCCAGGCGCCCGCGCCCTGTACGACACCCGGCGTGCCGGCCCACCCACCACCAAGCCTCCGCTCCCTCGGCACCGCTGGGTCGGCATCCTCCACGGCTGCCTCAAACACCGCCCCTATAACGGGCACACCGCCTGGGGCCAGCCCGCTGGCCGCCGCAACGACCCTGGGATATCTAGGCGGGCGCTCCGTGGGTGTGGCGTGGTCGCCGGTGCTCTCGGCAGAATCGTCGAGGATGGTGCGCCAGGTGTGTTGCGGGTTGTAGCCGAGGATGCGCCGTGCCTTGTCGATGGACAACAGCGTCGTGTGTTCGCCGATCTCGCCGCGCACCGGCACCCCCGGGAACACCTCGGCGAGGAGTTCGGCGTTGGGCCGGCTCATGACGGTGTCGGGTGAGGCGACGATGAACCGGTCGAACCCCGGCCCGCTGCGGGCGAGGGCCAGTTCGACGGCCTGGGCGCCGTCGCGCCCGTCGATGTAACCCCAGAGGTTCCACTTGCGGGCCCGGGCATCGACGTCGAACCCCGGGAAGGCCGCGTAGTCCTCGACGTCCATGACATTGCTGAACCGCAGTGCCGTGATCGTCACCTCGGGGTGCCACCGGGCGAGCTCGATGGCCATCGTCTCCTCGAGGTGTTTGCCGAGCGAGTAGACGCTCTCCGGCCGCGCGGCATACTCCTCGTCGACCGGGACGTACCGCGGTGGGGTGTCGAAGGGCAACCCGAGCACCGTCTCGCTCGACGCCATGACGATGCGGGTGATGCCTTGACGGATCGCGGCGTGCAGCACGTTGAAGGTCACGGTCATGTTGTTGCGGAAGGTCACCGAGTCGGGCGCCAACCCCGGGGCGGGGATGGCCGCCAGGTGCACGACGGCCTCGACCGGGCCGAACTCACCCTGCGCCCCGCCGAGGACATCGGCCACCTGGCCGTAGTCCCGCAAGTCCACCTGGGTCCACCCGGTCCACCGTTCGCCGGTGGAGTCGAGATTGAGGACGTCGTGGCCGCTGGCCTGAAGCCGCCGAACCACGTGCCGACCAAGCTTGCCCGAACCACCCGTCACCGCGATGCGCATGCCTCAATTCTGCTCCCGCGCCGGAGGCAGTATGCGGGACAGCAGGGACACCAGCGGCCAGGCGCCCCCCGAGGTGTTGCTCAGCACCGTGAAGGTGCTCCCCGTCGTCGGGTTGTGATGACTGGCGCAGGAGACACCCGCGTCCAGACCTTCGAGGAAGACGGTATCGGTGGTGGCGTGCAGGTGAATGCCGAGGCCGTAGCGCCGGTTCTCCTCGGGCCAGTCGCTGCGGGGGCGGGTCATCTCGGTGAGTGTGCTCAGGGTGACGATGCGACCGGCATACAGGGCCGACCACAGGCGATGGAGGTCTTCTGCGGTGGAGTACAGACCACCGTCGCCGCTCCCCAGCACCGGTAGGTGCAACACATTGGTCCGTATGCCGTCAGCGCTCAGGTAGCCCACCGCGGCGCGACCAGGCAACTGATCACTGCGCAGGAAGGCGGTCTGAGCCAGCCGCGCCGGCTCGCAGACCAGCGCGTGCACTAGGTCAGGGAACGGCCGCCCCGAGAGGCGTTCGGCCACGAGCGCGAGCACGACGAATCCGGCGTTGTTGTATCGGAATCTCTCCCCGGGGACGGAGATCTGCGGGTGGCCGTCGAGCGCCGGGAGGTAGCGCTCGGTCGAGGCGAGTTCGTGGACGGGGACCGGCATGACGTTGTCGGTGATATCGCCCACCACGCCCTCATCGAGGTAGTCGCCGATGCCCGACCGGTGCGCAAGGAGGTGCTCCACTGTGACCGCGTCGGCCACCAGTGGCAAATCGACGCCCAGCACCTGGCGGATCGTGGTGTCGAGCCGGAGCAGACCCTCCTCGATGAGGCGCAGCACGACCAGGGCGGTGAAGCCTTTGGTCACGCTCGCCGTCCCGAACTGGGTGTCCAGGGTGTTAGGGACCGCGTGGGCCCGGTCTGACATCCCGTAGGCACGGGCCAGAACCGTGTCTCCGGCCACGTCGACTCGCACGACACCGCTGAACCCGCTCGCGGTGGCGTGCTCGTCCACCATCTGGGTCAGGGACGCCATGATCGTCCGGCGAGGCAACCACCGGGGCTGGGGGATGCTGCCATCGACCCACTCTAAGCCCGACCCAGTCCCCATCTCCGTTGAGCGGCCACGGGTGACCCCGCACCTGGGGGAGAGGGGGATCCGGACCGGCCGGTCACCGTTGGGTCCAGGTGCTGCGGGCGTCCTGTCCGGAGATCCTCGTCCAGTTCGCGAGCCCGGTCACCCCACGACCGTTCCAGACGAAGAGGGCCGAGCCTGCCGCCACCGGGCCGCCATACGCGTTGGCGTCGAGGATCAGATTGGCGTTCTTCGCGGCGTCGCCTGCTGGTCGCACTCGGGAGACCAGCAGGGGGTTGCCGCCGTTGGTCGTGGTCACCGAGTTGCCGGTGATGCGTGAGTCGTGGACGTAGTACTGCAGCAGGATCTCCGGGGAGCCGTCGTCGAGGGTGTTGTTCCCGCGCAGAGTATTGCCCGTCACGGTGATCCCGAAGGCCTCTCCGCGGCGCCGGTCGTAGCCGCCGACGGCCAGCCCGACATAGCGGCTCCCGCTGATCATGTTGGCGCGCACGACGATGTCGTTGGTCCGTCCGCGAGCCCATTCCGAGGCGACCTCGAGGCCGATGTCGGAGTCGGCCACGACGTTGTTCTCGATGACCACGCGGGCGGCTCCGTCGACGTAGATCCCCCCGGCACAGTTGCAGTAGCCGTCGCCCTCGTCATAGGCGGGGTTGCCCTCGCTGATGATCCGGGTCACCACGTTGCCGGAGACCACACCGTTGCGCGCACGGTTGACCTCGGTGAAGCGAGCCGGTCCCGAGATGGTCCGCTCGAAGCCGATCAGGTCGATGCCGATGTTGTTGTTGTCGTGGATCGAGTTGCCGGTGACGCGAAAGCCGTCGACGTTGCCGTTGACCACAACGGTCTCACTCGCGCCGAGGACGAGATGGTCGACCTCGTTGTCGGCGATGACCAAGCCGGTCGTCGACGCGGTGGCGGAGCGCCCATACACCGCGATGCCGTGCGCGTTGATGTCGAAGCTGCCGGCCGTGCGGTTGTCGTTGCCGAGGTGGTGAACGTGGTTGCCCTCGATCCGTAGCCCCGAGGTCGCGCCGGTCGCATAGATGCCGACCGGAACGGCCTGCAACGACCGCGTCCGGTAGCCGGTGATCTCCAGGCCCGTGATGGTGATGTCTGCCCCGTCGCGGACCTCGACGACACCAGTAGTGCCCGCGGGAACGGCAAGCCCGGTGGCATCGAGGACCGGACGGGCTCCGGCTGCAGCCCGCACCACGACATGCCGGCGATTCGCCAGGACGATCCGTTGCCCGGCATACCGGCCGCCGGCGAGCTCGACGACCCCACCGTTTGAGCCCAACCGGTCCACGGCCCGCTGGGGAGTGCGCAGTGGCGCCCCCGCGCTGCCGTCGGCACTGTCGTTGCCGTTCGGAGAGACGTGGATCACCGGCGTCCCCGCGGGCGCCGTGGCAGCGACCGCGGTCCGTCCGCGGGTGGGTGCAAGTCCGTCGAACGGCCACTGAACGGCGAGCAGAGCCGGGACGGCTAGCGCCGGGAAGACCACAGCAGTGGCGAGGCCACGCCGAGCGGTGCGGGTGCGGAAGCGAGACATGATCGGCAATCCTTCTCAGGTCGGAGATCGAACTCGCCCACTGTGCACAACCCTGAATGACGCAACGATGACGTTCGGCTGAGGTTGGCCGCGGGCGGGCTCAGGGTCGTCAGGCGGCGATCGCCGGGAGCACCAGCCGGGCCACCGCGCCCGGCTCATCCGCCCGTTCGGTGAGCTCCACTCGGCCGCCGTGCTGGCGCGCTACCCATTCCACCAGCGGCAACCCGAGGCCGGCCCCGCCGCCGGTACTCAGATAGGGCTGCGGGGGTTCGGTGCTCGCGAACCCGGGTCCCGAGTCGATCACCTCGGCGCTCGCCCATTCTCCGTGCGCGCGCACCCGGAGCAGCACCGGTATGCCGGTGGCCCCAGCTCGCCCGTGCCGAATCGCGTTGTCGACGAGATTGCTCAACGCATGGCGGAGCAGGGTCGCATCACCGCGAACGGTGACCGGACCGTGGACGTCGACGACGAGCTCCGGCACCCGCAACTCCAGGTCGGCCGCGAGCGTGTCGAGACGAAGCGCCTCCAGCCGCAGGTCCACCCGGGCATTGTCGATCCGTGCCGCGAGCAGCAGGTTGTCGACGACGGAGGAGGCCGCGTCAACCTCCCCGACGAGGGCACTGGCCTGCCGCGCCCACTCAGAACCCGGCCGCTGGCTGCGCTGGATGGCCGCGGCAGCCCCGCGCAACCTGGCCAGCGGTGTGCGGAGTTCGTGCGCGGCGGTCGCGAGGAAGCGTTCCCGGTCAGCGGCCGAGCGCAGCGCGGGGGCGAGCATCCTGCCGGTGAGTACCCACCCGGAGAGCGACAACAGGAGGAGCAGGACTGCCCCGCCGATAACCGTCGGCCAGAACAGCACACTGGAGTGGTTCCTTGGTCCACGCTCGACCGCCATCACCCAACCGCCCACGCCGGCATCGTCGAACCAGGGCATGAGCGCCGCTCGGACCGAGCCACCCGAGGTGGGCAGCACGGCATACGTGCCGCTCTCGGAGGTGTCGGCCAAGGCGGCGGCCGCGATCTGGGGAGTCGGCAAGGGTGAGTTATCGGAGCCGCTCGGTGCGGTGTCGAGCAAGATCTCGCCGAGCGGCCGCGCAGAGACGACGATCCGGAACTCGCCGCCCGCAACCTCGTCGTCGGCGACCCCGTCGACGTTTGTGGACCCGTTGTCGTCGAGGTAGACCAGTGCTGCGGCGCGGGAAGCGGCCCCGCGCAGCTCGGTGTCGAGCCGTGCGGAGGCAAGCCGGGTGTCCCACGTGACGAGTACCGCCCCGAAGGCTGCGACGGCCAAGGTGGCGACGACGACGAAGCCACCGAGCAGCCGAGCGCGCAGCGAACGGAGCAACTGTTCCTGCGGCGTGCCGCGAGTGGCCGTCCGCCCGGTCCGGGTCATGGACGGGGGTCCTCGGCGACGTACCCCACGCCGCGAACGGTGCGAATGAGCGCCGGCCCGCCCAGTTTGTCCCTCAAAAGCCGGATCCGCACGTCGATGACGTTCGACGCAGGATCGGCGAAGACATCCCAACAATGCTCGAGCAATTCCGAGCGCGACACCACGCGACCAGCATGGCGGACGAGGTAGGCGAGGATCGCGAACTCTTTCTGGGTCAGGTTGAGGTCCCGGTCGCCGCGCCGTGCGGTGACCGAGGCCGGGTCGACGAGGAGGTCGCCGAGAACGAGGACCGGCTGGTCGGTGCCTCCGGTGCGCCGGCCGAGGGCGCGGATGCGGGCGAGCAGTTCGGGCATGGCGAACGGCTTGGTGAGGTAGTCGTCGGCACCGGCGTCCAGGCCCGCGACCCGATCGCCCACCTCACCCAGGGCGGTGAGTAGCAGGATCGGGACAGTGTCCCCGCGCGAGCGCAGGGCACGGACCAGGTCGACAGCGTCGCCGTCCGGGACTCGGCGATCGAGAACTGCGGCGTCGTACTCGTTGACGAAGGCCAACTCGTCCGCAGCGGCGAGGGTGCTGGCCTCGTCCACGGCATAGGCCTGAGTGCGCAATGCGCGCGCGGCTTGCGCCCGGAGCTCGTCGTCGTCCTCGAGGAGAAGCAGGCGCATCCAACCATTGTTACTGAGGATCAGTCCGACACCTCGGCGGTCAGTCGCGCCGCTCCAGGTGCTCTGCGAAGGTGGTCGTGCCGTATGGCGGACCGTCGGCGAGGTGCAGGCCCCGGCGATATGCCGTGAACGTCCGTCCCGGAAACCGCACCGGCCACTGCCGCAAGGGGCGTGCGTGCGCCTCCAGCCACTGCCTGCCCGGCCGGTGGCTGGCCGACGACCTCGACGAGGCCCTGAGCCACCTCGCCAGGGTCGATCGGTTGCACCGGCATCGCGGGCACGAGCAGACCCGGCAGCCGCCGCTGACTCGCGAAGATCTGGGTCAAGAGCGTGTGGAACTGTGTGCTCCGGAGCACAGTCACGGGCAGAGAGGACTCCACGGCGATCCGCTCCGCGTGGGCCTTGTGCCGGTAGTAGGGCAGCGGCACGCGGTCGCATCCGACGATGGAGAGCTAAACCAGGTGCGGTGGCTCACCTCCCGCCGCCCGCAGCGCCCGCAAGGACCCGACGAGGGTGCGCATCATGTCCACGTCGCGGCGCCCATTGGCCGTCGCGAGGTGCACGAGAACCGTGGTTCCCTCAAGAGCGTCATGGATGCCGCGCCCCGAATGAAGGTCGGCGTGAGTCGTGGGGTATCCGCCCACGCCGGCGGCGCTCCGCGAGAGTACGGTCGCTTCGTGACCCGCGGTGACGCGCGGTGGCCAGCCGGGGAAGCAGCACCCGTCCCAGGTGACCCGTGCCGCCGGTGACCATGAGGACCGGTCCGCTCATCTCCCTCTCCTCAGGGGTGTCCGGTGGCCCATTACGGCAGGCTTACGGGTGCGCCGTACCGTTTGCTCCGTTCCGACTCGCCTGGGAGGGTGGCGTCGTGCCCATGTCGCTCGAGGAGGCCCGCCGCGCCGATCGCGTCGTGATCGACGGCGGAGACCGCTCGTGTGGCGAGTTGCTGCTTGTTTTGCATCGCGAGATGCGCGACCTGCCCCCCGGTACCGTCGTCGAACTGATCGCCCACGACCCCATTGCGCCGATTGACCTCCCGGTGTGGTGCCATCTCACCGGACATCGCTACCTCGGCCCGCACGATGCCGCCGCCGACACCTACCTCATCGTCGTCTCGGCCAAGGCGCGTCCGGTGCGCCCCGACCGGCCCTGGCATCTGGCCCCCACCACCGGACACGACGACACCCCCGCCGACCTCGAACAGCAAACCCACCGCGAAACCCAGGAGAGCATATGAGCATTCTTGTCAGCATTGCCAGCAGCCACGACAACCCGGACCGCTGCACAGTCGCCTTCGTCGTGGCCGTGGCCGCGGTCGCCTCTGGTCAGGACACGACGGTCTTCCTCTCCGCCGACGGCGCCTGGGTCGGCAAGCAGGGCGAGGCGGAGAAGATCAACGAAGAGGGTTTCGCACCGCTCGCCGAACTGGTGGCCGGCTTCGTCGAGGCCGGCGGGCAGATTCTCGTGTGCACGCCCTGCGCCAAGAAGCGCGGCATCACCGAGGAGGATCTCGTCCCCGGGGCCATCATCGCTGGCGGTGCCGCGGTCGTGGCTTTGCTCGCCGCCGGAGCCACCTCGATCAGCTACTGAGACCCGCCGCGACCCAGCAGCCCATCCGGAAGGCACATCATGGCCGATCAGCTCAGCACCACCCTCGGCATACCGGACGCTCGGGGGCTGTCCGAGTTGGCCGCGCTCGACGCGATCGCCGCGGCCCACCTCGACGGCGGATCCATGGACTGCGGCAGTGGGCTGCTCCTGCTGCTCACCCGCCGAATGCGCGACATTGGGCCAGGCGACGGGCTGCTTGTGCGGACCGAGGACGCTTCGGTGCCCCCCGACTTGGTCGACTGGTCGCGGCTGGCCGGCCATGAGATCGCCGGGCAGACCGAGCAGGACGAATCCGGCGCCTGGCATGTGCTGGTGCGCCGCGGCATACCCGGATCGGCCCGGACGACGGCGGCTTCGTCGTCACCCACCGATGAGCAGAACCAGAGCGCCGCCGAGTTCAGCACCGGTGAGGCCACCCCGGTTGGTGAGCGGATCTGGCTCTATTCGAACTTCCACTGTAACTTGGCGTGCACCTACTGCTGCGCCGAATCCTCACCGGCGGTCGATCCACAGCTGCTGCCCCTGCCGCTGGCTCGCGAGGTGCTGGAGGAGTTCGCCCGGCTCGGCGGACGAGAGGTGTACATCACCGGCGGTGAACCGTTCCTGCACCCGCAGATTGGTGAACTCGTCGCTGCCGCAGCCGCGGTGGCCCCGACGACCATCCTCACCAACGCCATGGTCGTGCAGCGCGGCGCCCGCCGAGCCGCTCTCGAAGGGATGGATCGAGAGCGAGTGAGGCTGCAGATCAGTCTCGACTCGGCCGAACCCGCCCGCCACGAGGGCCTGAGGGGGAAGGGCAGTCACGGCAAAGCGGTCGAGGGCATCCGGACCGCCCTCGACCTGGGCTTCGCCGTGCGGATCGCCGCTACGTGGTACGCGGACGAGCCCGCCGAGGGAGCTGCCTGGACCAGGCTGCTCGACGACTGGGGAATCCCCGAGCACGACCGTCTGGTCCGGCCGGTGGCGCGACAGGGGGTGGCGACCGGAGGCGAAGAAGTCACCGTCGACACACTGGCGCCGGAGCCGACAGTGACCGCATCCGGGATCTGGTGGCATCCGGTCGCCGTGACCGACCCGGCGATGCAGGTCGCCGACCGGCCAGCCCCTCTGAAGCCAGCCTTCGACACCATCCGGGACACGGTCGCGGTGCAGGAC
Organism: Nostocoides sp.; assembly: GCA_016716625.1. GTDB lineage: Bacteria > Actinomycetota > Actinomycetes > Actinomycetales > Dermatophilaceae > JADJVJ01. The sequence goes on from JADJVJ010000001.1 coordinate 67,487, forward strand.
GCTGCGCGCAAGGAGGGACGCCGACACGTCTTCCGGTGTGCCTGAGCGTGCAGGATGAACCCATGGAGGAACCCCGGGTCATGTCCGTCAGCCGCGACCATACGCACCGGTTCAGTAAGACCCCGGTCGAGTCCATCACGCTCGTGGCGGGCATCGGAGTCGAAGGCGACGCGCATGCCGGGCCCTTGGTCAAACACCGTTCCCGGGTACGGCGCGACCCCGAACAGGTGAACCTCCGCCAGGTGCATCTCATCCACTCCGAACTCTTCGCCGAGGCAGCGGCAGTGGGTTACGAACTCCATCCGGGGGATCTCGGGGAGAACGTCCTGACCGCCGGGATCGACCTGCTTCAGCTCGGGGTCGACACTCGGCTGCGCTTCGGGGAGCTTGGTGAGGACGCGGAGCGCGCCGTCATCCGTGTGACCGGGTTGCGCAACCCGTGCGCCCAGATCAACACCTTCCGGCCCGGCCTGCTCAAGGTTGTGCTCTCCCGGGCCGACGGGACCCCGACCGACGAACCCGCTCCCTCCACTGGCTCGACCGAGGCCCTCACGTCGCCGGTGATCCGCAAGGCGGGAGTCATGGCCGTCGTCGAGCATGGCGGGGTCGTGCGGCCGGGTCAACGGATCACCGTCATACCCGCGCCCGGCGAGTACCGACCACTCGAACCCGTATGACGTGCGCGCCCCTAAGCCTCGATGAGTGACGTCCACGGGCCCCAGCTCACTGGGACGACATCGCGTGGGTCGGCGTGCGGCGGCTGCGCGCGGACGCGGCCACACACCCCGACGACGAGGTGCTCGCCGAGTTGCTCACGCTGGCAACGGCTGCCGCCGCGCAGGCACCCCGGCGTCCGGACCCCGAGGGCGGCCGGGTGCTGTGCCCGCATTTCCGCATCGGCGGCCACCTCGTGCGCACCATCAGCGTGGTTGCCCAGTTCGGCGCAGCCGTCGATGTGACGCTGGAGGAGTTGCGCCTCGAACTCATCTACCCGGCCGACGAGGAGGCCGCCGCTGTCTTGAGCGCCCTCGGCTGACCCGCTCCCGGTTCAGCGAGGCGCTGCTCATGAAGGGGTCGTGGCGAGGTCGTCCCAACAGGCAGCCGGCCCGGTGAGGTCCGCGGTCGCGTTGAGCAGCTCGAGTGCGGCACGTCGAATCTCATCGAGGGTCGCATCGGCATCCATCCGAACACCGTTCTCCGCCAAGCACGCAAGGATCGTCGGGAGTTCGGCGCGCATCCGCCGGTCGCGGGCGTCCTGATGGAGGCCGACATCCTGGAGGACGAACTCGGCATACATGCTGTGCTCTGCCATACATGCATCCGCCAGAGTTTTGACGTGCGACTCGCTCAAGCCCGGGGCCTCAGCCCTGAACGAGTATCGAACGACCTTCCACCCTGGCGCACGCTCCTCGGCGGGCTGTTCCTCATAGCCGATCCCAGAGGCCTCGAAGCACCCGAAGGTGTCCCGCACGAGGTCGACGGTGGTGTCGTAGCTGAGCGATCCCGTCCGCCGAGCCTCCCGGAGCACCTCCAACTGCCGCTCCCCAGCACCCCCCTCTCGTGCGTCGGCCAGAATGGCGTCGATCCGCGTGCCCCAGGAAGCGGCCGCTGCCGACGATGGCACGCGGTCAGTCGCGCCGGCGCACCCCGCGACGGCAATCAGAACGGCGCTGGCCCAGATCCATGATCGTCTCATCCGCTCTCCTCCCGCCCCGGTGGCCGTGTCAAGACGGCGCCCCGTATGGAGTCAGTGTGCGGCTGCTGCGGGGGCGGTCAAGAGGCCTCTGGCTGTGCGACGCCGGACAGGGCGTTGGTGAGATAGCCGAGGGTGTCACGCCATACGTGTGTCGGGACGCCGGGGGTCGTGATCGCGAAGGTCGTGAGCCCATGAACGGCGGCCCAGTGGGCGAGTGCTGCCGTCGCGATGAACGGGTCCTCGGGGGCGCGGCCCATGAGGGTGGCGAGGTCGGCCACGAGTGCGTCGAAGCCGCGGCCGGGCTGGCTGGTCGCGCCCGTAACGGGAGTGTCCGCAAGGAAGAGAACCCGGTATGCCGCGGGGTTGGCGGTGCCCCAGTCGAAGTAGGCCTGGGCGCGCAGGCGTAGTCGCTCGGCGGGTGAGTCGTTTGAGCCGAGGCGTAGGTCGATATCGCGCGACCAGTCCTCGAACGCACGCCCGCACGCGCTCCGCCGGAGCTCCTCGAGGTTGGCGAAGTGATGGTAGAGCGTCGGTGGGGTGCACCCCGCGGCCCGGCAGATGCTCGCGACAGTGACGGTCCCGCCGTCGCTTGAGGATCGCAATAGGCCGTCCCAGCAGGCCTGGATCAGGGCGTCACGGGTCGCTGCCGAGTCCGCCGCAGGGGGGCGTCCGGCTCCGGATCCTCGTGCCACGGTTACCTTTCCTTCACTGAATATAGTGCTACTATATTAGGCGTGATCGTCACCGAAGCGGCAACCCGCCCCAGCCTTCACGCCACCCGAACCCTGGCAGCCGTTGTGGCCCTTGGGGCCCTTGCTGCCCTGATTGTGGGCGGCACCCTCATGTCTACACCCCCACCGGAGGCGCTGGCTCCGGGCAGGTGGCCGGCCACCGCAGCCTGGCTCGGGCCAACCCTGTTGGCAGCCCTCAGCATCTTTGACATGTTCACCGTGCCGGCGCTGCATCAAACCTTGAGCCGATTCGGGCCGGTCGCCATCCTCGTGGCCACCGGCTGCGCCCTCACCGGAGACCTCCTGGGGGTCGTCGGCCGGCTGACCCAGGCCACCGGTGCCCGAGTCGCCCTCGGCGGGGACTTCGAGGCCGGTGAGTCCCTGCTCGAGCTCCTCCAAGAGACCCTCAACACCGCGGGTTTCGCCCTCGTCGCGGTGTCCTTCACGGCCTTCGGCATACTCCTGCTCCGCTCCGGGTCCAAGGCGCTGGGAGTGATCGCGGTCATCGCCGGGGTCTGCACTGCGTTGGGCCAGGTGCCGCCGCTGCAGCCCGTCTTCTATGTCGCCAACGTTGCCTTCCTCGCCTGGTATGTCGGCCTGTTCCTGCTCTTCCGATCCCCGCAGGGAAAGCTATGACCCGCCCCCTTGCTGCGATCTCAGTCCTGAGTGCAGCAGGCCTCGCCATCGTCATTGCGCCGGCAGTGGTTCCCGACTATCACTGGGTTAGCCAGAGCGTCAGCGAGACCGCGGCCCAGAACACGCCGGGCGCCTGGGTTGGCCGAATAGCATTCCCGCTCTTGGCCATTGGCGTGGCGCTGCTGCTACCCGGCGTTCACTGGGGAGCCGTGAGTAAGGCCTGCTATGGCGTGTTCGTCGCCGGGCTGCTGGCGGTGGGCGTGTGGTCGCACGAGCCGTACCTCGCCGGGGTGACCTTCGACGTGGTCGAGGCCAACCTGCACAGCATCGCGGCGACGGCGATGGGGGTGGCGGTCGTCAACGCCGAGCTCTTCGCCGCCTGGCACACCAGGGTGTGGAGTCGGCTGCTCCTGGCGGGCTCCTATCTCGGACTGCCCATTGCCATGACTGCGCATCCTGCGTGGGCCGGCGTGTACCAGCGGCTGCTCTTCGGCCTTCTCATCGCCACCTGCCTCGTGCACGCAAGTCGGCAGTGGGTCGGCATGATGGAAGTGCGCGGACGGGAGGTGGAGCATGGTCACGTCTGATCGGCGAGTCATCGGGATCCTGGACGCCCCCACGAACCTTGGTCTGCGGCCGCCACGGCCCGGCGCGGTCCCGAGGACCTGGAGGGCGCCCGCCGCGCTGAGGGCTGCCGGACTGCATCAGAGGCTGACGTCACGCGGGGCGGTCGAGATGGGCTCGGTGGCGCCGGCCGGCTACCGCGATGACGTCCAGGCGGGATCCGGGCGACTGCGCAACCAGGACTCGATCCTCGACCACTCAACTCGTCTGGCGGACAAGCTCGGAGAGATGCTCGACTCCGGGCATGCACCCCTGGTGCTCGGGGGTGACTGCAGCCTCCTCGTCGGCGCAGCCCTGGCCTTGGCCCGCCGGGGACGGTACGGCCTGGTCCACGTGGACGGGCATACGGACTTCCGGCACCCCGGCAACAGCGACGCGTGCGCCAGCCTGGCCGGTGAGGACCTGGCCGCCGCGGTGGGCACCGACGACTTGAACTGGCCGGGGTCGCGCCCGTCGGAGAGGTCGTCGAGGAACTGCCGAAGGCAGGGCGGTTCCGTCAGGCCTGCAATAGCTCGGGGCTGGGGGCCTGAGCCCGGCGTGTTGCAAGGACACGCCGGGCTGCGAGCGAGTATTGCGGGTCCGGCAAGACGATGTGGACACCTGGTGAGGCCTGGGCAGGGCGCGGGCGATCCGGTGCGGATCGTTCTTGAATGGGTGTCGGCCGGACCGAACGAGTGCTCAGCCGCGCACCGGTTGCTGGAGTTCGGTCACCCACTCCTGCTGCGGGCCATCGGTCTTGAGGTAGACCTCGCGGCACGGACCATACGGCTCGAGACCGCGGGCGGCGACCTGCGCCCCCAGCTCCGCCCAGGCACCGCCGATGCCGGTCATCGGACCGACATACGTCGTGGTCACGGCCCGCTCGACCGCGGCAAGCCGCCCGGAGGATTCACCCGCGATGGGTCGGGCGAACCCGGCGCCGAAGGCGAGTTGGTCGCCCCGCGCCTCGTACCAGGCATAGCCGGGGTGGGCTGGTTGCTCGCCGGCGCCGAGCTGGGCGGCGATGAGTTGCTCGAACATCGGACCGATCACCGGGCCGACCTCGGCGGCGTCCGCCACCACGGCAGTCCGTTGGCTGAGCTCCAACGCGGGGAGTGGTTTGTCGATGAATTCCATGGCACTGCTTCCTTCCATCAGCCGGAGACGCCGCTCGATCTCGCCGAGGCGATGGGTGTCGGCGGCGATCTGTTCGCGGAGGCCTTGACGCCTTTCGTCGAACAGTTCGCGCACCGTCCCCGCGTCGATCTCGCCGGTCAGCATCGGCCGAATCTGCTCGAGCGTGAAGCCGAGGTCTTTCAGGCCGATCAGGGCGTGCACGTGAGCCAACTGCCCGGACTCGTAGTAGCGATAGCCCGAGTGCTGGTCCACCTGTGCGGGGTTCACCAGTCCGAGCTGGTCGTAGTGACGCAGCATCCGAACGGTCACCCCGGCGAGGCGGGCGAAGTCTCCGATACTCAACATGGCAATGCCCACGACACAGCCTGACACGGTGTCAGAGTCAAGTCCGAGTCGGGCAACTCCTCCGGCGTATGCCGTCGCTCTGTCGGTCACGCTGTGCTCGGCAGTTTCGTCAACACCTCGAACGACACCATTCACCGGGTGTCGTGTGTACTTGCTGTCGTGACCGGCCCAGGAGGAGCCATGGACCTGACCGAGGAGTTCGCCGCCGAGCGCACCCGCTTGGTGCGCATCGCGGCTGGGGTCCTTGGGGACCGGCACGAGGCTGAGGATGTCGTCCAACTGGCCTGGCTCCGGCTGCAGAGCGCCCAGCCGGAGACGATCCGCAGCCTGCCGGCCTGGTTGACGACCGTGACGACACGGCTCTGTCTCGATCGGCTCAGAGCCAGGGTGCCCACCCCCGTGGACCTCACGGCAGATGGGGTGGAGCCCACCGGACCGGCGAGCGGGCTGGACCCCTTCGAGGAGGTCGCGATGGCGGACGCCGTCGGCGTCGCCCTCCATGTGGTGCTCGAACACCTCTCTCCCAGTGAGCGGGTCGCGTTCATCCTGCACGACACCTTCGCGGTCGAGTTCGACACGGTCGCCAGGGTTCTCGACAGCAGTCCGGCGGCGGCGCGAAAACTTGCCTCCCGGGCCCGCGCCAAGATCAGGATCCGCATCCCCGAGGGCCCCACCGCGGATTGGCAGGTGGTCGACGCGTTCCTAGAGGCGGCCAAGGGCGGTGACTTCGCACGGCTGCTCCATCTGCTCGCCCCCGGCGTCGTCCTCACCGCCGACGCCGACGCGATCTCGGCAGGTACACCCCAGCGGCTCGATGGGCGCGATGCCGTGGCGTCCATGTTCGATGGCGGGGCGAGCGCCGCACTGCCGGTCTTCGTCGAGGGCCGGGCCGGGGCCGCGTGGTACCACCTGGGTTCGCCGCGGGTGATCTTCGACTTCACGGTGGAGTCCGGACGGGTGACCAGCATCGTGTTCCGGGCAGCCCCGGACGTCATCGCGACCGTGATCCGCCGTCGGGGCGGCGAACCCGTGGCCCCGACGGGTCGGCGGCGCGTCACATCCAAGCCTCCGCCCTCGTCAGCACAGTGAGACCCCGTCAACCCAGGAGAGATTGATGATGACCAGCAAGGATCGAGCCACCATGAAGACACCGGGGCTGAGCGACGACGAACGTACCGCGGTCAAACAGGCGGCAGCCGAGGGCCGTAGGACCAAGGCCGGTAAGAACACCGAGCAGGACGTCCTCGACGCCATCGCCGCCATGGCGGGCTCCGACCGCGAGATCGCCGAAGGGCTGCACGCCGTGGTGAAGCGGGTCGCTCCTGACCTGGTCCCTCGGACCTGGTACGGCTTCCCCGCCTACGCCAAGGAGGGCAAGGTCGTGCTCTTCTGGCAGTTCGCGGCGAAGTTCTCGACGCGGTACGGGCATATCGGGTTCCAGGACGGCGCCCAACTCGACGACGGGGTGATGTGGCCGACCGCTTTCGCGGTGACCGCGTGGACCCCGCAGACCGAGAAGGCGGTCGAGGACCTCGTTCGACGTGCCACCGGAGGGTCGACGTAATCGGCTCCATGGGGGACGCTGGTGGTATGCGAGCAACGTTCAACGGCGTCGTCATTGCCGACAGCGACTCCACGGTCGTCGTCGAGGGGAACCACTACTTCCCGCCCGACGCGGTGACGTGGGAGTACTTCACCGAGAGCGACACTCACACCGTCTGCCCATGGAAGGGCACGGCGAGCTACTTCACAGTGGCGGTCGAGGGTGAGTCCAGCGTTGACGCGGCGTGGACCTATCCCACCCCGTCTGCTGCCGCGGCCGAGATCGCGAACCATGTGGCGTTCTGGCGTGGGGTCACCGTCGAAGGCTGACGACCCCCGAGCTTTCCTAGGTTCCGCACAGGGGATCCATAGAGTGGCGGCATACCCTCGGGGGTATCAGATTGATCCCCACCACTCGAAGGTCCACGCCATGAACCACCAGCTCAACCGTCGCCTCGGAACCGCTCTGGTCGCAGGATCTCTCATGATCGGCCTGGCGGCGTGTTCCACGTCGGAGTCGTCCCCCTCGCCCTCCTCCGCGGCGCCCACTCCCACGACCGCTCAGTCCGCCGCAGCACCGACGGACCCGGTGGCGGCGGCAGCCTGGGAGGCGCTGATGTCCCCCGAGGGCGAATACGCCGCCTCCGCGGCATACCAGGCCGTGATCGCCACGTACGGCCAGGTTCAGCCCTACGTCTCGATCCAGGCTGCCGAGGAGCGCCACATTTCCGCCCTCACCCGCCAGCTCCAACGGCTCGGCGTCGAGGTGCCACCGAACCCATATCTCGGAACCATTCCGGCACCCGCCGACCTGACTGCCGCCGCCACGGCGTGGGCCGAGGGTGAAGTGAAGAACGTGGCCCTCTATGACCGGCTCATCTCCGCCGTGGCCGGGGACCAGGCGCTGACCAGGGTGTTCACCAACCTTCGACGGGCCTCCGAGGTGATGCATCTGCCGGCATTCCAGGAAGCCGCCAAGCGCGGTGGCCAACTCACCGAGGCCGAGATGGCCGGACTCGGGCTGCACTGACGCGACGTCGGGAGCGGGCGGCATACTGGCCCCATGGCAACCGATGCCGACCTCGAGCGTCTCGCGTTGGCCCTCCCCGGGGTGGAACTCGGCACCTTCTGGGGCGGGCCAGCGTATGTCGTCGCGGGCAAGGCGATCGCCAACCGTCGGCCGCCGCGTCACGACGAGGGGGCCGTGGACCCGGTGACGGGGGAGCCTTACGCCGACCTGCTCACGGTGCATCTCGGGGGATCTGAGACCAAGACCGAGGTCCTGGCTACCTTCGACCCTGAGGTGGTGTTCACCATCCCGCACTTCGCCCGCTCCGCCGCGGTGCTCGCGCACATGGACCGGATCGAGGTCGCGGATCTCGAGGATCTGCTCGACCTCGCCTGGGCCGGCCGGGCGCCGAAGCAGCTTGTCGCCGAACGCAACTCAGGTGGGACGACCACCGCCACCGCCAAGGAGGAGTCATGACGCGCAAGATCTTCACCGGCAAGTTGGTCGACGTGTCCTTCGACGGCGCTTTGTGCCAGCACGCGGGCGAGTGCGTCGGCGGGATGCCGACCGTCTTCGACACCTCGTCACGGCCATGGATCAACCCCGAGTCGGCGACGAGCGCGGAGTTGGCCGACCAGCTCCGAGAAGTCGTCGCTCGCTGCCCGTCGGCCGCGTTGCAGATCGAAGAGCACCCGTGAGCGCGAACACGGTTGAGGTACGGGACAACCCGCAAGATCTCCGTTTCGAGGCGCGCATCGACGGCGCTCTCGTGGGTTTCGCCGAGTACCGGCTGACGGACACCCACATCGTGTTCACCCATACCGAGGTCGATCCCGCCTTCGGGGGCCGTGGCATCGGAGGGGCCCTGGCGCGGGGCGCCCTCGATGCGGTGCGCGCCGGGGGGACGCTGGCCGGGGGGACGCTGGCCGTGCGGCCACGGTGTTCCTTCATCGAGGCGTGGATCGAGAAGCACCCCGACTATGCCGACCTGCTCACCCGCTCGGCGTCCGCGCCCACGACCGCCACCGACATCCTGCGGGACGCCTTCGGGCGGGTGGCCGAGGAGATGCCAGAGTTGCTGCGCGACCTGCCCGCCGAGGTACTCCTGTGGCGCCCCGATCCGGACGCGAACTCCATCGGCTGGCTCGCCTGGCACCTGACTCGGGTCCAGGACGATCACCTCGCTGGTGTCGGTGAGCGCGAGCAGGTGTGGACCAGCCAGGGTTTCGTCGAGCGTTTCGCACTCCCGTATGCCGTTGCCTCCCACGGGTTTGGGCAGAGCAGCGCCGAGGTCGGTGCCTTCCACGTCACCGACGCCACGCTGCTGATCGACTACCACCAGGCCGTGCACGCCATGACCCTCGAGGTCCTCGACGCACTGGACGACGCGGCATACCAGCGGGTCGTGGACACGCGATTTACCCCGCCGGTGACCGCGGCGGTGCGGCTCGTGTCGGTCATCGGCGACACCGCCGCCCACCTCGGTCAGATCGGCTATCTCAAGGGCTTGGCCGTCAGGGCTCGCCATTAGGGTTGGCACGTCGCCCAATCCCGACGAGAGAGGCACCCCCATGGCTCAGCAACTCAACCCCTACATCACCTTCGATGGAACCTGCGCCGAGGCGATGGACTTCTATGCGCGTGCCCTCGGTGGCACGGTGCGGTTCACGACCTTCCGCGAGTTCGGTATGGACGTCGACGGCGTCATGCACTCCGCGCTGGAAACGCCGAGCGGCTTCCATCTCTACGCAAGCGACACCGCGCCGGGCATGGGCGAGTTCCGTCCGGGCACCAACCTGCAGATCAGCATCTCGGGCGATGACGAGGCCGCGCTCCGGGGGTACTGGGAGGGCTTGGCCGATGGCGGTCAGGTCGTGATGCCGTTGGTGCGGCAGGCCTGGGGTGATGACTACGGGATGCTCGCCGACCGATTCGGCATTCTCTGGCACGTCAACATCGCGGGCAGCCCGGCAGAGGCCTGATCGGCCGTCATTCGCTCCTCTTGCTGCGCGGCGCGCGGGGCCGGCTGGTGGCATCGGACTGCAGAACCGCTGCCAGGTTGGTCCGCAGCCGCCCGAGCACGACACCCCAGGCAGCCTCCATGAACTGGGCCTGCTCGGGTGAGTCCACGAGTTGGTGAATCGTGACCCGGCTGCCTGCGGGGTCGGGAGACACCCGGATGTATCCCTTCATGGCTCGTCCCGGCACGGGCACGTTCTCGTCGTCGAAATCCCAGGCGATCGCGATCAGGTGCGGAGGCGCGAGCACCTCGTAGCGTCCTCTGATCTCGGTGCCCCACTCCATTGTGGCGGCGAACTGCCCCTCCCGAAGGCGCACGGGCACTTCCAGCCACCGGGAGTAGAGCGCCTCATCGGTGAAAGCGGCGAAGGTCTGCTCGGGGCCGACGGGGAGCGTCACGCTGGCCACGACCATCGGACGCGTCTCGACCTCAACGAGTTCGCGTTCCGGTATGTCGTCGGCGGGGAGCCATTTCGTGGGCGCCTCCAGGGCGGGATGAAGTCCGGTGAACGCCTGCGGCACCGCACGGTATCGCCGCGACGTGCCTGCCCTGGTCATCGCGACCAGCCCGGCCTCTCGGAGCACCGAGAGATGCTCCGAGATGGTGGCTGCCGAGAGGTCGAACTCGGCCGCAATGCTCCCCGCGGGCAATTCGCGCTCCCACACCAGAGCCACAATGTCGCGGCGCGTGCGGGAGGTCAGCGCATGGAACCGCCGGTCGATGGTCTCGTCACGCCCGAGGCCGTCGGCGGCCGGGCTGATTGCGACGCTCGCTGCATCGGCGGCGGCCGGTCCGACCGTGTGGTCCAGCCTCTTGTCCGACTCCATGCTCCCAACCTAGTATTTCGTTACGGGCCTAATTAGGCGTGTGACGAAATAGTCTCACACGGTGTGGGACGGAGAGTGGGAGACATGACGACGTTTCTGATCCTTTACCGCTCGTCGGTGAGCGCCATGGAGCAGATGGCGAACAACACCCCCGAGCAAGCCGCCGCGGGTATGGAGGCGTGGATGGCCTGGGCGCACGGTGCCGGCGAGGCCATTGTCGACCTCGGCTCGCCGGTGCAGGTTGTTCAGGCCGGCGGAGATGCGGGAGACCCGGTCGCCGGATACTCCATCATGCAAGCCGCAGACGCCGACGAGCTGCGCACTATCCTCGAGGGCCATCCGCACACGGCCTTCGGTGGCACCATCGAGATCCTCGAAGTGCTGCCCCTGCCGGGCATGTAACCAAGGGACGTGGACCGCGCTCCCTGCTCTCTGCGATCCCGGACATAGGGTGAACCTGTGAACCGGGGTCGGGAGAGCGGGGCCGTCGTCCGCATCGTGGGTGTCTACAACGCCGACGGTGGGGTGCGCGGCGAACTGGCCTATGTGGTCGGTCACTTGCTCGGCCGCGTGTCGTGCGAGTTGTGCGACATCACGCACTCCCCGGTTCGCCGCAAACGCTCGTGGGATCAGCTCGTCGCGGACTTCCCCATCCCGATCACCGTGGTGCACCGCAACGAGGTGCCCTCGTCCGTCGCGCCGTTCGTGGTCCCCGCCGACTTACCGGCGCTGTATGCCGTGCGCGCCGATGGCAGCGTCGACCTCGTCGTGGGACGCGAGGAGTTGGCGTCGATGGCGGGTTCGGTGCCCGAGTTGGACCGCACCTTGCGCGCGCGCATCGGCCGCTGACCCCGTCGCTCTGGGCCGGGACTGGCTCAGCTGCTCTCGAGCGGTCCGAGCACGCCGAACCAGGCCCCCTGCGGGTCCTGGGCGATGGCGATGTGGGCACCTCCGGGCACCTCAGCCGGGCCGTGGTGGACCGCCCCTCCGCCATCGGCGATCTGTGCGGCGGCCCGCTGAACCGAGGGGACCCCGAAGTAGGGCATCCACGCCGACACCGGCGCTTCTCCGAGCGCCATGACCCCACCGATGTCGCCGCCCGCCTGCTGCACGAGCTGGTAGTCGCCCATGTCGCCCATCGGCACGGTGTCTCCCTTGGTCCAGCCGAGCAGGCCCTCGTAGAACTCCACGCCGGCCACCGGGTCCGAGCTCATCAGCTCCTGCCACGCCGCGTGGCCGGCTGCCTCCAGGTCGAAGGCCCGGCTCGCCGGCTCCTCCTCCATTGGCAGCGGCTGCAAGATCCCGAAGGCCGCGCCCTGCGGATCGGCACAGACCGCGAAACGACCGGTCCCCGGGATGTCCATCGGGGGGCTGAGCACGGCCCCACCGGCGGCGCTTGCCGCGGTCGCCGTGTCGTCGCAGTCATCGGACGCGAAATAGACCAACCAGTTCGGTGGCGGCGTCTGCCCGTCGGCACCCGGCACACCGGCGGACATACCCGCCACCATCGCCCCGTCATCGGCGGTGGCGAGGTGGTAGGTCATCCCCGGCATCCCCGAGTCGGTCACGGACCACCCGAGAACCGTGCCGTAAAACTCTTCGGCCGCAGCCAGGTCACTCGTCGAAAGTTCGTACCAGCACGGCATACCGTGAAAACTGACAGACATGAGGTGCCCCTCCTGGATCGGCGGGTGGCGGGGTGCCGCCCGGCTGGGGCCGACTCTATGACCCGGCACCGACACAGGTCATCGGCGGCACTGACCCGGCATACTGGCGAAGCAATACCCAACGCCACGTCGCCCGCGGGCTAGGAGCCACCCGATGACCGTCCAGCCGACCCGCGTCCTGGTCACCGGCGGCTCTGGTCGGCTCGGGCGCGTGCTGACCCCTCTGCTGACCGCCTCTGGGTATGCCGTGCGCCTCGCCTCTCGCGGGACAAACCCGCCCGTGGACCTCGTCAGCGGCGCAGGCGTCGTCGACGCCGTCCGTGACATAGATGTGGTGGTACACCTCGCCACGACCAATGGTCGCCGCGATGTCGCCATGATGCGCACCCTCGTCGCGGCGCTCGACGCGGGCGGCGACAGGCTCGGGCCGAACGTCCACCTTGTCTACCTGTCCATCGTCGGGTGCGATGAGGTTCCGCTGCCCTACTACCGGCACAAGACCGAGGCCGAGCAGGTGGCGCTGAACTCAGGGTTGCCGGTGACGATCCTGCGCAGCACTCAGTTCCACTCACTCGTAGCGCTGATTTTCGCCAGCCAGCGCAGGCTGCCGGCACTCGTGGTGCCGGACATCCCGATGCAGCCGATCGACCTTGCTGACGTGGCCAGCAGGGTCGTCGAACTCGTCGGCGGACCGGCGGCCGGGCGGGTGGCCGACATCGGCGGACCGCAGACGGCTCCGCTCACCGAGTTCGCGCAGCAGTGGCAACGGGCTCAGGGTCGGCGGGCGCGTGTCCTACCCGTGCGGCTTCCGGGGAGGACCTTCGCCGCCTACCGTGCGGGGCGGCACACGGTGCCGGGCACGGCATACGGGAGGATCAGCTTTCGCGACTCCCTCGGCGCGGTGTGAGCATCGGGGTGCTCGGTCAGCGGGCGTTCACGGCGCCCATCGCAGGGCCGACCAGACGAGGTGCCCGTCGACGCCGCCCATCCGAACCATCCGGATCCACAGCAGTGCCAGATGCTCCAAGTCGAGGGCGGCGCTGAGGGGACCGGCATCCATCGGCTCCCAACCCAGTCCGGCGATGAACTCGGCCGCGGTGGCCTTGGCGGGCACGTCGTCCCCGGCATACGGCATGAGCGGTCGCGGCGCGCCGGGTGCGAGCGGTAGGCCGCCAAGGTTCTCGGCGCCATAGATGTTGAACGCCTTGACCACTCCTGCTCCGGGGGCCGCGGCGGCCATCCGTGCGGCGCCGGAGGTCCCACCGAGCGCGTGTGTGAGTCCCGGCCCGACCGGATTGGTCGCGTCGATGACCGCCTTTCCGGCTAGCGCTGGCGCCAGCGGCGGGATCGCCTCCGCGACGACACCGAAGGGGAGAGCCACGATGACGAGATCCGCTCTTGCGATGGCGTCCGGGGTCGGAGCGACCGCCACCCCGCGGAGGCGGGGGTCGCCAGCGACTGTGGCGGCGGCCGCGCCGGGGTTGGCCGGATTGTCGGCAAAGGTCACGTCGTGCCCGGCCGCTCGCGCTGCACGCGCGAGGGCCGAGCCGACATTGCCGTACCCCAGGACGGCCAGGCGCACCGACCTCACCGTCCGAGGGCCTCGATGACGAGGCGCGCGGCGGCCGCCCCGGAATGCTGCTGTTGGCCGGTGATAAGGCCGCCGTCCCGGACCGCATGGGCCGCGAAGGCCTGGTGCACGATGAAGTTCGTGCCCTTCAGGGCGCGGGCCTCGTCCTCGATACGGAACGGTTGAATCTTCTGTCCCACAAAGGAGTCCGCGACATCCTCCTCGCTGTTGGCGAACCCGGTCCAGGTTCGCCCGGCCACGAGCAGATCGCCGCTGGGCAGTTTCGCGTCGAGCAGGACGCAGGTTGCGTGGCACACGACGGCAGCGATCTTGCCGCCGTCGACGAACCGGACGACGAGGTCCTCGACGGCCGTGTTGTGGCGGTAGGTATACATGGGACCCTGGCCCCCGACGAGGAAGACCGCGTCGAAGGAGTCCAGGTCGAGGTCACCGAGAGCCGGCGTGTTCTCGACAAGGGCACAGTGTGTCGGGCTCTCGAGGAATCCTCGGCTGATGATGTCGGCCGCGGAGTAGCCCGAGGCATCGCGCGGGTCGGAGAACGAGTCCGCGCTCAGGGCACCGCCGTGCGGGCTTGCGATGGTGACCTCGTACCCGGCCTCGATGAACTCCCCAGTAGGGGTGGGTGAGTTCGGCCCACCAGAATCCGATGGGCCACCCGGTCTGCGCCGAGACGGCCGGGTTCGAGGCGAGCATGAGGATGCGCTTGGCGGCTGTGGGTGCTGCGGTCACGGTGATCTTCCTTACGTTACGGGACTGGAACGCAACGAAAGATATCAAGCCTGGGGCCTGGATGCAATACATGCCTGTCACGTATTATTGCGGTATGCCGCGCACCTCACCCCCCGCCGTCGGGCGCCCACGCGACACGGCGATCGACGCCTGCGTCCTCGACGCTGCGCTGCGTGAACTCGGGGCCAAAGGCTACGGCGCCTTCTCGCTCGCGGCGGTCGCGGAGGCGGCGGGCACCACTCGACCGGCGTTGTACCGGCGCTGGAAGGACAAGCCGGCGCTCGTCGTGGACGCGGTGGCGCGACTCGCGGAGGCCGACCTGCCCGAGGTCACCGGCGACCCGAAGCGCGACCTCATGGCCGAGTTGGAGAACTTCGCGCACTGCATACAAGCCACCGGGGCCCTCCCGCTCGCCGGGCTCATGCTCTCGGACGAGGTCGAGCCGGCGGTGCGCGCGGCGTACCTGGAGCGGATCGTTGCGCCGCGCCGAGCGCGCCTGCGGGCATTGCTGGCAGCGGCCGTCGACTCCGGTGAGCTTGACGCCACTGCCGATCTCGAGGTGGCCGGATCCTTCCTCACCGGCTCCTGGTACGCCTTCCACATCGCCGGGCGTCCGGTGCCGTCGGATTGGGCTGCCCGGGTCGTTGACCTGGTGTGGGCGGGCAGCCGCGCACCGGGCACCGGCACCAGTCGCTAGGGGCCGACCCGGCAAGATGGCCTCATGTCGGAGCGTGCGCGGGTTGAGTCGGGGGCGGGCCTCCAGCTCCTCGTGGCCGCCGCCACTGTCGCGGATGCCCGGTGGCGGATGGTCTTCACCAATGCCGCTGAATTGACCGCGCACTGGCAGCGGCAACTAGGTCGTGACACGCTTAAGCAGCTCGCAGGTTTCGGGCGCATGGGGTGGGTCAATCTCCTGGGGTATGTCGTGCAGGCCGGGGCCGGACGGAGCGTCACCGAGGTGCGGCGGCTAGTGGCGCAGGCCGATGACCGGGAGTTGTACGCAGTCCTGATCGGCGGCAACCGACGGGAACTCACCTCGGTGCTTGGTGCCACGTCAGCGCAGATCCTGGCCGCGGTTGCGGACGGAGATCGCGGAGCGCGGGCCGAACTCACGGCGGCGCTCAAGAGCGGCCGGACCCGGCTTGAGGTGAGCCGGTGGCTGCTCCACAACCGGCCCCAAGACGTTCAGCAGCGGTGCCTGGACGTACTCGATGCCCTTGCGGGGGTCGCGGCCCTGCAGGGAGAGGCTGAGGGTGCCACCGGTGCACTCCTGGACACCCTTGGCCTCCGGGGACTGCTCGCCGTGGTCGCCCCGCGACTGCACTACGACCAGTTCCAGGCTCCGGTTGTCCTCATTGGCTCACCATGGGTCGCGCCGATCGTGATCGAGATCGGGCTCCCGGACGCCACGGTGATCGTGCACCCGCCGGCGCCGTCTCAGACGGGCGCGGGCCCCAGTGACACGCTGACACTCATCGGTCGCGCGATGGGTGACGAGGTGCGGATGCGAATCCTCGTTGAGCTCAAGTCCGGCCCGTGCACACTTCCGCACCTGTGTGAACGTCTCGATCGACCGCGCACATCGATGCTGCATCACTTGGCCCTGCTGCGGGGAGCGGGGCTGATCGATCTCACCGTCCCGGTGCGTGGCCCGAACGTGTACCGACTCGACCCCGAGGGTTTCCGGCTCCTCGCCAGCTCGTCCCAGGCGTTCGTCGACGACGCCGAACGGACCTGAGAGCTCGGCGGGAGTTCTCTGTCGAAAAATCTCGACACCATGCCGAGGGGCGTCCTAGGGTGTCCGCTATGAGGTCTCCCCGCGCAGTCGGCGTCATCGTGCTCACCGCTTTCGTCGTCGGGGTGTCCGGGTGTGGCCAGTCGGTCGCGCCAGCGAGCAGCACCGCTTCGAGTCCAGGTGCGTCGACGCCGAGTGCCGCACCCTCCATCTCCCCGCCGAAGGGAACCCGCACGGTCGCGGTCGCCGACGGGCCGATCGGTGTGGCGAGCGACGGCACGGCGGTCTGGGTTGTCAGCGGCGATGCGAATACGGTGAGCCGGATTGGCCCGACGAACGTCGACATCACTGGGACCGTGTCCGCCGGCGCTACGCCGTTGCGGGTTGCCGTGGGCTTGGGTGCTGCGTGGGTGACGAGCTTCCGGGAGGGCGCGCTGCTTCGCATCGACCCCACGACCGCCAAGGTCACCGGCTCGGTCGCCATCGGCAAGGGAGCCGAAGGGGTCACCACCGGCTTCGGCTCGGTCTGGGTCATCGCGCAAGATGCCGGCGAACTCGTGCGTGTGGACCCGCGCACCCTGCAGGTCATCGCTCGGTTCGATGTGGGCGTGGGCGCGCGACTCGCCCTCGCGGGTCCAGACCGGATCTATGTCTCGCACTACGCTCGCAACGAGCTGCTGGCGATCGACCCCAAGACCAAGGCGATCCAGCGGGCGGACCTGCCCTGCAGCGGGCCGCAAGGGATGGCGCTTGCCGAGGGTGCCGTGTGGGTTGCCTGCACGCTGGACAGCGTCGTGCTCGCCGTCGACGCGGCGACCCTCACGGTCCGTCATACAGTCCCGGTCGAGGGCTCGCCGGACACGGTGGTCGTGGCGCAGGGCCGACCTGTTGTGATCGCCGAGGACGGTCCGACGGTCGTCATCCTCGACCCCACGACGGGGGCCGTCGTGCAGCGGCTTCCACTCAGCGACGCCGCTCCCCTCGGGGATCGAGCCAACCTCGATGCCGTGGTTGTTGGGGACAGGGTGTGGGTCAGTTCGTACCGTGAAGGCATGGTGTATGCCGTGCCGCTCCCCTTCTGAGCGCTCAGCGAGTGGGCCCCGGGGTGGGCGTTCAGTCTGAGGCCCTGCGAGCGTAGCGCGATGCACATCCGAGTGGTCCCGCGCCCTTCGGCGCGCTGTGGGAGACCACGCTGAGGTCAGGCCGCGGTGGTGCCACTGCCCGGGACGCCCCGGTCACGTCGTGCCGCGTCGTAGCTGCCGGGGGTGAGGTCCCAGTGGACGGTGTCGGTGGCTGGGTCGACCCAGCCGTGGAGCGCTCGGGTATGGACCGTGTGATGGTGGTGAGAGCACAGAAGTGCCCCATTGGCGAGTGCGGTGGGCCCGTGATGTCGGTGCCAAGTGAGGTGATGGGCCTGAGTCCACTTCGCGGGCATGGTGCAGCCAGGGAATGTGCAGCCCTTGTCGCGCAACCACATTCGCTTCACGAGGTGAGGTGCGAAGAGGCGCACCTGATGGCCCTGGTCGATGACGGTGCCGTCGGAGCCGAGCACAGTCGGAATGATGCCGGCGCTGCACGCGAGGATGCGGACCTGGGCCGGCGAGAGCACCGCCGCACCGGCGGCCCCGATCTGACCGATGACGCTGCCGTATGCCGTCGGGTCAGTTGTCGTGGGCACCTGGAGCGCCGAGGTCAGAGCGTCGAGCGTCATGGTGAGGTGGAGCTGCCCGCGGATCCCGGATGCCGGGGAGTCGGGTGCGGCAACGGCCGTCTCAAGGAGCGTGGCGAGGGCGTCGGCCCGGCGCTGCCGGGCGGTGCGCAGGTCGGGGTGACCGTCGGCCGAAGGCGTCGGCACAGTCAATGGGTCCAGCGCCGCCTCCACGGTGGCCATGCCGAGAGCGTCTGTGCGCCAGCGGTACTCGTAGAGGCCGTCACCGATGTCGGCTGCGGAGCTGAGCTCGCGTTGGCTATGGGCGCGGTCCGCGACCCGGTCGAGGCTCTCGGGTCCGGCATACGTGGCGATGAGCTCCATCGCGACGGCACGGACCTCCCGGGGCGACCCACACGCCGCGGCACCGACGATCGCCGCCGCCACCGATGCTCGCACGTCCTCTGTGCGAGCATGAGCGGGCAAGGCGCCCATGACGGCCGCCACCTGAGTGTGAGCCAGAGCCGCGGTGGCCACCGGGACCGCGCCGCTGCGTAGGCCGACCGACACCTCGCCCTCGGAGTCGGCACGCACGAGAGCCGCGGCCTGCACCATCCGGGCGCCGCCGGCGCCCCGCAGGCCGAGGTGGTGCGTCCGCACCCAGTCCACGGGCGACAGCGCCTGCGGGCCACTGCGCGGCAGGTCCCGCTGAAGCGCCTCAACAGTTGTCTCCAGCGTCATGGTCTCGACGGCCACGCTCGTCTCACCGAGTGCGACCATCAGCTCAACCACGGCCTCATCCGACAGACCAGTCAGCCCACTACGGACCGCGCCCATCCCGGCCGAGACCACCCGAAGGGCCGTGACGAGGTCCACGACCTCTACGGGCGGGTCGACCTTTCGCGCCCCGGTGAGGGCTGGCCGCGACGGCAGTTCGCTGCCGTCGGCACGACGCACGCCAACACCCGGAACACACCAGCCGACCTCTTCGGGCGGCTGCCCGAGAGTGACGGTCTCACGTGTGTTCATACCCCTCACACTAGAGGTCGGCACCGACAGTCAACGTCGCGAATACACCTGCAGCACAGGCTCCTACATCACAAGGAGGTAACGATTGCGTGCCTTCACATCACCACAGCAAAGCGCCAGCCCGGCCGCGCCGACTACGCCCCCGCGGGAGCCCCGACCCGGACCAGGTGCCGCTCGGCGGCACGGGCAGCAGGGTGGGCGATGACCGCAGCCGCCACGCCGATGCCCGCGATCGCCAGCTCAAGGACGGCGGCGTGTATGCCGTGCCGTTCCCCTCGTCAGCCGGCTGTGGGTCCGGTCGCCCGGGCCTCCTCGACCGACTGCAGCGCCTCGCGCAACCGGCCGATCCAGTCGGACTCGTGCTCGCCGACCAGGCGCACGCACCAGGCGAGGGCATCGGCGCGTGAGCGGGCAACACCACCCGCGACGAGGGTGTCGAGGACGCGGCGCTCGCTTTGCCGGAGCCGGGTCATGACCGGCACAGCGAGGTGAGTGAACATCGCGCGATCCTCGCCCGACGTCACCCCCCAGGACACCTTGCGGCGGAACAGCTCCTCGGCTTCCCGGGCGACCGCGATGCGCTCAGCTCGCGTGCGTTCGCGGTATGCCGTGATGCGCTCTGCCGTGGTGTGGTCGCTGTCCTCGGGCGGCAGCGTCCCGATCACGGTGATTTCCTCGCGGTCGACGACGACCTCGGCGGGGCCGTCGAAGAGCGCCGTGGTGTGCTCCTGCATCCAGGTGATGATTTCGTTCATGCGATAATTACATCATTACACTGCACTATCTGCAAGAGGCGACGGCAACGGTGCCCTGGGGAGTCTCAGCGTGAAGGCCGTGCCCGACTCGCCTCCCGGCAGTGGCGAGACCACTCGGCACGAACCTCCATGGGCTCGCGCGATAGCGGCCACAATGGCCAACCCAAGTCCGGTGCCACCGCTGCGGGCCCCCTTGGCAAACCGGTCGAAGACCCTGGCGTGCTCGGCGGCCGGGATGCCCGGTCCGGTGTCCTGGACCGTGAGGTCGATGCCGCTCGCACCGTTGGGCCCGACGGCGATCGTGATCACGGCCTCCGGCGGGGTATGCCGGAGCGCGTTCGTCGTGAGCGCCCGCAGCGCCTGCCGGACCCGTTCGCCATCGACCACGGCAGTGCAGGTGGCATCGGCAATGACCTCCACCGTCCGGTCGGGCGCGATGACCGCGAGGTCGGCTGCGACGTCCCGGACGATCTCGGCAAGATCCGTGGCCGCGTAGTCCACACTGCGGCCGTCAAGGTCTGCCAATTGCACCAGGTCGTCGACGAGGCGTCCCATCCGAACAGTCTCGGCGTGGATGCGGCGGAGAGCCTCGGCCACCGGTTCGGGCGCCGTGGTCGCATGCAGGCTCGAGTACCCACGCAGCGTGGTCAGCGGGGTGCGCAGCTCATGGGAGGCATCCGCAACGAATCGCTGCATCCGCTCCTCGGACGCCCGTTGGCTGTCGAGCATGGTGTTCAGGGCGGCACCCAACCGGTGGGCCTCGGTGCCCGGTGCCGCCTCGGGGATGCGCACACCCGGTCTCCCCGCTGCCACGTCGTCCGCCGCCGCCGTCATGGCCAGGATCGGCGTCAATCCGTCGCGGCGTACCCATGCGACGAGCAGGACGACGACCCCGACGAGCGCGCCAAGCGCGATGGCGAGGGTGATCGCGAGCCGGCGGACGGCGGCATCGAGACGTGTCGTGGGCTGAGCGAGAACGAGAATCGAGCCGTTCGTCAGTTCCGCGGTCACCAGCCGGACTCGGGCACTCGTCCCCGACGCAGCCTCACGGCTCACGGCATCTCCGGGTTGCGGCAGACTGCCGGTGCGGGGCTCCAGCTCCGGGTCCGAGGAGGGTGTGAGCAGCGTGACGAGCCTGCCCTTGGCGGTGACTCGCCCGACATACACCTCGCTCAGCACCTCCGGCACGCCCCGGCTCGGGTCGCGCTGGGCCAGGCCCAGGACAACGCGCGGGTTCGCGGCCAGCGCGAGGAGCCCGGAGTCGACCTCACGGAGAAGTTGCTGTCGGTGGACGACAACGGTCGCGACCGCGCCGAGCAGGGCTGTGAGGATC
Source organism: Nostocoides sp. (assembly GCA_016716625.1). Lineage (GTDB taxonomy): Bacteria > Actinomycetota > Actinomycetes > Actinomycetales > Dermatophilaceae > JADJVJ01. Next base: position 88,520 of record JADJVJ010000001.1, read on the forward strand.
ACGGCGAGCAGGGCGATGCCGAGTCGCCTTTGGAGCGGCATCACGGCTCCCGAATCACGTACCCCACACCGCGAACGGTGTGGATGAGCCGGGGTGAGTCGGGCAGTTCGACCTTCTTGCGCAACGTGGAGATAAAGGACTCCACGATGGCCGACTCCCCAGAGAAGTCGTACTGCCAGACCCGATCGAGCAGCTGACCACGACTGACCACCCGACCGACCGTCGACATGAGGCATCGCAGAATGGCGAACTCCGTTGTGGTGAGATGGATTTCGCGCCCAGCACGCCATACTTGATGGGCGTCCTCGTCGAGGACGAGGTCGGCCACGCTCACCTGGGCCGGGCGCGTACCCGATCCACGTCGGCGCAGCGCCACCTCGACCCGAGCCACCAACTCTTCCAGCGCAAAGGGTTTGACGATGTAGTCGTCGCCACCGGCGGTCAGCCCGCGGACCCGGTCCGAGGTTGCCGAACGGGCGGTCAGGAAGAGCACCGGTGCGCTCACACCTCGCTTGCGGAGCCGGACGAGGACCTCGAACCCGTCGAGGTCGGGCAGTCCGACGTCGAGGACGATGACGTCCGGTCTAAAGGCACTCGCCTCGGCCAAGGCCCCGGCGCCGGTCGAGGTCGTCCGCACCTGGTAACCGGCGAGGGTGAGTGCCGTGTTGACCAGATACGAGATGTTGTCCTCGTCGTCGACGACCAAGACGCGTGTGGAGGGCACACCCCAACTGTGGCACCGGCCGGCTCCCGGAGCCTTGGGATTTCCTCAAGGAATCCTGTGCACCATGGCCCTTCGGCCCCGTCGAGCTTGAGCGAGAAATGTGACCGGCGCACGTCGCCGAAACAGGCGGGCCAGGGTCACGTCATCTATGGCGATTCCGGACGCTCTGGGGGTGCGGGCGGGCCGCTGTCCGGGCAAGTGCCGGCTCGCAACCCGCGCTCACCTCGGCCGAAGATGTTCGACGCTTAGCCCATACCGTTCGGCGAGTCGTCGGGCCACAAGTGATCGATGACATGCTTCTGGGTCGCGTTCGACGCAGAACAGCGCGGTTGCGCCAATAGCCGAGAGGGCCGACCCCGCATGCTCGAGGTCGGCGCGGTCGAGGATCTCAGCGGTGTAGCGCCTGACGTAGTCAGCTGCGAGCTCGCGGCGCTTGCGCTTGCTGACGCCCTGGCGGGCATCCTCGGCATACTGAAGCTGACGCAATTCGGTGGTCGGCGCCAGCTCGCGGTGATGCCGGTATGCAATCCCCGCCTCGGCCAGCGCCGCCTGCAACCGAAGCGAGTTCGCCCAGGCGTACTCGGCCCCGCGAACTGCGCGCCGCTGACGCACATCGAGCAGCAGCCGCACATCTGCCCGCTCGAGCTGGGTCACGAACGCGCTGACGTCGAATCCGTAGACGCCGATCGTCCTCAGGCTGCCTACCACGAGTCATCCTTCCTCCCAGTTGCCCGCCCCCGTTGAGCCAATGTGGGCGGTGAGGGCGCGTCTGGCCGCCTACGCGACGGCCGTTGCCTCGAGTTCCACCAACTGGCCTGGAATCGCCAGCCGTGACACACCGAGCATGGTGGTTGTCGGCGCCACCTGCGCAGTTGCCAGCCGCGATGCAAGAGCCCCGTAGTGCTGAAAGAGCAGATCGACGTCGGTGGTGTACACATTGAGCCGGACGAGGTTGGCCAGCGACATGCCCGCTGCGTCGAGCACGGCCTCCAGGTTGTCCAGGCTCAAGGCGACCTGTGCGGCCATGTCTCCGTCGTGCCGGGGTGCGCCGTCGCTGCCCATCGCGGTCTGCCCTGAGCAGTACAGGGTTCGGGGTTGCCCCACCACGAGCTCACCCTGGTTGAAACCCATCTTCACCGACCACGTCACCGGGTTCACGGCCGTTCGTTCGATCGCCACGTTAGCTCCATTCAGATCTCTTCGCGGGGTCACCCACGCTTTGGCACGATTGCCGCGAGTCGGCCATCGTCGTCCCCCAAACCTTTCCGGGGAATCACGTCACCTTGTGTCAGGTATTCGGTAGCGTTTCGCTTCGTGCGCGCCGACCGGCTGGTTTCCCTGGTCCTGCTCCTGCGCCAGCGCGGCCGTCTTACCGCCGACGCGCTCGCCAGCGAGCTCGAAGTCTCCCCACGCACGGTCCTGCGGGACATCGAGGCCCTCTCCGCCGCCGGGGTGCCCGTCTACGCCGAACGCGGGCGGCACGGAGGGTTCGCGCTGCTACCGGGCTTTAGGACCGAACTCACCGGGTTGAACCACGACGAAGCCCTCGCCGTGCTTATTGATGGATCGGGACGCGACACTCAGCTCTTCGGCATTGGGACAGCTCTCGCCTCAGCCCGGCGGAAGGTCCTGGACGCGCTTCCGGAGAGCCACCTGATCGCCGCGAGCAACGCCTCCCAGCGCTTCCTCGTCAATCCCGACACCGACCTGCTCTCCCGGCGCTTGAACATCGATGAGGTTCCCGACGCGACCACAGTGGAGGTACGTCGCGCGGTCCTGGCCGGACACAAGCTGTGCATCCAGTACGCATCCAGAGGACATGCGCCTCAGTGGCAGACGATCGACCCGATCGGCCTGGTGGCCGTGCGTGACCGCGGTTACCTGTTGGCGACGAATGCCGGCACCGACCGTACGTATCGGATGTCGCGGATCGTCGCCGCCCGCGAGATTCCCGAGCCCGCCCATCGTCCCGACCAGATCGATATCAAGCAGGTCTGGGCAGAACGCTGCGCCCGGTTCCTCTCCGAGGGCCACCTCATGGTCCGGGTTCGGGTGAACCCGACACGACGAGACGAACTCGTGGACATGGCGGAGGCCGTCCGCGCCGAGGATTCCGAAGAGAGCGGCTGGCTTTGCCTCGAGGTCACATTCCAGGATCTATGGCACGCGGAGTGGGCTCTGTGGCAACTTGGCACCAACGTCGAAGCCCTCACCCCGCAAGCGCTTCGTGTCGCCTTGCAACGCCGCGCCCAAACGATCGCCGACCGCTACCGCGACAACTCGTGATTCATCAGCAGTGACCTTCACCACGAATCCGATGGTGTCGACAACCCACTACACAGCCGTGGCCATCTATTTCTCGGAATGGACGGCGCCGGGCACCTCATTCTGACGCGGCCGACTGGTCCCGAGCAGATCTCCAGGAAGGCTTCACCTCGCCCCGATCTGGGGCGGGTTCTCTGGAAGGCAGGCGAACCGACCCCGGTCGCCACGGACGGAAGGACTACCTCCCATGAAATCCATGACTGCGTATGCCGTCGCCGGAGCCTGCGCTGCCACGCTCGCCGTGGGCGTCGGGTCGATGTCGGCCACCGCCGCGCCCAGCCAGACCTCCGCCATCGGTACCGCGATCGGCGTGAGCGCCGCGAACGAGTCGGCACCGCCGTCGGTCGGCTGGCGCTGGTTCGCCGGACTCAACGACACCCAGCGGGCGTGCATGAACAAGGCCAAGGTGGAGCGTCCACTCTTCCCGATGACCGATGCCGAGAAGGCCGCCCTGCAGGTCCAGGTGCGCGCGGCCGCCACCGAGTGCGGCATTCCGTTGCCCGACGGCAAGCGCCGCGAGCAGGTCCGGGCGTTCTGGGAGGGACTGGCGCAGACGCAGCGTGACTGCCTTAAGGCCGCCGACCTCACCCGGCCGTTGGGTCCGCTGAGCCCGGCCGAGCGGGCCGACCTCAAGGCTCGGGTCAAGGCCGCGGCGGACACCTGTGGGGTCACCCTGCCCAGCCGGGCCCCGGCCCCGTCGACACCGCCGGCGAAGTAGGGCCTCGCCGCTTAGGTTCCGTCGGCGGCACTCGGTCGAGCCCGGGTGGCCTTGGTGTCGGCGCGCCGTCGTTTCGCCTCCAGCCGACGCTGCATGGACGCCCGGGTGGGTCGCGTGGGTCGACGGGCCGGCGGCGGCGGGGCCAGGGCGTCGCGGATCTCCGCGGCCAGGCGTTCCCGCGCGGCCACCCGGTTGCGCCGCTGCGAGCGATGTTCGTGCGCAACGGCCGTGGCACGATCCCCGAGCGCCGCGACCACCCGTCGGCGCTGGACCTCGGTGAACCCCGGGTATGCCGTGAGGTCCAGTTCGAGTTCGACCCGACTGTCGGTGGTGTTGACCGACTGACCACCCGGTCCGGGGGAGCGGGAGAATCGCTCGATGAGGGCGGAAGCCGGGATGAGCAGACCCTTCGGCACCCCCGGCCCCGGGGCGATGACGAGATCCACCGGAGCCAGTGTAGGGGCCCCGGTGGATCTCGGCGCGGTCAGGCGGCGGGGGTCGGGGCGGGGCGGCCGAGCAGGTAGTCGATGACGTCTGCGGCCGTGTAGCGCCCCTCCGGTCGGATGGTCCGCGCCATGAGGGTCCGTACCGGCTCGAGGTCACTGCCCGAGGTGAGCAACGGGGCTTCCACCGAACCGTTGGGTCGCCGCTGGCCCATTCCAGCCGTCGCGAGCAGGGCGTTGCACAGACACGCCCGCCCCTCGATCGAACGCTCCGAGCCTCCCTTGCGGAGGAACTGGGCCGTGGGCTCGGCGGGGCAGCGGAACCCGACGTCTCCGTCCGGTTTGCGGTAGGCGGCCCGGAGCACCCCGAGGTCGCAGACGGCCGTCCGCTGCGCGACCGTTGCCGGATCTGACACCGTGCCGGGCAGGTCGGCCACGTGGAACGGATAGCCGGTGGGGGAGACCTGCCAGTCCGAGCGCACGGTGAGTTCACCGGCCGCGATCAGGTCAAGTGCGTGATGCTTGAGCTCGGCCGCCATCCCCGACTCCTCGCAATAGGCGAACAGGGTGCCGACCTGGACGCCATGCGCTCCCGCGGCAAGGGCGTCCGCGACCCGCGCGGGGTCGGCATACGACCCGGCGAGCCAAAATGGCAGACCGATTGCGGCCAGGCCCTCGGTGTCGACGACATCCCGATCCCCGTAGACCGGCTGCCCGAGCTCGTCGACGGCCCGAGGTCCGCGCGGCGGCGCATTGTGCCCGCCGGCTGAGGGGCCTTCGACGACGAAGCCGTCGGGTCGCGTCTCGGCCTGGCTGGCGAGGCCCGCGGCCAGGTCGACCGAGGCGACGATGGCCAGGGTCTGCGGCCGGCCCAATGGCGACGTGAGCTCGGGCAACACCGCGCGCGGGCTGAACTTCATCGCGCCCAGGCCGTCACTGGAGCGGGCGCCGATGACTCGCACGTCGAGGGTGACGTCCTCGTGGCGGCTCAGCCGACGGGTCAGGGCCGGGATCTCGGCCGGATTGCCCGCGCCGACGAGCACCGCATCGACCTCGGCGAGCATCGCTCCGTACAACGTTGCGGGGAGCGGCAGTTCGATCTTGCGCAGCAGATTGATCCCCACCGGGTTCGAGTGCCCCTCCTTGGCGAGGTAGACCTCGACGAACGCCCCGGCGACGGTGAGTTCCAGCAGCGGCCGGGTCGTGGTGAGCGTATGCCGTGGCACCGGTCGGTACATGGTGTCGGGGCCGATCCCGCCGTCGACCCAGTACGTCTCGACGATTCGTGCGGCCACCTCGGGCGCCGGGAAGGCCCCCAAGGCGCGTCGGACATGGCCGTCGGGGTCGCCGTCCTGAAGTCGGCGGGTCATGACGACGTCAAGGGCCGTCCCTGAGACCACGCCGAGGGATCCGGTGAGCGCGACGGCACGGGCGAGTTCCCATCCCGAGATCGCCACCCCCATACCTCCTTGGATGAGGCGTGGCAGGACGGGCGGCGCTGGGGATGTGCTGGGGGTGCTCATCGGGTCTCTCCCCGAGTGGTGGGCGGCGCGCGACCCGCGTCGAGAACCGGCAAGTAACTTACGGTTCCGTAACTTACGATACCGTAAGTTCGGGTCGAGTGCCGCGCCGGAGGACAACGACCTGGTCACAGCGGGAGGTCACCCTCGCCACGTGCGGGCTACCGAGCGGCATACTGAGAATCATCCGACGTTGGACCCCACCCGGTGAAAGGAGCAACCATGGGCCCCACCGCGATGGACCCAGCCGCCAAGCGCGCGGTCCTCACGGCCCTTCGGGAGCAGCTCGAACGCCAGCTCTCCGCAACCGAGGCGATGTTGGCGGCGCAGCGCTCCGCCACCGGAATCGACGACGACTCCCCGACCACGGTCGACGATCTTGCGCAGGCCGATGTCGCGGGCGACCTCATAGCGGCGTTCGAGGGCACCCGGGACCGGCAGCGGGCCGACCTCGAGGTCATCGACCACTTCGATGATGCCTCCGCCGAGGTCGTGGGTGCCGGCTCGATCGTCGCCTTCGGCGGGAGCTGGTTCGTCGTCGGTGTGCCGGCGAACAGTTTCGAGGTGGACGGCTGCTCCTATGAGGGGCTGTCGACCGACGCCCCGATCTATGCCGCAATCCGCGGCAAGCGCGCCGGGGACTCCTTCGAGTTCCACGGGCGGTCTCATCGCGTCGACGTCGTCACCTAGGTCTTGGCAGTGGCACCCGGATGAGGCCGGATGAGGCGCGGGCCACCGGTCGGGCCGCGGGCAGCACCCTGCGACATCTCACCGCCGCCGTGCGGGGTGCCCATGGGGCGGTGAGCGACACCGTTCATGACCTGCTCGCGCAGGTCATCGGGCCGATCGCCCGCCCGGTCCAGCACGTCCAGGACACGTTCGCTGCCGGGGTCTATGCCGGGGTGGGCCTCGGTCTCGACCTCGCCGCCCGAGCGGCCGGGCACGTTGTCGCCCACCAACAACGCGACGACGAGGACCGGCCGAGCGTGCACGACGGAGCGGCCGCCCATCACCTGTTGGCCATCGGTCTCGGCCTGCACGGTGACACCATGGCCCGCGACAGTGTCGAACTCGCTCCGGCCCTGCAACTGCGGCGGCGGCATCGCCGGATCCACCCGACCCCAGAAGGTCTCGCCGGCGGCTACCCCGACGCCACGGGTGACGTCGTCGTCTTCGTTCATGGACTTTTCGAGACCGAGGCTGCGTGGGCCCTCGGTGCGCCCGACCGGCCCTCGTACGCGGCCAGGTTGCGCAGCGACCTGGGTTTCACCCCCGTGCTCGTGCGGTACAACACCGGGCTTCGGGTGTCGGAGAGTGCCGCTGATCTCGACCGCCTGCTCGCCGACCTCGTGGCCGGTTGGCCGGTGGCCCTGGAACGGCTCGTCCTCATCGGCCACTCGATGGGCGGACTCGTCGTGCACGGCGCCCTCGCGCTCGCTGAATCCGATGACGGCCAGGGACAGTGGCATGAACGTGTCACGGACACGGTGACCCTGGGGACGCCGCACCATGGCTCCCCGATTGCCCGGAGAGTGGGCCATGCGGTGGACCGTCTCGAGGGCACGCGCCGCGGTCGCTGGCTCGCGGACTTCCTGCGACTGCGCAGCGACGGGATTCGAGACCTCATGCACGGCAACGTCGTTCGCGATGACTGGATTGAGCACGCACGGGATGACATCGCCGATCGGCGGACCCATCCGGTGCCGGCGGACGACATACGGCACTGGGGGGTTGTTGCGGTGACTGCCCAGGGGCGGCTTCCCGTGGGTCTTGCCCAGCAGGTCGGGGATCTTGTCGTCCCGCACGACTCGGCGACCCACGCCCTACCGACCCCGGCTCGGCGGTTTTGCGATGACAGTGTCGCCGTCGTGGCCGGCGTGAGCCACCTCGGGCTGCTCAATGATGACCGCGTCTATGGGCAGCTGGTCTCCTGGCTCCGGGCGCCGACAAGGGCCACCTAGGATTCGGTGACATGAGTACGCAAGAGCCGGCGATCACCTTCGAACGCACCGCAGCTCTGCGGCGCGAAATTGCGGAGGTCGGCGCCGGGCTGACCAGCGAACAGCTTTCGCACCCGAGCCTGTGCGGGGGTTGGACGGTGCGCGACGTCCTCGGCCACCTCGTCGTCCCGCTCACCATCTCGCTCCCGCGGTTCGGCTGGGCCATGGTGGGCGCTCGAGGCAACTTCGATGTCGCGAACGACCGGCTGGCCAGGGACACCGCCCGCCAGCTCGGGGGCGAGGTGACGAAGGTCCTTCGGGAACGGGCCAGCCGTCGGTTCGTGCCGCCGGGTGGCACTCCCGCCTTCCAGCTCGCCGACGTCCTCGTCCACAGCCAGGACATCCGCCGCCCGCTCGGCCTCACCCACGCGTATGCCGTGGAGGACCTTCGCGAGGTCCTCGGCCTGCTCACCTCTCCGCTGGGTAAGCGCGGCTTCGTGCCATCGTCGCGGCTCACCGGCCTCCATCTGGTCGCCACCGACACCGACACCGGGCAAGGCCAGTTCACCGCTGGTGACGGCGCCCTCGTCGAGGGCCCGGCCGAGGCGGTCATCCTTGCGCTGACCGGTCGAAGGGTCGCTCTTGAGGAGCTCACCGGCCCCGGGGTGGGAATCCTGGCGGACCGCCTTCCCCGCTGAGCGGAGTTCTCACGGGGCTCGAAGGAACCGACCGCCAGGTGTAGCATCCGTTGACCCCTCGGCAACGCAGCCGAGGGCCTTCGGTGCGTGGCAGGCGCATCGTCGAGTTGAGGAGATCGCCGTGGCCACTGACCATCCCCACCTCAAGCGCACGCTCGGCACGTGGGCCATCGTCGGCCTTGGCTTGGGCTACATGACTCCGACCGTCATCTTCGACACTTTCGGCATCGTCTCGGAGGAGACCAACTTTGTCGTGCCGACGGCATACCTCTTCGCCATGATCGCCATGGGTCTCACCGCGATCAGCTACGGGCGGATGGTCCGGGTGTACCCCTCCGCGGGCTCGGCCTACACCTATGCCTCCGAGACCATCCACCCCAATGTCGGGTTCGTCATCGGCTGGTCCTCGCTCCTGGATTACCTCCTGCTCCCGCTGGTCAACGCGCTCATCCTGCGAAGCTATATGGAGGCGTTCTTCCCGGACGTCACGCCGGCCCTGTGGGTGTTTGTCGTCGTCGCAGCGGTGACATCGATGGTGCTCTTCTCGATGAGCAACACCTCCAAGCTCAACGGCATCCTCGTCATCTTCTCTATCGTGCTCATCGTCGTCTTCGTTTACCTCGCCTGGCAGGCGCTCGCCCGCGGCGAGGGCAACGGCACCGCCTTCTCGACAAAACCACTGTGGCACGAGGGCACCGAGCTTGCCCCGGTGATCACTGGCGCGACGATCGTCTGCTTCTCCTTCATCGGCTTCGACGCGATCACCATGTACACCGAAGAGGCCAAGGACGAGAGCACCGTGCCCAGGGCCATCATGATCACCCTGCTCATCGGTGGCGTGATCTTCTTCGTCGCGGGGTGGTTCGCCCAGTCCGTCTTCCCCGATATGACCGGCTTCTCGGAGGACGCCCTGGAGAACAGTGCCCTTCCGGAGATCGCCGAAAAGATCGGGGGACCGCTCTTCAAGGCGTTCCTCACGGCCGCGGCCTTCGCGGCGACCCTGGCCTCCGGCCTCGCGTCGCATGCCTCGGTCTCCCGGATGCTCTACGTCATGGGCCGTAACGGCCGTGGGCCGATCTCACGGCTCTTCTCCTTCATCCACCCGCGCTACCAGACCCCCGCGCTGTCGGTCCTCTTCGTCGGGGGTGTCTCGCTCCTCGCGATCCCGCTCAACCTCGACTTCGTGGCCGCGCTCATCAACTTCGGTGCGCTCATGGCGTTCACCTTCGTCAACGTCACGGTCATCGTCCACTTTGCTCTTCGCCACAAGCAGACCCGCACGCCCAAGGAGATTCTCCGCAACGTCGTGCTGCCGCTGCTCGGGGTTGCCGCCACGCTCGTGCTGTGGATCAACCTGTCGCCGGACTCCTTCAACTACGGTCTCATCTGGCTCGGCGTCGGCGTGGCGACCATGCTCGTCCTCACCCGCTTCTGGACCAAGCCGTTGCGGATCACCATGGAGGAAGACGACATGCCGTCCCTGGACGAGGTCCGCTGACGCGGCCGGTCCGGTGACGCGGCCGGTCTGCTGACGCCGCCGGTCTGCTGACGCCGCCGGTCTGCTGACGCGGCGGGCGTTGCTGACGAGGACCTATCCGCCGATCCGTCCCGTCCAGACGGCGGTGGCTCCGCTGTGGCCTGCCGCGATCGCGACCGCGATGACGGCGAGCGCCACCACGGCGGAGATCCAGCCGAGGATCCGCCCGATGCCGGCCTTAGAGCTGTCGCGGGCGAGGAACCACCACAGCACGCTCAGGACGGCGAGCACGACGGCCGCGATGGCGAGCCGCTCACCCCACTCCGCGTGCTCTTCGGGGAGCCCGACCCGCGTGGCCAGCTGCTCCCCGGACATCTTGGCCACCACGGTGGCTGCCGCGCCGCCGAGCAGGCCGAGGACGGTGAGTCCGCCGAAGCGCTCGCGCCACGCGGGGCGCAGGACGCACGCGATGAGGCCTAGGGCCGCCAGGGGGAGCAGGACCACGGCGGCGTGTACGACGAGAGGGTGCACCGGAAGCCCGGCGATGGTGTCGAGGAAAGAATCCATGGTGTCACGCTATGAGAATTTCCTGTAAACCGGGTCACATTTAGGTGACGTGCTCCTTTTCGCCTACGCCAGTGGCCGGTGCCCGGCCGACCTACCCAGGCGTTGCCGCGGCCTGGGGGAAGCGGCGCCGCAACGCCAGGCTCACATAGACCAGGCCCACGAGCACCGGCACCTCGATGAGCGGTCCGACGACTCCGGCGAGGGCCTGTCCAGAGGTCACTCCGAAGGTCGCGATCGCGACCGCGATAGCGAGCTCGAAGTTGTTTCCGGCCGCGGTAAAGGCGAGCGTCGTGGTGCGCTCGTAGGTCATCCCGAGCACTCGCCCCAGGAGGTATCCCCCGCCCCACATGAGCGCGAAGTAGGCGAGCAACGGCAGGGCAATCCGGGCAACGTCGAGCGGCCGGCTGGTGATTTGCTGACCTTGGAGGGCGAAGAGGACCACGATAGTGAAGAGCAGCCCATAGAGTGCCCACGGCCCAACTCGGGGAAGGAATGAGGATTCGTATGCCGTTCGCCCCCAACGCTTCTCGCCGACCCGTCGGCTGAGGTAGCCGGCGAGCAGCGGGATGCCGAGGAAGATGAGAACACTCTTGGCGATCTGGGCCGCGGACACGTCGAGATCGGCCTGGGGCAAGCCCAGCCAGCCCGGGAGGACCGAGAGATAGAACCAGCCCAGGGCCGCGAACGCGATGACTTGGAAGATCGAGTTGAGGGCGACCAGGACCGCGGCGGCCTCACGGTCTCCGCAAGCGAGGTCGTTCCAGATGATGACCATGGCGATGCACCGGGCCAGCCCGACGATGATGAGCCCGGTGCGGTACGCCGGCAGGTCGGGGAGCAGGAGCCACGCAAGGGCGAACATGAGGGCGGGCCCCACAACCCAGTTGAGCAGGAGGGAGGCGGTGAGCATCCGCACGTCGCCGGTCACCGTGTCGAGCCGGTCGTAGCGGACCTTGGCCAGGACCGGGTACATCATCACGAGCAGGCCGATGGCGATCGGCAGGGAGACGCCGTCGACCTCGACCGCGGAGAGCGCGGAGCCGAGGGAGGGCAGCAGCCGCCCGAGCCCCAACCCGAGCAGCATGGCGGCCCCGATCCACAGCGGGAGCAGTCGATCCAGGGTGTTCAGGCGGGCGGCGACCGCGTCGCTTTGCGCCTCGGCCGAGGGCTCCGGGCGTACCCCCGATGGTGCCGACATCAGCAGCACCCCGCCGGGCAGCATCCGGGCGGGCAGCCGTCTGGGGTGCACCACGCGTCGATGCCGAGCAGGGCACGTGCCCCGGCCAGCGCCTCCGGCAGCACGGTCCAGTGCACCCAGCGGCCACGCTTCTCGCGGGTGACCAGGCCGGCGTCGTGAAGCTTGCCGAGGTGGAAGGAGAGGGTGGGTTGGCTGATTCCCAGAGCTGCCGGGAGGTGGCAGGCGCAGGCGGTGCCGTCGTGCGACCTGGCGAGATAGCGCAGCAGTCGCACCCGGGTGGGATCGCCCAGTGCCTTGAACACCTGGGCGAGGGCTTCGGACTCGTCGGCGTCGAGGAGTTCGCAGGAGGCTCCAGGGCAGCAGTCGTCGGTGTCCCGGGCGGGGGTCAGGTCGAGCGTCGTGGTCACACGCCATACTCTAGATCTCATATTGACAATCGTCCATGTATGGCGTGGACTGTTGCGGGCGCAGTCGCGCCACTCCGCCATGCTGAAGGGTTGTCATGTCCGAGCGTCCCCGCCCATCGGTCCTCTTCGTCTGTGTCCACAACGCGGGCCGGTCCCAGATGGGGGCGGCCTACACCCATCACCTGAGCGGCGGCGCGGTGGAGGTCCGCTCGGCGGGATCCGCGCCCGCGGAGAGCATCAACCCGGCCGTGCGTGCGGCGATGCTGGAGGAGGGCATCGATATCAGCCACGAACGGCCCAAGATCCTCACGACTCAGGCGGTCGAGGCCTCAGACGTCGTCATCACCATGGGGTGCGGAGACACCTGCCCGTACTTCCCGGGGAAGCGGTACCTCGACTGGGTGCTGCCGGACCCGGCGGGAGCGGGCGTGGAGTCGGTCCGGCCGATCCGTGACGAGGTTCGGCGGCGGGTCGAGGGTCTGCTCGGCGAACTCGGCGTTGCGGTGGTCGCGGTCCCGGGTCACGGGTAATACCCAGGGGGGTATACTCGTGGGAGCCACGGCCATCGCCGGCCCCGACGAAAGCGAGCCTCCCATGGCGACGATCGCCCTCACCGACGACACCTTCGAGCAGACGGTCACCGAGCAAGAGATCGTCCTCGTCGACTTCTGGGCCGCGTGGTGCGGTCCGTGCCGGCAGTTCGGACCGGTCTTCGAAGCGGCCTCGGAACGTCATCCCGGCATCGTCTTCGGCAAGGTCGACACCGAAGCCGAGCGGCGAATCTCTGCCGCTGCCCAGGTGACCTCGATCCCGACGCTCATGGCGTTTCGCGAGGGTGTCCTCGTCTACTCCCAGCCCGGCGCCCTGCCGGCCTCGGCGCTGGAGCAGGTCATCGAGGGTGTCAAGGCCCTCGACATGGCCGAGGTGCACGCCCAGGTGGGCCGGTTGCGCTCGCTGAATGACCTGCCTCGCGAGATCTCCGCAGACGACTTCGCGGCGGCCTGGAGCGCGGAGGCCGTCGTGGTCGATGTCCGCGAGCCGATGGAGTACCGCGCCGGTCATGTCCCGGGCGCCGAGCTCGTTCCGCTGCGCGCGATTGCCGACAAGGCGCCCGAGTTGCCGCGAGACACCCCCGTCTACGTCATCTGCGCGACCGGGAACCGGAGCCTGGCCGGCACCGACCTGCTTCGCCGGGCAGGTGTCGAGGCGTATTCGGTCGCGGGTGGGACGAGCGCCTGGGCGTCGGCCGGTCGCGAGATCGTTGTCGGTCCGTATGCCGTGGCGGCCCCCTAAGGCCGGGCACGGCAGACGAGGTGGTCGGCTTCGCCTACTGGACCAGGGCTCGACCGGATTGGGTCCATGCCCCGATACCGCCACCGAGGTGGTAGGTCGAGGTGAAACCGAGGCCTTTCATGATGCCCAGAGCGGTGCCTGAGCGGTTACCGCTGCGGCAGTAGAGCGCGTAGGGGACCTTCTTGTCGAGAGCGCCGACGAGCTCCTCAAAGTTGCCCCCGTTGATGTCGATGTTCCTCGCCCCCTCGATGTGTCCCGCGGCGAACTCCTCCGGGGTCCGGACGTCGAGGAGGACGGTCTTGGGTGCCGCCATGGCCGCGGCAAAGGCGTCCGCCGTGAGCTCGGCGCCGTTCGCCGGCGGGCCCTCGTTCGCCGGTGACGGCGCATCGGAGGAACACGCGGTGAGGGGGGCCACACTCGCGAGGGCGACGAGGGTGAGGACGCTGCGGCGGTTCATCATGGCCAGATCATACCCCGAGGGGTATAGAGTCCGGGTTCGCACTAGCCTGACCCGGTGACCAGGCGGCACGTCGCGGCGTACCTCGCACTCGGCCTCATCTGGGGCTGCTCCTTCGTCCTCATCGTCCGCGTCGCCGCCGCCTTCGGTTGGGCCGGGGCGGTCTCGTTCCGGGCACTCGTCGCCGGGGGAGCCCTCTATGTCCTCGCCCGGCTCACCCGCAGACCTCTGGCGTATGGCGCGTGGCCGCCGCTCGTCGTCGTCGGAGCGACCACCGTCGGTGCCCAGCTCGCCGGAATCTCCTATGCGACCCCGCTCATCGGCACCGCCATGGCCGCGATGATCGTCGCCACCATCCCGCTCTTCTCCCTGCTCATCGGTCATCTCTGGGGTGTTGAGGAAATCACCACGGCGGGACGAATCGGACTGCTCGTCGGGTTCGTCGGGATGGCCTTACTCGTCGGGTTCCCGGCGGCCCGGCTCACCTCGACCTTCGTCATCGGCTGCGCCGTGATGGCCCTCAGTTCGTTCGCCGCGGCCCTGGGGAGCAACTGCGCCCGGGCCTGGCTTCAGCAGGTCGGCTCATGGGAGCAGACCATTGGGGTGTTCCTCTCCGGCGGGCTGCTCACGCTGCCGCTGCTCGTGCTGGCTCCGGTGCCCCGGACGCCGACGTGGTCGGATATCGGCTTCCTCGTACTGCTCGCCGTCACCTGCAGCTCGCTCACCTACGTGCTCTACTTCCGGCTCGTCGCCGAGGTGGGTGCCACGATCGCGATCAGCGTGGAGTTCCTGGTCACGCTGGTCGCGGTGGCTATCGGCGCGCTACTGCTTCACGAGCGGCTCTCCGCCCTCCAACTCCTCGGCGGGTTCATCATCGCTCTCGGCTGCGCCCTCGTTCTGGGGATCGTGGCGGTTCCCCGAAGGCTTCGGGGAACGCCGGCCGGCACGATCTGAGTGACTCAGAAGGCAAAGGTGACGCCGGTCAGCTCCTCGCTCCGCCTCCACAGCGCCGCGGCGAGCTGGGCATCGGCGGCGAACGGTGACATCCGGGCCTGCCCCACCGGGCCTCGGCTCTCGCGCAGCCGCTGTGGCCCGAAGTACTGGCCGCTCGAGCCCACGGTGGCGGCATACAGGATCGCCTCGGCACCACGCTCGGCGGGCGGCACGAGGAGCCCCATGATCGGCGGACCCAACCGTCGGACGATGCCGATGGACCCCAGACCCTCGGCGTCGACGAAGAGCCCGGTGTTCGTCACCCCGGGGTGCGCCGCGTTCGAGACCAGTGGGGAGCCGGTGGCCCCTGCCCTGCGGTGCAGTTCCAGGGCGAAGAGCAGATTGGCGAGCTTGCTCTGGCTGTACGAGGTCGAAGGGTTGTAGCCCTGGGCCGGATTGCCCTGCAGCACATCGGCGTTGCCACCGCGATGGGCGAGTGAGGCCACCGTCGTTACGCGGGGTAGCGGGGCCGCGAGCAGGCGCGGGAGCAGCAGTCCGGTCAGGGCGAAGTGCCCCAGATGGTTCGTGCCGAACTGCAACTCGAAGCCGTCCTCGGTCTCGCGGCGACGTGGGGGAGCCATGACGCCGGCATTGTTGACGAGGAGGTCGAGCGGACCCTTCCAGCGATCGGCGAAGGCGCGCACGGAGGCCAACGACGCGAGGTCAAGGGGCTCCACCCGGGTCCGCCCCGGCAGCGTGGCCGCGACCTGCTGCCCGGCGTCGACGTTGCGGACCGCGAGGGTGACCTCGGCGCCGTGCTCGGCCAGGACCCGGGCGTGCACCGCGCCGATCCCCGAGTTGGCACCGGTGACCACGGCGCGGGTGCCGGTGAGGTCGCCGATCTCGGCGGGAGTCCAGTTCATGAGCGCCTCAGAGGTTGTAGGGGTGTCGGGTTGAGGTGACGTCGCGGGGCACCGAGCGGATGTCCTTGAGGACCAACTCGCCGAGCCCGAGGACGATGCCGCCGAGGATCAGGGAGAGCCCGTAGCGCGGCCAGCCGGTGTCGAGGAGGCGGACCCCGACGACGAGGCATAGACCGAGCCCGATGATGGCCCGGGGCCAGGGCGGCAGCCGCCAGCGGCCCTTGGGGGACATGAAGGTCGCCCAGAGCACGATGACGACGACGAACGCGAGCAGCGCGCCGAACCAGGACCAGGTAAGGCCGAGGATGGCCAGGCCGATCCAGAGGGCCACCTCGATGAGCAAGGTCACGAGTGCGAGCAGACGCATGAAGGCACCCTAGCCGCATCACGCCATACGGCCGGCCACGCTCCACAGCGTCGCTGCGTGGTGGGTTGGCGGGGTCCTGACCCCAGCAACGCACCACCCAAGCCGCCCACTGTGGATAACCGATCCAGGGGCTCCCGGCCCTGGCAGGGTCGTTGCATGAGCGATCCATGGGCCGAAGTCCGGCGATTCGCCGCGGGGCAGTATGGCCTGGTCTCTCGCCGCCAAGCCCTTGCGTGCGGGCTCACCGCCGAGACGGTGCGGCACCGGCTGCGCACAGAGCGCTTGAGGCGGGTGTATGGCGGTGTGTATCAGACGCAACCCGGCGACTGCACATGGGAGGCCAAGGCCGCGGCGGCGCTACTCGCGGTGTGGTCTGGGGGGTATCCCATCGACGCGGTCCTCGCGGGGCCCTCCGCCGCGCGCCTCCACGCACTCACTCCACGGGATCCTGCCTCCCTGCTCGTCGCGGTTCCGGCCGGTCGCCACCTCGTGCCGCCACCGGGGGTGAGGGTCATCCGCCGATATTCATTCGAACGGCTCGTCGACCCCACGTCGACCTTCCCCTGGGTCACGACTCCGGCCGCCACGGTGATCGACTGCGCCGCCTCCGGGTCGCCGGAGGAGGCGTTGGGCTGGGTCGCCGATGGTATCCGCTCTCATCGAGTGAGTTCCTCGGAACCTCGTCAGGAGTTGCTGCGGAGGGGCCGGGTCCGACATTTGGCGAACTCCTCCGTGAGGTTCTCGATGACGTGGCGTCCGGGGCGGAGAGCGCCGCCGAAGTGAACTACGTACGACGGGTGGAGCGGGCGCATGGACTGCCCGAAGCGATCCGCCAAATGCCACGCAACGGGGGTGCCCAGCGACACGACAACGCATACGCGGAGTTCGCCTACCTGGTTGAGGTCGACGGACGGCTCCATGGTGCGTAGTCAGCGCGGGTGCCCGAGACCGCCAAGCCAGCGCCCAGGGGTGGCTCACCGATCGGGTCTTCTGGGTCGATGTGGGTCCGCGGGCATGCACCACGGCCGCCGAGATTGCTGCCGTGTTGGGTGCGAGGGGTTGGACAGGGCGCCCGCACCCGTGTCGTCGGCCCCTCTGCGCGCTGCGTGGTGGGTTGGCGGGGTCCTGACCCCGCCAACCCACCACCCAAGAGGGCGTCGTCAGGCGCGCAGGGCCTCGGCGAGCTCGCGGAAGTCGGTGACGAGCTGGTCCATGTCCGCCCGGGTATGCGCGAGCGACACCAGCCACTGCTCATCGAGTCCAGGCGGGGTGAGGATGCCGCGGTTGACTCCCCACAGCCAGGACAGCTCGGCAACGCCGAAGTCCGTGGCCTTGTAGTCCCGGTAGTTGCGCACCGGAGTGGGCGACCAGGTGATGCAGCCCTTGACGCCGAGCGCCACCGTGTGGGCGGGCAGTTCGAACTCGGTGATGATCGCATCGACCGCGTCGAGGACACCGACGTTGATCTCCTCGGCCTTGTCCAAGGCCTCGTGGGTGCAGACCTCGTGGACGGCTTTGGCGGCCGCCATGACGAGGGGGTTGCCGTTGTAGGTGCCGAAGTGCGCCATCCGGCCGTCGACGACGACCTCCATGACGTGCCGCTTGCCACCGAACGCGGCGAGCGGCAGACCGCCACCGATGCTCTTGGCGAGGGTCACGAGGTCGGGCTGGACTCCGAGTCGCTGCGAGGCTCCGGCATAGCCGGCGGTGAGCCCCGTCTTGACTTCGTCGAAGATGAGGAGTGCGCCGTGCTCGTCGGCGGCCGCCCGCACACCCGCCAGGTAGCCCTCGTCGGGCACGACGATGGCGAGGTTCTCGATGACCGGTTCCATGACGATCGCCGCCACCTCGGAGCCGTGCGTGGCGAGAATCCCACGGAGGTAGTCGAGGTTGTTGAACGGCACGACATACACCGTTCCGGCCTCGACGTCGAACGGCACGTCCGGTATCGGCGACTCGGCGGGACCGATGTCGGCCAGGGCTGGCTTGACCGACACCTGGAGGGCGTCGTAACCGCCGTGGTACCCGCCCTCGATCTTGATGATCGCCTTGCGGCCGGTGTAGGCGCGGGCCGCCCGGACGGCATACATGATCGACTCGGTGCCCGACTGGGTGAACCGGAGCATGTCGAGGTGGAAGCGCTCCTGGAAGAGCTCGGCGACCTCGGTGGAGACTGGGGAGGGGGTGACGAAGAGGGTGCCGACCTCACGGAGGGCATGGTCGACGTGCTCGACGACCGTGGGGTTGAGATGGCCGACGAGCATGGCGCCAAAACCCATGGACAGATCGAGCAGTTGGCGGCCGTCGACATCGGTGAGCCAGGCGCCGCGAGCCTTGGCGATGGAGATGGGGTGCGGGTCCCAGTGCTGGAACGAGCTCGTCACGCCGAGGGGGAGGGTCTTACTGGCTCGCGCGTTGTGCTCCGCCGAGTTCGGGGTCTGCGCCGAGAACCGCTCCCACTCCTTGGCCAGCAGGGCCTCGATGCGTTCCCGGTTGAGCGGGGTGAAGCTCTCCGGGAGCCAGCGGCGGGTCGCCGGGTCGTGAGCGGGCCAAGCGGTCATGATCTCTCCTCCACGCCGCGGGATGGGCGGCTACGGGTCGATAGGTTCCGGCCATTGTTGCGTATCGGTGGACAATCGGCCACCCTCGGCACGGATTTCCCGGGTTCAGATCCTCCGAATCAACGGATTCCGCGTCCACCCTCCGGCGAGGCGGCTCCCGACCACGGTCCGTCGACGCCGCGCAACTAAGGCTCGCCTGACGCCGCGCAACTAAGGCTCGCCTGCGTGGCAGACCTCACCCCCCAACCCGACCTGGGGCCCCAATTGTCGACAGTAGTGTTACTACGTCCCGTAGTTTCAAGCTCCCTCCAGGAGTTCCATATGGATGCCCTTGATCTGGCCAGGTGGCAGTTCGCGATCACCACGGTCTATCACTTCCTCTTCGTCCCGATCACCATCGGGATGTCCCTCATCGTCGCGATCTTCCATTCCGCGTGGGTGCGCACCCACAACGAGCAGTGGCTCCGGCTGACGAAGTTCTTCGGCAAGCTCTTCATGATCAACTTCGCCCTCGGCCTGGTCACCGGCATCGTCCAGGAGTTCCAGTTCGGGATGAACTGGTCGGACTACTCGCGGTTCGTCGGCGATATCTTCGGCGCCCCACTCGCGTTCGAGGCGCTGCTCGCCTTCTTCCTCGAGTCGACCTTCCTCGGCATCTGGATCTTCGGCTGGGGCCGGATCCCCGAGAAGCTGCACGCAAGCACCATGTGGCTCACCCACATCGGGACCGTGCTGTCGGCCTACTTCATCCTCGCGGCGAACTCCTTCATGCAGAACCCGGTCGGGTTCAAGTTCAACCCCGCGACCGGCCGCGCCGAGATGGACGACTTCCTCGCCGTCCTCGTCAACAAGGTCCAGCTGGTTACCTTCCCGCACGTCATCACCGGGGCCTACATGACCGGTGGTGCCGTCGTACTCGGCGTCGCGCTCTGGCTCTGGATGAAGCACGACGGGACCGCGGATGCCCCCATGTACCGCTCGGCCGTCAAGCTCGGGTCGGTCTTCACCGTCATTGCGAGCCTGCTCGTCATCGTGACCGGTGACATCCAGGGCAAGATCATGACCGAGGTCCAGCCGATGAAGATGGCGGCCGCCGAGGCGCTCTACGAGACCGAGCAGAACGCCGGCTTCTCGATCTTCACGATCGGATCCCTCGACGGGTCCAAGGAAGTCTTCTCGATCAAGGTTCCCGGGCTGCTCTCCTTCCTCGCCACCGGCTCCTTCGGCAACGAGGTCAAGGGCATCACCGAACTCGAGGCCGCCGCCAAAGAACTCCCGGCCAAGGTCGAGGCGCAGTACGGCCCCGAGGTCGCCAAGCTCGCCACCGCCGAGTCCTACACCCCGAATATCCCGATCAGTTACTGGACCTTCCGACTCATGATGGGGCTCGGGTTCCTCGGCACACTCTTCGGGATCATGTCATGGCTGGCGGCCCGCAAGGAGCGCGCGCCCCAGGGTGCCTTGTGGCGGCAGATCGCCATCTGGACCCCGCTGCTGCCGGTCTTCGCGATGGCCTTCGGCTGGATCTTCACCGAGATGGGTCGTCAGCCGTGGGTCGTCAACGGCCTGATGACGACCGCCACCGGGGTTTCCCCGTCGGTGAGCGCCGCCGAGGTCTTCATCTCGATGATCGTCTACACCCTCGTGTATGCCGTGCTGGCCGTCATCGAGATCAAGCTCTTCCTCACCTATGTCCGTCGCGGCGCCGAGCCCTTCCAGGCTCCTGGCGACCCCAAGGACACCCATGAGGACGCCCCCCTCCAGTTCGCGTACTGAGATCGCAAGGACTGACGAATAACCATGGATTACACCGTTCTTCAACTCATCTGGTTCGTTCTCATCGGGGTGCTCTGGACCGGGTACCTCGTCCTCGAGGGCTTCGACTTCGGCGTGGGCATGCTGCTCCCGGCACTCGGCCCGGGCCGAGACGCCGCCGACTCGGAGCGCCGCAAGCGCGTCATGCTGACCACCATCGGCCCGCACTGGGATGGCAATGAGGTCTGGCTGCTCACCGCCGGTGGCGCGACCTTCGCCGCCTTCCCCGAGTGGTACGCGACGATGTTCTCCGCGTTCTACCTGCCGCTGTTGCTCGTGCTCGTCGCGCTCATCGTGCGCAACATGGGCCTCGAGTACCGCGGCAAGCGCGACAACGAGACCTGGCGCAAGCGCTGGGACCGCGCGATCATTGCCGGGTCGGTCGTCGCGCCGCTGCTCGTCGGCGTCGCTCTGACCAACGTCGTCCGGGGGCTGCCGATCGACAGCAGCATGGAGTTCGCCGGTAACCTCTTCACCCTGCTCAACCCGATGTCTCTCCTCGGTGGGCTCGTCATCCTGGGCCTGTGCCTCACCCATGGCGCCTTCTTCCTCGCGCTCAAGACCGATGGTGAGATCCGCAGGGATGCAAGGGCGCTCGCCACGAAGGTGGGCCTGGGCACGGCGGTGCTCGCCGTCATACTCCTCGCCTGGCTCGGTTTCGCCAAGGGCACCATGTGGACCTGGATCACGACGGTGATTGCTGCCGTGGCCCTGCTCGCCGCCATCGCGATGAACATGCGCGGCAAGGAGGGTTTCGCCTTCACCGGCACCGCGATCACCATCGCTGCAGCGGTGGCGACGTACTTCCTCGCGCTCTTCCCCAACGTCATGCCCTCCACCCTGGAGGGTGGCACCAGCCTGACGATCATGAACGCGTCGAGCACCGAGCTCACCCTGAAGATCATGACGATCGCCGCGGCGGTCTTCACGCCGATCGTGCTCATCTACACGGCGTGGACCTATTGGGTCTTCCGCAAGCGGATCGCCACGCACCACATCCCGAAACCGGTTGCGGTGAGCTGACGCTCGTGCGTCCGGTCAACCCGCTGCTGTTCAGGGCGGCGCCGGCAGCTCGGCTGCCGGTCGCCGCCCTGGCGGTTGCCGGGGTGCTCCAGGGCCTGGCCACGCTGGGGCTCGCCTTCGCCCTGACCGGGCTCGTCGTCACCGTCGTCAACGGCGCACCGCTGACTTCGCCGGTGCGCGCATTGTTCGTCGCCTTCGTCGTCCGGGCCATACTCGGCTGGGGCATCGAGCGGGTCGCGGCCTGGGCGGGGGTGGTCGTGAGCACCGGGCTGCGCCGACGCCTGCTCGAGCACTGGCTCGGCCTGCCTGCGGAGCGCCGCCCGAGCCCGGAGCGGGCCGTCACCCTGGCCGCGCAGGGCTCCGCGACGATCGAGCCGTATGCCGCCCGGTTCCTCCCCGCGCTCCTCACGGCGGGTGTGGTGCCCGTGCTGGCGATCGGCGCGCTCTTGTGGGTGGACTGGATCAGCGCGGTCATCGTCATCGTCACGCTCCCGCTGCTGCCGTTCTTCGCCGCGCTCATCGGGCGCACGACCCAGGACGAGACGGATCGTCGCTGGCGCGCGATGTCCTCGCTAGCCGGGCACTTCCTTGACGTCATGCGGGGGCTGCCGACGCTCGTCAGTTACGGACGGGCCGAGCGCCAGATCGAGACCATCGCCGCGGTCAGCGAGAAGCATCGCGCTGCCACGATGCGGACCTTGCGGCTGGCTTTCCTCTCCTCGGCCGCACTGGAACTCCTCGCGTCGATCTCCGTCGCCATTGTCGCGGTGACCGTCGGGCTTCGGCTGAGCCACGGGTCGATGACGCTCTTCTCCGGGTTGCTGGCGATCCTGCTCGCGCCCGAGGCGTACTGGCCCATCCGTCGGGTGGGGGCCGAGTTCCATGCCGCCGCTGACGGCGCGGCGGCATTGGACGCCATACTCGGTGAACTGTCCCCGCCGTCCTCCTCCGCTGTTGACGTAACCTCTGCTAGCACTGGTTACGTGCAGGGGCAGAGGATGCATCCTGCGGCTCTGAAACCAACGTCTGCTAGCAGAGGTTGCGTCGAGGAGGTCGGGGTGCGGGTCGAGGGTGTGACCTACACCTACCCCGGGGCGCAGCAACCGGTGCTGCGCGAGGTGACCCTCGAGGCCGGACCCGGCCTGACCGTCCTCACCGGACGTTCCGGGGCGGGCAAGACCACTCTCCTGGAACTCGCTGCGGGGCTGCGCACGCCACAATCCGGAACAGTGCTGGCCGGGCGGAGCCACCTGGTCAGCCAACGCCCCTTCCTGCCCGCTTCGACCCTTCGGGAGGCGGTCCGGCTCGGCAACCGCGCCGCAGACGACGCGATCTGGTCGGCCCTGCGCGAGGTTGGCCTCGACGGTTTTATCGCAAGCCTGCCCGCAGTGCTCGACACTGGCATCGGGGACGACGGCTTCGGGCTCTCCGCCGGTCAGCGCGCCCGGATCGCCCTGGCCCGGGCCCTGCTCTCCGATGCCCCGGTGCTCCTCCTCGACGAGCCCACGGCCCATCTCGACGCCTCCGCGAGCGAACTGGTCCACGGCCTCATCCGGCGGCTCGCCGACCGGCATACGGTCATCGTCGTGACGCACCGGCCCGAACTGCTCGGCCTCGCCGACCACCAGGTCGACCTCGACGCCCTCGCCGGAGCGCGGCCATGACGACCCCGCGCCGCATCCTGCTCGCCGGGCTCGTCGGGGGGCTCGCGACCTCCGCCGGCATCGCGCTCACCGCGACCAGTGGCTGGCTCATCGTCCGGGCGAGCGAACGACCCGTGCTGCTCACCCTGTTCGTCGCCATCGTCGGGGTACGGGCGTTCGGGATGGCTCGCCCGCTTCTTCGGTATGTCGAGCGGATCCTCAGCCACGATGCCGCCCTGCGCGACCTCGCGGATCGCCGCACCGCGGTGTATGCCGACCTCATCCCGCTCACTCCCGCCCGCCTCGGCAAGGGGTCTCGCGCGAGCATCCTCTCAGGCGTCGTCGACGACCTCACCGATGTCGTCGAGTCCTCGGTCCGGGTGAGCGTTCCGCTGGTCGCCAGTGCCGTCGCGGGCCTGCTCGCGGCGCTGCTCGCCGCCGCATTCGACCCCCGCATGGGCCTCGTCCTCGCGGTGTTTCTCCTCGCGTTCCTTGGCGTGGGTGTGGTCGGCCGATGGCTTGAGGGGGCGGCCCAGGACGCCTTGACGGCGGCCCGGGTCGAGGTGCTCCGGGTGAGCGACCTGGTCGCCCGCCACGCGACCGAACTCCAGGCCATCGGCGCCCAAGAGGCGGCACTCTCCTGGATCGACACGGCCCACGAGACCCTACGCCGATCAGTCACCCGTCAGAGCCGGGGTCGAGCCCTGGTCAGTGCGGCTCTGCTGCTCGCGACCGCGGCCGCCACGGTGGCCTCGGCCATGCTCGTTGACGTGGCGGCAGTGGGTGCGCCGGTGGCGGCCCTGCTCGTCGTCGTACCGGTCGCGTTGGGTGACGCCTTGGCTCCGCTCGTCGATGTCATTCGGGCGGCCGCCCGCACCGCCGGCAGCGAACGCCGGCTCAACACTCTGCTCCTCCAGACCCCCGCGGTGACCGAGCCGCCGACCGCCGACCCCAAGCCTCTGCCGCAGCATCCCGCGCTCACCCTCGAGGCCGTCACGGCCAGTTGGACCGGGACACGCACCGACCTTGGGCCCACCGACCTCGATCTCCCGCCGGGCCGCTCACTTGCCGTCGTGGGCGCCAACGGTTCCGGGAAGTCGACCCTGTTGGCCGTCCTCGCCCGACACCTCGCGCCCTCCTCGGGCCGGTATGTCGTCGGCGGGTCGGACGTTGTCGACCGATCGCTTGCTCAGGTACGGGCAGCCATCGCCGTTGTCGATGACGAACCGCACATCTTTGCGGGCACCCTTCGGGACAACCTCGTGCTGGCGGCCCCGGAGGTCAGCGACGAGGAACTCGACAACGCACTGAGGCGCGCAGGTCTGGCGGCCTGGGTCGACTCTCTCCCCGAGGGGATGGACACCCGGCTCGGCACCGGGGCCCGGGGAGTTTCCGGCGGCGAACGAGCTCGGCTCGGTCTGGCCCGCGCCTTGGCCTCCGCGCGGCCCGTCATCCTCCTCGACGAACCGGTCGCCCATCTCGACCATGCCACCGCCCTGGCGGTCCTCGCCGACGTCACCAGCGCGACGGGCGGCCGAACCGTCGTCATGGCGACGCACCGCCCCGAGGGGCTGGACAACTTCGACGAGGTCCGCGACCTCAGCCATCACCCTGCCCTGTCCACCACTGAGAAGGAGCTGTGATGGCACGCCCCCCACTCTCCCCACGTTCCCCGAGTTCTCCACGCTCCCCTCGCATGGGGGACCTCGAACGGGTCGTCATGGAACACCTCTGGGAGTCCATGGCGCAGGACGAGGCCGAGGGCGGCGCGACGGTCCGTGACGTTCATGCCAAGTTCGCCGGTGAACGCGAGATCGCCTACACCACGGTCATGACGGTGCTCGACCGGCTCAGCCGCAAGGACCTCGTCACCCGGGTCCGGGACGGCCGTGCCTGGCGGTACCGGCCGTCGGACACCCGCGAAGCCCTCACCGCGGCAACCATGCGCAACACCCTCGACGAGATCGACGTGACGAACCGGCGGCTCGCGCTGCTGCACTTCCTTGACGGTGCTTCCAGCGCCGAGCTCGCCGATCTCAAGGCCGCACTTGCCGAGATCGAAGCGCGGGGGAGCTGAGCACCCTGACCGGACCGATCACCCTCGCCGTGCTCGCGGCGCTGCTCGCTGTCCCGGTGCCCTGGCTGATGGCCCGGCAGCGGGTCTTCCGACGCTCGCCGCGGGCGGCGCTCGCGGTTTGGCAGGCCGTGACCGTGGGGGCGCTCGCCTCCGGGCTCGGCGCCGCACCGGCAGCCCTCGCCGTCGTCCTGCGCGATGAGCGGCCGATGGCGCACCTGGGGACCCTGAGCGTGCTCGGCGCCGGGAGCGGACTGCTGCTCGCCCGCCTCATCGTGAGCGGCCACCGGGTGGGCAGGCATCTGCGCGTCCTGCGCCGCCGCCACCGTGAACTGGTCGACATCATCGCGCGCCATGCCGACGGTCGACTCCGCGTTCTCGCACACCCTGCGCCGACGGCATACTGCGTGCCCGGTCTCAGTCCGCGCCTGGTCATCTCCGACGGCACCCTCTCCCGCCTCACCCATGACGAGATTGCGGCGGTCCTCGCCCACGAACGCTCCCACCTTCGGGCCCGCCACGACCTCCTCATGGAGTTCTTCACCGTGGTCCACGAGGCGCTGCCACAGCGGCTGCGGCGCACCGAGGTGATGGCCGAGGTGCGGCTCCTCATCGAGGCGCTTGCCGATGGCGCGGCCGTCAAAGAAGTCGGTCGGATGTCGACCGCCCGCGCGCTGCTGGCGCTTTCCGGATCGGCGACTCCGGAGGCCGCGCTGGGAGCTGCGACCACCGCGTCACCCCGGATCGAGGTGCTCGCCGCGGGCCCGCTCCCGCGGGTGGTGAGCGCGCTCATGTACGGGTACGCCGCGGCGCTGCTCGCGGTGCCCGTCGCCGTCGCCGCGTGGTCGGTGCGCTGAGGTACGCCGCTAGAGCCGACGGTCGGCGAGCACGGGGAACGCCGCCCGGTATTCCGCGATCACGGTGAGGTCGATCTCCACCGAGAGCACCGCCTCCTCGGCGTGCGCGAGCTCCGCGAGGACCTCGCCGTGGGGCAGGACGACCTGGCTGCGGCCACCCATCGGTGTGCCGGCGTGCGTGCCCGCGGTGTTGCACGCGATGAGCACGCACTGGTTCTCCAGGGCTCGCGCTCGACCGAGCAGGGACCAGTGCTGTACCCGGGGCAGCGGCCAGGCGGCCGGGACGAGGAGGACCTCGGCGCCGGCGGCAACCTGGGCCCGGTACAACTCGGGAAAACGCAGGTCGTAGCACGTCGAAAGGGCGGCGCGGACGGACTCCCCGGTGCGACATGGCACGTCGACGGCGGTCAACTCGGTGCCGGCCTCCATGAGTTTGGGCTCCCCCGAGCCGAATCCGAACCGGTGGATCTTTCGGTATGCCGTGAGCAGTTCGCCCTGGGCGGAGAACACCACCGAGGTGTTTGCCAGGGAGCGACCCTCCGGTCCGGGATCGGGCAGGCGTTCGACGAAGGACCCGGCGTGCAGGATCCCGGCGAAGGCCCGAGCCGCGTCCGCCATGGTGTGCACCCACGGGCCGTCGAGTTTCTCGGCCTGGGCATCCCAGCGGCCATAGTCGAACCCGGTCGGACCCCACAGTTCGGGGAGGATGGCCAGGTCATGGCCGCCGAGGTCGGCGACCAGGGCCGCGACCCGCTCGACCCGGGCCTCGTAGGACTCATCGTCGTCATACCCGAGCTGGACCACGGCGACTGAAATCGTCACTGCTCGTGCTCCGTCCTCTCGCGCAGCCGGGCGAGGTAGTCGTTGTAGGCGGTCAGTTCGGCATCGCCGTCGCGGTCGGCCTGGCGATCCAGGCGCCGGGACTCCACCGCATCGGTGCGGACCCATTGTCGCGCAACGATGATGGCCAGGACGAGGGTGGGGAACTCGCCGACCCCCCAGGCGATCTCTCCCGCGGTGTACTGATCCGCCAACGGCGATGGGCCCCAGGGGAGTTGGAGCTGGGTGAAGAAGTCGCTGGCGAGCAGCTCGGTCGCGCTGGTGAGGGTGACACCGAAGAAGGCGTGGAAGGAAATCGTCGCGAACAGGATGACGAGGAGCATGAGCGGGCTCCACCGCGGCACCCCCGGGTCGATCCCGATGAGGACCCAGGTGAAGAGATATCCGGTGAGCAGGAAGTGGGCCATCATGAGCAGATGCCCGGTGTGGGTGGTCAGCGCGATCTCGAAGAGCGGTGACCAGTAGAACGCGGCCAAGCTGACGAAGAAGAAGACCGCTGCGACGACCGGGTTGGCGAAGAACCTCATGGCGCGGGAGTGCACGACCTGAAGCAGGAACTCACGCGGCCCCCATGTCTTGTCCGGGCGGGGGTGGATCGCCCGCAGGAGCAGGGTCACCGGTGCCCCTGGGACGAGGAAGAGGGGCACGATCATGGCCACCGCCATGTGCATGACCATGTGCCAGGAGAAGAGCACTCGCCCCCAGATCCCGGGTGCTCCGCAGGTTGCATAGACGAAGACGAACCACCCGGCGACCCAGACGAGGAGCCGGCTCACCGGCCAGTCGTCGCCGCGCCGCCGCAGCGTGACGAAGCCGGCGACATAGAGGCCGACGGCAAGCAGTGCGGTGGCAAGGAAGAGCCAGTCGAAGCGCCATGCGGTGAGCCAGGCCAGGTCACCGGGCGCCCCCGGGTCCGGGTATCCGGTGAGTTCGAGGACGCGGCTCGGTGGGGCCGGGACGTCCGGCACCGCGGGGGCCGTGCGCCCGAGGGCCGCCGAGAGGCCGGTGGCCAGCCCCATGACCGCAAGCTCGGCAACGACGAGCCGGGAGAACAGCGCCCGAGATGCGGGGTCGGTGCCGATCGCCGCGATGACCCGGCGGCGATAGGTCCAGCCAAAGTACCCGAGCGCGACCAGGGCGAGGGTCTTGCCGACGACGATGAGCCCGTAGGGCGTGCCGAGACCGGCCAGGCTGCCTACTCGGATCCAGGCCTGCTGGGCCCCGGTGAGAGCCACCGCCACGAAGGACCAGAGGGCCAGCGTGGAGTACCGGGAGAGGCTCACCGGCAGATCCATGCCAAGTGTCGGCCGCAGGAGAGCGAGCCCGGCCAGTCCACCGACCCAGACGACGACTGCGAGGAGGTGGACGGCGAGGGCGTTGACCGCGGTCTCATGGCTCGCGGTCCCAGCCGCGTGCCCGATGAGAGCCAGGATGAGGACCGCGGTGAGGGCGGCCGTGAGCGCCCACCCCATGGCCGCGCGGCCCCGCGCCCGGAGGGCGCCGAGGCTTACGACGAGCGCGAGAATGGCGTTGAGCAGGTAGACCCGGGTCGTCTCCAGTTCCCAGACGAACCGGAAGAACTGCTGGAGGAATCCGTCAGAGGTGAGGGGCGTCCCGGCGAGATCGGCGGAGACGAGGAGCACCCGAAGGGTCGCCGCGACCGTCCACACGGCGGCGGTCATGCCAGCCAGGCGGGCCGCGTCGATACGCCGATTGGTCCTGGCCCGCTCGGGGACGATGAAGACGGCCATGCCGAGCAGCCCGATCGTGGCGGCGGCGGTGATCGTCGACACCGCTCCCACGGCGGGGATGCCCCAGCGGACCAGGGGCCCGGGGTCGCCGAGGGCGAGCGGGGCGGCGGCTCCGGACCACGCGGCGGCGAGGGTGGCGACGGCGGCAGCAAGCAGCCCCAGCGGGAGCAGGGAGGGGCGTCGGCTCGCGCCGCCGACCTCGGAGGGAGGGGCGGTCGTCATTCTCCCAGCGTAGGCAGTGCCCACTGGGGGCTCGGACCACGGGTGCCGGTTTGCGCCGGGCGAGCACGGAGCAGATACTTGCCCCATGCAACCATCGGGTCTCGGGGATCAGATCGTTCGGGTGGTCAAGCTCCTCAACGCCCACCGACACCAACTGCCTCGGCTCCACCCGGCGGTCGACCCGGCGGCCTACCCACTCCTCTTCGCCCTGCGCCCCGGCCCGGCCCGGCCGAGCGAGGTGGCCGCCCTCATCCACTCGGACATCTCGACGGTGAGCCGACAGGCGAGCGCCTTCGCCCACGAGGGGCTCATTGAGCGACTCCCCGACCCTGGCGACGGCCGGGCCCAGCTGCTCAGCCTCACCACTGCCGGGACCGAACTCCTTACGCTCATCCGGGCCCACCGCGAGGACTGGCTCGGCCGGTTGCTCGCCGACTGGTCACACGAGGATCGCTGCGCCTTTGCCCGGCTCACCGGGCGGTTCGCCGACGCCGTCGAGCGCCAGTTGACCACCCACCCGCAGTGCCCCACGACCGTGAGCAAGGACCTCGTATGACGACCCCCGCTCCCTCCGCGCCCGCGTCCCCCGCGGAGGGAGGCGAACTCAGCCACCGCGAGATCGTCACGATCCTCATCGGCCTGATGTCGGGGATGTTCTTGGCAGCACTCGACCAGACCATTGTGGCCACCTCGATTCGGACCATCGCCGACGACCTCCAGGGCCTGGAACGTCAGGCGTGGGCGACCACGGCATACCTGATCACCTCGACGATCGTCACTCCGCTCTATGGCAAGCTCTCCGACATTTACGGGCGGAAGAAGTTCTTCGTCGCGGCGATCACCATCTTCATCGTCGGCTCGGCGCTGTGCGCGTTTGCGGACTCGATGAACCAACTCGCGGTGTTCCGGGCGATCCAAGGCCTCGGGGCCGGGGGACTGTTCTCGCTCGCCCTCGCCATCATCGGGGACATTGTTGCGCCCCGAGAGCGGGCCAAGTACCAGGGCTACTTTCTCGCGGTCTTCGGCACTTCCTCGGTCCTCGGACCCGTCATCGGCGGCTTCCTCGCCGGCCAGGACTCCATCCTGGGCATCACCGGCTGGCGCTGGGTATTCCTGGTCAACGTGCCGATCGGGTTCGTCGCGCTCGCGCTGGTCACCCGTACCCTCCACCTCGCCCACCGCCGCCTCGACCACCGAATCGACTGGTATGGCGCCGCGCTGCTCACCATCGCCCTCGTACCGTTGCTCATCGTTGCCGAACAGGGTCGCGAATGGGGTTGGGGCTCCGGGCGTTCGCTGACGTTCTTCGCCGTAGGGGTCGCCGCCGGGGTGGCCTTCCTCTGGCAGGAATGGCGGATGGGCGAGGAGGCGATCTTCCCGCTGGCGATGTTCCGCAACAGGACCGTCGGGGTTGCCTCAACCGCCGGGGTCATCATCGGTATGGGCATGTTCGGCGGACTCGCCTGTCTGCCGCTCTATCTCCAGATCGTCAAGGGCGCCTCCCCGACCGAGGCCGGCCTCCAACTGCTCCCACTCACACTCGGCATCATGATCGGGTCGGTCTTCTCGGGGCAGATGATCTCGCGGACGGGGCACTACCGCAGCTACCCGGTCATCGGGGCCGCGCTGCTCACCGTCTCGCTGTTCGCATTCAGCTTCGTCCATGCCGACAGTCCGCTCTGGCGAACCATGGTGGTCATGGTCTTCTTCGGGCTCGGGCTGGGGTTCAACTTCCAGCCACTCACCCTCGCCGTGCAGAATGCCGTCCCACCCCAGCAGATCGGGGTGGCGACCTCGACGGCCACATTCACCCGACAGATCGGCGGGACCATCGGGACCGCGGTGTTCCTCTCGGTGCTTTTCAGCGACCTGCCGGGTCGGATTGCGGAGGCGTTCCGGGTGCTCTCGCCGACGCCGGACTTCCAGGCCGCGCTGCGCGACCCGGCCAACGCAGCCATCGCCGCCCAGCTCGCCCAGGCTCAGGCCTCCGGAGGTGGGGTCGGCGGCACCGGTGTCCTGCAGGACAGTTCGTTCCTCACCGGGCTCGACCCGCGGCTCGCCGAACCGTTCCTCGTCGGCTTCTCCGACTCCATGGACCTGGTCTTCCGGATCGGGGCTGCGGTCATGGTCCTGGGGTTCCTCGTCCTGCTCCTGCTGCCCCAGGTGGAACTTCGCAAGCACGCAGCCGGGACCACGCCGGTCGCCGAGTAAGGACCGATCGGGGAGTTAGGCCAGTTCGGCGCGGACCAGTTCGGCGCGGACGTGGTCGAGGATCCCCGGCAGGGCGGCCATGATCTCGCCGTAGGTCTGCTCGTAGGCCGGTTCGGTGCCGTACCACGGGTCCGCCATACCGAGATCACCGGCGGCGACGGCCACCGGGTCGAAGGAGCGCACGAGTCGGATCTTGGCGAGGTCGGCAGCGCTTCGGGCACGCTCCTGCAGGATGCGGACGTGGTCGTGGTCCGCGGCCAGGACGAGGTCGACCTCGTCGAACCACTCCGAAGCGAACCTGCGGGCCCGGTGGCTTCCCCAGCCGAGGTCCCGGTGACCGTGCCGAGCCAGTGTTGCCCGGGTGCGGTGGTGCATCTCTTTGCCACTCTCCTCCGCCGAGGTGCCCGCGGAGTCGACGACGACGGCATCGGCGAGACCGGCGTCCGCGACGGCCTCCTTGAGGAGGTACTCGGCCATCGGGGAGCGACAGATGTTGCCCCAGCAGACGACGCAGATCCGGTAACTCACGAGAACTCCATCCACTCGGGTGCGGCGGCGACGAACTCCGCCTCGGTGAGGCTTCCAGCGCCGGCCGGCACCCGGCCGAGCAGCGGAGCGGCGGTCACCCGAGGCAGGTCGGTGAGGTTGCTCAGCTCGGCCAAGCCGGGGTCGCGCGGCCACTGCCCGATGATGACACCGAGGAGCGGCAGCCCGCGGTGCTGCAGTGCCTCGGCCGTGAGCGCGGCCGAGTTCAGCGTGCCCAGGCCGGCGCTCGCGACGAGGACGACCCCGCAGCTGAATCCCTTGTAGCGCAGTGCGGTTCCGATGTCGGCGAGGGTGCCGCCGCGCTCGTCGAGCCGTACGAGCAGCCCTCCGGAGCCCTCGACGAGGACCACCGAGGAGACCGCCGCGAGGTCGCCGATGGTTCGCGCGTGCCTCGCGACGGGGGGCAGGGGGACCCCCGCTCGGCGAGCCGCAGCATCCGGAGCGAGCGGGTGCTCAAGGCGCAGCAGTTCGTGGATGTCGATGTCGCCGGCCAGTCGGCGCACCTCCTCGACGTCTCCCGGCTCGCCCGCGCGCACTCCGGTCTGGGCGACCTTGACCACGCACACGCTGGTCCCGCGGGCCCGCACCAGGCTGGCCAGCGCCGCCGTGACGACGGTTTTGCCGACCCCGGTTCCGGTGCCGGTGACCAGGACGACGGAGGGTAGCGACAGCGGGTCAGCCATGGTGGGCGATGACCTCCGCGAGAACGTCCGCGGCATGGGCGAGTTCGGCGTCGCTGTGGTCGGCGTGCGCGGTGAGCCGTAGGCGCGAGTCCCCGTCGGGCGTGGACGGAGGGCGGAAACAGCCGATGCGTATGCCGTGCCCGGCCGCCTCCGCGACGGCGGCCAACGCTTGGCTCGGCCCGGGCATGGGCACCGACATGACCGCCCCGGGTGGGGTGTCGACGCCGCAGGCCGCGGCCAACCGAGCAGCGTTGGCGCGCAAGCGTCCCCGGAGGGAGTCCTCGCCGCGCACAAGCTGGCTGGCGGCCAAGGCGGCCCCGGCCGCCGCGGGCGCCAACCCGGTGTCATAGATGAAGGGGCGGGCGGTGTTGACCAGGTGCTCGCGGACCGCCCGGTGGGCGAGGACGACACCTCCCTGGGAGCCCAGGGCCTTGGACAGGGTGCCGGTGACGATGACGTGGTCCTCGCCGGCCAGCCCCAGGGCGGCGAGGGCTCCGCCGCCGCAGGCTCCGAGGACGCCGAGCGCGTGGGCCTCGTCGACAACGAGCAGGGCTCCGTGCCGGCGGGTCACCTCGACGAGCTCGACGAGCGGGGCCAGGTCGCCGAGCACGGAGTAGATCGATTCGACGACGACCAGCGCTCGCCGGCCGGCTCGTGAGGCCAGAGCCTGCTCCATGGCGGTGACATCGTTGTGCGGGGCCACCATCACCTCGGCTCGGGCCAGCCGCATCCCATCGATGAGCGAGGCATGGGCGTGGGCATCGGAGACCACGAGGGTGCCCGGCCCGGCGAGGGCGGAGAGAACCGCGAGATTGGCCGCATAGCCGGTCGAGGTGACCAGTGCCGTGGGGACCTGAGCCAGGTCGGCGAGGGAGGCCTCGAGGTCGGCGTGCACCGGTAGCGTGCCGGTCACCAGACGCGAAGCCCCCGCCCCACCGCCATACCGGCGGGTTGCGTCGACGGCACCGGCGATCACCGCGGGGTGGGTCCGCAGGCCGAGGTAGTCGTTGCCGGCAAGGTCAAGCAACCCGTCCCCGGAGACCGGCACAAGGGCGCGGGTCAGTCCCGCGCGCTCACGGGCACGGGCCGCATCATCGAGCCACTGCAGAGCATCGGTCACGGAACGATCCTGCCAGGCGGGCAGAGCGGCGCGGGAAGGCGTCGCGTTCCGCGGTGGGGAACGTGATGCATGAGACAGTTAGGTAACCCTAAGTTGGCGATACGCTGGCATTCGTGACCTCTCTCGCCACCGCCCCGCTGCGCGTCGTCCTCCATGTGGAGAACGCCGATGGCGCGCCGGAGTCGTTGCGGCGTCGGCTCGCCGAGCTCGGTGTGCGGCCCGGGGCATTGGTGTCCGTCGTCCAGCGAACGGCCGGGGGTGGTCGCATCGTCGACGTCGCCGGCTCCCGGATCGCCCTCGGCCGGGCCGTGCTCGAAGCGGTCACAGTCGCCGCGGCAACGGCCGAGCCCTGTGGCGTGGCAGCGTCATGAGCGCCGCCCCGACCCCGTCGTGCCACGAGTCCGGGGCCGTCGCGACGGCCGGACCGGACGCCGCCGTCGTGGCGCTCGCAGGCACTCCGAATGTCGGCAAGTCCTCGCTCTTCAACACCGTGACCGGCGCGCGGCGCACCGTCGGAAACTGGCCCGGGACCACTGTGGA
Source organism: Nostocoides sp. (assembly GCA_016716625.1). GTDB lineage: Bacteria > Actinomycetota > Actinomycetes > Actinomycetales > Dermatophilaceae > JADJVJ01. The sequence continues at coordinate 122,396 of JADJVJ010000001.1, forward strand.
GGTGGGCCGCGGCGCCTGGGACCTTGGCGGGGACCCGGCCCGCCGGGTGACCCTCGTGGACCTCCCCGGTGCCTACTCCCTCGACGCGATGAGCCCGGATGAGGAGGTGACCCGGGGCGTCGTCCTCGCTCAAGGAGAGGAGGCGCCGTCCGCTGTGGTGGTGGTGACGAGTGCCGCGCACCTGGCCCGGGGGCTCTACCTCGTCGCCCAGCTCCGTGAGCGGACGATTCCGGTGGTCGTCGCCCTCACCATGCTCGACGTCGCCCAGCGCCGGGGCCTGGACACCGATGCCGCGGTGCTCGCGGACGAACTCGGCTGCCCGGTCGTCGCACTCGACCCTCGGCGTCGTCGCGGTGGTGGCCAGCTCGCCGCCGCCGTCCAGGCCGCGCTCGTGCGCGGGCCGCTGGAGCCACGGCATACTCCCCCGACGAGTGAGAGCGAGCCGGCGGGTGACGAGCTGGCGCTCGCCGATGAACGCTTCTCGTGGATCGCGCGGGCGGTCGAACGTGCGCAGCGGCACGCCGGGGGGGCGCGCCGGACCTTCTCGGACCGGGTGGACCGTTGGGCCACGGCCCCGGTTGTCGGTCCGTTGCTCTTCCTCGCGGTCATGTGGGCGGTCTTCCAGGTGACCACGGTCGTCGCGGCGCCGCTGCAGGACGCGCTCGACTCCTTCTTCGCGGGACCGGTTGCTGATGGGGCGGATCGGCTGCTGGCGTGGGTCGGATTGGGGGAGAGTCCGGTTCGCGGGTTCGTCGTCGACGGGTTGATCGCGGGCGTCGGCATGCTGCTCACTTTCGTGCCGCTCATGGCGCTGATGTTCCTGCTCCTGGCGGTGCTCGAGGACTCCGGTTATATGGCCCGCGCGGCGGTCGTCACGGATCGGCTCATGGGCCGGCTCGGGCTGCCGGGGCGAGCGTTCCTGCCGCTCGTCGTCGGCTTCGGCTGCAACGTGCCGGCGATCGCGGCCACCCGGATCCTCTCGCAGGCCAGGCACCGGCTGCTCACGGCGTTGCTCGTGCCCTTCACCTCATGCACGGCGCGACTCACGGTCTATGTGCTGCTCGCGACGACGTTCTTCCCGGAGCACGCCGGGTCGGTCGTCTTCGCCATGTACCTCCTCTCGATCGTTCTCGTCGTGCTCGTCGGTCTGCTCCTGCGCGGGGTGTTGTGGCGCGCGCTCGGGGCAGAGCCGCTCGTTCTCGACCTGCCGCCCTACCAGCGGCCGACAGCGCGGCTCTCGCTGGCCGTCACGTGGTTGCGGCTCAAGGGGTTCCTGCGCACGGCCTCGGGGATCATCGTCGCGACCGTCGTCATCGTGTGGTTCCTCCAGTCGGTGCCCGCCCCCGGTGCGGCCGGCACCTTCGGCGCTGTCCCGGTCGAGGACAGCGTGTATGCCGCCATCGCCCGGTCCATTGCTCCCGTGCTCGCCCCGGCCGGGTTCGGGGAATGGCAGACGGTCTCTGCGCTCATCGTGGGGTTCATTGCCAAGGAGGCGGTCATCTCGTCCTGGGCGCAGACCTACGCCCTGGCGGAGCCGAGCTCGGAACGCGAACCGGGGGTGCTCGGGCAGCAGCTTCTGGAGACGTTCACGGCCTCCTCGGGCGGGCATGCCGGGGTCGCGGTGCTCGCGTTCATGGTCTTCCTGCTTGCCTACACCCCATGTGTCGCAACGCTGGCCGCGCAGCGGCGGGAGATCGGTCTGCGGTGGACCGCAGCCGGGGTGGCGATGCAGTTGGCGGTTGCCTACGTGCTCGCCGTGGCGGTTTTCCAGGTCGGCCGGCTGCTGTGGTGAGCGCCGAGTCGCGGCCGGTCACCGCCGTCCTCGCGGCTCTGCAGGGCGGGGCTCGGAGCCTGGCCGAGGTTGCCGAGCGCACCGGGCTGGGGCGGGACGTCGTCGACGCGGCGATCACCCACCTGGTGCGGCTGGGCCGTCTCGAAGCGGAGGAACTTGCCATCGGCTGCCCGAGCGCAGGGTGCGGGGGATGTGCGTCCGGCACGGCCGAGGGCACCGCGGGGTGCCGGTCGAGCGCGCCGTCGACTCGCCGATCCGGCCCCGTGCTCGTCGCGCTCCGGGTGTCCCGGCCGCCGGGCTAGCCGCCCGCGGTCAGGGATGTGCGGAGCGGACGGCGCCGACGAGAGCCGAACAGATCTGCGCGACCTCGTCGGGCTCGCTCACGTAGGGCGGCATGGTGTAGACGAGGTTGCGGAACGGCCGCACCCACACCCCGGCCTCAAGCGCCGCCGCGGTCACTTCGTGGACCCGGACGGGCTCGGTGAGTTCGATGACCCCGACCCCGCCGAGGACGCGCACATCGGCCACCGAGGGCAGGTATGCCGCGCTCTGGAGTCCCAGCCTCAGCCCACCTTCCAGCCGGGAGACCTGGGCCGCGGTGTCGCGGGAGCGGAGCAGGGTCAGGGAGGCCGAGGCGATGGCGCACGCGAGCGGGTTGGCCATGAAGGTCGGGCCGTGCATGAGGCCGCCGGCCTCGCCCGCGCTCACGCCCTGGGCGACCTCGGCCGAGCAGAGGGTCGCCGCGAGGGAGAGGTAGCCGCCGGTGAGGGCCTTGCCCACGCAGAGGATGTCCGGGGCCGCGGAGGGCTGGCACCACTGGCTGGCCCAGGGGCGGCCGGTGCGCCAGAGGCCGGTGGCGATCTCGTCGTGGATGACGAGGGCGCCGTGGGCTCGGGCCAATTCGCCGAGGAACGTCACGGCCTCGGGGTGGTAGATGTGCATGCCACCGGCCCCCTGGAGGACGGGCTCAACGATGACCGCGGCAATCTCCGCAGCGTGCACGGCATACAGGGAGGCGGTGGCGGCTTTCCACGCGCTGAGGTCGGCGTCGATCCCGGCTGGGGGGCGCGGCGCGAAGACGTGTTCGGGGAGCAGGCCGCGGAAGAGGTGGTGCATGCCGCCGTCAGGGTCGGTCACGGACATGGGGGAGAAGGTGTCTCCGTGGTAGCCGCCGCGGATCGTGAAGAACCGCTGCCGCGGCCGGCCCCGCGCGATGTGCATCTGGAGGGCCATCTTCATGGCGACCTCGACGCTCACCGACCCGGAGTCGGCGAAGAAGACGTGCTGCAGGCCCTCCGGCGCGAGCTCGAGGAGCTGTCGCCCCAGCTGGATCGCGGGTTCGTGGGTGAGGCCCCCGAACATGACATGACTCATCCGCTCGAGCTGGCCGCGGGCGGCTTCATCGAGCTCGGGGACGGCATAGCCGTGGACCGCGCACCACCAGGAACTCATCGCGTCGATGACCTCACGCCGCTGCCCGTCCGGTGCACGCAAGGTGAGCCGGACGCCGCGCGCGGATTCCACGAGGTAGGGCGTGGTCGGGGTGAGCGCGCTGGAGTACGGGTGCCAGAGGTGGTCGCGGTCGAAGGCGAGCAGGGCGGCCAGGCTGGGATCGGCGTCCGCACTCACGAGCTCAGCGTATGCCGCCGAAAAGACCTGGCGCCCAGGGTGCCGCCGTGTCAGGCTCGGGTCATGACACCCACGACACCGGCGACGCCCGGCGACGACGAGCTCAAGCGCAAGTTCCGCGAGGCCCTCGATCGCAAGAACGCCAAGCAGTCCGCGGGTCAGGGTGAGGGGAGCGGCCACGGCAAGGTCGACCACGCCCAGGGGCCGCGGGCGCACGCCAAGATGTTCCGCCGCAAGTCCGGGGGCTAGCGACCACGCGCGGGGTTCAGGTCCAGGTCGAGTGCTCGACCGAACCGTGCGCGATGCAGGTCGCGGTCCAGCCCTGCGGGACAACCTGGACCTTCATCCGTCGGCGGCACTGGGTGCAGTAACGCTGCGGCTCCAGTTCGCGCATTCGCACGCACGAGTCATGCTGCCCCTCGGAGGTCGGGCCGCCACAGTGCCCGCACCAGGCACCGGGCGCACCCGGGGCGGTGTCGAGGCTCACGGCACTCAGGTCCATCTCAGAGGGTCTCGTTGAGCGCCTTGATCGGCATGTTGAGTTCCTGGAGGAGGGCGAGGTCCTCGCGGGGGTCCCGGCCAAGCGTGGTCAGGTAGTTCCCCACGATGACCGCGTTGATCCCACCGAGGAGGCCATCCCTGGTGCCGAGGTCACCCAGGGTGAGCTCCCGGCCGCCGGCATACCGAAGAATGGTGCGCGGCAAGGCGAGTCGGAAGGCCGCGATCGTGCGCAGGGCATCGTTGGCGGACATCGGTTCGAGGTCACCGAAGGGCGTCCCGGGCCGCGGGTTGAGGAAGTTCAGCGGCACCTCGTGGGGCTCGAGCTCGGCGAGCTGGGCCGCGAGTTCGGCCCGCTGTTCGAGGGTTTCGCCCATGCCGACCAAGCCGCCGCAACACAGCTCCATGCCGGAGGCCTTGACCATGAGGCAGGTGTCCCAGCGTTCGTCCCAGGTGTGGGTCGTCACGACGTGGGGGAAGTAGGAGCGGCCCGCCTCGAGGTTGTGGTTGTACCGGTGAATGCCCATGTCGACCAGGTCGTCGACCTGCTCCTGGGTGAGCATGCCGATCGAGGCGGCGACGTGGATGTCGACCGCGGCGCGGATGGCGGCGACGCCTTCACGGAGTTGTTCCATGAGCCGCTCATCCGGTCCGCGCACCGCGGCGACGATGCAGAACTCGCTGGCCCCGGTCGCCGCGGTCTGCTTGGCGGCCCGGACGAGCTCGGGGATGTTGAGCCAGACCGAACGCACCGGCGAGGTGAACTGTCCACTCTGCGAACAGAAGTGACAGTCCTCGGGGCAACCGCCGGTCTTCAGCGAGACGATGCCCTCGACCTCGACCTCGGGACCCTGGTAACGCATCCGGACCTCGTGCGCGAGCGCGAGCAGGCCTTCGAGGTCGGCATCGCTGGTCTGCAGCACGGCGAGGATCTGCTCGTACCGCAGCGGTTCACCGCGCTCGAGCACCTGCTCTCGCGCGGTCGCGAGGATGTCGTGGTCGGTCACCTGGGTGGTCATGCGCCCGATTCTTCCGTATGCCGTGGGCTCTCTCGGCCACGGTGGGAAGGTTCGGCGGCCAGCTCGCCGGGCAGCCTATCGCTCACGTGCCCGGGTCAGTCCTTGTCGTTCGGGCGTTCGCGGAAGTCCTCCAACCGCTCCTCGACCCGCTCGATACCGCGCTCCACGCCATGCCTGACGTGCCGCGCGCCCGCGGTCGTGGGGACACCCGGTGCGCCGGCTCCCTGGACCAGGGTGGGTGCAGCCGTGGTGACCGGGCCGGCCTGCGTGCCGGCTCGGCTGAGGCGCTCCTGGATGAGCGAGGCAACCTTGGTGAGCGCGTAGTTGAGCGCGATGAACATGAGCGCGGCGAAGAGGTACGCGGGCACGGTGTTCGAGTAGGCCGAGCCCAGGGTCTTGGACCAAGTGAGCAACTCGGGGTAGGTGATCGCCGTGCCGAGGGCGCTGTCCTTGAGGACGACGACGAGCTGCCCAACGAGCGCTGGGAGCATTGCCTTGAGGGCCTGCGGGAGCTGGATGGTGCGCAAGGTCTGGCCGTCCGTGAGACCGATCGAGAGCCCGGCTTCACGTTGGCCCGCGGGGAGGCCGAAAACACCGGAGCGCACGAGCTCAGCGATGACCGACCCGTTGTAGAGCGTGAGGGCGAGCACGACCGCCAGCAGTGGGGCGATGTCGGCGGGGATGCTCGGCGTCCGCGCGAACCAGCCGTAGTAGGCGAACACCATCATCATGTAGACCGGCACCGCGCGGAAGAACTCGACGACCGCGCCACAGAACCAGCGGATGGCCTTGACCTGGGAGAGCCGGCCCATCCCGAAGATGATCCCGAAGATGCCCGCGAAGAGCACCGAGAGCAGAGCGGCCTTGATGGTCCCCCACAGGCCGGGGAGAAGGTACTCGGTCCACGCTGCCGGGTCGGCAAAGGGCGACCACTTGGCCCCGGTCAGCTGCCCCCGGTCGGCGAGCTTGGCGACGGCAAGGTAGAGCACCCCGACGGCGAGAATGGCCCCCACGATGGTGAGGATCCGGTGACGGGCCCGAGCCTTCGGCCCCGGGGCGTCGAAGAGGACGGTCTGAGTGCTCATCGCTTCACCGCCAGGCGCTGGGACATCGAGGTGAAGAGCACCCCGAGGGGCAGCGTGAGGAGGACGAAGCCGAGTGCGAAGAGGAAGAAGATCGGCAACTGGGCGCCTTCGTTCTCGGTGATCTTGGACAGCGTCCCGGCGGCTTCGGTGGCGCCCAGGATGAGCGCTGCGACGGTCGTGTTCTTGATGAGCGCGATGAGGGTCGACCCCAGGGGTGCGATCGCCCCCCGGAACGCCTGCGGAAGCAGCACCTCGCGCAGCGACTGGGCGAAGGTCAGCCCGATCGAGCGGGCCGCCTCGGCCTGGCCCGCCGGAATGGTGTTGACTCCGCTGCGCAGGGCCTCACAGACGAAGGCGGCGTGATAGACGGACAGCATGATGACGGCCCACCAGTACGCGTTGGTGGAGGCCTGCTCGGAGATCTGCAGGCCGAGCAGCAGGCTCAGCCCGAGGACGCTGAACACCATGAGCAGGGTCAGCGGTGTGTTGCGGATGATGTTGACGTATGCCGTGCCCAAGCCCCTGAGCACGGCGACCGGGGAGACGCGCATGATCGCCACCACGGTGCCGATCAGCAGCGAACCGATGGCAGCGAGCACCGAGAGCTGGATCGTGACCCAGAATGCGCCGAGCACGTTGTAGTTGCTGAGGATGTCGCCCATCACGCACCTTCACACGTCAGAGGAGGCCATCGGTGCGCCGCCCGCCCCGGTGAGCGGGCGGCATACCGACCGGGGTTGGTCAGCTGCAGGCGTCAGCGGCCGGCGGGTTGCCAGCACCGGGCTTGAAACCGGCCGGGCCGAGGTTGGCGTCGACCGCCTTCTGCCACTCGCCGCTGTCGACCATCTTCTTCAGGGCCGCGTTGACCTGCTCGCAGAGCGCCTTGTCGCCCTTCTTGAGGCCGACGCCGTAACGCTCCTCGGAGAAGGTGTTGCCGACGACCTTGAGCTTGCCCTTGTACTGCTCCTGTGCGGCGAAGCCGGCGAGGATGGTGTTGTCCGTGGTGAGGGCGTCGATGGTCCCCGCATCCAGGGCAGCCACACACTCGGAGTAGGTGCCGAACTCCTGGAGGTTGACCCCGGGCACCTTGTCCTTGATCTTCTGGGCCGAGGTGGAGCCGGTGACCGAGCAGAGCTTCTTGCCGGCGAGGCTGTCCGGGCCGGTGATGTCGCTGTTATCGGCGCGGACGAGGAGGTCCTGGCCGGCGATGAAGTACGGCCCCGCGAAGGACACCGACTCCTTGCGCTTGTCGGTGATGGAGTACGTCGCAAAGATCAGCGTCACCTGGCCCGTGGAGAGCAGGGTCTCGCGCTGGGCGCTGGGTGCCTGGATGAACTCGGGGGTCTTGCCGAGTTCCTTCGCAACGTACTTCGCCACGTCGACGTCGAGGCCCTTGTAGTCGCTGCCCACCTTGAGGCCGAGGCCGGGCTGGTCGAACTTGATACCGACCTTCATCGTGTCACCGCCGCCGCCTGCGCCACCGCTAGAGCCGCAGGCGGATGCGGTGAGAGCGAGAGCCGTGGCGGCGAGGGCCGCACCGATCTGGCGTACCTTCATAAGATTTCCTCCTTGGTTGGGGCTGAGCGTCCGAACGGGTATGCCGTGTGCTCACCGATTGCGTGTCTCGGCAGTGAGCAGGTGGCGGGTCAGTGGGTGAGGATCTTGGAGAGGAAGTCCTTGGCGCGTTCGCTCGTGGGGTTGGTGAAGAAGGTCTCCGGGTCGGCCTGTTCGACGATCTGCCCGCCGTCGAGGAAGACGACCCGGTTGGCGGCCTTGCGCGCGAAGCCCATCTCGTGGGTGACGACGATCATCGTCATGCCGGAACGAGCGAGCTCCACCATGACGTCGAGGACCTCGTTGATCATCTCCGGGTCCAGCGCAGAGGTCGGTTCGTCGAAGAGCATGACCTTGGGGTTCATGGCCAGGGACCGGGCGATGGCGACGCGCTGCTGCTGGCCGCCGGAGAGTTGCGCCGGGTACTTCGCGGCCTGGTGAGCCACGCCGACCCGCTCGAGGAGTTCCCTGGCGCGCGTGTCGGCCTCTGCCTTGGGGACGCCGCGGACCTTGATCGGACCCAGGGTGACGTTCTCCAGGATCGTCTTGTGCGCGAAGAGGTTGAAGGACTGGAACACCATGCCCACGTCGGCGCGCAGGTCGGCGAGGGCCTTGCCCTCCTCGGGCAACTGCTTGCCGTCAATGCTGATCGAGCCGGTCTCGAAGGTCTCCAAGCGGTTGATCGTCCGGCACAGGGTCGACTTGCCGGATCCGGACGGCCCGATGAGGATGACAACCTCGCCTTTGCCAACGGTGAGGTTGATGTCCTTGAGGACATGCAGGTCACCGAAGTGCTTGTTGACGTCTTGCATGACGACGAGTGGCTCAGCCATGCACGCTGACCCTAGCCGCTCAGGGCGGCGGGGGCTACCGCGGGGCGAGATCGTCACCCCAGAGGTACGCGGCATACGGCGGTCAGCCTGGGGCGGGCGTCATGCGCCGACGGCATACGGTCAGCCGAAGAGGTTACCCAGTCCGCTCGTCGGGGACTGGCCGGTGCCCTGACCGCCGCCAGGGTTGACCGACTCGGACGGCTGGACGAGGACGTAGCCCTGACCACCGAAGGCCATCTGGAGCATCTCGCCGGTGCCGCCGCGCAGCATCGAGCCGATGCCGCCGGTGTCGACGCGGACGTCCATGGAGACCCCCGAGGTCCACAGCACGACGGCCTGGGCGTCGGCGAAGGTCGGCGAGGAGGCCACATCGAGGGCGACCGGGTCGCCCTTGGTGGTCACCGCGACGTACCCGGTGCCGCGCAGCGAGACGTTGTAGAGGCCGCCGGTCATCGCCGCACCGCGGGCTTGGATGCGGTGGATGTCCCAGGCGATGGAGCTGCTGAAGGCCAGGACGTTGTTGCCGTTGACGGAGATCGCGTCGTTCTCCAGGTACATGACCTGGATCTCGCTGGCCTGTTCGGCGACGAAGAGCTCTCCCGAACCGGAGCAGGTCATCACGGAGACACCCTCGCCGGTCACTGCGGACTTGAACATCTTCGAGAGGCCGCTGGACTGCTTCGTGAAGCGCACGTCACCCTGGTAGGCGACCATCGAGCCGGTCTTGGCCATGACCTCGCCGTAGCGCATGTCGATGCGGAGGAGCTTCTTGTTCTGCAGCGAGAACGGGTCCTGGGACTCCTTCTCGCGGAAGTCGGTGAAGAGTGAGCCGTGGATCGTCATGGTCCTTACGTGCCTTTCGTCTGCCGGGATGGAGGCGTTTCGGCGCCGGGGTGGGGGCGCCGCTCGTTCCCGACGCTAGCCGAGGCGGGCCCGCGGATCTATGGTGGGCAGGGAGAATTCAGGACAGGATCAGGGAGGCCACCGATGAGTTTCTTCGACAAAGCCAAGGCGGCAGCCAAGGACCTCGCCGCCCAGGCGGACGCGGCCATGCAGTCCTCGGGGCTCATGCCCCCGGGCGCGGGTCTCGGCGGTGCGGGTGGTGCCGGCGGTGCGGGTGGTTCGGGGGGTGATCGCGCGCTGCGCGACCTCGGTGTCCTGGCGTGGCTCGAAGCCACCGGGCGGCCGGTGTCGGCCGAGGACAAGGCGCGGGTCATGGAGACCCTGCGGTCCTTGGAGTCCGGGGGGCAGTTGGGTTCGCTCACGGTGAGTCCGCCGATGGGTGCGCCGGGTGCGCCGCCGCCTCCTCCGGGGTATGCCGCGCAGCAGGCTGCCGCCGCGGCCTCGGGCTCCGCTGCGCCCCCGCCCCCGCCGCCTCCGGCTCCGGCCCCGGCTCAGGCGGCCCCTGCGCCGCCACCGGCCCCGGCTCCGTCTGCCCCGGCTCCGTCTGCCCCGGCGGCCGAGTCGCCGTCCGCCGGGGGCGCGCCGCCGCCCCCGCCCCCGCCGCCGAGCTGGGCCTGACCGTTGCCAGCGTGGCGCGTGCCATTGATGCGCCACGGTCCGTGCTGGCGAACCTCACGTGGGCCTCGGGTGTGGGCTTCGCGGCAGGCTTCCGGAGGCGACTGACCTTGGTTAGCCGAATGGTCTGGCCGTGGCGGGTGCTCGTTACCCTCCTTGCGGCACTGCTCGCGGCAGGAACTGCTCCCGTAGCCGTCGCCGCCACTGTGGAGTCGTCGGCTGCCGTCGCGTGCGCCTACACCTACGACGTCCAGCGCGGTGTGCAGGTGGCTTCGCCGGCAACTGAGCGTGGACCTCCCGCGGCGTCCGACCAAAACACCCTCTACGACGTTGGCGCTGGGTCTCGCGGCGCCTCGGTGCGTGTGGGCGAGGCCTCGGACAGCCCCGTCACGAAGCTCGCCGGGGTGCCGGTGGCGTCCGCGCGGGGCGCGGGATCTCCCGCGGCGACCCTGGAGCACGTCCGCCGTATCGATGGGGCCCTGGCGTCGGTCGGGAAATCGGCTGTTGCCGCAAAGCCCGCAGTCGGCTTCGCCGAGGGCCTCGGCAAGTCAGCCTTGACACCGAACCGCCTTCAGCATGGAACCAAGAATCTGACCAACGCCGGTGTGCTTCCAGCTTGGTCCGGCAAGAACAGTCCCGGAATCATTGTGCGAGCGTTCACGCCGATCTTGGAGCACCCGAAAGCGACGTTTGATCACTCCTTGGGAGGTACGAGCGTACGCGGGTTCTTGGGAGACATCGACGGGACCCAAGTTGCCGTGTTTGTCTACAAGGAGGGTCCTTACCAGGGACAACTCGCGTCGTCGCTCGTCCCCTCAGCAAACCAGTTGTCCATGTGGGGAATCGGCTGATGCCCTGTGTGGCGCGAACCAACCTGACCATCTTCATGGAGGGGCAGGAGAGTCCCGGGGTCATCGTCTATGGACTGGGCGCGCCCGGGTCTATCAAGGTCGAGCCATCAGCCTATGAGTGGGCGGCCCGGCGCACTACATCGGTGGGACAGTTGTCGGGACACAACTGGCAAGTTGTACTTTGGGAAGTGAGGCTGGTGCCTTGGCCCAACGGGAGTGCATGGGATGAAGTCCTCGAACGCACCCTGGATTCGATGTTGGATGCGGGAGCAACCATCGCTTGGGTTGGGGCCGAAGGTATTCCGTTCGCGGATCCTCCCGACCTCTTTACTCCTGAGCACATGCACGGAGGCGTTTTGGTCTGGCGCAGCACTGACGGTGGGGGCGGGCAACTTGATCCCGACCGGCCGTTGTCGCCGGTTCCGGACGAGGAACTGAATCAACTGCGCGCAGAGGCTCGGGGGCTGGCCGATGCTGAGTGAGTGCCCTCGATCGTGGCGACGCGAGGTCAACACGTTGATGAAGCGACTCCCCGCCCTGCTCGTCGTGCTCGCGATCGTATGGCTCACCATGCCGTCAGGCGTTCGTCGTCGGTGAGTTGGTCGGAGTCGGTCAAGGGGTGCGTCCAGCTGTGAGGTGGGGCGGGGGAAGAAGCGGTTCCGGACAAGCGACTGTCGGCGGCCATTCGTACACTTGTTCGCATGACGGCATACGCCACCGACGCGACCCGGCCAGAACGCTGGGCTGCGTTCGAGGCTGCCGAGGCGGCGCTCGCGGAGTTGCCGGGCGCGGTGGGGGCGGTGAGCGACGAGGAGCTCGCGACCCTGGTGCGTGTGCTGGACGAGCTCGCCACCCGAGCGCGGGCGGCGCAGCTCGCACTCGCCGAGGAGGCCCGCTCTCGTGGCGTCGTGGCGAGGTCGCAGGCGGCCGGGGTCCGCGGGTGGCTTCGCGCGCACGCCCCGTCCACGGCACTCACCGGCGAGGCGGGTGTGCTTGCTCGCCTGATCGAGGGGTGGTCCCGCGCTGAGGCGGCGCCGGTGCGCGCGGCCGTCCTGCAGGGCAGGCTCGCGCCGAGGGTCGCGATGACGGTGTTGGAGGAGTTTGACAAACTCGAGCCGCGGCTCGCGGACATGGCTCGCCCCGATGTCATGACCCATCTGGTCGAGGTCGGCGCGCAATGCGGGTCGCGGGCGGTGCGAGACCTGCGATCCGCGGTCCTGGCCCGTTGGGGTGCGGTCGGCGAACTCGACGCGGTCGCGGAGTCCAACCGCCGATCCATCGAGCTCACCCCGTTCTGGCCGGTGTCGGCGGGGTTGTGGGAGTCGCGGCTGGTTGTCGACGAGTCGGGGCGAGCGGTCATCGAGGCAGCGATCGGGCCGCTCTCCCGGCCCGCGCCGGTGCGCGGTCCGGGCGGGGAGCTGCTGGAGGCCGACCCCCGCCCGTTGGCCCGCCGCCGTGGTGAGGCGCTGGTCGAGGTATGCCGTCGCGCGAGCGGCCTTTCGAGCTCCACGCCGAGCGGGCTCAAGGCCGCGCTCTTCGTTGCGATCACCGCCGAGGAACTGCAGCAGCGCACCGGATGCGGTGTGACGGTGGGGGCCTTCGGGGCCGGGGGGTATCTGGCCCCCGAAGACGTGCGGCGGATCGGCTGCGATGCGGGAGTCATCCGCGTCTTGCTCGATGCGCGCGGCGAGGTGCTCGACGTCGGCCGCACCGAGCGGCTCTTCACCACCGGGATGGTCAAGGCGCTGTGGTGGCGCGATCGGCACTGTTCCTTCCCCGGATGTGACGCCCCCGCGCACTGGTGCGACGCTCACCATCTGTGGCATTGGGCCGACGGTGGCCCGACCGCCACCCACAACGCGGCCCTGCTCTGCGGACGACATCACACCGTGGTTCATGCCCAGCGGCTCCACGGCCAGGTGCGCGACGGGGAGGTCACCTGGGACCGCACGCCGGGGTCCTACGACCGGTGGCTCGACGGCCACCGCACGGTGACCGGGGAGCTGCGCGGCCGGCATCCGGCTTGACGACCCCGCCCCGCCCCCCGGAGACCGTCGTTGGCCCGGGGGTCGCGGCATGCCCGGTCGCCGCCGGACCAGGCCGCACGGGAAGGCGCCCTGGCGAGCGGATTCGCGCCCCAGGCCCCCCATCGGCGAGACTGGTCTGCTGCGCCGTCGGCGCCTACCCCACCGCCCCCATCCACAGCCAGACCGTCTCGAGGTACCCGTGCTCGCCGCCTACGCCCCGCTCTTCAGGGTTCCCGGGGCACTGCGCTTCATCTCCGGGACCGCCTTCTCGCGGACCGGCGGCGCGATGTTCGGCGTCTCCGTCATCGTCATGCTCAGCGAACGCCGGGGCTCTTTCGGCCTCGCCGGCGCCATCTCCGCGGTCGGGGTTCTCGTCCTCGCCGTCGCCGGACCGGTCATCGGCCGACTCATCGACCGTCATGGACAGCGCAGGGTGGCGCTCCCGTTCGTCCTCGCCTCAGCGATCTTCTGCACCGCGGCGATCATCCTCTCCGCGACCGGTGCTCCCGTGTGGACCGTGTTCGTCGCCTACGGCCTGAGCGCGATCATCCCCGAGCCCGGACCGATGTCCCGGGCGCGCTGGGCGCAGATCTTCGAGGACGAGCCGGAACGGCTGCACACCGCCATGAGCTTCGAACAGGTCTGCGACGAAGGCTCCTTCGTCATCGGCCCGGTCATCGCGGTGCTCGCTTCTACCCTGTGGTTCCCCGAGGCCGGGCTCATCCTCGCCGAGGTGTTCTTCACCGCCGGCATGCTCGTCTTCCTCTCGGCGCGGGCGACCGAGCCACCGGTGGTACCCCACGAGGACCGCCCAGCGGGACTCGCGGTGCGCCGCCCGGGAATGCTCATCGTCGCGATGGCGCTCACCATGACCGGCGTTATCTTCGGCGCCAACGAGGTCATCGCCGTCGCCTACGCCAAGGAGGCCGGGGCGACGAGCCTCTCCAGCGTCATCCTCGGCGCCTTCGCCCTCGGGTCGACCATCTCCGGGATCGTCTTCGGCACCATCGCCTTCCGGATGACCCTCACCCGTCGACTGCTGCTGGCGGCGACCGGCATGTTCGTCCTCGAGGCGCCTGCGCTCCTCGTCGGCGGGCCCTGGCCGCTCGCGGTGGTCATGCTCATCGCCGGCTCCGCCACCGCCCCCTTGCTCATCACGAGCCTGTCCCTCTCCCAGCACCTCGTCCCCAAGGCGCTCATCACCGAAGGCATGGCGGTGGCGATCACCGGAATCCTCATCGGGATCTCCCTCGGCGCTGCCATGGGCGGGTGGGCCATTGAGCACGTTGGCGCCCGCCTCGCGTATGCCGTGCCGGTCACCGCCGGGGCGGTCGCGGTGGCCCTCATCGCCGGCGGCTACCGCCGCCTGCAGCAGGCCGAGCGCGCGGCCGGCAGCGAGGGCGGCCCTGGCCCGGTCAGCGCTGCAGGTGCGGCCTGATTCGGTCAACGAGCGGCCCCACGAGCAGCGCCACCAGGATCGTCCCCGGACCGACCGAGGCCCCAAGCGCCCATCCGCCGGCCAGGGTGATCACCTGGAGGGCGGAGTAGGTCCATTGGAACGGCACCGGCGGGTCGAAAACGATCGGCAGCGCCTCCGCCGGACCCACCCCGAGGTCGGCCGCAAGGTAGCCCGCGACCCCCACCGCAAGCACAACGAGGCCGACGAGCATCTCCCCGACCCGCACACCGAGATGCCCGGGTCGCGGCAGCACCTGGAGCAGGCCGCTCACTGCGAGCCCGACGACGACCGGCTGCACCAGCGTTCCCACGCCCGGCCGCAGTCCCTTGGCCCAGGCCACCGCGACGAGCGCCAGGGACATGACGGTGTTGACGAGGGCGAAGTCGGTACCCGTGCTCATCGCCGCGCCGTTGACGAAGGTGGAGAACCCGTCACTGCCGAGCCGCGCGTTGAGGAGCAGCGAGACACCGACGGAGAGCACGAGGCAGCCGACGACGAGCTGCCCGACCCGCCGTGTTCTCTCCACCGCCGCAGCGTACGCTCAGGCACGTGAGTGCCGAGCAGTTGACCGCGCTCGTCAACGCGCTCCCCGAGGGAGTGGTTGCGACCGCCCCGGAAACCGTCGAGAAGTACCGTCACGATTGGTCCCGTGACCCCCGCGCCGGGACCCCGATCGCTGTCGTGCGGGCCGAGTCGACGCAGCAGGTGCAGGTGGCGCTCCGGTGGGCGAGCGCGCACGGCATACCCGTGGTGCCCCGAGGCGCGGGCAGTGGCCTGGCCGGTGGGGCCAGCGCCGTCGACGGTGGCCTCGTGCTGAGCCTGGAGCGGATGCGCGCCATCGAGATCGACAACGCGTCCCGGGTTGCCGTGGTCGAGCCCGGAGCGCTCAACGTCGAGGTCAAACAAGCCGCCGCCGAGCATGGCCTCTGGTACCCGCCGGATCCGAGCTCGTTCGAGATCTGCTCGATCGGCGGCAACATCGCGACCAACGCCGGCGGCTTGTGTTGCGTGAAGTATGGCGTGACCGCCGACTACGTCCTCGGCCTCGATGTCGTCCTCGCCAACGGCACCCTGCTCCAGCTCGGTGGCCGGCGGATCAAGGACGTGGCCGGCCTCTCGCTGCTCAAGCTCTTCGTCGGTTCCGAGGGAACCCTGGGCATTGTCACCCGCGCCATCCTCCGCCTGGTGCCGGCGCAACCGCCCCGCTCGACCCTCGTTGCGGTGTTCCCCACGGCCCGGGCAGCGGCCGAGGCCGTCGTCGCCATGGGCCGCTCGGTACGGGCGTGCCTCGTCGAGCTCATGGACCACCGGGCCATCAACGTTGTCGAGGACTTCCTCGGCATGGGCTTGGACCGTTCGGCCGGTGGCCTGCTGGTCGTGCAGTCCGATGCGCCGGGGACCGCTCGGACGGCCGAGATCGAGATCATCGAGACCGTATGCCGTGCCGCCGGTGCCTCCGAGTGCTACCTCACCGACGACCCCGACGAGGGGGAGGCGTTTCTGGCGGCCCGGCGGGCGTTCTTCCCGGCAACCGAGCATCTTGGCTCACTGCTCATCGAGGACGTCGGTGTGCCCGTGCCGTTACTCCCCGATCTCCTCGACGGGGTCGCGGCCATCGCCGCCCGGCATACCACCGACATCCCGGTCGTGGCGCATGCGGGCGATGGCAACACCCACCCCAATCTCATTTTCGACGGCAGCGACCCGGCGGCCCGTGCGCGCGCCGAGGCGGCCTTCGAGGAGATCATGGCGCTGGCGATCTCCCTCGGCGGCACCATCACCGGCGAACACGGGGTCGGCCGCGCCAAACGTGGGTCCCTGCCTGCCCAGCTCGGCCCGGAAATCATGGCCGTGACGCGCCGGATCAAAGACGCCCTCGACCCGGCCGGGATCCTCAACCCGGGTGCGGCGATCTAGGCCGACTCCTCCGCGTGCTGGATCCGGGCCGCGAGGCCGGCGCGGACCGCCGCCGGAACGCTGAGCCCGGCGCGGCGGGCGGAACGCCACGCCGAAATCCGACACGGCACCCGCACCGCGGCGATGGTCACC
Organism: Nostocoides sp.; assembly: GCA_016716625.1. GTDB lineage: Bacteria > Actinomycetota > Actinomycetes > Actinomycetales > Dermatophilaceae > JADJVJ01. The sequence goes on from JADJVJ010000001.1 coordinate 138,710, forward strand.
ACGGCGGCCAGAGCCCACCACAGGGTGCCCCGCGGCACGAGAACCAGACTGAGTGCCATACAGGATGCGAAGACGGCGACTTCGCCGGCGTGGTCACGGACGAAGGTCTCGGCCGGAGCGATGTGGGCGGCGTTCAAGAGCGCCATGGTGGGTCCCCCTGAGGTCGGTGCGTCCCGTTCAGTGTGCGCCGGGCGCGCTCTGGAGGTGCCGGGATCGACCCCGTATCGGCCGGACGGATGATCCGGAACTGGCCGAACCCTGTGCCCCGACCCGCCCCCTTAGAAGGCGGACTCGGGGACGTCCATGAGCGTGTTGTCGGTGGCCTCGGCCATGGCCCGCTCGGCGGCCAGACGGGGGAGTACCTGCCGGGCGAAGAACTGGGCGGCCGCCACCTTGCCGGTGTAGAAGTCACGGTCCTTCTCCGAGACCGGGGCCGAGCCGTCGAGCGCGGTGAGGGCCACCTCGGCCTGCCGCAGGAGGAGCCAGCCGACGATGAGGTCACCGGCCGCGAGCAGCAGCCGGGTCGTGTTCTGGCCGACCTTGTAGAGGTTGCTCAGCTCGCCACCGGCGCGCGGGTCGGACTTCATGAGCTCGCCGATCATCCAGCCGAGAGTGCCCTGGACGTCTTCGAGACCCTGGCCGAGGAGTTCGCGCTCACGGTCGAGGCGGCCACCGTGGGTGCCGAGGTCCTTGGCGAACTCCTGCATCTGCGTGGCCACCCACTGCAGGGCCACACCCTTGTCCCGGACGATCTTGCGGAAGAAGAAGTCCAGGCCCTGGATCGCCGTGGTGCCCTCATAGAGGGTGTCGATCTTGGCGTCCCGGACGTACTGCTCGATGGGGTACTCCTGGAGGAACCCGGACCCGCCGAAGGTTTGCAGCGATTCGGTCCCGAGCAGCACCCAGGCGCGCTCCGAACCGAGCCCCTTGACGATGGGCAGGAGCAGGTCGTTGACGCGGTTGGCGAGGTCGGCGGGGGAGCCCTTCTCGAGCTCCTCGGACCCCGAGAGCAGCTGGGCGGTGTCGACGACGTCCTGCTGGGAGGCGGCGAGGTGAACCAGCGCCCGGATGCCCTCGGCATACGACTTCTGGAGCATGAGCGAGCGGCGCACGTCGGGGTGGTGGGTGATGGTGACCCGCGGGGCGGCCTTGTCGGTCATCTGGGTGAGGTCGGCACCCTGGACGCGGTTCTTGGCGTACTCGAGGGCGTTGAGGTAACCCGTGGAGAGCGTCGCCATGGCCTTGGTGCCGACGAGCATGCGGGCGTTCTCGATGACCCGGAACATCTGAGCGATGCCGTCGTGGACGTCGCCGAGGAGGGTGCCGACGGCCTTGCGTTCGCCGCCGAAGGTGAGCTCGCAGGTGGTGGAGACCTTCAGGCCCATCTTCTTCTCGACATTGGTGACGTACACACCGTTGCGCTCGCCGAGCTCGCCGGTGTCGAGGTCCACGTGGTACTTGGGCAGGATGAAGAGGGAGAGGCCCTTGGTGCCGGCGCCGGCGCCCTCGGGGCGGGCGAGGACGAAGTGGACGACGTTGTCGACCATGTCGGATTCACCGCTGGTGATGAACCGCTTCACACCGGTGAGGCTCCAGGTGCCGTCGGGGAGCTGGACGGCGTTGGTACGGCCGGCGCCGACGTCGGAACCGGCGTCCGGCTCGGTGAGCACCATGGTGCAGTGCCAGCCCTTCTCGATGATCCACCGGGCCATCCGCTTCTGGTCCTCGTTGCCCAGCAGGTAGAGCAGCTTGCCGAAGCCGTAGGACGCGGCGAACATCGCGACAGCCGGGTTGGCGCCGAGAAGCATCTCGTTGATCGCCCAGCGCATGCTCGGGGGCGCGACCGTGCCGTCGAGCTCACCGGGAACGTCGACGTTCCAGAATCCGCTGTCCTGGTAGGCCTGGTAGGACTTCGCGAAGGACGCCGGCATGGTGACCTCTTGGGTCGCCGGGTCGTACACCGGGGGGTTGCGATCGGCGTCGACGAAGCTCGCGGCGATCTCGTTCTCCGCGAGCCGGCTGACCTCCTTGAGCATCTCGCGGGCGGTGTCGGCGTCGAGTTCGGCGTACGGGCCGCTCCCGAGGACCTCGCCGCGGCCGAAGACCTCGAAGAGGTTGAACTCGATGTCGCGCAGGTTGCTCTTGTAGTGACCCATGGCGGACCCCTCACGTGCGTACGGGCAAGTAAGCGCTTGCTTAGCGCCTCTGTTGCCATTGTGCTACTGGCAGGTAGGACTCGCAAGGGGTTGCGTCGAAATCCACCGAACGGCCGAGTATGGCGTGTGTCTCAGGCCGTGCGTCCCAGGCAGTGTGTCTCAGGCCGTGCGTCTCAGGCAGTGTGTCTCAGGTCGTGCGCTTGGTGGCAAAGGTGAACTGGTGGCGGCGTAGGCGCTCCACGAGCGGCATCCCGATGGCCGTCGCCGGGGTGAGCACCCCGGAGCGGTCGGGCAGCGAGGCCGAGTCGCTCACCAGAGCCAGCGCGCTCTGGCCGAGCATGATCGCAGTGCCGCTGTAGCCCGGGTCGTACGGCGCGGCGACCGTGGTGCGATAGCTCGCGCCGGTGCTCGTCGTCCCGGTGATCTCCATGGCGAACCGCCCCCGGGCCATCGCCTCCTCGCTCGGGCCCTCACCCGGCTTGGGCAGCAGCGGGTCCACGATCCGTCGGGTCGGACCGAAGGCAAGCGCGACCCCGCCGATGCCGAGAGCCGCCGCCATACCCCCGGCCATGGCGGCGCCACGGACACCGGGGCCGCAGTCGGTGTACTCGGAGTAGCGGAAAGCCGGGCCATAGTTCAGCAGCGAAGCCGACCGGTTGACGATCTTGACGTTGTAACTCGCCATGACGAACGGGGCCGTGAAGTGGCCTTCGGCGTCACGGCGGACCGGAAGGGCACGGGTCGCGCGCTTCACCAGCGCCCCGACACCGCCGGCGACAGAGCCGCCCGCCGCCACTGCGGGCCGGGAGGGACGCGGACCCTCGGCGAGCGACCACGGGTCACCGAGCGCCTGCCGGGCGGCCGGGTCGGCAACGGCTGCGCTCAGCTGGCCGCGGGCGGAGTCGATCGTCCCGCCGCTGAACCCACCCTTGAGCCGGGTCACGGCAAGGTTGGTCCGGGTGAGGTCCCCTGCGCCGTCATCCTGGGCGGCGCGCCACGTGAGGTACACCCCGAGGTCGCTGGGGATCGAGTCGAACCCGCAGCCATGGACGATGCGTGCCCCCGAGCGCTGCGCGGCCACGTGGTGGGCGGCCACAGAGTGCTGGACGAAGAGGACCTCTCCGGTGAGGTCGCAGTAGTGCGTTCCGGCGTCGGCGCAGGCCGCGACGAGCGCCTTGCCGTACTTCAGGTACGGACCGACGGTCGTGACGACGACCTGCGTGCGGGCCGCGAGTTCGCGGACGGCCGACTCGTCGGAGGCGTCGACGACGAGCAGGGGCCAGCTCGACGCCGGCCCGGTGAGTTCCCCACGGACCTCCTCGAGCCGCTCCAGTGAGCGGCCGGCGAGGGCGATGCGAACCCCGTCCGCAGCCCCCTTGACCTGCTCGGCGAGGTGCTGCGCGGTGAGGCGGCCGACGAAGCCGGTGGCGCCGAAGAGGACGATGTCGAACTCACGATCTGGCATGAGGTCACCCTACGGGGCGCGCTCGGCGAACGGGTTACCCGTGAAGCGCGGTGAGAGCCGCGACATACCGTCTCGGGACTCCCGGGCCCCGATCCACGGCGGAACGGCATACCTCACCGGTTTCGGCGTCGCAGACGACGACCTTGCAGGATTGGGTCGAGCTGTCGACCCCGGCGACGAGGTCAGTCACGCATTCCGCCGGTGAGGCGTGCGATGACGCCCCATCCGCCGGCCCAGCAGACCCCCGAGGCGGTGCAGTCGAGGGAGTCGAGCGCCTCGGCGCTGAAGGCGTGCCACGACCTACCGCCGTCGGTGGAGTAGTCCGAACCGGAGGGGCCGATCGCGACGGCGACGGCACGGCTCGGCCCGGCATACCCGACCGCCGAGCGGTAGCCCGCCGGGTTGGAGGTCGGCTCGTGCCAGGTGAGGCCGCCGTCGGTGGTGTAGGCCGCGTTGTCGGCGGCCGCGTCCGGGAGCAGGTAGTCCCCGCCGACGATGATGCCCCGTTTGGCCGAACGGAACGCAACGGAGAAGATCCCGGCGGCCTCGCCCGCGGCGAGCGGGGTCGCCACCGCCGTCCAGGACCGGCCACCGTCGCGCGAGCTGAGCACCCGAGCCGTGTCACTGCCGCCGGAGCCGAGGTAGAGCCGCTGGCCGACACCGTCGGCGAGGCAGGTGCCGCTCGCGGCGAAGTAGTACTCGCCGGCGAGCGGCGCCGGGGAAGCCACCTGGTATGGCGTCCAGGTCCGCCCGCCGTCGGAGGTGCGGGCGAAGGTGAGCTGCCCGTCGACCGGGTCGGAGACGACGACCCCGTGGCGGCGGTCGGTGAACGCCATACAGTCGTAGAAGCCGGCGGGGGCGGTGTTGCGGAAGACCTCGGCCCAGGTCGCACCGCCGTCACTCGTGCGGTAGATCCGCGACTCCTCACCGGGGCCGGCGCTCATCGCCACGGCGTCCCGGGCCGACCAGGCCTCGATGTCGCGGAACTGCAGGGCGGCGGCGACCGCGTCCGCGGGGGAGACGTTGTCCCAGGTCAGCCCACCGTCCGTGGTCCGCAGGATGGTGCCGTCATACCCCCCGGCCCAGGCGACCGAAGCCGAGACGGCGGAGATTCCGCGGTAGCGGGTCTCCTGCCCGGTCTGGGTGACCTTCCAGGAGAGCGGGGATGGTTTCTCGGCAGCCGAGGAGGTGCCCACGGCGAGGCTGGAGACGCAGGCCGCGGCGAGGGCGGCGGTGACGAGACGGACGCGGAGCGATCGGTTTCCCATGCTGTGACGCTAGGGGTATGGCGGTGTCAGACGGAAGACCCTGACGGGCGTTACCTCACAGGTAGTTGCCGGTTCCCGGGTGCGGCGCCACACTGCCGGCCTCGGCGTCCGGGGCACCGGGCTGGGGGGACGGCATGCCGGCTCGGCCTGAGGTCTGGACGCCCGGCGGGAGCTGGCGCATCTGCTGCAGCTGGGCCTGAGCGGCCATCTGCTGGGCCACCAGGGCCGTCTGGATCCCGTGGAAGAGACCCTCGAGCCAGCCGACGAGCTGGGCCTGGGCGATCCTCAGTTCGGAGTCCGAGGGGGACTCTTCGCTGAACGGCAACGCGATCCGCTCGAGTTCCTCGACGAGTTCGGGGGCCAGCCCGTCTTTGAGTTCGGCGATGGAGCGGTCGTGGATGTCGGCGAGCCGGGCGCGGCCCTTCTCATCGAGCGGGGCCGACCTGACCTCCTCGAGGAGTTGCTTGATCATCGACCCGATCCGCATGACCTTGGCGGGCTGCTCGACGAGGTCGGCGGGGTTGCTCGGGCGCTCCGTCTCGGCGGCCGGTGAGGTCGACTGGGCCACCCCCATCCCGTCGGGGGTGACGATGACGATCCGCTCGCCGTCGTCAGTCATGGTCGCCGGGACACCTTGGGACTCGGTGCGCTCACTCATGGGGCTAATCGTGCCTTACCTCGAGCGGACGATGGCGCCGGCGATCACGGAGGCGAGGGCAGCCGGGCCGAGCACGACGAGCGCCCAGAACACCCAAGGCACCGAGCCGAGCCCGCCTCCACGAAGCAGCAGGTATGCCGTCGCCACGCCGAGTCCCAGCGTGGCTGCGACCGCGGCCGTGGTGGCGGCCCGGGACATCGACCACCAGCGGCGGGCGCCGTCAGGGTCACCGCCGAGGTCTCGTCGGGCTAGGCCGAGCGCGGTCGCCGACAGCGCGAGGACGAGGATGGCCGCGAGGGCCGCGCCGAGGGCTCCGAACCGGACGATGCGGTCGCTGCGGGCGTAGCCGAGTTCGGTCTGGGCGAGGATCGAGCCGTCGCCGACGGCCACCGCCTCCAGGCTCTTGGCGAGGACGCTCTCGGAGATGGCCGGCGACCCGGCGGCCGGCTCGACGAGCAGGGCGTCGACCCGGGTGGGCAGGCTGAGCTCGGCGGCCACCGCGTCGCTCACGACGACCCCGGAGCGCAGTGAAAGGGCCTCGCGCGCTGGGGTTGCCGCCAGCTCGACCGCGGGGATGTCGGTGGTCTTGACGTCCTTGGGGGCCGAGAGCGTGCCGGTGGTGCCGTCGAGGGTGACGACTCCGGTCATGATCCGCACGGTCTCGTCGCGGAGCAGCCCCGGGGCCAGCACAAGGGCCCCGCCCGCGGTGACGACGTCGGCCTGCTCGGGGGTCAGCGCAAACCGGCTGACGATGTCGTCGACGGGCAGCGCGAGGATCGAGGAACTCGCCAGTGCGCCCGCTGAGCCGACCCGCCGACACGGCGAACTGGTGACCTCGGTGGTGACCGGGGTGCGGTCGGTGATGGTCTGCTCTGGGGTACATCCCGGGGGGACAACCCCAGCCACGGGGACCCGGCGTATGCCGACGCCGCCGACGAAGAGCTCACCGCTGGGGACGATCCGGCTTTGGATGACCCGGGAACCCGGTGCCGCGTCCTCGATGGCGCGCAGCACGGTGTCCACGGTGAGCCCGTCGGGGTCCCAGGTGACGATCGACTGCCCGACGCTCGTCAGGGGTACGTAGGCCGCCCGCGCGGCGGCCGCGGAACCCTCGACCCGAGCGCTGAGCACGCCATAGCCGGCGGCGCCCCCGACGATGGCGAGCACGAGCAGGCCGACGACCCACCGCCCGCTGGCGACCACGCGGGGCCAGAGCGCCGCGAGCACGGCGCCGACGAAACCGGCCGCGAACACGGCCGCAACCCCAAGCCAGGGCACGTCGAAGGGCGCGGCAAGCAGCGGGAGCCGGCTGGACCCGAAGCGGGCGAGCGCCCAGGCTCCCCCCACCCCGGCCAGGCCCCCGGCGGCGACCCCGAGCACCGCGGCCAGGACGGCGAAGGGGACCGGCATCGAGCGCCCCCGCTCGCGGGTACGCCATACGAGGTAGGCGATCCCGGCGAGCGCCGCGATGCTCACCGCGACAGCGGCGAGCACCCACGGGAGCACGGCCAGGATGTCGGACTCGCTGGTCGTGGCCACCGCGCGCAGGGCCTGCGGGATGTCGGCGGTGGGCGGGGGGTCGTTGAGCACGGCCGCCGAGAGGACCGCGAGGCCGTGGGTGTTGAGGCTGCGAACCTCGGACCAGGGCATGGGCGTGTCGCGGAGGACGAGGTACTGCGTCGTCGCGTCCGCGGCCAGCGCGGCATCGCCGGAGACGATCTCCCGCGAGGCCAGCAGGCCAGGGGTAGCGCTCACGGTGCCGACGACTCGCAGCGGGGTCTTGGTGTCCGCGAGCGCGAGCGTCGCGGTGCGCCAGCGGTCCGGGAACACCCCGGCCTGGACGGCAATCTCACCCGGTCCCGTGGGCCAACGGCCGTCGACGAGGGTGAGCTGCCCGCCCACGGTCGGGGGCATGGGCAGCACGGAGATGCCGACCGCGACCTCCCGGGTGCCGTCTTGGATCCGGTGCGAGGCGCGCGACCACGGCACGACCGTGCCCTTGGTGATCGCGGCGAGCGCGGACGCCCGCCGCGCGGCCGGCGCCTCGGGAGTGAACCCGGGGGTGACCGTGGCGGGGGTGGATGTGGTGAGGGTGTGCGTGCCGTCGGGGGTTTGCAGCACCTGGGTCGGGAAGGCCTCGGTGATGAGGGCGGCGGCATCGCCGAGGAGGGGGCGGGCTCGTTCGGCTGGGTCGATTCGGCTCGTCGCGAGGACGGTGAGGCCGCCGGTGGCCAGGGCGCACGGGAGCGCGACGAGGAGGATGACGAGGAAGAGTCGCCAGAACGGTCGGGGTGTGCTGGCGGGTGCACGCCCCGGTCCGGTCCTCACCCGACCATTATGCGTGGCCTGATCGGAATCAGGCCGTGCGGCGGGTGAGGACCGGGGCTCGCCGAACCCCTCCGGCGGCGAGCAGGGCAGCGAGCAGCGGGACCCCGAGGACCGCGATCGCGAGCGGAAGCCAGGGGACGACGACGGTTGGGTCGCCGATGACCTCCCGGCCGGTCACGAAGTCATAGCTCGAGGCCGTGAGCGGGTACGTGAAGGCGTACCCCGGGACGAACCCGACGACGAACCCGAGCACCGTCCCGATGATCGCCGTGACGAAGGCCTGGGCTGCGGCGAAGGCGCGCCTCGTCGAACGGGTTGCCCCGACCGCGGCCATCGCGGCGTCCTCGCGCTGCTGTTCGGCCATGGCCAGGGCGGTCGAGGTGAGCGTGACGATGAGGAGGATGAGGGTGAAGGCGGTGACGATCAGGGCGATCGCCAGGGCGTCGTCCCGGACGAATCCGCGCTCGACGTTGAACGCGCTTCGAGCGCCGAGGGCCTCGTTGACGGCGCGCTCCGTCTCCTCGCTAATGGGTCCCGCGGGGTCGTGGACGACGGCCCCAAGCAGGGTGTGGGGCAGGCGCGCCGCGTCAACGGCGTCCGCGGCGATGAGGACATCCGTAGCGCCGGTGGACTGTGCGCTGGAGTCCTTGGTCCGCGGGATCGACACGGCCGGCAGGGAGACGACGCGTTCGACCCGTGGGGTCGGGGGCTGCCCCGGCGCGGTCGTCGGGGCCTGCCCGACTTCGGCACCCTCGAAGGGTTCGAACGGGGCGCCGAGAACGATGCGCAGCCGTCCGTTGACGACGGCGCGGGGGGTGCCGATGACGACCGCCCCGCCACCTCGGACGGTGTCGGCGGAGGCACCGGTCAGTTCGAGCCGGCGGATGATCTCCTCCGCAGGGAGGGCCTTGATGGCCCGGCCGAGGGGCGAGTCGTCGCCAATGAGTTGGCAGGGTGAGGTCGCGGGTTGGAACGACGCGGGGCCGCTTGTGCCGCTATTGAGGCTGTTCCAGAAGGTGGTGTCGATGATCGCCTGCTCCGGAGTGCAGCCATCAATCTGGACGTTGACGTGCGGGCGGTCTGGGGCCTGGCCCTCGGTCCACATCGCACCAGTGACCTGGTGTACCGGGTTGATGACGAACTGGGGAGCGACCGCGCGCAGCGGCGCGGTCTGGGACTGCCAGGACGCGTCGAGGCTCGGGTCGAGGCCCAGGTACCCCTCCCCGGACCGCTGGAAGGGTTCGTAGTCCCGGGCGCTCTGCGCGGTGTCGCTGGCGACGGCGACGAGGATGGTCGTCAGCAGGGCGACACCGCCGACGACCGCCGCCACGGCGGGACCGGAACGCGCCCGCTGGCGCGCCGCGTCCCGGGCTGCCATCCGCAGCGCAACCGGCAGGCGCGCGGCAAGCCGGCCGATGAGGACCAGGGCGCGGGGGATCAGCGCGAGCGCCCCGAGGACGAGGAGCAGGGCACCCAGCGGCACGGTCAGCGCGTCGAAGACCCTACGCATGCCGAGGATGAGCAGGGCGCTGCCGCCCGCCATGAGCACAAGTCCGACCACGGGGAGCACCCGGCTCGCCGGTCGCGAGACGTTCTGCCCCTTCATGACGCCAACGATGTCGAGTCGGTCGAGCCGCCGAGCCGGGAGGAGCGCCGCACCGATCGACGCGATCACCGCGCACGCCGTGACGCCGAGGACTGCGGTCCAGGGAACGGTGAGCGGAAGGTAGAGGGTCTGCTCGGAGTTGGCCTCGTTCCACTGCTGATAGGCGTATGCCGCCGCGATGCCGGCTCCCGCGCCGAGGATGGCGGCGAGGGCTCCGAGGACGACAGCCTGCCCGAGCACGGTTCGGCGAAGGTGTGCGGTCGTGGCGCCGTTGGACGCGGCTAGGGCGAGGGTTCGGCGCTGTCGGGCCGCGCTCACCGCGAAGGCCGGGGCAACGAGCAGGCCGGTGATGAGAATGAGCAGGGCGCCGCCGCCGAGGGTGTAGATCCGGGTCTCGCTCGCGCCGAATTCGGTGGCGCCCTGCAGTTCCTCGGGCAGTTCGTCGATGGTGAGGGGGTGCCGGACGAGGTAGGCGCTGCGGATGGGGAGGCCATAGCGCCCAAGGGCCTTGAGTCGGTCTCCGGTGATGTCACCGGAGCCCAGGATGAGCCATGAACCGGACTGAGGGTCCCCCGAGCGGCTGCCCACCGGTCCGAGGCTCACGACATCGGCCATCCTCACGTCGATCCAGCCCTGCGCCGTGCCCACGATGGTCCGGGTCACCTCTCGCGACCCGTCGAGCAGGGTGAGCGTGCCGGTGGAGGGCAGTCCGCGACGGACGCCCTGAGGGGTGACGACGACCTCGTCCGGCGTCTGGGCCCATCGCCCGCTGAGCAGCACGGCTTTGGGCCCGAGGCCGACGCGGGCGTCGACGACGAGCGCCGCGATCGGGACGGTCCGCTGGCCGAGGCGCACCCTGGCCTCGGTGTCCTCGACGGGGATGGCGCGGCCCCCGAGCACCTCCCCGATAGCACCGGCGTTGTCCGCCGCGGTCGCCTCGGGGTCGTATCCCGGGATCGGTTGTCGTCCCTTCCCCCGGAGCAGCCAGTTGCTCCCCGACCCGTCCTGGACGATGGTCTCCTCACTTCCCGTCAGCGGCGGGAAGACCAGGGCGTCCGCCGATCCCAAGGTCGCGGGCAGGAGCACCTCGTCACTGGGTGTGAGGGTTCGGTTCGCGGTGATGCCGAAGATGAGCAGGGCGGTGGGAAGGCTCACCATGAGGAGGACGACGAGGCTGCGGCCTCGGTGGCGTCGCACGTCGCGGCGAGCCATCCGCAACGCCAGCCCCCAGGACGCGCGCCACGCGGCATACTCCCGCGAGCGGGGTTGACTCGTGGTCATCGGGACCCACCGGCCGAGGTCGTGAGGAGTCCTTCCACGCCGGAGTCGGTGCCGGTGGTGTCGACGACGCGCCCGTCGCGCAGGAAGACGACCCGGTCCGCCCAGGCCGCGTGCCGGGCCTCGTGGGTGACGAGCAACCCGGCGATGCCGGCGTCGCAGCGCTCGCGCAGGACCCGGAGCACCTCCTCGCCGGTGTGGCTGTCGAGTGCTCCCGTGGGCTCGTCGGCGAGGACGAACCGACGGTCTCCGACCAGGGCTCGGGCGATGGCGACGCGCTGCTGCTGACCTCCGGACATGGCGTCGGGGTAGCGGTCGGAGAGGTCCATGAGCCCGAGGAGGTCGAGGGCGTGCCGGGCATGTCGGCGGGCCTGGCTGATCCGCTCGCCGTCGAGTTCGAGGGGCAGGGAGACGTTCTCGGCCGCGGTGAGGCTGGGGATGAGGTTGTAGTCCTGGAAGACGAAACCCATCCTGCGCCGTCGGAGCCGGGCGAGGTCGGCGCCGCCCATGGTCGTGAGGTCTTCGCCCTCGATGAGGACCCGGCCGGAGGTGGGCCGGTCGAGGCCGCCGGCGACGTTGAGCAGGGTGGATTTTCCGGAGCCGCTTGGGCCCATGACGGCGACGAGTTCGCCGGGGGCGATGGCCAGGCTCACCTGGTCCAAGGCGGTGACGGCGGTCGCACCTTCGCCGTGGATGCGGCTCACGGTGTCGAGGACGACGAGGGGCTCGGTCATCGCAGGACCTCCTGCTCGGGGATGGCGGTGGGTCGGGCAAGGGGTACAGCCGGGGCGCGGAGGGACTCCTGGTGGAGTCGGGTTTCGACGTGGTCGAGCCAACGGACCTCGGCCTCGGCCGCGAAGATGAGGTTCTCCAGGACGAGCAGCCAGGCAAGGTCGCGGGAACGGTGCTCGGTCGCGTCCCGGGTGAGCACATCGTGCTTGAGCCGGGTGAGGTCGCGCAGGTGCCGCAGGGTCGCCGTGCGCTGGTCCTGGACGACGCGCTGGACATCGACCCCGGCGACGGTCACCGCGAGCGCGAGCTTGATGGTGAGCTCGTCCCGAGGCGTGCTGCTCCGATCGACCGGGGTGGCCCACCAGGTCTCGAGTTCGGCGCGCCCCTGCGGGGTGAGTGAGTAGCCGATCCGCCCTTCGCTGTCCGGGTCGCCGTTCTGGGCAACGAGACCGTCCCGAATGAGCCGGTCGAGCGTGGTGTAGACCTGGCCGACATTGAGCGGCCAGGTGCCTCCGGTGCGCTCCTCGAACTCCGCGCGGAGCTGGGCGCCATACTTCTCGCCTTCCCCCAGCAGGGCCATGAGCCCGAATCTCACCGACATCGTCTCCCCTTCGATATACCCGGTATGTCGTGCGTGTTGGGACATGTATACCGAGTATGGCGCGCCTGCGCAAGGCCTGACGCGGGACGCCGGGCACGACCGCGGCATACGGTGGCCCCATGCGCGCGATCACCATCCCAACCTTCGGTGGGCCCGAGGTGTTGACCCCCGCCGAGATGCCCACGCCGGAACCGCGGGAGGGGGAGGTCCGGATCAGGGTTGCGGCGAGCGGTATCAATCGGGCCGACCTTCTCCAACGGCAAGGCTTCTATCCCCCGCCCCCGGGTGAGTCGGAGGTGCCCGGCCTTGAGGTCAGCGGAGTCATCGACGCCCTCGGAGAGGGCGTACCCGGTTGGGCTGTCGGGGACGAGGTGTGCGCGCTGCTCGCCGGGGGAGGGTACGCGCAATACGTCACCGTTCCCGCCGGCCAGGTTCTCCCTGTGCCGGCCGGGGTGGATCTGGTCTCGGCGGCCGCCCTGCCCGAGGTGGTCTGCACGGTCTGGTCCAACGTCTTCCTCACCGCCAACCTCCAGCCCGGCGAGACCCTGCTCGTCCATGGCGGCTCCTCGGGCATCGGCACCATGGCCATCCAGCTCGCCCGTGAGGTGGGTGCCCGGGTGGCCGTTACCGCCGGGACGAGCGCGAAACTGGCGGCGTGTGCCGAGTTGGGCGCCGAAATCCTGGTGAACTACCGCGAGGCGGACTTCGTCGAGGCGCTGCGCACCGCTACGAACGGCGAGGGGGCCGACGTCATCCTCGACAACATGGGTGCGAAGTACCTTTCCCGGAACATCGAGGCCCTGGCGACCGCGGGCCGGCTCGTCATCATCGGGATGCAGGGCGGGACCCGAGCCGAACTCGACATCGCCCGGTTGCTCACCAAGCGAGCCGCCGTCATAGCCACCTCCTTGCGGGCCCGACCGCCTGCCGAGAAGGCAACCATCGTTGCCGCGGTCCGGGAGCACGTCTGGCCGCTGCTCGACGCCGGCCGGGTGCGGCCCATCGTCCAGGCCAGCTATCCGGCGGAGCAGGCAGCGCGCGCCCACGAGGACCTCGCCGCCTCCGGGCACATCGGCAAGCTCCTGCTCACCTGGCCGGAAAGCCGCTGAGGTCCTCCGGGTAGTCGACATCCGCTGCCGCGGGGCCCGAGACGTCGAGTACGGCGTGCGGCAGGCGAAGCAGGGTCTTGGCCGCCCGGTCGTGCCCGGAGTCGCCGACGAGGTCCAGCAGATCCTTACGGCGATAGGCCGCGAGCAATGGGTTGACCTGCCCCGAGTCATCCCGGGCGCATACCCCCTTGGGCTCGCCCTTGGCGGGCAAGGCCGCGACGAGCCGCGGTGCCACCTCGCTCGCATAGGGCATGTCCGCGGCAAGCACGACGAGCAAGGGTGTTGCCGCCGCCCAGGCCCCCGCGACGACCCCGGCGAGCGGCCCGCCGCCGGGAGGATCCTCGCGGACCCACCGCACCCTGCGGCAGGTCGGCCTCTCGGCCCCCACGCAGACCACCGGCCAGTTGTGCGGGAGCCCGTCGAGCACGTGGTCGAGCAGGCTCCGGCCATGCAGCAACGCCGCGGTCTTGTCCGATCCGAAGCGGCGGGACGCTCCGCCACAGAGCACGACCGCGGTGACCTCGGCCGAGCCGCTGCCGGTCATCGCCGCCCCCGCAGGGTCGCGCTGATCGCCCCGGCCGCCCGCCGGACCTCGAGGACGATGTCGTCGAGCCGATCCTCGGTGACGTCTCCCTGGCGGTAGGTCACCGCGACAGCGGCTTCCGGGTGCGCGTTGTGGTCGAGCACGGCGACCGCCACCGAACCGAGCTCCGGACTCACCAACCCATCCTCGACGGCATACCCGCGGCGCCGCACGCCCTGGAGGACCGTCCGCAGCGCGCTCAGCGAACCGACCCCGCGGCCGTCCCGCTGAACGAAGGCCGAGGCCGCCGGAAAGAGGGCCCGCAGTTGAGCGGCATCGACGGCGGCGAGCATGGCGAGCCCGGTCGCGGTGAGGGTTGCGGGGAGCCGGACCCCGACATCGGTCACGAGGAGTGGCTGCCCCGGGGCGCGCTGTTCGATGACGTAGAGCACGTCCCGGCCGTGCAGGACGGCGAGGTGGGCGTTGAGACCGGCGGCGTCGACGAGCCGGTCCATGACCCGGCGGGCTCGGCGCTGCAACGGGGCCTGCCGCTGGTAGGCCGAACCGAGCTCGTACACGGCCACCCCGAGCCCGTAGCGCCGCTCCTCGGCGAGATGGGCCACGAAACCGCGTTCGGTGAGCACACCCAGCAGGTGGTAGACCGAGCTTCGCGGCAGGCCGAGGTCCCGAGCGATCGCCGAGGCGGGCACCGGCTCGGCCCGGGTCGCGAGGAGCTGGAGGATGTCGAGTGCGTGCCCGGCCGCGGGGACGTTGCTCATAGCCGGCTCCGCACCTGGCCGACCTCTATCGGCCCCCAGTCGGTGTGATCGTTACGCCAGCCGAGCAGGTCGACGAAGGCCGGGTCGTCATTGGCCATGGCGTGGCCGATGACCGCGTTCACCGGCAGCTGGTAGCGGTCGAGCAGGACCGTGAGCAGCTCGAGCAGCGAGCGCACCTGGGCCGGCCTCGCGAGCACCTGCTCGGCCGCCGCCCGCGGGTCGTCGCCGATGCGCTGGACGACCTCGATCCCGAGGGCGCGGTCGTTGAGTCCGATGACATGCCGACACATGAGGGTGTCCGGGACGAGCTGCCGCACCGTTCCGTCCTGATCGATGAGGTAGTGCGCGCACACCCCGGGGAGCTCACCGAGTTGCGGCTCGTTGGCGGTGAAGTGGGCGATTGCCGCATCCCCGGTGTCGCTGTCGGTGAGGTGCAGGACGATCCGCTCGGGGTGCACCACCGTGGAGCGAACGCCATAGTGCCGCAAGGCATAGTCGGCCATCTGCGCGCGACGCTGGTCGTCATACGGAATGAGGGCCGTGCGGATCTGAACGGTCGGGCGGGCGTCCGGCGGGCGGGTGAGGACCGGCTTTGGGGAAGCGGGCGTCGGCCGACTGGCCATCGGGCTGGGAGTTGGGCGGGGCGTCGAGGACGCAGAGGCCGGGGAGCTGGACGGTGCCGCGACCGGGGCTGCACAGGCCGTCAGGAGCGCGGCAACGAGCGCGCCGAGGGCCACCGTCTCCTTCACAGTGTGAAGCGTATGCCGTCCGGAGCCCGGGGGTCTCACATCCGAGACGGTATGCCGGGCGCCGGCTTCCGCACCGACCCCGCCCTGGCCTTCCATGGGGGGATGACTGTGCAGAGCGTGATCGTCGGAGCCGGGCCGCTGCGGATCGAGGACGTCGTCGCCGTCGCTCGTCAGGGTGCGCCGATCACCCTGGCGGCCGAGGCGCTGGTCGCGGTGCGGCGTTCCCGCGAGGTCGTCGAGGCGCTCGCGGACGACACCGAGCCACACTATGGCGTCTCGACCGGATTCGGCGCCTTGGCGACCCGCCATATCCCGGTCGAACTACGGCGGCAACTCCAGCGCAGCCTGGTGCGCTCCCATGCGGCCGGCAGCGGAGCCGAGGTGGAGCGCGAGGTGGTCCGGGCCCTCATGCTGCTGCGGATCGCCACCCTGGCCACCGGCCGAACCGGGGTGTGTGAGGGGACGCTCACCACGTATGCCGGGATGCTCAACTCGGGGATCACCCCGGTGGTCCACGAGTACGGCTCCCTCGGCTGCTCGGGGGACCTCGCTCCCCTCTCGCACTGCGCGCTCGCGCTCATCGGCGAGGGGCAGGTGCGGCTCGCCGACGGCACCCTCGTGGACGCCGCGGAGGCGCTGGCCGGTGCCGGACTCGAACCGGTCGTCCTCGCGGAGAAGGAGGGGTTGGCGCTCATCAACGGCACTGACGGCATGCTCGGCATGCTCGCCCTCGCGGTCGCCGACCTGCGCCGTCTGCTCACCACCGCGGACATCGCCGCGGCGATGTCTATCGAGGGGCTGCTGGGCACCGACGACGTCCTCGCCGCCGACCTCCACGCCCTGCGGCCCCAGCCAGGACAGGCGCTCTCTGCGGAGAACATGCGAAAGGTGCTCTCCGGCAGCCCGATCCGGGCTTCGCACGACACGGAAGACTGTCCGCGGGTCCAGGACGCCTACTCGCTGCGGTGTGCGCCCATCGTCCACGGTGCGGCCCGGGACACCGTCGACCATGCCGCCCGGGTCGCCGGTTGGGAGCTCGCCTCGGCGATCGACAACCCGGTGGTCACCCTCGACGGCCGGGTCGAGTCCAACGGCAACTTCCACGGCGCCCCGCTCGCCTACGTGCTGGACTTCCTCGCCATCGTCGCCGCCGATGTCGCCTCGATGGCGGAGCGGCGCACCGACCGGTTCCTCGACAAGGCCCGCAACCACGGGCTGCCGCCCTTCCTCGCCGACGACCCAGGGGTCGACAGCGGGCACATGATCGCGCAGTACACCCAGGCTGCCATCGTCTCCGAGCTCAAGCGGCTCGCCGTGCCCGCCTCGGTCGACTCGATCCCGAGTTCGGCGATGCAGGAGGACCACGTGTCCATGGGCTGGTCCGCGGCCCGCAAGCTGCGCCGCTCGGTCGACGGCCTCACCCGAGTCCTCGCCGTCGAAGCGCTGACCGCCGCCCGCGGGATCCAGTTGCGAGCCCCGCTGGCCCCGGCCGAGGCCACCGGAGCGGTCATCGACGCCCTCACGGCCGCGGGCGCGAGCCACCCCGGTACGGATCGCTACCTCGCCCCGGAGATCGAGACGGCATACGCGCTCGTCCACTCCGGTGGGGTGGTCGAGGCCGCGCAGGCCGCGACCGGCCCGCTGCACTAACCAGCGACGATGCCGCATCCGTCTCGGATCTGAGACGGCCTCGATGCCCCTCCCCTGGGCCTGGGACCCGCCGGCGCGATGGAATGGGGAGAAGGCCCCACCACAGCAGTGCTTCACCGACGAAGGAGAGAGCCGATGGACGGCGCCCGCCCCGTCCGCGCCCCGCGCGGCACCACCCTCACCGCCCGCCAGTGGTCGACCGAGGCCCCCCTGCGGATGCTCATGAACAACCTCGACCCCGAGGTCGCCGAGCGCCCGGACGACCTCGTCGTGTATGGCGGCACCGGTCGGGCCGCCCGCGACTGGCGCAGCTTCGACGCCATGGTCCGCACGCTGACCGACCTGCGCGCCGACGAAACCATGCTCGTCCAGAGCGGCCGTCCAGTCGGGGTCTTCCAGACCCACGAATGGGCACCCCGGGTCCTCATCGCCAACTCCAACCTCGTCCCCGACTGGGCGAACTGGCCGGAGTTCCGCCGCCTCGAACACCTCGGCCTCACCATGTATGGGCAGATGACCGCCGGCTCGTGGATCTACATCGGCACCCAGGGCATCGTCCAGGGCACCTACGAGACCTTCGCCGCGATCGCCGAGAAGCGGTACGGCGGAACGCTCGCCGGCACCCTCACCCTCACCGGCGGCTGCGGTGGCATGGGGGGAGCCCAGCCGCTGGCGGTGACGCTCAACGAGGGAGCGTGCCTCATCGTCGACGTCGACCCGGCCCGGCTCCATCGTCGGGTCGAACACCGCTACCTCGACGAGGTCGCGGAAACCCTCGACGACGCCATCGAGATCGCCCTGCGCGCCAAGGCGGAGCGGCGCGGGCACTCGGTCGGGGTGGTCGGCAACGCTGCCGAGGTCTTCCCCGACCTGCTCCGCCGGGGCGTGGAGATCGATATCGTCACCGACCAGACCAGCGCGCACGACCCGCTCTCCTACCTGCCGGTGGGTATCGCCCTGGAGGACTGGGAGGAGTACGCCGCGAAGAAGCCCGAGGAGTTCACCGACCGAGCCCGGGCGAGCATGGCCCAGCACGTCCAAGCCATGGTCGACTTCCTCGACGCCGGCGCCGAGGTCTTCGACTACGGCAACTCGATCCGCGACGAGGCCCGTCTGGGTGGGTGCGACCGCGCCTTCGACTTCCCCGGCTTCGTCCCGGCATACATCCGTCCGCTCTTCTGTGAGGGCAAGGGCCCGTTCCGCTGGGCCGCCCTCTCCGGTGATCCCAAGGACATCGCGGCCACCGACGCAGCGGTCCTCGACCTCTTCCCGGATAACGACCGCCTGCAGAAATGGATGCGTGGCGCCGCCGAGAAGATCGCCTTCCAGGGGCTCCCGGCGCGGATCTGCTGGCTCGGGTACGGCGAGCGCGACCGGGCCGGGCTGGCGTTCAACGACCTCGTCGCCCGCGGGGTGGTGAGCGCCCCCATCGTCATCGGACGCGACCACCTCGACTGCGGCTCGGTCGCCTCCCCGTACCGGGAGACCGAGGCCATGGCGGACGGTTCCGACGCCATCGCCGACTGGCCATTGCTCAACGCCCTGGTCAACACCTCCTCCGGCGCCTCCTGGGTGTCCCTCCATCATGGCGGCGGGGTTGGCATTGGCCGCTCCCTCCACGCTGGCCAGGTCTCGCTGGCCGACGGCACCGCGCTCGCCGCGCAGAAGCTTGCCCGGGTGCTCACCAACGACCCTGGCATGGGCGTCATCCGGCACGTCGACGCCGGCTACGACCTCGCCGAGGACGTGGCGCGCGAGCGTGGTGTCCGGGTGCCGATGCGAGACAACTGAGGAACAATCCGTCCCATGTCGTCCAGTGCGCGTTCGGCTGCCGGATTTCGGCGGCTCTGGTCCGATCTGCAGGACCTTGGTCGTGACCCCGGCACCGGCGGCTATCGACGCTTTGCCTGGTCGGCCGAGGACGCCGCGCTGCGGGAGTGGTTCGCCGGCGCGGTGGCCGCGCGCGGGCTGGACCTCGTGGTCGACCGCAACGGCAACCAGTGGGCGTGGTGGGGTGACCCGGACGCGGCGGCCGCGGCCGGGCGGCCGGGAGTCGTCGTCGGGTCGCACCTGGACTCGGTCCCGGACGGCGGTGCCTTCGACGGTCCGCTCGGCGTGGTCTCCGCGCTCGTTGCCGTGGAGATGTTGCGGGAGAGCGGCTTCACCCCGCAGCGGCCCATCGGGGTGGTCAACATGGTCGATGAGGAGGGTGCCCGGTTCGGGGTGGCCTGCGCCGGGTCCCGGCTGCTCACCGGGGTCTTGCACCCAGACCGGGCTCGCGGCCTGACCGATGCGGACGGCCTGAGCATGGCGACGGCGATGCGGTCGGCCGGCCAGGACCCCAGCCACCTCGGCCGCGACAGCGAAACCCTCGCCCGGATTGGTGCCTTCGTCGAGCTGCACATCGAGCAGGGCCGGCTGCTCGCCGATGCCGAGAAGGACACTCCCGTCGCCGTGGGCAGCGACATCTGGCCGCACGGGAGGTGGCGCTTCGACGTGCCCGGGGAGGCCAACCATGCTGGGACCACCCGCTTGGAGGACCGCGAGGACGCCATGCTCGGGTTCGCCGCTGCGGTCATCGCGGCCCGCAGGTCGGCCAAGGCCCACGGTTGCGTGGCGACCGTCGGCAAAGTGGCGGTCACCCCGGGCGGGGTCAACGCCATACCGAGTGCGGTGAGTGGCTGGCTCGACGCGCGCGGAGCCGACGCGGACGCGGTCCGGCGGGTCGTCGCCGAGGTCGAGGAGGTCACTGGTGAGTTCGGCGGGAGGCTCGCCGAAGAGTCGTGGACCCCGACGACCGCCTTTGACCCCTCGCTGGTCCGCCGGCTCGCCACCCGGCTCGGCGGGGTTCCGGTCATCGGCACCGGCGCGGGTCACGACGCCGGCATCTTCGCCAACGCCGGGCTGCGCACCGCCATGCTCTTCGTGCGAAATCCCACAGGGGTCTCGCACTCCCCGGCAGAGTGGGCCACCGAGGCCGACTGCGCGGCGGGCATCGATGCCCTGCACGAGGTGCTCCTCGACCTGGCCGGAGGTGTCGCGTGACGAGCTGGTTCTGCGACTACGCAGTGCTGCCCCGGGGCGTTCGGCGTAACGTGCGGATCACCACTCAGGGTGACCGGATCGTCAGCGTCACCCCGCGGACCCGCCAGCAGCCCACCGACGAACACCTGCGCGGGGTGACCAGTCCGGGGATTGCCAACGGGCACAGCCACGCCTTCCACCGGGCCCTGCGGGGACGGACCCACGGGGACGGCGGCAACTTCTGGACCTGGCGGGAGCAGATGTATGCCGTCACCCAGCGCCTCGACCCGCAGACCTATGGCCGCCTCGCCCGGGCCGTTTATGCCGAGATGCTGCTCGCCGGGTACACCGTCGTCGGGGAGTTCCACTACGTCCACCACGCTCCGGGCGGGCGGCCCTACGGCGATCCCAACGCCATGGGGAACGCCCTCATCGAGGCGGCCCGTGAGGTCGGCATTCGGATGACGATGCTCGACACCTGCTACCTCTCCGGTGGCCTCCAGGGTGCTGGCCATGAGCCCTTGGACCCTGTGCAACAACGGTTCTCGGACGGCAGTGTGGATGCGTGGGCCGACCGGGTCGGCCAGTTGCAACCGGATGCGATGACCCGGGTCGGAGCCGCCGTGCACTCCGTGCGCGCCGTACCCCGCGACGACATCGCCGCGGTCGCGCGGATCGCCGGCGAAGGCCTCGGCGGGGTGCCCGGGCCCATGCCGCTGCACGTCCACGTCTCCGAACAGCCGGGCGAGAACCTGGCCTGCGAGGTGTACTACGGCTGCAGCCCGACCGAGCTGCTGCACTCCTGCGGAGCGCTCGGCCCCTGCACGACGGCCATCCACGGCTCACACCTCTCGGAACGGGACATTGCGCTCTGGGGCGAGATGCACGGCATCGTGTGCTTCTGTCCGACGACCGAGCGTGACCTGGCCGATGGCATCGGTCCGGCCCGCGAACTTGCCTCCGTCGGAACCCGGATCTGCATCGGTTCCGACCAGCACGCGGTCATCGACCCGTTCGAGGAGGTCCGCGGCATCGAGATGCACGAGCGGCTCAAGAGCCTGGAGCGGGGACGGTTCGGCATCGGTGAACTCGTCGACATGGCGACCACGCATGGCTACCAGTCGCTCGGCTGGTGCGACGGGGGACAGCTGCGGGAGGGATGGCTCGCCGACTTCGTGACGATCCGGCTGGACTCCCCAAGGACCGCCGGTTGCGGGCCGGAACAGATCGCGTATGCCGCGACCAGCGCGGATGTCACCGATGTCGTCGTCGGCGGGTCTCGGGTGGTCGAGCACGGCGCGCACGCGATCGGGGATGTCGGGCGGCTGCTGCGCGAGGCCATCGTCGAACTCCGCCGACCGGTATGACCGGCCCCGACGCCGCCACGCGAAGGCCGGGGCCTGGGCGTGCGCACCTCATCACCGGCATCGCCGAACTCGTCACCTGCGACGGGCCGGCGAACAGCACGCCCGAGGAGCGTCTCGGCATCCTCCGCGACGTTGCTGTGGTCGTCACCGACGGCCGGATCTCTTGGCTCGGGGCGGCTTCCGATGCCCCGGCCTGCGACTCCCAAGCGGACCTTGAGGGACGTTGCGTCACACCGGGTTTCGTCGACTCGCACAGTCACCTGGTGTTTGCGGGTGATCGTTCGGCCGAGTTCTCGGCGCGAATGACCGGCGTGCCGTATGACGGCGGCGGGATCGGGGTATCCATGGCGGCGACCCGGGCTGCGAGCGATGAGACCCTGCGCCGCCTCGTGGCCGCCCGGGTTGCCGAGATGCGCAGCCAAGGCACGACGACGGTGGAGATCAAGAGCGGCTACGGCCTGAGCGTGCTCGACGAGGCCCGATCGCTACGACTCGCCCATGAGGTCACCCCGGAGACGACCTTCCTCGGGGCGCACGTGGTGCCACCGGAGCACCGGGGCGACCGCACGGCATACCTCGATCTCGTGGTGGGGGAGATGCTGCAGGCCTGCCGACCGTGGGCGCGCTGGGTGGACGTCTTCTGTGAGCCGCACTCGCCTTACGCCTTCACCGCGGAGGAGTCGCGGCGGGTCCTCAGCGCCGGGATCGCGGCCGGCCTGCTGCCGCGGGTGCACGGCAACCAGCTCGGACCGGGACCGGGGGTGCAGCTGGCCGTGGAGGTGGGCGCCGCGAGCGTCGACCACTGCACCTACCTCAGCGACGCCGATATCGACGCCCTCGCCGGTTCTGCGACGGTGGCGACCCTGCTGCCGGGGGTGGAGTTCTCGACCCGCTCGCCATACCCCGATGCTCGACGGCTCCTCGCGGCCGGGGTGAGCGTGGCGATCGCGACCGACTGCAACCCCGGGACGTGCTATTCCTCCTCGATGCCGTTCATGATCGCGCTCGCGGTCGCGGCGATGCGGATGTCCCCGGCCGAGGCGCTGCTCGCGGCCACCGTGGGTGGGGCCCGCGCCCTCCGGCGCAGCGACATCGGGCGGGTGTATGTCGGTGGCCCTGCGGACCTTGCCGTGCTCGATGCCCCGAACCACCAGCATCTTGCGTACCGGGCGGGTGTGCCCCTGGCGAGGGCGCTCTAGCAGCCCGGCAGAGGGCGGATGTCGTAGCCCGCTTTCAGCAGGGCCGGCACGATCCGCGCGACCGCAGCGGCCGTGCGGGAGCGGTCGCCGCCGCCGTCGTGGAGCAGCACGATGCTGCCCGAGCGCACTCCACCGAGCACCCCGGAGACCATGGTGCGCACCGGGGGACGGGTCCAGTCGGCCACGTCGAGGTCCCAGAGGTAGTCGACGTAGCCGGCAGCCTTGATGGCCCGTTCGACGCGAGGGTTCGTCGACCCGTACGGGGCCCGCATACACCGGCTGCTGCCGATGACCTTGGCGGTGGCGCGCAGTTCCCGGCGGATCTGGGCGGCGGTGAGCCGGGTGAGGTCCGGGTGGCTCCAGGTGTGGTTGGCCACGGCGTGTCCGCCCGCCCGGATCTGGGCGAGCAGGGTGGGGTGGGCCTTGGCGTTGCGGCCGATGACGAAGAAGGTGGCCCGCACCTTGTGCTTGCGCAGGGTGGCCAGGATCGCGGCCGTGGAGCCTTGCCACGGTCCGTCGTCGAAGGTGAGGTAGATGACGCCGCGGGGTGCCTGGCGCGGGGCCGGCGGTGGGACAGGGCTCTGGACGGCGGGGGCGACTGGCACCGTCTCGGGGGTGCTCGGCGCGTTCGCGACCGGAGTCCAGCCGCGCGCCGAGGCAGCGAGCCTCCACGCGACCGGGCCGGCAGTCAGGATGGCCGACCCCTGCCGGGGCGAGGAGGTGAATTCACGGTTGGGTCCGCGCTGGTGGAGAGAACGAGGCTGGTCTGCAGACCCAGGCGGGGCTCCGATCGACGGCGACAGGGCCGCGGCGGCGGCGGGGGCCTGGGTAGCGCTGAGCAGACCGAGGGCGAGGACACCGGTCAGCGCCACCCTGCGTGCCCGCCGCATCTGAGGATCCTCCGCATCACCTGGCGCCCGACCGTTCGTTCGGCCGCGCGTTACCACCCTAGGAGGTGACCGCCCCCGTGGGCGGGACGCGGGTTACGACTCGCGTTTGGCGACCGCTTGCGGTGGGTGCCCGGCGGATTCGGTGTAGTACCGGGCCGCACGCCGCGTCGCGAACGAGCGGGCCGCGGTCGTCAGTACCCCGGTGAGCGCGGCGTAACCGACGGCTCGGGAGATCGGGGCCTCCGGGTTGCGGGGGTCGACCTTGTCCTGTCCGGCCTTGCGCCAGATGAGATCGGCCACCTTGGCGGCCAGGAGCCCGGCGATCGCGGCCGAACCAGGCCCGAGGATGCGCCATACCGCCTTACCCATGCGAGCCACTGTAACCCCGGCCACCGAGGTGCCGCGCGGGAACGTGGGCCGACGACTCCATCTCGGGAAGCGGCCGCTGGGGGGGTACAGTGGGGAACTCAACGACAGGGGAGCGCTTCGGCGCTGAGAGTGCGGATCCGCCGCAGACCCTTGGAACCTGATCCGGTTAAGACCGGCGAAGGAAGTCGGGAGTGATGCTCATGTCCTCGTCCACATCGACACGCTCCGAGCGGCCCGCGAGGCTCGGTCGGTCGACCGTCATAGCGACCCGCCCGCTCATGGGCTGGCGCACGGTCGACATCCTCACGGTCGCCCTGCTCGGGGCGGCCCTGGGGGTCGCCTACTACGGCTGGGGGCTGCTCTACAACGGCCCGATCACCGCCCTCAAGATCGGCTACGCGCCGCTCATGGGGCTCTTCTCCGGGCTGTGGTTCCTCGCCGGCGTCGTCGGCGGACTGGTCGTCCGCCGACCCGGCGCCGCCCTGCTCTGCGAACTGGTCGCGGCCAGCGTCTCCGCCCTCATCGGCACCGAATGGGGCGCCACCGTGCTCATCTCCGGGATTCTCCAGGGCCTGGGTGCCGAGCTGGGGTTCGCCCTCTTCGGGTACCGGGCCTTCGGAGTGCTCGTCGCCGCCCTGGCCGGGGCGCTCGCTGCCCCGCTGGAGTGGCTCTTCGAGACGTTCTCGCTGCCCGCCGGCGGGGGCGGCTGGTATGCCGACTGGCCGGCTGGCGACAAGCTCGCCTATCTCGGCGCCCTAGCGGCCTCCGGGGTGCTCCTCGCCGGGGTTCTCGGGTGGCTGCTGACCCGGGCCCTTGCCCGCGCCGGGGCTCTCGGGGCCTTCCCGCCGGGCCAGGAGCTCCGGGAGTCCCGCGCTGTCTGACCTCGTCGTCGAGGGGCTGTCGTGGCGGCCCTACGGTCGCCGCGAGCCGGTCCTGCGGGACCTCAACCTGCGGATCGGTGCCCGGGAACGTGTGCTGCTCATCGGCCCGTCCGGGTCCGGCAAGTCCACCCTGCTCCGTACGCTCGCCGGTCTGGTCGACTCGGTCGACGCCGGGGAGCTCACCGGTTCGGTGACCCTCGGCGGTCAGCCTGCGGGCTCCCGACCCGGCGATGTCGGCCTGGTCCTCCAAGAGCCCGGGGCCGGCGTGGTGGCCTCCACCGTCGGTCGGGACGTCGCCTTCGGGCTGGAGAACATCGGTATGCCGCGCAGCCAGATGCTGCCGCGGATCACCGCCGCCCTGACCTCGGTCGGGCTGGACGACCTTGCCCTTGACCGGCCGACGAGTCGGCTCTCCGGAGGCCAGACCCAGCGGCTGGCCATCGCCGGCGCACTCGCGCTGCAACCGCGCGTGCTCCTCCTCGATGAGCCGACCGCCATGCTCGACGCGGACAATGCCGCCTCGGTCCGGGAGGCGGTCGTCGCCGTGATGGCCTCCGGGGTGACCACGGTCGTCGTCGAACACCTCCTCGGGCCCTGGGTTCCGCTCATCGACCGGGTGCTCGTCCTCAGCACGCAGGGAGTGCTCATCGCCGACGGACCGGTCGAGGAGGTCCTGGCCACCCGGCATACCGAGCTGGTGGACCTCGGGCTGTGGGTACCGGGCGCGCCCGATCCGCGCCCGACGCCGCCACCGCCGGCGGCGCTCGTTCCCCCGCGACCTGGTCGGAGGGTCAGCGCCACCGCGCTCACCGTCGGGGAACGTGCCCACACCACGGCGGCCATCGACGCCATCCCGGGGAGCCTGACCGCTCTCGTCGGGGAATCCGGCTCCGGCAAGTCCACGATCCTGCACGCGCTCGCCGGATTCCTGCCCGTGAGCGCCGGCGAGACGAGCATCCCGACCGACCTGCCCGCCCGGGAACTGGCGCGCAGCCTTGCCTGGGTCCCGCAGTGGTCGAGTTCCACGATCGTCGAACAGAGCGTCCTGGCCGAGGTACTCGTGACCAGCCGTGCCCTCGGTGAAGCGGACGAGGGAGCAACGGTTCGGGCCAGGGCGCTGCTCGCCGGCCTAGGGCTGGGGCATCTCGAGGCCGCGGACCCACGCCAGCTCTCCGGGGGCGAACAGCGGCGGCTCGCCGTCGCCGCCGCCCTGCACCACGCCCCTCCGACCCTGCTCGTCGACGAACCGACCATCGGCCAGGACCGGGACACCTGGGCTGCGCTCGTCGGGCTCGTCGCGGCCTACCGGAGCCTCGGCGGTGCCGTGGTCGCTGCGACCCATGACGCGGCGGTGATCGAACGGGCCGAGCAGGTGCTCGCGTTGATCCCGCCTGAGCGTTCCGGCGGCGCCTCGTCGCCGCGCGGTTGGGTCGATCGCTGCGGGCCGCTTGCCCTGCTCCTCGGGGCCTTTCTCGGGGTACCGGCCGGGGTGCTCTCGCCGAACTGGCGGGTGACCCTCGGGGTCCTCGCCCTGCAGGTGGTCCTCATCGTTCTCGGCCTGGGACGCCGGGTCCCCGGGGCGCTCCTGCGGGCCCTGCCCGGTGTGCTCGCCGCGGTGCTCGTGGGGTGGTCGACCTGGTGGCTGGCGCGCGATCTGGACTCCGCCGGCACGGCTGCCCTGCGGGTCCTCGCCATCGTCCTGCCCTCGGCCGCGCTGCTGCCGGTCATCGACCCCGATGCCCTCGGCGATCACCTCGCCCAGCGCCTGAACCTGCCGGATCGGCCCGTTGTCGCGGTGTCGGCCGCACTCGCGCGGGTGCACGCCTTCGGCGAGGTCTGGCGCGAGCTGGCTCGGGCCCGCAGGGTCCGCGGACTCGAGGCGAGCTGGCGCCGGCCGCTCGCACTGGGCCGTCACCTCTGGGCGCTCACCCTGGGTCTCCTCGTTCGCACCCTGCGCTACGCCGCCGACCTCGCCATCGCCATGGACGCGCGAGGGTTCGCCAAGGCCTTCCGCCGCACCTGGTGGGGCCGCGCCCCCTGGCGGTGGGCGGACACCCTGCTCGTCGTGGCCGCCGCGCTCCCGGCCGCGTATGCCGTGTGGTCACGACAGCGATGAACTGGGTGCTGCGTCGGGAGCGCCGCAGCCACGGCCGATGACGGCAGTGTCGGCGCGCGACGGCATACTGGCTCTTTGTGCCCCCGATGACCCCACCCGCGCGTGACCGGATCCCGCGCGAGATCTGGGTACTCATCTCGGCGGCGTTCGTCATCGCCGTCGGCTTCGGGCTCATCACCCCGGTGCTGCCGCAGTTCGCGCAGAGCTTCAACGTCGGCGCGACCCTCAGTTCGGTGGTCGTCAGCGCGTTCGCCTTCTTCCGGCTCGTCTTCGCGCCCGCCGGTGGGCGGCTCATCGCCCGGCTCGGGGAGCGTCCGGTCTATCTCCTCGGGCTCCTCATCGTCGCCGTGTCCACCGGCGCGACCGCATTCGCCCAGTCCTACGGACAGCTGCTCCTCTACCGCGGGCTCGGTGGCATCGGCTCGACGATGTTCACCGTCTCCGCCGTGGCCCTGCTGGTCCGCATCTCGCCGCCCTCCATTCGTGCCCGGGTCTCCTCGGCCTACGCCTCGGCGTTCCTCATCGGTGGCGTGCTCGGCCCGGTCATCGGTGGCCTGCTCGGCAACCTCGGTCTGCGGGTGCCCTTCCTCGTGTATGCCGTGGCGCTGCTCATCGCCGCGAGCATCGTCGCCGTCGCGATCAAACCGGCCGCTCTGCGCCCGGCCGAGGGTGCGCCGGTGCTGCCGCCGCTGTCGGCGCGTGAGGCCTGGGGTGACTCGGCCTATCGCGCCGGGGTGGGGTCGGCGCTGGCCAACGGGTGGGCCAACTTCGGGGTCCGCAATGCGATCCTGCCGCTGTTCGCCACGGCGGTCATCGGGACCCAGCCCTGGGTGGCCGGGATGGCGCTGGCGGTCTTCGCTGCCGGCAACGCCATCGGCCTCACCATCGCCGGCCGCCGGTCGGATGCCGTCGGCCGTAAGCCGTTCATCATCGTCGGGCTCCTGGTCAGCGGGGTCGCCACGGTGGTTACCGGCTTTGCGACCAACCTCCCCCTCCTGGTCCTGGTCTCGGTCATCGCTGGGCTCGGGGCCGGCGCCCTCAACCCGGCGCAGCAGGCGAGTATGGCGGACGTCATCGGCCGGGAACGCAACGGCGGCCCCGCACTCGCGGCGTTCCAGATGAGTTCGGACCTCGGGGCCATCGTCGGACCCATCGTGGCGGGCTTCCTCGTCGACGCCGGGAGCTTCCGGCTCGCCTTCGCGATCACTGGTGCGATCACCCTGCTGGCGGTGCTGCCCTGGCTGCGAGCGCGGGAAACCCACCCGGCGGGTGCCGCGTCGGCCGGCGTCGCGCGCTAAGGATCGGTCCCGGCGAGGGCATTCTTGAGCGCGTCCTCCGGCGGTCCGAGGATCGGTTCCCGACCCGTGAGCACGTCCCAGACGGCCTTGGGTGAGGCAGCGACCTCGCGCAGGGCGCCACCCCGCTGCAAACCCCAAAGGGCCCGAGTCGACCAGTCGCCGACGCCGTCCGCCTCCACCCCGACCGCACGGCATACGGTGACCACCCTGGGCACGTGGTAGCCCTGCGAGACGACGATCGCCCGGGTCACGCCGAACACCTTGGACGCCCGGACACACGAATCGTAGGTGTCCCGGCCGGCGAAGTCGCGCACCACGACGGAGGCCGGAACGCCCCGCGAGACAAGGTAGTTGCGCATCGCCGTGGGTTCGTCGTAGTCCGGGGTACGGTTGTCCCCGGTGACGAGGACGGCCTTGACCTTGCCCCGCTGATACAGGTCGCGGGCGAGGTCGAGCCGGGCCTGCAGAAAGGTCATCGGCGTCCCGTCCGCGCGAATCCCGGCGCCGAAGACGATGGCCACCGGGGCGGTGGGAACCTCCTGAGGGTCATAGATGTGACCGGCCGATGCGGCGCGCACCCACAGGTAGGGCGACAGGGCCAGGACACCGGCCGCGACCACCCCGAGCACTGCGCGTCGGCGTCGCCTGCTCACGGTTGGACGGTAGCAACAATCGAAGGCCATACTCCGGTATTGCTGCTATCTGGGGGCCCGGACTCGCATACTTGGGTCAGCGCCGCCAGGGGGCGCTGTTCGCCCCGAATCCCGACGATCCGAGCGCTCGAGAGGAACAGGCGTGTTCAACCCGGTCCAACTGCTCAACCGCACCGTGGCCATCCTCGACAACGTTGACGTTGTTATGGCCCGCGTGGACACCACGGTTGATGACGTCGACCGTGCGGTGCGCGAGTCCCTTGCGATGCTCTCCCAGGTCGCTCGTACCCTCATCGATGTCGACCTGCGCATCGCCGAGCTCTATGTCCTCAGCGAGGACGTCAAGTTCCTCATCAAGAGCATGACGACGCTTGTCGACGACCTCTCGGTGCGCAAGGAGCAGCTCGAAGCCATCCCACGGCTCGAGGCCAAGGTTGACGCCCTGATCGCAGCGGTGGAGGCCGGCCAGGCCCGCGTCGGCGACTGAGACCCGGGTGATCTTCGCCGCGTTCGTTGTCCGCGCCGCGTTCGGTACAGGAGGCTCGGCCCCATGAGTTGCACCCTCATCGTCATCCGGCACGCCAAGTCGGACTGGGATGTCCCCGTACCGGACCGGGATCGTCCGCTGAGCGCCCGGGGCCGGAGCCAGGCCCCGGCCACCGGGCAGTGGCTCGCGGCTCACGTTCCGGACATCGAGCTCGCGCTGGTGTCCGAGGCCACCCGGACCCGGCAGACCTGGGAGCTGGTTCGAGCCGAGCTCCCCGGCGACCCGACGACGCGTATCGAGCGGGCGGCATACACCTTCGACGGCGACGAACTCCTCGACCTCGTCCGACGGCTCCCCGCCGATGTCCATACCGCGGCGATCGTGAGTCATAACCCCGCGGTCGAGGAGCTTGTCGGCTTCCTCACCGGAGAATGGGTGCCCATGCCGACCTCCGCCCTGGCCGTCATCGAACTGCCGTCGTGGCGGGTCCGCGGTTCCCTGGTGGAGACCGGTCGACCGGCCGATGGTCGCGGCTCCCTGCGGCGGCGGTAAGACCCCACCGTGCCCGCCCCCACGCTCACCGCGCGCTACGCCGAGGCAGTCCCCGAACTCACC
Source organism: Nostocoides sp. (assembly GCA_016716625.1). Classification (GTDB taxonomy): domain Bacteria; phylum Actinomycetota; class Actinomycetes; order Actinomycetales; family Dermatophilaceae; genus JADJVJ01. The sequence goes on from JADJVJ010000001.1 coordinate 168,511, forward strand.
AGCGCTTGGCAGCCGACCCTGCCACCGCTGGCCGAGGGCCAGCGCGCGGAGTATGTCGTGGTCAACGACGGGCTCGCCAGCCACCTCGGCATCGACCCGGAGTGGGTCCAGGGGGAGCCGGGGCTCGCGGTTCTGGGAGCCCGCGAGGTCCTGCCCGGTAGTACACCGGTCGCCCAGGCCTATGCGGGCCACCAATTCGGCGGGTTCTCCCCGCTGCTCGGGGACGGTCGTGCGGTGTTGCTCGGCGAACTCGCCCAGGCCGAGGGCGGCAACGTCGATCTCGCCCTCAAGGGTTCGGGCCGCACGCCGTTCTCCCGGGGCGGGGATGGGCGTGCCGCCCTCGGCCCGGTCCTGCGCGAGTACCTCTTCGGGGAGGCGATGACCGCGCTCGGCATCCCTTCGACCCGTGCCCTGGCCGCCGTGCGGACCGGGGACGCCGTGTTCCGGGACGGGGTCATGGCGCCGGGGGCGGTGCTCGCCCGGGTCGCGGCCTCGCACATCCGGATCGGGACCTTCGAGGTGGTTGCCCATTCGCTCGTCCCCCGGCTGCGGGCGAGCGTCTTCGATCGACTGCTCACCCACACCTGCGAGCGGCACGCGCCACACCTGCTCGAGCGCGCCCCTGGCGAGCGGCCGATGGCGCTGCTCGAACACGTCGTCGAGGCCCAGGCTCGACTCGTCGCGCAGTGGATGAGCGTGGGCTTCCTGCACGGAGTCCTGAACACGGACAACACGGCGATCTCCGGCCAGACCCTCGACTACGGTCCCTGCGCCTGGCTCGAGGACTATCACGAGGGTGCCGTGTTCAGCTCGATCGACACCGAGGGGCGTTACCGGTTCGGGGCGCAGCCGCAGGTGCTTCCGTGGAATCTGGCCCGGTTCGCTGAGGCCCTGCTCGCGGGCGGCGGCCAGGCCACCGCAGAGCAGGCCGATGAGGCCCGTGATCTGGTCGCCGGCTTCGCGGCCCGGTACCGGTTCGCGTGGACCGAACGGATGCGCGCCAAACTCGGCCTCGCCCCCGGACTGCCCGGGGTCCAAGACCCCACCGCCGCTGCGCTCGTCGATGACCTGCTGGCCATCCTCGCCGCGGAACGCGCCGATATGACCGGCACCTTCCGAGCCCTGGCCGCCGACCTACGCGCGGGAACGGCGTCCTGCGCACCGGCACGGCATACCCGGTGGTGGCAGCGTTGGCAGGACGCGCTCGCGGGGGCGGACGTGCGCGCCGTCGCCGCCCGGATGGATGCCGTCAACCCGGTCTATGTGCTGCGCAACCACCTCGTCGAAGAGGCGCTCGCTGCCGCCGTGGGTGGGGATCTCGGGCCGTTTGAACGCCTTCGGGGAGCGGTGAGCAGCCCGTATGTCGTGCGTCCCGGCCTTGAGCGCTATGCCGAACCCGCTCCTCCGGGCTTCACCCAGGCGCACGTCACGTACTGCGGCACGTAGGCTCGCCACTACATCGAGCGCATCCCGGCCGAGGAGATCTCATGCCAACGTATGACCATGATGGCCTGACTTTCGACTACCGTGACGAGGGCTCCGGTACGCCGGTGGTGCTGCTCCACGGCTTCCCGCAGGATGCCTCTTCGTGGGACCGGGTGGCGCCCCGGTTGCACGAGGCCGGAGTGCGTACGCTCGCTCCGGACCAGCGCGGATACTCGCCCGGTGCCCGGCCGGTGGAGCGGTCGGCCTACCGGATCGACCGGCTGAGCGGGGACGTCATCGCCCTCCTCGACGCTGTCGGGGTGGACCGCGCCGTCATCGTCGGTCATGACTGGGGTGGCGCGGTGGCCTGGGATCTTGCGATGCGTCACCCGGACCGGGTGGCGGCCATGGTCGCGCTCAGCACCCCACATCCGGTCGCCATGAAGTGGGCCTACCTGCACAGCACCCAACTGCTGCGGAGCTGGTACATGGGCGCCTTCCAGGTGCCCTGGTTCCCGGAGCGCTCGGCCGCGCGCGTGCTCGGCCAGTCGCTGCGCTCCTCGGGGCTTGCCCCGGATCTTGCCGACCGTTATGCGGCTCGCTTCAGCACCCCGGAGAGCCTCACCGGGCCGATCAACTGGTACCGCGCGATCCCGTTCTCGCAGGGCAAGGACATGCCTTCGGTGAGCCCCTTCGTCACGGTTCCGACGACCTACATCTGGGGGACCCAGGACCGCTTCCTCGGCAGGGCGGCGGCCGTGCGGACCGCGGGGTTCGTCCGGGCTGCCTACCGATTCGTCGAGGTTGAGGCCTCGCACTGGCTGCCTGAGGAGTGTCCGGAGCTGGTCGCAGCCGAGGTGCTGGCACAGGCAAGCCACAGGTGATCTCCCCTTCCCGGTCGGCCTTGTATCAGCCGAACGGCCAAACCCTCGTCATTCGGTGATCGCTCAACCAACTGGGCGATAGCGTTTTCGACGGTGCCGCAGGGGGCACCCCGCTCTCACGCACCTAGACAGGGTTTTGACATGACAGGGACTTTCCTGCGCCGCGCGATCGCCGCGCTGGCTGCTTCGGGTGCCATCATCGGCACGCTTTCGGCTGCTCCGGCGAGTGCCGCGGTCACTTGGGAGCAGGGCTGGGGCACCAACGGCCGGGTCGATGACTTCCTGGCTGTCGGCAACATGGTGTATGTGGCCGGTAACTTCACCGCCCTCGTGGACCCGGCCGGGGCGACCTATCCGGCGACCCACCTGGCCCGCTACAACCTCACCACCGGGGCCATGGACACCTCCTGGACCCCCGCGCTCGACCTGTCCGCGGTGTCGCTCACGACCGACGGCACCTCCCTGTATGTCGGTGGCAACTTCACCACCGTCAACGGCGCCACCCGCACCCGCATCGCCTCCTTCGACCTAGGCAGCGGCGTGCTGACGAACTTCCGCCCGAGCGCGAACAAGACGGTCAACGCGATGGAGGTCACCGGCGGGCGGCTCTACCTCGGTGGCAGCTTCACCCGGGTCGGCGGCTCCCCGCGTAACTACCTCGGCTCGGTGGACCTCGCCACGAGCGCCGTGAACTCCTGGGCGCCGACCGCGGACGCCCAAGTCAAGGGCATGGTCCTGTCTCCGGACACGAGCCGGCTCTACCTCGCCGGCGACTTCACCACCCTCAACGGCGGATCCCACCAGTACGTCGGTGCCCTGAACACCACCACCGGCACGCTGCTCTCCGGGTTCACCGCGGGAAACACCACCTCCTACGGCCGCCAGCCCACGTGGGACGTCGTCTACGACCCGGTGAACAACCGTGTCTGCGACGCCGGTGACGGCTACCAGGGCGGAGTCGCTTGCCTGGACGCCAACACCGGCCGGACCGTGTGGAGCGCCACCGCCGATGGTGGGGTGCAGGCCATCGAGTACTGGAAGGGCCAGATCTGGGTCGGTGGGCACTTCACCGTCGACCTTGGTATCAATGGCACCGGCCGCGGCAAAATCGCTAACCTCGATGCGGCGACCGGCAGGCTCCTGGACTTCAACGCGACCATCAACTCCTCCCTCGGTGTCTGGGCCCTCAAGGCTGTGGACTCCCGGATGTTCGTTGGCGGTGACTTCACCAAGATCAACAACAAGACCGCCAACCGGATGGCAGCCGTCAACGATGGCACCGTCCTGACCGCGCCCACCGCTCCGACCGCCCTGGTCGCCACTGGGGGAGACGCCCAGGTGGCCCTGTCCTGGGGTCTGCCGGTGAGCGATGGCGGTTCGGCCCTCGGCCGGTACAACGTCTACCGCTCCACCGCGGGCGGCCCGTTCGCGCTCCTCGGCACGGCCGGTCAGGGCCGGGCCTACACGGACACCACCGCGGTCAACGACACCGCCTACAGCTACCAGGTGACCGCGACCAATGCCCTCGGCGAGAGCCCGGCGAGCAATGTCGTCTCGGCCACCCCGAGGGCCTTCGTTCACGTCGCCCCGAGCGCCCCACGGAACTTCGCGGGTGTCGGCAACTCGACGAACTCGGTGCTTACCTGGGCCGCCCCGGCCGACCTCGGCACCGACCCGTTCCAGGGCTACCGGGTCTTCAAGGATGGCGTCCTGCTCACCACGACGACCGCGCTCAGCTACACCGACTCAGCCGTGAGCCGCGGCGACACCCACAGCTACTCAGTCGTGGCCTACTCGGCGGCCGGTGAGGCCTCGACCCCGACGATCACGGTGACGAACACCTCGACCGCGCCGACGGCTCCGCTCTCGCTCGCGGGCACCGCGTCCATGTCGACGGCCAACCTCACCTGGTCGGCGCCGGCGAGCTCTGGCACCGACCCGATCACGAGCTACTCGGTCTACCGTGACGGTGTTCAGGTTGGCACGAGCACGACCCGCACCTTCAGCGACACCGGGATCGTCGCCGGCGGGACGTACACCTGGACCGTGACCGCGATGAGCGCGGCCGGCGAGAGCGCCGCTTCGACGCCGCTCACGCTGACCTCCGCGACGGCGACTGTCCCCGGTGCCCCGGTCGCCACCAAGGGCAGCAGCTGGTTCAACGCGGTGATGAACTGGACCGCGCCGAGCACCGGCGGTTCGCCGATCCTGCGCTATGAGGTCTTCAAGAATGGCTCGCTTGTCGCGACCGTCTCCGCGTCGACCCGGACCTACAGCACCTCGACCTCGTGGTTCGGCCCGACGACGCTGTCCGTGCGCGCGGTCAACGCCATCGGCACCGGTCCGATGTCCAACGTGCTCACCTGGTGAGTGCGTAGGTCGCTCGGGTGAGGTGAGAGCCACCCGTTCGACCCCCTACCTCACCTCGGTGGCGCCGGTTCCCTTCTGGGGGACCGGCGCCACTGCGCTGTTGGGCACCCTCGCTAGCAAACCTTGACTGACTCCAGAAAAGGAGGCAGGCTGGGGGGCATGGTCCTCGACGGTTCGACCGCGCTCCGCGACGCTGGACTGCGGGTGACTCGGCCGCGTCTGGCGGTGCTGAATGCCGTTGCGCAGCACCCACATTCGGTAACCACGACGATCCTCGACGCTGCCCGGGAGAGCCTGCCTTCGGTCTCCCACCAGGCCGTTTACGACTGTCTCGCGGTGCTCGCCGACGCTGGTGTCCTCCGGCGGATCCAACCCACCGGCTCGGTGGCCCGCTACGAGATCGCCACCGGCGACAACCACCACCACCTGGTCTGCCGGCTCTGCGGCACCATCCGGGACGTCGCGTGCGCCGCGGGCCGCGCCCCGTGCCTCGAAGCGCCGGACGACCACGGCTTCCGCATCGACGAAGCCGAGGTCAACTACTGGGGGATCTGCCCCGAGTGTGTCACCCGCCAGAGGTCACGGCATACGCCGTCGACGCTCTCCCCCTTGACCTCACCCACGTCCCCGACTCCGTAAGGCTCAGAAAGGAAGACCATGTCCGTTCACGACGACACCGCATCCCACGAAACCGAGGCCGTCAAGGTGCCCACCGACGACGCCGAGGTCAAGGAGATGAACGAGCCGGGCCCAGCCGGTGGCGGGTGCCCGGTCGCGCACTCCCTGGTTCCGCCGACCCAGGGCGACGCCAACCAGCAGTGGTGGCCGAACCGGCTCAACCTGAAAATCCTCGGCAAGAACTCCCCGGAGAAGAACCCGCTCGGGGCGGACTTCGACTACGCCAAGGCGTTCGCGGCCCTTGACCTGGCCGAGGTCAAGCGGGACATCGAGACCGTGCTCACCACCTCGCAGGACTGGTGGCCGGCGGACTACGGGCACTACGGCCCGCTGATGATCCGGATGACCTGGCACAGCGCCGGCACGTACCGAGTCATGGACGGCCGCGGCGGCGGTGGCACCGGGCAGCAGCGGTTTGCTCCGCTCAACTCCTGGCCCGACAACGGCAACCTCGACAAGGCCCGCCGCCTGCTCTGGCCGGTCAAGCAGAAGTACGGCAGTTCGCTCTCCTGGGCCGACCTGATGATCCTTGCCGGCAACGTCGCCCTGGAGTCGATGGGCTTTGAGACCTTCGGGTTCGCCGGCGGCCGGGTCGACGCCTGGGAGCCCGACGACGACGTCTACTGGGGCAGCGAGACCGAGTGGCTCGGCGACAAGCGTTACACCGGGGAGCGGGACCTGGAGAACCCGCTCGCCGCGGTCCAGATGGGGCTCATCTACGTCAACCCCGAGGGGCCGAACGCCAACCCGGACCCGGTCGCCTCCGGCCGCGACATCCGCGAGACCTTCGCCCGCATGGCGATGGATGACGAGGAGACGGTGGCCCTGACCGCGGGCGGCCACACCTTCGGCAAGGCCCACGGTGCCGCCGACCCCGCCAAGTACGTCGGAGCCGAGCCCGAGGCCGCGGCCATCGAGCAGCTGGGCCTGGGCTGGAAGCAGACCTACGGCACCGGCAAGGCCACCGACATGACGACCTCCGGCCTGGAGGGCGCGTGGACGCCGACGCCGACCCGGTGGGACAACAGCTACTTCGAGACGCTCTTCAGGTACGACTGGGAGCTCACCAAGTCCCCGGCCGGCGCTCAGCAGTGGCGACCCGCGGGCGGCTCGGGGGACAACACCGTCCCCGATGCCACCGACGGCACCCTGCGGCACGCGCCGATGATGACGACGGCCGACATGGCGATGCGGATGGACCCGGCCTATGAGGCGATCTCACGTCGCTTCCTGGAGAACCCAGACCAGTTCGCCGACGCCTTCGCCCGGGCATGGTTCAAGCTGACCCACCGCGACATGGGCCCGGTGTCCCGCTACGTCGGCCCCGAGGTGCCGAGCGAGGAACTGCTGTGGCAGGACCCGATCCCCGCCAACACCCTGGGCACCACCGCGGACGACATTGCGGCCGCCAAGGCCGCCCTCGCCGAATCTGGTCTCACCGTGAGCCAGCTCGTCAAGACAGCCTGGGCTGCGGCGGCGAGCTTCCGCAGCAGCGACAAGCGGGGTGGCGCCAACGGTGGCCGGCTCCGGCTCGAGCCGCAGCGCAGCTGGGCGGCCAACGACCCGGCCGAACTCGCGGCCGTCATCCCGGTGATCGAGCGGGTCGCTGCCGAACACAACCTCTCCTTCGCGGATGCCGTTGTCCTCGCCGGTAACGTCGGGGTCGAGCAGGCCGCCACGGCGGCCGGGTATGCCGTGGAGGTCCCCTTCTCCCCGGGTCGCGGTGACGCCTCCCAGGAGCAGACGGACGTCGAGTCCTTCGGCTACCTCGAGCCGCGGGCCGATGGGTTCCGCAACTACGACCGCAGCGACAACCGGCTGCCGGCCGAGTACGCCCTTCTCGACAAGGCCAATCTCCTCGGGCTTACCGCCCCGGAGATGACCGTTCTCGTCGGCGGCTTGCGGGTCCTCGGGGCCACCGTCGGCGGGTCCACCGCGGGTGTGCTCACCGATCGGGTCGGCACTCTGTCCACCGACTTCTTCGTCCGCCTGCTCGACCTGGGCACGACGTGGTCGGGGGCCGAGGGCGCGGACCTCTTCGAGGGCCGCAGCGCCGATGGTCGGACCTGGACCGGAACACGTGCGGACCTCGTCTTCGGGTCGAACTCCGAGCTGCGGGCCGTTGCCGAGGTCTACGCCTCGGACGGCGCGGCGGAGAAGTTCGTCCACGACTTCGTCGCCGCCTGGGCCAAGGTCATGGACGCCGACCGGTTCGACCTGCACCGCTGAGCCGAGGGCGACCGCCGAACTCAGAGCGGTCGCCGTCACGGTGACCTCGGGTGCCGCCCCCTCGTGGGGGCGGCACCCGAGCCACGTTCGGAGAGGCATACTGCGGGGGTGAGCGAGCGAGTACAGCACCCTCTCTTCGCGCGCTTCTACAGCGCCTACGTCCGGCCGAGCCTGGAGCGGTTCGGTGCCGATGCGATGCGCGCCGAACTGTTCGCGCCGCTGACCGGCACGGTGGTGGACGTGGGCTGTGGACCGGGGGACTCCTTCCGGGCCTATCCGGCCGCGGTGACCCGGGTCATCGGGGTGGAACCTGAGGACTATCTGCGGGGACTGGCCGACAAGGAAGCGACCCGGGCCCCGGTTCCAGTGGAGCTCGTCGCCGCCGACGCCGAGCACCTGCCCTGCGCCGACGGCAGCGTCGACGCCGTCGTCTACTCCCTGGTGCTCTGCTCCGTCCCCGACCAGGAGGCCGCCCTCGCCGAGGCGCGGCGCGTGCTGCGCCCCGGGGGACAGGTGCGCTTCCTGGAGCACGTCCAGGCCGCCCCTGGTCTGCTTCGCAGCCTCCAGCGGGGACTCGACGCGACCGTGTGGCCGCACTTCGGCGGCGGCTGCCACCTCGCCCGCGACACCGTTCAGACCTTCTCCGACAACGGGTTTGAGGTCAGTGAGCTGGCACCGGTCGCGGCGTCCTCGCGCTGGGTGCCGGCGGTGTCCGGGGTGGCCCGGGTCCTGCCATGAGCGAACGAGGACGGCACACGGACGGCGGGGAGGGGGACACCATGGACGACCTGGCTCACCCGGTCGCCGACCTCATCCGGGCGCGGGCCGCGGCCGGCAGCCTGCCCGGCCAACGCATCGACGGGGCCCGGCTCGCGCTCGTCCTCGAGGGGGGCAGCAGCCGGGCGGCGTATGGCGGTGGCATGGTGTGCGAACTTGAGGCGCGCGGCCTGCTGCCGGTGTTCGACGCGGTCTACGGCAGTTCGGCGGGAGCGCTCAACGGGGCCTGGTTCATCTGCGGGCGGGCGCGGGCCAACGTCCATGGGTGGTGGACCCCGGAGGTGCTGGCGGCGGTCATCGAACCGCGCCGGGCCCTGCGCGGGACTCCCGTGGTCGACACCGACGTCCTCGTCGACCACGTGTACGAGGACCTCACCCCGATGGGGTTCGAGGAGATTCTCGCCAGCGACGTCGAGTACCACCCGATGGCGACCGACACCCACTCCGGCGACTCGGTCGACCTCGCTCCCTTCGTGCACGACCGAGCCAGCCTCAAGGACGCGCTGCGCGCAACCACTCGCATTCCCGTCCTCGGCGGTCGGCCGGTGGAGATCGCCGGACGCCATTTCATCGACGCCGGGGTCACCGAGAACGTGCCGGTCCGCACCGCCCTTGCTCAGGGGGCTACCCACGTACTAGCGCTTCGGACCCAGCCGCCACGGGCGGAACCGCAGCCACCCTCGGCGTTCGAGCACCGGCTCGTGCAGACCTGGCTGGTGCGCAACGCCCCGGGTGCAGTGACTGCCTGGGCGTCCCGGCACGACCGGCTCCGCGAGGAGGAGCACATCCTCGCCCACGACCCCCGCGTGCTTCAGGTCGCTCCGCCGCGGGGAACCCCGGCGATCTCCATTGTCGGGCGCTCCAGTGAGACCCAGCGGCTCGCGGTGGCGGTCGGTCGCGCAGCGGTGACCACGGTGCTCTCGTAGCCGACGCTCCGAAGGTGGCATCATGACGCCATGACCGGCACAGGAACCCCGAGCGACCCCTGGCAGTTGCAGACCGCCCCGGGCACCTCCGCGTACACGATGCACCGCGACGACTCGAGCGACCCCCCGAGCCTGGTCTGCCAGGTCGGCTCGACCACGCTCAGGTATGACGCCCGCGCCATCGAGGACCTGCACGCCATGCTCCTGGAGCGCGGGGACTGGGTGGATCTCGGTGCGGCGGACGAGCAGAAGCCGGCCAAGGACGGCACCGTCGAGGCCTGGGGGCGGAGCGCGGAGAACCCCCTCGGGGGGTGGTACGGGCTGCGTAAGGGCTACCGGGGACGTTTCGGCATGTACCTGCCCCCGCTGCTGGAGGCCCTGGGGCTGGTCGAACTCGAACACAACCCGCGCAATAACCGGGTCCGGGCGCTGCCGTCGACCTGATCCCCGCCCTGAGCGGGGGAGCGGCCGGGGCGGCTCACGGCTCGGGATCGGTGGAGATCCCGGGGAGCAGGCTCTCGCCGGAGCGCAACCGTTGCACGCTGCCCGGGGCCACCTCCTCGACATGGTCGATGGCCTTGTGCCGGTACCGCCAGACCTGGACCCCGCCGAACCCCCAGAGCAGGAACTGCACGGACATGGCGATCCGGAAGTCGTTGAGGTCGTAGGCGGCCGGCCCCCGCGGTTCGAGGAGGTCGAGGACGAGCCCGATGAGCCCGATCGCGGCAAGGGTGGCGACGAAGCCGCCCATGTTGACCACCCCGGTCGCTCGGCCCAGGTGCTGTGGCCGGTGGAAGGTTCGGGCGAGGTCGAAACTCACCATGGAGACCGGCCCGCCGGAGGCGGTGACGACGACGAGGACGACGAGCAGCCAGAGCGGTGCCCGGCTCGGCAGGGCGAGGACCACCGCCCAGACCAGGGCGATGACGGCGACGATCCCCATGACGATCTGGGACCGGTGGAAGGGGTAGCGGACCACCGCGCGGCCGGTGATCGGGCCGACGACCGCTGAGGTCGCCGTCATGACCATCATCAGGCTCGCGGCCGTGTTCGGGGACAGGCCCTGCCCGATGACGAGGAACGGGTACCCCCAGAGCAGACCGAAGACGGCGGCCGAGAACATCGTCGTGAAGTGTGAGTACATGCCCAATCGGGTGCCCGGGTTGAGCCAGATGGTCCGCATGGTCCGGGCGAGCGCGCGCAACTTCACCTGCTCGACGGACTCCCCGGTGTAGGGGGAGTTGCGCACGAGCGCGAGCACGCCGATGAAGATGCCGAGACCGAGTGCGGCCATGGTCGCGAACGTGTGTGTCCAGCCGTAGGTTTTCAAGGCGGCGGCGAGCGGGAGGGCAGCTCCGAGGGCGCCGAACTGGCCGAGCACGCCGGTCACCTGGGTGATCACGGGTGCCTGTTTGACCCGGAACCACACCGCGACCAGGCGCATGAGCGAGACGAAGATCATCGCGTCGCCCATGCCGAGGAGAACCCGCGCGGTCAGCCCGGCAGCGAACGTCCCCGCCACCGCGAACCACGCTTGTCCGGCCGTCATGAGGACCAGGCCGGTGAGGATGAGCCGCCGTGGGCCGTACCGGTCCAGGGCCACCCCGATGGGCACCTGAAGGGCCGCGTAGACCGCGAGCTGAACGACGGTGAAGATCGAGAGCGCGGTCGCGCTGATGCCGAACCGCTCCGCCGCCATGAGCCCGGCGACCCCGAGGGAGGTGCGGTGAAAGACGGCGAGGACGTATGCCGCCAGCGCCACGCTCCAGATGACCCACGCTCGGCGGCGACCGATCGTGTGGACCTGCCGCTTGAGGACGCGGGTCATCGACCCATGCTAGGTCCGCATCCGCGTCGGGTCACCCAGGGTGCCGCTCCACGGCATACAGAACCCGGAAACGTTGCAGCACCAGAGGCATGGACGCCTCGAAACCCCGGTCGTGCTCGGCATAGGTGGTGAAGAAGTCCTCGTGGACCCGCCGCCAGTGCCCCAGTGAGCGGTCCCCCTCACCCTCGGCGGCGGCGAACTCGGCGTCGACCTCGGCAAAGGGCGCGATCCGGACCTCGGTGAAAGTGATCAGGGCCCGCGGCCGGCCGGAGCCGTCCAGGACGATCTCGAGACCGCCGACCTCGGGCAGCGGCTCCTCGCTCGCCTCGTAGTCCCAGAGCGCCCCCGAGGTGGCGGTCTTGGTGCCGGCGACGATGAGGTCGGCGAGCTCGTCGGCGACCTCCGCGGTGCCGCCGAAGTAGCTCGCCGGGGGTCGCAGGGTGTCCAGGCTCGTGGGCCCCATGTAGGCCGCGAGCTGGTTGAGCTTGGCGTGGATCCGGGCGTCGACCCAGAAGGCGTCGAGGTCGGCCTCGTTCGGGTCGGGGACGGTCATGCTCGCAGCCTAGATCCCCCGGAGGACATCGTCCCCACGAGAGTCCCGGACACGGTAGGAATGGGGTATGACGCAGAAGATGGCGCTCCGCGAGTACATCGACAACCTCCGGGACAACGGCTACCGGGTCGACGGGGCCAAGGGGGAGGATCCGATCCTGCTCGCCCCCGACGGTCGCGCGGTCGAAACCTGGCGCGAGGACTATCCCTACGACGAGCTCCTCGACCGGGACGTCTACGAGGAGGACAAGTACAAGCTCCAGGTCGAGCTGCTCAAGTTTCAGTACTGGACCCAGGACTGCGGCCTCAAGCACGTCCTCGTCTTCGAGGGCCGGGACGCCGCCGGAAAAGGGGGCACGATCAAGCGGTTCATGGAGCACCTCAACCCGCGAGCGGCCCGGGTGGTCGCCCTCAACAAGCCGTCGAGCACCGAGCTCGGGCAGTGGTACTTCCAGCGGTATGTCCAGCGGCTGCCGACAGCTGGCGAGATCGTCCTCTTCGACCGGAGCTGGTACAACCGCGCCGGGGTCGAGCGGGTCATGGGCTTCTGCACCGACGAGGAGTACTCCGTTTTCATGCGGCAGGCGCCGGCCTTCGAGCGCATGCTCGTCGAATCCGGGACGACCGTGACCAAGTTGTGGTTCTCGGTCACTCAGGACGAGCAGCGGACCCGGTTCGCGATCCGCCAGCTCGACCCGGTCCGCCGGTGGAAGCTCTCGCCCATGGACCTGGAGAGCCTGGACCGTTGGGAGGACTACACCGCGGCCAAGGAGGCGATGTTCGAGAACACCGACAAGAGCCGGGCGCCGTGGATCACGGTGAAGTCCAACGACAAGAAGCGCGGCCGGGTCAACGCCATCCGTGCCTTCCTCAACCAGTTCGACTACGACGGCAAGGACACCTCGGTGGTCTATCCGCCCGACGAGCTCATCGTCCGGCGCGCCCGCGACACCACCGGGGACTGAGGGCGCGCGCGTGGGACCCCGCCGCCTCGACCTCGCGGTTGCGGCCTACACCGAGGCCTACCCCCGGTTGGTCGCGGCGACGGCCGAGTATGTGGACCGCGTCCGCGGCATCATCGACGAGGCCGGGATCAACTACCTCAGCGTCACCGGACGAGCCAAGAGCCCGACCTCGTATGCCGGCAAGGCCCGCCGGCTGCTCGCCGCGGACCGGGCCGCAGATCCGTTGAGTGAGATCACCGACCAGGTCGGGGTCCGGGTGATCACCTATGTCCAGCGCGACATCGACGCGGTCGCCGAGCTGCTCGCCGAGGAGCTCACCGTTCTCGATGACCGCGACCTCGGGCGCGAGACCGCCTCGGAGGGTCGGTTCGGCTACGCCAGCCGGCATCTCCTGGTCTCGTCGGCGACCGGGGAGCACCCGGCATACGACCCGGTTCAGTGCGCCTCGATCCAGCTCCGCACGGTGCTGCAGCATGCCTGGGCGGAGTTCGAGCACGACATCCGCTACAAGGGGTCTGTGCCACCGGAGCAGGTTCCCGACCTTGACCGGCGGTTCACCCTCGCCGCGGGGCTGCTCGAGCTCGCCGACCGGGAGTTCAGCGCGATCCGGGACCGGATTCAAGAGGGCTTGCAGGCGCGCGAGGTCCACGACTCCGATGTCGAGGACCCGCGCCTGGGCGCGCAGGACCTGGCGACCTTCCTCGCCGGCCGGTACGACCACGCCGGCTGGTCTCGCACCGAGCACTACGAATGGATGGGGAGCCTGCTCCTCGAGCTCGGGATCACCTCGTTCGACGACCTCGGGGAGGCGTTGCGGGCGGTGGACAGCCAAGCGGTGACCGCGGCCATGGGCTACCACCACCCGCCCGGTGCCGTCCGCCGCCTCGATGACGACCTGCTGGCCCGTTTCGGGGAGGCCTATGTCGGGCTCGTCGGTAACCGTGGCCGCGCCGAGGCCCTGCGGGAGCGGCTCGCTCGCGTCGGGGACCGCTAGCCGGTGCGGGCGGTGGCCGGCTCCGTGGCGGGGGTGCAGCCTCAGTAGTCTGAAGGGTGGGAGGGCCTGTTCGGATGGCCAGCCCACCGCCACCAAGGAGTGAGAGGTCATGCAGGTCAGCGGCAAGGTCTTCGTCGTCACCGGCGCGGGCAACGGCATCGGACGGGAGGTGACCCGACAGCTCTTGGCGCGCGGCGCCAGAGTCGTCGCGCTCGATCTTCGCGGGGAGTCGCTCGAAGAGATGGCCCAGCTGGCCGGGGCTCCGGCCGAAGCACTGTCGTTGCACGCCGTCGACGTCTCGGACGCGGCGGCCGTCGATGCGGTCATGGCCGAGGCGATGGCCAGGTTCGGTGCCATCGACGGGTTGCTCAACGTTGCGGGCATCATCCAGCCCTTCGTCAAACTCGTCGACCTCGACGTCGCGGCGATGCACAAGGTCATGGATGTCAACTTCTGGGGGGTCGTGCACACGACGAAGGCGCTGCTGCCTCAGTTGCTCGCGCGACCCGAGGCATGCATCGTCAACGTCTCCAGCATGGGCGGGTTCACACCCGTCCCGGGTCAGGCGGTCTATGGCGCGAGCAAGGCGGCGGTCAAGCTGCTCACCGAGGCCCTGTACGCCGAGTGCCGGGGCTCGAAGGTTGCCGTGACCGTGGTCTACCCGGGCGGTGTCGGCACCGACATCGCCACCAACTCCGGGGTCATGGTTGCCGGTGGGGGGCATCAGCCGGCGCAGGAGGCGGGGGCCTTCCCGACGACCTCGGCCGCCGAGGCCGGCCGGATCATCGTCGAGGCCGTGGAGAAGGGCCCCTACCGGGTCCTCATCGGCAAGGATGCCGCGATGCTCGATCGGCTCTCCCGGCTTTCGCCGCGGCGGGCGACCGAACTCATCGCGAAGAAGATGGCCGCGCTGCTCGGCTGAGGGCCGTTTCCAGAGCGCGCCCCCGGGTTGCCGGGTCAGGCGGTCTTCCGCCGGCGTGGCGGGCGCGGGAAGAACATCGGCACCCGCTCGGCATACTCTGCCCACCCCGCTCGCCGGCTCATGGTCCGCTCGAGGAGGGCGGCCCCGGAGACGTTGCGGAGCAGGTGGGTCATGAGGATCGGCCCGATCACGGTCGCCAGGCCGACCAGCCAGCCCGAGGCGAGCCCGCCGACGAGCCAGAGGCCCCACGACACGCAGGCGTCACCGAAGTAGTTGGGGTGCCGCGTCCAGCCCCACAGGCCGCGATCCATGATCGGCCCCCGGTGGGGGTCCGCCTTGTAGGCCGCGAGTTGAGAGTCACCGATCGCTTCGAAGGCGAGCCCGACCGCCCACACCAAGGCCCCCGCAACGGCCACCCAGGTCCAGCGGACTGTCGTCCCGGCCCCGCCGATGACCGGGGCGGAGACCACCCAGGCGAGCACTGCCTGGAGCCCGAAGACCTTCCACAGGGCGGTGCCGAAGCCCTGGCCGGCCATCAGCGCCTGGTACCGCGGATCCTCGCCGTGGCCGCGTTGCCGACTCCCGATGTGCCACGCCAACCGGACTCCCCAGATGATGACCAGAGTGACGAGCAGGGTTCTGCGCCAAGGAGTTCCGTGCCCGGCCAGGTCCACCGTGATGGCAATGGCGGCGAACGCGAGTCCCCAGGCAACGTCGACAACCGAGTAACGGCCGAGACGGCGGGACACCGCCGCCGTCACCGCGAGGACGGCCACCGAGGCCGCGAGAGCAAGCAGAGCGAGAGTCACCATGAGCGAACCGCCTCCAGGGTGTGGGCGGCCCCTGGTCGGACCGCGAGAATCTGGTCGACGCCCATACGGCCGTCGCGGAACGCCTGAGCGCCCCCGGTGAGATAAAGATCCCACACTCGGAGCATCTCCTCCCCGACGAGCTGCCGGAGCCTCTCGCGGTGGGTCTCAAGGTTGGCCTGCCACGCCGCGACGGTGCGCACGTAGTGCTCCCGGAGGCAGTGCACGTCGCGCACCTCCAGGCCCACCCCTTCGAGGAAGGCGATGGTTTCGCCGACGGGGCGCATGTGCATGTCTGGTGCGATGAAGGCCTCGATGAACGGGCCACCCCCCGGATGGCGGCCGCCACCCTGCCCGCGCCGGGACATCTGCTGGAGAAGGACCCGCCCGCCGGGTCGGACCGAACGGCGGAGAACCTCGGCGTATGTCGGGTAGTTCGTCTCGCCGACGTGCTCGCCCATCTCGATCGAGGCGACCGCGTCGAAGTGGTCCCGCTCGGGCACCGCCCGGTAGTCCTCGAGCCGCACGGTGACCCGGTCCGCGAGCCCTTCGGCCGCGATGCGGGCCGCGACGTGCCGTCGCTGTTCGGCGGCGATGGTCACCGCGGTGACCTGGACGCCATACTCGCGGGCCGCGTGCAGGGCGAGCGATCCCCAGCCGCAGCCGACGTCGAGGAGGCGTTTCCCGGGCGCTAGACCGAGTTTGCGACAGACCAGGTCGAGTTTCGCGCGCTGAGCGTCGTGCAGTCCGTATGCCGGGTCGCTGCTCTCGAAGTAGGCGCAGGAGTAGGCCATGGTGGCGTCCATGAGGAGGGCGTAGAACTCTGCGGTGACGTCGTAGTGGTGGGCGATGGCACGCCGGTCCCGGCGCAGGGAGTGCAGCCGCCCGCGAAGGCGAGCCTGGGTGGCCGGGGGCGCGGGCGGCGGCCCGAGGGCGTCGGCGATGCGCACGGCGTGCAGGGCCGCCCGGATCGTGGTCGGCGTGAACCGGACGCCGGTCAGCCCTCGCTGCGTGGCGACGGCGCGGACGTGGTCGAGGAGTGAACCGAGGTCACCGTCGATCTCGATCTCACCGCTGACGTACGCCTGGGCGGCGCCGAGCTCGCCGGGGTGCCAGAGCAGGCGGCGCAGGGCGCGTGGTGAGCGCAGGGTGACCGCCGGGGCGGCCGCCTCGCCGGCCACCGAGCCGTCCCAGAGCCGCAGGCGCACCGGGAACCCGCCGCGCAGGATCGGGCGAAGGGCCTGCTCAAGGTGCTCGGCGAGCGAGCCGGGCTCGGCGGGGGAGCGCTCGCGGTCACTCATCGCCATCCCGCCCGTCAGCGGTCCGGACCGCAGGGTCGGTCAAGGCGGCCAGGGTGTCGGCCTCGGCCGCCGTCTTGTCGTCCCGGTAGCGCAGCACCCGGGCGAACCGCAGCGCCACCCCGCCGGGATAGCGGGTCGAGGCAAGCACCCCGTCGAAGGCGATCTCGACGACCTGCTCCGGGCGCACCTGCACGACATACCCGCCGGTGCCCTCGGTGGCGAGTTCGGTGAACCGCTCGGTCTGCCACTGCAACATCGCATCGGTCATGCCCTTGAACGTCTTGCCGACCATGACGAGCTCGCCCGTAGCCGGGTCCCGGGCGCCGAGGTGGATGTTGGAGAGCCAGCCTTGCCGCCGACCGGAACCCCACTCGACCGCAAGCACGACGAGATCGACGGTGTGCGCAGGTTTGACCTTGACCCAGCCACTGCCACGCCGCCCCGCGGCATAGAGACTGTCCGCGGCCTTGACGACGACGCCCTCGTGTCCGCGGGCCACCATCGCGTCGAAGAACTCTTGGGCGGCTGCCGGGTCGTCGGTGACGATCCGTGGCACCGTGAGATCGCCTGCGAGCGTTACCAATTCGGTATGCCGGACATGCGCCGGCTCATCCAACAGGTCTCGCCCGTCCCGGTGCAGGATGTCGAAGAGCACGGTGCTGAGCGGCACCTGGGCGCGCAGGGACTCAACGTCGACACTGCTCGCCGTCCGGGCCCCGGTCACCTGGAAGGGCGCCGGCCGCCCGTCCGGGAGCAAAGCCAGGGCCTCGCCGTCGAGGATGAGGTCGCCGCCCGGCAGTCCGGCGACGGCCTCGACGACCTCGGGCAGCCGGTCGGTGACCTCGTCCAGGGAGCGCGTGTAGAGCGTCACCACTCCCGCGGCCCGGTGAGCCTGGATCCGGATGCCGTCGAACTTGCCGTCGACCAGGACGGTGCCGCCCCCGGCGCTCGCGATGGCATCGGCGACGGTTTTCTCCGAGGCCGCCAGCATCGGGCGCAGTGGCCGCCCCACCACGACGCCGACCCCAGCGAGCCCGGCCGGCCCTTTCTCGGCGAGCAGCCCCGCGACGCTGGCCGCAGAGCCGGTGAGCATGACCGCGCGACGGACGTCGTCCTCGGCCGCCTGGTGGGCCTTGGCCAGGGCCTGGATGACCACCCCGTCGAGGGCTCCCTGGCGAAGGTTCCCGGTGATCAGGGCCCGCAGGAAGTCTTGTTCGGCCGTAGTGGCTTGGCCGAGCAGGTCCCGAAGGCTCTCGAAGCGCACCGTGGCCGAGCCGGGGCCACCGGCCTGCGCCAGCGTGGTGAAGGCGGCATCCACCCCAAGGACGGTGAGCATCGGTTCGTGTGCCGGCGAGGGCATATCCGACAGCGAGCGCCACCCGACGCCCAGGCGGCGCTGCGGCACAGCGCCCGAAAGGTAACTCACGACGATCGGAGCCTCCGCAGGGGCGCACGCCGCGATGAGCTCGGCGAGCGCGGCGGTCTTCCTCGTCCTGGACCGGGTCGCGGCAACCGTGTGGTGGGTCTGCACGACCTCCCCGAGGCGAACCCCGGGCGCACGGTCGTTCACGGGCCGAGCGTGACGACGATTCCGGCGCGTTCGCTGTGGCCGGGCAGGTGGCGCAGGACGAGCCGTTCGGCCACCGCGAACAACCGGTAGAGCAGGCCGTACTTGGCCCCGATGGCGTCCTTGGTGAGGCGCACCTGCTCCGGTCCGGTGGCCACCCAGGCCGTGCCGTGAACGACGGCTGCCGCCGGAGCCACCCGGCCCCGCGCGTCACACTCGCGCAGTTCGACCCTCGGGTCGCGGCGCAGCCGCTTGACCTTCCAGGTGTCGAGCTCGGTGACGAAGACGAGGTCGCCGCTCTGGCCGAGCCCCGGCACGGTGGGCGCGATCCAGACCGGCGTGGCGACCGGTTCGCCGGATTTCTTGAACGTCGTGAAGGAGACGTACTTCGCCGCCGCGATGCTGTGCGTCATCGGGCCAGACTACGGCGCGTTGGGGAACATCGCGCCACGCGCAGTAGTTTGACTGGCAGGCGCGGCGACCGCTCGCACCACCTCCAGACTCTGCACTACAGGGGAGAAACCAGATGAACACCAAGACCCCGCCCTCGCTCAAGGCCAAGGCTCAGCAGCGGGGCCTCGACCCCAAGGTCGTCGACCTCGCCGACAAGGCCGATGCGGCGCTCAAGAGCGGGTTGGCCGCGGCCGACCAGGCCATCAAGGTCGGCATCGACAAGGCCGGGACGGCTGCCGTCGAGCACCGCGACAAGGTCGACGAGTTCCTCGACAAGGCCGTCCAGACGATCAACGAGAAGACCGGTGGCAAGTACGCCACCCAGATCGACACCGTCCGCTCGCAGGTCGCCAAGGGGGTCGACAAACTCGCCGAGTCCGCGGTCGCCGCCAAGAACGCCCAGGACTCCGCCGGCACTGCGGCCGCGACGGCCCCGACGGCCGAGCACGTGGGCGAGGAGAGCGTCCCGGCCACGCCGATGCACGTCGGCGAGGAGCGCCCGCTCGCCTGACCCGCGCCTCGGCCCGAGCGTCCGCCCCCGTATGCCGTTCAGGCTGCGGGGGCGGGCCGCGTCCGCGGGTTCGTAGTCAGCGGGCCAGCAGGTCGCGCAGGTCGGCCGCCGAGACGGCGCTGGAAAGCAGAGCCCCCTCGTCAACGACCCGGGCGAAGAGGTCACGCTTGCGGTCCTGGAGGGCCCGGACCTTGTCCTCGATGGTGTGGCTGGACACCAGCCGGTAGACGTTGACCGGCTTGTCCTGGCCGATCCGGTGGGTTCGGTCGATGGCTTGGTTCTCGGCCGCGGGGTTCCACCAGGGGTCGAGGACGAAGACGTAGTCGGCTTCGGTGAGGGTGAGCCCGAAGCCGCCGGCCTTGAGCGAGATGAGGAACACCGGGGCGTCGCCGTCGCGGAAGCCCTCGATGACCTCGGGCCGTCGGCGCGTCGACCCGTCAAGGTAGGCGTGCTCGATCCCGGCGGCGTCGAGGGCCGTGCGGACCACGGCGAGGAAGCCGGTGAACTGGGAGAAGACGAGGGCGCGATGGCCCTCGGCGATGACCTCGCTGAGGAGTTCGACCAGGGTGGTGACCTTCGCCGAGGGGGCCACGCCCAGGTAGGTGTCGTCAACGAGGGCCGGGTCGAGGGCTAGCTGGCGCAGCGTCGTGAGCGCCTTGAGCACCGCGAACCGGTTACCGTCGAGGTCCTCGAGCAGGCCGAGGATCCGTTGCCGCTCCCGGGAGAGGTGCCGGTCGTAGATGGCCCGGTGCCGCGGGTGCAGGTCCACCATGAGGACCTGCTCCTGCTTGGGTGGGAGGTCGGCGGCGACGGCGTCCTTGGTCCGTCGGAGCATGAGTGGGCGGATCCGGCGCCGCAGGGTGGCAAGCCGATCCCCATCCGCACCGTTTTCGATGGGCCGGGCCCACTCGTCCCGGAAGGACTGCGGGCGCGGGAACAGCCCGGGGGCAACGATGGAGAGCATCGACCACAGGTCCATGAGCGAGTTCTCGATGGGGGTGCCGGTGAGCGCGAGCCGGCGCGCGGTGGGGAGCCGACGGATGACCTGGTAGGTCTTGGACTGGTGGTTCTTCACGAACTGTGCCTCGTCGAGGACGAGCGCCGACCATGGCCGGGACCCGAGCGCGGCCTCGTCGAGGCGGGCCACGGCATACGAGGTGATGACCAGGTCGGCCTCCCGGATGGCCTCGTCGAGGTCGACTTTGGCGGTGCGTCGGGTCTGCTCGAGAACCACGGTGCGCAGGCTCGGGGTGAAGCGGGCGGCCTCGTTCCGCCAGGTCGCGAGCACGGACGTGGGCGCGACGATGAGGACGGGCTCGGTGAGCTCGCCCGCCTCGGCGGCCCGCTGGATCATGGCGAGGACCTGGATCGTCTTGCCCAGCCCCATATCGTCGGCGAGGATGCCGCCGAGGCCCACGTCCCAGAGAAGCGAAAGCCAACTGAACCCCTCCACCTGATAGGGCCGCAGCGTCGCCTGAAGTCCCGCCGGTGGCTTTGGGGGCGGCGACGAACCGGCGGTCTGCAGCCGGTCGACGGCCTCCTGCCAGCGGTCCGCCTGCCGGTCGACGACCCCGAGTGCGACGAGCTCCTCCCAGAGCCCGAGGTGGGCGAGGGTGAGCCGGATCGTGCCGGACTCCCTGTCCCGCAGGTCGCGGGCCTCTTCCAGAAGCTGGCGCAAGGTCTCCAGCTCGGGGCGATCGAGGGTGAACCAGGTCCCGCTGTCCAGGAGCATGCGGTCCGCGCCGCGGCTCAGGGCTTCAATGAGCGCGGCAAGCGGCACCTGCTCGCCACCGACGGTGACCGCGATCCCGAGGTCGAACCAGTCGCGCTCGTTCGCGGCCGTCGCTTCGGTCGTCGACAGTTCGATCACCGGGGCTTGCTGGGCCTCGGCGTAACGGGGCGGCACGCCCTCCACGATGACCTCGACGTCGTCCAAGGCCGTGAGCGCGGGGAGCGCCTGGGTGAACTCGACGGTGTCGAAGCCGTGCAGGACGAGCTCGGGGACCAGTCCGCGGGCCATCCCCATGAGCTGCCACAGGGCGGGCAGGGTGAGGACCGGGCGCACCCGTTCGACGAGGGACCGCTCGGCGGGTGTGTCACGCAGTGGGTCGGGGCCTTCGCTGAGCAGCGGTAACGCACGACCTTGCGGGCCGTAGCGGAAACTCCAGTGCACATAGGCCCGGTGTCCCTCCTCGAAGCGGACGGTGCAGACCAGGGTCGGACCGATCGGCTCGGGGACCTCGAGGTCCCCGACCGGGCGGATCGGGGCGGTGCGCTGGAGCACGGGCAGAGCGGTTGCGAGGAACCGGTCCCAGTCGCCCGCGGGGATCTCCAGGGTCCCGGAGTCGACGAGCCGCTGCCGGGTCGGGTCGAGCGGTTCGACGAGGGCTCCAAGGACGAGGTCGGCCCCATCCCAGGCAAACCATCCGCTCGCTGGTTCGCCGACCAGGGTTGCCGCAGTGGTCAGTTCGTCGGGGAGGGCGATGACCGGACGCAGTGTGCCGGTCCCGGTCTCGACTGTGCGCGAGAGCTCGAAGACGAACTCCGCCCGCTGCTCGGAGAGCCGCACCTGACCGTTGCCGCGAGCGGTGGTGGTGAGCTGGATTCCGCTGGAGTGAGCCTCCCGCAGCAGCCGAAACCATCCGGAGCCGAGGGCGGCCAGCGGTACCGCGTTGGGCATCCGGCCGTACCCGAAGGCGTGGGTCGCGCGCCGATGAGCATCCGCCAACGCCGTCATGGCGTCTCGGACAACGGGGGAGAAGGTCGCGTGACCGTAGCCGTAGTAGCCGCCGGCGAAGCTCTCCCAGGACACCCCCGAACGGATCCAGTTGCCGCGGGCGCCGGGCAGCACCGGGCGCAGCACCAGGGTGGGTCGGGCCGGCCCCGAAACCGTCCACCGTCGGGTGGCCGGCCGCGCGGTCTGCTCCTCGACGAGCAGGCCGAGCGGGGTCCACTCCTCGCGCTGCGAGCCATGGAGCACATCGCCCAGGGCCCGCTCCCAGCGCGGGGTGGGCCCTGGGACGTTCTCGTCCCGGTGGGCCCGGCACGCGATCGCGGTGGCGGCCACGTGCTTGCAGTCGCTCGCCATCGGGCAGGTGCACGAACTGGCCCAGGTGGTCAGCCATGGGCTGGTCGGCACCGGGTGCAGGGTCACCGTCGTGCGGTAGGGCTGGGCGGCCGTTCCGGTGACCCAGGCGTTGGCTGAGCGGCCGTTGGCGGTGACGGTGAGATCGGCGACGTGGCCGTCCCGGGCGTAGGCGAGCCCACGCGCGACCGTGACCGTGCCGCAGACGGAGTCGAGGTCGGCGTTGGTCATCTCGGCGAGGGTGGCGCGGTCGAGCTGTCGGGCCATCCGGGTCACCTCCCTGTCGTCGGCCGCGGCGTCGGGATCTCACGGTATGCCGTACCGCCCACACCCGGCGTGGTTATCCACTCTGGGGCATGATGACGCCATGACGGAGCAGGGTATGGCGCAGGTGCAGGTGACGACGTGGCGGGACCTGCCCTCCATGGTGATCGCTCGGCGCGGGGAGGAGTCGGTCAAGGTGCTGCTCCCTGCCCGCTTCCAGGAGGCCATCGACGAGGCGGCCATGCGGCTCGGTGAGAATGACGCCACCGCCTACCTTCATGGCTGGGGCCGCAGCGAGTGGGAGGCCGCTCCGGGGGACCCGGCGACCGCGGCTCAGGCTCGGGCGGACCTCCTCGAGGCGCTCTGGTCGCCGGATGCGGTGTCGGCGTATCTCGAGGGCCTAGGCGCCTCCGCCGATCCCGGTGACTGAGGTGTCGCAAAGTCGCCAATGACGTGTTCGCGACATCGGGTCAATACCCTGGGTTTACTTAAGGTAACGTGATGTCTCGGTCGAAGCGTCCCCGTAACGCATGACCTCGCTGGCCTCCTCGCCGGTGATACCCGGCAGGGGGTGATCACTGGCTTGAGGAGGCCAGCACGCTTTCCGCATAGGCATCGCTCAGCCGTCGATAGGGCGGCGCAGCCATGGCGATGACCACGGCGATCATCATGAGGACCCCGGCGATGACGAAGACCAGGGCAATACCGCGGGCCTCCCCCCTGCCGAGCAGCCAGGCCCAGCGGTCGGCGCCCTCGGCGCTCGCGAGATACGGGATGAGGCCGTACTGAGCGATCGGCCCGATGAGGAAGGCCGTGACCGGGGCTGCGCCCGACTCGAGCATCTGGCCGAAGCCGAAGACCCGGCCCTGCTTCTCGAACGGGACCACGGCCTGCAGGATGGTCTGCTCCGCCGCTTCGGCGATCGGCATGAAGCACATGTACGCCAGGATGCCGACGACATACAGCCAGGCCCACTCACGCAGGGTGAAGACCACCCCGACGAACCCGGCGACGAGGTTGACGAGCATGAGTGCCCGCAGCGGCCGCGACCCCAGCCCGAACTTGGCGACAATCGCGCCTCCGATCACGAACCCGAGGCTCGTCACCCCGAGCACGATCCCCCACAGCTCGACACTGAACAGGGTCAGCCCGTAGGGGTCCATGAGCGCCATGAACACACCCCCGACGAGGTTGTTGAAGGTGGCGAACAGGATGAGCGGCAGCAGACCCGGCACCTCACGGATCGTGCGCGTCGTGGCCCGCAGGTCGTATGCCGTGGGCCGGTCGCCGTCGGCGAACTCCGGGACGGCCTCGGGCACCGGGATGAGCAGCAGGTGGGTGAGCGAGGCGGCGGTGAGGGCCACGGCGACGGCGAGAGTGCCGCCCATGCCGAGTTGCCCGATGCTCAGCCCACTGAAGACGCTCGTGATCATGAACGCGATCCCCAGGACCGCCCCGACCCGGCCGTTGGCCTTATCCCGTTCGGGCGCGGGAACGAGCAGGGTGACACAGGTGGAGAGGGCGATGTTGCGCAGGCTCTCGACGACGCCGCCGATGAGGATGACCCCCGCGAACAGCCAGAAGACCGGGCCGTTCCAGTCGACGAGCCGGCTCACCGGGAAGGAGAGGTACACCAAACCCGCGGCGGCATAGGTGACGAGGGTGACCGTGCTCGAGATGAGCATGACGGCCTTCTTGCGGTGCCGGTCGACGAGCGCACCGAAGAGCATGCTCGCGGCCGCGACGAGCAGCATGTACGACCCGCCGATGATCGAGGTGGCGAGCACCGACCGGGTCTCCAGGTAGGCCCAGAAGGTGAGCCCGAACCACAGATAGCTCGAGGTGACGTTGGCGAGCAGCGTGTTGAGCAGGATGGCGTGGAAACTGCGCACGGTCTGCGGACCTGGCTCGATGCCCGGGAGCAACCGGGCATGGCTCGGCGCTTGGGCGGCGCCGTCGGGCTCGGGGCCGGGTCTGCTGTCGGTCACTCAGGCAGCCTAAGCGGCGCCCCTGACAGTCTCAGGTCGTGTGCTCGTCGGCGACGTCGAGGGCCTTGTCGAGGATGTCCAAGCCGGTGGCGAGTTCCTCGGCGGTCATCGTGCACGGCGGCACGACGTGGGTGCGGTTGAAGTGCACGAAGGGCCACATCCCCTCGGCTCGGCACGCGGCCGCGAACGCGGTCATGGGTGCCGCCGCCGCCCCGGAGGCGTTGTACGGCACGAGCGGCTCGCGGGTCTGCCGGTCCTTGACCAGTTCGAGCGCCCAGAAGAAGCCGAGCCCGCGGACGTCGCCGACGCTGGGATGCTTGGCGGCGATCTCGGTCAGTCGCGGCTCGATGACGCTGGCCGAGAGCGTGCGGACGTTCTCCAGGATGCCTTCCTCCTCGAAGATCCGGATGCTCGCGACGGCACTGGCACACGCGAGTGGGTGGCCAGAGTAGGTGAGCCCGCCGGGGAAGGCGCGGTCCTGGAAACTGGCCGCGATCCTCTCGGAGATGATCACTCCGCCAAGCGGGATGTACCCGGAGTTGACCCCCTTGGCGAAGCAGATGAGGTCCGGGGTCACCCCGAAGTGGTCGACCGCGAACCATTCGCCGCAACGGCCGAACCCGGCCATGACCTCGTCGGCGATGTAGACGATGCCGTGCTCGTCGCAGAGCTCGCGGACTCCCTGCAGGTACCCCGGTGGCGGGACGAGGATGCCGTTGGTCCCGACGACGGTTTCGAGCATGATCGCGGCCACGGTGTGCGGCCCCTCGAACGTGAGGGTGTCGCGCAGGTGCTGGAGGGCCCGGCTCGGTCTCCTCCTGCGCGCTGGAGGAGTGGAAGGCCGAACGGTACGGGTAGGGCCCCCAGAAGTGGATGATCCCGGGCATACCGGGCTCATTGGGCCAGCGCCGGGGGTCGCCCGTGGCCGTGATCGCGCCGGCGGTCGCGCCGTGATAGGAGCGGTATGCCGTGAGCACCTTCTGCCGTCCGGTGTGCAGCCGCGCCATCCGCATGGCGTTCTCGGTGGCTTCGGCCCCGCCGTTGGTGAAGAACACCTGGTTGAGGTCCCCGGGCGCAAGGCCGGCGATGAGGCGGGCGGCCTCGGAGCGGCTCTCGTCGGCCCAGCTCGGGGCAATGGTGCACTGCCGGGCGGCGGCCTCCTGGATGGCCGCGACGAGCTTGGGGTGCTGGTAGCCGATGTTGACGTTGACGAGTTGGCTGGTGAAGTCGAGGTAACGGTTGCCCTCGAAGTCCCAGAAGTACGACCCGGAGGCCCCGGCAATGGGCAGCGGGGAGATCTGTGCCTGCGCGGACCAGCTGTGGAAGACGTGCGTGCGGTCGTCGGCGGCGATCCGGGCCCCGCGCTCGGGGTCAGCCGTGATGGCGGGCTCGTCGAAGGTCGTCACGAGATATCGGTGGCCTTTCTGCCAGATGGAGTGAGGCCAGCGTATCCACGGCTGCGGGCAGCGTGAAGATCAGGGAAGGGTGAAGATCGTCCGGTGCCAGGGCTTCTCGGCGGCCCCGGTGAGGTCCTCCATGACGTGCTTGACGTTGGTGTATTCCTCGAAGGAGTACGCCGACATGTCCTTGCCGAACCCGGAGCCCCGAAAGCCGCCGTGCGGCATCTCGCTGATGATCGGGATGTGGTCGTTGATCCACACGCAGCCGGCCCGGATCTCTCGCGAGGCCCGCCCGACCCGGTAGGTGTCTCGGGTCCAGGCCGACGCCGCCAGCCCGTATGCCGTGTCGTTGGCGAGCCGGATGGCCTCGTCGTCGTCGTCGAAGGGCACCGCGGCCAGGACCGGCCCGAAGACCTCGTCTTTCCACAGCTCGGAGCCGATCGGGACGTCGGCGACGAGGGTGGGTTCGTAGTAGCACCCCTTCGCCAGGTCCCCGAGCGGCACCTTCCCGCCGCAGCGGATCGCGGCGTAATTGCGGGCTCGCTCGACCATGCCGGCCACCTTGGCCTGATGGGCTTGGGAGGAGAGCGGGCCGAGGTCGGTGTCCGGGTCGCCGGTGGGTCCGAGGCGGACCGCGGCCATGAGTTCGGCAACTCCCGCAACGAAGTCCGGATAGATCGAACGGTGCACGATGGCCCGGGTTGCCGCGGTGCAGTCCTGGCCGGTGTTGATCAGGGTCGCTGCGACGGCACCGTGGATCGCGGCGTCGAGGTCGGCGTCCTCGAAGACGACGAAGGGGGCCTTCCCGCCGAGTTCCAGGTGGACGCGCTTGCCCGAGGCGGCCGCGGTCGCCATCACCTGGCGACCCACCCCGGTGGACCCGGTGAAAGAGACCATGTCGACGTCTCGGTGCCCGACGAGATGGGCTCCGGCGACCGGCCCGGTACCCGTGACGACGTTGACGACCCCGGCCGGCGCGCCGGCCTCGGTGAAGATCTCGGCGAAGATGAGCGAAGTGAGCGGGGTGATCTCCGCCGGTTTGAGCACGATGGTGTTGCCGGCGGCGATCGCGGGCAGCACCTTCCAGGCAGCCATCTGCAGCGGGTAGTTCCAGGGCGCGATCGAGCCGACGACCCCGATCGGCTCGCGGCGGATCGAGGAGGTGTGGTCCGCGGAGTACTCACCCTGGGCGAGGCCATCGAGGCGGCGAGCGGCCGCGCCGAAGAAGGCGGTGTTGTCGGCCGTGCCCGGCACATCGAATTCGCGAGCCAGCCGGATCGGCTTGCCGGCCTGGCGGGACTCGAGGTGGGCGAGGTCCTCGGCACGCTCCGCGATGAGCTGGGCCGCGGCCGCGAGCACCGCGGAGCGCTCCCCCGGAGTGGCCCGGGACCACTGCGGATACGCGGCGTTCGCCGCCGCGACGGCGTCGTCGACATCGCTCGCTGTGGCGAGGGTGACGCTCTCCACGGGTTCGTTCGTGCTCGGGTCGAGGACGTCGAAGGGCTCCCCCGAGCCCGCGCGCCGTTGCCCACCGATGTACTGGTGCATGGGGGGCAGCATACGGCTCCCGCCGCCATCCCCGACCTCCCTGGAATGTCGGGCGAGGTCCACGTGTTGATGTGGCAGACCACCGTCCCAAGGAGACCCCATGGCCACCGTCGACCTCACGGCTGCGACCTTCCAGTCCACGATCACCGACAACGACATCGTCCTCGTCGACTGGTGGGCGTCCTGGTGCGGCCCGTGCCGCCAGTTCGCCCCGACCTTTGCTGCGGCCAGTGAGACCCACCCCAAGGTCGTCTTCGCCAAGGTCGACACCGAGGCCGAGCAGGCGCTCGCGGGGGCCGCGGAGATCACCTCCATCCCGACGATCATGGCTTTCCGCGACGGCATCCTGGTGTTCCGCCAGTCCGGGGCGCTGCCGCCGGCAGCCCTCGAGCAGGTCATCGCAGGCGTCCAGGCCCTCGATATGGATGACGTGCGTCGCCAGGTCGAGAGCGCCCAGGCGACCTCGAGCGCACAGGCCTGACCCGCGCCCGACAGGTCCCCACGGCATACCGCCAGGGGTATACTGTTCGGAACGTCCCGCCTGCGGAAGGTCACCGGCCATGGAGCTCAACAGCACCGAGATGGAGTCCGTCGTCAAGCGGCTCAAGCGCGCTCAGGGGCAGATCGGCGGAGTCCTGAAGATGATCGAGGACGGTCGGGACTGTCAGGACATCGTCACCCAGCTCGCGGCGGTCTCCAAGGCCCTTGACCGGGCCGGCTTCGCCGTCATTGCGCTCGGGCTGCGGCAGTGCATCACCGACCCGGAAAGCCACACCATGGACGTCGACTCGATGGAGAAGCTCTTCCTCTCGCTCGCCTGATGGACGCCGCCGACTGGGACGCCCGTTACGCCGGAAGTCACCTCGTTTGGTCGGCGGGACCCAACATGTTCGTTACCGAACTCTTCTCCGGTATGCCGTGCGGTCGCGTTCTCGACGTCGCCGCCGGGGAGGGGCGCAACGCCATCTGGCTTGCCGAACAGGGCTGGCAGGTCACCGCGACGGACTTCTCCACCGTGGCCGTGGACCGGATGCGGACCATCGCGGCGCAGCGGCTCGACGCGAACGCCACGGGTCGGTTCACTGCCGTGCTCGCAGATGCCGCGGCGGGGGCTCCCGGCGTACCGGGGTCCTATGACGCGGTCCTCTTCTGCTACCTCCACCTGCCTGCTGGCCAGTGGCGCGCGGCCTTGGCCGCGGGTGTCGAGGCTGCGGCGCCGGGAGCCGCCGTTGTCATCATCGCGCACGCGCTGCGCAACCTCACCGAGGGGGTAGGAGGGCCGCAGGACCCCGAGGTCTTGCTCGACCCGGCGGATGTCGTAGCCTCGGCTCAGGGTCTGCCCGTCATGGCGGAGGTGGTCGAGATGCGCCGCCGCGAGGTGCCCACCGAGGTGGGTCACCAGCTCGCCCTCGACACTGTCGTCGTCCTGCGGCGGCTGCCGGCAGGCTGAGCGGGCGAGCCCTACCCGGTGATGGCCCGCCCGGCCCTCCAGGTGAGATAGCCGCCGGAGAGGTTGGCGACCTCCGCCCACCCATGCTGCCGGAGCAGCCGGGCCGCGACATGCGCCCGCAGGCCGACCTGGCAGTGCACGACGATGGGCGTCCCCTTCCTGGGCAGTTCGTCTAGGCGCCCGCGGAGCCCGTCGACGGCGATGTTCACCGCCCCGGGGATCGCTCCGCGGGCGAACTCTGCCGGGGTCCGGACGTCGAGGACGAAGGCGCCCGATGCGATCGCCTGGTCGAGTTCGTGCCACTGGATGGCGTGGGCGATCCCGGTGCGCAGGTTGTCCGCGATGTGACCGAGCATGTTCACCGGGTCCTTGGCCGAGGAGAACGGCGGGGCGTAGGCCAGTTCGAGTTCGGCGAGGGCGCTTGCGGTCAGACCCGCGCTCATCGCCGTGGCGATCACATCGATCCGCTTGTCGACGCCCGAGCGGCCAACGCCTTGAGCGCCGAGGATTGCGTCGGTGGCGGGGTCCACGAGCAGTTTGAGGGCCATCCCGTCCGCGCCGGGGTAGTAGGTGGCGTGATCGGCCGGGTGGGTATGGATCGCCCGGTACGCCCGGCCGGCTGCCCGCAGCCGCTTCTCGTTCCAGCCGGTTGCGGCTACCTGCAGGCCCATGACCTGGACGATGGCGGTGCCGAGCACCGGGCGGTCGGTGGCATCGAGGCCGGCGATGATGTCGGCGACCCGACGGCCCTGAAGGTTGGCGGTGTTGGCCAGGGGGACCAGAGTTCTTTCCTGGGTGAGTCCGTCGATCTTTTCGACGGCGTCGCCGACGGCATAGATGGCGGGATCGCTCGTGCGGAGACGGTCGTCGACGCGGATGCCGCCGCGCTCGCCGATGGTGAGCCCGGCCGCCTCGGCAAGGTGGGTGTCCGGCCGGACGCCGATCGCGGCCACGACGACGTCGGCGGGCAGGGTGGAGCCGTCGGCGAGGGTGACCTCCCGTTCGCCGATCGCGGTGACCGAGGAACCCAGATGCAGGTCCACCCCGGCCGCTCGGATGGCGGCATGCACCGGTTCGACCATTTCGGGGTCGAGCGGCGCCATGACCTGGGGTGCGGCTTCGACGATCGCCACCCGCAGCCCCTTGTGGACCAGGTTCTCGGCCATTTCGACCCCGATGAAGCCACCGCCGATGACGACCGCGGTGCCGCTCTCGGGACGTTGGTCGTCGAACCCGCGGGCCTCCGGCAGCGCTGCGGTCACCGCCGCGACGAGTGCGTCCGTGTCCTCGATGTCGCGCAGTGAGAGCGCCCGCTCGATTCCGGGCAGCGCCGGCCTGATCGGCCGCGCGCCGGGGGAGAGGACGAGGGCGTCATAGCGGAGCCGTTCCTGGACTCCGGTGGTCAGGTCCCGAATCGCGACCGTCCGGTCGGCGGCATTGATGGAAGTCGCCTCGGTGCGCACGCGGACATCGAGCCCGAAGCGTGCCCCCAGGCTCGCCGGGGTTTGCAGCAGGAGGGCGGAACGCTTCGCGATGACTCCGCCGACGTGGTACGGCAGTCCGCAGTTCGCGAAACTCACATAACCGCTGCGTTCGACGACGATGATCCGGGCGGTCTCGTCCAGTCGGCGGAGCCGGGTGGCGGCGGACATGCCGCCCGCGACGCCGCCGACAATGACGTAGGTCTTGTTCACGGTCTGGGACACGATGAGCAATGATACCCCCTAGGGTATGATGCTCCGGATGTCGTTCACGAGGGCGACCATGACGAGAGGAGCTCCGGCTGTGTGCCGAGCAGTGAAGTGCCGCCAGTGCGGCAAGACAACGTGGGCAGGGTGCGGTCAGCACGTCGACATGGTGCTGCGCGGGGTGCCCGCCGCCGACCGCTGCGCTGGGCATCAGAGGGAGGCCGGGGAAGCCGGCTCCGGCTTCTTCGGCAGGCTCTTCGGCCGCTGACCAGGCCCTAGGTTGACGATGCCCCGAGCGGATGCGCGCGGGGCATCGTCAATGATCGCCCCACAGAGAAGCGCCCAATATACCCCTCGGGGTATGCTGTGAGCGTGGCTGAATCTCGTCTCCAGCATCTGCCCGTGACCCTCTTCGCCGCCGTGATGGGGGTGGGTGGTCTGGCCCTGGCCTGGCGACGCGCCAGCGCCGTGTGGGAGGTGCCGCGCTGGCCCTTCCTCGTGCTTCTTGCGCTCGCCACCCTCGCCTTCCTTGTCGTCGGCGTGGCGTATGCCGGCAAGTGGGTCCGCCACCGCGCGGCGGCCCGCGCCGAACTCGCCCATCCCGTCCGCATGGCCTTTGTCCCCACGGTGACGATCGCCGTCCTCGTCCTCGCCACGGCATACGCCGACGTCGTGCCCGCGCTGGCCCGGGTGCTCTGGTGGGTGGGGGCGGTCGGTCACCTCCTGGCGACCGTCCTGGTGATCTCCGCATGGTTCCGCCGCGCCGACATCGGCGCCGCGCACGTCACCCCCGCCTGGTTCATCCCCATCGTCGGCAATGTCATCACCCCGCTCGCGGCGCGGTCGGTTGGCAACCTCGAACTGGCCTGGTTCGCCTTCGGGGTCGGGGTCGTGTTCTGGATCGCGTTGCTGCCGCTGCTGCTGCACCGGGTCCTCGTGCACGAACCGCAACTCCCACCGCGGCTGCTCCCGACGGTGGCGATCTTCATCGCACCACCGGCCGTGATCATGCTGTCGTGGCAGTCCCTCACCGGCAGGGTCGACGACGCCTTCGGGCGGGCCACCTATGCCACCGCGGTCTTCTTCCTCGTCCTGCTGCTCGCGCAGGCCCGGCCGTTGGTGCGCCTGCCGTTCGCGCCGCCCTTCCTCGCCTACACCTTCCCGCTCGCCGCGGCTGCGGCCGCGGCCGTCGCCATGGCGGGCGCGAGCCCTTCGCTCGCCGCCGACATCGTCGCCGTTGCCGTGCTCGCCCTCGCGACCGCAGTGGTCGCCGTGGTCCTCAGCCTCACGATCCGTTCGGCCGTGCGCGGCGAGCTCCTGGTTCCGGAGGGCTGAGGCGTGAGCGTGCTTCCGACCTGGCAGCGGGTGCTTGTCGTCGTGGCCCACCCCGACGACGAGTCCTTCGGGCTCGGCGGGGTGATCGCCGCCCTGGTCGACTCGGGGGCCGATGTCCGGGTCCTCTGCCTCACCGCCGGCGAGGCATCCACCCTCGGCGCGAGCGAGCACCTCGCGCAGATCCGTGCCGACGAACTCGAGGCCGCCGCGCGGGAACTGGGGGTGCACGCGACCGTGCTTCGGCACCACCCCGACGGCGCGCTCGCCGCCCGGCTGCCGCAGCTTGTCCAAGACGTGGCCGAGCAGGTGCGGCAGGCTCGCCCCGACGGCCTGCTCGTCTTCTGTGCCGCGGGTGGAGTCACCGGCCATCCCGACCACGAGGCGGCGACGACCGCAGCCCTCACCGTGGCGGTCCGCGAGCGCATCCCGGTCCTCGGCTGGGGTCTGCCGGAGCGGGTTACCGACGTGCTCAACGCCGAGTACTCGGCAGCCTTCGCCGGGCATGACGAGAAGTCGCTACCCCTTGTCGTTGAGGTGGATCGTGAGCGTCAGCGCCGGGCCATCGCGGCCCACGCCAGCCAGGCAGTCCCGGGCAGCGTGTTGTGGCGCCGACTCGAACTCCTGGGCTCCCTGGAGCACCTCCGCCTGGTGACGTGGCGGGAGGAGCCGGACCGCTAGACCTGCTGGGCGGCCTCGGCTCGGGCGGTTGCCGCGCAGGCCACAGGCTGCACCTGGTGCGCCGTCGACCACGCCGAGTACCCGCCGAGGATGTCCGAGACATCCCGGAAACCCTTGGCCCGCAGCAGGCTCGACGCCACCGAGGACCGCCACCCGCCCGCGCAGTAGAGCAGCACGGGCTCCTCGCCGTCGAGTTCACCCAAGCGCCCGCCGAGCTCGGCCAGCGGGATATGCCGGGCGCCCGGGATCATGCCGCCGGCGACCTCGCCGGGATTGCGGATGTCGATGAACTGCAGATCGGCCAGCGAGGCCACCGCGTGGTCCGCGCCGTCGACGGTGAGCCGGCTCGCCCGGCGCATGTCGTCCTCGTGGGCCAGGAAGTGGGCTTCGGGGTCGGCGACATAGCCCAGGACGTGGTCGTAGCCGATCCGGGCGAACCGGGTGGCGACCTCCTGCTCGGTGCCCTCGGGGGCAATGATGACGACGCGGTCCTCGGGCGAGAGCACGGTGCCGACGGTCTCGGCGAGCCGCCCGTCGGCCGGGATGTTGATCGAACCCTTGCGGTGCGCGGTCGCGAACTCGGCGTTGCTCCGGGCGTCGGTGAGGATCGCGCCGGAGGCGAGGGCGGCGTCGACGTCGGCGTCGCTGAGCGCCGGGATCGAGCCACCCACCTCGAGCGTCTCGCGGCCTTGGCGGTTGAGCACGGCGTTGTAGACGAAGTAGGACGGTGCGGACGGCTGTCCCTCGGTGACCACCGCGAGGAAGGCCTCCTCGCTCATCGGCTGGCAGGCGTAGTTGGTCCGCCGCTGCTCCCCGATCGTGGACTGCTTCTCGGTGGAGAGGTTCTTGCCGCAGGCCGAGCCTGCCCCATGCGCCGGGAAGACGCGGACCTCGTCGGGCAGTCCCATGAGCTTGCGCTGGATGGTGTCGTAGAGCATCCGGCCGAGTTCGTCGGCGGTGAACCCGATCGAGGCGAGCAGGTCCGGGCGCCCCACGTCACCGATGAAGAGCGCGTCACCGGTGAGCACGGCATACGCGACCTGGTCGTCGGCGTGCTCGTAGACCAGGACCGAGATCGACTCCGGGGTGTGCCCCGGGGTGTGCATGATCTCCAGGGTCACCTCACCGAGCGAGAGCCGTTCGCCGTCGGCGAAGTGGCGGACCTCGAAGTCGGCCTGGGCGGCACTGCCGTACCCGATCCAGGACCCGCTCTCGCGGGCGAGTTCGAGGTGGCCGGAGACGAAGTCGGCGTGGAAGTGGGTGTTGAGGACGCCGACGATGGTCAGGCCTTGGGCTGCCGCGTCCTGGAGGTACTCGGCCACGTCACGGCGCGGGTCGACAATGACGGCCTGGCCGCTGGCCTCGTCGCCGATGAGGTAGGAGGCCTGGGAGAGGCAGTCGAGGTAGTACTGGGTGAAGATCATGGCCGGCTCCTGGGGGTGCGGGGGTCGGGGTGTTGGAAAACGACTATACCCCGGATACCCGAGGGGGTATGCCGTGTGGTCGCCCTGGGGTGCCAGGATGGGGTCATGGCCCTCGACGTCGAGCTCTCCGAGATTCGCGACTTTCTCGCCCAGCATCCGCCGTTCGACGCTCTTCCCGCACCGGTCCTCGGCGCGCTACCGGCAAGGCTCACCGTGCGGTACTACCGGCGCGGGACCCCGATCATCGCTCGGGGGGTGGACAACCACAGCCTCTTCGTCCTGCGCGCCGGTGCCGTCGAGGTGCGCGACGCCAACGGCACCCTCGTCGAGCGGAGCGAGCCGGGCACCTGCCTCGGCTCGATCACCCTCACCCAGGGCAACCCTTCGACCTTCGACGCCACCGCCATCGAGGACTCCCTGGTCCTGGTCATGCCAGCCGAGGTCTTCCATGAGCTCAACGACCGATACCCCGAGGTGGAGAACTTCTTCGACAATCAGCGCGCCCACCGGATGAGTGGTGCGGTCGCGACTCTGGCGAGTTCGGTGTCCGGGGGCGCCATCCTCAAGACCGCCGTCCGCGACATCATCCGTCGTGAGCCGGTCACCGCACCGGTCACGGCCACGATTCGCGAAGCCTGCGCGACCATGGCCCGGGTCGGGGTGTCCTCGCTGCTCATCATGGACGGCGACTCCCTCGCCGGCATCGTGACCGACCGTGACCTGCGCAACCGGGTCCTGGCCGCCGACCGTGACCCCGGCGGGCCGATCACCGAGATCATGACGAGCAAGCCGATCACCGGCTCCGCGGACGCCATGGCTTTCGAGGTCATGCTGGAGATGGTCGGCCGCAATATCCACCACCTGCCGATCCTTGCCGACGGCCGGCCCGTCGGGGTGGTCACGACGACCGACCTCATGCGGCTGGAACAGGCCAACCCGGTCTACCTCGTCGGGGATATCGCCAAGCAGACGAGCGTCGAAGGCGTGGCCGCGATCAACGCCCGGCTGCCGCAGGTCGTCGAGATGCTCGTCAGCCAGGACGCCACCGCCGACGACATCGGCCGAATCGTCACCGCCATCGGCGACGCCGTCGAACGCCGACTGCTCGCCCTCGCCGAGGCCGAGCTCGGCCCGGCGCCGGTGCCCTACTGCTGGGTCACCCTCGGCTCCCGCGCGCGGCTCGAACAAGCCCTGGCCGCCGACCAGGACAACGCCCTCATTCTCAGCGATCTGGCCACCGAGGAGCACACGGCATACTTCACCGCGCTCGCCGAGCGGGTGGTGGGTTGGCTCGTCGAGTGCGGCTACCCGCTCTGCCAGGGCGAGGTGATGGCGACCAACCCGCGGTGGCGCCGTCCGTTGCGGGAGTGGAAGGAGGAGTTCCACACCTGGCTCACCCAACCGGTCCCGGACGCGGTCCTCGCCGGCAGCATCTTCTTCGACATGCGCGGGGTTTACGGCGACCTCTCCCTCTATCGCAAGCTGCGCAAGTTTGTCCGGCATACGGCTCCGGAGTCGCGGCTCTTCCTGGCTCACCTCGCCAAACAGGCCGCCCTCAACGAACCCCCGTTGGGCTTCTTCAAGGGCTTCGTGCTGGCCAAGGAGGGGGACCACAAGGACACCCTCGACATCAAACGCGGCGGGGTCGGCGCCGTCGTCGAACTCGCCCGGGTGCACGCCCTTTCCCTGGGCAGCCCCGGGGTGAACACGACGATGCGGATCCAGGCAGCGATCAAGAACGGCGTGATCAGCCAGGAGCGTGGCGCCGACCTGCTCGACGCCTTCGAGTTCATCTCCTACGTCCGGCTGCGCCATCAGGCCGCTGCCGTCCGCGCCGGCCGGGAGCCCGACAACCGGGTCTCTCCGGATGACCTCTCGAGCTTCGACAAGCGACACCTCCGTGAGGCGTTCGGCATCGTCCGCAGCGCCCAGTCCGCGATGGCGCACCGGTACCCGGTGTCGTTCATCAGCTAGCCGGGCGGGGTGGGGTAGCGGCGATGGGTTGGTTCTCGAAGTCACCGAACGCGATGCGCGAGAAGGCACTGCGCGGGGCGCCAGCGGGACCGCTGCGGGACTACCTCAGCGTGCCGCTGCCCGATCCGTCGACCCCGCTGGATGAGTTGCCCCTCCTCGCCGTCGACCTCGAGACCACCGGACTGGACCCCACACGCGACCACGTCCTCTCGGTGGGGTTCGTGCCGGTCGACGGCGGCGAGATCGTCCTCTCCGGCGCCCGGCGGGTCATCATCGCGGCCGACGCCGAGGTGGGTCAGTCGGCGACGGTGCACGGGCTCACCGATGACGACATCGCGGCCGGTGCCGCACTTGTCGTCGCCATCGAGGCGGTGCTGCGGGCCTTGCGAGGGCGGGTGCTTCTCGCGCACTTCGCCCGGATCGAGGACACCTTCCTCACCGCGGCCTGTGAGCGCCTCTGGTCCGCCCGTATGCCGTCGGCGCGGGTGGACACCCTCACCCTCCAGCATCGCCTGGTCGCCTCGGCGTTCACCGGGGATGTGCCCGAGGGAGGGTTGCGGCTGTGCGGGGCGCGGGCGCATTTCGGGCTGCCGGTCTATCGCGCGCACGACGCCCTGGTCGACGCGCTCGCCTGCGCTGAGCTCTATCTCGCCCAGGCCGCCGAGTTTCAGGCGGCAGCGAAAGGCCCGCTCACACTGGCGTCGATCGCCGAGTGAGCGGGCCGTTGGGGCTTGGTGCTGGGGGTTGGC
Organism: Nostocoides sp.; assembly: GCA_016716625.1. Lineage (GTDB taxonomy): Bacteria > Actinomycetota > Actinomycetes > Actinomycetales > Dermatophilaceae > JADJVJ01. Next base: position 205,285 of record JADJVJ010000001.1, read on the forward strand.
TCGGTGCTCGTGTGGTGCCGGAGTTGGGTGAGCGCCGGGGGGCTCAGATAACCCGGGGCCGGGTTGCGTGGGCCAGGAGGAAGGCCTCGTTGGTCCGGCGAACCAGGTCGCGGTTGTCCGTGCGAGCGTCGTCGCGGCGGGGGTGGAGCGCACTCGCGAGAGCGCGCAGGGTCTTGGTGGTGAAGGTCGTCGTCGTCATGGCTCTATCCTCCCTCACTCATCCATAAAGCACAACGCGGGATTACTTACCAGTAGTTAAGCGTTTCTGTATGATCGGGGAATGCTTGATGTCAACCGAATCCGGGTGTTCCGATCCGTTGTCGCCAGTGGCTCGGTGGTCGCCGCCGCCGACAACCTGCGGATGACCTCCTCGGCGGTGAGCCAACACCTTCAGGCGCTGCACCGCGAGACCGGGCTCACCCTGTTCACCCGTCAAGGTCGCGGGCTGGTCCCCACCGAGGCGGCCCTCGTCCTCGCCGAACAGTCCGACGACGTCATGGCGCAGTGGGGGCGGCTCGAACACATCGTCGAGGACCTCGCCGCGGGCCGGGTGGACCGGCTCACCATCGGCTACTTCGCCTCCGCCGGTTCGGCGTGGATGCCGGCCCTCGTCAAACGCCTTCGGGCGGAACTGCCCGACCTCGTCCTAGAACTCGTGCTCAACGAGGTGACCCAACGTGGCTTCCACCCCGATCTGAACCTCGTCATCGACTCCCCGGAGTACCCGGTCCTCCCGGGGCATCGGCGGGTCGAGCTCACCCGGGACCCGTTCGTCGTCGTTCTTCCCGAGCGACATCCCCTTGCCGAGCAGCAGGTTGTCGCGTTGGAGGAACTGCGCCGGGAGACCTGGGTGAGCAACGACTTCCCGCGCAGCCACGGCCACCAGCTCGTCGTCGCGGCGTGCACTGCGGCGGGCTTTCGGCCGCGGTTCTCCGTCCAGAGCCAGGACCACCACACGGCCCTCGGCTTCGTCGCCGCCGGAGTGGGGGTCTCCGTCCTGCCGCGGCTCGCCGCGGTCGGACTACCTGCTGGGGTCGTGCGCCGGGAACTCGCCGAACCCCGTCCGGTGCGTCACCTGGTGGCGCTCCTCCGGGAACTCGGGGCCCCGCACCCGCCCGCGGAGCGGGCGCTCGCCATACTCCGGGATCTCATTGCCCATCCGAGCGCTCATTCGAGGTAAGGCCGCGCAGCCTGCGAGCCAGGGCCGGGGGGACGACCGAATCCGGGTCGTGGAGGTCGCCGAGGGCATCGACGAGCCCAACGACCGAGCGGTAGAGGCCGGGGCAGGTCGGGCAGCCCTGGAGATGCCGCTCCAGGGTGGCCCGATCGGAGACAGGCAACTCGTCGTCGAGGTAGTCCCCGATCCGCGAACGGGCCTCCCAGCAGCGCAGCGGGACCCCCGGGGTGATCGGCGGACGCTCGGCACCCGCGGAGAGGACCTCCAGGAGCAGTGCCCGACCACGCAGAAGCCGGGCCTTCGCCGCCGGCAGGCTCACCCCGAGCACCTCGGCAACCTCCCGACTCTTCAGGCCCTCCACGTCGTGGAGGACAACCGCCGAGCGCAGGCTCGCCGGCACGTGGACCAGGGCGTCCCGCAGATCCTCGCGAACCGCCGTGCGCTCCAGGACCACCTCGGGGTCCAGGGTGTAGGCATCGTCGCGCCAGTTTCGTTCGACGGACTCGGCGAGCACCTCGTCCTCGACGGGGATGGCCGCGCGAGCTCGGGTGAGATCGACGAAGCGGTGGTGCATGATCCGGTGCAGCCAGGTCCGCGCCGATGAGCCCTCCGCGAACGTCGACGCACCGCGGAGGGCTCGTTCCACGGTGTCTTGAACGAGATCCTCGGCGGCCGCCGCGTCGCCGGTGAGATAACGGGCGTAGCGCACCAGGCCCGGCAACTCGGCGGGGATCGCATGAGGATCGAGGGCCATGCCTCCGACTGTAGGCGAGCGGGCGCAACTACCCGCAAGCAGGTTCAGCGCTGGTCGATCGGGCAGGTGTTCATGCCGAAGAGGCGGTAGAGCGGGCAGAACCCCACGACCGCGGTGACCGCCATGATCGCGGCGACGAGCCAGAGCACGATACTCAGGGCCCCCGCGGTGTTCAGGGCGCCGACGACGGCCAGGACGGCGATGACGAGGCGGACGATGCGGTCGGGATTCCCGACGTTCTTACCCATGATGACGACTCCTTCTCGGATCGTGCGGCGCGCCGAGTGCGGCCGCTCGATGCTTAGACGACGAACCGGGCCCAAGCGATACATCCGCCGTGCCGGTCAGCGACGCGTCGCGGTGAGCCGGAAACCCTTGGGCATGAGCGTGAGGCGTTCGGTGACGGTGAGCGTGTAGCCCGGATCGGGGGTGATGTCGAAGGTATGCAGCAAGCGGGCCAGGACCAGGACCGCCTCGTGGAGCGCGAACTGGCGACCGATGCAGGCTCGCTCCCCGGTGCCAAACGGTTTGTACGCGTGAGCCGGCCTGGCCCGGATCCGCTCCGGGAGGAAGTTGTCCGGGTCGAATCGCTCCGGGTCCGGCCCCCACACGCTCGGATCCCGGTGCAGCAACGGAAGGTGCACGAGCGCCCAGTCCTCAGGGGCCATCCGCCAGCGGCCGCCGATCGTCGTGGTCTCTTGCGGGGCACGGGCATAGCCCGGTGCCGTCGGCCACAGCCGCAGCGACTCGTCGATGACCCGCCGAATGTAACGGAACTTGGGTACCTGCTCGAAGGTGGGGCGACCGTCCGGCATACCCCCGAGCACGGCATCGGCCTCGGCTCTCGCCTGGGCGAGCACCTCCGGGTGTCGGGCGAGGTAGTACATCGCGAAGGAGAGCGCCCCCGATGTGGTCTCGTGCCCGGCAACGAGGAAGGTGAGGATCTGGTAGCGGACGTTCTCCAGGTCGAGCCGGTCCCCACTGACGGGGTGGGCATCGTTGAGCATCCGGCCGAGCAGGTCCCGGCCGCTGGTGTCGCCCGCCGCCACCCGCGCCGCGATGATCTCGTCGATCGTCCGATAGACCAGATTGAGGTGCTCCTGCGCCTGCGCATCCTTGCGCGCGAGCAACCGACCGCCGCCGGGCATGACCATGAAGACGAGCCGGCGCATGCCGTGGGTGAGCCCGGCGATCATCGAGGTGACGAACTGGTCCTGCCCGGGCGAACTGAAACTGTGGAAGGTGTGCGAGAAGCTGGTCCGTCCGATCGTCTCCAAGGTCGTCTTGGTGAGGTCGGTGGAGACGTCCACCGGGCCATGCGCCCGGTCCCAGGTGTCGATAAGCTCGTCGACCACCTCGTTCATGACGTCGTGGTAGTCCGCCATCGCCGCCTTCGTGAACGCCGGGCGGAGCAGATCGTGCGCGAGTCGCCACGCCGGTTCGTCGGTGTATGCCGTGAACAGCCCGTCCTTGACGAAGAGGCGCAGGTTGGCCACTGCCGGAGCCAGGGTCTTGCCGAACCGGGAGTCGTCGGAGAGCTCCTCGTTGAGCTCGGCGCCGACCACCATGACGATCCGGCGCCCGAGGAAGTTGATCTCGAAGATCGGCCCGAGGCGGGCGCACCGCCGGGTGATCGACTGGACCGGTCGTCTGGGGGTCGCGCTCATCGGAATGTCGCCGAGCAGGGGGAGTCGACCATGTGGTCTCGGGAGTGTCTGCCCGGACCAGGTATTGGACATCGTCGCCGCGCGACCGAGCACCTCGACCGTCATCCCCCCATCCTGCCGTGGGCAGGCTGCCCAGAGAACAGGGCAGAGCGACGTCGGGGCGGGTGCCCCCGGTCGCTCGCATGAGACCCTTGCTCCCATGACCGGCCCTTCACCCGACCCGTACGGCGAGAACCCGCTGCTCACGCGGATCCGGGAAAGCGTCATCGGTGACGACCACGTCATGGTGACCCCCTACGGTCCGCGGCGAGTCACCTACGCCGACTACACCGCGAGCGGCCGCGCACTCTCCTTCATCGAGGACTTCATCCGCGACGAGGTGCTGCCTGCCTACGCCAACACGCACACCGAGTCCAGTGGGACCGGGCTGCAGACGACCCGCCTGCGGGAGGACGCCCGCGAGATCATCCGTCAGGCGGTGCGCGGTGACCACGACACGGTCGTCATCTTCGCCGGGTCCGGCTGCACCGGCGCGATCGCCAAGCTCATCGGCGTGCTCGGCCTGCGGATCCCCAGTGAACTTGAGGACCGCTGGCACCTCACCGAGCACATTCCCCCCGAGCAGCGGCCGGTGGTCTTCATCGGCCCCTACGAGCACCACTCCAACGAGGTGTCCTGGCGCGAGACGATCGCCGATGTCGTCCCCATCCGTCAGGACGCCGACGGCGGGGTCTGCCAGGCCGACCTGCGCGAACGGCTCGTGGAGTTCGCCGAACGCCCGCTGAAGATCGGCTCGTTCAGCGCCGCCTCCAACGTGACCGGGATCGTCTCGGACACCGCGGGGATCTCCGCCCTCCTGCACGAGCACGGCGCCTTGGCCTTCTGGGACTTCGCCGCCGCCGGACCGTATGTCGACATCGAGATGACGGCCCCGCAGGGGCGGCCCACGGCATACAAGGACGCGATCTTCCTCAGCCCGCACAAGTTCATCGGCGGGCCCTCGACCCCCGGGGTGCTCATCGCCCGGCGCGAACTCTTCCGCAATCGGGTTCCGGATGTGCCCGGCGGCGGCACGGTGGCCTACGTCAACCCGGAGGACCACGCCTACCTCACCGACCCGACCCACCGCGAGGAGGGCGGCACCCCCGCCATCATCGAAGCGGTCCGCGCCGGCCTGGTCTTCCAACTCAAGGAGGCCGTCGGGGTCGAGACCATCCGGGCCCGCGAGGAGGAGTTCTTCCGCCGGGCGGTTGTGGCCTGGCGGGAGGAGCCGGCCATCGAGATCCTCGGCAACCTGGACGCCCACCGGCTCTCCATCCTCTCCTTCGTCGTGCGGGCACCGTCGGGCAGCTACCTGCACCACAACTTCGTCGTCGCCGTCCTCAACGACCTCTTCGGCATCCAGTCCCGGGGCGGGTGCTCGTGCGCCGGCCCGTACGGGCACCGGCTCCTCGGCATCGACCTCGAGCGCTCGCACGAGTTCGAGCGGGAGATCACCGGCGGGTGCGAGGGCATCAAACCCGGCTGGGTGCGGGTGAACTTCAACTACTTCATCTCCGACACCGTTGCCGACTACGTCATCGAGGCGGTCCGGCTCGTCGCGCGGGACGGGTGGCGGCTGCTCGGCGACTATCTGTTTGACCCGGTAACCGGCCGGTGGCGTCACCGCGAGGGTGTCGTCGAGCCCCCGATCCGGCTCACGGACATCTCGTATGCCGCCGACGGGACGATGTCCGTGCCGGCGTCGTCCCTGCGCGGCGGCGAGGACCTGCTCGCCGAGCACCTCCGTGAAGGTGCCCGCATCCTTGCCGAGGCGACCCCGCCGGACCTTGACGCGCCGGGTGCCCAGCTCGGCCCGGACTTCGAGCACCTGCGGTGGTTCGACCTGCCGGCCGGCGCCCTCATGTGAGGATGGCGGCATGACCCTCGATGATGACGTCCGCCGTCTCGCCACGAGCACCGCCCTGGCCACGGTGGTCACCCAGATGCCCGACGGTTCTTTCCAGGCCCTTCCGCTGTGGGTGGACTGCGACGAGAGCCACATCCTCATCAACACCGAACCGCAGCGCCAGCGCGCCAAGAACCTCGAACGCAACCCCGCCATGACCGTCCTCATCGTCTCTAAGGAGAGCGACTGGGACTGGGTCGAGGTCCGTGGCGTGGTCACCGAGAGCGTGTCCGGCCAAGCGGCCCGGGACCACATTGACGCCCTTTCCCGGCGATACTTGGGCGTGGACTACCCCAACCAGGTGGGACCGCAGGGGCGGATCATCTACAAGCTGTCGCCGACCAAGGTCAACTCTCCGCGGCGGATGGGGCGGTAGCCCCTCAGCTCCCCGTGTGCGGGGGACTAAGCACCTCGGTGGCGACCACGGCCGACACCTCGAGCTCCCCGTAGAGGTGCGGGAACTTCTCCCCGGTGCTCGGGTTGCCGACTTCCCGGACCAAGGGGTGTCTCAGCCGGTCCTCATCGATGGTGAGCAGGACCAGCTCGCCGGGGTAGGCCGCATAGAACCTCTCCCGGGTCGCCGCCCACTGGTTCTCCTCGGAGCAGTGGATGAAGCCCTCCTCCGCGAGCGTGCGGCCGAGGGTGGATTGCGTATAGGTCCCGGTGGCCAGGGCACGGTCCCAGGCAGGCACTTCGGCCAGGTGATAGATCATCAGCGGACCTGGTAGGTCTGGCCGGCGACGAAGGTGTCATAGAGCTCTTGGGTGACCCCGCGGGCGGCAATGACTCCGGCGAGGAACCGGCCGGAGTCTTTGATCGTGCGCTCGTGGGTCTCCCAGTTCAGGTGCACCAGGCCGAAGGGTGCGGTCTGTCCCTCGGCCCACTCCCAGTTGTCGACCAGGCACCAGTGGTAGTACCGCTCGAAGGGCAACCCGGAGCCGACCATGGCGCCGAGGTGATCGTGCAGGAACCGGGCCCGGAAGCTGTCGCTGGTGTCGCAGGTGCCGTTCTCGGTGACCCAGATGGGCCCGGGGTACTTCTCGTGCAGGTCGCGCGCGACGCTGACCAGCCCGTTCGGCCAGATCTCCCAGTCCAGGTCGCTCACCGGGACCTCGGGGAAGCGGCCGTCGGCGAGCTTTGACACCGCCGTGCGCGAGTAGTAGTTGATCCCGAGGTAGTCGTAGTGCGGTCCGGGGGTGACCTCGCGTGGCTGCCCGCCGAGGATCGTGGGGAACCGGCCGCCGAGCATGGCGTCGGAGAGGGCGTCCTGGAAGATGTACCGGTTGGCCCGCGCCAGCGCTCGATGCGCCGGGTTGCGCGGGTTGAGGGGTGCGAAGTCGCGCAGGTGGTGGGCGAACCCGACCTGCGCCCCCGGCTGCAGGTCATGGATGAGCTGATAGGCGCGGCAGTGGGCGATGGCGAGGTGGCGCATGACCCGGCGCAGGGCCGGCCACGCCCCGGAGCGTCCGGGCGGGAACTGGCCGAAGACGTAGCCGCCGCCGGCATACACGTTGGGTTCGTTGACGGTGCACCACTGGGTGACCAGGTCGGCCAGGGAGCCGACGGCGAACCGCACGAACCTCAGCCAGAGCTCCACCGAGCCCTCCTCCTCCCACGCGCCGAGGGCCTCGAACCAGGAGGGGTTGGCGAAGTGGTGGAGGGTGACCAGCGGTTCGACGCCGAGGGCACGGATCGCGGTGATCTCCTGCCGGTAATGGCCGAGCGCGTCCTCGTCGAAGACCCCCGGCCGGGGTTCCAGGCGCGCCCAGTCGATTCCGAGCCGATAGATCTGAAGTCCGAGCTCGCCGAGCAGGGCGGTGTCCTCGCTCCAGCGTTCCCAGTGCCCGGTGGCCCAGCGCGGGCTGGTGCCGTCCTTGATCGTGCCGGGCCGGTCGGCGAAGTCGCGCCAGTTGCTCGCCACGTCACCGCCCTCGATCTGGGTTGGCGCACTCGCCGCCCCGATCCGCAGGTCACCGATCGAGAAGGCGCGAGGCGGGGTCTGGATGGACATGGTCGCCACCCTAGGGGACCGCGCGCTGCTCGCGAAGGCAGTGCGAGGGGGGCTGAGCCGGTCACTCGCGCTACGGTCTGGTATGCCGTCCGCACCCGTTCTCCCGGTCCACCCGATTGGTCGCGACCCACGCGTGCGCCCCGCCGGGCCTTCGGATGTCGAGGTCATCGTGCGGCTCATCCGTGAGCTCGCCGACTACGAGAAGGCGCTGCCTGAGGTAGCGGCCGACGAGTCCCACCTCGCGGCTGCGCTCTTTCCCACCGGTGGTGCCCCCGCGGCATACGCACACGTCGCCGAGGTTGATGGTGACGTGGTCGGGATGGCGGTGTGGTTCCTCTCCTTCTCCACGTGGACCGGCACGCACGGGATCTGGCTCGAGGACCTCTACGTGACACCGGAGCACCGGGGCAGTGGCCTCGGGCTGGCGCTGCTCCAGACGCTGGCCGGGATCTGCGCAGAGCGGGGCTACCACCGGCTGGAATGGTGGGTGCTCGACTGGAACACCCCCTCGATCGCGTTCTACGAGGCCCTCGGAGCTGTTGCGCAGGACGAGTGGACGCGCTTCCGCCTCGACGGTCCGGCGCTGACCATCCTCTCGGGCACCCGCGTTGCGCCTGACGCAACGAAGTAAAGGTTCGATAACCGACCATTGCCGTTGGGGCGCGCGCCACGTTACGTTCACCGCAGCATCGCCGTCCCCGTGAAGGGTCGCTCTGACGGCAGTGTGCCGCCCCTACCAGGCCCCGCCCCTTCGGCGGAGATGAAGGAGGACCTATGAAGAACCTCACCCGCGTCGTCGCCCCCCTCGGGCTCGTCGCCCTGCTCGCCGCGTGCGGCACCAGCTCGACGAACCCCACGTCCAGCGGTTCGACCGCTCCCTCGGGGAGCGCGAGCGCCTCCGGCGGGGCCGGCAGCGCGTGCGGTACGACCGTCGACGAGATCGCCGCGGCCGCCAAGAAGGAGGGCCAGGTCAACCTCATCGCCCTGCCCGACTCCTGGGCCAACTACGGCGGCATCCTCGCCGCGTTCCGGGACACCTACGGCATCAAGGCACCGGTGGCCAACCCGGACGCCTCCTCCGCCGACGAGGTCACCGCCGTGAAGACCCTGCGGGGCCAGCCGACGATGCCGGACTCGGTCGATGTCGGACCGTCCTTCACCTCCCAGCTCAAGGAGGAGAAGCTCGTCGACGTCTACAAGACGACGAACTGGGCCGAGATCCCGGACAACCTCAAGGACCCCGACGGCCAGTGGGTTGCCTCGTACTACGGCGTGCTCTCCATCGGGACCAACACCAAGCTCGTCAAGAACCCCCCGAAGACCTGGGCCGACCTCAAGAAGCCCGAGTACAAGGGGATGGTGACGATCAACGGTGACCCCCGTGAGGCCGGCGCGGCCTTCGCGGCCGTCATGGCGGCGGCGCTCGCCAACGGCGGATCGTTCGACGACATCATGCCCGGCATCCAGTACTACGCCGACCTCCAGGCCTCGGGCAACCTCCAGGTCATCGACGTCACCCCGGCGGCCGTGCTCTCCGGTGACGTCCCGATCGCGCTCGACTGGACCTACAACTTCCCGGGTCTGAAGGCCGAACTCGACGAGGCCGGCTTCACCTTCGAGACCACCGTCCCGACCGATGGTGTGTATGGCGGCTACTACGCCCAGTCCGTGGTCTCCGAGGCCATTCACCCGTGCGCGGCCCGGCTCTGGCTCGAGCACATCACCGGCGACGCCGGGGCGCTCGGCTACCTCAAGGGTGGTGCGGTGCCGGCTCGCTACGACGCGCTGCTCAAGGCGGGCAAGATCTCCGAGGAGATGAAGGCTTCGCTGCCGACGCCGGAGATCCTCGCGCAGATCAAGTTCCCGACCAAGGACCAGATCGACGCGGCCAAGAAGGTCGTCGTCGAAAACTGGGGCAAGCTTGTCGCTGACAAGTAAGCCGGCCTCAGGGCGCACGGCCACGGCGGGACTTCCCGTCGTGGCCGTGCTCCTGCCCTTCGCCCTCTTCATCGCGATCTTTCTCGCCTGGCCGACGCTCACCGTCTTCTGGCAGGCGCTGACGCCCAAGGGCTCGTTCTCGCTGGACTCCCTGCTGCGGGCGGTCTCCGGGCCGTACCGGTCCTCGTTCGTCAACTCGGTGGAACTCTCCGGGGTGAGCGCCATCCTCGGCGGGATCATCGGCACGCTGCTCGCCCTCGTCGTCCGCGACTTCGCCTCCCGGCGCCCCAAGACCCTCGCACTGCTCAACTCGTGGTCCTCGGTGGCCTCCCAGCTCGGTGGCGTGCCGCTCGCGTTCGCCTTCATCGCGCTCATCGGCAACCAGGGCATCCTCACCAAACTGCTCCTCGGGGTCGGCTTCGACATCAAGGGAACGGGCTTCTCGCTCAGCGGTTTCTGGGGTCTGGTCTTCGTCTACCTCTACTTCCAGATCCCGCTGATGTTCCTCGTCATGTTCCCGGCCATCGGCGGGCTGCGCCGGTCCTGGGAGGAAGCCGCCCAGCTCATGGGCGCCTCGTCGTGGACCTATTGGCGGCGGGTCGGCGGACCGGTTCTGCTCCCCGCGTTCCTCGGCGGCGTGGTCCTGCTCTTCGTCAACGCTTTCGCCGCGTACGCCACGGCATACGTCCTGGACAGCGGTGGGCAACTCGTCCCGCTCCAGGTGCGCTTCGTGCTCCAGGGCAACGTCATCTCCGGTGAGCAGGACCTCGGCTACGCGCTCGTGGCGTGGACCATCCTGCTGCTCCTGCTCTGCCTGGTCGCGGTGACCGTGCTCCAGCGCCGCACCGTGAAATGGACGCAGTCATGAGCAAATTCCTGCGCGGCCTCTTCCTCGCGGTCATCGCCCTGTACTTCATCGGGCCGCAGCTCGCGATGGCCCGCTTCGCCTTCCAGAGCATCCCCACCCCGCTGCTCACCTGGGACCGGATCTTCGAGGGGTGGTCGCTCAAGGCGCTGATCACCGCATTCGGCAAACCCGAGTTGTGGGCGGTGACCCGAACCAGCCTCATGCTCGCCGTGCTCACCACGCTCGTCGTGCTCGCCTTGCTCGTCCCGGTCGCCGTGGCCGTGGAGATCAAGGCGCCGAAGCTCAAGCCGTGGATCACCGGAGTCACCCTCATCCCGTGGGTCGTGCCGCCGATCGCGCTCGTCGTCGGGGTGGCCGGCACCTTCCGCAACGTCTGGCCGGGGTACCTGGTCAGCCCACTGGCGATGGTGCCGTTCTATGCGCTCTGGGCGATGCCGTTCACTTACCGCTCCCTCGATGCCGGGTTGCGCGCGATCAATGCCCGCACGCTGTACGAGGCCGGGGTCAGCCTGGGGGCCTCGCCGGGGACCGTGCTGCGCCGGGTCCTCGTGCCCAATCTGGTTGCCGCGGTGTTCGCCTCCGCGGGCCTCACCGTCGCCCTGGTCCTCGGGGAGTTCGCGTTCGCGAGCCTGCTCCTCAAGGAGACCCTGCCGACCTACCTGGCGAGCTACCAGTTGAGTTCACCGAAGGGCGGTATGGCGTTGGCGTTCGTCGTCATGATCCTCACCGCGCTCGCGCTGCACTTTGTCGTCCGGATGCTCGCCAAGCGCGGCGTCGAGTTCACCCCTGGAGGAATGTAGATGGCCTCGGTCCACCTTGCCGGGATCCGCAAGACCTTCGGGTCCTCGGTCGCCCTGGAATCCCTCGACCTCGAGATCGCCTCCGGGGAGATGGTTTGCCTGCTCGGCCCGAGCGGCTGCGGCAAGACCACCGCGTTGCGCATCCTCGCCGGGTTCGAGCGCCCGGACGCCGGACGGGTCGTCGTCGAAGGCACCGACATCACCGAACTCCCGCCCCAGAAGCGCGGATTCGGCATGGTCTTCCAGGACTACAGCCTCTTCCCCAACCTCACCGCCCGGGACAACGTCGAGTTCGGGCTCAGCATCCGCAAGGTCGACAAGGCGAAACGTGCGGCGAGCGTGGACCGGCTCATGGAGATCACCCGCCTCACCGAACACGCCGCGAAGTACCCGCACCAGATGTCCGGAGGCCAGAAGCAGCGAGTTGCCCTGGCGCGGGCGCTCGCCACCGAGCCGCGGGTCCTGCTGCTCGACGAGCCGCTTTCGGCGCTCGACGCCAAGGTGCGGGAGTCGCTGCGGGTGGAGATCCGCCGGATCCAGCAGGAAACCGGGGTGACCACCCTCTTCGTCACCCATGACCAGCACGAGGCAATGGCGGTTGCGGACCGGGTCGGGGTCATGGAGGAGGGTCGGCTCGTTCAGATCGACCCGCCCCAGGTCATCTACTCCCGGCCGGCCACGCCGTTCGTCGCCCAGTTCGTCGGGACCGTGAACACCCTTGCCGCGCAACGTGACCCGTCGACCGGCGCCTGGAGTGTGCTGGGCGCCCCGGCCGAGGTCGTCGGGATGGGCCAGGTCGATCCCGCGGGAGCGAGCAGCGTCGTCGTCCGCCCCGAGCAGTTGCAGCTCACCGGTGGTCACGGCAGCCCAGGCACGATCACGAGCGTGTCTTTCCTCGGCGCGATCACCCGTGTCGGGATCCAGGTCGAGGGAGCCGAAGTGGTCGCCGACCTGATGGCGGGCTCGGTCGGCACGGTGGCCGTGGGTGACCGGGTCACCGTTGCGGTGCGCACCGACGCCGGGCCGGTCGTCGCCGCAACCCGCTAGTGCGCGAGGGATCGGGTATCGGGATCGCGATGGGCATCGTTCACGGGCCGGAGCGCGAGAGCGGCTGGCGTCCGCTGGTCCACAGCCCGCAGGAGGGCCGGGTGGGGGAGCCGGTGGCGGAGATCTGCCGAGCACTGGCCACGATCGTCCACCTCTCCGATGTCCACATCTGCGACGCCGAGTCGCCCGCGCGGCTGGAGTACCTCGATCACCTTGCCGATCCCGGTGAGCCGTATGCCGACATTTACGAGGAGATCGGCACCTATCGGCCGCAGGAGATCCTCACCGCCCAGGTGGCACTCGCCATGGTCCGCACGGTCAACGAGCTCACCGTCGGCCCGGTGGCTGGTGCGCCCATCGACACCGTCCTGGTCACCGGTGACGTCATCGACAACGCCCAGGCCAACGAGCTCGGAGCGTATGCCGCGGTCCTCGGCGGGGGCGCGGTCACTCCCCGCAGCGGTGGGGTGGCCAGTTCCTGGGTGGGGGCACCGTCAGCGGGCTTCTGGTCCGATCGGTTCTGGCATCCGGAAGGCCCGCACGCCGGCCACGACCCTGACCGGCTCACCACGGCATACGGGTATCCGGGGGTGCCGGGGCTGTCGGAGGCCGCCCGCGTCGGGTTCGACTCGCCGGGGCTGGCGCTGCCGTGGCTGACCGTGCACGGCAACCACGACGCCCTCCTCCAGGGCACGGTGGCGCCCACCGAACGCACCCGGGAGCTGGCCGTCGGCGGGGCCCGGGTCGTGGGCCTGGCGCCCACGCAGACCCCGCTCGCGGCGCTCGAGGCGACCCCGGCCCTGGGGCCGGCCCGGTATGTCGATGAGCCGGAGTCCCCGACGGTGGCCATCGCGGCCGACGACACTCGCCGGCTGCTCAGGTCCGGTGACCTGGCGGAGGCCCTTGCCGATCTGCCCGGAGACCACGGGTTCGCGGCGGGGGAGCGTCGCGGCTACTGGGCTCGTGACGTCGGCGGCGTGCGGCTGCTCGCGATGGACACGGTCAACCCGTATGGCGGGTGGCAGGGCTCGATCGACGAGGAGCAGTTCGAGTGGCTTCGCGGTGAGCTGGCCGCGGCCGATCGGCCCGTGGTGGTGACCTCGCATCATCCGTCGTGGACGCTGCTCAACCCCTACGCGCCTCCGGGGGCCGGTCGCCGCGTGCTTGCCGACGAGGTCATTCGCCTGCTCCTCGGGGAGCCGAAGGTGGTGCTCTGGCTCGCTGGGCACGTGCACGGCAACACCGTCCGGCTGCATGCCTCCCCGCACGGGGGTCTGCTCGAGGTGACGACGGCCTCGCTCATCGACTGGCCGCAGCAGGGTCGCCTCGTCGAGATCCTCGAGCACCCCGAGGGTGGGTTCGTGGTGGCGATGACCGTTGTCGACCATGGCGGTTGGTGGCCGGAGTACGAGTCTGATCTGGCGGCCATGCTTGCCGACCCGGTGGCCCTCGCCGGCCTCTCGCGGGTGCTCGCGGCTAACGACTTCCGGGCTCGGCAGCACCCGACCGCGCTGCAGTGGATGGCCGGACGTCCCGAGGCCCGCAACGCCACCTGGCGAGTGCCCCGGCCGCCCACACCCTGACCCCCCCCGCTCTGGCCGATTCGATGTATTGGCGGGCCGTACGCCGGTGCGCAAATACATCGAATCGGCGGGAGGGAGGAGGGGAAGGGCTAGGGGTCGGGGAGCTTGTCGAGGTCGGCCAGCCAGGCGGCGGCGGCAGCATCCGACGGCATACGCCAATCTCCACGCGGTGAAAGCGAGCCTCCGGCAACCACTTTCGGCCCATTGGGCAGAGCGGTGCGTTTGAACTGGTTCCCGAAGAACCGGGTGAGGAACACCGCAAGCCACCGCCGAATCGTCGCCTGGTCGTATGCCGTGCGCTCACCATCCGGGTACCCCGCCGGCCACGCTCCCCGGCCCACATCGGACCAGGCATGCTCGGCAAGGAAGGCGATCTTGCTCGGCCGGTACCCGCGCCGCAGCACGTAATACAGCGTGAAGTCATGCAGGGCGTACGGGCCGATGGTGTCCTGCGTCGACTGCGGCCGCTCACCCTCCTTCGTCGGGATGAGCTCGGGAGTGATCTCGGTGTCGAGGATCGACTGCAGGACCCCACCAACGGCCTCGTCGAACTGCCCGCTGGCAACCACCCAACGGATCAGGTGCTGCATGAGCGTCTTCGGCACCCCGGCATTGACGCCGTAGTGGGACATCTGGTCACCGACCCCATAGGTGCACCAGCCCAGCGCCAACTCCGAAAGGTCTCCGGTGCCGAGCACGATGCCGCCGCGCTGGTTGGCAGCCCGGAAGAGGACATCGGTGCGCAGCCCGGCCTGGACGTTCTCGAAGGTCACGTCATAGACCTCCTCGCCCCGGCCGAAGGGGTGGCCCAGGTCGCGGAGCAGCTGGGTGGCTAGCGGCCGGATGTCCACCTCCTCGAAGGTGACCCCGAGGGCCTCCGAGAGCAGGGTCGCGTTGCTCTTGGTGTGGTCGGTCGTCGCGAACCCCGGCATGGTGAAGGCGAGGATGTGCGTGCGCGGAAGCCCGAGCCGGTCACAGGCCTTGGCGGCCACGATGAGGGCATGGGTGGAGTCGAGCCCGCCGGAGACCCCGATGACGATCTTGGGCATCCGGGCCGGGTCGCCGCGGCCGATCGCGCGCAGCCGCTGCTCGAGCCCGGAGACCTGGATGTTGTAGGCCTCGTAACAGTCCTGCGCCAGCCGGGCGGTGTCGTCGGGCACGAACGGGAACCGGTCCACGGTCCGGCGCAGACCCAGGTCGCCCTGCGGCGGCCCCAGGGACACCTCGATGTGCCGGAAGGTCTCGCCGCCGTCGGCCTCGAGCCACTCGGCCCGGCGGTTGTCGTCAAAGCTGCCCTGGCGGTGGCGCTCCTGACGGAGCCGGTCGAGGTCGACGTCGACCACGGTGCGCTGCGCCTCCCGGGGGAACCGCTCGCTCTGGCCGAGGAGGTCGCCGAGCTCGTAGACCATCGTCATACCGTCCCAGGACAGATCCGTGGTCGACTCACCCGCGCTCGCGGCGGCATACGCGTATGCCGCGTTGCACCGGCTGCTCGCCGCACGGGCCAGTAGGTGACGGTCCTCGGCCCGGCCGACGGTGATCGGTGAGGCCGAGAGGTTGAGCAGTACGGTGGCCCCGGCCAGGGCCGCCTTGTGGCTCGGCGGGACCGGCACCCACATGTCCTCACAGACCTCGACATGGATCGAGAGCCCGGGCACGTCCTCGACATCCACGATGAGGTCCGGGCCGAAGGGGACCTCCGGCCGCCACCAGGCATCGCGCTGGTCGACCCCGTCCGCGAAGTACCGCTTCTCGTAGAACTCGCGGTAGTTCGGCAGGAAGGACTTGGGGGCGACCCCGAGGATCTCCCCCCGATGGACGATGACCCCACAGTTGTAGAGCCGGCTGCCGTGCCGCAGCGGGGCGCCGACGACGAGCACCGGCCGCAGGCCCTGCGAGGCGGCCCGGATCGTTTCGATGCCGGCCTCGACGGCGTCGAGCAGCACGTCCTGGAGGAGCAGGTCATCGAGGGCATACCCGGAGAGGGAGAGTTCGGGGAAGAGTGCGACCGCGACCCCGTCGTCGTGGCAGCGCCGTGCCTGCTCAAGGATCCGCTGGGCGTTGGTCGCCGGGTCCGCGAGCGCCACCGGCAGGGTGCAGGCGGCGACCCGGGCGAAACCGTGCGCGTAGAGGTTGCGGAAGTCCATGACCCGCAGCCTAGTGACCGAGCCCGCATGGGACACTGTGCGAGTGCGCAGCCCGAACGACCGCCTCTTCCTCCTTCCGGGGGTCTTCGGTGCGGTCTTCTACCTCGTCCCGTCATTCCACTCCGCGGGCTGGGTGCTCGTGGCCGGGGCGGTCGGGCTCGCCGTCGGCCTCATCTGGCAGGTCGGCAACCGGCGTGACATCTCCCTGCGGCTCACCCCGTGGGCCGTCTTCGTCGTTGTCATTCACATCCTCGCGATCCCGCTGTGGTGGTTCCTACCGAGTTGGGTGCTGCCGACGCCGGTGCCGGCGGTGCCGTCCTATCTGTTGATGGTGACCGCCGGGGTGGTGCTCGGAGAGCGCTACCTGCGCCGCAATGAGATTTCCTGGCCCGAGTCCGACATTCGCGGCTCGTTCGTGCCCGCGGACTCGCCCTGGCTCGTCGACGAGTCACGGAACTCTTCCGCCGCCGCCCGGGCCACGCTCATCCCGCCGGCGACCCATGGCGACGCCGCGGACTTCATCAACGGCAAGATCGACGCAGCCGAACTCGTCGCCCGGCTGCGCCGCCGCAACGGGCTGCCGGATCGAGAGGACCTCGCCGAATGACCGTGGTTTCCTGCGACATCGCCGACTCCCTGGCCCATGTGCGGCTCACGCGGCCCGACAAACTTAACGCCCTCACCCTGGACATCCTCGAGGAGTTGGTCGCCACCGCTCATCGGCTGAGCGGCGACCGGACGCTGCGCGGGGTCATCCTCTCCGGGGAGGGGGAGTCGTTCTGTGCCGGACTCGACTTCGGCACCGTGCTGCGCGAGCCCGCGCGGATCGCCCGCGCGTTTGCCCCCGGCCGTGGCGCCGGGCCGGGACGAACACCTTCCAGGAGGCCTGCTGGGCCTGGCGGCAGGTGCCGGTTCCCGTCGTCGCTGCGGTGCACGGGCACTGTTATGGCGGGGGAGTGCAGATCGCGCTCGGGGCCGACTTCCGGATGACCACCCCGGACGCTCAGTGGGCGGTTCTGGAGGCCCGCTGGGGGATCATCCCCGACATGAGCGGCATCCGTTCGCTCGCCCAGCACGTCGGGATGGACCAGGCCAAGCGGCTCACCATGACCGGCGAGGTCATCAGCGGGGCCAGGGCCGTGGAGATCGGGCTGGCCACGCAGGTCGCCGCGGACCCCGTCGATGCGGCCCGTGAGCTGCTCGCGCAGATCGCCACCCGATCCCCCGATGCGGTGGCCGCCGCGAAGCGGCTTTTCGAACGCACCTGGCATGCCGGTCCCCGGCGCACCTTCGCTCGGGAACGCCTCGAGCAGGCGTTCCTGCTCGCGAGCGCGAATGCCAAGGCGGCCCGCCAGGCTGCGTTTACCCGCTCCGAGCCGGTCTACGGCCCGCGTGCCCGCGGCTGACCGCCCGCGGCTCAGCACGGCTTCCGCGTAAGGTCGGCGTCATGGAGTTCGCCCCCAGTCCGCGCGCCGCCGAACTCACCCAGGCCGTCGGTGCGTTCGTCCGCGAACACATCGAACCGGTGGAGCCCGAGGTGCTCCGCGACATCCGGGAACGCCGCTCCCGCGGCGAGGACCCCTGGCCGCCGCACCCGGTGATCGGGCAGTTCCAGGCCGCGGCCCGGGCGCAGGGCCTGTGGAACCTCTTCCTGCCCGTCGAGCACGCCGGGGAGTATGCCGTGCGGTACGGCACCCGCGGTGGGGTCGGCCTCTCCAACGTCGACTATGCGCCACTTGCCGAGGAGATGGGCCGCTCCGCCCTTGCCCCGCTGGTCTTCAACTGCAACGCCCCGGACACCGGCAACATGGAGGTGCTGCTCCGCTACGGCTCGGCCGAACAGCGCACTCAGTGGCTCGAACCGCTGCTGGACGGGCGGATCCGTTCGGCGTTCCTCATGACCGAACCCTCGGTGGCCAGCTCCGATGCCACGACGATGGCCGCGACCGCACGGATCGAGGGCGAGGAGGTCGTCGTCAACGGCCGCAAGTGGTGGTCCACCGGCGCCGGGCACCCGGACTGCAAGGTCGCGATCTTCATGGGCCTCACCGACGAGAACGCGCATCGGCACGCCCAGCACTCCATGGTCCTGGTCCCGCTCGACCACCCCGGGGTTCGGGTGGAGCGGATGCTCACGGCCCTCGGCCACTACGACGAACCGCTCGGCCACGCCGAGGTCACCCTGGAGGACGTGCGCCTCCCCGCGAGCGCGGTCATCGGCGGTCCGGGGATGGCGTTCGCCATTGCCCAGGGTCGGCTCGGGCCGGGCCGGGTGCATCACTGCATGCGGCTCATCGGCCTCGCCGAACGAGCCCTCGAGCTCGCCTGCACCCGGGCCACGAGCCGGGTCGCGTTCGGCAAACCGCTGGCCAATCTCGGCGGCAACCGGGAACGCCTGGCCCGCGCCCGGATCGCCATCAACCAGGCCCGCCTGCACGTCCTGCACGCCGCCTGGAAGCTCGACACCGTCGGCCCCGCCGGTGCGCTCTCCGAGGTCAGCGAGATCAAGGCGGCCGTGCCCGCGATGGCCTGCGAGGTCATCGACATGGCCATCCAGCTGCACGGCGGGGCCGGGATGAGCGAGGACTTCCCGCTCGCCGCCGCCTACGCCGGTGCCCGCTCGCTGCGGCTCGCCGACGGCCCCGACGAGGTCCACCTCGGGGTCATTGCCCGGTTGCTCCTCAAGCCCTATCAGGAGGCGTGAGATGAGGCGTGAGATGTCGTATGTCGTCGTCACCGGAGGCGCCTCCGGCCTCGGCCTGGCCCTCGTCGAGGCCTTCCTCGGCCGCGGGGACAGCGTGCTGGCCGTCGACCTCGCCGATGAGCGTCCCGCCACGGTGCCGACCCTCGCGGCCTACCGGCGGATGGATGTCAGCTCCCAACAGGACTGGGACGCCACCCTGGCCTGGGTGCGCGAGGAGTGGGGTCGCCTGGACATCCTCTGCAACAACGCGGGCGTCGCCACCGGCGGCCGGATCGACGTCGAGGCGATGGCCGATTGGGAGCGGGTCCTCGACATCAACCTGCTCGGCGTGGTCCGCGGCTGCCAGACCTTCGTGCCCATGATGAAGGAGCAGCGCAGCGGTCACCTCGTCAACACCGCCTCCCTCGCCGGCCTGGTCCACGGCCCCGGCATGTCGTCCTACAACGCCGCCAAGGCGGGGGTCGTGGCGCTCTCCGAAACCCTGTCCTTCGAGCTCGCACCGTTCGGGATCAGCGTCTCCGCGGTGTGCCCGGGGTTCTTCCGGACCAACCTGCACGAGTCCTTCCGCGGCAAGGACGAGGCCCTGCACGAGGCCGGCGTCAAACTCATCACCAAGGCCCCGGTGAGCGCTGCCCAGATCGCGGCCGCCGTCCTCAAGGGCATCGACCGCAAGCAGCGGATCATCCTGCCGGACCGGATGTCACGTGCCGCGTACGGCCTCAAACGCTGGGCGCGGCCGGCATACAACCGGATGCTCACCAAGGCCGGCCAACGGTTGGCCAAGCGCGCCGGAACGGCGAAGAAGCTTGTCTGACACCGCGATCGGCGTGCGGTCCGAGGACGCCTTCGACACCGCCGCCCTGGCTCGCTGGCTCGGGGCGCTCGACCCGGCGCTGGCAGCCGAGCCGTCCGTGCGCCAGTTCGCCGGGGGCGCCTCCAACCTGACCTACCTGCTCTCGTATGCCGACCGCGAGCTGGTCCTGCGCCGACCGCCGGCCGGGGCCCATGTCGGCACCGCCCACGACATGCGGCGCGAGCACGACCTCCAGCGGGCCGTCGGGACGATCTCACCGCTGGTCCCGCGGATGATCGCCTGCTGCGACGACCCGGCCGTGCTGGGCTCGCCGTTCTATGTCATGGAACGGGTTCCCGGGATTATCCTGCGCCGGGACATCCCCGCCGGGATCGGCCTGGACGAGCCCGACCAGGTGGGCCGGCTCTGCCGCCATGCGGTCGATGTCCTCGTCGGCCTGCACGACCTCGATGTCGACGCCGCCGGCCTGCGCCACCTCGACCGGGGGCCGGGCTACGTCCACCGGCAGGTGGCCGGCTGGACCGAGCGCTACCGGCGGGCCCGCACCGCCGACGCCCCCGACTTCGAGGCCGCGATGGCGTGGCTCGCGGCCCACGAGAGCGCCGAACGCCCGCACGTGCTCATCCACAACGACTTCCGCTTCGACAACCTCGTCCTCGACCCGGACGCCCCGACCCGGATCGTCGGGGTGCTCGACTGGGAACTCGCCACCGTCGGCGACCCGCTCATGGACCTCGGCTCCGCGCTGGCGTACTGGGTGCAGCCCGGGGACGACCCGCGCGCCCTCGCCGTCCGGCTGCAACCCACCCACACCCCCGGCATGCTGACCCGCGACGAGGTCGTCACGGCATACTGCGCGGCCCGCGGGATGCAGGTGAGCGCCCAGGAACGGCTCTTCCTCGAGGTCTTCGGAGCCTTCCGGCTCGCCGGGATCGCTCAACAGATCTATGCCCGGTATGCCGCCGGCCAGACGACGAACCCGGCCCACGGCCGGATCAAGGCCATCGTGGAGGTCCTGCACGACCGGTGCGCGGAGTTGCTCTCATGACCCGGATCGTGCTGGTCCGGCACGGGCAGGCGTCCTGGCACGCCGAGGACTACGACGTGCTCACCGACACCGGACACGCGCAGGCCCTGGCCGTCGGCGCCGAACTCCGCGCTCGCGGCATCCGCCCGGAGCTGGCCCTGAGCGGCACCCTGCGGCGGCAGCGGGACACCCTGGCCGGGATGGTCGCCGGGGCCGGTGAGACCTGGGCGGGGGTGCGGCAGGGCGTCGATGCCCGCTGGGACGAGCTCGACGGTGACGACATCATCGCCGTCAACGCCCCCGAGCACAGCACGATGACCGGGGCGCTGCGGGATGCCCCGGCAGCCTTCGATGAGTTGTTTCGCTTCGCCATGGGCCGCTGGATCCGCGGCGAGGGCGAGTATCGGGAGTCGTGCGCGCAGTTCACCGCGCGGGTGCAGGAGGCCGCCGCCGACCTGGCCGAGCGCCTCGGACCCGACGGCACCGCGGTGGTGGCGACCTCCGGTGGGGTCTGCAATGCCCTGACCAGCATCGCCCTCGGCGGTGGCCCGGACACCTGGCGGCGACTCTTCGGGACCTTCCGCAACACCAGCATCACCCAACTGGGGGTGGGGCCGCGGGGGCTGCGGCTGATCTCGCTGGGGGAGGTCTCGCACCTCGAACGCGCCCCGCACCTCTTCACCGACCGCTGACCGACCCCTGACCGCCCACCCCTTCGACCGAAAGCCAGGACCCATGCCGACCACCCTCATCACCGGAGCCAGCTCGGGCCTCGGAGCCGAGATGGCCCGACAGCTCGCCGCCCGGGGCCATGACCTTGCTCTGTGCGCGCGCCGTACCGAGCGGCTCGAGGTGCTCAAGGCCGAACTGACGACGGCATACCCGCAGCGCCGGGTGGAGGTGCGCGCCCTCGACGTCAACGACGACGCGGCGGTGTTCGAGGTGTTCGCCGCCTTCCGGGCGGACTTCGGTGGCCTGGATCGGGTCATCGTCAACGCCGGGCTCGGCAAGGGCGCCCCGATCGGCACCGGCCGCTATGACGCGAACAAGCAGACGGCGATGACGAACTTCGTGGCCGCGCTCGCCCAATGCGAGGCCGCGATGGAGATCTTCCGCGCGCAGAAGCGCGGGCACCTGGTGATGATCTCCTCGGTGTCCGCGATGCGCGGGATGCCCAAGACGGTGACGACCTACGCGGCAACCAAGGCCGGGGTGGCCGCGCTCGCCGAGGGCATCCGTTCGGAGATGCTCGGGCAGCGCGACCTCGACATCAGGGTGTCGACGATCTATCCGGGCTACATCCGCTCGGAGATGAACGAGCGGGTCAAGCACACCCCGTTCATGGTGGACACCGCCACCGGGGTGCGGGCCATGGTCGAGGCCATCGAGGCGGAGAAGGCCCACGCCCGGGTGCCCGCCTGGCCGTGGGTGCCGCTCGGCTGGGCCATGCACAACCTGCCGCTCAAGGCGGTCCGCCGGCTCCTCTGAGGTGTCTCACCGGCGAGATGTTTCCTGCGACCCGGCCCTGCTGCCGCCGATCCTGCGGCGCTAGGGTCGGGAGTGTGCACCAAAGGCGGTGCACGGCAGATGAGCAAAGGGGCTCTCGATGGCGTTCGCAGAACGGTTGACCCGACTCGGCACAGAGACCGCGTTCGCGGTGTCGGCGGCAGCAGCAGCGTGGGGGGCGCAGGGTCATCAGATCTATCCCTTCCACCTCGGTGACATCGACCTGGCGACTCCCGGCAACATCGTCGAGGCCATGAACCGGGCCATCGCCGACGGCAAGACCGGCTACTGCCCCGGCCCCGGCATCCCCGAGCTGCGCGCGGCCCTGGCCGAGGACATCGGCGGCCACCGCGACCTTGCCCTGACCCCCGACCACATCACCGTCCAGCCGGGCGGCAAGCCGGTCATCACCAAGTTCATCCAGGCCCTGATGAACCCCGGCGACGAGGTCCTCTACCCCAACCCCGGCTACCCCATCTATGAGAGCCAGATCGAGTACTTCGGTGGGGTCGCCAAGGCCTACCGGTACCTGCCGACGGAGAGCGGTTTCGCGATCGACCTCGAGCAGGTCGAGTCGCTCATCACCCCCCGGACCCGGGCGATCATCTACAACGACCTGCAGAACCCCATCGGCGCCGAGTCCACGCCGGCCGAACGGGAAGCGGTCGCCGAACTCGCCCAGCGGCACGACCTGTGGGTGCTCTCCGATGAGGCGTACTTCGAGATGCGCTACTCGGGCACCTCGCACTCCATCGCCTCCCTGCCCGGTATGGCGGAGCGTACGGTCATCCTCTACACGTTCAGCAAGAAGTTCGCCATGACCGGCTGGCGGCTCGGCTGCGCGGTGGCACCGCCGGAGCTGTCCGCCGTGTTCGGCAAGCTCAACACCAACAACGAGTCCTGCACGACGCACTTCGTCCAGTGGGGCGGGCTCGAAGGGATCCGCGGCGACCAGTCCGGGCCGCTGGCGATCCGCACCGAGCTGCAGGCGCGGCGGGACGCCTGCGCGGCGGCGCTCAACGCCATACCCGGGGTGTCGGTCGCCGTGCCCAACGCGACGTTCTATCTCTTCCCCGACGTGACCGAGGCCATGGCGGCCAAGGGGCTGGCGTCCCTGCCGGAGTTCGCCGAGGCGGCCCTGCACGCGACCGGGGTGTCGTTCTGCACGCGGCTGCACTTCGGCCGGCCGCAGCCGGGTGAGGACCGGTTCTATGCCCGGTTCGCCTACAGCGGCCTGCCGGTGTCGGCGATCAACGAGGGGCTTGGGCTGCTCAAGGAATGGGTGGAGGCCTGAGATGGCACGCATCGTCGTCACCGGACGGATCCCCAGCGATGGGCTGGACCTGCTTCGGCGCCACCATGAGGTCACCGCGTGGGACGAGGACCGGGCGATCACCCGGGAGGAGCTGCTCGGCTTCGTGCGCGGTGCGGACGGGCTGGTCACCCTGCTCACCGAACGGGTCGACGGTGAACTGCTCGACGCTGCCGGTGAGCAGCTGCGGGTCGTCGCCAACGTCGCCGTGGGCTTCAACAACATCGACGTCGACGCGTGTGTCACGCGCGGGGTCACCGCGACGAACACCCCCGGCGTGCTCACCGAGGCGACCGCGGACACCGCGTTCACCCTCATGCTCATGGCGACCCGGCGCTTCGGGGAGGGCGAGCGGGTCATCCGCAGCCGCACCCCGTGGCAGTGGGGGATGTTCTATCTCCTCGGCATGGGCATCCAGGGCAAGGTCCTCGGCATTGTCGGCGCCGGCGCCATCGGGATCGCCATGGCGCGGCGGGCCAAGGCGTTCGGGATGTCGGTGCTCTACACCGGGCCGGTGCCGTTGACCCCGGAGGTCGAGGCCGAGCTCGGGGCCCGGCGGGTGGAGTTCGGTGAGCTGCTGCGGACCAGCGATGTCGTCTCGCTGCACTGCCCGTACCTGCCGGAGACCCATCACCTCATGGGCGCGCACGAGTTCGAGCTCATGAAGCCGACGGCATACCTGGTGAACTCGGCGCGCGGGCCCATCGTCGACGAGGCGGCTCTCGTCGCGGCACTGCAGGCCGGTGAACTCGCCGGTGCCGGGCTCGATGTCTTCGAGAACGAGCCGAGCGTCCACGAGGGGCTGCTCGACATGGACAACGTCGTCCTGCTCCCGCACCTCGGGTCGGCGACGACGGAGACCCGCACGGCGATGGCGGTGCTGGCCGCGGACAATGCGATCGCGGTGCTGGCCGGGCGCGACCCGGTCACCCCGGTGACCCCGGTGCCAGGGCGCGGCTGACCCGTTCGGCGACGAGCCGTTCCAGCAGCGGCCCGGCCTGCGCCATGCAGGTCTGCGGGTCGGGTTCGAGGTCGGTGAGCGCGTAGACCCCGGCGATGCCGCTGCCCGCGATCTCCTCCTGCGTGAGTGTGGCGCGGCCACAGACCGCGACGACGGGTATGCCGTGTGCCTGGGCTCGGCGGGCCACCCCGGCGGGGGTCTTGCCGAGCAGGGTTTGGGCGTCCAGGGAGCCCTCCCCGGTGATGACGAGATCGCAGCCGGTCAGGGCCGCATCGAACCCGACGAGGTCGAGGACGATCTCCACGCCCGGCCGCAGCCGCGCCCCGAGCAGGGCCAGGGCGGCATACCCGACCCCGCCGGCCGCCCCGGCGCCCGGGGTGGCGCGGACATCGTGCCCGGCCCGGGCGGTGACGACATCGGCCCAGTGGGTCAGGGCCGCGTCGAGCTGTGCGACCTGCTCTGGGGTGGCGCCCTTCTGCGGGGCGAAGACATGGGCGGCGCCGCTCGGCCCGGTGAGCGGGCTGTCGACATCGCAGGCGAACTCGAGGTGGGTGAGGGCGAGTCGGGGCAGGAAGCGGCGGGCGTCGACCTCGGCGACCTCGGCGAGCCCGGCGCCGCCGTCGGGGACGGGTTCGCCGGCGGCGTCCCGCGCGATGATCCCGAGCGCGGCGAGCATGCCGGAGCCGCCGTCGGTGCTCGCGCTGCCGCCGATCCCGGCATAGAGCGCGGTCGGGCGTTCTTTGCGGAGCGCTTCGGCGATGACCTCGCCCAGGCCGCGGCTGGAGGCGGTCAGCGGGGCGCGGATGCCGTCGGGCAGGCGGAGCAGGCCGCAGGCGTCGGCGAGTTCGACGACGACCTCGCAGCGGCCGGTGCCCACGGCGTCGGGGCGGCGGCGAACGGCATACGCGGTGTCGACTCGTGGTCCGGTCGGGCCGGTGGGGCCGGTGACGGTGACCGGAACCCGGGTGAAGCCGGCCTGTTCGGCGGCGGCGAGCATGCCGTCACCGCCGTCGGCGACCAGGGTGGTGCGGACCTCGAGGCCGGGGTGGGCGCGCAGCAGCCCGCGGCGGATGTGGTCGGCGACCTCGGTGGCCGTCAGCGAGCCCTTGAACTTGTCGCACGCGACGAGAACGCGCATGTCAGCGGCTCACGGTGCGCAGGTTTGGTGAGGGCTCGGGGTTCGCGGCGGGCCGGGGTTCAGTCGTGCTCCGGACGCATGTGCAGCCAGGGGCGGGTGAGCTCGAAGCGGCGGCCGGTGATGCTGTCGACCTCGATGGCGATGACGTTGAACTTCGCGGTGTTGACCCAGGGGCGCAGCGGCAGCTGGTCGGTGGCGTCGGCCTCGGCGCCTTCGAGCTGACGGGCGCGTCCGCGGACGATGACGCTGCGCGCCTCGTGCTCACCGAAGGTGTCGATCTCGAAGGCGACGTCGTCGTTGATCGTCAGGCCGAGGAGTTTGGAGCCCTCCGCGGTGCGGAAAATGATCTTCCGGTGGGCGTCGACGGCGTAGTTGAGCGGGGTGATGTGGACCTCGTCGAGCAGGTGGAAGGCGAGTCGGCCGAACTCCTCCGCGTGGAGCATCGCCCAGCAGTCCTCTTCGGGGATCTCGTGGACGGGACTGGACTCGGACATGGACTCCTCCTTGCGGGCGAACTTCTCACCTCTGACCCTAGTGACCCATCCCGCTCCCGCACACCCCGCCCCGCGATTGCTCACCGGGTATTGAGTTGTGATGTTGTCATCGGTGCCGGTCCGGGCGGTGGTGGCCGGCGTCGTGCGGTACGGGCCGCTCCCTCGGCTGGCCCAGGTCATCGGGGCGGGTGCGGGTTCGGGGGCGGCGCCGGGGGTGGCGGGTCGAGCTCGCTGGCGGTGAGGTGCTCCAGGCGCCGAACGTCGTCGTCGCAACCGGGTATGTCGCCGCGCTCGAAGGGCTCGTCGGTCACCTGGGGGGGGGGGGGGGGGGGGGGGGGGGGGGGGGGGGGGGGGGGGGGGGGGGGGGGGGGGGGGGGGGGGGGGGGGGGGGGGGGGGGGGGGGGGGGGGGGGGGGGGGGGGGGGGGGGGGGGGGGGGGGGGGGGGGGGGGGCCCGGGGGGGGGGGGGGGGGGGGGGCCCGGGGGGGGGGGCGGGGGCCGGGGGGGGGGGGGGGGGGGGGGGGGGGGGGGGAGGGGGGGGGGGCCCGGCCCGGGGGGGGGGGGGGCGGGGGGGGGGGTGGGGGTGGCGGGGGGGGGGGGGGGGGGGGGGGGGGGGGGGGGGGGGGGGGGGGGGCCCCGGGCGCCGGGCCCGGCCCGGGGGGGGGGGGGGGGGGGGGGGGGGGGGGGGGGGGGGGGGGGGGGGGGGGGGGGGGGGGGGGGGGGGGGGGGGGGGGGGGGGGGGGGGGGGGGGGGGGGGGGGGGGGGGGGGGGGGGGGGGGGGGGGGGGGGGGGGGGGCGGGGGGGCCCCCGGGGGGGGGGGGGGGGGGGGGGGGGGGGGGGGGGGGGGGGGGGGGGGGGGGGGGGGGGGGGGGGGGGGGGGGGGGGGGGGGGGGGGGGGGGGGGGGGGGGGGGGGGGGGGGGGGGGGGGGGGGGGGGGGGGGGGGGGGGGGGGGGGGGGGGGGGGGGGGGGGGGGGTCGGGGGGGGGGGGGGGGGGGGGGGGGGGGGGGGGGGCGGGGGGGGGGGGGGGGGGGGGGGGGGGCGGGGGCGCCCGGGGGCGCGCGGGGGGGGGGCGGCGGGGGGGGGGGCCGGGGGGGGCCGGCGCCCCGGGGCCGGGGGGGGGGGGGGGGGGGGGGGGGGGGGCGGGGGGGGGGGGGGCGGGGGGGCGGGGGGGGGGGGGGGGGGGGGGGGGGGGGGGGGGGGGGGGGGGGGGGGGGGGGGGGGGGGGGGGGGCGGGGGGGGGGGGGGGGGGGGCCCCGCCGGGGGGGGGGGGGGGGGGGGGGGGGGGGGGGGGGGGCGCGGGGGGGGGGGGGGGGGGGGCGGGGGGGGGGGGGGGGGGGCGGGGGCGGGGGGGGGGCCGCCGGGGGCGGGGGGGGGGGGGGGGGGGGGGGGGGGGGGGGGGGGGGGGGGGCCGGGGGGGCGCGGGGGGGGCGCGGGGCGGGGGGGCGGGGGGGGGGGGGGGGCGGGGGGGGGGGGGGGGGGGGGGGGGGGGGGGGGGGGGCGGGGGGGGGGGGGGGGGGGGGGGGGGGGGGCGGGGGGGGGGGGGGGGGGGGGGGGGGGGGGGGGGGGGGGGGGGGGGGGGGGGGGGGGGGGGGGGGGGGGGGGGGGGGGGGGGGGGCGCTGCCGTGGGCTCGTCACTCGGAACGAGCGACTTTGAAGGAGGGGCCTCATCGATACACCTGTCCGCCGGACTTGAGCGCCTCCCACGAGGTGGCTGCGCCACACACCGACTCGGACGCCAGGAGATATGCCCAGGTCTCGTGGACTTCATCGGAGCCGTTGACGGTCTTGACCCACGCGGCGGCGGCGTCGCGCTTGGCGATGACGACCGGTGAGCTCATCTCGGAGTCGCGTTTGCCTTCCACGATCCAGTGCACACCGGCGTCGTCGATGACGATGAAGTCCGGTTCGTACTGCCGCTGCACCGCCCCGGCCAAATACGTGATCCGCAGCGGCACGGTCTCGTCGATCCGCACCCACGCCCGTACCGTCGCGGACTTTTCGAACACGTCAGCGAGGACGAACTCGGTGGAGTAGGCATCGAAGGCGTTGATGGCGTAGACCGACTTGGCGTACCCGTCATACGGGTAGCCGCGCGTGAACTCGCGCGACGAGGTCACGACCTGCCGATCTGACGGCGGCCGGGTCTCGTAGCGCTCCGACGGCTCCGGCCACCGAACCGGCCGCACCTCGCGCACCTCACGCGCTGGCGAGGAGGACTGTTTGGCCGCGATCCACTCGGTGAGGCGCGCGGTGGCGAGTCGGCCATGCTCGGGGCGCCAGGGTGTCTTCTCGGTCACGCCCGCACCAACCAGGAATGCCCTGGCCACGCTGACCGCCGCGTTGAGCTCGGTCACCGACGCCTCGACGGCGTTGGTGCGGATGAGCCGCCCGACGAGATCGTTCTCGATGGTGTCGAAGGGCATCACGGCCTGGGTGGCGATGACCTGCTCGATTTCGTCCCGGATGACGACGTGCGCGGTGCCCGAGGCGTCCCGCTCGGCGTCGATGGCCTTCCGCGTCAGGGTGGGTGCGTTGTCTTCCGCGAAGGTGCGCCCCAGCGCCTCGACGGAGTCGAGATTGATCGAGGCGAGCGTGAACCGGTCCCGTTCCCATCGCGTCACCACCGCGGGCAGAAACAGCGGGATCTTCACGCCGCCCGGCGTGCGCGGGGTCAGGACGCGCCGCAACGTCTGCGCCGAGGCCTCCCCTGCGCTGACCCGGGCGTCCAGCGTCGAGACCATCAAGCCGGTATGCCGTGCACCCACCCCGGGCTCGTCGTCCTCTTCCCAGTCGAACAGGCTGTCCTGGTTCGGGTCGGTCGCGGCCATCCCGGGCAGGTCGATCGCCACGGTGCCCGAGGCCGGGATAAGAGAAGTCGCCGGGCAGCTCGCCCTGGGCTCCGACGCCAGTGCCGGCAGTGAAGCGCCCTGCGACGGGGTTGACGATGACCGACGCCTCCTCGACCCGATCGCCGAGGGTCTGCTCGAGCAACGACTTGGCCTGCTTGAGCAGCGTAGCGAACGAGCGGTGTGAGAGGACTTCGACGGTGTCGAGCATCGGGTTGCCGGTGCGCTGCCCGAACGGCAGGCGTAAGCCTCGGCCGAGGATCTGTTCGGTGAGGAGGTTGGACTCCATGGAGCGCACGGAGGCGATGACATAGATGTTCTTGACGTCCCAGCCCTCCTTGAGCATCGACACCGACACCACGGCCCGCACCGGCGACTCGGGATCCTCAAGCTTGTCGAGCAAAGCCAGCGTCGCGTCTGGCTCCTCGGAGGTCACGAGCAGCACCTGGTCAGCCGAGCCGAGCATGTCCGGGCCGATGAGCAGGTCGCGGTACTCGGTGGCCTCGTCGATAGTCGAGGCGACGAGGAACATCACCGGCTCGGCAAAGTTCCGCCCCCGCACCTGCGCGCAGTAGGCCCGCATGGCCTCCCGCTTGGCGTCGAGCAGTGTCAGCCCATCGGCCAGCTGGGTGCGCACGTCGTGAATGCCGTCCTGGCGACTGACGAGCACGGGGATCTTCACCCAGCCATCGGCGATGGCCTCAGACAGCGGGTACCGGTAGACCACCATGGACCGCGATGCCTCATGGGGCGTTGCCGTCAGTCCGACGGTCGCCAACGGGTGCAGCTCGGTGATCGCGGCCTCGAACTTCTTCGCCGATCCCGAGTAGTAGACGTGGTGCTCATCGGCGATCACGACGAGATCGTCCGCCTGCTCCAGGTAGGTTCGCACGGCCGTTCCGAGGGTCTCGTGCGGCTGGAACGCGCGCCGCCGGTCCTCCTTGTTCGGCCGTAGCAACGACTGCACCGTGAAGACGAACACCTTGAACCGGCCCTCGTCGGCCAGCGCCGCCCCGACCTCACCCCGCTCGACCGTGTCGAGGGTGATGACCATGGGCCGTGACTGCAACCCCCGCAGGTACTTCGGGTGCCCGGGGGTGAGGTTGTCGATCGTCTTGCGCTGGATTGTCGACCCCGGCGTCACGATGAGGACGTTGCGCACTCCCGACTCGTAGAGATAGTCCAGCAGCCCACCAGCGATGTAGGTCTTGCCCACTCCAGTTGCCAGGTCGGCGATGAACTCCGCTCCCGGTTCGGCGGTCCCCAGCGCCTTCGCCAACGCGTCGAGGGCCTGCTGGTTCGGCTCTCGCAGGTCGAGGTTGTTGCCCACCTGCTCGACCAGCGCCGCGTCGTAGTCGATGCTCACGTCCCCGATCCTTCCTTCTCCTCCGGTGTATGCCGTGGGGGCGCCTCGGTGCGTCGCCGCATCCTCCGGGCCCCACTGGTGAGCAGGTCGCGCGGGGCCTTTCTGATGCGGGAGCCCGGACTGACCTCGGACAGAGTCATTTCCGCCTGTGGCAGAACGGACTTCGCGACGATGGTCACTCGCTCCTTCTCGCCCAGTGCGCCAACGATCTGGCGGACCTCCTCGGGCCCGACAGTGCCGTCGATCACGGCAAGCCTCATCCGGCCGCGGACGCCGCACAGCGGTGCAGCGTCCGGTTGGAACTCGAAACCGAGCTGCCCAGCCACCGCACGGGCGAACCGACCGTTCGTCGCCCACTCCGCCAGCAACACTCCGACCGCGGTGTCTTCGTACATCGACGGCCCGACCGTCACGGTCCGGAAGCCGCCACCGCCCTGCCAGCCGACGGACTTGCTGATACCGCCCGGGTCCTCACCGGCGACGACCTTGGTCAGCCGGGGCAACGTGAACTGCTCCACCGTCGAGGGCGACACCTCCGCGGTCACCCACCGGCGCCCCATCTTGTGCGCGACGGCGGCAGTAGTCCCCGATCCCGCGAAGCAGTCGAGCACGATATCGCCAGCCTTCGAGCCCACGTGGATGATGCGCTCGATCAAACGTTCCGGTTTCGGAGTCGCGAACGGGGACTGCCCGGCGAAGAGCCGCTTGATCTCGCCGTTTGACGTACGGTTACTCCCTACTTCGCGGTGTGGCCAGAAGGTTCGAGGCACCGGACGGCCCACGTCAGAGAGGAAACGCTTCATAGTCGGGAAGGCGTCGCCCCGCGCTCCCCACCAAATCCGCCCGTCACCGTCCATTTGCTCGAATTTCTCTTTGCTGATCCGCCAAAAGCGACCCGGCGGAACAGTGAAGGTGCGCCCTGTGGGGCCCGTGACGCTATACGTCCCCAAGCTGTAGGGCTTGTTGGCGCGCAGGTTATCTCCGAACCAGGAGCCCCGCGGATCACCGTCGGGGTTCTTGTACTTTGCGTCCAATTCAGCAGATCGCGACAGCCTTTGGCGCCATTTCTGACCCGTCCCGGGCATAGACATGTATTGGATCCACGTCCACGGAGAAGTGGCGCGCGCTATTCCGAGGCGAGTCTGCCATCTCCCATTGCAGCGTGGCGATGAAGTTTGGGGCACCAAACACCTCATCCATGAGGCAGCGCATCCTGTGCTGCTCAGCATCGTCGAGGTGCACCCACAACGATCCGTCGGGGGCTAGCAGGTCGCGGATGAGCAGGAGCCGCTCGCGCATGAACGACAGCCAGGTCGAGTGCTCCATCCAGTCGTCGTAGTGCTCGAACGCCTGCCCGGTGTTGAAGGGCGGGTCGATGTAGACGAGCTTGACCTTGCCGCGATAGATCGCCCGGTACTCCGGCACCTCGCAGAGGATGCGCAGCACATCGAGGGAGTCTCCGGTGAACAACAAGTTGGCGGCATACGGATCCTCGGGGACGTCACCAACCGCGTCGCCGAAGTCCGTCAGCCGCACCTCGGAGGCGGCCGGGTGGTCGCGCTCCACCCACACGGGCTTCCCGGTGTCGTCCTTCGGCACGAGCAGGAACTTGTCCTTGCCCGGCCAGACCAGTTCCAGACGGGTCGCCGTGTTCATCCGGGACCCTGTGAACCTGGCGTGGTCGGCATGACCCAAACCTAGTGGCTGTGCGCCCCCTGGTCCGGGTTACCCGGGCCAGGGGTGACGGGGCGACGTTGAAGCAAATTGCCGAGCGTCCACGGCCCGTCTCGGGTCAAACGTCGCCCCGATGCGGATCAGTTCATGTTCGGCGAGTGCCTTCCGTGTCGCCCTGCTGAAACCGTGACCGATATGCGCTCGGCGTGGTGGCGTAGGCGCGAGCGAAGTGCTGACGGAGGTTGGTGGCGGTTCCTAGCCC
Organism: Nostocoides sp.; assembly: GCA_016716625.1. Lineage (GTDB taxonomy): Bacteria > Actinomycetota > Actinomycetes > Actinomycetales > Dermatophilaceae > JADJVJ01. Next base: position 237,328 of record JADJVJ010000001.1, read on the forward strand.
GACGCGGCGGGCAATGCTGTCGACCGGCGCGTCGGTCACCTCAAGAAGCGCCCGAGCCGCGTCGAGTCTCTCGCGCTGAAGCCACCTCTGAGGCGAGGTCCGGGTCCGTTCGTGGAATCGGCGCACGAGAGTGCGCTCGCTAACCCCGGCGAAACGGGCCATCTCGGCGACGGTCACCTGCGCAAGCCGGCCGCGAACCCATTCCTCGAGGGCTGCGTCGCGACCCTGAATGGCCTGGCGACCGGCCGAGCGGTCCGGCACGTACTGCGCCTGGCCTCCGTCGCGATGGGGAGGAACGACCATCCGCCGCGCGACCTGGTTCGCGACGGCGCTGCCGAAATCCTGTCGCACAAGTTCGAGACACAGGTCGATTCCGGCCGCGCTGCCCGCGGACGTCCAGATCCCGCCGTCCTGGAGGTAGAGCACGTCGCGGTCGACGCGCACCCGTGGATGCCGGTGAGCCAACTCGACCGCGTGCATCCAGTGGGTCGCGGCGCGTCGGCCATCGAGGAGGCCGGCAGCGGCCAGCACGAAAGCACCCGAGCAGATCGAGGCTATTCGGGCTCCGCGCGCGTGCGCCTCGCGCAACGCGTCGAGGACCTCGCTCGGGGGCTCCATGTTCGTCTGGACGGCCGGCACGATGATCGTCTCTGCCCGGGACAGGGCCGCCAGCCCGCGCACCTCGGCGGTGAACCAGCGCCCCACGCTGGCTCGGGGCGCTGCCCCCACCAGGGCGAACCGGTACCAGCGCTCCGTCAGATCGCGACGATCGAGCCCGAACACCTCGCACGGTATGGCCAGCTCGAACAACGGCGCATCTGCAAGAACGACGACGGCGACCGAAGGCCGAACGCTGACGGATTCCTTTCGCATAGAGTCAAATATGCCACTCACGCCACGTGCGGAACCAGAACCATCCTGGAGACATGCTCGACATGCTCCCGGCGTGCCAACGATGCGGTGCGGCCGTTCCCTTCGCGGCCGTGGCATACATCTGCTCCTACGAGTGCACCTACTGTCCCGAGTGCTGTGGCGGTCCGCTGAAGCAGGTGTGCCCCACGTGCGGCGGTGAGCTCCGGCAGCGGCCACGCCGGATCGAGCCGCTGATCCGCGATGAGTCATCCTCATGACCGCTAGTCAGATCGGCCCCCTCATGGCCTTTCTTCTAGCCATGGCCTACTCGCCCGGCCCTGGCAACTCCTTCATGGCCGCACTCGGCTCCCGCGGAGGGGTGCGCGCGACGTTGCCGTCGACGACGGGATATCACCTCGCTACCTGGGTGGTCACGGTGCTCATCGGCGCCGGGGTGGGCCGTGCCCTCTTCACACATCCCCTGGTCGCAGCGGCGCTGGGCTACGGCGGGGCGGCCTACGTCCTCTGGCTGGGTGTCCGCGCCTGGCGTCGCAGCGGCCGTCAGCGGGGGCCCGACGACATCGATGGAATACCCGGGTTCTGGTCCGGCGTGGCGCTCCTCGTGCTCAACCCGAAGGCCTATCTCATCATCGGGCTGCTCTTCACCCAGTTCCGCGCACCCTCCCCGGGCGAGCATCTGCGCTGGCTTCTGATCGTCACGACGATCTTCACGGTGAACAATCTCGTTGCCTTCGGTGTATGGGCGGCCGTCGGGGACCGACTCGGGCGCTGGGCACGCCGGCGTGGGGCGACGATGACCGTCGACCGCAGCTTCGCCCTGGCCCTCATCGGGGTCGGCGTCTGGCTGCTTGTCTCCGCGGCATCGGTCGCGTAGGTAGTCCAGGCCTCAAGCCCCTGAAGTGGGCGCTTCTGGGTGTGGAGCCGGTGACGGGAATCGAACCCGCGTGTCCAGCTTGGGAAGCTGGCGCTCTACCATTGAGCTACACCGGCATTGCGCGCCAGATCCGCGAACAACCCCTGCGGGAGCCAGGATCGGCATGCGCCCGGAAGTCTAACCCACCGGCCCGAGCCGCAACCAACCGGCCGGCCCGGCCCACCGGCCCGACCGACGCGTCAGCGCGCCGACGCGAACCCCAGCGCCGCCGCCAACCCCAGCGCGCTCCGCGGAGCGTATGCCGTCCGCCACAGCCCGCCATGGACCGCCGCGAACGCCTCCTCGCGCCACGGCTGCACCTCCGGGACCCTGCCGGACATGACGTCATGCACGAGCAGCACCGCCATGAGCGTGTTCGCCGTACCCGGCTCGAACACCTCGATCCCGAACCGATGCGCCCCGGCATACGCCGCCGCGAGCGCGCGGTTCTTCACCACCGAACGGGTCCGGGTCGGCGGCGCCACCCGCAACGAGACCGGCACCCCATCGGCCCGCGCCGCGCTCGCGCGCCACCGATGGACCCGCTTGGCGAGCAGATAGTTCGGCCCCTGCTGGAGCACCACCGAGTCGTTGATCCCCGGGTCCAGCCCCGGCACGTAGTTGCGGTTGAGCACCCGCCCACCCGACATCGTGCGCAGCGTCCCGCGCAGCAGCCGGGCCGCGCCGGAGGCCTCGTATGCCGCCGCGGACGCCGCCACCGCCTCGCCGGGCACCGCGAACACATCCGTCGGTGTCGCGAGATACGCCAGGCTCAGGTCTTCCCGCCGAGAAAGCAGCGCCGCGGTCATGGCATCGATCCCGGCCGCGAGCCGCACATTCGTAGCCCCGTCGGCATAGACGTAGTTGCCGAGCACCACCGGCCCGGCCAGAGCCTCGATCCACGACCCGGCCGCGGGCAGGTCCTGCAGCAGATCCAACCCGGCCCGCTCGGCGAGCGAACCCGCGCCGGCACGCACCGGCACGACCAGGTCACCGGCCGCGCCCTCGGTGTCGGCGAGCACCCGCCGCCACAGCCCGGCATCGGCGAGATCGACCGCCGCGACCCGGGCGCCCCAGCGCAGCAGCGCCCGCAGCGGTCCCATCTCGGCACCGGCCCCGAGCACGACGACCGTGCGCCCACCGAGCCCAAGCCACTGCGGATGGTCCATGACCTCGAGCACCGCCGCCCGCGCACTGGGCTCGATGACCCCCTCGCTGACCCAGCGGTCGAGCTGCGCCACGAGCCGCTCCCCGGTGAGCCGCTCACCCCGATAGGGCAGCGACACCTCCTGCTCGGGCACCCCGCGCCCGGAACGCACCTCGGTCTCCAACCCCTCCCCGCCACCCGAAAACGCCTCCCCGAGCGGCACCTCGCCCCACGTCATACGGCTCTGCAGTGAGGCCAGCCCCGCCCGCGCGATCGCCACCGCCGCCTGCGGGCTGGCCAGCCCGGACTCCACGAGCCGGGAGAAGTGCGGCAGGTAGTCGCGCCGCCACCCCGCCGTGCGTTCCGCCGCGGACGCGCCCACCGGGTCCACCGCGCGCAGCGCGTCGGCGACCACCGCCCGCCCGGTCGAGGTCGTCGACCGGGCGCCGTCGACGAGCGGGAACTGGACGGTCGGGCCAGGTGACGGGGACGCGGGCGACATAGGCGACAGTCTGCCCGGTAGCCTGACGCTCGTGCTTCTCTCCGACCGTGACATCCGTGCCGAGATCGACGGTGGCCGGGTCGTGCTCGACCCCTGGGACCCGGCGATGGTTCAGCCGAGCAGCGTCGATGTGCGGCTCGACAAGTACTTCCGGCTCTTCGACAACCACAAGTACCCGGTCATCGACCCGGCCCTGGACCAATCCGACCTCACCCGGCTCGTCGAGGTCGACCCCGCCGAGGGCTTCGTGCTGCACCCCGGCGAGTTCGTCCTCGGCTCCACCCTGGAGACCGTCACCCTGCCCGACGACCTCGCGGCCCGGGTCGAAGGCAAGTCCAGTCTCGGCCGTCTCGGGCTGCTCACGCACGCCACCGCCGGCTTCGTCGACCCCGGCTTCTCCGGGCACGTCACCCTCGAGCTCTCCAACGTGGCAACCCTGCCGATCATGCTCTGGCCGGGCATGAAGATCGGCCAGCTCGCCTTCTTCCGGCTTTCCAGCCCCGCCGAAAACCCTTACGGCTCAGCGGCATACGGCTCGCACTACCAGGGCCAACGGGGGCCGACCGCGAGCCGCAGCTTCCAGAACTTCCACCGCACGCAGGTCCAGTGACCCCGGCGCCCCAGCCGTCCCCGGCGTATGCCGTCGGCTGACGGCCCCGTGCAGCTCACCGGCCACCGGCCGCCGGCACGCCAGACCGTCGGCGTCGTCCTGATCCTGCACGGCGGCGGGGAGCACGGCCACCACGCCGTCCGCCCATGGAGCGGACCTGTGCTGCGGATGATCCCGTTCGCCTGGGCCATCCGGCGCCGCGCCAAGGCCCTGCGCGACGACCTCGGCGGAGAGCTCGCCGTGCTGCGCCTGCGCAACACCGTCTATGGCTGGAACGGCGACGACGCCAGCCCCCTGCGGGACGCGCGCCGCGCGCTCGAGGAGCTCGCCACGGCATACCCCGGCCAACCGGTGACCCTCGTCGGGCACTCCATGGGCGGCCGGGTCGCGCTCCGGCTCGCCGCCGACCCGCGGGTCACCGCGATCGCCGCCCTCGCCCCGTGGATTCCCGAGGGCGAGGGCGTCCTCGGCTCCCCGGAGCAGCGTTTCCTCCTCATGCACGGCCACCTCGACCGGGTCACCGACCCCCGCCGCACGAAGGCGTATGCCGCGCGGCTCATCGAACGCGGGGTCCGGGCGCAGTGGCGGCCAGTGCCGGGGGAGGGCCACGCCATGCTCCGATCGGCCCGGACCTGGCACCGCGAGGTCGCGGAGTTCGTCGTCCCACAGCGGGACAACCCTGCCAAAGTTACCTGTGAGTAGGACAATGGTCCGGTGACCTCTGCAGAACGGCTGCACGCCTTCGGCGACGACGCCCTCGGCCACGACGACGCCACCGGCGTGGCCGCTCGCATCGCCAGCGGCGAGATCACCGCCGCCGAAGCCGTCGAGGCCGCGATCCACCGCATCGCCCAGGTCAACCCCACCCTCAACGCGCAGGCGTTCGACGACTACGCCCGGGCCCGTGCCCGCGCCAGCCGCCTCAATCGCCCCCGAGGCGCCTTCGGTGGCGTCCCGAGCGGTCTGAAGAACAACGTCCATATCCAGGGCATGCCGCTCACCTTCGGCTCCAAGGCCATGCCGACGAGCCCCAAGACCCGCAACGGCGCCTTCGTCGAGCAGTTCCTCTCCACCGGCACGATCCCGATCTGCACGACCCAGACCCCGGAGTTCGGCTGGACCGCCACCACCGAGCGGCTCGGCGGGGACGTCACCCGCAACCCGTGGAACCCGCAGTACTCCCCGGGCGGCAGCTCCGGCGGCACCGCGGCCCTCGTCGCCGCCGGTGCCCTGCCATTCGCCCACGGCAACGACGGCGGCGGCTCCATCCGGATCCCCGCGGCCGCCTGCGGGCTCGTCGGCCTCAAACCGAGCCGCGGCCGCACCGGCGGCGACCCGATCTCCGCGCGGATGCCCGTCGACCTGGTCTCCCACGGCGTCCTCACCCGCAGCGTGCGAGATACCGCCCGCTTCTTCCACGCCCTCGAGGCGGTCTACCCCGCACCGAAACTGGCCCGGATCGGGCTCGCCGAGCATCCCCCGACCCGGCCGCTGCGGATCGGTCTGCTCATCGACTCCCCGTCCGCGCCGAACCCCACCGACGCCGAGACCCGGCGCGTCGTCGAAGCCACCGCGCGCACGCTCACCCAGGCCGGACACACCGTCGTCGACTACACCCCCTCGCTCTCGCACTCCTTCCGCCGTGACTTCGAGGACTACTGGTCCCTGCTCGCGTTCACCATCGCCACCCAAGGTCGGCGGCTCTTCGGCCCCGAGTTCCGCACGTCCGGACTCGACCCGTTCACCCTCGGCCTCTCCCGCCGCTTCCTGCGGCGCTCCCCGCGCATCCCCCTCGTCGTCGCGCGGCTCGCCGCCAGCAGGCTCGCCTTCGATCGCGAGATCCGACGGCAGATGGACCTCCTGCTCAGCCCGGTCCTCTGCCACACCACCCCGCTCATTGGCCACCTCTCGGCGGACCAGCCCTTCGAGCAGCACTTCGAACGGCTCATCGCCTATGTCGGGTTCACCCCGCTGCACAACGCCACCGGCGCCCCGGCCATCTCGCTCCCCGTCGGGCTGAGCTCGGACGGGCTGCCCATCGGGGTCATGCTCTCCTCCCGGGTCGGCCACGAGCGCACCCTGCTCGAGATCGGCTTCGAACTCGAAGAGGCCATGCCCTTCCCGCGGATCGACGCCTGAGGCGAGCCGCGCCGCCGCGGCGAGCCCACGGCATACGGGCAGGATCGCGGCACGCGGGATAGCGTGGGCGAGGTGATTCGCTTCGACCGCGTGAGCAAGGCGTATGACGGCCATGTCGTCGTCGACGATGTGAGCCTCACCGCCCCGACCGGACAGATCACCGTCCTGGTCGGGCCCTCGGGCTGTGGCAAGACGACGACCCTGCGGATGGTCAACCGCATGGTCGAGCCGACGTCCGGGTCGGTGTTCATCGACGGCCAGGACACCGCCGACGTCAAACCCGAAACCCTGCGGCGCTCGATCGGCTACGTCATCCAACACGCCGGCCTCTTCCCGCACCGCACTGTCCTGGACAACGTCACCACGGTGCCCCGGCTGCTCGGCTGGAGCCGGCCCAAGGCCCGCGCCCGGGCCCAGGAACTGCTCGAACGCGTCGGCCTGGACGCAGCGCTCGCGCAGCGCTACCCGGCCCAGCTCTCCGGCGGCCAACAGCAACGGGTCGGGGTCGCTCGCGCGCTCGCCGCCGACCCGCCGGTCATGCTCATGGACGAGCCGTTCTCCGCCGTCGACCCGGTCGTGCGCGGCCAGCTCCAGGAGGAGTTCCGCCGCCTGCAGGCCGACCTCGGCACAACCATCGTCCTGGTCACCCACGACATCGACGAGGCCGTGACCCTCGGCCACCAGATCGCCGTCTTCGGGGTCGGCGGCCACCTGCTCCAGGTGAGCGACCCGGCCACCCTGCTCGCCCGGCCCGCCGACGACGTCGTCGCCGCGTTCGTCGGCAAGGACCGCGGGTACCGGGCCCTGGGGTTCCTGCACTCACCCCGGCTGCCGCTGCACCAGGAACGGCTCGTCCTGCTCGGCGAACACCCCGAAGCGGGCGCCCGCGGCTGGGCGGTCGTCGTCGATGCCGCCCGCCGCCCACTGGGCTGGGTGGACCTGGACCGCGTGCAGGGTGCCGTGAGCGAGGGCGACCTCGAACTCGGCGGCACCCTGGCCACCGTCTCCGGCTCCCTGCGGCAAGCCCTCGACGCGGCCCTGTCCTCGCCCTCCCGCCGCGGCCTCATCGTCGACGCCGACGGCACCCTGCTCGGCGCCATCCACCCCCAGGACGTGCTCGCGAGCATCCTCGAATCGGACTCCTCGCCATGACCTGGCTCTCGGAGAACCTCGCCACCCTCGGTGACCTCACCGCGCGCCACCTCATCCTCGCCGGGGTGCCGCTGCTCCTCGGGCTGCTGCTCGCCATCCCGCTGGGGTATGCCGCGCACCGCTGGCCCCGCGCGTACACCCCCCTGGTCACCACGAGCGGGCTGCTCTACACCATCCCGTCCCTGGCGCTCTTCATCCTCATGCCGCTGCTGCTCGGCACCCGCATCCTCGACCCGGTCAACGTCGTCGTCGCCATGACGGTCTACACCGTGGCCCTGCTCGTGCGCACCGTCGCCGACGGCCTGCGCTCGGTGCCCGCCGACGTCGAGCGGGCCGCCGCCGCGATGGGGCTCGGCGCCCTGCGACGGTTCGCCACGGTGGAGCTGCCGCTCGCGGTCCCGGTCATCGGGGCCGGGCTGCGGGTCGCCGCGGTCTCCAACGTGAGCATCGTCTCGGTGGCCTCCCTCATCGGGGTACCCCAGCTCGGCGACCTGCTCACCGACGGCTACAACCGGGTCATCGTCGACGAACTCCTGATCGGCATGCTCGCCTGCATCCTGCTCGCGCTCGCCCTGGACACCCTCATCCGGCTGCTCACCCGCACGCTCAGCCCCTGGCAGCACCTCGCCCCGGGAGCCGCCACGTGACGACCCGGATCTGGGAATGGCTCACCGCAGCCTCCTCGTGGCGTGGGCCCGACGGCATACCGGCCAGGCTCGGTGAACACCTGCTCTACACCGGCATCGTCGTCGCGCTCGCCGCCCTCATCGCGGTGCCGCTCGGGCTGTGGGTCGGGCACACCGGCCGCGGTCGCTGGCTGGTCTCCCTCGGCAACTCACTGCGCGCCATCCCCACCCTGGGGCTGCTCTTTGCCGTCACCCTCGTCCTCGGTCCCCGGATCACTGGACAGCTCGCGTTCGTCCTGCCGAGCATCGGGGTGCTTGTCCTGCTCGCCATCCCGCCGCTCCTCGCCGGTGCGTATGCCGGCGTCGAGGCGGTCGATCCGGGGGTCCGCGACGCCGCCCGCGGGATGGGCATGGGCGGCCTGCAACGGCTGCTCCGGGTCGAACTCCCCAACGCGGTGCCGCTGCTGCTCTCGGGTCTGCGCTCGGCCGTGCTCCAGGTGGTCGCGACCGCCACGATCGCGGCATACGTGGGGCTCGGTGGGCTCGGCAGGTACCTCATCGACGGGCTCGCCACCGGTGATTACGCCCAGACCGGGGGCGGGGCGGTCCTCGTCGCCGGGCTCGCGCTCGCGCTCGACACGCTCCTCGCCCTCGGCAGCCGCACGGTCATCTCCCCGGGGCTGCGGCTCACCGTCGCGCGAACCTAGCTTTTCGCTGCGGGGGAAGGATTGCCCACCCCGAGGCGTTGTCAGCAGGAACCATCCCACGACGGAAGGCTTTCCCCCATGTCCCAGACAGCCCACGCCGCAGGCCGAACTCCTCGCCGCGCACTCCTCGGGGCGGCTGCGACCGCCAGCCTGATCGCCCTGGCGGCGTGCGGGAGTTCCTCCGACCCGCTCGCGAGCACCTCGACGTCACCCTCGCCGTCGGCGAGCGGCTCCACCAAGGCCCCCGTCGTCGTCGGCGGAGCGAACTTCTCCGAGTCCACCCTGCTCGCCGAGATCTATGCCGGGGCGCTGCGCGCCAAGGGCATCGAGGCGAGCACCAAGCCCAACATCGGCTCCCGGGAGATCTACCTCAAGGGCCTCGCCGACGGCTCCCTCCAGGTCTTCCCGGAGTACACCGGAGCCCTCGCCAAGTTCTATGACAAGGCCTACGAGGGCACCGACCCCGAAGAGGTCTACGCCAAGGTCAAGGCGGTCCTCCCGGCGAACCTCACGGTGCTCGCCAAGTCCTCCGCCGAGGACAACGACGCCATGGTCGTCACCAAGGCCACCGCGCAGAAGTACTCGCTGAAATCCATCGCCGACCTCGCCTCGGTCGCCGGCCAGCTCACCCTCACCGCGCCTCCCGAGTTCAAGACCCGCCCCCAGGGCATCCCGGGCCTGACCAGCACGTATGGCGTGACGTTCGGGACCTTCGTCCCGCTCACCGGACAGGGCATCGTCCAGGCGCTCACCAACGGCCAGGCTCAGGTGGCGAACATCTTCACGACGAGCCCCGTCATCGCCGCCCAAGACCTCGTCGTCCTCGAGGACACCAAGAAGCTCTTCGGCTCACAGAACATCGTGCCGCTCGTGGCCAAGGACCGGGCCGAGGAGCTTCGCCCGGTGCTCGATGCCGTCTCGGCCGCTCTGACCACGCCGGTGCTGGTCGACCTGCTCCGGCAGACCGACATCGACAAGAAGTTCCCGAAGGATGTTGCGGCGGCATTCCTCGCGGCGAACGGCCTGGGCTGACCCCGCCCTTGGCCCGACCGAGGGGGTACGCCGTCCGCTCCATGGCGACATACCCCCTCGGCGTTGAGGGGCGGCGACCGCGGACGGCGCACACCCCCCTGCATTGGGCGTGGGCCGCGGACCACCCTGCACTCACCATGACGTCGCGGCCTGAGGGCATGCGAACAGGAGGCAAGGGCGAGAACCATTGTTGACGCTGTGACGGACTTCTCCATCCGTAGAACCACGGATAACTGGTCAGTAACCGGATGCAAACCGGAAAATCTCGAAGGATGGACGCGTGGACTTTCCCCGTCGTCGTGCACGCGCCCTGCACCCTAGGTAGCCTGCACACCATGCATCCCGGCGAGCGCCCCGAGGTCGTCGCCCTCGTGCGTGACTCGTTGCGGTCCACACCGTGGGTCACCGTGGTCGGGGCCCCGGGCAGTGGCAAGACCACCGTCGCCCGAGCCGTTGCCCATGGCCAGGACGCCGTCTGGGTGAGCGCTCGCGGGGAGGACGAGGAACGCATCACCGACCTCATCCTCGACGCCATCGGCATCCAGCGAACCCCCGGGGAGACCGCCGAGGAAAGCCTCGTGCGGGCCCTGAGCGACCGTGACGTCCTTGTCGTCGTCGACGGCCTCGCCACCTTCCTCCCCGGCGTCGCCGAGGCGGTGACCCGCATTCTGGGGGCCTGTCCAGGCGTGCGGCTTCTGGTCACCTCGACCGATGCCGCGGGCGCGACCACCGAGTGCGTCGTCCGGCTCCGGCCGCTGGCCCTGCCCAAGAGCGAAGCGCACCTTTCCGGGCCGGCATACGAGCTGCTCATGGCGAGGATCCGTCGAGCGGGAGGTGAGGAGCCGGGGCCCGACGAGGCACGTCGCGTCCGCGAACTCCTCGAAGCCACCGGCGGGCTGCCGCTGCTCATCGAACTCCTCGCCGTGCAGATCGCCGCCGTGGGCCTGGAGAATGTCGCGCCCCTCACCCAAGTCACCGACTCCCTGCAGGCGGCGTACGACCTGCTCAGCCCGCGGGCGCAGCTCGGCTATCGGCGGCTCGCCCAGATGGTCGCCCCGGTGAGCCTTGATGTGCTCGCCGACGTCGTCGGGTTGCCGCGCGCCGAGGTCGCCGAGATCGCCATGACCCTGGTGTCCCGCTCGCTCGCCGAGGTCACTCAGGCCCGGCAGTTCGACATGCTTGCCCCGATCCGGCGGCATGGTCGGGCCATCGCCTCGACCTCCCCCAGCGATGTCGTCGAGGCCCGCCGCGGGTTGGTCCGCTGGGCCGAACGGGTCATGGCCCTGGGTGATGACCGAGGGGCCGCGGACGAGCCTTGGCTCGCGGACCTGGCCACGATGAAGTCGGTGATCCTCACCGCGGCCGCCGAGGCCGACACCCTCCCCGCGGCCTACTCGCTCGCGAACCGCTCGTTCTCACCGCTCTACACGGCCATGCTCGCCCGGGACGCGGCGGACATCCTCGAGGGCGTCGTCCTCTGTGGCGACGGGCCGCCCGAGATCGGGGCCCAGGTCGCCCGCCGAGCCGCGATCACGGTCTGCGAACTCCGCGGCAGCTTCGCCGGGCTGCCGCTGCTCGACAACGCCGAGAGCCAGGCGGTGCGGTCCAGCGACCCCGATGCCGAACGCGCTCGGAACGGCTCGATCCGCTCCGAGATGTTCCTCGACGCGGGTGACCTTGAGGCCGCCCGCAAGGAAGCCACTCTTGCCCTGGAAATTGGTGCGGCCGACTCTTACCTCGTGCGTCAAACCCGGCGGACCCTGGCCGATATCGCGGTCTCGCGGGGCAGATTCGCCGAGTCCGAGGCTCTGTGTGCTCAGATCATCACCGGCGCCAGCCCCGAGGAGCTATGGATGGCGCTCTCCGCCCAGATCCTCCGGGGGCGGATGGCGTTCGAACGCGGACGCGTGCTCGAGGCTCAGGCCCTCGCGAGGACGGCATACGACATGGGACGCGAGGCGGCCGAGGACCGGATGGCCCTCATCGCGGCCTGCTTGCTCCGGCTGACCGGAGCCCGGGTGGACGAGGCCACGCCGGCGCGGGATTCGCTGCCGTGGGCCCTGCGGGTGCCGGTCATGCTCCTCGATGCCCGTGACCTCTGGCGGGCGGGGCATGCGCGGCTTGCCGGCCAGCACGCCGCCGATCTCGTCGCGCTCGCGCAAGGCTCGCAGCTCGGCCGGGACCTCATCGACGCCCGGCTGCTCCTCGGGGGCATCCTGGTGGACCTCGGCGACGAGTCCCAGGCGCTGTCGGTGTTTCTCGTGGCCTTGGAGGAGTCCGTTGCGCGGGGTATGCCGCTGCGGGCAGCCGATGCCCTCGACGCGCTGGCCTATCTGGGTTCGCGGCGATCCATCCCGGGGGTCGAACAGTGGTGGGGGGCTGCTGCGGAGGTACGTAGTTCGCGGGCCGCCGTCGCGTGGGGTGGGGCCGCTCGGTTCCGTGCGGGGGTGAGCGTCCGTGGCTGTCCGGAGGGCTGGATCCGTCACGGCGAGGTGATGAACGCCTGCCTTGACGTGGTCCGTGGGGCGGTTGTCGGGTCGGTCGACGGCAAGGCTGCCCGGGTTCCGCCGAACCCCGGCACCGGGTGGCTCCTCGAGACCCTCACCAAGGCCGAACTCACGGTCGCCGACCTCGTCGCGGAGGGGCTGACGAGCCGGCAGATCGCCGAACGGCTCTTCATCTCGCCGCGAACGGTCGACGCGCACCTCGCGCACACGTTCCGCAAGCTCGGGATCACCGGACGGGCACGGCTCGCCGCGCTGATGGCCGAGGCCCGCGGGTCGCACCCCGGCGGGTAGGCGCGGCTCCCACATCGGGTATGCCGTGGCGTCGTGCCCCGGGGTTGGGTCTAGTCCCAGGGGTCCTTGTCCTCGTCCACCGCGGCCGGTGGCGCGGGTGCAGTGGCAGGTTCTGGGTCGTCCCACGGGTCTGCCTCAGCGGCAACCGGTGTTTGTGCTGCGGGGGCGGGGGCCGGTCCCGGTTCGTCCCACGGGTCTGCTTCTGCGGTCACGGGTGTTTGTGCTGCGGGGGCGGGGGCCGGTGCCGGGTCATCCCACGGGTCCGCCTCGCGACGACGGTGGCCGGGGCGGGTGCTGCGGCGGGTGTGGGTGTCGGGTCGTCCCACGGGTCCGCCTCAGCGACGGTGGCCGTGGGAACGGGGGCCGGTGTCGGGTCGTCCCACGGGTCCGCTTCTGCGGTGACCGGTGTTGGTGCTGCGGGGGAGGGGTCGTCCCAGGGGTCCGCCTCAGCGGCAACCGGAGCCGCGTCAGCAACCGAAGCCGCTGCCACGACCGCAGGTGCGGCGACCGAAACTGGCGCCGGCGTCGCCGGGCTCTCCTCGACCACCTCCACCGGCACCTCGGCAGGCGCCTCGGCGGGGGCCGGCGCCGAGCGTCGGACCGCGGCCAGGAGCATCTGGGCCACGTCGACGACCTCGACCTCTGCGCCGACGCCCTCAGCCTGCTTGGCCGTAAGGCCGTCCGAGATCATGACGCGGCAGAACGGGCAACCGATGGCGATCCGCTCCGCGCCGGTCCCGAGCGCCTCCTCGGTGCGGCTCATGTTGATTCGCGTCCCGAGCCGCTCTTCCATCCACATCCGCGCGCCACCGGCGCCGCAGCAGAACGAGGTCTCCCCGGAGCGCTTCATCTCGCGCAGTTCGACCCCAGGCAACGCGCCGATGAGTTCCCGCGGCGGGGCATAGACGTGGTTGTGCCGGCCGAGGTAACACGGGTCGTGATAGGTCACCGTGCCTGCCGTCGACGCCGCATCCCGGGCCGTCGACATCCCCGGGGTGTCCGCCGGGCGCGCCACCGGCACGAGCCGCTTGTCGCGGACGAGCCGGTTGAGCAGCTGGGTGTGGTGAACGACCTCGTAGGACCCGCCGAGCGGACCGTACTCGTTCTTGATCGTGTTGAAGCAGTGGGCGCAGGTCACGACCACCTTGGTCACGGCATACTCACCGAGGGTCTCGATGTTCTGCTGCGCGAGGGTCTGGAAGAGCACCTCGTTGCCCGCCCGCCGCGCGGAGTCGCCGGTGCAGGTTTCGCCGTCCCCGAGGACCGCGAAGGAGACTCCGGCGGTGTTGAGGAGCTCGGCGACCGCCCGGGTGGTCTTCTTGGCCCGGTCCTCGTAGGCCCCGGCGCACCCGACCCAGAAGAGCCACTCGACCTCGGTCGCGGACTCGACGTCCCGGCCGAGCACGGGAACCTCGAACGGCAGGCCCTTGGTCCAGTCGAGGCGGTCACGCGGCGGCATACCCCATGGGTTGCCCTTGGACTCGAGCTTCTTGAACAGCCCCCCGAGCTCGGTGGGGAAGGCCGACTCGATGAGCGTCTGGTAGCGCCGCATGTCGACGATGTGGTCGACGTGCTCGATGTCGACGGGGCACTGCTCGACGCACGCACCGCACGTCGTGCACGACCACAGCACGTCGGCGTCGATGATCGCCTCCGCGTCCCCGAGCGGCTGGTATGCCGTCAGGGGCGCCTCCGCGGTGTACCCGGTCTCCCCGATGAGCGGCCGCTCCGCGAGGGCGGTCACCGCGGCGGGCAGTTCGGCACGGGCGCTCTCGGAGGAGGCGAGCAGCCACGGCGACTTGGCGCTGGCGTGCTCGCGCAGGGTCATCACGAGCAGCTTGGGGGAGAGCGGCTTGTCGGTGTTCCACGCCGGGCACTGGGACTGGCAGCGGCCGCACTCGGTGCACGTGGAAAAGTCGAGCAGACCCTTCCAGGTGAAGTCCTCGACCTTGCCCACGCCGAGCGCCGAACCCTCCTCGAGGTCCTCCATCGCCTCCAGGTCGAACGGCTTCCCGCCGACGGTGAGCGGGCGCAGCGGCCCGAGGGCGGTGCGGCCGGAGGACTCGCGCTTGAACCAGATGTTCGGGAAGGCCAGGAACCGGTGCCAGGCGACGCCCATGGTCGGTTGCAGCGAGATGGTGATCATCCACGCGAAGGACACCAGGATCTTCACGGCCGCGACGACATAGATGGCGTTGCGGACCCCGGACTCGGTGAGCGAGGACCACAGGCCGGCACCCCAGCCGGTGAGTGGGAAGTGCAGCGGCAACGAGGTCTCCGGCTCGATGAACTGCAGGAGCCGCGCCTCGAGGGTCCGCAAGGTGAGGATGCAGAGGCACACCATGAAGATGGTGAACTCGACGTAGTAGGCCTGCCACCAGGTGGACCCGAAGAAGCGTGACCGGCGCCCGGCCTCACCCGCGGCCGAGCGGGGGTGATTGCGCTGCCGGATGAGGATGAGCACGACGATGCCGATGAGGCCGGTCCACGCGAAGAACTCGATGAGCCACTCGAACGGCGCGAAGTGTCCGATCACCGGCAGCCGGAACTCGGCCCAGATGAGCTGGAAGAACGCGTTGACGAGGGTCGCGAAGAGGATGAAGAAGGAGAGCGCGGTGAACCAGTGTGCGAGCGCGACGACCGGTAGCCGGCTCATCCGGGTGTGTCCGAAGAACTCCTTGACCAGGGTCATCGTCCGCGAGCCGGGGTCCGCCGTTCGGGACGGGTCGGCCTGCCCGGTGCGGTAGAGCGCGGCGAACCGGAAGACCTGCCGGAAGAGCAGAGCCCAACCAATGAGCGGGATGGTGAAGCACAGCGCGATGGCGGTGATCTGGAGGGCCGACATGGCCGCGAGTCTATGACTTCCGGGTGCGGCGGGGCCCTCCGTGTGACGCCCCTTGCACGGCATACGTGACGGCTCTCACCCCGCAGGGCGAGCTTGATGGAACGCATAACGTTTTGTTGGAATACCTATAACATCACCCGGGTTGAACGCTGAACCACCCGGTATGACGTGTGCTCACCTCGAGCCCTCGACCCCCGTTACGCCCGCGTAGAAAGACGTGAAGATGCCCATCCTCGACAACGTGACCCAGGCCGTCGGCAACACCCCGCTCGTGCGGTTCAACCGCATCATGCCCAAGGGTCCGACGGTCGCCGCGAAACTCGAGTTCCAGAACCCGGGAGCCTCGGTCAAGGACCGCATCGGGGTCGCCATCGTCGACGCGGCCGAGGCCAGCGGGGAACTGCCGGCGGGTGGCACCATCGTCGAGGCCACCTCCGGAAACACCGGGATCGCGCTCGCCATGGTCGGTGCGGCCCGTGGGTACCACGTCGTGCTCACCATGCCCGAGACGATGAGCAAGGAGCGTCGGGCGCTGCTGCGCGCTTTCGGCGCCGAACTCGTCCTCACGCCCGGCTCCGAGGGGATGAAGGGTGCGGTGACCCGGGCCGAGCAGATCGCCGCGGAGCGCCGCGGTGCCGTGCTCGCGCGGCAGTTCGCCAACGCCGCCAACCCGCAGATTCACCGGGAGACCACCGCCGAGGAAATCTGGGCGGACACCGACGGCGCCGTCGACATCGTCATTGCCGGGATCGGCACGGGCGGCACGATCACCGGTGTCGGCCAGGTCCTCAAGGCCCGCAAGCCCTCGGTGCGCATCGTCGCCGTCGAGCCGGAGGAGTCCGCGATCCTCAACGGCGGCCAGCCCGGCCCGCACAAGATCCAGGGCATCGGCGCCAACTTCGTCCCCGAGATCCTCGACACGCAGGTCTACGACGAGGTCGTCGACATCAACGCCGAGACCGCCGTGCAGTGGGCTCGCCGGGCGGCCACCGAGGAGGGGCTGCTCGTCGGCCTGTCCTCCGGGGCTGCGCTCGCCGCCGCCGCCCAAGTGGCGGCCCGGCCGGAGAACGCCGGTGCGACGATCGTCGTCATCATCCCGAGTTTCGGTGAGCGTTACCTCTCGACGGTCCTCTTCGAGGGCTTGGTGGATTGATCCACGTGGGCTTCCTCGACCGGGTCCGTGAGGACCTCGACGCGGCCATGGCGCGGGACCCTGCCGCGGTCAACCGCGCCGATGTTGCCGTGAACTCCCCTGGGCTGCATGCGATCTGGGTGCATCGCGTGTCGCATCGGCTATGGCAGCGGCCCGCGTGGAAGCCGGTGGCGCGGGCGCTCTCCACGCTGACCCGGGCCGTGACCGGCGTCGAAATCCACCCCGGCGCCACCCTGGGTCGGCGCTTCTTCATCGATCACGGCATGGGGGTGGTCATCGGGGAGACCGCGATCGTCGGCGACGACGTCATGCTCTATCACGGGGTCACCCTCGGCGGGCGGTCCATGGCCCGCGGCGTGAAACGCCACCCGAGCGTCGGCGATGGGGTGACCATCGGGGCCGGCGCCCGGGTGCTCGGGGACATCGAGATCGGGGACGGCGTGCAGATCGGCGCCAACTCCGTCGTCGTCAAGGACGTCCCGGCCGGGGCCGTCGCAACCGGAATCCCGGCCACCATCCGCTTCCCCGACGTTCCGGGGGAGGACCCTTACGAGGCCCTCTTCCGCGAGCCGGCGCTCTTCATTTAGAGGGGCGAGCTAGGCCCTGGCCGACCAGTCGGCGCCATACGCGGCGAAGAGCCGGGCGTCGGGGACACCCTCACTGGCCACCTCGAGGGCGGTGGCGACGTCGAGCCCCTGGGCGAGCTCTCGGTGGTATGCCGTCATGAGCGCCACGGCGGACTCGTCGCGCACCGGTGCCACCGCCGCGACCACGTTGCGTACCCCGCAGGCGAGCAGGCTCGCGGTGAGGCCGAGCGCCTCGTCGCCGGTGCGGAACTGGGACTGGCCGACGCTGCACGAGGAGAGCACGACATGTCGGGCGCCGACGCCGATCCGCTGGAACTCGTAGGCGAACGCGGGACCGTCATCGAGGTGGACCGAGGAGAACAGCGGCGACTCGTCGTGATGCGTGCCGTGGGCGGCGATGTGCACGATGTCGCAGTCCCGGAGCAGATCGGTGAGCCGCGCCACCGTCGCGGCATGCCCGGTGTATGTCGTGCCACCCCGCCAGGCCTGTGCCGTCGCCGCTGCCTCGGCGCCGGCGCGGGCGACGGCCGGGCCGGCGATCGCCGTCATACAGATCGTGGTCAGCGGCGCCGCCGGCTGGCTCCAGACGGTCAACGAAGGGCTGACCACGAGCGGGCGCCCCGCGAGCGAGGGCAGCATCCGCCAGGGAACCGAGGGCAACACCGTGGACGGGACCACGGCCACCCGGCCCGCACGGGAGGTCAGGGCCGGTTCGAGGAGGGCGTTCAGCGCGCCGACCTGGCGTTGGATGCTGCCCTCGACGACCGCGCGCATGGGCCCCGGGGCGACACTGAGCACCCGCAGGTCGGCGGCGAGCCGGGAGCTGAGGTCCCGGGCCTCGCGTTCGGCGGCCAGGTCATGGACCTGGCGTCGGTCGGCGTTCACGGTGAGCGCGAGCAGTCGGCCGCGGTGGACGAAGAAGGCGACACAGTGGGCGTCCCGTTCGGTCACCAGCCGTCGGAACGTCGGGTATGCCGTGAGGTCGGTGATGTCGCGCCCCCGGGCCAGCTGGCCGGAGAGCTCCCGCTCCCGTTCGGCAATGGCGCGTTCGAGACCGACTGCGGCGGAACGCAGCTCGGCATCATCGGTGATGTCGTCGAGGTCGTCGAGCTGGGCATGGATCTGGCGCAGTTGCCCGGCGAGCTGACGGAGCCGCTCATCGTCGACGGGCTGCAGCCGGGGGAGCCGGGCGGTGAGGGCGCGCCAGCGTTCGGTCGCGCCATAGACCGCGCCGACTCGCCCGCTGGCGAGGGCGGTACTGAGGTCGAGGTCGGCGAGTCGACCGGCGTGCAGGGCGATGGCGGTCCGGGAGTCCAGGCCGGAGTACCTCGCCGAGGCCCGGACGAGCCGGTTCGAGGCCCGGTGCAGGGCCCGGCGGCGGCGGCGCGGCTCCCCGCGACTATCCCCGATCATGGCGTCGAGCAGGTCGCGGTGCAGCCAGCTCGTGAGGACGACCCGGCGGTGTGCCCGGGCGAAGGCCAGGGCCTGGTCGGCGGCGGCGGTGTCCCCGGCGACCAGGGCTCGCTCGGCCGCGACCAGGGCGGCGTCGTGTTGCAGGGTGGGGGAGTCGCTCACGTGGGCGGCGACCTGCCGGGAGAGCGTCTGGAAGCCCGCAAGGTCTCCGCAGAGCAGGGCCGCCTGAGCTCCGAGGATCTCGGCGTGATGCCGCCAGGACGCCGCACCGAAACGTTCGAAGAGGCTGGCGGCCTCACCGGCATACTTCGCTGCCCGTTGCGGCGCGGCCGAGAGGACGGCCTCGCGGGCGAGCTCGACGAGGATTTCGGCGCGAGTGAGGTTCAACCGGTCCTTGGTGGCGATGTGCAGCCCGGCCCACAGGGTGGTGCGGGCCTCATCGAGCAGCCCCGCCTCGATGTACGCGCGCCCGAGGTCGAGTTTGACCGTCGAGGTGGAGGTGCCGGCGTCCATGGCGTCGGCCTCGTTCATCGCCGCGATCGCCGCCGGCGTGTCACCTTCGAGAAGGGCGAGGCAGCCGAGGTTCTGCACCGCCATGGAGGCGATGTCATGCACACCGCCCTGCTCGGCGACCCGTCGGGCTTGCTGGAGGTCGGCGCGGCTTCCGGCGAGGTCGGCGACGCTCTGCCGGGCCATGCCGCGGTTGAGGACGGCGACGGCGTGCTCGCGGGCGGACAGCAGGTGCAGGTCGGCGTCGATAGCGGTGAGCCGCTCGATCGCCTCCGACCACCGTCCGGCCCGGGCGAGCAGCCCGGCCTCCTGGACCGTGCTCAGGGCCGCGATGACCGGCGCGTCGTGCTTCGTGGGCGCCCGCCGGGCCTCCTCGAGCCGGGCAAGGGCCGCGTTCAGCCCGGCGGACTCGAAGGTGGGGATGGCGAGCGCGATGAGCGCCCGGGCCAGGAGCATCCGATCGGGGGCGCCGGCCCGCGGGCGGTCGAGGTGCTGGACCGCCTCGGAGAGCACCCGTGCCGACTCCTCCGGGCGGCCCGCGGCGTTGGCCTGCACACCCAGAGCGATGAGCTCCGCGGGAGTTGGGGCCACGAGTGCTCCGGGGCTCAGAGGTCGATGGACGGCGTGATGACGGGCTTTCCGCCGGCGTTCTCGTCGAGCGGGTAGAGCACGAACTGGACCAGGCCCCGGGAGACCGGCTCGAACGCGAAGCGGCCGTCCTGGTCGACCTCGACCGCGCTCGTCCGGGACCGCTCTCGCAGCTCGATGCGCACCGGTCCGCCGGTGACCCACCCGTCGATCCGGACATCGTCGGGGCCGATCCCGACAATGGAGACCATCGTCGTGAACGCTCCGCCGGTGAAGGTCAGGGTTTCGGCCCGGGTGTAGTCCACGGACCGCACGAGCTCGCGGTCGGCACTGAGCCGGGTGAGCTCGGCGACCTCGGCATGGAGGGCCTGCACGGTGAGCGCGAACTTCACGTCGTCGGTGAGTCCTGCCGGGACCGGATCGAGCTCCGCGTGCAGGGTGCGCAGCGCGGAGAGCAGGGCGAGGTCACTCTCGTCCAGAGGCATGGTTGTCGGATCAATGTGAGCGCTCATTGGGCAGCCCCCCAGGCTGGGTCGTTGGTGAGGAGTTCCCGAAGCTTGGAAAGACAACGGCCACGGGTGGGCCCGATGCTGCCGACCGGCATACCGAGCGACTCGGAGATGGCCGCATAGTCCGGCCGCTCCGAGAAGGCGATGACCCGCAGCAGAGCCTGACAGCGGGGGGTGAGGGCCTTGAAGTGCTCCCACAGGACGCCGTTCTCCTCGGAGAGGACGGCGAGGGTGGCCGGGCCGGGTGCCGCGTCGACGATCTCGGCGGGCACCTCCCCGGCGATCCGGCCAGAGTCCTTGCAGACCCGCCAGGACTCTCGGCGTACGGTGACGAGCAGCCAGCCCATGACGGCCTGGGCCTGCTCGATCCGGGCGGCGTTCTCCACCAGGCGCAGCCAGGCGGTCTGGACGACGTCCTGCGCGGCGGCCTGGCTGAGACCCTGGCCGCGGGCGGTGTGCCAGAGGATGGGGCTGAGCAGGTCGACCAGTTCGTCCATCCGCTGCAGGTCGCCGTCCCGGTATGCCGCGAACGCCCGTGCCGCGCGCGTGGCGAGGCTGTCCGGGGTGGTCTCGGGAGTGGTGCCGGTGTGCATCACGGATCCTTGGTCCGTGCCCGGGCGAGGTCGTCGCGCTCCCGGGCCCAGGTGACGGCCTTGTCGGAGCGCCGACGCACGGTGTCGGGGTCGGTGCTCTGGAGCAGACCGGGTTCCTCGTCCTCGAGCGCGAGCAGGCCGAGGGTGATCTCGGCGGCAAGCACCGGGGCCGCGAACGAGGTGCCACTCCAGGCGGCGAAGCCCGGGCTGTAGTCGTCGGGGTCGATGGTCCCGCGGGGCAGCGGGTCCGTTCGCTTCTTCTCGATGGAAGCCTGGGCGTTGCCGACCATCGAGGTCGGCACGGTGCTCACTACGGAGGCGGCGACCCGGTGCTCCTCGACCCAGTCACCATGGTTGGAGAAGAGCGCAACGCTCGTGCCCGAAGGGTTGAGGGCGCCAACACTGACGAGGCGGTGCTCGCTCGGGGCGAACGCGGCCGGATAGAACCGGGCGCGGGTGCCAGCGTTGCCCGCGGCCGCCACGACGACGACGCCGAGGTCGATGAGCTCTTGGATGAGGGCGCGGATCGGGCCGTCCTGGACCACGGCGTCTTCGGGCCGCTCGTGGTAGTACCCGAGCGAGAGGTTGACCACGTCGACGAGCAGGCTGGCATCCCCTCCGGGGGCGAGCGCGGCTCGCTGCCGCTCGATGAGGAGCAGCAGGGCGTCGTGGATGTCCTTCTCCGCGGCGGCCCCGGCGAACGGGATGACCGGCACGACGAGGAGGTGCGCCTGCGGGCAGATCTGTCGGATGATGCCGGCGATGAAGGTGCCGTGACCGGCCTCCGGTGCGAGCAGGCCATTGAGCTCATCGCGAAGTTCGTCCGAGGGCTCCCGGCCCGGGCCGAGGGTGATCTCCGTGGGGGCGTGAGCTCCGGCGAACCACGGGTGTGGGCCGACCTGGGTGTCCACGAGGGCAACCACGGGGGGCCGCTTGGGCAGCGTCACGTGGTCCCGAGGGTTGTCGGCGCGCCACACCAGGGGGGTGCGGCCGCCGAAGCCCGGGACCCCGTAGATGTCCGCCGCGCCGACCGAACCGTACTGGCCCACGGATCCGTACTGGCCGACGGATCCGTACTGGCCGACCGAGCCGTATTGCCCGACCGAGCCGTACTGTCCCACCGAGCCGTACTGTCCGACGGCATCCCAGTGACGGCCCGGCTCGAAGTCGCCGCACGTTGTCATGAGGTGGTCCAGGCTCACTCCGGCCGGGTGTTCGCCGAAGCCGAGGGTGCCGATGCTGTTCTGGTGCACGATGAGCTCCTGGAGAATGACCCACGCGTCCGCGACCCGCTGAACGCCACCGCTGTCGCGTTCGAACCCGATCTGCGTCACCGAGACCCGGTTGAGCACGTCGAGCCAGCCGCGGCTGCCCCGTTCGGCCAGGGCAACCGCCTGCACAGCCCGGGCTTCGTCGATGGGCGACACCCTGACGGCATACCCGAGCGTCTTGGCGACCTCGGCGATCTCGTCGATGAGCGGCTGCGCGGCGTTGCCGATGCCGGGGAGCCCGCGCACGAGGAGGGTATTCGCGGCATACAGGGTCATGCTCGGGACCGGCTGGCCCGGGGCGAGGTAGGCGGTGTCGGGGTTGAGGATGCGCGCGTTGAACCCGGCCAGGATCCCTTGCGGGATGACCGGGACCGGGTTGGGGGTGGCGGTGATTCGTCGGCCGGGACCGCGCTTGTGGTCGAGGGGAAGCCGGCGGTCGCCGACACGGCGGAGAACTCCGCCAGGATCGGGGTCTTGTGGAGCGGTGGGGCTGGGCATCGTGGCCTCCGTCGACGGGGGATCAGTGCGGGCGACCCAGGTCACACCCTAGTAACTGGCCCGCTCGGAGTACAGGAGTGCCGTGGGGCCGTCTTGATACGAACACTTCTCGAGAATCTTCTCTCGCACCCCGATGTATCAGCGTCCGCCGGGGCCGCTCTTGAGGGGTGCTGAAAGGGACAGCACCACGGGGGAGCGGTCCGCGAGCGGCGCCGGCCTTGGCAGAGGGCCCGGCGCCCCGCGGACCGCAGCCGTGTGTGGGGGGGCCGTGCCCAGGTCCGTCCCGCACCTCACTTCGCGGTATGCCGTGTGCCTGGCTCGCGCGGAGCGCCTACCCTGGTGTTCGGTCCGGCGGCGCGCTCGCTTCCGGGTCCAGGAGGGCTCGCATAGTGGCCTAGTGCGGCGGTCTTGAAAACCGCTATGGCGGCAACGTCATCGTGGGTTCGAATCCCACGCCCTCCGCTCGCCATCGCGCGAGCCTGCGAGCGCGCAGGCGAGCGGAGGGCGGTGGATGACGGGGAGGAACGAGGTGAGTGACGGAGTCCCACGCCCTCCGCTGCCAATTGTTGCGGTTTCAACAACACCCGGAGGAAATCGGCTAGTCTTCGCTCGCGAGGTCGACGCATCGCGTACGTGCGCGTTGGAGCAGGCCGGAATCGACGGGAAACACCCCCGTTGCCTCGGCGATGCGAGCGACCAGCACGCGGTCAGCCCTGCTGACGAGTCGAACC
This sequence comes from Nostocoides sp., assembly GCA_016716625.1. GTDB lineage: Bacteria > Actinomycetota > Actinomycetes > Actinomycetales > Dermatophilaceae > JADJVJ01. Next base: position 260,525 of record JADJVJ010000001.1, read on the forward strand.
TGGCCGTTGCGTTCCTCTGTCAATTGGCCCCGGAAGCGGTCGTCCTGAACAACTGAACGACAGATGGCGTCAAGCTGTGCATCACTCTCGGCTTGTGGTGGCGCTGATATCTGGCTTGAGTCCTCTGGCGCGGTTTCAATGGGAAGAGTGGCCGACGTGGGCTCAAGAATCTTGAGACTCGCACTGACATGCTCGCGTGTGACCGAGAGGGTGTGATCGGCTTCCCGCATCAGGAGCACAGATTGTCGCTGTCTTGCGGTTGCCGGGAAGCCGGCAAGCACGACACTGACCCCGTATCCCTGGGCGTGGAGGACCGTCTCGCGGAGATCCTCGTCGCCGCTCATCAGCAAGATGACGTCAGCGGCCTTGTTCTGGGCAATGGTGATCAAGTCGAGGATGATCAGTCCATCCACGCCTTTCTGACCTCCGCCGCTGACTCGTCCAAGGCGTAACTTCACGCGGGGCAAGTCCCCGATCTGGATCTGTGAGGCCGACGGGAGGCCGTCTCGGGCACCGTCGTACCAGTACGTGCGGAGCAGGCGGAGGGGCTCTCCATCCCAGAGATCCTGCACGGCCTCCTTCAGCCCCGAAAGCAAGGTCTGAGGGTCTCGCAGTTCGAGCCGTTCACGCGGCTGCACCTTGCCCGACAGCATGTCGCTTCCCGCGCTGTACAGATAGCCAGCGTCAATGAGCAGGATCAAGTTCCGCACGCTAGCCTCCCGAGACAAGAAATGGGGCCTGCGTAGCAGGCCCCAGTAACGAGCCCTTTAGTGGGCTACGCCGACTACGTTACCACGATTCGGAGGCTTGGGGGTGAAACCCGCAGGCCTCGTCCAGGCGCGGGAGGGTGTCAAAGTCGTGATATCAGGTCAGCTCGCCACGGCGCGAATCTGCGAGCGCGCAGGCGAGCGGAGGGCGGTGGATGACGGGGAGGAGTTCGCCGAGGAACGAGGCGAGCGACCGAGTCCCACGCCCTTTGCGACCTACCCAAGACCCATCCGCGGGAACGACGTTGAACTATTGACAGTATTTCCTGTCTAATGTGACACTCAACGCGTGCAAGACCTCCACGTCCTCGACTCTCCCGATCAGGCCGCCGCCGCCCTGGAGCCCACCCGGGCCCGTCTCCTGGCAGCACTGAGCACTCCGGGCTCCTCCTCCACCCTCGCCGACCTGCTGGGGATGCCCAGGCAGCGGGTCAACTACCACCTGCGGGCCCTGGAGTCCGCGGGTCTGGTCGCCCTGACCGAGGAGCGTCAACGGCGGGGCTTCACCGAGCGACTCTTCCAGGCGACCGCCTCCGCGTATGTCGTCTCCCCGGCTGCCCTCGGGAGAGCCGGAGCCGACCCGCAGCGGATCGACCGGTTGTCCACCCGCTATCTCATCGCCCTGGCCGCCCGGATGATCCAGGAACTCGGTCAGCTCACCGCTCGGGCCGACGCCGCCGGCAAGTACCTGCCGACTCTGGCTATCGACACCGAGATCAGATTCGGCTCTGCCGCCGACCGCGCCGCGTTCACCCGTGAGCTGGGGGAGGCCGTGACCCGACTCGCTGCCCGCTACCACGATCAGGACGCACCCGCCGGACGCTGGCATCGGCTCATCGTTGCCGCGCACCCCCGCCCCGAACGGCCCAGCCCCACCAACCCCGACGCCACCACCGACCCCGACACCACCCTGGAGTAGCCATGAGCGACGACGCCACGAACCCGCAGCCCCGCATCATCCCGAGCACCATCGACATCGCCGTTGAGGTGGAGGGCACCCCCGAGGAGGTGTGGCGGGCGGTCGCCACCGGCCCCGGGATCACCTCCTGGTACGTGAAGTCGACCGTCGAGGAACGCGTCGGTGGCGCCGTCACCTCCGAGTTCGGACCGGGCGAGGGGATGACCGTGCACGGGCAGGTGGACGTCTGGGAGCCTCCGCATCGGGTGGTCTTCAGCGGCGGGGAGTCTGCGGGCGGAGGGCTCGCCTTCGAGTGGATCGTCGAAGCCCAGGGCGGCGGCCTATGCACGGTCCGGCTGATCAACTCCGGATTCGGCAACGGCGGCCCCTGGGACGACCAGTACGACGCCATGTCCGAGGGCTGGCGGCTCTTCCTCGCCAACCTGCCGCTGCACCTGCGCCACTTCAAGGGCCAGGACGGTCAGCCGATGCTGCCGATGGCAATGTGGCCGATGTCGCCGGAGGCCGCATGGGCGCGGCTCACCGAGGGGCTCGGCATCCCCTCCGCCCCGATGGTGGGCGAACGGATCACCGCCTCGGCCGGCGCGGTCGGCCTCGCCGGAACTGTGCTCTCCGCAAGCCCGGGCCGGTCCCTGTCGCTGCTGCTCGACGAGCCCGCGCCCGGCACCGCGTTCATTGCCGTCGAGGGCGCCGGCGAGGGCTGCGGACTCTCGATCTGGCAGTACCTGTATGGCGACCAGGCCCTGGCGATCATCGAGCGGGACACAGCCGGATGGACCGACTGGCTGGGCGCTCAAGCCATCGCGGCTCCTGCATAGCGCCGCCGAGTCCTCAGCCGGGTGGCGGGATCTCGCCCGACCCACGGCATACGAGAGTCGGGGCGAGCACGATGTGCTGCGGCGGACTCGGTGGTTGTGCCAGGGATGACACGCGCGGCGACCCGCTTCACCGTGGCGCCTGCCCAGGTATCCTCCGGGCCTGGGCAGGCGTCACCTCCCGCTTACCGGACACTCCCAAGGAGGCCGTATGCCGGTCGTTGTCGGGTACATCCCCACCCGCGAGGGTCTGGCCGCCGTCGAGCGAGCGATCGCCGAAGCCGAGCTCCGGCTTACGCGGCTCGTCGTCGTCAACACGGGCTACCACGGTGACGACGCACATCCGGCGTTCGCCGACCCCAAGGATCTCCACGCTCTCGCCGGGCAACTGGCCGCTCGGGGGCTTGACCACGAGATCCGCCAGCCCACCACGGGTGCCCCTGCAGGCGAGGTGCTGCTGGCCGTTGCCGACGACGTCGACGCCGAACTCATCGTCATCGGTCTGCGCCGGCGATCCTCCCTCGGCACGCTCATCACCGGCTCGACGGCGCAGCATGTGCTCCTCGGCGCCTCATGCGACGTTCTCGCCGTCAAAGCGCCCGCCTGACGGTCCCGGCCCGTCGGCTTCAGCAAAGACCCCCGCCAGGAAGTCCTGGCGGGGGTCTTTGGTGTGACGCAGAGTCGAGCGGTCAGATGGGACGGACCTGCTCAGCCTGGGGACCCTTGGGACCCTGGGTCACCTCGAACTCGACCTTCTGGGCCTCCTCGAGGGTGCGGTAGCCCTGAACGTCGATTGCGGTGTAGTGGACGAAGACGTCAGCGCCCCCGTTGTCCTGCTCGATGAAGCCGTAGCCCTTCTCGGCGTTGAACCACTTAACTTTGCCCTGTGCCATAAGGGGATAACTCTTTTCTGATCGGTAGCACGCCGGTCGGCGAGTGCCGACCGCGGATGCCTAACGTGAAGACCCCTTGTGGCTCGTGTACTCGACCTGCAGGACCTGCTTGTTGTGCAACCGTGGCGAACCTAGCACGCCTAGGCGGGATTGAGTAACCCCAAGACCGCCCACTGAGGATCCCAGCCTCCCAGCGGGGTCACAGGATGGAGCCCTATGATGGGTTGCTTCTGCGACCCCGGGAGCCCGGGCGCCGCTGCCACGGCCGCCAGCGGCCGTCTGTCCCTGCACGCTCATGCAAAGGTATGCCGTGTCCGAGCCCGTCGCGTCTGCCCCCGGCGAGTCACGCGCCCGGCGGCGTGCCACCGAGCGGCGACAGCATCGGCGCTCCATCCTCAAGATCGGCAGCCTCGTCCTGGTCTCCCTCCTCGTGCTCGCGGTCGGGGCCACCCTCTATGCGTCCTGGCGGCTCAACGAGAACATCAGCCGGGTTGACATCGACAAGGCGGTCGGCACGGACCGCCCCACGGTCGCTACCGGACCACTGAACATCCTGCTGATCGGGTCTGACACCCGGGTCGGGGAGGGAAACCGCGGGTACGGCGACGGCAGCTGGGAGCCGGGGGCACACTCCGATACCAACCTCCTCGTGCACTTCTCGGCGGACCGCGAGCACGTGACCGTCGTCTCCATCCCGCGGGACTCTATGACCCCGGCGCCGCCCGGGTGCTCGGCCACGGTGCCGAGGGACCAGTGGACGGTGCGGCAGTGGAACCAGAACTACACCGCCGGTGGCCCCGGGTGCCTCATCCGCACCCTCGAAGGCAACACCGGGATCTTCATCAACCACTTTGCCGTGCTCGACTTCGGCGGATTCAAAGATATGGTCGACGCTCTCGGCGGCGTCCCGGTCTGCACGAAGGTCGCTATCAACGACGAACGAGCCAAACTGCAGCTCGAGCCAGGGCGACATGTCCTCAACGGGGAGCAGGCGCTTGGCTACGTACGGGTTCGCTACACCCTCGGCGACGGCTCCGACCTCGGCCGGATCAAACGGCAGCAGGCATTCCTGTCCTCGGTCGCCCAGGAGGCCACGAAAACCTCCCTGCTGCTGCGCCCCGACAAGCTCTACGGGTTCCTGGATGCCGCCACCAAGTCCCTCACGACCGACCCGGCCTTCGACGTCGGGACGATGCGCGACGTCGCCGCGAGCGTGAAGAACCTCGGGATCTCCAAGATCAAGTTCCTCACCGTTCCCACCGAGGCGTACGCCCCGGACCCCAACCGGGTCCAGTGGAAGGAGAGCGCCGATCTCATCTGGTCGGCCATCCGCGAGGACCGCGAGATCGGAGCACCGGCCAAGCCGACCCCGACCCCCGCTGCAACCCTGACCAGCCCGCTCACCGTGTCCCCGACGAAGATCTCGGTCCGGGTCATCAACGCCTCGGGCGTGTCCGGGGCGGCCCGGGTCGCCGCCCAGGCCCTCACCGTGCAGGGGTTCCCCTCGGTCGGTACGGGCAACGCCGCGATCGTCACCGAGCCGGTGATCGTCCGCTACTCCGGCACGCAGGCCGAGGCCGCACGAACCGTCGCCGCGGCCTTCCCCGGCGCCCGCACCGAGCGGGTGAACGGCCTCGGCACGACCATCGAGGTGGTCCTCGGCAAGGGCTTCCCTGCTGTTGCCGAGCTGCCGAACCGGACCGGCACGGAGCCGCTGCCGTCGCTGACCCCGAGCCCGTCGACCTCGGCCTCGATCGATACCCGGGCCGCGGACGAGGACATCTGCTCCTAGAGAGGGCAGTTCTCCTTCCCGTCTGGCGGTTGGGTCGGCCGATCGCTTTGCTCCCTGCGCCCGCCACGGGCTACCCTGTCCAAGCGTTGGAGGCGTCGCCTAGTCCGGTCTATGGCGCCGCACTGCTAATGCGGTTTGGGCTAACACCCATCGAGGGTTCAAATCCCTCCGCCTCCGCCAGCGGTGAACGAAGGCCCCCGGACCAACGGTCCGGGGGCCTTCGTGCTGTTTCGCAGGGGCGCTACTTGCGTAGCGTCACCGGGATCGTGACTGTCGTTGCGGTGTCCGGGAACCGCAAGGTCAAGGTCGTGCTCACCGACGTGGTCGTCGCGGGCAGGCCCGCATCGGCCACGACCTCGTTGAACTTCCGCAAGCTCGGGGTGAAGGTCACGGCGACCTCACCGAAACCGACCGGAAGCGCGGAGGTCGCCGTCAGCGTGGTCGCCAGAGGCGCCCAGGCGCGGCGGGCCCCGATGGTGCCACGGACGGTGGCGTTGTGCGGAGCACCCGTGGACATCATGTCGAACCCGCTGACCGAGAACGTGCTCGCCTGGCCGACGACGAGCTCGACTGGGGTGGCCACCACGGCGACTGCGCGCTTCTTGAAGGACGGGGAGAGCACCTTCTTGGCCTTGACCCAGTCCATGAAGGCGTTCTGGTCGACCAGACCGGAGTCCCGGTAGTTCGTGCCCTGCTGCAGCGTCGCGAAGCCGTCCGGCGGGGCGCCGGTCGTCGTGATGAGGAAGGAGTTCGAGACGACGGTGTAGGTCCCCGCCGGGTCCAGCGGTGCGCCGTTGACCGTGACCGAAGTGATCCGCGAGCCTCGCGGCAGCGTCGGGTCATAGGTGTAGGTCACGTTCTTCGAGAGCCCGAGCTGGAGGTAGGGACGGGCCGAGCCAGCCGGCTGCCACTGCTCCTCGAGCACCTGCTTGAACTGTGCGCCGGTGTAGTCCGCCGTCTTGAGCGTGTTGCCGAACGGCATGATCGTCGCGGCCTGGGCGAAGGTGATCGTCCCATCGGTTCCGAACGGCAGATCCGCGCGGACGCCACCGGGGTTCATGATGCCGATCTCCGCACCGCCGAGCCGTCCGGGAGCGTTGACGCTCTCGACATACTGCTGGGCGATGAGGTTGGACAGGGCCGACTCCTGGCTGCGGTCCTCGGCACTGTTGACCACCCCGCGGGAGATCGTCACGGTGACCCGGCCGATCTTCTGGGCGGCGAGCGGCGCCGCGAAGGCGACGGCGTCGTTGATGATCGTCGAGGCGGCCTGCCAGCGGGCATCGGCCTCACACGTCGGCGTGTATGCCGTCACCGGGACCAGGCTCGCGCTGTAGGCGACCATGGCCTTGGTGACCGGGTCGATGCCGAGGGAGACCTTCCCGAGGGTGCTCGCGTAGTTGCCGGTCTGCAGGACCGGACGGGTCGAACTGGGGTCGCCACCGGGGATCGGCACGTCGTAGACGTAGGCCTGGTGGGTGTGACCCTGGAGGATCGCGGCGACCTTGGGGGAAGTGTCGTTGACGAGGTGCGCGAACACCGGCACCGCGAGCTGCTGGGCCAGGGTTCCGGTCGTCGAGTTGTAGGGGCCGCCCTCGTGGTACTCGGCGATGAGGACGTCGGCCTCACCGTTGGCGTCGTCGCCATCGGTCAGCTCGTCCGCGACCCGGTTGACGCCGGCCACGGGGTCGCCGATGTCGATCGTGCTGATCCCGTCACCGGATACCAGGCTCGGGGTGTCCGCGGTGACCCCACCGATCACCGCGACCCGCAGGCCGCCCACCATGAAGAGCGAGTGCGTCTTCAGGGCCGGGGTGGTGGTGCCCTTGACGAAGACATTGGCCGCCGTGTAATCGAACGTCGCCCGCGGGATGACCCGGTCCACGAGGTCCGGGAAGCCCCGGTCGTACTCGTGGTTGCCGGTGGCGGAGGAGTCCAGCCCGACCGCGTTGAGGAAGTCGATCGTCGGCGCGTCCTGTTGGACCGCGCTGGTGAACGGGCTCGCGCCGATGAGGTCGCCCGCGCCGAGGGTGAGGGTGTTGGCGCCGAGCGCATCGCGCTGGGTGAGGATGGTGCAGGCGAAGTTCTTGCCGAGCGTGCCCTGTCCGTTGGTGTCGATCCGACCGTGGAAGTCGTTGATGTTGAGAATGTTGACGGGCACGAGACCGGCGGGCAACGGAGCCCCTCCGGTGTTCGTTCCGGCTGTTGCGCCGGTGGCCGCCCAGAGGGTCGACGTCGCGGCTACCGCCCCGACGAGCGCGACCTTCGCTGCCTTCATATCGTGATGTCCCTTCCTGCGTGGCGGGCACGGTTGCCCTTCCGCGGTCGAGTGTGACTGACGAAGCCCCGGATCGGAAGGGTTTTCGTGTGATGATGCCTGTCATGCCGCCTCGTCGTCGGATCCCGGTCGCACAGGGTTCGGCCGCCGTTTCCCAGTGGCGCGACCTCGGCTCGCAGACCCCCCGCGTCGTCCTGGCCACCGCGATCCGCGCGACCCTCGAAGAACTCGGGCTGCGCTGTCCGGGGCGCTCGACCGAGGTCCGCGTGCCCCCCTTCGGAGCGGTGCAGTGCATCGAGGGTCCGATTCACCGCCGCGGCACCCCGGCGAACGTCGTCGAAACCGATGGCGCGACCTGGCTCGCGCTCGTCGTCGGGGACCTGCCGTGGGCGGACGCCGTCGCCAGCGGTGCGGTGCGAACCAGCGGCACCCGCGCCGACCTCACGGCATACCTGCCGTTGTTCCCGGTCGAGGTCCCCTAGGAAACCTCGACCGACACCGTGTGCCAGCCGGTCGCCCCGCGCGGGAACGGCTCGGCGAGCGCCTCGGTCTGACTCTGGCCGGTGGCGTCGGTGGCCCGAACCGCGAAGGTATGCCGTCCCGGGGTCGCCTCCCAGGGGAGGTACCACTGCCGCCACGAGTCGATTCCCGCGTCCGGGCCCAGCGTCGCCTGCTGCCACTCTCCGTCGTCGATGCGGACCTCCACTCCGGTGATGCCGGTGTGCTGTGCCCACGCCACCCCGCCGATGAAGGTCGAACCAGCGTCGAGCCGGGCACCCGCGCGCGGGGTGTCGATCCGGGAGGAGGTGAGGATGGGGGAGCGTTCGGCCCAACCGCGCTTCGTCCAGTACGCCTGCTGGGCGGCGTAGGTGGTTGCGGTGAGCCGGGTGACCCACTTCGTCGCGCTCACGAAGCCATAGAGGCCGGGCACGACGAGCCGCGCGGGGAAACCGTGCGAGGCCGGCAGGGGTCGACCGTTCATCCCGATGGCGAGCAGGGCGTCCCGGCCGTCGGTGAGCGCCTGCACAGGGGTCGAGATCGTCATGCCGTCATCACTGGTCGAGAGGATCTGGTCCGCGCTCGGCCGCACCCCGGCCCGGGCGAGCAGGTCCCGAACGGGTGTCCCGAGCCACCGGGCCGAACCGGCGTACTCACCGCCGACCGGATTGGAGACACAGGTCAGGGTGATGTCCGCCTCGACCATGGGCAAGGCGAGGAGTTCGGCCCAGGTCAGGGTGAACGGGTTGTCCACGTCCCCGTCGATGCGCAAAGACCACTCCGCCGCGCGGATCCGCGGGATGACCAGGGCGGTGTCAATGCGATAGAAGTCCGCGTTCGGGGTGCGCAGCGCCGAGATGCCCACACGTTCGGTCTCAAGCCCCGGGGTGGGCGCCGGCAGTCTGCGGACGGGTGCCGGCAGCGTGACGGTCTCCTGCGCGCTGGGGGCCGCGAGCGACTGCCCCAGGGCTCCGCTCGCGACCGCAACAGTGCCCACCCCGCTCGCGCCGATCAGGAAACGTCGACGGTCGGTGGAACCCGCCGGAACCGGTGGCCGCGTAGGGTCGCCGAACGGGTGGCCGCGCTTCCTGACGAGGTATGCCGCCGCGGTGACGCCGACAGCGCCGGCGACGAACCCGGGGAGGACGGCATACGCATCGGTGGGGGCGGCCCGCCACGCCGCGAGGGCGGCCAGGGCGGCGAGCAGCGCGATGCCGAGCAGGCCCAGGGTCCGGCGGCGACCGACGAGCACCCCGAGGGCGGCGCTCGCGGCGAGCGTGACCAGGGTGACCACGGCGAGCAGGATCGGCTTGTCGGCCGTCCCCAGCGTGCTCACCGCCCACTCCTTGAGAGGGGTCGGGGTGGCGTCGATGACGGTGCTGCCGATGGCCAGGACGGGCGAGGCATGCGGAGCGACGAGGGCCGCGACGAGGTGCCCGGTGCCGACTCCGGCGGCGGCAGCCAGCAGACCGGCCACCGCATGACGTCTCGTGGGGTTCATCGCCTCATTGTGCCTTGGCTGGCCGGGAGCGCTTCCGCGCCGACGACATACGCTAGGAGGGTGAGCGCACCCCCCACTGTCAGTTTCCGCACCTACCTCCTCGTCGGGGCGGTTGTCGGGTTCGTCGTCGGTGCGGTGCTGACGTACTCGGGCGTGGGCGCCGGGGAGATCGCCGCCCGGGGTTACTCCACGACCACAGTGCTCGGCTACCTCGGGGTCGGGCTGGGGGCGCTCGGGGCGCTACTCGCCGGCATCGTCGCGATCATCGTCGACGGCCGCCGCCGCGGCTGAGGTGTGCGCGCCGACCCGGCCGGGGAGCGCCCCAGCTGTGGGAGGATGACGCACGTGCCACGCGGAGACGGACTCCTCAGCCATGACCTGCTTCCCGGGGAGAAAGGCCCGCAGGACGCCTGCGGCGTTTTCGGGGTCTGGGCGCCCGGCGAAGAAGTCGCCAAACTCACCTATTACGGGCTGTATGCCCTGCAACACCGTGGCCAGGAATCCGCCGGGATCGCGTCCTCCGACGGCCAGCGGCTGCTGGTCTACAAGGACATGGGCCTGGTCTCACAGGTCTTCAACGAGCGGTCCCTGGCCTCCTTGCGTGGGCACCTCGCCATCGGACACTGCCGGTACTCCACGACCGGCGGCTCGACCTGGGAGAACGCCCAGCCGACGCTCGGTGGCCACGACGACGGCACGGTGGCGCTTGCGCACAACGGCAACCTCATCAACTCCGCCGAGCTGCGTGACCTCGTCGAGGAGGTGCATGGGGAGAGCGGTCACCGGGGCGAGATCCGCTACGGCAACACCACGGACACCGCGCTCGTCACCGCGCTGCTTGCCGACAACCCGGACCGCACCCTCGAAGCCCAGGCCCTCGAGGTGCTGCCCAAGCTGCGGGGGGCGTTCTGCTTCGTCTTCATGGACGAGACCACTCTGTATGCCGCGCGCGACCCGCACGGCATCCGCCCGCTCGTCATTGGCCGGCTTGAGCGGGGGTGGGTGGTCGCTTCGGAGTCCGCGGGCCTTGACATCGTCGGGGCGTCCTTCGTCCGCGAGGTGGAGCCCGGTGAGCTCGTCATCATCGACGAGGACGGGCTGCGGTCCCGGCGGTTCGCCGAACCGGAGCCCAAGGGGTGCGTCTTCGAGTACGTCTATCTCGCCCGGCCGGATACCTCGATCTCCGGGCGGGTCGTGCACGAGGCCCGGGTCGAGATGGGCCGGGCGTTGGCCCGCGAGCATCCGGTGGAGGCGGACCTCGTCATGCCGACCCCGGAGTCCGGGACGCCGGCGGCCATCGGCTACGCCCAGGAGTCGGGGATCCCGTTCGGGCACGGGCTGGTGAAGAACTCGTATGTCGGCCGGACGTTCATCGCCCCCTCGCAGACCATCCGACAGCTCGGAATCCGGCTCAAGCTCAACCCGCTGCGCGAGGTCATCAAGGGCAAGCGGCTCGTTGTCGTCGACGACTCGATCGTCCGGGGAAACACCCAGCGGGCACTCGTGCGGATGCTCCGCGAGGCCGGGGCGGCGGAGGTTCACGTGCGGATCTCCTCCCCGCCGGTGCGCTGGCCGTGCTTCTATGGCATCGACTTCGCGACCCGGGCCGAGCTCATCGCCAACGGTCTGGAGATCGACGCGGTCTGCCGCTCGATCGGGGCCGACTCCTTGGGGTACATCTCCCAGGAGGGCATGGTCGCGGCCACCGGGCAGTCCGAGTCGCGGCTCTGCACAGCGTGTTTCACCGGGAAGTACCCGGTGGCGCTGCCCGAGGACGGCCGGCTCGGCAAGAGCGTCCTGGAGCTCCAGTTGCCGGTCGACCTCACCGCCGAGGCCGTCCGCCGCCCCTAGGTTTTGGCCGATTCGATGTATTTGCGCACCCGGATCCGGCCCGCTCATACATCGAATCGGCTTGTCCACAGGGGTTGTTGGCGGCGGCGTGTCGTCCACAGGGCGTAACCGGCGACCGCGCGACCTGCGGTGAAGCGTGGATCGTGAGGCGATGGATCACCTCGCATTCGTCACCGATGCATTCGCCACCCATCCTCCTCCGGGATCCGTATGCCGTGAGCCCCCCTCGAGCGCGCGACCCGCCGTCCGCCGGGCAGCAGCAATCGCCCTCGCCGCAGACCAGGGCGGCGTGGTTTCGCGGGCCCAGCTGGCCACGGTTGACGTGGACCGTCGGATGATCACCCGCGAGGTGAGGGCCGGTCGCTGGCGGCGGCACGGACGGCATACCATCGCCGTGCACACGGGGACCCTTGAGGTGCTCGCGCTCCGACACCGGGCGCTGTGGGAGGTCGGCCAAGGCATTGCCCAACTCGACGGCGTGAGCGCACTGCAGGCCCTTGGCCTGCGCGGGTTCGAGGAGGAGCGCGTCTTCGTCTCGGTCAAGCACAACCACAACACCGCACCGGTGGAGGGCGTGGTCATCAAGAAGGTCATCCGCAGGGTGCCGGGCGAGCTCCTCGAAGGGGGTCCGCGTCGCACCCGCCCGGAGGTCGCTGCGATCCGTGCGGCCGCGTGGGCGGTCAGTGACCGGCAGGCCGCGCTGATCCTCGTCATGGCGGTGCAGCAGCGCCTCACGACCGGTCGCCGGCTGGTCGCGGCCAGTGTGACCGTGCGGCGGCGTGCGCGGCGGGCCTTCATCCACCAGATCGCACGCGACATCGCCGACGGGGCGCACTCGCTGGGGGAGCTGGATTTCGCGGTGCTGTGTCGATCGTGGGGCCTGCCGGAACCGAGTAGGCAGGTGCTCCGGCGAGGGCCTCGGGGGCGGATCTACCTCGATGTCGGCTGGGAGGAGCGGAATTGGGCGGTCGAGATCGACGGCGCCCACCATTTCTGGGGCCTGGGGCCTCCCGACGACACCTTCCGCCAGAACGAGCTCGTCATCGCCGGGGATCGGATGCTGCGGATCACCCTGGTGGGGCTCCGTCTCAATCCGGAGCTCTGCGGCGACCAGCTCCGCCGAGCCCTCCGGGTCGATGTATGAGCGCACCGGCATACGGCCCGCTGATACATCGAATCGGCGGGAGGGGCGGGGCAAACTAGGCTCGGGGTCGTGAGTGAGCGCACGCAAATCACCTATGCCCAGGCCGGGGTCGACGTCGAGGCGGGTGACAAGGCCGTCGAGCTCATGAAGGCCGACGTCCGGCGAGCCACGCGCCCCGAGGTCTTGGGCGGCCTCGGAGGGTTCGCCGGGCTCTTCGACGCCAGTTCGCTCGCCGCCATGAGCCGTCCGGTGCTCGCGACCTCGACCGACGGGGTCGGGACCAAGGTCGCCATCGCACAGGCCCTCGACCGGCACGACACCATCGGCTTCGACCTCGTCGGCATGGTGGTCGACGACATCGTCGTCTGTGGCGCCGAGCCCCTTTTCATGACCGACTACATCGCCTGCGGCAAGGTCGTCCCCGAGCGGATCGCGGCCATCGTCGGCGGCATCGCCCGCGCCTGTGAGCAGGCCCGGGTGGCCCTCGTCGGTGGCGAGACCGCCGAACACCCCGGCCTGCTGGACCCGGAGGAGTATGACGTCGCAGGCGCGGCCACCGGGGTCGTGGAGTACGCCGACATCCTCTCCCCACACCTGGTCCAGCCCGGTGATGTGGTGCTCGCGCTGGCCTCCAGCGGACTGCACTCCAACGGGTACTCGCTCGTCCGCCGGGTCATCGCGCACGCGGGGTGGGCCCTCGACCGCCACGTTGACGACTTCGGGCAGACCCTCGGCGAGGAGCTGCTCACCCCGACGAGGGTGTATGCCGCCGACCTCGTCGACCTCCTCCGGCTGGATCAGGTGGCTGTCCATGCCCTCTCGCACGTCACCGGTGGGGGGCTCGCCGCGAACCTCGCCCGGGTTCTTCCCGCCGGCATCCACGCCCGGGTGGATCGGTCGACGTGGACTCTGCCGCCGGTCTTCACGACGATCCAGTCGCTCGGGAACGTCCCGCTTAGCGACCTCGAACGCACCCTCAACCTGGGGGTCGGGTTCGTCGCGGTGTTGCCCGCGGCATCGGTGGACGCCGCGGGCGCGCACCTTGGCGCGCACGGCATACGGACGTGGGTCATCGGGGAGATCCATGACGCGGCCTCGGCCCCCTACGCAGACGGCGTCGAGGTCGTCCAGGGCGCCAAAGGGGTCGAGGGTGGCTCGGTCCAACTCGTCGGTGCGCACCCGCCGGGCTAGCGCATTCGATGTATTTCAGGGCCGTATGCCGGTGCGCGAATACATCGAATCGGCCGGCAAAGGTGTCAGCGAGCCGCTCGCGAACCGGTGCACGAGCCGGAACCCCAGCGCGGCATAGAGCCCGAGCCCGGCCTCGTTGTCCGCATCCACCCCGAGGACCACGACGCCGCTGCGCCCCAGCCCGTACTCCGCGAGCGCCTGGGTCACCGCCCACCCCAGGCCCTGCCCGCGGCGCTCGGTGTCGACCGCGATGCTCGTGAGCCGGGTCGCCCCCGCCGCAGTAGCCGACGCCAGCCCGATCGCGACAAGGTCCCCGGTGGCGTCCTCCCGCAGCCCGAGCCAGCATGGCTCAAGTGGATCGGGGGTGAGCCACCGGGTCGTGTGGTGCCGTTTCACGAACCCGTATGCCGTGTGGGCATCGACCTGCTCCGGGGCAAGACCGGGCGGGAGCCGACGTCGCACGAGCGCCTCCCGATCCGGCAGCATCATCCACTCCCATTCCCCGATCCCGCGAGCCCCGATCTGCCGGATCACCGGGGTCAGTTCTCGATCGACCGTGAGTGAACGTTCCTGAGCCCAACCGGGAAAGGTCCGCCAGGGTGACCGCAGCAGGGCCGCGACATCGTCTGGGGGGCCGAGGCAGACGGCCCCCGCAAACCCGAGCTGCGTCTCGCGGCGAAAGAGCACCGCACCGCGCAGGCGGAGCGGGGGCGCGAGCAACTCCGGGCCGACCTCGTGGCGGACCACCGGGTCACTTCCGGTGGCGGCGAGCAGCGCGGCATACGACGCCAGCACCTCCAGCGTCATCAGTGGATGGTGATCTGCGGCCCGTAGAGCGCCATCGCGGCCAGCGCCCGTTCGTGGTTCTCCGGCGTCGAGCCCGCGCACGCCGCGGCGGCGACCCGCACCGTGGCCCCGGAGTCGGCCGCCGGGAGGGCCGTGGAGAGCACGCAGCAGTCCGTGGACACCCCGGCGAGGGTGAGCGTGGCGGTGTCGCCGACAATCCCCCGCAGCGCCGCGCCCCACTTGCCGAACGTCGGCTCGGTCACCGTATGCCGGGAGGCGTCGGCGAGCTCGGGCACGACGGCATACAGGGGATCGTTGTCGGGGACCAGCGCGAACGGCCAGTCCCGGTAGTACGGACCCCAGGAACCGCCGAGGGCGGCGTCGGCGACGAACCGGGTGAGGACGGTCCGCTCGGGGCCGAAGGTCTCGGCGAGGCGGACCATCTCCGGCAGGGCGGCCGCGAACATGCCGGACCCCCACGGGGAGGTATCCGGTGAGGCGAAGATCGCCTGCGGGTCGATGATGACGAGCCAACCCGCGGGGGTGTCCTCAGGCATCGCTCAGGCCCCCGACTCCTGTCGGGCGACCGTGCCGCGACGGGCGACAAGGGTAACCGCGAAGGAGAGCGCCAGGGCGAGGAGCACGCCGAGGTTGGCGTAGGCGAACGTGCCCTCCCAGTAACCGTCGGCAGCGTTGTACGTGCCCAGGCCGAGCGGCTCAAGCAGAAAGCCCTGCCAGTCGTTCCACGAGGCATCGGCGGAGAAGCCGTTGACGACCAAGCCCCAGCCGAGGACCGAGGCCACCACCATGGTCCCCAGGGAGACCCAGTCCCACGCCCGGTAGCGGCCGCCCGCGTCGAAGAGGGCGTCGTCGTCGTAGTCCCGCTTCCGCAGAGCGATGTCGGCGATCATGATCCCCGCCCACGATGCCAGCGGCACCCCGAGGGTGATGAGGAAGGACTGGAAGGGGTTGAGGAAGTTCTGCGCGACGAAGACGACATAGAACGTCCCCAGGGTGAGGATGACGCCGTCGACGAGCGCCGCCATGGGCCGCGGGATCCGCACCCCAAGGGAGAGCAGGGTTAGGCCCGAGGAATAGATGCCAAGGACCGCCCCGGAGACCAGGGAGAGGATCGCCGCGATGAGGAACGGCACGAGCATCCAGGTCGGCAGGAGTGTGGCGAGTGTGCCGATGGGGTCGGTCACGATCCCGGCCTTGACCTTCTCGTCGGAGCCTGCGAGCGCCAGGCCGTAGCAGACGAGCAGGGTGGGGGCGAGGGCACCGCCGAGAGTGTTCCAGCCGACGATGGCGGCACCGCTCGCGGTGCGCTGCTGGTAGCGCGACCAGTCGGCGGCGATGTTGATCCAGCCCAGGCCGAACCCGGTCATCACCATGACGAGGGCACCGATCGTCGCGCCTATGCTGCCGGAGGGGATCTCGCCGAGGGCGGACCAGTTGACATGCGAGATGGTCGCCAGGACGTAGAGGATGGTGATCGCGCCGGTCACCCAGGTGAGGACCGACTGCATCCGCATGATGATGTGGTAGCCGGCCACCGAGGCCAGGACGATCATCGTGGCGACCACCACCGCAGCGATGACCTTGGTCGCGGTGCCGCCGGAGAGGCCGAGCCGCTCGAAGATCGTCGCGGTGGCGAGGACGGCAAGGATGGCGAGGAAGGTCTCCCAGCCAATCGAGACGAGCCAGCTGATGACCCCGGGCACCTTCTGCCCGGTCACCCCGAACGCGGCCCGGGAGAGGATCATGGTCGGCGCCGAACCGCGTTTGCCGGCGATAGCGATGATCCCGCACAGGGCGAAACTCGCCACCACCCCGAGGATGGTGACGAGGACGGCCTGCCAGAAGGAGATCCCGAACCCGAGGATGAACGCGGCATAGGAGATCCCGAAAACCGAGACGTTCGCCGCGAACCACGGCCAGAACAGGTCCCGTGGGCGCGCGGCCCGTTCGGACTCACCGATGATCTCAATCCCGGTGACCTCGACGCCGAGGCGGCGGGTCTCAGCGACGGTGCTCTGCGTGCTCATGCGTCAGAGCATGGCAGAGGCGTGCAGGTCAGGGAATGCTCGACACCCAGGCGGGAGAGAGGTCGGCCGCCGTGATGGGCGGCCAGCAGACTAGCGAGATCCAGACGTCCACGTGCTGTCGTCGTCATCCTCGTCGTCATCGTCCCAGGTCCGTGCGGCAGTGAAGCCGCCACCCTGGGAGGTGGAGTGGAGTTCACGCTCAAGCGCGGAGAGATCTGTCTGCGGGCTGTAGTACTTCAGCTCGCGGGCAACCTTCGTCTGCTTGGCTTTGGCCCGGCCGCGCCCCATGGCGTGACCCCCTCGTGCGTCTGCCGGGGCGGCTAGTGGCGGCCCCGGGAATGGTGTGTGTAATCGTGGGGCCAACGGTACATGAGTCTGGGCGCTCCGGCTGTCCCATCTCGCCGGGCGAGGCGTCGGGTCCAATGCCCTTGTGGTCTAGGACCGCAGGATGACGCTGTAGGCGCTCCCGCCGCCACCGGCTTTGGTCGCGCCGGTGACCCCGCTGACCTGCACGGGGCGATTGCGCGAGAGGAGCGTGCCGTCGCCGAGTTGCCCGGAGACGTTGTACCCCCAGGATCGGGCCGTGCCGTCGGCGAGGACGGCGACACCGTGGTCGCGTCCGGCGCCGAGGGAGACGACCCCGGTGAGGTTCTGCACGGGCACCGGGCGGGTCCGCAGGGTGGTTGTGCCATCACCGAGCTGGCTGCGGGCGTTGCGGCCCCAGGCCAGGACGGTGCCGTCGCTCTTGCGGGCGTAGGAGTGATCGGCCCCGGCCTGCACCTCGGCGATGCCCGTAGTGATGAGGACCGGGACGAGGACGTTGACCTTGGTGCCGTTGCCGACCTGACCGCCGAGGTTGTCCCCCCAGCCGAAGAGCCGGCCGGTGGCATCGAGGGCGAAGGAGTGGTCCCGGCCGCAGGCGATGGCCACGATGTTGCTCAGGCCGCTCACCTGAGTGGGGACGAGCCGCTGCGCGGTCGTGCCGTCACCGATCTGTCCCGAGGCGTTGAGGCCCCAACCCCACACCGTGCCGTTGGGGCGCAGCACGAAGCTCATGCTCCGGCCGGCGGCGAGCGCGATCGCGTCGGTGATCCCGGGGACCTGCACCGGGATGCGGCGCTGGACCAGGGTGCCATCGCCGAGCTGGCCGACGTCGTTGTGACCCCACACCCAGACCACTCCCCCCTTGAGGGCCAGCGAGTGATAGTGCCCGGTCTCCACGGCACTCACACCGGTGAGGCCGGGCACCTGCTGGGGAGCCAGGATCCTGCGGGTGGCCGTGCCCGACCCACACTGGCCCTCGACGTTGCTGCCCCAGCACCACACCGTTCCGTCCGATCGGAGCGCGTTGACGTGCCCACGACCCCCGTGCAGGTCGGTGACGGTGGTCAGGCCTAGGACGGGGGCTGCGGTGTAGTGCGCGATCCGGGTGCCATCCCCCAGCTCACCGAAGTTGTTCGTCCCGCAGGTCACCGGGGTGCCGGCCGTGGCCGCGGAGGCCGCTGGCGCGAGCCCCACGGTCGTCGTCGCGGTGGCCAGAGCCCCGAGTGTGCCGCCGAGGACGGAACGGCGGGACGGCATACGGTGCGGAACCCCTGACATGGCTACCCCTACCTGGCGATGGGTGGTGTGCAACGTCGTTTGCGGCGCTGTGCTCGCAGGTTAGCGCGCCGCGCGAGTCCCCCGGGAGGGGTTTGGGTCAATCGCTTCGCAGCGGCCCGAGTCGGCGCAGTTGGGTGACGTGGGCTGGCTGCAGTTCGGCGACGCTCTGGACGCCGAGGAGCTTCATGGTGCGGACAATGTCGTCGGCCAGGATGGCCAGGGCGCGATCGACCCCCGCCCGACCGCCCGCCATGAGGCCGTAGAGGTAGGCGCGTCCGACGAGCGTGAACCGGGCGCCGAGGGCGATCGCGGCGACGATGTCGGCCCCGCTCATGATCCCGGTGTCGAGGAGGATCTCGATGTCGTCCCCGAGCTCGCGGGCCACCTGGGGGAGCAGATGGAAGGGGACCGGCGCCCGGTCGAGTTGCCGACCGCCGTGGTTGGAGAGCACGATCCCGTCGACGCCGGCCTCGGCCAGGCGGCGGGCGTCCTCGATGCTCTGGACGCCCTTGACGACGAGTCGGCCGGGCCACGCCGCCCGGATCGCTAAGAGATCGGCGCCGTTGATGGAGGGGTCCATGGCGGCGTTGATGAGCTCGGCGACGGTGCCGCCGGTCGAGGTGAGGGAGGCGAACTGCAAGGTCGGGGTGGTCAGGAAGTCCCACCACCACCAGGGCCGGGGTATGGCGTTGACGACCGTTGCCAGGGTGAGCTGCGGCGGGATGCTGAACCCGTTGCGCCGGTCGCGCAGCCGGGCCCCGGCGACCGGGGTGTCCACGGTGAAGAGCAGGGTGTCGTAGCCGGCCCGTGCGGCCCGTTCGATGAGGGCGTCGGAGATCTCTCGGTCGCGCATGACATAGAGCTGGAACCAGGTGCGACCCTCCGGGTTGGCCGCCCGGACGTCCTCGATGGAGGTCGTGCCCAACGTGGAGAGGGCGAAGGGTATGCCGGCGGCCCCGGCGGCACCCGCTCCGGCCACCTCACCCTGGGTGTGCATGAGCCGGGTGAATCCGGTCGGCGCGATCCCGAAGGGGAGGGCGGAGGGGCCACCGAGGATCGTGGTCGTGGTGTCGACGCTAGAGACGTCCCGCAGGACGTTGGGGTGGAACTCGATGTCCTCGAAGGCCTGTCGGGCCCTGGCCAGGGAGAGTCCGGCCTCGGCGGCTCCGTCGGTGTAGTCGAAGACCGCTCGCGGAGTGCGGCGCTGGGCGATGGCGCGTAGGTCATGGATGGTGAGCGCGGACCGCAGGCGGCGCGTGGTCGGGTTCAGCTCGGGCCGTTGGAAACGGACCAGCTCACGCAACTCGGAGACCTTGGGGAGGTGTCGTGCCACCACGGGGGCATTGTCGCAGAGGTGGCCAGGGGCGGGGTCGAACCGCCGACCTTCCGATTTTCAGTCGGACGCTCGTACCAACTGAGCTACCTGGCCGTGCACCCTCAAGGGCGCCTCCGCACTATACCCAGCCCGGGCGGTGCGACTCAAAACGTCCCGCGGGCGCGGGCCTCGGCCTCGGTGGCGACCGTAGGCTGCGCGCTCGGCCGGTCCTGCGGCGGCTGCGGGACGGCCGTGTCCTGCGTGAGGTCCGGGTGAGCAGCGGCCCACTCGACATAGGCCTCTTCGGCGACCGGCAGGGTCGGGAAGAGCATGTCCTCGCCGATGAGGTCGACGACCCCCGCGCGCCGGAGCGGCTCGTAGAGGTCCCGTTTGATCCGGGTGAGGCCGAGCCGGATGCCTTGCGCGGCGAGGTCCCCCTGAAGTTGGCGCAGGGCGTCCGCGGCGGTGATGTCGACCTCGGTGTTGGCCTCCACGTTGAGCAGCAGCCAGCGCGGCGGGTCCTGCGGGAACGCGGCGATCTCTTGGTCGACGACCCGTTGGACTCGGCGGCGCAGCTCACCGGCGTTGGCGAAGAAGAGGGGGGCCTCGAACCGGTAGACGATAAGCCCGGGGAGGGTTTGCGCGTCCGGGTAGTCGGCGACGTCATGCATCCCGGCCAGGCCCGGCACCCGGCCGAGCACGGCATCGTGCGGCCGCGCGAGCCGAAGGCCCATCTCGAGCAGGGAAAGGGTAACCGCGAGCCCGACCCCGGCGAGGATGCCGAAGACGATGGTCCCGACCAGGGTGATGAGGGCGAGCGCGAATTCGCGGCGCCGGAACCGCAGCAGCCGTTTGAAGTCGGCGATCCGGACGAGCTTGCTCGCGGCATACAGCACAACGCCGCCCAGGGCGGCCTTGGGCATCCACTCCATGATGGGACCGGCGGCGAGGATGACGATGACGACGACGACACAGGCGACCAGCGAATAGACCTGGGTCTGGGCCCGGCTCGCGAGGGCCAGCGCGGTCCGTGACCCCGAGGACGACACCGGGAAGCCGCCGAAGAGCCCCACCCCGATGTGGACCCCGCCGAGCGCGACGAGCTCGGCCTGCGGGTCCACCTCGCGGTCGGAAGGCCGTTCGTCGGGGAGGGGCTCGGCGGGGAAGCCGCGCGCCACGAGCATGTTGTCGCTGTAGGCCATGATCGCGATCCCGAGCCCCGCGATGACGAGGGCCTTGAGTTCGGCGCCGGAGATGACGGGCAGTTGCGGTGTGGGGATGCCCGAGGGCACCTCCCCGACGACGGCCACACCGTGGTCGCCGAGGTGGAGTGTGGCGTATGCCGCCATGGCCGCGAGCACTCCGAGGAGGGCTGCCGGCCAGCTCGGGCGGATCCAGTGGATGAACAGGATGAGGGCGAAGGTTCCGAGGCCGACGGCAAGGGTGGGCCATTGGGTCTGGCCGATGACCTCGATGAAGGAGCGGATCTGAGCGATGATCTCCTCGCCCTCGACCGCGGCTCCGGTGAGCTTGCCGAGCTGGCCGCTCACCATGAGCACGGCGGCGCCGGCGAGGTACCCGACGAGGAGCGGTTGGGAGAGCAGGTCGGCGACCACTCCCAGGCGGAGCATCCGTCCGAGCAGACACCAGCCGGCGACGACCAGGCTCAACGCCGCAGCGAGCGGCACCACCCGGGCCGGGTCTTGGCTGATGTCCGCGATGGCCAGGCCGGCGAGCAGGGCGATCGTCGATTCGGGGCCGACCGAGAGCACCCGGGACCCGCCCATGATCGCGTAGAGGACCATGGCGAAAAGCGCCGTCCACAAACCGGTCACCGGGGGCACCTTGACGATCGCCGAGTACGCCATGACCTGGGGGATGAGGTAGGCCGCGACGGCGAGGCCGGCGATCATGTCCGTCCGCAGCCAGGAGCGTTGGTATCGGGTGGTCAGGAAAGTGAGGCCCGGGGTCGACGCCTGGAACGCCTTGAGCGCCCAGTGCTCCCCTTCGGGCACGGTGTGGTACTCGATAGCGGGGTGTCGCCGGAGTCGCTCACCCGCGGGGTCGCCGGAAGTTCCACCGACAGGGTCGCCGGCAGGTGGGGCAGGATCGGTCGTCATCGGCCCTCTTCTCGCCGTGGCTCGGCAGGTTCGGCGCCAGATTACTCTTCAGGTGAACAGCAGGTGAACGTAGCCCGTCGCCTGCGGCGGTTCCGCGGAAGGACGTAACGCCATGACGCCCTCGCTCACCGACCGGCCGTGGCTGTCCACGGTGGCCCGCGAGCGCATCCGGATGCTCGCCCAGGCCGCGGCGAACCGGCCGGTCGCCGAGCAGCAGCGTGAGGTCGAGCGTCTTGCCGCTCAGAGCCGCCGGATCCACGACGTCGAGTGCATCAACCTCAACCCGGCGACCAACGTCATGAACCCGCGCGCCGAGGCCCTGCTGAGCTCCGGCCTGGGTTCACGGCCATCGCTCGGTTACCCGGGGGACAAGTACGAGACCGGACTGGAGGCCATCGAGCAGATCGAGGTCATCGCCGCCGAACTTGCCGCGGAGGTCTTCGGGGCGCGGTACGCGGAGATCCGGGTACCCTCGGGGGCCCTTGCCAACTTGTACGCCTTCCTCGCCACGTGCGAGCCGGGGGACACGATCATCGCCCCACCCCCGTCGATCGGGGGGCATGTGACCCATCACGTCGGCGGCTCGGCTGGGATGTACCGGCTGCGGACCGTGCCCGCCCCGGTTGACGCCGCCCGCTACACCGTCGAGGTCGACGCCCTACGAGCCTTGGCCCACGAGGTCCGCCCGGCGGTGCTCACCATCGGTTCCTCGCTCAACCTCACCCGCCACCCGGTGGCGGCCATCCGCGAGATCGCCGACGAAGTGGGCGCTTTGGTTCTCTTCGACGCCGCGCACCTCTGCGGGCTTATCGCCGGTCAGGCGTGGCAGCAGCCACTCGCCGAAGGCGCGCACCTGATGACGTTCTCGACCTACAAGTCCCTCGGCGGTCCGGCCGGGGGTGTCGTGCTGACGAACACCCCCGAGCTCGCCGAGCGGCTCGAGGCGATTGCTTTCCCAGGGCTCACCGCGAACTATGACGCCGCGAAGGCGGCCGCCCTCGCGCTCACCTTGGTCGACTGGCAGGTCTCCGGCGAAGCGTATGCCGCCCAGATGGTGGCCACCGCAGCCCGCCTTGCCGAGGAACTCGCCGACCGCGGGGTTCCGGTGTTCGAGACGACCCAGGGCTTCACGACCTCGCACCAGTTCGCCCTCCCGGCGCACGGCTGGGGCGGTGGGCAGGCCGCCTCCCAGCTGCTCCGCCGCGCCAACCTGCTGGCCTGCGGGATCGGGCTGCCGCTGGACTCGGTCGATGGGGACATGAACGGCCTTCGGCTCGGCACCCCCGAGATCGTGCGACGGGGGATGCGGGTGGCGGACATGCCCGAACTCGCCGAACTGATCGCCCGGGGTCTGCGGGCAAGCACGCCGGAGGAGTCTGCCGCCGTCGGCCGCGACGTCACCGCGTGGCGGGCGGGGTTCAACGGTGTCCACTTCACCGCCGACCACCCGGGCTGAGTGGGCCGGGAGCGGCCGCGATACCGTGAAAGCCATGGCCGACGCCCCGTTCCGTACCGTTTTCGAGCCCTTCCGTATCCACTCCGTCGAACCGCTGCGGATGACCACGCCGCAGGAGCGCGGGGAGGCCGTGCGCGCCGCGGCATACAACCTGTTCCGACTGCATTCGCAGGACGTGCTTATCGACCTGCTCACCGACTCGGGTACGGGTGCCATGAGCCGCGACCAGTGGGCCGCCATCCAGCACGGTGATGAGTCGTATGCCGGCTCGCCGTCCTGGTTCCTCTTCAAGGAGGCCGTCCAGGAGCTCTTCCCTTACGAGCACATCATCCCGACCCACCAGGGGCGGGCCGCCGAGCGGATCCTCTTCGAGGTTGTCTGTCGGCAGGGGATGGTCGTGCCGAGCAACACCCACTTCGACACCACGAGGGCCAACGTCGAGCACACCGGCGCCCAAGCCCTCGACCTGGTCATCGAGGAAGCGCATGACCCGCAGGGGTGGCATCCGTTCAAGGGAAACATGGACGTCGAGCGGCTCGAGGCTCTCCTTGCCGAGCGAGCGGACGACGTGCCCTGCGTCATGGTGACGGTGACGAACAACTCCGGCGGTGGCCAGCCGGTGTCGCTGGCCAACCTGCAGGCCGTCTCGCAGGTCGCGCACCGTTACGGCAAGCCGCTCTATCTCGATGCCTGTCGGTTCGCCGAGAACGCGTGGTTCATCCGGGAACGCGAACTCGGGCAGGGGGATCGCGACGTCCGCGACATCATTCGCGACATGGCCGGGCTCGCCGACGGCATGACGATGTCGGCCAAGAAGGACCCCATGGGCAACATCGGGGGCTGGCTGGCGGTCAACGACGATGCGGTCGCTCAGGAGTGCCGCAACCTGCTCATCCTCACCGAGGGCTTCCCCACCTATGGCGGACTGGCCGGGCGGGACCTCGAGGCGCTGGCCCAGGGGCTACGGGAGGTGGTCTCGCACGACTATCTGCGGTTCCGCATCCGGGCCACCGCCTATGTCGTCGAAGCGCTCACCGCCATGGGTATGCCGTGTCTGCAGCCCGCGGGCGGGCACGCCGTGTACCTCGATGCCCGGGCGTTGCTCCCGCACATCCCGCCCCTGGAGTACCCGGGGCAGGCGCTCGCGGTGGCCCTCTACGAACTCGGCGGGGTACGGTCCTGCGAGATCGGGACGGTCATGTTCGGGCGGCAGAGCGACGGTTCGGAGCAGCCGGCCGCGCTCGACCTGGTCCGGCTGGCGATCCCGCGGCGCACCTATACCCAAAGCCACATGGACTACGTCATCGAGGTGTGCGAGCGGGTCATGGAGGTCCGCGAGTCGCTGCGGGGCTACCGGATCGTCAGCGAACCGCCGATGCTGCGGCACTTCACCGCGGACTTCGCCCCGATCGCCGGGTAGCGCAAGGCAGGGTGAGTAGCGAAATGCCCCTCCGAGGGAGGGGCATGTTCGGCTGGCGACCCCGACGGTGGGCCCCGGAAGGGGGCGGACAGGCGAAATGCCCCTCCGAGGGAGGGGCATTTTCGGCTGGCGACCCCGACGGGACTCGAACCCGCGACCTCCGCCGTGACAGGGCGGCGCGCTAACCAACTGCGCTACGGGGCCAGGATGGTGCGTTCTGGCCATGCGTATCCCCAACGGGATTCGAACCCGTGCTACCGCCGTGAAAGGGCGGGGTCCTGGGCCGCTAGACGATGGGGACCCGGTTTTTGCCGTCCGGACCCTCTACGTCGCGCAGCGCGCAGCGCTCGGATCCGTCGAGGACTCGGCAACTATAGGGGACGGGCCGACGCGGAACCAAAACGACGGGTTGTCGAGACCCCTTAGCGACCTCCGGCCTCGACCCAGGCCAGCACCTCCTCGACCGGCCAGGTGGTGACAATCCGTTCGGCGGGGATGCCGAGTCGCTCGGCGCGCTCGCACCCGTGGGCCTTCATGTCGAGCTGGCCCGGGGCATGCGCATCGGAGTCGATGGCGAAGAGGCAGCCGAGGTCGAGGGCGAGTTCGATGAGCTCGTCCGGGGGGTCGCAGCGCTCGGGTCGTGAGTTGATCTCCACGGCGGTTCCATGGTCGGCGCAGGCCGAGAAGACCGCTCGCGCGTCGAACTGCGAGGGTGGCCGCACCCCGCGCGAGCCTTCCACGAGCCTCCCGGTCGCGTGTCCCAAGACGTTGACCCTTGGGTTGGACACCGCGGCGACCATCCGGCGAGTCATCGGCCCGGCCGGCATCGCGAGCTTGCTGTGCACCGAGGCCGTGACGAGGTCGAGGCGGCCGAGCAGGTCGGGGGTCTGGTCGAGGGAGCCGTCGTCGAGGATGTCCACCTCGATCCCCTTGAGGACCCGGATGAGGCCGCCCACCTGCTCATTCACCCCGTCGAGCACGGCGAGCTGTCGGGTGAGCCGTTCGGGGCTGAGGCCATTGGCGATCCGCAGCCGGGGGGAGTGGTCGGTGAGGACCATCCAGTCATGGTCGAGTTCGGCCGCGGTCAGGACCATCTCGTCGATGGGGGAGCCGCCGTCCGACCAGTCCGAATGGAGGTGACAGTCCCCGCGCAGTGCGGCATACAGGGTCTCGCCGCCCTCGGTGAGCGGGCCGCCCACCCGTTCCTCAAGGTCGGTGAGGTATGCGGGGAGTTCGCCGCGAACTGCCTCGGTGATGACGCCGGCGGTCGAGGCCCCGATCTTGGGTAACTCGGTAAGCGTGC
The DNA here is from genome assembly GCA_016716625.1 of Nostocoides sp. Classification (GTDB taxonomy): domain Bacteria; phylum Actinomycetota; class Actinomycetes; order Actinomycetales; family Dermatophilaceae; genus JADJVJ01. Next base: position 286,224 of record JADJVJ010000001.1, read on the forward strand.
CTTCGGCGACTCGGTATTCGAGTTCGTCGGGGGTGAGCGCAGCGATCGTCGTCACCGCGGTGCGGAAGGCCTCGACCCGGTAGCTGCCCGCGCGGCTGCGTTCGAGGAGGTACGCCACCCGGCGCAACGCGCCCGCGGGGGTGACCGGTGCCATGAGGGGCGGGATCCGGGCGACCATCGGGCCATCCTGCCACCCCGCTGCGGCGACCTAACCTCTGCTAGCAGAGGTTAGTTTCAGAACCGAAGGATGCATCATGCGGCTCTGAAGCCAAGGGCTGCTAGCAGAGGTTAGGTCGGGGCGGCGGGGTCGGGGCGGCGGGGTCGGGGCGGCGGGGTCGGGGCGGCGGGGTCGGGGCGGCGGGGCCGTGGGGGCTGCGGGGCCAGATGCGGGGGTAGGCCGGGGTAGCCAAGGGGTGGCAGGGGCGGACGGCATACGGGAGGGCCCGGCGGCGTTGAGCGGGTGGGCCGGAGCAACCGGGCCATCGACTCCAGTGGGAGAGACTGTCACCGTGAGCCTTCTCGCGCCGAGCCCCGCCGACGCCGCCCGCCGCCGCGGGTTGCGGCGGATGCGCATCGTCGCGCTCAGCCTGCTCCTCCTCGCCGCCATCGTGTATGCCGTGACCCTGCGCCTGGATCACTCGGGGGTCTGGGGGTACGTGAACACCGGAGCCGAGGCGGCCATGGTCGGGGCGCTCGCCGACTGGTTCGCGGTGACCGCGCTCTTCAAGCACCCGCTCGGGCTGCCGATCCCGCACACAGCGATCATCCCCAAGCGCAAGAACGAGATTGGCCGCAACCTCCAGGACTTTGTCGTGGAGAACTTCCTCACCGAGGAGATCGCCCGGGAGCGGCTGCGCGCTGCGCGGGTTGCCGAACGCCTGGGCCGATGGCTCGGGGTTCGTGCCCACCGCGACCGGGTCATGGGCGAGGCCGCCCGCGTCATCCGGGCGGGCATCGGCCGACTCAGCGATGACGAGGTCCGCACCCTGGTCGAACAGTTCCTGCTCCCCCGCCTCGCCCGGGAGCCGATCAGCCCGATCGCCGGGTCGCTGCTTGAGGGGGTGCTCGAGCAGGGCACCCACAAGGGCCTGGTCGACCTGACCCTCGCGCAGGGACATGCGTGGCTCCAGGAGAACCCCGGCACCTTCGCTGCCGTCATCGGGGAACGCGCCCCCTGGTGGTCCCCGCCCTGGCTCGACGACCGGGTCATCCACTGGACCTACCAGCAGGTCCTGGACTGGGTGGCCGACATCCGGGACGACCCGCAGCACCCGGCTCGCGCGGCCCTCGATGCCCTCCTGCGGCGGCTTGCCGACGACCTCCAGCACGATGAGGAGGTCATCGGGCGGGCCGAGGCGCTCAAGGAGCGGCTGCTCAGCCACCCGCAGGTCGCCACGACCGCGATCAGCCTCTGGGGAACCGTCAAGACCGCGCTCACCTCGGCGATGGCTGACCCGGATTCCTACTTCTACCTCCGCGGGGACGAGCTGCTCACCCACCTCGGTGCCCACCTCGTCGAGAACCCGGTATGGCGTGAGCGGCTCGAGGATCGACTCGGTGAGGTCGTCGCCTTCGCGGTGAACACCTACGGCTCCGAACTCGCCGAGGTCATCTCGGTGACCGTGGACCGTTGGGACGGCAAGGAGGCGGCCGAGCGGATCGAGTTGCACGTCGGGCGGGACCTTCAGTTCATCCGGATCAACGGCACCATCGTCGGAGCCTTGGCCGGGCTGGTCATCCACGCCCTCTCGCTGTCCCTCGGCTGACCGGGGTCCCTCGGCTGACCGGGGTCCCTCGGCTGACCGGGGTCCACGGCGGGCCGGCTCAGCAGAGCGCGGCCACCGTCTCGGTGATCTGCTCCGCGGCCGCGCGTAGGTCTGCCGGCAGGCTCTGAGCGCCGGTTCTGGTGAGCAGGTCGGCGTCGACGCCGCGGCCGGCAAGGTAGGTCGAGTAGGTCGCTGCGAGCTCTCCGAGTGCGACCTGGGCCTGGGCGAAGACCTGGTCCCGGGTCGCGGCGACGATGACGGCGGAGGCGCCGGTGGCCCGCGCGGCGCGGGCGATCTCGCTCACCGGGGTGTCGGCGCCGAGGTAGCGGATCCGCCATCCTCGACGGCCCAGCAGCACCCCGAAACAGAGCAGGGTGATGTCGTGCAGCTCCCCCGGAGGGCAGCCGAGCACGGCGACCGGGCCGGTGCCCACCCCCCAAGTGAGCGAGTACGAGGAGAGCCGCCGTCGGACCAACTGGGTCGCGAAGTGTTCGTGGCCGATGGTGACCTCGCCGCTCTCCCAGTCGACCCCAATCCGGTGCAGGGCCGGCAGGATGCCGTCGGTGATCGCCGCCTCGATTCCGGCGCTGGCGACGAGGTCGTCGAGGGCGGCCTGGGCGACGGCTTCATCGAAGGCATGGACGGCCCGCGCGAACAGAGCGAGGAAGACCGCGGGGACCTCGCCGGAGGTGCCCGCTTCGCCAGGGGCAGGGCTCGCTGGGAGAGTCGCGGCGCGCTGGGCGGAGAGCACGCGCAGGACGGCCTCCGCGGTCGGCACGCCAGCGTCGCGCAGGGCCAGGACCCCGAGCACGCGGCGCTCATCGGCGCTGGAGTAGATCCGGTAGCCTCCGGTGGTCCGCGTCGGCCGGAGGAGTCCGTAACGCTTCTCCCAGGCCCGGAGCGCGTGCGTGGACATCCCGACGCGTCGGCTGAGCTCGCCGATCTGCATCCCGGAGGCGGGGTCCATGCCAGGACTGTAGCCCCGCGCCGTAGCCCCGCGCCATAAGATTAGACAAACATTTGACATCCCAGTTCAGGCGCCTCTAACGTGCGGGCCATGGCCAGGGAGCGGATCGCTGTCATCGGCTCCGGCGTCTCTGGGCTCACCACGGCGTACCTCTTGCGAACCGAGCACGAGGTCACCCTTTACGAGGCCGATACCCGCCTCGGTGGACACGCCCATACGCACACGGTTCCCGGAGCCGACGGCACTCCGGTCGCCGTCGACAGCGGGTTCATCGTGCACAACGACCGCACCTATCCCCACCTCTTGCGTCTCTTCGGTGAACTCGGTGTCGCCACCCGAGACACCGAGATGTCGATGAGCATCAGCGACGCGCGCACCGGCATCGAGTACGCCGGCGGACGCGGGGTCTCCGGCTTCCTCGCCCGCCCGCGACAGCTCGCGCGCCGCGACTACCTCGACGTGCTCACCTCGGTAAAGCGCTTCCACCGGGTTGCCGGCCGGTTCCTCGCCGAGACCGACGACACCGATGAGCGGACCCTGGGCGAGTTCGTCTCCGCCGCTGGCTTCTCCACGGCCTTCACCGACCTGTATGCCGTGCCGCTGGTCTCCTGCGTCTGGTCGACCGGTGGCGCCGATGCCCTGCACTATCCGGCCCGCTACCTCTTCCGCTTCCTCGATCACCACGGAATGCTGTCCGTGACCGGCTCGCCCCAATGGCGGACGGTCGTCGGAGGCTCCCAGACCTACGTCGAGGCCATCGCCGATCGCCTCGCCGACATCCGCCGCGGGGCAGCCGTCGTCTCCGTCCGGCGTGCGGCCGACGCGGTCGGGGTCACCGCTGCGGGCCAGGTGGAGGACGTCTATGACCGGGTCGTCATCGCCACGGCGGCCGATCGGGCGCTTGCCCTCCTCGCCGACCCCACGCCCGCGGAGCGGGCCGTCCTCGGCGCCTTCCGCTCCTCGACGAACGAGACCGTCCTGCACCAGGACCCCTCGTTCCTGCCTCGGGCCGAACGCGCCCGGGCCTCGTGGAACTACCGCGTCGAGCGGGGCGACGCCCAGACCCGTAACCCGCCCCCAGTGGTCACCTACGACATGAACCGGCTCCAGGGTATCGACGCCCGCACCCCGCTCTACGTCACGCTCAATGCCACCGCGCGCATCGACCCCCGCACGATCCTGGCGAGCATGGCCTACCGCCATCCGGTCTACGACCTCCCGGCGATCCGGGCCCAACGGCGCCGCGCCGAGATCACCACGGCGAGAACGGCATACGCAGGGGCTTATTGGGGGTGGGGCTTCCACGAGGATGGTGCCCGGTCCGGGGTGGAGGCGGCCGCCGCGTTCGGGGTGTCCTGGTGAGCGTCAGTCGTGCGGGGCTCGTGGCCCGCTCGAGTGCGTTCACGACCGCGGACCTGCCCGCTCTCCCCGCGCTCGTCGTCGGCTCGGTCCAGCACACCCGGCACCAGCCGATCGAGCACTCCTTCGGCTACCGGCACTACCAGTGGCTCATCGACCTGGATGCGCCGCCGCAGCTCCCGCGCTGGCTGCGACCGCTGGCCTCCTTCCGGGGCGAGGACCACCTCAGCGGTCCCCCGAGCCTGGCCGCCCTCAAGGACAACGTGCTCCGCGTCCTCGCTCGCCATGGTGTCGAGGCGACCGAGGTGAGTCGGGTCGTCATGCTCGCCCATGCCCGCGTCCTCGGCCACACCTTCGACCCGATGACCCTGTTTTGGTGTTTTGGTGCAGACGGGGTTGGGCGGGCCGTCCTCGTCGAGGTGCACAACACCTACGGCGGGCGCCATGCCTACGTCATCACCCCCGATGCCTCCGGGCGCGCGAGTACCGCCAAGGAGTTCTACGTCTCGCCGTTCAACGACACCGCCGGCGAGTACGCCCTCCACCTGCACCTCACCCCGCAGCGGGTCGCCGCCTCCATCCGCCTGCGCCGGGAGGGTCGCCCGGTGGTCACCGCGGCCGTCGACGGCCTATGCCGTGCGGCCACCCCCCGCGCCGTGCTCGCGACCTTCGCCCGCAACCCCTTCATGCCGCACCTGGTCAGCGCACTGATCCGGGTGCACGGCATCTGGCTGTGGCTGCGCCGGCTGCCGGTGCGTGAGCGTCCGGCGAACTCCGGGGAGAGCGTCCGATGACCAGTGATGCCCTGGGCACCCCGTTCCGGGTGCCCCATGTCCTGCTCTCTCGGCCGCGTGCACTCATCGCCCGCGCCCTGGTTCAGCAGGTCGTCGGCACTCTGCCGGTCCGGCTCCGCTTCCCCGACGGGACCATCACCGGAGGTGGCGGTCCGCACTCGCCGACCTTCGAGGTGCTCCGAGAGGATGAGTTGTTCGCGCGGATCGGGGATCACCCCAAGATCGGTCTCGGCGAGGCCTACATGGCCGGGCTCTGGCGCGCGGGGCAGGACACCGACCTGGCCGATCTGCTAGCCCCGTTTGCGCAGCGGCTGGGGAACATCCTTCCCCGTCCGCTCATGCGGCTGCGGGCACTGGTGGACGAGGCGCTCCCGGACCGGCACCGCAACACCGTGCACGGCGCCCGGCGCAATATCGAGGCCCACTACGACCTGAGCAACGACCTCTTTGCCGCCTTCCTCGATCCATCGATGACCTACTCCAGCGCGCTCTTCGATCCGAGCGCGCCCCGGGAACATCAGGACCTGCACCGGGCACAGCTCCGCAAGATCGACGCGATCCTCGACCGCGCCGGGGTCACCGAGGGCACCCGGCTGCTCGAAATCGGCAGCGGCTGGGGTGAACTCGCCCTGCGGGCGGCCGGTCGCGGGGCAACGGTCACGACGATCACGCTGTCGGCCGAGCAGCAGGCCCTCGCGCGGCAGAAGTTGGCCGCGGCGGGGGTCGCGGACCGCGTCGAGGTTCGGCTTCAGGACTATCGAGATGTCCGTGGCGAGTTCGACGCTGTGGTCTCGGTGGAGATGATAGAGGCCGTCGGTGAGGAGTTCTGGCCGACCTACTTCGCCGCGATCGATGACCGACTCGCCCCCGGCGGGAGTGCCGTCGTGCAGTCCATCCTCATGGATCACGATCGCTATCTGATGACCCGCAACTCCCACGGCTGGATCCAGAAGTACATCTTCCCCGGCGGGCTCATCCCCTCGCTCACCGCCATCCGCGAGGTGACTGCCGCGCATACTCAGCTGCGGGTGACGCAGGTGCGCTCCTTCGGGATGGACTACGCCGAAACGCTGCGACGGTGGCGGGCCACCTTCCTCGAGTCCTGGCCGATGATCGCCGGTGAGCGCTTCGATGAGACTTTCCGGCGGATGTGGGAGTTCTACCTCGCCTACTGCGAGGCAGGGTTCGCCACCGGCTACCTAGACGTCGCCCAGATCACTCTCCGCCGCTCTGCGGAGATCGGGCCGTGACCTCGGTTCTCTGGCTGCGCCGGGATCTCCGCCTCGCGGACCACCCGGCCCTGCTCGCCGCGACGGCGCAGGGCACGGCCGTGCCCGTCTTCGTCATCGACCCTGCACTCTGGGACTGCGCCGGATCCGCTCGGCGAGCCTGGCTCGCGGCCACCCTCCGACAGCTCGACAGGGACCTCGACGGGCGGCTGTGTCTGCGGATCGGGCGGCCCGAGGCTGTCATCCCGACGCTCGCCGAGAGTCTTGGTGCCGACGCCGTCCACGTGACTCGGGAGACCACCCCGGCCGGGCGGCGCCGGGACGCGCGGGTCGAGGCCGCGCTGCGTCGCGGTGGGCGTGCGCTCGTGCTCACCGGCACTCCGTATGCCGTGGGGCCGGGACTGGTCCGGACCGGCGCGGGTAGTCCCTACCGAGTCTTCACCCCGTTTCTGCGGGCCTGGCGAGACCATGGCTGCCCGGTCCCGGCGGGACCTGCGGACCTGGCGAGGATCCGTCCGGCAGAGACCGACCCGCACGCCTGGTCGCTCGTCGACGAAGCCGTCGCCGGGTCCACCGTGCCGCTGCCCGAGCCGGGCGAGGCGGCCGCTCTGCAGCGGTGGCGTGACTTCCTCGACGGTGACCTCACGGCATACCGGACGGATCGGGACCGGCCTGCGGTGGAGGGAACCACCCGGCTCTCGCCCTATCTCAAGCTCGGGGTGCTGCACCCGCGCACCCTGCTCGCAGATCTGGCTTCTGTCGGACCGGCCGATCGAGACGGCGCGCACACCCTCGTCAGTGAGCTGGCCTGGCGTGAGTTCTATGCCGACACGCTGTGGCACTCTCCGCGCAGTGCCTGGCGCGACCACCGCACGGCCCTGGAACACCTGGAGTATGACGACCCGGCCGACCCCGTGGTGGCCTCGCGGCTGGAGGCGTGGCGCTCCGGTCGCACCGGCTACCCGCTCGTCGACGCCGGGATGCGCCAGCTGCTCACCCAGGGGTGGATGCACAACCGGGTGCGGATGGTCACGGCGAGTTTCCTCACCAAGGACCTGCACGTGTGGTGGCCGCACGGCGCCCGGCATTTCCTCACCCACCTCATCGACGGCGACCTCGCCTCGAACAGCCACGGCTGGCAGTGGGTTGCCGGAACCGGGACCGACGCCGCCCCGTATTTCCGGGTCTTCAACCCCGTCCGCCAGGGGCTGCTCGTGGACCCCGAGGGGGAGTACGTTCGCCGGTACGTCCCCGAACTGGCCCACCTCCCGGGCCGCACGGTGCACGAGCCGTGGGCCGTCCCCGACGGGTATGACGGCGGCTATCCGCGGCCCATCGTCGACCACAGCCAGGAGCGGGCCGAGGCCCTGCGTCGCCTCGCCGCGGCCACGTCGGCCCGGGCATCGACGCTCGCCTGAACTGACGAGATGGTCAAGAAAAGTTGGGGAAGACTTTACTTTCTTTACTCTTCAACGATATGTGCCGTCGGTACCGTTGAAAGCGGAGTGATTCACGCCTGTCGCCAACCTCCCTGCATCGCGGCAGCCACGAGGTGCTCCGAGAGGATCCTGCACATGGCTATCGACGTCCCGCGGCTCGCCGCGACGCCGGAGCGAGCGGCGTCCCACCGCCGATCGCTCATCGGTCGTGTCGTGAAGTCCGTGGGTGGGAGGCGCGCCGAGGCGGTGTCCGACGGTTCGCTCGGCGAGGCTCGCCGCAGCCTTCGCGCGGCCCGCTCCGGGCAGGTGAGGACCGCCCTCGCCGTGGGCGCGCACCGGGACGTCCCGATCCCCTCGCGTCCGCTGGCGGCCGCTCGTGACCTTCGCATCGATGAGTCCCTTGAGTACACCCTGGTCGCCCGCGGGCACCGGGTGCTCGACCTCGGCTACGCCCACGGCAGCCTTGCCTGCGCTGCCGCCCAACGAGGCGCTCACGTCACTGCCCTCGTCCAGGACCCTGCCGAGGCCGAGGTCGTCCGCTTCCGGGTGGCCGTGATGGGGTTGGACCACCTCGTCGAGGTCGTCATCGGTGGCCTGGCTGACATCCACGGCAGCTATGACGTCGTTGTCGGGATGGAAGCCCTCAGCGGTCTCGCCCAGAACGAGGTGGCCCACCTGCTCGCCGATGTTCTGGACCGGCTCGCCCCGGCCGGTGGCGGCTACCTCGACGGCCTCGTCGCCGGCAACTTCGTGGGTGCCGGTTTCACCACCGTCCGCGGCCTGCGCAAGGCGCTCGCCGCGGAGCAGTCCGCGACCGCGACCTCCGTTGAGCTTGGCTCCACGGCATACCTCACCGAGGTGGAGGCAGCGGCCAGCGACGCAGCGGAGAGCCCCGCCGGGCTCCTGGCCGAGATCGCCGATGCGGTGGCGTCGGGTTCGCTCGCGCACGCCCGCCTCGTCCTCACCCGTCGGCCCGACCTGCGTCACTCTGCACCCGACCTGCACGAGGCCGTCCTCTGGCCCTAGGTTTGGGTTCATGAGCGAGGGCGCCATCACCCGGCATGATGTCGTCACCTCGACGTGCACGGGGTCGATCACGGATCAAGGGGCCCAGGTCATCTCGTGGGCGCCGCAGGGTGCCGCTCCCGTCCTCTATGTGAGTTCGGCGTCCCGGTTCCAGCGGGGTGCCTCGATCCGAGCCGGGGCGCCCATCTGCTGGCCGTGGTTCGGGCCTGGACGGTTCCCCGGGCTCACCCCGGCCCACGGCTTCGTCCGCGCCGCGCCCTGGGAGCTGGTCTCGATCGAGGAGACCGCTGCCAAGGTGACCACGCGACACCGTCTCGACTCATCCATGGTCACCTCCGCGGTGTGGCCCCACGAGTATGCCGCCGAGGTTGTCGCGTCCTTCGGTGCCGAGTTGAGTATCGCGCTCACGGTGACCAACACCGGGTCAGAGGACCTCGACTACGAGGAGGCCATCCACACCTACCTCGCTGTCGGTGACGTCTCGGAGGTGCTTGTTGCCGGGCTCGAGGGGGCGCCCTATATCGACAAGACGACGGGCGGCACGCGTCGGGTCATCGACGGCCTGCTCGCGGTGACCGGGGAGACCGACGCCGTGTGCGAGACCACGGGACCGATCACCGTGATCGATCCGGTCCTACGCCGGCGCCTCGTTGTCACCCTCGAGGGGGCGCAGAACGCCGTCGTCTGGAACCCCTGGAAGACCAAGGGCGATGCCATCGCCGACGTCGGCGACGGGGAGTGGCGCACCTTCCTCTGCATCGAGGGGGCGAACGCCTTTGAGAACGCCGTGCGCCTGGCTCCGGGTGCATCGCACACCCTGGCCTACACCGTGGCGGTCGAGCCCCTGTGACCGGGGCGGACTCCTGGCTCATTCATTCTGGGCATCGAAAGTGGTTGTGGCACAACTTCTCTCGGGTGCTTGAGTTCGCGCTGCCCTCGATCCTGCCCGACTGCGGGTTCGCCTACCAGGGGGCGGATGGTCGGCCCATGCCGGGGCGCCGGCCGCAGCTCTTCCTCACCGCACGCATGGTGGCCACGGCCGCGCTGGGGGTGCAGCACGGCATACCGGGGGCGGGGGAGTTGCTCGACCACGGGATGGCTTCGCTCCTGGGGTGCCACCGGGATCTCACCCACGGTGGATGGTTCACCGAGCCGGGGGCCGTGACGCGTAAGTCCACGTACGACCACGTCCACGTCGGGCTTGCCGCGGCACGGGCGTTGGAGGCGGGGCATCCGCGGGCCGAGGAGCTGCTCGCCCTCGTGATCGCGGTGGTCGAGGAGCGGCTCTGGGATCAGGACAGCGGCACGGTTCGCGAGTCGTTCGCGCCGGATTGGAGTGACTCCGAGGCCTATCGCGGGGCGAACGCCAACATGCACACGCTGGAGGCATTCCTGGAGATGGGACGTGCCACCGGTGATCCGGTGTGGCACGAGCGAGGACTGCGCATTGCCGATCGGATCATCAATGGTGCTGCCCGACTACGGGATTGGCTCATCCCCGAGCACTTCGACGAGAGCTGGGCCGAGCTGCCCGACTACAACGTCGACGAGCCCCTGCACCCGTTCCGACCGTATGGCGCAACCCTCGGGCACTCCCTGGAATGGGCCCGATTCCTGCTCGACCTGGACCGCTCCGGGGTGGTGTCGGCGCCGTGGCTCATCGAGGCGGCCGAGGGTCTGACCCGGCGCGCGCTCGATGGAGGGTGGGCGCTCGACGGGCGCCCGGGACTGGTCTACACCGTGGACTGGGCGGGCGCCCCGTGGCCGATGTGCGACTCCATTGGCCGGTGTGTGAGGGGATCCAGGTCACCGCCGACCTGGTTGCGCTCGGGCCGGGTGCGGAGCGGGGGCGGGCTCATTGGGAGGCCTGGTATCGGCGGTTGTGGGACCACGCGGCCCGCTACTTCGTCGACGACCGCGGGGCTTGGCGCAATGAGCTCGCGGATGACCTGACCGAGGGTGGCCGGATCTGGCCGGGGCGGCCGGACGTCTATCACTGCGGTGGTGCGCTCGCCGGTTCGCTGGCCGCCGGGGACCGGTTGCTCGCGGCGAACGGCATTGGTGGGCAAGGAAACTCGGCCGGGGGCTAGCGAGTTCCTGGCTTGCGTCCAGAGTCGAACATGTGTACGATTGATCCATGGTGGGGATGGATCGGTGTGTCGAACTCGTGGGTGGCTTGACCGCTCCCGAGTCTCTCGCCGAGTGCTCTCGCGAGGAGCTTGGGGAGGCGTTGGAAAGCACCCAGCGACTGGCCAACGCCCTCGCCGCGGCCCAGGTCCGGCTCATCGCCGAGATCGCGACCCGGGAGAGCATCGAGTTCGAGGACGGCACGATCGGCGAACTTCCCGCCGGCCATGAGGTCTTCGACGGTGCCGAGGTGGTCGCCTCCCGACTGGGCTGCTCCGTGCGGCACGCCAGCGACCGGGTGGCGCAGTCGTTCGTCCTCGTGGGCGGTCTGCCCCGACTGCTTGCGGCGATGGCCGAGGGCGTGGTCGATGACTACCGGGCCCGGGTCGTCGTCGGCGAGTTGGTGGGGGTTTCCGCGGAGGTGTCTCGCCGGATCGACGCCGACCTTGCCGGGCTCTGGTACGACGCGAAGGGCGCGCCGGCACCGGGTCGGCTGCGGACTCGAGTGCGGGCGTTGGTGGCGCTGCTCGACGCCGAGGCGCTGGCCCGGCGGGCGGACGGGGCCCGGCCGATGCGGCGCGTTGCCCGCTGGGGGTGCGCGCCGGGGCTCGACACCTGGACCTGGCTGGTGCCGTCAGAACAGTCGCTCACGGCGTGGGCGGCGCTGCAGTCTCGCGCTGACGAGCTGCGTGCCGCCGCCCGCGTGGCCGGGGAGCAGTTGACTGTGGATCAGGCGCGGAGCGACGCGATGTTTGACCTGCTGCGGGGTGTGCTCACCGAGGTGCGGCTCGTCGTCACCGTGCCCGAGGGTGCGGTGTCCCTGACACGCCCCGCGGGCGCGCAGCCACTCGTTCTCGTCGATGCGTTCGGCACGAGTGAGCGTTCCCTGGTCCCCGCCCGGTGGGTCAGCGACCTGGCCGCGCACCCGGGTGCTCGGGTCGAGTACGCCGAATGCGGCCTCGTCACCGGCGCACTGGCCCCGCCGAAGCGGGCCGCCGTCACCGGGTATCGACCGCCGGAGTCCCTGATCGCCGCGGTGAAGCGCCGGGACGGCACCTGCCGCTTCCCCGGCTGCACGGTAGCGGCTCGGTTCTGCGACATCGACCATGTGCGGCCCTGGCCGCACGGCCCGACCGCCTACACCAACCTCATGTGCCTCTGTCGGCGCCACCACCGCGTCAAACAGGCCCCCGGTTGGCGGGTGAACTTGGGGACGGACTATGCCGCCACGTGGCGCGACCCCACCGGTGGGGTCCGGGTGAGTACCGCGCCAGACCGTCTCGACGGGGGTTTCAGTCCGCTGGAACGCCACCTTCGCGCGCTCCTGGCTGGGTGAGCTCGAAGCGGCAGCCGTGTCGCAGCCGGTATGCCGCCGTGGCACAGGCTCGCTCGCTACGCTGGGGCGTGCCAACGACGGCATCCTCGACGCAAAGGTGGGTCACCATGGCCGGTAAGTTCGAGCTCTACCAGGACAAGGCCGGGAAGTACCGCTTCCGGCTCAAGGCGAGCAACGGCCAGGTCGTGGCCGTCGGCGAGGCTTACGAATCGAAGGCCTCCGCGCTCAAGGGCATCGAGTCGGTCCGCAAGAACGCCGCAGACGCGACCGTCGTCGAGTCCTGACCCGCGAGGTCACCCCCACCCGTGGGCCCCGTGGGACTCGAACCCACAACCTACGGATTAAAAGTCCGCAGCTCTAACCATTGAGCTAGAGGCCCTTACCCGGTCGTGACCAGCACGCCCGGGCGGCGCGCGCCACTTTACCGGCGCTCGGCCCGCATCTGCGCGGACGGCAGAGGTTCGAGCACGGTCGGCGTCTCAACGTGCTCGCTCGCGGCCTCATCCCGACGCCCAGCGCTGTCGATCTCGGCCCCAAAGAGCAGCGCGAGGTTGGTGAGCCACAGCCAGAGCAGGAACACGATCACGCCCGCGAGCGAACCGTAGGTCCGGTTGTAGGACGCGACGTTGGCCACATAGAAGCCGAACCCGGCCGAGAGCACCACCCAGACGACGATGGCTACCCCGGCCCCGGGAGTGAGCCAGCGCACACGCGGCTGCCGCACATCCGGGGTCGCGTGATAGAGCACCGCGACCATGAGCGTGACGACGCCGAGGATGACCGGCCATTTGAGCCAGCCCCACAGGGTGACCGCCTGGTCGCCGAGCCCCACGGCCGCGCCGGCCGCTTCGGCCACCCCACCAGAGACGATGAGCCCGAACAGCACGAGCGCCGCCATGAGCACCAAAGCGATGGTGATCCCGAACTGTTGCAGTCGCAGCCGGACGGCGGGTCGTCCCTCCTCGACGTCCCAGATCCGGTTCATGGCCCGGGCGAACCCGCCGACATACCCCGAGGCCGACCAGAGCGCGACCCCGACCCCCAGGGCCAGGGCGAACCCGGCCCCGCCGGCGGTGACCATCGCAGAGATCGGTCCCTGGAGTTCGCGCGCCGCATCTGCCTGGCCGACGTCCTTGAGGAGTTGCAGGATGGCCGACACGGTCTGTTCGCCCTGACCGAAGACGCCGAGCAGGGACACCAGCGCGAGCATCGCCGGGAACACCGCGAGCACCGCGTAGTAGGTGAGCATCGCCGCAAGGTCGGTGCACTGGTCCCGGGTGAAGGCGGCCACGGCCGCCCGCACGCGCCCGTAGAGGGCGCCGCCAACCTGGGCCATGCGCCCAACCTAGCCCGAGTCCGGCCCTTCGTGCAGGCCCGGATCCACCGCCATACGGCAGACTCAACCCATGCCACCCTCCGGGCGCCCGCTGCCCCGTCGCCCGGTGCACTTCGGCCCGGACGCGATGGAGGCCCACGGTGGCCTGCACCTGGGCCCGGCCGAGACCACCGAGATCGCCCACCAGAGCGCGGCCGTGCTCATTGGCGCCGGCCGGGCCGCGCACGACCCGCAGGTCACCCAGCGGCTGGTCGCGATCACCGACGACATCGGCCTGTCCACCCTCGCCGACCTGTGGTCGGCCCGGCCGGCCCGCAGTTTGCCGGGTGCGCTCTGGCGGCTCTACGTCCTACGCCAATGGGTCCAGTCCCAGCCGCTCCAGGCCAGCCGAGAGTATGCCGCCGGCATTCGGTTCACCGGCGTCGCACACGCCATCGCCGGAGCCGGTGAACCCCCGACGCCGGCCGAGCTCCAGCGGGTCGTCGACTCGATCCTCAGCGGTGTCTTCGACGGGGACCTCGGGGTGGCCTTGGACCGCGCCGCGGCGTTCTGCATGGTCGTCGCGGCCGGCCGGGCCGAGCTCGCCAACGACGTCGAGGCCGAGCACCCTGCGGAGGCGAGCGCCCTCACCCGCACCGGGGGAGCCATGCTCGCGACGAGCAGCGACCTGCGCGCCGCCGCCGTGCTCTGGCGCAGGGGAGATTTGGACTGACCGACGTGGTCTCCTCGTGGTCTCCTCGTGGTCCGCTCGCGGTGGCGTTCACTCGCCGCCGGAACCCTCGGCGGGTTACCCTTTTCACGCATGTGTCGGGCCGCGGCAGCCCCGGGTCCCAACATAAGCCGCTCAGAGCGGCCACGCGCCGTGAGGCGCTCCCGGCTCGGCACATGCGTTTGCCCCACCCCGATGCTCCACCTCCGCACCGCTGCCAAAGGTTGTACCGCTCATGGCCTTGCGCCTCACCCCGAGGGACGACGGGTTCGTCACGCTCTTTGCGCGGTCCTCGGCGTACCTCGTCGAGGGTGCCAAGGAGCTCACCACCATGCTCGGGGCCGTGGGTGACGAACGAGTCGAGATCGCCGACCGGATGTCCGCCATCGAGCGCGCCGCGGACGAGGTGACCCACGAGATCATCCGCCGGGTCAACGCCGCGTTCATCACCCCCTTCGGCCGGGAGGACATTCACAGCCTCGCGGTCGCTCTCGACGAATGCGTCAGCCACATGGACGCGGCCGTCGACCTCATCGTCCTCTATGAGGTGGATGAGGTGCTTCCGCGGGTCGCCAAGCAGGTCGAGGTGCTCAACCGGATGGCCGAACTCACCGCCGATGCAATGCCCCGACTGCGCTCGCTCAACGGGCTTGAGGACTTCCTTGTCGAGATCAACCGCCTGGAGAACCGAGCCAACAAGGCCTACCGCCGGATGCTCGCCGAGCTCTACAACACTCCCGGCGCCGAGCCCATCACGGTGATGAAGCACAAGGAGATCATCGACGCCCTCGAGGCGTCGGCCAACGCCTTCGAGCGGGTGGCGCACAAGGTCGAGGGCATCGCGGTCAAGGAGTCCTGAGGTCTCATGGACTGGCTCCCGGTTGCCGTCGTCGTCGTGCTCGCTCTCGGATTCACCTATACCAACGGCTTCCACGACGCCGCCAACGCCATCGCGACCTCGGTGTCCACCCGGGCGCTCACCCCGCGGATCGCCCTCGTCCTGGCCGCCGTGATGAACCTCCTCGGCGCGTTCGCCGGGGTTCGGGTCGCCCAGACCATCGGCAGCAACATCGTCACCATTGGAGACGGTGGGCGTGGCCTGGCCACCTGCGCCGGAGCCCTCGTCGGGGCCATCGCGTGGAACCTCATCACCTGGTGGCGCGGGCTGCCGTCCTCGTCCTCGCACGCGCTCATCGGTGGCCTCGTGGGCGCCGCCCTCGCGAGCGGGGGTGGGGTGCGCTGGACCTCTATCGTCGAACGCGTCCTGCTCCCGATGCTCCTCTCCCCCCTCCTCGGCCTCATCGGTGGGTATGCCGTCATGGCCGCGATCCTCTGGGCGTTCCGGCGCCAGCACGCCCAGCGCGTCGCCCGCGGGTTCCGGTACGCGCAGACCGCGTCAGCGGCCGCCATGGCCTTCGGGCACGGCATGCAGGATGCGACCAAGGCCGCCGGTGTCATCGCCCTCGCGCTCGTCGCCGGGGGCTACCAGGGCCGAGGGTCGGACGGCATACCGTGGTGGGCGCTCGCCCTCTCGGCGATCGTGCTTTCCCTCGGTACCTATGCCGGCGGCTGGCGCATCATGCGGACCCTCGGGCGCCGGATCATCGCTCTCGACCCGCCGCAAGGCTTTGCCGCCGAGACCACCGCGGCCGGCATCCTCGCCGCGGCCACGGCCACCGGAGCACCCATCTCCACGACGCATGCCATCACCTCGGCGATCATGGGCGTCGGCGCCACCGGCTCTCCCAAGGCGGTCCGCTGGGACGTGGCCCGCAACATTGTCTGGGCCTGGGTGCTCACCTTCCCCGCAGCAGGCCTGGCCGGGGCGGCCGTGTGTGCCGCGCTCCTCACGCTGACCTGAGACTGATCGTCGGGTGCTGTTCACGGTGCGTTAACCCACGCACGCGACGACGGTTACTCACTCTGCCTACCTTCAGGGGTGTCGGACAGAGCAGTTCGGCGCCCATGTCCACATGTTGTGTGAGAGGTACTTTCGTGAAGATCCAGCGTTTCGGCCAGGTTGCAGCAGCTGCTCTGGCCGGCTCCCTTGCCCTCGCTGCCTGCGGTGGGCAGCAGTCGACCCCCTCCGGCTCGGGAAGCGGCAGCGGCGCGGCCCTGACAGGCTCCATCGTCTCGGACGGGTCGAGCACCGTCGGTCCGCTGACCTCGGCCGCTGCCGAGCTCTTCATGACCGAGAACTCCGGTGTGAAGATCTCCGTGGGCACCTCCGGCACCGGCGGTGGCTTCAAGAAGTTCTGCGCCGGCCAGAGTGGCATGTCCAACGCCTCCCGCCCGATCAAGGACGAGGAGAAGGAGCTGTGCGCCAAGAACGGTGTGGAGTTCCAGGAGATCATCGTCGCCAACGACGCCCTGACGGTGGTCGTGAACAAGGAGAACACCTTCCTCACCTGCCTCACCGTCGACGAGCTCAAGAAGCTCTGGGAGCCAGGCGCGACCGGCAAGGTGACGACCTGGGACCAGGTCAACGCCAAGTTCCCGGCCGAGCCGATCAAGCTCTACGGCCCCGGCACCGACTCGGGCACCTTCGACTACTTCACCAAGGAGATCAATGGTGAGGAGGGTGCCTCGCGCACCGACTACAGCCCCTCCGAGGACGACAACGTCATCGTCCAGGGTGTCTCGGGTGACAAGAACGCCCTCGGGTATTTCGGCTTCACCTACTTCGAGGAGAACGTCGACAAGCTCAAGGCCGTCGCGGTTGACGGAGGCGGCGGCTGTGTCGTGCCGAGCTCTGACGCCGCGCGGGACGGCTCCTACAAGCCGCTGGCTCGCCCGCTCTTCGTCTACGTCGCCAAGAAGGAGTGGGCCAAGCCGGAGTTCAAGGCCTTCGTGAACTTCTACATCGACAACCAGGCCAAGATCGCCGAGGCCGCGCGGTACATCCCGCTCTCGGGCGAGCAGGAGAAGACCGCCAAGTCCGAGATCGCGAGCCTCGGCTGACCGGTCGCCGCACCCAGGCAGCCACCGGATCCACTGACCAGGAGAAATCGGTGTCCACCACCATGCAGAGCGCAGGCCCCTCTCGCCAGGGGGGCCTGCGCCCGTCCTCAGCGCCAGTCACCCTGCGCTCGGCCAACCCTCGCTACGGCGAGAAGGTCCTGCTCGGATTCCTCATGCTGGCGGCGGCCGTCTCGATTCTCACCACCGTGGGAATCGTCCTGTCGCTGATCTTCCCGGCGATCGCCTTCTTCCGTGAGGTCTCCATCGGGGAGTTCCTCACCAGCACCTCGTGGACCCCGCGGTTCGCGGACAAGAACTACGGAGTGCTCCCGCTCATCACGGGCACCGCTTGGACCACCGCAATCGCGCTCGCCGTCGCGATCCCGCTCGGCCTGGGGGCTGCCATCTACCTCTCCGAGTACGCCACCCCGCGGGTGCGCAAGATCTTCAAACCCGTCCTTGAACTCCTTGCCGGTGTGCCCTCGGTCGTCTATGGGCTGTTCGCGGTCGCCTTCGTGGGTCCGGTCATCCTCAAGGGATGGTTCGGCATCGGGGTGGGCACCTATTCGGTGCTCGCCGCCGGCCTTGTCCTGGGGATCATGATCATCCCCACGGTCGCCTCGCTCGCCGAGGACGCGATGACGGCCGTACCGCGCTCGCTGCGAGAGGCATCGTACGGTCTCGGTTCGAACCGGATGCGCACCGTCCTGCGGGTGGTCTTCCCGGCCGCCATCTCGGGCATCGCAGCGTCGATCGTGCTCGCTCTCTCACGCGCCGTCGGTGAAACGATGATCGTCGCGATGGGTGCCGGAAGTCAGGCCCGCATGGTGGCAGCGCCCACTGAGGAGGGCCAGACGATGACCGGGTTCATCGCCGCCGCCGCCCTGGGAGACAGCGTCCAAGGAACGACCGACTACAACACCCTCTTCGCCGTCGGGCTCACGCTTTTCGTCATCACCTTGCTCATCAATCTCGTGAGCATCAAACTGGTGAACCGCTTCCGGGAGGTGTACTGAGATGGCCACCACGACCGCCGAATCGGCGTCCACGGCTCCGCTGCAGGCAGCCGCGCACGGTGACCGCGACAGCCGATCCCTCGTCTTCCTCGGACTTCTCTGGGGCTCGCTCGCCTTCGGCATCTTCGCCCTGGGGGTGCTCCTGGTCAACACCTTCATCGAGGGCAGCGGGCGTCTGGACCTGATGCTCTTTGTCAACTACACCTCGCAGCTCTTCCCCGGGAAGGCCGGTGCTCGGGCCGCCATCCTCGGCTCGCTCATGGTCATCGTGGTGACCGCCCTTCTCGCGGTTCCCCTCGGTGTCGCCGCGGCGTCCTACCTGGAGGAGTTCGCCTCCCGCGAAAACAGGTTCGCCCGCTTCGTCGAGCTCAACGTGCAGAACCTTGCCGCCGTGCCAGCGATCATCTACGGCATGCTGGCCGCCGGGCTGGCCGTCACGGTCGGCCTCCCGCGCAACACGGTGCTCGTCGGCGCGATCGCTCTCGCCCTGCTCATCCTCCCCGTCATCATCGTGTCCACCCGTGAGGCGCTTCGCGCGGTGCCGCGGGAGATTCGCCAGGGTTCCCTCGCACTCGGAGCGACCCCCATGCAGACGCTCACGCGCCAGACCCTCCCGGCCGCCATCCCCGGCATCGCCACGGGCACCATCCTCGCGCTGTCGCGTGCCATGGGTGAGGCCGCCCCGCTGCTTCTCCTCGGTGGTCTGGTGTTCGTGACCTATGACCCGAACGGTCTGCTCTCCGGATTCACGACCATGCCCATTCAAATCTTTGACTGGGCCGGACGATCGCAGATCGCGTTCCGTGAACTCGCCGCCGCGGCCAGCATGGTTCTGCTCGTCCTCGTCCTGGCGATGAACGCCGTCGCGATCATCATCCGCAACAAGTTCACGACGTCGCGATGAGCGCGGCGGACCCCAGCAGCATGTCACCCGATTCCAGAGGAGCCTCCGTGGACAGCGCCACGATCAGCATGCGTCAGATGGAGACTGTCGACTCCGGCCGGACCATCTCGCCGACCGAAACCCCTCGGGCGGTGCTCACCTGCGACGACGTGAGCATCTACTACGGCTCGTTCCGTGCCGTGAACGAGGTGTCGATGGACATCGGCCTGCACGAAATCACTGCCCTCATTGGCCCGTCGGGCTGCGGCAAGTCGACCGTGTTGCGTTCGCTGAACCGGATGAACGACCTCATCCCGGGCACCAAGGTGACCGGCACGATCTCCTACCACGGGATCGACATCTACGGTAAGGACGTCGACCCCATCGAGGTCCGGCGCCGGATCGGGATGGTCTTCCAGAAGCCCAACCCCTTCCCGAAGTCGATCTACGACAACGTTGCCTACGGGCCTCGCGTCACCGGCATGAAGGTCGACAGCATGGACGACCTGGTCGAGAAGGCGCTGCGCGGAGCGGCCCTGTGGGGTGAGGTGAAGGACAAGCTCAAGCAGTCGGCATACGGGCTCTCGGGTGGGCAGCAGCAACGACTCTGCATCGCCCGCACCATCGCCGTTCAGCCCGAGATCATCCTCATGGACGAGCCGTGCTCGGCCCTGGACCCGATCGCGACCGCGCGCATCGAGGACCTCATGCTGGAGCTCAAGGAGAAATACACGATCGTCATCGTCACCCACAACATGCAGCAGGCTGCGCGGGTGGCGGACCGGACGGCGTTCTTCACGGCCGAGGCTGCCGAGGGCAACGGTGACCGCACCGGTCATCTCGTCGAGTTCGATCTCACGACCAAGATCTTCAGCAACCCCAGTGACTCGCGCACGGAGGACTACATCTCGGGTCGTTTCGGCTGAGCCGACGCCCTCGGTGTGAGCCGACGACTACGGCGTATGCCGTTCGGCGGCAACGATTCTCGGGCCGCCTGAGTCGGTTCGGGCGATGTGGCAGATGAGCGCCTCGCCCTTGACGAGCCGGTCGTCCCGTGCCTCGGCGAAGGTCTCCACGAGTTCCACCGCCCCCGGGTAACTGAGGTCGAGGTGCTCGACGAGCACATCGAGCACCGCGGGCAGGACCGGGCCGTGGGAGCACACCGCAACCGGCTGACGGGCAGCGACCGCCTTGGTGAGGATCTTGGTGATCGCCTCCGGGGCCGAACTGGCGTCCTGCGCGTACCCCTCCTCGGACAGCGCGGCACTGTGTTTGATCGGCACACCGAGCCGCTTTGCGCTCGGCTCGAAGGTCTGATGGCACCGGGTTGAGGGTGAGGAGACGAGGCGCTCGATCCCGTACGCGGCGAGCAGGTCGGGCAGGGCCGCCGCCCGAGACAGACCTTCCTCGTCGAGCGGACGGAGCCAGTCCTTCTTGCCCTTGTAGTCCCCCCGAGCGATCGCCTTGGCGTGCCGGACCACGGCCACCGGGACGGTGTCGAGTTGCCCGGCCTGATGGGCTCGGACCACGGCGAGCAACTGGTCGCGGTCACGGGTGTAGTCGAGGCGGGCGAACGCGGCCTGGGCATCAAGCCAGGCCACTTCGTCGATCTCGTTGACGAGCGCGCCGCTTCCGCCGGTCACCGTGGCAGCCCAGTAGCGAACGACCTTTTCGTCGGGGGTGCCGTCCTTGGCGAGCACCGTGTAGGACGTGCCCGGCAACGGCATACCGAGGCGCACCGCGAGTCCGGTCTCCTCCTCGGTCTCGCGGGCCGCGGCGACGGCCCAATCCTCACCAGGGTCGAGTTTGCCCTTGGGCCAGGACCAGTCGTCATAGCGGGGACGGTGCACGAGAGCGATCTCGAGGACGTCATCGCGCAGCCGCCACGGCAGTGTTCCGGCAGCGGGGATCCTCACCGACGTCGGGCCTTCCGACGGCGTTTGCTGTGCAGGTCGATGAGAGCCTGCTGGAGGTCGGCCAGCGGTCGGCCTTCGGCGTCGAGGTGCCGCCGAGTCCAGCGCCCGTCCGGTCCGAGCCGGAAGTGCTGGTAGTCATCGCTCATGCCGCGTTCGAGAACACCGACGAGGTCTTCGACATGGCGGGGGTCGGTGATCCGGACCAGGGCTTCGACCCGGCGGTCGAGGTTGCGGTGCATCATGTCGCCGCTGCCGATGTAGACCTCGGTGTCCTCCCCGCGCCCGAAAACGAAGATCCGGGAGTGTTCGAGGAACCTGCCGAGAACCGAACGCACCTCGATGTTCTCGGAGTAGCCGGGGGCCCCGGGGCGCAACGCGCAGATGCCACGGATGAACAGCTGCACCTGGACTCCGGCCGCGCTGGCCCGATAGAGGCCGTCGATGAGCTGCTCGTCGACGATGGAATTGAGCTTCCAGCCGATGAACCCGCTGCCGGGTTCGGCCCGCTCGCGGGCGATCTGTCCCTCGATCCGCTCGAGGAGACCGGTGCGCATGGACCGTGGAGCAACCA
This sequence comes from Nostocoides sp., assembly GCA_016716625.1. Lineage (GTDB taxonomy): Bacteria > Actinomycetota > Actinomycetes > Actinomycetales > Dermatophilaceae > JADJVJ01. The sequence goes on from JADJVJ010000001.1 coordinate 307,659, forward strand.
GGAGCCGCTTGAACCGGGTCCGCGGGGCGATCCCGGAGAGCTGATTGAAGAGCCGGGTGAGGTCGACCCCGACCTGTTCGTCGTCGGTGAGCAGACCGAAGTCCTCGTAGAGCCGGGCCGTCTTCGGGTTGTAGTTACCGGTGCCCACATGGCAGTACCGCCGCAGGCCCTCGGCCTCTTGGCGGACCACGAGGGCGAGTTTGGCGTGGGTCTTCAGGCCGACGATCCCGTAGACGACATGGACGCCCGCGTGTTCGAGTTTCCGGGCCCAGGAGATGTTGTTCTGCTCGTCGAAGCGTGCCTTGATCTCGACCACGGCGAGCACCTGTTTCCCGGCCTCGGCGGCGTCGATGAGGGCGTCGATGATCGGGGAGTCGCCGCTCGTGCGATAGAGGGTCTGCTTGATCGCGAGCACGTTGGGGTCGGCCGCCGCCTGTTCGATGAACGCCTGGACAGAGGTCGAGAACGAGTCGTAGGGGTGCTGCAGGAGGACATCCTGTTTGCGGATGCTCGCGAAGATGTCGCGGGCCTTGGCCGACTCGGTCGGGGCGAGGTCGTGGTTGGTTTGCGGGACGAATGGCTCGAAGTGCAGCTCGGAACGTTCGAGGTCGGCGATGACGTCCAGGGCTCGAAGGTCCAGCGGCGCCGGCAGGCTATTGACCTCGGCGGCGGTGATCCCGAGCTCGCGGACCAGCAGGTCGAGCACGTGCTCGCTCATCGAGTCCTCGACCTCGAGGCGGACCGGCGGACCGAATCGGCGCCGGGTCAACTCCCGTTCCAGGGCGGTGAGCAGGTTCTCGGCGTCGTCCTCTTCGACCTCGAGGTCCTCGTTGCGGGTGACCCGGAAGGTGACGTGTTCGGTGATCGCCATACCTGGGAACAGGTCGCTCAGGTGCGCCGCGATGACATCCTCGAGGGGAACGAAGCGGGTGAAGTAGAGGTCGGAGACCGGGGACTCACCGGAGAAGAGTTCGACCCGCAGCAGCCGCGGGATGGAGGGTGGCACCTTGACCCGGGCGAAGTGCTCCTTCTCATTGCGGGGGTCGAGGAGCAGGACGGCGAGATTGAGCGAAAGACCGGAGATGTAGGGGAACGGGTGCGCCGGGTCGACGGCGAGGGGGGTGAGGACCGGGAAGATCTGGTCGCGGAAAACCTCGGTGAGCCGCCCCCGTTCCGGCTCGCTGAGATCGTCCCAGCGGACCAGGGTGATGCCTTCCTCGGCGAGAGCCGGCGCGACGTCCTCGTGGAAGACCCGGGCCTGCTCCCGGAGCAGTTCGGCGCTCGCGAGGGTGAGTTGCTCAAGGACCTCCCGGGGCTCCATGCCCGAAGCCGACGGCACCGCGATGCCGGTGGCGATCCGCCGTTTGAGGCCGGCCACCCGGACCATGAAGAACTCGTCGAGGTTCGAGGTGAAGATCGCCAGGTAACGCGCCCGCTCGAGCAGCGGCACACACGGGTCGGCCGCGAGCGCGAGGACTCGCTCGTTGAACTGCAGCCAGGAGATCTCCCGGTCGAGGAACCGGTCCAGCGGGCGGCCGTGCTCGTCGACGCCCCCGGGAGCAGCGCTCACCACCCGGATGAAGCGCCCATTGGTCCCGCGCGGCTGACGGGCCGGGACGGTGGCTCGTGCGGTCATGCCCCACATCCTGGCAGGTTCAGGCGCGCGCGGGGAGGGCGAGGAGGACGTCGGTTCGCTCGATGCCGAAGCCGAGGCGGGCGTAGGTCCGCAGGGCCGCGTGGTTGTCGCCGTCGACGTAGAGGTGGACGGAGCGGGCGCCGAGCCGGGTCAGGTATGCCGTGCCCAACGCCGTGAGCGGGCGGCCCAAACCGCGTCCCTGGTATGCCGGGTGCACGCCAACGACGTAGACCTCACCCCCGAGCACGGCGACCGGGGCTTCGGCCTTCGTCCAGTGGAACGCGGCCCACGGCCGGTCGACCAGGGTGCGGTCCCGCAGCACGATGAGCCCCTCGGGGTCGAACCACGGCTGGGCCATCCGAGCGCGCAGATCCTCGACGGTGAGCCGACCCTGCTCCGGGTGGCCGGCGAACGCTGCCGCATTGAGGGCGGCAAGCGCACTCAGGTCCGGGTCGTCGGCGAAGGAGATCACCTCGACGTCGTCCGGGAGTTGTGGGTCGTGGCCGTCCTCGGGAGAAAGGTCGCGCACCATCCGGTGCAGCTCACGGACCACGGCCAGGTCATGCCGGGCCGCAAATCCTTGCGCCGCAGGCAGATTCCCGTGGGCCCACAGGGCGCGGGCGCCAACCCTGGATGCCTTCTCCAGCAGGGCCGACCCGAGGCCGCGGCGTCGCATATCCGGGGCGACACAAAGTTCGGCGACTCCGTCGGGGTGGACCTGGGCGTAGCCGACGAGCCGGTCGTGGGCGTCCCGGCGGAGCACATGGTGGGCGTTCCCGCCCTCGAGGTTGAGCAGGGTGGCTTCGGAGAGCGCGGCCACGCCGTCATACTCGGCGACCGCGTCGGCGAGCACACGGGCGTCGGCGGCGTCAGCGGGTGAGGGCAGTCTCGTCGGCGTCATCGTCGCTCGCCTCGGGGACGAACCGGTAGCCGACATTGCGGACCGTGCCGATGAGGGTCTCGTAGTCCGTCCCGAGTTTGGCGCGCAGCCGGCGGACGTGGACGTCCACGGTGCGGGTGCCGCCGAAGTAGTCGTAGCCCCAAACCTCCTGGAGGAGTTGGCTGCGGGTGAAGACCCGGCCCGGATGCTGCGCGAGGTACTTGAGCAGCTCGAACTCCTTGTAGGTCAGGTCGAGCACCCGACCGCGCAGTCGCACCGAGTAGCTGGCTTCGTCGATGAGGAGCTGACCGGAGGAGATCGGCACGTCGACCTCGGCGATCCCCTTGGCGAGGGCGACCCTGCCCGTGGCGAGCCGCAGCCGCGCCTCGACCTCGGCCGGACCGGCGGTGTCGAGAAGGACATCGTCGACTCCCCACTCGGCGTTGATCCCGGCGAGGCCGCCCTCGGTGACGATGGCGAGCAGGGGCACGCTGAGCCCCGTGGTGAGGATGACCCGGCAGAGGGAGCGGGCGAGGGCGAGCTCGCGGCGGGCATCGACGAGGACGACATCGGCCCGTGGCGCGTCGATGAGGACGGAGGCTTCGGCCGGCATTGTGCGGACATGGTGAGCGAGCAGCCCGAGCGCGGGCAGGATCTCCGTGCTCGGTGCCACCGTGTTCGTCAGGAGCAGCAGCTCAGCCATTACCCCTCAGAATAGGTGGCTATGAGCGCAGAGCCCGCGGCCCGCCAGGATGCGGCCGTCGTCACCGTCCGTTACTGGGCTGGCGCGCGGGCTGCCGCTGGGGTCGTCGAGGAGGTCGTGGAGTTCCCGATCATGGCCGGTGAGGCGCGGTTGCCCACGGTCGGTGACGTACTCACGGAGGTGAGCGCACGGCATACCGGGCTCGGTGCGGTGCTCTCGGTCTGTGCACTCCTGGTCGATGGGCACCGGGTCGAGCCGGGCGACCCGGCACCGGTCGGGGAAGTTCTCGAAGTCCTCCCGCCCTTCGCCGGGGGATGATGCGAGGATGGCGCCTGTGAGTGCCGACGGCCGGATCGACGCCCCCGAGGTGGCGCCGCCCCTGACCCGGGCGGCCCGTCGAGCCCGTGACGAGGCCCTCCTTCGGGAGCCGGTGCTCTCCCCGCTGGCCACCGTGCCACGGCCGATCGTCGCGGCCGCGAGCCTGGTCCTCGCCGCGCTTCTTGCCCTCGCCAGCGCCGTCGACCACGCGGTGCTCGCGGCCGGGCTGGCCTGGCTCGGGCTCATCCTCGCCTGGGGGTGGCCGGCGCTGCTCGGCTCGCCGAGCCGGATGGGCTCCTCGATCGCTATCGCGGTGGCCGGGGTGCTTGCGCCGACGGCGGCTGCGGTGGCCACGCAGGCTCCGTACCTGCGCTACGTGCCGGTGGCCGTGGCGGTCGCGTTCGTCGTCATGTTCCTCCATCAACTCCTCCGACGGGACGGCCGACCCCGCCTGGTGGAGTCGCTCGGCGTCTGCGCGCTCGGGATCGGAGTGTGCACGATCGGAGCCGCCTTCGAACCGTTGCCCCGCACGGCTCAAGGCAGCGGGGTCGCGGTGGCCGCCTTCGTCGGGGCCGGGCTGTCCGCGGTCGCCGACCTCGGCTGCTCCCGCGCCGTGCTGCGCCCCTGGCTGTGGCCGGCCTCGACCGTGCTGGGTGCGGTCGGTGGCCTCAGTGCCGCCCTCGTCGGCGGCGACCTGCGTTGGTGGGCCGGGGCGCTCGTCGGGGCCTTGTGCGGGGCCATCGCGTATGCCGTGCGCCGGGTCCTGCTCGTGCTCCCGCCGATTACGGCCATCCGCTCCCAGCTCACCACGGCCGCCGCCGGGCTTCTCGTGCTCGGGGTGGTCGCGGCGACGGTCGCGCGGCTGCTGCCCCTCTGAGGCTGCTCTCCCGGGCGTGCTGCTCGCGCGTCAGTAGACCAGGGCCAGGACTCCGTCACGCAGGATCTCCTCGACGAAACTCACCGCCCCGCGGATCTCGATCCCCTCGAGCAGGGCCTCGCCCGCCAGGCCGCGCCGGGCCGCGCACTGACCGCAGAGCGTGACCCGTCCGCCACCAATGACCGCATCGAGCAGGTCGACGGCCGGGGCGGCGTGCTCGAGCGCGAGGGTCTGCGCCCTGCCGGGAACCGCCAGCCAGGACGCCTCCCCGGTGAGCCACAGCGACACCTCGGCTCCGGCAGTCAGGGCTGTGGCGGCGACGGTGAGGCCCTGGTTGAGCCGTTCGAGCGCCTCGGCGCCGCAGGTGATCTTGACGACGAGTGCGCGAGGCGAGGGGGACGGCATACCGGCAAGGCTACGATCACGACGTGGTCTTCACCCTCGACACCTCGATGCACCCCGACCTCGCCAACCTCGCCTGGCTCATCGGCCGGTGGGAGGGAGTCGGTGTCGTCGGCTACCCGACGATCGAGTCCCGCCAGTTCGGTCAAGAGATCGTGTGCACCCACGACGGGCGGCCGTTCCTCGAATGGCATTCGCACACATGGCTGCTCGACGAGGCCGGCAAGAAAGTCCGCCCGCTCGCAACCGAACTGGGCATCTGGCGCCCGCAGGAACCAGGCCCCGACGGCACGAACGTCGAGCTGCTCCTCACCCACCCCACCGGGTTCGTCGAAATGTATGCCGGCAAGGCCGAGCCGGCGAAGGTGGAGTTGCGCACCGATGGGGTCATGCGCTCGCCCTCGGCCAAGGAGTATGTCGCCGGCACTCGGCTCTATGGGCTCGTGGAGTCCAAGCTCATGTGGGTGATGGACATGGCAGCCATGGGGGTGCCGATGACCTCGCATGTGTCCGCCGAACTGCGCCGGGTCGAGTGAGGCGTTTGCGCTAGGGAGTGACGGTGACGTCGCTCCACTGGTCAAGGGTGTCGTTGCGGATGTGCTCCCCGAGCTCGGCCATCCGGATCTCGTCCACGATGTCGATCGACCCGGCGGTGGGGTCCATCCCGAACCCGGAGAACGGTGCGGTGATGAAGACAATGTCCCGGCCGCGCACGTCGCGCAGCGAGAACGCATACTCGCGCATGATCCCGGTCGTGAAGCCCTTGTCGACGACGAGGTTGCGGGTGGCGGCGTCGGTGAGGTCGAGGATGCGGGCGGGACTGGTCAGGGTGTCCTTGCTGATCGCCTTGGTCATCAGGGCCTTGATGAACGCCATCTGCCGGCGGCCGCGGGAGATGTCGCCCTCACTGAGCTGGTAGCGCTCCCGGACGAAGGCGAGGGCCTGCTCCCCGTTGAGGTCGTTCCAACCCTGCCGGATGACGACCGTGCCGCCGTTGCCGGTCCCATTGCTCGCCTCCTCGGCGTAGACCCGGACCCCACCGACGGCGTCGGTCATCGCCTGGAACCCCTCGAAGTCGGTCTTGGCGACGTGGTCGATCTTGATGCCGAGGAGGTTCTGCACGGTCTGGATGAGCAGCGGCGCCCCACCGAAGGCGTACGAGGCGTTGATCTTGTTCCGGCCGCGTCCGGGGATGGCGACGTACAGGTCGCGGGGGAGGTGGATGAGATAGACGGCGCTGCGGTCCTCGGGCAGGTGGGCGAGCACGATGACATCGGAGCGGGCCGTGCTCTCCCCGGGGCGGGCGTCCGAGCCGACGATGAGCACATTGACCCCGGCGCCGGGGGGGACCGCGACCGGCGACCCGGCATCGTCCACGGGTCCCTGGGTGGGCAGCACGAGTTCGCGTTTGACGTTGGTGTCGATGGTCCGGTTGAGCCACCAGGCGAAACCCGCGACGGTGGACACCAGGACGGCGACGAGGACGAGCAGGGCGATCAGGGCCTTGCGGCCGCGCCGAGACCTCTTGGCGCGCTCCTGGTTCTCCTGCGACGGCACGCCAGGAGTCTAAGTCGGCCACCCGGCATACAGTGGACTGATGAGCGAGCTTCGGGAACTGCTGCGGGCGCGCGGGATGCGGCTGACCCCGCAGCGTGCCCGCGTCCTGGAAGCCCTGCGCACGCTCGGACACGGGTCCCCGGAGCAGATCGCCGAGGCGGTGGGGCGGGACGGCGGGTCGGTGCTACCGGCCTCGACGGTGTACCGGGCGCTGGAGAGTCTCTCCGAGCTCGGTCTCATCGGACACACGCACGTCGACCACCGCACCCCGAGCTATCACCTGGCCGAGCACGCGACCCACCTGCATGTGTCCTGCCGCCGGTGCGGTTGGATCGGTGAGGTGCCGCTCTCGGCCGCTGACGAACTCGTCGATCGGCTCCGGGACACCCTCGGGTTCTCGGCCGATGTCGCGCACGCGGCCATCCACGGCCTCTGCCGCGACTGCGCGGGGGCGTCATGACCTCGCCGCTGCTCGACCGCCCCGGCGCGGTCCCGGGGGAGGGTGTGGACGCGGGGGTGGCCGCACACTATGGCGACCCGATGCGCGAGCAGCGCCTGCTCGCCTCGGGTGCGGCCTGCGTGGACCTCTCCCACCGCGGGGTGCTCACCGTGACGGGCCCGGACCGGTTGACCTGGCTCAACTCGATGACCACGCAGCTGCTGCTGGGTCTGGAGCCAGGGGAGTCACGCGAGTCGCTCGTCCTCTCCCCGCACGGACACATCGAGCATGCCCTCCATCTCGTCGACGACGGTGAGACCACCTGGCTTTCAGTCGAGCCGGGTACCGCCGAGGCGCTCCGCGGATGGCTGGACTCGATGCGGTTCATGCTGCGGGTCGAGGTCAACGACGTGACGCCGTCGTATGCCGTGCTGGGTGAGGCCGTTGCCGAGCCGACCTCGGGGGATGGGCCGCTGGCGTGGGTGGATCCGTGGCCGGGGCTTGTCGGAGACACCGCGGCATACGGCCCCGTGGAGGGGCACGCCGGGCAGGGATGGCGCTGGCGCGAACTTCTCGTCCCGCGGGGTGAGCTGGCGGCGTTCGTCGGCGAGCGGCCCCTTGCCGGGACCTGGGCCATGGAGGCGCTTCGGGTGGCGGCCTGGCGGCCGCGGCTCGGTCGAGAGACCGATCATCGGACCATCCCGCACGAGCTGGACTGGCTGCGGACGGCGGTGCACCTGCGCAAGGGGTGTTACCGGGGGCAGGAGACCATCGCCCGGGTCAAGAACCTCGGTCGGCCGCCGCGACGAATCGTCGCGCTCGATCTCGACGGGTCCGAGCATGTGCTTCCGGAACCCGGTGCGGTCATCGAACGCGACGGTCGGGCCATCGGGCGGGTGACCAGCGTTGCCCGGCACTTCGAGGAGGGCCCGCTGGCGCTCGCCGTGGTCAAACGGAACACTCCCGTGGACATCGAACTGCTCGTGCCGCTCGCCGACGGTGGGGTTGTTTCTGGAGCGCAACGGGTCATCGTCGCTCCCTGAGCCGGCGCCGTCGTCCACAGCGGCTGGTCCCGTGGTGGCCTCGTCCACACCGGTAGGGCGTGGCATTGCTGCTGAGGCGCGCGCTCGGAAGGGTGCTCGCCATGGAATCCGCCGAGGTGCTCACCGTCATCGGGGCGTCCGGGGGCCTCGGGGCGTCCACCCTGAGCGCCGCCCTCGTGCGCCGGTGGACGGCCCGGTCCGAGGTCTGTGTCCTCATCGACGGCGACCTCACCGGCGGCGGGGCCGAGGTGACCACCGCCATCGAGCACCGGGAGGGTGTGCGGTGGGTCGACCTGCGTGATGTCGTGGGATCCGTCGATGGCCGCAGGCTCGTTGCCGCACTTCCGGGGATCGAGGGTGGCCGGGTCCTCTCCGCGGGGGGACGTGGGCCCATGCTGCGTTCCGAGGTGGGTGTGGCTGCCTGCACCGATGTCTTCGACTCGCTGCGGGGCGCGGGGATGCCGCTCGTCGTCGACCTGCCGCGGTGGAGCCCGCTGCGCCCGAGGGTGCTCGCGGCCACGACCCACCTGCTGCTGCTCTCCGGCCTGAGCACCCGAGCCCTGGCGGACCTCGACGCGCTGGTCCGGGAGTTGGAAGACGGCTGGGCTGCCAACGTCGCACCGGCGTACCGGGTTGGGGTGGTGACCCGCGGCCGACGGATCGGGTCCGAGGTCATCGACGCCATCGAGGGACATCTCGGCGTCCCGCACCTCGCCCATGTCGCCGACGACCGCAGGGTGGCTGCTGCGGCCGAACGCGGGGAATGGCCGGGGTCGTTACGCGACGGCTTGCGGGCCACGGCCGAGGCCATCCTCGACCGGGTCGGGGTCCGGCATACGCCAGGTGTTCGGGCGGGAGAGGTGGCCTCGTGAGTCGGATTGCCGCGGGGGTCGGGGGAGCGGTCCTCGCCGGCGCGATCGCACGCGGTGCGGCACCGTCACCGGAGGTCATCGCCGAGGTGGCGCGCAGCGAGGAGTTGCGGTTGGGGGCGACCGGGGCCGCCCGGGTCGCCGACCGGCTCCGCGAGGACCTGCTCGGGCTCGGTCCGCTGGAGGAGTTCGCCCGGATTCCGGGGGTCACCGACGTCCTCGTCAACGGCGACGGCTCGGTGTGGGTGGATCGGGGTAATGGGGTCGAGCGGGCCACGAGGTCGCTCGATCCGGCCACGGTGAGGCCGCTGGCGGTCCGGCTGGCGGGGGTCGCCGGGCGCCGACTGGACGAGGCCCAGCCGTGGGTTGACGGCCTGCTGCCGGGACGGGTTCGGCTGCACGCGCTGCTGCCACCGCTCGCCGTGGGCGGGGTGTGCTTGAGCCTGCGAGTGCCTCGGGTGGCTCCGGCGGGCCTGGCGGACCTCGTCGGCTGTGGCCTGCTCGCGCCGGCGCTGGCGCCCACGGTCCGCGAGGTCCTCGACGCGCGCCTGTCCTTCCTGGTCGTTGGTGGCACCGGCGCCGGGAAGACGACCCTTCTCGCCGGGCTGCTCTCGGCGTGCGCACGTCAGGAGCGGATCGTCATCATCGAAGACGTCCTCGAACTTGCTCCCGGCCACCCGCACGTGCTCTCCCTGCAGTGCCGGGCCGCGAACATCGAGGGAGCGGGGGCGGTCTCGATGACCGACCTGGTGCGTCAGGCCCTGCGGATGCGGCCGGACCGGCTCGTCGTCGGGGAGGTCCGTGGCCCGGAGTTGCGCGACCTGCTCCAGGCCCTCAACACCGGACATGAGGGTGGGGCCGGGACGTTGCACGCCAACTCCGTCGCCGACGTCCCGGCGCGGTGCGAGGCGCTGGGCGCGCTCGCCGGACTGGACCGGGCTGCGGTTCATGCCCAGTTGCGGGGCGCGGTGTCCGTCGTGTTCGGCGTGGCGCAGCGCGGTGCGGTGCGTTCGGTGACCGAGGTGGGGGTGGTCGACGCGGTCGATGGGGAGGTTGTGGTGCGCCGAGCCCTTGCGATCAAGGACGGCGTGGTCGTGGCCGGTCCGGGCGCGGACCTGCTCGATGAGTTGCTGCGTGGTGGTGCGGCCGGTGATCTGCCGCTGGCCGAGTCCTCGGGGCCACCGTGACGCCTGCGACAGGTTCGGGGCTGTGGCTTGCTCTCGCGGGCGGGATCGTGGTCGCCGTCGGTTCAGTGCTCTGGGGTGGCGGGGCCGCCCTGCCCTCGACCTGGCGGCGTGCCGCCGGATCGGGTGGCGCAGGGTGGGGGCGTGGCGGCGAGGTGGGGCGGTGGAGGTTTCGGGGCCGGAGCAGAGCGGCGATCGATGCCGACGTGGCCGAGGCAGCCGAGCTGACCGCGCTCTGTCTGGACGCCGGCCTCACCGTGCCGGCGGCTCTGCAGTTGATCCCCCGGGCCGAGGAACTGCTCGCGCACCCGGAGGCGGGCGACATTCTCGGCTGGAGCTGGACGCTGGCCGAGCGGCTCGGCGTGCCCATCGCCGACGCCACCCGGGTCGCGGCACAGGATCTGCGAGCGCGCTCGGAGCGGGCCGTCCAGGCCCAAACGTTGGCCGCGGGACCGAAGGCCTCGATGGGGCTGCTCGCCGCCCTCCCGGTCGTGGGCCCCCTCCTGGCGGTTCTCATCGGGGTGCCGGTGGCGGAGGTCTACGGGTCGCCAGTGGCGCTCGCCGGCTGGGGCGTCGGGATCTGCCTGGCCGCCATAGGGTGGCGGTGGGGGCGACGGATCCTGGCCAAGGCGCTCGCCCCGCGAACCGTGCGCCTGCTCACGGGCAGTCGCGCCAGCGTCTTGGAAGTGGCCAGCGCCAGCCGGATGTTGGCTCTCGGGCTGCGTTCGGGCATCGGGTCCGTTGAGGCTCTCGAGGCGGTTGCCGCACTTGAGGAGCCGGGTGTGGAGTCCGTTGTTGGGGACCTCGGCAGCGTCGCGTCGGCGTTGCGGTGGGGCCGCTCGGCGCCGGAGGCGTGGTCGATGCTCGACGAGGCGTGGCAGCCGGTGGCCCTCCTCTGGACGGTGGCCGGGGTGGCCGGGGCGGCCCCGGCGGCGCTCATCGAGGCGGCGGCCGGTCGGGTGGTCGCGGCCGAGTCGGCGCGCACGGCCGCAGCGGTGCAGCGGGCCTCGGTGCACCTTGTGCTCCCGCTCGGTGCGTGCTTCCTGCCAGCGTTCCTGCTCACGACCATCGTGCCGGTGGTCACCCAGACCGCGGGGGCGCTGCTGGCGGGGTGATCCGCGTCGTCTCTCAGTCCGTGCTGGTCAACGCAGGCGGACGCCCACCTCGGCGGCGACCGCCTCGACCATCGCGATGAGTCGGGCCGTTCTGGCCGGCATGGACTCCCGGTAATGCGCGATGGTGAGCAGGCCGGGTCCGACGAAGGCCCACGCGCGAGCCCGGGCCCACGTTGCGTCGTCGACCTCCCCTTCCTCGCGAAGGACCTGGCGGGCGGGTGCCTCGAACATGCTCCATGCATAGAGGTAGTCCACCGACCGGTCACCGACGCCAAACCCACCGAAGTCGATGACGCCCGACACCTGCCCTACCGGATCGACGAGAAGGTTCTCTGCGGACAGGTCGGTGTGAACAAGGCACGGCGGCGCGGGCGGGGGCGGTACCTCCCGCAGCCGACTCCACGCCGTACGCACGGCCGACGGGTCGAACAGGTCGGCGAGGGCGCTCGCTGCCTGATCAGCCCAGGCGTCGATAGTGTCGGTGACGGGCTCGCCGCGCCGGTACCCGCCGGCTGCTGCGCCGCCGGGGGCCTCTGCCGGGTCGAGACCGTGGAGGGTGTGGAGGACGTGGCCGAGGGTGCGCGCGAACCTCTCTTGCTGGCCCAGGGTGAGGTTGCCGGGCGGCTCACCCTGCACCCAGGACACCACCGTCCAGGGACGCGGGAACTCACCGGTCGGCGTACCGACGACCACGATGGCGGGGACCGGGACCGGGAGCCTCGGCGCGAGGTGAGGTAGCCAGTGGACCTCGTTGAGCAGGTCCTCGGCGTAGTCCTCCGTGCGGGGCAGGCGCACCGCGAGGTCCTCCCCGAGTCGAAAAACCCAGTTGCTGCTCCCAGAGGCCAGGCTTCGGCGGATGTGAAGCCCCGCCAGGTCGGGCGCCTGCGCGCGCAGCAGAGCGGCGACAGCGTCGGGCCCTGGGGTGTCTTCAGGGATCGCAGAGGAGGGCGCACTCACCCGTTCATCATCGCCTGCGCGCGGACGCGCTGCTGGGGCCGTCGCTGCATCCACAACCGCGCCCGAGCGTGTCGCTCTGTCCACAGACCGCCGACGCGCTGTTGGCGTGCCCGGCGGTGCACCCCTTGACTGGGGTCGAGGGGCACCGTGCCCCATGCGGAGGAGTGAGAAGTCATGCACCACAAGGTCATTCGCAGGATGCGCAGGCTCTCCGATCGGCGTCGCGAGATCGTGCGGCGGGTCGAGGCCGGGATGACGACGGCCGAGTATGCCGTCGGCACGATCGCCGCGTGCGCGTTCGCCGGGTTGCTCATCCTGGTCATCAAGTCCGGACCGGTCCGCTCCATGCTGGCCAAGATCATCAATGCCGCACTCTCCTCTGCGCTCTAGGGGCGGGTCGAGATCGTCCGAATCGGGTATGGCGACGGTCGAGTTGGCGGTCGCTCTGCCAGCAGCCGTGCTCGCGGCCGCGTTGATGGCGGGGGTGGTCAGGCTCGGCGTCGATCAGCTGCGCTGCGCGGACGCCGCCGCGGCAGCCGCCCGCGTCGTGGCCCGTGGGGAACCGTCGGCGGCCGGGACCGCGGCTGCCCGGGCGCGGGCCCCAAGCGGGGCGCTCACCTCGATCGAGGTGACCTCCTCCGCTGTACGGGTCCGGGTGATGGGTGCCCGGCCGGCTCTCCTCGGATGGCTCCCGGGGGACTTCGCCCCGCAGGCGACGGTCATCGCGGCCCGCGAGGTCGTTGCCCCATGACCTCTCGTCGGCAAAGGCCAGACGCCTGGACGCGGGGGGTGACGGAGGAAAGGCAGGTCAGCGGCGAACGAGGTTCGGTGGTCCCGCTCGTTGTGGTGCTTCTCGCGGGGGCTCTCGTGGGCGTGGTGGCCCTGGGCGCTGTCGCCGGCGCCGCCGTGGCGGCTCGGCACGCGCGCACCGCAGCCGACCTCTCGGCCCTGGCCGGGGCCCGGGCCTGGCTCGAGGGCGGATCACCGTGTGCCGTATCCGCGGCCCACGCCACGCTCAACGGCGCCCGCCTCACCACCTGCGACGCCGAAGCCTCCGGTGCGGTCACCGTGGCGGTTGAGGTCAGCCTCTGGCTGCCATGGTCCGGACGGACGCGATCAGCAAGAGCCGAAGCCCGGGCAGGTCCGGCTCCCTGAGCGGGGCTCGCCGATCAGCGGCTGTCTGCGCCCACCCACCCGTCCGGGCACACCGCGTCTTGAGTGGTCGATCGTCGGGGTCATGACCCCCACAAGCCACCACCGAGCGCGTGTGCTCAGGAGTTGCCGGACCCGGGTCGGCGCTCCTGAGCGAGCGGGGCCTGCGGGGAGGCGCTCTGTTCATCGAGCCGCTTCTGGGCGGCGATCGTGTCGGCCTTGGCGCGGGCTTCGAGGTCGCGGTGTTCGCGGCGCAGCCGGGCGCTGCGGCGCATCCCGGCCCGCAGCAGCACCCAGCCGAGCCAGAAGAGCGAGACGACGACCATGCCGAGGATGAGGAAGGTCACCGGAGGCAACTCGAGCGTGCCGAACGGCAAGGTGATCAGGATGTCCTTGTCGATGCTGGCGACCCCGACGACGAGGAGATAGCCCGCGCCCGCCGCAAGGAGGACGAGGATGATGCCGACGGCGATCACGGGGGAGCCTTTCGATAAGAAGTCCGCAACCTCGCCATGCTATCCACGGGGATCGTGGCCCGCCCGGCGACCGGCGATTCCGTGACCCGGTCGTTCCGAGGCCAAGATTCCGGTCAGGGCTCGGCGAGGTCGAGCCAGCGGATTGCCCCGGCCTTGTCCAAGGGCTCGTTACCGTTGCCGCACTTTGGTGACTGGATACAGGCCGGGCACCCCTGCCGGCACCGACACGCATGGACGGCCGCCGCGGTCGCCGCAATCCACTCCTCGAACGCCTCGAAGCCGCGGGCCGCGAACCCCGCGCCCCCCGGGTACCCGTCATAGACCATGATCGTCGGCAGCCCGGTGTCCGGGTGCAGGGCGGTCGACACCCCACCGATGTCCCAGCGGTCCGCGGTGGCCACCAAGGGAAGCACCCCGATCGCGGCATGTTCGGCCGCGTGCGCCGCCCCTGGGACATCCGGGCCGGCGATCCCCGCCGCCTCGAGCCCCTGCGGCGCCGCGGTCCACCACACCGCCCGGGTGGTCAACGTGCGCTCGGGCAGGTCGAGCGCGTGCTCCCCGAGCACCTCCCCGCCGGGCAGTCTGCGGAGGAAACCGGTCACCTGCGAGGTCACGGTGACCACCCCGCGGCTCACCTGCAGCGCACCCACCGGTCGTGCCGCCTCGGGTTCGACGATCCGGAAGCTGCTCACCGACTGCGCATGGGTGGTCCAGCCGGGGTCTCCGCGCACGACGGTGGCGACGGCCTGTTCGAGGTCGAGCTCGGTGACGACCCAGGTGTCGCCCTGGTGGACGTGGACGGCGCCGGTGTGGACCTGGCTGTGCGCGGACGCCTCATCCACCGTTCCGAGGACCCGGCCGGTCCGCGCCTCGACGACCGCAACGACGCCCTGGGCGCCGCGCAACGAGACATGGTCGCCGGGCCGGTCCTCGCGTGCCCAGAACCAGCCGCGCGGACGACGCCGAAGGATCCCGCGGTCCACGAGCCCGTCAAGCAGCCGACGAGCCTGCGGTCCGAACAGATCGAGCTCGTCCTCGGTGAGCGGCAACTCGGCCGCGGCCGCCGCCAGATGCGGGGTGAGCACGTGCGGGTTGGTCGGGTCCATGACCGTCGCCTCGACCGGTTCGGCGAACACCGCCTCGGGGTGCGAGACGAGGTAACTGTCGAGGGGATCGTCTGCGGCAACGAAGACGGCAAGCGCCTCCGCCCCCGAGCGGCCGGCCCGACCGATCTGCTGCCATAGGCTCTCCCGTCGCCCCGGCCACCCGGCGATGAGGACCGCGTCCAGCCCGCTGATGTCGATCCCGAGCTCGAGCGCGCTGGTTGCCGCCAGCCCCCGGAGCCGTCCCAAGCGCAGGTCCGCCTCGAGGGTGCGGCGCTCCTGGGGGAGATAACCGCCTCGGTATGCCGCGATGGTCGCCTCCAGCTCGGGCCGCACCTGGGCCACGAGCCGGCGGGCCGCGGTCGCGAGGGCCTCGGTCCCGGCCCGGCTGCGGGCGAAGGCCAGGCTTTGGGCATCCCGGGCCACGAGTTCGGCCAGGAGTTCGGCCGCCTCGGCCGTCGCCGATCGACGGCCCCCATCGAGCATGGGCGGCTCCCACAGCGCGACCGTTCGGGCCGGGCGGGGTGACTCGTCCTGGGTCACCGGGACACACGGCAGCCCGGTGAGCCGTTCGGCGTGCACGGCCGGGGCCCCCACGGTCGCCGAGGCCAGGATGAAGACCGGCTCCGCGCCATACCGGGCACTGACCCGCCGGAGCCGCCGCAGGACCGCCGAGACGTGTGACCCGAAGACCCCCCGATAGACATGGCACTCATCGACGACGACGTAGCGCAGCGAGCGCAGGAAGCGGGACCAGCGTTCGTGCCCGGGCAGCAGGCTGTGGTGCAGCAGATCGGGGTTGGTGAGCACGACGTTGGCGTGCGCGCGCACCCAGCGGCGTTCCTCGGGCGGGGTGTCGCCGTCATACGTGGCCGCCCGGACTCCAGGCAGCGCGAGCCGCTCGATGCGGGCCAACTGGTCGGCGGCGAGCGCCTTGGTCGGCGCCAGATAGATCGCCGTCGCGCCGCGCCCGCCCGGAGCGAATGAGCCCTCATGAGCCGCGGAGAGCAGCGGGGCGAGGTACCCCAGGGACTTTCCGGACGCCGTACCCGTGGCCAGGATGACGTGCTCGCCTGCGGCGATGTGGTCCATTGCGGCCCGTTGGTGGCCCCAGGGGGCGGCGATCCCGGAGCCGCGCAGGGCCTCCACGACCACTGGGCTCACGTCCTTCGGCCAGTCGGTGAGTTGACCACCGCGTGCGGGGATGACCTCGGTATGCCGCAGCCGTCCGGATCGTGACCCCGCCGCGAGGTCGGCGAGGAGCTCGGCTGGGGTGCCCACCCGGCATACGGTAACCGCCGCCACCCACGACGTGACCGCGCTCACAGCGCCACCCCCCGATAGTGCTCGTGACGGCAATCACCGATAAGGTTCACGCGGCGCCCCGCGCGTGCGGCACTGCAGCCGCGTCGTCTTCGCTGGGGCGGAAACCACCCGTCAAGGAGGATGGAATGGCACCCCTCGGACTCGCTTCGGCGCAGACGAGTACCGCCGTGGACCTCACGGGCACGAACTTCACTCTCGTCGTCGTGGTTGCGGTCATCGCCCTCGTCGCGCTCGTTATGGGGTTCGTCTTCCGTCAACAGGTTCTCGCCGCGGATACCGGCACAGACAACATGCGCACGATCGGTGCGGCCGTCGAGGAGGGGGCCCAGGCCTACCTCGCTCGGCAATTCAAGACGCTCGGGCCGTTCGTTGCCCTCGTCTTCGTCCTGCTCCTCTTCCTTCCCGCCGACAGCGGCGCCGTGAAGTGGGGCCGTTCCGGGTTCTTCGTCCTCGGGGCCCTCTTCTCCGCGGCCATCGGCTACCTCGGCATGAGCCTGGCCGTCAAGGCCAACGTCCGGGTCGCCTCCGCCGCCCGTCAGGGTTCGCGGGACGACGGTATGCGGATTGCCTTCCGCACCGGCGGCGTCGTGGGTATGGCCACCGTCGGCCTCGGTCTCCTCGGTGCCTCGATCGTCGTCCTCATCTACAAGGGCGATGCCCCCAAGGTCCTTGAGGGCTTCGGTTTCGGCGCAGCCCTCCTCGCGATGTTCATGCGGGTCGGCGGTGGCATCTTCACCAAGGCCGCCGACGTCGGCGCCGACCTCGTCGGCAAGGTTGAGGCCGGCATTCCCGAGGACGACCCGCGCAACGCCGCCACCATCGCGGACAACGTCGGGGACAACGTCGGCGACTGCGCCGGCATGGCTGCCGACCTCTTCGAGTCGTATGCCGTGACCCTGGTCGCCGCGCTCATCCTCGGTTCCGTCGCGTTCGGCGCCTACGGCCTGGTCTTCCCGCTCATCATCCCGGCCATCGGTGCGGTGACCGCTCTGCTCGGTGTCTTCATCACCAAGGCCCGCCCGGGTGAGAACCCGCTCAAGGCGATCAACCGGGGCTTCTACATCGCTGCTGCGGTCTCGGCCGTGCTCTCCGCGATTGCCGCCTACACCTACCTGCCCAAGACCTACGCCGAGCTCGGCTCCCGCAACGAGGCGGTCGCCGCCCTCACCGGCGACCCGCGCCTGGCCGCGGTCCTCGCCGTCATCATCGGCATCGTCCTGGCCGGCATCATCCTCTGGCTCACCGGCCACTTCACCGGCACGGACAAGCGCCCGACGCAGGATGTCGCCCGGACCTCGCTCACCGGCCCGGCCACCGTTGTCCTCTCCGGGATCGGCGTCGGCCTGGAGTCCGCGGTGTACACCGCGGCGATCATCGCCGGCGCGGTCTACCTCGCCTACATCCTCGGTGGCGGCGCGGTCGCGCTCTCGCTCTTCCTCATCGCGCTCGCTGGCTGTGGCCTGCTCACCACGGTGGGTGTCATCGTCGCCATGGACACCTTCGGCCCGGTCTCGGACAACGCCCAGGGCATCGCCGAGATGTCCGGGGACGTCGACGGCGAAGGCGCCCAGATCCTCACCGAGCTCGACGCCGTCGGGAACACCACCAAGGCCATCACCAAGGGCATCGCGATCGCGACCGCGGTGCTCGCCGCGACCGCGCTGTTCGGGTCCTACACCGACGCCTGGCAGACCGCGCTCGGCACCCTTGACCTCAAACCCACTCCGGAGAACGTCGAGGCGGTCAGCACGATGACCGGGCTGGTCACCTCGCCGAACACCCTGGTCGGCCTCATCATCGGTGCCGCGGTCGTCTTCCTCTTCTCGGGTCTGGCGATCAACGCGGTCACCCGGGCAGCGGGCGCGATCGTCTTCGAGGTTCGCCGCCAGTTCCGCGAGCACCCGGGGATCATGGACTACTCCGAGAAGCCGGACTACGCCAAGGTCGTCGACATCTGCACCCGCGACTCGCTCCGCGAACTCGCTACCCCGGGCCTGCTCGCCGCGCTCATGCCGGTGGCTGTCGGCTTCGGCCTCGGCATTGGCGCACTCGCCGGCTTCCTCGCCGGGGCCATCGGTGCCGGCGCGCTCATGGCGGTGTTCCTCGCGAACTCCGGTGGCGCCTGGGACAACGCGAAGAAGATCGTCGAGGACGGCCGTTACGGTGGCAAGGGTACGGACGCCCACGCCGCGACCGTCATCGGTGACACCGTTGGTGACCCCTTCAAGGACACCGCCGGCCCGGCCATCAACCCGCTCATCAAGGTGATGAACCTGGTCTCGGTGCTCATCGCACCGGCCATCGTCACCCTCTCGATCGGCGCGGGGGCTTCCGCCCCGGTCCGTCTCGGGATCGCGGGTGTCGCCTTCGTCATCGTCATCGCGGCAGTCGCGTACGCCAAGAGCAAGGACCTCGCCATCGGCGGCGGGGACGTGCCCGAGGCGGCGATCGAGAAGGCCAGCGCCTGACGCTCACCCCACGGCTTTCTGCCGGATCCTTCGCCCGCGCGGCTGAAGGGTCCGGCAGAGGCGCATCTGGGGCCGGACGGCATACATTGGAGGCCTCATGAGCACCCCACTGCCCCGCCTCGACACCGACCTCATCGCCGCGCTGCGCGCCGACCTCACCCGGGCCGACTTCACCGTCGCCGGGGTCACCGCCCTGCTCGGTCCGATGGCCCAAGATGCTCTCGACCGGGAGCAGGCCCTGCCCGCGCAGCGGGTCACCGCGGCCCGCAGCGAGCCGTGCGCCGCGCTCATCCGGCTGTTCACCCTCGGCGACCCGGTCGATGCGGCCGATGTCCAGCGGGCCTTGCCGAGCCTGGGTGTGCTCGGCGCCACGACGCTGGGCCTGGTGGCGCCCGAGGGTGACGCCGTCGTGGCGCTCGTCGACCTGCGGCCGTATGCCGCCGACGAGCGGACCTGGTGGATCGCCTCCGACCTCGCCGAGCTTGCCACCGGCCGCCCGGTCGCGCCCGATCACGTCCTCGGCATCGGCGGAGCCTCGGCAACGCTGGCGTCCTGGACCCCGCGCCCCACCGTGGCCCGGGCCCTCGATGTTGGCACCGGCTCCGGGGTCCAGGCCCTGCATCTGGCCGAGCATGCCGAGCAGGTCACGGTGACCGACCTCAGTGGCCGCGCGCTCGCCTTCGCGCGGTTCAATGCGGCTCTCAACGGAGCGAACTGGGAGATCCTCGCCGGGTCCATGCTCGAGCCGGTGGCGGGTCGCCGTTTCGACCTCATCGTGAGCAACCCGCCCTTCGTCATCACCCCGCGCCGGCCGGACATGCCGACTTTCGAGTACCGCGACGGCGGCGCCGCGGGGGACGCCATCGTCGCCGATCTCGTGCGCCGGGTCGGTGATCATCTCGAGCCAGGCGGGGTTGCTCAGCTCCTCGGCAACTGGGAGATCCCGGCGGGGGCGACCTGGTCCGATCGGGTCCGTGGGTGGCTCGAGGGCACCGGCCTGGACGCCTGGGTCGTTCAACGCGAGGTGCAGGATCCTGCCGAGTACGCCGAGACCTGGGCCCGCGACGGCGGTCACCACGCGGGCACGGCCGACTTCAACACCATGTACGCCGCCTGGCTTGATGATTTTGCCTCCCGGGAGGTGGCGGCCATCGGTTTCGGGGTCATGACGCTGCAACGGCCGGCGGTGCCCCGGGCGCCGTTCGTCGACCTCGTTGAGGTGCGCGGCCCGGTCGCTTCGCCGATGGGGCCGGCCATTGCCGCGGGTCTGGCGGCCCGCACGTGGCTCGCGGAGCACTCCGATGACGACGTGCTCGACATCGCCTGGACCTGCCCGCCGGACGTCACCCAGGAACGACATAGCCGTCCGGGCGATCTCGCCGACGCGGTCATGGTGCTTCGTCAGGGTCGTGGGCTCGGCCGGAGCATGCCGCTGACGACGGTGACCGCGGCCTTGACCTCGGTCTGCGACGGGGACCTCACCGCCCGTCAGGCCGCGGCGGCCATCGCCGGGCTGCTCGATCTCGATGACGATGCGGTGCGCACGGAGGTGGTCGCCTTCCTGCGGGATGCGACCAAGGACGGCCTGCTCGTCCGCTGACTCCCTGGGTCGGTTGGTGACACCCGCGTCGGAAAACAGTTTGTGAGTGAGTGCTCACTCAGTTATAGTGGCGAGATGTCTGCCCGTGCCCGTGCGCTCACCCCGCAGGATCGCCGCGACTCTCTGGTCGCGGCGACCGTCCCGCTGCTGCGCGAGCATGGCCGGGACGTCACCACCCGGCAGATCGCCTGTGCTGCCGGCGTCGCCGAAGGGACCATCTTTCGCGTCTTCGCCACCAAGGAGGAACTCGTCGACGCGGCCATCTGCGCCGCCCTCGACCCCGAGGCGTATGTCGTGGCGGTGGCCGCCGTGGACCGCACCGGGTCCCTCGAAGACCTGCTGCTTCGGCTCACCCGACTCGCCCAAGTCAGGCTCCGGGGCATCTTCGAACTCATGGCGGCCATCGGCATGGTCGGACCGCCCGAACACGCCCGCCCCCACGGTGAGTGGTATGCCCGGCTCACCCACGTCCAGGAAGAGCTCCTCGCCCCGCACGCTGACGAACTCCGCGTCCCGGTTGCCGAGGTCCTCCACGTGTTGCGGCTGCTCACCTTCGCCGGGACCCACTCACACATCGCCAAGGGCCGTGAGCTCACGGCCGAACAGATCGTCGACCTCGTTCTCAACGGCACGCGAAAGGCCCCCTGATGCTCCTCCGCCTCATCCGCGAGCACCTTCGACCGTATGCCGTCCCGGTCGCGGTCATCGTCCTCTTCCAGCTCGTGGCCACCCTGACCAACCTCTACCTGCCCTCCCTCAACGGGCAGATCATCGACGACGGCGTCGCCAAGGGAGACACGGCATACATCGTGCGCACCGGGGGGATCATGCTCGTGGTCTCGTTGGTCAACATCCTCGCCACGGTCGTCGTCGCCTACCACGCCGCCTCGACCTCCGCGGGGCTTGCTCGCGACCTGCGCGGTGAGGTCTTCGACCGGGTGCAGAGCTTCTCCGCCCAGGAACTCTCCCGCTTCGGCGCTCCCACGCTCATCTCGCGCAACACCAACGACATCACCCAGGTGCAGACCGTCGTCAACATGGGCCTGATGTTCATGGTGTCGATCCCCATCATGATGGTCGGCGGCATCATCATGGCCCTCCGCGAGGACGTCGGCCTCTCCTGGCTCGTGGCGGTGGCCGTGCCACTACTCGGCATCATCGTCGGCCTCATCGTGGTGCGAATGCTGCCGTGGTTCCGCCGCATGCAGGAGTCGGTCGATGCGGTGAACCGCATTCTGCGAGAGCAGATCACCGGGATCCGCGTGGTCCGGGCCTTCGTCCGAGAGGACTTCGAGGAGCGCCGCTTCGACGAGGCCAACGCCGCCTACACCGGGACCGCGCTCGCGGTCGGCCGGCTCTTTTCGACGGTCTTCCCGCTCGTCATGTTCGTCTTCAACGCCGCCTCGGTCGCGGTGCTCTGGTTCGGGGCCCGCCGGGTGGACTCGGGGGAGATGGAGGTCGGGGCGCTCATGGCCTTCATGACCTATCTCGTGCAGATCCTCATGTCCGTCATGTTCGGCGTGATGATGTCGATGATGATCCCGCGGGCCAGCGTGTCCGCTGGCCGGATCACCGAGGTCCTCGACACCCCGTCCTCGGTCCTCGACCCGGCCTCTCCGAGCCCGATCCCGCAGGGGCCGGTCGCGGTGGAGTTCCGTGGAGTGAGCTTCGCCTACCCCGGGGCTGACCATCCGGTGCTCTCGGACATTTCCTTCGTCGCCCGGCCCGGGGAGACCACCGCGATCGTCGGGTCGACCGGCTCGGGGAAAACGACCCTGCTCTCGCTGGTTCCCCGGCTCTATGACGTGACCGGCGGGGCGGTGCTGATCGGTGGCCTCGACATCCGCCAGGCACAGCAGACCGACGTCTGGAACCGGCTGGGCCTCGTTCCGCAGAAGCCGTTCCTCTTCGGCGGCACCGTGGCGAGCAACCTGCGCTTCGGGGACCCGGAGGCAACCGACGACGAGCTCTGGGAGGCCCTGCGCGTCGCCCAGGCCGAGGACTTCGTCTCCGCGATGGCCGGTGGCCTGGACGCCCCGATCAGCCAGGGCGGCACCAACGTCTCGGGAGGTCAGCGGCAGCGGCTCGCCATCGCCCGGGCGCTTGTCCGCCGACCGGAGGTCTACCTCTTCGACGACTCCTTCTCCGCCCTCGACCTCGCCACCGATGCCCGGCTGCGGTCGGCCCTTCGCCCACACATCGAACAGGCGACCGTCATCGTTGTCGCACAACGAGTCTCGACGATCATCGAGGCCGACCAGATCATCGTCCTCGACGACGGCGCGGTCGTGGGCGCGGGACGGCATACCGAGTTGTTGGAGTCGTGCCCGACCTATGTCGAGATCGTCCAATCCCAGGCGGTTCGGGAGGAGGCAGCATGAGCGAGGTCCTGAAGTCCGAGGAGGAGAAGGCCGCCGAGGCCCGCCGCGGCCCCACCGGCGCCAACCAGCGACACGGCCCGCCGCACATGCGCATGGGCCAGCCCACGGAGAAGTCCAAGAGCTTCGGCCCGTCGGCCCGCAGGCTGCTCGGCGTCCTCGGGCCTCAGCGAACCCTGGTGTGGATGGCTCTCGCCTTCGCCCTGGTCTCGGTCGGACTCAACGCCGTCGGCCCCAAGATCCTCGGACGGGCCACCGACCTCATCTTCTCGGGGCTCTTCAGCCGGAACATCCCGGCCGGTCTCACCCAGGAGGAGTTCGTCGCCGGGCTGCGAGCGAGCGGCCAGTCCACGGTCGCCGACATGCTCGCCGCGATGGACGACATCGTCCCCGGGCAGGGCGTCGACTTCGGCGCGGTCGGTCAGGTGCTCCTGATCGCGCTAGCCCTGTATGCCGTGGCGAGCCTGCTCGGGTGGGCTCAGTCCCGGATCATCGTCGAGGTCGTGAACCGCAGCGTCTACCGTCTGCGGCGCGATGTCGAGGAGAAGCTGAGTCGGCTGCCGTTGTCCTACTTCGACTCTCAGCCGCGCGGCGAACTGCTCAGCCGGGTCACCAATGACATCGACAACGTCGCCCAAAGCCTTCAGCAGACCCTGAGCCAACTCGTCACCTCGCTGCTCACCGTGCTCGCCATGCTCGGAATGATGTTTGTCGTCTCGCCCCTGCTCGCGGTCATCGCCCTGGTCACGATCCCACTGTCCATCGGGATCACCGCGGTCATCGGCAAGCGGTCCCAGCGGCACTTTGTCCAGCAGTGGAAGAGCACCGGGGAGGTCAACGCCATCGTCGAGGAGACCTTCACCGGTCACGGGTTGGTCAAGGTCTTCGGACGCCAGGACGCGACGAACCGTCAGTTCGCGGTGAAGAACTCCGAACTGCGGGACGCCGGGTTCGGTGCCCAGTTCGTCAGCGGGCTCATCATGCCGATGATGATGTTCGTCGGGAACCTCAACTATGTCGCCATCGCCGTGGTCGGCGGGCTTCGGGTCGCGAGCGGGTCGATGAGCCTGGGGGATGTCCAGGCCTTCATCCAGTACTCCCGTCAGTTCACCCAGCCGCTCACCCAGGTGGCCTCGATGGCCAACCTCATGCAGAGCGGGGTGGCTTCCGCCGAGCGGGTGTTCGAGGTGCTCGACGCACCGGAGGAGAGCACCGACGACATACCCTCCACGCTTCCCGAGAACCCCCACGGGCGCGTTGCTTTCGAGAACGTCTCGTTCGCCTACTCCCCGGACAAGCCGCTCATCGAGGGCCTCAACCTCACCGTCGAGCCCGGCCAGACCGTCGCCATCGTCGGCCCCACCGGTGCCGGCAAGACCACCCTGGTGAACCTCGTCATGCGCTTCTATGAGCTCGACGGCGGGCGGATCACCCTCGATGGCGTGGACATCGCAACGATCCCGCGGCGGGCCCTGCGCTCTGAGATCGGCATGGTCCTGCAGGACACCTGGCTTTTCGCCGGCACCATTCGGGACAACGTCGCCTACGGCCGCCCCACGGCCTCCGAGGCGCAGATCCGGGAAGCGGCCCAAGCCACCTACGTGGACCGCTTCGTGCACTCGCTGCCGGACGGCTACGACACCGTCCTGGACTCCGAGGCGAGCAACCTCAGTGCCGGCGAGAAGCAGCTCATCACGATCGCCCGCGCCTTCCTCGCCGACCCCTCTCTGCTCATCCTCGACGAGGCGACATCTTCGGTGGACACCCGAACAGAGCTCCTCGTCCAGCACGCGATGCACGCCCTGCGGGCGGATAGGACGAGCTTCGTCATCGCCCACCGGCTCTCCACGATCCGGGATGCCGACCTCATCCTCGTCATGGAGGACGGGCGGATCGTCGAGCAGGGTTCGCATGCGGAACTGCTCGCTGCGCAGGGTGCGTTCGCCAGGCTCTATGCGGCCCAGTTCGCCGGCGCGGTCACCGGCTGACCCCGTCTGCGCCTGTCGGGCTCAGGCCCAGCGGATGGCGGCGGCGTCGTGCCAGGCCTGCAGCCGACCGGCCGAGTCGAGCACCTGACCGCCCCGGTTCCACACCGCGAGGTAGAGGTCGACCGGGTCGCCGCTGATGACCGCGTCGACCTCGTAGGCCGCCTCGGGGTCCTTGAGCCGGAAACTGTGCACCCGCAGCGGTTCCTCGGACGAGTGCAGCAGCCAGGCCCGGTCGGCCGCACTGACTAGGGTGCGTTCCCTGCTCGCGGTGTGCGGGGAGCTGCGGCCGCGCTGCCAGAACCCGACGAGCAGCTCGTCGACCCCGTCCAGGGCCAGGGCATCGGAAACCGTCACCTCGTCCGCGCTCACCGGGGCGCCGGTGCGGGCCGCGATGACGTCGATGGCGTGGATCGTGCTCTCGTGACACTGCCGGCGTGCCCAGAAGTCCCGCGGCGGCCCGGCCTCCTTGAGGAAGACCAGCGCCTCGAGGTCCGTAGGGGCGGCCTCGATGGTCGACACCAAGCGCTCGACTCCGGAGCGCAGCCATCCACTCAATTCCGCGGACCCGGGCAGGCCGAGCCCTTCGGCCTCCGCCGCGGTCGGGTCGAACGGGGTGCTCGGGTCGGGGGCGAGGACGCTCAGGGCCCAGCGATGGGCGGTGCCGAGATGGGCGAGAAGCTGACGGACGCTCCAGCCCGGGCAGGTCGGCACCGGAGCCTCCAGCGAGACCTCGGCGAGTTCGCGCTCGATGACCTCGAGCGCGGCGAGCACCCCGGTGAGGTGAACGGCGGGAGCGAGCGACGGCATACGGCATACCCTTCCACGCAGGCGAGCGAACGAGAAGGGGCCGCTCGGGGGATTAGGAGAACTGCCAGCTGCGCTTCGACAGGCCGTACCAGAACCCGTCGACCGCGCTCCGCCCTCTCGGCGAGCCGGCCACGCTCGCCGCACCAAGGGCGACGAAAAGGGGAGCCCAGTGCTCCGAACGCGGGTGTGCCTCGCGCGCGGCCGGGGCCCGGTGCTCCCAGTCGAGTATGGCGTCGACGTCGCCGGCGGCGACCCGCTCACCGGCCCAGTGGTCGAACTCGACCGAGGGGGTCGGTGCGGGGGCGTCCGGGGGCGCGGCCGGGTTGAACCAGCCGAGGTTGTGGGTGGTGAAGCCCGAGCCGACGAGCAGCACCCCGTCGTCCCGGAGCGGGGCCAGCCGCTGTCCGAGCGCGAACAGGCGGCTCGGGTCGAGGGTGGGCATGGACAGCTGCAGCACGGGGATGTCCGCCTCGGGGTACATCTCCACCAGCGGCACGTAGGCGCCGTGGTCCAGTCCGCGGGCGGGGTCCTGGTGAACGCCACCCTCGACCTCACCGATGAGCCCGGCGACCGTCCCGGCCAACTCAGGCGCGCCCGGGGCGGGGTAGGTCACCTCGTAGTACCGCTGCGGGAACCCCCAGAAGTCGTAGAGGAGCGGGATATTGCCGGTCGTCGCGGACACCGCCACCGGCGCGTTCTCCCAGTGCGCCGAGACCATGAGCACGGCGCTGGGGCGGTCGAAGCGGCTGGACCACGCACGCAACTCGGCCGTCCAGGTCGCGTCGTCGGCGAGTGGCGGTGCGCCGTGGCTGAGATAGAGGACGGGGGTGGTCATGGAGGTCTCCTCGAAAAGATGACGTTTCAATCATCTCACGGGTTCGGTGTACTCGTTGTGTACCGTGTGCTGCGGCCCCCTCGTCGGAGCAGCGACGAATCCGCTGCACGAGGGTGCAGAACTGGAGTCCCCACGGATGTCTACCGGCACCAAACTCGTCATCGTCGAGTCACCCGCCAAGGCCAAGACGATCGCTGGCTATCTCGGCAAGGACTGGCATGTGGAGGCCTCCGTCGGGCACATCCGTGACATCCCCACCCCGAGCGAGATGCCCGCGGAGATGAAGAAGGGGCCGTTCGGCAAGTTCGGGGTCGATGTCGACAACGACTTCGAGGCCTACTACGTCGTCGACGCCGACAAGAAGAAGAAGGTCGCCGAACTCAAGCGGGCCCTCAAGAACGCCGACGAGCTCTACCTCGCCACTGATGAGGACCGCGAGGGCGAGGCCATCGCATGGCACCTGCTGCAGACGCTTCAGCCCAAGGTCCCGGTCAAGCGGATGGTCTTCCACGAGATCACCAAGGAGGCCATCCAGCGGGCCGCGAACAGCACCCGGGACGTCAACACCGCCCTGGTCGATGCCCAGGAAACTCGGCGCATTCTCGACCGGCTCTATGGCTACGAGATCTCCCCGGTGCTCTGGCGCAAGGTCAAGGCCGGCCTCTCCGCAGGACGGGTTCAGTCGGTCGCGACCCGGATGGTCGTCGAGCGGGAACGCGAGCGGATGGCGTTCCGGTCGGCGACCTACTGGGACGTCGAGGCCGAGGTGACCCCTGGCTCCGAATCAGACCTTTTCAGCGCCCGACTCACCGTCGTCGACGGGCACCGAGTGGCGGCCGGGCGGGACTTCTCCGACGATGGAACCCTGCACTCCGACAAGGTCGTTCACCTCGACGAGACCACGGCGAGAGGGATTGCGGCGGCCCTTCGAGCCGCCGATGTCGCCGTGACGGACGTGGCCGACAAGCCCTACACGCGGCGACCGAGCCCGCCGTTCACGACCTCCACGTTGCAGCAGGAGGCTTCCCGCAAGCTGCGGCTCTCTAGCAAGAACGCCATGCGGGTCGCCCAGCGGCTCTACGAAAACGGCTACATCACCTACATGCGGACCGACTCCATGACCCTGTCGGAGTCCGCACTCACCGCTGCGCGGCAACAGGCGCGGGACCTGTATGGCGCGGCGTACGTCCCCGACGCCCCGCGCCGCTACGCCACCAAGAACAAGGGAGCCCAGGAGGCCCACGAGGCGATCCGGCCCGCTGGCGATCGCTTCCGCACTCCTGCCCAGGTCGCCGGCGAACTCCGTGGTGAGGAGTTCGCACTCTACGAACTCATCTGGAAACGGACCGTTGCCTCCCAAATGGCCGACGCCAAGGGCCACACGGCGACCGTCAAGCTCGGTGCGACGCTCGATGCCGAGGCTCCCGCCCGGATCGTCGAGCTCTCCGCGAGCGGCACCGTGATCACCTTCCGCGGCTTCCTGGCGGCATACGAGGAGGGGAGGGACGAGCGCCAGGCAGCCCGCAAGAAGGACGCCGCCGAGGAGGAGCGGCGGCTGCCGCGGCTCGCGATCGGCGTGCCCCTCGAGGTGGTCCGGGTCGAAGCGGACGGTCATGAAACCTCCCCGCCGCCCCGATACACCGAGGCCACCCTGGTCAAGGCCATGGAGCAACGCCGCATCGGCCGCCCGTCGACCTATGCCTCCACGATCGGGACGATCCAGGACCGCGGCTACGTCTCCAACCGGGGCTCGGCGCTGGTGCCGTCCTGGCTCGCCTTCGCGGTCACCCGGCTCATGGAGGTGCACTTCGCGCATCTCGTCGACTACGACTTCACCGCGACGATGGAGGACGGGCTCGACCTCATCGCCGCCGGCGAAGAGGGCCGGGTCGAGTGGCTCCGTCGGTTCTACTTCGGGGACGAGGCGACCACGGGGGAGGGTCTGCGCGACCTCGTCGCCGACCTCGGCGACATCGACGCCCGGGCCATCTCCACCATCGAGATCGGCGACGGCGTCGTCGTGCGAGTCGGCCGCTACGGCCCCTACATCGAGGACACCGCCCTGGCCAGTGACGCCGAGCCGGCTCGCCGGGCGACCATCGGTGACGACATCGCCCCGGACGAACTCACCCCGAGCCGGGCCCGCGAGATCCTCAAGACCGCCGCGGAGGATGGCCGGGTGCTTGGACTGGACCCGGTGACCGGACGCGAGATCGTCGCCAAAGCCGGCCGGTATGGCGCCTATGTCACCGAGGTGCTGCCGGAGAACCCCGAGGAGGCCGCCCCGAAGGGCCGCGGGAAGACCGCAAAGGCGGCCAAGACCAAGCCGCGGACGGCATCGCTCTTCAAGGACATGGACCTCGCGACGATCGATCTCGACGTGGCGCTGCGCCTGCTCTCGCTGCCCAGGGTGATCGGCACCGCCCCCGATGGTGAGGAGATCACCGCGCAGAACGGCCGCTACGGTCCGTACCTGAAGAAGGGGGTCGACTCCCGGTCCCTGGCGACCGAGAGCCAGCTCTTCGACATCAGCCTCGAGCAGGCGCTCGCCATCTACGCCGAACCCAAGGTGCGTGGCCGAGCCGCGGCCAAGCCTCCGCTGGCCGAACTCGGCGCCGACCCGGTCTCGGGCCGCCCGGTCGTGGTGAAGGACGGGCGGTTCGGGCCGTACGTCACCGACGGGGAGACCAACGCCACCCTGCGCAAGGACGACGACCCCGAGACTCTGACGCCCGAGCGCGGGTTCGAGTTGCTCGCGGAGAAGCGTGCCCGGGGCCCGGTGACGCGCAAGCGAGTGGCCAAGAAGACCCCCGCCAAGAAGACGGCGGCGAAGAAGTCGGCGGCGACGAAGACGGCGGCGACGAAGAAGTCGGCCGTCAAGAAGGCCCCTGCTCGCAAGACCGCCGGGTAGTCGCAGGGATGAGGGAAGCGGCAGGCGCGAGGTCGCGAAGGTGCCCTGTCCACTCTGGTCACCCAAAAGTAGGGTAGGGAGCATAGCCCGCGACGGTCGCGGCTCGACACCGAGAGGGACACCATGGAGCTCGACCCGGCACAGTTCACGACCTTCACGGCCAGCCAGTTCGCCCAGACGGTGAAGTCGCTCTCGGACAAGGATCTGCGCGAGCTGCTCGGTGGCGACAAGCGCACCGCGGTCCTCGACGCCGTCTTCGACCGCTTCCCCGAGGCATTCCGGCCGGAGAAGGCCGGGGATGTCTCCAAGCGGATCAACTTCCGGATCACCGGCGGCCCGGGGGACACCTCGAGCACCTATGCCCTCGTGGTCGACTCCGGTGCCTGCACCATCGAGCGGGAGCCCGAGACCGACCCAGACATTTCCCTCATGCTCGGCCCGGCCGAGTTCATGAAACTCATCGGTGGCGTCGGCAACCCGGTCATGATGTTCATGACCGGAAAGATCAAGGCCCGTGGGGACATGTCGCTCGCCACCGCCCTCCAGAACTGGTTCGAGACCCCCCGCTCTTGATCCGTAAGGCCCGGTTCGCCCATGACCGTCTCGCCGCTCGTCATCCTCACCACAATGACCAAGGCCGGGCTCTTCACCCCCGGCCTGCCCCACCGCCAGGTCCGCCAGCTGCTCACCCTGCGGACGTGGCGTCTCGGCCTGGCCGGAGAGCTCCGCCAGGCCGCAAGCCGCAGCCCGAAGGCCGTCGCGGTCATCGACGAGGCCAACGGCCCGACGACGTACGAAGCACTGCTCGCGCGGTCGGAGAAGGTGAGCGCACTTCTCCTCGCCCGCGGCTACGGTCCCGGTCAGCGGATCGGCCTGCTCGCGCGCAACCACGTCGGAGCGATCGAGGCGATGGTCGGGGTGTCGGCCATCGGCGCCGATGTGGTCCTGCTCAACACCGGGGTCTCGGCGGCACAGCTCGCCCAAGTCGCCGAACAGCAAGAACTCGTCTGCCTCATCCATGACGAGGAGTTCGTCGGCATCGTGAGCAGCGTCGCGGACAGCGTGGCCCGGATCGGTGAGGCCGACCTCGAGGCAGAGCTGCGCGCCATGCCACAGCCGGAGCCGCTACGCCCACCGGCGACCAACGGTCGGACGATCATCCTCACCTCGGGGACGACGGGTACCCCCAAGGGAGCGGCCCGTAAGACTCCCGGAGGGCTCTCCCCCCTGGTCTCGATCATCGAGCGAATCCCCTTGCGCGCCAAGGACACCATCTTGATCAGCGCTCCGCTTTTCCATACTTGGGGGTATGCCGCGCTGCAACTCTCGTTCGGGGTGCGAGCGACGATGGTGCTCCAGCGGCGGTTCGAGCCGGCCCGCGCCAAACTCGCCCTGGAGACCTACGGGGTCAACGCCATGTTCGCGGTCCCGGTCATGCTGCAGCGGATGATGGAGCTGCCGGCCGACCCGGGTGGCCGGGAGCGCCGGCGCCGGCTCCGGGTCGTTGCGACGAGTGGCTCGGCCTATCCACACGGCTTCACCACCCGGTTCATGGATGAGTACGGCGACGTTCTCTACAACCTCTACGGCTCGACCGAGGCCTCGTGGGTGTGTATCGCCACCCCCGCGGACATGCGTCGTCACCCGAGTACCGCGGGAACCCCGCCGCTCGGCACAACGGTGCGGATCCTCGACGAGGACGGCCGGGAGGTGCCCCCCGGCGCGATCGGACGGATCTTCTGCGGAAACACCCTCGTCTTCGACGGGTACACCAGCGGTGGATCGAAGGAGTTCGTCGACGGACTCGTCTCGACCGGGGACATGGGGCATGTCGAGGACGGTCTCTACTTCGTCGACGGCCGGGACGACGACATGGTCATCAGTGGCGGCGAGAACGTCTACCCGCTCGAGGTGGAGTCGCTGCTCGCCGAGCATCCCGCTGTGCGCGAGTGTGCGGTCGTGGGGGTGCCCGACGAGGAGTTCGGTCAGCGGCTCGCGGCCTTTCTGGTGTTGCGTCCGGGTGCGACCCTCACCGGCGAGGAGGTCCGTGACTACGTCCGCACCCACCGGGCCCGTCACTGCATTCCCCGCGAGGTCGTCCTCCTCGACGAGCTCCCCCGAACCACGACCGGCAAGATCCTCGCGCGCGAACTGCGAGCCCGGTTCAGCTGACCTCCGGCGACACGGCATACCCATCGGTGTCGTATTTCGACTTGACCCTCACGTGAGGTGAGGCCGGAGACTGGTCTGCATGGACGCAGAACTCACCGTCGGCCAGGTCGCTCAGGCGACCGGGGTCACCGTGCGCACCCTGCACCACTACGACGAGATCGGGTTGCTTGAGCCAAGCGCGCGCAGCCGGGCCGGTTATCGGCTCTACACCGGGGCCGACCTTGAGCGGCTGGCGGTCGTGGTCGCCTATCGACGACTCGGTATGCCGTTGCCCGCGATCGCCGGAGCGCTGGCCGACGAGTCCACCCTCATCGATCACCTCCAACGCCAACGCGACTGCGTCGCAACCCAACTCGACACCTTGACCGATCTCGCACATGCGATCGACACCACCTTGGAGAGACTCATGACCGGCACGCCCGCCACCCCCGACGACCTCGCCGAGATCTTCGGCGAAGGGTACAGCGAAGAACATCAGGCCGAGGCCCGGGAGCGTTGGGGCGAGAGCGCGGCGTATGCCCAGTCGGCCGCACGGACCTCGAGGTACACCAAGACCGACTGGGAGAAGATCAAGACCGAAGGGGATGCCGCGACCCAAGCCTTCGTGCGAGCCATGGATTCCGGGCTACCCCCATCGTCGGCGGAGGCGATGGCTGCCGCCGAGGCGCATCGGCGGCATATCGAGACGTGGTTCTACGACCTCGACCATGACGTCCATCGAGGGCTCGCCGACATGTATGTCGCGGATCCTCGCTTCACCACAACCTATGAGGACATCGCGCCGGGGTTGGCGGCATACCTGCGCGAGGCCATCCACGCCAACGCGGACCGCCAGCCCGCCCGTTAGCCCGTCATGCGACCCCGCGATCCCGCGGTCGACCTAGCCTCTGCTAGCAGACCTTGGTGTCAGCGCCACATGATGCATCCTTCGGTCCTCGCCCTAACCTCTGCTAGCAGAGGTTAGGGCAGCGGGGGGCTGAGGAGGTACTAGCACCATCGCCCAATGGTGGGTGCCCATCGGGGCGGGTGATTCTTCGTGTCATGGCGAACTGACCGCCAGTTCGCGAGAGTGACAAAGGAGATCACCATGCACCGCATTCTTCGCCCGGCCACCGCAGTCGCGCTGACGGCCGGACTGCTCGCGGTCACCGTCCCGGCCGCCATGGCCAAGGACGGCGACGTCCGCCGCTCGGGTACCTGCTCCGCCAACTCGACGTGGAAGCTCAAGGCATCCCCGGAGAACGGCAGCATCCAGGTCGAGGCCGAGGTCGACAGCAACGTCGTGGGCCAGAGCTGGTCCGTCGTGCTTCGGGACAACGGCGTTCGGGTGTTCGCGGGGACCCGGATCACGCTGGCCCCCAGCGGTTCCTTCTCGGTGAACCGGGTCATCGCCAATGCCCTCGGCGACGACGTCATCGCCCTTCGCGCCACCAACGCCGCCACGGGTGAGGTCTGCTCCGGCCGACTGACCTTCACCGGCTGACCCTTCAGAGACCAACCCCTGCCACACTGATCCCACGAAAGAGGTCCTCCCATGCGACGTACTCTCCCCATCGCCGCCGGCGCGCTGCTCGCGCTCGTCCCGGCTCTCCTCGGACTGTCCGGAAACGCCTCGTTCGCCGAGCAACTGCCCCTCCGTCCGCCGGCTCACGCCACTATGGCTGGCGATGACTCGGCGACCCCCACCCCGACACCGACTCCGTCACCGTCGGCATCGGACTCGGCCGACGACTCGGGAGATGATGTCGGCGACGACCACGGCGGTGACCGTCCCCGGACGACCCCGCACCCCACGCCGAGCGGGTCTAGCTCGGACGACTCGGGTGACACCCCGGATGACTCCGACGGGCGGACCGATAACTCGGGTTCCGGTTCGGACAACTCGGGCTCTGGCTCGGACAACTCGGGTTCCGGTTCGGACAACTCGGGCTCCGGCTCCGGCTCGGACCACTCCGACGACTCCGAGGACTCCGACAACTCCGGTTCGGGCTCTGGCTCCGATGACTCGGACGACACCCCCGATGACTCGGACGGCCGTGACGGCTCAGGTGGGCATGGATCAGACGACTGACGGGCATCGCTCCGATGCCGGAACGGCCTCCGCGGCACCCCCTGCCGCTGCGGAGGCCGCTTCGGCATGGGTCACCGTCACCGAGCCCTCTCGCGTCGCGGCAGAAGCGTCTCCGCTCACCACTGGGCAACTGCTCACCAGACTCGCTGCCGGGGTGGCGGTCGTCATCGTTCTGGTCGGTGTCCTCGGCTCGCTGGCGGCGCGCCAACTCTCAGAACGCGAAGCCGTCAACGATGCCGCGACGACGGCTGGCCTGCTCGCCGACAGCGTCATCACGCCAGCGTTGACCTCCGGACTGCAGACCGGCGACCCGACTGCCCTGGCCGCCTTCGACGGCGTCGTCCGCGACCATATCCTCGGGCTCGGGGTGGTGCGGGTGAAGATCTGGGGACCGGACGGCCGCGTCTTGTATGCCGACGAGCCGCAGCTCATCGGCCGGACTTTCACTCTCTCCGGCGATCAGCAGGAAGCCATCTCGACCCCCTCGACCCGAGCCGAGATCTCCGATCTTGCGGACTCGGAGAACTCCTTCGAGACCGGCAGTGCCGACCGCCTTGTCGAGGTGTATCGCCCGGTCTGGTTCCCGGACGGCTCCATCGCGCTCTTCGAGATGTACGGCTCCTACGCGCCGGTGGGCGAACGTTCGAGCCAGCTGTGGCGCGGGTTTGCCGGGGTGACGTTAAGCAGCCTCATCCTGCTCGTGGTGTTGATCGCGCCCCTTTTGCTCAGCCTGCTCCGGCGGCTGCGAGACCAGGAAGCATCCCGAAGGGCCCTCTTGCAGAAAGCCATTGACGCATCGGAGGAGGAGCGACGGCGGATTGCGGCGACCTTGCACGACGGCCCAGTCCAAGAACTGGCCGCCACCTCGTTCACCGTTGCCGGCGCCGCGGCCAAGGCCGGCAACGACGGCGACGATGAGCTCTCCCGAGACCTGTCCACAGCTGCCGGGAGCGTGCGTCGGAGCATCCGGGCGCTGCGCACCCTCTTGGTGGACATCTATCCGCCCTCGTTGGCGTCCTCGGGCATCGTCAGTGCGCTCACCGATCTTGCGCACAGTGTGCGAGCCGCCGGGGTCACCGTGAGCGTCGACGCTGACCCCGAAGTGACCTTGGCCCTCACTGAGGAGCAGATGCGCCCGATGTATCGGGTCGCCCAG
This sequence comes from Nostocoides sp., assembly GCA_016716625.1. Taxonomy (GTDB): domain Bacteria; phylum Actinomycetota; class Actinomycetes; order Actinomycetales; family Dermatophilaceae; genus JADJVJ01. Next base: position 342,082 of record JADJVJ010000001.1, read on the forward strand.
GAGTGTGTCCGTAATGCGGTGGCGCACGCCGGCCCCGCGGCCGTCACTGTGACCCTGCGCCGCGAGGGCAACCAGGTGGCCCTCGACGTCATCGACGATGGTGCGGGCTTCGACGCAGCCCGACTTCTCAGCCAACCTGCGGCCGACCACTTCGGGCTTCGGCTGCTTCGGGACGCGGCCGAATCGATCGGAGGATCCCTGCAGGTGTCCTCCGCGCCCGCCCGGGGCACCCATTGGCGTCTCGTCGTGGACACCTCGTGAGCGGCCGGCAGGAGCACCCATGATCCGCGTGTTGATCGTCGATGACCACCAACTCGTCCGCAGCGGGCTGCGGACCTTGCTCGATGCCGAGCCGGACCTGAGCGTCGTCGCCGAGGCCGAGCACGGCGAAAGCGCGCTGGCAACGATCGCCGGAGCCAGCCCCGATGTCGTCCTCATGGATCTGTCGATGCCGGTCATGGATGGGGTTGAGGCAACCAAGCTCATTGCCCGGCAGTACCCGGAGGTCAAGGTCGTGGTGTTGACGAGCTTCTCGGATCGGGTGCGCGTCCAGGAGGCCATTGCGGCCGGGGCCATCGGCTACCTGCTCAAGGACTGCGAGCCGAGTGACCTCATCGCTGCGGTCCGCGCCGCGGCCATGGGCCATGTACCCCTGGATCCGCGCGTTGCCGGGGCGTTGCTGCCGGCCGCGGCCGGAGCCGGAAATGCGGTCACCCTCAGCCCCCGGGAACGGGAAGTGCTCGGGCTCGTGGCCCAGGGCCTAGCCAACAAGCAGATCGCGCGAGCGCTCGGGATCACCGAACGCACCGTGAAAGCCCACCTGTCCAGGGTGTTCCGCGAGATCGGCGTGCTCGATCGCACGAGCGCTGCGCTGTGGGCCAAGGACCACCTCTGACCGCGACGGGGGATGGGCCGTCACCGTGGGCCGTTAGGCTGGTCCGGTGACCCGCCCGAGCGCACTCTTCATCGTTTTCGAGGGCGGCGACGGCGCGGGCAAATCCACCCAGGTCCACCTCCTGGCCGACGCCCTGCGGGCCGCCGAGTATGCCGTGACCGTGACCCGCCAGCCCGGTGGCACCGCGCTGGGTCGGTCCATTCGCGATCTGGTCCTCCATGGGGACCACGTCTCGGCCCGGGCCGAGGCGCTGCTCTTCGCGGCCGACAAGGCGCACCACGTCGACCAGCTCATCCGGCCGGCGCTGCAGGCCGGTGAGATGGTCATCTGCGACCGGTACACCGACTCCTCGGTGGCCTACCAAGGGGCCGGTCGGGCCCTCGGCGCGGATGAGGTGCAGTCCTTGCAGATGTGGGCGGTCGCGGACCTCGTCCCCGATCTCACCGTCATCGTCGACATTTCCCCGGCCGAGGGCCGTCGACGGCGCGGGGACACCCATGACCGTCTCGAGGCGGAGGAGGACGCCTTTCACGCGGCGATCCGGGCGCACTTCCTCGCCATGGCGGCCGCCTATCCGCAGCGGTACCTCGTCGTCGACGGCATGGCGCCTGCCGAGCACATCCACGAGGCCGTGTGCGCGCGGCTAGGCACTCTCGGAGTGCACCTCACGTGAGCGTCTGGGACGAGGTCATCGGTCAGGAGGTCGCCGTCCGGGCGCTCTCTCAGGCCGTCGCCGATCCCGAGCAGATGACCCATGCGTGGCTGCTCACCGGCCCGCCGGGCTCCGGGCGTTCGGTGGCCGCGCGGGCCTTCGCGGCGGCACTGCAGTGTCCCCACGGCGGCTGCGGGCAATGCCGGGAATGTCGGACTGCCCTCGATGGCTCGCACGCCGACGTCGATGTCGTCGCCACCGAGGGGCTCTCGATCAAGGTCGCCGAGGCCCGCCAGCTCGTCCAGACCGCCGCCTTGCGGCCCTCGGTCGGGGCGTGGCGGGTCATCGTCATCGAGGACGCCGATCGCCTCACGGCATACTCCGAGGCGCCGGCCAACGCCCTGCTCAAGGCGCTCGAGGAGCCGACCCCGCGGACCGTCTGGGTGCTCTGCGCCCCCTCGCTGGAGGACGTCATCCTCACGATCCGCTCCCGCTGCCGGCACGTGCGGCTGCGGACCCCGACGGTGGAGGCCGTCGCCGACCTGCTCCAACGCCGCGACGACATCCCGCGCGCCATGGCCCTGTATGCCGCCCGCGCGGCCCAGTCCCACGTCGGCCTTGCTCGGCGACTGGCCCGTGACGAGCACGCCCGCATTCGTCGCCACGACACGGTTTCGCTCGCGCACCGGATCCGCACCGTCGGGGACGCCGTCGATGCCGCCGCCGAACTGCACACCATCGCCCAGGAGGAATCCGCCGCCGCCTCCACCGAGCGGGATGCCGCCGAACGCGCCCGGCTCCTGCAGACGCTCGGGGCAGACCCCACGGCCCGCACCCAGCCGCCGCACATCCGTTCCCAGCTCACCGCCTTGGAGAAGGAGCAGAAGGCGCGAGCCACTCGGCACGTCCGAGACGTTCTCGATCGGGCCCTGGTCGACCTGCTCTCGGTGTACCGCGACGCCCTGGTCCTTTCCTTCGGGGAGGCGGTGGGGTTGGTCAATGAGGACGTTCGTCCGATGATCCAGACGGTCGCCGGTCAGCTGCCGCCGGAACGCTTGCTCCAGGCCATGGATGCCATCGGCGTGGCCCGGGAGCGTATCGGCGCGAACGTCGCCCCGGTTCTCGCGCTCGAGGCGATGGCTCTGGAGCTCCGGCTGCCGCGGTGACGCTTAGGGTGGGTGCATGACGCGACGGCGACCGGCCATCGGCCTCACCCTGGTCATGGCGCTCCCCCTGGCGATGACCGGGTGCAGCGTGGTGGACTCACTGCGCTCGGACCGGACGGCGGCCCCGTCGATTACCGCGCAGCCGGTGCCCTCGGATGCCGTCGGCCTCGAACGCTTCTACACCCAGACCCTCACCTGGTCGCGGTGCTCCGGGGGCGAGTGCGCGACCCTCGAGGTGCCCATCGACTATGCCAACCCGGGTGGAGAAACCATCGGCATCTCGGTGTTCCGTGCCGCAGCCTCCTCCAAGAACAAGCGCATCGGGGCGCTCGTGGTCAACCCGGGAGGGCCCGGCGGGTCGGGGGTTGACTACGCCAAGGCGGCGGACTTCATCGTCGGCCGTGCGGTCCGGGACGCCTTCGACATCGTCGGCTTCGACCCGCGTGGTGTGGGGGCTTCGGCGCCGGTGGACTGCGTGAGCGATGACGGGCTCGACGCCTGGCTCGGTGGGGACCCGACCCCGGACGATCCCGCCGAACGCACGGCATACACCAAGAGCAGTGAGCAGTTCGCGGCCGACTGCATGGCTAACGGCGGACCCGTCGTCCGGCACGTCTCCACCGTCGAGGCCGCCAAGGACATGGATGTGCTCCGCGCGGCGCTCGGCGAGCCCAAACTCACCTACCTCGGCAAGTCGTACGGGACCTTCCTCGGGGCGACGTATGCCGGGCTCTTCCCCACCCGCGTGGGCCGGATGGTCCTCGACGGCGCGATCGCCCCGGACCTCAGCAGCGAGGAGATCAACGCCGGCCAGGCCGAGGGCTTCGAGCGGGCGACCCGAGCGTGGGCTCAGGCCTGCGTCGACGATGGCAACTGCCCGCTCGGCGGCAGCGCCGACGAGGTCGTCCGCGGGGTCGCCGACCTGCTGCGCACCCTCGATACCCAACCGCTGAGCACGACCGGTGACCCGAGCATTCCGAAGCTCACCGAGGGTTGGGCGGCCTACGGCATCGCGGCCGCCATGTACGACCAGGGGATGTGGGGCACCCTCACCGATGCCCTCGTCGCGGCGCGCAAGGGTCAGGGCGCCGACCTCATCGAACTCGCCCAGCGCTACGCCGACCGCAACCCCGGCGGCGGCTACAACGGCAACCTCATGGAAGCCATCTATGCGGTGAACTGCCTCGACAAACCCGAGGTGGCGAGCATCCCGGCGCACGAGGCGGCCGAGGAGAAGGCCCGAGCCAAGGCGCCGACCTGGGCACCGTTCCTCATGTGGAGCTCGGTCACCTGCGCGTTCTGGCCGACCCAGCCGGCGCCTGCCCCCGCGCCCATCACCGCCCCGGGCGCACCGCCGATCGTCGTCGTCGGCACGACTCGCGACCCGGCCACCCCGTACGAGTGGGCGGTCCGGCTCGCCGACCAGTTGAGCTCCGGGGTGCTGCTGAGCTTCGACGGTGACGGTCACACGGCATACACCCGGTCCAACCGGTGCGTCGACGACGCCATCGACGACTTCTACGTCAAGGGGACCGTGCCCAAAGACGGCCTCACCTGCTGACTCGGCGCCAGGCCACCCCCGCGGCGAGGACGGCGACGACGGTGGGCCACACCCACACCGGGAAGCCGTTGACGAGGGTGAGCAGGTTGTCCTGTGTCGTGGACACCCACTGCGGGGTCGTCCCGGCGAGGCTGGCGGTGCCGTTGGTGAGCAGGAAGAGCGCGCCCGCGCCGATGAGCAGGACCCCGGCGAGGATCGAGGACCACCGCAAGTGGGGGCGGAGCCGCTCGCCGAGGCCAAAGCGATCCCAGAGCAGCGCCAGGACGAAGAGCGGCAGCGCCATCCCGAGCGCGTAGATCGCCAACAGGGCCGCCCCGTATGCCGTGTGGCCGCTGCTCGCTGCCAGGGTGAGGACCGCGCCAAGGATGGGTCCGGAACAGAGGCCGGCCAGCCCGGTGCTCGCGCCGAGCAGGAGGATGCCGACCCACCCGGCCGACCCGGCACGGCGGCGCTGGGTGAGGGCGGCGAGCTGGGCCGCACCGGGCACGGTGAGGCCTCGGCCGAGGAGGAGTAGGGCGCCGAAGGCCATGAGCGCCCAGCCGACAACCCGGACGAGGAGTTCGCGGTGGCCGTAGAAGAGCGTGGAGGCGGCCGCGACGCCGACGCCGAGCGGCACCAGGGCCAGGAGCATCCCGAGGTAGAAGACCACGGTGCGCAGGCCGAGATCGCGGGATGAGAGCGCGGCATAGGCGAAGAACGACGGCAGGAGCAGCGCCGAACAGGGGGAGAAGAGGGCCAGCACCCCGGCGATGAAGGCGGCGGCGACGCCGACCTCGGTCACGGGAGCGGAGCCCCCGCCTCGACGGCGGCGAGCTCGATGACCTTGGCGAAGGCCTCCAGCGGCTGAGCCCCGGTGAAGGGTCGGCCGTTGACGATGAAGCTCGGGGTCGCGCTGACTCCGATGGCCTGGCCTTCCTCGAAGTCGGTGCGCACCGCGTCGTAGGTCGCCTTGTCGGCCATGTCGGCGGCGAAGTCCTTGGCGTCGATGCCCACGGCGGTCGCGATCTTGGCGAGGTTGTAGAGCTCGAAGCGGTCCTCCCCCGCGCTGTCCTGGAAGAGGGCCTGTTGGAACTCCCAGAACTTGCCGTGCTTGGCCGCGGCCCGCCCGGCCAACGCGGCCCGCTTGGATCCTTCGGAGAGGTAGGGGAAGTCCCGCCACTCGATCCGCAGCAGCCCGGCGTCGACGTAGCGGGCGATGAGGGCGGGTTCGGTCTCGAGGGCGAACTTGCGGCAGTAGGTGCAGGCGAAGTCGGAGTACTCCACCATGACGACCGGGGCGTCGACGGCCCCGATGGCCATGGGGTCGCCGGGGGTGCGCCGGGCCGTCTTGGCGAGCTCGGGGTCTGGGGCGACGAGCTCTCCGCTGCGGGCCGGGGAGGGGGCGGCCGAGGCGTTCGTGCCCGGCTTCCCCGAAGGCCCCGCGGATGGGGTGTTGCTCGATCCCGGCGCCGTCAAGGCCAAGGCCAGCGCGGCGACCGCGCTGGTTGCGGCGACCGTCACCGGGACCACGAGCCGACGACGGCGCTCGGGCACCTCGGGTGCGGGGTCGTCGGCCGTGGGGCGGTCGGGTGCGGGGAAAGGTGTCTCGTCCATGGCGTTGTCCACGGTATCCCGTGGGGAGCCTCGCGGAGCGGTTCGCGGCGGACCCCTCTGGTTTCGTATACTCATCCGGCACCCTTGTCAGGGCGCATGCCGCTTTAGCTCAGTCGGCCAGAGCGATTCACTCGTAATGAATAGGTCGTCGGTTCGATTCCGACAAGCGGCTCGGCGCGTGTGCGCAGTTCAGGCCCTCGTGGAGGTCACTCCCGAGGGCCTGAGCCATGTCCGGGGCCCCTGGGAGCCCGCGGGGCGCACACTGGGTCCCATGGACATCCTCATCCTCGGCGGGACCGCGATGCTCGGGTATGCCGTCGCCCGGATCGCGCACGCCGATGGCCACGCGGTCACCTGTTACGCCAGGGGCACGTCCACCCCGCCACCGGGGGTGCCCCTGGTTCAGGGAGACCGGGACGACGACGACGGACTGCGCTCCCTGGCCACCCGCACCTGGGACGCCGTCATCGACGTCGCCCGCCACCCCGGCCAGGTGCGCCGGGCAACCCGCGACCTGAGCGCGACGCACTGGGTCTATGTGTCCTCCGCCAGCGTCTATGAGATCTTCGATCGGACCGGCCAGGACGAATCGGCGCCAACCCTGCCACCCCTCAGCACCGACGTCATGGCGGACCTCAGCGAGTACGGTCCGGCAAAGGTGGCCTGCGAGAACGTCATCCGCGAGCAGGTCACCAGCTCCACGATCGTTCGGGCCGGACTGATCGGCGGGTATGGCGATTGGTCGGGCCGCAGCGGCTACTACCCCTGGCGGTTAGCGCACCCCACCGGCCCTGACGTCCTGGTCCCACCGGACCTGACCTTCCCCACCTCACTGATCGACGTCGAGGACCTCGCGCGCTGGCTCCTCACCTGCGCCATCCAGCGGATCAGCGGCACCTTCAACGCGAGCGGACCGATTCACGAACTCGGTGAAGTGTTGGCCGCCTCGCGGGCGGTCGCGCAGAGCGAGGCCAAGATCCGACCCGTCCCGCAGGCCGTCCTCGAGCGGGCCGGCGTGAGTGCCTGGATGGGGCCAGCCTCGCTGCCACTCTGGGTCGATGACCCAGCGTGGCGCCACTTCGCCACCATGGACACCAGCGCCGCCCGGGAACATGGCCTGGCCGCCCGAGCGCTGCCGGAGACCCTGGCCGCCGCACTCGACTACGAGCGACACAGGCAAGGTCCCCGGCACGCCGGACTGACGGATGAGGAGGAGCGGGCTTTGCGGGCCCTGCTCTGAGTTCAGGCCAGGGCGTAGGTGACGGTGACAGTCACCGTGTAGTCCTGGGTGCCGGGGGAGATCGGCACCGGCGATGACGCCGTGGCCCCGGCCATGGCCATCTCGCGTCCCGCCCACACCGGACCGGGGGCGGCATAGGACTGCTCGGTGATGGTCGTCACGACCCCGAGCGAGCGGCCGGCCGCGGCGGCATACGCCTCGGCTTTCGCCTTCGCGTTGGCCACGGCGGCGGCGCGGGCGCTCGCCAGGACGCCCTCGGGGTCGTCAAGGTCGAGGCCCAGGGAGTTCACCATTGTGGCGTTTCCACCCGCAGCGGTGGCCGCGTTGATGACCGCGCCCGCCTTGCCGAGGTCGCGGAGGGTCACCCTGAGCGTCTGGACGACCTGGTACCCGCGCGCGATCGGCACTCCCTTGTCCTGGTAGTCGTACTGCGGCTGAATCGACAGGCCGTTCGTGGCCATGTCTTTGGCGTCGACCCCCGCCTTGCGCAGGGCCGCCTGGACCGCGGCCATGGTCGAGTTCGCGGAGGCCAGCGCGTCGGCGACGGCGTCCTTGGTCACCATGACGCCGAGGTCGAGGCGCAGGGTGTCCGGGGTGCCGGTGGCGCTGGCCGTGCCGACGACGGTGACCCCTTGGGTCGCCACCGGGTCACCGGCCGGGGAGTTCAGCGGCGCGGCTTGGGCGCGGGAGCCCCCGAGGGCCGTCGCTGCGAGGAGGCCCACGAGCAGGGCGATGGCCGCAACGGCGGCGATGAGGAGCGTACGCAGGGGCGTGGTGTTCGTCATACGCCTTGGACGGTATGGCGGGCGCCTCGGTTCCCTGGCTTGCTCAGCTCGCGCGGTGCTCCACCAGGTGCAACGCCCGTCGGGGGCAGGCCTGCGCGGCCTCGCGTGCTCGCTGGAGGAGTTCGGGAGGAACCTCTCCGAGAACGTGCGGGTACCCCCAGGGGTCGACGTGGATCCGTTCGGGAAGGAGTTCGGCGCACAGACCGCGGGCGGTGCACTGCGGCCAGTCGACGCGGAGAGCAACCCTCGGCTGTCGCTGGCTCATAGCTGATCCCATCCCTCGGGTGCGTCCATGAGAGTCAGCAGTGAACGGACCAAGCGGACCACGCCGTCCGGGTGCGTGCACGCTCCCCGACCGGCGACGAGCCCACAGAATCGTTCGACCTCGCCGCGGGCCGGCCCGCTCCGGCCGGGATCCGCGACGAGGCCGGTCATGGCGCGGGCGAGGGCGGGCAGTCCGTTGACACACGGACCGCACCTGCCGGCCGACTCGCCCGCGAGGTAGTCGACGATGGTCGCGGTCACGCCCTCGGGGCAGGAGCCAGCGTAGGGGGCCACGACTCCTGCCCCTAGGGCGAGACCGCGGGCCTCGACATCGGGACGGCTCACCCGGGCGCCGGCCAACTGCCCAGGGCGTGCCCAGGTGCCGTGGAACCCCCCGAGCAGGACGGGAGAGCGAAGGTCCTCCGCGTCGAGGACCGTGGACAACGGGGCCCCGGTCGGTACCTCGACCACCAGGGGATAGCGCTCTATGAGTCGGTCGTCGGTCATTCGGTTCACCGTGAGCAGCGTTGTGCCCAGGGATGAGTCCTGGCCGACGGCGGCATACTCCGACAGGCCGACATGGCACAGGGCGGCCACCTGCGCGTAGGTTTCGGCGTTGGACAGCAGGGTGGGCCGGCCACGAACCCCGCGTACCGCCTCCGGGACCCAGGCCGTCACGGGCAGGCCGACTCGTCCGGCGATGTGCTCCAGGACGGCCTGCGCCTGACCCGAGACGAACCTCGCCCCAACCTCGTGGTGCCGCCAGGTGACGCGCTCACCCCCTCGCTGCCGTCGCTCGGCGAGGGCAGCCGTCACGGCCGTCCCGCTGCCGGGCCGCTCCGTCGGGGTCATCACGTGGATCTCGCGGGCGCCGAGGGCACGCGCGGCAAGCACCGCGCCGTCGAGGACGAGGTGCGGGGCCGTGAGGATCAGCGCGGTGTCTTTTGCGCTCGCCGGCTCGCCCTCGGCCGCATTGACCACGATCACCGGTGCCCGGCCGAGCCGCCGGTTGGCGAGGACGGTGGTGAGCTTGCGAGCGAACGGGAATCCCGCCCCGCCGCGTCCGCGCAGTTCGGCCGCCGCGGTGAGCTCCACCAGGGCCTGGGTCGACAACGCGGGAAGCGGCCCCCACTGCGCCTCGTGGACGGCCAACTCCGGCCCCCGACCCACCGTGCTCAAGAGGAGTGGCCCCGGAGCGATCATCACCTCGAGAGCGGGGCGCGGGGTGGCCAGGGCCGACCGCGGCTGGGTCATCAGGCTCACGGCCAGCCCCCGATGCTGCGCCGTTGCCACCAGCCCGCAACGCCCAACCCGAGCCGCCCGAGAGCACCTGCCCCGACCATGGAGACGCAGACCAGGGTGAGCGAGACCATCCAGTCACGACGGGAGTCGCTGCCGATCCCGAGGCCGTGAACGACGGAGACGGCCCACGCGGCATACGCCAGAAGGTGAACGACGAACCAGAGGCGCGGTGAGATCCGGTCACGCAGCAGCGAGGTGATGACGACGGCGATGAGGAGGTCCAGGGCCAGAGCGCCGAGCCCGAGCCACAGCGGCTTGTAGGTCCCACCGAAGGGCACCAAGGCCTGCCACCACCGGATGTCGACGTACTCGTCGACGACCGCGGTGACGATGTGCACGAGCAGGAGTGCCACGCTCAGTCCGGCGAGTGCCCGGTGCAGACCCTGGGTCACGAACCGGGGCCAGCGGGCCGAGAACTGCCGCCCGGTGGCGAGGATTCCGAGCACGGTCGTCATCGACAGCAGGCCGAGCAGGACGACGCCGGTGCCGCGGTTGAGGTACCACATGAACGGGGAGGTCATGCCGCTACCTGCCCGAAAGCCTTGTCCCACAAGGGAGTTGTCGTCACCACGCCGTCGTGGGAGACCAGCCGCGCGGCCACGGACCGCTGGACCAGCCACCCGAGCGCGGCCTTGCCGAGGATGAGGGCGGTCGTCGACGCCGTGTTGGCGCCCACCGCGGTATGGCCGTATGCCGTCACGGTGCGCCACGGTCCGGCGGCGGGTTCGCCGGTGCGCGGGTCGATGATGTGGTGCCACCGACGGCCGTCGCGGTGCCACTGGCGAGCCGCAATGCTCGAGGTTGCCAACGCTCCCTGGGTGAGGCTGATCCGGTACACCTGGTCGCCGGACAGGCCCGCCTCGGTGTCGGCCACCGCGACGGCATACGGAGCGGCTGCGCGGGCCGCGGTGATCCGCAGGTCACCCCCAACGCTCACCAGGAACGCACGACCGAGCTCGGCCTCCAAACTGGCCGCGATGAGGTCTGCGGCGAAGGCCTTCCCGGTGGCTCCGAGGTCGAGCAGCGTGCGGGCGGGTAGCCGCAGGGTGCCCTCACCGAGGACCACTGCGCGCCATGACGAAGTACGAACCGGCAGATCGACCGCGGCACTGGACGTGGTGGGCACCCGGGTGAAGGTCCGGTCATAGCCGGCGGCGACGAGCTGGCTGCCCATCGTCGGGTCGAGTAGCCCCTCGGACTCCTCGGCGGCCTCGAGGGCGACCCGGACGGCAGCATGCAAGAGGGGCGACACCGGGACGTCCTCGCCGGAGCGCCGGTGCAGCGTCATGAGTTCGCTGTCTGATCGGAACCGGCTGTAGGTCTTGTCGACGGTCTCGAGGACGTCGGCCGCGATCCGGGTCGCGTCGACGAGGGTGTCAGCGTCCCCACAGAGGTAGACGTAGGTGCCGAGGGCGCGCCACGACGTCGCGGTCCGGCTCATGACCCGGTGCTCGGAGCGGGGGGTGGCGGGGGAGCCGGGGGGGCGGGACGGCTGACGGGTCGGGTTCCAGCGGGGGAGGCCGGTGAACGGGGAGCGCGGGCGGCCGGTACACCGCCAACCCGGGCCACACCGGGACCAGCCGCGACGACGAAAACAGGGGCCCCGATGACCGTTCGGCTTGGCCTGGCAACATGCACGAGCACCGGGTGCGCGGCGGCCCAGGCATCGAGTTCGGCCTGCCGCTGCTTCGCATGCGCGGCAGCGTCGGCTGCCTTGGCGGCGGCGTCCTCAGCTGATGCCTGCGCGGCGAGTGCCGTTACGCCCCCGGTGGCGGCCGCACTGACGAAGGCCGCGCCCGCGGTGAGTGCCCGAAGGCCGCGGCTGGAAAGGTCGCGCTGTCGCGGTGTGAGCAGGGAAGACATGGCCACATGCTCAGGGCGGGCGTCACAAGGCGTCTTCAGGCTTCTCTCAAGCCGCGATCAAGAGGTTCCCGATCCCTTGAGGCCGGGTTGAGGACGGGCGGAGGAGAGGTTGACGGGATGCGCGGGAGCCTGGAACCCGCCAGACGCCGTGATCTTCACGGCACCCTGCCCGTGAACGAGGAGTTCTCATGTCTCTTGCCAAACCGATTCTTCTGGGTGGGGTCGTCGGCTGCGCCCTGAGTGTCGCCGTGTACGCTTCCGCGGCCTCACCGACCGTGAGCAGCCCGGTCCCCGGGGCGACGCAACCAGCGCCGTCACCGACACAGACTGTGTTCGACGACTGCGTCGAGCCGGCCACCCTCGTCGAGGGCAGCTGCGTGACGACGGTCCCGGGCCCCACCGTGACCGTTGTGCCCGAGCCACAGCCGGAGCCTGAGCCGGGGACCACCGACCCGACGCAGCCGCCCACCTCGACCCCGCCGCCGAGCACGCCCCCCACGGAGCACTGGGACGACGATGACGACGACGAGGACGAGGACCACGACGAGGACGAGAGCGACGACGAGGACCAGGGTGAGGACCACTCGGAGGACCACGGCGACGAACCGGGCGAGGACTGAGAGCAGGTCACACCGCTCGGGGGATGCTGACCGTCACCGACAGTCCCCCGAGTTCGGCCGGTCCGATCCGGACCTCACCACCGGCGGATGCGGCGAGCCGCCGGACGATGTCCAGCCCCAGCCCGGTCGACCCGCCGCCGCTTTCACCGCGCCCTCCGTATGCCGTCATGCCGGGGCCGCCGTCGCTGACGTCGAACCAACCGCGGGCGGCGTCCGAGCCGACGGTGAGGACCGCGGGCGCGCCGTCCGGGGTGTGGCTGAAGTAGTTGTCCATGAGCGTGTCGACACACTCCTGGACATCCTTGGCCGACAGGGTCACCAGAATCGGCGCGCCCTGCGCCGCCGGCAGCACCAGGCTGAGGGCTCGGCCTTGGTCTTCGGCGAGCGCTCCCCAGAACCGGGCCCGTTCGCTTACGATGGCTCCCAGGTCGCCCGGTGTCGGCAGCGCATCCCGCAGTGGTCGGCGGGCCTCGCGGACGACCTCGTCGACACTGTGGTGGAGTTCGTCGACGAGCCGGTCTATCCGGTCGGCGGCCTCCCGGTCGGTCAATTGGTCGGTCGCGAGCCGCAGCGCCGTTACGGGGGTCCGCAGCCGGTGACCGAGGTCGGCGACCCGCTCGCGTTCGGCCACGAGCAGGCTGTCGATGCGATCGGCGAGCCGGTTGAGCGTCTTGGCCACCTCGACCGTTTCCTCCGGACCGCTGGGGGTGGCGCGTGCGCTGAGGTCACCGGCAGACAACCGGTGGGCCACCTCGCCCAGGTCAGTGACGGGAGTGCTGACCCGGCGGCCGAGCTCACGGGCCATGAGAACGGCCACCCCGACGAGCACGACCCCGAGGCTGATCAGGGCACCCCAACCGGCGAGCACCCCGGAGCGGACCTCGGCTTCGGCCACCGTGGCCACCACGATGTCGACGTAGTCTCCCGAAGCGACCGGGACGATGGCGTCAATCCCGTGGTCTTGGGCCACCGTGGTCGCGGTGAGCGAGGCCCTCGCCTGGTCGACGGCCGCAGAAGTGTCCGCCGCGAGCCGGCCCTGGGCGCCGATCATCCGGCCGTCGGAGGCGATGACGACGACCGGTGGCCCCGCCACGGCAAGGGTCTCGATGGCTCGCCCGAGGGCGGCCGGGTCCTCGACGGTCCCGAGCAGGGCTGCCACGCTCTGGGCCTGGTCCCGGGCCCTGGCCGAGGCTCGGTCCTCGGCCACGGTGACCAGGAGCGCGCAGAGCGGGACGACGAAGGCGACCACGAGGGCGGAACTCGTCGCCGCGACGAGCATCGTGATCCGCCGGCGCACCTAGTCCCCCGTGCGGGCGGAGGTCGGGTCGACGAGGCGGACTCCGACGTGGCGGACCGAGTGCAGATATACCGGCGCGGACGCGGTCTCACCGAGCTTGCGCCGCAACCAGGAGATGTGCACGTCGACGGTGTGCTCCCCTCCGCCATAGATCTGCTTCCACACCTCGGAGAGGATCTCCTTCTTGCTCACGACCTCGCCGACGCGGCGCGCCAGGTAGTGCAGCAGGTCGAACTCGAGCCGGGCAAGTTCGAGGGGTTCGCCGCGCAGCGTGACGGTCCGTGCCGCCGGGTCGATGGCCAGTTCGCCGACGGTGAGTCCCGGGTCCCCGAGCGGCGTGGCGGCCCGGCGCAGCACGGCGCGGATGCGGGCGACGAGCTGCTCGACGGTGAACGGCTTGACGACGTAGTCGTCGGCGCCGGACTCCAAGGCCCGCACGACCTGCCGGTCGTCGTCCTGTGCGGTCACCACGATCACCGGCACCTCACTCACCGCGCGCAGCATGGTGAGGATCGACTGGCCGTCGAGGTCCGGCAAACCGAGATCGAGCAGAACGATGTCCGGGGCGTCATCGACCGCCTGGCGCAGACCGTCGAGTCCGTTTGGGGCGCTCGACGCCGCCAGCCCTCGGTCGCTCAGCGATCGGACCAGGAGGCTGCGGATCGAGGGGTCATCCTCGATGACGAGCACATGCGTCACGATGGCTACGCTACGCGACCCCCCTCGGCCGCCCAGGCCCCCGTGCGAGGATGGCCGGTATGACGAGGGCGCGGGTCGCGGCGGCACTCACCTGGCTCCTCGCCGTTGCGCTCATCTCGGGAGTCACCTGGATCGTGGTGAGCCGGGTGGGCAGCAGCGTCGGCCCGGGCAGCGCCTTGAGCAACCCGGCGATCGTGCCCGGAGGCGACGTCATCCCGATTACTTCGCTGCCGTCGACCTCTCCTACCCTCACCCCGTCGCCGTCACCGTCCGCCTCACCGAGCCGCACTGTACCCAGCGCTACGCCCAGCACGGCGCCACCGGTGCGACCGACCACTGCCAAGCCTCCGCCCGCTCCCGCCACCACCAAACCCGCGCCGAGGTCGACGACGCGAACCTTCGTCAGCGACGCGGGGTCGGTCCAGGTGACCTGCACTGCCAGCACGCTGCGCGTGGACGCCATCCGTCCACGGGACGGCTGGGAGTTCCATCAGGAGCGTGAAGGCGGCCACGTCGAGGTGAAGTTCACCCACGAGGAGGACGAGGTCGAAGTCACGGTGGGCTGCGTCTCCGGGGTTCCGACGCAGGGCGGCTGACGACCTCAGCCAGCGGCTACCGCAGACCGAGCGAGGCGAGCACGAACCTGCGCACCCGCCCGCGCACCACCGCGGCCGACTCGCCCTCGCGGACCTGTCGGGCACCCGCGACGATGACCCCTCTGATGAGTTCGGCAACCCCGGAGGCGTCTCGAACACCGTTCTCGTGCAAGGCATCGAGCAGCGGGCGAGTCAGTGCGGCATGGAGCTCGGCGAGCCGTACCTGGCACTCCGGGGGCAGTTCGACGCCGGCATACGCCATCGTCGGCTCATGCCCGGCCATGGCGGCCTCGAGGCTGGCGTCGACGTAGGAGGTGAGCCGCCCCCGAGGCGTGCGCGCCCGTCGCATCGCGGCCTCGACCGCGGCCAGGCTGCGGTGAAAGGTCTCCTCCACGCTGGCGCCGATGAGGGCCCCGGTCGAGGGGTAGTACTGGTAGACGCTGCTGCGCGCGAGCCCGGCGACACCGGCGACCGACGCCGGGGTCACCGCGGCCGCGCCGTCGTTGGTGAGCAGGGTCATCGCGGCCTGCAGGATCGCCGAACGCCGCATCGCGTGGTGCTCAGCGACCGTTGCTGCCTCGATCCTCGGCATGTCTTCGATTCTGGCACGGGCGACGGGCACCGCGGGTGCAGACCGTCAGGCCGTGACTTAGTCGTCCTTGAGCGGGTTCTCCGGGGTCGCGATCTCCGCGCGGAGGGCGTGCGCCGCCCGGGCCTGAGCTTCGGACGCCGCGATCGACTGTGAGCGGCTCTCCGCGGTCGGCATGCGCCAGCGGGCCGTCGTCATCCCGGCTGCCCTGGCGCGCTCGATCGCCTCCCGGACGCACCGCTCGGCCTCTTCGCGGCCCAGCCAGTGCGCGCCCTCAACGGACTTGCCGGGCTCGAGGTCCTTGTAGGTCTCGAAGAAGTGCTGGATCTCGAGGATGTCGAACTTGCTCAGGTGCTCCAGGTCGGTGATGTGGGACTTGCGCGGGTCACCGGCCGGGATGCAGAGGATCTTGTCGTCCCCGCCGGCCTCGTCGCGCATGTGGAACATGCCGATCGGCCGGGCCCGAACCAGGCATCCGGGCCAGGTCGGCTCATCGAGCAGAACCAGGGCGTCCAGCGGGTCGCCGTCCTCACCGAGGCTGTCCTCGACGTAGCCGTAGTCCGAGGGGTACGCCATCGAGGTGAAGAGCAACCGGTCGAGGCGAATGCGCCCGGTCTCGTGGTCCACCTCGTACTTGTTCCGGTGACCCTTGGGGATCTCGACGGTGACATCGAACTCCACGGCACGCTCCTTCGCTCACATCGTTCATCGTTAGGCTCAGCGGCTAGTCAACCTCATCCCGACCCCCAGCCGCACCCGTGAGGCCCCCGTGAGACGTGTCCCACTCCTGCTCGCCGCGACGTTCGTCGCCGCGGCCGGCGGGTATGCCGTCGCCGATGCCTACGATCGGGTGCCCGGGATCCTCACCCTCAAACCCCCGGCGCCGGTTCCCAGCGGGTCCCCGGCTCCCGGGGTCCGACCGCTGGTCAGCGCCCCGCCCGACCCTGCCCAAGCGCCCGTGCCGACCTCAGACGGCCTAGCCGCCGCGCTGCGCGAGGTGCTCGCCGATCCTCGCCTGGGCACCTCGATTTCAGTCAGCGTGCGTGACGGGGTCACCGGCACGGAGTTGTATGCCGTCGGCACCCGCACCCCGCGCACTCCCGCGTCCCTGGTCAAACTGCTCGCGGCCACTGCGGTCTTGCGCTCGATGCCCGGGGATGAGGTTCTGAAGACCTCGGCGGTGCTCTCCGGGACCTCGCAAGACCTCTACCTGATCGCCGGGGGCGATGTCTTGCTCGCCGCCGGTGCGGGCTCGCCGGGCCAGGTCCGAGGGCGCGCCGGCCTCGCAGACCTCGCGCAGGGGGTTGCCGATTTCCTGCGGACCCAGGGCCTGACCCAGAGCCTGCGGGTCCACCTCGGCGACCCGTTCCCCGGCAAGGAGCGCACGCCCCCGGGGTGGCGGCCAGAGGACTTCTCCTCGGGCAGCGCCCTGCCGGTGGCCATGATCGGCCTTGCCGACGACCGGCCCGACCCGGGGACCCCCGGCGTCAGCGACCCGGAGCGCCGAGCCCTCGAGGCGTTCGTCAAGGCCCTTGTCGAGGCCGGGGTGCCGGCCACACCGGCGCCGGGCAAGACGCGGCGGGACGTGCCGTCGGAGCAGAGCGGCGCCGTGGAGGTCGCCAGCGTCGAATCGGCCCCGGTGCTCGACCTGGTCAGCGAGGCCCTGCTCGACAGCGACAACCCGATGACCGAGACCCTGGTGCGGGTGGCGGCCCACTCGGCCAAGGTCGAGATGGCGAGTACCGCCGACGTGCCCCGGTTCGTCACCCAGGCCCTGGCCCGGGCCAAGATCCCGACCGCCGGCCTGCAGCTCCTCGACGCAAGCGGCCTGAGCCGGGGGCAGCGGGCGTCGGTGGAGACCATCTCCGCAACCCTCGCTGCGGCCCTGGACACTCAGGCTGCGCCGTCCTCGGAGCTCCTCGCCCGGCTCCCAGTGGCCGGCTACTCCGGCACCTTGAAGAAGCGCTTCCTCGGTCCCGACGGTAGCGGGGTCGCGGGTGTTCCCCGCGCGAAGACCGGCACCCTGTCCGGGGCATCCAACATGGCGGGGTGGACGGTGAGCGCCGACGGCCGACCGTTGCTGTTCACGATCATCGCCGACGGGGTCTCCCCTGCGGGAACGGATCCTGCCCGGGCCGCGTTGGACCGGTTCGCTGCCGTCCTCACCGGATGCGGCTGCCGCTGACCCGACCGGGCAGCGTGATTGCGGCACAAGGAGCCTGCACCTCATGGGATATGTCGACTGGGACTTCGCGATCACGACGGGACGCACCCTCGCGCCCGCCGGCCCGACGGTCTCGGCCGCGCAGGCCAGCGCCGAGGTCCAGGCCATCCGCGAGGCCGCCGAGCGTGCCCGCGGACCGGTGGCCGAAACCTCGCGGCTGCAGACGCCGGCCGATGCGCCCGCGGCCCTCGTCGTCGACCGCCCCACCTGGATCGCGGTCAACGCGCACTCCATGGGTGCCTTGCTCGAGCCGGCCATCGAAACGCTCACCGCGGGTCGTCCGGCCTCGGCGGCCGCCGCGTCCATCGGCGGCAAAGTGACCGGGGCCGAGGCCGGAGCGCTGCTCGCCTATCTCTCGACCAAGGTCCTCGGGCAGTACGACCTGGCCCCCGAGGGCGACCCTGCGCTTCTCCTCGTGGCCCCGAACATCATGTCCGTGGCCCGTGAGCTCGAGGTCGACGCCGCCGACTTCCGGCTCTGGGTGTGCATGCACGAGGAGACCCACCGGGTGCAGTTCACCGCCAACCCATGGCTGCGCACCCACCTCATCGACAGCGCGCGCACCCTGGCCACCGATCTCGCCCCGGACCCCGAGCGGATGCAGGAGGTGGTGCGCACCGTCGGGCAGCGGCTGCCCGAGGTCTTCGGATCCGGCGGGATGGGGATCGTCGAGCTCTTCACCACTCCCGAGCAGCGGGCCAGGATGGCCGACCTCACGGCGGTCATGTCGCTGCTCGAGGGGCACGCGGATGTCGTCATGGACGATGTCGGTCCCGCGCACATCCCCTCGGTTGCCCACATCCGCGCCAAGTTCACGCAGCGGCGCAAGGGTGCTGGCGCCTCGGACCGGCTGCTCCGCAGGTTGTTGGGCCTGGAGGCCAAGATGCGCCAGTACCGCGACGGCGCCGCCTTCGTCCGGGCCGTCCAGGACAAGGTCGGGGTGGACGGCTTCAACGCGATCTGGAGCTCCCCGCAGAGTCTCCCGCTCGCCGCGGAGATCGCCGATCCGCCGTCCTGGGTGCGGCGCGTCCACGGCTGAGAGACTGGGCGGCGTGCCTGGTCCACCGCCCGCCGTCGCCGAGATCCGGTATGCCGTGCGCGCCGTGCTGCGCGAGTGCGGGGCCGGTGACCTCGTCCTCGTCGCGTTGAGCGGTGGCGCGGACTCGACCGCCCTGGCGGCCGCCACCGGGGTCGAGGCCCCCCTGCTCGGCCTGCGAGCCGGGGCGATCATCGTCGATCACGGCCTGCACTCCGACTCTGCGGAACTCGCCGCGACCGCGGCCGACCGGGCCCCGGGCCTCGGGCTGGACCCGGTCGAGATCGTCCAGGTCGTCGTCGAAACCCGCGGTGAGGGGCTGGAGGCCGCGGCCCGCGCCGCCCGCTACGCCGCCCTCGATGCCGCCGCGGACCGGCTCGGGGCGCGACTGGTCCTGCTCGGCCACACCCTTGCGGACCAGGCCGAACAGGTCCTCCTCGGGCTGGCCCGGGGCTCGGGACTGCGGTCCCTGGCTGGTATGCCGGCCGCGCGCGGCCGCTACCGCCGTCCGCTGCTCGGGATCGATCGCGGGGCGACCCGGTTCGCCTGCGAGGTGGACAACCTGCCGTGGTGGGAGGACCCGATGAACGCCGACCCCGCCTACACCCGGGTCCGCGCACGCAAGGCGGTGGCCGACCTCGAACGTGACCTCGGCCCCGGGGTCATGGCGGCGCTCGCCCGCAGCGCCACCCAGCTGCGGGCCGACGCCGACCTCATCGACACCCTCGTCGAGGAGACCCTGGCCGGCCTCGGCGCAGGACCCTGGCAGGTCGCGGCCCTCACCGCGATCGCCCGTCCCCTGCGCACCCGGCTCTGGCGACGGCTCCTGCTCGCCGCTGGTGCCCCTGCCGGGCAGGTGAGCAGCCGGCATACCGACGCCTGTGATCGGCTCCTCACCCACTGGCACGGACAGGGCCCGTTGCACCTGCCCGGTGACCTCCGGGTGGGCCGGGAGGGCGCTTCGGTGTGGATCAGGGCCGCCGGTCCGGTTGAATAGGGGACGACCGGACACCCCGAGCTAGGAGCAGACGTGGACGCCAGCCACATGGGAGCCGACCTCGAGAAGGTCCTCATCACCGAAGAGCAGATCCACCATCGCCTCGACGAACTCGCGGGCGAGATCGCCGCCGAGTACGCCGGCAAGAACCTCCTCCTCGTCGGGGTCCTCAAGGGGGCCGTCCAGGTCATGGCCGACCTACAGCGGGCGCTGCCGGTCTCGGTGCCGGTGGACTGGATGGCGGTCTCCTCCTACGGCTCGGGCACGAAGTCCTCCGGCGTGGTCCGCATCCTCAAGGACCTCGATGTCGACATCACCGGCAAGCACGTCCTCATCGTGGAAGACATCGTCGACTCCGGGCTCACCCTGTCCTGGATCAAGGCCAACCTGGAGTCCCGCCACCCGGCCTCGGTGGCCATCTGCACACTGCTGCGCAAACCGGAGGCGGCCAAGGTGAAAGTCGATGTCCGCTGGGTCGGGTTCGACATTCCGAACGAGTTCGTCGTCGGGTACGGCCTGGACTACGCCGAGGCCTACCGGGGTCTGCGGTGCGTGGGCACGCTCGCCCCGCACGTCTACAGCTGAGGGTCATCCAGGCCCGAACCGCCTGGATGGAACACTCCCCGCCCTTGTCGCGTTCGATAGCGTGTACCCCTGCACGGTGTATGCCGTGTGCGCTCGCCTGCCGCTCTCAGGTGTGGCAGACCAACGACGATGAAGGAGGCCGGGGCCAGCGCCCCGGGACGGTTGCGTATGAACGTCAAACGGATGGTGCGGACGCCCCTGTTCTGGGTGCTCGCCGTCTCAGCCCTCTTCCTCGCGCTATGGACTTTTGACACCTCTGGCGGCTACGCCACGGTGTCGACCTCTCAGGCCGAACAGCTCATCGCGACCAAGAAGGTCGAGAAGGCGACGCTGACGACGGCCAACGTGGTCACCCTGGACCTGAAGAAGGGTGAGACCTTCACCGACGAGGCCGCCAACGTTCGGGGGGCCACCAAGGTCCGTGCCGAGTTCGTCGACGCCCGGGCCGAGAGCCTGGTTGGACTCATCAAGGCCAATGTGCCCAACGGCTACAACGACAAGGTCGAGGGCGACAGCGCGTTCTGGACGATCTTCATCTCCTTCTTCCCGGTGCTTCTCCTGGTCGGGCTCTTCTGGTTCATGATGAGCCAGGCCCAGGGCGGCGGGAACCGGGTCATGCAGTTCGGCAAGTCGCGGGCCAAGCTCGCCACTAAGGACACCCCGTCGGTGACCTTCGCCGACGTGGCCGGGGCCGATGAGGCGGTCGAGGAACTGCACGAGATCAAGGACTTCCTCGCCGAACCCGCGAAGTTCCTCGCGGTCGGGGCCAAGATCCCCAAGGGTGTGCTCCTCTATGGCCCTCCGGGGACCGGCAAGACCCTGCTCGCCCGGGCCGTGGCCGGTGAGGCCGGGGTGCCGTTCTACTCGATCTCGGGGTCGGACTTCGTCGAGATGTTCGTCGGTGTCGGTGCCAGTCGGGTCCGGGACCTGTTCGAGCAGGCCAAAGCCAACGCGCCGGCCATCGTGTTCGTCGACGAGATCGACGCCGTCGGTCGGCACCGCGGCGCCGGGCTCGGTGGCGGTCACGACGAGCGTGAGCAGACCCTCAACCAGCTCCTCGTGGAGATGGACGGCTTCGACGTCAAGACCAACGTCATCCTCATCGCCGCGACCAACCGGCCCGACATCCTCGACCCGGCCCTCCTGCGTCCGGGCCGGTTCGACCGGCAGATCGCCGTCGAGGCCCCCGACATGCTCGGCCGCCACAAGATCCTCCAGGTGCACTCCCAGGGCAAGCCGATGGCGACCGGGGTCGACCTGCTCGCGGTCGCCCGGCGCACCCCCGGCTTCACCGGAGCCGACCTCGCCAATGTCCTCAACGAGGCAGCGTTGCTCACCGCCCGCTCGGACAAGAAGCTCATCGACAACTCGGTCCTCGACGAGGCCATCGACCGGGTCATCGCCGGCCCGCAGAAGCGCACTCGCATCATGAGCGCCAAGGAGCGCAAGATCACGGCATACCACGAGGGTGGGCACGCGCTCGTGGCGGCCGGGATGAACCACACCGACCCGGTGACCAAGGTGACCATCCTGCCGCGCGGCCGCGCGCTCGGTTACACGATGGTCATGCCGCTGGACGACAAGTACTCCACGACCCGCAACGAGATCCTCGACCAGCTCGCGTACGCGCTCGGCGGCCGGGTCGCGGAGGAGATCATCTTCCACGACCCCACGACCGGGGCCGCCAACGACATCGAGAAGGCCACCGCGATGGCCCGCAAGATGGTCACCGAGTACGGCATGAGCGAGCGGGTCGGCGCGATCAAGCTCGGTCAGAGCCAGGGTGAGGTCTTCCTCGGCCGGGACTACGGCCATCAGCGGGACTACTCCGAGAAGATTGCGGCCGTCATCGACGAGGAAGTGCGTGCGCTCATCGAGTCGGCGCACGACGAGGCGTGGCACGTCCTCAACGACAACCGCGACATCCTCGACCGGCTCGTCCTCGAACTCCTCGAGCACGAGACCCTCGGTGCCGGCGAGCTCGCCGAGATTTTCAAGGATGTGCGCCGGCGCCCGCCGCGCCCGACGTGGCTCTCCAGCGAGAGTCGGTTCATCTCGGACCAGCCGCCGGTGCTCACACCGGCCGAGGCCGCTGCCATGGCCGAGCACTCGGCGATGACCTCGAAGATCGACGCGGTGGCCGAGGCCGGCGGCCGTGGCCCGGTGGCTGAGCGGGTCGACCCGCATGCCTGAGAGCCGGGTGGACCTTGCCCGTGCCGAGGCCGCGGTCCGCGAGCTCCTCCTCGCTATCGGGGAGGACCCAGACCGGGAAGGGCTGCTGAAGACCCCGTCCCGGGTTGCCCGCGCACTCGGGGAACTCCACAGTGGGCTGTGGCAGGACCCGGCCGAGATCCTCGGGACGACGTTCTCCATCGACCACGAGGAGCTCATCATCGTCCGGGACATCCCGGTCTACTCCACCTGCGAGCACCATCTGCTGCCCTTCCACGGGGTGGCGCACGTCGGCTACATCCCGGCCGAGGACGGCCGGGTGACCGGTCTGTCCAAGCTGGCCCGTCTCGTCGACTGCTTCGCCCGGCGTCCCCAGGTGCAGGAGCAGATCACCACCCAGGTCGCCGACGCGCTCGTGGAGCACCTCGGTGCCCAGGGCGTCATCGTCGTCGTCGAGGCCGAACACCTCTGTATGTCGATGCGTGGGGTCCGCAAGCCCGGCGCCCGGACGATCACCTCCGCGGTGCGCGGGCAGCTGCGCAACCCGGCGACGCGCGCCGAGGCGATGAGCCTCCTCCTCGGCGGCAAGAACTGACCATGGCGCCGTCGTCGGCGTCCGCAACGCCCACGGCATACGTCCGGCCCCTCATCATGGGCGTGGTCAACGTGACCCCGGACTCGTTCAGCGACGGCGGGGCGTGGTTCGCGCCTGGGGCGGCGATCGCGCACGCTCAGCAGCTTGTTGCTGATGGGGCCGCGATTCTCGACATCGGCGGCGAGTCGACCCGGCCCGGTGCGGTGAGGCCCGCCGAGGACGAGGAGTGGCGCCGCACCATCCCGGTCATCCGCGCCGTGATCGACCTCGGGGTGCCGGTCTCCATCGACACCATGCGCTCACGGGTGGCGGCGGCGGCGATCGAGGCCGGGGCAAGCATCGTCAACGACGTGAGCGGAGGGCTCGCCGACCCGGAGATGGGCCGCGTGGTCGCACAGGCCGGGGTCGACTACGTCGCCATGCATTGGCGCGGCCATTCGGTCGACATGCAGAGCCGGGCGGTGTACGGCGACATCGTCGCTGAGGTCACCGCGGAACTGCAGGAGCGAGTGGAGGCCCTGCGTGCGGCCGGGGTGGCTGCTGAGCGGATCATCCTCGATCCCGGTTTCGGGTTCGCCAAGCTCGCTCAGCACAACTGGGACCTGCTTCGCGGGCTCGATGTCCTGGTCGCGCTCGGCCACCGGGTGCTCGTGGGCACCTCACGCAAGAAGTTCCTCGGCCTCGTCGGCCGCAGTGCACAGACCGAGCGGCCGGCGCTTGAGCGAGACACCGCCACCGCGGTGACCAGCGCGTATGCCGCCGAGAACCGGGCGTGGGCCGTCCGAGTCCACGACGTGCGCTCCACGGTGGACGCCTTCGATGTCGCCGAGGCGTTGGCAGGGTGGACCCCGTGAGCGACCGCATCCGACTCAGCGGAGTGGCCGGGCGTGGGTACCACGGGGTTTTCGAGCACGAACGCCGTGAGGGGCAGGACTTCGTCGTCGATGTCGAGCTCGAGGCCGAGCTGTCCTGGGCGGGTGCCAGCGACGACCTCGCGGACACGGTGAACTACGGCGAGATCGGGGCGCTGGTGCTGGCCCGGATCGAGGGGGAACCCTATGACCTCATCGAGGCCCTGGCTCACCGGATTGCGGCCGACGTGCTCGAGCGTCATCGGCTCGTCGACGCGGTCACGGTGACGGTGCACAAGCCGCAGGCCCCGGTTGGGGTGCCTTTCGGCGATGTCGAGGTCATCGTCCGCCGGGAACGTGAACCGGTGCCGGTCGTGGTCGCGGTGGGTGCCAACCTCGGGGTGGCCGCTCGGACCGTCGAGGCTGGGGTGGCCGCGCTGCGCGGGTTGCTCACCGATCTGCGCTCCTCGACGACCTGGACGACCGAGCCGGTCGGCGGCCCTGAGCAGCCGAGCTATGCCAATGCCGTCGTCGTGGGACGGACCCGACTCTCGGCGCCGCGGTTGCTCGCAGCGCTGCACGCCATCGAGGCCGATTTCGGTCGGGTCCGTGAGCTCCGCTGGGGGCCGCGCACGCTCGATCTCGACCTCATCCAGTGGGGGGTTCCGGGGGAGTCGAGCGAGTGGCTGAGCGCCGGCCCGGCGTTGCAGTTGCCGCACCCGCGGGCGCACGAGCGAGGTTTCGTCGTACGCCCCTGGCTTGAGGCCGACCCGCAGGCGGTGGCCCGGGTCGGCGATGCCCTCGTCCCGGTCGCTGATCTGGCCGAGGGCGAACTGCTTTGAACCCCAAGGAGATTCGCCTCGGTCCGCTGGTGGCGCTCGCGGGCTTTTGCGGGCTCGTGGCTGCGGCGGTGTCCCTGGCTCTGGTGCGCGGCGGGTCGTTGGTGCCGCAGCCGCCGTGGCTGCACGCGGTGCTCCTGGTCGTCATTGCCGCGCTCGTGCTGTGGTTCGCCCGGCCGGTTCGCCGTCACCTCGCCGGCAGCGCCACCACGGTCGGCACCGTCGAGGCGCTGCGTGCCGCTCGGGCCGTCGTCCTCGCGCAGGCGTCCGCGCTCCTCGGTGCGATCGGGGTGGGCGCGTATGCCGGGGCACTCGTCGTCGCGCTCTCGGACTGGGAGCTCGTCGCCAATCACGGCCGCGCGCTGCGCCTCGCCGTCCACGTTCTGCTCGCGGCCGGTCTCGTCGTGGCTGCCCTCATCGCCCAGTCCTGGTGCCGGGTCCCGCCGCGCGAGGAATCCTGACGGGCGGCGCAGCGCCTACTTGTCGACGTCGCCGACAACGAAGAACATCGACCCCAAGATGGCGACCATGTCCGCGAGCAGACACCCCGGCAGGATCTCGCTGAGCACCTGGACGTTGGAGAACGACGCCGAACGCAGATGACAGCGCCACGGCGTCTTGTCACCTCGCGAAACGATGACGTAGCCGTTGAACCCCAGCGAGTTCTCGGTGACGGCATACACCTCACCGACCGGCACCTTGAGCACCTTGGGCAACCGCTGGTTGACCGGCCCGGCCGGCAGTGAACGCAGCCGGTCCACGCACGTTTCGGCGAGATCGAGCGACACGCTCACCTGCTCCAGGAGCACCTCAAGGCGCGCCAAGCAGTCGCCCTCGGTGCGCGTGACCACCCGGCCCGGACCGCCGGGGACGAAGAGCTCGCCATAGGCCAGATACGGGCGGTCGCGGCGGAGATCGAGGTCGAGCCCACTGGCCCGGGCGATCGGCCCGCTCACCCCATAGGCGGCCGCGGTGGCCGCCGAAAGCACCCCCACCCCGCGCGTGCGCGCGAGCAGGATCTCGTTGCCCTCGATGAGGGAGGTGAGCTCGGGCAGGCGCCGCCGCACCGACCCAAGGGCCTCGGTGACGCGGCCAAGCCAGCCCGCCGGGACGTCCTCGCGCAGGCCGCCGACCCGGTTGAAGATGAAGTGCATCCGCCCGCCGGTCGCCTCCTCGAGGACGGCCTGGATCTCCTCGCGCTCCCGGAAGGCATAGAAGACCGGAGTGATCGCCCCCAACTCCAGCGGATAGGACCCGAGGAACATCAGGTGCGAAAGCACCCGATTGAGCTCGGCGAGCAGCGTCCGCAGCCACGTGGCCCGGATCGGGACCTCCATGCCGAGGAGCTCCTCGACGCCGAGGACGACGCCGAGCTCGTTGCCGAACGCCGAAAGCCAGTCGTGTCGGTTCGACAGCGCAATGATCTGCCGGTAGTCCCGGACCTCGAAGAGTTTGTCGACGCCACGATGCATGTAGCCGATGACCGGGTCGGCGGCCACGATCCGCTCCCCGTCGAGGACGACCTTGACCCGGAGCACACCGTGCGTCGCCGGGTGCTGGGGGCCGATGTTGAGGACCATGTCCGAGGTCGCCAGCCCGCTCGCGCCCACGCTGACGTCCCGGGTGCGCAGCCCGGTCGGTGGCGCGCTCTGACTCACGCGCCCCATCCTGCCGTATGCCGGGCAAGTACCGTTGGCCGCGTGCAGGGACTTCAGCATCCGGCTCGCCTCAGCGTGGCCGTCATTGGGGCGGGGCGGGTCGGTGCGGTGCTCGGGGCCGCGCTCGCCGCCGCCGGGCATCGGGTCGTCGGTGCCTATGCGGTGTCCGATGCATCGCGCGAGCGGGCCGCGGCGCTGCTCCCGGGAGTGCCGCTGGACGGCATACCCGAACTCATTGCGCAGGCCGATCTCGCCGTCCTCGCGGTCCCGGACGACGCCCTCGCCGGCCTCGTCACCGGGGTCGCGACGACCACCGGGTGGCCCGTGGGCCAGCTCGTGCTGCACACCAGCGGCCGGGTCGGCACCTCCGTGCTCGCCCCGGCCCGGGCCCAGCACGCGCTCCCGCTCGCGCTGCACCCGGCGATGACCTTCTCCGGCACCGCGATGGACCTGGACCGGCTCCGCGACTGTGTCTTCGGCTCGACCTGCGATCCGGAACTGCGGCCGATCGCCGAAGCCCTCGTCCTGGACATGGGCGGGGAGGTGGTCTGGGTCGCCGAGAGCGACCGCGCCGCCTACCACTGCGCACTCGCGCACGGGGCCAACCACCTGGTCACCCTCATCGCTCAGGCCATGGAGTTGCTCCGCTCCGGCCTCGGCATCGACACCCCCAACCGCGTGCTCGCCCCGCTGGTCACCGCGGCCCTGGACAACGCCCTGCGGCTCGGCGACACGGCGCTCACCGGACCAGTGGCCCGGGGCGACGTGGGTACGGTGGAGACCCATCTGCGCGAGCTCGACCGGCTCTCGCCCGAGATCCGGAGGACGTACGTCGCCATGGCTCGCGCAACCGCTCTGCGAGCGCTCGATGACGGCCGCCTCGCGCCGGTGGCCGCCGCTGCCCTCCTGCACACCCTCGCCGACCAGGAGCCCCGCCCATGACCCTCCCCCCTGTCGTCGCCCACACCCGCACCGACCTCAAGGCGGCGCGGGAGTCGTTGTCGAGCCGTGACGTCGCGGTCGTCATGACCATGGGCGCGCTGCACGAGGGGCACGCCACCCTCATCCAGGCGGCCCGCCAGCGTCACGATCACGTCATCGTGACGATCTTCCTCAACCCGCTGCAGTTCGGTCCGAAGGAGGACCTCTCCCGATACCCGCGCACCTTCGACGCCGATATGGCGATCTGTACCGCCGCCGGGGTGGATGTCGTCTTCGCCCCGACTCCGGATGTGGTCTACCCCGACGGGGATCCCGGGGTGCGGGTGGCCAGCGGGCCCCTCGGTGAGGTTCTCGAAGGCAAGTCCCGGCCGGGTCACTTCGACGGGGTGCTCACCGTCGTCGGCAAACTGCTCCACCTCACCGCGGCCCGGTCGGCCTACTTCGGGCAGAAGGACGCCCAGCAGCTGCTGCTCATCCGCCGCATGGTCAAGGACCTCGACTTCCCCGTCGACGTCGTCTCCGTACCGACCGTCCGCGAGAGCGATGGCCTGGCCATGAGCAGCCGCAACATGTATCTCACCGAATCCGACCGTGAGGTCGCGCTCTGCCTGTCGCGGGCCTTGCGCGCGGGGGGTGAGGCGGCCGCCTTCGGGCCATCAGCGATCCGGCGCGCCGCCCGGGAGGTGCTCGTCGAGGAGCCGTTGGCGCTCGTGGATTACCTCGTCCTGGTCCACCCGCACACCCTGGCCGATGTGCCCGAGTGGTACCGCGGGGAGGCCCTGCTCGCGGTCGCGGCCCGAGTCGGGACCACCCGCCTCATCGACAACAGCCCGATCCTTGTCGGACCCGGTGGCGGAGCCCTCGACGTCTTCTCGGATGTGCCGTACGCCCGGGTCAATGCCGATGTCTGAGAACGGTTCTCGGGGGGAGAGTGTCCGGCCACCGGTGCCGATTCCGCGGCGTCTGGTCGCACCCCCGGCCGGCTGGACCACAACCGCGGACGCGATCGTCGTCGGCTCCGGGATCGCTGGGCTTACCTGCGCCCTGCGGCTACGGGAGCAGGTCGGCAAGGTTCTCCTGGTCACCAAGACCGTGCTCTCGGCCGGGTCGACCGCGTGGGCCCAGGGCGGAATCGCGGCCGCTTTGGACCCGGAGGAC
Source organism: Nostocoides sp. (assembly GCA_016716625.1). Lineage (GTDB taxonomy): Bacteria > Actinomycetota > Actinomycetes > Actinomycetales > Dermatophilaceae > JADJVJ01. Next base: position 370,261 of record JADJVJ010000001.1, read on the forward strand.
TCCCCGCAGGAGCACCTCGTCGACACCCTCGTCGCCGGGGTCGGTCTGTGCGACGTCGAGGCGGTCCGCGCGCTGGTCACCGAAGGCCCTGACCGGGTCCACGAACTCGTCGCGCAAGGGGCCGAGTTCGACCGGCATACCGATGGCGAGATCAAGCTGACCCGCGAGGGCGGCCACCACCGCGATCGGATCGCGCACGCCGGCGGAGACGCCACCGGGGCGGAGATTTCTCGGGCGCTCATCGCGGCCCTGCGGCGGGTCCAGGAGGACCCGGAGATCGAGATCATCGAGCACGCCCTCGTCGTCGACCTGCTCACCGCCGCCGACGGCGCCGTCGTCGGGGTGACCCTGCACGTCCTCGGGGAGGGCCAGATCGACGGGGTCGGCGCGGCGTTCGCCCGAGCCGTCGTTCCTGGCGACCGGGGGTCTGGGGCAGATCTACACCTCGACGACGAACCCTCCCGTGGCCACCGGGGACGGTATGGCGGCCGCGTTGCGGGCCGGTGCCCGGCTCACCGACCTCGAGTTCGTTCAGTTCCACCCGACGGTGCTCTATCTCGGCGAGGGCTCCACCGGGCAGCAGCCACTCATCTCCGAGGCGGTCCGCGGCGAGGGAGCCTTTCTCGTCGACAACGCGGGGAAGCGGTTCATGGTCGGGGAGCATCCGCTCGCTGACCTCGCGCCCCGCGATGTCGTGGCCCGCGCCATCCTGCGCGTCATGCGCGAGCAAGGCGTGGATCACGTCTGGCTCGATGCCCGCCAGCTCGGCCGGGAGTTCCTCGAGGAGCGCTTCCCCTCGATCGTCGCTCGCTGTCGTGAACTCGGATTCGACCCGGCGACCGAGGTGCTGCCGGTGGCCCCGGCCCAGCACTACGCCTCCGGCGGAGTCGAGACCGACCTACTCGGGCGGACTTCCCTCGCGGGGCTCTATGCCTGTGGCGAGTGTGCCTGCACCGGAGTGCATGGAGCCAACAGACTGGCCTCCAACTCCCTGCTCGAGGGCCTCGTCTTCGCTCACCGGATCGCCGACGATATCGCGGAGCGGATGCGAGCCGGCGAGCTGCCTTCCCGGGAGGCCGCACGCGGTCGCGAGGGCGCCGACCTGCTCGACGCCAGCCACCGACTCGAGGTCCAGCGCGCCATGACGCTGGGGTCAGGCCCGGTGCGTTCGGCGGAGGCGACCACTCTCACCGCGGCCATCCTCGCCGACCTCAACGCCCTCCCACCCTCGCTGGGTGAGCCCGGGCCGGGCAGTTGGGAGACCTCCAACCTCCTCCACCTCGGGCGCGCCCTGACCGAGCTCGCGCTACGCCGCGAGGAGACCCGGGGTGGGCACGTCCGACTCGACCATCCCGACCGCGACGATGAACACTGGCTACGCAGGCAGAGCGTCGTCCTCGACCCCGACGGCTTGCTCGTCGTTTCCGACCGTCCGGCCGACGGAGAAGGGCTCAGCGCATCATGACGACGGATCACCGTTTCCCCCGGGAGGATGCGCAGCGTGTCGTGCAGACCGCTCTGGGCGAGGACCTCGGTGACGGGGCCGATGTCACGACGACGGCGACCATCCCCGCCGATCAGGTGACCCGCTCCGCCGTCGTTGCCCGGGCCCCTGGGGTCGTCGCCGGACTGCCGGTCATCGAACTCGTGCTTGCCGCGGTCGCCGACCGACTCGGGGCGGCCGCGCCCAGCGTCGAACTGCTCAGCGCCGACGGCGTACGGGTTGAGCGCGGCGACCGGCTCGCCACTCTGGTCGGCTCCACCCAGGTGACCCTGGTGGCCGAGCGGACCATCCTCAACATCCTCTGCCGGACCTCCGGGGTCGCCACCCACACCCGGCGGTGGGCCGATGCGCTCGCCGGAACCCGGGCGCTCGTGCTCGACACCCGTAAGACCACGCCGGGGATGCGGGCGCTGGAGAAGTACGCGGTGCGCTGCGGGGGTGGTACGAACAAGCGGATGGGCCTGTATGACGTCGCGATGATCAAGGACAACCACAAGCTCGCCGCCGGGGGACTGTCGGCCGCGTATGCCGCGGTGCGCTCACGCTTTCCGACCGTCGACATTCAGGTCGAGGCGACGACGACCGCTGAGGCTCTTGAGGCGGTGGCGGCCGGGGCGCGCTTCCTGCTGCTCGACAACATGAGTCCGGCCACGTTGGCCGACACCGTCGCTGCGGTCCGGGCGACCGGGGAGCGGGTCGAGCTCGAGGCGACCGGTGGGCTCACCCTTGAGGTGGCCCGGGAGTACGCGGAGACCGGCGTGGACTACCTCTCCGTGGGTGGGCTCACGCATTCCTCGCCGATCCTCGACATCGCCCTCGACCTGGACGCCTGAGGTCGCTGGGGCGCTCTTCAGAGGGTCGCGAGCAGGATCGAGGTCTCGGTGTTGGCGACGCCGCGCACCGAGCGGATCGCGCTCAACGCGCCGTCGAGCTCTCCGAGGCTGCCGGCGACGAGCTCGGCGACGAGGTCCCATGACCCGTTGGTGGTGTGCAGGGTTCGGATCTCCGGGATGGTGCGCAGCAGCGCCCGGACGCCGCGTGGGGTGGCCCCGGTGAGCTGGATCATGGTGAGTGCCCGAACCGTGTGCATCTCCAAGCCAGGGTCGACCTCGACGGTGAACCGTCGGATGACGCCTTCGGCGACGAGCCGGGCGATCCGGGACTGGATGGTGCCACGGGCCGCATGGAGCTCCTTGGCCAGCGCCGCGACCGGTGCCCGGCCGTCCGCGCGGAGGCGAGCGATGAGGGCCTGGTCGAGAGTGTCGAGAGTCGGCGCCATGAACAAAGTGTATGGTCTAGCGATCAATCCGCTTGCTCAGTGACCGAAACGCGGTCACAGACGACATAGCGGCGAACGCCGCTCGCCCTGACGATAGGTGCCATGTCTCTGCTCCTCGGGCCCGTGAGCAGTACCCACGGCGCTCCGCGGCCTCGGCGCGCTGAGCAGTCACCTGCCGCTGTGCTGATGATCCGGCCGCACCGATTCACCCCGAACCTGGCCGGGTCGAGGGACAACACCTTCCTCACCAGCCCGGGCGCCGGGGCCACTCAGGTGGCCCGCACGGCATACGCCGAGGTGACGGCCATGGCGGAGCGGCTGGTGGATCGTGGGGTGGAGGTGCACCTCTTCGAGGACACCGGGACCGACACCCCCGATTCGGTGTTCCCCAACAACTGGATCACCACGCACGACTGCGGCAGTGTCGCCCTGTATCCGATGCGCGCCCGAAACCGCCGCGCCGAGCGCCGTGCCGACATCGTGGCGCACCTTCAGAGCCGGTATGCCGTGAGCGGGGTCCGGGACTACTCGTCCTGGGAGCGTGCGGGGCGCTATCTCGAGGGGACCGGTGTCATGGTGCTGGACCACCGCGCCCGGGTGGCGTATGTGTGCCGGTCCCGGCGGGTCAGCGAGATGGTCCTGCGCCGGTTCTGCGCCGACCACGGGTACCGCGCCGTCGTCTTCGATGCCGTCGACCGGCTCGGCCACCCGATCTATCACACGAACGTCATGATGGCCGTGGGCACCGACCTCGCCCTCGTCGGGCTCGACGCCATTGCCAGCGACCTCGACCGGCGGATTGTTCGGGAGGAGCTCGAGGCGGCCGGTCGGCATGTCATCACGCTGACCCAGGAGCAGATCGCGTCCTTTGCGGGCAACGCCCTCGAGGTCCGCGGATCCGACGGCCGCATCCTGGTCATCTCGGCCCGGGGTTGGCGTTCGCTCGAACCTGCGCAGCAGGAGGCGGTGGAGTCCTGGGTCGAGGTGCTGCCGGTGGAGATCCCGACCATCGAGCACGCCGGTGGGTCGGCGCGCTGCATGCTCGCCGGGATCCACCTGCCGAGCCCGGTCCTTGCGCGCGACACGCCGTGGAGTGTGGCATCAACCACCTCAAACACCACTGACTCCGGCGACTTTCGTCAGAGGCGCTAGTACCAATGGACAGTTGTCGCGGCATACCGGGTTGCGGGAGTCTCGGGAGCAGGAGCCGAGTGCTCCCTCGCCCCTCACCCGGTCCGCCCGAAGGAGCCGTCCCATGCCCAGACCCAGCAGGTTGCTGGCCCTCACCCTCCTGACCCTCGGTCTGGCCATCCCCACGGCCGGGGCCGCCCCAGCCCTCGGCACGGGTGCGGCGACGGCGACCCCCGTCGCCGCCGCGGCCGTCGCGGCCAACGGCCGGATCGCCTACGTCGCCTACGGGCCGGCGGACATCCCGTTCGGCCCGCCCACGCAGGCGGACGTGTGGCTGATGAACGCGGACGGCACCGGCCGGGTGAACGTCACCGACTCGCCGACCGTCGACGACACCGAGCCGGCCTGGTCACCCGACGGCACGCAGTTGGCGTTCGTGTCCGACTCCTTCACCCGCACGCTGACCGTCATGAACGCCGACGGCACCGGTCGGCGATCCGTCATCGACGGCGCCTATTCCCCCAGCTGGGGGCCGGACGGGAGCAGGATCGCTGTGCTGCGCAGCCGTGATGGCGTCCCCTCCGCCATCGTCATCGTCGACGTGGCGACCGGTGTCGAGACCATCGTCACCGAGCACGCGACGATGGAGCCGGTGTGGTCGCCGGACGGCGGCCGGATCGCCTTCGTCGACGTGCGCGAGGAGCAGTACCCGGACCCCGTGACCGGTGAGCCGCAGGTCGGCGCCCAGCACGAGATCGTCGTCATCAACACCGACGGCACCGGTGAGCAGGTCGTGTCGGCGGGCGACCCGGGCAGCGACCGGGCGACCTTCCTCGAGGAGGACCGCGCCCCGGCCTGGTCGCCCGACGGGTCGATGCTCGTCTTCATGAGCCAGGCTCAGGTTCCGTCGTGCTGCGGCTCCTGGCAGCTGTGGGCGGTCAACCGCGACGGCAGCGCGATCACCGACCTCACCGGTGACGAGACGGTCAACGACCTCTACCCGTCCTGGTCGCCCGACGGCGCGAGCATCGTCTTCACGCGCTCGTCCAACGGCGCCAACGACCTCTACACGATGCCGGCGCCGACGGCCCTGCCGGTGGCGGCTCGGGCGGTGTCGCCCCTGGCGGTGTCGCCCGTGGCGGTGTCGCCCGTGGCGGTGTCGCCCCTGGCAGTCACCGGACCGGCCACGCCGCTGACGACCGACGGCAACGCCCAGGACCCCTCGTGGGGTGTCCTGGCGACGACGCCGCCGACCGCGACCCTTACCGTGGCATTGCGGTCCGGTCGCGAGTCCGGCGGACGGGTCGTCAGCACGCCGACGGGCATCGCCTGCGGTCGCGACTGCACCGAGGCGTTCCCGACCGGCACGACCGTCACCCTGCGCGCGGTACCACGGACCGACTCGACGTTCGTCCGCTGGCTCGGGGCCTGCACCGGCACCAAGCGCACCTGCACGGTCACCATGGCCGATGAGCGCCGGGTCGTCGCGGTCTTCCGGCACCGCTGACCCCGAGCCCTCCCGCCGTGGCGACCTAACCTCTGCTAGCAGACCTTGGCTTCAGAACCACACGATGCATCCTTCGGTTCTCGCACTAAACCCTGCTAGCAGAGGTTAGATCACCGGGGGAGAGGGTTAGAACGTGCGCCATCGCAGGGCGACGGCGTAGTCGACCTGTGGACGCTGCGGGTCGCTGGCCTGCCAGGAGGACAGGATGCGCTCGGCCGCATAGGTCGGGAACTCGATGGCGATGACCGCGGCGAAGTCCGCGGCCGAATCGAACGTCCACTGGATCGTCAGGAAGCGCGTAGCGAAGCCTTGCCGGTCCCAGAACCGTTGCACAGCGGCCGGATCGTAGGCCGGGTAGGCCTCCTGGAACCACGACCCGAAGGTCGAGCACGTGGCGTCGTTGTCGATGAGTATGGCGGTGCCCCCGGGCCGCAGGACGCGGGCAAGTTCGGCGATCCCGGGCTCGCAGCCGCTTCCGAAGAAGTAGGCCCATCGGGCGTGCGCGATGTCGATGCAGTTGTCCGCCAACGGGATTGCCTCGGCGCCGCCTCGCACGACCTGGGCTGGCGACCCGATACGACATACCCGCTGCCAGGCCGAGCGAGCCAGTGGCGCGTGGGGTTCGACACCGACCACGGCCTCGGCGAGTTCGGCGAACCGGGGGAGATGGAACCCGGTGCCGCAGCCGACGTCGAGCAGCCGGGCACCGGCGAAGGGATGGAGTTCATCCATGGCGGCCTCGATGACCCCGGCCCGGTCCGAGGCGAGATTCTCGATCTCGTAGACCTCGGGGGTCTGCCAGATGTTCGGGCTCGGGATCACGCCGAGTCGCGGGGGGCCTTCGCGACCGGCGCGGCCCGCTTGCGCGGCACTCGCACCCGGCGCCCGCCGACGGACTTCGCGGCCAGGGTCGCCGGGTGGATCGTCAGCGGTAGCAGCGCCCGCGCCCCCGCCGAACGCCCCTGGGTCACGGTGCGGATGTGGGCCTCGCAGCGCAGCACCAACTCGTCATAGGCGGCCCGGCCCATGAGTTCCTCGAGCTCGGCACGGCAGGAGCGATACACCGGTTCGCGGCCCACATGGGCTGCGGGGTTGCCTGAGCAGTACCAGTCGAGGTCGTGTCCGCCGGGCCCCCAGCCACGCCGGTCGTACTCGCCGATGGAGATCTCCAGGTATGTCGTGTCGTCCGGGAGTGTGACCGTTCGGTAGGACCGCCGAATCGGGAGCTGCCAGCACACATCCGGTTTGAGCTCCACCGGAGAGCGGCCGGTGAGCACGGCATGCTGGTGCAGCGCGCACCCGGCACCGGCCGGGAAACCGGGACGGTTGAGAAAGATGCAGGCCCCGTCGACGACCCGGGTTTTGCGGGTTTCGCCGTCCTTCTCGGTCCAGGACTTGAGTTTGGTGACCTTGCGCCCCGGGTGGTGCTGCCACTCGTCCTCACCGAGGCCCTCGGCCGCCTCCCGAACCCGCTGCACGTCGTCGGCGTCGGAGAAGTGCGCCCCGAGCGTGCAGCAGCCGTCATCGGGGCGGTCGGCATAGATCCCGGCGCAGCCGGAACCGAAGATGCACGTCCACGACGAGGTGAGCCAGGTGAGGTCGCATCGCAGCCGCTGGGCCTCGTTGTCCGGGTCGACGAACTCAACCCAGGTCCTCGTGATGTCCAACGGTGTCTCGGGCAGTGGGGCGGGCTGTGGCTTGGTGCGCACGACGCCAGCCTATGCCGCCGGTGGGGAGTGTGGGTTTGGCGGTCTAAACCAGCGACTACCGTTAGGGGTTATGCGCCTAGGTGTCATCGACGTCGGTTCGAACACCGTGCACCTCCTCGTCGTCGACGCTCACGCCGGAGCCCACCCGTTGCCGGCGACCTCACACAAGAATGTCCTGCGGCTCTCCGAGCATGTCGACGACACTGGCGCGATTTCCACGCGTGGCCGCGACCAACTCACCAAGTTCGTTCGCGAGTGCCTGGTCATCGCCGAGGACCACGGCTGCGAGGAGTTGATCGGTTTCGCGACCTCCGCCATCCGGGAGTCCCCCAACGGGGACGCCGTCCTCGCGCACGTCAAGGACGTCACCGGGATGCGGCTGGAGGTCCTCCCCGGGGAGGACGAGGCCAGACTCACCTTCCTCGCCGCCCGGCGTTGGTGTGGCTGGTCGGCCGGCACCCTGCTCGTCGCCGACATCGGTGGCGGCTCGTTGGAGCTCGCCCTCGGCCTCGACGAGGAGCCCGATGTCGCGATTTCCTTGCCGCTCGGGGCCGGTCGGGTGACCCGGGACCTGCTCGTCGGTGACCCGCCCTCGCCCAGGGTCGTCAAGGAGGCGCGTCGGCACGTCCGTGCGGCCATCGCCGCCCAGCTCCGTCCCCTGGTCAAGGCCCAGAATCCGGACCGTGTCGTGGGCACCTCCAAGACGATGCGGTCGCTGGCCCGGCTCACTGGCGCCGCCCCGAGCTCGGCCGGGATGTACGCCCAGCGGACCCTGGAGCGCGCCGTTCTGGTCGAACGGCTCTGGGAGATCGCCGCGATGACGGCCGCTCAGCGGACCACCCTGCCCGCGGTCTCCGCGGCCCGAGCCCACCAGCTCCTGGCCGGAGCCATCGTCGCCGACGCCACCATGGACCTGCTCGGCCTGGACCGCCTCGAGATCTGTCCCTGGGCTCTGCGCGAAGGCATCATCCTGCGACGCCTCGACGGCATGCACTGACGTGCCACCGACCGCGCAGCCGACCGGTGTCGTCCAGGACGCCGCGGTGCCGGTCGCCCTCTCGACCTCGTCCTGCTATCCGGAGAACGCTGCGTCCGCGTTTGCGCTCGCCGAGCGCCTCGGCTACGACGGGGTCGAGGTCATGGTCTGGACCGAGCCGGTGACCCAGGAAGGCGGAGCCCTGCGAGCGCTCGCCGAGCACAGCGGCATACCAGTGCTCTCGGTGCACGCGCCGACGCTGCTCATCAGCCAACGGATCTGGGGCACCAACCCCTGGGACAAGGTCGACCGGTCCATCGAACTGGCCCACGAAGTGGGTGCGGAGACGGTCGTGGTGCACCCACCGTTTCGGTGGCAGAAGGAGTATGCGGCCGAGTTCGTCGAGGGGGTGGCGTTGCGGGAGGCGGACACCGGGATGCGGATCGCGGTGGAGAATATGTACCCGTGGCGGGGTCCGCGGCAGCGCGAATTGGAGGCCTATGTGCCGCACTGGGATCCGGTGCTCCAGCCCTATGACCACATCACACTCGACCTCTCCCATACCGCCACCGCGGGGTCGGATGCGATGGCCATGGTCGGGGCGCTCGGGGAGCGGCTGGCGCACCTTCACCTCGCCGACGGTCTCGGGTCCTTCAAGGACGAGCACCTGGTCCCCGGTCGGGGCGGCCAACCGTGCGGCGAGGTGCTTGAAAGGCTTGCGGCACAAGCGTTTCCGGGAGTCGTCGTGGTCGAGGTCAATACCCGCCGGGTCGACGATGCCCAGCGTGAGGTCGATCTCGCCGAGTCGCTCGCGTTCGCGCGGTTGCACCTGGTCCGCCCAGCCTGAGCCTGGTCAACCCGGGGGCCACCGTCCGGTCTTGTCATCGGAGGGCACCTCTGGCATATTTTCGTCACATGACGAATAACGCGGTGGAGATCACTAACCTCCGGGTCATCCGGGGCAAACGCGTCGTCCTGCCGGGGCTGGACGTGACCATCCCGGCGGGTCAGCTCGTCGGCTTGCTCGGCCCGAGCGGCGGTGGCAAGTCCACCCTCATGCGGGCCATCGTCGGGGTTCAGGTGGTGGAGAGCGGCACCGTGACCGTCCTGGGTGAACCCGCCGGCAACCCTTCGCTGCGCCATCGGGTCGGCTACCTCACCCAGGCCCCCAGCGTGTATGCCGACCTCTCCATTCGCGACAACGTCGCCTACTTCGCCAGCGTCCTGTGTGCTCCGGCATCCGCGGTCGATGCGGCCATCGCTGACGTCGACCTCACCGACCACGCCAGCGCCCTCGTCGGCAACCTGAGCGGCGGACAATGGTCGCGGGCCTCGCTGGCCTGCACCCTTGTCGGCTCCCCCGAGCTCCTCGTCCTCGACGAGCCCACCGTGGGGTTGGACCCCGTACTCCGCCGCGACCTCTGGGCGATCTTCCGGCGGCTCGCCGCATCCGGTCGCACGGTGATCGTGTCGAGTCACGTCATGGACGAGGCAACCCGCTGCGACCGGCTGCTGCTCATCCGCGAGGGTCACCTGCTCGCGGACTCCTCACTGGCCGACCTGCTCGCCGACACCGGCGCGGCCGACGCCGAGGAGGCCTTCCTCACCCTCATCGATCGAGCCAACGCCGCGGGAGAAGGGAGCGCGGCATGAACGCCCGGATCACCCTGGCCACCGCGGGCCGGATCTTGCGCCAGCTGAAGTCGGACCACCGCACCATCGCCCTGCTCATCGTCGTGCCCTGCGTCCTCGTCGGACTGCTCGCATGGATCTACAACGACTCCCCGGTGCCCGTCTTCGACCGGGTCGGCGCGGCCCTGCTCGGGGTGTTCCCGGCCGTTGTCATGTTCGTCGTGACCAGCGTGGCGACCCTGCGGGAACGTACCTCGGGCACCCTGGAACGGCTGCTCACCACCCCCCTGGGTAAGGGGGACTTCATGTTCGGCTATGCCCTCGCCTTCGGGGTCATGGCGATTATCCAGGCCGTCGTCGCAACCACCTTCGCCGTCTTCGTCTGCGGACTCGACATCGCCGGCCCGAGCTGGCTCCTCGTCGTCGTCGCGCTCCTGGACGCCCTCCTCGGAACCGCCCTCGGCCTGCTCGCCAGTGGGTTCGCCCGGACCGAATTCCAGGCCGTCCAGTTCATGCCCGCATTCATCCTCCCGCAGTTCCTGCTCTGCGGTCTGCTGGCTCCGCGCTCCGAACTCCCCGGCGGACTCAAGGAACTCTCCGATGTCCTCCCGCTCTCGTATGCCGTGGACGCCATGCAGGAGATCACCCGCAACGCCGACCCGCTGCCCCTGGTCTGGCCGGAGCTGGTCATCGTCTCCGGATTTATCGTCGGTTCGCTCGTCCTCGGCAGTCTGACCCTGCGGCGTCGCACCCCCTGAGATCCGGGCACTAGGGTGACCTTCATGGACGCCAGTGACCTCCTCCGAGGCGCGATGCTGCGCCTCTCCGAGTCCAATGCCGTCAAGACGGCCATCGTCAAGGCCCCGGTCAGCCGGGACGTCGTCGCCCGCTACATCGCTGGTGAAACGGTCGCCGAAGCGGTTGCAGTCGCCGGGGACCTGAGGACCACGAACCGGCTCGTCACCATCGACTACCTCGGCGAGTACACCACCGAGAAGTCGCAGGCCGACGCGACCCGGGACACCTATCTCACCCTGCTCCGCGACCTCGATGCGGCCGGGCTCAGCGCCTATGGGATGGCCGAGGTGAGCCTGAAGTTGAGCGCCATCGGCCTCTTCCTTCCCGAGGATGGGCGGGCCGTTGCGCTGGAGAACGCCCGGACGGTCTGTGAGGCCGCGGCCGCGGCGGGAACGACGGTCACTCTCGACATGGAGGACCACACCACCACCGACGCGACCCTGGACGTCCTGCAGGAACTCCGCGTCGACTTCCCGTGGGTCGGCGCCGTGGTCCAGTCCTACCTCAAGCGCACCGAGGGTGACTGCCGCGACCTCGCGGTCGCCGGTTCTCGGGTCCGGCTCTGCAAGGGCGCCTACGCCGAGCCGGCCTCGGTCGCCTATCAGTCCCGCGACGACGTCGACCTCTCCTACGTCCGCTGCCTCAAGGTCCTCATGGCCGGCGAGGGCTACCCCATGGTCGCCTCGCACGACCCGCGGCTCATCGACATCGCCGGTGCATTGGCCGCCCACGCGGGCCGGGCTCCGGATTCCTTCGAGTACCAGATGCTCCTCGGGATCCGCCGTAACGAGCAGATCCGGATCGCCGACCGGGGCAACCAGATGCGGGTGTACCTGCCCTTCGGCAGCGAATGGTACGGCTACCTCGTCCGCCGAATGGCCGAGCGCCCGGCGAACACGATGTTCTTCGTTCGGTCCCTCTTCCCGTAAGCCCTGGGCGAAACCGTAGGCTGCACGCCATGAGCACCCAGCACACCGTGGCGATCTTCGGCGCCGGCGTCATGGGGGAGACCCTGCTCAGCGGGCTGCTTCGGGCCGGCTGGACGCCAGACTCGCTCGTCATCACCGAGCGTCGCGCCGACCGGGCCGCCGAGCTCGAAGCGACGTATGGCGTGCGCGCCCTGGAGAACACCGAGGCCGCGGCGCTGGCCGACACCCTCGTCCTCGTCGTAAAGCCGCAGGACATGGAGGCCCTGCTGCGGGAGATCGCTGACCACGTCCGCGACGACGACCTTGTGGTCTCGCTCGCCGCGGGTATCACCACCGAGTTCCTCGAGTCCCACCTCCCGCAGGGCCGCGCTGTTGTCCGGGTCATGCCCAACACCCCGGCCCTGGTCGACCAAGGCATGGCCGCCCTCAGTGCCGGATCCTTCTGCAGCGCCGAACAACTCGACGTGGCGCAGTCGCTGCTCGCGGCCACCGGTCGGGTTGCCGTGGTCCCCGAGAAGCTCCAGGACGCCGTTACCGCGATCTCCGGCTCGGGGCCGGCATACATCTTCTACGTCGTCGAGGCGATGATCGAGGCCGGGGTCGTCCTCGGGATGCCGCGCCCGCTGGCCACCGAACTCGTCGTCCAGACCCTCTTCGGAGCGGCCACGATGATCCGCGAGACCGGGCAGCACCCCACCGTGCTCCGCGAACAGGTGACCAGCCCCGGTGGCACCACGGCGGCGGCTCTGCGGGCCCTGGACGACCATAAGGTGCGGGCCGCCTTCATCACCGCGATGGAGGCCGCGGCGCAGCGCTCCAAGGAGCTCGCCAGCGGCTGAGTTTCTCCCACGTCGTGGGGTGAACAGTGGATGACCGAGTTGCGCCCCGGTCAGGTCCTCGTGCCAGACTCGATCCCATGAGCGAGATCACCGTACGCACGCTCGGAGCGGATGACTGGGAGACCTATCGGTCCATTCGGCTCACCGCGCTCCAGGAGTCCCCCGAGGCCTTCGTCGCCACTCATGCGCAGGAAGAGTCCGCGACCGAGGAGTTCTGGCGGGAGCGGATGGAACGATCTCGGCGACTCATCGCCTATGTCGACAAGCAGGCCGTAGGTATCGCCAGCGTGGGCGCAGCCCAGGAGGACGACAACGCCGGTGAACTGTTCGGGCTCTGGGTGCACCCGGAGGCCCGGGGCACCGGCGTCGCGACCGCCCTGGTCCGGGCTGGGGCCGAGGCGGCCGCCCACGCCGGGCGCACCCAGCTCTACTACTGGGTCGGCACAGACAACGGTCGCGCGGTCGCCTTTGCCTCCGGCTACGGCTTCCGCCCGACCCATCACCGCCGCCCGATGCGGGTGGTCAGCGCGGAGGACGGCGAGGAGGAGATCGCCATGACCCTCCCGATCAGCGCCTGAGCAACCCTGCAGGCTGCGTCCCGTATGCCGTCCGCACGCGAGTAGCGTGGCCAACATGACATCGAGGACGACGGTCATCTGGGACGACGGGTTCACGGCATACAACTTCGGACCCGAGCACCCGATGGGGCCGATCCGACTCGACCTGACCACCCGGCTGTTGCGGGCCTTCGGTGTCTTCGAGGGCGGCGGGGTCACCCTGCACAGCCCCAACCCGGCCAGCGAAGAGACCCTCGCCACGGTCCATGACCCGGGGTACATTGCCGCCGTCAAACACGCCTCGGTGGACCCCAAGACCGCGGACGTGCGCCGCGGCCTGGGCACCGAGGACGACCCGGCCTTCTTCGGGATGCACGACATCTCTGCCCGGATCGCGCAGGGCACCCTCGAGGTATGTCGCCAGGTCTGGGAGGGCGATGCCGACCACGGGGTCAACTACTGCGGCGGCCTGCACCACGCGATGAAGGGCAACGCCTCCGGCTTCTGCATCTACAACGACATCGCCGTCGGCATCCAGTGGCTCCTCGACAATGGTGCGCAGCGGGTCTGCTACATCGACATCGACGTCCATCACGGCGACGGGGTCGAGTCGATCTTCTGGAACGACCCGCGCGTGCTCACCATCTCCATCCACGAGTCCGGGCGGGTCCTCTTCCCGGGGACCGGCTGGCCGGCCGACATCGGCGGCCCGCAGGCTCGCGGCAGCGCGGTGAACGTGGCCCTGCCGCCGGGGACGAGCGATGCCGCCTGGTTGCGGGCCATCGACTCGGTGGTCCTGCCGCTCGTGCACACCTGGCGCCCGGACATCCTGGTGACCCAGCACGGTTGCGACACCCACACCCACGACCCGCTCGCGCACCTCTCGATTTCGCTGGACGCCCAGGTCCGGGCGCACGAGACCCTGCACTCCTTGGCTCACGAGGTGTCCGGTGGGCGGTGGGTCGCCCTCGGTGGCGGCGGATACTCCCTGGTCGACGTCGTCCCGCGCTCCTGGACCCACCTCACCGCGATCGCTGCCCACCGGCCGGTGGGTCTCGACGTGGAGGTTCCGGCGGATTGGCTGCGCCATGTCGAAGACCGGCTCGGGGTGAGCGGACCGTCGCGGATGGGCGACTTATCGGCCTCGGAGCGCCCCATCTGGGTGCGTCCTTGGGCCATGGGACATAACCCGGACAACCCTGTTGACCGGGCCGTTATGGCGACCCGGGAGGCACTGTTCAGCCTGCACGGCCTCGACCCCTGGTTCGACTGACTTTTCGCAACTGTCGGCGTGTCGGCTAGACAGTGGCCAAAATGTTGTCTCGTCGACTTCCCCAACTGTCACATCTGCCCCTATGGTTGCGCTTGCACGCCCGAACACCACAGATCGAGGTCACATGAGCACCGAGCGTCAGCTGGGTGAGGTTCGCTTCCTCACCGTCGCCGAGGTCGCCTCGATCATGCGTGTGTCGAAGATGACGGTCTACCGGATGGTCCATGCAGGTGATCTGCCCGCGGTGCGGGTCGGTCGGTCCTTCCGGGTCCCGGAGAACGAGGTCAACGCCTACCTCCGGAACTCCTTCGTCGACACCGCGTGAGCGAAAGCACCCACGTGCACCCACGGGGGGCCGGCAGCACACGCTGCCGGCCCCCCGTGCGCATGCGGTAGGCTGAGCGGTCGGTCCACATCTGAAGCACGTCGATCTACCTCAGCACGTCATCCACATCTCCAAGGGACACTCATATGGGTTCGGTCATCAAGAAGCGGCGCAAGCGCATGGCGAAGAAGAAGCACCGCAAGCTCCTTCGCAAGACGCGTCACCAGCGCCGCAACAAGAAGTGAGCTGACCGCTCGCTTCCCGCGACGACCAGGCTCCCGACGGCCCTCCGGCCAGCGGGGGCCTTTTCGTTGCCCCTCGGCCGGCGACGGCCCCCCGGCCTGGCCCGCCTTGCCCGCCGCCCGCCGCCCGCCGTGCCCCTGATGCAACCTCTGCTAGCAGGGGTTAGGGCGAGAACCGAAGGATGCATCAGGTGGTCCTGAAGCCAAGCTCTGCTAGCAGAGGTTAGGTCGGCTGCGGGACGGGGGTCTGCTCTGGCGGGAACCGCACTAGAGTCCTGGTATGGCGTCCGTCGTGCTCGTGACCGGGGTGTCCCGCTATCTCGGGGGCGTGCTCGCGCGCGAACTCGCCCAGGACCCCTCCGTCGAGCACGTCATCGGTGTCGATGTCATCCCCCCGGCGCATGACCTTGGCGGGGTCGAGTTCGTTCGCGCGGACATCCGCAACCCCATGGTTGCCCGGGTCATCAGCGAGAACGAGGTTGACACCGTCGTCCACATGAACGTCATCGCCACCCCCACCTTCGTCGGCGGCCGCACCCCGCAGAAGGAAATCAACGTCATCGGCACCATGCAGCTCCTCGCCGCGTGCCAGAAGGCGGAGTCGGTGCAGCGGCTCGTGGTCAAGTCTTCGGCCGCCGTGTATGGCGCCAGCTCCCGGGACCCGGCGATGTTCACCGAGGACATGACGGCGCGGCGGCTGCCCACGGGTGGCTTCGGTAAGGACTCGGTCGAGGTCGAGAGTTACATTCGCGGATTCGCCCGCCGCCGCCCGGACGTCGAGATCCTCACCCTGAGGTTCGCCAACATCCTCGGACCGCGGATCCGGACCTCGATGACCGACTACTTCAGCCTGCCGCTCATCCCGGTGCCGTTGGGGTATGACGCCCGCCTGCAGTTCGTCCACGAGGACGACGCCGTGGCCGCCCTGCTCCGTGGAGTGACCGGTCATGCCACCGGCACGATCAATATCGCCGGGGACGGGGTGGTCACCGTCCTGCAGGCCGTGGCGGTTGCCGGCCGGATGATGGTCCCGGTCCTGCTTCAGGGCGCCGGCCTGGTCGGCGGCATCGCCAAGCGGATGGGTCTGGCGGACTTCTCCGTCGATCAGCTTTCGCTGCTGGCCTTCGGGCGCGGCCTCGACACGACCCGGATGCGGGAGGTGCTCGGCTTCGAGCCGAACTACACCACGCGACAGGCGTTCGAGGCGTTCATCGAGTCGGCGCGTGAGCCTGCGAGCGCCGGGAAGGAACGCTGATGGCCCGCAAGAGTGCCTTCGCTGCCGGGGCTGCCCGCGCCACCGGGGAACGAGCCCGGCGCGAGGGGACCCCGCTCATCGGGGTCGAACCGGTTGAGGTCGTCCCGGTTGAAGTCCTGCCCGAGGTGACCTCCCCCCGCACGCCCGCGACTCCGCGCAAGGCCGCGACACCGCGCAAGGCCGCGACTCCGCGCAAGGCCGCGACTCCGCCAAAGAAGGCGGCTCCTCCGATTGCGGAAACCCCCGGTGCCCCCCGAACCCGGGCCCACCGGCCCACCCCCGTGGTCACCTCGGCGCCCTCGGCGAAGGCGGAGCGGCAAACCGGTGAACGGAACCGGGTGCCGCGGCTCTCGCCCAAGGCCAAGCGGCTGGCCGACGAACGCGCCGGCGCTCGCAGCCACCTGCGGCTCACCGAGGCCCCGCCCTTGCCGCCGGCCGACCACGACTCCTTCGTCACCGTCTCCGGACAGCCCGGCCCCCAGATCCGTGGGGGAGCACTCGGTCTGCTCGACGGCATACCAGGTCTTTCCAGCCTTCCGGACGTGGCGACCTTCGACGTCGGTCAGATTGTCGAGGTTCTCACGACGATTCTGCGCAGCGCCGCCCAGATTGCCGGCATCGCCCCCGAGGACATCGAGGCGGCCGTGGCTCAGACCCTGGCGTACCTGCGGCGCCGGATCGACGGCGACTTCGAGGTGGATGAGTTCGGCTATGACGCCGACTTCACCGAGCACATCTTCTATCCGCTGCTCCGGCCGATCTACAAGCACTGGTTCCGGGTCGAGGTCCGCGGCATCGAGAACATCCCGGCCGACGGCGGTGCCCTCGTCGTCGCCAATCACTCCGGCACCGTCGCCATCGACTCGCTCATGCTCCAGCTCGCCATCCACGACGAGCACCCGCAGAAGCGGCCGATGCGCGCCCTCGGCGCCGACCTCGTCTTCGAGACCCCCGTGCTCGGGCCGATCGTGCGGCGCTCCGGCTCCACGCTGGCCACCAACGCCGACGCCGAGCGGCTCTTCGCCAAGGGCGAGCTCGTCGCCGTCTTCCCGGAGGGCTTCAAGGGCGTCGGCAAACCGTTCAAGGACCGCTACAAACTGCAGCGCTTCGGCCGCGGCGGATTCGTCTCGGCGGCCCTCAAGGCCCAGGTCCCGATCATCCCGGTCGCCATCGTCGGCGCCGAGGAGATTGCCCCGATCATCGGCAACATGACGACGCTCGCCCGGATCTTCGGGTTGCCGTACGCGCCGATCACCCCCACCTTCCCGCTGCTCGGTCCGCTCGGGCTCATCCCACTGCCGAGCAAATGGATCATCGAGTTCGGCGAACCGATTCCGACCGACACCTACGGTGCCGACGCGGCCGAGGACCCGATGCTCGTCTTCGACCTCACCGACCAGGTGCGCGAAACGATCCAGCAGTCGCTGCACGCGGTTCTGATGACCCGCCGCTCCGTGTTCTTCTAGCCCGTCCCCGCCGTATGTCGTCGGTTGGCGCGCCCCGCACTCCCCGGGTCCGGTTGCTCGCTCGGGCGGGCTGCCACCTCTGCGATGACGCCCGAGCTGTCGTCGCGGCGGTCTGCACCGAACTCGGGGTGCAGTGGGAGGAACGCGAGATCGACGAGGACCCGGCCCTGCTCACGGCATACGCTCAACTCATCCCGGTGGTGCTCGTCGACGGTGTCGAGGTGGCCCACTGGCGGGTAGACCCGGCGTCGCTCGCCGATGCTGTGGGAGGGCGTTGAAGGGGTGTTCCGGCCTCCGGTCCACACTTTGTGAAAGCCTTCACAAGCGCGTAGGGTCGGCATCGTGTCCAGCCTCCACGACACGCCGCGCGGCATCCCCGAGGTCACCGTGGCCCGGCTGCCGGGCTATCTGCGTGCCCTCACCACCCTCGCCGATGCTGGCCAGGAGAGTGTGAGTTCGGAGTCCCTGGCCGCGACCAGTGGGGTGTCCCCTTCCATGCTGCGCAAAGACCTTTCCCACCTCGGCTCCTACGGGGTGCGCGGCGTGGGGTACGAGACGAGCCGGCTCATCGCCGAGATCTCCGCGGCCCTCGGGCTCACCCGGGACTGGCCGGTCGCCATTGTCGGGATGGGTAACCTCGGGCGGGCCCTCGCCGCATACCAGGGGTTCGCGGTCCGCGGATTCCAGGTCATCGCCCTCCTCGACGGTGACGCTGAGGTCGTCGGGACACGGATCGCCGGGCTGGACGTCCAGCCGATGGCCGACCTGCCCGCGCTGGTCACCCGTAGCGGGCTCGCCATCGGGGTGATCGCCACCCCGCCGAGCGCCGCACAGCAGTGCTGCGACGCGCTCGTCGCGGCCGGAGTGCGTTCCATCCTCAACTTCGCCCCCACCGTGCTCGCTGTCCCGCCCGGGGTCATCGTCCGCAAGGTCGACCTCGCCACCGAGCTGCAGATCCTCGCCTTCCACAGCCACGCTCAGGCGCACGCTGCGCATGCGGAGGTCAAGGGAGCATGAGCCTGCTCGTCCTCGGCGTCACCCACCACGCCGCTCCGCTGCCGGTGCTCGAGGCGGTGGCCCTGGACCCCGCCGCACGGGCCAGGCTGGAACGACAGGCACTGGCCTCCGAACACATCCGCGAGGTCGTCGCCCTCTCCACGTGCAACCGCACCGAGGTGTATGTCGAGGGCTCCACCTTCCACGGCGCGCTCCGTGATGTGACCGACGCCCTTGCGGACGCCAGCGGACTGGCCCGTGCCGAACTGCAGCCGCATCTCTTCGTTCACTACGAGGACCGCGCGGTCGCGCACGCCTTCGCGGTGGCCTCCGGGCTGGACTCCATGGCCGTCGGCGAGGTCCAGATCCTCGGACAGGTCCGGCGCGCGCTGCGCAGCGCCCAGGAGCGCGGTCACGTCGGTCCCAGCCTCAACACCCTTCTCCAACACGCCCTTCGGGTGGGCAAGCTCGCACACTCCGAGACCGGGATCGACGCGGTCGCCGGATCCCTGGTCGGGGCCGGCCTCGACCTCGCGGCGCGCGTTATCGGGCCGCTGACCAGTGCTCGGGTCATCGTCCTCGGCGCGGGCGGTATGGCGGCACTCGCCGCGACCACGGCCCAACGACATGGGGCCGCGGACCTCGTCGTGGTCAACCGAAGCCTGGAGCGTGCGGCCGTTCTCGCGGATCGGGTGGCCGGGCATGCCCTGCCGATGACGCACCTGCAGGAAGCCCTTGTCGGCGCGGACCTCATCGTCAGCGCCACCGGGGCCGTCGGTCGGGTGATCACCCGGGCGGATGTCGAACGCGCCCGCGCCGGGGTTGGGTCCGCCCGGCCGCTGGTCTTCGTCGACCTCGCCCTGCCGCACGACATCGACACGGACGTGACCGTCGTGCCCGGGGTGAGCCGGATCGGACTTACCGAACTCGGCGAGCACCTCGCCGGGGCCGGGGATCACCCCGAGGTCGTGGCGGCGCGCGACCTGGTCACCGCTGAGGTCGCCGCCTTTCTCGGGATGCGGGCCGCGGACATCGTCGTGCCCACCGTGAGCGCGCTGCGGGCCCACGCCGGAGCTCTCGTCGCCGACGAGGTCGCCCGGCTCGATCGCCGCCTGCCCTCCCTGAGCGACGCCGAGCGGGCCGAGGTCGTCCGGGCCATCGAACGGGTCGTCGACAAGCTCCTGCACACCCCCACCGTGCGGGTGAAGGAGTTCGCCGGATCCGGACTCGGCGGCAGCTATGCAAGGGCCCTGTCCGAGCTGTTCGACCTCGACCCGCGGGACACCGCGGTCGTCTCCGTCCCGCCGGTCATCCCGGGGGAGGAGCGATGACGATCCTCCGCCTGGGCACTCGGCGCTCGCGGCTCGCGACGAGCCAGTCGCAGTGGGTCGCCGACCTGCTGCGCGACGCGGGCCATAGCGTCGAACTCGTCCCGCTTGCCACGCTCGGTGACCTCGACACCGAGCGCCCGCTGCGTGACTTCGGCGGGTCCGGGGCGTTCGCCTCCACTCTGCGAAGGGCGCTGCGGGACGGGGTCGTCGACCTGGCTGTGCACTCCCTCAAGGATGTCCCGACGGCCCCCGAGGAAGGCCTCGTGATTGCGGCGATCCCGCGCCGCGAGGATCCTCGCGACGCCCTGATCACCCGGGATGGTGTCACCTTGGGTGAGCTGCCCTCCGGGGCCCGGGTTGGCACCGGGTCGTTGCGTCGCCGCTCTCAACTCTTGGCCTTGGGCTATGGCCTGGAGGTCCATGACCTGCGCGGAAACGTCGAAACCCGGCTCGCGGCGGTCACCTCGGGGGCGCTCGACGGGGTTGTTCTCGCCCTGGCCGGCCTGCGTCGTCTCGGCCTCACCGAGGCAGTGAGCGAGACCCTGGACCCGCTTGTCATGCTCCCCGCGCCGGGCCAGGGAGCCCTTGCCGTGGAAACCCGAGACGACGACCCCGCGGTCATCGCCGCCGTGTCCATGCTCGAAGACCCGGACACCCGGGCCTGTGTCGAGGCGGAACGGTCCCTGTTGGCCACCCTTGAGGCGGGCTGCTCGGCTCCGGTCGGGGCGCTCGCGGAGGTCGTGGAGGGGATGGACGGACTCGAACTTTCGCTCCGCGCCTTCGTCGGGGCCGCCGACGGCAGCCATGAGCTGCGTCGATCCCTCGTCGGCGAGGTGCATGACGCGGCCGCTCTGGGTGCTCGGCTTGCCGGCATACTGCTGGAGCACGGTGCCGCCGATCGGGTCGGGGCGAGCGGCCGATGATGGGTCACACGCCGGGGCTGCCCACCGACCCCGGCCGGGTCGCTTTCGTTGGCGCGGGTCCTGGGGACCTCGGGCTGCTCACCGTGCGCGCCGTGAACTACCTGCAGTGCGCCGACGCCCTCGTCGTGGACCCCGGTGTCCCGCTCGAGGAGAGCATCATCGCCCGGTGGTGCCCGCAGGACATCGACGTCATCGAGGTCGACGGCCGACGCCCCTTGGTCGAGATCGCCGCCAACTACCCGGGAGGGCTCGTCGTGCGGCTCATGCTCGGCGACCCCGCCGTCTTCAGCGGCCTCAGCGACGAGGCGCTCGCCTGCGCCGAGGCCGGGGTGCCGTTCGAGGTGGTCCCCGGGGTGAGCCTGGTCACCGCGGTGCCTTCGTATGCCGGTGTCCCCCTCACCTCGAGCGACTCCACCGGGGTCTATGTGCTGAGCGCGCGGCAGCGCGGCACGGACCTGCGGCACCTGGTCGACCCTTGGCTGACCGTCGTCGTCCTCGGGAACGTCGAGGATGTCCGCGCCACCTTCGGGGAACTGCTCGCGGCCGGCCGGGACCCGCTGACCCCGGTCGCCGTGACCGCCCAGGGCACCTCCGTGCGGCAGCGGACGACGACGATCGAACTCGGCGGGTACGCCCACGGCCTCAAGGGCCTGGAATCCCCGGTGCTCGCCGTCGTGGGCTCACCGGTGGCGCTGCGCGAACGGCTCTCCTGGTTCGAGACCAAGCCGCTGTTCGGGTGGCGGGTCCTGGTACCCCGCACCCAGGCCCAGGCCGGGACCATGACCGAGCGGCTCGAGATGTACGGCGCTGAACCCACGGTGGTCCCGACGCTCTCGGTCGAACCGCCCCGTAACCCGCAGCAGCTCGAGCGGGCCGTGCGCGGTCTCGTTCTCGGCCGCTACGAATGGGTGGGGTTCACCTCCGCCAACGCGGTGCGGGCCTTGCGGGAGCAGTTCGAGGCCCTCGGTCTGGACGTCCGTTCGGTTGCCGGCGTCAAGGTGGCCGCGGTGGGCGGAGCCACCGCGGAGGCGTTGCGGGCCTGGGGGATCATCCCGGACCTGCTCCCCGAGTCCGAGCAGTCCGCCCGTGGCCTGCTGGAAGCCTGGCCGGCCCACGACGAGGACGACCCGATCAACCGGGTCTTCCTCCCGCGCGCGGATATCGCCACCGAGACCCTCGTCGCCGGCCTGCTCGAGCTCGGCTGGGAGGTCGACGACGTCACGGCCTACCGCACGGTACGCGCCGCACCGCCGGCCCCGTGGATTCGGGATGCGATCAAGGGCGGGGCGTTCGACGCGGTCCTCTTCACCTCGAGCTCCACGGTGCGCAACCTCGTCGGCATCGCCGGGAAACCGCATCCGACGACGATCATCGGCTGCATCGGCCCGGCCACCGCCCGGACCGCGGAGGAGCTCGGTCTGCGGGTCGACGTCCTGGCCGCGGAGGCTTCGGCCACCGTCCTCGTTGACGGACTGGCCGAGCACGCCGCCGCCCGCGCCCGCGCCGTCGCCGAGACCGGGACCGGTGTGGTCCGCCCGAGCCAACGGCGGGCGGGGAACCGTCGCAAGGAGCGCTCGTGAGCGGCCCGGCGGACCGGCCCCGCCGCCTGCGGCAGAGCCCGGCCGTGCGTCGCCTTGTTGCCGAGACTCGGCTCCACCCGGCCGAACTCGTGCTGCCCGTCTTCGTCCGTGAGGGTATCGAGGCGGCGGTAGCGATCGCGGCGATGCCCGGGGTCCGCCAGCACACCCTGGACACCCTGGTCGCCGAGGCCCGGGCCTGCGTCGCCGACGGGCTCGGCGGCATCATGATCTTCGGCGTCCCGCAGGCCAAGGACGAGAGGGGTTCCGGCGCGGACGACCCTGACGGCATCCTCAATGTGGCCATCTCCCGGGTGCGGGCAGCAGTGGGAGAGGACCTCGTCGTCATGGCCGACCTCTGCCTCGATGAGTTCACCGATCACGGCCACTGCGGGGTGCTCGATGCTGCCGGCCGGGTGGACAACGACGCCACCCTGGAGCGTTATGCGGCGATGGCGTTGGCTCAGGCCCGGGCCGGGGCCCATGTGCTCGGGCTTTCCGGGATGATGGACGGTCAGGTGGGTGCGGTCCGGGCCGCACTGGACCAGGCCGGGTTCACCGACACCATCCTGCTCGCGTATGCCGCCAAGTACACCTCCGCGCTCTATGGGCCGTTCCGCGAAGCGGTGGCCTCTTCCCTGGTCGGTGACCGGGCCACCTATCAGCAGGACCCGGGCAATGCCCGCGAGGCGATCCGGGAACTCGGCCTCGACCTCGCTGAGGGTGCCGACCTGGTCATGGTCAAGCCTGCCGGCACCCACCTCGACGTCATCGCCGAGGTCGCGGCCCGCTCGAGCGTGCCGGTGGCGGCATACCAGATCTCGGGGGAGTACGCGATGATCGTCGCCGCCGCGGAGCGGGGCTGGATCGATCGCGAGCGGGCCATGCTCGACTCGTTGACCCACATCCGCCGGGCCGGAGCCCAGATCATCCTCAGCTACTTCGCCCGGGAGGCGGCCAGGGTTTTGGCGACGACTGGGCGGGCGCATGTTCCCGGTTGACCGTACGAATCTCCTAGAACTTGGCACAATGGGGGCCCTATGACGTCTTCGACCGAGCCCCGATGGCTCTCCGACACCGAGCAGCGAGCCTGGCGGGACTACCTCTGGGCGCGCCGCGAACTCGACGTGGCCCTGGAGCGCGACCTGCAACCCCACGAGATCAGCCTCGCCGAGTACGAACTCATTTCCATGCTCTCCGAGGCCCCCGAGGGCTGCCTGCGGATGTCCGCGCTCGCGGACCTCATCATCCAGTCGCGCTCGCGGGTCACCCACACTGCCTCCCGACTCGAAAGCCGCGGCTGGGTCCGTCGGCGGCGCGCCGACCAGGACGGCCGCGGGGTCGTGCTCTGCCTCACGCCCCAGGGCCGCATCGTCCTGGAGGCCGTCGCCAAGGTTCACGTGGAGAGCGTTCGGAGGCACTTCATCGACCTGATGACCCCCGAGCAACTTCAGGGGCTCGGCGCGGCCATGTGCTCGGTCCGTCAGGCGTATGCCGCCGAGGGTGACTCGGGCGCCAAACCATGAGCGTCGGTTCCGCCGAGCGCACCACCGCCTCGGCTGCCCTGCTCGCTCGTGCCCGCGCGGTCATCCCCGGCGGGGTGAACTCCCCGGTGCGGGCCTTCCGAGCCGTCGGGGGAGTGCCCCGGTTCATGCGTTCCGGTCGGGGTGCCTGGCTCACCGATGTCGACGGGACCGAGTATGTCGACCTCGTCGCGAGCTGGGGACCGATGATCCTCGGGCACGCTCACCCGGCGGTCCTCGAAGCCGTCACCCGGGCCGCCGCCGAGGGGTTCTCCTTCGGTACGCCCTCGGAGAACGAGGTCGCGCTCGCCGAGGAGATCGTCGCTCGCGTCGACCCCGTGGAGAGCGTCCGGCTGGTCTCCTCGGGCACCGAGGCGACCATGAGCGCGCTCCGGCTCGCCCGCGGCTTCACCGCCCGCAGCCTGGTGGTGAAGTTCGCCGGCTGCTACCACGGCCACGTCGACAGCCTCCTCGTTGCGGCCGGGTCGGGGGTCGCCACGCTCGCGTTGCCGGACTCGGCGGGTATCCCGCCGGAGGTCGCTGCCGAGACCATCGTGCTGCCCTACAACGATGTCGAGGCGCTGCAGGCCACCTTCGCGGCCCGCGGCGACCAGATCGCCGCCGTCATCACCGAGGCCGCCGCCGGCAACATGGGGGTGATCCCGCCGACCCCGCAGTTCGAGGAGGCGCTGCGCCGGGAAAGCGAGAACCACGGAGCCCTCCTCATCAGCGATGAGGTGATGACCGGCTTCCGGTGTAGCCGGGCCGGCTGGTGGGGTCGCTCGACCCTGGCGCAGCCGCCCGATCTCATGACCTTCGGCAAGGTCATGGGCGGTGGCTTCCCGGCTGCGGCCTTCGGCGGGCGGGCCGATGTCATGGCGTTGCTCGCCCCGGAAGGCCCGGTCTACCAGGCCGGCACCCTCTCCGGTAACCCGGTCGCGACGGCCGCCGGGCTCGCCACGTTGCGCCACTGTGACGAGGCCCTCTACGACCGGCTCGCCCGGGTCGCCCACACCATCGCCGAGGCCGCTTCCGCGCACCTTTCGGAGGCTGGAGTCCGGCATACGATCCAGTGGGCCGGTTCGATGTTCTCGATCTTCTTCACCGAGGGGCCGGTGCGTCACTACGACGACGCCCGGCGCACCGACACGGCGGCGTTTGCGCGGTTCTTCCACGCCATGCTCGCCGGCGGGGTCTACCTGCCGCCGAGCGCGTTCGAGGCCTGGTTCGTCACCGGCGCGCACGACGACGCGGCCGTCGACCGGGTCCTGGCGGCACTCCCGGCGGCGGCCGCGGCGGCCGCGCGCGGCTGACCCAGGATCATTTGCGACAATCGCTCCATGAGCACCCTCGGGGACTCCCCAGCGCGGACCGTCGTCCACTTGCTCCGCCACGGTGAGGTCGACAACCCCGGCCATATCCTCTACGGACGGCTCCCGGGCTATCACCTCTCCGACCTCGGCCGCCGGATGGCCGACCTCGCCGCGCGACACCTCAGCGACCACGACATCGTGCACCTGGTCTCCTCCCCCCTCGAACGGGCCCAGGAGACGGCCGCGCCCCTGGCCGCGGCCCATGAGCTGCCCGTCCACCTCGACGAGCGAGCCATCGAGGCCGCCAACGACTTCGAGGGGATGGCCGTCGCCGGTGGGCGGGGGCTGCTGCGATCCCCCCGGATGCTCCCGCGCCTCTGGAACCCCGCCCGGCCCTCCTGGGGCGAGCCGTATGCCGCGATCGCCGCCCGGATGCTCGGTGCCATCACCGACGCCCGGCGGGCCGCGGCCGGGCACGAGGCGGTCATCGTGAGTCATCAGTCGCCGATCTGGATGGTCCGCCGACGGATCGAGGGCAAGTCCTTCCTGCACAACCCCGCTCGCCGGGAGTGCGCGCTCGCTTCGCTCACCTCGCTCACCTACCTCGGGGATGAGCTGCTTTCGGTCTCCTACAGTGAGCCGGCCGCCGAACTCCTCCCCCAGGCGCAGACCGGGGCGGGGGCCTGATGCGTTCGTATGCCGTGTGGCCGGCGACCGCGCTGCTCGTCGCCGGCTTGCTCGCCGGCTGCTCCGAGGATCCCAACTCCGTTGCCGCACAGGCACGTACGGGCGACCAGAAAGGCTACGTCTCCGGCGATGGGTCCTTCCAGACCTATGCGGTCACCGAACGCGGCGCCCCTGTCGAGCTCGCCGGGTCACTCCTGGATGGGACCGCATGGCAGAGCGCCCAGGCCCGCGGCAAGGTCGTTGTGATCAACGTCTGGGCGTCCTGGTGCGCGCCCTGCGTGAGCGAGCTGCCCGTCTTGGAGAAGGTGTGGGCCGCAAAGAGTGCCGCCAAAGAGCCGGTGGTCTTCATCGGCATCGACTTCCGGGAGTCCGCCGAGCGCGGGCGGGCCATGCTCGAGAAGGCCGCGGTGACCTATCCCAGCCTGAGCGACGAATCCGGGGTGCTCATCCTCGCGCTTCAGGGTAAGGCGCCCACCGTGCCGACCACGCTCGTGCTCGATCACCAGGGTCGGATCGCGGCCCGGGTGAGTGGGGCGGTCCAGGAGTCGATCCTCACCGGACTCATCGACGACGTCGTGGCCGAGTCGTGATTGCCGGGGCTGGCGAGACGGTCACCTCGGGCGCCTTGCCGCTCGCCATGGCGATCAGCGCCCTCGCCGGTCTGGTGTCCTTCGCGAGCCCCTGCGTCCTGCCGCTCGTGCCTGGGTTCCTCGGGCTGGTCGGCGGGCTCGGCGGCAGCCCAGCCACGTCAGCGTCCGCCGCCCCCCGCCGGGCCCGGACGCTGCTAGGTGCCGTGCTCTTCGTCCTCGGTTTCAGTGCGGTCTTCGTCCTCGGCTCGGTCTTCATCGCCGGGCTCGGTCGCTCACTCATTGAGCACCGCATCCTCCTCATGCGCCTCGGCGGGGTCGTCGTCATCCTGCTCGCCCTGGTCTTCCTCGGCGCCGGGTCCCAGCGGGAGGCTCGGCTGCCCTGGCGACCCCGGGCCGGGCTTGCCGGGGCGCCGCTCGTCGGAGCCGTCTTCGGGCTCAGCTGGGCCCCCTGCACCGGACCGACGCTGGCCGCCGTCCTCGCCCTCGTCGCCACGACCGAACCGAGCACGGGACGCGCGGTCGTGCTCACGACGGCATACTGTCTCGGGCTGGGGCTGCCGTTCCTGCTCATCGCGGCCTTGGCCGACCGATCGGCCCCGGTCACCGGGTGGCTGCGCCGTCACCGGCGGGCTGTGCAACTGGCCGGCGGCCTCCTGCTGCTCGCCGTCGGTCTGCTCCTGGTCACCGGGCTCTGGGAGAGCCTGGCCCGATGGCTGCAGGCCGAACTCGTCGGCGGCTTCGAGGTGATCCTGTGACCCAGGTGTCGACCCCATCTGCCGCACCGGTCCCACCGGCCCCGCCGGCGGCTGCCCCGCCCAGCCAGCCCCGCCTGGGGCTCCTCGGTTGGTTGCGGTTCAGTTGGCGGCAGCTCACGAGCATGCGGACCGCGCTGGTCCTGCTGCTCCTGCTCGCCCTCGGCGCCGTGCCCGGTTCGACCTTCCCGCAGCGCTCACTCGATGCGACCCGGACGGCGCGGTGGATCGAGGATCACCCCACCGCCGGACCGTGGCTGGATCGGCTCGGGTTCTTCGAGGTCTATGCCTCGCCCTGGTTTTCGGCGATCTACTTGCTGCTCTTCATCAGCCTCATCGGCTGCGTCATCCCTCGCACCCGGATCCTGCTGCATCAGCTCCGCGCCACACCGCCGCGCACTCCCAAGCGGCTCGAGCGACTGCCCGCGCACGTGGCAGTCGAGGTCGATGGCGAGGCCGAGGAGGTGCTCGAAGGGGCCCGAAAAGCCTTGCGGGCCAAGCGTTACCGGGTCCATTCGCACGGTCCGGGGACGCTCAGCGCGGAGAAGGGGTACGCCAAGGAGGCCGGCAACCTGCTCTTTCACCTGGCCCTCATCGGCGTCATCGTGGGGGTCGCCTCCGGGTACCTGTTCGGGTGGCGCGGGGACGTCATCCTCCCCGTCGGGCAGACCTTTGCCAACACCCTGATCCGCTACGACACCTTCAGCCCCGGCCCGTGGGTCGATCCGAGTGCGCTCGCGCCGTACACCCTGCGGCTGGACGAGATGGAGGCGACCTTCGAGTCACGGATCCAGTCCAAGGGGCAGTTCGGTGCGGCCCGCGACTTCGTCGCCTCGACGACCTTCACCCCGGCGGACGGCTCGCCGTCACGGGCCGAGGAGATCACCGTCAACGGGCCGCTGGAGACCGGAGGCGGCACGGTCTTCCTGCTCGGGAACGGGTATGCGCCCAAGATCACCGTCCGGGACGGCTCCGGCACCGTCGTCTACTCCGAAGCCACCCCGTTCCTCACCGTCGACAACCTTTACAAGTCCACCGGGGCGATCAAGGTCCAAGGGCCCAAGGGAGACCTCGGCTTCAGCGGGTTCTTCCTCCCCACCGGGATCATCGACGACCAGGGACCCCGCTCGGTCTTCCCCGATGCCCTCGACCCGGCTCTCGCGCTCACCGTTTTCGAGGGCCGGATCTTCACCTCGAGCGCCCCGCAGTCGGTCTACTCCCTGGACACCACCGGCCTGACCCAGCTCACCTCGGCCGGCGGGGACCCGCTGCGGATCTGGCTCAAACTCGGCCAGACCTACGAGCTCCCCGGTGGGCGCGGCTCGATCACCTTCGACTCCCTCGACCGCTATGCCGGATTCTCGATCAGGGCCGACCCCGGCAAGACCCTCACCCTGGTGAGCTCCCTGCTCTCCCTCGCCGGCCTCGTTGCCTCCCTGGTCATCCGCCGCCGACGGGTCTTCGTGCGGGTCACCGACACCGGGCCACGTAGGCTGGTCACCGTCGGCGGCCTCGGTCAGGGCGACGACGACGGCATCACCGACGAGCTCGCCGACGTCGTCGCGCGACTCGCCCCCGAGCCAGCTTCGTAAGACCCTAAGGACGCCACCATGCCGAACACGAGCCTCGCCGGCTACGCCAACCTCGCGGTCTACTCCGCGATGGCCGTGCTCACCCTCGCCACCCTCGCGTATGCCGTCTTCCTCGCCCGGTGGGTGCCCGCCCGCGGCGAGACCGTTGCCTCCGTGGCGCCGGAGTCCGAACTCGTCCCCGCGTATGCCGGCACGTCGACGGCATACACCGGTGGGTCGGGGGATGCGGGCGCGGACCAGCCCGCGGTGGCCGCGGCCGCGGAGGTGACCGCCCCGGCGGAGCCGCTCGGCGCCCGCAAGGCCGCCGGGATCGGCCTGTCGCTCACCTGGCTCGCGACCCTGCTGCTCGCGGTGGGGGTGGGGCTGCGGGGCTGGTCGGTTCAGCGTTGGCCGCTCGGCAACATGCACGAGTTCGCGACCTTTGGTTCGCTCGCGGTGCTCGCGGTCTTCGCCTTCTGGGCTCGGCGGCGGGATCTGCGCTGGCTGGGGATTTTCGTCGTCGCGCCGGTGCTCCTCGTCCTGGGTCTGGCGATCACCGTCTGGTACACCGAGGCGGCCGAGCTCGTGCCGTCGCTGAAGTCGGTGTGGCTCGTTATTCACGTGACCGTGGCGACCATCTCGGTGGCGCTCTTCGGGATCGGCTTTGCGCTGGCCTGCCTCTCCCTGGTTCGGGACCGGCTGGCGACCTCCGGGCGGCCGGCATGGATGACCCGGGTGCCTGGCGGCGCGGCGCTGGAGAAGCTGGCGTACAGCCTGCACATCATCGCCTTCCCGCTGTGGACCTTCACCCTCATCGCGGGGGCGATCTGGGCGCGCCAGGCCTGGGGTTCCTACTGGAATTGGGACCCCAAGGAGGTCTGGACGTTCGTCATCTGGGCCGTGTATGCGGCATACCTGCACGCCCGGGCGACGACCGGGGTGAGCCGGCGTACAGCGACCTGGATTGCTATTGCCGGCTTCCTCTGCATCGTCATCAACTACGCGGTCGTCAATGTCTGGTTCGTCGGGCAGCACTCCTACTCCGGCATCTCCTGACGGCCGTACGACCCGCACGCGAAAGGCAATCGGCTCATGGTCCGCTACACCATCCTCCGGCTCATGGTCTTCTTCGGCTGCGTGTCGCTCCTCTGGTTGCTGGGGCTGCGTTCGCCGGAGCAACGCGTCCTGCTCATCCTTGGCGCCGCGCTGCTCTCGGTGGTGATCTCCTGGTTTGCGCTACGGCGCTTCCGGGAGGACTACTCGGTCGAACTTGCCGAGCGGATCGAGAAGCGGATGGCCCGCAAGGCCGGGCACACCGACGAGGATGCCGAGGACTCCGAAGTCGACTTCCGCTAGCGGAGGGTCAGCGGCTGAAGAGGGCGAGGGCGACGCCGACGGCGACCAGCACGGCATACCCGATGTCGACCACACCGGTTCCGGCGAGCACGGGCACCAGCGCCGGCCCCGAAGACCCACCCCGGACTATGGTCACAAGCCGGACCGCGGGAATCGCCGCCGCGAACGCCACGACCACCCAGGGCACGCTCAGGGCCATGACGGCAAGGGCGAGGAACGGCACTCCAAGGAGCACGGCATAGAGCATGCGGGTGCGGGGATCGCCGAGACGCACCGCCAGCGTGCGCTTCCCGGCGACCCTGTCGGTGGGGATGTCGCGCAGGTTGTTCGCGACGAGGATCGCGGTGGCCAGTGACCCAACGCCGACCGCCCCGGCGATGCCGAATGAGGTCAACCGCCCGGCCTGGGTCCACTGCGTACCGAGGGTCGCGACGAGGCCGAAGAAGAGGAAGACGTACACCTCGCCGAGCCCCCGATAGCCGTACGGGCTTGACCCTCCGGTGTACCGCCATGCGGCGAGGACGCTCAGTGCCCCGACCACGACCAGCCACCAGGCCCCGGCCAGCCAGACCAAAGCCAGCCCAGCGAGGCAGCCCAGGGCGAACGCCACAAACGCGGCGGCCCTGACCGCACCCGGTGCGGCCAACCCTCCCCCGACGAGCCGCGCCGGTCCGGTGCGGTGGTCGTCGGTACCGCGAATGCCGTCGGAGTAGTCGTTGGCGTAGTTGACGCCCACCTGCAGCGCCAGCGCGACGACCAAGGCGAGCGCCGCGCGGGGAAGGTCCATACCTCCCGCGAGAGCGGCCGCTGCGGTCCCGACGATGACCGGTGCCACGGCGGCGGGCAGGGTCCGGGGGCGGGCACCATGCACCCACTGCCTCAGCGTGGCCATGGGCGGGTCAGAGGCCCTTGAGGAAGTCGGGGTCGTCGTCCGGTCCGCGCGGACGCCGCGGTGGGCCGCCGATGCCGCGGCCGGTGCCGGGCAGGCCACCGATGACCGGCCGCGGCCGGCCGGCGACGAACCACGCGATGGACCCGACGACGGGGAAGAGCAGGATGACGAAGACCCACACCACCTTGGGCAGGCCCTTGACAGCGTCCTCATCGGTCTGAACGCAGTCCACGCAGGCATAGATCGCCATGATGAGCGGGATGATGATGCTGAGCGCGCGGACCACGACGTCATTCTCCCATGAGTGCAGCGACGGCTCGCCGATCCGGTTTGCCGGGGCCTCGCTGGGGGATCTCGGTCGCCGTGCGCAGCCGGTGCGGGAGAGCGTGATCCGGGAGTATGCCGCGCAACGCGGCCCGCACGTCGGCGGCGGTGAGGTCGCGGAGCAGTCCCTGAGGGTCGAGGACGACGAGCGCGCTGACCGCTTCCCCCCAGTGGGGGTCGGGTACACCGACGACGACGACCTCGCGAACCCCGACAATGTGCTCGGCGATGGCCTCTTCGACAAGTCGGGGCGCGACCTTGAGTCCGCCGGTGTTGATGAGGTCGTCGACCCGCGCGTCGATGCGGAGCCGGCCGGTGTCGTCGAGGTGGCCGAAGTCGTCACTGCGGAACCAGCGAACGCCGTCCTCGTCGACCCCGAACGCGGCGTTTGTGAGGTCGGGACGGCCGAGATAGCCGTGCGCGACCATGTCCCCGCCGATGTGGATTCGCAGGTCGTCGTCGAAGGCGATCTCGGTGCCGGCCAGCGGGCGGCCGTCGTAGACGCATCCGCTCGCGGTTTCGCTCATGCCGTAGGTGGCGACCACCCGCACTCCGGCCCGTTCGGCGCGGGCACGGACGTGTGGGGCGAGGGCGGCCCCGCCGATGAGGACCGCGTCGAAACCCTCGAGCGCACGCAGCCCACGGGGGTCATCGAGGAGTTGGACGAGCTGGGTCGGGACGAGGGCGGTGTAGTGCCGCAGGCCGGGCTCGAGGGCCGCGCTGGCCTCGACGAAGGGCATGGTGGGTGGCCCCAGGGGGCTGGCACCCAGGACCACGGGATGGACGCCGCCGACCAGCGAGCGGAAGAGGACTTGGAGGCCAGCGATGTGATGCGCGGGCAAGGCCAGCAGCCACTGCCCGGGCCCACCGAGCCGCTCGTGTGTGGCGTAGACACTTGCGCGCATTGACCGGGCCGAGAGCAGGGCGCGTTTGGGGGTGCCCGTCGACCCGCTCGTCCCGACGACCACGGCGAGGTCCGGGGGGGCGGACGGCGGCGGCTCGGGCAACGGTGGACCGGCGGCGGCATACGGGAGGACGGGGTGGCCACCCTCGAGGGCGAGCGCCAGGCGCGGCAGCAGTTCGAGCACGGCGGGACCCGCGGGCACGGGAAGCGGCTCGATGCGCATAGGGTCACTGTGCCCGAGGGCGGCGGCTCACGGTAGCCGAGGGCCCGACGGATCAGTGCACGACGAGGAGCGCGGTCACCGCGACCACCACGGTGGCGAAGATCTCCCCGATACCAACCGCCTTGGGAGAGAGCGGCCATCGGGGGAGCATCGCCGCCCGCAGGGTGAGTAGGGCAAACACGGCCACGAGCGCTGGATGGACCCAGATCATGGCGAGCGTGGCGGCGAGATGGAACCCCACGGAAAGCGCGAGGAAGGCCGGTTCGCCGCGTTCCCGGATCATGGTCTTGACGTAAACGACCGTGCCCGCGAAGTACAGCGCAAGCACCGCCGCAAGCACCCAGGCCCGGGGCCAGTTCGTGCCCCCGCCGACGTCGTAGGCGACCGGGGTCATCAGCGCGGAGCCGGCCGTGGTGGTCAGGCCGCTCCACAGGCTCCGGTCGTCGCGCAGGGCCGAGGCGGCCAATCCGATGCCGAGCGGGAGGACGAAAAGGGGCGCCCAGCGGAGCAGATCGGGGCGCATCACCAGGGTGAGGGCGCCGGCGAGGGCGGCGCCGACGGCATACGCGCGCACCGGCGGCCAGTACCGCGGGCGGCGACGGGCCTTGAGCCACAGCCCGGTCGCGAAGAACGCGAAGTAGCCCACGAACCAGGTCGCCGCGAGCGGCAGGTGGGCCCACGCGGGGCGGCTCGCGAGGATGCCGACCAGGAGCGGGGTGGCGAGCATCGCCCAGGCACCGTGCTGGTTGGGGACCCAGCCCGGACCGCGCCTACTCACCGGTTCACTGTATGTCGTGCGCTCGCTCGGCCCGTGCGCCAGCACCCGTCTGCGGTTGTGGCGAGCGCCACCTCGGGAGAGGATCACGGACATGGGACTAGGGCAGATGTCGGTGGCGGAGCGTTACCGGGCGGTGGCAGCGGGATTCACCACGGTGGTCGAGGGCGTGCAGGACTGGGACGCCCCGACACCGGTCAAGGAATGGCGGGTGCGTGACGTCGTCGAGCATCTCGTGAGCTGGTTGCCGGGGCTCCTGGAGCCAGGCTCGTCGGTGCGTTTCGAGGCCGGGCCGTGGTCCGAGGACGACCCGGTCGGGGCGTGGCGGGTGCTCGATCTGCAGGTGCAGGCGCTCCTGGACGACCCGGAGACGGCAAGCCTGAGGTACTCGGGGCAGCCCATCGGCGAGCGACCGGTCCCCGAGGTCGTCGACCAGTACTTCACCACCGACGTCTTCCTGCACACCTGGGACCTCGCCAAGGGCAGCGGGCAGGAGCCGAACCTGGAGCCGGAGCAGGTCGGGGTTCTGTATGCCGGGATGACCTCGGCGCGCGACCTCATCCGGGGATCGGGGCAGTTCGGCGAGGAGCAGCCGGTGCCGCCGGACGCCACCGACCTGGAGCGGCTGATGGCCTTCCTCGGGCGGGATCCGCGCTGGCAGCGGCCGTAGGCGTCTGGGAGAGCGACGTCGGTCAGCGGGATCAGAAGTACCAGGGGAAGGGCGACCAGTCCGGGTCGCGCTTCTCCAAGAACTGGTCGCGGCCCTCGACGGCCTCGTCGGTCATGTACGCCAGCCGGGTCGCCTCCCCGGCGAACACCTGTTGCCCCATCAGCCCGTCGTCGACGAGGTTGAAGGCGAACTTCAGCATCCGCTGGGCCTGCGGGCTCTTGCCGAGGATCTCCCGCGCCACCTGCAGGGCGACCGTCTCGAGCTCCGCGTGCTCGGCGACGAGGTTGACCGCACCCATCCGGTGCATGTCCTCGGCGCTGTACCGCCGGCCGAGGAAGAAGATCTCCCGGGCGAACTTCTGCCCCACCATCTTGGCCAGATAGGCCGACCCGTAGCCGGCGTCGAAGGACCCCACATCGGCATCGGTCTGCTTGAACGCCGCAAGCTCCCGGCTGGCGATGGTGAGGTCGCAGACCACATGCAGGGAGTGCCCGCCCCCGGCCGCCCACCCGGGGACGACGGCGACGACGATCTTCGGCATCGTGCGGATCAGCCGCTGGACCTCGAGGATGTGCAGCCGCCCGCCCTCGGCCTTGACCCGGCGCTCATCGATCCCCTCCGCGGTGGCATCCCCGCTCGGGTCGGCGGCGTACTGGTACCCCGAGCGTCCCCGGATCCGCTGGTCGCCTCCGGTGCAGAACGCCCACTTGCCGGCGCTGCCGGTGCCCTGCGGCCCCGGACCGTTGCCGGTGAGCAGGACGCAGCCGACATCCGGGGTCCGACGGGCATGGTCGAGCGCGGTGTAGAGCTCATCGACGGTGTGCGGCCGGAAGGCGTTGAGCACCTCCGGGCGGTCGAAGGCGATCCGCACCGCCCCGACCCCCCGGGCCCGGTGGTAGGTGAGGTCGGTGAAGTCGAATCCCGGCACGTCCTCCCAGGCTGTGGGGTCGAAGATCTGGCTCACTCCGGGGATCGCGCTCACGGCATACGACTCTAGGTCACTGGCGAGGCGGCCCAGAGTCCGCGCGCGGTGCGCGGCTCGGTGCCTGGTGTGCCCTAGGTTTTGGGTATGCCGTCTGCTCCCCTCCCCGCGCTGCACGACGTCCTCGACGCCGTCCGGGTCGTCCGGGTGCCCCTGCGGACCCGGTTTCGCGGGGTGAGCGAGCGGGAGGTCGCCCTCGTCAGTGGACCCGTCGGTTGGGGAGAGTTCGGGGCCTTCCTGGAGTATGGCGACGCCGAGGCAGCCGCCTGGCTCGCGAGCGCCCTTGAGGCTGGCTGGCTGGGCTGGCCCGAACCGGTGCGCGCCGCCGTCCCGGTCAACGCCACTGTCCCCGCCGTGCCCCCGGATCAGGTCGAAGAGATCCTGTCGCGGTTCGACGCCTGGGACTCGGTCAAGGTCAAGGTCGCCGAGTCCGGCCAGAGCCTGCCGGAGGATGTCGCCCGGGTCGCCGCGGTGCGCGCCGTCGTCGGACCGAATGCCTGGATCCGGGTGGATGCCAACGGTGCCTGGTCGCTCACCGAGGCACTCGAAGCCATCCGCAGCCTCTCCCGCTACGGCCTGGAGTATGTCGAACAGCCGTGTGCCACCGTCGCCGAACTGCGGGAACTTAGGGTCCTGCTCGCGGCGGTCAAAGTCGACGTGCCGATCGCGGCGGATGAGTCGGTGCGCAAGGCCGCCGACCCGCTGCTCGTCGCCCGGGAGCAGGCCGCGGACCTCATCGTGGTCAAGGCGGCCCCGCTCGGCGGGGTTCGTCGGGCCCTGGCTATCGTCGCCGAATCCGGCCTGCCGGCCGTGGTGTCCTCGGCCCTGGACACCAGTGTCGGGCTTGCCGCTGGGGCGGCCCTGGCCGGGGCGTTGCCGCACCTGGAGCATGACTGCGGACTGGGGACGGCCGCGTTGCTCGCGGCGGACGTCACCCGCTCCCCGCTGCTCGCCCAGGACGGTGAGATCGTCGTCCGGCCGGTGTCGGCCAATCTCGCGCTCCTCGACGAACTGGGGGCCGGCGAGGAGCGCACCGCGTGGTGGCGCGAGCGGGTGACCCGGTGCTACGAACCGGCGATGGCACTCCTTGAGGGGAACCCGCCGAGCCTCGGCTGAGGCGGCACGTTCGTCCACACCTTGCGTGCGCGGGGGCCCGCGGTCCACACCCGCCGCTCGGGGAGTTGCCGGCCCGCGGCGGCCACGACGACGGTGGGCGAGTGAGAGACCCCACCCTGGCGCTGGACGTGGCCCACCGCCACGACCGCCTCGCGGCGCTGACTTCCCTCGCAGCGCGCCAGCTCCACGGGATGCAGTTGACGGAGTGGCGTGGCCCGGCCGCGGAGGCTTATCGGGAGGACCTAGCCACGGCTGCCTCGGCCTTGCTCCACAACGCCGAGGCCCATGACTCGGCCGCGCGCATCTGGCGTGGGTATGCCGGCACACTGGCCGCCGAGGCCGCCGCCCACTCCGCCTTCGGGATCGGGGGCGGCGGATGACCCAGTGGCCGATCGCAGTCGATGTCGCACTGCTCGAGGACGCAGCACGGGTCCTCGGCGGGCACAGCGAGGACCTGCGCGCGGCGGTGCGCACGTTTGCCACCGCACCGGGGGCGTCAAGCCCGGGAGCGGTGGCGTCCCCGGCGCTCTGGCGGGCCTGGTGGGATGCCGAGGCGGAGTCGGCTGCGGCCGTCCTCAGCACCGTGCGCGCGGTGGCTCGGCTCATCGACCTCGAGGTGGCAGTGAACCTGGCCCGCGCGCTCTATGTGGCCCGCGAGGAGGCCCTTCGCCGGGCGCTGAGGGCGGTGGCCGACGCCGCGGCATACGGAGGGTTCCTCACCGAGCGCGCGGCGCGCATCAGGGTCCGACAGGTGGCCCCGGACGAGGACCGGCGGTGGCGGCTCGGCAGCGCCGGCAGTGCCCTGGCCATGGTGTCCGCGCTGTCGGTGCGCTCCCGGCGGGAGGGTCGGGTGCGGGTGGTCGGGGTGGCCTGCGCGGACGGCAGTGTCGCGTGGACTGTGCTCATCCCGGGCACCCAAAGCTGGGATCCGGTGGCCGGCGACCAACCCTTTGACGTGACCACCAATGTCCAGGCCATGGCCGAGCGGTGGACCCTGCTCGCCGCCGGCGCCGCGGAGGCTTTACGCGTTGCTCAGGCCTCCCGAGGACGCGCCGGAGCCGGTGACCGCGTCCTCCTCGTCGGTCACTCCCAGGGCGGGATCGTCGCGGCCTCGCTCGCCAGTGACCCCGCGTTCCGGGCAACCCAACGGGTCACGCACGTCATCACCGCCGGTGCCCCGATCTCGGGGTTCGAGGTGCCGGCCCAGGTGTCGGTGTTGACCGTCGAGCACGTCGGTGACCCGGTGCCCCACCTCGACCTGCTCGGGGACCCGGTCCGGCCCGGCTGGGTGACGATCCGCAGCCCGCCGGTCCTGCCCAGCCCGCACGACGCCGACGGGTACGCCGCTACCGCCGGGCTCCTCGACACCGCGCCGTCGGGGTCGGCGCCCGGGCAGTGGCGCGACAGCGCCGACGGGTTCTTCGCCGGCCCGGTGGTCTACGCCGCGGACTTCCTGCTCGACCGCGAGCCCGATTCTCCGGTGGCAGAATCGCCAGGGTGAACCCGTCGACTGCGCTCGCGACCGTGCTTGTCGACGAACTTCTTCGCGGTGGCGTGCGCGAGGTGGTCCTCTGCCCGGGGTCGCGGTCGGCGCCCCTGGCGTATGCCGTGCATGCGGCCGAGCGCGCCGGTCTCCTGCGGCTGCACGTCCGGGTCGACGAGCGCTCTGCGGGGTTCCTTGCTCTGGGCCTGGCCAAGGGATCCGGGCGGCCGGTTCCGGTGGTGACGACCTCAGGCACGGCCGTGGCCAACCTGCACCCCGCCGTGCTCGAGGCGCACCACACCGGGGTGGGCCTGGTCGTGCTCTCCGCGGACCGGCCCGGGGAGCTGCGCGGCACCGGGGCCAACCAGACCACCGTGCAGCCGGGGATCTTCGGGGGTGCGGTGGCCTACACCGTCGACCTGCCCGCGGCCGAGAGTGTGCCGGACCAGAACGCATGGTGGCGCTCGACCATATGCCGGGCCCTCGCAGGTGCCCGACGAGGACCCGTGCACCTCAACGTGGGCTTCCGCGAGCCGCTCGTCCCGGGCCGTCCCGGGGAACGCGACGAGGTCGACACCTGGCCGGAACTCCTGGACGGACGTCCTTCCGATGCCCCGTGGGTGAGCGATCAGCGTTCAGCACCGCAGTCCCCGGCCGGGCCTCTGTTGGCGCACGTGCCCCGAACTGTTGTCGTGCTCGGGTCCCTGGAGCACGCCGAGGACACCGTAAAGGTCATGGATTGGGCACGTGGGCACGGCTGCCCGGTCATCGCCGAGCCATTTGGGCGGATCGTGCCGGGAGCCATGCCCGGGGGGCCACTCCTGCTCGGCTGCACCCGCTGGCTCGACGCGCACGCCCCCGATCGGGTCGTCGTCGTCGGCCGCCCGACGCTGGCCCGGCCGGTCTCGGCCCTGCTGCGTCGTCCCGGCCTGCGGGTCGAGGTGGTCACCCGGGGCGAGCAGTGGGCTGACCCGGGCCGGGTTGCCGCCGCGGTCCATGACTTCTCCGTGCTCGGGGACCTGGGGTACCTGGCCGACCAGCCGGCGGACCCCCCGCCCGGGGACGCCGCCTGGCGGGCCGCCTGGGCCGCTGCGGGCACTGCCGTCGACGAGAGCGTTGCCGAGGTGCTCGCCGACCAGTGGGGGAGCGGCCTGGCCGTGGCCCGCACCGTCAGTGATGCCCTGCCGTCCGGGGCGTCCCTCGTCGTGGGTTCCTCCAACCCGGCCCGCGACCTCGACCTCACCCTGGAGCGGACGGTCCCCAAGGACCTTGTGGTCCAAGCCAATCGCGGTCTCGCCGGCATCGACGGGATGGTCTCCACCGCTGTCGGTATCGCGCTTGGCTCGCCCCGCCCCACCTACGCCCTGCTCGGGGACCTCACCTTCCTCCATGACGTCAACGGGCTGCTCCTCGGCCCGCACGAACCCCGACCCGACCTCACCGTGGTCGTGGTCAACGACGACGGCGGGGGCATCTTCGGTCTGCTCGAACATGGGGCGCCGGAGCGGGCCGACACCTTCGAACGCCTCTTCGGCACCCCGACCGGGACCGATCTCGGCGCGCTCTGCCGGGCACACGGCATACGGCATGACGTGGTGGGCCAGAAGAGGGAACTCGCCGCGGCCATCGCCGAGCCGCCACGTGGGTTGCGGGTCGTGGAGGTGCGCGTGGACCGGTCCCAGCATCGGCCTCTTCACGCCCGACTCCGCCAGGCCGTCGAGGACAGGGTCAACCGGCTGTTGCCCTAGCCGCCCCCACCGATTTCGCCGCGATGCCGGGCGCTTGCGAGAATGCCCGGGTGACCCCCACCCCGGCCCGCACGGACGTCCTCGTCGTCGGTGCCGGACCGGCCGGGTCCTCGGCGGCCACCTGGGCCGCGCGTGCAGGGCGGGACGTCGTCCTCGCCGATGCCGCGACCTTCCCCCGGGACAAGACCTGCGGCGACGGGCTCACCCCGCGGGCCATGGGCGAACTCGACGCCCTCGGCCTCGGTGACTGGGTCCGCGGGCACACCGTGAACAAGGGGCTGCGGGCGCACGGCTTCGGCCAGCGGTTGCTGCTGCCCTGGCCGGGCGGTTCCCTGCCCGACCACGGTTCGGCGGTGCCGCGGATGGAACTCGACGACACGCTCCGCAGCCATGCCCTGAACTCCGGGGCCAGCGGCCTCGATGGGGCCAAGGCCGTGGACGCCCGCGTCGAGGGCGGCCGGGTTCGCTCGGTGACCTTCCGCCGCGGCGCGGACACCCTGGAGATCGAGTGCGAGCGACTGATCGTCGCCGATGGTGTGCGCTCCGGGCTCGGCAAGATCCTCGGCCGCCAATGGCACCAGGACACCGTGTATGCCGTCGCCGGCCGGTGTTACCTCGACTCCACCATGGCCGATGACCCGTGGATCTCCAGCCACCTCGAACTGCGCGGAACCCAGGGGGAGATCCTCTCCGGGTACGGCTGGATCTTCCCCCTGGGCGGTGGCCAGGTGAATGTCGGTGTGGGGAGCCTGGCGACCACGAAACGCCCGGCCGACCTCGCCGTCCGCCCGGTGATGGCGCAGTACGTCGAGGCCCGCCGGGCCGACTTCGGACTCACCGGCGAGGCCCGGCTGCCCACCAGTGCCCTACTCCCCATGGGGGGTGCCGTGAGCAACGTCGCGGGGCCCAACTGGGCCCTCATCGGGGATGCCGCCGCCTGCATCAACCCACTCAACGGCGAAGGCATCGACTACGGCCTGGAGACCGGCCGGCTGCTTGTCGACCTGCTCGACACCGACCTGTCCCAGACCTGGCCGGCGCTCCTGAAGGACCATTACGGCGAGGCCTTCTCCATCGCCCGCCGCCTGGCCGGGGTGTTCACCGTCCCCCGCGTGCTCGCCGCTCTCGGCCCGGCCGGGATGCGCTCGGACTGGCTGATGACCCTGGCGCTGCGCTGGATGGGAAACCTGGTCACCGACGAGGACCGGGACCGCTCCGCCCGAGTATGGCGTTGGGCGGGCCGCCGCTCGGTCGCTCTCGACGCCCGGCCGCCCTTCAGCTGACCCGGAGGGCCAAGGGGTCGAGGCCAACAGCCCCGGTCAGCCTCCGGTGAGGGCGTCCCGCATCGGCACGAGCTTGGCGTCGCTCTCGGCGACCTCGGCCTCGGGGTCGGACCCGGCGACAATGCCGCACCCGGCATAGAGCCGCATCCGGCTGCCGTCGGCCGGGTCGACCGCACCGCAGCGCAGCGCGATGCCCCACTCGCCGTCACCCGAGGCGTCGATCCAGCCCACCGGCCCGGCATACCGTCCGCGGTCCATCGACTCTAGTTCGGCGATGACGCCGTCGGCCACGTCCGTGGGGGTGCCGCACACCGCGGCCGAGGGATGCAGCGACGCGGCAAGGGTCAGTGAGGAGGCCCCGTCGACGAGCACCCCGGCAACATCGGTCGCAAGATGCATGACGTTGGTGAGGTGCAGGACGAACGGCGCCTCCGGCACGTTCATCGAGGAGCAGTGTGCCGCAAGGGCATCGGCGACCGAGCGGACGGCGTACTCGTGTTCCTCGAGGTCCTTGGAGGAGCGCGCCAGCGAGGCCGCCAGCGCAAGGTCGTGGCCGTCATCGCCGGTGCGGCGGATCGTTCCGGCCAGCACCCGGGAGGTGACCAGGCCCTTCTCCCGACGCACGAGCAGCTCCGGGGTGGCCCCGCACAGACCGTCCACCGCAAAGGTCCACGTCGTGTCGTACCGCTCGGCGAGCCGACTCAGCAGCCACCGGATGTCGATGACGTCCGCGCTGGACACCTCGAGGTCGCGGGCCAGGACCACCTTGTCGAGTTCCCCCGCGGTGATCCGGGTGACCGCTTCGGCGACCGCCGCCGCCCACTGCGCCGGGGACCTTGAGCCGTCGGCGAAGCGAACGTCTCGGGGCGGCAGTGCCGGGGGAGACTCCGGCAGACCGGGCACGCCCGGCATCTCCCCGAGGCTCATCGAGGTGAGCCAGGCCCGCCCTCCGCGGCGACCCACCACGACTTCGGGGACGATCAGGGTGCCGCCGGCGGGCGACCCGGCGGCATACGCCACCGACCCGAAGGCGAGCGGACCGGTGCCGGGCAGGTCGACCTCGTCGCGAACCACGGCCCGGGAGGCCAGCTCGCGCCACCAGTCCTCGAGCTCGGCGAA
Organism: Nostocoides sp.; assembly: GCA_016716625.1. Classification (GTDB taxonomy): domain Bacteria; phylum Actinomycetota; class Actinomycetes; order Actinomycetales; family Dermatophilaceae; genus JADJVJ01. Next base: position 411,821 of record JADJVJ010000001.1, read on the forward strand.
CCTCCCCGGTCCGGATGCCGTGTGCGCGGCCGCCCGACCCCATCCGACGACACCCTCGCCGCGGCGTATCCAGCTCACCAGGTGGCGGGCCGGTGCGTCCGGAAGGACATCAAGGAGGGCCCTGGCCTCGTCGAGGTCGAGCGGGACGGTGCGCGCGACCAGGGGCGCGGTCGGGGCCGGGCCGGGGGGCGGCGCGGTGGGGACGGTCGTGGACATCGTGGGCCAGCCTAATCCCGGCGCGCTCGCGCAGCACCGCACGGATGGGAGGATGGGCACCATGACCCGTGCCTCCCTGGAGAAGGACCCGCGGGACGTCGCCGCCATGTTCGACGACGTCGCGAGCAAGTACGACGTGACCAACGACGTCCTCTCCCTCGGCCAGGACCGGCTCTGGCGCCGGGCCGTGGTCGCCGCCTGCGCCGCCCGCCCCGGTGAGCGTGTCCTCGACATCGCCGCGGGGACCGGCACGAGCAGCGAGCCGTTTGCCGACGCTGGGGTCGAGGTCGTCCCGGCGGACTTCTCCCTGGGGATGTTGCGGGTCGGCCACCGCCGCCGCGGCGACCTCGCGTTCACCGCGGCCGACGCGATGCGGCTGCCGTTCGCCGATGCCTCCTTCGACGTCGTGACGATGAGCTTCGGCCTGCGCAACGTCGCCGACCCGGATGCCGCCCTCGCCGAGTTCCTACGGGTGACCCGCCCCGGTGGCGCCTTCGTCCTCTGCGAGTTCAGCCAGCCGACCAACGGTGCCTTCCGCACGCTCTACTCTCGGTACCTCATGCGGTCGCTGCCGGCGATTGCTCGGGCGGTCTCCTCCAACCCCGAGTCCTACGTCTATCTCGCGGAGTCCATTCAGGCATGGCCGGACCAGCGCGCGATGGCTCAGCGGATCGCCGCCAGCGGGTGGTCCAGCGTGCGCTGGCGCAACCTGTCCGGGGGCATCGTCGCCCTGCATCACGCGGTCCGGCCCGAATAGCCCCACAGCGTCCCCCGGGACTAGACTCGCGGCGAACTCGTGACAGTTTTCACAAGCGTCCGGCGGAGACCTCCAGGGACCGTCGGCGCGCCTGGACCACAGCCGACGAAGGGACCTGACATGACCCCTAGGATTGAGCCGTGAACAACCCGTACACGCCGCTGCTCATCCTGCTCGGACTCGGCTTCGGGTTCGCTGCTCTCTCGGTCGGGACAAGCCTGGTGGTCGGCCCCGCTCGCTACAACCGCGCCAAGGCCGAGGCCTATGAGTGCGGCATCATGCCGACCCCGCGGGCCGCCGGTGGTGGCCGGTTCCCGGTCAAGTACTTCGTCACGGCGATGCTTTTCATCATCTTCGACATCGAGTCGGTGTTCCTCTACCCGTTCGCCGTCGCCTTCAACCAGCTCGGCCTCTTCGCCCTGGTCGAAATGGTCCTCTTCATGCTCACCGTCTTCGTCGCCTACGCGTACGTGTGGAAGCGCCGCGGGCTCGAGTGGGACTGATCCGTATGCCGTGTGCGCGCCGCGACCGCTCGGGTCGCCCTAAGGAGATGTGACCCATGGGTCTGGAAGAGAAGCTGCCTGCGGGCTTCGTCCTCACGACGCTCGAGAACGTCGCGGGCTACATGCGCAAGGCTTCGATCTGGCCGGCCACCTTCGGCCTGGCCTGCTGCGCCATCGAGATGATGGCTGTCGGCACCCCCGACTACGACATCGCCCGGTTCGGCATGGAGCGATTCTCCGCGACCCCGCGCCAGGCCGACCTCATGATCGTCGCCGGTCGGGTCTCGCAGAAGATGGCCCCGGTGGTCCGCCAGGTCTACGACCAGATGGCCAACCCCAAGTGGGTTATCTCCATGGGCGTCTGCGCGAGCAGCGGGGGGATGTTCAACAACTACGCGATCGTCCAGGGTGTCGACCACGTCATACCGGTCGACGTCTATCTGCCTGGGTGTCCACCCCGACCGGAGATGCTCCTCAACGCCATCATCGAGCTGCACAAGCAGATCCAGGGCAGCAAGCTCGGGGTCAACCGGATCGCCGCCGCCCGGGCCGCCGAGCAGGCCGCTCTCTCCGCGGTGCCGACCCACCTCATGGCTGCCACTCACGACCACACCGCGCACCTCGCCGCGCCCGCTGGGAAGAACCTCCTGGGATGACCGATCACGCTGCTGACCCGAGCACGGACCTCACCTACGGTCCGGATACCACCCCGGTCGAGATCGGCGAGCGCCGCGGCATGTTCGGTCCTCGCCAAGGTGGGGACACCACCGGCTACGGCGGCTTGGTGACGCCAATCCTGCTCCCCGGGGCGGCTGTTCGGCCCTACGGCGGTTACTTCGACGAGGTCGCCGACGCCCTGGAGCGCGCGCTGGGCGCCGGCGGCACGCCCTACGAGGAGGCCGTCGAGCGGGTCGTTGTTGACCGCGGCGAGCTCACCATCTTTGTCCGCCGCGAGCACCTGACCGCCTTCGCCCAGAGTCTGCGCGACCACCCGGCGCTGCGCTTCGAGGTGTGCACCGGGGTCAGCGGGGTGCACTACCCCCACGAAAGCGGCCGCGAGCTGCATGCCGTGTATCACTTCATCTCGATCACCCACGGCACGCGCCGGATCCGGGTCGAGGTCACCGCCCCCGACAGCGACCCGCAGATCCCCTCGATCGTCGGCATCTACCCGGCGAACGACTGGCACGAGCGCGAGACCTGGGACATGTTCGGCATCATCTTCACCGGCCACCCCGCGCTCACCCGCATCCTCATGCCGGACGACTGGCCGGGGCACCCGCAGCGCAAGGATTACCCGCTCGGCGGCATCCCCGTCGAATACAAGGGCGGCACCGTGCCGCCGCCGGACCAGCGGAGGTCGTACAGCTGATGACCACCCACCACGACATCGACACCGAGAGCGGCGCCTCGGTCTACAACGTCTCCGGCGGAGACTGGAACGACCTCGTCGACGAGGCCACGGCCCTGCACGAGGAGCGCATCGTCGTCAACATGGGTCCGCAGCACCCGTCGACCCACGGCGTGCTCAGGCTCATCCTGGAGCTCGACGGTGAGACAGTCACCGAGGCCCGCGCAGGTATCGGCTACCTGCACACCGGGATCGAGAAGAACATGGAGTTCCGCACCTGGGTCCAGGGCGTGACCTTCTGCACCCGGATGGACTACCTCACCCCGATCTTCCAGGAGACCGCCTACTGCCTCGCGGTCGAGCGGCTCCTCGGCATCACCGACGCAATCCCGCAGCGGGCGAGCATCATCCGGGTCCTCATGATGGAGCTCACCCGGATCAACTCCCACCTGGTGTGCATCGGCACCGGCGGCATGGAGATGGGCGCGACCACCGTCATGACGGTCTGCTTCCGCGAGCGCGAGCGGATCTTGCGGATCTTCGAAGCGGTCACCGGCCTGCGGATGAACATGGCCTACATCCGCCCCGGCGGGGTCGCTCAGGACGTCCCGGAGGGGATGACCGAGACCATCCGCACGGTGGTTGGCGAACTGCGCAAGGGCCTCGGCGAACTCGAAGCGCTGCTCAACGAGAACCCGCTGCTCAAGGGCCGCACGGTCAACGTGGGCTACCTCGACCTCACCGGCTGTATGGCGCTCGGGATCACCGGCCCCGTGCTGCGCTCCACCGGTCTGCCGCACGACCTGCGCAAGTCGGCCCCGTACTGCGGGTACGAGGAGTACGACTTCGAGGTCAAGACGCGGACCGGTGCCGACTCCTACGACCGGCTGCGGATCCGGATCGACGAGATGTACGAGAGCCTCAAGCTCGTGCTGCAGGCCTGCGAGAAGCTGGACGCCACCCAGGGCCAGCCGGTCATGGTGGCGGACAAGAAGATCGCCTGGCCGGCGCAGCTCTCGGTCGGCTCGGACGGCCAGGGCAACTCCCTGGAGCACATCCGGGAGATCATGGGGACCTCGATGGAGGCCCTCATCCACCACTTCAAGCTCGTTACCGAGGGCTTCCGGGTGCCGCCCGGCCAGGCCTATGTCGCGGTCGAGTCCCCCAAGGGTGAACTGGGCTGCCACGCCGTCTCCGACGGAGGCACCCGGCCTTACCGGGTCCACTTCCGCGACCCGAGCTTCAATAACCTGCAGGCCGTCGCCGCGATGTGCGAGGGCTCCATGGTCGCCGACGTCATCGTTGCGGTGGCCTCCATCGACCCCGTCATGGGAGGTGTCGACCGCTGATGTCCGGTGACAACTTCGGTCTGCAGACCGCCTCGGGTCACCTCTACGTCGAGGAGACCTCCAAGGAGCCGTATGCCGCCGACGTCGAGGCCGCTTTCCGTGCCGACGCCGCGCAGGTCATCGCCCGCTATCCGGTGAAGCGCTCGGCGCTGCTCCCGCTGCTTCACCTGGTGCAGAGTGTTGACGGTTACGTCACCGGCCGTGGCATCGAGCTGTGCGCCGAACTCCTCGACCTCTCCACCGCTGAGGTGAGCGGGGTCGCGACGTTCTACACCCAGTACAAGCGGCACCCCAACGGTCGGTACACGGTCGGGGTCTGCACCAACACGCTCTGCGCGATCATGGGTGGCGACGTGATCTGGGAGGCGGTCTCGGACCACCTCGGGATCGGGCACGACGAGACCACCGACGACGGCGCGATCACCCTGGAGCGAATCGAGTGCAACGCGGCCTGTGACTACGCCCCGGTGGTCATGACGAACTGGGAGTTCTTCGACAACCAGACCCCGCAGTCCACGATCCAGCTCGTCGATGACCTGCGCGCCGGCAAGGACGTCACCCCGACCCGCGGCCCGGACAAGGTCGTCACCTTCAAGGAGATGAGCCGGGTCCTCGCCGGGTTCCTCGACGGCCGCGCCGACGAGGGTGTCGGGGCCGGCCCGGCCTCGCTCGCTGGGCTGGAGATCGCCAAGGCCAACGGCTGGACCGCCCCCGAAGGTGAGGGCGCACGGCATACCTCCTCCGGCGGGGGCACCCCCGGTGGAACAACGCCGAGCGCGGCCGAGGTGGACGCCGCCTCGCACGAGGTCACCCCGTCCAGCGACGAGGCCAAGGCCGGCAATCGCACCGGTCGCACCGAGGGACAGGACGCGGCACAACTCGCCAAGGGTGGAAAGACGGCTTCTCCCGCAACGCTCTTCGAGGCTCCGGCGCAGGCTCCGGGGCAGGAACCCGCGGCCGATCGCGGGGACTTCGCGGACGGCGGGTTCGGCGAGTTCTCGGCCAAACCGGGCGCCGACGGCACCGGCCCGCGGGGCTGGGACATCAAGGGCAACGCCAACTCGATGCTCTTCCACACTCGCCAGTCGCCCTGGTACGGCCGCACCAAGGCCGAGGTGTGGTTCCGCACCGAACAGGACGCCAAGGCTGCCGGCTTCAGCGACGCCCGGGAGCGTCGCACCAAGCGCACGACGGGAGAGCAGGCATGACCCAGCTGACCCCCATCCTCAGCAAGTTCTGGGATGACCCGCAGAGCTGGACCCTGGCCACCTATGAGCGCCACGATGGGTACCGCGCCCAAGCCAAGGCCTTCGCCATGGAGCCGGCAGCGGTCCTGTCCGCGGTCAAGGACTCGGCCCTGCGCGGCCGGGGCGGCGCCGGGTTCCCGACCGGGATGAAGTGGTCCTTCATGTCCCCCCCGGACGGCGGTGCCCGCTACCTCGTGGTGAACGCCGACGAGTCCGAGCCGGGTACCTGCAAGGACATCCCGCTCATGATGGCCAACCCGCACGTCCTCATCGAGGGCGTGGCGATCAGCTCCTACGCCATCGGCTGCGAGCACGCCTTCATCTACCTGCGTGGTGAGGTCACCCACGTTTACCGCCGCCTGCTGCGCGCCGTCGAGGAGGCGTATGCCGCCGGACACCTCGGCAAGAACATCCACGGCACCGGGATCACCGTCGACATCACCGTCCACGCCGGAGCCGGCGCCTACATCTGTGGTGAGGAGACCGCGCTCCTGGACAGCCTCGAGGGACGTCGCGGGCAGCCGCGGAGCAAGCCGCCGTTCCCCGGAGCGGCCGGGCTCTATGCCCGCCCCACGAGCGTCAACAACGTCGAGTCCATCGCCTCGGTCCCCGGGATCATCCTGGAGGGCGTCGACTGGTTCAAGAGCATGGGCACGGAGAAGTCGACCGGCTTCGGCATCTTCAGCCTCTCCGGTCACGTCACCCGCCCCGGACAGTACGAGGCCCCGCTGGGGATCACGCTGCGCGAGCTGCTCGACATGGCCGGTGGCATGCGGGACGGCAAGGCCTTGAAGTTCTGGACCCCGGGCGGCTCGAGCACCCCGATCTTCACCGCCGAGCACCTCGACGTGCCGCTCGACTTCGAGTCCGTGGGCGCCGCCGGGTCGATGCTCGGCACCCGGGCCCTGCAGATCTTCGACGACACCGTCTGCGTTGTGCGGGCCGTCGACCGGTGGACCGACTTCTACAAGCACGAGTCGTGTGGCAAGTGCACCCCGTGCCGTGAGGGCACCTGGTGGCTCAAGCAGATCCTCGGGCGGCTCGAGCACGGCCACGGCAGCGAGGCCGACCTCGACAAGCTCCTCGACATCTGCGACAACATCCTGGGCCGCAGCTTCTGCGCGCTCGGGGACGGTGCGACGAGCTGCATCACGAGCTCGATCCAGTACTTCCGCGAGGAGTACCTCGCACACCTTGAGCACGGCGGGTGTCCTTTCGACCCGCAGGACTCCACCCTGTTCAGCAAGGAGAGCGTGTCCGCATGACGACCACGCCTGACAAGACCGCGACTCCGGCGCCCCCAGCGCCGGATCTCGTGACCCTGACCATCGACGGTCTCGAGGTGAGCGTCCCCAAGGGCACCCTCATCATCCGGGCCGCCGAGCAGGTCGGCATCGAGATTCCGCGCTTCTGCGACCACCCCGGGCTGGACCCTATTGGCGCCTGCCGGCAGTGCCTGGTCGAGGTCGCCATGCCCGGACCGCCCGGACCCGACGGCACCCCCGGTCAGCCCCGGCAGATGCAGGGCCCCCCCGGCCGGATGAAGCCGCAGGCCTCGTGCACGATGACCGTCGCCCCCGGCATGGTCGTCAACACCCAGTACACCTCCCCGGGCGCCCACAAGGCGCAGGAGGGGGTCATGGAGTTCCTCCTCATCAACCACCCCCTCGACTGCCCGGTCTGCGACAAGGGTGGCGAGTGCCCGCTGCAGAACCAGGCGATGAGCGCGGGCCGGGCCACGAGTCGGTTCGAGGACTCCAAGCGGACCTATCCCAAGCCGATCCACATCAGCAGCCAGGTTCTCCTCGACCGCGAGCGCTGCGTGCTCTGCGCCCGGTGTACCCGGTTCTCCGACCAGATCGCCGGCGACCCGTTCATCGCCCTGGTCGAGCGGGGCGCCCTGCAGCAGGTCGGCATCTACGAAGAGCACCCGTTCGAGTCCTACTTCTCCGGCAACACGGTCCAGATCTGCCCGGTCGGGGCCCTCACCGGGGCGGCCTACCGGTTCCGCTCGCGCCCGTTCGACCTGGTCTCCACTCCTTCGGTCTGCGAGCACTGCGCGAGTGGCTGCGCGATCCGCACCGACCACCGGCGCGGCACCGTGCTCCGCCGGATGGCCCGACCGGACGCCGCGGTCAACGAAGAGTGGAACTGCGACAAGGGCCGGTGGGCGTTCGCCTACGCCACCACCGGGGATCGGTTCGAGTTCCCCATGGTCCGCGAGAACGGCGAGCTGCGAGTGGCCTCCTGGCCCGAGGCGCTGCGCGTGGCCGCGGCCGGCCTGTCGAACGCTAGCGCCGCAGGCGTGCTCACCGGTGGCCGGGTCAGCGTCGAGGACGCCTATGCCTACGGCAAGTTCGCCCGCCAGGTGCTCGACACCAACGATGTCGACTTCCGCGCACGCGCGCATTCGGCCGAGGAGAGCGAGTTCCTCGCCGCGCACGTGGTCGGCACCGGCCCCGAGAGCGGTGCCGTGACCTATGCCGACCTGGAGTCGGCCGCGACCGTGCTCCTCGTCGGCCTGGAGCCCGAGGACGAGAGCCCGATCCTCTTCCTGCGCCTGCGCAAGGCGTTCCGCAAGCACAAGACGGCCGTGTATGCGCTGTCCCCGATGCGCACTCGCGGGCTGGCCAAGGTCGGAGGCCAGCTCATCGCCGCCGCCCCCGGCACCGAGACCGAGGTCCTCGAGGCGCTGCGCTCCGGGGGCGGGTCAGACACCGTCGCTGCGGCCGCTGCCGCCCTCGCTCAGGGAGGCGTCATCCTCGTCGGCGAACGCCTCGCCACGGTTCCCGGAGCCCTGTCCGCCGCCGCCACGCTCGCCGAGGCGACCGGCGCCCGGCTCGCCTGGGTGCCGCGACGGGCGGGGGAGCGCGGCGCCCTGGAGGCCGGTGCCTTCCCCAGCCTGCTGCCCGGTGGCCGCCCGGTGGCCGACGACGCCGCCCGCGGTGAGGTCGCGGCGGCCTGGGAGCTCGTCGGACTGCCGGACACGTCCGGTCGGGACGCGGCCGGCATTGTCGCCGCAGCCCGCGCTGGAGAGATCGACGCCCTCGTCATCGGTGGGGTCGACCCGCTCGACCTCGGTGTCCCCGACGCCGAGGCCGTCTTCGCCGCCCCGTTCGTGGTCTCCCTCGAGGTCCGCCCGAGCGCGGTCACGGCATACGCCGATGTTGTCCTGCCGGTCGCCTGGCACGCCGAGAAGGAAGGGTCGTTCGTCGACTGGGAAGGCCGGGTCCGGCCGTTCGAGGCCGCGATCGCCAGCGGTTACGTCAGCGACTACCGCGCCCTCGACATGCTCGCCGACGAGATGGGTCACTTCCTCGGCACCCGCACCCACCGCGAGATCTCCGCCGAGATGGCGGCGCTCGGGACGGGGTCCGCCCCGCGCCCGGCGTCGCCGAACGTCGCCGGCGTCGAACCACGCAGGGTCGAAGCGGGGCACCTCGTCCTGGCCACCTGGCGTCATCTGCTCGACGCGGGCTCCCTCCAGGACGGCGAGCCGCACTTGGCCGGGACTGCCCCGGCACCCTATGCCCGGATCTCCGCCACGACGGCCGCCCACCTGGGTCTCGCCGATGGCGAGAGGGTGCGGGTCGGCCTGGCCACCGGCGAAAGCGTGACCGTTCCGGTCTGCGTGACCGAAATGGCCGACCACGTTCTGTGGCTTCCCACGAACTCGGCCGGGTGCGACCTTCGGGCCGCGCTCGCGACACCCGGCGGCGACCACGTCTACGTGACCAAGGATGGTGACGCATGAGCGCGTTGACCACGGCAACCACCCTGCTGCCCCTGCTCGCCAGCGAGGGCAAGGACAACCCGGTGGCTGACTTCAGTGACACCCCCATGTGGCTCTCCGTCGTCAAGGCCCTCTTCATCTTCGTCTACCTGCTGATCTCCACCCTGCTCGTCATCTGGTTCGAGCGGCGGGTTATCGGCCGGATGCAGCAGCGTCCCGGCCCCAACCGCAACGGCCCCTTCGGCCTGCTCCAGACCCTCGCCGACGGCATGAAGTCCATGCTCAAGGAGGACCTCAAGCCGAAGAACGCCGACAGTTTCGTCTTCACCCTCGCCCCGCTCATCACGGCGACCATGTGCTTCGTCGGCTTCTCGATCATGCCGCTCGCCGGGGAGGTGAACCTCTTCGGCCACAAGACACCGCTCCAGCTCACCGACCTCCCCGTGGCGATCCTCATGGTCCTCGCCGTCGCCGGGGTCGGCATCTACGGCGTCGTCCTCGCCGGCTGGAGTTCGGGCTCGACCTACCCGCTCATGGGGTCGCTGCGGGCGACCGCGCAGATGGTGTCCTACGAGATCGCCATGGGCCTGTCCCTGGTCACCGTCTTCCTCTACTCCAGTTCGATGTCGAGTTCGCAAATCGTCTCCAGCCAGCGGGACGTCTGGCACGTCATCCCGGCCTTCTTCGCCTTCTTCGTGTATGTCGTGACCATGGTCGGTGAGACCAACCGGCTGCCCTTCGACCTCGCCGAAGGCGAAGGTGAGATCGTCGGTGGCTTCTTCACCGAGTACTCCGGGATGCGGTTCGCGATGTTCTTCCTCGGTGAGTACATCAACATGTTCACCGTCTCGGCGCTGGCGACCACGCTCTTCCTCGGCGGCTACCACGCGCCTCCGGGGATCGCCGCCATCAATGACGGCATGTTCAACTCCGGCTGGTGGGGTCTGCTCTGGTTCACCCTCAAGTTGTGGGTCTTCATGTTCTTCTTCGTCTGGCTGCGCGGATCGCTGCCCCGGGTGCGCTACGACCAGTTCATGCGGTTCGGGTGGAAGTTCCTCATCCCGGCCACGCTTGCCTGGATCGTCGCGGTCGCCTTCTGGAAGGGCGCGCAGAACGGCTGGATGGGAACCAAGGCCTTCCACTTCCTCGGCCGGGACTACTCGCTCGCGGTGCTCGCCGTCGTCGGCATCACCGCGGTCGCACTCATCATCGTGAGTTGGATCCTCGGCGACCGGGCCGAACGTCGCCTCGCCGACCGCGAGATCGAGATCCCCGCCGAGATCAATCCATTCGCCGGTGGCTACCCCGTGCCGCCGCTGCCCGGACAGCGGCTCGTCGAGCCGACCCGGGACGATGCGCCCGCCCTGACCAAGGAGGCCAGCCGTGGCTGAGGACAAGAAGGGCCTGCTCTCCGAGTTGTTCGCCCCGATCGCCGGCTTCGGCGTCACCTTCTCGACGATGTTCCGCAAGGTCGTCACCGAGGAGTATCCCGAGGAGAAGCGCCCCACCCAGCGCCGCTTCCATGGTCGGCACCAGCTCAACCGGCACCCCGACGGCCTGGAGAAGTGCGTCGGCTGTGAGCTGTGCGCCTGGGCCTGCCCCGCGGACGCGATCCTCGTCGAGGGCGCCGACAACGACGACACCCCGCTCGCCGAGGGCGGCACCGGTCGGTTCAGCCCGGGCGAGCGCTATGGGCGCGTCTACCAGATCAACTACCTACGGTGCATCTTCTGTGGGCTCTGCATCGAGGCCTGCCCGACCCGCGCGCTCACCATGACGAACGCCTATGAGCTCGCCGACCACAACCGGGCCGACCTCATCTTCACCAAGGACCAGTTGCTGGCTCCGCTGCAGACCGGCATGCTCGCCCCCCCGCATCCCATGGTCGAGGGGCTCGAGGAGCGCGACTACTACCACGGCAAGGTCTCCGGTGCGACGCAGGCGCAGCGCGCGGCGGTCGACGCCGAGCGCGCGGCGGCCACCCGGCATACCGAGGACACGGTGGAGGAGGTCCACTGATGGGCACCGCACCCACGATCGGCACCGGCGAACAGGTCCTCTTCTGGATCCTCGGCCCGCTCGCCGTCTTCGGCTCCCTCGGTCTCATCTTCGCGCGCAAGGCGGTCCACGCCGCGCTCGGGATGGCGCTGACCATGATCATCCTCGGCGTCTTCTATATCGCCGCCGGCGCCGACTTCCTCGGCACCATCCAGATCCTGGTGTATGCCGCCGCGGTGATGATGCTCTTCGTCTTCGTCATCATGCTCGTCGGCGTCGACTCCTCCGAGAGCCTCATCGAGACGATCAAGGGCCAGCGATGGGCCGCGCTCGTCCTTTCCCTCGGCCTGGGCGGGGTGCTCGCGGCCGCGGTCGGCGGGGTCACCTACCGGCTCTCCGACGGGGTGGCCACGACCAACGCGACCGCCGGCAACATCTCCGGGGTCGCCGACCTCATCTTCGGCCGGTACGTGTGGGTCTTCGAGGCGACCTCGGCGCTCCTCATCACGGCCGCCCTCGGTGCCATGGTCCTCGCGCACCGCGAGCGGCTCGGCAAGGGTCCCAACCAGCGCGACTGGAGCGTGCGCCGCTTCCAGCGCGGGGAGAACCTCGCCGGGCTGCCGGTGCCTGGTGTCTACGCCCGGCACAACGCGGTGGACACCCCGGCGCTGCTGCCCGACGGCTCGATCGCCGAGCTGTCGGTCTCGCGGGTCCTCGCGGCCCGCGACCAGACCCTGTCGCCGGCCGGCCACCTCGAGACCGAGGAAGCCGTCCGCGACGAGATCGAGTCCGGGAGTGAGCGATGAGCCTGCTCAACTACATCTACCTTGCGGTGATCCTCTTCGTCATCGGCGGCGCGGCGGTCCTCACGCGACGCAACGCGATCATCGTCTTCATGGGTGTCGAGCTCATGCTCAACGCCGCGAACCTCGCCTTCGTGACCTTCAGCCGCATGCACGGCGGCCTCGAAGGCCAGGTCATCGCCCTCTTCGTCATGGTCGTCGCGGCCGCTGAGGTCGTCGTGGGCCTGGCGATCATCATGGCGATCTTCCGCTCCCGCCGCTCGGCCTCGGTCGACGACGCGAACCTGTTGAAGCTGTAAGGAGCACCTGGTGACTTCTCTCCTCACCGAAGGCGGCGTCACGACGACGGCCGCCTCGGGGCCGTCCGCGCTCGCGTGGCTGCTCATCGCGCTGCCGCTGGCCGGCGCCGCGATCCTGCTGCTCGGCGGACGGCGCACGACAGCGCACGAACAGCTTCGGGCCGGCGCTGGCCACCGCGCTGTCGTGGGCCAGCTTCGTGCTCGCCGTGCCGATCGTCGCCCAGCTCGTCGGGATGGCCTCGGGGGAGCGTTCGCTGCACAGCGCCCTCTGGGACTGGGTGCCCGCGGGGACCTTCCAGCTCAAGGCCGGACTGCTCGTCGACCCGCTGTCGATGAGTTTCGTCCTCCTCATCACCTTCGTCGGCTCGCTCATCCACGTCTACTCCTTGGGCTATATGGAGGAGGACCCGGACCGGCGGCGGTTCTTCGCCTACCTCAACCTGTTCGTGGCGGCCATGCTCCTGCTCGTGCTCGCCGACTCCTACCTGCTGCTCTTCGTCGGCTGGGAGGGTGTCGGTCTGGCGTCCTACCTGCTCATCGGCTTCTGGAACCACAACCCGGCGTACGCGACCGCGGCCAACAAGGCGTTCTTCGTCAACCGGGTCGGTGACATGGGGCTGTCGCTGGCGATCATGCTCATGTTCGTCACCTTCGGTGCGGTCGACTACGCCACCGTCGCCGAAGGTGCCGGTCAGGCCTCGACCGCCACGCTCACCGCGATCGGGCTGCTGCTCCTGCTCGGGGCCTGCGGCAAGTCGGCCCAGTTCCCGCTGCAGAGCTGGCTCGGGGACGCCATGGCGGGCCCGACGCCGGTCTCGGCACTCATCCACGCGGCAACCATGGTCACCGCCGGCGTCTACCTCGTGGTCCGGTCCAACCCGATCTACAACGCCGCCCCCAACGCCCAGCTCGCGGTCGCGATCGTCGGCGCCGTCACCCTGCTGTATGGCGCCATCGTCGGCTGCGCCAAGGACGACATCAAGAAGGCGCTCGCTGCCTCGACGATGAGCCAGATCGGCTACATGATGCTCGCCGCCGGGCTCGGCCCGGTCGGGTACGCCTTCGCCATCATGCACCTGCTCACCCACGGCTTCTTCAAGGCCGGCATGTTCCTCGGGGCCGGGTCGGTCATGCACGGCATGAACGACACCGTCGACATGCGCCGCTTCGGCGGCCTGGGCAAGTACATGAAGATCACCTGGGCCACCTTCGGCCTGGGCTGGCTCGCCATCCTCGGGGTGCCGCCGTTCTCCGGGTTCTGGAGCAAGGACAAGATCATCGAGGCCGCCTTCGTCGGCGAGGGCATCCGGCCCTGGCTGCTCGGTGGCGCCGCCCTCATCGGAGCGGGCGTGACGGCGTTCTACATGTCCCGGCTCTTCTTCATGACCTTCGAGGGGGAGAAGCGCTGGGCCAAGGGCGCCCACCCGCACGAGTCGCCGCTCACCATGACCGTCCCGATGATGGTCCTCGCCGTGGGTTCGGCCCTGCTCGGCTTCGTGCTCTCCTTCAACTCGATGTTCGCCCACTGGCTCGCGCCGATCGTCGGGGAACACGGCGAGGAGCACCCCGTGCTCTCCGTCCCGGTCATCACCGGCCTCACGCTGCTGCTCGTCGCCGCCGGGGTCTACCTCGCGTGGACCCGCTACGGCCGCACGGCCGCCGTCGTCCCGACGACCCCGCCGCAGGCCTCGCTGCTCACCCGGGCCGCTCGCGCCGACCTCTACCAGGACGCCATCAACGAGGGCCTCTTCATGCGCCCCGGTCAGGTGCTCACCAAGACCGTCGTCGGCTTCGATGACCAGGCCGTCGACCGGGGAGCGATGGGCATCGGGGGCCTCGTCGCCGCGCTCTCGGGCTGGGCGCGACGGTTCCAGACCGGCTACGCCCGCTCCTATGCCATGACGATGCTCGCGGGTGTCGTCGCCGTCCTCGGGACCCTGTGGGTGATCCAGTGAACTCCATGCCACTGCTGACGCTGATGATGGCGGTGCCGGTGCTCGGCGCGGTCGTTGTCGCGTTCCTTCGCGGCCAGGCGGCCAAGGTCGCCGCGCTCGCGACCTCGCTCGTCGTGCTCGTGCTCGGGCTCATTGCCTGGGCACGGTTCGACGCCGGGGCCAGCACCCAGTTCCAGCTCGCCGAGGTGCACTCGTGGATCCCGCAGTTCGGGGTGTCCTACGCCCTCGGGGTCGATGGCATCGCGCTCTCCCTCATCGTCATGTCCGTCATCCTCACCCCGATCTGCCTGCTCGCGGCGTGGAAGGACGTCCCTGAGGACGAGGGTCGTCGGGTCTCCACCTACTTCGCGCTCATGCTCGTGCTCGAGGCGTTCATGGTCGGAGTCTTCGCGGCCACCGACGTCTTCCTCTTCTACGTCTTCTTCGAAGCCATGCTCATCCCGGTGTACTTCCTCATCGGGATGTTCGGCGGCGCCCGCCGCCAGGCCGCCGCGCTGAAGTTCCTGCTCTTCTCCCTCGCCGGCGGGCTGGTCATGCTCGTCGCCGTCATCGGGCTCTACGTCTACGGCCCGGGCGGGGACAAGGCCTTCCTCATGGAGACGCTCACCGGCAACGTCGGCGGCTCGACCACGGCGCAGCGGCTGATGTTCCTCGGGTTCTTCATCGCCTTCGCGGTCAAGGCCCCGATGTGGCCGGTGCACACCTGGCTGCCCGACGCGGCCGCGGCGGCGCGCCCGGCGACCTCGGTGCTCCTCGTCGGTGTGCTGGACAAGGTCGGCACCTTCGGGATGATCCGTTTCTGCCTCCAGCTCTTCCCGGAGGCCTCGACGTGGGCGACCCCGGTGGTCATCGCGCTCGCCGTCATCTCGGTCATCTACGGCGCGATCCTCGCCATCGGCTCGACCGACATGATGCGCCTGGTCGCCTACACCTCGATCAGCCACTTCGGCTTTATCGTCCTCGGCATCTTCGCCCTCACCACGGTCGGTGGGGCCGGCTCGACCCTCTACATGGTCAACCACGGCTTCTCCACGGCCGGGCTGTTCCTGCTCATCGGCTTCCTCGCCGCGCGCACCGGGTCCCAGCAGATGTCCACGTACGGCGGGTGGCAGCGGGTCACGCCGATCCTGGCCGGGTCCTTCCTCGTCGTCGGCCTGTCCTCGCTCGCCCTACCCGGTCTGTCGAGCTTCGTCAGCGAGTTCCTCGTCATCCAGGGCACCTTCCAGACCCACAGGGTGGCCGCCGTCATCGCCACCCTGGGCCTAGTCCTCGCGGCCCTCTACATCCTCCTCATGTACCAGAAGACGATGACCGGGCCGAAGCCGGAGTTCGCCGAAGGGGCGGCGCCCCGAGACCTCTCGGTGCGCGAGAAGGTCGTCGTGGTCCCCATCATCGCGAGCTTCGTCCTCCTCGGGTTCTATCCCAAGCCGGTGCTCGATGTGCTCAACCCCGCGGTCGAGCGCACCCTGCAGATCGTCGGGGTCACTGACCCGCCGCCGGCCGTCAACGCAACGGAGAGTGCCAAGTGATGCCCGCAGCGTTCCCGGCCTTCGAGGCCGTCAAGGTCGACTACTGGGCGCTCATGCCGATGCTCGTCGTCGTCGGTGGGGCCCTGATCGGGGTCCTCGTCGAGGCGTTCGTGCCCGCGCTGCACGGCATACGGTTCAGGTGGTGCTCACCTCGGCGACCCTTCTCCTGGCCTTCGTCTCGCTCATCCTGCGTTCGGTGGACCACCAGGTCGTCACCGTCGGCGGGTCGATCGCCATCGACGGGCCGGCGCTGTTCCTCCAGGGTGCACTTCTGCTCATGTCCTTCATCGCGATCCTCGTCATGGCGGAGCGCTTCGGCGGCGTGGGCGGCGACGCGTTCACCCCGATGGGTGCGTCGACCCCCGGGTCTAGCCAGGAAGTCGAGGCGGCCCGGGCCGGGTACGCCACCTCCGAGGTCTTCCCGCTCACCCTGCTCGCGGTGTTCGGGATGATGATGTTCGTCGCCGCGAGCGACCTCATCACCATGTTCGTCGCCCTCGAAGTGCTCTCGCTGCCGCTCTATGTCATGACCGGCATCGCCCGGCGGCGGCGACTGCTCTCCCAGGAGGCCTCGCTCAAGTACTTCCTGCTCGGCGCGTTCTCCTCGGCGTTCTTCCTCTTCGGGGCGGCCCTGATCTACGGCTTCGCCGGGTCGGTCGACCTCGGCGTCATCGCCAAGGTCATCGCCCAGGGCGCGACCCCCCAGGACGGCCTCCTCGTCCCCGGTGCGGTCCTGCTGCTCATCGGTCTGCTCTTCAAGGTCGGCGCGGCCCCGTTCCACATGTGGACCCCGGACGCCTACCAGGGTGCGCCCACGCCGGTCACCGGGTTCATGGCGGCCTGCACGAAGGTCGCCGCCTTCGGGGCCATCCTCCGGCTCACCTACGTCGGGCTGGAGGGCAGCCGGTGGGACTGGCGGCTCGGGGTCGCGGCCATCGCCATCCTCACCATGGTCGTCGGCGCGGTGCTCTCGGTGACCCAGACCGACATCAAGCGGCTGCTTGCGTACTCCTCGATCGCGCACGCCGGGTTCATCCTCGTGGGCGTGCTCGCCTTCTCCAGGGAGGCGGTGAGCGGGGTCATGTTCTATCTCGTGGCCTACGGCTTCACCACGATCGCGGCCTTCGCCATCGTCGCTATGGTCCGTCAAGGCGCGTCCGAGGCCGCGCAGATCTCCCAGTGGGCGGGCCTGGGTCGGCGGCACCCGGTGGTCGCGGCCGTCTTCGGGTTCCTCCTGCTGGCCTTCGCCGGGATCCCGCTGACTTCCGGGTTCGCGGCCAAGTTCGCCGCGTTCGCCCCGGCCATCGCCACCGGGGGCACCGCTGGAGTGATCATGGTCATCGTCGGTGTGCTGGCCTCGGCCGTGACCGCGTATGTCTATGTCCGGCTCATCGTCCTGATGTACTTCAGCGCCCCCGCGGACACCGGGGAGGACGACGAGGTCGTCGCGCTCATGCCGTCGGTCTCGACCACCATCGCCGTCACCGTCGGGGTGCTCGTCACCCTCGTCCTCGGGGTCTGGCCGACCAAGGTCCTCGAGATCGCGCAGAGCGCCTCGCAGTTCCTGCTGTGAGCGGGACGCCGACGCTGCTCGCTCTCCCCGGCGCCTCGACCGAACTCCGCGAGCGACTCGGCGCCGGCCTGGAGCAGGTCAACGCCCTCATCGCGGCCCGGGTCGACCACGCCGACCCGTTCATCGCGCAGGCCTCCGGGCACCTCGTCGCGGCCGGTGGTAAGCGGTTCCGGCCGCTGCTCACCCTGCTCGCCGCCGAACTCGGCTCCGGGCTCAACGACGAGGTCGTCGCCGCCGCGGCCGCGGTCGAGCTGACCCACCTCGCCTCGCTCTATCACGACGACGTCATGGATGAGGCGACGGTGCGTCGGGGCACCCCGAGCGCGAACACGGCATACGGGAACTCGACCGCCATCCTGGTCGGCGACCTGCTCTTCGGAACGGCCTCCGACCTCGTCGCCGACCTCGGCCCGCAGGCCGTGAAGATCCAGGCGCAGACCTTCGTCCGGTTGTGCTCCGGGCAGATCCGCGACGACCGCCCCTGCCCGCCGGGGACCGACCCCGTCGGCTACTACCTTGGCGTGCTCGCCGACAAGACCGGGGTGCTCATCGCGACCTCGGCTCGGTACGGCGCCCTGTTCGGCGGTTGCTCGCCGGAGGTCGTCGAGATCATGCGCGAGTATGGCGAGCGGCTCGGGGTCGCCTTCCAGCTCGCCGACGACCTCATCGACATCTCCTCGGATCAGGAGACCCTCGGCAAGACCCCCGGCACCGACCTGCGCGAAGGCAAACGCACCCTGCCCGTCCTGCTGGCCCTCGGCTCCCGCGACCCGGCCGACGCCCGGCTCCAGGACCTCCTGCGCGGAGAACTCACCGGGGATGCCGAACTCGCCGAGGCGCTCGACCTGCTCCGGGTCCACCCGGCCCTGGCCCAAGCGCGCGAGCGGACCTTCGCCGTCGCGGCCGGCGCCCAAGCGGTCTTGGACGCGCTGCCAGCCTCGGATGCCCGGACCGCGCTCGCGGCCCTGGCCACCGGCGTCGTCTCCCGAGTGTCCTGAGTTCCCATACCCCACCGTTGTCCAGAAAGGCCAAGCCCATGATGTGGATCGCCGCGTATGCCGTTGCCGCCGTCGTCTTCGGCGTGCTCGATTTCGTGTGGCTCGGCAAGGTCGGAAAGGGCTTCTATGACGACCGCATGGGCCACCTGCTCGCGGACAGCCCGAACATGGGCGCGGCCATCGTCTTCTATGGGATCTACCTCGTGGGGCTCACCTACTTCGCGACCGGACCGGCCCTGCGCGAGGGTTCGCTCACCAAGGCCGCCATCGCTGGGGCGCTGCTGGGGTTCGTTGCCTACGCGACCTGGAACCTCACCAACCTCGCGGTCCTCAAGGACTACCCGAGCTCGATCGTCCCGATCGACATGGCCTGGGGCACGCTGGCCACGATGGTCACCAGCGTGGTCACCTACCTCATCGTCAAGGCGCTGCCGGTCGCCACCGGCTGACTGCTCCGCGGTGTGCGGATCGAGAGCGCGATGAGCGCGCTCGCGAAGCAGAGGATCGCGGCGATGATCCACGCCCAGTGATAGTCGCCGCGGACGGTGCGCAGCCACCCGGCGAGCGACGCTCCCGCCCCAGCCCCGACCATGTGCGCGGCGAACACCCACCCGAACACCACCCCGGAGCGGGCCAGCCCGAAATGCTGGCGACACAAGGCCACCGTCGGGGGCACGGTGGCCACCCAGTCCAGCCCGTAGAAGACGATGAACACCCACATCCCCGGCTCGACCTGCGGGGCGAGGACCTGGCTGATGGTCAGCAGGGAGACCCCGCGACCGGCGTAGTAGATCGCCAGCAGCACCCGCGAGTCGTAACGATCGGTGAGCCACCCGCTGGCGATGGTTCCGGCGATGTCGAAGATGCCGACGACCGCGAGCAGCCCGGCCGCGGTCGTCGCGGGCATGCCGTGGTCGTGGGCGGCCGGGATGAAGTGGGTCTGGATGAGCCCGTTCGTCGACCAGCCACACACCCAGAAGGTGAGCACCAGGGCCCAGAACGTCCAGGTCCGGCCGGCCTCTCCGAGGACGCCGACGGCCGTCCGCCACGCAGGCCCGCTGCTCGCGGGTGGCGCCTGAACGGCATACCCCTCACCGACCCCGAAGGGAAGGAGGCCGCGGTCGCTGGGCGAGTTCACCAGGAAGGCGGCGACGAGGACCGCGCCGATGAGCGCGAGCGCGGCGGTGATGTAGGCCGCCGACCGCCAGCCGTGGGTGGTCGCGGTGTGCGCGATGAGGGGCAGGAAGACCAGCTGCCCGGTTGCGTTGGCCGCCGAGAAGATCCCGGTCACCAGGCCGCGCCGGTCCACGAACCAGCGGTTCGCGACGATCGCACCGAAGACCAGGGCCATGGCCCCGGTGCCCGAGCCGATGACCAGGCCCCAGAGCACCCAGAGCTGCCACGGGGAGGTCATGACGGTGGTCGCCAGGGACGCCAGCGCGATGAGTGTCAGCGCGGCGGCCACGATCCGACGGATGCCCCAGGTCTCCATGAGGGCGGCCGCGAACGGGGCGATGAGCCCATAGAGGACGAGGTTGAGGCTCACGGCCCCCGAGGTCGTGGCCCGCGACCAGCCGAACTCCTCCTCGATGGGCTCCAGGAGCACCCCGGTCGAGGACCGGAACGCCGCGGCCGCGACGAGGGCACCGAGCGTGATGCCGGCAACGACCCAGGCGTAGTGCACTGCGCGGAAGCGGGCGGGCAGGGGCAGGCGGGTCGGCATGCGTCAGAGCATGCCAGGCTCGCTCAGGAGGCCGCGGAGGTGAACCACTCTTTACCGCGGCCCACCCAGAGCGGGATGACGATGCCGGCATGGACCGCCATGGTCCCGAGCGGGTTGGAGCCCTCAAGGGCGAAGAGCGAGAAGAGCGAGAAGATGGCGGCGAGGACGGTGGCGATGATCCGCCCCGCCGGGTCGCGCTTCCCGATCCGGGTGTAGGCCATCCAGGACGCGGCCGCGGCCGCACCGAAGAGCAGCAAGCCGACGACGAGGGTGGTGCCGGCCGAGCCGCTGCCGGTGAGTTCTCCGAGCGTGTTGAGCTCGCCGACCGAACCGAGGCTCGGGAGCAGGCCGATCGTGACGAGGCCGAGCAGGCTGGCCATCACCAGGAGCAGGGTCTGGCTGAGCACGATGCCGGACGGGCGTTCGGCCCTGGCCTCGGACTCTGCGAAGACCCGTTTCGCCCAGGGGGAGAGGAAGAGCACCGCGGTGGCGAGCGCGCTGACGAGGGCGGCCACCCCCATGCCCCCAGGTGCCTCACTGCCGAGGACGCTCAAGACGAGGACCCCGGCGATGACCGCCGAGAGCCCCCGGCCCAAGGGGTCGCCGTTGAAGACCTTGACCGCGGTGTAGGCGAGACCGACGACGAGGTAGAGGATGACGAGGAGGGCGAGCAGGGCCACCCAGCCGAAGGCGAACCCCAGACCGGATCCGCCGAGGCCCGAGATGAGGTCGGGCAGGGCCTTGATCGCGGGCCAGGCCTCGATGAGCAGCCACAAGGCTGCCAAGAGATAGAGGGCCGCCACCACGACGATCTCGAGGCTGCGTTGGCGTCCGGAGACTTCGACGGTGCGGTCGGGCACCGGCCAGGCGAAGTTCATCGACCCCACCCCGGTCATCGCCTCGCTCGAGGGGGTGTGCGCCGCCTCCACGGGGAGCGCTGCTGCCACTGGCTCGGGTACGGCGAGTGGCTCGGGTACGGGCGGGGGCGCAGCTGCCACGACCGGCTCCGGAGTAGGTGCCACGGCCGGCTCCGGCGCGGGTGCGCTGGCTTCCTCCACCTCGTGCAACGTCGAGCGGCGCACCGTCTGGTTCCCGGTCGGCGGGGCCGTGGCCCGTGCTGCCAGCGCCAAGCCGCACGACATACAGAACTGGTCCTCCGGTATGGCCGGGCCGCCACACCGAGGGCAGAAGTTCGGGCGCTGGGCTGCCTGGGTCATCGGGTTCCTCTCCGTTTCGGTCGGCTAGAACCTAGCGCACGCGGGGCGACGATCATCGGGCGACCCCCACCGTGTCCCCCGAAGTGCGGTCATGCCCTGGCGGATCGGCTCTGTCGGACCATGTCGGTGGCGAGGATCGCCAGGGCGACCCAGACAATGGCGAATCCCACCCACAAGGCAGGGGAGACGTGTTCGCGCAGGATGAGCACGCCAGCGAGGAGTTGGAGCAGGGGGGTCGCGAACTGCAGGAGCCCGATGGTGACCAGCGGCACCCGACGGGCGGCGGCCGCGAAGAGCAGCAGCGGGATGGCGGTGACCACCCCCGCCGAGGCCAGAGCGAGGGCATGGGGGACCCCGGCGCTGCCGAAGGTGAGCTCGCCGCGACGGGCCACCAGGACGAGCACGATGACCGCGACCGGCACGAGCGCGACGGTTTCCGCGGTGAGCGAGTGCAGCGCGTCCATGGACACTCCGAGGCGCTTCTTGAGCAGCCCGTACAGGCCGAAGGAGAGGGCCAACGTGATCGAGATCCACGGGAAGATGCCGCCCGCGACGACGAGGTAGGTCGCGGCGATGGCCCCCACGGCCAGGGCGGCCTGCTGCAGCGGCCGCAGCCGTTCGCCGAGAAGAACCACGCCGAGAGCGACGGTGACGAGCGGGTTGATGAAGTAGCCGAGGGCCGCCTCGTAGGTCCGCCCGGAGAGCACGGCAAGGACGTACACCACCCAGTTGATCGCGAGCAGTATCCCGGCGGCGGTGACCACGCCCATCCGGCGTCGGTCCGCAAGCAGAGACCGCAGCCAGGCCAGGTCACGGCGCAGCAGCAGGATCGCCGCGCAGAAGAGGAACGACCACAGGATGCGGTGCGCAAGGATCTCGAACGGCCCAGCCGGTTTCAGCGCATGGAAGTAGAGCGGAAAGGCACCCCAGATGCCGTAGGCCGCGGCACCGTAGAGGGTGCCCCGTCGGGTCTCGTCGCGCTGCGCGGCCCCGTCAGCGGCGCTCACCGGTCACCGAATGGGCCCAGCCACGGTGTGCTCACGGCACGGTCCAGGTGTCCGGGCCGCGCAGAAGTTGGTCGAGTTCGGCGTCCCCGGAGGCGCCGCCTGCCGCGTGCAGAGCGCTGGCCACTTGCTCTCGGACCTGATCGTCGTAGGTGGGGCGGCTCACCCGGCGGAAGATGCCCACCGGGACGTGCGCCATCTCCGGGCCGTCAAGCCGGGAGATCGCGAAGGCGTCCGAGGGGTCGGGGTTGGTCGGGTCGTGCACGACCACGGAGCCGGGCGCGCCCGGGGCAGCCGAGCGGTCCACCGCGGCCTCGTCGACGAACTCGACCCCCCCATGAGCCTTGCGCACGAGAACCTTCCGCTCTCCCTCGGCTCCGACGACGACTTCCTCCCCGGCCTGGAGCCGGACCAACCGAGCCTGTTGCTGGCTGCGGTCCTTGATGAGGTCGAAGGCGCCGTCGTTGAAGATCGGGCAGTTCTGGTAGATCTCGATGAGGGCGGTGCCCTGGTGTTCGTGGGCCGCACGGAGCACGTCCATGAGCAGCGGACGGTCGCTCTCCATGACCCGGGCAACGAACGTCGCCTCGGCGCCGAGGGCGAGCGAGAGCGGGTTGAACGGGGTGTCGACGGATCCGAGCGGCGTTGACTTCGTCACCTGCCCGACCCGGGAGGTCGGGGAGTACTGCCCCTTGGTCAGTCCGTAGATCTGGTTGTTGAAGAGCAGGATCGTGAGGTTGACGTTGCGCCGGATCGCGTGGATGAGGTGGTTGCCGCCGATGGACAGGGCGTCCCCGTCCCCGGTGACGACATACACCTGCAGGTCCGGGCGGGAGGTGGCCAGTCCGGTGGCGATGGCGGGCGCGCGGCCATGGATCGAATGCATCCCGTAGGTCTCGACGTAATACGGGAAACGCGAGGAGCAGCCGATGCCGGAGACGAAGACGACCTGCTCGCGCGGCACCCCGAGTTCTGGGAGGAAGGCTTGGACGGCGGCGAGGATGACGTAGTCGCCGCAGCCGGGGCACCAGCGAACCTCCTGGTCGGAGGTGAAGTCCTTCTTCGTCAGCGGCCGCTGCGGCAGGCCGAGGTCGATGCTCATGCGGACACCTCGCTCAGGTGAGTCAGGATGACCTCGCCGAGTTCTGTCGTCGCGAACGGGACGCCGCGCACGGCGGTGTGCGAGCGCACGTCGACGAGGTAGCGCGCCCGCAGCAACAGCGCGAGCTGACCGAGGTTCATCTCGGGCAGAACCACCCGCTCGTATGCCGTGAGCACCCCACCGAGGTTGGCCGGCAGCGGCGCCAGGTGCCGCAGGTGGGCCCGAGCGACGTGGTGCCCGGCGGCCCGGACGGCGCGCACGGCGGCCGCGATCGGGCCGTAGGTCGAGCCCCAGCCGAGGAGAAGCACCTTGGCCGATCCGCTCGGGTCATCGACGACGATGTCGGGCACGGTGATCCCGTCGATCTTGGCCTGCCGCAGGCGAACCATGCGGTCGTGGTTGGCGGGGTCGTAGGAGATGTCGCCGGTGAGGTCGGCCTTCTCGATGCCACCGATGCGGTGTTCCAGGCCGGGGGTGCCGGGCAGCGCCCATGGTCGGGCGAGGGTGAGCGGGTCCCGGGCGTACGGGTGGAAGGTGGGGGAGCCGTCGGGGGTCACCGCGTTGGGCTCGGTGGTGAACTCGACGGTGAGTTCGGGGAGGTCGGCGATCGCGGGGACGGACCAGGGCTCTGAGCCGTTGGCGAGGTAGCCGTCGGAGAGCACCAGAACCGGGGTGCGGTACGTGGTCGCGATCCGGACCGCGTCCAGGGCGGCGTCGAAACAGTCGGCAGGAGTCTGTGGGGCAATGACCGCGACCGGGCTCTCGCCGTTGCGGCCGTGCAGCGCCTGGAGCAGGTCGGCCTGTTCGGTCTTGGTCGGCAGACCCGTCGAGGGGCCGCCGCGTTGCACATCGATGACGACGAGCGGGAGTTCGAGCGAGACCGCAAGCCCGATCGTCTCCGCTTTGAGGGCCAGACCCGGACCGGAGGTCGAGGTCACTCCGAGGGCTCCGCCGAAACTTGCCCCGAGCGCCATCCCGACGGCGGCGATCTCGTCCTCGGCCTGCAGGGTGGTCACCCCGAACCGCTTGAGCCCGGAGAGGGTGTGCAGGATGTCCGAGGCCGGGGTGATCGGATACGACCCGAGGACCAGCGGAAGCCCGCTGCGGTGGGCCGCCGCGACGAGCCCGAGCGCGAGTGCGGTGTTGCCGGTGACGTTGCGGTAAGTGCCCGCGGCCATGGGTGCCGGTGACACGGCATACGTGGAGGCGAACTCCTCGGTGGTCTCCCCGAAGTTCCACCCGGCGCGCAGGGCAGCAACGTTGGCCGCGAGAACCTCCGGCTTCGAGGTGAACTTGCCTGCGAGGAAGGCCTCGGTCGGCTCGATGGGCCGGGAGTACATCCAGGAGAGCAGGCCGAGCGCGAACATGTTCTTCGCGCGCTCCTTCTCCTTGCGGGTGAGGGCGCTGGTGGTGGCGAGCGCTTCGACGGTGATCGAGGTGAGCGCCACCGGGTGGACCTGCCAGGAGTCGAGCGAACCGTCCTCGAGCGGGTTGGTCTGGTATCCGACCTTGGCGAGGTTGCGGGTGGTGAACTCGTCGCTGTTGGCGATGATGGTCGCGCCCCGGGGGAGGTCGGCGAGGTTGGCGCGCAGAGCAGCCGGGTTCATCGCGACGAGGACGTCGGGGGCGTCTCCGGGGGTGAGCACATCGTGGTCGGCGAAGTGCAACTGGAAGGAGGAGACCCCCGGCAGGGTGCCCTGGGGTGCGCGGATCTCGGCCGGGAAGTTCGGCAGCGTGGAGAGGTCGTTGCCGAGCCGGGCGGTGTCCGAGGTGAACCGGTCCCCGGTGAGTTGCATACCGTCTCCGGAGTCGCCGGCGAAGCGGATGACGACGCGGCGGAGCGTCTGGACCGGCTTACTGCTCACGAGGCACCTGCTTGTCGGACGTCATGGGACCGACGCTCATCGTACGTCCGTCGACGCCCTCGGTCGGGGATGGTCCACGTAGGCTTGCCTTCATGAGCGGGTATGCCGTCGTCGCCGCGGTCATCGGTGCGGGAATCCTCCTCGTCGTTGCGGCCATGACCGCGCGCCGCCTGTTGGCCCCGCGAGCGGTCACTCCGGCCGGCCGGACGACATACGAGTCGGGGATCGACCCGGTCGGGGAGGGCTGGGCGCAGAGCCAGGTGCGCTACCTCTCCTACGCCTTCCTCTATGTCGTGTTCGCGGTCGACGCGGTCTATCTCTTCCCGTGGGCGCTGGTGGCTCGGGAGTTGGGCATGCGGGCCCTGATCGCGGTGGCGGTCTTCGTCGGGATCGTCCTCGTCGGGCTGCTGCACGCCGCTCGCCGCGGGCTGCTGCGCTGGACCTGAGGGGTTCCCTAGCAGAGCTTAGGTCGGCCCTCAGGGGTCGCTGAGCTGTGCCCTCAGGGTCGATTTGACAGGAGCCTTGGTGGCATGGTTCATTAGTGGAGTAATGAACCAACAAGGAGTCCGATGAGCCCCGCCCCCGACGGCCGGCCGATCTTCCTGGAGATCGCCGACCGCATCGCCGACGACATCCTCGTCGGGCTCTATGCCGAGGAGACCCAGGTCCCCTCGACCACCGAACTGTCCGTGCACTACCGGATCAACCCGGCGACGGCGGGCAAGGCCCTCAACCGCCTCGTCGACGACGGCATCGTCTACAAGCGGCGCGGCCTGGGGATGTTCGTCGTGACCGGTGCACCCGAAGCCCTGCGCGCCCGCCGCCGAGCCGCCTTCACCGACGAGTACGTCCGCCCCTTCCTCGCCGAGGGTGCCCGCTTGGGGCTCACCCTCGAGGAGATCCTCGACCTCATCCGAAAGGACCAGCGATGACCCCCACACCCGCCGCCCACGACGGGATCGAGCTCACCGCGGTGACCAAGAACTTCGGGTCCCACCGGGTCCTCACCGGAGTGACCGCGCACCTGCCCGCGGGCCGGATCTACGGCCTGCTCGGCGCGAACGGCGTCGGCAAGACCACGCTCATGTCCCTCATCACCACCCACGCCTTCCGCACCGGCGGAGCATCCTCGTCGACGGTCAGGACCCGGTGGAAAACGCCGAGATCCTCCAGCGGATGTGTTTCGTGCGGGAGGACCAGCGTTACAACGACGCCTTCTCGGTGCGCGACATCCTTGCCGTCGCCCCGGCGTTCTATCCGACCTGGTCCAGCGAGGTCGCCGACCGGCTCACCGAACGCTTCCGCCTGCCGATGCGGACCAGGTCCAAGAAACTCTCCCGCGGTCAGCGCTCCGCCCTCGCCATCACCATCGCGCTCGCCAGCCGCGCGGCATACACCTTCCTCGACGAGCCCTACCTCGGTCTCGATGCCTCCTCCCGGGCGATCTTCTATGAGGAGTTGGTCGGTGAGTATGCCGTCCACCCGCGCACCGTGATCCTCTCGACCCACCTCATCGACGAGGCCGCGGCGCTCATGGAGGAGGTCCTCATCCTCGACGAGGGCCGAATCGTGCTCCAGACCGGGGTCGAGGAAGCCAGTCGGGGCTCATTTATCGTCCGGGGCCGGGAGGCCGAAGTGCGCACCCTGGTCGCCGACCGTGACATCCTCACCGAGCGCCGTCTCGGCGGTTTGCTCTCGGTCACCGTCCGCGGTGAGCTGCGCGAGGACGACCACGAACTCGCCGAGGAACTGCGCCTCTCGCTGGAGTCGGCGAGCCTGCAGGACTTCGTCGCCGCCCTCGGCATCCACTCCCTCGACCGAGCGACCGACCGCCCCGAAACCTTGGAGAAGGCGTCATGACCTACATCCGGCGCAGCCTGCGCCTCTACCTGGCCAACAGGAGCTGGGCCCTGTACACCCCCCTCTACATCCTCGGGATCATGACGATGTTCTCCGTCATCATCGCCGGCATCATCGGGATCAGCGTCGGCTACCCGCTCCCGGACGACATTGTGCAGAACATGCGCTACAACGGCGGCGCCCTCTACGCTCCGCCCGGCTTCCTCTTCTCCGTCGGGGTCCTGGCGATGAACCGGAACTTCTCCATGGCGCTTGCCTTCGGCAGCACCCGCCGCGACCTATGGCTCGGAACGAGCATCGGATTCCTCATCACCTCCACCCTGGTCGGCCTCGGGTCCCTGGTATTCCTGGCGCTCGAGCGGGCCACCGATCACTGGTTCATCGGAGCCCGGGCGTTCGACGTGCAGTTCCTCGCGGAGGGGGACCTCGTCCGGACGTTCACCACGATGTTCCTCCTCGCGATCCTGTCCCTGTATGCCGGCGCCTTCTTCGGTACCGTCTTCCGGGCGTTCGGGACGGTCTGGACCGCCGTGAGCGCGATCCTGGTCACGCTCGCCCTGCTTGGGGTCATCGCGCTCGCCGTCTGGCAGTCCTCGCTGACCAGCGAGCTCTGGGACTCCCTCGGGGCCTGGCTGCTGCTCAATATCGCCGCCGTGCTGGCCCTGCTCGCCGCAGCCGGCAGCTATGCGGTGAACCGGCGGGCCGTCGTCTGAGGCCTCAGCGCTCGCGCTCAATCTCCCTCCCTCCATCCCCCTCCCTTGATGCAACCTCTTCTAGCAGACCTTGGCTTCAGGACCGCATGATGCATCCTTCGGTCGTGAAGCTCACCCTTGCTAGCAGAGGTTAGGGGTCCGCCGGAGGGAGGAGGAGCGTGCGTCGCCAGGAGCGTGGGCTCGGCGGGCCAGCCGCGGGTGGGTATGGTCGGTCCATGAGTATGCCGGTCGACCTGCCCACCCCGCGGGTCGGGGCTGTCACG
Organism: Nostocoides sp.; assembly: GCA_016716625.1. Taxonomy (GTDB): domain Bacteria; phylum Actinomycetota; class Actinomycetes; order Actinomycetales; family Dermatophilaceae; genus JADJVJ01. The sequence goes on from JADJVJ010000001.1 coordinate 439,879, forward strand.
GCATACGCGCCCAAACCCATCCGGGTGGTGCTCAACTGGGGTCGCCGCTACTCGCTCTGGGTGTTCAACTTCGGGCTAGCGTGCTGCGCTATCGAGTTCATCGCCACGAGCATGGGCCGGCACGACTTCATGCGGCTCGGGGTCATCCCGTTCGCTCCCGGACCCCGGCAGGCTGACCTCATGGTCGTCTCCGGCACCGTCACCGACAAGATGGCGCCCTCCATCCGGCGGCTCTACGACCAGATGCCCGAACCCAAGTACGTCATCTCCTTCGGCGCGTGCTCGAACTCCGGGGGCCCCTACTGGGACTCCTACTCGGTGACCAAGGGCGTCGATCAGCTCATCCCCGTGGATGTCTATGTCCCCGGCTGCCCGCCACGGCCCGAGGCCCTCCTCCAAGGCATCATCAAGCTCCAGGAGAAGATCGCCGCCGAGCGCCTCAGCGCGCGCGGGATCGCGCAGCGGCAACCGGCCCGGTATGCCGCCACGCGCACCGCCAGCGCCGGCGAAGTCACCCGCCCCCTGGTCCAGCGTTCCTGAGGGGCCGACCCGCGGTGACCATGCTCCGGCTGGCGTGGGGCCGTGTCCGCGAACATCGGGCGGCCCTGGCCGCGGTGGGCCTGACGATGGTCGCCAGCCTGCTCGCCATCGCCGCGCTGGCGGTGCTCACCGACCGAGTCGCGGCCTCGGCCGTGGAAGCCTCGGTCCTCAGCGCTCCCGCCGATCAACGCTCCGTGCTCGCTGCGGCCCCCACCTCGCCGCCGGCGCTCGCCACGGTCGATACCTCCGTGCGGGCCGCGACCGGCGGCTCGGTGCAGGGCGGGGTGCTCCGCGCCACGATCGCCGGACCGCTCAGCATCGCCGGGGAATCGAGCACCGCCCGGGCCCAACTCGCCGACCTTTCGGATCTGCCCTCGCAGGGCACGCTCTCCGCGGGGCGATGGCCCACGGCCCCGGTCACCTCAGGACCGATCGAGGTCGTCCTGCCGACAACCACCCTGCGCGACCTGGGATGGGCGGTGGGCCGCACACAGACGCTGACCCCACTGAGTTCCACCGGGGGAGCCCCCGTGAAGGTCAGCATCGTCGGGAGCGTGGACGTCAGCCCCGAGCAGTCCAGCGCATGGACCCAGCTGGGCCTGGTCACCGGCGGCCTCCGGCAGGGGGACTACCCGACCTACGGCCCGTTCCTGACCGCCGCCGGTGTCCTGGTCTCCCAGCCCGGTCGGGAGAGCTCGACCTCGTGGCTGTGGCAGCCCGACCTCACCGGGCTGTCCGCCGGCACCCTCGCCGGGACCCGGGCCGACATCGAGCGGGCGGTGGCGCAATGGAGCACCCTCCCCGGGCTCTCGCCGACCACCATCCGGACCGCGTTGCCCGATCTGTTGACTCAAGCTCAGCGCACCAGCGAACGCGCGTCCCTAGTCACCCTCACGCCGACCCTGCTGGTCCTGCTCCTCGGTGCCGTTGCCCTCGCCGTCTCGGCGGCCCTCATGGCCAGCCTCCGTGAGGAGGAAACCCGCCTCCTGCGGGCCCGGGGTGGCGGAGCGGGTCAGGTGGCCCAGCTCGCCGTGATCGAAGGCCTCGGGCTCGCCCTGCCCGCTGCCCTGCTCGCCGTCCTGGCCACCGTGCTCGGTGCCGGCAGCCTCGTGCACTCCACCGGCCTCCCGGCCCTGCGCGGCGGCGCGCGGGAAGTCACCCGGACGGTGCTCACCAGCGGCGCCCTCGTCGCCGGCACCGTGGTGGCCGTCGTGCTCGTTGTGCTGGCCGCCCTGCGCTCGGGCCACCTGCGCAGCGATCGGGTCCTCAGCACCCGGATCGTGTCTGTCGCGGCCGATCTCGTGCTCCTCGCCCTGGGGGCCCTCGGCGTGCTTCAACTGCGCCGTTACCGAGACTCCGGAGGACTCACCGTCGACCCGCTGACCGTGCTCGCCCCGGCCCTGGTCATCGGCGGGCTCGCCGTCCTCGCGCTCCGCGTGATCCCGCTCATCGCCCGGACCGCCACGGTGCTCGCTCACCGGTCCCGTGGCCTGCGCCTGGCATGGGCCTCCTGGCAGATCGCCCGCCGGGTCGAGGCCCAGCGGGGGGCACTCCTGCTCGTCATGCTCGCCGTCGCGGCGCTCTCGCTCTCGCTGTCGTATGCCGCGACCGCGGAGCGCGCCCTGAGGGACCAGACCGCGTTCGCGGCCGGCGCGCCACTGCGGGTGGAGCCGGGAGCGGAAGTCAAGCACGCCCCGCTGCTGGCGAGCCGCTACGCCCAACTCTCCGGTGGGGCTGAGAACGTCATGCCGCTCTTCCGGTCCCAAGGCTCGGTCGGCGAAAGCGACCAAGTGAGCATCCTCGCCGCAGACCTCACGACAGAGGTGCTGCGCCCGCGCGCGGACCTCCTCGGCGGCGCCGATTGGGCCCAACTGCGGGCGCGGCTGGTCGGCGCCCGACCGGCGACGGCATACGGGCTGGAGTTGCCGGTGGGCGCCCGCACCCTCGAGGTCTCCGCAGACTTCCTTCCCGTGGGGGACGGTTTCCTCGGGCCACCCAACGGCGCCCAGGCCATCCTGGAGAACGAGGACGGCCTGCGCTGGGCGGTCACCCTGGACGTTCCGGACTTTCGGGGTGGCGTGTTCCAGGGGTCGGGGGCCAGGCTGAACGCCACCGGTGACCTCGTCGCCCCGGGTGACCCCCCGCTGGGCCGGGTACGCCTCATCGCGGTCACGGCAACCCTTTTCCGTGACACCTCCGCCGCGAACACCGTCAACGTGACATCGGTCAAGGTCGACGGCACCCCGCTTGCCGGGGCGGATCGGCTGGTGTCGCTGCCCGCGAGTGCCGTGCTGGCTCTTGGCCCGCCGCCACCCAAGGTCCCCCGCGTCCCGGTCGCGGTCACCTCCGCCGTTGCCGCCGCCGCGGACCTGCAGGTCGGCGGCACCTTCGCCCTGCCCGTCCAGGGTCGCCAGGTGACCGCGCAGATCGTCGGGATCATGGACTTCCTCCCGACCGCGGACGACCCCACGCTGGGGATCCTTGCCGACCTGCCGACCCTCAACACCGCCCTCGACGTGGTCCAGGGGGCCTCGAGCGGGCCGATCGCGCTCATCCCCCAGCAGTGGTGGCTGGCGCCCACGGATATCGCCGCGGCCCGCGCCGCACTCCTCGACTCCCCTCGCCTGGCGGTCAGCCGTGTTGACCAGAGCGATCTGCTGCGCGCCGCTCAGGCGTCGCCGGTTCGCGCCGGGATGGTCTCGGTCATGGGTCTGCTCTCGCTGGCCGCGGCGGTCCTCGCGGTCCTCGGCTTCGGGGCCACCACCTCGGCGCTGGGCCGGGCTCGTCGCCGTGAGGGGGCCGTGCTCGACGCCCTCGGGTTCGCACCGACCCGGCTGCGGGGCGCGCTGGTGACCGAACGGGCCGCCGTCGTCGTCCTCGCCGTCGCGGTGGGGGCGGTGGTCGGGACGCTGACGGCATACCTGACCCTCCCGCTCCTGCTCGCCGCCGACGGGCGGGCTCAGGTGCCGCCGGTGATCGTCGTGACGCCGTGGGAGAGGTATGCCGTGGCGTTGGGTGCGCTCACCGTGGCCTTGGTGGTCGTGGCCGCTCTCGTCCTCGGGATCCGGCGGGACGCGCCGGCCGACGTGCTCCGTGGGGAGCTGCCGCGATGACCCCCCGGCACGCACCGACCCGGGGGCTCGGCCTGGCGAGGATCCTGCGGCGCCACCTGCGGGATCGGACGCCGATCGCCCTCATCGCGATCCTCGTCGCGGTGCTCAGCGGTCTGCTCACCGCCGCGTCCCGGGCCGAGCAGCGGGCCGCGGACCAGGCCCTCGGGGCGGCGGTGCGGGCGGCCGAGCCAGGGCTGCGGGATATCAACCTCTCCTTGAGCCCGCAGGACATGACCTTCGTCGGAGTACCCGGAACCGACAACGGCCAAGCCAGCGCCCCGTTCGCGGTGATCGACGCCACGGCCCGCAAGCTCATGGGGGCTCGGGTGGCCAGCCTGACCGGGGCACCGCAGATGTCGGCCCAGTCCGACTACTTCCCGTTCACCCGACTCAACGGGCAAACCTTTGCCGACTCCCCGATCGCGGCGTTGCGGGTGCAACCCGGGCTCGCCGAGCACGTGACCTGGGTCAGCGGTGGTCCACCCGGCGCGGCGAGCAGGACGGTGCCGCTGCGCGATCGCGGGGGATCCCGCACGGTCCAGGTCATTCCCGTGGCGGTCTCCGCGCAGTACGCCGCCCGGTTCGGGGTTCGTCTCGGGGACGAACTGCGCCTGGATCCCGACGTGTACTTCGGCGCCAACGGGGTTTCCCTGCGGGCGGTGGCCGTGCAGATCGTCGGCATCTTCCAAGCCCGCGACACCGGCGACGACTTCTGGACGGCGGAACCGGGCATGCTCTCGGTCGGGGTCGTCCTCGGAACGGACGGTGGGGCCATCCCCACCGGGGTCATCGTCGTCGGCGAGGACGGTTACTCCGCTCTCACCGGTGCCCTCACCCCGTGGGAGCCGCAGGGCGGGACGACGGTGATGAGCACCTCGGCGTTCGGGCTGGAACACCACTGGAGGTACACGGTGACCTCCGACGCTCTGCGCTCCGATGATGTCAGCGAGCTCAAGGCCGCGCTGACCCGCCTCGGCAACGAGCGGGGCCCCTGGCCGACCTCCATCGGCTCCATCCGCCTCGCCAGCGGGCTCTCCACCGTCATCGATCGCTACGCGATGGCGCTGGCCACCACCCGGGCCCTGCACGCCTTCGCCACGACGGCACTGTTCGCCCTCGGTCTGCTCTGCCTTGCGCTGAGCAGCGCCGTGCTCCTGCGGCGCCGAGCGGCGAGCATCCACCTGCTCGGCGTGCGGGGCATCTCCGCCCCGCACGTCGGGGCCTTGCTCGCAGCCGAGACCGCGCTCGCCGCCCTGCCCGCAGCGGTGCTCGGCTGGGCCGTCGGCCGACTCCTCCCCGGCGGCCCCGGAGGGAGCGCGATCCCGTGGGGTGTCGTGGCGCTCGCCCTGGCCCCCGCGCTGGTCACCGCCTCCCTGGCGGTGCGCGCTGCGCGCCGGGGAAGCCAGGTGCGGACGCGGCCGACGGTGTGGCGCGCCGCCGCCGAAATCCTTGTGCTCGCGGTGGCCGGCTTCGCGGTGGCGACCGCGCTCAGCCGCGGGAGCGAGGTGGCCCGGGGGACGAGCGACTGGAGCGTGGCCGCGCTGCCGGTGCTGCTCGCCCTCTCCGTCACGCTCGTCGTCCTGCGTCTGGCCCGCCCGGCGCTGGACCTGGCAGGCCGGGTCGCGGCCAGGCGGACCGGCTTCCAGGCCATGCTGGGGCTGCGGCGGGCGGCCACCGGTGTCACCGGCTCGGTCCTGCCACTGGCCACCGTCGCGGTCGCGGTCACCATCGCCACCTTCCTCGGGTCCGCGGTGAGCACCCTGGTCGACCAGGCCGGCCGCACGGCATACCGATCGGTCGGGGCCGACGTTCGGATCGACGCCCAACGGATCGACCCCGGCGAGATCGACGCGCTGCGGGCCCGCCCCGGGGTCGGTGCAGTCGTCCCCGCGTATGCCGTGCCCCGTCAGCTCGCGCTCCTGGGCGGCGGCCTGGATCCGCGGCGGGAGACCTTCCAGCTGCTTGCGGCGGCACCGGCGGAGTACCGACAGTTGGTCGCCGGAACCGACCTCGCCTTCACCGCGGATCCATCGGAGCAGGCAGCGGGCAAGGTTCTCCCGGTTGCCGTCTCGGGGTTACTGGCCGTGGGCGACACCGGCAGCCTGAGCATCGAAGGGACCGACGTGGCCTTCGAGGTGGTCGCCGTCGACCCCGCGCTCGACCGAGCCACCGCGCAGAACACTGCTCCGAGCATGGTGGTCTCGCTGGCCGCCCTGCGCAGCGTGGCCCCGGTGGTTCAGGTGAACACCGCTTTGCTGCGGACCACGCCGGAGGCTGCGCAGGCACTCAGCCAAGGTGAGCCCACGGCCCTGAGCGAGGCCGTGCTCTCCCGGCGCGCGATCGAGGCCGCGTCCGTCCATGACCCGCTCACCGTGCTCATCCGCTCCGGAGCGGCCGCCGGCGGGCTCGTCGCCGCAGCCCTCACCCTGGTGGCGGTCTTGCTGCTGCTTGCACTGACCCGCCCGGCCCGCCTCGAGATGCTGCTTCGGCTGCGCACCATGGGGGCGCCACCTCGCAGCGGGCGAGCCGTCGGCGTCATCGAGACCCTGCCCGGCATCGTGCTCGCGATCGTCATCGGCCTCGCGAGCGCCCTCATCGTGCCGCGACTGCTGGCCTCCGCCTTCAACCTCGGCCCGCTGGTCGGGGCTCCGCCGGTCACCCTGGTCACCCCCGGAGCCCTCCTCGGCGTCATCGCCCTCGCCGGGATCGACCTCGCCCTACTCGCCCTGCTCATCGACGCCCGTCAGGCGGCCCGGTCCGATCTCGGCCAGGCCCTCAGGAGAGGAGAGAGCGCATGAGCGCTGTCCCGACCACCGTCCCCGAGCCCGCGACCGCGGCCGCGGCCGCGGACACCCCCGCGGGTGCCCGGATCGTCTGCGACGGGCTCGTCCGGATATTTCGCGGAGAGGGTGTCGAGGTGGTGGCCCTGCAGGGGCTCGACCTGGTCGTCGAGCCGGGGGAGCTCACCGCCATCGTCGGCGCCTCCGGGTCCGGGAAGTCGACGCTGCTCGGCATCCTCTCCGGCCTGGACTCCCCGACCGCGGGCTTGGCCAGCATGGACGGCACCGACCTCGCGGCCCTGTCGGGACGGGCGCGACTGGAGTTTCGACGGCATACCGTCGGGTTCCTCTACCAGCAGGCCAGCCACAACCTGCTGCCTTACCTCACCGCGATCGAGAACATCCAGGTACCGATGGCCCTGGCGCGGGTGCCTCGCACGGAACGCGCCGAGCGCGCGCGGGAACTCCTGGCCCTGTTGGGCCTGCGCGAGTGCGCGGACCGCTCCCTCTCCCAGCTCTCCGGAGGTCAGCAGCAGCGGGTCGCCCTGGCCACGGCCATGGCCAACCGGCCGCGGGTGCTGCTCGCCGACGAGCCGACCGGCGAACTCGACAGCCAGAGCCGCGACGAGGTCTTCGCCGCGATCCGGGCGATCAACGACACCTACGCCACCACGGTGCTCATCGTCACCCACGACGCGGGAGTGAGTACCCAGGTACGGCGCACCGTGGAGATTCGCGACGGGCGGACCGCGGCCGAGGTGCATCGGCGCACCGTGGACGGCGTCGAGGCGGTCGCCGAGGAGTATGCCGTGCTCGACCGGGCCGGCCGGATGCAGCTGCCCAAGACCTTCGTCACCAGTCTGGGGATGCGGGACCTGGTTCGACTCGACCTGGAGAGTGACCACATCGGGGTGTGGCCGACCACCCCGGATCAGGCCCGGGGCGGCGCAGCGGAGGAGCGGTCATGAGCGCGGTCGTCGTCGAGGGGGTGCATCGCCGGTTCGGCAGCGGACCGAGTGCCGTGGCGGCCCTGCGCGGCGTCGATCTCACCGTCGGGGAGGGCGAACTCTTGGCCCTGCGTGGGCGCTCGGGTTCCGGGAAGACCACCCTGCTCAACATCATCGGCGGCCTCGACCGTCCCGACTCCGGTCGTGTGGTCGTCGGTGAGGTGGAGGTGACCGCGATGTCGGACGCGCAGGCGTTGGCCCTGCGTCGGGACAGCGTGGCGTACGTGTTCCAGTCCTTCGCGCTCATCCCGGTGCTCACCGCCGCCGAGAATGTCGGGCTGCCGTTGCGGCTGCGCCATATCGGCGTCGCCGAGCGTGAGGCCCGGGTGGCCGAACTGCTCGATCACCTCGGCCTCTCCGCGCACGCCCGGCAGCGCCCCGGCGAACTCTCCGGCGGGCAACAGCAACGGGTCGCGTTGGCCCGGGCGCTCGCGGCCCGCCCCCGGCTGCTGCTCGCCGACGAGCCCACGGGACAATTGGATTCGGCGACCGGCCGCGACATCATGCACCTCATCCGGCGCATCGTCGACGAGGACGGGATGACCGCAGTGGTCGCCACGCACGACCCCGAACTGCTCGCGGTCGCGGACCGCGTGGTGGGGATTGCCGACGGGCGGCTGCACGAGATGATGGGGGCGTGAGCGAAGCCTCGGCCCTGCTGCGGGGGGACCTTGCCCCCGCGCCTCGGACCCTCGTCGACATCTTCTCGGACACCGTTGCCGCGCACCCCGAGGCCTATGCCCTCGACAACGGCCAAGACGTCCTCACCTATGCCGAGCTCGCCACCGCCGCGGAGGAGGTCGCGGGTGCGCTGCTCGCCCAAGGGGTCGAACGTGGGGACAAGGTTGGCGTGCGGATCCCCTCCGGTACCACCGACCTCTACGTCGCCATCCTCGGCATCCTGCTCGCCGGGGCCGCCTATGTGCCGGTGGACTACGACGACCCGGACGCCCGCGCGCGCACCGTCTTCGGCGAGGCCGAGGTGGCCGCCATCGTCACCAAGGACCTCGTTGTGCGGGCCACCGAGCCGGGGGAGGTCACCCCCGGGGAGGCGGAGGACCCCACCCCCGAGGATGACGCCTGGGTCATCTTCACCTCCGGGTCGACCGGCACCCCCAAGGGGGTCGCGGTCACCCATCGCAACGCCGCCGCCTTTGTCGACGCCGAGTCGCGGATGTTCGTGCAGGACCACCCGCTCGGGCCGCACGACCGGGTCATGGCCGGGCTCTCGGTCGCCTTCGATGCCTCCTGCGAGGAGATGTGGCTCGCCTGGCGGTACGGTGCCTGCCTCGTCCCCGCCCCGCGCAGCCTGGTCCGCAGCGGCGTCGACCTCGGCCCCTGGCTGGTCGCCAACGAGGTGACCGTCGTCTCCACCGTGCCCACCCTGGTGGCGCTCTGGCCGATGACGGCACTGGACCGGGTGCGTCTGCTCATCCTCGGCGGTGAGGCCTGCCCACCCGAACTCGCAGCCCGCCTCGTCACCCCTGGCCGAGAGGTGTGGAACACCTACGGCCCGACCGAGGCCACCGTCGTCGCCTGCGGGGCCCAGCTCACCCAGGAGCCCCCGGTGCGGATCGGGCTCCCGCTCGACGGGTGGGACCTCGCCATCGTCGACGACGCCGGCCAGCCGGTCCCCGACGGGGAGCCCGGGCAGCTCATCATCGGCGGGGTCGGGCTCGCCCGCTACCTCGACCCGGTCAAGGACGCGACCGTGTATGCCGCGATGCCCACCTTGGGCTGGGAGCGCGCCTACCGCAGTGGGGACCTGGTCCGCTTCGACGGGGTCGGCATCCTCTTCCAAGGCCGCGCCGACGACCAGGTCAAGGTCGGTGGCCGGCGGATCGAGCTCGGGGAGATCGACTCCGCGCTGCTCGCCCTGGCCGGCGTCTCAGGTGCCGCAGCCGCGGTCCGGCGCACCGAGGCCGGAAATACCCTCCTCGTCGGCTATCTCACCCTGGAGCCCGGCGCGGCCGACACCTTCAGCCTCAAGTCGGCGGCCGAACACCTGCGCGCGAGTATGCCGGCGGCCCTGGTCCCCCGGCTCGCGGTGGTGGAGACCTTGCCGACCCGGACCTCGGGCAAGATCGACCGGGACGCCCTGCCCTGGCCGCTGGCGCAGCAGGGCGCGGCGGCCGCGACCGGCGAGCTTTCGCCCACCGGTCAACTCCTCGCGAGTCACTGGGAGCGCATCCTCGGGGCCGCCCCGGGCAGCGGTGAGGAGGACTTCTTCGACGTCGGCGGGGGCTCGCTCTCCGCGGCCCAGCTCGTCAGCCGGCTCCGGGAGCAGTTTCCCGAGGTGACCATCGCCGACGTCTACGACCACCCCACCCTGGCGGCGCTCTCGGCCTTCCTCGACGACATGTCCGTGCCGACGACCCGGCAGAACACCACAGTTCGCCCGGTCCCGGTGAAGACCCAGGCAGCTCAGTTGGTCGGCAACTGGGCGCTCCGCTCGATCGGCGCGCTGCGCTGGCTCACCTGGATCGGCCTGGGGTCCCTGGCCCTGTCCCGCCTCTGGCAGCTCGACTGGCTGCCGGCACCCCCGGTGCTGCTCACCCTTCTCGGCTGGGTCTTCCTGATCACCCCGCCCGGGCGCATGGTCCTCGCCGCCCTCGGCGTCCGGCTCGTGCTGGCCGGGATCGGTCCCGGCCGCTACCCCCGCGGCGGCAAAGTGCACCTGCGGCTCTGGCTCGCCGAACGCCTGGCCGACGAACTCGGGGCCGCCAACATCTCCGGCGCCCCCTTCATCCGCGCCTACGCCCGGGCCCTTGGGGCACAGGTCGCCTCCGACGCCGACCTGCACTCGCTGCCACCGATCACCGGCATGCTCGCACTCGGGGCGGGCGCTGCCATCGAACCCGAGGTGGACCTGCGTGGGCATTGGATCGACGGTGGCACCGTGCACATCGGTGCCATCCACGTGGGCGACGGGGCCCGGGTCGGTGCCCGCAGCACCCTCATGCCGGGGGCCGACATTGGCGCCGGGTCCGAGATCGCCCCCGGATCGGCGGTCGTCGGTGCGGTCCCCGCGGGCGAGCACTGGTCCGGCGCCCCGGCCGAACCCGCCGGGGTCGCCCCCGGCAAGTGGTGGGACGCCTCACCCCCGAGCCGAGCAGGCTGGCTCGCCGGGTATGCCCTCTCCGCCCTCGTCATCTCGCTGCTCCCGCTGCTGGCCATCGGCGCGGGCGCAGCCCTCGCTGTCCCGGCCCTGCGCTCGGCCACCTCCATCGGCGAGGCCACCCGATCCGCCCTGCTCTGGGTGCCGGCGGCCTCCGTGGTCGCGCTGCTCGTGCTCGCGCCCTGGTCCTGCTCTTGGTGCGCCTCATGTCGATCGGCCTCACCCCGGGGCTGCACCCGGTCCGCGGCCGGGTCGCCTGGCAGGCGTGGACGACACTGCGCGTCCTTGACGAGGCCCGGAACTGGCTCTACCCGCTCTATTCCTCGACGCTCACCCCGGTGTGGTTGCGGGCCCTCGGCGCCGACCTCGGCCGGGGCGTCGAGGCCTCGACGGTACTGCTCATCCCGGGGTTCGCCAGTGTCGGTGACGGCGCCTTCCTCGCCGACGACACCCTGGTCGGGGGCTACGAACTCGGCGCCGGCTGGATGCGCCTGGACCGAACGCGGATCGGGGCCGGGGCCTTCGTCGGCAACTCGGGAATGGCCGGTCCGGGGCACAAGGTCCCCCGTCAGGGGCTCGTTGCCGTCCTCTCGGCCGCTCCCCGTCGGCGCAAGGCCAAGGTCGGCACGTCATACATCGGGAGCCCGCCGAGGCCGCTGCGCCGGGAGACGACCACGGTGGACAGCGCCCGCACGACCGCCCCGCCGCTGCGGCTGCGGGTCGGCCGAGCCCTTGTCGAGTCGGCCCGACTGCTCGCCGTGTGGGCTCACGTGGCCCTCGTGGTTCTCGTCGTCGCCGGCCTGAGCGCCCTGCTCACCCACGGGGTGTGGCTCGCCGTCCTCCTCGGTGGGCTGCTGCTCCTGGTCGCCGGACTGGTCGCCGCCGGCATCGCCACCGCCGCGAAGTGGCTGCTCATCGGACGGGTTCGGCGGGCCGACCATCCGCTGTGGAGTTCCTTCGTCTGGCGCAACGAGCTCGCGGACACCTTCACCGAGATCCTCGCCGCGCAATGGTTCGCTCGGGCCGCGAGCGGCACCGTCGCCCTGGTCTGGTGGTTGCGGGCCATGGGGGCCCGGATCGGCACCGGGGTCTGGTGCGAGACCTACTGGCTGCCCGAGTCCGACCTCATCGACCTGCGGGATGGCGCGACCGTCAACGCCGGCTGCGTCGTCCAGACTCATCTCTTCCACGACCGGGTGCTCAGCCTGGATCGGGTGACCGTGGCCGCTGGCGGCACCCTCGGCCCGAACTCGGTCATCCTCCCGGCAGCGCGGATCGGCAAGCACGCCACCGTCGGCCCGGGATCCCTGGTCATGCGCGGCGAGTCGGTCCCGGACAAGTCCCGGTGGATCGGCAATCCTGTGGGCCCATGGGTGGAGGCGGAGCAGTGAGCATCACGGCAGACCCGTATGTCCCGGGCCACGGTGACACCCGGTGGGCCGCGGACCACTACGAACTCGAGCTGACCTACAAGCTGGCCGGCAACCACCTCGACGGCCGGGCCGTGGTCCAGCTGACCACCCTGGAGGAGGTCGGGGACATCGCCCTCGACCTCTACGGCCTGCGGGTCACCGGGCTCACCGTCACCGGGGCCGCGGTGGCCCGGTGGACGCACCGCAACTCCAGAGTCACCATCCGTTTCCGCGATCGGGTATCCGCCGGGGAGATCCTGCTCGTCACGGTGGTCTACAAGGGGGCCCCGCGCCCCATGCCCGGACCCGGTGGGCGCGCCGGCTGGGAGGAACTCACCGACGGGGTGCTCGTCGCGAGCCAGCCGCACGGCGGGCCGTCGTGGTTCCCGTGCAACGACCGGGCGGCCGACAAGGCGACCTACCGGTTCACGGTGACCACGGACGCGGCATACACGGTGGTCGCGAGCGGGCGGCACGTCGACACCCGGCCCGCCGGCCGCCGCCGCACCTGGGTGTATGCCGTCGACGCGCCTATCTCGCCGTACCTGGCCACCCTCAACATCGGCCCGTATGCCGCGTGGAGCCAGAGCGCCCGGGTGCCCTGCACGCTCTACGGGCCGGCGGGGCGAGGTGCGGCCATCCGGTCGGCGTTTGCCGACCAGCCGGCCATGATCGCCGCCTTCGAGCGCTTCTTCGGGCCCTACCCGTATGCCTCGTATGACGTCGTCGTCACCGAAGACCCGCTGGAGATCCCGCTGGAATCGGCGACCATGTCGACGTTCGGGAGCAACCATGCCTCGCGGGCCTGGGCCAATCAGCGGCTCATCGCGCACGAGCTCTCCCATCAATGGTTCGGGAACTGCGTTACCGCCGGGCAGTGGTCGGACATCTGGCTGCACGAAGGCTTCGCGTGCTACGCGGAATGGCTGTGGAGTGAGGAGTCCGGGGGTCCGTCCGCCGCCGAGCAGGCCCGCCGGCACCATGCCCTGTTGACCCGGCTGCCACAGGACCTGCTGCTCAGTGCCCCCGGTGCGGCCGACATGTTCGACGACCGGGTCTACAAGCGTGGCGCACTCACCCTGCACGCGCTGCGGGTGGCCCTGGCAGACGGCGCCTTCTTCGACCTGCTGCGCGGGTTCGTCGCCACTCACCGGCACTCGGTGGTCTCGACGGCCGACCTCGAACGCTCCCTGGTCGCCCTCGTCGGCGCTTCCCGCGGACGCGACCTTGTGGCGGGTGTGCTCGACCCGTGGCTGCGGGCCCTGCCGTTGCCCAAGTTCCCCGAGTGAAGGCTCCGCACTAGGCTCGACATCGTGAACGCGGACCGGGTCGAGCAGGTGAGCGCCGACCAGTGGCACGCGGCCGTCGCCGCCGCCCGCGCGGACGGCTACGCGTTCTTTGACATGCTCACCGCGGTGGACCAGTGCGACGCCGCGCAGGATCCGGGCTTCGACGTCGTCGTCCACCTGCTCGACGTCCGCGAGCAACGGGCCTTGCGCTCGCTGCGGATCACCACCCGAGTCCCCGACGGCGGATCGCTGGCGAGCCTCACCGACCTCTACCCCGGAGCGGCCTGGCACGAGCGGGAGACCGCCGAGATGTTCGGGATCGGCTTCGAGGGTTTCGCCGACCACACCGACTTCGGATTGCGCCCGCTGCTCCTGCCGGAGGGGTTCGAGGGGCACCCGTGGCGCAAGGACTTCCAGCTCGTCGCCCGGGCGGTCAAGGCCTGGCCGGGCGGTAAGGAACCGGGTGAGGGCCACGACTCGGCCCGCTCCCCGGGCCGGCGCCGGGTCCAAGCCCCCGGGGTGCCGCCACCGGAGTGGGGTCCCCGATGACCTGGCTCGAGGTCGTGCTCCGGGCGGGCGCGGTGCTCGCGGCCTTCCTCGTCCTGCCGCTGCTCATCGGCCAGACCGAGCACAAGGTCATGGCCCACATGCAAGGACGGCTCGGGCCGATGTATGCCGGCGGGTTCCACGGCTGGGCCCAGCTCATCGCCGACGGGGTGAAGTTCGTCCAGAAGGAGGACATCACCCCGCTCGCCGCAGATCGACGGATCTTCCGGCTCGCACCGGCGGTCGCGCTCGTGCCCTATCTCGTCGCTCTCTCCGTCGTACCGCTCTCACCGGGGCTCGTCGCCGTCGACGTCCCGCTGAGCCTGCTTCTGGTGCTCGCGGCCACCTCGGTCGGGGCGCTCGGCACCCTCATGGCGGGCTGGTCCTCGGGCAACAAGTACTCCCTGCTCGGCGGCCTACGGGCCGCCGCCCAGCTCATCTCCTACGAACTGCCCATCGTGCTCGCCTGCGCCTCGGTAGCGCTCGCCGCGGGCACGCTCTCCGTCGTCGGCATCGGAGTGGCGTGGAGTCCACTGTGGCTGCTCTGGCAACTCCCCGGTGCGCTCGTCTTCCTCGTCGCCGGGGTCGCCGAACTCCAGCGGCCGCCGTTCGATATGCCGGTCGCCGACGCCGAACTCGTCATGGGGGCCTGGACCGAGTACACCGGGCTCCGGTTCGCGCTCTTCCTGCTCACCGAGTACGCCGGCATCGTCATCCTGTCGTTGCTTTTCGCGGTCCTCTGGCTTGGTGGCTGGCATGGGCCGTGGAGCGACTCGGTCGGCTGGTTGTGGACCCTGCTCAAGGGTTTCGCCGTGGCCGTGGTCATCATTTGGATCCGGGTCGCCTGGCCGCGGCTTCGCGAGGACCAACTGCAGCGGCTCGCCTGGGTCTGGCTCGTCCCGATCGCGTTGGGGCAGCTGTTCCTCACCGGCATTGGGGTGGTGATGGGCTGGTGAGCGAGAAGGACATGCGCGGGCGCGGCCACGGCATACCCGGCCTGGTCAAGGGCATGGTGACGACCGCGCGCACCGGACTGCGGCGCACCGGCACCCAGGAGTACCCCGACGTCTCTCCCGAGCTCCCACCGCGCAGCCGCGGGGTGATTGCGCTCCTCGAGGAGAACTGCACGAGCTGCATGCTCTGCGCCCGCGAATGCCCCGACTGGTGCATCACCATCGACTCGCACAAGGAAACCATCCCGGCGAGCACCGCGGGCGGCCGGGAACGCCAACGCAACGTCCTGGACCGGTTCGCCATCGACTTCTCGCTGTGCATGTACTGCGGGATCTGCATCGAGGTCTGCCCTTTCGATGCCCTGTTCTGGTCACCGCACTTCGAGTACGCGGAGTATGACGTCCGCGATCTCCTCCACGAGAAGGAGCGGCTTGGCGAGTGGATGGCGAGCGTCCCGCCACCCGCCGCCCTCGACGAGAAGGCGAGCGAGCCCGCCGAGGTGGCCGCGGCCCGTCGCCCGCAACGCACCGTGCCGGCGCAGCGGGCTGTGCCGGCGCAGCGGGCTGTGCCTGCGGAGGGGGACTCGCCGTGACCGGTTTGGATCTGGCCTTCGCCGCCGCCGCTGCCGTCGCCGCGAGCGCCGGGCTGCTCGCGGTGACCACCCGCCATGTCGTCCACGCGGCCCTGTGGCTCGTCGTGGCGCTGCTCGGAGTGGCCGGGGTGGTCCTGCTCCTCGGAGCCGAGCTCGTCGCCCTCGTCCTCGTCCTGGTCTATGTCGGCGCGGTCGTCGTGCTCGTGCTCTTCGCCCTCATGCTCACCCGGGCCCCCATCGGTCCGGACCGGGCGCACGCGGCCGGTCCGGGGCGCACGATCTTGGCGGCCGTCGTCGGGGGTGCGACGACCGCCCTGCTGCTCTCGGTGCTCTATCCGCTCGCCGGGGGCTGGCCCGGGCAGCTGCTCACCCGTCGCCCGGTGAGCACGAGTCAGGTTGCCGCTCAAGTGTTCTCGACGTGGGTATGGCCGTTCGAGGCGCTCTCGCTCCTGCTCCTCGCCGCACTCGTCGCCGCCCTGGCGGTGTCCCGGATCGCGGCGCGGGGGAGCACACCATGATCCACCTCATCGGCCCCTTCGTGCTCGCCGCGCTGCTCGTCGGCATCGGCCTGGCCGGGGTGCTGCTGCGCCGCAACGCCGTGCTCGTCCTCATCGGCGTCGAGCTCATCCTCGCCGGGGCACTCGTCCTCGCGGTCTCGATCTCGATCGCCCGGCCCGCCGCGCATGCCGCGAGCTCGGTCCTTCCGCTCTTCGTCATGACCATCGCGGCCGCCGAGGTGGTCCTCGCGCTGGCCGTCATCCTCGCGGTCTATCGGCTCCGCGGATCGATCGACCTGGACACCCCGAGCGAGGAGGCCCGGTGATCGCACGCCTCCTCATCGTGCTGCCGGTGCTCGCTGCCGCCGCAGCGATGGCGCTGCGCCGCAACGACATCGGGGTGCGGGCCGCCTGCGTGGGCACCGGCCTGGTGATGGCGGTGCTTGCCTTCGTCGGCATGGTTGCCGGGCTCGGTCGGGCACCCGAGGTGGTCAGCACGATCTCGGGGGTCACCCTGCCGGACCTGCGGATGCCCTGGCTGCTCTGGACCAGTCCGGCCATCGGGGTGGTCACCTTCGTCGTCGCCGGTGTCGCCGCCGTCATCCAGGCGTATGCCGCCTGGTACCTGGCCACCGACGACCGCTACGCCACCTTCGCCGCAACCATGTCGCTGTTCACCGCAGCCATGCTCCTGGTCGTCCAGTCCGCCGACCTCACCCTGACCCTCATCGGCTGGGAGGTCATGGGCTGGTGCTCCTTCCTGCTCATCGGCCACTGGTCACGGACCGAGGTGGCCCGCCGGGCCGCGGCCAAGGCCCTGCTCGTCACCCGCGCCGCCGACGTCGGCTTCGTCCTCGGCCTGGTGGGCCTGGCCGTCGGCGCGCGCAGCACCGGGCTCGCGGACGTCCTGGCCTACTGGACCTCCCCGGAGGCGCCGGTCAACGCCCGGGCCCTGGCCCTTAGCCTCGTCGTCGTCGGCGTGCTCGGCAAGTCGGCGCAGTTCCCCTTCCACGACTGGCTCCCGGACGCCATGGCGGGCCCGACCCCGGCGAGTGCGCTCATCCACGCGGCGACCATGGTGGCCGCCGGAACCGTGGTGCTCTGGGCGCTCTATCCGGCGTTCGTGCTCGCCGAACCGGCCCGCTGGCTGCTCGGGGTCAGTGCCTCGATCACCATGCTCGGCGCCGCCCTGCTCGCCTTCGCGCAGTCCGACCTCAAGCGGTTGCTCGCGTATTCCACGGTGAGCCAGGTCGCCCTCATGCTGGGCGCCATCGCCGCGGTCCCGGCTCAGGTCGGGCCGGATGCGGGTCTGTTCCATCTGCTGTCCCATGCTCTGTTCAAGGCACTGCTCTTCCTCGTCATCGGCTGGCTCGCGGTCGTCGTCGGCTCCACCGCTGCCTCCGCGATGAGGGGTTCGGCGCGGGCGGACTGGGTCTCCCGGGTGGCGCTCTTCGTCGGTCTCGCCGCGCTCGCCGGGGTGCCGCTCTTCGTCGGTGGGGTGTCCAAGGAGCTCGTTGTGGAAGGGGCCTTCGAGGGCGCGGTGAGCCCCTCCGGCCCGGGGGTGGTCGTCCTCGTCGTCATCCTGCTCACCGTCGTGGTCACCGCGGCCTACAGCACTCGCGCGTTCATCGTGGTCACCACCCATCGGCCCGGGGGGGCGCCCACCCGGCGAACCATGCCGTGGAGTGTCGCGACCGTGCTTGCCGTGCTCACCGTGGCGACCACCCTGGGCGGGGTGCTTGCGCTCACCGGGGCGTTCGTCCTGCCCTCCTCGTCCTGGGTGTGGCTTGCGATCTCGGTCCTGCTCATCACGGTCGGTGTCTCGGTGGCCTGGCGCGCGGGTCTGCGCGGGGATCCCGCCGAGGAACTCGCGGGGCGGTTCATCCCGTATGCCGACCGTGGCCTGGGCGTCGACCGGCTCTACACCGATCTGGTCGCCCGCCCCGTGCTCGCGGCCGCGGCGGTGGCGCGGTTCCTCGACACCGAGGTCATCGACGCCTATGTCCGAGCCACCGCCTTCACCGCCCGGCTCACCGGCACCGGGGTGGTCCGGGCGCATCGCGGGGAACGCCCGGCCGTCGGCACCGCCCTGGTGGCCCTCGGTGTGCTCGTCGTCGGGATCGTCGGGGTGATGACGTGGTCTTGAGCGCAGCCCTCGCGCTGCCGGCCATGGTCGGGGCCCTGCTGGTCGTTTTCGGCTCCGCGTTGGGGGCCCGCCCGTCGCGGTGGGTTGCCGGCGCGGCCGCTGTCGGCAGCGCCGGCCTCCTGTGGGCCGGGCTGGTCCGCGGCGAGGTCGTCGACGTGCTGTGGGTGCCCGATCTCGGGCTGCGCTTCGCCCTGCGCGCCGATGGCTACAGCGTCCCCTTCGTGCTGCTCACCTCGCTGGTGCTCATCCTCGTCGTCGCGCACACGGCATACGAGGTGCCCTCGGGAGGGAGCGCGGGCGGCTACCTCGGGTGTGTGCTGCTCGTCGGATCGGGGGCGCTGACCGCGTTCCTCGCCGGCGACATGGTGCTCTTCTTCCTCGCCTTCGAGGTCGTCCTCATCCCCATGTGGGTGCTCATCGGGCGCTGGGGTGACCCGCACGATCTCGCGGCCCGCCGGGACGCTGCCTCCCGGTTCCTGCTCTATACCGCGGTGGGCTCTACCCTCATGCTCGTCGGCATCCTGCTGCTCGCGCATCGTCGCGGGTCCACCGGCTTCGCGGTCGACGCGGTCCAGGGAACCGGTCCCAGGGCCGTGCTCATCGTGCTCCTCCTCGTCCTCGGCCTGGCCATCAAACTGCCCGTCTTCCCGTTGCACACCTGGCTCCCGGCCGCGCACACCATCGCGCCCACGGGTGGGTCCGTTCTGCTCGCCGCGGTGCTCCTCAAGCTCGGCAGCTACGGCCTTATCCGGCTGCCGGTGCTCAGCGCCCCGGAGGCGTTCGCGGTCATCGCGCCCTGGCTCGGTCTGGCCGGGGGCGTCGGCGTGGTCTGGGGTGGGCTGGTCTGTCTCGCCGAGAGCGACCTGAAACGGCTCATCGCCTACTCCTCGGTCGCGCACATGGGTTTCGTCGCCTTGGCCGTCTCCACGGGGTCCCAACTCGGGATCCAGGCCGCGATCTACAGCAGCATCGCGCACGGGCTCATCGCTTCCCTGCTCTTCATCCTCGTCGGTGGGCTCAAGCACCGGTGGGGTTCGGCGAGCCTCACCGTGGCCCGCGAGCCGCTGCGGGAGGTCTCACCGCGTCTCGGCGCGATCCTCGTGCTGGGTCTCACCGCGAGCATGGGGTTGCCGGGGCTGGCCGGGTTCTGGGGTGAGCTGCTCACCCTGGTGGCCGCTTGGTCACCGGCGCCGGGCCGCCCCCGGTCGGTGTTCGTCGCCTCGGCCATCATCGCCGCCGTCGGTGCCGCGCTCGCCGCCGCGTATGTCGTCCGCGTCCTGCGCCTGGTGTGGCTGGGTGATGCGGTGGCGGGCCAGCGCGGCCGGCCCATCGTCCGTGTGGACATCCGGGGTGTCGAGTGGGCCGTCACCGCCGTCCTGGTCGCCGGAATCGTCTGGCTGGGGGTCTATCCCTACGTCCTGCTCGACCTCACCGTGGTTGCGCCCGCTGGCCCGGCGGTGGCCCCATGAACTCTGCCGTGCTCTCGTTGCTGCCGGCCGCCGTCGCCGGCGTCGGAGCCTTGCTCGTGCTCCTCGTGGACCTTGTCATGCCGCGGAGTCAGTTGTGGCAGCGCCCGCTCGGAGTGGTGATCCTGCTCGCCGCGACCGCCACGGTCCCGGTGGCCTGGACCATCGGCTGGTTCGCGCACACCGACCGGTCGGGTCTGCCGGAGATCCTCGCCTCGATCGGCGTTCCTTCCCCGGCCAGGGTGCTCCAGGTCGTTGCGCTGCTCGGGGCCGCGGCGGCGCTCATCCTGCTCGGGCACGAGCACCGCGAGGCCCCCGGTGGGCTGAGCGTTGCCGTTGCCCTGGTCTTGGTGTCGGCTGCCGGGGCGGCGTCCGCGGCGGCCTCGGTGGACGTGATCAGTCTCGTCGTCTCCCTCGAGGTGGCCACCCTGCCCGCGGTGGCCCTGGTGGCCCTGCGGGGTCGTCGGGGGGCGGTGCACGCCTCGCTCTCGCTGCTGATGACCTCGCTGGTGTCCTTCGCGGTCACCGTGCTCGGGGCGGCCCTTTACCTCGCCGCGAACTCCTCCGTCGTGCTGTCGGCCGAACTCGTCGGTGCCGGCTTGGACGCCCGGACCACCCGGCCGGCCCTGCTGCTCGGGACCGTCCTCCTTGTCGTCGGGATGGCCTTCAAGCTCTCCCTGGTTCCCTTCCACGCCTGGACGCCCCAGGCCTACCGGGAGGGCGATCTCGGCGTCGTCGCGCTGCTGGTGACCACCTCCAAGGCCGCCGGAGTGGGCGGAATCCTCGCGGTGCTGCGGCCATTCATCGACCCCCCGGCCCCCTTCGTCCTCGCCGAGCGGGGTCTGGTGCTCGCGCTGGCGGTGCTCGCGGTCGCCTCGATGCTGATCGGTGCCGTCGGCGCGCTGCGCCAAACGCGCCCTCTCGGGCTGCTCGCCTGGTCCACGATCGGCCAGGCCGGCTGGGTTCTGCTGCCGCTGACCGCGCTCACCGACGCCGGCCGGGCCGCGGCCGTCGGGTACTCCCTCGCCTATGCCCTGGCCACCCTCGTGCTGCTCGCCGTGCTGCGGCGGGGGCGGGCGCTGCCCGGGCAGCACCTCTCCGACGGGCCCGAACCGGCGTTCAGCGGCTTCCTCGGGTACGTCCGGCGAGACCGGATCGGGGGAGCCGCGCTCGTCTTCGCGCTCCTCGTGCTGGCCGGACTGCCACCGGGGGTCTATGGCCTCCTGGTCAAGGTGGGGGTGCTCGCCGCGCTCACCGCCGAAGGCCTCTGGGTTCTTGCGGTCATCGCCGTCGTCGGCGTCGTCCTGGGCATCGCCGCCTACGCGCGCTGGCTGGCCGCGGCGCTCGGCCGGGTGCCCGAGCGCGGGGCCGAGGCAGCGGCGGCTGGGCGCACGGCATACGGGGCGCTGCTCGTCCTGGGGGCTGGGTGTCTGCTGCTCATCGTGCTCTCGGTGTGGCCAGCCCTTGTGGCGCCGTTTCTGCACTAGCCAGGATGGGGAACGAAACCCCGGCCAAGGAGCGTTGACCAGCGCATGCACAACCACAACAACGGCCTGAAGACCGCTGCCCTGTTCGGCGGCATCTTCGCGGTCCTGCTCGCGATGGGGTGGGCCATCGCGGGGTACACCGGCAACTCCACGTTCATCTGGGTCTTCGCGCTCATCGGGGTGGGGACGACGTTCTACTCGTACTGGAACTCGGACAAGCTCGCGCTGCGGGCCATGCGCGCCCAACCGGTCACGGAGGCCGAGGCCCCGCAGATGTACCGCATCGTCCGGGAGCTCTCCGAGCGGGCGGGGCAGCCGATGCCGCGGCTCTATGTCTCGCCGACCGAGGCGCCGAACGCCTTCGCCACCGGCCGTGACCCGAGCAACGCCGCCGTCTGCTGCACCGTCGGCATCCTGTCTCTGCTCGACGAGCGCGAGCTGCGCGGGGTGCTCGGGCACGAACTCATGCACGTCTATAACCGCGACATCCTCACCGGGTCGGTCGCGGCGGCCATCGCCGGGGTCATCTCCACGATCGGCCAGATGCTGTCCTTCGGGATGATGTTCGGCGGCAACAGCCGGGACGGGGACCGGGGGAGCCCGCTCGCCGGGATCGCGATGGCGCTGCTCGCCCCGTTCATGGCGACCGTCATCCAGTTGGCGATCTCCCGAACCCGCGAGTATGACGCCGACGAGGACGGTGCCGCGCTCACCGGGGACCCGCTGGCTCTGGCCTCCGCGCTGCGCAAGCTCGAGCGCGGGGTGGCTCGGGCGCCGCTGGCGCCGACTCAGGACGTCGTCAATGCCAGCCACATGATGATCGCGAACCCGTTCCGGGCTCAGGACGTCTCGCGGCTGCTCTCGACGCACCCGCCGATGGGGGAGCGGATCGCTCGGCTCGAGGCGATGGCCAGCGGCCTGCGGCGCTAGCCCTTCTCGCGTCCCGAACCTCCCGCCTCTCCCGTCCCGACTTTCCCGCCCCCCGCGTCCCGCGTCCCGCGTCCCGACTTTCCCGCCCCATGCCGGTTCGTGAGGGTTGGGGCCCCTTGTAGGGCACCCCAACCTTGGCCAACCGACCCCAAGTCCCTCCCTGTGCGCGGGTTGCGGAGAGTATGCCGTCGAGCACCCCGCTGACCATTGGCGCCGGTGCAGCGGGGGGAGCCCGAAGAGGTTGGGGCCGGAAGGTGGGGGTTGGGGTGCCGGGTACGGCACCCCAACCCCCACCTTCCGGCATGGGGCGGGAAAGTCGAGGGCGTCAGCGGTAGTTGGTGAACTGCACGGCGATGTCGAGGTCGGACTCCTTGACCAGCCGCTGCACCGCCTGAAGGTCATCGCGGGACTTGCTCGTCACGCGCAGCTCGTCACCCTGGATCTGTGACTTCACGGTTCGGGGACCTTCGTCGCGGATGAGTTTGGAGATCTTCTTGGCGTTCTCCTGGCTGATGCCCATCTTGAGCGGCACGTCGAGCTTGTACTCCTTGCCGGAGAGCCGCGGCCCCGCCTCGGGCACCTCGAGGTGCTTGAGCGAAACCCCCCGCTTGACGAGCCAGGTCTGCACGACATCGAGCACGGCCTTGCAGCGGTCCTCGCTGTTGGCCTCCATCTTGATGACCTCGCCGGCGAGTTCGACCGAGGCGCCGACGCCCTTGAAGTCGTAGCGGTTCGCGATCTCCTTCGCCGCGGTGTTCACGGCGTTGGCGACCTCCTGGCGGTCGTACTTGCTCACGATGTCGAAGCTGCTGTCAGCCACGGTGGTCCTCCCTGGGGTTGGTCGAGTCCCGGTCGAGTACGGGTCGAGTCCGGGTTGAGTCCTCGATTGGGTTGTCGCGGGTTCGGCTTGCTATCCTTCCATGCGCAGCAAGGCGGGTTGCCCGAGCGGCCAATGGGAGCGGACTGTAAATCCGTCGCGAAAGCTTCGAAGGTTCGAATCCTTCACCCGCCACGCCTCAACGGCCGGACCCCGTCACGGGGCCCGGCCGTTGCGTTGCAGACACCTTCCGCTTTCGGCGTTGAACCGCCGAGCACGGCGCTGGCGCCGGCCCCGACAACCGGCCATGATCGTGGACGTGAGCACCGTCGTCGGGGTCGTCCTTGCCGCAGGGCAGGGGCGGCGGATGGGCCGACCCAAGGCGCTCGTACCCCACCCCGCGACCGGCCGCACCCTGGTCGAGGAGACCGTATGTCGGGTGGCCACCGCGGGCGTGCGGCGCCTCATCGTCGTCACCGGAGCGGCCGGGCCGGAGGTAGAGGCCATGCTCCTTTCCGGGGCCTGGGCCGTGGGCGCGCGGCTGCGGCGCCGAGTCGAGGTGCTGCTCGTGGAGTGTCCCGACTTCGCCGAGGGGATCGGCGCATCGCTGCGGACCGGCCTGAAGGCGCTCGCCGACCTGACTGACCCACCAGCGGCCAGCTCAGGCGACGCTGCCCTCGTCACCCTCATCGACCTGCCGGACGTCGGTGCCGAGGTCTATCGGCGGCTGCTGCGCTCGGCCCGAGCCCAGGCTCCGGTGCGCCGGCGCGCCGGACTGGCCCGGGCGGCATACCAGGGGGTGCCTGGCCACCCGGTCGTCTTGGGGCGCGAGCACTGGGCCGGCATCGCCGCGAGCGCCGCCGGGGACCAGGGGGCCAGGGACTACCTGCGAACCCACCTGGCCCGGCTTATCGAGTGCGGCGACCTCGCTACCGGACGGGACGTCGACGCCCCGGGTGACTGGCAACGCCTCGAGGGCGGAGGATGAGGACGTGAGTGTGCAGCGGCGGTTCCCGGAGCGGGTCTACGGAGTGGGGGAGGAACCCGACCCGCGGTTCAGCCTCGCCAACGAACGCACGTTCCTGGCCTGGGTACGCACCGGGCTCGGGTTCCTCGCCGGGGCGGCTGCCCTCGAGGCGCTGCGGTTGCCCACGCACGGCACCGTCCAGCGACTGCTCTCGGCGGCACTTGCCCTGGCCGCGCTCACCTGCGGGGTGCAGGCCTGGGTCGGCTGGATGCGCACCGAACGCGCGATGCGGACCGGGGAGCCGCTGCCGGGGGCCCAGTTTGCGCTGCCGCTGGTCGTTCTCGTCGGCGTGCTCGCCCTGGTGCTCCTCGTCCTCAGCGCGGTCGGCTGACGCTCGTGCGGTGTATGCCGTGAGCCCTCGGGACCCGGGTCTGCAGCAGGAACGCTCACGGCTGGCGTGGCGGCGTACGGTCCTGTCGGTGGTTGCCGTGGCCGCCCTCATCGTCAAGGTACTCACGATGCGCCTCGGCACCGGGTCGGTCGTCCCCGCGGCGGTCGCTCTGGCCATGGTGGGCTGGCTCGTCCTGGCCTGGATGCGACGCTCCCGGCTCGGCGCGGTGTCCGCCCGGGAGCCGGGATTCGACTCGGTGCTCGCCGACGGTCGTCCGCTCGCGCTCGCGGCCGGGATCGTCGTCCTGCTCGCCCTCTGCGTTCTCCTCGTTGTCCTGCGGGCGGCCTGAGGTGGGGTTTCCTCGCCGGTCCCGATCGGGGATGCTGGCCCCATGGACCCGCGCAGCCACTTCACCTCGGCCGACGACCTCGCCGCGGCCCTGCGCTCCACCGGCTACCTCGCCGACCCCGCGCTGAGCACGGTCGGCTGGCTCGCTCTGCGGCTGGCACGTCCGCTGCTCATGGAGGGGGAGCCGGGCACCGGGAAGACCTCGCTGGCGGAGGCGCTGGCGGAGGCGATGGACATCCCGCTTATCCGGCTCCAGTGCTACGAGGGCATAGATGCCAGCCAGGCCCTCTATGACTGGGACTTTCCCCGACAGATCCTGCATCTGCGGGCCGTGGAGGCCCTCGCGGCCACGGGCGCCGCGGGGCCGGCCGGTGACCTGGCGGAGGTCGAGCAGAGCCTTTTCGACGAGCGGTTCCTGCTCGCCCGACCCGTGCTGCAGGCTCTTCGGGACGCCCCGTGCGTGCTGCTCATCGACGAGGTCGACCGCGCCGATGACGAGTTCGAGGCATTCCTTCTCGAGGTCCTCGCCACGTGGCAGGTGACCATTCCCGAGCTCGGGGCGGTGCACGCCTCGACCCCCCCGGTGGTCGTGCTCACCTCGAACCGCACCCGCGAACTGCACGATGCCCTCAAACGCCGCTGCCTCTATCACTGGCTCGAACACCCCGGCATCGAACGCGAGCTCGAGATCGTGCGCTCCCGTGCCCCCGAGGTGCCCGCGGCGCTCGCCGAGCAGGTGGTCCGGGTGGTCCACGCGGTCCGCGATGACCGGGAACTGCTCAAGCCGCCGGGGGTTGCCGAAACCCTCGACTGGGCGCGGGCCCTCCACGAGCTCGGGGTGCGCGAACTCGACACGGCAACCGCGGCGGCCACGCTCGGGGTGGCGGTGAAGTACCGCGAGGACGGCGATAGGGTCCGCAGCGCCCTGGACCGGGTGCTCGCTCGATGACGGCCGTCTCCCGGTCGGCCGCCGAGATCCTGCTCGGGTTCGCCCGCACCTTGCGCGCCGCCGGCGTGCCGGTGACCGCGGACCGGGAGCGGTTCTTCCTCGAGGCGGCCGCGACCGTGGGTCTGGCGGACCAGGCCGGGGTCTATCACGCGGGCCGGGCCACGATGTGCTCCACCCCGGCCGACCTGCACCGCTACGACCTGGTCTACGAGGCCTGGTTCAGCGCGCTGCGGGCCGGTCACCACCCGCGCACCGCCCCGCCGCGGGTGGTCCGCCAGGCTCCGCTGGGAGATGCCGAAGGGGAGAGCAACGCCGAGGAGTCCGAGAGCGTCACCGCGCGGGCCAGTGCCACCGAGGTGCTCCGGCACCGCGATGTCGCCAACCTCTCGCCCGCAGAACGCGAACGGCTACACCGGCTCTTCGCCACGCTCAATCCGCGGGCCCCGCTCAAGCGCTCGCACCGGCAAACTTCGGCCCACCGTGGGGTGGTCGACGCCCGTCGCACGCTGCGCGACAGCCTGCGCCGACTCGGCGAACCCGGCCCGCTCCGCCACCGGCGGCGGGCCACCCGCCCCCGGCGCGTCGTCCTCCTGCTCGACGTCTCCGGGTCGATGAGCGGATACGCCGATGCCCTGCTGCGCCTGGCCCACCGGTTCGTCGGCACCGGCGCCCCGGTGGAGGTCTTCACCCTGGGCACCCGGCTCACCCACATCACCCGCGCCCTGCACCACCGGGACGCCGACCGGGCCATCGTCGCGGCGGGGGAGACGATCCCGGACTGGTCCGGGGGGACTCGCCTGGCCGACGGTCTCGCCGAGTTCCTCCGTCGCTGGGGTCGGCGCTCGCTGGCCCGGGGCGCCGTCGTCGTCATCGCCAGTGACGGCTGGGAGCGGGCCGAACCCGAGCAGCTCGGCGAGCAGGTCCGCCGCCTGCACCTGGTGGCGCACCGGGTGATCTGGGCGAACCCGCACCGAGGCCATGCGGATTACCAGCCCATCCAGTCGGGCATCGTCGCCGTATTGCCGTATGTCGACGACTTCGTTGCCGGGCATTCGATGGCGGCGTTCCACGACCTCGCGGAGGTGATTGCCCGTGCGTGAGGTGCTCGACGAACTCATGACGTGGTGGGAGGCCGGTGCCGAGGTCGGTGTCGGTACCGTTGTCGCGACCTTCAGGTCCGCTCCGCGCCCACCCGGGGCGTCCATGCTCGTCGGCCCCGGCGGCGAGGCCGTCGGCTCGGTGTCCGGCGGCTGCGTCGAGGGCGCCGTCTATGACCTGGCGCAGAGCGTCGTGGCCTCGAAAGCCCCTGTCCTGCAACGGTACGGGGTCTCCGACGACGACGCCTTCGCGGTGGGGCTCACCTGCGGCGGGATCCTCGACGTCTTCGTCGAGCGGGTCTCTCGGGAGTCCTTCCCCGAGCTCGGGGAGGTCGCCGCCGACATCCGTGCAGGCCGGCCGGTCGCCGTGGCTACCGTCGTCGCCCACCCCGACCCATCCTGGGTGGGCCGTCGGCTCGTCGTCCGGCCGGACGGTGAGCCGGCCGGCCGGATCGGCTCGGCGCGGGCCGACGCCGCGGTCCTCGACGACGCCCGCGGTCTGCTTGCGGTGAGCCGGACCGAGACCCTGGGTTATGGCCCCGACGGCGAACGCCGCGGCGAGGGCATGCGGGTGTTCGTCGCCTCCTATGCCCCCAAACCGCGGATGCTCGTCTTCGGGGCGATCGACTTCGCGGCCGCGGTCGCCGAGGTCGGCGTCTTCCTCGGGTATGCCGTCACCGTGTGCGACGCCCGCCCGGTGTTCGCCACCCGGTCCCGGTTCCCGGCCGCCGACGAGGTCGTCGTCTCCTGGCCGCACCGCTATCTCGCGGCGGAGGCCGAGGCCGGACGGATCGATGGCCGGAGCGTGCTCTGCCTGCTCACCCACGATCCGAAGTTCGACGTCCCCCTCCTCGAGATCGCGCTCGGCCTCCCCGAGGTGGGCTATATCGGTGCGATGGGTTCTCGGCGCACCCACGAGGACCGGCTCGAGCGGCTCCGGGCGGTCGGGGTCGGCGAGGAGGACCTGGCGCGGCTGTCCTCCCCGATCGGCCTCGACCTCGGCGCTCGAACCCCGCAGGAAACCGCCATCTCCATCGCCGCGGAGATCATCGCCCTGCACTGGGGCGGCGGGGGAAAGCGGCTGCTGCGCACGTCGGGGCCGATCCACCGGGACGATGTCGCTGCGGACTGAGCTGGCCCCGGGCCGGCCGTTGCGAAGAGCACGGTGTGGCCCTTGTCACACCGCCCCGGCTGGGACAGGATCAGGGCATCAACGCTCGCCGATCGAGAGGGTCACCGATGACTCGGATCAACGTCACCGTCGACGGAGTGAAGTACTCCGACGAGGTGGAGCCCCGCACGCTGCTCGTCCACTACCTCCGCGAGACGCTCGGAAAGGTCGGCACCGTGGTCGGGTGCGACACGAGCAACTGTGGCGCGTGCACGGTCCATCTCGACGGTCGCAGCGTGAAGTCCTGCAATGTCCTCGCGGTGCAGGCCGACGGCCATGAGGTGACCACGATCGAGGGGATCGGCTCCGGGGGTGAGTTGCACCCGATGCAGAAGGCGTTCCATGAGAACCACGCCTTGCAGTGCGGGTTCTGCACCCCGGGGATGATCATGCAGGCCATCGACCTGCTCAAGGACAACCCGGACCCGAGCGAACATGAGATCCGCGAAGGCCTCGAAGGCAACCTGTGCCGGTGTACCGGCTACCACAACATCGTCAAGGCCGTCGCGGCGGCCGCGAAGGCCGGTGAGTGAGATGACCGCTGTCGAGGACCGTCCGGCCACCGAGATCGGCACCCGCCGCCTGCGCAAGGAGGACCAGCGGCTCATCACCGGCCGCACCCGGTGGACCGACAACATCACCTTGCCGGGCATGGTGCACCTGGCCATGGTCCGTAGCCCACACGCGCATGCCACCATCACCGGGATCGACACCAGCGCGGCCGCGCAGGCCGCCAACGTCATCGCCGTGTACACCGCGGCCGACTTTCCCGAGGGTCTCGGGGTTTGCGCGAACGCCTGGCCGATCACCCCGGAGCAGGTCACCCCCGACCACCTGCCCATGGTCGGTGACCGGGTCGCCTGCGCCGGTGAGATCGTCGCCGTCGTCGTCGCCCGCAGCGCGGCCGAGGCCCAGGACGCCGCGGAACTCGTTGACGTCGACTTTGAGGAGCTGCCCGCGGTCCTGGACGCCATGGAGGCGATGAAGGACGAGGTGCTCGCCCACCCGAGCAAGGGCACGAACAAGTCCGCCTTCTGGCAGCTCGATTCGGCCGCGGCCGGGACCGGCGGCAACGTCGAGGAGGCCATCGCGGCGGCTCGCGCCGACGGCATACTCATCGAACGGAGCTACCGCCAGCAACGGCTCATCCCGGCGTTCATGGAGCCCCGCTCCACCGTCGTCGACCCGACCGGCGAGCAGGTG
Organism: Nostocoides sp.; assembly: GCA_016716625.1. Taxonomy (GTDB): domain Bacteria; phylum Actinomycetota; class Actinomycetes; order Actinomycetales; family Dermatophilaceae; genus JADJVJ01. Next base: position 468,699 of record JADJVJ010000001.1, read on the forward strand.
ACGATGTGGACCTCGACGCAGATCCCGCACATCCTGAGGTTCCTCATCGCCGCGACCACGGGTATGTCGGAGAGCAAGATCCGGGTCATCGCCCCCGATGTGGGCGGCGGCTTCGGCGGCAAGCTCCAGACCACCCCGGAGGAGTTCATCACCCTCGCGGTGGCCCGGCGGCTCGGCAAGCCCGCCAAGTACACCGAGACCCGTTCGGAGTCGCTGCTCTCCGGCCACCACGGCCGCGACCAGTACCAGAAGCTCACCCTCGCCGCGACCAAGGACGGGACCGTGACCGGTCTCAAGGTCGAGCTCGTCGCCAACCTCGGGGCCTATATCGCCATTGTCGGCGGCGGGGTACCGGTCCTTGGGGCGTGGATGTTCAACGCGATCTACAAGTTCCCGGCCTACCAGTTCAACTGCCAGACGGTGCTCACGAACACCACCTGGGTGGATGCCTACCGCGGTGCCGGCCGCCCCGAGGCGACGTACGCCATCGAGCGGCTCATGGACGAACTCGCCGCCGAGGTCGGGGTCGACCCGTTGACGATCCGCGAGAAGAACTGGATCAGGCATGACGAGTTCCCGTTCACCTCGGTGGCCGGGATGACCTACGACTCGGGCAACTACGAGGCCGCGACCGCGCGGGCCAAGGAGCTGTTCGGCTATGACGAGCTCCGGGCCGAACAGGCCCGGCGGCGAGCCTCCGGCGACCCGGTCCAGCTCGGCATCGGGGTCTCGACCTTCACCGAGATGTGCGGTCTGGCGCCCTCGCGGGTGCTCGGCTCGCTGTCCTATGGCGCCGGTGGCTGGGAGCACGCCTCGATCCGGATGCTGCCCACCGGAAAGGTCGAGGTCGTCACCGGGACCAGCCCGCACGGCCAGGGCCACGAGACCGCGTGGAGCCAGATCGTCGCCGACCGCCTCGGGGTGCCGTTCGAGGATGTCGAGGTGCTTCACGGGGACACCCAGATCGCCTACAAGGGTCTGGACACGTATGGCTCGCGCAGCCTCGTCGTCGGGGCTGAGGCGGTCGTTCGGGCCGCGGACAAGATCATCGACAAGGCCAAGGTCTTCGCCGCCCACCTGCTGGAGGCCAGCGCGGACGACCTCGAGTGGGGCGCCGGTCGTTTCCACGTCAAGGGCACCGACAAGGGCGTCGGGATCACCGAGGTGGCGCTGGCGACCTTCGCCTCGCACAACTACCCCGAAGGGGTGGAGCCGGGTATCGACGCCGATGCCACCTTCGACCCGGACACCTTCTCCTTCCCGCACGGCACCCACCTGTGCGCGATGGAGGTCGACACCGAGACCGGGCAGAGCCGGATGCGCTCCTATGTGTGCGTCGACGACATCGGCCACATCATCAACCCGCTCATCGTCGAGGGCCAGGTCCACGGTGGCTTGGTCCAGGGCATCGCCCAGGCCCTCTGGGAGGACGCCATCTTCGACGACAACGGAACCCTGGTCACCGGGTCGTTCGTCGACTACACCCTCCCCTCGGCGGCCGACACGATCTCCTTCGTCACCGAGAACACCACCTCGCCGTCGACGACGAACACGCTCGGCACCAAGGGTGTCGGGGAGGCCGGCACCATCGCCTCCACCCCCGCCGTGGTCAACGCCATCGTCGATGCCCTCCGCCCGCACGGGGTGCACGACATCCAGATGCCGTGTACCCCCCAGCGGGTATGGCGTGCGCTGCAGTCCGCGCGCAGCACCCATCCCGGTTCCACGGATGAAGGGAGCCTCCAGTGATTCCGGCAGCCTTCGACTATGTCGCGCCGACCTCGGTGCAGGAGGCGCTCGCCGTGCTCGCGCAGGCCGGTGACGACGCCAAGGTGCTCGGCGGCGGCCAGTCGCTCCTGCCGATCCTGCGGATGCGGCTCAACGCCCCGGAGACGGTCATCGATCTCGGCCGGATCGATGCCCTGCGGGGCATTTCCGAGGACGGTGACGCCCTCGTCATCGGCGCGATGACGACCTACGCCGAGGTGCTCGCCAGCGACCTCGTCCGGGACCATGCCCTGGTGCTGCACAAGGCGGTGGCGACCATCGCGGACCCACAGATCCGGCACCGGGGAACCGTCGGTGGGGCCTTGGTCCACGCCGACCCCGCGGGTGATGTCGGGGCTCCGGTGCTCGCGCTCGGCGGTGAGTTGGTCATCGCCGGATCCGGTGGTGAGCGCCGGGTCGCGGCCGCGGACTTCTTCGAGGACCTCTTCACCACGGCCGTCGGGGACGATGAACTCCTCGTTGCGGTCCGGATCCCCAAGCACACCGGCTGGGGTGCGGCCTACGAGAAGTTCGTCCGGGTCGCCCAGCAGTGGTCGATCGTCGCGGTCGCGGCCACCGTCCGCGCCGAGGGCGGGACGATCACGCAGGCGCGAATCGGGCTGACCAACATGGGTTCGACCCCGCTGCGGGCGACCGCCGTCGAGGACGCGCTCGTCGGCAAGGGCGCCGGTGACCTGGCCGCGATCTGTGCCTCGGCCGGCGCGGGCACCAACCCGCCGAGTGACCTCAACGGCGACGCCGACTACCGGCGGCACCTTGCCGGCGTGCTCACCCGGCGGGCCGTCGCCGCGGCCCTGGGCTAGGCGAGCGGATGGAGCTCACGCACGACTTCACCGTGCCCGCGGACGTCCCGACGACGTGGGCGACGTTCATGGACCTTGAGCGGGTCGGCGGCTGCTTCCCGGGCGCCCAGGTCACCTCGGTGACCGAGGACGGCTTCACCGGCACGGTCAAGGTCAAGCTCGGCCCGATCGCCCTGCAGTATGCCGGGAGCGGACAGTTCCTCGAGCGCGATGTCGAGCGCAACCGTGCGGTCATCGAAGCCAAGGGCAAGGACCGGCGCGGCAACGGCACGGCCGGGGCGACGGTGCGCATCCAGCTCGCCCCGTCCGATTCGGGCACCCGCGTCGACGTCGTCACCGAGCTCTCGATCACCGGCAAACCGGCGCAGTTCGGCCGCGGGGTCATGCAGGAGGTCTCCGACAAGCTGCTCCAGCAGTTCGTCGCGTGCGTCGAATCCCAGCTCACGGCCGCGACCCCGTCCGCGGTCGTTGCGGCCGCGCCCGAGGAGGCGGCCCCGACGGGGGCGGCGCCGCAGGACGCCGGCGCGGAGGCGCTCGCTCCGCAGGAGCCCGCGGCGGAGAGCGAGGCCATCGATCTCGGCGCCACCGTGCTCCCGGTGGTGCTGCGCTCGTACGCCCCGCATGCCCTGGCGGCCCTCATCGGGGCCGTCATCGGATACCTCATCGGGCGCCGACGCTGACCCGATAGCCCGTCGAACGCCCGCACAAGTCTTCACGGGACCTCCACACCTCCCTCCCGCGCCCGCCACGTGCGCCGCCATACGCTCGGGACATGCCGACCGTTCCCCAGGCCAGCGTCCTCGTCGTCGAGGACGAGCCGCTCATCAACCAGGCCGTGACCGACCGCCTGCGCGCCGAGGGATTCACCGTCCACCAGGCGTACGACGGTCCGGGAGCGGTGGCCGCCTTCGAGCGCGAGCGGCCCGACCTCCTCGTCCTCGACCTCATGCTGCCCGGGTTCGACGGCCTCGAGGTCTGCCGCCGGGTCCAGGCCCGCCGCCCGGTGCCGGTACTCATGCTCACCGCCCGGGACGAGGAGACCGACCTGCTTGTCGGGCTCGCCGTGGGTGCCGACGACTACGTGACCAAGCCCTTCTCCCTGCGCGAGGTGGTCGCCCGGGTCCAGACTCTGCTCCGCCGGGTCGAGCGGGCCTCCGAACTTCTCGCCGCCCACGAGTCCGCCGCGACCCTCATCGTCGGTGACCTCGCCATCTCGCCCCGGGAGCGGCGGGTCCTCGTCGGCGACTACGCCGTGCACCTGACCCCGCTAGAGTTCGACCTGCTCGTCGAGCTGGCCCGGATGCCGGGGGCGATCCGCTCCCGCGAGGAACTCATGAGCGCCGTCTGGGGGTGGAGCGATGCGACCGGCACCCGCACCCTGGACAGCCACGTCAAGTCCCTGCGCGCCAAGATCGGGGCCGAGCGCATCCGGACCGTGCACGGAGTCGGCTACGGGCTGGAGCCGGCGTGAACGCGGATCGACCGCTCGACGGGATCGCGTCGATTCGCACGAAGATTGCCATCCTCGTCGGGGCGAGCATCCTCGGCGCGGTCCTCACCTACGAGATCGGCAACCGGTCCGGGGTGACCGGTTGGGTGACCCTGCCAGTCACGCTCGGGGTGGCCCTGGCTGTTTCGCACTACCTCTCCCGCGGTCTGGTCCAACCGCTGCGGGACCTGACCGCCGCGGCCGGGCGGATGGCCGGTGGGGACTACACGGTGCGCACCGATGCCGCCCGGGCCGACGAGACGGGGCAGCTCGCCCGCGCCTTCAACGACATGGCCGACCAGCTCGCCGGCCATGACCGCCAGCGCCGCGAACTCATCGCCACCGTTTCGCACGAGCTGCGGACCCCGCTGGCGGCCCAGCGCGCCCTGCTTGAGAACCTCGTCGATGGTGTGGCGCCACTCGACACCACAGCCCTCGGCAGCGCGCTGGCCCAGTCCGAACGGCTCTCCGCCCTCGTCGCCGACCTGCTCGACCTGTCCCGGCTCGACGCGGGTGTCGCCGCGCTCGCCCTCGAACCGGTCCCCGTCGCCGACCTGCTCAGCGCCGCCGTCAACGAGGCCCGACTCACCGGGCGACCCATGGCGTATGCCGTGAGCGTTCACCCCACCGACCTCACCGTCGAGGCCGACCCGGCCCGGCTCGCCCAGGTCGTTGTCAACCTGCTCGACAACGCAGCCCGGCATTCCCCGGTGGACGGCCTGGTCACCATCGACGCCACCGCGCGCGAGCAGAGCTGGACCCTGACCGTGACCGACGAGGGCCCCGGCATTCCCGCCGCCGACGCCTCCCGGGTCCTCGAACGGTTCGGCACCGGCACGGCCGCGGGGAGTTCGTCCGGGGGCACCGGCCTTGGTCTGGCTATCGCGCGCTGGGTTTGCGAACTCCACGGCGGATTCATCGAGGTGGTCCCCACCCCGCCCGGCGAGAGCGGAGGCCGGGTCCGGGTGGTTCTCCCACGCCATACGCCTGCTCCCGCCACAGCCCATCCCAGCGCCAACGCGAGCGCACCGCCCGACCAGGAGAGCGCCATGCCCGCACCCACACCCGTCCTTCCGCCGGCGGCCACCCGTATGCCCCGCAGGCCCGCGAGGAGTTCTGGCCGGAGCGCGAGTCCGGCGCGCCGGTGAAGATCCTCTCCGCCGCCCTCGGGGTGGGTGCGCTCGCCGCGTTCCTCGACCCGGCCAGAGGCGGGCTCGGGTTCGGGTTCTGGCTCGTCCTCACGGCCGGGGCCGCGGTGATCTACCTCCTCGGGGTGCGTCGCCGGAGTGCGTGGGTGGCTCTCGGCGGGGTGCTCACGCTGGCGCTGGTGTCCCTGGTGGTGCTGCGCGCCGATCTGGGCGCGCGCGTCCTCGCCGTCCTCGCCGCGCTTGTGCTCACCGCGGTCGTCGTCACCGGAGCCCGCACGGTGAGCGGCATGGTGGCCTCGGCGCTCGCCTGGCCGGCCTCGGCGCTGCGCGGGCTGCCGCTGCTCGGCCGAACCCTGAGCGCCGGACGCCGCAGCCCCGTGCTGTGGCCGGTGGTGCGCACCGTGCTCTTCACCGTCGCCGGGGTGCTCATCTTCGGGGCGCTCTTTGCCGGCGGGGACGCGCTCTTCGGCTCCTGGGCGGGCTCGGTCCTGCCGGACCTGCAGCTCGACAGCTTCACCCGGCGGACCTTCCTCTTCGTGCTCGCCTGGGGGTTCACCCTCACCGGGGCCTACCTCGCGCTCAACCCACCGCGGGTGGCCGACCTCCGGGTGCCGCTCGGGCGACCCCGGGCGCGGACCTTCGAGTGGCTCGTGCCGATGGCTTCGGTGAGCGCGCTCTTCGTCGTGTTCCACATCGCCCAGGCCACGGCGCTTTGGGGTGGGGTGGACTACCTGCTGAGCCAGACCGGGCTCACCTATGCCGACTACGTCCACCAGGGCTTCGGCCAGCTCACGCTCGCCACCGCGCTCACCCTCGGGGTCGTTGCCCTCGTGCTGCGGACGGCTCGCCAGGACAGCGTTCGGGACCGCCGGCTCGTCGCCGGGGCGGTCACCGTCCAGGGGGTGCTCACCCTCGGGGGTCGTCGCCTCGGCCCTCTATCGGATGAGCCTGTACCAGGACGCCTACGGGTTCACCCTGCTCCGCCTCCTCGTCGACGGTTTCGAGGCCTGGCTGGGGCTGCTCGTGCTCGCCGTCATCGCCGGGACCCTCGTGCCGCGCTGGCGCCGCTGGGTGCCGCGGTTCGCGCTCGTCACCGGGACGCTCGCCATCCTCGCCTACGGGGCGATGAACCCCGCGGCCTGGGTTGCCGGACACAACATCGACCGCTACCTCGACGGTCGCCCGATCGACATTCAGTATCTGCGCGACCTCGGACCCGATGCCGTGCCGACGATCGCCGAGCGGCTGCCCGCGCAGCTCGCCCGGTGCATCATCGACCGGGCCGGGCTCAGCCTGGCCGGGGGCCAGGGGCTCCTCGAGTGGAACGCGGGCCAGGCACGGGCCAACGAGGCCGCAGCTCGGCTGCCGCAGGTCGCGGACTGCGCACCCATCCTGCAGCCGCTCGAGACCACCCCACGCTTCTGAGGCGCCGACCCGCGCCGGTGGGCACACGGCATACTCGCGCCATGGACGCAACAACGGTGCTCGTGCTCAACGGACCCAACCTCAACCTGCTCGGGGAGCGGGAGCCGGAGGTCTATGGTCACCGCACGCTCGCGGACGTGGAGCGGGTATGCCGTGCGGCCGCCGCCGCGCACGGGCTCACCGTGGACGCGCGCCAGTCCAACCACGAGGGCACCCTCATCGACTGGGTGCAGGAGGGACGTCGCGGGATCGCGGGCATCGTCCTCAACGCGGGCGGGTACACCCACACCTCGGTGGCCCTGCGAGACGCGGTGTCCGCGTGCCAGGTTCCGGTCGTCGAGGTGCACATCAGCGACATCGGGGCGCGCGAGGCTTTCCGCCACCACTCCTACCTCACGGACGTCTGTGCCCACCACGTGATCGGGCGAGGAGTGCCGGGCTATGTCGCCGCGATCGACTGGATCGCCAGCTCACGCGATGCCGACTGACCTCCCTGCCCGATGGCGATCAGCAGTCTGGCGACGTCTCCGTGCCCGTTCGAGGCGTGGATGACCACCCGACCCGGCTGAGCAGCCGTTGCTGGCGAATCCGAGAGGATAGACCTCATGCCGCCGCGCCATGTCCTCGCCGCCGTCGGTGTGATGGTGGTGTGGGGTATGAACTTCGTCGTCATCGAGAAGGGTCTGGTCGGAGTCCCGCCACTGGTCTTCGTGGCGCTGCGGTTCATGGTTGTCCTCCTCGCTCTGCCCTTCGTCGCGCGGCCGGACGTGCCCTGGCGCCACCTTCTCGCCGTCGGCACGGCGATGTCGCTCGGTCAGTTCGCCCTGCTCTACTCCGCTATCGCCGTGGGGATGCCGCCGGGCCTGGCCTCGCTCGTGCTGCAGGTGCAGGCGATCATCACCGTGGTGCTGGCCGCCCTCGTCCTGGGCGAGCGGCCGCTGCCCGTGCAGGTGGGTGGTGTCGTGCTCGGTCTGGTCGGACTGGCGGTTGTGGCTCTCGGCCGTGGCGGCCGGGTACCGGCGGTGGCGCTTGTGCTCGCCGTGGCGGCCGCCGCGTCCTGGGCCGTGGGCAATGTCCTGGTCCGTCGGCTGGCCCTACCTGGGGGCCTGGGGGTCACGGTCTGGTCCGCCGTCGTCGTGCCGTTGCCACTGCTGGCCCTCGCTCTCGTCGTCGACGGGCCAGCCCGGGTCAGCCACGCGCTGACTCATCTGAGTGCCGCTAACCTGCTCAGCACGGCATACACCGCTGTCCTGGCCTCGCTCGTGGGGTACGGCGTCTGGAACTGGCTGCTCGGCCGGTATGCCGCCTCCACCGTGGCGCCGTTCACCCTCCTCGTGCCGGTGGTCGGGATCGCGACGGCGTGGTTGGTCAACGGCGAGCGCCCGAACGGCTTCGGTGCTCTCGGGGGTGCGCTGCTCGTGCTCGGGGTCGCAGCCGTCGCACTCGGGCCACGGCTGGGGGTCAGTCGCGCGCGTTCCGCAGGGTCGGGAGCGGCCGCAGGGGCGCCCCCAGCAGGACTCGGTCGGCAGTAACCAGGACACAGTTCTCGACCAGTGCCTGCGCCACGAGGAGCCGATCGAACGGATCGCCGTGCGGCAGGCCGTCGATCTCACGGGTACGCCATACGTGATCTGCTGAGACGGGGAGCCAGGCCAGGCCACTGCGGGTGACCAGCTCGGGCAGGCCCTCGGGTGCGTCGAGCCGCCCCAGCCTGCTCTTGATCGCGATCTCCCACAGGCTCGCGGTCGAGACGAGCAGCCGATCCTGTTGGGGCAGCCACCCCCGCGTGGCCGGACCGAGCGCGGGGTCGTCGGTCAGCAGCCAGAGGACGACGTGCGTGTCGAGGAGGGCGGTCATCGGCCCTCGAAGAGCGCCGCCACATCGGGGAGCGGGTCGTCAAAGGACCCCCGTTCATAGACGATCTGTCCCGCGGCGAGGCCCATGACAAGGTCCACCCGAGTATGCGGGACAAGGTCGGCCACTGGGCGGCCGGCCCTGGCGATGGTGATGTGCTCGCCCTGCTCGACCCGCGCAAGCAGCCGCGACAGCGAGGACTTGGCCTCGTGCACGTTGACGATCTCACTCATCCTCTCACCGTAGTGGACTAGGTCGGGCTAAGTCCACTTACAGGGGTCCGACTTCCGGGTACGTGCGCGCGGCCCATAGGCTGGGCTGACCCAACGAAGGGAAGGACGCCACCCATGTCCGACCAGTGCGCGCCCCGCAACCCGGTCCGCATCGTCACCGCCTCGAGCCTGTTCGACGGCCATGACGCCGCCATCAACATCATGCGGCGGATCATGCAGAGCCAGGGCGCGGAGGTCATCCACCTCGGCCACAACCGCAGCGTCCAGGAGGTCGTCGACGCGGCGATCGAGGAGGACGCCCAAGGGGTCGCCGTCTCCTCCTACCAGGGTGGCCACGTCGAGTACTTCGAGTACCTCGTGGAGCTGCTGCGGGAGGCGGGGGCCGGGCACATCAAGGTCTTCGGTGGTGGTGGTGGCGTCATCGTTCCCGACGAGATCGCCCGGTTGCGGGCCTGCGGCGTGCAGATCTTCTCGCCGGAGGACGGTCAGCGGCTGGGGCTGCCGGGGATGATCGCCCAGGTCGTCTCGACCTGCGACGTCGATGTGTATGCCGACCGCGCGCCCGCGGCCGCCGACCTCATCGCGGGGGAGCGGGCCGCGGTGGCGCGGGCCATCACCGGCGCGGAGCAGGGACGGCTCGCCCGGAGCTCATCACCGAGCTGTCCGCGGCCGCCGAGCGTCGGGCCGTGCCGGTCCTGGGGATCACCGGCACCGGCGGCTCGGGGAAGTCGAGCCTCACCGACGAACTCGTGCGGCGGCTGCGGGTGGACCAGCAGGACAAGCTGAGGATCGCCTGTGTGGCGATCGACCCGACCCGCCGCCGTGGCGGCGGAGCGCTGCTCGGTGACCGGATCCGGATGAATGCCCTTGACGGGGATCGGGTGTTCTTCCGCTCCATGGCTACCCGCGGTGGCCGCGAGGTGCCCGAGGGCCTGCGCGAGGTCATCACGATCCTCAAGGCTTCGGGCGCTGACCTCGTCATTATCGAGACCCCCGGCATCGGCCGGGGTGATGCCGCGATCACCTCCTTTGCCGACGTCAACCTCTATGTCATGACCCCGGAGTTCGGCGCCGCGAGTCAGCTCGAGAAGATCGACATGCTCGATTTCGCCGATGTCGTGGCGATCAACAAGTTCGAACGGCGCGGCGCGATGGATGCCCTGCGCGATGTCGGCCGCCAACTCGTCCGCAACCGGGAGGCGTTCAGCTCCCGACCCGAGGAGATGCCGGTCTTCGGCACCTCGGCGGCCACGTTCAACGACGACGGGGTGACCGCGCTCTACCAGGAGCTGCGTACCCTGCTCTCGGGGCATGGGTTGACCCTCTCCGAGGGGATCCTGCCGCCGGTGGCGGTGCGGCACTCCTCGGTCCTGCGCCAGGTGGTCCCGGCCCAGCGGGTGCGCTACCTCGCCGAGATCGGCGAGGTTGTCCGCGGCTACCACGCCCAGACCGTGGCGTATGCCGAGGCGGTCCGTCGCGCAGCACCTCGCCACGGCGCGCGAGGCCCTGGGCGAAGAAGCGCCCGAGGCGTTGACCCGGGCCATCGAGGCGGCCCGAGACGCCGCCGGTCCGGCCATCGCGCAGGTGGAGGCCTGGCCGGCGACCGTGGCGGCATACAGCGGGCAGGAGCAGGTCGTCACCATCCGGGGCCGTGAACTGCACACCCAGCTGGTCCGAGAATCGTTGTCGGGCCAGCAGATTCGCCGGGTGGCGCTCCCCCGCTACGCCGACCACGGTGACCTGGTCTCCTTCCTGCGGCGGGAGAACCTGCCCGGCTACTTCCCGTTCACGGCGGGGGTGTTCCCGTTCAAACGCGAGGGCGAGGACCCGGCCCGGATGTTCGCCGGCGAGGGCGACCCGTTCCGGACCAACCGACGGTTCAAGCTGGTCTCGGAGGGCCAGCCGGCCACTCGGCTCTCGACCGCCTTCGACTCGGTCACCCTCTATGGCCGGGACCCGGCTCCGCGCCCGGACATCTACGGCAAGGTCGGCACCTCGGGGGTGTCGGTGGCGACCCTGGAGGACATGAAGGCCCTCTACGACGGCTTCGACCTCACCTCGCCGACGACGAGCGTGTCGATGACGATCAACGGCCCAGCTCCGACCATCCTCGCCTTCTTCCTCAACACCGTCATCGACCGGGAACTCGAGAAGGCTGGCGCCGACCTGGGCCGGGAGTTGACCGCGCAGGAGGCGCACGACATACGGGCGCGGGCGCTGACCCAGGTGCGTGGGACCGTGCAGGCGGACATCCTCAAGGAGGACCAGGGGCAGAACACCTGCCTGTTCTCGACCGAGTTCTCGCTGCGGATGATGGCCGACATCCAGGAGTGGTTCATCGCGCACCGGGTGCGCAACTTCTATTCGGTGTCGATCAGCGGGTACCACATCGCCGAGGCGGGGGCGAACCCGATCAGCCAGTTGGCGTTCACCCTGGCCAACGGCTTCACCTACGTCGAGGCCTACCTCGCGCGGGGTATGGCGATCGACGACTTCGCGCCGAACCTCTCGTTCTTCTTCTCCAACGGCATGGACCCCGAGTACACCGTCATCGGGCGGGTCGCGCGGCGGATCTGGGCGGTGGCGATGCGGGAGAAGTATGGCGCCAACGAACGCTCCCAGAAGCTGAAGTACCACGTGCAGACCTCGGGCCGTTCCCTGCATGCCCAGGAGATGGACTTCAACGACATCCGCACCACCCTGCAGGCGCTCATCGCGATCTATGACAACGCAAACTCGTTGCACACCAACGCCTTTGACGAGGCCGTGACGACGCCGTCGGAGGAGTCCGTGCGGCGGGCGTTGGCCATCCAGCTCATCATCAACCGGGAGTGGGGGCTGGCGATGAACGAGAACCCGCTCCAGGGCTCGTTCATCGTCGACGAACTCACCGACCTCGTCGAGGCCGCGGTGCTCGCCGAGTTCGACCGGATCTCCGAGCGCGGCGGTGTCCTCGGGGCCATGGAGACCGGCTACCAACGCGGCAAGATCCAGGACGAGTCGCTGCTCTACGAACACAAGAAGCACGACGGCTCGCTGCCGATCATTGGGGTCAACACCTTCCGCAACCCGCACGGCGACGCCGCCAAACCGGTGGAGTTGGCGCGGGCTTCGGAGAGCGAGAAGGAGTCCCAGCTGGCCCGGGTAACCGCGTATCGGGAGGCGCACCGGACCGAGGCCGAGGAGGCCTTGGCCCGGCTCAAGGCGGCGGCCATCGCGGGGGAGAACGTCTTCGCCGAGCTCATGGAGGCCGCGCGGGTGTGTTCGCTCGGGCAGGTCACCGAGGCGTTCTTCGAGGTCGGCGGTCAGTACCGGCGTAACGTGTGACCAAATCTCGAGACGGGTGATGCCTGCCGCCAAATAGGGCGAACACCAAACACCAGTCTTGTGCACTGCCTCCCTGACGGTGATCGGAGTACTATGAGCGTAAATACCAGAGCCCCAACGATGTGCCAGATGCCTTACGCTTATGGATTTTCCGCGCGTGAATCGACTACGAGGTAACAAGATGATTCCGACGTTAGATGACGACGAGTCTGTGGCAATATTTGAGGAGCGCGCAGAATATCTAAATGCTGAGAACTTCACCGCATGGCTAGAGGTTGGTCCGTTCGAGCGGCAGGTGCTGAGAGCATTGACATCGAGGGGACCAAAACTGTTGGTGGGTCCCCGAGGTTGCGGTAAATCGACTCTCCTACGACTAGCCAAAGAGAGGATGTCCGAGCGAGGTTTGGACATGCCAGTGCTAGTCAACTATGCGCGCTCGCTATGTCTTGAGCCTGCGTTCAAGCAAAGACCTGACGCTGAGGCGTTCTTTCAAGATTGGTTGGCGGCGAGAATCCTGGCGGAGGTGCCTGAGCCAAGAACCTCCGCCGGCGCGGACCATAAGAAGGAGATCGAAAGGGCTCGAGCGTTTGTGAGGGAAGCCGAAAGCGATCCACTATTGAAGCGAGGGCACTTCCCCGGCCCAGCCGCCTTGGCCCACTGGCTAGAGTCCTACGCGAACACGGAAAAATATCGGAATGTGACGCTATTGCTCGACGATGCGGCACACGCCTTTGTCCCCGAGCAGCAGAAACTCTTCTTCAATTTCGTCGCCGGTATCCGCAGGCCAAGAGTTACCTATAAAGCTGCGATCTATCCCGGTGTCACGGAATTCGCCCCAACCTTCAATGTCGGTCATGACGCAAAAGTGATAAACGCGTGGATACCTAGCGACAGCCCAGACTACCTACCTTTCATGCGCGCGCTACTTAAGCGAAGACTTCCAGATCGTGGCGGCATCGCATTTTCGGATGAGCTAGTCGACCTGTTCGCGGTCGCCGCATTCGGTGTTCCCAGGAACTTCATAGCCATGGTTGAAATGTTCCTGGAAGCCAAACCAACGCCTGCGCGCGTAACCCAAGTAGCTCTCCAGGTCTTGAAGACCTACTCAGATCAAACCGTGCACAACTATGAGCAGCTCGCAGTGAAACTCCCGCCTCTTGGCAATTACATCCAGGCAGGCCTGGGTGTCCGCTCAAATATTATTCGCAGCCTCGATCGCTTCAATCGCGAGAAGCGCGGTTTTGCCGACGCCGTTAAGGAGCAAGCGCTTGAGATTGCGATAGAGGAGCCGGTGGACGCCAGGGTAGTTACGATCCTAAATCTCATGGAATATTGGGGGATTGTTAGACGGACCCATGAAACGTTCAGTTCCTCCCAGAGACAATACACCAAGATCGCCATAAACAGTGGAACGCTCTTGGCCGAGTCCGCCCTCAATTACGGTCAAAACCCGAGTATTGCATCGAGAGCGCTAGCCGCAACGAAGAAGACCAGGCAGCACTCATACCTCCGTGTGAAATCAAGTTCCTTGCTGACTCCGGAGTTGGCCGACATGTGCGTCTTGGCTAATGCGAACTGTGCTGCGTGCGGGGCGACGCCTCAAGCCGAGGGCCAGAGATTCTGCGCGAATTGCGGCTCACCGCTCGCCAGCGAGTCCCGGTATGAGCGATTAGTGCAGGCGTCTGTTTCGGAATTGGCGCTACCGGAGAAGAAGATTCTCGCCTTGGAGGAGATAGGAATGTCACGAGTGGAAGATATTCTCCGGGATAAGGGAGGTGTGGAGCTGCGGCGCGCGCGTCGGGTAGGCGACGTGTGGACAAGGAGAATTACAGGCCGGGCAGAGGAGTTCATTAGTGTCTAGGCCAATCGAGGTTGACTCCCTCTTTCTCGCTGGACCTCCGGTGGTCGCTGCCCTGGACTGGGGGAGGGTCGTCTCGAGTGGAGTGGCGGATAGTCAACAGTCCGCCATTGCGGAATTCGATGAAAAGCATCGGCGTTTGACAATGCTGGCCTCATTCGTGATGCCTGGTGGCGCACTGCGAGAAGATTTGGCGAGCGTGCTTGCAGATCAGATCTTGCTGGGATATGTGGGTATCTCAGAATTGTATTTCCGCCGAATCTTGAGTTCACTGGCAGAACTGTGCGCTGAAACGCGAGCAAGAGTTGCGACCAAGAAGATTAGCTTTGGCAGTATTGATCACTACTCCCCAGGGCGGCTGACTTTAGCCTTGTCTGAGGATTCATCTTATAGCGATGGGGAGTCCGTCAAGTCTTTACTCAAGAAGGATATCGGACTCTCGGAGGATTCTATTCGGGGGCTGCAGGACCGTTTGGCAGATTTTTCAGTCGTGTGTCAATTGCGGCATGCGATAGTCCATTCCGGCGGTTTTGTGAACTTTCGGGTGGCTCAGCAGATCGGCGCTGTGAGGGTCCCAAGAGACGCGGTGATAACGTTAGGCTTCGCCGAGCTGGAGATGGCGGCGGCTGCGTGTCTCTCGCTAGTTCGGTCGGTTAATCAAGAGGTCGCTCGGGAATTGGTTTGGAGAGATACACTGGCGGGTCGTATTGTGGGCGACCGGCGAAAAGACAGGGCCAGGGTCAAGAAGTATTTCGAACACTTTGGCGATGAAGGAGGGACGTCGACAGAGGACGAGCTTCACAAGTGTATTCGTGTGTGTGTCCAGCGAATGTGATTCTCACAGATTTGCGAGGCGGGTTCGTTCTATGCATACCTCGGGGCCATCGACTACATCTGCCCAGTCACCAGCTGGATAGCTTCAGGCTGCTGGTGGGGGGTATTTGTACGACACAGCAGCCGCTTGATGGACGTAGTTTGGCCCGCACGTCATCGCGGACCGTCCAGTCGGTCTTGATGTCGCGCCGCATCACGGCCAGCAGCTCCCCCATCAGGACCCCGCTGACGCCGGGCCCGACTCGTGCCACTGGGGTGTGTCACTGAGCCGGGATGGCGAGGTCGTTGAGTATGGATCTTGCGGTGTCGGTGAGCGGATGCTCGGCGAGGTGGTCGTGTCCGGCGATCTGGACGGTGATCTGCTGGAGGGGTCGCAGGGTGCGGGCGATCTTCTTGATGCTCGGGCCGGTGCTGTCCTGCGGTAGCGGGCTACGGAGAGGGCAGCGAACACGATCGTGTGAGTGAGGCCCCGGCCCGCAACCCCTCAAACCGAGCGGTCACGTCATACCGTCTGATCGGGTCAGCCGACTCGGGAGCGCAGCCAGTCGATGTCAGCCCGCTGACCGGCCGCGCCACCGGGAGTCTCCACGACGACGGGGGCGCCCGCGGCACGCACCACCTCGGCGAGGGCCGGTCCGTCGATGTGCCCCGACCCGAAGTTCGTATGCCGGTCAGCACCGGAGTCGAAGAGGTCCCGGGAGTCGTTGGCGTGCACCAGGTCGATCCGCCCGGTAATCGCCCGCACCCGGTCCACGACACCGCTTAGGTCGTTACCGCCCGCATGCGCGTGGCAGGTATCCAGGCAGAAGCCGACGGTGTCGCCACCTTCGGCCGCGCCCAGGGCATCCCACAACCGGCCGATCGCCTCGAGCCGCCGGGCCATCGCATTGTCGCCGCCGGCAGTGTTCTCGATGAGCAGCGGCACCGGCATCCGGAGCCCGTCGATGCACTTGCGCCAGTTGTCGAACCCGATCGCGGCCTCCTCGTCCTTGCCCAGGTGACCGCCGTGCACGATGACCCCCTGAGCGCCGATCTCGGCGGCGAGGTCGAGGTGCTGTTGAAGCAGTTGCGGCCGGGATGCGGATGCGGTTGTTGAGCGAGGCCACGTTGATCGGATACAGGGCATGGACGTAGAGGTCGATCCCGGCCTCGGCGTCCGCCTTGCGGAACCGACGCGCCCCCGGCATACTCGACCACCGGCCCCTTGTAGCTCTGCGGATCACCGAGGAAGAACTGCGAGAGGTGGCGCCGCGCTCGCGGGCCGCCCCAATCAGGTCGCGCGCCGTCCACGTGACCGCCGATGTGCAGTGGCTGGCACCAGAGCGTATGCCGTGGGGCTGACATAGGTTTAGCTCATGAGAATCGGCATCGTGGTGGGCTCAATCCGTGAATCGCGCAAGGGGCATCTCCGTGGGGAGTGGGTGCACTCCCCTCGCCGCCGACCGGCCCGGGCCAGTACGCGCTCATCGACCTCAAGAGCTTCAACGTGCCCTTGCTGGCCTCGGCGACGGTGCCCGGGGCGCCAACCGGCAGTACAGAGTCGGCCGAGTGCGGGCCTGGGGTGCGGCCATCGACGGCTGCGACGGCTTCGTCTTCGTGACCCCGGAGTACAACCACGGGGTCCCCGGGCGTTCAAGAACGCCGTCGACAGCCTCTACCCGGAGTTCGTCAGCAAGACCGTCGGCTTCGTCTCCTACGGCGCCGACGGCGGGATCCGGTCCGTGGAGCACTGGCGTCCCGTGGTCGCGAACTTCCAGATGGTCGACGTGCGCGCGCAGGTGGCGCTCTCCATCTTCACCGACTTCTCCGGCGACCAGTTCACCCCCGGGGAGCGGCGCGGCGCCGAAGTCGGTGTCCTGCTCGACCAGCTCGAGACCATGACGGCCAAGGTGCGTGCCTGATGCAGGCCGCGAACACCTCGGCCATCGTCACCGGCGGCGCCTCCGGGCTCGGCGCCGCCACGGCGGCCGCCCTGGCCGCAGCGGGCGCCCATGTCCTCGCTCTTGACCTGCCGGACGCGTGCGCGGCGGGCCCCGCGGTTGCAGGGGTGCGCTATGCGCCCACCGACGTCACCGACGAGGCCCAGGTTCGGGCCGCCGTCGCGCAGGCCAGCGCCGACCCGTCGGCACCGCTGCGGATCGTGGTCAACTGCGCCGGCGTGGGGATGAGCGCCCGCATCCTGGGGCGCAAGGGAGTTCACGACCTCGCTCTCTACCGCAAGATCATCGAGATCAACCTCATCGGCTCCTTCACGGTGATGGCGCTCGCCGCCGAGGCCATCGCCGCCACCGAACCCGACGCCCCAGGGCCAGCGCGGGGTCGTCGTCAACACCGCGAGCATCGCCGCCTTCGACGGGCAGGTGGGCCAAGCGGCATACAGCTCCTCCAAGGGTGGCATCGTCGGGTTGACGCTGCCCGCGGCCCGGGACCTCGCCCAGTTCGGCATCCGTGTCATGACGGTCGCCCCGGCATCGTCGAAACCCGATGCTCGCCACCGTCTCCGACGAGTTCCGGGCGAGTCTGGCCGCCGGAGTTCCGTTCCCGCAGCGGCTCGCCCGCCCGAGGAGTACGCCCAGCTCGTGCTCGCCATCGTCGGCCACGACTACCTCAACGGGGAGACCATCCGGATGGACGGCGCCCCTTCGTATGGCGCCCCGCTGAGCCCCTTGTCGCGCATCGTTGCCGACGACCTCGGGCATCGCAGCACGATCGCCGAGACGGTTCGCCGGGTGGTCAGTCTGGTGCCCTCACTGACCGAAGCCATCGACGCCACCGACCCCGACCTCCTCGTCGGGGTGACCGACTGGTGTACCCATCCCGCGAACCTCACCGAGCGCGGCATCGTTCGGGTCCGAGGCACCAAGAACCCCGACCTGCACCGGATCCGCGATCTCGCCCCCGACCTTGTCGTGGCGAACAAGGAGGAGAACCGGCTGCTCGACGTCGAGCGGCTCCGCGGCCACGGCATACCGGTCTATGTCACCGACATCGAGACCGTGCCGCAGGCGTGTGCCTCGATGCGCACCCTGCTCACCGAGGTGCTCGGCCGGCCCGCGCCCCGGTGGCTTGAGCAGGTGGAGCGGCGCTGGCTCGGTGAGCCGCCCCCACGGCATACCCGGGTCGTCGTGCCGATCTGGCGCGATCCGTGGATGATCGTCGGCCGGCCCACCTTCACCGCCGACCTGCTCAGTCGGGCCGGGTATGCCGTGTGCTCACCCACCCCGGGCCGCTATCCGCGGGCGGACCTCGCCGACCTCGACGATCCGGCACTGGCCGACCTCGCCCTGCTGCCCGACGAGCCGTACGTCTTCACCGAAACCGACGGGCCGGAGGCATTCACCCGGATCCCCACCCGCCTGGTGAGCGGTCGCCTGCTCACCTGGTACGGCCCGGCCATGCTCGACGCTGCCGCAGAGCTCCTGCCCTAGGGCTTGGCGCCGGATTCGGGCTCGTCGGTGGCAACCTCGGGCAGCGTCGGAGCGTGCTCGGGGTCGATGCGTTGCAGGGCCCGCCGGCCAAGCACCTGCTGCACCGTGTAGGCCCGTTCGGTCCGGCCCAACCCGAGGAAGCTCACCGCCCAGTGCAGCAGCGTGGTCGCGCGATGCTTGAACCCGACGATGTAGAGGATGTGCAGCGCGAGCCAGGCCACCCAGGCCAGGAACCCCGACATCCGCACCGGCCCGGCCGACATCACCGCGCTGAACCGGGAGATCGTGGCCATCGACCCCTTGTCGAAGTAGGAGAACGCGGCCGGCGACGGGCGACCATCGAGGCGTGCGGTGATGACCTTGGCGGCATACTTTGCGCCCTGGATCGCGACCTGCGCCACCCCGGGGAGCTGGTCCTTGGCCATCATGTCGCCGATGACGAAGACCTCGGGATGGCCCTGGAGGGAGAGGTCCGGCTCGACCGGCACCCGCCCGGCCCGGTCCACCGGAAGGCCGCACTGCTGCGCGAGCAGGCCGGCGAGCGGCGAGGCCTGGACCCCTGCGGCCCACACCTTGCACTTGCACTCGATCCGGGTGCGCGTCCCGGCGGAGTCCTCGACGACGATGCCGGTGGAGTCCACGTCGACGACCTTGGTCGAGGTCAGCACCTCGACGCCCATCGACTCCAGGCGTCGTTGGGCCGCGCCGCCCAGGTCCGCACCGAAGGAGGGCAGCACCGCTGGCCCGGCATCGAGCATGACGATCCGGGCATCGCGGGGGTCGATCCGCCGGAAGTCCCGCCGCAGGGTCCGGTTGGCGAGTTCGGCGATCTGCCCGGCCATCTCGACACCGGTGGGACCGGCACCGACGACGACGAAGGTGAGCAGCCGTTCGCGTTCGGCCTCGGTCGGTGCCAGCTCGGCCAGCTCAAACGCCCCGAAGATCCGGCCACGCAGTTCGAGGGCATCGTCGATGGTCTTCATCCCGGGGGCGTGGTCGGCGAAGTCGTCCCGGCCGAACCAGCTCTGCCCGGCCCCGGCAGCGACGATGAGCTCGTCATACGGGGTCTGGGTCACCCGCCCGAGCACCTCGTGGGTGACACTCTTGCGCTCCAGGTCGATGCCGGTGACCTCCCCGAGGAGGACCTCGGCGTTGGCCTGCCGGGCGAGCACCTCGCGGGTGCTCGGAGCGATCGATCCGGTCGAGAGGATGCCGGTGGCCACCTGGTAGAGCAGCGGCTGGAAGAGGTGGTGCGTGGTCCGCGCAATGAGCGTCACCCGCACGTCCCGACGCCGCCGAAAGGCCTTGGCGGCGAACAGGCCACCGAACCCGGAGCCGATGACGACCACGTGGACGGGGTGCTCGCTGGACCTGCTCATGATGCTCAAGGGTAGGCCGAACCTCACTGATTTCCTCTCCCCGCGAGGGCTCGTGTAGTCTCTGTCGTCGCACTCGGGTCGCGGAAAACCTCGCGGATTCCACACCGGAGAGCCCGCCCCCTTAGCTCAGTCGGCAGAGCGTTTCCATGGTAAGGAAAAGGTCGTCGGTTCGATTCCGACAGGGGGCTCTGGTCCGGTCGGTCAGCCCCACGGCATCCACGGCATACCGGCCAGCCCCGAGGCGGGGTAGCTCAGCTGGTTAGAGCGCACGACTCATAATCGTGAGGTCGCGGGATCGAGCCCCGCTCCCGCTACATCACCGCGATTTCCGGTTCGCCCCGGAGGGCGCGTATCCTGGTGTGTCGTTGTCGGCGCACCGCCCGACCAGATCCGTTCGTGTCCAAGAAGTAGGTTGCCCCGTGGCTAAGAAGTCCCTCGACGTCCGCCCCAAGATCACCTTGGCGTGCACGGAGTGCAAGGAGCGCAACTACATCACGAAGAAGAACCGTCGGAACACCCCCGACCGTCTCGAGCTCGCGAAGTTCTGCCCGCGCTGCAAGTCGCACACCGCGCACCGCGAGACCCGCTGACGCTTCGCGTCCGCACCGCCGACCGGCCGCCGCTCCCCGCTGGGGAGGGCGGCCGTCGTCGTTGCCGCCTCCCCTAGAGTGGTCGGCATGGCCGTCAATCCCGACTTCCAAGGGCGCGTCTATCCGCCCAGTGGCCCGTATGCCGTGTCCGCGGCGGACATCGCCGCCTTCGCCCGCGCCGTGGGCTCGGCCGACCCGGTGCATACCGATCCGCAGGCTGCCCGCGCCGCCGGCTACCCCGACGTCATCGCGCCGCCGACGATGGCGGTCCGGTACGCCCAGCAGTGCGACCGGGCCTACGTCGCCGACCCGGAGGCCGGGATCGACTACTCCCGGGTGGTCCATGGCGAACAGTCCTTCGTGCACCACCGGCCGATCACCGCCGGTGACGAACTGACCGGCACGGTCACGGTCCGCTCGATCAAGACCGCGGGCGGCCACTCGATGATCACCCTGGTCACCGGGCTCGCCGACGCCGCCGGCGCGCAGGTCGCGACCTGCACCTCGACGATCGTCGTTCGTGGGGGAGGACAGTGACCATGACGGTGCGTACCGCAGCCTCGGTCCGGGTCGGCGACACCTTCGGCCCGATCACCGTGCCGGTGAGCCGGCAGAGCCTGGTCGACTACGCCGCCGCCTCGGGCGACGACAACCCGATCCACCAGAACGAGGAGTTCGCCCGCGGCGTCGGGCTGCCCGATGTCATCGCCCACGGCATGTGGACCATGGGCGCCACCGGCAGCGTGCTCGCCGACTGGGTCGGCGGCTCCGGCCGGATCCTGGAGTTCGGCACCCGGTTCTCGGCCATGGTCGTCGTCCCGGTCGACGGCAGCGCCATCGAGGTCAGCGGCACCGTGACCTCCCTCGACGAAGGGAGCGGCCAGGCCGTCGTCGAGCTCACCACCTCGGCGGCCGGGGCCAAGGTGCTCAGCCGGTGCCGGGCCACCGTTCAGTTCGGATGAGGCTTGCACAGTGAGGGTTCGGCCATGAGGGTCGAGGAGCCCTCGCGGGCGCTCGCCGCGCGGACCACCCTGCGGGTCGGCGGCCCGGCCGCTCGGCTGGTCACGGTGGAGAGCGCCGACGAACTCGTCGATGCCGTCCGCGAGGTGGACGACGCGCAGGAGCGGCTCCTCGTGCTCGGCGGCGGCTCCAATGTCGTGCTTCCCGACGAGGGCTTCGACGGCACCGTCGTCGCCGTCGCCACCCGCGGGGTGCGGGTCGAGTCCGCGGACGCCTGCAGCGGCGCCAGCGTGCGGGTCGCCGCGGGGGAACCCTGGGACGGGATCGTCGAACGAGCCGTGGCCGAAGGCTGGAGCGGCATCGAGAGCCTCTCCGGCATCCCGGGTTCGACCGGTGCCACCCCGGTGCAGAACGTCGGCGCGTACGGCCAGGAGGTCGCCCAGACCATCGCCCAGGTGCGGGTGTGGGACCGCGTGGCCGGCGCGGTGCGCACCTTCAGCGCGCAGGACTGCCAGTTTCGTTACCGGCACTCGCTCTTCAAGCTCTCCCCGGAGCGTTATGTCGTCCTCGACGTCCTCTTTCAACTCCGGCTGAGCGAGGCCTCCCAACCCGTCGGGTATGCCGACCTCGCCGCCGGGCTGGGCGTCGAGATCGGTGCCCGGGTGCCCTTGGCCGAGGCCCGCGAAGCGGTGCTCGCGCAACGCCGCCGCCGGGGCATGGTCCTGGACGAAGCCGATCACGACACCTGGTCCTGCGGGTCCTTCTTCACCAATCCGCTGCTCTCGCCCGAGCAGTTCGACGCGCTCCAGGGGCGGGTCACGGCATACCTCGGGCAGGGGGAGGCCCCGCCGCGGTTCGCCGACCCGCACGGCGCGGTGAAGACCTCCGCGGCCTGGCTCATCGAACGCGCCGGTTTCGGCAAGGGCTACGGCCTGCCCGGCCCGGCGGCGCTCTCCACGAAGCACACCCTCGCGGTGACCAACCGGGGCACCGCCCGAGCCGCCGATGTGCTCGCCCTCGCCCGGGAGGTCCGCGACGGGGTCGCCGAGCGGTTCGGGATCACCCTGGTCAACGAGCCGGTCCTCGTCGGGCAGAGCCTCTGAACCGCTCGGCTCAGCCCGCCAGCCAGGCGTCAATCTCCGCGAAGGCGCGCTCGCGCACCTGCGTAGGCACCCGGCTCGCCGTGAGGGAGGCCCGGGCGAGGTCGGCCAGCGCCCGGTCATCGAGCCCATGGACCTCCCGAGCCGCGAGGTACTGGTCGAGCAGTCGGGTGCCGAAGATGAGCGGGTCGTCGGCCCCGAGGGCCACCCGCACCCCGGCGTCGAGGATCCGCCGAAGTGGGACCTCCTCGGCGGTGTCGTAGACCCCGAGGGCGACGTTGCTCCCGGGGCAGACCTCCAGGGCGACCCCGTCCGCGGCGAGCCGGTCGAGCACCCGGGGGTCCTCGACGCTGCGCACCCCGTGGCCGAGCCGCTCGGGCTCCAGCGCATCGAGGGTGTGGCTTACGGCCTCGGCGCCGAGGAGTTCCCCGGCGTGCGGGGCGAGCAGCAGGCCCGCGCGCCGGGCGATGGCAAAGGCGGCGGCAAACTCGGCGGTCTCGCCGCGCCGTTCGTCATTGGAGAGACCGAAGGCAACGACGGTTCCCGGGCCGGAGCCGGCATAGCGGGCCGCGAGCCGAGCCAGGGTGCGGGCCTCGAGCGGGTGCCGCATCCGGGAGGCGGCGACCATGATGCCCACCGCCGCCGCGCCCGGCACCCGGGACACCGCGGCGGCCTCGTCGAGGACGATCTCCAGCGCCGGGGTGATCCCGCCGACGAACGGCGCATACGAGGTGGGGTCGATCTGCAGTTCGAGCCACACCGAGCCCTCCGCGCCGTCGTCGATCGCCGCCTCGCGGACGATGCGGCGCATGTCGGCCTCGCCGCGCACGCAGTGCCGGGCCGCGTCGTAGGTCCGCTGGAATCGGAACCACCCGCGAGAGTCCTCATCGACGTCGAAGTGGGCTCGGGGGCCTCCGGTGAGCACCTCGGGCAGCCGCATTCCGTGCTCGGCCGCGAGTTCGCGCACCGTGGAGGTGCGCATGGACCCGGTGAAGTGCAGGTGCAGATGCGCCTTCGGCAGCGCAGCGAGCGGACGCGGCGCGGGGGAGGGCATGGGGGGCTCAGGCGCCTTCGGGGTTGCCGTACCCGGCCGGCTGCTTAGCCTCCCGATCACCGCTGAGCTGTTCGGCCGCCGCGAGGGCGACACAGGTGGCCACCCCGGCCATCGCGGTGCGCACCTCGTCGAGGACCGGGAAGGAGGGCGCGAGCCGGATGTTGCGGTCGCGGGGGTCCTTGCCGTGCGGGAAGGACGCCCCGGCCGGGGTGAGCGCGATCCCGGCCTCCTTGGCGAGCTGGACGACCCGGGAGGCGCAGCCGTCGAGGACATCAAGGGAGACGAAGTAGCCGCCGGTGGGCCGGGTCCAGGTGGCGATCCCGAGCCCGTCGAGTTCGGCGGTCAGCGCCTCGTCGACCGCCGCGAACTTCGGCGCCAGGATGGCCCGGTGCTTGGCCATGTGGTCGCGCACCCCCTGGGCCGAGCCGAAGAACTCGACATGCCGCAGCTGGTTGACCTTGTCCGGTCCGATCGAGGCGTACTGGATGTGCTTGAGGTACCAGCCGACGTTGCCGACCGAGGCCGCGAGGACGGCGACCCCGGAGCCGGCATACGAGATCTTCGAGGTCGAGGCGAACATGATCGGCCGGTCGGGGTGTCCCGCCGCCGAGGCCAGCGAAAGAATGTCGACCGACTTCGCCTCGTCCTCGGTGAGGTGGTGGAAGGCGTAGGCGTTGTCCCAGAAGATCTTGAAGTCCGCCGCGGCGGTCGGCATCGAGACCAGCCGGGCGGCCTTCTCCTGGGAGATGACCGAGCCGGCCGGGTTGGCGTAGGTCGGCACGATCCACATGCCCTTGATCGACGGGTCTGCCTCAACCAGCCGCGCGATCGCCTCGACGTCCGGCCCGTCGGGGAGCATGTCGACGCTCACCATGTCGATGCCGTAGGAGGCGAGCATGGTGAAGTGCCGGTCGTAGCCGGGGACCGGGCAGATGAACCGCACCCGCTCCTCGCGGCTCCACGGCCGCTGCGAGTCCACCGCGCCGTGCAGCAGCATCTGGACCAGAGAGTCGTGCATCATCGTCAGGCTCGAGTTGCCGCCGGCGACCACCTGCTCGGGCTCCACCCAGAGCAGTTCGGCGAAGATCTCGCGCAGCTCCCGCAGCCCGCTCAACCCGCCGTAGTTGCGCACGTCGACACCGTCGCCGTCCCTGGCCCCGCTCGGCAGGCGGAGCAGGGCGTCGGCGAGGTCGAGTTGCGCCGTGCTCGGCTTGCCGCGGGTCAGGTCGAGTGTGAGACCCCGACCGGTCAGTGCCGCGTATGCCGTGCGCTGGCTTTGCAGGTAGGCCTCGATCTCCTCGGGGGAGCGTTCGGCAAGGGGAACGGGGGCGGTTGCGCTGGTCACGGGCTCATCTTTTCACCTCGGGGGTGCAGCCTCTAGCGCGTCCGGTGAGCGGATGCCGCGTCCTGGCGGGCACGGGTTCGCGTCCGGACCGGCCGTCCCGTATGCTGATCCCTCGGTGTTTGCACCATGGTTTCGGCATGCCCGAGGTCGTGGGGGTGATCACCTCCTGGGATCGGTTCCCCGACCGTGCCGGTCCCATAGGGCAGTGGCTCAACTGGCAGAGCACCGGTCTCCAAAACCGGCGGTTGGGGGTTCGAGTCCCTCCTGCCCTGCGTCGCAGACATGTTTCGTCAGCAGTTAGGAAGACATCGTGACCGACGTGGGACACCCGCGATCCGACGCCAAGGCCCGCAAGGGCAAGGCGCCGAGCGGCAACCCCATCGGCCGGTTCTTCGGACGGATCGGGCTGTTCATCTCACAGATCCTCGACGAGTTGCGCAAGGTCGTCCGACCCACGCGCAGCGAGCTGTGGCAGTACACCATCGTCGTCATCGTGTTCGTCACGGTGATGATGGCCCTGGTTTCGGGGCTGGACCTGGGGTTCGCCAAGCTCGTCGGTCTCGTTTTCGGTGGGTGAACCTCTCCGCACCTGACGAGCGCGCGCTGCCGCACGCCATACCGAGCATCACTGCCCACGCAAGGAAGAAGGTCACCCGTGTCCGACCAGTGGACCGACACCCCCGCCGATGACGCGACCCCCGTCGACGTCGTCGACGAGGTCGTGCCCGCCGCCGAGACCGACGAGTCCGGGGACGTCGAGCCCGTCATCGACCCGGTGCAGGCCTTCAAGGACGAGCTGCGCTCCCTGTATGGCGACTGGTACGTCATCCACAGCTACGCCGGCTACGAGAAGCGGGTCAAGGCCAACCTCGAGACCCGGATCACCTCGCTCAACATGGAGGAGTACATCTTCCAGATCGAGGTCCCGCTGGAAACCGTCCGCGAGATCAAGGGCGGCCAGCCCAAGATGGTCGAGCGGGTCCGCTACCCCGGGTACGTCCTCGTCCGGATGGAGCTCACCGACGAGTCCTGGGGTGCGGTGCGGCACACCCCCGGCGTGACCGGGTTCGTTGGCAACGCCCACCAGCCGGTGCCGCTGAGCCTCGATGAGGTCTTCACCATGCTCAAGCCGGCCGACCTCGAGTCCGCCGCCGCGGCCCCGGGTTCCCCGGCCGCGGCCGCCGCCGGTGCGGGCAAGAGCGCCACCGAGACCTTCGTCGACTTCGTCGTCGGCGAGTCGGTCACCGTCATGGACGGGCCCTTCGAGACCCTGCCGGCGACGATCTCCGAGATCAACCCGGACACCCAGAAGCTCAAGGTCCTCGTCACGATCTTCGGCCGGGAGACCCCGGTCGAGTTGTCCTTCAGCCAGGTCGCCAAGATCTGACCGAAGGCGACACCCTCGCCGCGCTCCCGACCTGGGCGCGCGGCATACGGCAACCGGGTCATCGCCCCAGGCGTGGGCCCATCTCACCAGAAAGCACAACATGCCTCCCAAGAAGAAGGTCTCCGGCTACATCAACCTGCAGATCCAGGCAGGCGCCGCGACCCCCGCGCCCCCCGTCGGCCCCGCGCTCGGTCAGCACGGTGTCAACATCATGGAGTTCGTCAAGGCCTACAACGCGGCCACCGAGCACCAGCGGGGCAGCATCATCCCCGTCGTCATCACGGTCTACGAAGACCGGTCCTTCACCTTCATCACCAAGACCCCGCCGGCCTCCGAGCTCATCAAGAAGGCCGCCGGTGTGCAGTCCGGTTCCGGAACCCCGCACAAGGTCAAGGTCGGCAAGCTCACCAAGGACCAGCTCCGCGAGATCGCCGAGACCAAGATGCCCGACCTCAACGCCAACGACGTCGAGGCCGCGATGAAGATCATCGCGGGCACCGCCCGTCAGATGGGCATCGAGACCGAGCTCTGAACAGAGCCCGGACTCACCCCGTGGCAGGGCCAGCGCTGGCCCGCTCGACCACACCTCCACCCAGCACACACCAGGAGAGATCCATGAAGCGCAGCAAGAACTACCGGGCCGCCGCCGAGGCGCTCGCACCGGGCAAGATCTACAGCCCGCTCGAGGCCGTCCGGTTCGCCAAGGCCAACGCCCGGGCGAAGTATGACGAGACCGTCGAGGTCGCCTTTCGGCTCGGGGTCGACCCGCGCAAGGCCGACCAGATGGTCCGCGGCACCGTCAACCTCCCGCACGGCACCGGCAAGACCGCCCGCGTCCTCGTCTTCGCCAACGGCGACAAGGCCGAGGCCGCTCGCGAGGCCGGTGCGGACTACGTCGGCTCCGACGACATGATCGAGAAGGTCGCTGGCGGCTGGCTCGACTTCGACGCCGTCGTGGCCACCCCGGACCTCATGGGCAAGGTCGGTCGCCTCGGTAAGGTCCTCGGCCCTCGTGGGCTCATGCCGAACCCCAAGACCGGCACGGTCACCATGGACACCGCCAAGGCGGTCACCGACATCAAGGGCGGCAAGATCGAGTTCCGCGTCGACAAGCACGCGAACCTCCACTTCATCATCGGCAAGGTCTCCTTCGACGAGAAGTCGCTCGTGGAGAACTACGCCGCTGCCCTCGACGAGGTGCTCCGGCTCAAGCCAGCGGCGAGCAAGGGCCGGTACGTGACGAAGGCGACGATGACGACGACCCTGGGTCCCGGCATCCCGCTCGACGCGACCCGCACCCGCAACCTGCTCTCCGACGACGAGGCCTGAGCACAGGCCGAGGTCACGATCGGGTGACAACGGGCCCGACCTGGCGCACACCGCCAGGTCGGGCCCGTTTACCATGGTGGGCGGCCCGTGCACATCAGGCCGTTCGCAACCCAGGAGGGGAACCCCGTCTCATGCCCAAGCCACGCACGCACACCGTTCGCCGCGCTCTTGCGCCGCTCGCCCTTGCCGGGGCACTCGCCCTGACCGGGTGCGGGAGCTCCACCTCGCCGTCCTCCTCGGGTGGTGGCGCGAGCACCTCGTCCCCGAGTGCCGCTGGGGCCAAGGTGGGCGACAAGGTCTCGCTCGCCACCCTGGGCGCGCAGTCCAATGCCGCCATGAAGGCCGCGAAGACCGGTCACGCCGCTGCGGACATGGGCGACCAGGGTTCCATGGAGATGGACATCGACTACTCGACGAACAACCTCTCGATGTCGATGAAGACCGCCGACGGTGTCATCCAGATGATGAAGATCGGTCAGACCATCTACATGGGCGGTATCCCCGATCTGCCCGCTGGCATCAAATACGTCAAGCTCACCGGTGACGGCAACGACCCGGTGAGCGGCATGCTCAAGCCCCTGATGGGGTCGATGGGCCAGCTCAGCGACCCGGCGGCGATGCTCTCGGCGGTCGAGGGCGTCGAGGCCAAGGTCGTCGCGGTCGAGGCGGGCTCGACCACCTACGAGGTGTCGTTGAACGCCGCGCAGGTCGCCGAGATGGCCAAGAAGGCCCTCGAGAAGGTCACCCCCAGCGGTTCGCCGCTGCCGACCCCGACCTCCGCGACCGGCACGATGACACTCACCCAGACCATGGACGCCAAGGGCCTGCCCCTGAAGGTCGTCATGGTCACCGAGGAGGGTGGCAAGACCCAGACCATGACGATGACCTACTCCAAGTGGGGCGAGCCGGTCACCATCGCCGAGCCGCCGGCGGCCGAGGTCACCACCTTTGCCGAGCTCCTGAAGGGCTGAGCACGCGGTCTCCGGGGGGCTGCACGCGGTGCAGCCCCCCGGGGCGACCCGCCGATTTGGTGGGTCTGCGCGGGCCCCGTAGAGTGTCCCCTTGACCAATGACCGCCGGTCTTCCGGTGCACCCGCACCGGTCCGAAGGTCCCACTCCGGTGGGCGACCAGCGCAGGCCACGACCGTCACCGGTTCGCCGGGCTCCTTGAGCCTCGTATGCCGCCACCGCCCCGTGCCCTGCGCCGGGGCGTCTCCTCGTGGTGGGGGCTTCATCTGGTGGTCCTGACGTTGACGGAAGGAGGCCACATGGCGCGCAAGTACGACAAGAACGCGGCGATTGCCGAGATCTCGGAGAAGTTCACGAGCTCGCAGGCTGCCGTGCTCACCGAGTACCGCGGACTCACGGTCAAGCAGATCAGTGAACTCCGGGGCTCCCTGCGTGGCAATGCGACCTACGCCGTGGTCAAGAACACGCTGACCGAGCGGGCAGCCAAGGATGCCGGAGTGACGGCATTCGACGGCCAGCTCAGCGGTCCCACCGCGATCGCCTTCATCACGGGCGACCCGGTCGAGGCTGCCAAGTCGCTGCGTGACTTTGCCAAGGCCCACCCTCTCCTCGTCATCAAGGGCGGCGTCCTCGACGGCAAGTCCCTGACGGCGGCGGAGATCACCAAGCTCGCGGACCTCGAGTCCCGCGAGGTTCTCCTGGCCAAGCTGGCGGGCGCCATGAACGCCTCGCTCGCCAAGGCTGTGTACCTCTTCGCGGCTCCGCTATCGCAGGCGGCGCGCACGATCGATGCGCTCAAGGCCGCGAAGACCGACGCCCCGGCCCCGGCCGAGGCAGCTGCAGACGTCGCCGCGGGTGGCGACGAGTAATTCCGCCACTCACGGCATACACATCAGTTAGGAAGGAAGCCAGTTATGGCCAAGCTCAGCACCGACGAGCTCCTTGACGCCTTCAAGGAGATGACCCTGATCGAGCTCTCTGAGTTCGTCAAGCAGTTCGAGGAGACCTTCGGCGTGACCGCCGCTGCCCCCGTTGCCGTTGCGGCCGCGGGTGCCGTTGCGGGCCGGTGGCGGCGACGCTGCCGAGGTCGAGGAGCAGGACGAGTTCGACGTCGTCCTCGAGGCCGCCGGCGAGAAGAAGATCGCCGTCATCAAGGAGGTCCGCAGCCTCACCTCCCTCGGTCTCAAGGAGGCCAAGGACCTCGTCGACGGCGCCCCCAAGGCCGTCCTCGAGAAGGTCGACAAGGCCGCGGCCGAGAAGGCCAAGGAGCAGCTCGAGAGCGCCGGCGCCACCGTCACGCTCAAGTGAGTTCGCGCGTCCGGTGACGGACGCACCTCATCGGCCGGGCCCGGCATACCCCTTCGGGGAGTATGCCGGGCCCGTTCGTCGTCTCTCCGGTGTCCTCGCGGCGTGCGCCGTTGTGAGCAGGGTGAGATGGCTTGGCGTTGATTTCGCGAGGTTCGTGGCGATCGGTCGACGGCACTTACTGATCCGATCACGGCTCGCAGTTGGCGCGGCGGCGGGTCGATCGTGGGCCTGTCGAAAAGGGCTGGGCGTTGTCGGAGGCCCTCCCTAGACTCGTCGTGACATTCAGCACCGGGGTCGCCAAGGGGTCCCGTGCACCTCGTGAGGGAGTCACCATGGCAGACGCAGTTCGCGCTGAGGGCCTGGTCAAGATCTACAAGTCCCGCTCCGGCGAGGTTCGCGCCCTCCACGGCCTCGACCTCACGGTCGAGGAGGGTACCGTCGTCGGCCTCCTCGGGCCTAATGGCGCCGGGAAGACGACGACCATCAAGGTGCTCACCACCTTGCTCACCCCCGATGCCGGGTCGGCGACGGTGATGGGCGCTGACGTGCTCGCTGCACCCAAGGACGTCAAGCGGAGGATCGGCGTGAGCGGCCAGTACGCGGCGGTCGACGAGTACCTCACCGGGTTCGAGAACCTCGACATGGTGGGTCGGCTCTACCACCTCGGGGCCGAGCGCTCCCGCACGCGCGCCCGTGATCTGCTCGACCAGTTCGGTCTCACCGACGCCGCTGACCGGCCGGTCAAGGGCTACTCCGGCGGCATGCGTCGGAGGCTCGACCTCGCCGGTGCCTTGATTGCCCAGCCGCCCATGCTCTTCCTAGACGAGCCCACCACTGGTCTGGACCCGCGCTCCCGGCTCGGCATGTGGGAGGTCATCACCGATCTCGTGGGAGGCGGCACCACGCTGCTCCTCACCACGCAGTACCTCGAAGAGGCCGATCAGCTCGCCGACCGAATCGCCGTCATCGATCACGGCCGAGTGATCGCCGAGGGCACCTCCGACACCCTCAAGTCCCAGGTGGGCGGTGAGCGGGTCGAGGTCGTCGTCGCGCACGACGCCGACGTTGGCCGCGCTCGAGAGGTGTTGTCCGGTGTCGGCATCGGTGAAGCGGTCGTCGAGAACCGCTCCCGCCGGGTCACCGTGCCCGTCAGCGGGGGCGCGAGTGTGCTCGTCGAGGCCGTCCGCCGCCTCGATGGCGCTGGGGTAACAGTCTCCGACCTCTCGCTGCGCCGCCCCACCCTGGACGACGTGTTCCTTAGCCTCACCGGCCGGGCCGCCGAGGAAAGCGACGACACCGGCGCCGCCGAGCGCGAGGTCACGTGGGTCGGAAAGGACGTCCCGTGAGCGGCATTCGTCAGGCGATCGGCGACGCTGCCACGGTCACCCGCCGCAACCTCATCAAGATCAAGCGGGTCCCTGACCTGCTCGTCTTCACCACCCTTTCGCCGATCATGTTCGTGCTGCTCTTCGCCTACGTCTTCGCCGGGGCTATCGGCACCCAGAACACCGGCGTCGACTACAAGGAGTTCCTTGTCGCGGGGATCTTTGCCCAGACCGTGGTCTTCGGCAGCACGTTCAGCGGCATCAGCCTCGCCGAGGACCTCCAGAAGGGCTTCGTCGACCGGTTCCGCACGCTGCCGATGGCGCCTTCGGCGATGCTCTTCGGGCGCACCGCTTCGGACGTCGTCAACAATGTCATCAGTCTTGTGGTCATGGGGCTCACGGGCTTGGTCGTGGGCTGGCGCATCCGCAGCTCGCTCGTCGAGGCCCTCGCCGGAGCGCTGCTCCTGCTGCTGTTCGCCTACGCGCTGTCGTGGGTCATGGCCTACGTCGGCCTCGTCGTGCGGACCCCCGAGGTCGTCAACAACGCAAGCTTCATCGTCATCTTCCCGCTCACCTTCGTCGCGAACACCTTCGTCGACTCCACCACCCTGCCCGGTCCGCTCGAGACGCTCGCGAACTGGAACCCGGTCTCGGCGGTCACCCAGTCGGCTCGCGAACTGTTCGGCAACACCAACCCGGCGTTCCCACCGCCGGACGCCTGGCCGCTGCAGAACCCCGAGCTCTACACGCTGATCTGGATCGCGATCATCCTTGCCATCTTCATCCCCCTCTCGATCCGCCAGTACCAGCGGACGACTTCGCGCTGAGGCGGTGCAGGACGACCAATCCGTCGCCAGCGTGCAGCGCGCTCCGGGTCGCGCGCGCGCAGGTGGCCGACGTCCAGCGGGACTAGCCGCGCTCTAGGCGCACAAGCCTGTGACGAACTCGTGACCGTGGATCTGGGCGTTTCGCTTGACGGCATGGCGTCCGCAGGGTCATCCTCGTGGGGCAAGCGCACGCGGTGGGGGGCCGCGACAGCGCACGGCCGCTGCCAGGGGCCGCGTGAGTCCGCTCACGCTGGCTTGACCGGGTTGGACACTTATGCCCTTCATGCCCTAATGTGGTTCCTTGCGCTGCCTCCCGACCCCGACCTCCTCACTGGTGAGTTTCCATGATGCGTGCCCGCGCGCGCTCAGGATGACACGGCATACGGACCGGGTTTCGGATGGCTGCGCCGCCACCACCTGAAGTGTCGACCGGCTGCGACGCGAGAGCGTCGACGGCCAGCGGAAGGACCATCCTTGGCTGCGCGCCCCGCGTCCCAGACAAATGCCCCCGCACGGACGGCCTCGGGCCGTCTGTCCTTTGCGAAGATTCGTGAGCCTCTCGAGGTTCCCGACCTGCTCGCTCTCCAAACGGAGAGCTTCGATTGGCTGCTCGGTAACGAGCGCTGGCAGGCCCGGGTGGCCTCAGCGAAGGCCGAGGGTCGTACCGACATCCCGGACCGCTCGGGCCTCGAGGAGATCTTCGAGGAGATCTCCCCGATCGAGGACTTCGGCGGATCGATGTCGCTGAGCTTCCGGGAGCACCGCTTCGACGAGGTCAAGTACTCGATCGACGAGTGCAAGGAGCGCGACCAGACCTACTCGGCGCCGCTCTTCGTCACCGCGGAGTTCATGAACCACAACACCGGTGAGATCAAGAGCCAGACGGTCTTCATGGGCGAGTTCCCGCTGATGACCGAGCGCGGCACCTTCATCATCAACGGCACCGAGCGCGTCGTGGTCTCCCAGCTCGTCCGCAGCCCGGGTGTCTACTTCGAGCGCACTCCGGACAAGACCTCGGACAAGGACATCTACACCGCCAAGGTCATCCCGAGCCGGGGCGCCTGGCTGGAGTTCGAGATCGACAAGCGCGACATGGTCGGTGTCCGCGTCGACCGCAAGCGCAAGCAGTCCGTCACGGTCTTCCTCAAGGCCCTCGGCATGTCGACCGAGGAGATCCTCGCCGAGTTCGGTGACTACGAGTCGATGCAGCTCACCCTGGAGAAGGACCACGTCCAGACCACGGACGACGCCCTGCTCGACCTCTACCGCAAGCTGCGTCCGGGCGAACCGCCGACCAAGGAGGCCGCCCAGACCCTGCTGGACAACCTCTACTTCAACGGCAAGCGCTATGACCTGGCCAAGGTCGGCCGCTACAAGATCGACAAGAAGCTCGGCATCGAGGGTGAGCTCTCCGAGTCCACGCTCCGGCTCGCCGACATCGTCGCGACGATCAAGTACATCGTGGCCCTGCACGCCGGCCAGGAGAGCATCCCGGGCGTCCGCAAGGGCGAGGCCGTCGACATCCGGCTCGAGACCGACGACATCGACCACTTCGGCAACCGTCGCCTGCGCAACGTCGGCGAGCTCATCCAGAACCAGGTCCGCACCGGTCTGTCCCGGATGGAGCGTGTTGTCCGCGAGCGGATGACCACCCAGGACGTCGAGGCGATCACGCCGCAGACGCTGATCAACATCCGTCCCGTCGTCGCCTCCATCAAGGAGTTCTTCGGGACCAGCCAGCTCTCCCAGTTCATGGACCAGAACAACCCGCTGGCCGGCCTGACGCACAAGCGTCGGCTCTCCGCGCTCGGCCCGGGTGGTCTCTCTCGTGACCGTGCGGGTATGGAGGTCCGTGACGTGCACCCGAGCCACTACGGCCGGATGTGCCCGATCGAGACCCCGGAAGGCCCGAACATCGGCCTCATCGGCTCGCTCGCGTCCTACGGGCGGATCAACGCGTTCGGTTTCATCGAGACTCCCTACCGCAAGGTGACCAAGGGCAAGCTCACCGACGAGGTGCATTACCTCTCGGCCGATGAGGAAGACGAGCACGTCATCGCCCAGGCCAACGCCACCCTCTCGCAGGACGGCAGCCGGTTCGCCCACGAGCGCGTGCTCGTCCGGGTCAAGGGCGGCGAGGTCGAGTACATCCCCGCCGATGACGTCGACTACATCGACGTCTCCGCTCGGCAGATGGTGTCCGCGGCCACCGCGCTCATCCCGTTCCTCGAGCACGACGACGCCAACCGGGCCCTGATGGGGTCGAACATGCAGCGCCAGGCGGTGCCGCTGGTCCGCACCGAGGCTCCGCTGGTCGGCACCGGGATGGAGTACCGCGCCGCGGTCGACTCCGGTGACGTCGTCGTTGCCGAGAAGGCCGGTGTCGTCACCGAGGTCTCCGCGGACCTGGTCACCGTCGCCCACGACGACGCCACGAGCCGGACCTACCGGATCAACAAGTTCACCCGCTCCAACCAGGGCAACTCCTACAACCAGCGGGTGCGCGTCTCCGAAGGTGACCGGCTGGAGGTCGGCGGTCTCATTGCCGACGGCCCGGCCACCGATGGCGGCGAGATGGCTCTCGGCCGCAACCTCCTCGTCGCGTTCATGCCGTGGGAGGGCCACAACTACGAGGACGCCATCATCCTCAGCCAGCGCCTGGTCCAGGACGACGTCCTCTCCTCGATCCACATCGAGGAGCACGAGGTCGACGCCCGGGACACCAAGCTCGGCCCGGAGGAGATCACCCGGGACATCCCCAACGTCTCCGACGAGGTCCTCGCCGACCTCGACGAGCGTGGGATCATCCGGATCGGTGCCGAGGTCCGCGACGGCGACCTCCTCGTCGGCAAGGTCACCCCCAAGGGTGAGACCGAGCTGACCCCGGAGGAGCGTCTGCTCCGCGCGATCTTCGGTGAGAAGGCCCGCGAGGTCCGCGACACCTCCCTGAAGGTCCCCCACGGCGAAACCGGGACCGTCATCGGCGTCAAGGTCTTCGACAAGGACGAGGGCGACGAACTGCCCCCGGGAGTCAACCAACTCGTGCGGGTCTATGTCGCCAACAAGCGCAAGATCACCGACGGTGACAAGCTCGCCGGCCGGCACGGTAACAAGGGCGTCATCTCCAAGATCCTCCCGGTCGAGGACATGCCGTTCCTTGAGGACGGCACCCCCGTCGACGTCGTGCTCAACCCGCTCGGTGTCCCCGGTCGGATGAACGTCGGGCAGATCCTCGAACTTCACCTCGGTTGGGCCGCCAGCCGCGGGTGGGAGATCGAGGGCTCCCCACAGTGGGCCGCGACGCTGCCCGCCGAGGCCCGCATCGCCGAGCCCGGCACGCGGGTCGCCTCCCCGGTCTTCGACGGTGTCAAGGAGGAGGAGATCATCGGTCTGCTCGACTCCACGCACAAGACCCGTGACGGGGTGCGGCTCATCGACGGCACCGGCAAGGCCCGGCTCTTCGACGGCCGCTCCGGCGAGCCCTTCCCGGAGCCGATCTCGGTGGGCTACATGTACATCCTCAAGCTCCACCACCTCGTCGACGACAAGATCCACGCCCGCAGCACCGGCCCGTACTCGATGATCACCCAGCAGCCGCTCGGTGGTAAGGCGCAGTTCGGTGGCCAGCGCTTCGGTGAGATGGAGGTCTGGGCGCTCGAGGCGTATGGCGCCGCGTACGCGCTCCAGGAGCTCCTCACGATCAAGTCCGACGACGTCAATGGTCGGGTCAAGGTCTACGAGGCCATCGTCAAGGGCGACAACATCCCCGAGCCCGGCATCCCCGAGTCCTTCAAGGTGCTCATCAAGGAGATGCAGTCCCTCTGCCTCAACGTGGAGGTCCTCGCCAGCGACGGCCACGCCATCGAGATGCGGGAGGCCGAGGAGGACGTCTTCCGTGCGGCCGAGGAACTCGGCATCGACCTCTCTCGGCGGGAGCCGAGTTCGGTCGAGGAAGTCTGACCCCGATCGCGCCCCGCGCGCCACGCAACGAACCTAACGACTGACGGCATACGAAAGTAAGGAAGCACACAGTGCTCGACGTGAACGACTTCGACCTGTTGCGGATCGGCCTGGCCACGGCCGAGGACATCCGGGCATGGAGCCACGGTGAGGTCAAGAAGCCGGAGACCATCAACTACCGGACCCTCAAGCCGGAGAAGGACGGGCTCTTCTGCGAGAAGATCTTCGGCCCGACCCGCGACTGGGAGTGCGCCTGCGGCAAGTACAAGCGGGTGCGGTTCAAGGGCATCATCTGTGAGCGCTGCGGCGTCGAGGTGACCCGGGCCGCGGTTCGCCGTGAGCGGATGGGCCACATCGAGCTCGCCGCCCCGGTGACCCACATCTGGTACTTCAAGGGTGTCCCCAGCCGCCTGGGCTACCTGCTCGACCTCGCCCCGAAGGACCTCGAGAAGGTCATCTACTTCGCGGCATACATGATCACCAGCGTCGACACCGAGCAGCGTCACCAGGACCTGCCCAGCCTCGAGGCGCAGATCCAGGTCGAGAAGCGCGAGTTCGAGAACCGGCGAGACGTTGAGCTCGACACTCGCTCCAAGAAGCTCGAGGCGGACCTGGCAGTGCTCGAGGGCGAGGGCGCCAAGGCAGACGCCAAGCGCCGCGTCCGGGACTCTGCCGAGCGTGAGATGAACGCCATCCGGCGTCGCTCCGACCAGCAGATCGAGCGCCTGGACCAGGTCTGGGACCGCTTCAAGAACCTCAAGGTCCAGGACCTCGAGGGCGATGAGGTCCTCTACCGCGAGATGCGCGACCGGTTCGGGCTGTACTTCGAGGGTGGTATGGGCGCCGCGGCGATCCAGAAGCGCCTGGAGACCTTCGACCTCGACGCCGAGTCCGAGCTGCTCCGCGAGATCATTGCGACCGGCAAGGGCCAGCGGAAGACGCGAGCCCTCAAGCGGCTCAAGGTCGTCTCCGCGTTCCAGACCACGACCAACCAGCCTTCGGGGATGGTCCTGGACGCCATCCCGGTCATCCCGCCGGACCTGCGCCCGATGGTGCAGCTCGACGGTGGCCGGTTTGCGACCTCCGACCTCAACGACCTCTACCGTCGGGTCATCAACCGCAACAACCGGCTCAAGCGGCTGCTCGATCTCGGGGCTCCCGAGATCATCGTCAACAACGAGAAGCGGATGCTGCAGGAGGCCGTCGACAGCCTCTTCGACAACGGCCGCCGCGGCCGCCCGGTCACGGGCCCCGGCAACCGTCCGCTGAAGTCGCTCTCCGACATGCTCAAGGGCAAGCAGGGCCGCTTCCGGCAGAACCTGCTCGGCAAGCGCGTCGACTACTCCGGCCGTTCGGTCATCGTCGTCGGCCCGCAGCTCAAGCTGCACCAGTGCGGTCTGCCCAAGCAGATGGCTCTGGAGCTCTTCAAGCCGTTCGTCATGAAGCGGCTCGTCGACCTCGACCACGCCCAGAACATCAAGTCGGCCAAGCGCATGGTCGAGCGTCAGCGTTCCGTGGTGTGGGACGTCCTCGAAGAGGTCATCACCGAGCACCCGGTGCTGCTCAACCGTGCACCCACCCTGCACCGGCTCGGCATCCAGGCCTTCGAGCCGCAGCTCGTCGAGGGCAAGGCCATCCAGATCCACCCGCTCGTCTGCACGGCGTTCAACGCCGACTTCGACGGTGACCAGATGGCGGTTCACGTGCCGCTGTCCGCCGAGGCCCAGGCCGAGGCGCGGATCCTCATGCTCTCCTCGAACAACATCCTCAAGCCGGCCGACGGTCGTCCGGTGACCATGCCCACCCAGGACATGATCATCGGCCTCTACCACCTCACCTCGCAGGTCGAGGACGGCAAGGGTGCCGGGCGGGTCTTCTCGACACCGGCCGAGGCCCGGATGGCCTTCGACGCGGGCGAGATCGAGCTCGGCTCGCTCGTGCGGATCCGGCTCAACCACGTCGTCCCGACCCCGGGCGTCGAGGTCGAGGTCGACGAGGACGGCTACGCCGCCTCGTGGCTGGTGGAGACCACCCTGGGCCGCGCGCTCTTCAACGAGACGCTCCCCGAGGACTACCACTACGTCAACGAGCAGGTCGACAAGAAGCGGCTCTCGACGATCGTCAACGACCTTGCCGAGCGCTACTCCAAGGTGCAGGTCGCGGCCAGCCTCGACGCGCTCAAGGAGTACGGCTTCCACTGGGCGACCCGTTCGGGCACGACCGTGGCCATCTCCGATGTCGTCACCCCGCCGAACAAGATCGAGATCCTCGAGGGGTACGAGACCAAGGCGAGCAAGGTGCAGACCCAGTACGAGCGGGGTCTCATCACCGACGACGAGCGCCGCCAGGAGCTCATCGAGATCTGGACCCAGGCGACCAACGAGATCGCCAAGGAGATGGAAGCCAACATCCCCACGACCAACACGATCTACCGGATGGTGGCCTCGGGAGCCCGAGGTAACTGGATGCAGCTGCGCCAGATCGCCGGTATGCGAGGGCTCGTGTCCAACCCCAAGGGCGACATCATTCCTCGGCCGATCCGGGCGAACTTCCGCGAGGGTCTCTCGGTTCTCGAGTTCTTCATCTCCACGCACGGTTCCCGGAAGGGTCTGGCGGACACCGCTCTGCGGACCGCCGACTCCGGGTACCTCACCCGGCGGCTCGTCGACGTCTCGCAGGACGTCATCGTCCGCGAGGACGACTGTGGCACTGACCGTGGGCTGACCATGCCGATCGCCACGACCGATGAGCGCACCGGCACCCGGGGCGTCCACGACGATGTCGAAACGAGCGTGTATGCGCGGACCCTCGCCGAGGACGTCATCCACAAGGGCGAGGTTCTGGCTCAGGCGGGGATCGACCTCGGTGACGTCGTCATCGACGCGATCGTCGCCGCCGGTGTCGACTCGGTGAAGGTGCGCTCGGTGCTCACCTGCGACTCCAAGGTCGGCACCTGCGCCAAGTGCTACGGGCGTTCGCTGGCTACCGGCAAGCTCGTTGACATCGGTGAGGCGGTCGGCATCATCGCCGCTCAGTCCATCGGTGAGCCCGGCACCCAGCTGACCATGCGGACCTTCCACACCGGTGGTGTGGCCGGTGACGACATCACCCAGGGTCTGCCGCGTGTCGTCGAGCTCTTCGAGGCGCGCACCCCCAAGGGTGTGTCCCCGATCGCCGAGGCCACCGGCCGGATCGAGATCGAGGAGACCGACAAGGCCCGGCGGATCCTGCTCACCCCGGACGACGGCTCCGAGCAGCACGCCTACCCGGTC
Source organism: Nostocoides sp. (assembly GCA_016716625.1). GTDB lineage: Bacteria > Actinomycetota > Actinomycetes > Actinomycetales > Dermatophilaceae > JADJVJ01. The sequence goes on from JADJVJ010000001.1 coordinate 507,691, forward strand.
TCGAAGCGGGCTCGCCTGCTCGTCTCCGACGGCGCGCATGTCGAGGTCGGCACCCAGCTCACCCAGGGTTCCATCGACCCCAAGCAGGTCCTGCGGATCCTCGGTCCCCGCCAGACCCAGCAGCACCTCGTCGACGAGGTGCAGAGCGTCTACCGGCAGCAGGGTGTCTCGATCCACGACAAGCACATCGAGGTCATCGTCCGGCAGATGCTTCGTCGGGTGACGATCATCGAGTCTGGTGACGCCGACCTGCTCCCGGGCATGCTCGCCGAGCGTGGCCGTTTCGAGGAGGAGAACCGTCGGGTCGTCGCCGAAGGCGGCAAGCCGGCCTCGGGTCGTCCCGAGCTCATGGGCATCACGAAGGCGTCGCTCGCGACCGACTCGTGGCTGTCCGCGGCGTCCTTCCAGGAGACCACCCGCGTCCTCACCGAGGCGGCCATGGAGGGCAAGTCCGATCCGCTGCTCGGGCTCAAGGAGAACGTCATCCTCGGCAAGCTCATCCCGGCAGGTACCGGTCTCATGCGTTACCGCGCGATCGAGGTCGAGCCGACCCAGGAGGCCAAGGCCGCGATGTACTCCATGCCGAGCTATGACGACTACAGCGCCTACCCGACCTTCGGGCCGGGCTCCGGCGAGGCCGTCCGGCTCGACGACACCGAGCTGGGGCTGGACCGCCTCTGAGGCCACGGTCTCCGCTCGCGCGCTGAGCCCCCTTCCCGACGCCCCCGTGGCGTCCGGGCGAGGGGGCTCAGCCCTTTGGGTTGAGGACCCTTCGGGCTGGTCGGCTCAGTGGCAGACGACGCAGTGCCCGGCGGTGGTGTTCTCCTGCCAGGCGCGTTCGACGATGGCGCGCAGGACCGCGAGGTCGACGTCGGCGAGGGTCTTGAGGTAGAGACAGACCTTCCCCGTGGTGTGCTTCCCGAGCCGGGCAAGCAGGGTGTCACCCTCGGGTGGGCCGGTGAGCACGTAGAGCACGAGCTGCGTGGCGCGTGGCGAGAAGGCGATGCCGGGCATGTCGCCTTCGGTACCGGTGGGATGGCGGTAATGCAGGTGGCCGAAACCGATGATCGAGGGGCCCCACATCACCGGAGGTTGGCCCGAGACCTCACTCATCATCGAGACAAGAGTGTCCGCGTCGGCCCGTCGAACCTTGTGGTGGACTCGGTCGAGGAAGTCGACCACGGGAACCTCGGTCGGGAGTGTCGCCATCACTGAACTATCGCCTCTTCCCGGGCCGTCTCACAAGAGATGACCCCTGTGTGGCGCGGCCTTAGCGGCATACGCTGGCCTCATGGGCCCCAATCGCGAGCAGCGGCTACCAACTGCCTGGGTTGAGCCATTCGCCCGTGTGCACGGCGCGCGCGTCGACTCCGGCTGGGACGTGAACAGTTTCCGTGCCGCCTTCCGCGGCTCCCACGGCCATCTGCCGTGGGAGCTCGTCGTCGATGGCCACCTGGACACCGACTACCCGGCGACCAGCGCCCTGAAGTGCTCGACGCCGTATGCCGGGTCCTTCGAGGTCATCGGCGGGCCGTCACGGGCGATGACCTCCGGGACCGAGGCGGATCTGGTGTTCATGGCGGTGTCCGCAGCCAGATCGTGGTGGCGACGACGCGGGAGGGACGCTGGCCAGGGTGCGGCCGGTGACGCGGGTGCCGGGAGCTCGGCCACCCCGACACCGGGTGCCTCACTCAACGTGACGGACTCCGAGGGGATGCTCACCCCACAGATCCTTGCCATGCTCGAGGACTGGCCACCATCAAGCCATGCTCGAAGTGCCCGCCACGACGACCGCTTCCAGCTCCGGCTGAGCTACGGCGGGTTGATTCTCATGACCGAGAACCTGTGGGGCGAGGCCGTCGCCGCCCATCAGCTCCGCGTCTGCTACGCGATCCTCGACGCGCTGGCTTCGCGTCCTGGCTAGAGTCCGGCGCATGGGCACGGAGGGGATCGTTGGCGTCGCGCGCGCGGATACCCCCGACGGCGAGGTCGCCCTCCGGCGGCGGGACGGGGTCTTGGAGCTCATCGTCAACGGTGCGTTCGCCATGGACAGCCTCGAGGTGAGCACGGAGGTGCGGCTTGCCAGTGAGGCGCTGGCCCGGCATACCGCGCCGGGGAGGGTCCTCATCGGTGGGCTGGGGCTGGGTTTCACCACCCGCGCCGTGCTCGCGGACTCCCGGGTGGGGTTGGTCGAGGTGGTCGAACGGGCCGCCCCGCTGGTCCAATGGGCCCGCGCCGGACTGGTCCCCGAGCTGGCCGGCCTGGAGGGGGAGCGGTGCCGACTCCTCGTCGGCGACATCGGTGAGGTTCTCCTCGGGTGCGCCGGATCCGCCGGCGGCTGGGACCTGGTCCTGCTCGATGTCGACAACGGTCCGGGGTTCCTCATCCACGAGGGCAACGCCCGCCTGTATGGCGTGCCGCTGCTCCGGGCGGCCCGTGACCGCCTGGAGCCGGGGGGTCAGCTCGTCATCTGGTCCAGCCATGTGGCCCCCGACCTGCTCGCCGCCCTGCAGGAGGCCGGGGCCTGCCCTCAGGAGGCCGCCGAGGAGATCATCGAGGTAACTCGGCAGGGTCGGCTGCTCAGGTACGCCCTCTACCGGCTCACCGCGATTTGGTCGAGAAACTGACCGCGCGGTATCGTAGAACGCTGTGTCTGGCTAGGTCCGGACCACACCGAGCCGAGTGCCCCGCACCCGGCCCGCCCACCTCTCGCCGGGCGCCTCCAGCCACCACCGTCCTCGGCGGTGAGCCGTGGGGAGTGCAGGGGGGAGTACCCGATGCCTCAGTCCCGGTCACGGGGTGGAGCAGAGGGCATGACAAGGAGTCGGCGCACCGCAGCGCCGACATCGACCAGATGCAAAGGAACCAGGTTGCCTACCATCAACCAGCTGGTGCGCAAGGGCCGGCAGGACAAGACCACCAAGGTCAAGACTCCTGCCCTCAAGGGCTCTCCGCAGCGCCGCGGCGTGTGCACGCGTGTCTACACGACCACCCCCAAGAAGCCGAACTCGGCGCTGCGCAAGGTTGCCCGTGTGCGCCTGACGAGCAGCATCGAGGTCACCGCCTACATCCCCGGTGAGGGCCACAACCTCCAGGAGCACTCGATCGTGCTCGTCCGTGGCGGTCGTGTGAAGGACCTCCCCGGTGTCCGTTACAAGATCATCCGTGGGGCGCTGGACACCCAGGGCGTCAAGAACCGCAAGCAGGCCCGCAGCCGCTACGGTGCGAAGAAGGTGAAGGGCTGATGCCTCGTAAAGGTCCCGCGCCCAAGCGCCCCCTCGTCGTCGACCCGGTGTACAGCAGCCCGCTGGTGACCGCCCTGGTCAACAAGATCCTCCTCGATGGCAAGAAGTCCATCGCCGAGACGATCGTCTACGGCGCCCTCGAGGGCTGCCGCGAGAAGACCGGCACCGACCCGGTGGCCACCCTCAAGCGCGCGCTCGAGAACATCAAGCCGACCCTGGAGGTCAAGTCCCGCCGTGTCGGTGGTGCCACCTACCAGGTTCCGGTCGAAGTCAAGCCCAACCGGGCGACGACCCTTTCCCTGCGCTGGCTCGTCGGCTACAGCCGGCAGCGTCGTGAGAAGACGATGACCGAGCGCCTCATGAACGAGATCCTCGACGCCTCCAACGGCCTCGGTGCCGCGGTCAAGCGTCGCGAGGACACCCACAAGATGGCCGAGTCCAACAAGGCCTTCGCACACTACCGCTGGTGACCCCAGCGTCGGGTATGCCGTCCCTCCACCCGGGGCGGACGGCATACCCGGCACCACCGCCGAGGTGACCTCGGCACCCCGCACCGCACCCACGAGACGCGAGAAGAGTCAAGACCAAGTGGCACAGGACGTCCTCACAGACCTCAAGCAGGTCCGCAACATCGGCATCATGGCGCACATCGACGCCGGCAAGACGACGGTGACCGAGCGCATCCTCTTCTACACCGGTGTCAACCACAAGATCGGTGAGACCCACGACGGTGCGTCGACGACGGACTGGATGGAGCAAGAGAAGGAACGCGGCATCACGATCACCTCGGCCGCGGTGACCTGCTTCTGGGACAAGAACCAGATCAACATCATCGACACCCCCGGTCACGTCGACTTCACCGTCGAGGTGGAGCGCTCGCTGCGCGTCCTCGATGGCGCCGTCGCCGTCTTCGACGGCAAGGAGGGCGTCGAGCCCCAGTCCGAGACCGTGTGGCGCCAGGCGGACAAGTACAAGGTCCCGCGGATCTGCTTCGTCAACAAGATGGACAAGCTCGGCGCGGACTTCTACTTCACGGTGAAGACGATCGTCGACCGCCTGGGCGCCGAGCCGCTGGTCCTCCAGCTGCCGATCGGCTCCGAGCACGACTTCGTCGGCGTCATCGACCTCATCGAGATGCGTGCCCTGGTCTGGCCGGGAGACGCCAAGGGTGATGTGACCATGGGCGCCAAGTACGAGATCCAGGAGATCCCGCAGGACCTGGCCGAGAAGGCCGAGGAGTACCGGCACGCCCTCATCGAGCGGGTCGCCGAGTCCGACGACGAGCTCATGGAGAAGTACCTCGAGGGTGGCGAGCTGACCGTCGATGAGCTCAAGGCCGGCATCCGGGCGCTCACCGTCACCGGTGAGGTCAACCCGGTCCTGTGTGGTTCGGCGTTCAAGAACCGCGGGGTCCAGCCGATGCTCGACGCCGTCGTCTCCTTCCTGCCCTCGCCGGTCGACGTGCCGCCGATGCAGGGGCACGCCCCGGGCAACGAGGAGGAGCACATCCTGCGTGCGCCGTCCGCGGAGGAGCCCTTCTCCGCGCTCGCCTTCAAGGTCGCCGCGCATCCGTTCTTCGGGACCCTCACCTTCATCCGGGTCTACTCGGGCCGGATCACCTCCGGCACCCAGGTGCTCAACTCCACCAAGGTGAAGAAGGAGCGCATCGGGAAGCTCTTCCAGATGCACGCCAACAAGGAGAACCCAGTCGACGAGGCGCGCGCCGGCCACATTTACGCTGCCATCGGCCTCAAGGGCACGACGACCGGTGACACGCTCTGCGACCTGGCGTCCCCGGTTGTGCTGGAGTCGATGACCTTCCCCGAGCCGGTCATCCAGGTCGCCATCGAGCCCAAGACCAAGGGCGACCAGGAAAAGCTCGGCACGGCCATCCAGAAGCTCGCCGAGGAGGACCCGACGTTCCAGGTCACCCTCGACGAGGAGACCGGCCAGACGATCATCGCCGGGATGGGCGAGCTCCACCTCGACATCCTGGTCGACCGGATGCGCCGCGAGTTCAAGGTCGAGGCGAACGTCGGGAAGCCCCAGGTGGCCTACCGCGAGACGATTCGCCGGACCGTCGAGAAGCTCGACTACACCCACAAGAAGCAGACCGGTGGGTCGGGCCAGTTCGCCAAGATCCAGATCTCCATCGAGCCCCTGGACACCTCCGACGGCGCCCTCTACGAGTTCGCCAACAAGGTCACCGGTGGTCGCGTTCCGCGCGAGTACATCCCATCGGTGGACGCCGGTATCCAGGACGCGATGCAGTATGGCGTGCTGGCCGGGTACCCGCTCGTCGGGATCAAGGCGACTCTTCTCGATGGTGCCTACCACGACGTCGACTCTTCGGAGATGGCGTTCAAGATCGCCGGCTCCATGGCGCTCAAGGAGGCCGTCCGCAAGGCCGAGCCGGTCCTCCTCGAGCCGATGATGGCCGTCGAGGTGCGCACCCCTGAGGAGTACATGGGTGACGTCATTGGTGACATCAACTCCCGCCGTGGCCAGATCCAGGCCATGGAGGACATCTCGGGTGCCAAGGTCGTCCGCGCGGTCGTCCCGCTCTCGGAAATGTTCGGTTACGTGGGTGACCTGCGGTCCAAGACCCAGGGTCGCGCGAACTACTCCATGGAGTTCGACTCCTACGCCGAGATCCCCCGGTCTGTCGCCGAGGAGATCATCAAGAAAACCCGTGGTGAGTGACCGCTAGACTGGTCGCTGGTCACGAGCACGCACTCGAGAATCCAACCAACCCCTAATCGACGCCACGTCCCGCCCTGGGCGACCGGCGTACGTCTCAAAGAGTCCTGAGGAGGACAGACAAGTGGCGAAGGCAAAGTTCGAGCGGACCAAGCCGCACGTCAACATCGGCACCATCGGTCACATCGACCACGGTAAGACGACGCTGACTGCTGCGATCTCCAAGGTCCTGCACGACAAGTACCCCGACGTGAACCCCAAGTTCGCGTTCGACGACATCGACAAGGCGCCTGAGGAGAAGCAGCGCGGTATCACCATCTCCATCGCGCACATTGAGTACCAGACCGAGGGTCGGCACTACGCCCACGTCGACTGCCCGGGTCACGCGGACTACGTGAAGAACATGATCACGGGTGCGGCCCAGATGGACGGTGCGATCCTCGTGGTCGCGGCGACCGACGGCCCCATGCCGCAGACCAAGGAGCACATCATCCTGGCCCGCCAGGTCGGTGTCCCCTTCATCGTCGTGGCGCTCAACAAGGCCGACATGGTCGACGACGAGGAGCTCCTCGAGCTCGTCGAGATGGAGGTCCGTGAGCTCCTCTCGGACTACGAGTTCCCGGGCGACGACCTGCCGGTCGTCAAGGTCTCGGCGCTCAAGGCCCTCGAGGGCGACGCGGAGTGGGGCCAGACGGTCCTCGACCTCCTGCAGGCCGTCGACGACTACATCCCCGAGCCCGAGCGGGAGACGGACAAGCCGTTCCTCATGCCCGTCGAGGACGTCTTCACGATCACCGGCCGTGGCACCGTCGTCACCGGTCGTATCGAGCGTGGCGTCATCAAGGTCAACGAGGAGGTCGAGATCGTCGGCATCCACCCCGGCCCGCCGACCAAGACCACCGTCACCGGTGTCGAGATGTTCCGCAAGCTCCTCGACGAGGGTCGCGCTGGTGAGAACGTCGGTCTGCTCATCCGTGGCATCAAGCGCGAGGAGGTTGAGCGCGGCCAGGTCATCGTCAAGCCGGGTTCGATCACGCCGCACACCAACTTCGAGGCCAACGTCGTCATCCTCTCCAAGGACGAGGGTGGGCGGCACACGCCGTTCTACGACAACTACCGTCCGCAGTTCTACTTCCGGACCACGGACGTCACCGGTGTGGTCTCGCTGCCCGAGGGCACCGAGATGGTCATGCCCGGTGACAACACCGAGATGTCGGTCGAGCTCATCCAGCCGATCGCCATGGAGGAGGGCCTGAAGTTCGCCATCCGTGAGGGTGGCCGGACCGTCGGCGCCGGCCGCGTCACCAAGATCACCAAGTGATCTGACGCGGGTCGCCTCCCGACTCATCGACGAAGGGCCCGTATGCCGACCGGCATACGGGCCCTTCGCTCTTGTCCGCCCGGCAGCTGCCTGCCCGGGTGGCTCAGCCGCGGGGGCCGCCCGGGCCGCCGAGGACCCCGGCGTCGAAGGCCTTGAGGACGGAGGCCTTGTCGGATGCGGTGATCGTGCCCGCCGTGACCGCCGCGTCGAGCCGGGTGCTCAGCGCCGCCTTGTGCTCGGCCTGGTGCGCGGCCCGGATCTCGGTGAGCGCAGTGGTCACCTTGGCCTCGCTGACGCCGAGCTCTTTGGCCAGGGCGGCGGCGAACGCCTTCTCGCGGGCGGCGATCTCGGCGGCGGTCGGTGGGGTCGGGGTGCTCTGGGTGCTCCCGGTGTCGGCGTTCGGCGCGGCCGGTCGCAGCGCCTCGTGGACCTTGGCGAGGGCGGCGGTGACCTTGGCCTCGTCGACGCCGAGCTTGCTGGCCAGGGTCGCGGCATCGATGCCGCGCATGCCCTTGCCCTTCCCGCCGGGTCCGCCGGGGCCGCGGTCGCCCTGGGCGCCACCCGGGGTCGCCGTGGCGGTGCCGATGCCAGAGTTGGCGGCCTGGCTGCCGGAGGACACCGAGGTGGAGGTCGAGGGGGACGGTGTGGTTTCGGCGTTCGCGCTGGCGATGCCGAGGCCGGTGCCGAGGGCGAGCAGCCCGCCGAGGGCGGTGACCTTGATCGAGGTGGGGGAGATTCCCATGATGATGCACTCCTTGCGGTGAGGTGGCGGTCGCCGCGGGTGGCGACCGCTCATACCGACGACTCTGGACGGCATACTTAGGTGGGCCACATGGCGGCGCTGTCAGTCACCTGTCGGTTCCCCCTCCGGCCCCGGGGTCGGGCGATTTGGCTGGGCAGCTCTGCCTCTGGCATGATTGTCAGGTTGCTTGGCGTGCGGACTTCTCACCGGGTCTGCCCACCGTCGATGACAGCCGGCCAGTGGCCGATGGCGTCGACGAAGAGTCAAGCCCCGGGCAGCTCCGGGACCTCCCACCACCGTGGTCGTGACGAGAAATCGTCCCGCCGACGAGCGGAGTAAGGGCGACACGCCCGACCGCGTGGGTCGGAGGAGTCGGAGCTGGACGGGCCACAGACACGCACAACCCATCGAGCAGTGAACCGAGAGAACGGACGAAAGATGGCGGGACAGAAGATCCGCATCCGACTGAAGTCGTATGACCACGAGGTCATCGACTCCTCGGCGCGCAAGATCGTCGACACGGTCACCCGTGCCGGTGCGACCGTGGTCGGCCCCGTGCCGCTCCCGACGGAGAAGAACGTCTTCTGCGTCATCCGGTCGCCGCACAAGTACAAGGACAGCCGCGAGCACTTCGAGATGCGCACCCACAAGCGCCTCATCGACATCATCGACCCGACGCCCAAGGCCGTCGACTCGCTGATGCGTCTCGACCTTCCGGCTGACGTCAACATCGAGATCAAGCTCTGAGGCGAGACCCACGATGAATGCAACGAAAACGCAGAAGGGACTCCTCGGCACCAAGCTGGGGATGACCCAGGTCTGGGACGAGCAGAACAAGCTCATCCCTGTCACCATCATCCAGGCCGGCCCGTGCGTGGTCACCCAGGTGCGTACCGCGGAGACCGACGGCTACGCCGCGGTCCAGCTCGGCTACGGCGCCATTGACCCGCGCAAGGTCACCAAGCCGCTCACCGGCCACTTCGAGAAGGCCGGGGTCACCCCGCGCCGTACTCTTGTCGAGATCCGCACCGCCGACGCGAGCGAGTACGCCGCCGGCCAGGAGCTCGGAGCCGACACCTTCGAGGCCGGCCAGAGTGTCGACGTCACCGGCACCACCAAGGGCAAGGGCTTCGCCGGTGTCATGAAGCGTCACGGCTTCGCCGGTGTCTCGTCCTCGCACGGTGCGCACCGCAACCACCGCAAGCCGGGCTCGATCGGTGGCTGCGCCACCCCGGGCCGGGTGTTCAAGGGCATGCGGATGGCCGGTCGTATGGGCGGCGTGCGCCAGACCACCCAGAACCTCACGATCCACGCCGTGGACGCCGACAAGGGCCTGCTCATCGTCAAGGGCGCCGTTCCCGGCCCCCGCGGTGCGGTCGTCCTGGTCCGCACGGCCGCGAAGGGAGCCTGAGTCAGCCATGGCTACTAAGACCCTCAACGTTGACCTGCCCGCCGAGATCTTCGACGTCCAGACCAATGTTCCGCTGATTCACCAGGTCGTCGTCGCCCAGCTCGCCGCCGCGCGTCAGGGCACGCACGCGACCAAGACCCGGGGCATGGTATCCGGTGGTGGCCGCAAGCCGTACAAGCAGAAGGGCACCGGCCGCGCCCGTCAGGGCTCGACCCGGGCGCCGCAGTTCGCCGGCGGTGGCACCGTCCACGGCCCGCAGCCGCGCGACTACACCCAGCGGACCCCGAAGAAGATGAAGGCCGCCGCCCTGCGCGGGGCTCTCTCCGATCGGGCCCGTCACGGCCGGATCCACATCGTGGAGTCCATCGCCGGTGGCGATGTCCCCTCGACCAAGGCTGCGGCCGCGCTGCTCTCCAGCCTCACCGAGCGCCGCAACCTGCTCGTCGTGCTCGACCGTCCCGACCTGGTGTCGCTGAAGTCGGTCCGCAACCTCGACAACGTCCACGTCCTGGCCGTCGACCAGCTCAACACGTATGACGTGCTGTGCGCCGACGACATCGTCTTCACCAAGGCCGCCTACGACACCTTCGTCGGGGGCAGCGCCGAGGCTGCGGCCCCGGTCGCCAAGGTTGAGAAGGCTGAGAAGCCCGCCAAGGCCGAGAAGGCTGAGAAGCCCGCCAAGGCCGAGAAGGCCGAGGCCGCCGAGCTCACCCTCGACGACGCCGCGACCGACGAGCCCGCGAATGCCCCGAGCACCCTCACCGAGCTCCCCACGGGTGCGGCCGCCGCGCTCGCGGACGGCTCGGCCCCCGAGGGCTACGAGGTCAAGGGCAACGCCGACTCCGGCCTGTACCACCTCCCCGGTGGCCGCTGGTATGACGCGACCGTCGCCGAGTTCTGGTTCAAGAACGAGGCCGACGCCAAGGCCGCTGGCTTCACCAAGGCCGGTACCAGGAAGAAGTCGGAGGACACCAAGTGAGCCAGACCAAGAACCCCCGCGACATCCTGATCTCCCCGGTGGTCTCGGAGAAGTCGTACTCGCTGCTCGACGAGGGCAAGTACACCTTCATTGTCGACCCGCGGTCGAACAAGACCGAGATCAAGATCGCCGTCGAGCAGATCTTCGGCGTCAAGGTCGACTCGGTCCACACGATGAACCGCCAGGGCAAGGCGCGCCGTACCCGTTTCGGGTTGGGCAAGCGCAAAGACACCAAGCGCGCGATCGTGACCCTCCGCGAGGGCTCGATCGATATCTTCGGCAGCGCCGGCGCCTGAGGAAGCTGAGGAAGACGTAACCATGGGTATCCGTAAGTACAAGCCGACCACGCCGGGACGTCGTGGCTCGAGCGTCGCTGACTTCGTCGAAGTCACCCGCTCGACCCCCGAGAAGTCCCTCGTGCGTCCGCTCACCAAGAGCGGCGGCCGCAACAGCAATGGCCGCATCACCACCCGCCACATCGGTGGCGGTCACAAGCGCGCCTACCGGGTCATCGACTTCCGTCGTCACGACAAGGACGGCGTGCCGGCGAAGGTCGCGCACATCGAGTACGACCCCAACCGCACCGCGCGGATCGCGCTCCTGCACTACGCCGACGGCGAGAAGCGATACATCCTCGCCCCCAAGGGCCTCGAGCAGGGCATGCCGATCGAGAACGGGCCGGGCGCCGACATCAAGCCGGGCAACAGCCTGCCGCTGCGCAACATCCCGACCGGTACGGTCATCCACGCCGTCGAGCTCAAGCCCGGTGGCGGAGCCAAGATCGCCCGCTCTGCGGGAGTTCGAGTTCAGCTCGTCGCCAAGGACGGTCCGTACGCCCAGCTGCGTATGCCGTCCGGTGAGATCCGTAACGTCGACGTCCGCTGCCGCGCCACCATCGGCGAGGTCGGCAACGCCGAGCAGAGCAACATCAACTGGGGTAAGGCCGGCCGGATGCGGTGGAAGGGCAAGCGCCCGACCGTCCGTGGTGTCGTCATGAACCCGGTCGACCACCCGCATGGTGGTGGTGAGGGTCGCACCTCCGGTGGTCGCCACCCGGTGAGCCCATGGGGCAAGCCCGAGGGCCGCACCCGCCGCCCCGGCAAGCCGAGCGACAAGCTCATCGTCCGCCGTCGTCGCACCGGCAAGAAGCGCTGATAGGAGCCTGGAGTAATGCCTCGTAGCCTCAAGAAGGGCCCCTTCATCGACGACCACCTTCAGAAGAAGGTGGACGCCCAGAACGAAGCGGGCACCAAGAACGTCATCAAGACCTGGTCCCGTCGGAGCGTCATCAGCCCCGACATGCTCGGTCACACCTTCGCCGTCCACGATGGCCGCAAGCACCACCCGGTGTTCGTCACCGAGTCGATGGTCGGCCACAAGCTCGGCGAGTTCGCACCGACCCGCACCTTCAAGGGTCACGTGAAGGAAGACAAGAAGGGGCGTCGTCGCTGATGTCTGACACCACCACCATCGAGGCGCGCGCCTGCGCCCGTCACGTCCGCGTGACGCCGATGAAGGCCCGCCGGGTCGTCGACCTCATCCGCGGTAAGGCCGCGACCGAGGCCGTGAGCGTGCTCAAGTTCGCGCCGCAGAGCGCGAGCGAGCCCGTCCGCAAGGTCCTCGAGTCCGCGATCGCCAATGCCCGGGTCAAGGCCGACGCCACGGCACAGCGCTTCGACGAGCGTGAGCTCGTCGTCGCCGAGGCCTACGTCGACGAGGGCCCGACGATGAAGCGGTTCCGCCCGCGGGCCCAGGGCCGGGCCAGCCGGATCAACAAGCGCACGAGCCACATCACCGTGGTCGTCGCTCCCAAGACCACGAACGGAGGCACTCGCTGATGGGCCAGAAAGTCAACCCGCACGGTTTCCGTTTGGGCATCACCACGGAGCACCGCAGCCGCTGGTTCGCCGACTCGACCAAGGAGGGTCAGCGCTACCGCGACTATGTCAAGGAGGACGTGGCGATCCGCAAGCTCATGTCCGAGGGCATGGACCGGGCCGGTATCGCCCGGGTCGACATCGAGCGCACCCGTGACCGGGTCCGCGTCGACATCCACACCGCCCGCCCCGGCATCGTCATCGGCCGCCGCGGCGCCGAGGCCGACCGCATCCGGGGTGAGCTGGAGAAGCTCACCGGCAAGCAGGTGCAGCTCAACATCCTCGAGGTGAAGAACCCCGAGATCGAGTCCCAGCTCGTCGCCCAAGGCATCGCCGAGCAGCTCTCCGCCCGCGTGTCCTTCCGGCGCGCGATGCGCAAGGGTATGCAGTCGGCGACCCGCGCGGGTGCCAAGGGCATCCGGGTGCAGGTCTCCGGCCGTCTCGGCGGCGCCGAGATGAGCCGTACCGAGTTCTACCGCGAGGGTCGGGTGCCGCTGCACACGCTCCGCGCCCAGATCGACTACGGGTTCTACGAGGCCAAGACCACCTTCGGGCGCATCGGCGTCAAGGTGTGGATCTACAAGGGTGACCTCACCGCTCGCGAGCTCGCGGCCCAGCAGGCCACGGCTGCTCGTGGTGACCGTCGCGGCCCGCGCCGTGACGGTGCGGACCGCCCGGCCCGCGCCCGTCGTCCCGAGACCGCCGCCGAGCAGACCAGCCCCGAGGCTGTGCCCGCCGCCGCGGCCACCGAGGAGTCCTGATCCGACATGCTCATTCCCCGTCGCGTCAAGCACCGTAAGCAGCACCACCCCGGTCGGGGCGGCGCCGCCAAGGGTGGCACGACCATCGCCTTCGGTGACTACGGCATCCAGGCCCTCGAGCCGGCCTACGTCACCAACCGTCAGATCGAGGCCGCGCGTATCGCGATGACTCGGTATATCAAGCGTGGTGGAAAGGTGTGGATCAACATCTACCCCGACCGTCCGCTGACCAAGAAGCCGGCCGAGACCCGGATGGGATCCGGTAAGGGTTCCCCCGAATGGTGGATCGCCAACGTCAAGCCCGGCCGTGTCATGTTCGAACTCTCCGGTGTTCCGGAGGACATTGCGCGCGAAGCCATGCGCCTCGCGATGCACAAGCTGCCGATGAAGACCCGCTTCGTCCGGCGTGAGGGTGGTGACTTCTGATGGCAGTCGGTTCCAAGGACCTGACCTCCAACGAGCTGCGCGGCTTCGACGACGACCGTCTCGCCGACGAGCTCCGCAAGGCCAAGGAGGAGCTGTTCAACCTCCGGTTCCAGTCGGCCACCGGTCAGCTCGACAACCACGGGCGGCTCAAGGCCGTCCGCAAGGACATTGCCCGGATCTACACCGAGATGCGTGAGCGCGAGCTCGGCATCGGCGCCGCCCCGAGCAAGGAGAGCGCGAAGTGAGCGACAAGAAGGACACCGTGGAGACCGCTGAGCGGCACTACCGCAAGACCCGTCAGGGCTATGTCGTGAGCGACAAGATGGACAAGACCGTCGTGGTCGAGGTCGAGGACCGTGTCAAGCACGCCCTCTACGGCAAGGTCCTTCGTCGTTCGAGCAAGGTCAAGGCGCACGACGAGGGCAACACCGCCGGTGTCGGCGACCGCGTCCTCATCATGGAGACCCGTCCGCTGAGCGCGACCAAGCGCTGGCGCGTCGTGGAGATTTTGGAGAAGGCCAAGTGATCCAGCAAGAGTCCCGCCTGCGCGTCGCCGACAACACCGGCGCCAAGGAGCTGCTCTGCATCCGGGTGCTCGGTGGCTCCGGTCGGCGCTACGCCGGCATCGGTGACACGATCGTCGCCACGGTCAAGGACGCGATCCCTGGCGGCAACGTCAAGAAGGGCGATGTCGTCAAGGCCGTCATCGTGCGTACGACGAAGGAGCGCCGCCGTGCGGACGGTTCCTACATCAAGTTCGACGAGAACGCTGCCGTGATCCTCAAGAACGACGGTGACCCCCGGGGCACCCGCATCTTCGGCCCGGTGGGCCGGGAGCTGCGCGAGAAGAAGTTCATGAAGATCATCAGCCTGGCACCGGAGGTGCTCTGAGCCCATGGCGAAGATGAAGATCAAGAAGGGTGACACCGTCCAGGTGCTCGCCGGCAAGGACAAGGGTCTGACCGGCAAGGTCATCGCGGTCAACACCGAGACCTCGCGGGTCACCGTCGAAGGCGTCAACCGGGTGACCCGGCACACCAAGGCCGGTGAGTCCGCCCGCGGCAGCCGCACCGGTGGCCTCGTCGTCCAGGAGGCGCCGATCCACGTGAGCAACGTCGCGATCATCGACCCCGAAGACAAGAAGCCGACCCGGGTCAAGACCCGCGTCGAGACCATCGAGCGTGCTGGCCGCACCAAGACCCAGCGGGTCCGCGTCAGCGTCCGCTCGGGCAAGGACCTGTGATTCAGATGGCAGAGACCGCTACCAAGCCGCGCCTGAAGACGCGCTACTCCGACGAGATCAAGGCGAGCCTGCAGGAGACCTTCAGTTACTCCAACGCCATGCAGGTTCCCGGTGTCGTCAAGGTCGTCGTCAACATGGGTGTCGGCGACGCCGCAAAGGACAGCAAGCTCATCGAGGGCGCCGTCCGTGACCTCACCGCGATCACCGGCCAGAAGCCCGTGGTGACCAAGGCCCGCAAGTCCATCGCCCAGTTCAAGCTCCGCGAGGGGATGCCGATCGGCGCCCACGTGACGCTGCGCGGCGACCGGATGTGGGAGTTCCTCGACCGGCTCGTCTCGGTCGCGCTCCCGCGGATCCGTGACTTCCGCGGCCTGTCGCCCAAGCAGTTCGACGGCCGTGGCAACTACACCTTTGGCCTGACCGAGCAGTCGATGTTCCACGAGATCGACCAGGACCGGATCGACCGGGTGCGCGGTATGGACATCACCGTGGTCACCACCGCGACCAACGACGCCGAGGGGCGTGCGCTCCTCAAGGCGCTCGGCTTCCCTTTCAAGGAGAACTGACATGGCGAAGACAGCCCTCGTCAACAAGGCGAACAAGAAGCCCAAGTTCGCGGTCCGTGGCTACTCCCGGTGCCAGAAGTGCGGTCGCCCGCACTCGGTCTACCGCAAGTTCGGCCTCTGTCGGATCTGCGTGCGGGAGATGGCCCACCGTGGCGAGCTCCCGGGCGTGACCAAGTCGAGCTGGTAACAGCCTCGGTATGCCGGGTGCGCACCACCGCGCCCACCGGCAGCACCGCTCGTGAGCCCGGCTCACGGCATACAGCACCATTCACACACCATCTACATCGAAGGTCCGCCCGCAGCACGCGGGAGGAAACCGCGGTGAGGAAGGGCGGAGAGCCCACATGACCATGACAGACCCGATCGCGGACATGTTGACCCGCGTCCGGAACGCCAACTCGGCGCACAAGGACACGGTGTCGATGCCGTTCAGCAAGCTCAAGTCGCACATCGCCGAAATCCTCGAGGCCGAGGGCTACATCGGCGGTTGGAGCGTTGAGGACGCTGAGGTCGGCAAGACCCTGACGATCACTCTCAAGTACGGCCCCAACCGGGAGCGCTCGATCGCTGGCCTGCGCCGGATCAGCAAGCCCGGTCTGCGGGTCTATGCCAAGTCGACGGGCCTGCCCAAGGTGCTCGGCGGCCTCGGCATTGCCATCATCTCGACGTCCTCCGGACTGCTCACCGACAAGCAGGCCGCCAACAAGGGTGTGGGTGGGGAAGTCCTCGCCTACGTCTGGTAAGGGGCAGCAGTCATGTCGCGTATTGGACGCCTCCCCGTGAGCATCCCCTCGGGTGTCGACATCTCCATCGAGGGCCAGACCGTCAAGGTCAAGGGTCCCAAGGGCGAGCTGACGCACACCGTCGCCGAGCCGATCGCGGTCGCGATCGAGGACGCCACGCTCAATGTCACCCGGCCCAACGACGAGCGCCTCTCGCGCTCGCTGCACGGGCTCACCCGCACGCTCATCAACAACATGGTTCTCGGGGTGACCGAGGGCTACGAGAAGAAGATGGAGATTCGGGGCACCGGTTACCGGGTCATGGCCCGCGGCTCGGACCTCGAGTTCGCCCTCGGGTACAGCCACCCGATCATGGTGCAGCCGCCGGCCGGGATCACCTTCGCCGTCGAGACCCCCACGAAGTTCTCCATTCAGGGGATCGACAAGCAGCTCGTCGGTGAGACGGCTGCCAACATCCGCAAGCTGCGCAAGCCCGACGCCTACAAGGGCAAGGGAGTGCGCTACGCCAACGAGGTCATCCGCCTCAAGGCCGGAAAGGCTGGGAAGAAGTAAGCCATGGCACAGATCATCAAGCGCGCCAAGGGCAAGGCGGCCGCACGCGGCCGTCGGCACTTCCGCCTGCGCAAGCACCTCTCCGGCACCGCTGCCCGGCCCCGCCTGGTCGTGTCCCGTTCGTCGCGGCACGTCTTCGTCCAGGTCGTCGACGACACCGAGGGCAAGACCCTCGCGTCGGCCTCGACCATGGAGTCCGACCTGCGTACCTTCGACGGTGACAAGACCGCCAAGGCCAAGCGGGTGGGCGAGCTCGTCGCCGAGCGCGCCAAGGCCGCCGGCGTCGAGGCCGTCGTCTTCGACCGGGGCGGCAACAAGTACCACGGCCGGGTCGCGGCGATCGCGGACGGCGCCCGAGAGGGAGGGCTGTCGCTGTGACGCACTCGATCCCGACCATCCTGACTGTCGTTGAAATGAGGAACATCTGATGCCCGCTGCACAGCGTCGAGGCGCCGGCCCGGTTGGCGCCGAGCGCGGCGAGCGCCGCGAGCGTGGCGACCGCCGGGACGACCGTCGCGGTGGCCGTGACGCTCGTGAGGCCGAGAAGAGCCAGTACCTGGAGCGCGTGGTGACCATCAACCGGGTCGCCAAGGTCGTCAAGGGTGGCCGCCGGTTCTCCTTCACCGCGCTCGTCGTCGTCGGTGACGGTGACGGCACCGTGGGCGTCGGCTACGGCAAGGCCAAGGAGGTGCCCGCGGCGATCGCCAAGGGTGTCGAGGAGGCCAAGAAGGCGTTCTTCCGCGTCCCCCGCATCCAGGGCACCATCCCGCACCCCGTCCAGGGTGAGGCTGCGGCCGGTGTCGTCATGCTCCGCCCCGCCAGCCCCGGTACCGGTGTCATCGCCGGTGGCCCGGTGCGTGCGGTGCTGGAGTGCGCCGGAGTCCACGACGTGCTGTCCAAGAGCCTCGGCTCGGACAACGCGATCAACATCGTCCACGCGACGGTCGCGGCCCTCAAGGGCCTCGAGCGTCCGGAGGCCGTCGCGGCTCGCCGCGGTCTGCCGGTGGACCAGGTTGCCCCGGCGGCCATGCTCCGGGCCCAGGCCGAGAAGGCTGGTGCCTGATGGCTAAGCTCAAGGTGACCCAGATTCGTTCAGGGATCGGTGGCAAGCACGCAGCGCGTGAGACGCTGCGCAGCCTCGGTCTGAAGCGCATCGGCCAGACGGTCGAGCAGGAGGACCGTCCCGAGATCCGCGGGATGGTCAAGGCGGTCCGGCACCTCGTGACCGTCGAGGAGGTTGACTGACCATGGCGACGACGAAGAAGGCTGCTGAGGCGGCTGCTCCCGCTGGCGCGGCCCTCAAGGTCCACCACCTGCGTCCGGCCCCGGGCGCCAAGACCGCGAAGACCCGCGTGGGTCGCGGTGAAGGTGGCAAGCGTGGGAAGACCGCAGGCCGTGGCACCAAGGGCACGAAGGCGCGCTACCAGGTGCCTGCGGGCTTCCAGGGTGGCACGACCCCGCTGCACATGCGGTTCCCGAAGCTTCGCGGCTTCAAGAACCCGTTCCGGACCGAGTTCCAGGTCGTGAACCTCGACAAGCTCGCTGCCCTCTACCCCGAGGGTGGCGAGGTGACCGTTGCCGACCTCGTCGCCAAGGGCGCGGTTCGCGACGGTCAGCTCGTCAAGGTTCTCGGCACCGGCGAGATCACCGTCGCGGTCCAGGTGACCGCGGACGCGTTCTCCGGTTCGGCCAAGGACAAGATCGAGGCGGCCGGCGGTTCGGCCACCGTGTCGGCCTGACCTTTCCACAGATCTGCCGGTCGGCTTGCCGACCACCCCGTATGCCGCGGCGCACCCACCCCGGGAGCCCCGCGGCATACGTGTCCAAGGACCACGACCCGTCGTCCTCGCTGAGGGCGCGCTCCGGGTATCGTGGGACGCTGTTGCTGTGCTACACCGGCCGCCGCGGGGCGGCCACGTTCGGGAGGACCCGTGCTCGCCGCTTTCGGCCGTGCGTTCAAGACGCCGGACCTGCGCAAGAAGCTGCTGTTCACGCTGTTCATCATCGTGATCTATCGGCTCGGCGCGCATGTGCCGTCCCCCGGGGTCAGTTACCCCTTGGTCCAGGAGTGCATCAAGGGGGCGGACAACTCCAACGGCCTCCTCGGGCTGGTCAACCTCTTCAGTGGTGGGGCGCTGCTCCAACTCTCGATCATGGCGCTCGGGATCATGCCGTACATCACGGCGAGCATCATCGTCCAGCTGCTCACGGTCGTCATCCCTCGGTTCGAGACCCTCAAGAAGGAGGGGCAGGCCGGGCAGTCGAAGATGACTCAGTACACGCGCTATCTCACGATCGGGCTGGCGGCGCTGCAGGCGGCGACCCTGATCACCTTCGCGCAGAACCCGTCCTCGCTCTTCCAGAACCCCACCTGCACCCGGATCCTTGCCGACGACTCCATCGTGACGATCCTCATCATGTGGATCACCCTCATCGCCGGCACCGGCCTCATCATGTGGCTCGGTGAGCTCGTCACCGACAAGGGCGTCGGTAACGGGATGTCGATCCTCATCTTCACCTCGATCGCGGCCGGCTTCCCGGCCTCGCTGTGGAACATCCAGCAGCGTTCCGGGTGGACCGTCTTTTTCGGGATCATCGCGCTGGGGTTCCTCATCATCGCCCTCGTCGTCTTCGTCGAGCAGAGCCAGCGCCGGATCCCGGTCCAGTACGCCAAGCGGATGGTGGGCCGGCGCGTCTACGGCGGGACCTCGACCTACATTCCGCTCAAGGTCAACATGGCCGGTGTCATCCCGGTCATCTTCGCCAGTTCACTGCTCGCCCTGCCCACGCTCATCGCGCAGTTCAACCGCAACCCGCAGGGCAGCCCGGCCTGGGTGGACTGGATCGACACCTACCTCAGCCGCGGTGATCACCCGTACTACATGGCGATCTACACCCTGCTCATCCTCTTCTTCACCTTCTTCTATGTGTCCATCACCTTCAACCCCACCGAGGTTGCGGACAACATGAAGAAGTACGGTGGCTTCATCCCCGGTATTCGCGCTGGTCGACCGACCGCCGAGTACCTCAGTTACGTCCTCACCCGGATCACGGTTCCCGGCGCGATCTACCTCGCGCTCATCTCGCTCATTCCGCTCATTGCGCTGTCCTTCATGGACAGCAACTCGGCCGCGAACTTCCCGTTCGGGGGCACCTCGATCCTCATCATCGTCGGGGTGGGTCTGGAGACGGTGAAGCAGATCGAGGCCCAGCTGCAGCAGCGCCATTACGAAGGGTTCCTTCGCTCATGAGGCTTCTCATCCTCGGCCCCCCCGGTGCGGGGAAGGGCACCCAGGCCGCTCGGATTGCCGAGCACTACGGCATCCCGGCGATCTCCACCGGTGACATCTTCCGCTCCCATATCAAGGCCGGCACGGACCTCGGTCAGCAGGTCATTGCGATCACCTCCGCGGGCGGGTATGTCTCGGACGACATCACCAACGCCCTGGTCGACGACCGGCTCGCCCAGGCCGACTGTGCGCCCGGGTTCCTGCTCGACGGCTACCCGCGCACTGCTGCCCAGGTGGAGCACCTGGACGCCCACCTGGCCGCGACCGGCCACGCCCTGGACGCCGTCATCGAGCTCGTCGTCGACGACGAGGTGGTCGTCGCTCGGCTGCTCAAGCGGGCCGAGACCGAGGGCCGGGCCGACGACACCGAGGAGGTCATCCGCGATCGGATGGCGATCTATCACCGGGAGACCTCGCCGCTGGCCGCGATCTATGCCGACCACGGGGTGCTCCGTGAGGTGGACGGCCTGGGCGAGGTCGACGAGGTTTTCGACCGGATCATCGCCGCCCTGAGCTAATGGGCTTGTTCTCCCGTGACCGGATCACTGGCAAGACTCGCTCCGAGCTGACTCGGATGCGGGTCGCCGGTCTCCTTGTCGCCCGCACCCTGGAGTTGCTCCAGGCCGAGGTCCGGCCCGGCATGACCACCCTGCAGTTGGACACCCTCGCCGAGACCTACATTCGCGACCACGGCGGCATCCCGAACTTCCAACTCGTCCCCGGCTATCGGCATACCCTCTGCACGAGCGTCAACGAGGAGATCGTCCACGGCATACCGTCGGCGAGCCGGGTGCTCCTCGAGGGCGACCTGCTCAGCGTCGACTGCGGCGCCCAGGTCGAGGGCTGGAACGGCGATGCCGCGTTCACCGTCGTCGTCGGCGGCCGGGAGGCAGGTAGGCCCGAGGACCTCGCGCTGAGCGAGGCGACCGAGGAGAGCCTGTGGGCCGGGATCGCCGCGCTGCGGGTCGGACACAGCCTGTATGACGTCGGTGCCGCCGTCGAGGACGCCCTCACCGCGGCGGGGGAGCGCGTGGGCCGGGAGTACGGCATTGTCGAGGACTACGTCGGGCACGGCATCGGCACCTCGATGCACATGGACCCGCAGGTCCCCAACTACCGGGTGAGCGGCCGCGGACCCAAGGTCGTCGAGGGCACCACCATCTGCATCGAACCGATGGTCACCCTCGGGGACCAGGACAACCGGGTCCTCGACGACGAGTGGACCGTGGTGACCCGGGATGGCAGCCGGGCCGCGCACTGGGAGCATGCCGTCGCGGTGACCAGCGCGGGGCTGTGCGTGCTCACCGCGCTCGACGGGGGAGCGGGGCGGCTGGGTGCGCTCGGCGCGACATACGCACCGCTGGACTAACGGACGTCCAAGGCCCCGTGAGCGGGGCTTACGCGAGCCACTAGGGTGGGATGCGTGGCCGTGAAGGAGCTCTCATGACCGACCTCGACTCCGTGACGTTCGCCCCCCAGACGCGGGCCGACTGGCAACGCCTCGTCGCCGCCGTGCTCAACAAGGGCCGATCCGACGACGCCAAGCTCGGGGGTGAGGATGCCGAGGCCGCGCTGCGGACCACCCTGGCCGGGGGCCTCGACATCGAGCCCCTCTATCTGCGTCCGGACAGCGAGTCACCGCTCGGGATGCCCGGGCGAATGCCGTTCACCCGGGGCCTGAGGCTGCGGGACCGCGACCTGCCGTGGGATGTCCGCCAGCACCACGACGACCCGGACGTCGCCCAGAGCCGGGCAGCCGTCCTCGCCGACCTGGAGAACGGCGTCAGTTCCCTGTGGATCCACCTCGGCGTGGACGGCATCGCCCCGGACGATCTCGCTGAGGTGCTGGCCGATGTCCAGCTCGACCTCGCCGAGGTCGCGGTCTCGGCCTGGGACAACCAGGTCACGGCAGCCAAGGCTCTCCTCGCGGTGCTCCGTGCTCACCCGGGCGCCCGCGGCGGCAACCTCGGGCACGACCCGATCGGCGCGTGCTCGCGGGATGGCGCCAGCCCCACCCTCGACCACCTCATCGACGCGATCCGGGGGGCGCAGTCCGTGCCGGGCCTCACGGCTTTCACGATCGACACCCGCGTCTACCACGACACCGGGGCGGACGTGGTCGACGAGCTGGCTTTCGCGCTCGCCACCGGGGTTGCCTACCTGCGACGTCTCGAGGAGGACGGGGTCGGACCAGCCGAGGCCTTCGGGCACATCCGATTCCGGACCGCCGCCACGGCCGACCAGTTCCTCACCATCGCTAAGGTCCGCGCCCTTCGGCGGCTGTGGGCCCGGGTCGGCGAGCTCAGCGGGGTGGGCGAGGCCGATCGCGGCGCCCACGTGCATGCCGTGACCAGCCTGCGGATGCTGACCCGGGACGACCCGTGGGTCAACATCCTGCGAAGCACGATCGCCTGTTTCGCGGCCGCGGTGGGCGGCGCTGATGCCATCACGGTCCTCCCGCACGACACCGTCGCCGGTCTGCCGGACGGGTTCTCGCGACGGCTTGCCCGCAACACCCAGGCCCTGCTCGCCCAGGAGTCCCACGTTGCCGCGGTGACCGACCCGGCCGGGGGCTCCTGGTATGTCGAATCGCTCACCTCCCGGATCGCCGAGGAGGCATGGGGAGCCTTCCAGGACCTCGAACGCGGTGGGGGCATCATCGCGGCGCTCGCCAACGGCACCATCGCCGACCTCATCGCGCAGGCTCGATCCGAGGCCGACGAGGACACCGCGACCCGCCGGGCGCCGATCACCGGGGTGAGCATGTTCCCCAACCCCACCGAGCCCCGCCTCGAACGCCGACCGCGGACGCAACTACCTGCAGGTCCGGGGGCCCTTCGCCCGCGCCGGGACGCGATCGTCTTCGAGGCGCTCCGGGACCGGGCCGCGGCATACGCTCACGAACACGGCGGCCAGGCACCCTCGGTGACCGTACGCACCCTGGGCACCCGGCGGGACTTCGGCGCCCGTGAGCTCTTCGTGAACAACCTGCTCGCCGCGGCCGGCGTGCACTCCACCGAGGAGGCCGCCCCCGTGGCCATCCTGGCCTCGAACACCAAGGGGTACGCGAGCGAGGCCGCGGCCGCGGTGGCCGAGCTGCGGGCGGCCGGAACCGGCCATGTTCTGGTTGCCGGACGGCGTAAAGAACTCCCCGACGGGGTGGTCGTCGACGGTGACGTCCACAACGGCATGGACATCGTCACCCTGCTGCACGGCATCCTCGACAGACTCGGCGCACCGGCGGAGGGAGTGGCCCGATGAGCATGATCCCCGACTTCACCCGCGCCAGCCTCGGCGTAGCCGCCCCCGATACGGGGCAGGACGCCGTGGCCGATCGGGGCGAGCCGTGGCTCACCCCCGAGCAGATCCCCGTCGAACGGATCTACACGCAGGCCGATCTCGCCGAGGTCACCCACCTCGACACGATCCCCGGCGCGCCACCCTACGTGCGTGGCCCGTACCCGACGATGTACGTCAACCAGCCGTGGACGATCCGGCAGTATGCCGGCTTCTCCACGGCCGAGGAGTCCAACGCCTTCTACCGGCGCAACCTCGCGGCCGGCCAGAAGGGGCTTTCGGTGGCCTTCGACCTGGCGACCCACCGGGGTTACGACTCCGACCATCCGCGGGTCACCGGCGACGTCGGCATGGCCGGGGTGGCCATCGACTCGATCCTCGACATGCGGACCCTCTTCGAGGGCATCCCGCTGGACCAGATGTCGGTCTCGATGACGATGAACGGTGCGGTCATCCCGATCCTCGCCCTCTATGTCGTCGCCGCGGAGGAGCAGGGGGTGGCCCCCGCGCAGCTCTCCGGGACGATCCAGAACGACATCCTCAAAGAGTTCATGGTCCGCAACACCTACATCTACCCGCCCGAGCCGTCGATGCGGATCATCAGCGACATTTTCGCGTACACCAGCGCGACCATGCCGCGGTTCAACTCGATCTCGATCTCCGGCTACCACATGCAGGAGGCCGGGGCGACGGCGGATCTCGAGCTCGCTTATACCCTCGCCGATGGGGTGGAGTACCTGCGGGCCGGCAAGGCGGTCGGTCTCGACGTCGACCTCTTCGCGCCGCGGCTCTCGTTCTTCTGGGCCATCGGGATGAACTTCTTCATGGAGGTCGCCAAGATGCGGGCCGCGCGCCTGCTCTGGGCTCGACTCGTCAAGGCCCAGGGGGCGCAGAACCCCAAGAGCCTTTCCCTGCGCACGCACTGCCAGACCAGCGGCTGGTCACTCACCGCCCAGGACGTCTACAACAACGTCGTGCGGACCTGCATCGAGGCGATGGCGGCGACTCAGGGGCACACCCAGAGCCTGCATACCAACGCCCTGGACGAGGCCATCGCCTTGCCGACGGACTTCTCTGCCCGGATCGCCCGGAACACCCAGCTCGTGCTGCAGCATGAGTCGGGGACCTGTCGGGTGATCGACCCGTGGGCGGGTTCGGCGTATGTCGAGCGGCTCACCCACGACATCGCGCAGCGGGCCTGGCAGCACATCGAGGAGGTCGAGGCCGCCGGCGGCATGGCCAAGGCGATCGAGGCCGGCATCCCCAAGATGCGCATCGAGGAAGCCGCCGCGCGCACCCAGGCGCGGATCGACTCCGGAGCGCAGCCGGTCATCGGGGTCAACCTCTACGTACCGGATGAGGACGAGGCGATCGAGGTTCTCAAGGTCGACAACGCCGCCGTGCGGGCCTCGCAGATCGCCAAGCTCGAACGCCTCCGGGCCGAGCGTGACGAGGAAGCCTGTCGGGCGGCGCTGGCTCGGATGACCGCGGCCGCCAAGAACGGCTCGGACTCCTCCATGGAGACCAACCTGCTCGCCCTCGCCATCGAGGCGGCCCGGGCCAAGGCCACCGTGGGTGAGATGAGCGCCGCGATGGAGGAGGCCTTCGGCCGGTACACCGCGCAGATCCGTACCATCGGAGGCGTGTACAGCGCCGAGGCAGGGCACGACGCGACGGTCCAGCGGGCCATGGCGGCCGTCGAGGACTTCGCCGAGGCGCAGGGCCGCCGGCCCCGGATCCTCGTCGCCAAGATGGGCCAGGACGGTCACGATCGCGGTCAGAAGGTCATCGCCACCGCGTTCGCCGACCTCGGCTTCGACGTCGACGTGGGCCCGCTCTTCCAGACCCCGGGCGAGGTGGCCCGGCAGGCGGTCGAAGCCGACGTCCATGTCGTCGGGGTCTCTTCGCTCGCGGCCGGTCACCTCACCCTGGTTCCGGCGCTGCGGGCCGAGCTCGACGCGCTCGGTCGGCCCGATCTCATGATCGTTGTTGGCGGGGTCATCCCGAGCCAGGACTTCGCCGCCCTGCGCGAGGCTGGGGCGGACGCGATTTACCCACCGGGCACAGTCATCTCGTCGGCGGCCCTCGAGCTCCTCGAGGCCCTCCGTCGGCGACTCGCCTGAGTATGGCGTCCGCTTCCGACGTCGCCGCGCTCGTCACCGGGGTGCGGGCCGGCTCGCGCGGTGACATCGCCCGGGCCATCACCCTGCTCGAGTCGACCCGAGCGGATCACCGCGAGGCGGCCCGCGACCTGCTCGCCGAACTCACCCCGCACACCGGCAAGGCCGTGCGGGTCGGGATCACCGGAGTTCCCGGGGCCGGAAAGTCGACCTTCATCAACGCCCTCGGCTGCCGGCTCATCGACCGAGGGCATCGGGTGGCCGTGGTCGCGGTCGACCCCTCCTCGCGGCGGACCGGGGGTTCGATCCTCGGGGACCGGACCCGGATGGCCGACCTCGCCGCGTCGGACTCCGCCTTCGTGCGCCCCTCGCCCTCCGGTCGCCACCTCGGCGGAGTGGCTCGGGCAACCCGGGAGTCGATGCTCGTCCTGGAGGCCGCCGGCTACGACGTCGTCATCGTCGAGACCGTCGGCGTCGGGCAAAACGAGATCGCCGTCTCCGAGATGGTCGACACCTTCCTGCTGCTCACCCTGGCTCGCGCCGGGGACCAGCTGCAGGGGATCAAGCGCGGCATCCTCGAACTCGCCGATGTCATCGCGGTGAACAAGGCCGATGGGGATGGTGAGGGCCCGGCCCGGGTGGCGGCCCGGGAGCTCTCCGGTGCGATGCGCCTGATGATGCCCGGGCCCGACCTGCGGCGGCCCCCGGTGCTCACCTGTTCCGCGGTGACCGGCAGCGGGCTGGACGAGGTGTGGGCCGAGGTCCTGCACCACCGTGAGTGGCTCGAGTCCAAGGGGTCCTTGGAGGTGCGTCGGGCCGAGCAGCAGCAGGAGTGGATGTGGGCTCTCGTCGACGCCGAACTCAGCGATGGCGTGCGCGCGGCCGCGCACGACATACGGGATGAGGTGGAGGCTCAGGTGCGCTCGGGCGGGCTGTCCGCGGTCGAGGGGGCGCAGCGCATCCTCGATGCGTATCACGCGATTTCGGGTTGAGGGGGCCATCCCGTAGGATGGAGTGTCGGTCACGTGTGCGCTTCGCACCTCGCGGGCGCCCCACGGGGCCGATTTCCATGGGCGGAGCCGACCTCATTTAGGCCCCGTCCGCCAAGCGCAAAGAAGAGGGTATGGCCAAGAAAGACGGCGTCATCGAGATCGAGGGCACGATCGTCGAAGCGCTCCCCAACGCGATGTTCCGCGTGGAGCTCTCCAACGGTCACAAAGTGCTCGCCCACATCTCGGGCAAGATGCGCCAGCACTACATCCGGATCCTCCCCGAGGACCGCGTGGTGGTGGAGCTGAGCCCCTACGACCTGACCCGCGGCCGCATCGTTTTCCGCTACCGCTGACCTCGACGTCCAGCTGGCATGCCTCCGGTATGTCGTGCTGCCGCCGAACGCGACACCGCACCACCCCAACTGAATACCGCACCACCCGCTCGGGATCCTTTGCCGGGCGGGACGACACAGAGAGACAGCAGAGGCAATGAAGGTTCAGCCGAGCGTCAAGAAGATCTGTGACAAGTGCAAGGTGATCCGCCGCCACGGTCGGGTCATGGTCATCTGCGAGAACGCTCGCCACAAGCAGCGCCAGGGCTGAGCCCACGCAGCACGACCACGGGAGCCGGCCAGCCGGCATACCCGCCGAGTACGAGTCCACAGACTCCTTGCTCTAAGACGAAGCACGCAGCGCCCGACCCCCGGGTGTCACCGGACGAGCCGGTGAGCACGGGATGTCACCCTCGGCCCGGAGGCCGAGGACCGGGAAGAGACCCGGACCGGCGACTGCACCAGACCTCCGGACATATGGAAAAGGAACCATCAGCAGATGGCACGTCTTGTTGGAGTGGACCTCCCGCGTGAGAAGCGCGTCGAGGTCGCACTGACCTACATCTACGGAGTTGGTCGAACCAGCTCGAAGCAGGCCCTTGCGGCGACCGGGGTCAACCCCGACACCCGCGTCAAGGACCTCGTTGACGAGGACCTCGTCAAGCTTCGTGACTGGATCGAGGACAACCTCAAGGTCGAAGGTGACCTGCGGCGCGAGGTCGCCGCGGACATCCGCCGCAAGGTCGAGATCGGGTCCTACGAGGGCCTTCGACACCGCCGCGGCCTTCCGGTTCGCGGTCAGCGGACCAAGACCAACGCGCGGACCCGCAAGGGCCCCAAGCGCACCGTCGCCGGCAAGAAGAAGGCCGGCAAGTGATCGGAGCGCCCACGGCGCCCCGCACGTCCACTTCGTAGCGTAGGAAAGAGAACTGTATGCCTCCCAAGGGCCGTATGGCTGCGGGCGCCAAGAAGGTGCGCCGCAAGGAGAAGAAGAACATCGCTGTGGGCCAGGCCCACATCAAGAGCACGTTCAACAACACGATCGTCTCGATCACCGACCCCACCGGGGCCGTGATCTCATGGGCCTCCGCCGGCCAGGTCGGCTTCAAGGGCTCCCGCAAGTCCACGCCGTATGCCGCGCAGACCGCGGCCGAGGCTGCGGCGCGTCGTGCCATGGAGCACGGCATGCGCAAGGTGGACGTCTTCGTCAAGGGCCCGGGTTCCGGTCGTGAGACCGCCATCCGCTCCCTGACCGCGACCGGCCTCGAGGTCGGTTCGATCCAGGACGTCACGCCCAGCCCGCACAACGGTGTCCGCCCGCCCAAGCGCCGTCGCGTCTGAGCGCCCGAGACTTCGCGAAAGAGAGTTAGAGAGACATGGCCCGTTACACCGGACCCATCACGAAGAAGTCGCGCCGCCTCAAGACCGACCTCGTCGGCGGTGACAAGAACTTCGACCTCCGCCCGTTCCCGCCCGGCCAGCACGGCCGTCGCCGGATCCAGGAGAAGGAGTACCTCACCCAGCTGCAGGAGAAGCAGAAGGCTCGCTTCACCTATGGCGTCATGGAGAAGCAGTTCCGTCGCTACTACAAGGAAGCGGCCAACCGCCCCGGCAAGACCGGTGAGAACCTCCTGACCATCCTCGAGTCCCGGCTCGACAACGTCGTCTACCGCGCCGGCCTCGCCCGGACCCGCCGGCACGCGCGCCAGCTCGTGTCGCACGGTCACTTCGAGGTCAATGGCGTGCGCGTCGACGTGCCGTCGTACCGGGTCGAGCAGTACGACCTCATCACGGTGCGCAAGCAGTCCGTGGAGAGCTTCCCGTTCGAGCTCGCTCGGCAGACCTTCGGCGACCGCCCGGTGCCCGCGTGGCTCCAGGTTGTCCCCGGGACCCTGCAGATCCTCGTGCACCAGCTTCCGGTGCGCGCTCAGATCGACACGGTCCTCACCGAGCAGCTCATCGTCGAGCTCTACTCCAAGAACTGATTCACCCTTCGCCTCGACTTTCCCGCCCCATGCCGCGTGGTCGGGGTTGGGGTGCCGTATACGGCACCCCAACCCCGAGCCACGCACCTGGGGCGGGAAAGCCGAGGTCGGGGCCCGTGCGGCAGCAGACAGAGGTTGCCGCGCGCGCCGGGTACGGCCCGGCATACGTGACCGTCAAATAGCGGGTGGTCACGGGAAGGAAAGAAACAGTGCTCATCGCACAGCGCCCCGTCCTCAGTGAGGACGTCGTCTCCGAGTACCGGAGCCGGTTCGTCATCGAGCCGCTCGAGCCCGGGTTCGGGTACACCCTCGGCAACTCCCTGCGCCGCACGCTGCTCTCGAGCATCCCCGGCGCCGCGGTGACGAGCATCCGCGTCGACGGCGTGCTCCACGAGTTCTCCACGATCCCCGGGGTCAAGGAAGACGTCACCGACATCATCCTCAACATCAAGGGCCTGGTCGTCTCCTCCGAGCACGACGAGCCGGTCGTCATGTACCTGCGCAAGCAGGGTGCCGGGGCCGTCACGGCCGCCGACATCGCCCCGCCGGCCGGGGTCGAGATCCACAACACCGGCCTGCACATCGCCACCCTCAACGACAAGGGCACCATCGAGATGGAGCTCACCGTGGAGCGCGGGCGTGGCTACGTCTCGGCTCAGCAGAACAAGTCCGGTGACCAGGAGATCGGCCGCATCCCGGTCGACTCGATCTACTCCCCGGTGCTCGCCGTGACCTACAAGGTCGAGGCCACCCGTGTCGAACAGCGCACCGACTTCGACCGCCTCGTCGTCGACGTCGAGACCAAGACCTCGATGGCCCCGCGGGACGCGCTCGCTTCGGCGGGCAAGACCCTCGTCGAGCTCTTCGGCCTGGCCCGTGAGCTCAACGTCGAGGCCGAGGGCATCGACATGGGCCCGAGCCCGACCGATGCCGCCCTGGCCGCCGACCTCGCGCTGCCGATCGAGGACCTCGACCTCACCGTCCGGTCCTACAACTGCCTCAAGCGTGAGGGCATCCACACGGTCGGCGAGCTCGTCGGCCGCAGCGAGGCCGACCTGCTCGACATCCGCAACTTCGGCGCGAAGTCGATCGACGAGGTCAAGGCCAAGCTCTACGGCATGGGCCTGGCCCTCAAGGACAGCCCTCCCGGCTTCGACCCGAGCCTGCTCTCGGACCGCTACGACGACTTCAGCTTTGCCGACGGCGACGACGCGTTCGCCGAGGACGAGCAGCTCTGACCCCCTTCTAGGAGAATCCCATGCCTACCCCCACCAAGGGTCCCCGCCTCGGCGGCGGTCCGGCGCACGAGCGCCTCATCCTCGCCAACCTCGCGACCTCGCTGTTCGAGCACGACTCGATCACGACGACCGAGGCCAAGGCCAAGCGGCTCCGCCCGCTCGCCGAGCGGATGGTCACCTTCGCCAAGCGCGGTGACCTGCACGCCCGGCGCCGGGTCATGACGGTCATCCGCGACAAGGGTGTCGTCCACCGGCTCTTCGTCGAGATTGCTCCCGACATGGCCGAGCGTCCGGGTGGTTACACCCGGATCACCAAGGTCGGCGCCCGCAAGGGTGACAACGCCCCGATGGCGGTCATCGAGCTCGTGCGCGAGCCGGTCGCCAAGAAGGCCGTCGTCGCCGAGGCCGAGGGCGCGACCAAGCGGGCCGTCAAGGAGGCCAAGGAGTCCAAGGCCGCCGCGAAGGCCGTCGAGGTCGTCGACGCCGCCGAGGCCACCGAGGCACCCACCGACGAGCTGACCCTCGACGACGCCGCCACGGACACCGCGGCCACCGAGGCCACCAAGGCCGTCGAGCTCCCCGCGGGTGCGGTTGCCGCCCTCGCGGACGGCTCGGCGCCCGAGGGTTATGACGTCAAGGGCAACGCCGAGAGCGGGCTCTACCACGTCCCCGGCTCGCAGTGGTACGACGCGACCGAGGCCGAGTTCTGGTTCGCCTCCGCGGAGGACGCCCAGGCCGCCGGCTTCAAGCCCGCGGGTGGCGCTGCCAAGCAGGCCGTCGACGAGGACTGATCCTCCTTAATCGCCGCATCGAGTATGTCGTGAGGCCCCCGTCCCAGCGCTGGGACGGGGGCCTCACGGCGTACCGCTGGTGAACCGCCCTAGGCCCTGGGGTCGGTGAAGTACGCCGCAGCGGTCCGGAGCAGGTGCTGGGAGAGGTTGTGGTGGTCCTCGAGGGCATTCCAGGCTGGGTCTTCGCCGACCACCGAGGGCTGGTCGGTGTCGTTCTCCGCGAGCAGGATCTCCCGGTCTTCAAGCCACTGCCCGCCGTGGAGGTAGCCGGCGAGCCGCGCAACGGTGGGTGCGATCGCGGCATAGCGCTCGGCGAGCCGACGCAGATCGGGGAGGACGGCCTCGAGCGCCTCGAGGTCGCTCTGGGCGGCGGCCATCCGGGAGGTGGGGGAATCCTGAGCGGTCATCGCCTCACCCTAGCCACCGCGAGCGTCACCCTGGCTAGGGTGGGACGGTGCGCCTGCGACTCGACTGTGCCTATGACGGCACGGACTTCTCCGGCTGGGCCGCCCAGCCGGGGCTGCGCACGTGCGAGGGCGTGCTGACCGAGGGGCTCTCCACGATCCTGCGCGTCGTGCAACCCGTGCGTCTCGTCGTGGCGGGCCGCACCGACGCCGGGGTGCACGCCCGGGGGCAGGTTGTTCACGTCGACGTGCCCGATGAGGCGTATGCCGCCGTCGTCGGGCGTTCCGCAGGTGCCCCCGCAGATGCCCTGGCCACTCGGCTGCGTGGCATTCTCCCCCCGGACCTCGCCCTCACCGGGGTGCGGGAAGCTCCCGCGGGGTTCGACGCAAGGTTTTCGGCAATCTGGCGCCGCTACCGCTACCGCCTCTGCGACGATCCGGCCGCGCTGGATCCGCTGCGCCGCCGTGACACCGTGCTGCTCAAGGGGCCGCTGCACCGTGAGGCGATGAACGCGGCGGCCCGCGAACTCCTTGGACTGCATGACTTCGCCGCCTTCTGCCGCCGCCGCGAGGGGGCGACGACGATCCGGACGCTCACGGCATACCGGTGGGAGCGGGCGGAGGACGGCACTCTCGAGGCCGAGGTCCAGGCGGACGCGTTCTGCCACAGCATGGTTCGCGCGCTCGTGGGCGCGGCCGTCGCCGTGGGCCAGGGGCGACTCACACCCGCCGAGGTCGGCGGGATCCTCATGGGGGGCACCCGGGACGGGCGGGTCAAGGTCATGCCGGCCCACGGGCTGAGTCTGGAAGAGGTCGCCTACCCAGCCGATGACCTGCTCGCGGCGCGCGCCGCCCAGGCCCGATCACGACGGGAAAACCCGGTGGCGGCAGGCGATTCCGCCGCTGCAGGATGACCCCGTGGGACATCTCGAACTCAACGGCATCCGCTTCACCCTGCCCGACGGGCGGGTGCTGCTCCGCGATGTCCACCTGCGGGTCGGTGAGGGCGCGAAGATGGCGCTCATCGGGCCCAACGGCACCGGCAAGACGACCCTGACCCGGATCATCGCCGGAGACCTCACTGCGGATGAGGGCGTGGTGACCCGCAGCGGCGGGCTCGGCGTCATGCGCCAGTTCATCGGGCAGATCCGGGACGACTCGAGCGTGCGCGACCTGCTCCTCTCGGTGGCGCCGGCGCCGATCCGGACAGCGGGGGAGGAGATCGCGCGCACCGAACTGGCCATGATGGACCGCGACGCCGAGGCCGACCAACTCGCCTATGCGCAGGCCCTCTCCGACTGGGCGGACGTTGGTGGGTATGACTGGGAGACCTTCGCCGACGTGTGCACCGTCGCTGCCCTCGGTATGCCGTTCGCGCGGGCCCAGTGGCGGGCCGTCACCTCGCTCTCCGGTGGGGAACAGAAACGGCTCGTCCTTGAGGCACTGCTGCGGGGGCCCGACGAGGTGCTGCTCCTCGACGAGCCGGACAACTTCCTCGACGTTCCCGCCAAGCGGTGGCTCGAGGAGGAACTCATCGCCAGTGCCAAGACGGTCCTCTTCATCAGCCACGACCGCGAGCTGCTCGACCGGGTCGCCACCCGGGTTGCCACCCTGGAGCCGACCCGGGGCGGTAACACGCTCTGGGTCCACCCCGGCCGATTTGGCGGCTACGAGGCGGCCCGGGCGGACCGCAACGCCACCCTCGAAGAACGCCATCGCCGGTGGGACGAGGAGCACGCCAAGCTCAAGGCCCTCGTCGTCATGTACCGACAGAAGGCCACCTACAACTCCGGTATGGCCTCACGGCTCCAGGCCGCGGTGACCCGGCTCACCATGTTCGAGGAGGCGGGGCCGCCGCAGGCCCTGCCGTTGCGCCAACGGGTGCGGATGCGCCTGGCCGGCGGCCGGACCGCCAAGCGTGCTGTCGTCGCCACCGATCTCGAGCTGGCCGTCGACGGCTCGGCGCTCATGCGGCCCTTCGACGCCGAGATCTGGTTCGGGGAGCGGATCGGCATCCTCGGGAGCAACGGCTCCGGCAAGTCGCACTTCCTGAGACTACTCGCGGCGGGCGGCACCGACCCGGACGGCGAGCACGCGCCGGTCGGCGACATCCGCCCCGAGCCGGTGGAGCATGCAGGCCGGGTCGTCCTGGGGTCTCGGGTGCGTCCCGGCTGGTTCGCCCAAACCCACCGGCACCGCAGCCTGCAGGGCCGAACCTTGCTGGAAGTCCTCCATCGAGGGGACGAACGCCGCGACGGCCTGCCTCGCGACCTCGCGGCCCGCGCCCTGGACCGTTATGGGCTCGCGGGGTGCGCGGAGCAGAGCTTCGATTCCCTCTCCGGGGGTCAGCAGGCACGGTTCCAGATCCTCCTCCTCGAGCTCTCCGGCGCCACCCTGCTGCTCCTGGACGAACCCACCGACAACCTCGACCTGCACTCCGCCGAGGCCCTCGAGGATGCGCTCGCGGCGTTCGAGGGCACCGTTGTCGCGGTGACCCATGACCGCTGGTTCGCTCGGTCCCTGGACCGGTTCCTGATCTTCTCGGCCGATGGCCGGGTGCGCGCCAGTGACGAGCCGATCTGGGACGAGGCCCGGGTGAGCCGACCCCGCTGACCGGGCGGACGGCATACCGGCAACGTCGGGTACGCCCGGCGGGTCGGCTGGACCTGGGGTGGCGGCGGGCCGAGGTTGGGCCTAGTCTCGAATGGATCGGCGCGGGGCGGCAGGTCCTGACGCCGGTACGTGCCGATATGTGCCTCGACGGGAGCCCCGATGTCGCGATCGCCCAGAACCCATCGCCGCTACGCCCTCCTTGCCGCCAGTGCGGTGGTGCTTGCACCCCTGGCTGGCGCCGTCTCGGCGGCGCGCGCGGAGACCTCGCTGGTGACCCTGGTCGGGTCGCTCCAGTCCGAACTCGGCTGCGCCGCGGACTGGGACCCCGCTTGTGCCGCAACCGAACTCGTCCGCCAGGGGACCAGCGCCGTGTACACCACGACGTTCGAGGTGCCCGCCGGCAGCTATGAGTTCAAGGTCGCCCTCAACGGCGGCTGGGACGAGAACTACGGCGCCGGGGGCGCGCGCGACGGCGCCAACCTCCCGCTCGTCCTCCAGGGACCGGCGCGGATCGCCTTCAGTTACGACGACACCTCGCACATCCCCAGCCTGGTGCCGCTCACCCTCGCGGGGGAGCGGATGCCGAGCGACAAGACGTATGCCGGCGACTCGCTGCGGTCCTCGCTGACCCGGGAACGGTTCTACTTCGTCATGGCCGACCGGTTCGCCAACGGCTCGCGGGCCAACGATGCCGGCGGGTTGACCGGCGGACCACTGACCACCGGGCTCGACCCGACGAACAAGGCGTTCTACCACGGTGGTGACCTGGCCGGTCTGACCGACAAGCTCGACTACATCGCCTCGCTCGGCACGACCGCGATCTGGCTCACCCCGAGCTTCAAGAACAAGCCGGTCCAGGGGGGAGCGGGCCAGGAGAGCGCCGGGTACCACGGCTACTGGGTCACCGACTTCACCCAGATCGACCCGCACCTGGGGACCAACGCCGAGATGAAGGCCCTCATCGACGCGGCACACGCCAAGGGGATGAAGGTCTTCTTCGACATCATCACCAACCACACCGCGGACGTCATCGACTTCCAGGAGAAGCAGTACAGCTACCGGAGCAAGGAGGCTTTCCCCTACAAGGACGCCGCCGGTAACCCGTTCGACGACCAGGACTACATCAACAAGCCGTTCCCGGCGATGGACCCGGCGACCTCGTTCCCGTACACGCCGTTCTATCCCAACCCCGGGGACGCCACCCTACGCAAGCCGGCCTGGCTCAACGACATCACGATGTACCACAACCGGGGTGACTCGGTGTGGGCCGGGGAATCCAACACCTACGGCGACTTCATCGGCCTCGACGACCTGTTCACCGAGCGGCCCGAGGTCGTCCAGGGGATGGGCGGGATCTACAAGACCTGGGTCGACTTCGGCATTGACGGGTTCCGGATCGACACCGTCAAGCACGTCAACCTCGAGTTCTGGCAGAAGTTCATCCCGAACATCCTCGGTGAGGCCAAGCGGATCGGGAACGACGACTTCTTCGCCTTCGGAGAGGTCTACGACAGCAGCCCCGAGTACCTCTCGACCTTCACGACGAAGGGCACCCTGCAGGCGACCCTCGACTTCGGGTTCCAGGCCAAGGCCGTCGACTTCGCCAAGGGCAAGGCCGCCACGGGCATGGCCGACCTGTACGCCAAGGACGACTACTACATCGACCGGGACAGCAACGCCTACCAGTTGCCGACCTTCCTCGGTAACCACGACATGGGCCGGGTGGCGATGTTCCTCCAGGGCGCCTCGGCCTCCGACGACGAGCACATGGCTCGGGTCAAGCTTGCCGACTCCCTCATGTACCTCACCCGGGGCAACCCGGTGACGTACTACGGCGACGAGCAGGGGTTCATCGGCACCGGCGGAGACCAGTTGGCCCGTCAGGACATGTTCGCCAGCCAGGTCGACATCTACAACGGTGAGAAGGTTCTCGGCGGCAGCTCCGGTTCCAAGGCCCGGTTCGACCGGACGCACCCCCTCTACCGGCACATCAAGGGGCTCTCGGCGTTGCGGGCGGCCCACCCGGCCCTGGCCGACGGTATGCAGGTGACTCGGTACGCGGCCGACGGACCGGGGCTGTTCGCGATGTCCCGGCTCGACCGTCCGGACGGTCGCTGGGCCCTCGGCACGGAGTACCTTGTGGTCGCCAACAACGCCACGACGCCGCAGACCGCGACCTTCGACACCTGGACCTCCCGAGGTGCGTTCGCGCCGCTCTATGGCGGGGTCGCCCGGGTCACTCCGGGGGCCAGCGGTGAGGTCACCGTGACCGTGCCGCCGCTCAGCGTTGGCGTGTGGCGGGCAACGCAGCACACCGACCGTCCGGTCGCGGCACCGTCGGTGACTGTGGCGTCCCCGACCCCGGGCGCGATCGTGGGCGGCCGTGCGGAGGTTCGGGCCACTCTCGGAGAAGACACGCCCAGTCAGGTGAGCTTCCTCTACCGTCCGGTCGGCACCTCGACCTGGACCCGGCTCGGTACGGACGACAACGCGCCATACCGGGTGTTCCACGATGTCTCCGGTATGCCGTTCGGCACGCTCCTGGAGTACCGCGCCATCGCCAAGGACCAGACCGGCGCCTTCCGGGCGAGCAGCACCTGGGGCGTCGTCGGCAAGCCGGCGCCGGTCGGTGGTGGCGGGTCGAACGACCCGGTCACCCAGCCCGGTGCCGTCTCCGTGCCCGGAACGCACAATTCGGAGATGGGCTGCACCGGCGGCAGCAACGCGGGTGACTGGATGCCCGAGTGTGACCTCGCCCAACTCACCCTCGACCCGCAGAGCGGGATCTGGAAGGGCACCTGGACCATGCCGGCCGGTCAGTGGTCCTACAAGGCCGCGATCGATCGGTCGTGGGACGAGAACTACGGTGAGGGCGGCGTCCTCGCGGGCGGCAACATCGCCTACGAGACGACCGCTGAGGGACCGGTGTCGTTCTACTACGACCACGCCACGCACTGGGTCACCTCGAGCGCCGAGGACCCGATCATCACTGCCCCCGGGAACTTCCAGTCCGAACTCGGCTGCAACGACTGGCAGCCCGAATGCATGCGGCCGTGGCTGCAGGACCCGGACGGCGACGGCACGTACACCTTCACCACGAAGCTCATCCCGGCCGGCAGTTATGAGGGCAAGGTGGCCCATGGCCTCTCCTGGGCGGAGAACTACGGTGCCGGTGGAGTCTTCGACGGCCCGAACATCGCCTTCACCGTGCCGGCAGACGGGGCGACGACGACGTTCACCTACGACGTGGCCACGCATATCCTCACGGTGACGAGCAGCTAAGGCTCCTGGCCCACGACACCGCAGACGTGGTCCTGCGGTGCCGAGGCTTGCCGGGGCGCCACCTCTGGGAGGATGCCTGTCGTGGACCACCCGGACCAGCAGGACCTCTATGTCGACGACCCGCGCGCCGAAGTCGGCCCGCACGTTCCTCGGGCGGCCCGTTCGGTGCTCGACGTCGGGTGCGGTCGAGGCGGATTCGGGCTCACCCTGCGGGACGTGCTCGGTTCGCAGGCGCGGCTGGTTGCCGTCGAGCCGGTCGCCTCACAGGCCACCCTGGCACGGGTGGGTCACGGCTACGACGAGGTGTACACCGGGTACTTCCCCGATGCCCTCGCCGACTCCGGTGAGCGGTTCGACCTGGTCACCTTCAACGATGTTCTCGAGCACGTCATCGACCCCGCTGTGCTGCTCACTGCGGCCATCGAGCGGCTCCACCCGTCGGGCTGGGTGCTCGCGACGATCCCCAACGTCCGCTTCCTTCCCGTCGTTCTGGACCTGGTCCGCCGGGATCGCTGGGATTACGCCGACTGGGGCGTCCTGGACCGCACCCACCTGCGCTTCTTCACGCGCTCGACCATGGTCGAACTCCTCGAGAGCGCTGGCTTGGTCGACGTCCGCGCGGCCGGGGTCAACTCGGTCTTCGGACTGAGCCGCTTCCGTCGTTACCGGCCCCTGGCCGGCCGGATCGGGAGTGCCGAGTTCATGCAGTATGTCGTCGTGGGGCGGCGTGCGTGAGAGTGGCCGACGACCTCACGGTCATCGTTGTCGGGTACCGCCATGAGCGCTTCGTCGAGGCGACCCTGGCCTCGATCGAGGCGCAGAGCTGGCGGCCGGCCCGGGTCATCCTTTGTGATGACGCCTCCGATGACCGGTCCGCAGAGCTCATGCGGGCCTGGGCTGAGCGCACCGACCTTGCGGTGACTCTGCGGCTGGCCGAGGTCAATCGGGGGCTGACCGCCACCCTCAATGGAGCGCTCGCCGAGGTGCGTACGCCGTTCTATACCTACATCTCGGCCGATGACCTCATGCGACCGCAGCGGGTGGAGCGGCAGCTGCCGGTGTTGCGCGCCGACCCGGAGTTGGCGTTCGTCTACTGCGACGCGGCCCGGATCGACGAGTCCGGCCGGGCGCTGCCCGAGGCCTTCAGCGACCTCTATCGGCGGATCTGGAACCCACCGACGGACACCTACCCCATGCTCATGGAGGGCAGCTGGATCCCCGCGGTGAGCGTCATGTGCCGAACATCGTGCGTGCGCGCCGTCGGCGGGTACGACGAGTCACTCTTCTTCGAAGACTTCGATCTCTGGCTGCGGCTGGCCAGCCGGTGGCCCTTCACCCACGTCGACGACCCCCTCGTCGTTTTCCGCGACGTGTCGACCTCGTTGGGGCACAGCAGGTTTCGTGATGAGGACAACGGCTGGCACTGGGCCAAGGTGCGAATGCGGGGGAAGCACTTCGGCCGGGACCGGGCCACCGATGTCGCCGTGGCGCGGATCATCCGGCCCTGGCTCATCACGCTGCTTCGGCGCGGTGAGTCGCAGGCCCAGCTCGCGCCATACTTCCGTCGGGTCGCGCGCATCGACCGCTCCCCGGCCTCCCTGGTGTATGCCGTGGCGAGCACCCTGCGACTCGGCCGGCTGCTGCCGCCTCGCTAGGCCGCGGGGGCCGTGCGAAGCTCGGCCCGTCGGGCCGGCAGGTATCCCGCCACGCCGAGTGCGCTCGCGACCCCGAGGGCAATCATGGCCGTGGACACCCCGCGGTGGTCGGCCAGGACTCCGGCCAGCGGCCCGAAGGCCGCGAAGGCAACGAAGGCCACCATGGAGTTGAGCGAGAGCACGGTGGAACGGTTCCGCGATTCGGCGACCGAGTGCAAGAGCGCGGCATGGGGGGCGCCGTTCATCCCGTGCGTCGAGTACGCCACGAGATAGGCCAGGACCAGCGCGATGGGACCGGCCGCGAGCCCCAGCGCGATGGCCCCGATGGCGTTGAGTGCCCGGGCGAGCATGGCGGTGAGGGCCACGCCGATCCGCCGCTGGGCCAGGCCCGCAAGGGCGGACCCCCCGGCGAACACACCCCAGCCAAGCGCGGACACCGGCCCCATCCAGGCGCCGCCGGTGGTCTGGGAGCCCAGCAGTTCCGAGAGCCGCACCGGCATGAGGGACTCGAAGCTCACCATGCCGATCGACCAGGCAACCTCGGCGGCGAGAACCCCGGCCAGCACGGGGGAGCGGCGGACCAGGGCCAATCCGGAGCGGATGGTGGAGCGTATCGTCTGGCGCGGCTCGTCGGTCTCGGGGGAGAGGCGGCGACCGTCCGGGCCGCGGGTCTCCCGCATGAGGACCGCCGTGGTGATCACGTGCAGTGGTCCTGCGAGGACTGCGAGCCACACGGCGTTCTCCAGGGGTGTCAGCGCAGTTCCGAACAGCGAGTGGACGGGGTGCCGCCAGATGACGAGGGCGGAGAGGATCGACCCGGCCGCGATGGAGAGCCCGAGAACCAGGCCCTGTCGGGCGAGGGCGTCGTTGACCGGCGCGTCGGGGTCATGGGCGTGGGCCGCATCGACGAACCAGGCCTCCAGTGGGCCGGAGTCGAGCGCGCGGCCGACGCTCATCGTGACGATGGCGAGGAGGAAGCCGACCCAGGAGTGGGCGAGCGCGAAGCCGAGCCAGGCGGCCGCGGACAGCAGGTTCGCGGCGAGAAGCACCGGCCGGCGCCCATAGGTGTCGGCGAGACCGCTCGTCGGTAGTTCGAGGGCAAAGGTCGCGACGGTGCCGATCGCCCAGATGCTGGCGATCTGGGTCAGGGTCAGTCCCCGCTCGAGCAGGACCAGGATGATGACCGGGCTCGTCACGCCGACCGGAACCCATCGGGCCGCGGTCATGATGAGGAAACGACGGCGGGCCTGATCGATGTCCAGGGGCTCGCTCATCGCCGGGGCGCCTTCTCCAGGTCGAGCGGGTAGTAGATGGCATAGGCCGCAACCCGCTTGGCCTCCGGGTTGCCCGCGCCGACCCGGGCGTACCGCGCGATCACCTCGGAGATCTCCTCATGCATGGCCTTGAGCTGTTCGGGGGTGACCAGGACCATGGCGTCGTTCATCCCGGCGGTGTCGCGCCACGCCGCGGGCCAGCCGTGACGGAGGTCTAGCCAGCGACCCAGCTTGGTGGTGAGGTGGCTCAGCCAGTCGCGCTCGAGCCAGCCCAGCGCGGTCTCCGCATCCTCGTCGCCCTCGAAGTCACTCGGCACGATGTGGGTGGCCTCACCGGCCGCCGCCCAGACCCGACTCTTGCCGTCGCCCTCGCCGGTGTCGACGATTAGCCCCACCTCGGCGAGTCGGCGGAGGTGATAGCTCGTCGCGCCGGAGTTTGTGGACAGCTCACGCGCCAGGGCTGTCGCCGTCGAGGGCCCCGCGATGCGCAGCGCCCCGACCAGACGGGAGCGCAGCGGGTGCGCGAGGACCTTGACGGCATGAGCATCGAGGCGCAGGTGGGTGGCGGAATCCGTCATGGATTGCACAATACCTTTGCATAATCTCTTTGCACAAGATCTCTGTGATTGTCCCACCTAGCCGCATTTCCGCAGGTCAGCAGCC
This sequence comes from Nostocoides sp., assembly GCA_016716625.1. Classification (GTDB taxonomy): domain Bacteria; phylum Actinomycetota; class Actinomycetes; order Actinomycetales; family Dermatophilaceae; genus JADJVJ01. Next base: position 548,193 of record JADJVJ010000001.1, read on the forward strand.
ATATGCCGGGGTGACCTGAGGGATTTGGGCGGCTGCCGAGCGGGCCGTAAACTTGACCCTTGTTGTGCCGTGCGCCCTCGTGGCGAGCCCACCTCCCCAGGGGAGCACACGGCATACCGCACCAGCACTCACCCACACGCAAAGGCAACTCACGTGCGCACCTACACCCCCAAGGCGGGCGAGATCACGCGGGCTTGGCACGTCATCGACGCGACCGACGTCGTCCTCGGACGACTCGCGAGCCAGACGGCCATTCTCCTGCGCGGCAAGCACAAGCCGACCTTCGCCCCTCACGTCGACACCGGTGACTTCGTCGTCATCATCAACGCCGACAAGGTCGTCCTCACCGGCGCCAAGGCCGCGCAGAAGCGCGCCTACCGGCACTCCGGCTTCCCCGGCGGCCTCAAGAGCGTCCCCTACACCGAGCTCCTCGCGGACAACCCGGAGAAGGCTGTCGAGAAGGCCGTCCGCGGCATGCTCCCCAAGACGACCCTCGGTCGTGCCCAGCTCGCCAAGCTCAAGGTCTACCGCGGCGCCGAGCACCCCCACGCTGCCCAGCAGCCCAAGCCCTTCGAGATCACCCAGGTGGCCCAGTCATGACCGAGACGACCTTCGACGTGGACGCCGACTTCGGCACCAACGCTGACGACGCTCCCATCACCGAGTACACCTCGGAGAGCTCGGCCACCGTCAGCGCTTCCGGCGAGCCTGAGCGCCGTCCCTCGGCTTCCGCCCCCGGCGCCGGCACCGGTCGCCGCAAGCAGGCCGTCGCCCGCGTGCGCATCGTTCCCGGCACCGGTGAATGGACCATCAACGGACGCACCCTCGAGGGCTACTTCCCCAACAAGGTGCACCAGCAGATCGTCCGCGAGCCGCTCACCATCCTCGACCTCGACGGGGCGTATGACGTCCTCGTCCGGGTCCACGGCGGTGGCCCCTCGGGCCAGGCCGGCGCGGTCCGCCTCGGTGTTGCCCGCTCGCTCAACGGCGTCGACTCCGAGCTCAACCGCCCGGCCCTGAAGAAGGCTGGCTTCCTGACCCGGGACGCTCGCGTTCCCGAGCGCAAGAAGGCCGGTCTCAAGAAGGCCCGCAAGGCTCCGCAGTACTCCAAGCGTTAATCCGCTCCGCGGATTTCCGCTTGGCTCCACAAGCGTTAGTGCGCTGCGCGCCATTCCGCTTGGCTCCACAAGCGTTAGTGCGCTGCGCGCCATTCAGCGCTTGGCTCCACAAGCGTTAATGCCGCTCGCGGAACCGCCGATGCCGCCGGATACTCTCCGGCGGCATCGGCGTCTCCGCACTCAGGAAACCCAGGTGCACAACCACGGCATACCCCGGCATGATCGGTGCCCATGGAACGACGGCCGCTCACCTCCGAGGACGCCAAGGCGGTCTTCGACCTTATCGCGGCCGCCGAGGAGAGCGACGACGGTGAAGTCCACGTCGAACTCGCCGACATCATCGCCGACTGGCAGACCCCCGGTTTCGACCTCGCCTCCTCGACCCTCGGCGTCTTCGACGCGCAGGGACTCATCGCCTTCGCGGAGCACACCGGCGGGGACACCGGGTACCTCGACGTCCATCCCCGTGGGAGGCTGAGCGACGGCCCGGACCCGCTCCTTGCCGAACTGGCCCAGTGGGTGGCCATCCTGGCCCATGGCCGCGGCGCACCGGAAATCGGCCTGGTCACCCCCCAAGGCGGCTACAACGACCGTCAGCTCGGCGCCCTCGGCTGGGAGATCCGGCGAACCTCCTGGGTGCTGCGCCTGCCACCGGGGGCGAGCATTGCCCCGCGGCCGCTGCCCCCGGGCTACGCAATCGGCCAGGCGCGTCACGAGGAGATCCCCGCCCTCCAGAGAGTCATCGAGGACGCCTTCCTCGAATGGGCGGTCCGTGACCGCCGCACCCTTGAGCAATTCGAGGCCCACACCACCCGGCGACCTGGGTTCGAACCCTGGCTGCTGCGGGTCGTGCGGGACCCCGGCGGGGAGGTTGTCGCCGGTGCGGTGTGCGTGCGCAACGGCGATGAGGCGTATGTCGACCAGCTCGCGACCCGGCGCGACTCACGGGGCCTCGGGCTCGCCCAGGCACTCCTCGTGGACGCCTTCGCGGAAGGCAGGGCGCGCGGCTGCACGAGGTTCGCCCTCTCCACCGACTCGCGCACCGGGGCCCTCGACCTCTACCTCGGGGTGGGCATGGAGGTCGTGTCGACCTGGGTCAACCGGGCCGTGCGAGCTCCCGAGCGATAGGTTATCCGGTGGCGCTCGCCGCGCCCATGGACGCAACGGGAGGACCACGTATGGCACGACTCTTCGGCACCGACGGAGTACGCGGGCTGGCCAACGTCGACATCACCGTGGAACTGGCCCTTGGTCTTGCGGTGTCGGCGGCGCACGTTCTCGGCCGGGACGCCGTTGCTGCGGGGCGCAAACCCAAGGCGGTCGTCGGCCGCGACCCGCGCGCGTCTGGCGAGTTCCTGTCCGCCGCGGTCATCGCGGGCCTGGCCTCGGCCGGAGTCGATGTCCACGACGTCGGTGTCCTGCCGACCCCGGCCGTGGCCTTCCTCACCGCCGACATGGACGCGCACTTCGGTGTCATGCTCTCGGCATCGCACAACGCCATGCCGGACAACGGAATCAAGTTCTTCGCGGCCGGTGGCCACAAGCTCGCCGATGCCGTGGAAGACGAGATCGCGGCCGGCGTCGGCCGGGAGTGGGACCGGCCGACCGGAGCCCAAGTGGGACGGGTCCACACCAACCGTGCCGGACAGGCCCGCTACGTCGCCCACCTGCTCGCCGCACTGCCGGGGCGCCTCGACGGCGTCAAGGTCGTCCTCGACGCCGCCCACGGTGCCGCGAGTGCGGTCTCACCGGAGGTGTTTCGGCTCGCCGGGGCCGAGGTCATCGAGATCGGGGCCGAGCCGGACGGGCTCAACATCAACGACGGCTACGGCTCCACCCACCTCGATCACCTCGTCACAGCGGTCGTCGCCAAGGGGGCCGACCTCGGCATCGCCCACGACGGGGACGCCGACCGCTGCCTGGCCGTGGACGCGGATGGGACAGTCGTGGACGGCGACCAGATCATGGGCATTCTTGCCGTCGCCCTCAAGGAGCGCGGCCGGCTCGCGGGGAACACCCTGGTGGCCACCGTGATGAGCAACCTCGGCCTACACAAGGCCATGGAGCGCGAAGGCATCTCGGTGGTCCAGACCGCGGTCGGTGACCGGTACGTCCTTGAGCGGATGCGGGCCGACGGCTACTCCCTCGGCGGGGAACAGTCCGGGCACGTCATCCTCCTCGACCACGGCACGACCGGAGACGGGGTTCTCACCGGCCTCATGCTCGCCGCCCGGATCGCGCAGACCGGCCGGACCTTCGCCGACCTCGCTGCCGTGATGACCCGGATGCCGCAGGTGCTGCTCAACGTCAGAGGGGTCGACACCTCCCGGGTCGACAGTGACTCTGGTGTACTCGAAGCCGTCGCCGCCGAGGAGGCCGCACTGGCCGGGGCCGGGCGGGTGCTGCTCCGCAAGTCGGGTACCGAGCCGCTGGTCCGGGTCATGGTCGAAGCGGAGACGCCCGATCAGGCCGAGGGCGTCGCCACCCGACTCGTTGACGTGGTGCGGCAGCGGCTCGCCGTCTGAGGACGGCCGACTCCCGCGCTTTACTCGCTGGCCGAGGCCCGGTGTGCGGCGATGACCTGGGCGTAGGTACGCCCGGAGTCCTTGACCGTCCGCACCTGGGTGTCGTAGTCGACGTGGACGATCCCGAACCGCTTCGTGTACCCCCAGGCCCACTCGAAATTGTCGAGCAGCGACCAGGCGAAGTAGCCGCGGATGTCCGCGCCGGCGTCGATGGCCTCCCGGGCGGCGTGCAGATGGCCGAGCAGGTATGCCGTGCGCTCGGGGTCTCGCACCCGGCCCTCGGCGTCGACGTAGTCACCGGGCCAGGCTGAGCCGTTCTCGGTGACGTAGATCGGCAGGCCGCTCTCGCGAGCCGCCCGCACCAGGATGTCCCGATGGCCCACGGGGGAGACCTCCCAGCCCATGTCCGTGAGCGGCGGCTGCGGCGGCACCTCGATGACCCGCTCACACCCCGGCAACGCCATCTCCGGACCCGGCTCATCGGGCATCGCCGCCCGCACCCGGGTGGGGAAGTAGTTGTTGATCCCGAGGAAATCCAGGGGCGCGGACATGGCGTGAAGGTCGCCGTCGTGGATCCAGGAGTGGTCGGTGAGGTGGGCGGTGTCGGCGAGCAGTCCCTCCGGGTACGTGCCGTGGAAGATCGGAGAGAAGAAGAGGCCATTGTGGATGTTGTCGATCCGCCGAACGGCGTCGAGGTCGGCCTCGGACGGGTTCGGCGGCCCCCAGACCTGGGTGGGGTTGAGGGTGATCGAGACCTGAGCGCCTGGGCAGTGTTCGCGGATGACGGGCACCGCGGTGCCGTGGGCGAGCATGAGGTGGTGCGCCGCGATGAGGGCCTCGACGGGGTCCCGATGCCCGGGGGCGTGGACGCCCTGGCCGTAGCCGAGGAGTGCAGAGCACCACGGTTCGTTGAGCGTGGTCCACCGGGCGACCCGGTCCCCGAGAGCCCCGACGGTCGCGGCGGCGTACTCGGCGAACCAGGAGGTGACATCGCGTGAGAGCCAGCCCCCGCGCTCGCTGAGCGCCTGCGGAAGGTCCCAGTGGTAGAGCGTGGCGACCGGCTCGATCCCTGCCTCGAGCAGCGCATCGACGAACCGGGAGTACCAGTCCAGGCCGGCGCGGTTCACCGTGCCCGTGCCGCCGGGAATGATCCGGGGCCAGGCGATCGAGAACCGGTATGCCGTGAGCCCAAGCTCGCGCATGAGGGCGAGATCCTCACGCCAGCGGTGGTAGTGGTCGCAGGCGACGTCCCCGGTATGGCCCTGGACGACCTTGCCGGGGGTGTGGCTGAAGGTGTCCCAGATCGACGGTCCGCGACCGTCCGCCTCGAAGGCCCCTTCGACCTGGTAGGCCGCGGTCGCCGCGCCCCAGAGGAACCCCTCGGGGAAGGTGGGCAGGGTGGAAGGGTTACCGGGGATCTGCATGCGCCTCACTCTAGGGCGAGCGACCGTACCCCGAGGTCGCCGACCACGGTCACGGCGTGGGCCGAACCGTCGGTGAGGTCGTATCGGGCACCGACCACCGCGAGGGCGCCGGCCTCGACCCTGTGGCGAATGGCAGCCGACCGGTCGACCACGAGCGAGACGACGTGACGCAGGTGGGTGAGGCCCACCTCGTCGGGGTCGGGGGACTGCTGAACACGGGTGGTGAGCAGGCTCACCGCGATCCGTTCGACGACGTCGCGCAGGAAGCCGTCGGGTAGGGAGCGCTCGGCCACGGCATCGAGGGTGGCCCGAATCGCCCCACAGGAGGTGTGTGCGAGGACGACGATGAGCGGGGTGCGCAGCACCTCGACGCCGAACTCGAGGGTCCCGAGCACACCAGGGTCCACGATGGGGCCCGCGGTGCGGACAACGAAGAGGTCGCCGAGCCCTTGATCGAAGATGATCTCGGCGGCGACCCGCGAGTCCGAGCAGCCGAACACCGTCGCATACGGGGTCTGGCCGGCGGCGAGCTCCTCGCGGAGTTGCACACTCTGGTGCGGGTGGTCGCTCGCGCCCTCCCGGAAGCGGGCGTTACCGGCGACGAGCTCCGCCCACGCCTGGGCCGGGGTGGCCGGGCGTCGCGAGGGAGCGGGAAGCGACACGAACGAGTCGCCTCAGGTGGGCTCGTCCACCGGAGTGAGCAGCCCGGTGTCGACGTCGTAGAGGAAGCCGCCGACGATGGCCCGCCCGGCAATGAGCGGATGGGCCCGCACGGCGGCGACGTCCTGGCGTAGCCCTTCACGCTGATCCTTGACGACATGGAAGCCCTGCCAGGCGGCGTCGGTCCCCGAGGAAGCGCTGATCTTGTCGCGAAGCTCCTGTTCGGTGTTCGCCGCCATCGCGCAGCGGGTGTGCGGCACGACGAGGATCCGATTCACCCGGAGCAGGTGCACGGCGAGGACGAGCGCCTCCAGGGCATTGCCGGTCACTCGCCCACCGGGGTTGCGGAAGATCTTGGCGTCGCCGGGGACCAGGCCGATCATCCCCAACGGGTCGATCCGACTGTCCATGCAGGTGACGACCGCGACGCCGGCATGGGCGATGCCGTCGAAGCCGAGGATCCGGTTGGTCGCGGCATAGAACCGGTTGGCTTCGATGAGGTCGTCGAACGAGGTAGGGATGCTCATGTCAACCCCGGCCTCTTGCCGATCGTCATGGCGACCGGCTTGGTGACCCCGGCGAAGAAGTCCTCGCCCTTGTCGTCGACGACGATGAACGCTGGGAAGTTCTCCACCTCGATCCGCCAGATGGCCTCCATGCCAAGTTCGGGATACTCCAGTACGGTGACCGATTTGATGCAGTCCTGGGCGAGCCGGGCAGCGGGTCCGCCGATGGAGCCGAGATAGAACCCGCCATGAGCCTTGCAGGCATCCGTGACCGCTTGGCTCCGGTTGCCCTTGGCGAGCATGACCATCGACCCGCCCGCGGCCTGGAACTGGTCGACATACGAGTCCATCCGCCCCGCGGTGGTGGGGCCGAAGGATCCCGACGGCATACCCTGCGGGGTCTTGGCGGGCCCGGCGTAATAGACGGGATGGTCGCGCAGGTAGGCCGGCATCGGCTCGCCGGCATCGAGCCGTTCTTTGATCTTGGCGTGCGCGATGTCGCGGGCGACCACGAGCGGTCCGGTGAGCGAGAGCCGGGTCTTGACCGGGTGCTTGGTCAACTCGGCGAGGATCGCACTCATCGGCTGGTTGAGGTCGATGGCGACCACGTCACCGGAGTCAAGATCGGCGTCGGTGTGCTCGGGCAGGAAGCGCGCCGGGTCGGTTTCGAGCTGCTCGATGAAAACGCCCTCGGGGGTGATCTTGCCCAGGCACTGGCGGTCGGCCGAACAGGAGACCGCGATGGCCACCGGCAGGGAGGCGCCGTGCCGGGGCAGCCGGATGACCCGGACATCGTGGCAGAAGTACTTGCCGCCGAACTGGGCGCCGATCCCGAAAGCCCGGGTGAGCTCGAGGACCTGCTCCTCGAACGCCACGTCCCGGAAGGCATGGCCGGTCGCGGCATCCCCGCTCATGGGGAGGCTGTCGAGGTACTTGGCGGAGGCGTACTTCGCGGTCTTGAGCGCGAACTCGGCACTGGTCCCACCGATGACGATGGCCAGGTGGTAGGGCGGGCAGGCCGCGGTGCCCAGCCCGCGCAGCTTCTCATCAAGGAAGCGCAACATCGCGGCCTCGTTGAGGATGGCCTTGGTCTCCTGGAAGAGGTAGGACTTGTTCGCGCTGCCGCCACCCTTGGCCATGAAGAGGAACTTGTAGGTCGTCTCATGCCCCGGCGCGGTGTCGGCATAGAGCTCGATCTGGGCCGGCAGGTTCGAGCCGGTGTTCCGCTCCTCCCACATCGTCACCGGCGCCATCTGCGAATAGCGCAGGTTGAGCCGGGTGTAGGCGTTGTAGACCCCGAGGGAGAGGGCCCGTTCGTCCTCCCCGGGGGTGAGCACGCGCTGCCCCCGCTTGCCCATGACGATGGCCGTGCCGGTGTCCTGGCACATGGGGAGCACCCCGCCAGCGGCGATGTTGGCGTTCTTGAGCAGGTCGAGGGCAACGAACTTGTCGTTGTTGCTCGCCTCCGGGTCATCGAGGATGCGCCGGAGCTGGGCAAGGTGCGCCGTGCGCAGATAGTGGGCGATGTCGTGCATTGCGGTCTCGGCGAGCAGTTCGAGGGCGGCCGGGTCGACCTCAAGGAACGGCTGCCCGCCGGGTCCCTGCACCACCCGCACCCCCTCGCTCGTCAGCTGCCGGTAGGTCGTGGTGTCGGCTCCGATGGGCAGGATGTCCTCGTAGGCGAAGTCAGCCATGGCGCGCGTTACAGCTCCTCTCGGGTCGGGGCGTATGCGCCCGCGTGGGTCACGGTGATGCCGCTGGTCCGGGCCCCGCGGGCCATGGCCGGGCGGATGTCGTCGGCTCGGGCGGTGCGCAGTCGCGCGCGGGCTCCGGGGCTTCCCAGGAGCCCGGCATCGAGGAGGCCGGAGACGAGCCCGGCCATGAAGGAGTCCCCGGCGCCGACGGTGTCGACGGGTATGACGTCGCTCGCCGGCTCACTGCCCGACTCGCCTGAGCCGGGGAGCCGCCAGTGCACACCTTCTTCTCCGCGGGTGACCAGGGTGAAGGAGGCGCCGAGGTCGCCCCAACGGGCGAGGACCTCCTCCACGGGCGTGCCCGGGTAAAGCCAGGCAAGGTCCTCGTCACTGCATTTGACGACGTCAGCGAGGGACACAAGCTCTTCGACGCGTGGCCGGACCGCGTCCGGTGAGCCCATGATGCTCGGGCGCATGTTGGGGTCGTAGGAGATCGTCCCGAGCTCTCGTCCACGCTGCAGGGCGTCGGTGACCTGCGCCGCGCCGGGCTGCAGGGTGGTCGCGATGGACCCGGTGTGAACGTGGCCGGTGCCTTCGGCGAGGACGACGGGGGGCAACTCCCAGTGCAGGTCGAAGGTGTAGGTCGCCTGGCGCTGTTCGTCGATCGTCGCGACGGCCGTCGACGTTGGATGGGTGCTCGACACCGACCCCTGCGTGAGCGCCACCCCGGCGGCCTCGACGTGTTCCGTGCAGCGCCGGCCGCGGTCGTCTGTGCCGACCAGACAGGCCAGCTCGGTGGCGTGACCCAGGCGGGCGAGTCCCATGGCGACGTTCGCTGGGGACCCGCCGACGTGCTCGGCAACCCCGCCGTCGGGGGTCCGAACGATGTCGACGAGGAGCTCGCCGACGACGACAACGGCTGCGGTGCCGGGCTGGGAGTCAGCGGACGACATACCGATCAAGCCTTACTCGCGAAGGTGACAGTGGATCTGTGATGACTCTATCGCCGGAGAAGGATTAGACCACGGGGCAGTCCGTCAGCGACGATGGTCCCGTGGACGGTGCTGTGGAGAGTTCGGTGGCGGAGAGCGCCTCCGCTGCCGAGGCGCCCAAGAGCCGCTACGCCATGGGCTCGATGGCCAACCTTGCCCGCTCCCTGGTTGCGATCCTCGCGATGATGGCGCTGCTCTTCTTCATGGTGCCGCGGTCCAACACGGTGTCGGGCCCACCGGTGGACATTCACGGCGAGGCGGTTCAGGTCGCCCAGCGCACCGGGTGGCCCATCGTCGAGGCCGTCGGACTGCCGCCGACGTGGAAGGCCACGAGTGCCCGGTACGTCCGTTCGACGAGTGAGCTCATGACCTGGCACGCGGGGTACCAGACCCCCGGCGGCGAGTACGTCGCCATCGAACAGACGATGAACCCCACCGCGAAGTGGGTCGGGGCCCAGACGAGCCGAGCGGTGCCTTCCGGCACGCTCGAGGCCGCCGGCAAGACGTGGACGCGGTACATCCGCCCCGGGAAACTGCAGAACTCGCTGCTCTACAAGCCGACCGGGACCAACGAACTCACCTGGCTTGTCACCGGGACGGCGTCGTTCGAGGAGATGGCGCTCTTCACCGGCTACCTCCAGCCGGTCAAGCCTTAGGGCGTCTCGTCGCCGGTTAGCCGGGCTTCGGCGGCATCGAGCCAGCGCGAGCAGTGGGCGGCAAGCGCCTCTCCGCGCGACCACAGGCTCATCGACTCCTCGAGCCCCACCTGGCCACCCTCAAGGCGGGCGACCAGGGCGACGAGTTCGTCGCGGGCCGCCTCATAGCCAAGGGTCGCGATGTCCGCGTGCGGATCCACCGGCTCGGGTGCTTTCGCCATTGCGCCACCCTAGCCGCAGGGGTCGCGGTCAGCCGACCACCCGGGCGCCGAAGTCGCCCTCGGCCACGGTGACCCGGAGGAGTTCGTCGGGGTGCAGTTGCCCCGGGTCACGCACGATGGAGCCATCACGTTGCGCGACGATGGCGTACCCCCGGTCGAGCGTCGAGCCAGGGGAGAGCGCACGAACCTGGGCGCGCAGAAAGCCCACCTGGTCGCGGGAGCGGTGCAGCCGACCGACGAGGTGCCGCCGGCCGCGCTCCTCAAGCCCGCTGACTACCTCACGCTGGGCGCGCGCATAGGCGCCGGGGTCGGCGAGGACCGGACGCCCGCGCAGCTCGCCCAGTCTGCGCTGCTCCTCCCGCAGGCGTCGGTGCAGGCTGTCTGCCGCCCGCTGCCGGGCACGATCGATCAGGGCGCGTTCGGCGACGGCGTCCGGGACGATGAGGGCGGCGGCGTCGGTTGGGGTGGAGGCCCGAGCATCCGCCACCAGGTCCAGTAGCGGGGCGTCGACGTCGTGGCCGATGGCGCTCACGACCGGGGTGCGCGCGGCCGAGACCGCGCGCAGCAGGGCCTCGTTGCTGAATGGGAGCAAGTCCTCGACGGAGCCACCGCCGCGGGCGATGACGATGACGTCGACGTGCGCGAGGGCATCGAGTTCGGTGAGGGCCGCGGTGACCTCGGTGACCGCCGTCGGCCCCTGGACGGCGACCTCGTGGATCTCGAAGGTCGTTGCAGGCCAACGGCGGCGGGCGTTCTCGACGACATCCTTCTCGGCCGCGCTGGCCCGCCCACAGATGAGGCCAACCCGCCGCGGCAGAAAGGGCAGGCGCTGCTTGCGGCCCGGGTCGAAGATCCCCTCGGCGGCCAGGGTGCGTTTGAGGTACTCGATCCGGGCGAGGAGCTCACCGACCCCCACCGGCCGGATCTGCCGGACATCGAGCATGAGGGTGCCCCGCTGGGCCCAGAACGCCGGCTTGGCCTGGACGACCACCCGGACCCCCTCACGCACCCCTCCGGGCATCGCCTCGAGGGCGTTGACCGAGATCGCCGCGCTCATCGAGAGGTCGGCATCCGCATCCCGCAGCGTGAGGTAGGCCGTTCGGGCCCCGGGCCTACGCGTGAGTTGGACGATCTGGCCCTCGACCCAGACCACCGACATCCGCTCGACATACTCACCGATCTTCAGGGTGAGCAGCCGCAGCGGCCACGGGTGCTCGGCGGAGGTGTCCGCGGCACGCTCCGGGAGCGGGGTCGACATGGGGCAACTCTAGGCACGCCGCGCAGTCCTTAGGATGGTCTGTATGCCGTCGACAGCCAAGCGTGTCCTGCTCGCCGCCCCTCGGGGTTATTGCGCGGGCGTCGACCGGGCTGTCGTCACGGTCGAGAAGGCCCTAGAGCTCTATGGGCCGCCGGTCTATGTCCGCAAGCAGATCGTCCACAACAAGCACGTCGTCTCGACGCTGGAGCGCCGGGGTGCGATCTTCGTCGAGGAGACCGATGAGGTGCCCGAGGGCGCCACGGTCATCTTCTCCGCGCACGGAGTGGCGCCGGTGGTCCACGAGGAGGCCCGTGCGCTCAGCTTGAAGTCCATTGACGCCACCTGCCCGCTGGTGACCAAGGTGCATCGCGAAGCGGTCCGGTTCGCCGACGCCGACTACGACATCCTCCTCATCGGCCACGAAGGGCATGAGGAAGTCGTCGGCACCTCCGGCGAGGCGCCGGAACACATCCAGCTCGTCGACGGCCCCGACGACGTCGAGCACATCACGGTCCGGGACCCGGACAAGGTCGTCTGGCTGTCCCAGACCACACTCTCCGTCGACGAGACGATGGAGACCGTCCGGCGACTGAAGGAGCGGTTCCCATCGCTACAGGACCCGCCGAGTGACGACATCTGTTACGCCACCCAGAACCGCCAGCTCGCGGTGAAGCAGATGGCCCCCGAGTGCGACCTCATGATCGTCGTCGGGTCGCGCAACTCTTCGAACTCGGTGCGCCTGGTCGAGGTCGCCCTTGAGCACGGGGCCGCGGCCGGCTACCTCGTCGACTACGCCTCCGAGATCGAGGACGGCTGGTTCGAAGGGGTGACCACGGTGGGCGTGACCTCCGGGGCCTCGGTGCCGGAGATCCTCGTCCGCGAGGTCCTCGACGACCTTGCCGAACGCGGGTACCTCGACGTCCGGCCGGTCGTCGCGGCCCAGGAGTCGCTCGTGTTCGCCCTGCCCACGGAGATCCGCAAGGACCTCAAGGCGGCGGGTATGTCGGACAAGATGACCCACGACGGGTCCTACAGTGACCCGGCGGATGGTGGGCTGCACTGACCCCTGCGCGGACACGCATGCGGTCACGCGATCGCCTCGTCGCCACGCTGAACCCTTGGGTGGGAGGCGATCCAGTCCAGGTCCAGTTCGGCGCGGGCGTCTTCCGCGGTCGCGGCATCGATCAGTTCCTGGGCGGTCAGTGGTCGGGGCGTGATGTCGATCGGGGTGGGCGCATCGAGCAGGCTCCCGACCAGTCCCAGGTCGTGCATGCGTCGCGCGGAAACCAGGACACGGCTCTCCAAGGCGCCGACCGCTGCGTTGTAGGACTCGACCGCCCCGTGCAGGCTTCGGCCCAGCCGGGCCGTGTGCCCGCCGAGAGTCGCCAACCGGCGATACAGCTCCTGGCCCAGGGTGACAACCTCGGTGGCGCTTTCGGCGACCGCCTGTTGTTGCCAGAGCGAGGCGACGGTGCGCAGCAAGGCGAGCAAGGCTGCCGGCCCGACCAGGGCGACCGCGCGTTCCAGTGCCCACTCGTGCAGCCCGGGGTCGGCGCTCAGGGCCGCACCGAGGATCGCGTCCCCGGGGACGAAGCAGACCACGAGGTCCGCGGATCCGGTGAAGGCCCCGGAATAGTCCTTGCGACTCAGGGCCTCGACGTGGCTGCGCAGGCTGCGCGCGTGGTCCCGGAGCAGCTGCGAACGCTCGGCGTCGTCGAGGTCCTCGTCCTGGGCGTGCAAGAAGGCGGCCATCGGTGCCTTGGCGTCGATGACGACGCACCGGCCGCCGGGCAACCGCACAACGACATCCGGGCGAACTCCTCGTCCGTCGTGCCCCACCGCCGATACCTGCTCCTCGAAGTCGCAGCGGGCGAGCATCCCGGAGAGTTCGAGGACCCGACGCAACTGCACCTCGCCCCACGCGCCACGCACACTCGAGGACTGCAGCGACCCGGCCAGTCGAGCGGTCGCCCGCCCGAGTTCCTGGGTCTCGCCCTCGACCCGGCTCAGCACCGCTCGAAGCGAGCCGAACTGCTCGACCCGGTCTCGTTCCAGGGTCCCGACCTGGGATTCCACTCGGGTGAGAGCCTCCTTGAGCGGCGCGAGCAGCGTCGCGGTCTCGAGGTCTTCCCCGAGCGAGCTCTCCAGGTCGATGACTCGCTCCCGGAGCACGTCCCGTTCGGCGAGCGCCCCGGCCAGCCGCGCGGCATACACCAACCGGGTGGTGAGGACCGCCAGCGCGGCGGCCACGAGCGCGACGACGACGGCGATGGTGAGTGAGATCTCCATACCCCAGACCCTGCCAGCAGGCACCGACAGGGCCGCTCAACCGCGCAGGAGGACCACCGCAAGGGTGCCCATGACGACCGCGATGGCGACGCCGAGCACCTGCCAGGTGCGCGGGCGAGCGGTCCGCTGAGCGCCGCGTCAGGGTAGCCTCACCGGTATGCCGTCCGGCCCCCACGTCCATCCCGACGTCGCCTCCGAGGAGGGTCGGCTCGCGTTCATCCGGGTCCTCAACGAACGGCTGCCGACGAAGCGGACCATCGGCCAGGGAATCATCCGCAACCCGGAGCGGGAGGTCCTGCTCTGCGAGCTGACCTATAAGCGAGAACTCGACCTTCCGGGCGGGGTCCTCGACCCGCACGAGTCCCCGGCCGCCTGCGTCGAGCGGGAGATCTCCGAGGAACTCGGCGTCCAGGTGCGTGCCGGTCGGCTGCTTGCGGTGAACTGGCTGCCCCCGTGGCGGGGCTGGGATGATGCGGTGCTCTTCTTGTTCGACTGCGGCACCCTCGAGCCGGGGCAGCTCGACCCGGATCGCTTCCTGCGCCGCGAGATCAAGGGCGTCCACTGGCTGAGCGTCGCGGCTGCGGCACCCCGGCTCGCCCCGTATGCCGCGCGCATGCTCGAGGTCGCCACCGACGCCGAGCACACGACATACCTGGAGAACAGCGACCCCCGCGCCGACTAGACTCTTGCCCTTGTGGCCCTGACTATCGGAATCGTCGGACTGCCCAATGTTGGCAAGTCCACGATGTTCAACGCCCTGACCAAGAACAATGTGCTCGCGGCGAACTACCCGTTCGCGACGATCGAGCCCAACGTCGGGGTCGTGCCGCTGCCGGATCCGCGGCTGCAGCGGCTCGCCGAGATCTTCGGCTCCGAGCGGATCCTGCCGGCGACGGTGTCCTTCGTCGACATCGCCGGCATCGTCAAGGGCGCCTCCGTGGGGGAGGGGCTCGGCAACAAGTTCCTCGCCAACATCCGGGAAGCGGACGCGATCTGCCAGGTCGTGCGCGCCTTCGAGGATGGCGACGTCGTCCACGTCGACGGCCGGGTCTCGCCCGAGTCCGACATCGAGACCATCCACACCGAACTCATCCTCGCCGACCTGCAGACCCTGGAGAAGGCCGTCGCGCGCCTGGAGAAGGAGTCCCGGATCAAGAAGGAGGCCCGGCCGGCATACGAGAACGCGGTGGCGGCCGGGCGGGTCCTCGAAGCCGGGCACACCCTATATGCCGCCGGCGCAGCGGCCGGGGTCGATCTCGAACTCGCCTCCGGCCTCGGGCTGCTCACGACCAAGCCCTTCATCTACGTGTTCAACCTCGACGAGGAACAGCTCGCTGACTCCGAACTGCACGAGCGCCTCGCCGCGTCGGTGGCGCCCGCCGATGCGGTGTTCCTCAACGCCAAACTCGAGATGGACCTCATGGACATGGAGGAGGACGAGGCGCTCGAGCTCCTCGAGTCGTTCGGGGCGACCGAATCCGGCCTCAACCAGCTGGCCCGGGTTGGGTTCCACACCCTCGGGCTGCAGACCTATCTGACGGCCGGCCCGAAGGAGTCGCGCGCGTGGACCATCCGGCAGGGCTGGACCGCGCCGCAGGCGGCCGGGGTCATCCACACCGACTTCCAGCGCGGGTTCATCAAGGCCGAGGTCGTGTCCTTCGCGGACCTCGACGAGCTCGGGTCGATGGCTGCGGTGAAGGCCGCGGGGAAGGCCCGGATGGAGGGCAAGGAGTACGTGATGGTTGATGGGGACGTCGTGGAGTTCCGCTTCAACGTCTGAATCCGCACGTTTGCAGGTCAGAGATGGTGCGACTCCTCGGTTAGCTCGCCGCCTCATTGACTATCGATATGATGGAGCATAAACTCAGTTATATGAGAACTGAGGCGCCCCTCCTCGCTCCGATCTTCCGGTCGGACGGTCAGGCACGTCTCCTGTCCACCGTGTTGCTCGCCGGTGACGAGCTGAGCCTCACTGACCTGGCCGATCGGGCCGGGTTGGCCTACCCGACCGCCCACCGCGAGGTCGGCCGCTTGCTGGACGCCGGTATCCTGAGCCATCGACACGTGGGGCGCACCAGGCTGATCCGCGCCAATCGCGAAAGCCCGCTGGTGGAGCCCTTGCGCGAGATCCTCAGGGTCGTGACCGGACCGGTGGTGATGCTGGCCGAGGAGCTTGCCCGCATCGACGGAATCGAGGCCGCGTTCCTCTACGGCTCCTTCGCCGCTCGGCTGCTCGGCGATGCTGGTCCGGCCCCGCACGACATCGACCTCATGGTGCTCGGTGAGCCTGACGTGGACGCGGTCTACGATGCGTGCACCCGCGTCGAGTCGGCGGTGCACCGTCCCGTCAACCCGACGATCCTCACCCCGGCGGAATTCGCGGCGACCTCCGCCTTCCTGGACAACGTGCGCAGCGGCTCGGTAGTCGCCGTCATCGGAGAGCTGCCGTGGCACTGACCCCGCTCACCCGCGTCCAGCAGGCAACGGTCCTCGCCCTGGTCGAGGCGCGACGTCTCGACGCCGTGCCCGCAGACCTCGCGCGGGCGACCTCGTTCCTGCGGCAGGCCGAGGAGCGCTTGGACCAGCTACCGCTGCTCACGAGCGTCACCGTCAGGTACGGAGTCGCCTACGACGCCTGTCACGACACCGGCGAGGCATTGCTGGCGGCGTACGGCTTCCGGACGACCAATGGGCCAGGCCAGCACGAGGCGCTCGGCCGCTACCTGCGCGCGGTGTTCGACAAGCCTCCGGCAGAGAAGGCCGCTCGAGAGTTCGACCGCCTGCGACGCGCCCGCAACCAGGACCGATACGAGGCGAGGCCGGTCGGGGCAGCGGCGACCGAGAAGGCCGAACAGGTCGCGCGGACGCTGTTCGACGCCGCCCTCACCAGGGGTCTCTCGACCTAACCGGCGGTCCGCAAACAGTCCGCAAGAATCTCCAATGGATGTCGGTCGCAGCCCACGACGCCCGGGCCTGCGGCCCGTCGGGGGCGTGTGCTAGAATCGAACACATGTACGAATCAGCGGAAGTGCGCCAGGCTGTTGCCGCGCTTCACGCTGACGTGCGCGCCGGTGCGGCGGCCGGCCACGGGGCGGTCGGGGACTGGGTCCACCTCGTCGCCGAGGTCCAGGAGACCGTCAACGCACTCACGGCGGTCCAGGACCTCGCCATCGCGCGAGTCTGCGCCTCGCAGACCCATTATGGTGAGGACGGCCTGCTTGAGGAGCGCTGGACCCCGCTTGGCGGCGAACAGCGCCTCGACGCGCCCGATCTGCTCGCCCCGGCGCTGTCAGCCTCCTCGCACGCGGCGTCCGCTCGCGTCGAGGATGCCGTATGTCGAGTGCACACCTTCCCCGCCCTGGGTCAGGCCATGGCAGCGGGCTCCCTCGATGGGTATCGGGCTCGCGTCATCGCGGGGGAACTGGCCTCGACCCCGGCCCCGGTTGCCCGGGAGGCCGCGGCACGCGTGGTGGAGGAGTTGCGCGAGTTGCGGGCACACGCGCTCGCGGACCTCGAGGTCGCGCCGGAGGGCCTGACCCGGGGGCGGCTCGTGCGCCGGGTGGCCGCGGCCGTGCTCGCCCTGGACCCAGCGCTTGCCGTGGCTCGGCAGGCCGAGGTTGCGCGGGAGCGGGCGTTCACTCGATGGTCCGAGCGCTTGGGTCAGGACACCTGGCGGGTGGTCCTGCCCAGTGATCGGGCGGCGTCTGCCTTCGTGGCCATCGATGCCCTGGCCCGGCGGCTGCGAGCCGCTGGTGAGGCCGAGACCTTGGACCAGGCCCGTGCCGATGCCCTCGTGCGCCTCGTTCTGGGACAGGCGACGGTGACCTACTCGGTCGACCTTATGGTGCCGGCCGAAGCGTTGGTGACGCGCGCCGCGATGCCGGCGGTAGGGCCGGCAGCGCGGGCCGCTGCGGCCGTCCGCGCCGAGCTCGTGGAGGTTCGTGGGCTGGCTGCCCAGCCCGTGCTCGCCACCAAGGTCTGGCTCGAGGAGGTGTTCGCCGACCCAGGAACGACGATGCAGGTCCGGCCGTGTGCCGCCGGGACCGGTGCCGTCGGGGACCCTGCGGGTGATCTCGACCGGGACGGCTACGTCCCGGGGGAGCGGCTCGCCCGAGTCATCAGGGCCCGTGATGGGCACTGTCGGTTCCCCGGGTGCAGCGCGGCCGCGCGGTGGTGCGATCTCGACCATGTCCGTCCGTGGCCGACCGGGCCGACCGCGGCGGGGAACCTCATCCTGCTCTGCCGCCGACATCACCGCATCAAACAGTCGCCCGGCTGGAGGCTGGCGCTGCGCCCGGACGGCTCCGTCGTATGGGTCGACCCACTCCGCCGAAGACAAGTCACCACACCCGTGGACCAGCTCGATGCTCACCTCACGCTGTCGGCGGGGGAGTCCGGTATGCCGCGAGCGGAGACGAGTGCGCGCACCGAGTCCAGGGCTGCGGCGTCCAGCGAAGTGTCGGAAAGCTCGGGGCCGCTCACGGTGCTTGAGGTGCGCCTTGAACAGTGCCTCGAAGCCAGCACACGGCCCACGAGAGGCCTCCATCCCGCCCTCGCTCGGCGGTCACGACAACAGACGAGCCTCGACCTGACGTTCCGCACCCGTCACCAGGTTCGGCTCGCCCAGGGGTTCGCCCGCATGACGGCCACGCGGGTGTCGGGATGGGACGACCTCGGCGACTGCCCGCTGTAGCCGATGCGCCGTGAGCCTCTGACTCCTTGACGCCGACGCCTGGGCCCCCTCTCGACCTGGCGGTCAGCCTCCCGCGGCGAACCGGTGCACCTGATCCAGCACCTCCGCCATGAGCCGCTGGACCGCCAGGGTGTCCGACAACGGCATGATCGGGCTCTCGGTGAGCCCGGCTGCCAGGCACTCGCCGACGTGGACGACCTCGTGCTCGTACCCGCCCTCGAACTCCAGCCGCTCGGCCTGCGCTCCCCGCCAGATCGTGAGCGCCGGGGCTCGATGAAAGCGCGGATGCACATCGACCCAGCCTCGGGTCCCCACGAGCATCATCCGCCCCGGGCCCTGGGCCGTGAACGCCCCCGACAACGTGGCGCTCCGCCCGTCCCGATAGCCGAGCAGCACCCCGACCTCACCCTCAACCCCCGAGGGGTACGTGCCGCCGACCGCATGGACCACATCCGGCATCCCGAGAAAATGCTGCGCGAACGACAACACATACACGCCGAGGTCGAGGACCGCCCCGCCCCCGAGTTCGGGATCAAAGAGTCGGTCGCCCGGCAGGTACTCCCGGTATGCCGTGAGGTCGCCCTGGATCCCGCGGAGCTCACCGATGAACCCCTCACGAACGATCCCGCGCAGATGCTCCACCGCCGGGTTGAAGCGGGTCCACATAGCCTCCATGGCGAACACCCCGGCCGAACGGGCCGCAGTGATGACCCGCTCGGTGTCCGCGACCGTGGCCGTGAACGCCTTCTCGACGAGCACGGCCTTGCCGTGCGCAATCGCCGCCAACGCGACGTCGGTGTGCTGGGGGTGCGGGGTCGCGATATAGACCGCGTCCACCTCCGGGTCCGCGACGAGTTCGGCGTACGAGCCGTGCGCCCGCGGCACGGCATATGCCTGCGCGAAGGCCTGCGCCCGCTCCAGTGAGCGCGACCCCACGGCGACGAGCCGCCCGTTGCTCACCCGGGGGAAGGCCTTGGCCATGACCTCGGCCATGCGACCCGGCCCCGCGATGGCCCACCGTACCTGGGTGGTGGCGCTTGTCGTGGCGCTTGTCATGGCGCTTGTCATGGCGCTCACGCTACGGCTTGCTCAGTGTCAGGGTGATGGCGCCGCTCGTGCGGTGGTTGGATCCTGAGCATCCGATGTCTGGCTCTTACGCTTGGTGTCGCCTTCGGGTTGATGAGCGTGCGTTGTGCCGGCATCGGGTGTGAAGGACCGGCCGGCGTGACTTGATAGGAGCGTGGTTACCGCCCCCACTGAGGTTTGTCCGCCGACCGGCCCAACCGTCCATCTCAGTGAAGAAGGAGGCAATCACCATGGTTGTTGTTGGAGCCGATGTGCACAAGCACACGCACACGTTTGTCGCGGTCGACGCGGTCGGTCGTCAGGTGGGGCAGCGCACGGTGGCGGCCACCACGGCGGGGCATCGGAAGGCGCTGGCGTGGGCGCGGGAGCAGTTCGGGGAGGAACTCACCTGGGCGATCGAGGACTGTCGGCATCTGTCGGCCCGCTTGGAGCGGGACCTGCTCAGCGCGGGTCAGGTGGTGGTGCGGGTGCCGCCGAAGATGATGGCCGAACAACGCCGGACCGCCCGGACCCGCGGGAAGTCGGACCCGATCGACGCGTTGGCGGTCGCTCGGGCGTTCCTGCGGGAGCCTACGCTTCCGGTGGCCTCCCACGACGGGATCTCGCGGGAGGCCAAGATCCTGACCGACCGGCGAGAGTCGTTGGTGAATACCAGGACTCGCACGATCAACAGTCTGCTGTGGCGGGTCCACGAGCTGGACCCGGGCCATGCGCCCAAGCCGCGCTCTTTGGACCTGGCCAAGCATCAGCAGGCGCTACGGGCCTGGCTGGTCACCCTCGAGGGCATCGTCGCGGAGATGGCCCTGGACGAGCTCGAGGACATCATCGCCCTCACCGGGCGGATCAAAGCCTTCGACAAGCGGCTGGCTGTGCTGGCCCGCAAACACACCCCGGCCCTGCTCGCCCTGCCCGGGTGTGGGGAGCTCACCGCGGCCAAGCTGCTCGGCGAGTCCGCCGGGATCACCCGCTTCCACTCCGAGGCCGCGTTCGCCCGGCACGCCGGGATCGCCCCGATCCCGGTCTGGTCCGGTAACACCGCCGGACGGGTGCGGATGACCCGCTCGGGCAACCGTCAGCTCAACGCCGCGATCCACCGGATCGCGATCACCCAGGCCCGCATGCCCGGCACCCTCGGCCGGGCCTACTACGAGAAGAAGCTCACCGAAGGCAAGTCCACGACCGAGGCCCTGCGCTGCCTGAAACGACGCCTCGCCCGCGTCGTCTTCCAGCTCCTGACCACCGACCACAACAACCGTCAAACCACCGCCATCCCGGCAGCGGCTTGACATAGGAGAAACGCACGGCAAGCCCTAGGCTCCTTCCCCATGACCTCCCGCCGCCTCTGGACCCTGTGGTCGATTGCCCTGACCGCGACGATCGCGATCCTCCTCGCCCGCCTTGCACCCCTCGAGGCGGTGCTCGCGGCCCGCGCTCACGGCATCGTCGACCTCGAACTCGCCTGGACGGCACAGCAGTTCACCGAAATCACGACCGCCTGGGGGGCCGAAGGTGTCACCGCCGCACGCACCCAGACCCTGTGGGACTTCGCCTGGATCCCTTCGTATGCGCTCACCCTGTGGGCTTCGCTCAAGCTCTCCTTGCGCAGCGCCACCGGCACACTCGCCCGCCGCGGCGCCCAGGTCGCTGCCCTGATCCCCGTCGCGGCCGGCTGCGACGTCGTCGAGAACATCGCCCTTCTCCTCGGGCTGGGTGACGGGCCGCGCGCCATCCTCGCGCCCCTCGCCTCGGCCATGGCGACGGTGAAGTTCGCCATCCTCCTCGCCGCCATCGTCGTGCTCCTTGCCTGCCTGATTGCCCGGCTGCGCCGCCGCCCCGCTCTCACTCCCTGAGAACCGGTTCCGCATGGTGGGACCCCCTTCGGGGGCGATCACCCTCTCGT
The DNA here is from genome assembly GCA_016716625.1 of Nostocoides sp. Lineage (GTDB taxonomy): Bacteria > Actinomycetota > Actinomycetes > Actinomycetales > Dermatophilaceae > JADJVJ01. The sequence continues at coordinate 569,215 of JADJVJ010000001.1, forward strand.
GCGAGAGTGGAAACACGGCAAACCGGCAACTCCTCGCCGGCCGCGTCGAACCTCACGCCGGAAAGGACCATCATGGCTCTCCACCTCGGAGACACCGCTCCCGACTTCACCGCCGAGACCACTGCGGGCACGGTCAACTTCCACGAATGGGCAGGCGACAGTTGGGTCGTGCTGTTTAGCCACCCGGCCGATTTCACCCCGGTCTGCACCACCGAACTGGGTCGCGTCGCCCAACTCTCTGCGAAGTGGGCCGAGCGCGGCGTCAAGCCGATCGCGCTCTCGGTGGACTCGGTCGAGGACCACGCCACCTGGGTCCCGGACATCAACGAGTACAACCACACCACCGTCGACTACCCGATCATCGCCGACCCGGACAAGGCGGTCGCCGAACTCTACGACATGATCCACCCCGGTGAGGGCGACACCTCCTCGGTCCGTTCGGTCTTCGTCATCGACCCGGCCAAGAAGATCCGGCTCACGATGACCTACCCCAAGTCGACCGGCCGCAACTTCGACGAGATTCTCCGCGTCGTCGACGCCCTCCAAGAGGCCGACCGTGGCGAGTGCGCCACCCCAGTCGACTGGAAGGTCGGCGAGCGGATCATCGTCCCGCCGACAGTGCCAACCGAGGCCGCCCGGGCAAAGTTCGACGACGTCCAGGAGGTCTACCCCTACCTGCGTACCGCCCGGATCCGCGAGGACGCGGTCGGCGCCGGTGCGGTCGGCTGCAACTGACCCCACGGCATACTGAGAGCTCGTGACTCATCACGAGCCCTCAGTGCTGCTCCGGCCCATGGTCGAGGCAGACCTGCCCTACCTGGCCGAACCCGCTGGAGAGTTCGACGACTTCGGTCTTCCGCCGCGCACGCAGGTGCACCTCACCTCCTTCGAGTCCGATGGTGGGCTCACTGTGGAGGTCGGCGGTGAGTGCGCCGGCTCGGTCTCCTGGCACTGGACTTCCTGGGGTCCGGGCCCGCTGTCCCGCACCGTGATGATCGGCATCGGGCTTCGGGAGTCCTACCGCGGCCGCGGCATCGGCACGCTCGCGCAGCAGCTCCTCGTGGACGCGGTCTTCCGTGGAACGAGCGTCAACCGGGTCGAGGCGCACACCGACATCGAGAACCACGCCGAACAGCGCGCCCTGGAAAAGGTCGGATTCACCCAGGAAGGCGTCGTTCGAGGGGGGCAATGGCGGGCTGGGGCCTACCGCGACGGCTACCTTTACTCCATCCTCCGCGCGGAATGGGCACTGCGACAGGCCGCGACCTTGGCAGGATGGTCCCCGTGAGCGCACTACCCGCGGCCCCACTGATTGCCCTCGCCGGCGCGTATGGCGTGGCCACGGACTACTGGGACTGGCAGGGTCGGCACGTCGAGGTCAGTGCGGAAACCCTGATCGCCGTGCTCGCCGCCCTCGGGGTGTCGGCTCAGACGCCCGAGCAGGTCGACGCGGTCCTCGCCGACCTCGAGCTGCGATCCTGGCGTCGATGCCTACCGGCGACCGTGGTGACCCGGGTCGGGTGGACGCCCTGGGTGCCGGTGCATGTCAGCGCCGGCACCGCCGTCGCCGTGCGGATCGAGCTCGAGGACGGCAGCACCCGGGACGCCCTCCCGGTCGATCACTGGGTCGAACCCCGGATTGTCGATGACGTGGAGATCGGCGAGGCCACCTTCGCGCTGCCCGACGACCTGCCCCCCGGCTATCACCGTCTCGTCGCCGAACTGGTGGAGCCTGCGCTCGACCCGACCTCGACCACGAGCGCCCTCATCGTCACCCCGCAGCGCCTCGACCTCCCGCCGCAGCTCGACAGCCGCGCCATCGGGCTAATGACGCAGCTCTACCAGGTGCGCTCCGAGACTTCTTGGGGGACAGGGGATTTCGGCGACCTCGCCACCATGGCCGGGTGGGCCGGGCGGGATCTCGAGGCCGACTTCCTGCTCATCAACCCCGTCCACGCCGCCGAGCCCAGCGCGCCCATGGAGCCCTCGCCGTACCTGCCGACGACGCGACGCTTCGTCAACCCGCTCTATCTGCGGGTCGAGGACATCCCCGAGGCGCAGACCGACGAGGTGCTCCCCACCGTGAGGGACCTCGCCACCGCAGCGCACGCCCTGAACGCCCACGACGTCATCGACCGGGACGCCGCCTGGGCCCTGAAACGGGCTGCGTTGGAGGAGGTCTACGCCCTCGGCCTCGGCCCCGAGCGGGCGGCCGACCTCGCCGACTTCCGGCGCCGCGAGGGGGAGGGTCTCGAACGGTTTGCCACCTGGTGCGCCATTGCCGATGTCCACGGGAGAAAGGTGGAGCACTGGCCGACCGAGTTCGCCTCGGCCGACACCCCCGAGGTCCTTGCCTTCGCCGGGGAGCATGCCGAGACGATCTCCTTCCACTGCTGGCTGCAGTGGCTCTGCGCCCGGCAACTCGCCGCCGCCCAGGCCGCAGCGCGCACCGCTGGGATGCGCCTCGGCATCATCCATGACCTCGCCGTCGGGGTCCACCCGACAGGCGCCGACGCCTGGGGCCTGAGAGACGCCCTGGCCGGTGGGGTCAGCGTGGGTGCCCCACCAGACCAGTTCAACCAGCTCGGCCAAGACTGGAGCCAGCCCCCCTGGCGACCGGACCGGCTCGCCGAACTGGGCTACACTCCATACCGGGACATGGTCCGTGCGGTGCTTCGGGATGCCGGCGGCGTCCGGGCCGACCACATCATCGGCCTGTTCCGGCTGTGGTGGATCCCTGATGGCGGCACCCCCGCCGAGGGCACCTACGTCCACTACGACCACGAGGCCCTCATCGGCATCCTGGTCCTCGAGGCATCCCGCTCGGGGGCCGTCGTCGTCGGCGAGGATCTCGGCGTGGTCGCCCCGCACGCCCGTGACTACCTCCTCGAACGCGGCATCCTCGGGACCTCCATCCTGTGGTTCGAGTGGGAGGGGGACTGGCCCAAACCGCCCGAGCATTACCGCGAACTGTGCCTGTCGTCGGTGACCACCCATGACCTTCCGCCGACCGCCGGCTACCTCGGCCTCACCCACGTCGACGTCCGGGCCTCCCTCGGGCTGCTGACTCGACCGGTCGAGGAGGAGCGGGCCGTGGAGTGGCAGGCGATCGGGCGGGTGCGTGAGGTGCTCGTCGGTCGCGGACTGCTCGACCCGAGCCTGGAGGTAGCGAGTCCGGACGGCATCCGGGCCGTCACGTGGGCGCTGCATCGCCTGCTCGCGCAGACCCCGAGTCGCCTGCTCGCGGCCGCCGTGAGTGACCTCGTCGGGGACCGGCGGGCCATCAACCAGCCGGGAACCAGCGAGGAGTACCCCAACTGGCGCCTGCCGCTGACCGATGCCTCAGGTCATCTCGTGCGACTGGAGGACCTCATGAGTATGTCGTCGGGGCGGGCCCTACTCGACGCCCTCCGCGGCCACTGAGCAGCCGGCCTCACCCCTTAGGTGGTGGGCGGCAGGTCCGCGGGCGCTTCCATCGCGGCGAACCGCAGGGCGAATGCGCGCCACACCCCCACGAGTGCGTCGGTGGCAGCAACCGCCTGCGGCGTTACCGCGGCGATGGCCGTCCGGGTCGGTGACCCCGCCGGCTCCTCCTGCCCCCAGCCAGCGAAGACCTCCGGGCTGCACTCGGGATGGAACTGGACCGACCAGGCGGCTTCGCCGAGGCGAAGGGCCTGGATCGTGCCGTCGGGGGCCTCGGCGAGCACCTCCGCACCCTCCGGCGGGGTGGTGACAATGTCGTCGTTGAACCAGAGCGCGGGCGCGCCGTCGCAGCAATACAGCAAGGGGTCTTGGTGACCGAGCTCGGTGAGCGCTACCGGGTACAACCCCAGCGTGCGTCCGGCCGGGTTGGCAGCCACCGACCCGCCCAGGGCCACGGCAGCCAACTGATGCCCGAGGCAGATCCCGAGAAAAGGCAGGCCACGGTGCACGGTGTCCGCGATGAGCCGTTTGGTCGCGGTGAGCCACGGGTGGTCGGCGTCGTCGTTGGCGCCCATGGCCCCGCCGAGGACGACGAGGCCATGGTGGCGGCCACGCTCGAGCCGCTGCGGAATCGGCTCGCCGAGGTCGCCGCGGCAGACCGAGAGTCCGGTACCGGCCTCACCCCACCACTGGCCGAACCAGGCGGCCGGGGCTTCGGGTTCGTGCTGGATGACGAGCAGGTGGGTCATGTCGGCTCCGGCTGCGGGTCGAGGTCCGCCACGGCACCGAGCCGCCGCGCGTGCTCGCTGATGCGGTGGGCGAGTTCGATGTCGAGTTGGGTGAGCCCACCCGCGTCATGCGTGGTGAGCAGCCATCGCGTGCTGCGCCATCGGATGTCGATATCGGGGTGGTGGTTCATCTGCTCGGCGTCGTCGGCGGCTCCCCGCACGAGATCGATCGCAGCGACGAAGGATGGTGCGGTAAATCTCGCGACGATGGCGTCGCCGACCCGGCGCCACCCGGGCAGGTCGCCGAGCTGCCTTCTCACTTCCTCGTCGGTGAGCGCACGCACAGCCTCAACCCCTCCCGCTCAGGTGCCGTGCGGGGTGATCTCGAACTCGCGCCCCGTGATCTCGTCGACGGTGATGGCGAGGACGTGCTTCTTGTGGGTCCGCACCCAGGGGCGCAGGTTGACCGTCGCTTCCTTGATCTCGTGCGGCTCGAGGATTTCGCTGACGTGCCCCTGGATGACCACGCTGTATGCCGTCGTCTCGTCATAGTCGTCGATCTCCAGGGCCACCCGGTCTTCGACCTGAAGGGCATAGAACTTCGAGCCCTCTGCCGTCCGAAAGATGACCCGCTGGTCCTCATCGAGGGCGTAGTTGATCGGGGCGATCCGGGTCTGCCCCCGCAGGTGGTAGGCGAGCCGGGCGAACGACGTCCGCGAAAGATATCCCCAGCATTCCTTGGTGGAGAGCTTGCGGACGACGACGGTGTCTTTGCTCATGAGTGTGGGAAACCCGTTTCAGCGGGACGCTCGAGGTCGTCCCGGTAGTTGCGGATGAGGTCGAGATTGCGGTCTCGGAGATGGTCGAACGCCTGACCGATGTTGGACCCCGGCGTCAAGGACGCGAGGGCCTCGGCAGGATCGAGCCTAGCGGAGACCCATCCCTCGTGGGACGCCGCCCTGGCCATGATGTGCCCGATGGGCGTGACGATGTGCGAGTTGCCGAAGTAGAGCACCCCGCCGGGGTCGATCCCGACCGCGTTGGCGCCCACGACATACACGTGGTTGTCGTAGGCCCGGGCCCGCGAGGTGAGCTCCCAGATGTCCGCGCTGCGCAGCAGGGCCGACGGACGCGCGATAATCTCGGCGCCCTGGACCGCCTGGATCCGGCTCAACTCGGGATAGTCGCCGTCGAAGCAGATGATCATCCCAATCCGGCCGAGTGCGGTGTCGCATACCGCGACCGAGTCTCCGGGGGTGACCCAGCCACCCCCGGAGACGTTCTCCGTGCAGAAGGGATGGGTTTTCCGATAGACCCCGAGGACCTCGCCGGCCGGGTCGATGAGCGCCGCGGCGTTGTAGACCACGCTCGGGACGGGGCCGCGCTCGTAGGTGCTCACCACCAGGTGCGTGCGCAGTTCGCGGGCCACCGCGGCATACGGGTCGGTCATCGGCCCCGGGATCTGGGAACACAACTCCCACAACTGCTCGGTCGGACAGTTCGGGGTGAACCCGGTGGTCACCGACTCGGGGAGCACGATGAGCTCGGCCCCGGTCGCCGCGTGGCACTGCCGAACGACGTCGATCGAGTGCGCGATGTTGCGCTGAATGCTCTCCTCGGTGAGTGCTGCCGGGACCGGCGCGACCTGGATCGCCGCCGCGGTGAACGCACGCATCAGCGCCGCCCGATGGCCCATCCGACGAGGACACCGAGGAGGACCAGGCCACCTCCGGCGGCGGCGCCGAGCGCGAAGTCCTTGATCCGGGCACCGGTGTCGGCGGCCGAGGGCGCGCCGTAGATGACCGGAGCGCCACCTGCGGGAGCGCCGGCCCCCGCGGGCACGGGGGCGCCGGGGGCGCCGGGGGCGCCGGGGGCGCCGGGGGCGCCGACGACGACGGCCTCGGGACGGTAGCCGGCGATATCACGATCGAGGGCCGTGAAGAAGGCACCGGCCATCTTCTTGGTCACGCCGGCGAGCATCCGCTGACCGACGCCGCCGATGGCACCGCCGACCGAGGCGTCGGCGTCGAAGGTCAGGGTCGTCCCGCCGGTGGCCGACGGGGCCATCGAGACCAGGACGTCCGCGTCGATCGTGCCCGGGCCGCCCGCACCGGAGGCCTTCATCTTCAGCGAGTGCGGCTCGTCCTTGTCGGTGAGGGCGATCGCCCCCTTGTAGGTGCCCTTAATGGCGGCCACCCCGGCAGTCACCGTCATCTCGTACTGGTCGGGCCCGGTGGCCGATAGGGCCTCGCAGCCCGGGATACACCGGGCCAGCACGGCCGGGTCGAGCAGTGCCGTCCAGACCTGGTCGACCGGAGCGTTGAGCTCGGAAGTGCCGGTGAACTTCATGGTGCGGACTCCTTTGTCGCAGAGGCCTGTGAGTGCTCGCGCCGAAGCGCCCACAGCTCGGAGGGGTTGATCGGCATGGAACGGATGGGGAAGCCCTCGGCATCCTCGATGGCCGAGGCGATGACCGCGGTGACCGGGATGGTGCCCGCCTCGCCGGCGCCCTTGATGCCGAGCGGGTTGAGCGGCGAGGGGGTTTCCAGATGATCGGTTTCGACGTGCGGGACCTCGGAGGCGTACGGGATGAGGAAGTCCATGAAGGAGGCGTTCATGAGCTGCCCCGACTCGTCATAGAACATCCGCTCATAGAGCGCCCCGCCGACCCCCTGGGCGACCCCGCCATGCACCTGACCCTCGACGATCATCGGGTTGACCATCATCCCGCAGTCGTGGATGACGCAGTAGCGCAGGATCGTGATCTCGGCCGTAACCGGGTCGGTCTCGACGATGGCCGCGTGCATGCCGTTGGCGAAGGTGGCCTGGGTCGGGGAGTAGAAGTCCTGCCCCTCGAGCCCGGGCTCCTCGTCGTCGGCGATCGGTGGCTTGTCCGGGTCGAAGGTACCGGCGAACTGGGTAGCCGCCTTGGCGGACTCATCGAACGCATACCGCAGCGGGTTGGAGAGCACTGCGACCGTGGAGAGCGCGATCCGGGTGTCCGGTGCGCCCTTGACCGAGATGATGCCGTCGGCGATGTCGAGGTCATCGGCGGAGACCTCGAGGGCCTCGGCCGCGATCCGCAGCGCCTTGGCACGGACCACCCGCGCGGCCAGGGCGACGGCGTTGCCCGACATGACCGCGCCTCGCGAAGCGAACGTGCCGACGGCATACGCCATCCGCCGGGTGTCGCCGGTGGTGACGTGGACGTCGTCGAGGGGGACGCCGAGTTCGTCGGCGACGATCTGGGCGAGGATCGTCTGATGGCCTTGCCCTTGGGTGGTCAGTCCGGTCGCCACGTTGACCCGGCCGTTGGTCTCGACCTGGATGTGACCACCCTCGTAAGGTCCGACGCCGGTGCCCTCGACATAGCAGCCGATGCCGAGCCCGACCCGGCGACCCTCAGCGGCGGCCTGCTCCCGGTAGGCCGCGAAGTCGTCCCAGCCGACGAGGGCTTTGAGTTTGGCCAGGCTGGCCGGGAAGTCGCCGGAGTCGTACTTCAGCGGACGGCCGTCCTGGAACATGAGGCCATGGTCGTAGGGCATCTCCTGCGGGAGGATGAAGTTGCGGCTGCGCACCTCCGCGCGGTCGATCCCGAGCTGCGCGGCGATGGCGTCCATCGTGCGCTCCATGGCGAAGCAGCCCTGCGGGCGCCCCGCGCCCCGATACGGCGTCACGAGAACGGTGTTGGTGTACATGCTCCAGAACTCGACCCGGTAGCTGCGCGGCTTGTAGGGCCCGAGGAGCTGGGTGGAGGTGATGATCGGGACGATGATCCCGTACGGGGTGTACGAGCCGTTGTCATGCCAGAACTTCACGTCGAGCGCCAGGATCCGGCCCTCGTCGTCGAACCCGACCTCGACCTGCTGGAGCTGGCCGCGCTCGTGGCTGCTCGAGATGAAATGCTCCCGGCGGTCCTCGGTCCACTTGACGTCATGGCCGAGCAGCCGTGCCGCCCACGGGATGAGGACCTCCTCCGGCCATGGGTGCATGATCTTCGCGCCGAAGCCGCCGCCGATGTCCGGGGCGATGCACTCCACCTTGGCCAGCGGCAGGCCGAGCTTGGCGGCGACGGCCGCGCGCACCCCGGTCGAGGTCTGCGTCGAGGAGTAGATCCGCAGCTTCTCATCCTGGGCGTCCCAGCGCGCGTAGACACCCTTGCCTTCCATCGGCATACAGGCGCTGCGCTCGATGGACAAGTCCAGGGTGAGCCGGTGCGGGGCGGAGGCGAGGGCGGCGTCGACGTCACCGACGGACTGCAGCAGGTGGGCAGAGATGTTGCCAGCGGCCTCCTCGTGGACCAGGTGCGCGGCCTCGCGGGCCCGCTCCAACCCGACGACCGCGGGCAGCGGGGACCACTCCACCTGGATCCGGGCGACCGCGTCCTCGGCGACGTACCGGTCGCGCGCGACGACCATGACGACGGCCTCGCCGACATGGTTGACCTCGTCCTTGGCCAGGCAGTAGCCGGTGCGCGGGGCGATGAGCGCAGGGTGCGGGATGAGCAGCGGCAGCGGCTCGCCGACGGCGCCGGGCAGGTCCTCGTGCAGGTAGATCGCGACGACCCCGTCCACCTCGAAGGCGTCGGCGATGTCGATGTCGACGATCCTGGCGTGAGCGTGCGGGGAACGGAGGAACGCGCACTCGTATGCCGTGTGCCCCAGGTCGTCGAGGTAACGGCCGTTTCCGGTGACCAGCCGCGGGTCCTCGCGACGCTGGACGGGCGCGCCGAACTGTCGGGTGCTCATGCGGAGGCACCTCCCGAGGTCGAGGCTGCGGCTGGCGCTTCGCGGGCGATCTCGGCGGCCCGGAGCACCGCCTTGACGATGTTCTGGTAGCCCGTGCATCGACAGAGGTTGCCGGAGATGGCCTCCCGGGCCTCCGCCGAGGTCGGGTCGGGATGGTCGCGCAGATAGGCGGTGATCGTGGTGAGGAAGCCGGGGGTGCAGAACCCACACTGCAGGCCGTGGCATTCGATAAACGCCTGCTGGACCGGGTTCATCGCCTCCGGGGTGTTGCCGAGGCCTTCGACCGTGGTGATCTCGTGCCCGGGAGCGGAGACCGCGAACATGAGGCAGGAGCGCATCGGCTCGCCGTCGACGAGGACGGTGCACGCACCACAGACCCCGTGTTCGCAGCCGACATGCGTGCCGGTGAGTTCGAGGTCGTGCCGCAGAAAGTCGGAGAGCAGCCGGCGGCCGGGCACGGAGCGGTGATAGACCACCCCGTTGACGGTCACGGCAATGGCGTAGGTTTCTTCGGTCATCGGGTCACCGCCTGGGCGAGGGCTCGTCGGGTGAGTTCACCGGCGAGGACCCGCCGATAGTCCGCGGTGGCATGGATGTCCGCCTCGGGGGAGATGTGCTCCTGGACAAGGTCGTCGATGACCGACCAGTCGACCGCACCCGGTTCTTGGCCCGCCACCGCCTCGGTGAGATCGAGCCGGGTCGGCACCTCGGTCACCGAGACGAAGGAAGCCCGGGCGCTGACGATCGTGCCGTCGGTCACGGTGACCGCGGCCGCGACACCGGCAAGGGCGTAGTCGCCGTGCCGGCGCGCCGACTCCAGGAACGCGGTGCCGGTGCCCTCGGGGAACCGGCCGAAGCGCACGGCCTCGAGGATCTCGTCATGATCGAGACAGGTCTCCAAAGCGCCCTCGAAGAAGTCGTCCGCGGCCACCTCGCGCACCCCGCTCGGCCCGCGAATCTCCATGACCGCCTCGGTAAGGACCGCCACCGAGGGCATCTCCCCCGCGGCATCCGCGTGTGCGATGGAGCCGACGGTCGTGCCCCGGTTGCGGATCGCCGGGTGGGCGACGCAGTGGAGGGCCTGGCGCAGGAGGGGGTTGGCGGCATACGCGCCGGTGTCTCTTTCGAGCTGACGGTGCCGGACCAACGCACCGACGCGGACCGCCTCTGACGAAACCGTCACCTCGTCCAGACCGGGCACCCGGTTGATGTCGACCAGATGGCTCGGCGAAGCCAGCCGCATGTTGAGGATGGGGATGAGGCTCTGCCCCCCGGCAAGGATCTTGCCCTCGTGGCCGACGTCGGTCAGCACGCTCAGCGCCTCCTGCACCGAGAGCGGTCGGTGGTAGACGAACGGTCCGGGTTTCACCTTCTCGATCCTGCCTTCCTCACCTCACGGCGCGCCAGCGTCGGAGGGCTCGAAACGGCCGTGCCTCGCCCGAGATGGCCCCGGGCGAGGCACGATCATGGTTGACGGGGCGTCAGTTCCGACCGTCGGTGTCGCCCGGGTAACCCTTCTGATACAGGTCGTCGACTTTGTCGCTGTCGCCATAGGTGTAGTCGCCGACCGCGATTGCCGTGCCATCGGCTCGACCGCGCAGATCCGCTGGGGCGATGGCCCGGGCGAGGTGGTAGCCGGCGATCGCGACGATCGTGCCGAGAGCGATGCCGCCGAGGGTGAAGTCGTCGGTGATCTTCATCTTGACGTCGCCGATGCCGATGACGATGCCGGCCGCGAGCGGCACGAGGTTGATCGGGTTGGCGAAGTCGACCCCGTTCTCCTTCCAGATCTTGGCGCCGAGGAGGCCGATCATGCCGTAGAGGACGACCGTGATGCCGCCGAGGACGCCACCGGGGACGGAGGCGACGAGCGCACCGAACTTGGGGGAGAGCCCGAAAAGGATCGCCACGAGCGCCGCGACGTAGTAGGCCGCCGTGGAGTAGACCCGGGTCGCCGCCATGACGCCGATGTTCTCGGCGTAGGTCGTCGTCGGCGAACCACCGAAGAGCGAGGCGAAGGACGTGCCGATGCCGTCACCGGCAATCGCCTTGCCCATGACCGGGTCGAGGTCGTGGCCGGTCATCTCGGCGACCGCCTTGACGTGGCCGGTGTTCTCCGCGATGAGCGCGATGACCGCCGGCAGGACCAAGAGGATGGCGGCCATGGAGAAGCTCGGGAAGTGCCAACCGGGGATCTCCTTGCCGTCGACGAGGGCCGTTCCCTGGGGGAAGCCGACCCAGTCGGCCGAGGAGATGCCGCTGCGGTCCCAACGGAAGTGCTCCGTGGCCTCCGTCGCGCCACCGAGGACCGAGGTGATCTTGCCTGCCGTCGCATCAAGGAGCCACGAGAGCGCGGTGCCGAAGATGAGGGCGAGGAAGATCGCGATCCGGCCGATGAAGCCCTTGAAGGCCACCGCGACCACGATCGTGAAGAGCATGGTGAGCAGGGCGACCCACTGGTCCTGGGGCCAGTAGATGCCGGCCACGACGGGTGCGAGGTTGAATCCGATGAGCATGACGACGGCGCCGGTGACCGCCGGCGGCAGCACCTTGTGCAGCACCGCCGAGCCCATGAAGTGAATGAGTGCGCCGACCAACGCGAGCACGACACCGGCGATGAGGATGGCCCCGGTCACGGTCGCGGAGTCTCCGCCACCGGCGCGGATCGCGGCGACGGCGCCGACGAAGGACGCCGAGGTACCGAGGTAGGAGGGGACCTTCCCCTGGACGATGAGGAGGAAGAGGATCGTCGCGATACCGCTCATCATGATCGCGAGCTGGGCGTTGAGGCCCATGATGAGCGGGAACACGAAGGTCGCGCCGAACATGGCGACGACGTGCTGAGCGCCGAGACCGATCGTCTTGCCCCAGGGGAGGCGCTCGTCCGGGGCGACCACGCCGCCGGCAGCAACTTCCTCTGCGCTCTTGACCTTCCAGTTCAGACCGAGTGCCATCTACGGACACCTTTCCGTGAAGTGCCGCCTCGCCGTTGAGGTGGCCCACGCCTTGTAGCGTGACAGGGACGCTAGTAGTGCGGGGGTCCGACGTGGCGGGCAAGAGTTGACAGCCCCTGGCCGGGATGACTGTCACTTCTCAACTCCTCGTCAGGAAAGCGGCATACCGGGAGGGGGTTCAGCGCTGACGGAGGCCGCGCATCTCCTGGATCTTCAGGGCCAGGGCCAGGGTGAGCCGGAGTTGCGGGTCGGTGGTGAACGGCCCGAGGAGCTTCTCGAGCTTGACGATCCGATAGCGCAGGGTGTTGTAGTGGAAGAACATCGTCCGCGCCGTCTCGGCGACGTTCATGTTCGTGTCGATGAGGATGGAGAGCGTCCGGCGGAGGTCGGCGTTCTCGGCGGAGTCGTCGGTGGCAAGGTCGCCGAGGGACTCCTCGACGAAGGCGCGCAGGTCGGCCGAGTCGGGCACGAGCGCCAGCAGTCGATAGATCCCGAGCTCGTCGAAATGGGTGAGCGCGGACTCGCCACGCATCTGTCGCCCCACCGAGACCGCCCTGCGGGCTTCGTCGTATGCCGTCGCGAGCCGGGCCACATCGGTGGGCCGCGACACCCCCGCCGAGAAGGACCGACGCCCACCGCCGCCGTCCCCGCGAACCACCCTCACGAGGTCGGCGACGACCCGCATCGTGCTCTCCCTTTCGGCCCCCGCGGGCACCGGCAGCAGCGCCACCACCTCCTGGCTGAAGCCAGCCACCGGCATGGTGACATCGCGCGCCCGGACCGCCTGGATCCAGGCGCGGACGAACCGCTCCTGAAGAGCCCGAACCTCGTCGGCGTCCCGGGAGGTCACCGCATCGTTCTCGTCGGTCTCGGCGACGACGACGACCATCTGCCGGTCGATGTCCCAACCGAGTGAGTTCGCGTGCTCGATCGCCTCGCCGGGGGTGCCGGCCCGCTCGGCCAGGGCGTCGCGCAGGAACTCGGCGCGGTACTTGCCCTCGACCGCGGCCACGGCCTGCTCCTTGGTCACCGCGAGCGCGGCCACCGTCGCGGCCCGCTCAAGCATGTGGATGTCGGTTGGGGTCAGTTCGTGACCCGGGCAGAAGACGGCGAGAAGTCCGTGGTCAGAGGGCCCCGCGACGATCCTCACCAGGGCACGTCGGTCGTGACCGGGCGGGGTGCGGTCGGAGGCGATCCGGATCCCGACCGGCTCGGACTCGACGATGAGGCGCCCGGTGCGGTCGAAGCACTCCAGGGCAAGGCTCTCCTCCAGGACCGTGCCGACCCCGGCTCGGGCGAGCACCCGGCCGTCGGTCGTGGTGACGATGGCGGCCCCGCCGAAGAACACCGCGAGCGCCTCACAGAGCTCGCGAAGGGACCCGCCGGCGAGAACGATGCGGACGAGGAATCGGTGCACCTCGTCCTCGCGCTGGAGCATGGTGCGCTGGTGGTCGAGGATCGACTCAAGCACCTCGAGCCGGAGCCGTTCCAGCGCGGCAGCGTCGGCGGCAACCACGACCGGCAGGCCCGCGCTCGCTGCGGCCGAGGTCCAGGTTGCGCACGCCGGATGGCTACGGTCGAGGGCGAGCAGGGTCACGCCGGCATCCCGCAGGGCGGGGACGATCCGCCCAGGGTCTATTCGAGTCGCGCGGTCCACCCGGGAGGAACCCTGCTCGCCGCGGCGGGCGATGAGGACCAGGTGGTTCGCGAGGTCGTCCATCGAGTGACCCGCGGACCACTGCGCGACCCGGAACACCCGGCGCTCCCAGGCCTCCGCCGGAATCTGCGAGGCCGCGCCCGGCAAGGCCGCCGAGGCCAGAATGCTCCGAATGGTCGGCCCACTGCCGGGGATCGATGGCAACCTTCGGAGCGGCGGACCCGGATCGTTGGCAACATTTACCACCCCTGCACCATAACGGGCATCGCTACGGTCATGTCCATGGGCACCTCCACGGCTCCGGTGAGCGAGCGCAGGGCCCTTCGGGCGGCCTACTCACCGCTCACGGCCGCCCACGTCACCGGGCCGATGCAGAGCGGCATCGTGCTGGCCACCTATACCAAGGGCATCTACATCGGCCTCTCCGGCGCCGCGGCCGTGCTGCCCGTGGTCGCCTCGGACGCTCTCGCCCTGCCGACCGCGCTCCGGCTCGGGATGCGCTCGGATGAGATCTCCTGGGGGACCGAAATCGGCAGCGTCGTACCGGTGGGCAACGGCCGGGTGGAACTCCCCGGTTTCGACGTCCGCGCCGTCCGGCAGTGGCGACCAGCGCAGGTCCGCCGACCGGTACCCGAGGGTGACGGGGTGCACCCGCGTCGCGCCCTGCGAAAACGCTGGCGAGACCTCGACCGGGCGCTTGCGGATCGGATCACCGACGCCATGCGTGACCCGCGCCAGGTACGCCATCTGCTCGGCCGCGGCTACGGGCTCACTCCCAGCTGCGATGACGCCCTGAGCGGGGCCCTGCTCGTCGCCCATGGCCTCCGCCTCGAACCCACCCTGGCGGCTGCGGTCCGCAAGCACGTCCACCGGACCACGAGCCTGTCCGGCTCCTTCCTGCTCGCCGCGATCGACGGCTACGCCACCCCGCCGGTCGCCGCCTTCGTTTCGGCGGCGCTTGCCGGGGAGGCCCGGGCCAGCGAGGCCCTGCTTCCGGCCGTCCTGGCCATCGGGCACTCCTCCGGACGCGACATTGTGTCCGGAGTCCTCGGGGCGTTGCGCACGCTGCCGACCGACCTCACCCTCCCCGACGAAGGAGCGAACCGCCCGTGACGACCTCCGACCTCACCCACGTCGAGCTGCGGCGTGGCACCTACTACGACTCGGTGACCCTCATGCAGGTCTCCCAACGGGTTGCCCGGGCCGACGGGGTCGCCGCCGCCCAGGTCGCCATGGCGACCGAACTCAACGTCGAGGTGCTCCGCGGGATGGGTTTCCCCGTCCCCGACGAGGCCGCTCCCAACGATCTCGTCATCGCGGTCCGCGCCGAGAGCGCTGCCGGATCGGCGGGCATCGAGGCCGGGCTGGCCGCCGTTGACGAAGCGCTCACCGCGACCCGCTCGACCACCTCCGGTGGCGCGGGCGGGTTCGGCTCGGCCCCTCCGCCGCGCACCGTGGGGGCCGCGGTCAGGACCGGTGCGGCCAGCATCGCCGTCATCTCCGTCCCGGGGCAGCACGCGGTGACCGAGACCTACGACGCGATCGCCGCCGGGGTGTCGGTCATGCTCTTCTCCGACAACGTCTCGGTCGCGGACGAGATCGCCCTCAAAGATGCGGCCGCGGCCGCCGACGTCCTCGTCATGGGGCCCGACTGTGGCACCGCCATGGTCGGCGGGGTCGCCCTCGGCTTCGCCAACGTCGTCCGCGGCGGTGGCATCGGACTCGTCGCGGCGTCCGGCACCGGAGCCCAGCAGGTCATGTGCCTGCTCGATGTCGCCGGGCTCGGCGTGAGCCACTGCCTTGGGGTGGGTGGCCGGGACCTCAAGGCGGCCGTCGGCGGGCGCTCGACCCGGCAGGCGCTCACCGCGCTCGCCGCCGACCCTGACACCAGCCACGTCCTCGTCGTCTCCAAACCCCCGGACGAGGCCGTGCTCACCGCCATGCGGGCGTATGCCGGTGAGCTCGGGCTCGACGTCGCCTGGGCCATCCTCGGCGAGGGTCGTGACGACCTCACCACGAGCGTCGAGGGATTCCTGCGGGGCCTCGGCCATGAGGTGCCGTCCTGGCCGTCGGCGGTGGCGCCCGACCCGGCACCAGACCTGCCGCGCGGCGGCTCACTGCGCGGGCTCTTCTGCGGCGGAACCCTGGCGGATGAGGCCATGTTCCTTGCCGCCGCCGAGCTCGGAGCCATCCGCTCCAACATCGCCCACGAGAATGACCTGCTCCTCGGGCCCGCACTGACCGACGCCGGCCATCTCGTCATCGACTTCGGCGACGACGGGATGACCCAGGGCCGGGCCCACCCGATGATCGACCCGTCCCTGAGGATGGAGCGGATCGCCGCCGAGGCACTTGACCCGACCTGCGGGGTCTTGCTGCTCGACCTGGTTCTCGGCTACGGCTCCCACCCCGACCCCGCCGAGGATTTGGCGCACGCCATCGCTTCCGCCCAGGCCACGGCGCGTGAGGCGGGCAGGTCGCTGCCCGTCGTGGTCTCGCTCACCGGGACTGACGGTGATCCACAGAACGCGACTCGGACCATGAGCAAGCTGCACGCGGCCGGCGCGAGCGTCTTCGTCAGCAACCGCGACGCCACCAGACATGCCCTCTCGAGCCTGAGGAGCCACTCGTGACCACCCCACTGCGCGGTCTGCTCGACCGCGACGTCGTCGCCGCGACCGCCGGAGTCGGCCTGTTTGCCGAGGCACTTCGCGACCAGGCCGTTCCGGTCACCGAAACCGAATGGGCGCCGCCCATGGCCGGTACCGAGGCCGACCTTGCCACGGTCATGGCCGACCGGCGGCGGGTCGAGGCCAACGCGCTGGCCTTCGCTCGGATGACGGCCGCGGAAGCCAAGCTCGTCGACGTCCGCCCGGCCGCGCAGGCCCTCTCGCTCGAACGCGGCACCTTCCTGCACGCCGGTCCGCCATTGGAGTGGGCGCGCGCCTCCGGACCGATGCGGGGCGCGCTTATTGGTGCGGTCCTCCTCGAAGGCCTTGCCGACACCCCCGAGCAAGCCGAGGAGCAGCTCGCCGCGGGTCACTACACCCTCGAACCGTGCCATCACCGGGATGCCGTCGGTCCCATGGCCGGGGTCGTCTCACCGTCGATGTGGATGTACGAACTGCGCGATGACGTCCACGACAACACCTCGTGGTGTTCCCTCAACGAGGGTCTCGGCAAGGTGCTTCGCTACGGGGCCTACGGACCCGAGGTCATCGACCGGCTGCATTGGATGACTCGCGTCCTCGGGCCGCTCCTGCAGCAGTCGGTGCGCGCCAGCGGACCCTTCGACATCAAGTCGATCATCGCCCAGATGCTCCAGATGGGCGACGAAGGCCACAACCGCAACCGGGCGGGGTCACTCATGCTCCTGCGGGAGCTGCTTCCCGGTCTCATCACGGCCGACGCACCGAGTGCCGACATCGCCGAAGTGGTGCGCTTCTCCGGGGCCAACGAGCATTTCTTCCTCAACCTCGGGATGCCCGCCTGCAAGCTCGCCACCCTGGCCGCGCACAACATCCCGGGTTGCACGATCGTCACGACCATGGCCCGCAACGGCACCGACTTCGGCATCCGCGTCTCCGGCGCCGGCGAGGAGTGGTTCGTCGGACCGGCGAACACCCCCGAAGGGCTCTTCCTCGGCTCCTTCGGGCCGGAGGACGCCAACCCCGATATCGGCGACTCGGCGATCACCGAGACCGGCGGCATCGGCGGCTTCGCCATGGCCGCAGCCCCGGCGATCGTGAAATTCGTCGGCGGGGACGTGCCGTTCGCGCTCGAGGCCACCCAGCGGATGTACGGCATCACCGAAGGTGAGCACACGGCATACACCGTGCCGATTCTGGAGTTCCGCGGCACGCCCACCGGCATCGACGTGACCAAGGTGGTGCGCACCGGCATCCTCCCGCAGATCAACACCGGCATGGCCGGGGCCGTTGCCGGGGTCGGCCAAGTCGGCGCCGGACTGGTCACCCCACCGGTCCAATGCTTCCCGGCGGCGCTGGCTTCCCTGGCCCGTCGCGCCGAACTCTGATCAGGCTCTGGCAGGATGACGGCGTGACGGCACAGCGACTCGACGGTTCGGCCATTCTCGCGACGATCAAAGAGGAACTCCGAGGTCGGGTCGCGCGGCTCGCTGACCAAGGCATCGTTCCCGGCTTGGGTACCATCCTCGTCGGCGACGACCCGGGGAGCCACTGGTATGTCGGCGCCAAGCATCGGGACTGTGCCGAGATCGGGATCCGCGGCATCCGCCGCGATCTGCCGGCCGGATCCACCCAGGACGAGGTCCTCGAGGTTGTTGCCGAACTCAACGCCGACCCTTCGTGTACCGGGTTCATCGTCCAACAGCCGACCGGTCTCGACGAGCACGCAATCCTCTCGGCAGTCGACCCCGGCAAGGACGTCGACGGGCTTCACCCGACCAACCTCGGCTGGCTCGTCCTCGGGCACCCGGCGCCGCTGCCGTGCACCCCGGTCGGCTGCATTGAGTTGCTCCGCCGGTACGACGTGCCGATCGCCGGCGCCCACGTCGTCGTCGTCGGCCGCGGCCTCACCGTCGGGCGCCCCCTGGGGCTCATCCTCACGCGACGCTCGGAAAACGCCACGGTGACCCTGTGCCACACGGGGACGAAGGACCTGGCGGCCGAGGTGCGGCGCGCCGACATCGTCATCGCTGCCGCCGGGGTGCCCGGGATCATTACCGCGGACATGGTCAAGCCCGGAGCCGCGGTCCTCGACGTCGGTGTCTCCCGAGCCGAGGACGAGACCGGCCGAAGCACCATCGCCGGCGATGTCGCCGACGACGTCGCGCAGGTAGCCGGCTACATCAGTCCCAACCCGGGCGGGGTGGGGCCGATGACCCGCGCCATGCTTCTCACCAATGTCGTTGAGATTGCCGAGGAAGCCGCACGTCGATGAGCGGTGAGGCCGACGAGGTCCTTCGGCGACGTCCGTTACGGGGCTGGTGGGCCGTCGCCGCCGGGCTGCTCGTCGGGTTCGCGTTTGCGGTCACCGACCATATGTGGCGGGCGACGGCCTCGTTCAGCGGCAGTCTGCTGCTCGCCGCGTTGCTGCGCTGGTTCGCCCCGCCGGAGGTCGCCGGTGGACTCGTGGTCCGGCGGCGGGCGATCGACGTGCTGGTGCTGCTGGTGCTCGCGGTCGGGGTGGCCGTGAGCGGCTTCACCCTCAACCTGACCGCCCGCCCCTGATCTCCTGCGTGATCGTTGGGCTCAGATGAGGCCGAGCTCCGTGACCTGGTCGCGCTCGGCGGCGAGGCGAGCCACCGAGGCCTCGATCCGCTGCCGGCTGAAGTCGTTGAGGTCAAGGCCCTGGACGATCGCGTACTGGCCGTTCTCCACGGTGCACGGGAAGGAACTGATGAGGCCCTGCGTGAGGCCGTAGGAGCCGTCGCTCGGGACCGACATCGAGACCACGCCACCGTTCGTACCGAGCATCCAGTCGCGCATGTGGTCGATGGTCGCGTTCGCTGCGGAGGCGGCCGAGGAGAGCCCTCGGGCCTTGATGATGGCGCCACCGCGGGTCGCCACGGTCGGGATGTAGGTATCGGAGATCCAGGCCTCGTCGACGAGGTCCGCGGCGACCCGGCCACCCACGGTGGTGTGGAACAGGTCGGGGTACATCGAGTCGTCGTGGTTGCCCCAGATGGCGAGGTTCTTGATGTCGTCCACCGGAACCTCGAGCTTCTTGGCGAGCATGGACTTGGCCCGGTTGTGGTCGAGGCGGGTCAGCGCGTTGAACCGCTCCTGGGGAATGTCCGGAGCGTTGCGCATGGCGATGAGGGCGTTGGTGTTGGCCGGGTTCCCGGTGACGAGGATTTTGACGTCGTCCGCGGCCACCTTGTTGAGCGCGGCCCCCTGGCCGGTGAAGATCCGACCGTTGGCGGCGAGCAGATCGGCGCGGTCCATGCCTTCCTTGCGCGGCATGGCGCCGACGAGCATCGCCGCGTTGACCCCGTCGAAGACCTGCTCCGGGTCGTCGCCGATGACGACGTTGGCCAGGGTCGGGAAGGCACAGTCGTCGAGTTCCATGACGACACCCTCGAGCGCCTTGAGGGCGGGGGTGATCTCGAGCAGCCGCAACTCGATCGGGGTGTCCGGGCCGAGCAGGGAACCGCTGGCCAAGCGGAAGAGCAGGCTGTAACCGATCTGGCCGGCAGCGCCGGTCACGGCGACCTTGACGGGTGTGGTGCTCACGGGAGATACGCCTCTTTACCTCGTGGGTGACTGGACGTCTCCGACGTTATCAGCGTGCAGCGTCGGGGTTCACACCCTCGGCGACGCGGACATCGTCGGCGTCGATGGAACCGCTGATGTCGCGGTCGCGGCGATCGACCCCGGTGACCAGGTGGAAGGTGGCGCCGGCAATGGCCGCACCGACGATCGGGGCCAGCCAGAAGGCCCAGAGTTGCGCGGGAGCCCCTGCCCCGTTGAAGAACGCGACGGCAGTGGAGCGGGCCGGGTTGACCGACGTGTTGGAGATCGGGATGGAGATGAGGTGGATGAGAGTCAGGCCCAGCCCGATGGCGATCGGGGCGAAGCCCTGCGGGGCCCGGGAGTCGGTGGCCCCGAGGATGATGTAGAGGAAGACGGCGGTGAGGATGGCCTCGGCGACGAGCACCGCCATGAGGGAGTAGCCGCCGGGGGAGTTCTCCGCGTAGCCATTGGCTGCCATGTGGCCGGTGGCGTCGAAACCGGACTTGCCGCGGGCGATTCCCCACAGGGCGAGACCGGCGAGCAGACCGCCGACGACCTGGGCGGCGACATAGCCCGGGACGTCGCGCCACTCGAACCGCTTCGCCACCGAGAGCCCGATGGTGACCGCCGGGTTGAAGTGTCCCCCGGAGATGTGCCCCACGGCATACGCCATGGTGAGCACCGTGAGACCGAAGGCGAGGGAGACGCCGACGAACCCGATGCCTAGCAGCATGCTCTGCCCGGCGACGATGTTGGGAGCGACGAACGTCGCGGCGAAGATCGCCGAACCGCATCCGCCGAAGACGAGCCAGAAGGTCCCGAGGAGCTCGGCTCCGAGGCGCTGCGACATCTTGGGTGTGTTCATGGTCGCCATTGTGCCCACACCGAAGGCCCAACGCGCGGCGTATGTCGTCGAACGCGCCGGTGGGTCCTCGATGCCACCCTCGCTCAGTTCCCGGTGAGCGAGGCCAGGATCTCGTTGAACCGGGCGGAGGGGCGCATGATGGCCGCGGTCTTTGCCGGGTCGGGGCGGTAGTAGCCGCCGATGTCCACCGGCTGTCCCTGAACGGCGATGAGGTCGGCGGCAATACGCTCCTGGTCCTGCGTGAGGGCCGCGGCCACCGGTGCGAAGGCAGCGGCGAGGTCGGCATCGGCGCTCTGCGCGGCCAACGCATCGGCCCAGTAGAGGGCGAGGTAGAAGTGCGAGCCTCGGTTGTCGATCTGGCCGACCCGGCGAGCGGGGGAGCGGTTCTCGTCGAGGAAACGTTCGGTCGCCGCGTCGAGGGAGTCCGCGAGCACTGCCGCCCGGGCGTTGCCGAAACTCTGGGCCTCATGCCGGAAGGATTCGGCGAGGGCGAGGAACTCCCCGAGGCTGTCCCAGCGCAGGTAGTTCTCGGCGACGAGCTGCTGGACGTGCTTGGGTGCCGAGCCGCCGGCGCCGGTCTCGAAGAGCCCGCCACCGTTCATCAGCGGCACCACCGAGAGCATCTTGGCGCTCGTGCCGAGCTCGAGGATGGGGAAGAGGTCGGTGTTGTAGTCCCGCAGCACGTTGCCGGTCACCGAGATGGTGTCCTCGCCTCGGCGGATCCGCTCCACCGAGTGCTGGGCCGCCGCGGCGGGGGACATGATCTGCAGGTCGAGGCCGTCGGTGTCGTGCTCCGCGAGGTAGGCGGTGACCTTGGCAATGAGGTTGGCATCGTGGGCGCGCGCCTCATCGAGCCAGAACACCGCGGGAGTGCCGGAGATCCGGGCGCGGGTCACCGCGAGCTTGACCCAGTCCCGGACCGGGGCGTCCTTGGTCTGGCAGGCGCGCCAGATGTCGCCGGCGGCCACCTCGTGGCTCATGAGGACGTCGCCGGCCGCGGTGACGACCTCGACCCGACCGTCGGAGGTCATGACGAAGGTCTTGTCGTGGCTGCCGTACTCCTCGGCCTTCTGGGCCATGAGCCCGACGTTGGGCACCGAGCCCATCGTTGTGGGGTCGTAGGCTCCGTGCGCTCGGCAGTCGTCGATGACGGCCTGGTACACCCCGGCATACGAGCTGTCCGGAATGACGGCGAGGGTGTCGGCCTCGGCGCCGTCGGGGCCCCACATGTGTCCGGAGGTGCGGATCATGGCCGGCATCGAGGCGTCGACGATGACGTCGCTGGGGACGTGCAGGTTGGTGATGCCCTTGTCCGAGTTCACCATGGCGAGGGCCGGACCCTCGGCCAGGCCGCGTTCGAAGGCGGCCCGGATGGTCTCGCCCTGCTCGAGGTCGTCCAATCCGGCCAGCACCGCGGCGAGGCCGGCGCTGCCGTCGAGCCCAGCGGCGCGCAGCGCATCGCCATACTCGCGGTAGACGTCGGCGAAGTAGGCGCGCACGACGTGGCCGAAGATGACCGGGTCGGAGACCTTCATCATCGTCGCCTTGAGGTGGACCGAGAAGAGCACGCCGGACTCCTTGGCGGCGGCCACCTGCTCGGCGAGGAAGGTGTCGAGCGCGGCGGCGCGCATGAAGGTGCCGTCGACGATCTCGCCGGCACGCACCTTCAGGCCCGTCTTGAGGTCGGTGACGGTGCCGTCGGTCGCGGTGTGCCGGATCGTGAGGACGTCATCGGTGGGGAGCACGACGGACTGTTCGTTGGCGGCGAAGTCGTCATGCCCCATGGTCGCGACGCGGGTCTTGCTGTCCGGGCTCCATGCGCCCATCGAGTGCGGGTGCTTGCGGGCGTAGCTCTTCACCGAGGATGGTGCTCGGCGGTCGGAGTTGCCTTCACGGAGAACGGGGTTGACTGCGCTGCCCTTGACCTTGTCGTAGCGCGCCCGGGCGTCGCGCTCGGCGTCCGTAGCGGGGTTCTCGGGGTAGTCCGGGACGGCGTAGCCCTGGCTCTGCAGTTCCTCGACCGCGGCGATGAGCTGGGGGACCGAGGCCGAGACGTTGGGCAGCTTGATGATGTTGGCCTGCGGGGTCGTGGCCAACTCACCGAGTTCGGTGAGGGCGTCGCCGATGCGCTGGTCTTCCCGCAGGTACTCGGGGAACACGGCGAGGATGCGTCCAGCGAGCGAGATGTCCCGAGTCTCCACCTCAACCCCCGCGGTCCCGGCAAAGGCCTCGATGACCGGGAGCAGGGAGTAGGTCGCCAGCAGCGGGGCCTCGTCGGTCAGGGTGTAGATGATCTTCGCCATGGGGGACTCCCGGGGATCGAGGGCAGATATCTTGACGTCAAGAGAAACTCTAGCGTATGTCGTTCGCGCTCTTCCCGGCCCGACCGGTGCTGGAGCGGCGGACGAAGTCGGCCAGATCCGCGCTCTGGCGGATCCGTGACGGCTCGTGGACGTACATCATGTGCCCGGCCGGGTAGTAGCAGTGCTCGATCCGGTCCTGGGCCGGCGCGGGGATGTCGAGGTGCGCGATGACCTGCTCGGCGCCGAAGAACGGAGTCGCCCCATCGGTGTAGCCGTAGGCGACGTGGACCCGCAGGTCGGGGTTGGCCCGCAGTACGCGGGAGAGCTGCGAGGTCACCGAGACCGGCTTGCCTTCGAACTCCTTGAAGGACCACTCCTCATTGGCCTTCATCGAGAGCTGGGTGTAGGCCAGGTCGCTCTGGTAGCCGAGTTCGGCCCGCACATAGTGGTTCCACGCCGCGGCATACGACCCGCCGATGGCGTCGTGCGAGGGATCGTCGGCCATGATCTCGGCGTTGCCCGCGGGAGCCGGGCCGGTGAACCGGGAGTCGAGGCGCCCGACGACGAGGCCGCGATCCCGGAGCAGCTCGGCGAAGAAGCGCAGGTGCTCGATCCGCAGATTCGCCCGCAGGAGCCACTGCGGACTGAGCCCGGTCAGTCGGGCCAGGCGCTCGGCATGCGCCTGCTTCTCGTCGGAGGGCAGGTGTGAGCCCCGGGAGAGCGCCAGGAGATACTCCCCGGCGGCATACTCCCGGGCTTCGGCGAGAACGCTCTCCAACGGGGTGTCCCCGAGCAGCCCGTGGTAGTGCGCCACGGCGGCATAGGTGGGCAGGAAGGCCAGGCTCGCGCGGTCGGGGTCGGCGTCGGCGTCGAGCCGGGCGAAGTCCAGGGCGCAGGAGATGAGGATGAGCCCGTTGAGGTACATCCCACGCTGGGTCTGCAGATGCTCGGCGAGGGCCGCGGCCCGGGTGGTGCCGTAGGACTCGCCGGCGATGAACTTGGGCGAGAGCCATCGCTGGTTCCGGCTCGTCCAGGCGCGGATGAGTTCGGCGACCGACTCGATGTCCGCGGTGAAACCGTGGAACTCCTTGGCCTTCTCGCCCTCGGTCGGCCGGGAGTAGCCGGTCGAGACCGGGTCGATGAAGACGAGGTCGGACACCGCGAGCAGGCTCTCCGGGTTGTCGAGCAGACCATAGGGCGGGGGAGTGAGCGCGCCGACGTCACCGCTGTCGACCCGGCGCGGACCGAGCAGGCCCAGGTGCAACCAGACCGAACTGGACCCAGGACCGCCGTTGAAGGCGAAGGTCACCGGGCGCTCATGGGGCGCGCGCCCCTTGGGCGGATCAACGACATACGAGGTCATCGACATCACGGCGTGCGGGCGGTGTCCGGAGAAGGTGCCGTCCGCCTCGGTGACCTCTTTGCGCAGGACGACTCTGCCGGTGCTCGCCGTGTAGCGCAGTCGGCGCGAGCCCACGGTGAGGGTATGCCGGGTGCTCACCAGGTCGTCGGTCACGCTCGGGCCCCCTTCCGCGGCGTCCGGCGTGGCTTTGGTGGAGGGCTCGGTGGGGGTGGTCTCAGTCACCACCTGACGGTAACCGTTACGCTGCCGGCCGTGCGAGTGGTCACGGCGAACGTCAACGGAATCCGGGCGGCCGCCCGTCGGGGTGGGTTGGACTGGCTCGCCGAGAGCGGCGCCGATGTCATCACCCTGCAGGAGGTCCGCGCGGGCGCGCAGGTTCTCCGCGAGACCCTGGAGGCCTCCGGCCTTCGCGGGTGGCACGTGGCCGACGACGCCGGGGCGCTCGCGGGACGGGCCGGCGTGGCGGTGCTCTCCCTTCGGCCAATTCATTCCTGGCGGACCGAGATCGGCGAGGCATTCCACGGTCAGGGCCGTTGGCTCGAGGCGGAGGTCGAGGTCGAGGGTTCCGGCGCGGGCAGGCTCACGGTGGTCTCGACCTACGTCCACACCGGTCAGGCCGGCACCCCCAGACAGGACGAGAAGCATGCGTTCCTCGAGGCGGTGACGTCTCGGATGGCCGCGTGGACGGCCGCCGGGGCGCGGGTTGTGCTCACCGGTGACCTCAACGTGGCGCACACCGACTCCGACCTGAAGAACTGGAAGGGGAACCGAGGCAAGGCCGGCTGCCTGGACTCTGAGCGTGGCTACCTGACCGCGTGGCGGGACGTGCATGGCTGGCGCGACGTCCACCGGGACCTCCACGGACCCGGGCCCGGGCCGCATACCTGGTGGTCTTGGCGGGGGAAGGCCTTCGACACCGACGCCGGCTGGCGGATCGACTACCAGTGGGCGAGCCCGTCGCTGGCCCCGCACGCCCGGACGGCATCGGTGGGGAGGGCTCCGTCCTATGCGCAGAGGTGGAGTGACCACGCGCCGGTCGTCGTGGACTACGACCTGGCGGCACCGCTGGAGGCAACCGCCGCGAACGGGTGAGGCGCCGCCAGCCCGGCGACGGCGAAGGCCTGTCGGACGGCGGCCGAGACCGCCTCGACCCGATCCGCGGGCACCAGCGCGATGGCCGATCCGCCAAATCCGCCTCCGGTCATTCGGGCACCGAGTGCCCCACTGGCACAGGCGGTCTCGACGGCGAGGTCGAGCTCCTGGCAGCTCACTTCGTAGTCGTCACGCAGCGAGGCGTGCGAGGCGAGGAAGAGCTCGCCGACCCGTTCGAAGTCCTCCGCTTCGAGCGCGCTGACCGTGTCCAGCACCCTCTGGATCTCGGTGATGACATGCCGCGCCCGTCGCCGCAGGGTCGCATCCTTCAGGCACTCCACCGCGGCCAGGTCGCTCGCGCGCAACGACCCAACGCCCAGAGCGGCGGCTGCCTGCTCGCAGGAGGTGCGGCGCTGCGCATATTGCCCGTCAACAAGGGCGTGCCGCGCGCGGGTGTCGATGACGAGCAGGGCAAGCCCATGGCCGGCCAGGTCGAAGGGAACGTGTGCGCGCTGCCCGGAGTGGAAGTCCAGGAGCAGGGCATGGCCGGGCCGGCAGAGCAGCGAGGCGAGTTGGTCCATCCCCCCGGTCGGGGCCAGGGCGATCTCGTTCTCGGCGCGATCGGCGGCGGCGGCCAGCCGGGCACGGCCCTCGTCGTCGGCGAGCAGGCCTAGTCCGTAGAGGTCGGCGGCGGCCGCCGCAACCGAGCACTCGAGCGCGGCCGAACTCGACAGGCCGGCCCCCAGCGGCACGTCGGAGTCGAGCACGACGTCGAGCCCGCCAACGGGCAGCCCATCCGCGCGCATCGCCCAGAGGACCCCGGCCACGTAGGAGGCCCAGCCAACAGGCCGCCCCGGGCCGACCTCGTCGAGGTCCACGCTGACGGTTTCGCCGGCGGCCACCGAATGCACCCGCAGAACGTCGTCAACCCGCCTCGAGCAGGCGGCGACGGTGCGCTGGGGGAGCGCGATGGGCAGCGCCAAGCCATCGTTGTAGTCGGTGTGTTCGCCGATGAGGTTGACCCGTCCGGGGGCCGACCACAGGCCGTCCGGAGTGTGCCCGAACTGCTCGACGAAGGTCGCGATGAGGGTACTCATGCGGGCAACGGGCGGGCGATTGTGAGGATGTCGACGAGGGCCGCGAGCTCGGCTTGACGCCGACCCGGCAGTCCGGCGTCAGTGATGAGTTCGTCCACCTTGTCCAGTTCGAGGAAGGAGGAGAGCCCGATGATCCCAAGCTTGGTGTGGTCGGCGAGGACGACCACGCGCCGCGCGCTGTCCACCAAGGCGCGGTTGGTCTCGGCCTCGTCGAGGTTGGGGGTGGTCAGGCCAGGCCCGACCTCGATCCCGTGGGCGCCGATGAAGAGTTGGTCGACGTGCAGGGACCGCAGCGCGTTCACCGCCACCGGTCCGACGAGCGCGTCCGACGGGGTCCGCACGCCACCGGTGAGAACCACCCTGGCTCCGGGCGCGGGGGACTCGTGGAGGAACTGGGCGACCGGGATGCTGTTGGTGACCACGGTGAGGTCAGGAACGTGCTGCAGGGTCACCGCGAGCTCGTAGGTGGTCGTGCCCGCGGAGATCCCGATGGTGTCGCCGGGGCTCACCAGGTGGGCGGCGCGGGCCGCGATGGCGAGCTTCTCGGCCCGTTGCATGGTCGACTTCGCGGTGAAGCCCGGCTCGTCCCGGGCGTGCGAGACCGACACCGCGCCTCCGTGGACCCGGCGGATGAGGCCGCGTTCGGCGAGGTTGGAGATGTCCCGTCGGATCGTCATGTCGGACACTCCGAGGTGCCTGACCAGATCGCTCACGCGGACCGCGCCAGAGCGTTCGACCTCGGCCACGATCGCCGAGTGCCGCTGCGCGGCGAGGACGTTCATGTCGCTACCCGCTCGCGTATGACGGCGCAACCGTCCGGGGGCAAGGTCAGCTCGCCCGACACCTGGCGTTGCTCGACGAGGTCCCAGCCGATGGGCACGTTGAGCGTGACCGGCTCGGCGGAGTGGTTGAGGACGAAGAGCCAGGACTTCTCCGCGCTGACCCGGCGGACCACCTCCACCCGCTCGCTCGCACCGGCCTGGCCTACGACACCGGCGCTGCTCAGCACCCGGTCGAGCAGGAGCCCCAGGGCCTCGTCGTCGGGCAAGGTGGAGACGTAGGTCGCGTGACCGGCGCCCACGGCCCGGCGCGTCACCGCGGGCCGTCCGGCGAGCGGGCCGTCGCCGTAGTGCGCGAGCACCTCGGTGTCCGCGCCTACGGTGAGCCACTCCGACCAGGTGTGCCCGCCGCCGGTCGGAGCGAGCGCGACCGATTCCCCGGCGAGGAGCGGGAAGAACTCCTCGACCCGGACGCCGAGAAGTTCGCGCAACGCACCCGGGTAGCCGCCGAGCCGGACGTGGTCATCACGGGTGCTGATTCCGGAGAAGAAGGTGACGAGCACGTCGGCCCCGGCGTCGGCGGCCTGTGCGATGAGCGCAGCCTCATCGTCGGAGAGCAGGTAGGTCGTCGGCACGACGACGACGGCATACCCGGTGAGTGGCGCTCCGGGCGCGAGCACGTCACAGGCGACCCCGCGGTCGAGCAGAAGGCGGTGGATCGTGTGCGCGGCGAGGGGGTAGTCCAGTCCGCCGCCGGACGGCATACCCGGTCCGCCGACCGCCCACTGGGCCTCAAAGTCCCAGATAAGCGCGACGTCAGCCTCGACCCGGGAGCCGACGAGTTCGCCGAGGCGTCCCAGGACGCCTCCGAGCCGGGCCACCTCGCGGAAGCGCTCGGAGTCCGCGCCGGCGTGCGGGACGAGCGCGGAGTGGAACTTCTCCGAGCCGGCGGTCGAGGCCCGCCACTGGAAGTATCCGACGGTGTCCGCTCCGTGGGCGACATGGGTGAGGCTGTCCCGGATGGTCTGCCCGGGGCGTTTGGCGGGGTTCACCGGCTGCCAATTGACCGCGCTCGTGGAGTGTTCCATGAGGACCCAGGGCCGGCCGCCGGCCAGTCCACGGGTGAGGTCACCAGAGAAGGCGAGCTCGTGACGCGGGTGCTCCAGCGAGGCAACGACGTAGTGGTCGGTGGAGACCACGTCCTGGTGAGGCGCCCACCGGTGGTAGTCGAGCTCGCGGAAGTGGTGCATCGTCATGAAGTTCGTCGTGACCGGCACCCCCGGGGAGACCTCGTGCAGGATGTCCCGCTCGGCGAGGTAGTGGTCCAGGAGGGTGTCCGACTGGAACCGGCGGTAGTCCAACACCTGGGTCGGGTTGGCGAACGTCGTGGTCCGGCGCGGCGGCAGGATCTCGTCCCAGTGCGTGTAGCGCTGGCTCCAGAACGAGGTCCCCCAGGCCTCGTTGAGGGCGTCCAGGTGGGTATGCCGTGCGCGCAGCCAGGTGCGGAACCCCACCGCGCAGGTGTCGCAGTAGCACGGGATGTTGTGGCAGGCGAACTCATTGCCGACGTGCCACATCGCGAGCGCGGGGTGGTCGTGGTAGCGCTCGGCCAGCGCGGTGGTCAGGGCGAGGGCGTGGCTGCGGAAGAGCTGATCCGAAGGGCACCAGGCTTGTCGGCTTCCGGGCCAGAGGGTGTGCCCGTCCCGGTCCACAGGGAGGATCTCCGGATGGGCCCTGGACAGCCACGGTGGAGGCGTCGCCGTTCCGGTGGCCAGGTCGACGGCGATCTCGGCGCGGGCAAGCCGTTCGAGCACCTCGTCCAACCACTCGAAATCGTGCCGACCCTTCTCCGGCTCCAGGTGCGCCCAGGCGAACACGCCGAGGGTGACGAAGCTGACCCCGGCCTGGGTCATGAGGGCGATATCGTCATCCCACACTTCGCGCGGCCACTGTTCGGGGTTGTAATCGCCACCGAAGGCGACCCGGTCCGTCGGCCATGTGCGCATAGCCCGAAGTGTTCTGCCGACGCGTTGTCATTGTCAACAAGATCGAACACTTCAGGCAGCAATCGGACGCCCCGCGACACCTGTCCCGACCCTGTGGAACACGCGCGACGTATATCAATTCGTTGTCGAATCCGGGTGTCCGGCAAGCGTCTCCCTGTTGACAACGCAGGTTCGGACTTGACAGATTCGGTTTCACACAGTGAACGGTTGTGGTGGTTTACGTTCGATTGGCGTTCGAATGCGCTGTCGTCACCACCAGGCCCCGTCAGAAGGAGAGCCGCGTGATGTCCCGTCCCACGACCGAGGCCGAGTACCTTGCCTCCCTCATTCCCCCGTCCATCCGTGGGGTGGACCGTCGCACGCTCCTTCGCGGAGGCATCGGTGCGGCGTCCGTCCTCGCGGCTCCCTCGCTGCTCGCCGCGTGCAGCTCCAGCTCCACGACCCCGACCTCGGCGGGTCCGGCGACCGGCACGGTGACCCTGGGCTCGAACGCCTCCGACGCGGTGCCGAAGAAGGCGCTGCAGACCGCGATCGACGCCTTCCAGAAGGCCAACTCCGGGCTCACGGTCAAGGTCAACACCATCGACCACAACACCTTCCAGGAGAACATCAACAACTACCTCCAGGGTGCTGCCGACGACGTCTTCACCTGGTTTGCCGGCTACCGCATGCGCTTCTTCGCGAGCAAGGGCCTGGCCGGCGAGATCGGTGGCGCGTGGGATGGCATCGACGGCCTCTCCGACGCGATGAAGAAGTCCTCCACGGGTGACGACGGCAAGCTCTACTTCATGCCCTCGACCTACTACCCGTGGGCCGTCTTCTACCGCAAGAGCCTCTGGGCTGAGAAGGGGTATGCCGTCCCCAAGACGCTCGACGAGCTCAAGACCCTGGGCGCCCAGATGCAAAAGGACGGCCTTACCCCGATCGCCTTCGGCGACAAGGACGGCTGGCCCGCCATGGGCACCTTCGACCAGCTCAACCTCCGGGTCAACGGCTACGACTTCCACGTCAACCTCATGGCTGGCAAGGAGTCCTGGGCCGACGCCAAGGTCAAGGCCGTCTTCGAGCTGTGGCGTGAACTGCTCCCGCTGCACCAGCCCGACTCCCTGGGCCGCACCTGGCAGGAGGCCGCGCAGTCGCTCCAGCAGAAGAAGTCCGGCATGTACGTCCTCGGCCTCTTCGTCGCCGACCAGTTCCCGAAGGAGGAGGTCGCCGACCTCGACTTCTTCAACTTCCCCGAGGTCGACCCGGCCATTGGCGCGGACGCCATCGAGGCCCCCATCGACGGCTTCATGATGGCCAAGAAGCCCAAGAATGAAGCCGGCGCGCTCAAGCTGCTCAACGGCATCGGCAGCGCTACCTTCCAGGGCGAGATCGTCAAGACGAGCCCCGGCGCCATCGCCGCCAACGCCAAGGCGGACACCGCGGGTTACACCGAGTTGCAGAAGAAGTCCGCTGAGTTCGTCGCCTCGGCAAAGTCGATCGCGCAGTTCCTCGACCGGGACACCCGTCCGGACTTCGCCTCGACCGTGATGATCCCGGCGATCCAGGAGTTCATCAAGGCGCCCACCGAGATCGACGGCCTGCTCAAGAAGATCCAGGACCAGAAGGTCAGCATCTTCGGATCCTGATCCCCCGCCCGAGCCCGAGGACAAGATCACATGGCCAGTCGTCCACGTCGCAACAAGGGATTGAACCACGTCGCCGGTCTTGACCGGATCGTGGTGATCCTCATGATGCTCGTACCGACGGTCCTTGTCCTCGGGCTCGTCTGGCTGCCCGCGCTCGGGTCGGTGGGGCTGTCCTTCACGAACTGGGACGGCATCGGCCCGATGAGCGACGCCAAAGTCATCGGCGTGAAGAACTACACCGACGTCTTCACGATCTACCCGCCGTTCCAGCCGGCGATCACGCACAACTTCATCTGGTTGCTCGTCATGTTTTTCATCGCCACCCCGCTCGGCATGTTCCTCGCGGTGCTCATCGACAAGAACGTGTCCGGTTCCCGGTTCTACCAGACCTCGCTGTACCTTCCGGTGGTGCTTTCGCTGGCCCTCGTCGGCTTCATCTGGCAGCTCATCTACAGCCGCGACCAGGGTCTGATCAACGGACTCACCGGGAGCACGATCGACTGGTATGGCGACCAGCGGTACAACCTCTGGGCGGCTCTGGTCGCCTCGAGCTGGCGGCATACCGGGTACATCATGTTGCTCTATCTGGCCGGTTTGAAGGGCGTCGACCCGACCCTGCGGGAGGCGGCCCGGGTCGACGGCGCGAGCGAGCGGCAGACCTTCTTCAAGGTGGTCTTCCCCGTCCTGGCCCCGATCAACATCATCGTGCTCGTCGTCACGGTCATCGAGTCGCTGCGAGCCTTCGACCTGGTCTGGGTCATCAACAAGGGCCGCAACGGCCTCGAACTCATCTCGACCCTGGTGACCTCGAACATCGTCGGTGAGGCGAGCCGGATCGGCTTCGGCTCGGCGCTTGCGACGATCATGCTCCTCATCTCCTCGGTGTTCATCGCCATCTATCTGCGCATCG
The DNA here is from genome assembly GCA_016716625.1 of Nostocoides sp. Classification (GTDB taxonomy): domain Bacteria; phylum Actinomycetota; class Actinomycetes; order Actinomycetales; family Dermatophilaceae; genus JADJVJ01. Next base: position 600,989 of record JADJVJ010000001.1, read on the forward strand.
TTTTCCGGGAGGACTCGAGATGAGCATCGGCTCCGAGCTGCCCCAGGTCGCGGTCTCCGGCCGCAACCCGCTCACTGCCAAGCCCCGCGAGGGTGGTCCGGCGGACAAGAGCGGACGCAAGGGGCTGGCGATCTTCCTCGCCGCGATCTCGCTGGTATGGCTCTTCCCGATCGCCTGGGCGATCCTCAATAGCTTCCGCGACTACGCCTTCACCGCCAAGAACGGCTACGTCTCCTGGGGTGGCTTCACCCTGGACAACTACGCCAACGCCTGGGAGCGGGCCAACTTCGGCCACACCCTGATCAACTCGGCGCTCATCACGATCCCCGCCGTCATCCTCACCCTCTTCCTCTCCTGCTGCGTGGCGTTCGTCGTCGCCCGGTTCTCGTGGAAGATCAACATCCTCCTGCTCGGGGTCTTCACCGCAGCCAACCTGCTCCCGCCGCAGTCCCTGCTCATTCCGGTCTATCGGATGTTCCGGGCCGTGGAGGTGCCCGAGTGGTTCTCCGAGTCCGGCACCCTGCTCAACTCCTACGCGGGGCTCATCCTGGTCAACGTGGCCTTCCAGACCGGGTTCTGCTCCTTCGTCCTCAGCAACTACATGAAGGCCCTGCCGCGCGAGCTCTACGAGTCGGCTGTCATCGACGGGGCCAGCGTGTTGCGGCAGTTCTGGCAGATCACCCTGCCGCTGTGCCGACCGCCGCTCGCGGCGCTGGCAACCCTCGAGGTCACCTGGATCTACAACGAGTTCTTCTGGGCGACCGTGCTCCTGCAGTCCGGTGACAAGTTCCCGGTGACGAGCTCGCTGAACAACCTGCGCGGCGAGTTCTTCACCGACAACAACCTCGTTGCCGCGGGGTCGGTCATCATCGCCCTGCCCACCCTGATCATCTTCTTCCTCCTCCAGAAGCAGTTCGTCTCCGGTCTTACCCTCGGAGCGACGAAGGGCTGATGTCCCCATGACTGACCTCGTCACCCTGAGGGCGGCGGGTGTCGCCGTCGTGCTCGACACGAGCGGGGATGGACTGCCCCGGATCCTGCACTGGGGGCGCGACCTCCCGGACGCCGCCTGCGAGGTGCTCCCGCTGCTCAGCGAGGGCCCGGTCCCACCGAGCGCCCCCGATGAGCCCTGGCCGTTCACCATCCTCCCCGGACCCGCCGATGGCTGGCTCGGTACCCCCGGGTATGCCGGACACGTTGCGGGCACCCGGGCCACCGCCCGCTGGCAGGTCGAGCACACTGTTGCGACCGAGCGCTCTCTCACCGTGCGGGCCCGCAACGGAGCCACCTCGGTGAGCACCCGGCATACCCTCGACGAGCACGGAGTGCTCGCCGTCGCACTCACGCTGACCCGGGACGCCGACGCCGATTCAGACCTCGACGTCGCTGCGCTGCGGGCCCTGGTCCCGCTACCCCCTCAGGCGAGCGAGGTTCTCGACCTCACCGGGCGTTGGTGTCGTGAGCGGTCTCCGCAGCGGCGGCCGCTGCACGACGGCACGATCCTGCGTTCCTCCCGGCGCGGGCGCACCGGCCACGACGCGACCCTTGTCCTGGTGGCAGGTAGTGACGGCTTCGGGTGGCGCACCGGGGAAGTGTGGGCAGTCCACGTGGCCTGGAGTGGCAACCACGAGCACCTTGTCGAACGCCTCCCCGAGGGTGCCGGGGCACACAGCGCCGTCCTCGGGGGTGGCGAACTCCTCGAACCGGGAGAGGTCCGGCTCGCCTCTGGGGAGTCCTACACCACCCCGGAGGTGCTCTTCACCTACGGCAGCGAGGGCTTGGACTCGCTCTCCCGGCGGCTCCACGGCCGCGCCCGGGCACAGACACCTCGGGCCCGCGGTCCGCGGCCGCTCGTGATCAACACCTGGGAGGCGGTCTACTTCGACCATGACCTCGACCGGCTCACCGCGCTCGCGGAGGCCGCCGCGCAGATCGGGGTGGAACGCTTCGTCCTCGACGACGGCTGGTTCGGCGCCCGTCGCCACGACCGGGCAGGCCTCGGCGACTGGGTGGTCTCGCACCAGGCGTGGCCGCAGGGCCTGCGCGTGCTCGCCGACACCGTCCGGGCCCTCGGGATGGAGTTCGGCCTATGGTTCGAACCGGAGATGGTCAACCTGGACTCCGACCTCGTCCGGGCCCACCCGGACTGGGTCCTGGGGCCCCGCGCGGGGCTGCCCCGTCCCTGGCGCCACCAGCAGGTCCTCGACCTCGCCAACCCGCACGCCAGCGAGTACCTGCTGGAGGCCATCTCCGCCGTGGTCGCCCAGGTCGGCGTGTCCTTCATCAAGTGGGACCACAACCGGGACCTTCTCGAGGCCGTGCGCACCGATGGCACCGGTGCCGACCGGCCGGCGGTGCACGCCCAGACGCGTGCGTTCTATGCCTTGCTCGACCGGCTCCGCGAGCGCCACGCCGACCTGGAGATCGAGTCCTGCAGCAGCGGAGGCGCCCGGGTGGACCTCGGCGTGCTCGCTCGAACCGACCGGGTCTGGACGAGCGACTGCAACGACGCCTTGGAACGCGCCCTCATCCAACGCTGGACCTCGCTGCTGCTGCCCGCTGAGCTCATGGGGACGCACATCGGCCCGCCCACCGCGCACACCACCCACCGCACTGTCGACCTCGCCACCCGGATGCTCCTCGCCCTCGGTGGCCACGCCGGTCTGGAGTGGGACATCACCACCTGCTCCGAGGACGAACGCGAACAACTCGCGGCGTGGTCCGCGCTCTACCGCGAACTGCGGCCCCTGCTGCACTCCGGCGAGATCGCCCGGGCCGACGCCGACGACGGCACCGTGCTCGTCACGGGAACCTGTGCACCCGACCGCAGCGCCGCGGCATACACCCTGCTTCGGCTGGCGACCAGCCCGCGGGCCCGGCCCGGGCGGGTCGCCCTGCCCGGCCTCGATCCGGACCGGACCTACGCCGTGCGGGTGCGCACGGCGGCCAGCGACCCCGCTCTGGTCGAGATCCGCGACCCCCGCTGGTGGGTGCGCGCCTGCGACCGGGAACTCGTTGTCCCCGGCGCAGCCCTCACCGACATCGGCCTCCCGCTGCCGGTGCTTGCACCCGGCCACGGATTCCTCCTCGATGTGCGCGCGCGCCCATAATGGGGCGCATGTCGCTCTCCGCCCTCGCCCCGCAACGTCCGCGCATCCTCTCCGGGATGCAGCCGACGAGCGACTCCCTGCACCTGGGCAACTACCTCGGTGCGCTGGTCAACTGGGTGGGGCTGCAGGAGGAGTTCGACGCGTTCTACTTCGTGGCCGACCTGCACTCGCTCACGGTGCCGACCGACCCGGCCGATATCACCCGCCGTACCCGGGTGACGGCCGCACAGTTCATCGCCGGCGGGGTCGACCCCACGACCTCCGCGGTCTTCTGCCAGAGCCACGTCCCCGAGCACGCCGAGCTGGGCTGGATCCTGGCGTGCCAGACGGCGATGGGCGAGATGAACCGGATGACCCAGTTCAAGGACAAGACCGCCAAGGGCCACAACGCCAACGTCGGGCTCTTCACCTACCCGGTCCTCATGGCCGGCGACATCATCATGTATGACGCCGCGTACGTCCCGGTCGGCGAGGACCAACGCCAGCACCTGGAGATCACCCGGGACCTCGCGGAAAGGTTCAACCAGCGGTTTGGCGAGACCTTCGTGGTGCCCGAGCCCTACATCCTCAAGGAGTCCGGGGCCAAGATCATGGACCTGCAGGACCCGACCGCCAAGATGAGCAAGTCCGAGTCCAGCGACAAGGGCGTCATCTGGCTGCGTGACGACCCAGCCGTGACGGCCAAGAAGATCCGCTCGGCGGTCACCGACACCGAGGCCGAGGTGCGCTACGACCCGGAGACCAAGCCTGGGGTCTCCAACCTCCTCGTCATCCATTCCGTCCTCTCCGGAACCCGCGTGGAGGAGCTGGAGCGGCGGTTCTCGGGGCAGGGATATGGTGCCCTCAAGGGTGAGGTCGCCGAGGTCGTCACCGAGGCCCTCGCCCCGTTCAAGGCCCGGATGGACCAGCTGCTGGGGGATCCTGCCGAGCTCGACCGCTACCTCGCCTTCGGGGCGGAGCGTGCTGGCGAGGTCGCGCGCGAGACGATGCGCCGGACCCGCTGCGCCGTCGGTCTGCTCACCGCCGCCCGGTCGGCTGCTTCGGCGCTCGGTTAGGGTCGGTAAGGTCGGCCCATGCGCACGTACGGCGTCGCGATCACCGTGCCGGAGCCCTTCGGCTCCGTGCTGCAGGAGCACCGGGCCTCGTTTGGCGACCCGCTCGCCGGTTCAATCCCGCCGCATGTGACCCTCTTGCCGCCGACGGTGCTCGCCCGCGGCAGCCAGGGAGATCTCGAGCAGCACCTGGCCGCCATCGCGGCGGCCACGGCTGCCTTCCCCATGGTCCTGTCCAGCACCGGAACGTTCCGGCCGACCTCACCGGTGGTGTTCGTCCAGGTCTCTCAGGGCATCTCCAGTTGCGAACAGCTCGAACGCGCCATTCGCTCTGGGCCGGTCGAGCGAGACCTCGAGTTCCCGTATCACCCGCACGTCACCGTGGCCCATCACCTCCCGGAGGCGGCACTTGATGCGGCCTACGCCGAACTGGCCGGGTTCCGAGCAGAGTTCCTCGTGGACTCCATTGACCTCTATGCCCACGGGGACGACTCGGTATGGCGTCCGCTCACCACCTTCGCGCTCGCGGCGGCCTGAGGTGAGCAGCATCAGGGGGTTCTGGGCGGTCGTCCCGGCCGGCGGGGCCGGCACCCGGCTCTGGCCGCTGAGCCGAGCCGGACGGCCCAAGTTCCTCCTCGACCTCACCGGATCAGGGCGCACCCTGCTGCAGGCCACCTGCGATCGGCTCGAACCGCTGGCCGGTGAGCGCATCCTCGTCGTCACCGGCGCCCGGCACGCCGCCGCCGTCGCCGACCAGGTCCCGAGCCTCGGCCCCGGCCGGGTGCTCGCCGAGCCGACCCCCCGCGACTCGATGGCGGCCATTGCCTGGGCGGCAGCCGTCGTCGAAGCCCACGAGCGCGACGCCATCATCGGCTCCTTCGCGGCCGACCACGTCATCCCCGACGAAGAGGCTTTCGCGGCCGCGGTACGTGAGGCCGTGAGTGTGGCCCACGAGGACCGGCTCGTGACGATCGGGATCGAGCCGACCTACCCGGCCACCGGGTTCGGCTATCTCCAGATGGGCCGTCCCCTGGCCGGTCATGCGACCGCCCGCGCGGTCCGGCAGTTCGTCGAGAAGCCGGATGCGGCGCGCGCCACGGCATATCTGTCCACCGGTGAGTTCCGCTGGAACGCGGGGATGTTCGTCGTCCGGGCCCGGGTTCTCCTGGATCTGCTCGCGCTCTGGCACCCCGACCTCGCCGCGGGGGCGCGTCGGATCGCGGCCGATCCAGACCAACTCGACACGCTCTGGCCGCAGCTCGAACGGATCGCCATCGACCACGCGGTCGCCGAACCCGCAGCGGACGCGGGACGGGTGGCCGTCGTTCCTGGCGGCTTCACCTGGGACGACATCGGCGACTTCACCAGCCTGGCCCAACTCATCGACCCGGAGCCGGCTGCGCAACCCGTCGTCCTCGGCGACCGCGACCTGGTCACGGCAGTGCAGGCCAGCGGGCTCGTCGTGCCCGGGTCGGGCCGGGCCGTGGCCCTCGTCGGCGTCGAGGACATCGTCGTCGTCGACACCCCGGACGCCGTGCTCATCACCACGAGGGATCGGGCCCAGGACGTCAAGGCCGTCGTCGACGCCCTCAAGGCCGCGGGACGCACTGACCTGGTCTGAACCCACCGTGGCGATCGCTCAGGCGGCGTCCCGGCGCTGGTAGGCGAGCAGCCCGAACCCGACGAGAGCAGCCGCCACCGAGAGCAGCAACAGCGTCGGGGTGAGGTCGAACCTGCCGCCCGGCAGGTGCGAGGTGTGGGCGAACGGCGAGAGGCTGATGACCCATTCGGGCAGGCCCATCGTGCGCCCCACCTCGCCGAGGAGGAAGCCGACCAGGAGTACGCCCCAGGACCAGGCGGCATACCGGGCGCCGAGCCCGAAGAGGGCGGCGGCGGCTCCGACGACGACCCACACCCCCGGCACCAGGGCAAGGGCGGCGCCGAGCCCCTCGGCGACGGTGGGGGCCTGCGGTGTGACTCGGTGTCCGACTGCGCCGATGAGGGTCCCGACCACGGCGAGCAGGACTGCGGTGAGCGTGAACCCGGCCCCGACGTGCGCGGCGTACCAACTGCTCCGGCGGGTGGGGGTGGCGAGCACCACCTCGGCCGCGCCGCCGCGCTCGGCGCCGGCCAGCCGCAGGACCAGGGCCACCCCGGCCGCGGTCACGGCACCGGCGATGAACCGCAACTCGGTGCTCACGAAGATGTCTTCGATGGACCCGGCCGCACCCCCAACTCGCTCAAGCATCGCGCGAACCGCCGGATCGGCGGCCATCTCGGTCACCGAGGCGAGCAGGGACCCGACGACGGCCGCGACCACAGCCACCCCGACAAGCCAGCCGAGGACGCTTCCGCGGGTGAGTCGCCCGACGAGGGCGGCCGGGCTGCGCAAGACGCGAGAGGCCTCGGCCAGGCCGCGACGGCTGGGCAGGATCCCCGAGCCGAGGTCGCGGGTGGCGAGCAGACGGTAGGCGATCGCGGTGGCCCCGGCCGCCAGCGCGACGCCGAGCCCGAGCGTGAAGAACCGGTTCGCCCCGTAGGGCTCCGTGCGACCGGCCCAGCCCAGCGGGGTGAGCCAGCCGAGGGCCTGACCCGCGGGGGAAGTGGCGGTGTCGCCGACCGCCCGGAGCAGGAAGTCGATACCGAGGGCACCGAGCACGAGCCCGCCGCAGCCTCGCGCGGTGGCCGCGAGCTGCGCGGCGAGCGCGGTGAGCCCAATTGCGGACACCCCGGCGGTGAGCCACGCCGAGCCGAAGGCCAGTGAACCGACCGGCTCCATACCCAGCCCCAGCAACCCGAGGGTGGAGAGCGCCCCCGCGCCAAGGACGGCGAGCAGGGCGAGCAGGAGCGCGGCCGTCAGCGGGGCGCGGCGTCCGACCACCCCCGCGCCCAGCAGTTCAAGACGGCCCTCTTCCTCCTCGGACCGGGTATGCCGTCGGGTGACGACGAAGCCGAGGATGGCGGTGAAGACCGCGCCGAGCATGACCGTCTTGAACACCGCGAGCCCGTCGATACTGGTGGCCACGACCGGGCCGTAGAGGGCCTGCACGGCCGGGTTGAGCAGCACCGAGCCGAGCCCTTGCTGGGCGCTGTCCAGGTCCGGATAGAGCTCCAGAGTGGCCTTGGCCGACCCCACCGAGAGGGCGGTGAGCCCGAGAATGCTGGCCGGGATGAGGACCCGGTCCCGGCGCCAGGCCAGGGCGAGGAGCTGGCCGGTGCCGGCATACGCCGAACTGCGGGCGCGGGCGGCGGTCGACAGCGCGAGCGTGCTCATCGGGGCGTTACCTCCGAGCGGCCGTAGCGCGCCAGGAAGAGGTCCTCCAAGGTGGCCGGGGTAACGCTGAGCGAGGCGACCGACGGGCCGAGCGCGGACACCCAGGCCGGGACCTCGGCGGCGGGCAGTGAGGCATGTTCCTGGGTGCCGTCGGTGAGGGTGGCCACCACCCGCGTGTCCATGACCTCGCGGAGGTCGGTGAGGGCACCGGACTCAACGACCCGCCCCGCCCGCACGATGCTCACCGAGCTGCACGCCCGCTCGACCTCGCTGAGGATGTGGCTGGAGAGCAGCACGGTGCGCCCGTCCTGGCGAACCCGGACGAGTTCCTCCTGGAAGACCCGTTCCATGAGCGGGTCCAGGCCCGAGGTGGGCTCATCGAGAATGAGCAGGGGCACGTCCGCGGCGAGGGCCGACACCAGCGCAACCTTCTGCCGGTTGCCTTTGGAGTAGGCCTTGCCCTTCACCGTGGGGTCGAGTTCGAAGCGATTGAGCAGGTCCGCGCGCCGCGCCGGGTCCAGGCCACCCCGGAGCCGGCCAAGCAGGTCGATCGTCTCGCCGCCGGTCAACGTGGGCCACAGCACCACGTCACCGGGTACGTAGGCCAGCGAGCGGTGCAGGTCGGTGGCGTCCCGCCAGGGGTCTCTGCCCAGGACGGACACCCCGCCGGAGTCGGCCTTGAGGAGCCCGAGGAGGATACGGATCGTCGTGGACTTGCCCGACCCGTTGGGGCCGAGGAAGCCGTGCACTTCGCCCTCGGCCACGGTGAGGTCGAGGCCGTCAAGCGCCCGGGTTTCGCCGAAGGACTTGTGCAGCCCACGAATCTCCACGGCAGCAGCCATACGCTCAGCCTAATGGGGCTGCATCGTCTTGTTCCGGGCTCGATCTGGGGTGGGAGGCTGTGGCCGAGCCATCGGTCGGTGAACACTGTTCCAGCCTGAGACTCTTGGGATCTCTACGCCTAGATCGTGTCCTGACCGGTGGGTAGGTCGCCCGTTGAGTGCTGATGGGATGTCGTGCCCCGCTGGTGGTGGTGAGCACTGATCCATTAGGTCGCTGCCATGGGCGGTCTCGGCTCATCGAAGAGGTTCGTCATCGCGTCGAGGAGGTGATCGGGTTGATCTTCGTTGGCAATGACTGGGCTGAGGATCACCACGACATTCATGTCATGAACACCGAGGGGAAGAAGCTCGCCGTACGGCGTTTCCCGGAAGGAGTGGCTGGGGTCAGCGGCTTCCACGCGTTGATCGCGCAGCACGCCGAAGACCCAACGGAAGTGGTGGTCGGGATCGAGACTGATCACGGCTTGTGGGTCGCATCGCTGGTCGCGGCCGGGTACCGGGTGTACGCGGTCAACCCCAAAGCCGTGTCCCGCTACCGCGACCGGCACCACGTCGGCGGCGGGAAGTCCGACGCCGCGGACGCCAAGGTCCTGGCGGACCTGGTCCGCACCGACGCCCACAACCACCGGGTCGTGGCCGGCGACACCGAGCAGGTGCAGGCGGTCAAGGTGCTGGCGCGGGCCCAGCAGGCACTGGTGTGGTCCCGCAACCGTGAGGTCAACCGGCTGCGGAATGCGTTGCGGGAGTTCTATCCCGCCGCGCTGGTCGCGTTCGAGGACCTGCACGGCAGGGACGCCTTGGCCCTCCTGGGCCGGGCCCCGGGACCCGGTCACCGCCGCCCGCCTCACGGTCTCCCAGGTCAAGGCCGCCCTGCGCGCCGGCGGGCGTCGACGAAACCTGGACCTCACCGCCGAGAAGATTCAGGCCGTCCTGCGCACCGAGCAGCTCCACGCCCCAGCCGCGGTCGCGGCCGCCTACGCGGCCGTGGTCAGAGCGCAGGTCGGTGTCATCACCGCCCTGAACACCCAGCTCGCGGCCCTCGAGGCGCAGCTGGAGCAGTCTTTTGAGCAGCACCCGGACGCCGACATCATCCTGTCGCTTCCAGGCCTAGGAGACATCCTCGGCGCCCGGGTGCTCGGCGAGTTCGGGGACGACCCCGAACGCTTCGCTGATGCCCAGTCTCGCAGGAACTACGCCGGCACCTCACCCCTGACCGTCGCCTCCGGCAAGAAGCGCGCCGTCCTGGCCCGGCACGCCCGCAACCAGCGCCTCTATGACGCGATCAACCAGTGGGCCTTCTGCTCCCTGCAGGCCAGCCCAGGCGCCCGCGCCCTGTACGACACCCGACGAGCTGCCGGCCACACCCACCACCAAGCCCTCCGCTCCCTCGGCAACCGCTGGGTCGGCATCCTCCACGGCTGCCTCAAACACCGCACCCCCTACAACGAACACACCGCCTGGGCACACCGCCAACCCGCAGCCGCTTGACACGCAACGACCCTGGGATATCTAGGCCGCGGGGTCGGGAACACGCCCGCAGGACATACGCCCCGGAGTACAGTGCAGGGTGATGCCTCACGACGCCCTTTTCTCCGCGGTCGGTCGGTGCATCTCCCAGGAAACCCCCGAGTTGCTGGCTTTCCGGCGTGACCTTCACGCCCATCCCGAGCTCGCCTTCCAGGAGACGCGCACCACCGACGCCCTTGCCGTTCGCCTCGACCAGGCCAGCATTCCCACGCGACGGCTTGCCCGCACCGGGCTGCTCGCCGACATCGGTGCCCCGGACGCGAGCTACCGGGTCGCGCTGCGCGCGGACATGGATGCCCTTCCGGTACGGGAGCGGACCGGGCTGCCGTTCGCCTCGACCACCCCGGGGGTGTGCCACGCCTGCGGCCACGATGTCCACACCGCCGCGCTCCTTGGCGCGCTGCTCGCGCTGAAGTCCGTCGAGACCGACCTCATCCGGGCCGGGGTTGCGATCCGAGGCATCTTCCAGCCGGCCGAGGAGGTCATTCCCGGAGGGGCCCACGACGCCATCGCCGCGGACGCCATGGAGGGTGTCGACAGCGTCTTTGCGATCCACTGCGACCCCAGCCTCGACGTCGGCCAGGTAGGGCTGCGCGAAGGGCCCATTACGGCCGCCTGCGACCAGATCACCGTCTCCCTCCACGGCCGCGGCGGACACACGAGCCGCCCCCAGCTCACCGAGGACCTCACCTATGCCCTGGCCAAGATGATCACCGACGTGCCCGCGGCGCTCTCTCGGCGGCTCGACCCACGGGCCGGTGCCGCCTTGGTCTGGGGGGTCGTCAACGCCGGCAAAGCCGCCAACGTCATCCCTTCGAGCGGGGAGGCCTCCGGGACGCTGCGCATGCTCGACGCCCACGCCTGGCTCACCGTCGGCCCCCTGCTCGAGGAGATCGTCCAGGGCGTGGCCGCGCCGTATGCCGTCCAGGCGAAGCTCGAGCGGGTCAAGGGGGTGCCGCCAGTGGTGAACACCCCCGACGGCATCGCCGCCTGCCGCGCCGCCGCCGGACCGACCCATCTCGAAACCGTCCCCACCCAGCAGTCATTGGGCGGGGAGGACTTCTCCTGGTACCTCTCGCACGCCCCCGGCGCGATGGTGCGCCTGGGCACCCGCACCCCGGGCGGGCACACCTTCGACCTCCACCAGGGAGACCTCGTCGTCGACGAGGAGGCGGTCCGGCTCGGGGCACTCTTCCTCGCCAACGTCGCCCTCTGCGCGTGGCATGGCTCAACCGAGGCCACCCTGTGACGAGCGTCGACTGGGACCTCCTGGTCGCCGAGGCGGTGCGGATGACGACGCTGGCGTACGCGGAATACTCGCACTATCCGGTGGGGGTCGCCGGGCTCACCGACGACGGCCGGATCGTCTCCGGCTGTAACGTCGAGAACGCGTCCTACGGTGTGACGCTGTGCGCCGAATGCGGCATGGTCTCCCACCTCATCGCCACCGGCGGCGGGCGACTCGTGGCCGTGGCCTGCGTCGACGGCAACGGGGAGGCGCTCATGCCGTGCGGTCGGTGCCGACAGCTCCTCTGGGAACATGGCGGGCCGGACTGTCTGCTGCGTACTCCACTGGGGGTGCAACCCCTGCGCGAGGTGCTCCCGCAGGCCTTCGGACCGGACCACCTGGAGGCCTACCGCAGCAGGGACTGACCGCAGGTACGGCCGGGGCCCTATCCTGTCGGAATGAGCCCAGCCTTCGACGCCGTCGACGTCATCTGCACCAAACGGGACCGCCACGAACTGAGCGACGACCAGATCCGCTGGGTCATCGATGCCTACACTCACGGGGCGGTCGCGGATGAGCAGATGAGCTCCCTGGCGATGGCCATCCTGCTGAACGGGATGACCCGGCGAGAGATCTCCACGTGGACCGCGGCGATGATCGCCAGCGGGGAGCGGATGGACTTCTCCTCGCTCTCCCGGCCGACGGCGGACAAGCACTCCACCGGTGGTGTCGGCGACAAGATCACCCTGCCCCTGGCACCCCTGGTCGCGGTCTTCGGCGTCGCCGTCCCGCAGCTCTCCGGCCGCGGACTCGGCCACACCGGCGGCACCCTGGACAAGCTCGAGTCCATCGCCGGCTGGGACTGCAACCTCTCCAACGAGGCCATGCTCGCCCAGCTCGACGAGGTGGGGGCGGTCATCTGCGCCGCCGGGTCGGGGCTCGCCCCCGCCGACAAGAAGCTCTACGCCCTGCGGGATGTCACCGGAACCGTCGAAGCCATCCCGCTCATCGCGAGCTCGATCATGAGCAAGAAGATCGCCGAGGGCACCGGTGCCCTCGTCCTCGACGTCAAGGTCGGCACCGGGGCGTTCATGAAGACGCTGGAGAACGCCCGCGAGCTGGCTCGCACCATGGTCGACCTGGGAACCGACGCGGGCGTCAAGACCGTCGCCCTGCTCACCGACATGAACACCCCCCTCGGGCTGACCGCGGGCAACGCCCTCGAAGTCCGCGAATCCGTCGAGGTGCTGGCCGGTGGCGGCCCAGCCGATGTCGTGGAACTCACTGTGCGGCTCGCGCACGAGATGCTCGACACGGCCGGCCGCGGCGGCCAGGACGTGGCCGCCGCGCTCACCGACGGCCGGGCCATGGATGCCTGGCGGGCCATGATCACCGCCCAGGGCGGTGACCCGGACGCACCGTTGCCGACCGCACGGCATACCGAGGTGGTTCGGGCCGGGGCGGACGGCACGCTCACCCGCCTCGACGCGTATGCCGTGGGGGTTGCCGCCTGGCGCCTCGGCGCCGGACGCGCTCGCAAGGAGGATCCGGTGCAGGCCGGTGCCGGCATCGAACTGCACGCCAAGCCCGGGGATGTGGTCCGGGCTGGCGAACCGCTCATGACGCTGCACAGCGACACCCCGGAGCGGTTCGCCCGAGCTCTCGACGCCCTCGCCGGAGGCTGGCATATCGGCACCGAGTCCGGTTCTGCCGCAACGCCTCTCATCATGGATCGGATCGCCTGAGATGACCACTCCCACTCCTGCCCTGATCGCGCGGGCGCCCAAGGCTCTGCTCCATGACCACCTCGACGGGGGCGTGCGACCGCAGACCATCATCGAGCTCGCTCAGGAGAGCGGCTACCAAGGGCTGCCGACCATGGATGCGCAGGAGCTCGGTCGATGGTTCCGCGACGCTGCCGACTCCGGGTCCCTGGTGCGCTACCTCGAGACGTTCTCGCACACCGTTGCGGTCATGCAGACCCCCGAACAGCTGCAGCGGATCGCTCGGGAATGCGCCCTCGACCTCGCCGCGGACGGCGTCGTCTACGCCGAGTCCCGGTTTGCCCCCGAACTGCACATCGAGGGCGGCCTGCAGTTGCCGGAGGTCGTGGAGGCGGTCCTGGCCGGGTTCCGCCAGGGCGAGGCCGAGGCTGCGGCCTCAGGGCAGCGGATCCGGATGACGACCCTGCTCACCGCGATGCGGCACGCCGCCCGCTCCACCGAGATCGCCGAACTCGTTGTTCGCTACCGCGACCAGGGCGTCGGCGGTTTCGATATTGCCGGAGCCGAGGCCGGCTACCCACCCACCCGGCACCTCGACGCTTTCGAGTACCTCCAGCGGGAGAACGCCCACTTCACCATCCACGCCGGGGAGGCGTTCGGCCTGCCGAGCATCTGGGAGGCGATCCAGTGGTGCGGGGCCGACCGCCTCGGGCACGGGGTGCGGATCGTCGACGACATTACCCACGGATCCACCCACGGTGAGGCGCCCGTTCTCGGTCGACTGGCTTCCTATGTGCGGGACACCCGCATTCCGCTAGAGATGTGCCCATCCTCCAACCTGCAGACCGGGGCCGCGGACTCGATCGCCCACCACCCGATCACCATGCTCAAGGACCTGCGCTTCCGGGTCACCATCAACACCGACAACCGGCTCATGTCCGGCACGTCGATGTCCCGGGAGATGCAGCTCCTCGTCGACGAAGCCGGCTGGAGCCTGGAGGACCTGCGCTGGGCGACGATCAACGCAATGAAGTCGGCGTTCATCCCCTTCGATGCCCGGCTCGCGATCATCGAGCATGTCGTCAAACCCGGGTACGCCGCCCTCGGAGCGCTCTAAGGCTCCAGTTCGTCGACGGGCAGAACCCGCTCGCGCAAGGCCCGTTCCCGGTCCAACCGCCAGGTGTCTCGTCGGCCCCGTTCGGCGAGCACGGCGGCCAGGAAGGCCTCGGCCGGGGTGCCCGCAGGCGGTGGTGGCGCGACCCGCGTCAGGGTGTCGGCGACCAGTTCGGCGCCGACCCGTTGACGCGAGTCCGGGGTGAGACTCTCCCGGCGGGCGAGGAATTGCCGGATCGCGATGGCCAGCCCGGGCGGAAGCGTTGCGATGTCCGCGCTCGCCGCCCACGGGGCCAACGCGAACGGCATGGGCGGGCTGGCGAGCTGCGGCCGCGGTATCCGGGTACTGATGACATACGTCCCGACGGCCATGTCTCCCAAGCGTTTTGCCCGTGGGTGGACCAGCGCCGCGAGGACGGCGACGACGCCCGCTGAGACGAACACTTCGACCACGCCGATGAGTGCCCGACCGATCGTGTGCCGTGCGGTGACCGGTCCGCCATCGTCACGGACCACCCGCAGACCGAGCACCCACTTGCCGAAGGAGCGTCCCAGGGTAAGCCGTTCGACGGTGGCTGGGTAGGCGACGAGCAGGGCGACCACGAGGAGCAGGGATAGGGTGCGGCCGACCGCTTCGCTCACCGCGAGCTCGAACTGACCGAGGACCCAGGTCGTCGAGAACCACAGCGCCACGAGCACGAGGATGTCGATGAGCGCGGACCCGATCCGAGGGGCGAGTGCGGCCGTCGGTGTCTCGACCGCCACCGCCTCACCGGTGACCACGTCGGTGTCGACGTACCTGCGGTAGCCCACCTCACTCACCCCGCCACTGTATGCCGTCGCCGGCCCGCCCGGGAGGCGGGCCAGCGCATACAGTGAGCGGGTGGACCTCGACGCCTATGTTGCCGCCAAGCGGGCGAGCTGGAACCGGCTCGAGAAGCTTGTCCGCCGTCGGCGGCTGAGCGGGTCGGAGTCCGATGAGCTCCTCGACCTGTACCAGCGGGTCTCCACGCACCTCTCGGTGATCCGGTCGGCGAGCCCCGACCCGACCCTGGTCCGCTACCTCTCCGGCCTGCTCACCCAGGCGCGGGTGGTCACCAGCGGTCGCTCGGTCACGACCTGGCGCTCCGCCGCCGGTTTCCTCACCCGGACCTTCCCCGCGGCCCTGTATCGGCTGCGCTGGTGGTGGCTCGCGGTCACGGCGGTCAGTGTCCTGCTCGCGACCCTGGTCGCCTTCTGGGCCCTGCGCCACCCGGAGGTGTATTCCGCGCAGATGACGCCGGAGGAGATCCGGGCCTACGTCGAGACCGACTTCGAGAACTACTACTCGGAGTTCCCGCACCACGAGTTCGCGACCCTGGTCTGGACCAACAACGCCTGGGTGGCCGCCATCTGCATCGCCTTCGGGGTCCTCGGCGTCCCCGTGGTGTGGCTCGTCGGGACCAACGTCATCAACGTCGGGGTGGCCGCCGCCCTGATGATCGCGCACGGGCGAGGGAGCCTCTTCTTCGGGCTCATCCTTCCGCACGGGCTCCTCGAACTCACCGCGGTCTTCGTTGCCGGTGGGGTGGGGTTGCGGCTGTTCTGGTCCTGGATCGTCCCCGGATCGCGCACCCGGCTGGCCAGCTTCGCGCACGAGGGGCGCACGGCAATCGGGGTTGCCCTCGGGCTGGTCGTGGTCCTGGCCGTGAGTGGTGTCATCGAGGGGTTCGTCACCCCGTCCTCGCTGCCGACCTGGGCACGGATCGCCATCGGGGTCGTCGCCGAACTGGCCTTCCTCACCTACGTCTGGCGGGTGGGCGGAAACGCCCACCGGGCCGGCGAGAGCGGCGACCTCGACGAGAGCATCCTCGGCCCCTCGGTCCCGGCCGCCGCCTAGGTCCGGGTCCCTTGGCTGGGCGCCCGCGTGCGCGTCAGAGCCGTCCGTGCCGCTTCAGCATGAGGTAGTGGTCCACCAGCCGCACGGGCAGGTCCTGCGGGGGCTCGTCGAGGACGTCGACGCCGAGCGCCCGCAGCGCTGCCTCGGTGCGACCGCGGAGGGCCTCGCTGCGTTCGGCGGCAGCGGCGGCATACGCCTCGGTGACGGTGTCGCGTTCGGTGCGCATCTGGGCCACCGTCGGGTCGGCGACCGAGGCGACTACCACCAGGTGCCGCCCGGCCAGGGCGGGGAGCATCGGGAGGAGCCCTTCCTCGATGGCGGCCGGCTCGAGCGGGGTGAGCAGGACCACGAGGGCGCGTTGGGTGCTCGCCTGGGTCACTGCCGCGGCCAGCAACGGCCAGTCGGCCTCGATGAGCCGGGGTTCCACGGGGGCGAGTCGGCTGATCGTGTCGTGGAGCAGTTCGACCCGGTCGTGGCCGGCCACGCGCACCCGGACCTCACGGTCGCCGGCGATGACGGTGACCCGGTCGCGGGCGTGGCCGGCGATGGCCACCAAGAGCAGGGCGGCGTTCATGGCCGCGTCGAGCCGGGGCTCGTCGCCGACCCGGCCGGCCGAGGTGCGGGAGGAGTCGAGAACGATGATGACGCGGCGGTGCTGTTCGGGCTGCCAGGTGCGCACGACCAGGTCGCGGCGCCGCGCTGTCGCCCGCCAGTCGATGCTGCGCACATCGTCCCCCTCGACGTAGTCGCGCAGGCTGTCGAACTCGGTTCCTTGGCCCCGGACCCGGACCGCGGCCCGGCCGTCGAGCTGTCGCAGGATGTTGAGCCGCGAGGGGATGTGCCGCCGGGCCGGGAACGGGTGCAGCGCCCGCAACGTGCCCGGGACCGGGAACGAGCGCTGCCGGCCGGCCAACCGCAGCGGCCCGAGGGTGCGCACGGTCACCCGATCGGCTGCCCGGTCCCCGCGCCGGGTCGGGGTCAGCGTGGTGGTCAACCGGGCGCGTTCCCCGGGCGGGAGCGCGAGCGTATGCCGGGTGGGGTGCGCGCCGGCCGAGGGCGGCCACGCGTCCCGGAGGACCCCGCGGGCCGTGCGCTTCCCGGTGTTCGTCACCCAGAGGGTGGTCTTGCTGGATTCCCCGAGGCGCACCGCTACCGGCGGGGTGCGTTGCACGAGGAGGGATCCCGGGATGGCCGCGGTCAGCACGTCGAGGCCGACGGCGAGCGCCACCATGAGCAGCCACAGCCACGCGGTCGCCGCCGAGGGCCAGAAGATCACCGGGAACACTCCGAGCGCGGCGAGCGCGGCGGCCCGGGTCGTGAGCACCATCAGCGCGGCACGGGCACCGAGCTCAAGGCGCTCGCGAGGACCGCGCCGACGTCGACACCGTCGAGTTCAGCCTCGGGTCGCAGGGCGAGCCGGTGCGAAAGGGTCGAGTGGGCGAGGGCCTTGACGTCGTCCGGGGTGACGAAAGACCGGCCGTTGAGCCAGGCCCACGCCCGTGAGGTCGCCATGAGCGCGGTCGCGCCGCGCGGACTCACCCCGAGGCTCAGCGAGGGCGAGGTCCGGGTCGCTCGGGCGATATCGACGATGTAGCCGGCTACCTCGGGCGCGACCGCCACCGACCGCACGGCGGCGGCGCCGGCCTCGAGGTCGGCCCGTGAAGCCACCGGCCGGAGCCCGGCGGCGGCCAGATCGCGAGGGTCGAAACCCCCGGCGTGGCGCATGAGCACGGCCACCTCGTCCTCCTTGGCCGGAACCGGCAGGGTGACCTTGAGCAGGAAACGGTCGAGCTGGGCCTCGGGCAGCGGATAGGTGCCCTCATACTCGACGGGGTTCTGGGTGGCGGCGACGAGGAACGGGGTCGGCAGCGAATGGCCGGTCCCGTCAACGGTGACCTGGCGTTCCTCCATGGCCTCAAGCAGGGCGCTCTGGGTCTTTGGGGGAGTCCGGTTGATCTCGTCGGCGAGGAGCAGGTTGGTGAAGACCGGGCCCTGGCGGAAGACGAAGTCGGAGCGGGCGGCGTCATAGATGAGCGACCCGGTGAGGTCACCCGGCATGAGGTCGGGGGTGAACTGAACGCGGGTGGTGTCGACGTCGAGGGCCGCCGCGAGCGAGCGCACGAGCAGGGTCTTGGCGACCCCGGGAACGCCCTCGAGGAGGATGTGCCCCCGGCAGAGCAGGGCCACGAGCAGGCCGGAGACAGCGGCGTCCTGGCCGACGACGGCCTTGGCGACCTCGGCGCGAACGCGGCCGAGGGCGGCCCGGGCGTCGGTTGCAGGCCCCTCCGGGAGTGTCGGGTGGTCGGTCATGGCTGGGCAGCCCTTTCTTCGAGGTCAGCGAGTTGGCGCGCGAGATCGGCGAGCGCGCTGTCAGAGGTGGGGGTGGCCCCGCGGAGGAGTTCGTGAATCGTCGGCGCCTCCGAGCCGGTGACCTGGGCAACCAGCTCGACGAGGGCGGCGTCATCGGCCGACCCTGCGCCAAGCCGTCGCCGGAGCCTGCGCACGCTTCCCCGTCGCAGAGTCTTTGCGGCCCGGTCCCGGGCGCCGGTGCGTTGGTAGAGCCGGGCCCGGCTCCGGGTGGTCTCGGCGGCCTGGACCACCACGGGGAGTGGCTCCGGGACGAGCGGCCCGAGCCGGCGGCCCTGGGCGAACGCTAGGGCGAGCAGGGCGACGGCAGCCAGCCACCCGGCATACGGGATCCACGCCGGCCAACTCGACCTCGCCCCAACGGAGGCGTTCGGCGCCAGGTTCGTCGCGTCCGGGGCGAACCACACCAGCTGGGGGTGCTGCCCGAGCGAGCGGAGAGCAACCCCGGCATGCGCGGCCTCGGTGACGAACCTGTTCGTGAACAGGGCCGAGGCGCCGACTACGATCGTTGGCGGCACGGCCCCCTTCGCCGGCAGCTCCAACCAGGCATGATCCCCGCCGCCCAGGGGGAAGCACGAGAGCGCACCGGTGCCGGTGGCGCGCAGGGCAGGACTGACCACGCTCGCCAGTTGGTCGGTGAAGCCGACGCTGCCCGAACGACACTGCGCCGGTATGCCGTCCAGTTCGACCGAGTCCGGCTCCATGGTGGCGTCCACGCCGAGGGCGGTGAGCAGGTCCTCGGTCGGGATGAGGACGACGACGCGGTCGGCCTGCCTGATGAGCTGCGGCAACACCTCCGCCTCGGAACCCACGATGAAGGCGGGGTCGCTGATGACGACGGTCGTCGGCTCCGCGCCGGTGACGATCAGGGCCTTCTCCAGATCGAGG
Source organism: Nostocoides sp. (assembly GCA_016716625.1). GTDB lineage: Bacteria > Actinomycetota > Actinomycetes > Actinomycetales > Dermatophilaceae > JADJVJ01. The sequence goes on from JADJVJ010000001.1 coordinate 619,993, forward strand.
TTGCGCCGGACCACCTCGACGTGGACGCCGTGCTCACGCAGCACCTGGGCGACGGCGTGGGCTCCCTTGGGCCCGAAGCCCTCCGGGTCCAGCGTGGCCACGGAACCCGTGGAACTCAGCCCGAGCAGAACCAGGGCCACGAACAGCATTACGCCCAGCGCGAGCGGCCCGCGGGACGTGCGCGAGGGCAACCGAAGCCGGGTCCCGCGCTGGGCCGCGTAGGTCGTCACAGCACACCCGCCCGGGTCAGCAGCGGTGCGGTGGTCACCAGGCGGGCATCCAGGGCGATCGCGGCCCGGGCCCCTTCGGCGGTGGCCGGTCGGCGCCCGTACCGGACGGCGTCGAAGGTGTCGGCCACCCCGCGCAGCGCGACGGCCTCGGCCGGGAAGATCTGGGACAGTTCACCGGACAACTCGTGGGCGGTGCGGCCGGGGCTCTCGGGGAGCAGGGTCCGTTCGGTGGCACCCGCCGCGATCGCCCGAACCGCCTCACAGAGCGCGAGGTCGAGATCGCCGCGGGCCAGTGCCGCGGCGGCATCCCGGCGGTAGTGCGCGGCGGTACGGCCGCTGTCGTCGAGGACCTCGGCCGAGTACCCCCCGCCGGTACGACGTTTGCGGAACGCCTCGGGTCGGGCGATCCGGAGCGCCACGAGAACCACCACCCCCAAGGCCACCCCGATGAGCGCGCCGAGCAGCCACCCGGGCAGCGATGCGCCCCCGCTCCCGAAGGACAGCAACTGTCCGAGCCAGTCGAGGAACCGTTCGATCAGAGAAGGTTTCGCCGAGTAACCGCTCTTGCTGAGTTCGTTGACGAGCCACTCCCGGGCCTCCTGCGAGGTCGGATCAACGGGTGGGGAGGCCATCGAGGATCAGACCGGGTCGCTGCTCACCCGGGCGGAGGCCGCCTGCATGAGCTGGACGTCGAGCCCCTCGCGTCGGATCCGCTGGTCGATGTACAGCAGGGCGTCGACGCCCGAACTGAACGGGACCGAGATGATGATGGTGAGCAGCGTGGTGACCCCTGCCATGAGCGCGGCGATCGCGAAGAATGCCCCGGTCGGCGAGCTCGGCAAGGCGGCCCCGAAGAGGACTCCGACACCGAAGCCGACCACCTGGGTGACCACGCCGACCGCGAGCATGGTGAGGAAGCGGATGCCGATGATCCGCCAGACCGGTCGGCCCGAGGTGAGGCGCCAGGAGCGGGCCATGGCGGCGGTTGCGGACGTCGACTCCAGCAGGGCGATCGCCGGGGCGAAGGTGAACCGGGTGGAGAACCAGAGGAAGAACATCAGCATCCCGGCGGCGAGGAGCAGGAACACCAGGACCGCGAAGAAGCCGACATCCGCGGAGTCGGACACGCCGAGGACCGCCCCGATGATGAGGAAGATCATGACGAAGGCGAGGACCGCCGCGCCGAGGAGGGCGAGCAGGGTGAGGATCAGGGTGCCGACGATCCGCCAGAAGGCGCCCAGGACGGCCTTCCAGGTTTGGCCAGGGGTCACTTTGAGCCCCTGCACGCCCTGGGCCACGACATACGACATGAGCCCGATGAGGAACACCTGGGCGACGATCGTGCCTAGCCCGGTGACCAGGGCGGGCAGCGCGATCCCGATGTCGAGAGCCTCCTGGGCGGTCGAGTTGGTGGTCACCTGCTCGAAGATGGCGGGTGCCCCCCACACCGAAAGGGCGGTGAACGGGACCAGGACGACGAGGGAGATGAGCGCCGCGAGCCCGAGCGTGGCAGCGGGGTTGCCCCGGATGGCCGCGATGACTCCCGGGTAGATGTCCCCGATGGTCAGCGGGCGCAGCGCGATGATGCCCGGCCGGAAGTCGGGCCGAGCGAGCATCCCGCCCGGGGCGCCAGGGGCGCCAGGGCCGCCCGGGACCGGGCCGGGTGCGTACTGTGCGGGCGGGTACGGCGCTGGAGACTGCGGCGGCGGGTAGGGCGCCGGAGACTGCGGCGGCGGGGAGGGCGCCGGAGACTGCGGCGGCGGGGAGGCTGCGGGCTGCGCCGCCGGGTAGGGCGTCGGCCCGGGTGGCGGGGCCGGGTATGGCGTGGGTTGGGCGCCCCAGGCATCCCCCGGTGTTCCGCCCTCGGGCACTGATGACGGTTCGTTCTCAGCCATCCCTGGCTCTCCTCACTGCGTAGCCTCTCGCCCCTGACCCTAACCGAGGGCGGCGGCGTCCGTCCCGAGGATCCGCTCGACCTCGCGCGGGCGCGCCTGCCGCGCCCCGAGCGCCACCTGACGCCGGATCGTCGCCGGCTCCCCGGCATACAGGGCGCGCCCGCGCTGGAGGAGCACGCCAGGGGGCTTACGTCGCTCGGCGAGGTCGCGGGCAAGACGCCGAACGAAGGTGCGTTTGCGGCCCTGGACCAGGCACCACGCCGAGTGCAGCAGCCCCCGCTGGTGCAGCGCGCCGATGATTTCGGCGGCGAAGATCCCTTCGGCGAGGATCAGCCGCCCGCTCTCGCACACGACCTCCTCGAACCCGGTGGCCCGGCTCTGCGCCAAGTCGTAGACGGGCGTGCGGGCGTGGCCGGTCTCGATGAGCGTCGCGAGCGCCTCAAGGGCGGCCTCGGCGTGCCAGCTGCGGGGGTCGTCCCAGTCCGGGATGCCGAGACTGGCCTGGATGGGCAGCGCCGGGTCGTCCCCGTCGCGGTAGAAGTTGTCGAGCCGGACGATGGGCCACCCGTATGCCGTGTGCAGCCTCCCAGCGAGCCTGGTCTTGCCCGACCCGCTCGGCCCGGCGAGGACGACGACCCGCGCGCGCGACGCACTCGGGTCGGACGGTGGTTCCTCCATCGGCGTCAGCGACCCTTGGGGTGCCAGACGGTCTTGGTCTCCAGGTAGGCCGTCATCCGGGAGAGCGCCGGGGTGGCGGTGAAGTCGGGTTCGACCGCCTCGGCACCGCTGCCCCCGGGCCGGAGGACGCGCTTGAGGTTGTCCGCAGCCGCGGCCTCCAACTCGGCCCAGGACACCCCGGGTGCATCCGCGGCCCCAGTGAGGTCGATGGCGTTGACGTCACGGTGGCTGGCCAGCCAGGGCGCGATCTCGGCGGCCCGGCCGGTGAGCAGGTTGACCACGCCACCGGGCACATCACTGGTTGCCAGGCACTCGGCGAGGGTCACCGCGGGCAGCGGTCGGTCGGCACTCGTCACCACGACGGCGGTGTTCCCGGACACCACGACGGGGGCGATGACGGAGACCAGACCGAGCAGGCTGGAGGCCTGGGGCGCGAGCACCGCGACAACTCCGGTCGGCTCCGGCGCGGAGATGTCGAAGAACGGGCCGGCGACCGGGTTGAGCCCGCCGAGGACCTGAGCGAGCTTGTCGCTCCAGCCGGCGTACCAGACCCAGCGGTCGATGGCCGCCGAGACCACCGCCTCGGCGCGGGCGGGGGTCAGTCCCTCCGCGTCCCGAACATCGGTGACGAACTGCGCCCGCCGGCTCTCCATGACCTCGGCCACCCGGTAGAGCACCTGTCCGCGGTTGTATGCCGTCGCGGCCGACCACCCCGGGAAGGCCTTGCGCGCGGCGACCACGGCATTGCGGGCATCTTTGCGGGAGGCCAGCGAGGCGTTGGCGAGGAAACGGGGACGGGCCCCGGCGCGGGAGGGCACGGCATACACCTCATAGGAACGGGCCGACTCGGAGCGGGGGAACGCGCCCCCGATGTAGAGCTTGTAGGTCTTGCGCACATCGACGCGACTCATGCGGACACCTCCGTGCGGACGTAGGCCTCGAGGCCATGCCGGCCACCCTCGCGGCCGTACCCGGACTCCTTGTAGCCTCCGAACGGGCTCGTCGGGTCGAACCGGTTGAAGGTGTTGGCCCAGATCACCCCGGCCCGAAGCTGGTCGGCCATCCACAGGATGCGGCTGCCCTTCTCGGTCCAGACGCCGGCGGAAAGACCATACGGGGTGTTGTTCGCCTTGGCGACCGCTTCGCCAGGGGTGCGGAAGGTGAGCACGGAGAGCACCGGGCCGAAGATCTCCTCCTGGGCGATCCGGTGGCTCTGGCTGACCTCGGTGAAGACGGTGGGGCGGAACCAGAAGCCGTTCTTGGGCAGCGGGCAGCCGGTGTCCCAGCGCACAGCACCCTCGGCTTCGCCGACGGCCGCGAGCTCGGTGATCCGGGCCAGCTGGCGGGCGCTGTTGATCGCACCGACGTCGGTGTTCTTGTCGAGCGGGTCCCCGACGCGCAGGGTCTCCAGGCGCCGCTTGAACCGCCGCACGACCTCCTCAGCGATGGACTCCTGAACGAGGAGTCGGCTGCCGGCGCAGCACACCTGGCCCTGGTTGAAGAAGATGCCACTGACGATGCCCTCGATGGCCTGGTCGATCGGGGCGTCGTCGAAGATGATGTTCGCCGCCTTACCGCCGAGCTCGAGAGTGGCCTTCTTGCGGGTGCCGGCGATGGCGTGCGCGATCATCTTGCCGACGGCCGTCGAGCCGGTGAAGGCGAGTTTGTCGATGCCGGGGTGGTCGACGATGGCCTGGCCGGTGGCTCCGGCCCCGGTGACGATGTTGACCACTCCCGGCGGCAGCTCGGCCTGCTGGCAGATCTCGGCGAAGAGCAGGGCCGTGAGCGGGGTGGTCTCGGCGGGTTTGAGGACGACGGTGTTTCCGCAGGCCAGCGCCGGGGCGATCTTCCAGGCGAGCATGAGCAGTGGGAAGTTCCACGGGATGACCTGGCCGACGACGCCATACGGTCGCGGGTTGGCGCCCAGGGTGGCGTACTCGAGCTTGTCCGCCCAGCCCGCGTGATAGAAGAAGTGCGCCGCGGCGAGCGGCACGTCGACGTCGCGGGTCTCCTTGATCGGTTTGCCGTTGTCGAGGGTCTCTAGGACGGCGAACTCGCGGGAGCGTTCCTGGAGCAGCCGGGCGATCCGGTAGAGGTACTTGCCGCGGTCGGCGCCGCTCATCCGGGACCACACCCGGGTGTATGCCGTGCGCGCCGCCTTCACCGCCCGGTCGACATCGGCGGCGGAGGCTTCGGCGACCATCGCCAGGGTTTCCTCGGTGGCCGGGTTGATCGTCGCGAACGGCGTGCCGCCGGAGGCGTCGACGAACTCGCCGTTGATGAAGAGGTCGTAGGAGGGAGCCAGGGTGACGACGGACCGCGACTCCGGAGCGGGGGCGTAGTCGAACGTGGGCATCAGGGTTGGTCCTTTGCTCGTCAGGAAGCGTTCGTCAGTAAGCGCTCGGCGCGTCGTCGGCGATGTAGTCGGCACCGGAGTAGGCGCCGATGGTCATCCGTTGACGTTGGAGGATGAGGTCGTTGAGCAGGCTGGAGGCCCCGAACCGGAACCACTGGTTGTCGAGCCAGTCCTCGCCGGCGACCTCGTGGACGGCGACGAGGAAGCTGATCGCGTCCTTGCTCGTCCGGATGCCGCCGGCGGGTTTGACGCCGACCATGTCGCCGGTGTGTTCGCGCCAGTCCCGGACCGCCTCGAGCATGACGAGGGTGACCGGGAGGGTCGCGGCGGGGGAGATCTTGCCGGTGCTCGTCTTGATGAAGTCGGCGCCGGCGAGCATGCAGAGCCAGGACGCCCGGCGCACGTTGTCCAGGGTCACCAGCTCTCCGGTCTCCATGATGACCTTGAGCCGGGCGGCCCTGCCGTCGGCACGGGTGCAGGCCTGTTTGACTGCGACGATCTCGCGGAACACCGTGAGGTAGTCCCCGGCGAGGAAAGCGCCCCGGTCGATGACCATGTCGATCTCGTCGGCCCCGGCCGCGATGGCGTCCTTGGTGTCGGCGAGCTTCACCGGGAGGCTGGCCCGTCCGCTGGGGAAGGCCGTCGCCACGGCCGCAACGCGAATCGGGCTGTCCCCGAGGGTTTCTCGCGCGGTGGCGACCATGTCGCCATAGACGCACACAGCGGCCGGGCTCGGGGTGCTCGGGTCGCTGGGGTCGGGCACGAGGGCCCGGGTTGCGAGGCCGCGGACCTTGCCGGGGGTGTCGGCACCTTCCAGGGTGGTGAGGTCGATCATCGAGATGGCCAGATCGATGGCCCAGCGCTTGCTGTCGGCCTTGATGCTCCGGGTGCCCAGGGCGGCGGCGCGCAACTCGCAGCCGACCTGGTCGACGCCGTGCAGACCGTGCAGAGCGCCGCTGAGGGCGCGGTTGGTCAGACGCGAGACGCCGAGCAGGTCTCGGGCGCGGGCCGTTGGGTCGGCCGAGTCAGGGGTGCTCACCGAAGCGAGTCTAGGGGGCGGGCAACGGTTGCGTCAGCGGCCGTTCGCTCAGCCAGTACCGGTGCAGGCACCAGGCCGCGACCGCGTCGAGGGCGTGCCAGGCGGCATGCCCCTGGAGCAGTGAGGTGGGGAGGCAGAACGCGGTGCCCTCCTGAGCGAGGTTCCAGATGACGAAGGCGAGCAGCAGGAACCCGATCGCGGCGTACCCCCAGCGGTTGTCCCGGACGCTCTCCCGGCGCTGCATGAGCACCACTTCGATCGCGACGGCACCCACGAGAAGCAGGGCGAAGGCAAGGTTCCCGCCGGTGTGCACCATCGGCACCCGCAACCCCAGGTTCTCGACGACCTCGCAGCCGACGATGGCGGCGGCATACACCCCGGCGAAGGTAGCGATCCCCCCGCGGACCAGCCGCAGCACGGCATACGAGAAGGCGAAGCCGGCGACCAGGTACATCGAGAGCATGTCGAGGCGCCCGCCGAGCGAGCTCTGGGTGGCGTGCATGGCCATGCTCGCCGGGCCGAGGAGCACCACGACGACGGCATACACCGTGGTGAGCCAGCCGTATGTCGTGAGTCGGCCCTCGGGCCGCCGCGCCGCCCACGCGATGGCGAGGCCCGCGGCGACAAAGCCCACGTTGGACCAGGTGTTGGCGGGTTGGCGGATCCAGGAGTCGCGGGCTTGCTCACAGAACCCCGAGCCGCGACCCACGTCGGGTCCGAGCCAGCCCCAGCGGGCCGCGGCGAGCAGGAGGCCCACGGAGAGAACCGCCGCGGCTGCCGTGACGATCATCGGGCGAAGCCGCGGGTTCATCAGGTCACCGCCCCCGGGTCAGAGGGCGGTGCGGGCTTCGAGATCGGACCGGATCGCCGCGAGCCGGGCCGCCGCCCGAGCCCGAGCCCGGCCGAGGTCGTCGCCGCCCGCGACGGCCTCGATGACCTCGAGGTACACCTTGAGCTTGGGCTCTGTCCCCGAGGGCCGCACGATGACCCGGGAGTCGTCGGCGAGGTAGTAGCGCAACCCCTCGGTCGGCGGCAGGCCACCGTCGCCCCGGGCGAGGTCGTCGGCCCGGACCACGGCTGACCCGGCCACGGAGCTCGGGGGAGCCGACCGGAGCCGGGCCATGATTGCACCGATGAGGGAGAGGTCGGTGACCCGCACGGAGAAGGCGTCGGTGGCATAAACCCCGTGCGCGAGAGCGAGTTCGTCGAGCCGGTCCTGCAGTCCCTGGCCGCGCGACTTCAGCTCGGCGGTGAGTTCGGCGACGAGCAGGGCGGCGGAGATCCCGTCCTTGTCGCGGACCGCACCGGGGTCGCAGCAGTAGCCGAGGGCTTCCTCGTAGCCGTACCGGAGCCCCGGTACCCGAGAAATCCACTTGAACCCGGTGAGGGTCTCCTCGTGGCGCACCCCGACCGCCGCGCACATGGCGGAAAGCTGCCGTGAGGAGACGATCGAGTTCGCGAAGACACACTCCGCCGAGTCGGGCTGGACGCCGGCGGCGGTGCCCTTGGCGAGCAGGTGCGAGCCGAGCAGGGCCCCGAGCTCGTCGCCGCGCAGCATCCGCCAACCCCCGCGAGCCGAGATCGCCGCAGCGCACCGGTCGGCATCGGGGTCGTTGGCGATGACGACGTCGGGATTGGTCTGCTCGGCCAGCTCCAGCGCCGCGTCGATGGCCCCGGGCTCCTCGGGGTTGGGGAAGGTCACCGTCGGGAACGCCGGGTCCGGTTCCGCCTGGCTCTCGACGACGAGCGGAGCGTCGAACCCCGCAGCCGCAAAGGCGGCCCGGACGGTCTCGGTCCCCACCCCGTGCAACGCGGTGTGCACCACGGTGAGGTCGGCCGCGGCTCCGTGCTCGACAACACGCGTGGCGGCGCGGACATACGCCGACCAGACCTCGTCATCGAGCACCTGCCAGCCATCCTCGGCCCGAGGCACCGACGCGACCGAGGGCACCGCGGCGATCTGGGCGGCGATGTCGGCGTCGACCGGGCTGACGATCTGCGAGCCGTCCCCGAGGTAGACCTTGTAGCCGTTGTCTTCCGGTGGGTTGTGCGAGGCGGTGACCATGACCCCGGCGTCGGCGCCGAGGTGGCGGATCGCATACGCCAGGACCGGGGTGGGCATGGTGCGCGGCAGCAGGGCCGCTCGCCCGCCCGCGCCGACGACGACCGCGGCAGTGTCTTGCGCAAACGTCTGCGAACCGCGTCGCGCGTCGTAGCCGATGACGACGAACGGCGACCGTTTCATGGTCTTCAGGTATGCCGTGAGCCCGGCGGCCGCGCGGATGACCACCGCCCGGTTCATCCGGTTCGGTCCTCCGCCGAGGCGTCCCCGCAACCCCGCCGTCCCGAACTCGAGCATCCCGGCCATCGCGTCCGCGAGCTCGAGCGCGGCCTCGGCATCTCCGTTCTCGGTGGCGGCACAGAGGTGTTCGATCTCGGCCCGGGTCGCGGGATCGGGGTCGTCGGCTGCCCAGGCACGGGCCGCGGCCAGCAGCGGCGTGAGGTCGGAGACGGTCGGTGCGCTCACGGCATACCCTCCAGTGCTTAGAGCCGACCGACCACGTCGGCGAGCAGCCGACCGCAGCGTTGCGCGGCGTCCCGACCGGCCTCGAGAACTTCCTCGTGGTTGAGCGGGGTCTTGGAGATGCCGGCCGCGGGATTGGTCACCAGGGAGATACCGAGCACCTCCAACCCGCTCTGCCGGGCCGCGATGGCCTCGAGCGTGGTCGACATCCCGACGAGGTCTCCGCCGATGATCTGGGCCATCCGGACCTCGGCCGGGGTCTCGTAGTGGGGTCCACGGAACTGCACGTAGACGCCTTCCTCGAGGCTGGCGTCCACCTCCTGCGCGAGTGCCCGCAAGCGGGGGGAGTAGACGTCGGTGAGGTCGACGAAGTTGGCTCCCTCGATGGGGGAGGTTGCGGTGAGGTTGATGTGGTCCTTGATGAGGACCGGCGTGCCAGGCCCCCACTCCTCGCGCAGGCCACCGCAGCCGTTGGTGATGACGATCGTCGAGCAACCGGCAGCGGCCGCGGTGCGCACCCCATGGACCACCGCCCGAACCCCCGGCCCTCGTAGTAGTGCGTGCGGGTGCCATAGACCAGGGCGCGCCGGCCGGTGTCCCCGATGGCGACCGAGCGCATGACCCCTGAGTGCCCGGCGACGGCGGCCTTGCCGAACCCCGGGACGTCGGTGTTCTCGATGGTGCACAGCGTCTCCCCGACGAGGTCGCCGGTCTGCCCCCAGCCCGAGCCGAGGACGAGGGCGACGTCGTGCCGAGCCGCCCCCGAGCGCTCGGCGATGACCGCCGCGGCCGCTCGGGCGAGCTCGAAGGGGTCGGTCGCGGGGTCGTTGAGATCCGGGTATGCCGAGTGCTCAGTCACGTTGGCGACTCTAGTTGCCCGGTGGGTGGGCGGCATACCCCCTTGGCGGAAGGGCAGCCCCGCGGGGCTTGTCGAAACTTTGTCTAACGTGGCGCATCCGTTCCGGGGGGAGGGGCGGAATACCCCACATCAGCCCCAGACCTTGAGAGGAACCCCTCATGTCCCGTCTCCGCGCCCTCGTCCCCATCGCCGTCCTGGCCCTCGGCCTGTCCGCCTGCGGCAGCTCCGACTCCACGACCTCCACCCCGGCGGCCTCCCCAACGGCATCCAGCCCCTCGGCCACCCCGACCCCGACGGAGTCCAGCCCGGCGGCCGCGAAGGACATTGTCGACACCGCCGTCGCCGCCGGCGACTTCAAGACCCTGGCCACGGCGCTGACCGCGGCCGGACTCGTCGAGACGCTCAAGGGCGCCGGCCCGTTCACCGTCTTCGCACCCACGGATGCGGCGTTCGCCAAGCTCCCGGCGGGCACCTTGGACACCCTGCTCAAGGACCCCAAGGGTGACCTCTCCTCGATCCTCACCTACCACGTCATCGCCGGGAAGGTCATGGCCGCCGACGTCGTGACCATGGACGGCAAGAAGGTCAAGACCGTTCAGGGCGCCGAGCTCACGATCAAGGTCGACGGCGCCAAGGTCATGCTCGTCGACGTCGCCGGGAACAGCATCAACGTCACCGCGACCGATGTCACGGCGAGCAACGGCGTCATCCACGTCATCGACGGAGTGCTCATGCCCAAGAAGTGAAACCCTGCCAGCCCGGTATGCCGTCCACGCTCTCGGCGTGGGCGGCATACCGCTGCTCGGTGGTTGGATGGGGTCCGTGAACTCGCGTGCGACGTCGGTGTGCATCCTCGGTGGCGGTCCTGGTGGGTACGAGGCGGCGCTCGTCGCCGCCCACCTCGGGGCATCGGTGACCCTGGTCGAGCGCGACGGTCTCGGCGGGGCCGCGGTGCTCACCGACTGCGTGCCGAGCAAGGCGCTGATCTCCACTGCGGACTATCTCAGCGAGTTCGAGACCGCCCACGACCTCGGTGTGCACCTCACCGACCATGAAGGTGATGAGGTCACCAAGGCCGAGGCCGAGCTTGCCGAGGTCAACGCCCGGGTGCTCGCGCTCGCTGAGGCCCAGTCCACGGACATCGGCACCCGCCTCCGCGAGGTGGGCGTACGAGTGGTCGACGGATGGGGACGACTCGCCAGCGCCACCCAGGTCGAGGTCACCCTCGCCGACGGGGGCCAGGAGCTCATCGGCGCGGACATCATCCTGCTCGCCACCGGAGCCACTCCTCGGGTCATGGACAGCGCCCGCCCCGACGGTGAGCGCATCCTCACCTGGCAGCAGATTTACGGCCTGGAGCGGCTGCCCGAACACCTCGTCGTGGTGGGCTCCGGGGTGACCGGGGCCGAGCTCGCCCAGGCCTACCTCGGCCTCGGCGCCCAGGTCACCCTGGTCTCCTCCCGCGATCACGTCCTGCCGGGGGAGGACCCGGACGCGGCCCGGGTTATCGAGGAGGTCTTCACCCGCCGGGGAATGACCGTATTGAGCCGGTCCCGGATGGCGGCGGTCGAGCGCACCGAGACCGGGGTGGTCGTCGCCCTCGAGGACGGACGCCGGGTCGAGGCCTCGCATGCGCTGCTCGCGGTCGGGTCGGTGCCACTCACCTCGGGGATCGGGCTCGAGGAGTGCGGGGTGGCCCTCACCGCCTCGGGCCACATCGCCGTCGACCGAGTCTCGCGGACCTCCGTCCGGGGCGTGTATGCCGCGGGCGACTGCACCGGGGTGCTCCCGCTGGCCTCGGTTGCGGCTGCCCAGGGTCGGACGGCGATGGCCCATGCGCTCGGGGACGCGGTGTCCCCGCTGCCGTTGCACTATGTGTCGGCGAACATCTTCACCGACCCCGAGATCGCCACCGTCGGGGTGTCCCAGAAGGACATCGACTCCGGCAAGGTCCGGGCCGATGTCATTTCGCTGCCGCTCTCCCGCAACCCGCGCGCGAAGATGATGGGGATCGCCGACGGGTTCGTCAAGTTGTTCGCGCACCGCGGCTCTGGGCTGGTTCTCGGCGGGGTCGTCGTCGCCCCGCGCGCCTCCGAACTCATCTTCCCGGTGACCCTGGCTGTGCAGCACCGGCTCAACGTCGACCAGGTCGCCTCGACGTTCACGGTCTACCCGTCCTTGACCGGATCGATCGCCGAGGCCGCCCGTCGGCTGCACGTCACCGACTGATGGCCTGAACTAGCCCTCGGCGTCCTTGATCTCGCAGAGGACCGCCCCGTTGCCGACGGTCTCACCGACGACGGCTTGGATGCCCGAGATGGTGCCGGCCTTGTGGGCGTTGATCGGCTGCTCCATCTTCATGGCTTCGAGGACGACGACGAGGTCACCGGCGGCGACCTGCTGCCCCTCCTCGACGGCTACCTTGACGATCGTGCCCTGCATCGGCGCGGTGAGCGAGTCGCCCGAGGCCGCCGCTCCCGCCTTGGAGCCACCCGAGCGACGAGGTGCCTTCTTCGTCGCGGGTGCGCCGCCGCCGCCCCCGAAGGACAGGCCCCCGGGCATGGAGACCTCGAGCCGTTTGCCGCCGACCTCGACGACGATCCGTTGCCGCTCCGGCGCCTCCGGAGCATCCGCCGACCCACCGGCATACGGAGGGATGTCGTTGACGAACTCGGTCTCGATCCACCGGGTGTGGACCGCGAACTTCTGCTGCGGGTCGGCTGGGGCGAAGTCCGGGTCGTTGACGATCTTGGCGTGGAACGGGGTGACCGTCGCCATGCCCTCGATGACGAGTTCGTCGAGCACGCGGCGGGCCCGCTCGAGGGCCTGTTGGCGGGTCGAGCCGGTGACGATGAGCTTGGCGATCATCGAGTCGAAGGCCCCGGCGATGGTGTCGCCCTCGACCATGCCGGCGTCCCAGCGAACACCGGGGCCCTGCGGGACGACGAGCCGGGTCACCGTCCCCGGAGCCGGCAGGAAGCCGCGCCCCGCGTCCTCACCGTTGATCCGGAACTCGATGGAGTGCGCATGCGGCTCGGGGTCGGTGAAGGAGAGCGCCTCCCCGTCGGCGATCCGGAACTGCTCGCGGACGAGGTCGATGCCGGTGACCTCCTCGGTGACCGGGTGCTCGACCTGGAGGCGGGTGTTGACCTCGAGGAAGGAGATGTCACCCTGCGGGCCGACGAGGAACTCACAGGTCCCGGCGCCGACATAGCCGGCGATGCGCAGGATCTCCTTGGAGGCCCGCACCAGCTCGGTGTGTTGTTCCTCGGTGATGAACGGCGCGGGGGCTTCCTCGACGAGCTTCTGGTTGCGCCGCTGCAGGGAACAGTCGCGGGTGGAGACGACGACGACGTTGCCGTGCTGGTCGGCCAGACACTGGGTCTCGACGTGGCGGGGGTGGTCCAGGAAGCGCTCGACGAAACACTCGCCCCGCCCGAACGCGGTCACGGCCTCGCGCACGGCCGAGTCGAACAGCTCGGGGATCTCCTCCAGGGTCCGGGCCACCTTGAGGCCTCGTCCGCCGCCGCCATACGCGGCCTTGATGGCGACCGGGAGGCCGTGTTCCTGGGCGAAGGCGACGACCTCGTCGGGGCCATCCACCGGGTCCTTGGTCCCGGGCACGAGGGGGGCGTTGGCCTGGAGGGCGATATGCCGGGCCTTGACCTTGTCGCCGAGGGAGTCGATGGCCTGCGGGCCGGGGCCGATCCAGGTCAGACCGGCGTCAATGACCTTCTGGGCGAACGGGCCGTTCTCGGCGAGGAAGCCGTAGCCGGGGTGAATCGCGTCCGCGCCGCACTCCGCGGCGATCGCGATGAGCTTGTCCTGCAGGAGGTAAGAGTCGCCGGGAGTGGTGCCGCCCAGGGCGTACGCCTCGTCGGCGATCTTCACGTGGAGGGCGTCACGGTCCGGCTCGGCGTAGACGGCGACCGAGGCAATGCCGTGGTCCTTGCACGCGCGCGCGATGCGACAGGCAATCTCTCCACGGTTCGCAATGAGGACTTTGCTGATGGCCATGGCCCCGAGCCTAGTGGGTGCCTCGTGGGCATGCCCGCACGGCTCCCTCGCCACCGGAGAGCCGGAAACGTAGAGTGGTGAGCGTGAGCGAGCGCCCCGCGGTGCCCAGGACCGTACTGAACACCCCGACCGGTGAGGTCCTCATTCCCTCGATCGGGTATGGCGTCTGGCAGGTCCCCGACGACGAGGTCGACTCCGCGGTCGGAACGGCCCTCGAAGCCGGCTACCGGCATATCGACACCGCTCGGATCTACGGCAACGAGGCCGGTGTCGGGCGCGCCCTCAAGGCGACGAGTGTGCCCAGGGACGAGATCTTCGTGACGACGAAGGTCTGGAACTCCGATCACGGGCGGGAGGGGACGCTGCGGGCTTTCGACGCCTCGATGAGGCGGCTCGGCCTTGAGGTCCTCGACCTCTACCTCATCCACTGGCCGGTGCCGAGTCTGGACCGTTATCTGGAGACCTGGGCTGCGCTGCGCGAACTGCGGGACGCAGGTCGGGTCCGGGCCATCGGGGTGTGCAACTTCCACGAAGGCCACCTGCGGCGGGTTGAGCAGGAGAGCGGTGAGTGGCCGGCGATCAACCAGATCGAACTCCACCCCTACCTCCAGCAGGGGACGCTGCGCGAGTTTCAGGCTCAGCGGGGGATCGTCACCGAGTCGTGGAGTCCGCTCGCTTCGGGCAAGCGTGTCCTCGACGACCCGGTGGTCCGCCGGATCGCGCAGCGGCATGACGCCACCGCGGCCCAGGTCGTCATCGCCTGGCACCTCGCCCTCGGGCTCGTCGTCATCCCCAAGTCGGTCACGCCCGCGCGCATCGTCGAAAACCTCGCGGCGGTCGGGCTCGAGTTGACCCGGGCGGACCTGGTTGAGCTCGGTACGCTGGATCAGGGCTTCCGCACCGGGCCCGACCCGGACGAGTTCGCCGTTCTGTGAGCCTCCTCTGTGACCTTCGGCGACCTTCGGTGACCTTTGAGCCCTGGAGGGGCCGTGAGTGATCGCACCATCTCCGACAACCAGCGCCTCTGGCTCGGTACCCAGACACGTATCTGGGAGTCCGAGGGGCTCATCACGGCCGAGGCCGGTGAGCGGATCCGCGGCCGGTATGTCGTCGCCCAGCAGGTCAACCTGACCCGCCTCGTGGTCTTCCTCGGCGCCGCCTTCGTCGCGGTCGGACTGATCTGGCTGGTCGCAGCGAACCTGCAACGGTTCAGTCCGGGCGGCCGGTTCGCGGTCGTCGTCCTGGTTTGGCTGGCCCTCATGGTGGGCACGGAGGTCTTGCGCGCCCGCTCCGGGGGCGCGGACACGGTATGGGTGTCCGCGCTGCGGGTCATTGCGGCCGGCGCTTTCGGGGCCGTGGTCTTCCAGGCGGCGAACTCGTTGAATGCTCCGACGGACCGGGCCATCCTGCTCGGGGCCTGGGCCGGAGGAGCGCTCGTTCTCGCGTATGGCGTGCGCTCCTTCCCGGTCCTTGTCGTGGCTGTGCCGCTCACCTTGGCGTGGGTGTTCTGGCAAACCCTGGAGGCGCAGGAGACACAGTTCAACGCCGGCCTCGGGGCGGCCCTCGCCGGAGTCGTCGGGGCGGGGGTGGCCGGTGCGCATGCCCGGCTGTGGCCGATCGGGGCTCTGCCGTGGCGGGAGTTCGGGGCGATGGGTTCACTCCTGGCCGTTTTCATCACCGGCATACCGTCGGGCGGGCGCTCGGTGAGTTTCGGCGGCCCCGTCATCGCGGTGTTGATCGCCGCCGTCCTCGTCTGCGGCGTGCTCGCGATCCGCGCCGACCGGGCCACCCGGGTGCACGCCCTGGTCGCCTTCGGGGCGCTCGCGCTCGGGCTGCTGCTCTCCAGGTGGCAGGCACAGTTCGGCTTCCTGGACGTCGATTCGCGCCTCACCGGAGCGACCACGAGCGCCATCTTGCGGGCCAGTGTGGCCGTTCTTGGCTTCCTCCTGCTCGCTACCGGCGTCGCGGTGATCGGGGTCCTGCGGGAGTCCCCGCGGCTGGCGTTCGCCGCGACCGCCGCCCTGGTGCTGTTCGTCACCGTGCAGGCGTTCGCGGTGTTCGCCCCCATCCTCTCCGGCGCGACCCTCTTCCTCGTGCTGGGGGTCGTCCTGCTCGCCACCGGGTACGCCGCCGAACGGGGCCGGCGACGACTGCAGGCCCGACGGGAGTCGCTGGCATGAACGCCCACCGCGGGCGACTGCTCGCCGTCATCCTCGCGGCCCAGGCGGCGTTCGTCGCGGTCGGTGTGCACGGTCCGCTGAGTGCCCGCATCACCGGAACGGACGTCGTCCTCAAGGCAGGCCTGGCTGGGGTGCCCGAGTTGGGCCTCCCGCCTGGCGAGGCCGCCCTGCCTCCGGCCGGTTCGACGGTCTACCTCGGCTATCCCGACCTCAAACTGCCCGTCTACAACGGCGACCTCGAGTCCTCCGCCCGAGGCACCCTCTACGTTCCACTGGCCCTCACCGGCGAAATCTGGTCGGCGAGCGGTGCACCGGTGCGGATGCGTCCCGAGTCCGGGGTCTACCTCACCTGCGACACCATGAACTGGCAGGTGCGTTGCGGCATCGAGACGTGGTACGTCCCGCGGGGTGACCCGGACGGCCTCGGCGCGGCACTGGCCTCGGGGCGGGCGCTGGCTCAGCTCAGGGTCGATGCCCGGGGCAACGCCTCCCTCATCTCGCTGCGCGCACCCTGAGGCTGGGGCAGCCCACCCAATTTCCTCTATATGTCAGAAACGTGACGCTCGACACAGGCGCGACATGTCGGCATGATATCGGGCATGAGTGACGCGACCGATCGGGCAACTCGGGCCCTCGAGAACACCATCCAGACCGACTTCAGCCAAGCGATGAGCTATGGGCGCTACCTCGACCTCGAGACCCTCCTCTCCGCGCAGCATCCGCGCAGCGTCCCCGAACTGCACGACGAGATGCTCTTCATCATCCAGCACCAGGTCGCCGAGCTGTGGCTCAAGCTGCTGCTCCACGAACTCCGTTCGGCGCGGGCCTGCATCGCCGCCGACGAGTTCGCCCCGGCCCTGAAGCGGCTCGCTCGGGTCAAGCACGTCCAGCGCCAGCTCATCGAGCAGTGGGACGTGCTCGCGACGATGACCCCGAGCGAGTACGCCGAGATCCGTCCCTTCCTGGCGACCAGCTCGGGGTTCCAGAGTTACCAGTACCGCGCGGTCGAGTTCCTGCTCGGCAACAAGAACGCGGACATGATCGCCGTCTTCGAGCATGACCCCGAGGTGAAGGCGATGCTCACCGCGCTCTGGGAGGAGCCGACGATCTACGACGAGTTCCTCCGTTACCTCGGCCGCAACGGGTATGCCGTCCCGGCCTCGGTCCTTGACCGCGACGTCCGCGAGCCGTACCGGATGGTGCCCGAGCTCGTCGATGTCTTCGAGGCCGTGTATGCCGCGCCCGCCGAGCATTGGGGGGTGTACGAGACCTGCGAGGAGCTCGTCGACATCGAGGACATGTTCCAGCAGTGGCGTTTCCGGCACCTTCAGGTCGTCCTGCGCACCATCGGCTTCAAGACGGGCACGGGTGGCTCGTCAGGGGTGAGCTTCCTCAGGAAGGCGCTCGACCTGACCTTCTTCCCCGAGCTCTACGAGGTCCGCACCCGGATCGAGTGAGTCGCGAGTCGAGGTGGACCTCACCCCGGAACCGTGCGCCCCGGCACACGCCCCCACCGAGGTGGTGCCACGTGGCATCACGTTGCGGGGAAGGTTGGGGGGAAGCTGGGGGTCGGTAGGGTGCCGCGTATGCCGCGCGTCATCCACACCGCCCAGGCTCTCGTCGACGTTGTCGTCGAGATCCCGGGCCTGCCGCGCCGGGGGCAGAACGCCATGGCGAGCAGTTTTGCGCGCTACGCCGCCTCCGCGGTGAACGTCCTGCTCGCGACCGCTCGCCAGGGCGCCCAGGCGGTGCACGCGGGGTCGATCGGGACCGGCCCGCACGGCGACCTCATCCGCGAGGCGCTCGCGGCGGAGGGCGTCGCGGCGAGTGCACCCCCGGTGAGCGGCCAGGACACCGGCATCTGTTTCGTGATGGTCGAACCGAGTGCGGAGCGCACGTTCGTCACGACCCTCGGGGCCGAACGCCAGATCACCGTCGAATCCCTCGCGAGCAGCGCCCCGGAGCCGGGTGACCTCGTCTGCGTCTCCGGCTACAGCCTCGTCGGGTCCACCCGCGACCCGCTGATGGCCTGGTTGGACGGCCTGAGCGAAGAAGTCCAGGTCGTCCTGGACCCGGGCGCCATCTTCGCCGGCCTGCCGGCCCCGCTGCGGGAGCGGATGCTCCGGCGGACCACCGTGTGGACCTCGAACGCCGAGGAGGCCACCCAACTGACCGGGTGGACCGGGATGGCGGACACCGCGACCGCGATCGCCACCCGGCTCGACCCCCAGGCCGTGGTCATCGTTCGGGACGGCCCGCGAGGGTGCGTGGTGCGCGAGGGGGAGCACACGACATACCTCGCGGGGTTCCCGCAAACACCGCTGGACACCAACGGCGCCGGGGACTGCCACACCGGCATCCTGCTCGCGGAGCGGGCCCTCGGGACGGGCTGGGGTAAGGCTGCCCGACGGGCCAACGCCGGGGCCGCGATCAAGGTGACCCGGCGCGGCCCGAGCAGTGCACCGACCCGCGCCGAGATCGACGACTTCCTGCGCGCTCAGCTCGGGTGACCGTCGGGGCCGTCCTCCTCACGTCCGGCCTCGGCGATCGCGCGGGCACGTCGGCGGTCGAGCATGAGTTTGGCGAGTCCGCCGACGGCGAGCGCGCCGAGGGTGCCGGACATGATCCAGGCGAACGCGGATGGCTCGTCGGACCGGTCGACGATGGGGTTCTCGCTCATGGCTCCTCCTCGGGGCCGGGTCGCGCTCAGCGGCGACGTTCTCCTCAGCGTACGGTCATCGCCGCGAGCTCCGCCTGGCAGCCGGCCTCGAAGGCGTCGAGCTCGCGCAGTGCGGCATCCAGGTCTGCGCGCCGTTGCTCAAGGTCGCAGCGTCGCTGCTCGATCTGGCTCAACACGTATTCGAGCTGGGAGCGGCGACCGCGGGGGACGTCGTAAAGGTCGATGATCGTGCGGATCTCCTCGAGCGGGAACCCGAGGCGCCGCCCGCGCATGATGAGCGCGAGCCGGGTGCGGTCGCGGCGGTGATAGACCCGGGTCGAGCCGCGACGCTCGGGGGAGATGAGGCCGATCTCCTCGTAGTGCCGCACGGTGCGGTGGGTGACCCCGAACTCGGCGGCGATCTCGGCGATCGTCCAGGTGTGGCTCGGGTCGGCTTCCATACCGCGGAGTATTGCTTTACGTTTACGTTAACGTCAAGCATCCAGGGTAGGAGTATGCCGTGTTCGAACTGAGCCAGGACCACGAGGACTTCCGCAGCCTCGTCCGGGATTTCGCCGCCGCCGAGGTCGAGCCGCACGTCGCCCAGTGGGACCGGGAGCACCACTTCCCGACCCACCTCGTGCCGGCGATGGGTGAGCTCGGCCTCTTCGGCCTCGTCGTTCCAGAGGCGTATGGCGGCAGCCTCGAGCACGCCGACGGGGGCGCCTTCACCAGCCTGTGCATTGCCATCGAGGAACTGGGCCGGGTCGATCAGTCCATCGGGATCACCCTCTCGGCCGGGGTGGGCCTGGGGATCAACCCGATCCTCACCTACGGCACGCAGGAGCAGAAGAGCCGTTACCTGCCCGACCTCGTCGCCGGACGCGCCCTGGCCGGCTTCGGTCTCACCGAACCCGACGCCGGATCCGACGCCGGCGCGACCCGGACCAAGGCAGTGCTCGACGCCGGGGAATGGGTGGTCGACGGCGCCAAGGCCTTCATCACCAACTCCGGCACCGAGATCACCTCCGTGGTCACGGTGACCGCCCGCACCGGCACGACCGAGAACGGCAGCCCGGAGATCTCCGCGATCATGATCCCGGCGGGCACGCAAGGGTTCGAGGTCGCGCCGCCCTACCACAAGCTCGGCTGGCACATCTCGGACACCCACGGCCTGTCCTTCAGCGGGTGCCGGGTGCCCGCGGATAACCTCCTCGGTGAGCGCGGCGCTGGGTTCAAGCAGTTCCTCAAGACCCTCGACGACGGCCGGATCGCGATTAGCGCCCTTGCCCTGGGTCTCATCACCCGGATGCGCGAGGAGGCCACGGCATACGCCAAGGAACGCACCGCGTTCGGGCGCCCGATCGGGGCCAACCAGGGGGTCGCCTTCCCGATCGCCGACCTTGCCCTCATGGAGGAGGCCGGGCGGGTGCTCACCTACAAGGCCGCCTGGCTGCGGGACGAGCAGGAGGCCGGTCGGCGCAGCGTCGCCGAGGTCAAGGCGGCGGCGGCCCTGGCCAAGCTCTACACCTCCGAGGCCGCCGTCACCGCGACCCGGATCGCCACCCAGGTCTTCGGCGGCAACGGCTTCATGGAGGAGTACCCGGTCGCCCGGTTCTATCGGGACGCCAAGATCCTCGAGATCGGCGAGGGTACCTCCGAGGTCCAGCGGATGGTCATCGCCCGCGGCCTGGGGCTGCTGCAGTGAGCACGCCGACCACCGGGGATGCGCACGTCGCCGACGTCCGAGCGCGGCTGCAACGGGCCCAGGCCGCCTCCGCAGCGCCCAGCCCGGCCGCGGCCGCCAAGCTCGCCGCCCAGGGCAAGCTCTATGTCCGCGACCGGATCGCGCTGCTGCTCGACGAGGGCTCCTTCGTCGAGGACGGCCGGTACGCCAACTCCCGCGCCGCCGGACTGCCCGCCGACGGGGTCGTCACCGGCCGCGGCACGGTGGATGGCCGCCCGGTCGTCGTCATCGCCAACGACCCCACGGTCAAGGCCGGCTCCTGGGGTGCCCGGACCGTGGAGAAGATCGTCCGGGCCACCGAGATGGCGCTGCGCGAGGAACTCCCGGTGTTCTGGCTCGTCGACAGTGCCGGGGCCCGGATCACCGACCAGGTCGAGATGTTCCCCGGGCGCCGCGGGGCCGGTCGGATCTTCCACAACCAGGTGGCGCTCTCCGGCAAGGTCCCGCAGATCTGCTGCCTCTTCGGGCCGTCGGCCGCCGGTGGGGCCTACATCCCCAGCTTCTGCGACCTCATCATCATGGTCGAGGGCAACGCCTCGATGTACCTCGGCAGCCCCCGGATGGCCGAAATGGTCGTCGGCGAGAAGGTCTCGCTGGAGGAGATGGGTGGAGCGCGGATGCACTGCACCGTCTCCGGGGTCGGGGACCTGCTCGCCGCGGATGACGCCGAGGCCATCGAACTCGCCCGGCTCTACTTCTCCTACGTGCCCTCCAGTTGGCAGACCCCGGTGCCGAGCTGGGACGCCGAGGAGCCCGCTCACCCGCTCACCCGCGAGCTGATCCCGGAACGCGAAAGCGTGCCCTTCGACATCCACGACGTCATCACCGGCCTGGTCGACGCAGACAGCTTCTTCGAGATCAAGCCCCTCTTCGCCCCCGAGCTCGTCATCGGTTTCGGGCGGCTCGCCGGTGCGAGCGTCGGTCTGGTGGCGAACAACTCGGCGGTCAAGGGGGGCGTGCTCTTCACCGACAGCGCGGACAAGGCCACCCGGTTCATCTGGCTATGCGATGCCTTCTCCATCCCGCTGGTCTACCTCGCGGACGTCCCCGGGTTCATGATCGGCTCCGAGGTCGAACGTGGCGGGATCATCCGGCACGGCGCGAAGATGGTCTCGGCCGTCGCCTCGGCCACCGTTCCCCAGGTCTGCGTTGTCGTCCGTAAGGCGTATGGCGCCGGGCTCTATGCCATGGGTGGACCGGGGTTCGGGCCGGATGCCACGATCGCGCTGCCCACGGCTCGGATCGCCGTCATGGGCCCGGAGGCGGCGGTGAACGCGGTCTATGCGAACAAGATCGCCGAGATCACCGACCCCGCCGAGCGCTCTGCATATGTCGCCGCCCGGAGGGCCGAGTACGAGGAGGACGTCGACCTCGAGCGGCTCGCCGCCGACCTCGTCCTCGACCAGGTCATCGAGGCCGAGGAGTTGCGTGGCGAGCTGCTCGCCAGGCTCGGATACGCCGCCCGCCGCGATCGGCACTTCGCCACCAAACGCCGCGACGTTCCTCCGGTCTAGCGGCCGGCCTGCTGTGGGCGTCGCACGCCAGGCAAGGTGAGGACTGCCTTGGGGGCGGGATCGTGCCCGGCCCCCTACGATCGGAGCAGAGAGGTTTCCGTTCGCCAAAGGAGGCGCGGTGGCAGAGCACGGGCGTGACGTTGCACCACTTCCGCCCTTGGGTTCGGGGCGCCTGCGGGCAGGCCCAGTGCGGGCTCAGCGACCGCTCTACGTCGATCTCCTGCCGCCGTGTAACAACGCCTGTCCGGCGGGGGAGAACATTCAGGCCTGGCTCGGTGACGCCAAGGCCGGTCGCCACGAAGCGGCCTGGCGGCAACTCACCCTGGACAACCCCTTCCCGGCCATTCACGGCCGGGTCTGCTACCACCCCTGCGAGAGCTCCTGCAACCGGGCCGCTTTCGACGGTGCGGTCTCCATCCATGCGGTCGAGCGCTTCCTCGGCGACCTCGCCATCGAGCAGGGCTGGACCTTCACGCCCCCCGCGGTGAGCACCGGCCACGCCGTGCTCGTCGTCGGCAGCGGACCGAGCGGACTCTCCGCGGCATACCATCTCGCCCGCCGCGGGCACCGCGTCGTGGTCCGCGACAACGGCCAACTGCCGGGCGGGATGATGCGCTACGGCATCCCGAGCTACCGGCTCCCGCGGGACATCCTCGACGCCGAGATCGCCCGGGTCGCGGCCCTCGGGGTCACCTTCGAACAGGAGCACCGGGTCGAGGACCTGCAGGCCGAACTCACCGAGGGCGGCTTTGACGCGGCCTTCGTCGCGGTCGGGGCGCACCTGTCCAAGCGGGTCGACATTCCCAACGCCGACGCCGGCCGGATCCTCGACGCGGTGACCTTCCTGCGCGGGGTCGAGGCCGGTGACGCCCAGAGCGACCTCGGCCGGGTGGCCGTGTATGGCGGTGGCAACACGGCCATGGATGCCGCCCGGGTGGCCCGCCGGATGGGGGCTGACGACACCGTCATCGTCTATCGCCGCACTCGCGAGCAGATGCCGGCGCACGCCGACGAGGCCCAGGACGCCGAAGAGGAAGGCATCCGGATCAACTGGCTGCGGACCATCGCCTCGATGGACGACGCTGCCCTCACCGTGGAGATCCAGGAACTGGACGAGCGCGGAAAGCCGCACGGCACAGGGAGATTCGAAACCCTCGAGGCGGACACCGTGATCCTCGCACTCGGCCAAGAGAGCGACACCGCGTTCTTGAGCAGCATGCCGGGGGTCGGCTTCGACGGCGACGTCGTCCAGGTCGACCCGCAGTCCCTGATGACCGGAGCGCCCGGGGTGTTTGCCGGCGGTGACGCCGTCCCCAGCGAGCGCACGGTGACCATCGGCGTCGGCCATGGCAAGCGCGCAGCGCGCAGCATCGACGCCTGGATCCAGGCTGGTATGCCAGCGCTGGCACCCCCCGACGAGCGCAGCAAGCACCGCGTCGTCAACGCCCAGGACCTGCACCTCTGGTACTTCGGTGACCACCGGCAGCGCGAACAGATTCAACTCGAACCACTCACCCGGGTGGCCGCGTTCGACGAGGTCGTGGCCGGGCTCGGTGAGGACGAGGCCCGTTTCGAGGCCGGCCGGTGCTTCTCCTGCGGAAACTGTTTCGAGTGTGACGGGTGCCTGGGCTCCTGCCCCGAGGACGCCGTCATCAAACTCGGCCCGGGACGCCGCTACCGATTCGACCTCGACCGCTGCACCGGTTGCGGCACCTGCGCCCGGCAGTGCCCCGTGCACGCTATCGACCTCATCCCCGAAGGGGGGCCCGCGTGACCGAGTCCGCCATCGTCGACGGCAACGAGGCTGCGGTCGGGGTCGCCTACCGTCTCAGCGAACTCTGCGCCATCTATCCGATCACCCCGAGTTCGACGATGGCCGAACTCGCCGACGAATGGTCCAGCCACGGGCAGGCCAACGTCTGGGGTCACGTGCCCACGGTCATCGAGATGCAATCCGAGGGAGGGGCGGCCGGTACCCTGCACGGAGCCCTCCAGGGCGGGGCGCTCTCGACGACCTTCACGGCCAGCCAGGGCCTGCTGCTGATGATCCCCAACATGTACAAGATCGCCGGGGAGCTGACCTCGACGGTCTTCCACGTGGCCGCGAGATCGCTTGCCGCCCAAGGGCTCTCGATCTTCGGTGACCATCAGGACGTGATGGCGGTCCGGCAGACCGGGTTCGCTCTGCTCTCCTCGGGCTCGGTCCAGGAGGCCCACGACCTGGCCCTGGTGGCGCATGCGGCGACGCTGCGCAGCCGGGTTCCGTTCGTGCACTTCTTCGACGGCTTCCGTACCTCTCACGAACTCAACACCATCGAGGTCCTCAGCGACGACGACCTGCGCGCCCTCGTGCCCGAGGCCTTGGTCCGCGAACACCGGGGCCGTGCGCTCTCCCCGGAGCGCCCGTTCGTCCGGGGCACTGCCCAGAACCCGGACGTCTACTTCCAGGCCCGCGAGACGGTGAACCCCTTCTACGCCCGCACCGTCGGGGTAGTCCAGGACGCCATGGACGCCCTTGTCGAGCGCACCGGGCGGCGCTACGGCGTCGTCGAGTACGCCGGTCACCCGCAGGCCGAACGCGTCGTCGTCGTCATGGGCTCCGGTGGTGAGACCGTCGCCGAGACAGTGGCCGCTCTCGTCGAGTCCGGGGAGCGGGTCGGGGTCCTCCGGATCCGCCTCTACCGGCCCTTCCCGGCCGCCGAACTCCTCGCCGCACTCCCGGCCACCGCCCGCGTCGTCGCGGTCCTCGACCGGACCAAGGAGCCTGGCTCCGAGGGCGAACCGCTCTATCTCGACGTCATGTCCGCGGTCTCCGAGGCCGTCTCGGCGGGTCGCCGCGACCGGCTTCCGGTCATCGTCGGCGGTCGGTATGGGCTGTCCTCGAAAGAGTTCACCCCGGCCATGGTCGCCGGAGTGTTCGCTGCCCTGAACGCACCTGTGCCGCCGCGCCGGTTCACCATCGGCATCGTCGACGACGTCTCGGGTACCTCCCTGGACTATGACCCGGCCTTCGACATCGAGCCGGACGACACCGTGCGGGCAGTCTTCTTCGGTCTCGGCTCGGACGGCACCGTGGGCGCCAACAAGAACACCATCAAGATCCTCGGCGCCCAGCGCGGAGTCCATGCCCAGGGCTACTTCGTCTACGACTCCAAGAAGTCCGGGGGGACCACGGTTTCGCACCTGCGGTTCGGTCCGCACGCCATCCGGGCTCCCTGGCTGGTCACCTCCGCCGGGTTCGTCGGCGTCCATCACGCCGCCCTCCTGGACTCCCTCGACGTGCTCGCGGTGGCCAGGTCCGGTGGGGTGATCCTGCTCAACTCCTCGCTCGCCCCCGATCAGGTGTGGGACTCCCTGCATCGCGGGGTGCAGGACGAGATCATCGCCAAGGGCCTGCGGCTCTACACCATTGACGCCGGGAAGGTGGCCCGGGAGGCGGGCCTGCCGGGCCGCACGAACACCGTCCTGCAGACCTGCTTCTTCGCGATCTCGGGAGTGCTTCCCCGCGAGGAGGCGATCGAGGCGGTGAAGAGCGCGATCCGCAAGACCTACGCCAAACGCGGCAGCGAGGTCGTCACCCGTAACGAGGCAGCTGTTGATGCCGCCCTCGAGCATCTCCACGAGGTCGCGGTGCCAGGCCACGCGACCACGCAGCGGGTTCCTGCCCCGCCGGTGCCGTTGGACGCGCCCAAGTTCGTTCGCACGGTGACCGCCACGATGATGTCCGGCCGCGGCGACGAGCTGCCGGTGAGCGCGCTCCCGGTGGACGGCACCTTCCCCAGCGGCACGACGGCATACGAGAAGCGGCGGATCTCGGACCGGGTCGCGCTCTGGGATCCGGAGGCGTGCATCCAGTGCGGCAACTGCGTCTTCGTCTGCCCGCACAGCGTGCTGCGGTCGAAGTTCTACGACACCACCCAGCTCGAGGGCGCCCCGGCGGACTTCGAGACCGCACCACTCAACGCGGCCGGCCTGCCGGGGGCGCGCTACACCCTCCAGGTGTATGCCGAGGACTGCACCGGGTGCGGTCTGTGCGTCGAGGCCTGTCCG
This sequence comes from Nostocoides sp., assembly GCA_016716625.1. Lineage (GTDB taxonomy): Bacteria > Actinomycetota > Actinomycetes > Actinomycetales > Dermatophilaceae > JADJVJ01. Next base: position 645,741 of record JADJVJ010000001.1, read on the forward strand.
GTGCATCCCGTGCCCGGTACCGCCCGGCGGGCGATCAACCTCGCCGATGCGGCTCCGCTCATGGACTCGGGTCAGTCCAGGGTGGCATTTTTCGAGAGCCTGCCGCAGAACGACCGGGCCAGGGTCGACTTCGGGACGGTGCGTGGCGCCCAGTTCCTCCAGCCGCTCTTCGAGTTCTCCGGCGCCTGCTCGGGGTGCGGGGAGACGCCATACCTCAAGTTGCTCTCCCAACTCTTCGGTGACCGGCTCACCGTCGCCAACGCCACCGGGTGTTCCTCGATCTACGGCGGCAACCTGCCGACCACCCCGTGGGCGACAAATGCCGAGGGTCGGGGACCGGCGTGGTCCAATAGCCTCTTCGAAGACAACGCCGAGTTCGGTCTCGGGCTCCGGCTCGCGGCCGACCTGCACACCTCGCTGGCGCGGCGGCGGCTGCGCGAGTTGCGCGACGAGATCGGCCCCGACCTCGTCGATGAGGTGCTCTCCTCCGACCAGATCTACCAAGTGGACCTGCAGGCCCAGCACGAGCGGGTCCAGGAGGTCATGCGTCGGCTCGCGGACCTCACCGGCCCCCAGGCCGAGGACCTGCGCAGTGTCGCCGACCATCTCTTCCGGCGCAGCGTGTGGATCGTCGGGGGCGACGGCTGGGCCTACGACATTGGCGCCGGCGGCCTGGACCATGTCCTGGCCAGTGGCCGGGATGTCAACGTCCTCGTCATGGACACCGAGGTCTACTCCAACACCGGTGGGCAGTCCTCCAAGGCCACCCCGATCGGGGCGGTCGCCAAGTTCGCCTCCGGGGGCAAGGCGGCGGCCAAGAAAGACCTCGCCCTGCAAGCCATCGCCTACGGCTCGGTGTATGTGGCCCGGGTGGCCATGGGAGCCGACCCGCAGCAGACACTGCGCGCCTTCCGGGAGGCCGAGGCCTACGACGGGCCGTCGATCATCATCGCCTACAGCCACTGCATCGCCCATGGCATCGAGATGAAAGACGGTCTGGCGCAGCAGTATCGGGCCGTGAGCAGCGGTCATTGGCCGCTCGTGCGCTATGACCCAACACTGCGAGACCGCGGGCTCAACCCGTTCCAGCTCGACTCGCCCCGCCCGACGATCGCGCTGCGTGACTACATCTACCGCGAACTCCGCTACCGGATGCTCCGCAACGCCGACCCCGACGAGGCCGACCGCCTCCTCGCCCTCGCCCAGGACGCCGTGAACCAGCGGTGGGCGGTCTACGAGGACATGGCCACCCGCAGCGCCACCCAATTCATCCCGGATGCTCGAAAGAGGTCATCATGGACCTGACCACGACCTACCTCGGTCTCACCCTGCGAAACCCGGTCGTCGCCTCGGCGTCACCGATGACGCAGGACGTCGACGGCGTCCGCCGGCTCGTCGACGCTGGGGTGTCGGCCGTCGTGCTGCCCTCGCTCTTCGAGGAGCAGGTGCGTCGCGAGGAGGTCTCCGACACCATGCTCCAAGAGGTCCACGAGGGGTCCTTCGGGGAGGCACGCAACTACTTCCCGGACTCCCCGACGACCTCGCTCGGCGGGGTACGGGCGCACCTCTCGCTCGTCGAGCGGGCCGTCCAGGCGAGCGAGGTGCCGGTCATCGCCTCCCTCAACGGCAGTTCCCGGGGTGGCTGGACCGAGATCGCCACCGCGCTCGCGGGCGCCGGGGCGGCGGCCATCGAGCTCAACATCTATGCCGTGCCTGGAGACACCTACACCTCCGGCGCAGAGGTGGAGAAGCGGCACCTCGATATCGTCGCCTCGGTGTGCTCGGCTGTCTCGGTGCCGGTGTCGGTCAAGTTGAGCCCGTTCTTCAGCGCCACCGGGGCTCTCGCCCAGGCGATCGTCAATGCGGGCGCCCAAGGCCTGGTCCTCTTCAACCGGTTCGTCCAACCCGACATCGACCCGGTCCGGATCGCGGTGGTGCCCAACGTCCACCTCTCCTCGCGGACCGAGTCCCGGGTGCCGATGACGTGGATCGCCATCTTGCGCAACCAGATCCGTACCTCCTTTGCGGGTACTACCGGGGTGGAGGAGCCGGAGGACGTGGCGGCCTACCTGCTCGCCGGAGCCGATGTCGTGATGACCGCCAGCGCACTGCTCCGCCACGGGCCGCAGCACGCCACCCATCTCGTCACCGGCCTCGAGGGCTGGCTGGCCGAGCACGGCTACGACTCCGTGAACGCGGTCAAAGGGCTGCTCTCGGTGGGTCGCCACCAGGACGCCGAGGGCTACGAGCGCACCGGCTATGTCGCCGCGTTGCGCAAGGCGCGTCAGACCTACGGCTCGCTGACCTGAGCGGCGGGCTCAGTCGAGCAGGTCGAACCAGCCGAGGCCGAGTTCGCCGAGGAGTTCGCGCAGCAGCGGTAGGGACAGCCCGACGACGTTGTGGTGATCGCCCTCGATCCGGGTGACGAACGCCCCGCCGAGGCCGTCGATGGTGAACGCGCCCGCGACCCGAAGCGGCTCCCCGGTCGCCACATAGGCCTCGATCTCGTGCGGGCTCAGCCGCGCGAAGTGGACCTGGGTGGAGGCCGTCGCCCCCGTCATCCCGCCGGTGCCGCCCGCCTCCGGCTCCCGGGCGTCCAGGAGCCAGTGGCCGGTGTGCAGCACCCCGCTCCGGCCGGACATCCTGCTCCAGCGGGCGACTGCCTCGGTGGCGTCCGCGGGTTTGCCATGCACTTCGCCGTCGAGTTCGAGGACCGAGTCACAGCCGAGGATGAGGTCGGCGTCCCCGACGACGTCCCCGTCCAGGTATGCCGTGTGCACCGCCTCCGCCTTGGCCCGGGCCAGCAGGAGGGCCACGTCGGCGGGGGAGAGGTCGCCGTGGCGTCGACGGGCCTGGTCCACGGTGGCGTCCTCGTCGACCTCGCTCACCGCGATCATCGGGTCGATGCCGGCGGCGATCAGGGTGCTGCGGCGGGCCGGCGAGGCGGAGGCGAGGAGAAGGCGGGCGCGCGGCATACGACTCAGTTCTGGGTGACGGGAAGGTCACCGTCGAGATAGTGGGCGATGACCGGGGTGATCGCGGCGACGAGGTCGGCGGAGGCAACGGCAGCGACATCGGGGACGCTGATGATGTGCCGGGCCACGGCGAGCCCGGCCATGAGCGAGCCGATGAGTGAGGCGCGCAGGGCCGGGCGGTCCGGGGCGGCAAGTTGGGCGATGACCGGGACCAGCCGTTCGTTGAGGATGTCCCGGACCAGCACCGCCGCCTCGGGCTCGGACATGCCGGCGCGGAGCAGCCCGGTCATGAGGTCCCGGGAGGCCGGCGTGTCGAGCACCCCGACGGCGAACGCTGCCATGGCCGCCGGTCGGGCCGATCGCTCGACCCGGGTGAGGCTCTCGACGAGCCCCTGCGGGTCGAAGGGAAGCTCAAAGACCTCGGTAAAGAGCGCGTGTTTGGACCCGAAGTAGTGGCTGATCAGGCGGGTGTCGACCCCTGCCTCGTCGGCGACAGCCCGCAAGGTCGTGGCCGGGTAGCCGCGCTCGGCGAACTGCCGCCGCGCCGCCGCGAGAATGTCCTCGCGCGCGGCGCTGCCCACCGGTCGGCGACCACGTCTGGCTCCCACGTCGTTGATCGTACGTTGGGCGCCTCCGCCCCGGCGAACCGATGACACTGGAGTTACTCAGTGATAAGTTGCGGTCTACGCAGAGTGGCGCCGGGCTCTCCGACGCCTCGTCCTCCGGCTCCAGGAGTCGCCTCGTGGTCGTCCGCCGTCGAATCCGCACCGTCGCCGCACTGCTCGCCGTGAGCACCCTGACCGCCGTCGGCGGGGCCACCGGCTCCCGCGCGGCCGACCCCATCCCCGGCACCGCCGGGGCCGGGACCAGCACCGGGGTGGTCGAACCGCCTCGTCCGGCGTTCTACGAGCCGCCGGCCGCCATCCCCGCGCTCGCCGGGACCGTCATCCGCTCCGAACCGGCAACCTTCCTGCTCGACCCGCTCCAGCTGTCCTCGACCCTGGTCACCGCGACGCGCGTGATGTACGCCAGCAGAGACGTCAAGGGGCGCCCGATGGCGGTAACCGGCACGCTCTTCGTCCCCAGAGCCCCGTGGATCGGCTTCGGGGTTCGGCCTCTCATCAGCTATGCGCCCGGGACCCAGGGCCTGGCGGACCGGTGCGCCCCCTCGCGCCTGCTCTCCGACACCGTGCTGGAGTACGAAGGCCCGCTCATCTCCGGCTTCATCACCCGCGGCTACGCGATCCTGCTCACCGACTACCAGGGACTGGGTACTCCCGGCTCGCACACCTACATGGTGCGCGCACCGCAGGGGCAGGCGGTGCTCGACGGTGCCCGGGCCGCGCTGCGCCTGCAAGGCCTGTCGGCCAGCTCGACCCCGATCGGCATCATGGGGTACAGCCAGGGTGGTGGCGCGGCTGCCTCGGCCGCCGAACTCGCCGCGAGCTATGCGCCCGAGCTGCGGGTCAAGGGCGTCGTCGCCGGCGCAGTACCCGCCGACCTGGCCGCGGTCGCGGCGAACCTCGACGGGGGCCTGTTTGCGGCCTTCGACGGCTACGGCATGATCGGGCTCGCCGAAGCCGGTGACGTCGACCTCACGCCCTACCTCAACGCCAGCGGCCGGGACCACGCCCGACGGCTCGAAGGCAGCTGCGTCACCGACCTCGCCGAGTTCGCGTTCAAGCGCTCGACGGACCTCTCCGCCGATGGCCGGTCGTTCAGCGACTACCTGCGGGAGGAACCGTTCAAGACCCTCGTCGCGCAGAACCGGATCGGCCGGCTGCGTCCGGCGATGCCGGTGCGGCTGGTTCACTCGGCCCTCGACGACACCATCCCGTATGCCGTCGGCCGCCAGCTCATGCGCGACTGGTGCGCCCGGGGCACCAACGCGACCTTCTCGACGAACATCGTGCCCACCCATCTCGGTGGGATGGCCCCGCACATCGGGGAGTCGATGGCCTTCTTCGAGGCCCGATTCGCCGGCCTGCCGCAGCTGTCGAACTGCTGGTTCTACGGCTGACGGGCGGCCAGTTCGGCGCGCACGACCGGGTGCAGCGCGTCGCTCACGAGCAATGCCGCGGCGAGGTCGCGGTCCCCGCTCCACGCGCGGAACAGCTCCGGGACGGTGAAGCCGTGGCTCGGCCGCTCGATCACCTCGACCGGGTCGCCGGGGGCGATCGTGCCCGGCGTCCGCACGGCGAGGTAGGCCCCGGTGCGGCCGCGCTCGGTGAACCGCCGCACCCACCGCGGCTCACCCATGCGGGCCGCGAACGTGGCGCACGGCACCCGGGGGCCGCAGACCTCGAGCACGACCGTCTCGCCGACCCGCCATAGCTCCCCGAGGACGGCGCCGTCGACGTCGAGGCCGAGGGTGGTGAGGTTCTCACCGAACATGCCGTCGGCGAGCTCCCGACCCAGGTGGGCGCCCCACCAGTTCAGTTCCTCCCGCGCCACGGCATACACCGCCTGGGTGGTGCCCCCGTGGTGTCGGCGATCGAGGACGGCATCGCCGACCACCCCGCTGGTCACCGGCCCGCCCTTGGGACCGGGGTCGCGGACTTCGACGGCCGCCACCGGTTCCTTGACGATCCCGCTGGCGGCGCCCTTGGCGTACCCGGGTCGTGGGGAGCCGACATTCACCGAGAGGATCGAGGCCATGGCCTCCAGGGTATGCCGTCCCCCCTCGGCACTCGGGTAGCGTGGCCGAGCGTGACCGAGACCTCCTCCAGCCCGCGCACCCCCACCGCCGTCGACGCCATCGCCGACCAGCACTTCGACCGCAGCATCGAGCTGAGTCCGATCTCGGCGACCTACCTCGGCGTTGCCGGCCATGATCGCGACCTCGACGACTTCTCCCCGGCCGGGGCGCAGGCGCACGCCACCCTGGCCGCCGAGACGCTCGCGCGGCTCGCCGCGGCAACCCCGGCGGACGCCACGGACGAAGTCACCATCGCGGCCATGCGGGAACGCCTGGAGCTTCAGCTCGAGGTCCATGCCTCAGGCTGGGACGCCGCCGCGATCAACGTGCTCGCCTGCCCGCTCCAGGAGATCCGGTCGATCTTCGACCTCATGGACACCTCGACCGACACCGGGCAGGAGGCCTTCACCGCCCGTATGGGGCAGGTGCCGGGGGCCCTGGACGGGTGGCGGGAGAGCCTGAGCGAGCAGGCCGCGCAGGGCCGGGTCGCCGCCCGCCGGCAGGTGCTCGCGGCGGCGGCCCAGTGCGACGAACTCGTCGCCACGGACGGCTACTTCGCCGGGCTCGTGGCGAACACCTCGGTCGAGGGGACGCGCCGCGGCGACCTCGAGCGGGCCGTCGCCGCCGCGGCCACGGCATACGAGAGCCTGGGGGGCTTCCTGCGCGAGGTCATCCTCCCGGAGGCCCCGGAACGGGACGGCGTCGGCCGGGAACGGTACGCCCTGACCAGCCGGCAGTTCCTCGGGGCCACCATCGACCTCGAGGAGACCTATGCCTGGGGGCAGGAGGAGCTCGCCCGGATCACGGAGCAGATGGCCGAGACGGCCGAGAGGATCAGGCCGGGCGCCTCGGTCAAGGAGGCCATCGAGGCCCTCGATACCGACCCCGCCTATGCCCTGCACGGCACCGACGCCCTGCGGGCCTGGATGCAGGAGCGCGCCGACGAGGCGATCGCCATGCTCGCCGGCACCCACTTCGACATCCCGGAGCCGGTCCGCACCATCGAATGCTGCATCGCCCCCACCCAGACCGGCGGGATCTACTACACCGGGCCCAGTGAGGACTTCACCCGGCCCGGCCGGATGTGGTGGTCGGTGCCCAAGGGGGTCACCGACTTCGGGACCTGGCGCGAACTGACCACCGTCTATCACGAGGGGGTCCCCGGGCATCATCTCCAGGTGGCCCAGACCACCTATCGGCGGGCCGAACTCAACCGCTGGCGTCGGCTCATGTGCTGGGTGTCCGGTCACGGTGAGGGCTGGGCCCTGTACGCCGAGTGGCTCATGGCCGAACTCGGCGCGATGGACGACCCGGGCAACTATCTCGGCCTGCTCGATGGCCAATCGCTGCGGGCGGCCCGGGTGGTCCTCGACATCGGCGTGCACTGCGATTTCCCGGCGCCGTCCTCGCTCGGGGGTGGGGCGTGGACCTACGAGAAGGCCTGGGACTTCCTCAACCGGCACGCCAACGCGGGCGAGGGGCAGCTCCGGTTCGAGCTCGACCGCTATCTCGGCTGGCCCGGGCAGGCGCCGTCCTACAAGATCGGTGAACGGCTGTGGATGCAGATCCGCGCCGAACTCGCCGAGCGCGACGGTGCCGCCTTCGACCTCAAGGGGTTCCACCGTCGCGCCCTCGACCTGGGCTCGGTCGGGCTCGACGTCATGCGCGGCGCCCTGCTCGGGTCAGCGTAGCGAGGACCGCCAGGCGCCCGAGCCGTGCGGCAGCGTATGCCGTAGGGCTCGGGCATGGTCGGCCCACCCCCCGGCGCGCGATCCCTGGGCCGCCGATCCGACCGGGCCTCCTGAGGCCGCCGAGAGGACTGCCACGAGGGCCGCGACCTCCTCGGAGGTGGCGCTGCCGTGGATGGTGAGGGCCGGCGCCGGCGCGCCCACTGCCTCGGGAGCGGCGTTCGACTCGGGAGTGGCGCTCACAGCGGGATGTTTCCGTGCTTCTTCGGCGGGAGCGAGGCGCGCTTGGTGCGCAGCGCGCGCAGGGCCTTGCTCACGTTCATCCGGGTGTTCGACGGGGTGATGACGGTGTCGATGTAGCCCCGCTCGGCCGCGACATACGGGTTGGCGAGGGCGTCCTCGTACTCCTTGATGAAGGCCGCGCGGGCCTCGTCCACGGACGTCCCGGCCGCCTGAGCCGCGGCGAGTTCCTTGCGATAGAGGATGTTGACCGCACCCTGGGCGCCCATGACGGCGATCTGGGCCGTCGGCCAGGCGAGGTTGATGTCCGCGCCGAGGTGCTTGGAGCCCATGACGTCGTAGGCGCCGCCATACGCCTTGCGGGTGATGACGGTGACCAGCGGCACGGTGGCTTCGGAGTAGGCATAGATGAGCTTGGCGCCGCGCCGGATGATGCCGCCCCACTCCTGGTCGGTGCCGGGCAGGAAGCCGGGCACGTCGACGAAGGTAAGGATAGGCACGTTGAAGGCGTCGCAGGTGCGCACGAACCGGGCGGCCTTCTCGGAGGCGTCGATGTCGAGGGTGCCGGCGAACTGCATGGGGTTGTTCGCCACCACCCCGACCGCGCGCCCCTCGACCCGGCCGAAGCCGATGACGATGTTCGGCGCCCAGAGCGGCTGGACCTCGAGGAACTCGCCGTCGTCGAGGACCCGCTCGATGACGTGGTGCATGTCGTACGGCTGGTTGGGGGAGTCCGGGATGATGGTGTCCAGGAAGAGATCATCCTCGGTCACCGAGAGGTCGTTCTCCTCGCCGAAGACCGGGGGGTCCTCGAGGTTGTTGCTCGGCAGGTAGGACAGCAGCGCCTTGACGTAGTCGAGCGCGTCCTCCTCGTCGGCACCCATGTAGTGCGCCACCCCGGACTTCGAGGTGTGCGTCAAGGCACCCCCGAGCTCCTCGAAACCGACATCCTCCCCGGTCACGGTCTTGATGACGTCGGGTCCGGTGATGAACATATGTGAGGTGTGGTCGACCATGACGGTGAAGTCGGTGACCGCGGGGGAGTACACCGCGCCCCCGGCGCACGGGCCCATGATGAGCGAGATCTGCGGGATGACCCCGGAGGAGTGCACGTTGCGCCGGAAGATCTCGCCGTAAAGCCCGAGCGAGACCACGCCCTCCTGGATGCGGGCGCCCCCGGAGTCGTTGACCCCGATGACCGGGCAGCCGACCCGCATGGCGAAGTCCATCACCTTGCAGATCTTCTCGCCGAAGACCTCACCCAGGGAGCCGCCGAAGACGGTGAAGTCCTGGGCAAAGATCGCCACCGTGCGACCGTTGATCGTGCCGTAGCCGGTCACGACACCGTCGCCGTAGGGCCGGTTGCGGTCCTGGCCGAACGCGGTCGAGCGGTGCCGGGCGTACTTGTCCATCTCGACGAACGACCCTTCGTCGAGGAGCAGCTCGATCCGCTCGCGGGCGGTCTTCTTGCCGCGGGCGTGCTGCTTCTCGACAGCCCGTTCGGAGCCGGCGTTCGCGACCTCGGCCACCCGGCGCTTGAGGTCGGCGAGTTTGCCGGCGGTGGTGGAGGTGTCGATGCCTTCCGGCACGTCCGTGCCTCCGATGGAGTGGGTCTCGCTCTTGGCCATGACCCGAGCCTAGCCTTGTCTGCGTGCCCCCTTCCTCCCCCGTTCGCTCTCTCGACCCCCGGCAGGTGCCGGTGGGCCCGCCGTGGGGTGTCGTGGAGGTGTGGCCCAGCCTGCCCTCGACCAACATCACCTGCGCGCACGACCCCCGCCCGTGGCGGGTGGTGACCGCGGAGGAGCAAACCGCCGGCCGGGGCCGGCTCGACCGCTCCTGGACCACCATCCCCGGCTCCAGCCTCGCGGTGAGCGTGCTGCTGCCGCACGAGGAGCTCGCCGCGAGCGGCTTGCCGCTCGGCTGGGTGCCGCTGGTCGCCGGGGTGGCCGTATGTCGTGCGGTCGCCGACACCGCTGGCCTGGCCACCGCGCTGAAATGGCCCAACGATGTCCTCGTGCCCTGCGCCGGTGACCGCAAGCTCGCGGGAATCCTCTGCCAATGGGTGAGCGAGGGCGTGGTGGTCGGGATGGGGGTCAACGTCAACACCCCGGAAGCGGAGCTTCCGTTGGAGAGTGCCACCTCGGTGCGGGCGGCGGGGGCGGGGCCGGTGACCCGGGAGGCCGTGCTCGGCGCCTACCTCAACGCCCTGGCCGCGCTCGTGCTCGGCGCAGCGGCGGCCGCCCGCACGGCATACGCGGATCTCAGTGCCACGATCGGCGCCGAGGTCGAGGTGACCCAGGGCGCGGGGGCCGCGGTGCGTGGCCGGGCCAGTGGGGTGGACCCCGACGGCCGGCTCATCGTGGAGACCGACAAGGGAGCGCTGGCGCTCGCCGCGGGAGATGTCATCCACCTTCGGGCGAGCCGGTCGTGAACGAGGACCTCCCCGACCGGATCGAGGAACTGCTCCTCGGCCGACCCGCCACGATGGGCCGTCGGGAGGTTTCGCAGGGGGCCGAGGTGTCGTTGTCCACCGCCCGCAAGTTCTGGCACGCCCTCGGCTTCCAGATCGTCGAGGACAAGGACGCCATGTTCACCGAGGCCGACCTGCGCGCGTTGCAGCAGGTCGTCCGGCTCGTCGAGGACCGTGGGATCACCGAGGAACTCGCCCTGGCGATGACCCGCGCCTTCGCCCGGACCGCCGACCGGCTCGCCGTATGGCAAACCCAACTCGTGGCCGAGTACCTCACCCCGGAGGATCAGGAGGCCCCGGTCGGGGAGCAGGACGCCCGATCGGTCCCGGAACGCGCCATCGCCGAGGAGACCGCGCGCAAGCTCGCCGCGCTCGCCGACGACATCGAACCGCTCCTGGTCTATGTCTGGCGCCGCCACCTTACCGGTGCCATCTCGAGGATGCTGGCCGATGCGAGCATGCCCGAACATCCGGCGACCGCGGCCCCCCTGCGAGTTGTCGGCTTTGCCGACCTCGTCGACTTCACCGCGCTCGTGCGCCGGATGACCGAGCGGCAGCTCGCCACCCTGGTCCAACGGTTCGAGCGGCTGGCCAGCGATGTGGTGACCACGCACGGCGGGCGGGTTATCAAGACCGTGGGGGACGAGGTGCTCTTCGTGCACACCGCACCGGCGGCCGGCGCGGCCATCGCCCTCGACCTCGTCGATGCCATGGCCGAGGACGACCTCTTGCCCCAGGTCCGAGTCGGGCTCGCCTACGGGCCGGTGGTCTCCCGACTCGGTGACGTGTTCGGGACGACCGTCAACCGGGCCAGCCGCCTCACCGCGGTCACCCCGCGCGGGCGGGTCTATGTCGATGACGAACTCACCCGCAGACTGGCCTCGGTGTCGGGCTTCTCGACCGTTCCGGGGCGCCGCCGCACCCTTCGGGGCATCGGGTCGGTGACCCCCGCCGAACTGCACCGTGCACGTGGTGGGCGCGGTCTTCCTGTGCTCGACCCCCCGGGGTGACTACCATCGCCGGTATGACCAAGGTCCTGCTCGCCGAAGACGACGTGGCGATTTCGGACCCGCTGGCTCGGGCGTTGCGTCGAGAAGGCTATGACGTCGAGGTCCGTGGAGACGGGCTATCGGCCCTGGAGGCCGCCCGGTCGCTGCCGGACCTGCTCATCCTCGACCTCGGGCTCCCGCAGCTCGACGGGCTTGAGGTGTGCCGTCTGCTCCGGGCAGAAGGCCTCACCTTGCCGGTCCTCATGCTCACCGCCCGGGCCGACGAGGTCGACCTCGTCGTCGGGCTCGACGCCGGTGCCGACGACTATGTGACCAAACCGTTCCGCCTCGCCGAGTTGCTTGCCCGGGCACGGGCCCTGCTTCGCCGGGGGGTGAGCGAGGCATCCCCGAGCGAGTCGCTCATCCGGATCGACCCGGACTCTCGCCGGGTCTATCTGCGCGGAGACGAACTCCAGCTCACCGGTAAGGAGTTCGACCTGCTCCGCGTCCTGGTCCGCAACGAAGGCAAGGTCGTCTCCCGGGAACGACTCATGCGTGACGTCTGGGACACCGCCTGGTTCGGTTCGACCAAGACCCTCGACATGCACATCTCGGTCCTCCGCCGAAAGCTCGGTGACGACGCCGGGCAGCCCCGCTACATCCGGACCGTGAGAGGCGTGGGCTTCCGCTTCGACAGCAGAGAGGACTAGCCGTGCAGCGGATCCTTGCCCGCTCCGCCGTCCAGATGGTCATCATCACCTTCGTCTTCTACACCTTCCCCGCGGTGTTCGTCGTCGTCTGGCTGAGCAGCCGCACACCGGAGCAGCTCGTCGCCATCTCCGCATCGATCTCCCAGCCGGATGTCGTGGTCCGGCTCGTCTTCGTGGCGTTCCTCATCCTGGCAGTGACCGTCGCGCTCTCGTATCGGATCGCGCGGGGTCGGGCCGAAGCCATCGCCATCCCGCTCGACGAGCTGCGCGCACGGGCCGAGCGGCTTGGCGCCGGGGATGCCCGTCAGCCGGCCTTGAAGTCGGGGATCGTCGAGATCGACCAATTGAGCGAGGCGCTCTTCCGGGGCACCATGCAGGCATCCCGGCGTCTGGCCGCCGAGCGTGACTTCGCCGCGGACGCCTCCCACCAGTTGCGGACCCCGCTCACCGCCCTCCTCATGCGGCTCGAGGAGATCGCCGCCACCGACGACCTCGAGGTCGTCGAGGAGGAGGCTCAGATCGCCATTGCCCAGGTCGAGCGGTTGAGCCGGACGGTCGATGAACTCATGGGTCGCACCCGCTCGGGCGTGGAGACCTCGCCGGCGGTCTCGCTCGACAGCGTGTTGGCCTCATTGCAGCGGGAGTGGCAGCCGGCGTTCGTGCATCATCGGCGCAGCATGCACATCACCGGCGACCGGGGGGTCAAGGTGCGAGCCGCTCCGGTCGCGCTCGCCCAGATCCTGACCACCCTCCTGGAGAACTCACTCCAGCACGGTGCGGGCACGGTCGAGGTGGCCGCGCGGCGCTCGGGGCCCTCGGTCGTCATCGAAGTGACCGACGAGGGGAAGGGCGTGCCCCCCGAGATCGCGACGCACATCTTCGAGCGCTCGGTGTCTTCCTCCGGCTCCGGTCTCGGTCTGGCGCTGGCCCGTGACCTCGCGGAAGCGCACGGCGGCCGACTCGAGTTGCTGTCCTCGTCGCCGGCGATCTTCGCGCTTTTCCTCTCCGAGGCCTAGGTGAGTTCGCCAGCGAAGACGTACCGCCGATAGGCCCAGAACCGGAAGATCGTGCCCAGAGCGATCCCGACGAGCTTGGCCAGGTTGTCGGCGGTGATGCTCTGCAGTTGGAGCACGTAGTGCGACATGCCGACCACACCCACCTGCATGAGCAGGGCTATCGCGTTGGTGCCGAAGAAGAGGGCCACCTCGTGGGCCACCGGGCGGCTGACCCGGTGCCGGAAGGTCCACAGCCGGTTGCCAAGCCAGGCTACGACGGTCGCCACGACCGCTGAGAGAATCGTCGCGGTGGTCACCTTGTGCGGCAGCACCGTGGAGCGAAGCAGGTTGAACAGCCCCATGTCGACGACGAAGGCGACCGCCCCGACCACCCCGAACTTGATGATCTCGCGGTAGACCAAGGCAACGGTTCCGCGGATCCGGTCCCCGAGCGTGTGGCGCCCCGCCTGCGTCGACTGCACCCGATGAGCCTAACCCTCGGGCCGGGATATCCTCGGGCGGTGACGACTCCACGCCGGGCTCCGGGCGGTTTTCCCGTCGTCGGGATCATCGGGGGCGGGCAACTCGCGCGGATGTGTGCGGCTCCGGCCGCCGAACTCGGGATCACCCTGGCCGTGCTGGCCCAGTCACCCGATGACTCCGCTGCCCTGGTCATCCCGGCCTCGCCTGTCGGTGAACACACCGATGAGGCGGCGGTGCTCGCGCTCGCAGAGGTCTGCGACGTGGTCACCTTCGACCACGAGCACGTCCCGGCCGAAGTGTTGGCAGCCGTACGAGCCAAGGGCGTGCCCATGCATCCCCATCCGGAGGCGCTGCGCTTCGCCCAAGACAAACTCGCGATGCGGACGAGGCTCACCGAGCTCGGTATTGCCTGCCCGCGGTGGGCCCAGGCGCATACCGTGGCGGAGGTGGCCCGGTTCGGCGACGAGGTCGGCTGGCCGGTCATCGCCAAGACCCCCCGGGGAGGCTACGACGGCCGCGGGGTGCGACTCGTCGAGCGCGCCGAAGACCTCGGCGACTGGCTCACCCGGGCGCGGGAGGCCGGCGAGGGGTTGCTGCTCGAGGAGCGGGTCCCCTTCGTTCGTGAGTTGGCCGTGCTCATGGCCCGCAGCCCCTCGGGGCAGCTCGCGACCTGGCCGGTCGTGGAGACCGTGCAGACCGACGGCATCTGTACCGAGGTCATTGCGCCGGCGCCGGGACTCGACCGCACCCTCGCGGAGAAACTGCTCACCGCGGGCGCCCAGATCGCCGCGGCCCTCGACGTCACGGGCGTGTTCGCCATCGAGGCCTTCGAGACCAGGACGGCGGAGGGGGAGCCTGGGTTCGTCGTCAACGAACTCGCCATGCGGCCGCACAACTCGGGGCACTGGTCGATGGATGGCGCGGTGACCGGCCAGTTCGAGCAGCACCTGAGGGCCGTCCTCGACCTCCCGCTCGGCCAGCCCCACGCGCGGGAACGCTGGACCGTTATGGCGAACGTCCTCGGCGGCGACTACCCCGACCTCTACCCGGCATACCGGCATGTCATGGCCCGGGACCCGGGCGCGAAGATCCACATGTACGGCAAGGGTGTGCGGCCGGGTCGCAAGATCGGACACGTCAACGTCTGCGGGAACGACCTCGCCGATGTGCGGGACCGGGCCCGGCACGCCGCCGACTACATCCAAGGAGTGGTGACCGAGTGAGCGCAACCGTGGGCAATGCCGTGGTCGGAGTGGTCATGGGCTCGGACAGTGACTGGGCGGTCATGTCGGCCGCAGCCGAGGTCCTGCGCGAGCTCGGCGTCGACCACGAGGTGGATGTCGTCTCGGCCCACCGGATGCCGACGGAGATGATCGATTACGGCCGGTCCGCGGCCGGACGCGGCCTGCGGGTGATCATCGCTGGGGCCGGGGGCGCCGCGCACCTGCCGGGCATGCTCGCCTCGGTGACCTCGCTCCCGGTCATCGGCGTCCCGGTTCCGTTGGCCACCCTGGACGGGCTCGACTCGCTGCTCTCCATCGTCCAGATGCCGGCCGGCGTGCCGGTGGCCACGGTCTCCATCGGCGGCGCCCGCAACGCCGGACTGCTCGCCGCACGCATCCTGGCCAGCGGAACCGACCCACAGGCCGAAGCCCTTCGCCAGGCGCTCGATGGCTTCCGGGAGGACTTGCGCGCCCAGGCGCAAGCCAAGGGTAAGCAGTTGCGCGAGCGCCTCTCCTAGAGGTCTGCCCCGAAGATGTCCCGGGTATAGACCCGGTCGCGGACGTCCTCGAGCTCGGGGACGATCCGGTTGGCGATGATGAGGTCGGCGCGGTCCTTGAGCTCCGCCAGCGTGCCAACGACCTCCGAACCGAACCACTGCGACTCGCGCAGCTCGGGTTCATAGACGAGGACCGGTACCCCCTTGGCCTTGAGCCGCTTCATCACCCCTTGGACGCTCGAACTGCGAAAGTTGTCCGAGCCGGCCTTCATGATGAGCCGATGGATCCCCACGACCCGGGGGCTGCGCGCCAGGATGTCCCCGGCGACGAAGTCCTTGCGCAGGGTGTTGGCCTCGACGATGGCGGAGATCAGCACCTGCGGCACGTCGGCGTAGTTCGCGAGCAACTGCTTGGTGTCCTTGGGCAGGCAGTAGCCGCCATACCCGAAGGACGGATTGTTGTAGTGGGTCCCGATCCGCGGGTCGAGACCGACGCCCTCGATGATGTGCCGGGTGTCGAGCCCGTGCGTGGCGGCGTAGGTGTCGAGCTCGTTGAAGTAGGCGACCCGCATCGCCAGGTAGGTGTTCGAGAACAGTTTGATGGCCTCGGCTTCGGTGCTGTCGGTGAGCAGCACCGGCACCGCGCTGTCCTGCGCGGCCTCGGCCAGCAGGCGGGCGAACCGTGCCCCGGCGGGGCCCTGGTCGCCGACGACGATCCGGAAGGGGTGCAGGTTGTCGTGCAGCGCCAAGCCTTCGCGGAGGAACTCCGGGGAATGCATGATGCGGTCGCTGCCGAGCCGGGCCCGCAGACCCGCGGTGAACCCGACCGGGACCGTCGACTTGACGACGATGTGTGCCGTGGGGGCGGCCGCGACGACGTCGGCGGCCACCTGCTCCACCGAGCTGGTGTCGAAGAAGTTGGTCTGCTCGTCGTAGTCCGTCGGGGTGGCGATGACGACATAGTCGGCGTCGCGGTAGGCCTGCGCCTTGTCCGAGGTCACCTCCAGCCGCAGGTCGGGGTCGGCGAGCCGGGCTTCGACATCGGGGTCCACGAGCGGGGAGCGCCGCTGGCGGAGCATCGCCACCCGGCTCTCGTCGATGTCGTATGCCGTGACCTGGTTACGCTCGGCGAGCAGGAGGGCGACGGAGAGCCCGACGTACGAGGTACCGACGACGGTGATTCGGGCGGACATGGCAGCCGACGATACGCGAGCGGCCCGGGTGCGCGAGACTGGAGCCATGAAGTTCGGTCTCTTCGTCCCGCAAGGCTGGCGACACGATCTCGTCGGCATCGACCCGGCTCAGCACTGGGGGGTGATGGCGGGCATCGCGGCGCGGGCCGACGGGCATGCGGACTGGTCCTCGATCTGGGTCTACGACCACTTCCATCCGGTGCCCGAGCCGACCGACGCCGCCGTCCACGAGGCGTGGAGTCTGATGGCCGCGCTGGCCGCGACGACGAGCCGGGTGCGCATCGGGCAGATGTGCACCTGCATGTCGTACCGCAACCCGGCATACCTCGCCAAGGTCGCGGCGACCATCGACGTCATCAGCGAGGGGCGCCTCGAGATGGGCATCGGCGCCGGGTGGTACGAGCACGAGTGGCGCGCCTACGGCTACGACTTCCCGCGTGCGGGCATCCGGCTGGCGCGGCTCCGTGAGGGCGTCGAGATCATGCGGCAGATGTGGACCACCGGGACGGCGCGACTCGATGGTGAGCACTACCAGGTCGACGGTGCGATGTGCTTCCCGCGCCCCCTCCAAGGGACCTCGTCCCCGGGGAGCCGGGCCAACGGCATACCCCTGTGGGTGGCCGGGGGCGGCGAAAAGGTGACCCTACGGATCGCCGCTGAGTATGCCGACTACACGAACTTCTTCCCCGCCTACGAGGAGTTCGCGGCCAAGAACGAACTGCTCAAGGGACACTGCCGCGACATCGGCCGTGACGAGAGCGAGATCGTCCGCAGCTCGAACTTCGACATCGTCATCGGGCGCTCAGCGGCCGAGATTGCCGATCGGATCGCCGGGGTGCGGGCCCGGTTGATCGAGGGTGGGGTGAGCGAGGCGGCCGCCGAGGCCCGGGTCGAGGCGATGCGCCAGTCACCGGGCTGCGGCACCCCCGGGCAACTCGTCGAGCGACTGCACCGCCTCGGCGGCGTCGGGCTGGGCTACGCCATCACCTACTTCGCCGAGGCCGCCTACGACCTCAGTGGGGTGGAGCTCTTCGAGCGTGAGGTCATCCCCGAGCTCGTCGACCGCGAAGAGCACGGTCACCTCTGGCATCTGCTGCACGGCCGCTGACGCGCGCGAGGCGCGCGCGGCCGGCTCAGCTGCCGGTCGGCTTGCCGTCGGTGCCGGCTGGCGGCGACTCCAGGGGTGTGCCGTCGCGGAGCATGTCGAACAGTTTCCCGGCCCGTGCCGAGTCCCACAGCACCGAGCTTCCTGCAGAAGTGGTGGCATTCGTGGAAGCCAGCGGGACGACCAGGCTGAGGGCCTCATCGTTGGCGGCTCCCTGCATGGCGCGCACCACCCGCATCGCGTCGAGGGCGGACGTGTCCTCACCTACGATGAGCCCGCTGACCGAGGCGTGCGTGAACGCCCACCATGTGGTGGGGTTCGCGACCGTCCCGACGGTGGCGGCCTGACGGAAGATCGCCGCGAGGAACTGCCGTTGTCGTTCGGCGCGACCGATGTCGCCTCGCGGATCCGTCTTGCGGGAACGCACGAAACCCAAGGCGTTCTTGCCGTCGAGGACCTGGCACCCCTTCTTGAGGTTGATGTGCGCTTCCTTGTCCTTCATGGGGAAGGGAACACAGATGCGCACCCCCCCGAGTGAGTCCACGACCTTGGCAAATCCGCCGAAGCCGATCTCGACATAGCCATCGATCCGCAGCCCGGTGGCCTGCTCAAGGGTCTGGACCAGGAGGCTGGGTCCACCGATCGCGAAGGCGGCGTTGACCTTGTTCTTGCCGTGGCCGGGTATGGCGAGGAAGGAGTCGCGAGGGATCGAGATGAGAGCGCTCTTCCCCCCGCCGCTTGGGACATGAACCAGGATGATCGAGTCGGTGCGTTGTCCGGGGCCATTGCCGGTGCCCAGTGCCTTGCGCTCGGCTGCGGTGAGCCCTTCCCGGCTGTCGGAACCGACCAGCAGGTATGTGCTCCCCGAGCTCGTGGGGCGATCACCGCCGGGGTCGGTGTCCACTCGGGCCACCGAGGACCACGCGTGATAGGGCGTGAAGACCTCGAAGGCGACGTACCCCAGAAGCGTCGCGAGGGCCACCAGGGCGAACACCCGCCACCGTCCTCGACGGGGCGGTGGAGTCGTTCGCCTCGGACCTCCCGCAGGCACCGGCGCACCGGGACGGCGTGCAGCCGTGGGCCGCCCGAGTTCATCGTATGCCGTCGGGCCGGGGTCTGCGTTGTGCCGCCGCGGGGGGCGTGCCGGCGCCGCGGCCGGAGCCGACCGAGGACCTACCGCCGGCTGCCTGCCCGGGCGGGGCGGGGTCTTGCGCCGGGTATCGACGATGTAGACGTCGTCGTCCTGGGCTGTACGCCCCGGAGTCGGTGCCGCGGGCGTCCGTCGAGTCGGGATAGGCCGGGGTCGGTCATCATCGCGGGAGGGCACGCCTCTCAGTGTCGCCCGACAGCCTGTCCGGGCCAAGCGCGACACGGCCCTGAGGTAAGGCCTAGGTGTCCGCGAGGCTGTCGGCATACTCCCGGCACGTGGAGAACTGCGGGAGAAGTCCGGCCGCCAGCGCCTCGCTGAGGCCGGGTGCGGCCTCGTCCTTGGGGGAGAGCAGGGGCTCGACCCCGTCGGGCCAGGCGATGGCAATCTCGGGACAGAGGGGATGCAGGCCATGTTCGGCGGCCGGGTTGTATGCCGACGTGCACAGGTACATGGCGCTGGTTCCGTCCTCCAGCGCGCAGAATGCGTGACCCAGTCCCTCGGACAGGTAGACCGCGCGCCGGTCGACGGCGTCGAGCCGGACGGCTTCCCACTGGCCGAACGTCGGTGAACCCACGCGGATATCGACGATGACATCCACCAGCGCACCGCTGACCGCGGTGACGTACTTGCCCTGCCCCGGAGGAACGTCGGCAAAGTGGATGCCACGGATCGTCCCCCGTGAACTCACCGAGATGTTGCTTTGCACGATGTCGGGGCGATGTCCGAGGAACTCGGCGAGCCGGTCACCCCGGAAGGACTCAAGGAACACGCCGCGGCTGTCGGCGAACTGACGCGGGGTGATGACGTAAGCGCCCGCGATGGACAGGGCGGAGATCTCCACTAGCGTCGGCCCCGCTCAAGACAGGTGTGGATGTACGTGCCGTATCCGGACTTGACCAGGGCGTCTCCCAAGGCCCGGAACTGCGCGTCGTCGATCCACCCGGCCCGCCAGGCAATCTCCTCGACACAGCCGATCTTGTACCCCTGCCTGGCTTCGACGACGTGGACGAACTGGCTCGCATCCATGAGCCCGTCGAAGGTGCCCGTGTCGAACCATGCAGTGCCACGAGGCAGGACCGTGACGGTGAGATCTCCGCGCCGCAGATATGCCTCGTTAACCGCGGTGATTTCGAGCTCACCTCGCTCGCTCGGCACCAACCCTCGGGTGATCTCCACCACGTCGTTGTCGTAGAAGTAGAGCCCTGGCACGGCGTAGGAGGATTTCGGTCGGGTGGGCTTTTCCTCGATGGAGAGCACATTCCCGTTCTCATCGAATTCGACGACACCGTATGCCGTCGGGTTGCTGACGTGATACGCGAAGACATGGCCGCCCTGCAGCGCGGTTGCGGCCCGCAGGTCTGTTCCGAGTCCGGCGCCATGGAAGATGTTGTCGCCGAGGACGAGTGCCACCGTGTCGGTGCCAATGTGCTCGGCTCCGATGAGGAAGGCCTGGGCGAGACCGTCGGGGGAGGGCTGCACGGCATACGACAACGAGATGCCCCACTGCGAGCCATCCCCCAGAAGCCGCTGAAAGGCCTCGGCATCGTCGGGGGTGGTGATGACCAGAATCTCGCGGATGTCGGACATCATCAGCGTCGCGAGCGGGTAGTAGATCATCGGCTTGTCGTAGACGGGCATGAGCTGCTTGCTGATGCCCTTGGTGATGGGGTGGAGCCGGGTGCCCGAGCCGCCAGCGAGGATGATGCCTTTCATGTCGACAAATCTAGTCGCCTGAGGTGCCCCGCGCGGGGCTGAGGCCGCGGTTGATGACGGGCACCAGTCCGACCACAGGCACAGCCATCGCCGCCACCAGGGCCAGGTTGACCGCCCGGATCGGATCCAGCGGGAGCAGGCAGCCACCAACGAACACCCCCGCCGCCAAGACCCACACCATCGCGATGGCTCGATGGCCGCGCACAGCGATTGCGGCGGGCTGCAGTACCAAGGTGATGAGGTATAGCGTCGTGGACACGGCAAGCAACACGATGTCCGATCTCGGCAGATCGAAACCGGGGCCAGAGAACCAGCGCAAGAGTTCCGGTCCAGCGACGGCACAGATAGCGGTCCCAACCACGCCGAGGCCGCAGGTAGCGAC
This sequence comes from Nostocoides sp., assembly GCA_016716625.1. Classification (GTDB taxonomy): domain Bacteria; phylum Actinomycetota; class Actinomycetes; order Actinomycetales; family Dermatophilaceae; genus JADJVJ01. Next base: position 666,252 of record JADJVJ010000001.1, read on the forward strand.
CAGCGCCTGCGAGACCGTTCGACGGTAGGCTGCAACATCGCGTCGCTCGACCGTTTCCGCGAGCTTGGGGATGAGGACGGCCTGGAGTGCCGCGAAGGCGAGCGTCGGAGCACGGGCGATCAACGCCGCGGCGAGGAAGGACCCGACCAACCCGGCCTGCGCCGGCGTCGTGAGCAAGCGGACAGCGATGGGTCCGACGTTCACCAGTGTTTGGGCAAGGACTGAGGCCACGACCAGGGCACTCATCGAGCGAAGAACGGATCGCCACGCGAGGGGGCGAGGCCGCACCTGGGGGAGCCGGGCGAGCTTGCGCATCTCAGTGGCGAGCGGTCGCACCGTGAGCGCTACCGCCACAAGCAGTGAGCCCGTCACCGCGGCCGCCCAGGCCCACGGTGTGGCGATCGAGAAGGCCGCAAGGCAGCCCGCCGCCGCGACGCGGGCCAATCCCTCGAACCCCAACTGGGCGGCATACGCCTTGAAGTGGCGTGCCCCGGACAGGCCGCCCCGAACGACATAGGTGACGCCGAGCATGACGACCGCCACCGCGGTGGCCGGCCCGAGAGCTACCCACTCCTCGGTCGAGCGGACCAGGACGGCACTTGAGCCGAGGATGATCAGCGAGCCGATCGGCAGCACGACGACGGCCGCCCTCGACGCCGACATCACGGCCTGCGAGAGGGGCTCACCCCGGGTCCGTGCGCCGGAGGTCAACCGGCTGGTCTCCTGCTCGAGGGGAAGTGCCATCCCGAGTCCGACCCCGTACAACAGGCTCCAGAAGACGGAGAAGTCCGCGAAGCCCACCGGACCAAGAGCCCGGGTGGCGAAGGCTGTGAAGGCGTAGGTGCTCGCCGCGAACCCGGCCATACCCAGCGAGATGAGGAGCGATCCCCCGAGCATCGAGCGTGATGCCAGTCGGGATCGGGCAGCGCTCACGGTGTCGCCGTTGACGAAGAACGCAGCAGCCGTCGCCGACTTCTCGTCCAGGACGATTCCAGGGCCCAGTTGATCAATCCCATCCCCGGCGGATGCGTCACCATGGGCGGTTCGATCCGGGCGGACAGCAAGGTTGCCAGCACACGGTCCGGATCGGGGGTAACTACTGCGGCCTGGACGCGTCGACGCCGCGCGCGCAGGGCGCTGCGGTGACGCACCAGCCACGTCCAGGCGGCGAGTTTCTGACGGGACCAGCCTTGGAGCACTGCCAGCACCAGGAACGCTGGTTCGAGCAGCAGAATCGTCGGCAGAAGGGTCCGCAACGTTCGCGGTGGGTAGTCGGTGAGGACGGTGATGAGTCGGTTGCGTTCGAGCAGGTACATCTTGCGAGGGTTCCGCCCGAACTCGTAGTAGTGATCCGCGATGGCGGTGGGCTCGGTGATGACCCGGCGGCCGCTCAGCCAGCACCGCAGCGACAGATCGGTGTCCTCGTGGTAAGCGAAGTAGAGGTCATCGAAACCGCCCAACTCATCCCAGACCTCGCGGCGCAGGGCAAAGAGACCCCCGGTGGCCACCGGAACCTCGGTGCGGGCCATATGCCGTGCGGCCGGCTCCCCACATGCCCCCGCCCAGGTGATGCCGGCAAACTGCAGGGGGTTGCCCACTGAGTTGACGACGTCGGGCCGGTCGGCCAGTCGAAGGCAACCGCCAACGATTCCCACGTCCGGCTCCTCGGCCGCTGCACGCAGCACATCTAAGGCCCCGGGGCGGACGATGGCATCCGAGTTCACGAAGATCAACACCTCACCGGTGGCCTCGGCCGCCGCCATGAGACACCCTCCGGTGAAGCCCGTGTTGGCGCCCCCGCCGAGCACCCGCACCGTCCCCGGCCAGGCGTCCCGGCGAGTGGAGATGTCGACGATGCCGTTGTCCACGAGGAGGAACTCATCCTCCGGGCGCGTCTGGCTGGCCAGGGCCTGCAGCGCCTCCTCAAGATGGTCCTCGGTGCCGTAGCCGAGGACGATGACGGAGACGTGTCCCATCTTTCACATCTCCTTCAGAGGGTACGATCGAGCGGTCCCGGCCGGGAGGTCCCAAGGCAGGCAGAGCAGCAATGCTATCGAGAGGTGGTCATGGCGTCGCACTCGCAGGTCTGGGTCGTCGTGCCCACCTACAACGAGGCCCCGGTGGTCGGTGATGTCCTTCGGGGGCTGCTCGCGGTCTTCCCGCAGGTGGTCGCCGTGGACGATGGTTCCACCGACGGCTCCGGTGATGCCATCCGCCAGGCCGGGGCCAGGCTTGTCACGCACCCCATCAACATGGGCGCCGGCGCCGCGCTGCAGACCGGCATCGACTTCGCCCTGCGGGATCCGAACATGCGGACCGTGGTCACCTTCGACGCCGACGGGCAGCATCGGGTCGAGGATGCGGTCGGGATGGTGGAGTACCTCAGCAGGAGGGATCTCGACGTCGTCATCGGGTCCAGATTCCTCGGATCGGAGGCCGTCAATATGCCGGCCTCGAAGCGTCGCCTCCTCAAGGTCGCCACCGTGTTCGAGAAGCTGACCTCGGGGGTCAAGCTGACCGATGCTCACCAGGGGCTGCGCGCCTTCAACCGAGGCTTCGCACAGAAGCTTCAGATGCGCACGCCCGATATGGGCTGGGCCAGCGAGTTTCTCAGCCGAATCCAGGAGACGGAGGCCCGTTTCGAGGAGTATCCGGTGTCAGTGGAGTACTCCGAGTACTCCCGCGCCAAAGGGCAACGGTCCATCAACTCGGTCAATATCGGCATCGACGTCCTGATCAACCGGCTCCTGAGAGGACATCGCTGATGCAGTGGATCAAGGTGCCGCTCATCCTCGCGGTGCTCCTGGTCATGGTCGCCCTCTTCCAACGGCGTCAGAGAGTGGAGTTCCGGGCTGGTTCTCGGCTCCTCGCCCTGGGGCTGGGGATGCTTGCGGTGCTCTCCGTGGCCTTCCCCGGGATTCCGCAGGCGGTTGCGGACCGTTTGGGGGTAGCCCGCGGAACGGACCTGATCCTCTACATGCTCATCGTGGTGTTTGTGCTGACGAGCCTGGGTCTCTACTTCCGGCTTCGGGAAGCCGACGAACGCCTTCGGCGACTGGCGCGGTCGATGGCGATCGAGCGTGCTCTGAACGAACAAGGCTTTGCCAACCCCTCGCCCGAGGGGGACGGTCGTCAGGGGGATGCTGGCCCGTAGCAGGTGAGGTCCTCGGGGGCGGAATGCACCCGCCAGCCGAGGCCGCCGAGGGCCTCAGAGAGGTTGCGCTGCGTGTCCGTCAAGCAGACCAGCCCAACGTCCAGCGTGTGCAGATCCCGCGCGAGTGTCGTCGGCGCAGCGGGGTTCGAGGGCACCATGAGTTTGGAGAGCGCGATGCGAGCGGCATGTTGGGCCGCCGGCTCGTCCAACGCGGGGAGGTAGAAATCTCTCGGGTCGACACCCTGGATCCGCGTCGTGGTGAGGGCGATGGCGCGCATGGTTGCCCTCCGCGCAAGTACGGGCCGATCACCGTCGTAGGTGTCATCGATGGCCCGGGCTCGGTCGAGTTCGTGTGCAGGGTATTTCCACACGGGCGTGGATTTCACGGTGACGGAGCGCACCCCCGAAATGATGGGTTGCCCTCCCACGGCAATGGCCGCTATCACCGCGACGGGCACCGCGATTGCGCCCACGGCATACCGGGAGGCCCAACTCGGCAGCAGCCGGTGCGCCGAGGCCGCCAGGACACCTGCCATCGCGGGGATGGGGGCAACCCAACACAAGCGCCACAGCACCGGTCCCGCGCTGGTCGCGCTATTGATCAGTTCTGGTATGCCGGGCGCCATCACAACCACCGCTCCCACGGCTCCGGCCCCCAGAACGACCGCATCTGCGCGCGCACGCATGAGCCAGGGTGCGAGCAGAAGCGCGGTCATCGTGAGGGCGCACCACACCCCGGTGGCGAATACGAAGTGCACGGCCCGGTGGGCTGGCATGACGTAGTTTCCAATGGCCTCGCCTTGGGTGATCAGTGCGACGACAAGTCCGCTGCCGACGGGGTATGCAGCTGGTAGCAAGGCACCCCATGCGCCACGAAGTCCCGCGATGAGCATGCCGATAGCGACGGCGGCGGAGATGACGGGCAGCAGAAAGGTGGCCGTGGACGTCAAGCCGACCGCCGTGATCCCGGTCGCCGTGAGGAGGATCGCATCGACGGGACGCCGTTCCCGGGCCCACCGCGTGAGGTAGAGATAGAGCAACGGAATGACCGCGGCCACGAGGACGACCTTGCCTTGCCAGATGCGCCCGATGAAGAAGACCCCGAACACGTAGCCGGTCTTCCCCCCGAAACCAAGGAAGAGCATGGAGGTCACCAGGGCGACCAGGGCTCGCGGACCGGTCCAGATGCGCAGGAGACGGTACACGGACCACACCGCCAAGAAGCTCGCGACCGGGGGGGTCAGCATGTAGGCGACGGTGCCACCGGAGAGCCCGAAAAGGTGGCCGATGGCACCCTGAAGGACCTCCACCGACTGCACCGGCGCGGTCCCAGCACCCCGAATCGCCGGCAGCGTGCCAGGGCTGAAGATCGTGTCTCTGAGCGGGATCACGCCGTGCTCGGCGACGAAAACGGCCTTGTTGACATAGAACGCGTCGTCAGGGTCGACGCGCAGGACGAACAGGCTCAGCGCGCCGGCTCCCAGTGCACCGAGGACTGCGATCAGGGTGGCGATGGGGCCAGGTTGGTCGGACGGGCTCTCCGGGGTCCCCTCTCCGGCTGTCTCGGGGGTCGCAGTCTCAGGGCGGCGCCACAACGCTCCCACCAGCGGGAGGATGGCCGCGAACGCGAACACCCACCCGAGGAGATACCCGCCTTCTCCACCCCAGCCGATCCGCCACGCCGCGGCGAGGGCGAACGCGAGCGAGATCACGACGTGTGCCGGTGCCAAGCGTGGAGCCCACCATCGGCGCGTCGCGATGTCTGCGGCGGAGCGGCTCCGTCGCTTCCAGGCAAGGACCAGCCCGAGCGTCAGAACGATCGAGGCGATGAGTATGACGTCTGTGGCCAGCCCAAGGACGCGACCCAGGTGATACAACACCGTCCAGGCGGCCATCGCGATGACTGCGATGTCCGTGACTCCGTCGAGGATCCGGACCAGTCGCGCGGAGGCTGAGGAGACGGCGGACATGTGGATCAACTATGTCAGGTCAAGCTGCCTAAGCAAGTTCAACGCGCCTCAGCCGTCCATGGGGGCACTTGCCTCGGCCGCAGCGTCCGGCCACTCGCGCTCGGCGCGCTCGATGAGGTCGGCGAGCGCTGCGCGCCACGGTTCAACGGGATCATCGTGGTGAGGTCCGAGCAGTTCGAGGCGCAGGGCTCGTCGTTGTTCGGCCCAGGTGTCCGGGCCCTCCGCATCCGAGAGCGCCTCTTCCCACCCGGACGGGTCAGGATCGAGCAGCGCGGCGGCTCGGGTGCTCGCGAGTTCCGCGCGGATGGTCTCGTGACCGACCGCACTGGGGTTGGTGACCAGAAGCGGCTTCTCGGAGGCGAGGAAATCGGGCACGACACTCGAAATGTCGCCGATGAGGACATCGGCGTTGTTGAAGCACTCGTAGAGGGTCGTCGCTGATCCGCTGATGACCAAGTGCCGGTCGACCGTTTTGCGCCAATCCTCCTCGGAGGGCTGGTCGGGGAGGGTGCCTGCCCGCGGATCGGCCCGGATTGCGGAGATCACCGCCTCGTGCGCCTTCCGTGCAGAGTCGGCGACAGTGCCGATAAACGGGTGCGGGCGATAGATCACTCGGGTATCCGGGCGGTTGAGGAGCCACCGAATAAGGGCCGAGCCCATGGAGGGGACCGAGCTCGCCGCAGGGTCCCCGGTCCACCCTTCCCAGGTGGGGGCATACAGGACTGAGAGGGGGCGTCCGGAGCGGTCTCCGCTCGCGGGAACGATTCCTCCCAACTGGGGCCGCCCGACCTCCACGATCGCTTGGTCGCGTACGCCTACCCGTGCGGCTCGCCAACGCTCCCGGGAGGCGCGTCCCGCCACCCATACCTCGTCGAATCCCTTGGTGATGGGGTTGACGCTGGCGATCTTGTCGCTTTCACCGTGCCCGATGAAGACGTGTTTCATCCGAGGCTCTCGCTGCAGGTGGATGTTCTTTCCGACGTGGGCCGGATAGAACGCCACCCGGACGGTGGGGAAACGGAAGGTCATGAGGTCAGGAGCTTGGGGGATGCAGATCACCGGCAGAGTCGTGGCGCCCACGTTGGGCAGGTGGGCTGGCTCGCGCAAGATCACCACGACCCGTCGCCCGATGTTCTCCATGACCGAGAGCCACATCTGGAGTTGATACGTCGCTGTGGGCGGCCCGCTGAAGTAGATGGCGGCCTCTGGTCGCCAGTCGGTCAGGGCCCGATTGACCACGGCAAGGTGGGCCGCCCGAGGGGCGACTCGCCGGGAGCGCACCAGGGCGATGAGGGCGAGGCCCAGCCAAGCACCCAGCCCCAGGAGATAGGCCGCCACCGTCGCGAAGAACACCGGCCAAGAGCCGGTCAGGAGGCTGAGGCAGCCGCCAACGAGCGGAATCACACCGACCAGGATGGCGGCGGTCGGCTCGGGGATCGGAACGGGCCTTGCGTGGGGGCGCGGTTCGTGAACTTCCAACCCGAGCGTGATGACGGCACGGCGGAATCGACGTTCGAGGGGAGTGTCGAGGAAGAGTAACGCGCCTCGAAGGACGGGAACGGAGAAACCGGCCAGGCACAGCCAGAAGATGCTCACGGGTGCCGTTTGTGCGTTCTGCACCAGGAGGATGACCAAGCCCAGGTCGCGGACGAGAGAGCGGGACACCAAGCCGATGTGCGCCGATCCCAAGAGGACCCGGATGGCACGCAACTGGTAGGTCACGATGTCCACGAGTACGCCGAGGACGGCACTCACGGTGAACAGCCACATCCAGTTCCCCGCAACGCCAAGGAAGGCTCCAGCTTGAGTGAGCCCGATGAGGGCCAGCGCGCTCAGACCAATGGGGGTCTTGGTCGGAAGGTTGTCAGCATCCTTGATGGTGATGAGCGTCGACATACAACGACAGTCCTAGATGGCCGAGGTGCCGTAGGGCTCCTCAGCCGCTTCCGAGAGGGCTGCGGCGATCTGGGCGGCTTCAAGTTCGGTGCGCGACATCCCGGTGTTCCCGGGTTCGACCCTTCGCACGTCGATCACGTGCCCCGTGAGGTTGGACAGGAGAACATCGATCGAGGTCAACGCCACCGCTGTGCTCGACAGCAACGACCCAGCGGGTTCCTCACCGAAGGCCTGCGCCCGCATGGGTGTGGCGGTGCGCTCCGGGTTGATGCAGTTCACCCGAACCCCCAGCGGTGACCACTCATCCGCCAGAGCTTGCGTCAAGTTGACCACGGCAGCCTTCGTCGAGGAGTAGATCGAGTAGTCCGCTCGCCCCCGGGTGTATGAGCTCGAGGTGAAGAAGAGCAACTGCCCGCCGGTCTGCTCCAGGTACTCCAAGCCGCAGCGTGCCGCAGCGACCGGGGCGATGTAGTTGACCCGGATGCTCTCGAGGATGTCTTCCAACGGAACGCTTGCCAGTGGTCCTCGGCGCAGAACTCCGGCGGTCACGACGATGGCATCGATGCGGCCGCTGGCGGAATAGGCCATCTTCAGGGCCGCTTCCACGTCCTCGATGCGCTCGACGTGTGTGCCAGTGCCTGAACGGCTGAACCGGTGCACGGTGGCCCCGAAGCCGGTGGCCAGCTCGGCGATGTCGGCCCCAATGCCGTAACTGCCACCGAGCACGACGATGACCTTGCCCGATAGACGCTCCTCGTACTCCTGAGCGGTGGCCGGTGGTGGGGCTGCCGAGGAACCGATCTGGAAGAGCTTGTCGGCGATGAACACGTCGATCGGGTGAGTGATCTTCATGTTCTTGTCCGATCCCGTGACGACCGTGATCGGTACGTCGGGGAGATAGCGGAGCACCACGGTGCAGTCATCGGTCGCAGTGAATCCCGGGTCCGCCCACGCGCGCTCATACGCGGCCCGAATGGTGGAGAGACGGAAGGCCTGCGGAGTCTGCCCTCGGCGCAGGTGGGACCGTGGCGGGATGTCGGTGATCACGCCGTCATCGTTGAGCGCGATGATGGTGTCGGCGGACTCGATGGCGACGTCGACCGCGTCGTACTCCTCGAGAGCGCTCAGCACGTCGGCGATGATCCGGTGATCCAGCAGGGGGCGCACGGCGTCGTGGAAGAGCACCCACAGATCCTCATGGCCCAGGCTGGCGAGGGTTTCGAGGGCGATGGTCGTGGTCTCGTTGCGGGTCTGGCCACCCGCGAGCACGTGCGTGAGTCGCGGGTACCCGGCGGCGATTCTCCGAGCCTCATCGAGGTAGTCAGGGTGCATCAGCAGGATGACCTCGTCGATGCCGTCCGCCTCCTCAACGACGTCGAGGGTGTGCTCAAGCACGGTCTTCCCGGCCACCTTGATGAGTTGCTTGGGGATCGAGAGGCCGACTCTGGACCCGGATCCTCCAGCCAGGATGACGGCCACGGTATGCAGACGCTTGGGCATGCTGAGGACAGCCTTTCACCGTGGGAATGTGACCCACAGGCTAGCGCACACCCTAGGGGCCCTCCCGTATGCTGCCGATGTCGGGACCACCGGGTCCCCGGGCCAAAGTGCATGACGGAGAGGTGGCAGGTGGGCATCGGCACGAAGGTCGCCCGGCTGTGGCAGCTGCGTACCATCTTGTGGACCTTGGTCGTCAGGGACCTGCGCGTGCGTTACGCCCGAAGTTGGCTTGGCTACCTGTGGACCGTGCTCGACCCGCTGGCGATGGCCGCGATCTACTTCGTGGTCTTTGCGTTCATCTTTGACCGCGGCGACATCGGGCACCGACCGTACTTCATCTTCCTCCTGGTGGGCTTGCTCGCGTGGCAGTGGGTTTCTGGGTCCGTCAACTCGACTGCGTTGGCCATCCTGAGCGAGGCCAAGTTGGTCCGCTCGACCAACCTGCCTCGGGAGATCTGGGTCCTGCGGATCGTGATCGCCAAGGGGATCGAGTTCCTGCTGTCGCTGCCGATCCTGGTCGGATTCTCCGTGTACTACCTCGTGAAGGGTCAGTTGCATCTCAACGCGCGACTGCTGTTCTTTCCCTTGGGTGTCGTTCTCCTCTTTGTCTTCCTCGTCGGCGCGGGTCTGCTGCTGGCGCCGGTGACCGCGCTGGTGACCGACACCCAACGGGTCGTACGCATCCTGCTGCGGATGGGTTTCTACTTCACCCCGGTGATCTATGCCGTGCACCACGTGCCCGAGCCGTGGCGTTCGGCGATGTGGGTCAACCCGTTGGCCGGCATCACCGAGCTGCTGCGGGCGGGGTTCTTCGATGCGCCGCTCGATACGGCGAGCGTGGTGGGTGCAGTCGTAGTCACCGTGGTCACTCTCGGAGCCGGGATAGCAACGTTTGCGCGGCTCGAGCGGGCCGTCCTCAAGGAGATCTGATGACTGCGGTCATTCGCACGGAAGGTCTCGGGATCGAGTTCTACCGCTCGCGCAAGCGGAAGCTCTCCTTGCGCGAGATGCTCTACCGAGGGGGCGCGAGCCACGATCGGGGCACCTTCTGGGCCCTGCGAAACATCTCGCTGGAGGTGGCCCAGGGTGAGGCTGTCGGGCTCCTCGGCCCCAACGGCTGCGGTAAGTCCACGCTGCTCAAGATGATTGCCGGAGTGCTCATCCCGGATGAGGGTTCGGTCACGGTGAGCCAAGGCGTCGCTCCGCTGATCGAACTCACCGGTGGGTTCCTCGGTGAACTCACCGCACGGGAGAACATCTACCTGACGGCCGGGCTGCACGGCCTGTCCCGGGACGCCATCGATGAGCGGTTCGACGCCATCGTCGACTTTGCCGGCCCCCAGGTCCGGGCTGCCCTGGACACCCCGTTCCGGCACTTCAGCTCCGGCATGCAGGTCCGCCTCGGCTTCTCGGTGATCACCACCTTGGACGACCCCATCCTTCTCGTCGACGAAGTGCTCGCCGTGGGGGACCGCGCTTTCAAGGAGAAGTGCTACCGGCGCATGGGGCAACTCCTCGCGGAGGGCCGGACACTCTTTCTCGTGAGTCACAACGAAAAGGACCTCACCAGGTTCTGCACCCGCGGGCTCTATCTGCGTTCGGGGGAACTTGCCGCAGATGGGCCCATCCGCGAGGTGCTAGCCCAGTACAACGCGGACTGGACGGGCGCCGAGTGAGCCTTCGCTCGCGGCTGATGGCCAGGCCCTGGGCCCAACGGTGGCGGTTCGCGCCATTCATCATCGGGTATGCGATCGCTCGGCGACGCTGTCGTCCGGTTCCGGGACGCGTGCTGTTCCTCTCGGACTCGCGAGAGTCAATGTCCGGCAACTTCGCGTTCCTTGCGGAGGAACTGGGCAGGGATCCGGTGCGCACGGTGCACTCGGTGCTGCACGGTCGGGTCAAGGTGCGACGTCCCGTGCGCGAGATGGTGACGTTGCCGCGGGAGCTCGCGGAGGCCGAGGCGATCGTGCTGGACGACTACTACCCGTTGGTGTACTCCCTGGTGCTGCGGCCCTCGACTCGGCTGGTCCAGGTGTGGCACGCGGCCGGCGCATACAAGAGGGTTGGCTTCAGCCGCAGGGGACTGCCCGGGGGACCCTTCCCCGGAAGCAACATTCACCGGGGGTATACCCACGCCATTGCGAGTAGCGAGCTGGTGCGGGCTGATATCGCCGATGCGTTCGGGATGGACATCGACGATGTCCACGCCCTAGGGATTCCGAGGACCGATGCGTTCTTCGATGCCGAGCACCTCGCCAAGACCCGGCGTGACGTCCGCGACCGGCTCGGGCTGAGCGCGGACGTGCGCGTCATCCTGTTTGCCCCAACCTTTCGAGGAAACGGACAGGTCAGCGCCCACTACGACTACTCGCTTGTTGACTGGCAGGCTCTCAGCGACGGGCTTGAGGAGGGTGCCGTGGTGCTGGTCAAAATGCATCCGTTCGTTCGGGATCCGTTCCCCCTCGCGGCCGACCCTCGGTTCCTCGATGTTGGTGCGGAGCGCGAGATCAACGATCTGATCATGGCGTCCGATGTACTCGTCACGGACTACTCCTCACTCATCTTCGAGACGGCGCTGCTCCGGCTGCCGTGCATTCTCTTCGTCCCCGACCTCCAGGAGTATGTCCGCGCTCGGAGCTTTTATCACCGCTTCGAGGAGTATTCCTATGGGCAGATTGCTACGACGAGCACCGAACTGGTGCAGGCGGTCTGCGCCCCGGTGGTTGATGAGGTTCGGCTGACGGCATTCCTCGAGCGCTTCATGTCGGCCTGTGACGGCCGTAGCACCGAGCGGGTTGTCCGCCAACTCCTGCCGGCTGGGCCGTTGCCATGAGCCTCTTGGTCCGGGTCAGCGTGGTCGGCGTCCGCGCGGCATACGCGGTGTTGCGTCTCCTCCCCGAGCGGCCGCAGGTGACGATCTTGAGCCGCCAAAGCGACCACGTGACCCCCGACCTGCAGGCCATTGCCCAGGCCGTGGCAGCCGCCGACCCGAGCCTGAAGGTTGTGGTGCGGTGCCGCATGCTGCGCGGGGGTTGGCGCAACATGGTGATCTATGCCGGAGAACTGCTCCAGCACATGTGGTTGGTCGCCCGCTCACGAGTGCTTGTGGTCGACACATATTCCATCGTGGCAAGCGTGCCCGATCACAAGAAGTCGTTGACGATCGTCCAGGTCTGGCATGCGCTCGGGGCCTTCAAGAGATTTGGGCTGGCCGCGTCGGGCACCAGTCTTGGGCCTGATGCCGACTTGGCAGCGTCGATGCGCCAGCACGCCAACTATGACTGGGTGCTGGCGTCGGGGCCGGGGTGTGTGGCTCCCTACGCGGAGGCCTTCGGTGTTCGGCAGGACCAGGTCCTCGTCGCCCCGCTGCCCGTCGTCGACCGCCTGCTGGACCCCGTGGCCGTTGCCCAGACCAGGGCCCGGGTGTGGGCCGCGCATCCCCACCTCAAGAGCCGTCGGGTGGTCGTGCTGGCCCCGACCATGCGCCGGGGAGCGGAATCGACGCCCATGGATGGGCTGTCGGGCAGGCCTGGGCGAAGCACGGCTGGTTCCGGGGTGGCGGCCGAAGATCCGTTCGCCGTGCGGGCGTTGGCCGCGGCACTGGCGGCTCGAGGACTGCATGTCGTGGCTAAACGCCATCCCATTGACGATTCCACGTGGCCTGAAGGCATCGACGCCGCGGAAGGTGTGCCGACGGTCGATCTGCTGACGGTGTGCGAGGCCTTCGTGACGGACTACTCCTCGCTGGTGTATGAAGCAGCGCTCCTTGGCCTCCCGGTCTACACGTATCTACCGCCGGGGTTGCCGCGCCTTGCCCGGGAGGACTTCTTCCTCGACGTTGAACGCGACTTACCGGGCCCGCTGCACACTGACCCGGAGTCGCTCGCGGCCGCCATTGTGGCGAACGTCGACCAAAGCGAGGCGCGTCGGGAGTTCCTGGCCCGGGCGGTCACCCCGCCCCCGGAAGGTACCTGCGCGCAGGCCATCGGCACCCTCATTGCCGGGTGGGCGCAGCGTCCGGGTTAACGCTCCCGGTCGTCCGGGATGCGCAGGACCGTGACGAACTCGTTGTAGGTGAACACCTTGCCGACAGGCCGCGGGAAGGGGAATGAGTAGGACCGTTCGACGGACAGGCCGAGTCGTGCGGCCTGGCGCGCCACCTCGGCGTGGTCGACGAAGCGCACATGGGTGGCGTCACTGCGGAAGCCGACCTCTTGGGGGGTGATCACGACCACCGTGCCACCGGCACGAACGTGGGGAAGGTAGTCGCGGACGATGCCTTCGGCGACGTCGGCGTCGACGTGCTCGAAGACGTGCGCGAGCAGCATGGAGTCGAACAGTCCCAGGTCGCCGGCGGCCTCACCATAGAACTCTTCTGTGGTGAACGCGGTGAGTCCTCGCTCCCGGCACAACGCGATGGAGTCCGCGTTGTGGTCGACACCTACCGCGTCCGGCCCGAGGTTGAGCAGGTTTCGGCCAATGCCACAGCCCACATCCAGGCACCGGCCGAGGCCGAGTCGCCTAAGGTTCCAGCGATAGGGGCGTTGAACGTCGAGAACCCGCTTCCACCGAGCCGTTTCCAGCCGCCGCAGGCGTTCCGCATACTCGGCGCCTGCAGTCTCGTGGCCCGTTCCACGGCCGTCACTCCCGCCTTCACTGCCGGTCATGGGACCAACCTAGTGCCCGGAGAGCTCCACCCGGTATGCCGCGCCGGTCGCCTCGCGGACCTCGTCCTCGGTGACGCCGGGGGCGAGCTCGCGCAGGACGAGCCCGTCGTCGGTGACGTCCATGACCGCAAGGTCGGTGATGATCCGCTGGACGACGCGCTTGCCGGTGAGCGGGAGGGTGCACTCCGGCACGATCTTGTGGGTGCCGTCCTTGGCGACGTGCTCCATGAGGACGATGACCTTCTTGGCGCCATGGACCAGGTCCATGGCCCCACCCATGCCCTTGATCATCTTCCCCGGGATCATCCAGTTGGCGATGTCACCGGCGGCACTGACCTGCATGGCGCCGAGGATGGCGGCGTCCACCTTGCCGCCGCGGATCATCCCGAAGCTGGTCGCGGAGTCGAAGTAGGAGGCGCCCTTGCGGACGGTGACGGTCTCCTTGCCGGCATTGATGAGATCGGGGTCGACGGCGTCCTCGGTCGGGTAGGCCCCGACCCCGAGGATGCCGTTCTCGGACTGCAGGACGATCTCGACGTCCTCGGGGACGTAGTTGGGGACCAGGGTCGGCAGCCCGATGCCGAGGTTGACATAGGCCCCGTCGGTCAGCTCGCGGGCCGCACGCTCGGCCATCTGCTCACGGGTGAGCGCCATCTCAGGCCTCCTTGGTCTGGGTGGGGGTGGTCGTGCGACGCTCGATCCGTTTGTTCGCAACCTGCTCCGCAGTGAGTGGCAGGACGCGCTGGACGTAGATCCCGGGCAGGTGGATCTGGTCCGGGTCGAGGTCGCCGGGCTCGACGAGCTCCTCGACCTCGGCGACCGTGATCCGGCCGGCCATTGCGGCGAGCGGGTTGAAGTTGCGGCTCGACTTGTTGAAGACGAGGTTGCCGTGGCGGTCGCCTCGGGCGGCCCGGACCAGCCCGAAGTCGGCGACGAGGGCGGGCTCGAGGACGTACTCGCGCTGGCCATGGCCGAGGTCGAAAACCCGGACTTCCTTGGCCGGCGAGGCGATGGCGACCGAACCGTCGGCGGCATACCGCCAGGGCAGGCCACCGTCGGCGACCTGAGAGCCGACCCCGGTCGGGGTGAAGAACGCCGGGATGCCAGCGCCGCCAGCCCGGAGGCGCTCGGCGAGGGTGCCCTGCGGGGTGAGCTCGACCTCGAGCTCGCCCTCGAGGTACTGCCGGGCGAACTCCTTGTTCTCCCCGACATAGGAGGAGACCATCCGGCGGATCTGCCGCGAGTTCAGCAGGATCCCCAGGCCCCAGTCATCGACACCACAGTTGTTCGAGATCGCCTCGAGGTCGCGGATCCCGGTGCGGTGGATCTCCTCGATGAGGACCGACGGGATACCGCAGAGGCCGAATCCGCCGACCGCGAGGGTCATCCCATCGGTGAGGCCGGCCAAGGCATGCGCGGGGGTGGAGACGACTTTGTCCATGCCTCCGACTTTAGAGCAAGCCTCCCTCGGAAATCGTATGGCGTGGAGTCCCTGCGAGCGGAGATCTTGCGGTCGCGGGACCCCAATGGCGAAGTACATCGATGTAGTTCGGCCGGAAGAGTTGCGCTCCCGAGTGAACTAGTGAGAGAACTGTGAAGTCCCGTCATCGGAAGTGACGCATGGGACGCCTGTGACTTGAGCCGAGCCCGGGGCCCTGCCTGCCCCCTTACCGCGAGGAAAGATGCCGTCGTGAGTGTCGCGTTTCCCGAGCCCGAGCCGCCCCAGCCGACCCCGGCGAGCCTGCGCGCGCGTTCCCGGCGGCGTTCGCGCAACGTCCTCGGAGCCTCCGTCGCCGCCCTGCCGCTGACCCTCACCGGCACCGGAGTGGCGCAGGCGGCGACCGTCGTCCCGCTACCGAGCCGACCACTGCCAAGCACCCTCGACGCGATGACCTATCAGGGCAGTTCGCGATGCCTGACCGAGGCGCTTCCGGGTCCGGTCGCCTTCGCCAAGCTCCTCAACGCTACCTATGGCTCGCACGTCTACGGGGTCTGGCGCAAGTGCGATCTGGAACACGGCGAGGGCCGGGCGATGGACTGGATGCTCAACGCGGCCGATCCTGAGGGCCTCGAGCTCGGTAACCGGATCACCCGCTGGCTCTCCGCCCCAGACGCCCAGGGCCGCCCCGGGGCCATGGCGCGCCGCTTCGGCATCATGTACATCATCTGGAATCGGCAGATGTGGCGGGCCTACGATCCCGGCCGAGGCTGGACGGCATACACCGGCTGGTCCCCGCACACCGACCACATCCACTTCTCCTTCACCTGGGACGGGGCTTATAGCCGGACCTCGTGGTGGACCGGAGTTGCCGTGACGACTCCGCTCGCCGGGCCGCTGGCTCCGGTGCTCACCGCCTCCGGCTACCCCCTGCTGCGTCGGGGGGCCAATGGGCCGGACGTCGCCCTCGGCCAGCGAGTCGTCGGCGCAAGCCCCGACGGCGATTTCGGTCCGCTGACCGCCGCTGCGCTCGCCTCGTGGCAACGCTCCCAGGGGCTTCCGGTGACCAGTGAGTTCGACAACGCCACCTGGACCCGAATGGTCGCGCTCCGACTCGTCCCGGCCCGCGTCGGCTCCGGATCCGGCGGCACTCCGACGACGAAACCGCCCACGACCCCCACCCCGCCGACCGCGGGCTCCTCGACGAGCCCGCTCACCAAGTACGCGGGCCTTACCCTGCGCCTCTGGTCGCGCGGTGAAGCGGTGGTCGCCCTGCAGAAGGCGCTCGGTGGCCTCGTCGCCGACGGCAGCTTCGGGCCGCTCACGCAGGCGCGGGTCAAGGACTACCAGGGCAAGAACCGACTTCCGGTCACCGGGGAGGTGACCCCGGCCATGTGGAAGGTACTCATCGCCGCGGCCAAGCCCACCACGCCCCCGAAGCCGCCGGCGCCGGCCACCCAGCCACCAGCAGCGGGGACCACGCTCTACACGGCGGTCAAGTCCACCACTCTTGCGCTCGGCGCAAAGGGGGATCCGGTCAAGGTCCTCCAGCGGGGCCTTGGGGGCCTCGCGGTCGACGGGAACTTCGGACCGCTCACCCGGGCGCGGCTCATGGCGGTGCAGGCGAGCCTGAAACTGCCCGCCACCGGCGTGGCCGATGCCCGCACCTGGGCGGCCCTCGAGGCGCGGGACTACCCGCTGAGGGCGTACTGGGGCACGACGCTGCGCCGCGGCTCCAGCGGCCCGGCGGTCGTCGCGCTGCAGAAGGCGCTGCGCATCCCCGCGGACGGACACTTCGGCGTCCAAACCGAGGGAGCGGTCAAGGCCGCACAGCGCACCGCTCGGCTCACCCAGACCGGCGTGGTCGCGCTGCTCACCTGGCAAGCGATCGAGAAGGCGATGATCCGCTGAATACTGCGGTCAGTCCAGGGTGAGGGTGACGCCCTCGGCGGCGCAGCGACGCTCGATGACCGATGCCTCGGCCTGACCGCGGCTCAGCACGACACTGCCGTCGACCGCCCAGGCATGCAGGCACACCTTCAGGAATTCGGCGAGGTCGGGTGTGGCGGTGTGCACCCGAGTCCCCCTCTCCCAGTGCGGATCCGGCGCCCAACTCGGGTATGCCGTGGGCTCGCCCCCGGTGAAGACGTCGCCGTAGGTGAACAGCACCCGGGCCTCGTCGACCACGCCGGCGGGGACCTGGTCACCGGAGCGCGCGAGGGCCGGAAGGGTGACCAGCACCCGATCTCGGGCGTCGCTGCGGGCCGCGCGGTCGGCGTTCCCGGTCACCAGGAGGTCCGCCCCCTCGAGGTCGGCGCCGGGGACCACCCGGGCTCCGACAGACCACGCCGCGAGCGCCCAGTACGCCGCCCGCCAATGCGGCGGCAGGTCGAGCAGAACGCTGTCCTGCGGGCCGATGTCGAGATCCTCGACGAGGAGGTTGGCCGCCTTGGCGACCCAGTTGTCGAGCACCCGCGCCGAGAGTTCGATGCGTTCCGGCGCGGTGGGGCCGTGGGTGTCGTCATACATGGTGATCCGCGGCCGGGATCCCTCGCGCTGCAGGTCGGCGAGCAGGCCGGGGATGGTTCTCATGTGCGCCATTGTCGCCGACCCGTCCGGGAGTAGGCTCGCCCACCATGGGCCTGCGCACCGCCAGCGCCGCCGGGCGGCCTTCGGGGGTGGGCCGGGTCGAGGTCGTCGTGGTCGCCGGGGCGAGCGTCCTGGTGGGGGTCGGGGCGCTGGCCGCGGTGCTCGGCGCGTTCGGCTGGTGGCGACCCCAGGTGGTGTGGCCGCTCGTGGCGCTGATCGTGGGTCTTTCCATCGTCATAGGACGCCGCGTGCTCTCCGGGGATCCGCCAGAGAGGATGCCGCGCGGGCTGCTCGTCGTGGTCCTCCTGCTCACCACCTGGTATGGCGTCACGCACGCCGAGCAGGTCCTCCCGCGGCGGGATGCAGGGAGCAATCTTCAGGCCGCGATTGCACTGGCGACGCAGGGCTCGCGGCGGGTACCGGTGGATCCGGCCGAGATGGGTGGCGCGCCGGTCCTGGCCGTGCCGGGGGTGACCTTGGAGAGCCCCGGCTTCTATGCGGTCGGGGTCGCCGACGATCCGGCGATCGAGCCGCAGTTCGTCATCGGGGTCGCCGGCATCCTCTCGCTCGGCTGGTGGGCCGCAGGGGCGACCGGAGCCCAGCTGCTCCCGGCGCTGGCGATGGGACTGGCCCTGCTCGGCGTCGGGGCACTCGTCGGACGACTGCGCGGTCCGCCCTGGGGCGCCCTGGCCGCCGGTGTCCTCGGGGCGGCATACCCGATGGCGTATGTCGCCCGCTCGACCTTCTCCGAACCCTTCGCGCTGCTGCTCCTGGTCGCGGGAGCGATCAGTCTGGTCCGAGCCCTGGAGCGCCGCCAATCGGGGAGCGCCCTGCTCGCCGGGGTCCTCGTGGCCGGGAGCCTGTTGCTTCGCATCGACACCCTCCGGGAGATCGCGCTGCTTACCTTCGTGTTGGGGATCGGCCTCGTCCTCGATCCGGGACGGCGACGGGTGATCGCGCTGGCGTTGGCCTCCCTTGCTGGGACCGGGCTGCTCGCGCTCGGCGCGAACCAGTGGCACTCACCGCGGTACCTCGACCTCATCACGAGCAGCCTCACCCCGGCCCTGTGGCTCTGGTTCGCGGGGCTCCTCGGCGGGCCGCTGGTGGGGGTGGTTCTGCGGGCTGTGCTGCGTTTGGGCGATCGGGTGCGGGCAGTGCTGCCGGCCGGGGTGGCCTGGCTGACGATTGCCGTCGCCCTCGTCCTGGCCAGCCGGCCCCTCTGGCTGGTGGAGCGTCAGGGGCCGGAGGCGTTCGGGGTCGACTATGTCGCCTCCACGCAAGCCGCGCAGGGGTTGGCGGTCGATGGCACCCGCACCTACGCCGAGGACACCGTGGGCTGGCTCGCCTGGTACGTCGGCTGGCCGACGGTGGTGGCCGCTGCCGTGGTGGCGGCCGTCGCGTTGCGTCGGCTCGTGCGGGAGTGGGTGGATGCCGACGGCGAGTTGTCCCCGTGGTGTGCCGTGCTCGTCGTGGCGTACGGGTCCACGGTGCTCAGTCTTTGGCGGCCCGGGATCACCCCCGACCATCCGTGGGCGGACCGGCGTCTGGTCATCCCGCTGCTCCTCGTCGTCGTCCTCACGGTCGCGGGGGTGTCCGGCGGCTACCGATCGCGCTCCGGGCGAGTCGTGGCTCGCGTCGTCGCGGCTGCCATGGTCCTGCTCACCGGGTGGGGGGTGGTGAGCATGGTGCCCGGCCGGGTCGAATGGGGGTCAGGGCGCGCGGTGGAGCAGGTCTGCGCCAGACTGGTCCCCGGTGACGTCGTCGTCGCGGCCGACGATCGGGCGGCCAACGAATGGCCCCAGGTCATCCGGGGGATGTGCGGGTTCCCGGCGCTCGCGCTCACCCCGACGACCCGCGCCGACCCCACGGCCCGGGCGCAGGCCCTGGAGGCGTTGCGTGAGCGGACCGCAGCGGGCGGTCGCCGGCTCGTCGTGCTCACCACGGCGGGCCAGGGTGAGCCCGTGGCGCGGGTCGTCACCCGTCAGGACCCGAGCGTGCTCACCCGGGCACCCCGGGGGACGGTCCGGCTGGCGTTCGAGGTATGGCTCAGTCCCTAAGGCACGCCAAGGGAGCGAATCG
Organism: Nostocoides sp.; assembly: GCA_016716625.1. Lineage (GTDB taxonomy): Bacteria > Actinomycetota > Actinomycetes > Actinomycetales > Dermatophilaceae > JADJVJ01. The sequence continues at coordinate 685,545 of JADJVJ010000001.1, forward strand.
TACACCAGTTCGAGTCGCGGCCTCACGCCGAAGTGATTCCGAAAAGGGTTGCGGGACAACGAAAAGCCACGGAATCCCGCACCTGCGAGTAGGCTCACCGCGATGACCGAGAAGTCTCCCGCTCGCAGCCCGGAATCCGCCCGCCCGGGCCACCCGGCATACCCCATCGAGGACGGGCCCCACGGGCCCGGCCCGGACCCGCATGTCACGATCGTGCTGCCCTGTTACAACGAGGGCGCCCACGTCCTGGACGAGATCGAGCGGATCACCGCGGCGATGATGGCAAGCGAGTTCTCCTATGAGCTGCTCTGTATCGACGACGCCAGCACCGATGACACGCTTGCGGTCCTCCGCACCGCGATGGCGAGCACCCCACACGTCCGGGTCCTGCCCTTCCGGCGCAACGGCGGCTCCGGCACCGCCCGGCGGATCGGCACCCAGGTGGCCCGGGGCGAGATCGTGGTGTGGACCGACGCCGACATGACCTACGAGAACGACCGGATCCCCGAACTCGTCCGGATCCTGCGCGATGACCACAGCTATGACCAGGTCGTCGGCGCGCGCACCACCGAGGAGGGCACCCACAAGTGGGCGCGGGTGCCGGCGAAGTGGTTCATCCGCAAGGTGGCCGAGTGGCTCACCAAGACCCGCATCCCCGATCTCAACTCGGGTCTGCGCGCGTTCCGCCGGGAGGTCTCGCTGCCCTACCTGCGGCTGCTGCCGGCCGGTTTCTCCTGCGTCACGACGATCACCATCGCCTTCCTCTCCAACCAGCACGACATCCGGTACGTCGACACGACGTACGCCAAGCGCGCCGGCACGAGCAAGTTCCACTTCGTGCATGACGCCTACCGCTACATCCTTCAGGTGCTGCGCATGGTCATGTATTTCGACCCGCTGAAGGTGCTCATGCCGCCCGCCTTGTGGCTACTCGTTCTTGCTGTTGGCAAGGGCATCCTCGACATGGTCCGGCACCCCTTCTACTTCCCGGCGAGCACGGTCCTCATCGCCATGACCGGGATGCTCATCGGCTCCCTCGCCCTGCTCGCCGACCTCGTCGTCCGCTCCCGCGGCGACGGGAACTGAGCGATATGGGGCGGCTTCTCGCGATCGCGCGGACCGTGCTCCTCCTCCTCGTCCTCGGTGTCGTCACCGTGGTGCTCGTGCGCAACTGGCACGCCGTCGGGCCGTATGTCGCCGCCGTCTCACCCGCCGCGCTGGCGCTCGGGTTTCTCGGTGCTCTGGGTTCGCCGGTGCTCTCGGTCTTCGGTTGGCGGGCGCTGCTCGCCGACCTCGGCTCCCCGCTCCACGTCGCCCCGGCCGCCAGCGTCTTTCTGGTCGGTCAGCTCGGGAAGTACCTGCCCGGCTCGCTCTGGTCGGTCGTCGTGCAGTCCGAACTCGGCTCCCGGCTCGGGGTGCCGCGGAGGCGGACGGGCGTCGCCGGGCTGCTCGCCATGGTGCTCGCCCTGCTCACCGGCATCGTCCTCGGGCTGCCGGCTGCCCCGCGACTCATCGGCGGCCACGGCAACCTCGCCGCCGCGGTCGCCGTGGGTGCGATCGCTTTGGCGGTCGTCCTCTGGCCCCCGATCCTCAACGCCTTGGTCACCCGTGGCCTCGCCCTCCTGCACCGGGCGCCGCTGAAGCATCCGCTCACCGGGCGAGCGATCGCGGCCATGGCCGGCTGGTTCGTGCTCTCCTGGGCGTCAAGCTCGGCCATGATCTATGTCCTCGCGCGGAGCATCGGCGGCCCCGGGGTCGAGACCGCCGACCTCGCCTTCGTCAGCGGCCCCGGGTTCATCCTCGCCACCGCCATCGGCATGCTCAGCGTGGTGCTCCCTGCAGGTGTCGGGGTTCGCGAGGGCATTCTCGTGGTCTTGCTCGGATCCCTCATGCCGATCGCGGCCGCCACCGCGGTCGTCGTCATCGCCCGCTTCCTCAGCGTCGTCGCGGATGTGCTCCTGGCCGGCGCGAGCTGGCTGTGGGCGCGCGCGCACCACCTGCTCCCCGAGGACCGGTGAGCGAGCCGCTGCGCCGCCAGGTGCGCTTCGCCACACCGCGGGCTGTGGGGGCCGTTCTCGCCGTCTTCCGACGCGGTGGTGGCGACCCCACGTCATACCGTGAACCAGGCCGGTGGTGGCAGGCCTGGACCACGCCCGAGGGGCCGGTGACCCTGCTGCTCCAGGGCGCGGCCGTCGCCGAGCACGTCGAGGCGAGCGCCTGGGGCGCGGGGGCGTCCTGGATGCTCGAGCAGGTGCCCCAGCTGCTCGGTGAGGCCGACGACCCGGCGGGGTTCGAGCCGCAGCATGACATCGTCAGGGAGGCCTGGCGGCGGTACCCGGGCTGGCGCGTGCCCCGTTCTGGTCTTGTCGTGCAGGCCCTCATCCCGGCCGTTATCGAACAGAAGGTGACCGGACGGGAGGCGTTCGCGAGCTACCGCCAGCTCGTGCGGGCCCGGGGCCGCACGGCTCCAGGTCCGGGAGCCTCCCTTGGGATGCGCTGCCCCCCGGATGCCGCGGGCTGGGCGGCCATCCCATCGTGGGAGTGGCTACAGGCCGGCGTTGACGCCGCCCGCTCGGCTCCCGCGGTCGGTGCCGCGGGCCGGGGCGGACGACTCGAGGAGTGCCGCCAGCTCCCGCTCGCCGACGCCCACCGGCGGCTGCGGGCGCTGCCTGGAATCGGGGTCTGGACGAGCGCCGAGGTGGCCCAGCGCGCCCTCGGCGACCCGGACTCGGTGTCCTTCGGGGACTACCACGTCGCCAAGAACCTCGGCTGGGCACTCACCGGCGAGGAGGTCGACGACGCCGGGCTCGCCGAACTTCTCGAGCCGTATGCCGGGCACCGCTACCGGGTGCAGCGGCTCATCGAACTGCTCGGGGTGGAACGCCCCCGTCGGGGTCCGCGTCGAACCTTGCCCGGGCACCTACCTCGGTTCCGTCCGTGAGGACCAGGGTGGTGTCCTCGGACGCCGCCACCGTGAGCCCTTCGCTGGAGGCCGCGACCTCGAGCCGCGCGAGCACCCTGCCCAAGGCCCGTTCATCGACGGCCGATGCGGTGAGCCGGGCGGTGGTCTGGGCGAGTTCGAGATCGACCGCCACCTCCCCGCAGCCCAGCAGCGCCAGGGCGATGACCCTGTGAACCCGGTCGCCGAATCCGTCACTGTCCGAAGGGATTCCGACATCCCGCGCGGCGGCTGACCCCGGGGGAGCGCCGAGCGCGCTCCGGACGGCTTCCACGTGACCCAGCGCGAACCAGTCCCCGCGCCCGGTGCGGACCAAGGCCCGGGCCCCGTCGCCTTCGGCGGCGAAGAACTCGCGCGCCAGGCCGCGGACGATGGCCGCCGGGATCCCGGAGACCTTGCCCTTGACGAGGTCGGCGGCCGCGGCGAGCTCGTCGGCGATGGCCCGTGTGGTCACGGCCAATGGGCGGCAGTCCGCGTCGAGATCGCCGCGATGATCCTCGAAGACCTCGATCCCGGCCGCCCCGAGGGCGAAGTCGACGAGCCCGGCCCGCCAGGCCCGGCCGGCGGTGTCGCTCACAATGACCGCGAGCGCAGTGTCGGCGGACCACCCGCGCGCGGCGAGCAGTGCCTCGCGGAGCCGTCTCGCCTCGCCGTCGGGATCACCGGGCAGCAGCAGCCAGCGGTGCTCCGCTCCGGTGTTCGACCCGTCGATGCCGGCGCCCGCCATCACCGGTCCGGCGAGGGACTCCACCACGCGAGTGATGCCGTCCGCACCCACCCGCCGCTCGACGAGCACCCGGCGGCTCTGTGCCAGGACGAGGGCCTGGCGGTCGGTGGCCGAGGGCTCGGTGAGATCGAGCACCTTGCTCAGGGCCTTGCTCGTCACGACGAGGACATCGCCGGGGCGCAGGCCCTCGGCGCCGCGGTCAGCGGCCTGGATCAGCAGCGCGGCCAGATCGTCCCCGGCGGTCAGCTCCGGCATACCGGCCAGGGGGAGGACGAGCACTGCGCTCACCCACCCACCTCGGCCAGGGCGAGCGCGTGCCCGGCAATCCGAGCGGACGCCGCGACATCGCGCATGAGCAACTCCTCACCATGGGCGACCGTACGGACTCCGGGGACCGCAGCGTCGGCATCGGTGGGGTCGACGAGCCAGGTGTGCAGGAAGTCGGTGTAGAGCCCGGCGACCGCCTCGGCCGTGGCCGGCACGCCCAGCGCGGCGAGGCAGGCGTCGGCATACCCGCGAACCGGAGCCCCGCCGATGATGGGGGAGACGCCGACGACGCGAGCGGGAGTGCCGCGCAACGCATCTCGCACTCCGGGCACACCGAGGATGATGCCGATGGAGACCACCGGGTTGCTCGGTGGGAGGAGGACGACGTCGGCGCCGCGGATGGCGTCCAGGACACCGGGGGCGGCGGTGGCCCGGTCCAGCCCGACGACGACGAACTGCTCCGCGGGCAGGCTCGCATGATGGCGGACCCACCACTCCTGGAAGTGGATCGCGCGGCGTTCACCGTCATCGACGACGACGTGGGTCTCGACCGGGACGTCGGTCATCGGCAGCAGCGTGACCCCTCGCTCGGGCAATCCCCACCGGGCCGCGAGCCGGGCCGTGACCGCGCTCAGCGTGAGGCCCTGGCCCAGCCACTGGGAGCGGGCGATATGGGTGGCGAGGTCGAGGTCGCCGAGCCGGAACCACTGCGGCTGCAGACCGTATTCCGTGAGCTCGGCCTGGAGCCGGAAACTCTCCTGTGCGCGGCCCCACCCCGCTCTCTCCTCGACGCCTGCGCCAAGGGTGTAGAGGATGGTGTCGACATCGGGGCAGACGCGCAGCCCGAACAGGGTGATGTCATCGCCGGTGTTGGCGATGACGGTCACCTCGGTGGTGCCTGCGGGTCGGGTCTGGTCGAGGTGATGCAGGAGCCCGCGGAGGAATCGGGCACCTCCGACACCCCCGGAAAGGACGGCGATCTTCATGGTCGCTCAGTCTGTCACCTGGAGCGAATATCAGATTCGGCTTGACTTTCAGCGCATGACACGCGTGTAATTTCAGGCATGTATTCCGATCGCGGGTCGAGGCGAAGGGCGAGGAGGAAACGATGCACGAGCTGATGCTCATCGACAGCATGGTCGAGGTTGAGGGGGAGCTTTCGTGGCAGGAGCGTTCGCTCTGCGCCCAGACCGACCCCGAGGCATTCTTCCCTGAGAAGGGTGGGAGCACCCGGGAGGCCAAGAAGGTCTGCATCGGGTGTGAGGTGCGATCCGAGTGCCTCGAGTACGCCCTCGCCAACGACGAACGCTTCGGCATCTGGGGCGGGCTGTCCGAGCGCGAACGCCGCAAGCTCAAGAAGCGGGCCGTCTGACTCCTGCACGGGCCCTCGACGGCCCCGTGCGGCGCCTGTCCTCGCGATGAGCCTCCTCCTGACCGCCCCGCCCCCCTCGCCGCCCCGGCCGGACCTCACCCCGTCCCCGGTGCTGGCCGTTGTCCTGCTCGGCGCCGGATCGCCACCCACGGACCACCTCGCTGCCGCCCTTGCCGAGGCCCGGCTACGCCCCGATGCCGTCACCGTCGCCGCCCTCGGTCCGGCCGAGGAAGCGGCCGCGAGCGCCCTCGTCGCCGACCTCACGCAGCGGGGCCTTCGGGCCGAGGAGGTCGAGGTCCCGGCACGCCGCTCCCTGCGCCTGCAGGCCCTCGCCGCAGTCGCCGCGTCCGACCTGGACACCCTCTTCGGGGACCGGGCGCCGCGCGCCCTGCTCTGGTTCCTCACCCCGGGCACCCTGCCGGAAGCCGACGCCCTGCATCGGCTCTGCGAGGAGTACCTTCGCTCGCCCTCGGTCGGCGCGGTCGGCCCCAAGCACCTCGACGCCGAGGACCCGAGCCTCATCCGCAGCCTCGGCATCCACGCCACCCGAACCGGACGCCTCGTGCCGCACCCGGCACCCGGCCGACCCGATCAGGGCCAGCTCGACACCTCCACCGACGTGCTGGCCGTCCCGCTCACCGGGATGCTCATCGAAGCCGGGCTGCTCGCCGACCTCGGCGGGTGGGAGGTGGCGCGAGCGGATGTTGCCGCCGATCTCGACCTGGGCTGGCGGGCGCAGCGGGCCGGACGCCGGGTGGTGGTCGCGCCGCGCGCGCGGATGCTGACCATCCCCGGGGTGGCGGTCGCGGTCGGTGACACCGGCGTCCGCCGCCGCGCCGCCCGGCTGGTCGCGCTGACCCAGGCTTCCGGCTGGGCGGTGCTGCCGCTCGCCGTCTGGATCGCGCTCTCCGCGCTGGTCACCGGCGCCCTCCTGCTGTTGCTCAAACGTCCGCGGGCGGCCGCCTGGGAAGTCGCCCAGCTCGGCGCTCTGCGGCCGTGGACGATCGCCCGGAGCCGCTGGCGGCACCGCGGCGACGCCACCGTGGCCCGCACCCACCTGCGCTCCCTGTTCGTCCCCGGCCGGGCGATCCTGCGCGGCATGGCCGACGCCGCCCACGACGCGGTCTTCCCACCCCGGGCCCCCATCGGCAACGCCGCCCACGACCTCACCCCCCGCAGCCTGGTCGGACGGATCGCCCGACACCCGCTGCTGCTCGCCCCACTCGCCGTCCTGCTCGCCACCCTGGTCGCGGCTCGCACTCTCCCGGGAGCCCGGCCGCGCAGCCTGTCCGACGGGCTTGTCGGTGGGGCCCTGCCCGGGGGCCGGGCGGACGCCGCCGCGCTGTGGTCGACCTGGGTGGACTCGTGGCGTGGCGCGGGCCTCGGCGGGGCCTCCTCCGGTGAGCCAGTGAACGGCCTCCTGGCCTTCCTCGCGGCCGTGGTCGAGCGAGTGCCCTTCGTGAACGTGGCCTCCTCCGGCGGCGCCGCGGTCGCGCTCATCCTCCTGCTCGGTATGCCGTGCGCCGCCATCTCCGCATACCTCGCCGCCCGCCTGCTCACGCGGCAGGTGTGGCCGCGTGCCCTGGCCGCCGCCGCCTGGGCGGCCAACCCCGTCGCCGTCGCCGCTATCGGGCAGGGCCGGGTCGGGGCGGTCATCGCCCTCGTGGTCCTGCCGCTGGCCGCCGCCGGTCTCGCGCTCACCGCGGGGCGAGCGGGCACGGCGACCTCGGCGTTCGCGACCGGGCTCGCGCTCGCCGTTCTCGGCGCCGGGGCTCCCGTCCTCCTGGTCCTGGCGGCCGTGGTCCTACTCGGTGTCCTGGTCTTCGTGCGCGGCGCGCGCGGCCGAGCCCTGGCGGCCCTGCTCACGGCCGCGGGGCTGCAGGCTCCGTGGATCCTCGATGCCATCGTCGACCCCCGCCGGGCACTCGCCGGCCCCGGGCTCGTCACCAGCGGCGACCCCGCTGGATCCTGGGGTTGGTGGGCGCTCGGCGCGCTGCCGCTGGTCGTGCTCGGCGTGGTTGCCCTCGGTGGGCGCAGCCCGGGTCGGGACAGCCGCAGTGTGTTGGCCGGGGTGGCCGCCGTGGGTCTGGTCGGCTTCGCGCTCGGCCGCGGGGTCGATCTCGGTGACGGGTTGCGCCCCTGGCTGCCGCTGCTCCTGCTGCTCCCCATCCTCGCTGTCGCCGCGGCGAGCCTGCTGCTCCCAACCCCGCGCCACTGGGCGCTCGGGGTCGCCGCCACCACCCTCGTCGGTGCCCTCGCCGTTGGCGGCCTCGGCTCGGCGTTGCGCACGGAGGTGGACCCGCGCCCGGTCGTGGCGATCGACCAGGCGGACCGCTTCTTCGGCACCCGCACCCTCGTCGCCGAGCTCACCCCCAGCGGTCCGGCGCGGTACCGGTTCCTCTCTCGGGAGAGCAGTGGTCTGCTGCGTTCGCTGCCTGAGGCGCTGCCGGCCGACGCCCAGGCGGCTCCTGAGGTGGCCACGATCCTCGCCGGTGGGGCGCAGGTGACGGCCACGCTCACGGCATACGCGGTCGACGTGCTCGCCCTGCACGGCACCGTCCCACCGGCCCTCAGCGAGCGGCTCGACACCCGGGAAGGGCTGACCCGGATGGGGGCCCCCACGGGCTGGAGCATGTGGCGAGTCACGCCCACCGATGCGGTCGCGTCGACGGTCGCACCCCCGCGGATTGCCGTCGTTGGCAGCGGGATCGTCGCCGTCGCGGTGACCGGTCAGTCCGCGGCGACCAAGGCCGAGGTCGATGTCGCCGCGGCCGGTCTACTCGTCATCGCGATGCCGCCGCAGTGGAGTGACCACGCGGTTGTCCGGATCGATGGGGCCATCGTGCAACCCCGCAGCGGGAACGGTCCGCCGAGTTACCCGGTGAGCGCCGGCCGACATACCGTCGAGGTCGCTGTCGGCTGGAGCCATCCATGGGTCCGGCAACTGAGCCTGGCCTGGCTCGGAGTAGTGCTCTTCCTCGCCATCCCGTTCGGGACCCGGCGCTCGCGGACGGGGGTCCGCTATGACTGAGCCGGCCCGCCGTGCGATGCCCTGGTGGGGAGTCATCCGAGTACTCGCCGTCGCCGCTGCCGGCGCCGTGGTCGTCGGTGGAGTGTCCGTGGCCGCCGATCTGAGCGGCCCCCCGCGGCAGCAACCGGAGGCCGCCGTGGTCGACCTCGTCGGCGACACCCAACTCGCCTGTCCCGGAATCGAGCTCGCGGGCATCGCCGGGGTTCCGGACGTGCCCGTCGCCGCCACGGTGACCGCCGTCCAGGCCCCCCGCGAGGTCGTCCCGAGGACCCAGTTCGGCAGCCTCGTGCTCACTGCCGGTGCCACCTCGACGACGGCCGAACCCGGCGTCGGGGCACGCCTGAAGGTGACCGGCGCCAGCCCGGTCCTGGTCGCCGCGGCCGGTCCGGCAGCCGCTGCCACCGTGGCCCGACAGACCTGGCAGGTCGATCGGGACGGACTGGCCGGACTCACCTCCCTCGCCTGCGGCAGCCCCCTGGAGGAGGTCTGGCTGCTCGGCGGCGGGGCAGGCGCTGGGCGGCTCGAACGGCTCGTCTTGGTCAACCCCGGCGCCAACCCGGTCACCGCCCGGATCGAGGTGCACGGTGCGGCGGGACTCATCGCGGCGGCGGGGAGCGAGGTCACTGTGCCGCCACGCTCCCGCCTCGCCCGGCTGCTCGACGCCGTTGCCGCGGCCGAGGTTTCTCCCGCCGTCCGGGTCCGCACGAACGGGGGCGGGCTCGTCGCAGCGCTGGCAGACACCTACCAGAAGGGTTCTCAGGCCCTCGGCGTCGACACCACCTCCCCGACCGCCCCGGCCGCCGCAACCCAGCTCATCCCGGCGGTCGTCACCTCCGGGGCAGCAAGCGTGCGCATTCTCGTGCCGGGCCGCCAAGAGGCGGTCGTCGGGCTGCGGGTCCTCGGGGCCGCGGGCCTGGTTCAGGTTCCCTCAGGAGCGCCGGTCACCCGGGTGAGCGGCGGGAGTGTCGTCGATGTGCCCCTGCGCGGGCTGACCCCCGGAACGTATGCCGTCGAGGTCACCGCCGACGTCCCGGTGCTCGCCTCCGCCCTCGGCGCGACGGCCCGAACCACCGGCGGCGAACTCACCTGGTCCACGGCCACCCCGGCGCTGCGATCCTTCGCCGGCGCGGTCATTGAGAGCCCGGCGGCGGCGCCGCAAGTGAGCACGCTGCACCTGGTGGCCCGGGAGGAGATTGCCGAGGTCACCGTGTGGACCGTGCTCGGGGGCAAGGTCAGCTCGGTCCGTGAGCGACTCGGTCCGGACCGAGTCACCAGCCTGCCGGTCACCGGAGACTCGGTCTGGGTCACCGTTTCCAGCGGCAGCGTGCACGGGGCCGTAGCCCACCGCACCCCGAGTGGCGGGGTGAGTGTGGTCCCCCTGGGCGCTCCGGCGGTGACGAGTTCCCAGGCGAGCGCGCTGTGGGACCCGGTGCCGGGCTTTCGGCCCTAGTCCTGCTCCGGCGTGCGCGAGGGGTCGATCTCCTCCGGCGGGATCCCGAGCAGAGCCGCGACCTGTTCGACGACGACGTCCTCGACGATCATGGCGAGTTCCTTGAGGTCACGGGCCCGGGCTTCCACCGGGCGCCGATAGACCACAACCCGGTGCCGACGATCCGGGGTCCGCGGGTAGGCCCGCCCGAGCGGGGCGATCTGCTCCTCCCAGGGCGCGGGGTCGACCGGCGGAACGTCCTCGACGGCGAAGTCGATGTCCCCCCGGCGAGGACCCAGGCGGGGACGGACCCGCTCGGCGGCATCGAGGACGAGGTCGTCGAAAACCTCCCGACGCGAGCGCATCGCCGGAACCGGGGGCCAGGCGAGTGGTCCGCGGAGCCCACGACCGTGCCGGCCGCTCACCGGTGGTGTTCCCTTCGCACAGGCCGCATGTTACGGCGTGCCGACGGGGCGATGTCGGCCCCCTGGCCTAGAGTCGCGAGCGTGACTGTGGCCCGCACGTGCAGCAAGACCGGGTGCCCCCGCCCCGCGGTCGCCACGCTGACCTACGTCTATGCCGACCGGGCCGTCGTCCTCGGCCGGCTCGCCACCTACGCCGAGCCGCACGCCTACGACCTGTGCTCGGGCCACGCGGTTCGGCTCACCGTGCCGCGCGGCTGGGATGTGGTCCGGCTCATCGACGAGCTGCCCGATCAGCCGGCCCGGCGCAGTTCCGAGCCCGAGGACGACCTCTTCGACCTCGCCGCCGTGTTGCGTCCGGCCCCACTGACCTCCGCCGCCGCGCCAGCCCCCTCCGCCGCCCAGCCCGCTCCCGGCGACGAACTGGGCCGGCGCGGGCATCTGCGGGTGCTTCGCGGCCATCGCGACGCCTGACCTAGGCTGTCACCTTGTGACCGCACCTCGCCTGTCCGAGTTCGTCAAGGCGTATGACGTCCGTGGCCTCGTCCCTCAGCAGCTGAGCCCCGCGGTCGCCCGAGCGCTCGGGACCGCGTTCGCCGAGGTCGTCGTCCTCCCCGAGCACCAGGGGACGCAGCCGGCGGGGTGTGTCATCGGACACGACATGCGGGACTCCTCGCCGAGTCTCGCCCTGGCCTTCGCCGAGGGACTGCGCGAGCGCGGCGTGGCCGTGACGATGACCTCCCTGGTGAGCACCGATGCGCTCTACTACGCCAGTGGGTCCCTCGCGCAGCCGGGGGCGATGTTCACCGCGAGCCACAACCCGGCCGCGTACAACGGGATCAAGCTCTGCCGCAGCGGAGCCCGGCCGGTCGGTCAGGACTCAGGCCTGGTCGAGGTGCGCAACCTCGCGCAGCAGCTCCTCGACGGGGAGCGGATCACGCCGACGTCATCCGGCCCGCAGATTGTTCACCGCGACGTCCTGGCTGGCTATGCGGCTCTGCTGCGCGAACTGGTCGACCTGCGGGGCATTCGGCCGCTCAAGGTCGTCATTGATGCCGGTAACGGGATGGCCGGGCACACCGTCCCCCGCGTGCTCGGCGACGCCTGCGGGCTCGAGCCGCTGCCGCTGGACATCGTCCCGCTCTATTTCGAGCTCGATGGGACCTTCCCCAACCACGAAGCCAACCCGCTGGACCCGGCCAACCTGCTCGACCTGCAGCGTGCCGTGGTCGCTCACGGGGCCGACCTCGGGCTGGCCTTCGACGGCGATGCGGACCGGTGCTTCGTCGTCGACGAGCGCGGCGAGCCGGTGAGCCCGTCGGCGATCACCTCGCTCATCGCGCGCCGCGAGGTCGCCCGCGCCCTCGCCGCCGGAGCAGACCCCAGCGAGGTCGCGGTGGTGCACAACGTGATCTGCTCGGCGCAGGTCGCCGAGGTCATCGCGGCCACCGGGGCGCGCCCGGTCCGGACCAGGGTTGGCCACTCGTTCATCAAGGATGAGATGGCTCGCCACGGGGCCGTCTTCGGTGGGGAACACTCGGCGCACTACTACTTCCGCGACTTCTGGTATGCCGACACCGGCATGCTCGCGGCCCTGCACGTCCTGCACGCCCTCGGGTCCCAGGATGGTCCGCTGTCTCGGCTCATGGCCGACCTGCAGCGGTACGCGGCCTCCGGGGAGATCAACTCCGTGGTTGCCGACGTGCCCGCCGCGACCGCCGCCGTGCTCGCCTGGGCGAACAGAGGCGATGTGGTCGTGGACCGGCTCGACGGGCTCACCGTCAGCCATGCCGGCGGCGCGGGGGAGCCTATGTGGTGGTTCAACCTGAGGGCATCGAACACCGAGCCCCTGCTCCGGCTCAACGTGGAGGCCGGCGACAGTGAGACGATGGCCGCGGTCCGTGACGACGTCTTGCGGATCGTGAGAGGAGAGCACGGATGAGTACGACGATCGAGCCCTGGCTGCGGGAGATCCTGCGGTGCCCGGCCTGCCGCAGCGAACTGCGTGACGACACCGGCCCCTCCGGCGGGGAAGAACTGGTCTGCACGAGCCCGCAATGCGCCCTGGCCTACCGGATCGACGACGGGGTGCCCGTGCTCCTCGTCGACGAGGCCCGCCGACCCGACTGAGCCGGTCTGCCCGCCGCCCGACCTAGGCCCGGCGGGCGAGAACGACCAGACCGATCCCGGTCCCCGGCCGGAGCCGTTGAAGGGCCCGGAACGGCACGGTGGCGGCGGCGATGGCCCAACCGACGGCCCCGGTCTGCGGCTGCATGAGGCGCCCACTGGCCGCGGTCCGCTCCGCCATGGAGGCATCCGGGGCGGCCATCGGCCGACGAGCATCGACCCGGTTGCGCACGGCCTCCAGGGCATAGCCCAGCGGCCATCCGTACGTGATCACCTCGACCGCCTCGTAGCCGCTGGCGCGGACGAGGGCAGCCAGGCCCTGCGCCGTGTACCGGCGAAAGTGCCCGGCATGCTCATCCATCGGGCCGAACCGCCGCGGGTCTGCCGGCACCGAGAGGAGCAGATGCCCACCGGGAGCCACGAACCGGGTCCAGTCGGCCAGCGCCGCAGCGTCGTCTTCGATGTGCTCGAGCACCTCGAAAGCGCAGACAAGGTCGTACGGGGTGACCTCGAGCTCCCCAGTCGTGACATTGAGCACTTCGCCACCTTGCGGTGGAATACTTTGTGCCGCAACGGCATACGAGATGGGGTCGGGCTCCAGGCCACGATAGGCAGCGCGTCGGCTCATCCGGGCGCCGAACGAACCCTGACCGCACCCCACCTCAAGAACGGTCCGTGGCCGAAGCCGATCGACGACCCGATCGACGACGTCGTAGCGCAGCCAGGCACGGATCGCCAGAGGCGGCAGAGGCGGGCGCGTCATCGGGTCACCTTTCGGGCGAGAGCATCGGCAAGCGGCTGAGCCACCCATTCTGGTCGGTATGCCGTGTCCGCCCGGGCCCCCGCGCCGCGACGGGCGGTCACCACGGCAGCAGGGTCTGCGAGGAGGGCGCGCACGGCGGCGGCCAGCGCGGCCGGATCGCCAGGGGGCACGAACAGGGCGCCCGGACCGAGCGAACTGCGCTGCGGCTCGGTGTCGCTGGTGAGCACCGCGCACCCGGCGGCGGCGCCCTCGAACACCTTGTGCGGCACCACCCGCAGGGCCTTGGGGCCGGTACCAAAAATCCCGAGCGCGACCTCGTGTGCGGCCACGACGGGCGGCAGGTCGTCGGGGTCGATCCAGTCGACCCAGGCGATCGCGGGCAGATCTGCCGCCGCCCCGGCCGCCGCTCGGCAGGCCGGCAGGTCCTGGCCGCTGCCCACCATCGTCACCCTGAGCCGCCCGGCGGCGAGTTCGTCGTGAAGCAGCGCGAGCGCAGCACCGATGACCGGCGTGCCTTGCAGGGGGGTGTGTGCCCCGACGAAGATCAGCCTGAGCCCGCCCTCGGCAGGGACCTCCTCGGCGGGCCGCCGTGCCGCGAACCAGGCATCGCCGGCGCCCACCTGGGCGACCACGACCTTCCCCCGGTGGTGCTCGGCCACCAGGGAGGCCGAGGCCTCGGTGTCGACGACGATGACGTCGGCCGCCGCGCACGCGGAGCGATCAAGCAGCCCGCTCAGCGCGACCTTGCCCCCCGATCCCTGGCCGCGGTCGATGAGGGTGTCCGAGCCGAGCACGAGCAGGTCGAGCACGAGGACCGCGCGAGGAAAGAGCGCCCGGGCGAGCAGGACGTCGAACTGCCCCAGGTAGCCGACCACGACGACCTCGGGTGCGCCCACGGCATACCGGCCCGCGGTGAGCCGACCCCACCGAGAGATCAGCCGCGCGGCGAGCCGCCAGAGCCGGACCGGGTGGGCGGCCATGGCGACGCGCTCCGCCGTGGAGAATCCGAGCGGCGCGTTGAGCTCGTGGACCTCGGCGCCGAGCCGCTCCAGCCCGATGAGCAAGATCGAGACCCGAGGGTGTCGGCGCGAGTCGTAGGTGCCGAAGCCGAGGACGCGCATGGCGGCCATCCTGGCAGGTCACGGTAGAATGGTAGGACGTTCCGGCGCGGGTGATACCCCTCGACTCCATGACATCGGCCCAGATGGGCGACGCCGGGGATCTCGGTGCGCAGTCGCGCGCTCGTTCTCACACCCATGGAGTTTGCTATGTCCTTCGATTACCAGGTCGCCGACCTCGCGCTCGCCACCGCGGGCCGCCACCAGATTCGCCTCGCCGAGCACGAGATGCCCGGCCTCATGGCGCTGCGCGCCGAGTACGGCGAGGCCCAACCGCTCAAGGGCGCCCGGATTGCCGGGTCGCTGCACATGACCGTCCAGACCGCCGTCCTCATCGAGACCCTCGTCGCCCTCGGCGCGCAGGTCCGCTGGGCGAGCTGCAACATCTACTCCACCCAGGATGAGGCCGCCGCCGCGGTCGTCGTCGGCCCGCACGGCACCCCCGAGAACCCTCAGGGTGTGCCGGTCTTCGCGTGGAAGGGCGAGACCCTGGAGGAGTACTGGGACTGCACCGAGCAGATCCTCACCTGGCCCGGTGGGCCCGAGGCCGGCGCCAACATGATCCTCGACGACGGCGGTGACGCCACCATGCTCGTGCACAAGGGACGCGAGTGGGAGGCGGCCGGGCAGGTGCCCGCCACGACGGCGGAGGACTCGGAGGAGTACGCCGTCTTCAAGAACCTCGTGCGGCGCACCCTGGCTGCCGACACCCAGCGCTGGACCCGGGTTGCCGAGCAGATCAAGGGCGTCACCGAAGAGACCACGACCGGTGTTCACCGGCTCTACCAGCTCGCCGAGGCGGGGGAGTTGCTCTTCCCGGCGATCAACGTCAACGACTCGGTGACCAAGAGCAAGTTCGACAACAAGTACGGCTGTCGGCACAGCCTCATCGATGGACTCAACCGGGCCACCGACGTCCTCATCGGCGGCAAGGTCGCCGTCGTCGCCGGCTTCGGCGACGTCGGCAAGGGCTGCGCGGACTCGCTGCGCGGCCAGGGCGCACGGGTCATCGTCACCGAGATCGACCCGATCTGTGCACTGCAGGCGGCGATGGAGGGCTACCAGGTGGCACATCTGGACTCGGTCATCGAGGACGCCGACATCATCGTCACGGCGACCGGCTGCTACGACGTGGTCACCGCCGAGCACATGGCCCGGCTGAAGAACAAGGCGATCGTCGCCAACATCGGCCACTTCGACAATGAGATCGACATGGCCGGACTGGCCCGGACCGCCGGGATCGTCAAGACCGAGATCAAGCCTCAGGTGCACGAGTGGACCTTCCCCGACGGGCACTCCATCATCGTGCTCTCCGAAGGCCGGCTGATGAACCTGGGGAACGCCACCGGGCACCCGAGCTTCGTCATGAGCAACTCCTTCTCCAACCAGACGATCGCCCAGATCGAGCTCTTCGGGCACGCCCAGGACTACCTCGACGAGGACGGCTCGCCGAGGGTGGAAACGCTGCCCAAGCACCTCGACGAGAAGGTTGCTCGGCTGCACCTCGACGCGCTCGGGGTCGAGCTCACCGAGCTGACCAAGGAGCAGGCCGAGTACCTCGGCGTCGACGTCTCGGGGCCCTACAAGCCGGAGCACTACCGCTACTGACCCGGCTCCTCCACGCGGCCTCTTAACGTGGGGTTAACGGCGGTGTCATCCGAATGGATGACACCGCCGTCGCGCTTCGGTCAGAGCCTCGCCGTCCGTGCCATGGGAACGCCCGGGCGCTGGCAGAGTAGAGGTCACGGGGCCCCTGGGACAGGAGAGGACGGTGCCGCCATGTCAAAAAGCCTGATCCGGGCTCGTGTCCGCACGCCGGGGTCCTCGCGCGCAACGGCCGTCGAGTACGGCCTCACGGTGGCTCTGGTCGTCGTCGTGGTCGTGGTCGTGATCGCCATCCTCGGCGGTGGCGCGCACGACTTCTTCGTCTCGCTCACCGACTGACACCGGCTCGCTCTCCGGTCAGTCGCCCTCCGGTCAGTCGCTCTCCGGTGAGTCGCCCTCCGGTGAGCGACGTACGACTACCAGCGTCAGCGCGGTGCCCCGGTCCCGGCAGGGTCGCTGGAGCCCCCCACCAAGCCCAGACGCACAGCCGTCATGACCGCACCCGCCCGATTGTGGACTCCCAGCTTGTCGTAGATCTTGGCGATGTGCGTCTTGACCGTCGACTCGCTCATGTAGAGCTTCTTGCCGACCTGCGCCACCGAGGAGCCCTCGGCGAGCAGTTCGAGGACCTCGGTCTCGCGGGCCGTCAGCGGGGTCTGCTTGGGCTCTGAACGCCGACGCAGCGCATCCGCGAGCCCGGTAGCAGAGAAACTCAACGGGGTCTCCGCCGCCCGGAGCACAGCGCTGACGATCTCCTCGGCACCCGAGCTCTTGCGGACCAAGGCCGAGGCCCCGGCGTCGAGCGCCTCGAGCAGCGTCGCGTCGTCGGAGTGCATGGTGAGCACGACGATCCCGAGGGAGTGTGAGGCGCGTCGGGCCTCGCGGGCCAGGGCGAGCCCGCTGCCGTCGGGCATGGAGACGTCAACGACGACGACGGTCCGGACGCCGCCGTGTTCGAAGACCTTGTGTTGGGTGAGCAGCGCGCGACCCTCGGCCACCGAGCCGGCCTGCCCGACCACGGAGATCGCCGGGTGACTGTCGAGCATGTGCGCGACCGCCTGCCGGACAAGGGTGTGGTCGTCGATGAGGAGCACACGAGTCGTCACTGGGGGGCCTCCGTTGAGGTGAGGTCGGGTGCTGCACGGGTGTCGGTCGCGGGGGTGGCGCTCTCGGGCTCCGTTACGGTGACGGTGGATCGGGACCCTACCGAGCCCAACTGCATCACCACCTCCACGCCGTCGCGGTCTCCGGTGCGGATGTCGATCGTTGCGCCGATGGCGCGCAACGGGTGGGTGTCGAAACTCGACGCGGAGAGTCGGGTCGCGCCGTCGTGGGCCACGGTGAGCCGGACCGCCGGCGACTCCACGCGCAGCGCCACGCTCGCCGAGGAGGCGCCCGAGGCCTGCGCATCGGCGAGGACGTCCATGCCCAGACGATAGACCGAGAGCTCCACATGGGAGGGGAGCCGGAGCAGACCCTCGCTCACCGAGACGGTGGTCTCCATGCCGGTCACGCTACCGAAGCTCTGCAGCGCGCTGGTGAGCAGGGTTCCGAGGCTGTTCTGCGGTCGCTGGGACATGTTGAGGTCGGAGATGTGCAGCCGAACATCGAGCAGGGTCGAGCGAAGGGAATCACCGAGCCGGGCCAGTGCCGGGGCGAGCTCGTTGTTGTCGGCCGCGGCCTGCATCCGCAGCACGTCGATCTCGAAGCCGAGAGCGGCGATGGTCTGCGCAATCCCGTCGTGGATGTCCCGGGCGAGCCGCTGGCGCTCCTCAAGGCTGGCCCGCGAGCGCAGCTCCCCGAAGAGCACGGCCGCGTCGAGGGCCGGCGCGGATTGCGCGGCAACCTGCTGGGCGGCGAGGATCTCGCTGCGCTCGAACGGCTGGGCCGCGCTCCGGTCGGCCACGATGAGGCCGATGTGCTCGCCGGACTGGGACAGCAGCGGCACCGAGAGAACGTGTCGATCGCCGAGGCTGTCGGACCAGCTCTGCACGAGTGAGTCCGAGGTCGAGGTGGCGGTGTCGAGCAGCGGCGCGCGGCCTCCCTCGCCGAGCCACGGAACCCGGGTCGCCCCGCGCATCGCGACCGGGGAGAGTTGGCCGGTCTCGGCACCGACGAAGACGACGGAACGATCGGTCTCCACGTGCCGGTGCAGCGCCACCAGGGCGCTCGACCCCCGCGCGGGGGCGTCAAATCCGGTGTCCATGGACTCCGACAGCGTCCGCAGCCGCTGGATGAGCGCGACCGCCTCGGCCGCATCCGGGGTGGGCTCGAGTGCGGCATCGGCTACCGAGAGCCGATGGCTCCAACTGCCCAACACCCCGAGGGTCACGGCCGCCGCAGACCAGGCCAGGACCGCGCCCCAGTCCGGGGTCCGGGCAGTGGCGAAGAGGACGATGCCACCCAGGGTGGCCAGTAGCGCGGTTCCGCACGCCACGACATACCCGCGCCGCTGAAAACGCAGCCCGGAGTGGTAGGCGGGGATGAGGACGAGCGGTGCGGTGGCGACCCCTCGGATGCCGAAGGCGGCCCCGGCCGCCGCCGCCGACAGGGTGATGAAGATGAGGCTCATCGACCGGAGTTGGCGATGCGGCAGGCCCGGGATGGCTCCGAGCGCGGTCGCGGTGAGGTCCAGGGTCAGCACCAGGAGCAGCCACGGCAGGGTCGCGACAACGGTGTTCGTCAGGACGGCATAGAGCAGCGTGATCACGGCAAATCCGAGCCGGATCCTCGTCGGCGCCGAGATGGCAGGCAACAGCGCGGCGAACCTCACTTGGAAAAGGGTAGGACATCCACGCCCGGACCGGCCCTTAGCAGGGAAGTCCCGGCATAAAGTGGACCCCGATACCGCAGCAGGGAAACGTCACATCGAGGGAGGCCGAGTCGTCGTGAAAGGTCGCGTGCTCATCATCGACGATGACCAGGCCCTCGCCGAGATGCTCGGGATCGTGCTGCGCGCGGAAGGCCTCGAGGTCTTCCACGTCGCCGACGGAGCGGCCGCTGAGGCCGCATTCCGTGAGCATCGCCCCGACGTCATCCTGCTCGACGTCATGCTCCCCGGGATGGAGGGGTTCGAAGTATGCCGTCGGATCCGGGCCGAGTCCGGGGTGCCCATCGTCATGCTCACCGCCCGCACCGACACCGGGGACATCGTCACCGGTCTGGAGTCGGGGGCCGATGACTACATCACCAAACCGTTCAAGCCGCAGGAGCTCATCGCCCGGGTCCGCGCTCGGCTGCGGCGCAGCGACGACGTGGAGCCGGAGCGGCTCACCATCGGTCAACTGACCATCGATGTGGCCGGGCACTCGGTGCGCCGGGGCGATGAGCACCTCGCGCTCACCCCGCTGGAGTTCGACCTCCTGGTCGCGCTCGCCCGTCGCCCATGGCAGGTGTTCAGCCGGGAGACCCTCCTGGAGGAGGTCTGGGGGTACCGGCACGCCGGCGACACCCGCCTGGTCAATGTTCACGTCCAGCGACTGCGGAGCAAGATCGAACGCGACCCCGAGCGACCCGAGGTCATCGTGACCGTCCGCGGCGTCGGCTACAAGGCAGGGCAATCCTGAGGAGTCGCGCGTGAAGGAGGCCCTCGTCCGGTTCGCCCGGGAGGCTCGACGGCGCTGGCGACGCTCGCTGCAGGTTCGCGTCGTCATGCTGACCGCCCTGCTGGGCCTGGTGGTGTCCCTGCTGCTCGGCACCTACCTCTATCAGCGGATCGGTAACGGTCTGGAGCGGGACCGCATCGAGGCCTCGAGCTATGAGGCCCAGACCCTGGTCTCGGCCGTTCAGGCCCAGTGGGACACCTCGACGGCGAAGACCCTCGATGACCTCAACACGGTCACCCGTGACCTGATCAATGCCTACCTCGCTCCGCCCGGGCCCAACCCCAGCCGGTATGTCGTCCTGGCTCGCTCCCCGGCGAGCACCGGGGCCGTCGTCGCGGCCGGCTTCGAGTCGGGGCCGGTTCGGCTCGCCGACCTATCCACCGAACTGCGCAGCGCCCTGACGGCCGCACCGGAAAGGCAACAGATCCAGGTCACCGAGATCGAGCTCGACGGGGCCAGCGTGCCCGCGGTGGTCGTCGGCAGTGTCGTGCAACTACCGACCGCCGGGGCGTACGACCTCTACCTCGTCTACCCCATGCAGCGCGAGGCGACGACGATGCGGCTCATCGCCAACGCGCTCGGCCTCGGGGCACTCATCCTGGTCCTCCTCGTCGCCGCAATCGCCTGGGTGGTGACCCGTCAGGTCGTCGAGCCGGTGCGCCGCGCCGCCGTCGTCTCCCAGCGGCTCGCGGCGGGCAAGCTCGACGAACGGATGACCGCCTCCGGAACCGATGACCTGGCCCTGCTCGGGACCTCATTCAACGCGATGGCGGACTCCCTGCAGAGCCAGATCCGCCAGCTCGAGTCACTCTCCGCGGTCCAACAACGGTTCGTCTCGGACGTCTCCCACGAGTTGCGGACACCGCTGACGACGATCCGGATGGCGGTCGACCTCATCCACGACTCCCGGGACGACTTCACCGCTCCCGTGGCCCGTTCCGCCGAACTGCTGGCCGGCCAGCTCGACCGCTTTGAGGCGCTGCTCACCGATCTGCTCGAGATCAGCCGGTTCGACGCGGGCGCGGCCGTGCTCCACCTTGAACCGGTCGACCTGCGCACCATCGTCCGCTCGGTTGTCGAGGCCTCCGCGCCGCTGGCCATGCGCCGGGGGAGCGCGGTCTCGATCCACGCACCGTCCCGCCCGGCCGTGGCCGAGGTCGACGAGCGACGTGTCGAGCGGATCCTGCGCAACCTCGTGGTCAACGCCATCGAGCACGGCGAGGGGCGGCCGATCGACATCTGGGTCCGTTCCACCGACGAGGCGGTCGCCATCCTTGTCGAGGACCACGGGGTCGGCCTTGGGCCAGGGGAGGCTTCTCTGGTGTTCACCCGGTTTTGGCGGGCCGATCCGGCCCGGGCCCGAACCACCGGCGGCACCGGTCTCGGACTGGCCATCAGCCTGGAAGACGCCCGCCTCCATGACGGCTGGCTCCAGGCGTGGGGTCGGCCGGGGGAGGGGTCCCGTTTCCGGCTCACCCTGCCCGCCCGCGAAGGTCACCGGCTCACGTCGTCGCCGTTGCCGCTGGCCCCGGAGTCGTCGCGATGAGGTCCCTGCGGGCGCCGACGGCGGTGTTGCTCGCCATCGCTGTCGTGGCCGGGTGCAGCGGTCTGCGGACCAACACCCCGGTCGAGCCGGGACTCGAGGTCGGCGGGGCCACGGTGCCGCAGGTCCGGGTGGTCTTCCCCGGTCCGGTTTCCGGGGCGAGCCAGGATGGAATCATCGAGGGCTTTCTGCGCGCGGGCACGGCAAGTGACGGCAGCTATGACTCGGCCCGCGCCTTCCTCGCCGGGGACGCCTCGCGTTCGTGGAACCCCGACAGCTCCGTCGACGTGCTCGAACCGGCGGCCCAGTTCACCATCGTCCCCGTCGACTCCGACACCGTCGTCGTCACGGCCCCCCTGCAGGCCAGGGTCGACGAGGCCGGGCGGTACACCCCGGCGACGACCGGCCAGATCGCCCGGATCCGGCTCGATCTCACCGAGGTTAACGGGGAGTGGCGGATCAGCTCACTACCGCAGGACTTTGGGCGGTGGGTCCCGCAGCGTGACCTCAATCGCCTCATGGCACCGTATGCCGTCTACTTCGTCGCGGCGGATAGGCGCACCCTGGTGCCGGACATCCGCTGGTTCGGCCTCGACCGGGTTGCGGCCCGGCTCGCCCGGGCCTTGCTCGAACCGGTGCCGCAGCACCTCCTCGGTACGGTGACCTCCGCCGTTCCGGCCGGCACCCGAATCGCCGGAGACGCCGTTGCGATGGCGAACGGCGTCGCGACAGTCAATCTCATCTCTCCGGGCCTGCCGACGGATCAGGTGCTCCGGCAGAACCTTTGGGCGCAGATCGTGGCGACCGTCGGCCAGGCCCCCCAGGTGACCGCCGTCCAACTGCTCGGCAACGGGTCTGCGGTGCCGGTCGTGGAGGGTCTGGAGGCCGTACGGGTCCCGCAGGAGGTGGGCTTTCCGAGTCCGCCTTCGACGACGCTCACGGCATACCCGCTGGTTCGTCGCGGCGAGCAGCTCACCGTTTTCACGCCGTCACCCCTGGAAGGGCGAGCCGCCCCCGTCCAGCTCGGCGGGACGATCTACCCGGCGGTGCCGGCGAAGGTCGGCGATCTCGCACTATCGCGCGATGGCGTCGACCTCGTCGGCGTGGTGAGCGGGCGGGCCGCGCTGGTCAGGTCGCAAGGGTCGGCCATGGTTGCCGTCCCCCCTTTCGCGACCGAGCTCTCACCGCCACGTTTCGACTCCCGAGATGTCCTGTGGGTCGGAGGGAGCACCCTGGCGGATGGACGCCAGCGGCTGCATGTCGCGAGCCGGGCCGATCTGCGCGCGGGTCGGGCACCCAGCGCGCTCGACGTGCCGTGGCTTGAGGGGCGACGGATTGCCGAGGTCGTGGTCTCGCCCGCCGGTGACCGGGTCGCGGTGCTCTCGCTCAACAGCGCCGGTCAAGGCGCGCGGATCGACATCTCAGGCATTGATCGGGACCTCATCGGTCGGCCTCTCGCGCTCGGTGGAGCCTTGCGGCTGGCCACCGAGAGCGACACCCCGGTGGGCCTGGTGTGGCTTGGGGAGAGCTCGTTGGCGACGATCGAGATGGGCAAGGGCCGCGCCGGGGTGCCGGTCGTCATCGACATCGCGGGCACTCGGCGGGAGCTGCCATCCATCGCCGACGCCCGTCAGTTGCGGACCATCGGCGGTGAGCGCTCGCTCGTCGTCATCACCGGGGACGGCGTCATCCAGGTGCGCTCGGGCGCCCAGTGGATCAGCGCTGGATCTGGCATCCAGGTCATCGTCCCCGCCGGCTGAGCTCGGCTGGGCACCGGTCCACAGTGCCCCTGCGGGTGGCGCCCTCGTCCACACCGCGATCGGCGCTCCCGTGCGGGGGCTGGTCCGCTGCCACCGTATGTCGTCATGGACGACCCGGGGATGACCCGAGCGACCCCTCAGTGGCGCCGGGTGCTCGATCTTGCGATTCCGGAGAGCTGCGCGAACTGCCATGAGGCTGGCCTGAGTGACCTGGGTGTCTGTCGGCCTTGCCGGAGCGAGCTGGCGGTGGCGGTCGCGCAAGGACCGCGTCGTTGGCAACCCACCCCGGCCCCGGTCGGGTTCCCCCCGACGCTGACCGCCACCTCGGGCTGCGAGAGCCTGCGCCGCCTGCTCAGCGCCTGGAAGGACGGTGGCCGGGGCGATCTCGACCCGCTGCTCGCCGAAGTGCTTACCGTCCCTCTCGCGGCCTACTCGGCAAGCGCGGAGGTGGTGTCCGCCCGGTGGCGGGAGGAGCGGGTGCTCATCGTCCCGATGCCGTCCTCGCGGGCCGCCATGCGTCGCCGGGGGCGACACCCGCTTGCGGAGGTCGTCCGCCGTGCGGCCACGGAGGGCCCGACACCTGCGCGGGTCATCGAGGTGCTTGGTCTCACCGACCGGGTGCGTGATCAGTCCGGTTTGGACGCCCTGGCCCGCCAGCGCAACCTGACCGAGGCCGTTCTGGTACGACGGCGACATCGCCGCCTCATCGACTCCCGGACGGTACTCCTCGTCGACGACCTCGTGACCACCGGCGCAAGCCTGGCGGCGGCGGCAGCCGCACTGCGCCGGGCCGGAGCCAGGGCCGTCCTCGGGGTGACGATGGGTGCCACCCTCCGCAAGGTTGCCGCCGGGCCGGGGGCCGACTAGCGTCTCGTTATGGACCCGAGTTCTCCAGGAGGTGGTGCCGCGGCCTCCCGTCCCACATAGGCGTTTACACCCCGCACCACCACATCAGCGCCAAAGGAGAACCGACGTGGACATCGTCGTCACCGGACGTCATACCACCGTTTCCGACCGTTTCCGCACCCACATCGAGGACAAGCTCGCCAAGGTCCCGCAGTTCGCGCCGCGCGCGCGCCGGATCGAGGTCACCGTGAGTCACGAGCCGAACCGCCGTCAGGCGAAGGCGTGCGAAAAGGTCGAGATCACGTGTTTGGACAATGGGCCTGTCGTCCGGGCAGAGGCGTGCGCCGAGGACCCGTATGCCGCCCTGGATCTCGTGCTCGACAAGCTCGTCGAGCGGCTGCGCCGGATCAATGAAAAGCGCGAAACCGTGCGACGCGGACGCAAGGCGCTCTCTGTCCACGAGGCCACGGCGGGCGCTGCCGGTCTCCCCGACCTCGCCACCGAGCCTCCGGCCAGCGCGGCCGCTGCGAGAAATGAGGATGCTCCCGAGGGCGCCTTCGGGGACTCTCCCATCGAGGTCCGCGAGAAGGTCCACCGCACCCGCCCCATGTCCCTGGCTGATGCCCTCAACGAGATGGAACTCGTCGGCCACGACTTCTTCCTCTTCCATGACATCGACACCGACAAGGTGAGCGTGCTCTACAAGCGCCACGGCTGGTCCTACGGCGTGCTGCACCTCGAAATGGACGAGGCACGAGCCGGCCTCGCGTGACCCACGAAAGCGCCCACGCCGCGCCGGTGAGGGTCCTCGTCGCCGACGACCATGAGTTGTACCGGCGCGGCATGCGGGTGGTCCTCAGCCTGGACCCGGACATCGAGGTCGTCGGCGACGCGGACGGCGGCCGGGCGGCCATCGACCGCGCCGCCGCGCTGGCTCCGGACGTCGTCCTCATGGATGTTCGGATGCCCGACCTCGGCGGGATCGACGCCTGCCGGGTCATCGCGGCCCAACCCGGCGCCCCGCAGGTCGTCATGCTCTCGATGTCCGACGACGAGGGCGACCTCTATGACGCCATGGTTGCCGGCGCGATCGGCTACGTCCTCAAGGATCGCCCGGCGGAGGTCATCGCGGCGGCTGTTCACGACGCCCACGCTGGTCGGCCGAACCTCACCCCGGGAGTCGCCGCGCGAGCGCTCGATGCGTTGCGGCGGCTCGACCCGCCACCCTTGGATCACCAGGACCGGCTGCTGACCCAGGTCTCCCGCGGCCGCTCCCTTGAGGACGCCGCGAGTGAGCTCGGCCTGGGGCTGGAGGAGTCCTCGCGGATCCTGCGGGGGGCGCTGGCCCGGCTGCAGACGGTGGGCCCGCCCTGAGCTCCGCCCCCGACGTGCCGCTCTCACGGGCTGCCGCGGTCCGGATTGCCCTTGCCGCCCAAGGCTTTTCGCGGCCCCGCCCGGCCCCGGGCGCGGTGCGTGGCACCGACCTGGTGCGGGTGATGCGAACGGTGAAAGTGGTCCAGATCGATAGCGTCAATGTGCTCACTCGCAGCCAGTACCTCCCCTTCTTCTCCCGCCTCGGCCCGTATGACGTGCGCCTCCTGGACCGCCTGCGAGACCGGGCCCCGCGCCGAGCCGTCGAGTACTGGGCCCACGAGGCCAGCCTCATCGACCCGGCCCTATGGCCCCTGCTGGGGTTTCGGATGGCCCGGGCTCACGACGACTCCTGGGGTGGGATGCAGCGGGTCGCCCGGGACCACCCCGAGCTCGTCCATGCGGTGCGCGCGCAGGTGGCGGCGCTCGGTCCGCTGACCGCCCGAGAGCTCGAGCGGGCCATGGCGCACGACGGCCCCCGCGAGCGGGCCGACTGGGGGTGGAACTGGTCGCTGGTGAAGAACGCTCTCGAACATCTCTTCTGGGCGGGCGAAATCTCCTCCGCCGGCCGCACCAGCCAGTTCGAGCGACGCTATGCGCCAACCGCCCGGGTCCTGCCCCCGCCGGTGCGGGCGGCGGCAGACCCGGCGCACCGGCCCCCGGCCGCCACGGCATACGCCGAGCTCGTCGAGATCTCGGCGCGCGCCCTCGGGGTGGGCACCGAGCAGTGCCTGCGCGACTATGTCCGCCTACGACCCGAACAGGCACGGCCGGCGATCGAGGCCCTGGTCGCCAGCGGGGTGCTCATCCCTGCCCGGATCCAGGGCTGGGCCCGCCCGGCCTACCTGCACCGGGACGCGCGACGTCCTCGGCGGGTGGCCGGCCGCGCCCTGCTCTCTCCGTTCGACTCGCTCATCTGGCAGCGGGACCGGGTGCGGGCGCTCTGGGGGTTCGACTACCGGCTGGAGATCTACGTCCCCGCGCCGCAGCGCCGGCACGGCTACTACGTCCTGCCGTTCCTGCTTGATGAGGAGCTCGTGGCCCGGGTGGACCTCAAGGCCGACCGTGCCGCGGGGGTCCTCCGGGTGAACCACCTGACCTGGGAAGACGGCCGAGGTGGGGCGCAGGATCGGGCCGCCCTCGAGGGCGAGCTCGACCTGCTTGCTGGCTGGCTGCTCACCCCGGCTGAGCCGGCGACACCCTAGGCCCGCAGACGTTCCCAGTGCAGGGCGTCGACGGCTCGCCCATTCGGCAGCAGGTCCGCCTCGCTCTCCCGGCCCCAGATCTCGAACCCCAGCGCGGAGAGGACCCCGTTGCTCGCGGCGTTGTCCTCCGCGGTCTGGGCGACGATCCGGCGCATTCCGAGTCCGCCCGCGGACTTCGCTGCGAAGGCGTGAGCCATGGCGAGACGACCCGCCACCGAGGCCACGCCGCGCCCTCGGGCACTGGGGACGACCTGATAGCCCAGTTCGGCGGTGTCGTCATCGAGGGTCCCCTCGTGGACGAAGACGACGACCTCGCCGAGCGCTCGGTCGCTCCCGGCGTCGGCGACGCACCAGGACATGCCCACGCCACGCGACATCCGTTCGCGGCGGACGAGCAGCCACTCGGGGAAGGTCGCCCGGTCAAGGATGCCCCGCACCGGCATGTGGTGCGCCGGGTCGTTACGATCCTCCATTGCGTCCCCGTCCTCGTCGCGCCAGGGGCGCAGCCGCAGGCCGGCGTCGGGGGCCTCGAGGAGCGGTGGTTCGCACCACGGCGTCGCGGGCTCCTGAGCGTCGGCCGCGCCCAGGGTGGCCACCCAGGCGTCGGTGAGCCGCCCATCCCCGGAGGCCAGGTATGCCGGCACCGTCCCGGCCATGGTGAACCCGCAGGCCCAGGCCACCCGCCAGGAGGCGAAGTTACCGCGTTCGGCCCACCAGGTGAGCTGGCTCCCGCCGGACGCAAACCAATGGTCCGCAACGAGCCGGAGCGCACCGGACATCAGGCCCCGGCCGCGGCCCTGCGGATGCAGCCCGAAGCCGACCTCGGCGGACCCGCCCTTCCGGGGTCGCAGGTCGATCGTTCCCATGAAGACCCCGGGCTGGGCGGCGTCCTCGATGGCCCAGTACCGATGACCGCCCGGCTCGGCCCAACCCGCTGCGATGAGGGCGAGGAAGGCCTCGGCCTGCTCCGTGCCATAGGGGCGGGGGATCGTGGTCCAGCGGAGCGATTCGGGGTCACGGCACTGCTCGACGATGCGCGGAATATCGGCCGTGACATGCCCGCGGAGCACCACGACACCATCGGTGAGGCGCGGCGGGACCTGGCCACCCGGCATACCCTCGCTCATGGCGAACCACCCTGCCAGAGGGGAGCGCGGCTGGGAACCGGGTTTCGGCTCCCGGCGTTGACCCCAGGACAGCGCGGCTCGACTACCCTTGAGCGTCGAGCCCCATTCGTCTGTAGAGCGGCGCTGACCTGCCGCCGAGGAGTGTTTCGTGAAGATCGTCGAGAAGCTGCTGCGCGTCGGTGAGGGCCGGATCCTCAAGCGGCTGCAGAGCATCGCCGCCCAGGTCAACGCGATCGAGGAGGACTTCGCCAAGCTCACCGACGCCGAACTGCGTGCGGAAACCGACATCTTCCGCACGCGGCTCGCCAACGGGGAGACGCTTGAGGATCTGCTGCCCGAGGCGTTCGCGGCGGTCCGGGAGGCGAGCAAGCGCACCCTGGGCAAGCGGCACTTCGACGTCCAGATCATGGGTGGCGCCGCCCTACACCTGGGCAACGTGGCCGAGATGAAGACCGGTGAGGGCAAGACCCTCGTGGCCACCCTGCCGGCATACCTCAACGCCCTGACCGGCAAGGGTGTGCACGTCGTCACCGTGAACGACTACCTCGCCGAGTACCAGTCCGAGCTCATGGGCCGAGTGCACCGCATGCTCGGCCTGGAGACCGGGTGCATCCTCGCCGCGATGACCCCGGAGCAGCGCCGGGCCGAGTACGCCAAGGACATCACCTACGGCACGAACAACGAGTTCGGTTTCGACTACCTCCGCGACAACATGGCGTGGAGCCCCGAGGAGCTCGTCCAGCGCGGCCACAACTTCGCCATCGTCGACGAGGTCGACTCGATCCTCATCGACGAGGCCCGAACCCCGCTCATCATCTCCGGTCCGGCCGACCAGCCGACGAAGTGGTACCAGGAGTTCGCCCGGATCGCGACCCGGCTCGAGCGCGGCATCGACGCCGACCCGATGCGCGGGATCGAGGCCAAGGGCGACTACGCCGTCGATGAGAAGAAGCGCACCGTCGGTGTCCTCGAGCGGGGCATCGACCGGGTCGAGGACTACCTCGGCATCGACAACCTCTATGAGAGCGCGAACACCCCGCTCATCGGCTACCTCAACAACGCAATCAAGGCCAAGGAGCTCTTCCACCGGGACAAGGACTACGTCGTCCTCGAGGGCGAGGTCCTCATCGTCGATGAGCACACCGGCCGCCTGCTCGCCGGTCGCCGCTACAACGACGGCATGCATCAGGCCATCGAGGCCAAGGAGGGGGTGGAGATCCAGAACGAGAACCAGACCCTGGCCACGATCACCCTGCAGAACTACTTCCGGATGTACGACACCCTCTCCGGGATGACCGGTACGGCGATGACCGAGGCCGCCGAGCTCAACTCGATCTACAAGCTCGGTGTCGTGCCGATCCCGACCAACCGCCCCATGGTGCGCGTCGACCAGGCCGACCTGGTCTACCGCACCGAAGAGGCGAAGTATGCCGCCGTGGTCGACGACATCGTCGCCCGCAACGAGGCCGGCCAGCCGGTGCTCGTCGGCACGGTGAGCGTGGAGAAGAGCGAGTACCTCTCCGAGCAGCTCCGCCGCCGCGGGGTCCGCCACGAGGTCCTCAACGCCAAGCACCATGAGCGCGAGGCCGCCATCGTCGCCGAGGCCGGGCGCAAGGGCGCGGTCACCGTCGCCACGAACATGGCCGGTCGCGGGACCGACATCATGCTCGGTGGTAACCCCGAGTTCCGTGCCGTGGCTGCGCTGAAGAGCCGTGGGCTGGACCCGGAGGAGACCCCGCAGGAGTACGAGGCTGCCTGGGATGAGGCGCTTGCCGCCGCCGAGGCCGAGGTCGCGGCCGAGCACGAGGAGGTCATCGACCTCGGTGGGCTCTATGTCCTGGGCACCGAGCGGCACGAGAGCCGCCGCATCGACAACCAGCTGCGGGGCCGCTCGGGTCGTCAGGGTGACCCGGGGGAGTCCCGGTTCTACCTTTCGCTGCAGGACCACCTCATGCGGCTCTTCAATGCCGGTCTCGTCGACCGGGTCATGACGACCGCCCGGATGGAAGACGAGGTCCCCATCGAGTCCAAGCTCGTCTCCCGCTCGATCCAGTCCGCGCAGACCCAGGTCGAGGCGCAGAACTTCGAAATCCGCAAGAACGTCCTCAAGTACGACGACGTCCTCAACCGGCAGCGCACGGTCATCTACGACGAACGTCGCCGCGTCCTGGACGGGGAGGACCTGCACGAGCAGCTGCGGCACTTCGTCAACGACGTCGTCGAGGGGTATGTCGACGCCGAGACCGCCGAGGGCTATGCCGAGGACTGGAACCTGGACCGGCTATGGACCGCGCTCAAAGGCGTCTACCCGGTGAGCGTCACCGCCGAACAGGTCATCGAGGCCGCCGGTGGGCGCAACCAGCTCACCGCCGCCCAGCTCAAGGAGGAGTTCCTCTCCGACGCGCACACGGCATACGACGAGCGGGAGAGCGCGCTCGGCGAGGAGGTCATGCGCGAGGTCGAGCGGCGGGTCATGCTCTCGGTGCTGGACCGCAAGTGGCGTGAGCACCTCTACGAGATGGATTACCTCCAGGAGGGCATCGGCCTGCGGGCGATGGCCCAGCGCGACCCGCTCGTGGAGTACCAGCGTGAGGGGTACCTCCTCTGGCAGGCGATGAACGAGTCGCTCAAGGAGGAGTCGGTCGGCTTGATGTTCCACGTCGAGGTCCAACCGGCCGAACCGGCGCCGCAGGTTGCCCCGATGCATGTCTCCGACCTGCTCGGTGCGCTCGCCTCCGCCGGGGAGGAGAGCGGCAGCGGCAGCGGCAGCGACAGCGGCAGCGACAGCAACAGCGTGA
The DNA here is from genome assembly GCA_016716625.1 of Nostocoides sp. GTDB lineage: Bacteria > Actinomycetota > Actinomycetes > Actinomycetales > Dermatophilaceae > JADJVJ01. Next base: position 715,620 of record JADJVJ010000001.1, read on the forward strand.
GTATGCCGTCGGAGCCAGTGGCCGCGTCGGCGAAGGCGAAGGCCTCCGAGGAACACCCGCACGTCGAGGTGCGCGGGGTCGGGCTTGAGCGGCCCCGTCAGGGCCAGTTGCACTACACCGCGCCGAGCGAGACCGGTGGGGTCGAGGAGCGGGACGTCGCCACTGGCGGCTCAGGGGGCGCCGGTTCGACGTTGACCCAGGAGCAGCTCACCCAGACCCCGCGCAACGCGCAGTGCCCCTGCGGATCGGGGAAGAAGTTCAAGATGTGCCACGGCGAGCGCCGCTAAGGCCTCTCCCGTCCCAACTTTTCCGCCCCGGGCGCAAAAGGCGACGTTGGGGTGCCTTAGAAGGGGCCCTAACCCGCAGGATGCGGCATGGGGCGGGAAAGTCGTGACATCGGCTGCGGGGGCAACGCTTAGCCAACCTCGAGTTCGGTGACCACCCAGCGGCCGTCCCGGGCGACGAGCCGCAGCGCGAGGGCCCTTGAGCGGATGGTGTCGGTGAGGACGATGGCGGCCTCCGCAACACCGGGAGCGGGTTCGCAGACCCGGACCCGGAGCACCCGCACGCGCGCCCGGATCGCTCGGCGCCCCGCCGGGAGGCGGCGTAGCGCGACGGCATGCCGCCGAGCGACCGAGGCATAAACCTCGGGAGAGACCCAACGGCCGAGCTGGTGCAGCGGGCGGCCACCGGTCATGACTTCGGCGAGGACCTGGCCGATCTGTCCGGCCCACGCGGCCGCCTCGACCTGGGGAGGGGGTCCCGAGCGGTCCCGACGGGGCTCGAGGTCAATGCCGAGCGGTTCCTGCACGAACCGGGCGACGCTCTGCCCGCGCGCCGCCCGCGCGGCGTGGACGACGTGCTGCAGCCCAGCCGGACCTAGGCGCGCGACGTCCGCGCTCATCGGGTCGCCGCCTCGGGGGCCCGGAGCACCTGGCCCGGGAGGATGAGGTCGGGGTCAGGTCCGATGACGTCTTTGTTGACGGCATACCAGCGAGGCCAGGCGTGCGCGATCTCGCGGTCACTGGCCGACGACGGCAGGTGGGCGGCGGCAATACTCCACAGGCTCTCCCCGCGGGTCACGACGTGCCGGATCTCCCGGGGTGCCGGTCGCGAGGTGGCGCCCGGGCCGAGCAGCACGGTCGGGTCGGGCTGGCGCCGGACCGTCGGTGACGTGGGCACCCAGCCCGGATCGGGGGCTCCGGCGTTCGGGAGGAATCGGGGGTCGACGGTGACCATCGAGACGGTCCGGTCGGGAGCGGTCGGCAGGTCGCCGCGTGCCGGACCGCACGAGGCCGTCAGGCCGACGCCGAGGACGAGGGCGGTGAGATGGCCGACCACTCCCGGGGTGATTCGCTCGGCCAGTCGCCGAAGCCCGGCCCCGCTCGACCCGTGGACGTGGGTGGCCATCGCGGTCACGGTAATCCCCGCGGCGAGCCAGGCCGCGAGCAGGAGGGTGAGGGACCCGACGATCAGGGTGAGCACTTCGGCGGCGGTCCGCGGCTCCGAGCCCCAGGACTCGGTCATCGTGAGCAGGCCTCGGGTCGTCGCCCAGCTCAGCAACCCCAGGGCCGACACGGCGATGATCGAGCGAAGAAGCACGACAGAGATTGGTTTCATCTCGATTGCCCCCATAATTAGTGGTTTGAGACGATTTGATGTGATTCCACACTACGACGGTCGATGAATCCTCGCAAGGCCTGCTCGCCCCGGTGGATGCCGACATCCGCAGGTAGGCTCACCGACCATGCGATGGGATGCCCTCTTCGACGACCTCGAGGGCCGGTTCGAGGCGGAGGAGCGGCTCGATCGAGACGCCGAGATCGCCGACCGCACCCGCCAGGAACGCGGTGCGGTCGCGCTGCTCACCCGGGTCGCCGCGCATCGGGGAGTCCTGCGGGTCCGGCTCATGACCGGGTCAGCGATCGAAGGCACGGTGGCCGATCTCGGCTCGGACTGGCTGTTGCTGCAGTCCCCGGACGGGCACCGTGAACTGCTCGTGCCGATCTCTGCGGTCCTCGCCATCGAAGGCCTCGGGCCGCGCTCGGCGCTGGCGCGCACCGCCCGCCGGTTCCCGCTGCGCTCGGCCCTCCGCGGGATCGCCCGGGACCGTACCCCCATCCGGCTACATGACCTCGCCGGGAGCGTGACGACGGGAACCCTCGACGTCGTCGGGGCCGACTTCGTCGACGTGGCAGCGCACGCGCTCGACGAGGCCCGGCGCACCCCCAACGTTCTCGCGCAGGTGACGATCCCGCTCGCGGCGATCGCCCTGGTCGAGGGCCGTGCCTAGCGGTCCACCGTCTCGGAGGTGTCCGCCTCGTCCCGGGTCTCGTCGACGAGGTCGCGGGTCTGGGCGTACATCCGCTCGATATAGGCCTCGAGCTCACTCACCTCGACCCGCCACTGCCCACGTCCACCGACCTTAATCGCCGGGAGGTCGCCGGTGCGCACCAGGGCGTACGCCTGGTCTGAGGAGATGGCGAGCACCTCGCAGACCTCGCTGAGTGGGATGAAGCGACGGAGCATGACCGACAGTGTGCCATCGCCGCCGCCCACCACCGCCGTTATCCACAGTCGCCTCGCTCACGCTGCGCCAAGGCCATCCGTAGTCCACAATCAGGCCTCATGAGCGACCTTGCGACGCCGACCGCCAGCCGGCTCACCCGGCCCTCGCTGCGCGATAGTCGCCTGATCGTCGGCGTCCTGCTCGTGTTGGCCTCCACCGTGCTCGGAGCCGTGCTCTTCGCGCGCGCCGGCCAGACCGTGCCGATGTATGCCGCCCGCGGACAGCTCGTCCCCGGTCAGGCCCTCACTGCGGCCGACCTTGTCCGGGTCGACGTCCACCTCGGCGACACCGGGCCTGCCTACCTCTCCGCCAAGGAACCCCTGGGGGCAGACCTGTGGGTGTTGCGCGAGGTGCGGCCCGGGGAGCTCATCCCCGCGAGTGGGGTCGGTGCCCGATCGGCCATCACTGTCCAGCCGGTTACCCTGCTCGTCGACCCGACCTCGGCGGCCGGCCTGACCATGGGCTCGGTCGTCGACGTCTACGTCAACCGCCCAGCCGCCAAGGGCGCCGGCGCCGGCGGCCCGGACCTCGCCGGGCCCGAACGGACCCTTGCTGCGGTCACCGTCGGCAGGGTCGAAGAGGCCGCACGGGTGGGCGTCGCCTCGACCAGCCCACGCTCGGTTCAGGTGCTCGTCCCGATCGAGGCCGTCAAGGGACTCGTCGCCGACGTCGACCTCGGGGCGAAGATCACCCTCGTCCTGGTCCCCGGCTCGGTGACGAAGGCCCCCTCGTGACCGTCCAGGTCGTCACCGCGGTCGGCCACCGCCACGACGCCGACGTTGCCACCGTTGTCGAACGTGCCCCACAACTCGTCCTGGCCCGACGGTGCGCCGACCTGGCCGAACTCCTCTCGGTGGTCGCGGCCGGGGTTGCCGAGGTGGTCGTCGTCTCTGCGGACCTGCGCGGCCTCGACCGCGAGAGCCTGGCGACCTGTGCCGCTCAGGGTGTTGCCGTCGTGGGGATCGTCGCGCCCGGAGATGAGGAGTCCGAGCGGCGGCTCCGGCAGCTCGGCGCCCCCGCCATCGTCACCACCGCGAGCTCCCCCGAGGAGGTCGCCGAGGTCGTCCTGGGTCTCCAGGAGGCCGCCGCCGCAGGCGTGGGCTCAGCAAGCACCAGCGGGGTGCAGCCCGAGGGCGCACCACCCGAGCACGCGGGTTCGCCGGAGGAGGACAAGCCCGGCGAGCCCGGCCAGATCCTCGCCGTATGGGGGCCGACCGGGGCCCCGGGCCGCACGACCGTGGCCACGACCCTGGCGGCACTGCTCGCCCGCGACGGCCGCCGGGTGCTCCTGGTGGACCTCGACACCTGGGGGGCGGCCGTCGCCCAAGTCCTCGGCATCATCGACGAGGCCCCCGGGGTGGCCGCCGCGGCCCGACTCTCCGAACAAGGCTCCCTCGACGTGTTCTCCCTGGCCCGGGTGGCGCCCGTGGTCAGCGGCACCCTGCGCGTGCTCACCGGCATCTCCGCCGCCGAGCGCTGGCCGGAGATCCGCCCGGGGGCCACCGCCGATATCCTCGCCCGGGCAAGACTGCTCGCCGACGTCGTCATCGTCGACTGCGGTTTCGCCCTCGAGGATGACGAGGAACTCAGCTACGACACCCGAGCGCCACGGCGCAACGGCGCCACCCTCACCGCGCTCGATGAGGCCGATCTCGTCCTTGCCGTGGGCTCCGCCGACCCGGTCGGCCTGCAACGCCTCGTGCGAGGCGTCCAAAGCCTGCGCGGACGTGGACGGGCCCCCGACGCCATCCTGATCAACAAGGTCCGGGCCAGTGTTGCCGGCGCCCGGCCGGAGTCGGCCATCGGCTCGGTGCTCAGCCGGTTCGCGGGGCTGGAGCACCCAACCTTCTTGCCGTGGGACCCGGAGGCCTGCGATGCCGCGATGCTTCAGGGGCGCACCCTGGTCGAGGCAACCGTCGACAGCCCGCTCGTGGCCGCCCTCGAAGGTGTGTCCCGAACACTCCTGGCCCCGGCGGGTGACGTGAGATCGGTCACGGCCAGGCGTGCGGGGCGCGGACCATTTCGGGCCCGTCTTCGGCCTCGGTGACGACACGGCATAGGCCATCTGACATATTGGGGCCGTGGTTGATCGTCTGAGCACGCTGGACACCAGCTTCCTCCACCTCGAGGATGCGACAACCCCCATGCACGTGGGGTCGGTCATGGTGTTCGACGTGCCCAAGGGAGGATTCGACTACGACCGCTTGGTGGCCCTCATCGCCGAGCGCATCGCGCATGTGCCGCGCTACCGCCAGCGGATCAAGGAGGTCCCGGGCGGGGTCGGCAACCCGGTGTGGGTGGACGACGCCGGCTTCGACATGACCTACCACGTCCGCCGCTCCGCCCTCCCGCGGCCCGGCTCGGACGAGCAGCTCGAAGAGCTCATCGCCCGCATCCAGCCGCGCCCGCTCGACCGGAGTCGTCCGCTGTGGGAGGTCTACCTCGTCGAGGGCCTCGCCGACCACCGGTTCGCGATCATCACCAAGACTCACCACAGCCTCATCGACGGGATCCACGCCGTCGACATCGGCAACGTCCTCGTCGACGGCAACCCGACCTCCCGGGGCGGGGTGATGGCCTCCTGGCGGCCCCGGCCCGAACCGAGCGGCCCCGAGCTCGTCGTCGGTGCCGTGGTCGACGCGGTCCGCACCCCGAGCCAGGTCGTCGAAACCGTCAAGCACGGCATCAAGGACGTCACGACGACCGCCGGCAACATCGCTCGCGTCGCCGGAGGCGTGCTCTCGACCCTGGCCCGGGTCTCCGCCCGGCCGGCCCCCGACTCTCCGCTCAACGCCACCGTGGGTCGGGCCCGCCGCTTCGTCATGGTCGGCACGGACCTCGACGACTACAAGGGCATCCGGGCCGCGCTCTCCTCGGCCGACTCCGAGGTCGACGTCTCCATCCACGATGTCGTGCTCGCGACCCTCGCTGGCGCCTTCCGCACCTGGCTGCTCACTCGCGGCGAAGCGGTCCACCCGGGGACAACGGTGCGTGCCATGGTCCCGGTCTCGGTCCATGGTGGCGGCGGGGACCTGCCGACCGGGACCTCGATGACGGCCTGCTTCGTCGACCTCCCCGTCGGTGAACCGTCCCCGCTCATCCGGCTCCGGCAGATCTCCTACTCGATGACCCAGCAGATGGCGGCGGACTCCGCGGTCCCGGCCGAGGCGCTGGCGAGCCTGGGCGGGTTTGCGCCCCCGACGATGCACGCCCTCGGGGCGCGCCTCGGCGGCATGGTGTCCCGCCGGCTCTACAACGTCGTCGTCACCAACGTCCCGGGGCCGCAGTCGCCGCTGTATGCCGCCGGGGCGCGGATGGTCTCCACCTACCCCGTCACCCCGCTCTCCCGCGGTCAGGCGCTCTCCATCGGGCTGACCTCGTATGACGGCGGGGTGTACTACGGCCTCTACGCCGACCGAGACGCGATGCCGGACGCCGACGTCCTCGGCCGCGGGATTGTCGACGCCTTGGGCGAGCTCGCCGACCTGCGCCTGCGGGCCTGAGGGGCCTGAGGATGCCGACCCGACGGGTCTACCTCCCGGTGAGCCCCGGGGCGCTCGCCGCGCTGGTCAGCACCGGTGAGCTCGGCCCGGCCCCCTTGTCGGCGTATGCCGTGACCAACGCCCTCGGCCGCCCCGGCCTCACCGTCGACGAGGAGGAACTCGAGCACGAGGCGTGGGCCGCGGCCGCCGAGGCCGCCAGTGACCTCAGTGTGGGCGGGAGCCGTCGCCGGGTCATCGCCTCCGCCGATGTCGACTCCGCGAACGTCCTCGAGGGCGCCGGCTCCGATCCTGCCTCGGTGACCCTGGGCGCTAAGGTCCCGTTGCGCCGGATCGTCTCCTTCCACGTCGACGAGCACGCCGGGGGCCGTGAAGTCACCGACCTGCTCTGGTATGACGTCACCGAACTGCCCGACGTCGCCCGCCTCGTGGACACCGACTGACCGAAGCCAAGGCCCCACGCCAGGCGACGCCCCGGACGGCATACAGTGGTGGGGTCCCATCGATGTGACCCCACCGCGAGGAGAGTTGTCGCTCCCATGCATGCCGTGACCCACGTGCCCGCCCCGATCAACGAGCCCGTTCTCGACTACGCGCCCGGCAGCCCCGAGCGGGCCGCGCTCGAGATCGCCGTGGCCGACTTGGCCGGGCGCTCCCACGAGTTGCCGATGACGATCGGCGGCCGGCGCGTCCACGGCAAGGGCGCCAAGCTTGCGGTTCGGCAGCCGCATGCCCGTCGCGAGGTCCTCGGGCACGTTCGTGAGGCGAGCAAGGCCGAGGCGGCCGCTGCGGCGGATGCTGCCGTGGCCGCGGCCCCGGCGTGGCGGGCCATGTCCTACGACGACCGGGCTGCCATCCTGCTCAAGGCGGCCGACCTGCTCGCCGGTCCGTGGCGGGCCCGGATCAATGCGGCGACCATGCTCGGGCAGAGCAAGACGGCATACCAGGCCGAGATCGACTCCGCGTGTGAGCTCATCGACTTCTGGCGGTTCAACGTCCACTTCGGGCGGCAGATCATCGAGGAGCAGCCGATGGCGAACTCCCGGGGACTGTGGAACCGCTCGGACTACCGCTCGCTCGAGGGCTTCGTCTATGCCGTCACGCCGTTCAACTTCACCGCGATCGCCGGCAACCTCACCACAGCCCCCGCGCTCATGGGCAACACCGTGGTCTGGAAGTCCTCGCACAACCAGGCCCTGGCCGCGCAACTGCTCATCGAACTGCTCGAAGAGGCCGGCATGCCCCCGGGGGTCATCAACCTCGTCACCGGGCACGGGAGCAACGTCTCCGATGTCGTCCTCAGCCACCCCGAGTTCGCCGGGCTGCACTTCACCGGGTCGACCCGGGTCTTCCAGATGTTCTGGCGCGAGATCGGCGCGAACATCGAGCGGTACCGGCATTACCCGCGGATCGTGGGGGAGACCGGCGGCAAGGACTTCGTCGTCGCCCACCCCAGCGCCGACCTCGACGTCCTGCGCACCGCCGTGGTCCGCGGCGCCTTCGAATACCAGGGCCAGAAGTGTTCGGCCGCATCCCGGGCCTACGTCCCGGCTTCACTGTGGAAGCGGCTGCGGGGCGACCTCGTCGAGGTGACCAACAGCCTGACCATGGGGGATGTCCGGGATCTGAGCAACTTCATGGGCGCCGTCATCGACGATCGGGCCTTCGCCAAGCACAAGGCCGCGATCGACCGGGCACACGCGAGCAGCACGATCACCGTCGAGGCCGGCGGGACCTACGACGACTCCACCGGCTACTTCGTCCGCCCGACGGTGCTCTCCGGCACCGACCCGAACGACGAGATCTTCACCACCGAGTACTTCGGCCCGATCCTCGCCGTCCACGTCTACCCGGACCGCCAGTTCGACCGGATGCTCACCCAGATGGAGTCGGCGAGCCCGTATGCCCTCACCGGCTCGATCATCTCCCAGGACCGCAGCGTCATCGCCTCGGTGACCAAGAAGCTCCGGTTCGCGGCCGGCAACTTCTACATCAACGACAAGCCGACCGGTGCGGTCGTCGGGCAGCAGCCCTTCGGCGGCGGCCGGGCATCGGGGACCAACGACAAGGCCGGCTCGGCGCAGAACCTGCTCCGGTGGACCTCGGTGCGGTCGATCAAGGAGAACTTCGTGCCCCCCAAGACCCACGGCTACCCGCACATGGGCTGAGCCCTCCGGCGCGGCCTAGCCGCCGAGGCGCTCGCGAAGCAGGTCGAGCTCGACCTCGATCGCCGACTGGATCGGTCCGGAGGCGGACTGCTCGACCTTGCCGCCGAAGAACGGGATCTTCGCCGTAAGGTCACCCTCGAAGGCGTGCCGGGTCCCGCCCGCTCCAGCCGGGGTGAGCGTGACGGTGCCGTGCATGGTCACCGGAACCCCGTCGACCCGCAACTCGACGGCCGCGCTGCGGGCTCCATCAAGGCCTGAGGCGCCCCACCGGAGCGTCTCGTGAATCGTGAGCTCCTTCCCGACGAGCCCGCGGACGGCGTCCGGGAGAGTATCGGTGGGCAGGTGCCGGCGGGTGGTCACGGTCGCGCCCTGGGCCTGCGGCGTGGCGGTCGCGGCGTACTCACCGGAACTCGTCGCCGCGCATTTGGCCTCTTGGAAGGCCTGGTCGACGAGGACGGCGTAGACGGCGTCGGGGCTGGCGGACAGGTCGGCGGTCGAGGTCAGGCGCATGGCACGTGATCGTCTCACATCCTCGGGCGCGGGCCGAGGCCTAACGCGCGCAGCCGCTCGGCCGAGGTGGCGAGCAGGACGGCCAGTTCGGTCGCTTCGCCCTCGAGGTGGTCGCCGAGCGCCCTGGCCACGGCGCGGATCTCAGCCGCGAACGCCTCGACCTCGGCGGTGAGCGCCTCGGCCGTCCGTCGTTGGTGCGTCGACTCCCGGCCCGTCCAAGCGTGCCCGAGTTCGGCGTATGCCGTGCGGGTCGCCTCCGCGTCGGCCTCCAGGGCGATCCGGGCGCGGGTGAGCGGGCCGATGAGGGCCGCCACGGAGGCGGGATCGCCGCGACCCGACCCGATCACCATGTCGGCCTCGGCACCCGGAGTTCTGCCGGTGCCGCGGGGGCCGCGGCCCCCACGCCGGCCAGGGTCCGCAGGGCCTCGGCAGAGGCATCGGCACGCACGGCGAGGGCTCGGCTGGTCTCGACGATCGCATCGAGCCATTCCTGGAGTCGAGCATCGGCGGCGGCGTCGCCGAGGTCGGGGTGGGGGTGCAGGACCTCGGCCGGGACCTCACGCAGGCGTGCCGCGAGGGCCCCCAGGGCCGCGAGCGCGACCTGGGCCGCGGCCGGGTCCGGGCGGGACGCCATACGGCAACTGTAGGTGCGCGCGCGGTGGCGTGCGGCGAGTTGTCCACAGCGGGGCGCTGGCCTCGTGGTCCGGCACGGGCGCTGGGTCGCCTAGACTGAGGGCACGGCCCGCCCAGTTCTGCATCGGGCCACGCGCCCTTGAGCCGCACCTCGCGCGAAGGGCCCTCGAATGCCGACAGCGCCGCGAACCCTCGCGCCGGGCAGAACGACCGAATCTTCTTTGGAGTCTCATTCCCTTGTCTCACAACGACTTTGGCGCGCTTGGCGTGCCCGCTTCCCTGGTGGCGGTCCTGGCCGCTCAGGGCATCACCACCCCGACCCCGATCCAGGCCGCAACCCTGGCTGACGCCCTCGCCGGCCGTGATGTGCTCGGCCGGGGCCGTACCGGATCCGGGAAGACCTACGCCTTCCTCTTGCCGCTGGTGACCCGGTTGGCGGCCTCGGGCCGCGGCCGGCGCCCGGCGTCCCGGAAACCGCGGGCCCTGATCCTGGCCCCGACCCGGGAACTCGCGACCCAGATCGACGACGCCCTGCGCCCCCTGCTCGCGACCTGCGGGATGACCTCGCGCACCGTCTTCGGTGGCGTCGGCCAAAACCCCCAGGTGAGCGCCCTGCGTACCGGTGTCGACGTGGTCGTCGCCTGCCCTGGCCGGCTCGAGGACCTCATTTCTCAGGGGCATGTCAGCCTCGAGGCCATCGAGGTGACCGTGCTCGACGAGGCCGACCACATGGCCGACCTCGGCTTCCTGCCCGCCGTCAAGCGCCTGCTCGACCGCACCCCCCGGGGCGGCCAGCGGATGCTCTTCTCGGCCACGCTGGACGCCGGGGTCACCGTGCTCGTCAAGAAGTACCTCGAAGCCCCGGTGACGCACCATGCGGACTCCGAGCGCTCGCCGGTGCAGGAGATGAGCCACCACGTGCTGCACGTGAGTGCGGACGCGCATCTGCCGGTGCTCCTCGACCTGCTCGCGGCCCCGGGACGCACCGTGGTCTTCACCCGCACCAAACACCGCGCCAAGAAGCTGGCCCGCCAGGTCAACGCCTCGGGGATTCCCGCGGTCGAGCTCCACGGCAACCTCTCCCAGGGGGCCCGGACCCGGACCATGGAGGCCTTCCACTCCGGTGCGGCGACAACCCTGGTCGCCACCGACATCGCCGCTCGCGGGATCCACGTCGACGATGTGACCCTCGTCGTGCACGCGGACCCGCCGGTGGAGCACAAGGCGTACCTGCACCGCTCCGGGCGGACCGCCCGCGCCGGGAACGAGGGCACCGTGGTCACCCTCATGACCGATGACCAAGTCCGCGACGTGCGCGACCTCACCCGCAAGGCGGGGATCAGCCCGACGACGACCCGGGTCACCGCGGCGCACCCGCTGCTGCGGGAGCTCGCCCCCGGTGAGCGTTCGTATGCCGGTGGGCTCATCCAGCCGACCCCCGAGCAGACCTCCCGTCCACGCCGTGGTGGCGGGGCGGGCCAGGCCGCCGGGCGACGTGGCCGGTCGGCTCCGAACGCCAAGGCAACGGCCACGTCAGGCGCCAGGTCAACGACAAGGTCAGCGGCCAAGACAACGGCTCAGCCAGCGCGGGCCCAGGCGCCCTCGCGGACCTCGAGCCGGAGTGCAGCGGCCTTCTCTGCGGGCTCGCGCGCCGGTCGCCGCAGCGGTCGCTGACCCGAGGCAGCAAGGCCCGCAGGGGCCCTTTTCCCCACAGGCGAAAAGGCCGATAGTGTCAGATGGTGGGCACGACGAGGTGCCCGGCCACCGCGCATGTCGGTGACGCACGACGCGACGAAGGAACGCCATCCCATCATGTCGACCACTGCCCACCCCCACCGTGAGGACGTCCTGCGCTCGATCTCCGAGGTGTTCGCGCACAAGGCTCCGGACGGGGGAGGTGCGGCGTTCGTCCGACGCTACTTCCGGCACGTTCCGATCGATGAACTGACCACCCGCGGGCCCGATGTGTATGCCGGGGCGCTCGCCTCACACGTCGCGCTCGCCTCCCAGCGCTCCCCCGGCACGGCCAACGTTCGGGTCTACAACCCGTCCAGTGAGGCCGATGGCTGGTCCAACAGCCGCACGGTCATTCAGATCGTCACCGACGACATGCCCTTCCTCGTCGACTCGGTGGCCGGTGCTCTGGTCCGCCGGGATATCGACATCCACATCATCGTGCACCCCCAGCTCGTGGTCCGCCGCGATGCCATCGGTGCCCTGGAGTCGGTGGCCGACGTCGACCCGGCGAGTCTGCCCCCACGCAGTGCCGTGGTGGGGGAGATCCCCGAGTCCTGGATGCTGCTCATCATCGACCGGGAAAGCGACGAGGCCCGCCGGGCCGAACTCGAGCAGGACATCCGACGGGTCCTTGGCGACGTTCGCGAGTCCGTCGAGGACTGGCCCAAGATGCGGACCAAGGCGCTCGTCATCGCCGCCGAGATCGAGGGCGCCCCGCCGGCCGGGGTGGACCCCGCCGAGACCGAACTTGCGATCCGGTTCCTGCGCTGGATGGCCGACAACCACTTCACCTTCCTCGGCTACCGCGAGTACTCGCTCTCCGAGGCCGACGGTCGGGAGGTCATCGAGCCGGTGACCGGCACCGGGCTGGGGCTCATGCGCTCGGACCCGCCGATGGGCCAGAGCCGCGATTCGCTGACCCCCGAGGCGCAGGCAAAGGCGCACGAACCCAAGGTCCTCGTCATGACGAAGGCCAACTCGCAGTCCACGGTTCACCGCAACACCTACCTCGACTACGTCGGGGTCAAGGTGTATGACGGCAGCGGCCGGGTCGTCGGGGAGCGGCGCTTCCTCGGGCTCTATGCCTCGACGGCATACACCGAGTCCGTGCTCCGGGTGCCGCTGGTCGCGGAGAAGGTGCACGCGGTCCTCTCCCGCACCGGGGTGACCTCGGACAGCCACACCGGCAAGGACCTGCTCGGGGTGCTCGAGAACTACCCGCGCGACGAGCTCTTCCAGGCCAGCGTCGACCAGCTCTACGAGACCGCGCTCGCGGTGACCCAGCTGCAGGAGCGCCGCCGCACCAAACTCTTCCTCCGCGAGGACGACTTCGGCCGGTTCGTCTCCTGCCTGGTCTACATCCCGCGGGACCGGTACAACACCGCGGTCCGGGTCAAGATGGCCGACATCCTCCGCGAGACTTTCGGCACCGACAACGTCGAGTTCTCCGCCCGGGTCAGCGAATCCGCGCTCAGCCGACTGCATTTCGTGGTCCGCATGCCCAAGGGGGAGCGGATCCGCTCGCTCACCTCGGCCGAACAGGACGCCCTCGAGCAGCGGCTCGTCGAGGTCTCCCGGACATGGTCCGATCGCCTCGGGGACGCCCTGCACGCCCAGCACGGCGAGGAGAGTGGGGACCGGCTCGCCGACCGTTTCGGGCGGGCCTTCCCGGCGGTCTACGAGGACCACTTCACGGTGACCCAGGGGATGGCCGACATCGCCCATCTGGACCGTCTCGGGGAAGTCCAGCGCACCTCGGTCGCGCTCTACCGGCCCGCCGGAGCCCCGGATGTCGTGCGCCGGTTCAAGCTCTTCCGGGTCGACCCGCTCTCGCTCACCGACATCCTGCCGATCTTCAGCCACATGGGTGTCGAGGTCGTCGACGAGCAGCCCTACGAGGTGGCCCGTACCGACGGTGCGAGGCTGCACGTCTACGACTTCGGGCTGCGGGTGGCGGATGCGGCCACCTGGGACGCCGTGCCGCACGAGCGGCTCCGCGAGCTGTTCGAGGGTGCCGTCGCAGCGGTCTGGGACGGCCGGGCCGAGTCCGACGGGTTCAACCGGCTCGTGCTCGGAGCCCAGCTGACCTGGCGGCAGGTGGTCATCCTGCGGACCATCGCCAAGTACCTCCGGCAAACCCAGGCCACGTTCTCGCAGGACTACTTCGAGGACGCGCTGGTGTCCAACCCGGGCATCGCCACCGCCCTGGTGGAGTTGTTCGAGACCCGGTTCGACCCGACCCGGTTCAGTGCCGACCCCAGCGGCATGGCCGAGCGCAGCTCCGCCGAGAGCGAGGTCGGCAAACGCGTCCTGGATGCCCTCGACGCGGTGAGCTCACTCGACCACGACCGCATCATCCGGTCCTTCCATGGCGTGATCCGCTCCGCGTTGCGGACCAACTTCTACCAGAGCGGGGCCGACGGCGCCGAGCACAAGCCGTACGTCTCGGTCAAGCTCAACCCCAAGCTCGTGCCCGACTTGCCCGCACCCCGGCCGCAGTTCGAGATCTGGGTCTACAGCCCCCGGGTCGAGGGCGTCCACCTGCGGTTTGGCCCGGTCGCCCGTGGTGGCCTGAGGTGGAGCGACCGGCGCGAGGACTTCCGCACCGAGATCCTCGGCCTGGTCAAGGCCCAGATGGTCAAGAACGCCGTCATCGTCCCGACCGGATCCAAGGGTGGGTTCTACGCCAAGCAACTGCCCGATCCCGCGGTCGACCGCGAGGCCTGGATGACCGAGGGCAAGGCGGCATACCGACTCTTCATCTCGGGTCTGCTCGACCTCACCGACAACCGGGTCGGTGGAGGGATCGTCACGCCGCCGGCGGTGGTCCGCCATGACGGGGACGACCCCTACCTCGTCGTCGCGGCCGACAAGGGCACCGCGACCTTCTCCGACATCGCCAACGGGGTGGCCCAGTCCTACGGCTTCTGGCTCGATGACGCCTTCGCCTCCGGTGGTTCGGCCGGGTACGACCACAAGGGCATGGGCATCACCGCCCGCGGTGCCTGGGAGTCGGTCAAGCGGCACTTCCGGGAGATGGGCATCGACACCCAGACCACCGACTTCACCGCCGTCGGTGTCGGCGACATGAGTGGTGACGTCTTCGGCAACGGGATGCTGCTCTCCGAACACATCCGGCTCGTCGCGGCCTTCGACCACCGGCACGTCTTCATCGACCCGAACCCGCAGGCGGCGGCCTCGTTTGCCGAGCGCCAGCGGCTCTTCGACCTGCCCCGCTCCTCCTGGGACGACTACGAGAAGTCGCTCATCTCGGCTGGTGGCGGGGTTTTTGCACGGTCGCTGAAGTCGATCGCGGTCACCCCGGAGATGATTGCCGCGCTCGGGCTGCCCGCGGGCACGACGGCGATGACGCCCGCAGAACTCATCCACGCCATCCTCAAGGCCCCGGTCGACCTGCTCTGGAACGGCGGAATCGGGACCTACATCAAGTCCTCGACCGAGGACCATCTCGCGATCGGCGACCGAGCCAACGACGCCATCCGGGTCAACGGCAACGAGCTGCGCTGCAAGGTCGTCGGCGAGGGCGGCAACCTCGGCGCGAGCCAGCTGGGCCGGATCGAAGCGGCGTTCGCCGGCATCCGAATCAACACCGACGCCATCGACAACTCCGCCGGGGTTGACACCTCCGACCACGAGGTCAACATCAAGATCCTCTTCGGGGACATCGTCCGCTCCGGACGGCTCTCCATCGAGGAACGCAACGAGGTGCTCGCCTCGATGACCGACGAGGTCGCGGCGCTGGTGCTGCGGGACAACTACGAGCAGAACGTCCTCCTCGGCAACGCCCGGGCGCAGGAGCACTCGATGGTTCCGGTGCACGAGCGGCTCATCCACTGGCTCGAGGAGCGCGGTGACCTCGACCGGGCGCTGGAGTTCCTGCCCACGGACGCCGAGATGGAGAAGCGCGCACACGACGGTCTCGGCCTGAAGTCGCCGGAGTTCGCCGTGCTCGTGGCCTACTCCAAGCTGGCGCTCAAGGAGGACATCCTGAACTCCTCGATCCCGGATGACCCGTGGTTCGCGGACACCCTGGCGTCCTACTTCCCGACGGCCATCCAGGAGCGCTACGCCGAGGAACTCGCCACCCATCCGCTACGTCGCGAGATCATCACCAACTCGGTGGTCAACTCCATGGTGAACCGCGGCGGGATTACCTTCGCCTTCCGGACCCAGGAGGAGGCCGGGGCGACCCCGGAGCAGGTGGCCCGCGCCTTCGTCGTATGCCGTGAGGTGTTCGGTCTGCCCGACTACGTCGCGGCCGTCGAGGCATTGGACGCCGTCGTCTCCACCAAGGTGCAGACCGCGCTGTACCTGGAGTTCCGACGCCTCATGGACCGTGCGGTTCGGTGGTTCCTCGGGGCGCGGCCCTCGCAGCTCGACATCGGGGCCGAGATCGAACGCTTCGGGGCGCTGGTCCGGGAACTGAGCCCCTCGGTGCCTGGCATGCTCCGCGGCGAGGAGAAGCGCCGCCTCGACAGGCGGGTCGCCGAGTTCGAGACGGACGGCGTGCCGCACGACCTCGCGGTCCGGGCGGCCGCCCTGCTCGACTCCTACTCGCTCCTCGACATCATCGAGATCACCAAGGAGAGTGGCCGGGAGCCGGCGTCCGTCGCGACGCTGTACTACCTGGTCTCCGAGCGGTTCGGCATCGACACGATGCTCTCGAAGGTGACCCGGTTGCCTCGTGAGGACCGCTGGGATGCCCTGGCCCGGGGCGCGTTGCGGGACGACCTCTATGGGGTTCTCGAGTCGCTCACCCGTTCGGTCATCGAAGCCTCCAAGGGCGATGGCGCGGGGGACGGCGAGCTCGAGCGGGAAAACGAGAGTTCGCCGGCGCAGGACTTCGAGCGCTGGGCGGCGGCCAATGCCGACTCCATCGCCCGGTCGACGACGGCACTGACCGCCATCCGCAGGCTCGACAACCCCAACATCGCTGCCCTCTCGGTGGCGCTGCGGGCGCTCCGTTCGGTGATCCGCGCGGGTGCCTCCGGAGCGTGACGTAGGCTAACCGGCCGTGGGCACCCTCGCTGATCATCTGCGGGCGGTGCCCACGTTCGAGCGGCCCGACATCGAGTGGCTGCACCTGCTCGTCGGGGACTGGCAGCTCATCGCGGACCTCTCCTTCTCCGACCTCATCCTCTGGGTGCCGTCCGGGGGTGAGGAGTGGCTTGCGGTGGCGCACGTGCGTCCCAACACCGGGGCGATGGTCTTCTATGACGACATCGTCGGGAGTACCGCGAGTTCGGGCCGCCGGGCCGTGCTCGACGAGGCATTGCGCACGCAGCGGGTCCTGGCCAAGCCGGCCCCGACCTACCGGGAGGACACGGCCGTTCGCGAAGAGGCCGTGCCGGTGGTCCGGGATGGCCGCTGCATTGCCGTGATGACCCGGCATACGAATCTCTCTAGTGGACGCACCCCGGGTCGGCTCGAGGTCGTCTATCGCGGGCTCGCGGACGCACTCGCGGCGATGATCGCGGCCGGGGAGTTCCCCTCGCCCTCGGCGCCGACCGGAGCGCGGCGCGGCGCGCCCCGAGTCGGGGACGGCGTCATCCAACTCACCGCCGAGGGGGTGGTCAGCTATGCCTCCCCGAATGCGGTCTCGGCGATCCACCGGCTCGGGCACGTCGGGGACGTCGTGGGGGAGTCGCTGCCCCGGGTTGCGGCTGACTTGCTCTCGAGCGCCGGGTCCGCGGTCGACGAGTCCCTGGCGGTGGTGACCACGGGCCGGGCGCCGTGGTGGTCCGAGCTCGAGACGCGCGCGGCGACGGTGACCTTGCGCGCCATACCGCTCACGGTGGGTGGGGTGCGCACCGGGGCGCTCGTGCTCGTCCGGGATGTCTCGGAGTTGCGCCGCCGCGAGCAGGAGCTCATCACCAAAGACGCGACGATCCGTGAGATCCATCACCGCGTGAAGAACAACCTCCAGACCGTGGCGGCGTTGTTGCGGCTGCAGGCTCGCCGGGTGCCGGACCCGACCGCCCAGAGCGCGCTCGCCGAGGCCGGCCGCCGGGTGGGGACGATCGCGCTGGTCCACGAGACGCTGTCGCACGGGTTCGACGAGACCGTAGAGTTCGACGAGATCGCGTTGCAGGGGTTGCGAGCCGTCATCGAGGTGGCGACCTCGGAGCAGTACGTCGAGTCCGCGCTCACCGGGACCTTCGGGCGTTTGCGGGCCGAGGACGCGACCTCGATCGCCATGGTCATGTCCGAGCTGGTCCAGAATGCCGTCGAGCACGGCCTCGCCGAGCATGGCGGCCGGGTCGCGGTGCACGCCGAGCGGTCGGTCGACGCGCACGGGGCGGAGATCCTCACGGTGACGGTGACCGACAACGGTCGAGGGTTGCCCACGGGGTTCCGGCCGGGGCTGGCCGGGCTGGGTACCCGGATCGTGACCTCGCTCGTCCAGGACCTCAGCGGGCGGATCCGCTGGGAGCCGCTGGCCACCGGTGGCACTCGGGTGGAGTTCGTGGCCGTGCTCCGCGCCACCCGCCCCTAACCCGCTTTCCCCTCCGCGCCCCCGCCCGTCCCGACTTTCCCGCCCCATGCCGCTTAGTGGTGGTCGGGGCCCCCTATAAGGCACCCCAACCGTGGCTTTCGCGCCCGGGGCGGGAAAGTCGGGGCGAAGGAATGGGAGGGGGTATGCCGTCAGCCGGCGCGGCGGGCGCGGGCGTTGCGGCGCTTCAGGGCGCGGCGCTCGTCCTCGGACAGGCCGCCCCAGACGCCGGCGTCCTGCCCGGACTCCAGGGCCCATTTGAGGCAGGTATCGACGACCTCACAGCGGCGGCAGACGGCCTTGGCGTCCTCGATCTGCTGGATCGCCGGGCCGGTGTTCCCGATCGGGAAGAACAGCTCGGGGTCCTCGTCGAGGCAGGCAGCGCGGTCGCGCCAGTCCATCTGGGTGTGCTCCTTGTGAGTCGGTCGTGGAGTGACCTGCGCCGTGCGGGGTGGGTGGGAGTGCTCGGGCAGTCAAGATGCGCCCTTGCACCAGCGAATCCACGCCTCAGGGTCTACTGAGCACACAGATCCGAACCGCCAGTCTATCTCGTGCTGCCCAATCAGGGGAAGGAGTGTGACGAGGGCAATCCCGGCACGGCATACCCTGGTGGGCATGGCAACCAACGCGCGCGTGGGGTCGCAGAGTTCCCCGACGCCCCCGCCAGACCTCCCGGCCCGGGTGCGGTCGACCGCGGAACGGGTGGCGGCCCTCGTGTGTGCGGTGAATGCGCTCGTGCTCGTCGCTCTGGCCGGGTTCTATGTGTACGAGATCGCCACGGGGCAGGCGACCCAGCTCGGTCCGGCGATCATGTCGGCGGCGCTCATCGCGCTGTTCGCCGTGGGGCTGTTCGTGCTGGCCCGCACGTGGTGGCGGGGGAGCCACGCGGGGCGGACGCTGTCGTTGGTGTGGTTCGCGCTGCTCCTTCCGGTGGCGTATTCGGCGTTGTCCTCGGGTCAGGTGGTCATTGGTGCCCTGATCGGTCTGGGGGCGGCCGTGGGCTTGTGGGCGGCGGTGACGGCGGAGCGGTTGGGGCCAGGAGCTGCACCTCCGTCGTCCCCGCGGGGGTGACCAGCGCGGCCCTGCCGGGGATCGAGGGTATGCCGTCGACGTCCCGCGCTCGCAGAGCCTCGGCCGCGGCACGGTCCGCGGCGGGGTGGAGCAGGAGCCCGACACCCCGCCGGGCCAGCTCGGCGTCGAGGCCGCGCATCCGTGAGCCCAGGGCTGCGCTCTCGGTCACGAGCACGACCTGGGCCTGATCGCGGGCGCTCACCTCGATGAGTTCGCGGATCACCGGCTCGAGGGGGGTGCCGGTCACGGCATCGAGTTCGTCCACGACGACGGTGAGCCGCGGGGTCGATCGCTTGGCGGCGATAAGTGTCTCGACCTCATCCGGGGAGACGATCCGGGCGTCCGCGTACGCGGCCAGGCTTCGGCTCGGGTGCCGGCTGACAACCATCGTGGACCCCCCGCTCTGACGAGCCAGCGACGCCGCGGCGGTGGACCGGCCGGATCGCGAGGGCCCACTAACGAGCACGGTGTAGCCGAGGACCTCGGGGAGCCAGGGCACCGGCTCGCCGTGGTCGCCGCCGACGCCCAGCCACCACGCGGGCCCGGTTCCGCAGCCGCCTCCCTGGAGAGATTCGGAGGACACGCTCGAGGGCACTGGGAGAAGTCGGCGCGGTCCGCCTGGTCCCACCGTGGCCACCGGCGCGACACGTGGGGGCGCCGCGAGTTGGACCTCGGAGTGGTCGGAGAGGAGAACGCCTCGGCCGGGGCAGCGGGTGGTCGGCCGGGCGCTCGTGGGCAGACCCAGGGCGACCGCGTCCGCGGGGGAGTCAAGTCCGAGAGCGATGACCTCGTCGGCCTGCCGGCCCAAAGGCCCGTAACCGAGGGCCACGTCCCCGGTGATGAGGCTGCTCATCCCGGCCGCGCGGCCGCGGTGGAGCAGCCGTTGGAGCGGATCGGTGATGCCGCCCCACTGGGGCGCCAGACGCCCGCCCGCGAGGAGGTCCCACCCCTCGATCACGACCAGGAGGTCGGGGTGCGCGCCCGGAGAGCCGGCGACCTCGCGCTGGGTCACCTCGTCGTGCAGCCGTCGCAGGAGCGCGCGAAGCCCGCGCACGTCGTCATGGCAGAACAGCCCCCCGAGGTGGGGTATGGCGTCCACCTCGGCGAGCGCGCGACCGTCATGGACCCCGTAGATGTGCAGCTCCGCGGGAGTTCGTCGCGCGGTGAGTCGCTGGACCAGCGCTCGGGCTGCGGTGGAGCGACCCGAACCAGCCGCCCCGACGAGCACGAAGGATGCGGGCATCACCCAGGGCAGCGTTTCCTGGCACTGCGTCTGGGGCCGATCGATCAGCGCCCAGGGAAGGTCGCCCGCAGGGCTTGTCGTGGGCTCCCAACGCACGGGCAGTGGCTCGAGCCACGGGCGGCGCGCCGCGGTCAGCCGCAGGTGGGCGGCCGCGGACCGAGCGGCGGAGACGATGCGGTGCAGATCGCTCGGGGCGTCCGGATCGTGTCGCTCGGGATCCTCGAGCCGACCCCCGGGGTCGCCGCGGCGGCGGACCGAACACGCCGGCTCCGCCGGCTGTGGCCGCGCGGTCGAACTGAACACGGTCGCCGCACGGAAGGCGACAAGCTCGCCGTCCGGACGACGGAGCAGCCCGGTGCCGGGACACGACGGGGAGAGCTGGGCGGCGGCCGGGCTGTCGAGGATGTCCACCGAGTCCGGAGCATCCCGGACCCGAAAGGCGATGCGCCCGTTGATGTTGGCCCGGATGTCGGGGGTGATGGCACCGGAGGGACGTTGGGTCGCGAGGATGAGATGGACGCCGAGAGACCGCCCCACCGCGGCGAGCCGGACCATGCCGCGCACGAAGTGTGGGAGTTCGTCGACGAGGAGGCGGAACTCGTCGACGACGACGACCAGCCTCGGGAGCGGCTCGAGTTCCGGGTCATCCGCCCGGCGAGCCTCGTAGTCGGCGAGGTCGCGGGCACCGGCTGCGGACAGCAGACGCTCTCGTCGACGGACCTCGGCACCCAACGAGGTGAGTGCTCGGTCAGCGAGATGGTCGTCGAGATCCGTCACCAGCCCCACGGTGTGCGGCAGGTCCCGGCACTCCCCGAAGGCCGCCCCACCCTTGTAGTCGATGAGGACGAACGTCACTCGCTCCGGCGGGCAGCTCAGGGCCAAGGCGGCCACGAGCGAACGGAGGAACTCCGACTTACCCGACCCGGTCGTGCCGCCGACGAGCAGGTGGGGACCGTCCCGGTCGAGGTCGATGCTGACCTCACGGCCGTCGGTGGGATCGACCCCGATGGGTGCGCTCACCGTTGCTGTGGTGAGCCACCGCTGCACGAGGGCCTCGGTGAGCATGTCGCCGTCTGCTCCGCAGTCTCCGACGAGGCCGGTGATCCCCAAGAGCGTGCGCGACGGGCGCCGCGCGTGGTTCCCGTCTTCGGCGTACGCCGCCACGGCGCGCCCTAACCGCTCACCCCACCACCGCCCCACGGCATCGACTCGGACCGGGAGCTCTTGCCCGCCAGTGCACAAGGCCCACCCGACACTCCGCCCACGGAGGACCGCCCCCGCCTCAGGAGGCGCGCCCGGGCTGCAGCGGATGACCCAGGCGCCCGGAGGCGCCGGACCGTGGCCATCCAGATCGACGACGAGGAGTTGGCCCGAGCTCGACCCCGCGGTCTCCGGGTCGACCACGTGCGGCACGCGGCCGAGCCATCCCAGCTCGGCCGCCCCGCCCAGCACGCAGATCGTCAGCGCGCTGGGGGGAGAGAGGGTGACGAGCTGCCCGAGGAGGCAGCGAACGACCCCCGCCGCCAGACCGGCCGGTGCGGCAATGGTGAGCACCGGGTGGGTGGTGAAGTCGTGCGTGAGCGGCGCCTCGGGAAGTGGCGGGTGCGTGCGCTCGCCCTCCACCTCGTATGCCGTGTGCGCGGGCAGGGTTGCCCGGCCGAGCCGCGCGGTGCCCCACCCGGGCGACCCGGATGTGCGGCTCCACAGCGAACGCGCCGGGGTGAGCGCGATCAAGAGGAGCTCCGCCGGGTTCGGCGCGGCGACATCCCGGGCCGCCCTCTCGATCTCGAGGGCCCTGGCAAGCCGGGCCTCGGCCGCCGTGAGATCGGCGGAGTAGCCGGCGTGGTTGGCCTTCGTTGTCCGGCGGTTGTGCCGGCGATCGGCGAGGGCCGTACCGAGCACGATGACGGGACCCATCAGGCCGAAGAGCAGGGCTTGGGGTCCCCACCAGAGGGCCATGACGATGGCCACCGGGAGGGGGAGCAGTCCGGCGAGCCAGGGCAGCCGTGGCGGCGGTGGAGGGTTGGGCGGCGTGGGCGCCGTGATCACCGGAGCCGGGGGCGGGCCCTCGGTGGCCGGCTCCGGTGTCACGGTGCGTCTGCCCCGGCCGTCCGGCGGACAGCGCAGCCCGGCTCGCAGGGCGCTCGACAGCCGAACCTCGGTGTCGCCAAGGAGGGCTCTGGAGCCGGCGGTCATGACGGCGCCGCCACTGCCGACGGGGCGGCCGTCGACGACGCAGCCGTTGGTGGAGGCCAAGTCGTGAACCTCGACCCGTCCCTCCCGAACCGAGAAGGAGGCGTGGTGTCGACTCAGCGACGGATCATCGAGCGCGAGGTTGCCACCGGCTCGGCCCACGGTGATCACTCCCGCGACGACGGGGACTTGGTGACCGGCATCTGGCCCGCCGGTGACGACGAGGCTGAGGGGACTCGACGCCGTCGGGCATCGCAACGGCATACCCGCTTCGCCGACCGTGAGCAGCGCCCCGTGAAGAAGCGGGGGTTGGCCCACGAGGTGGTCCTCGGGGAGCCGTCGACCGTCGTGGGCGATGACGTCGGCGGGCGTGCCCAGCTCACCGGCAAGCGCGGTACGGAGGTCGGCGACGGAGGCCCCGTCTCGGGCGTGGAGGATGACCTCGATGGGTTCGGGGCCGCCCATCGGGGTGAGGAGCGAGATCTCGATCTCCATGAACGGCACGCTAGATCCGCTGGGCGACAGCACCCGTGAGTTATCCACATTCGCTGGGTCCGGGGGCCGCGGAGGCGCCCGGCAAGGCAGGTTGTCCACAACGCTGCCGGACTGGCCTCGCGGGCCATGCCGGAATGTGCTGTGATGAGGCCCAGCCGCCACGGTGGGAGCGGCTCTGGCATGGGAGGTGATGTGGACGCCATACGGACGGTCGAGGGTGAGGTGCGCGAACTCATCCGGCGTTCCGGCCTCGATCCGGCGCGCGACACCACCGAGGTGCGACATCTGGTGCGGGCCGCGCTCAAGGATTACGACGAGCGGTCCATGCACGGCGGGCTGCCGCTCCTCGCCGACCTCGATGCGGCCGCAAAATCGTTGTGGGACAGCGTTGCTGGGTATGGCGCACTCCAGCAGTACTTCGACGACCCACGCGTTGAGGAGATCTGGATCAACGAACCTAGCAAGGTCTTCGTGGCCCGGGACGGCGTTGCCGAACTCACCACGACCCTGCTGACCCACGACGAGGTGCGCGACCTCGTCGAACGGATGCTCAAGACCAGTGGCCGCCGGGTCGACCTGTCCTCACCGTTCGTCGATGCGGTCCTCGCCGACGGCTCCCGGCTGCACGTCGTCATCCCCGACATCACCCGGGACCACTGGTACGTCAACGTCCGCAAGTTCGTCGTCAAGGCCGACTCCCTCGAGGACCTCGTTCGCCTCGGCACGCTCACCACCCAGGCCGCGGCCTTCCTCGACGCCGCCGTGCACGCCGGGCTCAACATCCTGGTCGCTGGTGGCACCCAGTCCGGGAAGACGACCATGCTCAACTGCCTTGCCGCGGCGGTGCCTCCCCGCGAACGGATCGTCACCTGTGAGGAGGTCTTCGAACTGCGGATCCCCCACCGGGATGTGGCCGCGATGCAATGCCGGCAGCCCTCGCTCGAGGGCACCGGTGAGGTGCCGTTGCGCAGACTGGTCAAGGAGGCGCTGCGGATGCGGCCTTCGCGGATCATCGTCGGTGAAGTGCGTCAGGCCGAGTCCCTCGACCTCCTCATCGCGCTCAACAGCGGCCTGCCCGGGATGTGCACGGTGCACGCCAACAGTGCCCGCGAGGCGGTGACCAAGATGTGTACTTTGCCGCTCCTCGCCGGGGAGAACGTGAGCGCCAAGTTTGTCGTGCCGACCGTGGCGACCTCCATCGACATCGTCATCCAGGTGGCCCTGGAGCGGGACGGCTCGCGTCGAGTGCGCGAGATCCTCGCTGTGCCCGGACGGTGTGAGGGCGATGTCGTCGAAACGGCCGACATCTTTCTACGGCGAGAGGGCGCGCTCGTGCGGGCGGACGGTTTCCCGCCGCACATAGATCGGTTCGAGCGGGCCGGTTACGACGTGGCATCGCTGTTGGCGGGGCTCGGATGACCGGCGTTGTCGTGGGCCTGGGTGTCGGCCTCGGCGCATTCTTGATCTGGTGGAGTTGCTGGGTCCAGGAGCGGGTGCCCACCCCGCGACAGGGTCGGGTCGGTCCCCTGGCGCGGCTCGGCGACGACATCGTCCAGGCGGGGTTCGTCGGGCTGCGTACCCGCGGCCTGCTCGTGGCCGTCGCCATGGCCTTTCTGATCACCTTTGTGGGGGCCTGGGCCTTCGTCGGGGTGCCGGTCATCGCGCTCTGTTTCGCGGTCTTGATGGGGAGTGCCCCGATTGGTTTCGTGCGGGGAAGGGCTCGCCGTCGGCGGGCCCGTCTGCGCGACCTGTGGCCAGATGCGGTGGACAACATCACCTCCGCGGTCCGTGCGGGTATGTCGTTGCCCGAGGCGCTTACCCAACTGGGCGTCCGAGGCCCGGCCGAGTTGCGGCCCCACTTTGCGGCCTTCGGCGAGGACTACCGGCTCACGGGACGGTTCTCCGACTGTCTCGACCGACTCAAGGAGGCCCTCGCTGACCCGGTCGCCGACCGGCTCATCGAGTCACTGCGGATCGCGAGAGAAGTCGGTGGCAGCGACCTCGGGCAGCTTCTCCGAACCCTCTCCCGCTTTCTTCGGGATGATGCCCGGACGCGGGCAGAGCTTGAGGCGCGACAGTCCTGGACGGTCAACGCGGCCAAGCTCGCGGTTGCGGCGCCGTGGCTGGTGTTGCTCATGCTCTCTACCCGGCCGGAGTCGGTGGCGGCCTACAAATCCCCGACCGGTGCTGCCGTTCTGTTGGCAGGTGCCGCACTCTCCTTGGCCGCCTACTGGCTGATGATCCGACTGGCACGCCTCGCCGAGGACGAGCGGGTGCTTCGATGACCCCGCTGGTGCGGACCGGCATCACCCTCGGACTCCTCTGGGGACTCGGGGTGGCGCTGGTCTGGTGGGGTTTGCCGATGCATCGTCGGCAGGGCCTCGAGGCGCGGGTGCTGCCCTATCTGCGGGATGCTCCGCGACCCAGCGGACTGCTCGTCTCACCGCACGGGGCTCGCTCGATCGTCGGCCCGTTGCTCGCGCCCTTGGTCACCGTGCTCTCCCGTGCCGTTGACCGGGTCCTCGGCGGGTCCGACACGGTCCTTCGGCGCCAGCAGCGCGCCGGGGATGACGCCAATCTCGAACGCTTCCGGGCTCAGCAGGTGCTTGCCGGGGCGGCTGGGGCGGTGCTCGGTGGTGCCCTGGGGAC
Organism: Nostocoides sp.; assembly: GCA_016716625.1. GTDB lineage: Bacteria > Actinomycetota > Actinomycetes > Actinomycetales > Dermatophilaceae > JADJVJ01. The sequence continues at coordinate 740,902 of JADJVJ010000001.1, forward strand.
CCTGCTTGCGGCCTGGCGCGGGGGTTCGGCTGTGGTCGTCGTGGGACTCGTCGGCGTCGGTGGGGGACTCGGCCTTGTCGGCTGGGACTCCTGGCTTACCCGGCGCGCCGAGCGGCGGGAGGCCCGGATGCTCGTCGAGTTCCCGACCATCGCCGAACTGCTCGCGTTGGCCGTCGCCGCCGGGGAGGGCACCGTCGGCGCCTTGGAGCGCGTCGTGCGGCTCTCCCGTGGGGAGCTGTGCGACGAGCTCAGGCGCACCCTGGCCGATGCCCGGGCCGGCGCCAACCTGCCGACCGCGCTCCAGGGCCTCGCCGACCGTACCGGTCTGCCCTCGCTCACGCGGTTCGTCGATGGCATCGTCATTGCCGTTCAACGCGGCACTCCGCTTGCGGAGGTCCTGCGCGCCCAGGCCCAGGACGTCCGTGAGGACAGCAAACGGCTCCTGCTGGAGTCGGCCGGGCGTCAAGAGATCGCCATGATGGTCCCGGTGGTTTTCCTCATCCTGCCCGTCACCGTTGTCTTTGCCCTCTTCCCCGGGCTCGCCTTTCTCGACTTCCGTCTCTAACCCAAGGAGGACCTCACCCATGGCTCACCTCATCGCCGCCAGACAGCGTCTGCTCGACGCGATCGCCGCCGCCGGGACCCGCGCCACCCGCCGGGACGAACGCGGAGACGTGCCCGGCTGGGTGCTCATCACCCTGATGACCGCTGCTCTGGCGCTCCTGGTCTGGGGACTTGCCAGCGATCGGCTGCAGACGCTCTTCGAAGAGACCTTCGCCAACTTCGGCTTCAACTGAACTCTCGTGTCATGACCTCGTGCCGCGCCCGACGCGACGAGCGTGGTGCGGCGATCGTCGATGTCAGCCTCGTCCTGCCGCTGCTCCTCCTGGTCTTTCTTCTCGTCCTCCAACTCGGCCTCATCCTGCACGTGCGCAACACCCTCATCGTCAGCGCCGCGGAGGGGGCCCGCGTCGGTGCGCGTGTCGACGCCGAACTCGCCGACGGGGTCGCCCGGACCGAAGACCTCATCAGTGGAGCCCTCAACGAGGCGTATGCCGCGAACGTCACCTCCCAGCGCGCCACCGTCGGCGGTGTCGCGGTCGTCGAGGTCACCGTGCAGGCGCCGCTGCCGGTGCTGGCGTTGTTCGGCCCGGAGGCCTCGCTCACGGTGATCGCCCGAGCCTTCGAGGAACGACAGTGACCGCGACGGGAACGAGGACCTCGCGTACGGCGTGGCCCCGGCATCGCGGGGAGGGTGGCAGCGCCGTCGTGGAGTTCCTGTTGCTGAGCATCGTCCTGCTCATCCCGCTGGTCTACCTCACCCTCATGGTCGCCCGGCTGCAGGCGGGCACGTTTGCGACGACGGTGGCCGCGCGGGAGGCGGCGCGGGCGTTCGTCACCTCCCCGACCCAGGCGGCCGCGGCGGAGCGCGCCACCGCGGCCGCGGGACTGACCTACGCGAACTTCTCCTTCGAGCCGGAGGAGACCGACCTGGAGATCACCTGCACGGCATCACCGTGCCTCCAGCCCGGAGCCACGGTCACCGTGCGGGCCGAGGTCATCGTCCCGCTGCCGCTGATCCCGACCTTCGTTCGCGATCTCATCCCGCTCCAGGTGCCGGTGAGCACCGAACACGCCTTCGTCGTCGACCGATTCCGGAGCACCCCGCCATGAACCTCCGGCGCGACGAGGCCGGCTCGCTGAGTGTCCTCACCCTCTCCCTGGTCATGATCGCCATCGTCCTCATCCTGGGCGGAGGCGGCGTCACTTCGGCCCTGGTGGCGCGGATGCGGCTCATCGATGCCGCCGACGGTGCCGCGCTGAGCGCCGCCAACGCGCTCGCGGACACGGCATACACCCAGGGGGTGGGCAAGGAGGTGCCGCTCTCCAACGGTGGGGTGGTCGCAGCGGCCCGGGACTACCTGGCCACCCGGCCGGTGCCGCAGGACATCCTCACCTGGACCCTCGAGCCGCAGACCGGGACCCCCGATGGGCGGACCGCGGTCGTCGCGATGAGCGCGACCGTGCAGATCCCGCTGCTCTCGCAGGTGCTCGACGCCTTCGGCGGGTCGGTGACCGTGAGCGTGGTGAGCCGCGCCCGCGCCGTCGTGCGCTGAGGGCCGCGGGCACCCCCGCCCTCTCGCGTAGGCTTGTGCCTCGTGGCTATCGACTTCGCGAACGAGATCCGAGACCTCCGCACGACCATGGCGTCCGTGCGTGAGGTGAGCGACCTCGACCGCCTTCGCGAGACGATCAGCGACCTCGAAACCCAGGCCTCCGACCCGGCCCTCTGGGAGGACCAGGAGCGCGCCCAGCAGGTGACCAGCGGCCTCTCCCGCACCAAGGCCGAACTCGAGCGAGTCACCGGGATGGAGGCCCGGATCGACGACCTCGAGGTCCTCGTCGAGATGGGCGAGGAGGAGCACGACCAGGCCACCCTCGACGAAGCCGCCCGCGAACTGGCCACCATCCGCAAGGCCGTCGGCGAACTCGAGGTCCGCACCCTGCTCTCCGGCGAATACGACGAGCGCGCCGCCGTGGTCACCATCCGCGCCGGCGCCGGGGGAGTGGACGCCGCCGACTTCGCCGAGATGCTCCTGCGGATGTACCTGCGCTGGGCCGAACGCCACGGCTACCCCACCAAGGTCATGGACACCTCCTACGCCGAGGAGGCCGGCCTGAAGAGCGCCACCTTCGAGGTCAACGTTCCCTACGCCTACGGCAACCTCTCCGTCGAGGGCGGCACCCACCGGCTCGTGCGGATCAGCCCGTTCGACAACCAGGGCCGCCGCCAGACGAGTTTCGCCGCCGTCGAGGTCATCCCGCTCATCGAGCAGACCGACTCCATCGAGATCCCCGAGAACGAGATCAAGGTCGACGTCTTCCGCTCCTCCGGCCCCGGCGGGCAGAGCGTCAACACCACCGACTCCGCGGTCCGGATGACCCACATCCCCACCGGCATCGTCGTCTCCATGCAGAACGAGAAGTCGCAGATCCAGAACCGGGCCGCCGCCCTGCGCGTTCTGCAGTCCCGCCTGCTCATCCAGCGCCGCGCCGAGGAAGCCGCCGAGCGCAAGGAACTCGCCGGCGACGTCAAGGCGAGCTGGGGCGACCAGATGCGCTCCTACGTCCTGCAGCCCTACCAGATGGTCAAGGACCTGCGCACCGAGCACGAAGTGGGCAACCCCGACAAGGTCTTCGACGGCGACATCGACGAGTTCATCGAGGCCGGTGTTCGCTGGCGCCGCAACCAGGAACGCGAGTCGTGACCGGTAGCGAGAGTGCGCGACCCGGCGCGAGCCCCGGCGCGGAGCCCTCCGCACTCGGCTCCGACTGGCAGGCCTGGGCCGCCGACCTCGCCGCGCGGATCACCGCCCTGGCCGACGGCGGCGCGCTCACGGTGACCTTCCCACGGCATACCCGGCAAGGGGTCAAGCGCCCGGCCCGCCTCTTCGGGCTCATCCCGCCCTCGTATGCCGACGTCGTCCCCACCCTCACCCTGACCCGCTCCGAGGACCACCTGCACGGCACCTTCACCGGAAGCGAGTCCATCGGCGGGCTGCTGCCGACGGCCCCGGAGGAGGACGCCGCCCTCGAAGCGGCCACCTGGCGCAATCCCGGACACAGCCTCGAGCGGGTCTGGTTGCGCTACTGGCCGGACGACGTCGCCCTCCAGCCCTACCTCAGCGCGGCCGACACCCATCGGGCCGTCGAGGTTGTCCTGGACACGGCCGCGGTCTTCGGCATCACCGACCCCGCGGATGTCACCGCGGATGTCACCGTGGAGGGCATCGGGTGAGCGGGCGACGCGCCCCATGCCTGACCCGATCCGTCACCTCTGCGACCTAGACTCACCGGGTGATCCGTTTCGAGAACGTCACGAAGGTCTACCCCAAATCCGCGCGGGCAGCCCTCGATGACGTGACCCTCGGCATCGATCGCGGTGAGTTCGTCTTCGTCGTCGGACCGTCGGGATCGGGCAAGTCCACCCTGCTTCGCCTGGCGCTCCGCGAAGAGGCCGCGACCAGCGGAGACGTCCTCGTCGCCGGCCACGACCTCAAGTCGATGTCCATGCGTCAGGTGCCGCGGCTGCGCCGCGAGATGGGTGCGGTCTTCCAGGACTTCCGGCTCCTGCCGGGCAAGACCGTCTACCAGAACGTCGCCTACGCCTTGCACGTCATCGGCAAGCCGAGCCACCTCATCCGCCAACTCGTCCCGGAAACCCTGGAGATGGTCGGCCTCGGAGGCAAAGGCGGGCGGCTGCCGCACCAACTCTCCGGTGGCGAACAGCAGCGGGTCGCCATCGCCCGGGCCGTGGTCAACAAACCGCAGATCCTGCTCTGCGATGAACCCACCGGCAACCTCGACCAGGCCATCAGCTTCGACATCGTCCGCCTTCTCGACCGGATCAATCGCACCGGGACGACCATCGTCCTGGCCACCCACGACCAGGACATCGTCAACGACATGCGCCGGCGGGTTGTCCAACTCGACGAGGGGCAGATCGTCCGCGATGAGGCCGAAGCCACCTACCACCGGAGGACCTCGTGATCCAGCCACGATTCCTCCTCGGCGAGGTCGCCACCGGTCTGCGGCGCAACGTCTCCATGGCAATCTCCGTGGTCCTGGTGACGATGGTCTCGATCTTCCTGCTCGGCCTCGGCCTGCTCGCGCAGCGCCAGGCCGACACCATGAAGGGCTACTGGTACGACCGGATCCAGGTCTCCATCTATCTCTGCAACGAGTATGCCGAGCAGCCCAACTGCCGCGGTCAGGCCGCCACCGAGGCGCAACGTTCCGCCATCCGCACCCAGCTCACCGCCATGCCCGAGGTCAAGGAGGTCTTCTTCGAGACCGAACAGGAGGCCTTCGAGCGGTTCAAGGAGCAGTTCCGCAACAGCCCCATCGCGGGCAACGTCGAGGCAGGTTTCCTTCCGGAGAGTTTCCGGGTGCAACTCTCCGACCCGAGCAAGTACAAGATCATCACGGATCAGTTTCAGACCGCCCCGGGGGTGGCCCAGGTCCAGGATCAGGAGAAGGTGCTCTCCCGGTTCTTCACGATCATCAACTGGATCACCGTCCTCACCGTTGCGCTCGCGGTGCTCATGGCGGCCTGCGCGGCCCTGCTCATGGGAACCGCCATCCGGCAGGCCGCCTTCATCCGCCGGCGAGAGATCGGCATCATGCGCCTCGTCGGCGCCTCGAACTGGACGATCCGGATGCCGTTCCTCACCGAGATGCTCCTGGTGAGCCTCCTCGGTGTCGGTTTGGCGATCGGCCTGCTCTGGTATGCCGTGCACCTCATCTTCAACAGCGGCATCAACCAGATCGCCCAACTCCAGGCCTTCATCGGGGCCCATGACGTCTGGGCCATAGCCCCGTGGATGGCCGCCGGGGTGCTCCTCCTCACCGTCCTCACCTCACTGGTCACGCTGCGCCGCTACCTGCGTGTCTGAGCATTCCTGGCGGGCCCGCCGAGTGTCCCTGGTGGCGAACTCGTGTGATTCGTGTTACCAATGGTGTCTATGAGACGACCCACCGTGGCGATGGCGGCTGCCCGCCGCGTAGCCCTCACGCTGCTGGCCGCGTGCTGTTCGGTGGGGCTCATCCTCGGTCCGGCCACCGCGGTCACCGACCCGTCCGACCGCAAGCGCAGCGTCGACAAGGCCATCGAGAACCTCAAAGAGGACCTCGAGGACACCAGCGCGGACCTTGCCGCGGCCTACACCAAACTCAAGCTCACCCAGGCCAAGGTCCCGGCGGCCCAGTCGGCCCTGGACCGAGCGGTGGCCGCCGCGGCGGACGCCTCCGCCGAGCACACCCTCGCCGTGCAGCGCGTCCAACTCGCCAAGGCCAGTGAGGCCAAGGCCGAACAGGACCTGGTCGCCACCCGCAAGAGCATCGCCGCGAGCCGCGACCAGGTCGCCCGCTTCGCCAACCGGATCTACCAGGACTCCGGGTTCGGTGAGATGGACATGGTCCTCGGCTCCCAGACCCCCCAGCAGTTCGCCGACCGCCTCGTTCTCGGCGAAACCGTCATGGACGTCCAGAGCGCCACCATGGAGCGGCTCGGGAACCAGAAGGCCATGCTCGTCGCCCTCGAGGACCGCCTCGCGGCGTTGCGCGCCGAGGCCGTCACCGCCGAGGCCGCGGCCAAGGCAGCCCTGGACCGAGCCAACGCCGCCCGGGCCAGTGCCGCCAGTGCCAAATCAGACCTCGATGCCCTCGTCGCCGACCAGGCGAGCACCGCCGCAGCGATCAAGGGGCAGCTCGGGGCCGAGAAGAAGCGGCTCGCGGCGCTCACCGCGGAGTCCAACGCCCTCAAGGCCACGCTCGCCGAAATCGCCCGCAAACGTAAGCTCGAAGAGGCCCGGCGGCTCGCTGAGTGGAAGAAGAAGCACCCCAACACTCCCAAGCCGCCGCCGACCGCGACGGGAACCCTGTTCTGGCCCACCGCCGGCGGGATCAACTCGGCCTTCGGCATGCGCTATCACCCGATCCTGCACTACTGGCGGCTGCACGCCGGTGTCGACATCGGCGGCGCCTGCGGCCAGCCGATCTACGCCGCCGAGGCTGGGGTCGTCGTCGAGGCCCGGGTGACCAGCGGCTCCGGTCTGCGCGTGGTCATCGACCACGGCATCATGCGCGGGGTCTCGCTCGCGACGACCTACAACCACCTGTCGAGGTTCGCGGTGACCGGGGGTTCGGTGCGGCGTGGCCAGCTCATCGGATCGGTCGGCGACACCGGCCTCTCTACTGCCTGCCACCTGCACTTCGAGACCTACGAGAACGGCGTCCCGGTCAACCCGACCCGCTGGCTCTGAACGGCGGCCCGCGCGATAAACCGTCGCGTTGCCCGGCATACCGAGCAGTTAGGGTTGGGCGCGTGGCCAAGGAACAGGGGCGAAAGCTCATCGCGAGCAACCGCAAGGCCCGGCACGACTACCTCATCGAGGACACCTTCGAGGCCGGGCTCGTCCTCATGGGCACCGAGGTCAAGGCCCTGAGGATGGGGCGGGCCTCGCTTGTGGACGGTTGGGCCGGGTTCACCGGTGACGAACTCTGGCTCGAAGGGGTCCACATCCCGGAGTACTCCAACGGCACCTGGAACAACCACTCGCCGCGGCGCAAACGCAAGCTGCTGCTCCACCGCCGCGAATTGACCAAGCTCGCCCAGGCCACCCGGGAGAGCGGCCACACCATCGTTCCGCTCGCGCTCTACTTCTCCGACGGACGCGCCAAGGTTGAGATCGCCCTGGCCAAGGGCAAGAAGGCCTACGACAAGCGGCACGCCCTGCGGGAGCGCCAGGACCGCCGCGAAACCGACCGCGCGCTCTCCGCCGCCCGCCGCGGACACCGGGGAGACTAGTCCGATGCGCCGCCTCCGCCTGCTGTATGCCGTGCTGCTCGCCGCCGCCGCCCTCGGCTGGGCGGCGCCGAACGCGCTCGCCGAGGACGGCGAGCTCGTCACCCAGGAACGGCTCAGCTATGCGCTGACCTCGGAAGGCTCGGTCCAGGTGACCGAGGAACTCACCTGGCGCTTCCCGCCGGGGGAGGAGCGGCACGGCATCTACCGGGACGTCCAGGTGCGGGCCGGTTACCGGGACCAGGAGAACCAGTACCGGTACTACGAACTCTCCGAGGTGCGGGTCAGTTCACCCTCCGGTGCGCCGACCGACATCTCGATCCTCGACGAGGGCGCCTACAAGCGGATCCGGATCGGCAGCCCCTCGCAGACCGTCACCGGAACCCAGGTCTACATCGTCGAGTACACCCTCGACGGCGTGCTCAACGACATCGGAGACGGCACCGCGGAGTTCTACTACAACATCGTCGACTCCTCGAACAATGTGCCCATCGAGAACATCACCGCCACGGTGTCGGCCCCGGCGCCGGCCGCCCAGGTGCGCTGCTTCTTCGGCGCCTTCCAGGACGACAAGGCCTGCACGGCCACCGCCGGTAACCCGGCGCGGTTCTCCGTCGCGCGTCTGGAAGCCGGGGAAGGGGCCACCGTGGTCGCCTCCTACCCGGTCTCGACCTTCGGCCCACTGACTCCCGATATCCGCACCGGGGACCCGGGGGCGAACGACGGCGTCGTGGTTTCCCCGCAGGTCTCCCGCGGCCTCGGGCTGCTGGCCCTCGGCGGCGGCATCGGCTTCCCGCTGCTCGCCGCGGCCGGGATGGGCATGCTCGCGTGGCGGCATGGCCGGGACGAGCAGTACGTCGGGCTCACCCCGGGGCTAGTTCCTGGTGCCGGCGAACAGGCGCCGACAACTCGGACGACCCGCCGCCCCACCGTGGCCGTCCAGTTCACCCCGCCGCCCGGGGTGCAGGCCGGGATGCTCGGCACGTTGGTCGATGAGTCCGCCGATGTCGTCGACGTCACCGCAACCGTGGTCGAACTCGCCGTGCGCGGATTCCTCACGATCGCCAAAACCGAGAAGCGTGGATTCTTCGCCGACGACGACTGGATCCTTACCCGGCGTCAGCCACCGGCCACGGCCCTGGCGCTCACGCCATACGAGCAGGCCCTCCTTGACGGCATCTTCAGCGACGGCGACCAGGTGCAGCTCTCCGACCTCAAGAACCATTTCGCCGGCACCCTCTCGCACGTCCGTACCCTCATGGACCGGGAAGCCACCGACCGGGGCTGGTTCCGGCGCTCCCCGGAAAGCGTCCGCAGCGGGTGGCGGGGTCTGGGGTTCGTCCTCGGCGTTGCCGGGGCGTTCGTCGCCATCTTCGGCAGTAGCGTCGCCGCAGGCTATCTTGGGGACGCCAACCTGCCGTTGCCGCCGGCCCTCATCCTCGGGGCCGGGCTCATCGTCAGCGGCATCATCGTCTTCGTGCTCGGCACCCGGATGCCGGCGCGGACCGCGTTGGGGTCCGCGATGCTCGCGCAGAGCCGCGGGTTCGAGCGCTATCTCGCGACCGCCGAGGCGAACCAAATCCGGTTCGAGGAGGCCCAGGACACCTTCAGCCGGTACCTGCCCTATGCGATCGTCCTCGGGCTCGCGGACCGTTGGGCGAAGGTGTTTGCCGAGGTGGCGGCCGCGGCCGCGGCGGCCGGTCAGGTCGTGCCGATGCCGACCTGGTGGGTGGGGAGTTGGGGTCCGGGCGGCTTCTCCGATCTCGGCCACAGCATGGATTCGTTCTCCACGGCCGCGGCCGGCACGTTCATCAGCACCCCCGGGTCCTCCGGTACCAGTGGCCTTGGCGGGGGCGGCTTCTCCGGCGGCGGCGGGTTCAGCGGCGGCGGTGGCGGCGGCTCCGCGGGCGGCTCCTGGTAGGAGGAGGACCCCCGGCGAGAGGGGATGGCGCCTCCGGGGAGGACTCAGCCCTCGGCGATGACGAGGACGAGGTCCCCGCCTTCGACCTGCGAGGGGCCGCCGATCGCGAGCCGTTCGACCGTCCCCGCGACCGGGGTGGTGATGCTCGCCTCCATCTTCATCGCCTCGATGGTGGCGACCACCGTGCCCGCCTCGACGAGGTCGCCCTCGCTCACCGCCGGGGTGACCACGCCGGCGAACGGGGCCGGGATGTGCCCCCGCCGGCCGGTGTCGGCCCGCTCCGCGACCTTGACGTCCGCCGTGACGGACCGGTCACGCACCGTGATCGGACGGAACTGCCCGTTGAGGGTGCACATGACCGTGCGCATTCCTTGGCGATCGGCCTCGCCGATCGAGGCGACGCCGAGCAGCAGGCGCTTCCCGGCCTCGATCTCCACCTCGTACTCGTGGTCCTGGCCCAGGCCGTGCAGGAACTCCACGGTCCCGAGGACGCTGAGGTTGCCGAACCGCTCCCGGCTCGACTCGAACTCCTTGGTGGGTCCGGGGAAGAGCAGGGTGTTCAGGGTGTGCTGCGGGTCGCTGCGCAGAGCGCTCTCCTGCTCCCGGGTGAGTTCGGTGGCTCGCGGTTTGGAGTGCCGACCCTGCAGCGCCTTGGTGCGGAACGGCTCGGGCCAGCCTCCCGGCGGGTCCCCGAGTTCGCCCTCGAGGAAGCCGAGGACCGAGTCGGGGATGTCGTAGCGGGTCGGGTTGGCTTCGAAGTCGGCCGGGTCGGCCCCGGCGCCGACGAGCGCGAGGGCAAGGTCACCGACGACCTTGCTGCTCGGGGTCACCTTGACGATGTTGCCGAGGATCCGGTTGGCCGCGGCATACATGTCCTCGATGTCCTCGAAGCGGTCGCCGAGCCCGAGCGCGATGGCCTGCTGCCGCAGATTGGAGAGCTGCCCGCCGGGGATCTCGTGCCGATAGACCCGGCCGGTGGGGGAGGCCAGCCCGGACTCGAACGGCCGATAGAGGGTGCGCACCGCCTCCCAGTACGGCTCCAGGGCGAAGACGTGCTCGATGTCGAGGCCGGTCGGACGTGCGGTGCCGTCGGTGGCGGCGACGAGCGCGGAGAGGGAGGGCTGTGAGGTGGTTCCGGCCATCGAGGAGCAGGCCGCGTCCACGGCGTCGACGCCGGCGTCGATGGCGGCGAGGAGCGTGCCGATCTGGCCCCCGGCGGTGTCGTGGGTGTGCAGGTGGACGGGCAGGTCGAAGCGTTCCCTGAGGGCGGTGACCAGGACTTTCGCAGCGGGCGCGCGAAGCAGACCGGCCATGTCCTTGATCGCCAGGATGTGCGCGCCGGTGCCGACGATGCGTTCGGCCAGCCTGAGGTAGTAGTCCAGGGTGTAGAGCCGCTCGCTCGGGTCGAGCAGGTTGCTCGTGTAGCAGAGCGCCACCTCGGCCACCGCGGTGCCGGTCTCCAGAACCGCCTCGACCGCGGGTCGCATCTGCTCGACATCATTGAGTGAGTCGAAGATCCGGAAGATGTCCAGGCCGGTGCGCGCGGCCTCCTGGACGAAGACGTCGGTCACCATCTTCGGGTATGGCGTGTAGCCCACCGTGTTGCGTCCACGGAGCAGCATCTGCAGCGGGATGTTGGGCATGGCCTCTCGGAGCAGGGCCAGCCGCTCCCACGGGTCTTCGGAGAGGAACCGGAGCGCCACGTCATAGGTCGCCCCGCCCCAGGCCTCCATGGACAGCAGCTGGGGCGTGAGGTGGGCGACGTGCCCGGCGACGTGCAGCAGGTCCCGGGTCCGCATCCGGGTTGCGAGCAGTGACTGGTGGGCGTCGCGGAAGGTGGTGTCGGTGACCGGGACGTCGGTGCGGGCCCGCAATTGGGCGGCGAAGGCGGTCGGGCCGAGTTCACGAAGCAGGTCCCGGCTGCCCTGGGGCAGGGGCCCGGCCGGCAGCGGCGGCAGTTTGAGCCGCGGTTTGACGTGTGTGGTCGCCGGACCGTGGGGTTGGTTCACGGTGACGTCGGCGAGGTAGGCCAGCAGCTTGGTGCCGCGGTCGGCAGGCATCCGGGAGTTGAGCAGCTCGGGGCGTTCGTCGATGAACGACGTCGTTGCCTTGCCCTCTTGGAAGACCGGGTCGGCGAGCACAGTCTCGAGAAACGGGATATTCGTGGAGACTCCACGGATGCGGAACTCGGCGAGCGCCCGGCGGGCTCGACGGACGGCGAGCGGGAAGGACCGCCCCCGGCAGGTGAGCTTGACGAGCATGGAGTCGAAGTGCGGGCTCACCCGGGCTCCGACGAAGACCGTCCCGCCGTCGAGGCGCACCCCGCCACCGCCCGCAGACCGGTAGACGGTGATCTGCCCGGCGTCCGGCCGGAAGCCGTTGGCGGGGTCCTCGGTGGTGATTCGGCACTGCAACGCCGAACCCCGGGTCTGGATATCGGACTGGCGAATATCCATGTCCGAGAACGTTTCTCCGCTCGCGATCCGCATCTGGGCAACGACGAGGTCGAGGTCGGTGACCTCCTCGGTCACGGTGTGCTCGACCTGGATCCGGGGGTTCATCTCGATGAAGACATAAGACCCGTCCTCGCCGAGGAGGAACTCCACGGTGCCGGCGTTGACGTAGCCGATGGACTCGGCGAACCGAACGGCGTCGTGGCACATGCGTTCGCGGAGCGCGGGGTCCAGGTTGGGTGCCGGGGCGATCTCGATGACCTTCTGGTGCCGGCGCTGCAGCGAGCAGTCCCGTTCATAGAGGTGCAGCACCGTGCCGGTGGTGTCGGCGAGGACCTGGACCTCGATGTGCCGCGGGTTTCGGACGGCCTGCTCGAGATAGAGGGTCGGGTCGCCGAAGGCGGCATCGGCCTCCCGCTGGGCCGCCTCGAGGGCCTCGCGCAGCGTCGCCGGGTCGTCGACCCTTCGCATCCCGCGTCCACCGCCACCGGAGACGGCCTTGACGAAGAGCGGGAAGCCGATCTCCTGCGCACCGGCCTGCAGCAGGTCCAGGTCGGTGCTCGGGGGCGCGCTCCGCAGGGTGGGCAGGCCAGCGGCCCGGGCGGCCGCGATGGCCTTGGCCTTGTTGCCGGCTAGATGCAGAACCTCCGCTGGGGGACCGATGAAGGTGATCCCGTGGCGGGCGCACTCTTCGGCGAGCAGCGGGTTCTCGGAGAGGAAGCCATAACCGGGATACACGGCATCGGCCCCGCACTCCCGGGCGACTCGCACGATGCTCTCGTAGTCGAGGTAGGCCCGGACCGGGTGCCCCTCCTCACCGATCTGGTAGGACTCGTCGGCCTTGAGCCGGTGTTCGGACTTGCGGTCTTCATGCGGGAAGACCGCGACCGTCTTGGCGCCGAGCTCGGTGGCAGCCCGGAAGGCCCGAACGGCGATTTCGCCTCGGTTAGCGACCAGGATCTTCTCGAACACCCTGTCAGCGTATCGACCTGCTCGGCGTATCGGTCGGCCCTTCCGCTCAGCGGGAACCGCCACCAGAAATAAATGGGTCACGGTAGTACCATTGACGCCCCGCAGGCTCTAGCATCACGAACGTCCCACCGATGTGACGCCGGTCTCCCCACCGGCCAGAGCCTATGGAGTACCCGTGGCTGATGTGAAGCTCACCGACGACGAACGCCACCTGGCGGAACTCGGTTACAAGCAGGAGCTGAACCGGACCTGGTCCGGTTTCTCCAACTTTGCGATTTCCTTCTCGATCATCTCGATCCTCGCTGGCTGTTTCACCACCTTCGGCCAGGCGTGGAACAACGGCGGTCCCATCGCCATCTCCTGGGGCTGGCCGATCATCTCGGCTTTCATCCTCATCATCGGACTCTGTATGTCCGAGCTCGTCTCGGCATACCCGACCTCGGGTGGCATCTACTGGTGGGCCAGCAAGCTCGGCGGCGCCAAGGCCGGTTACTACACCGGCTGGCTCAACCTCATCGGCCTCCTCGCGGTCGACGCCTCGGTGGCCTACGGCTGCGCGACGTTCTTCGACCTGACGTTCTCGACGTTCAGCGAGTCCTGGGCCGCGGGGTACAGCCTGACCCGGGTCTTCATCATGTTCCTGGTCATCCTGGTTCTCGTCGCGCTGGTCAACATCTTCTCGAGCCGACTGCTGGCCGTCATCAACAACGTCTCGGTGTGGTGGCACGTGGCCGGCGCGGCCATCATCATCCTCATCCTCATCTTCCTGCCGAAGTCGCACATGAGCGTCTCGGACGTCTTCTCCATGCGGGTCAACAACTCCGGTGGGCTCGCGGACGGCAGCACCGAGGGCATCGGGTTCTGGTTCTATGTCCTGCCGCTCGGGTTCCTCCTCACCCAGTACACGATCACCGGGTATGACGCCTCGGCTCACCTGGCGGAGGAGACCCAGGGCGCCGCGCACGGGGCCGCTCGGGGCATCTGGCAGTCGATCTTCTACTCCGCCATCGGCGGCTGGATCCTCCTGCTGGCCTTCCTTTTCGCGGTCCAGGACCCAGCGGAGATCACCGCCAAGGGTGGTGGCGTCTGGAACATCTTCAACCAGGCACTCTCCCCGACCTGGGCGGGCACGGTTCTGCTCATCGCTTCCATCGGCCAGTTCTTCTGCACGACGGCCTGTATGACGTCCACCTCGCGGATGCTCTTCGCCTTCAGCCGGGACGGTGCCGTGCCCGGGGCGAGCATGTGGGCGCGCCTGAACGCCAACAAGGTGCCGGTCAATGCCGTGCTCGTCTCGACGGTGGTCGCCGCGATCATCACCCTCCCGGCCCTCGTCGAGGTCGACATCGCCGGGGCGCCGGTCCCGGTCGCGTTCTACGCGGTGGTCTCGGTCGCCGTCATCGGTCTCTACCTCGCCTTCGCCATCCCGATCTATCTGCGCTGGAAGGCCGGCGACTCCTTCAAGCAGGGGTCGTGGAACCTCGGGAACAAGTGGAAGTGGATGGCCCCGATCGCGGTCGCCGAGATCGCCATCATCTCGGTCTACTTCATCCTTCCGTTCACCCCGGGCGCCCAGCCGTGGAACGAGGCGTTCGAGTGGAAGTACGTGAACTACGCCCCGATCCTCACTGGCGGCACCCTGCTGGCCCTGTGGATCGGTTGGCACCTCTCGGCGAAGAAGTGGTTCACCGGGCCCAAGACGACCATCGACCTGCCTGAGGGCGTCTCCGCGGCCGATGAGATCGCCTTCGAGCGCGAGCACGGTCCCGGCTCCCACCTCTAAGGGGCCATGGAGCTCTTCGACCGGATCTCGGTTCTCGCCGGGCAGGTGCGTGAGGTGACGCACCTGCCCGGCGGGCTCACCAATCGCAACTACCGAGTACGCACCGCCTCGGGCCTGGATGTCGTGGTACGGCATTCCTCGCCGGAGACCGGCCTGCTCGGCGTGGACCGGGACGCCGAACATCTCAACTCCCGGGCGGCGGCTCAGGCCGGCGTCGGCGCCCCCGTCATCGACTATGTGCCGGACGCCAACGTCCTGGTTGTCCAGTTCCTCCCGGGCCGCACCTACGGGGACGGTGATGTCGCTGAAAACCTCCCGCGGATCGGGCAGGCCCTCCGCCGGCTGCACGCAGGGCCTTCCTTCGTCGGACGCTTCGACATGGTCGCCCTGCAGCGGCGCTACCGGGACATCGTCACCGACCGTGGGTTCGACCTCCCCACCGGGTATGCCGGCTACGCTCCGCACGCTGCTCGGATGGCCGCCGCTCTCGCCGCCCACCCCGAACCGCTCGTGCCCTGCCACAATGATCTGCTTGCCGCGAACTTCCTCGACGACGGCGGACCGATCCGGATCATCGACTACGAGTACTCCGGGATGAACGAACCGAGCTTCGAGGTCGGCAATCTCATCGCCGAGGCCCGGCTGGGTCGGGACGCACTGGCGGAACTCTGCGCGGCCTACTACGGCAGCGATGACGCGGCCCTCGTTGCCCGGGCCGAGCTCTGGGGAACGATGGCCCGCTACGGGTGGACGCTGTGGGGGATGATCCAGCACGCGACGAGCAGCCTGGACTTCGACTTCTGGGAGTGGGCGATGGTGAAATACGACGCCGCCCGCCAGGTGTTCGATGACACCGAGCGGTTCGAGGGACTCTGCGCCCAGGTGGCCGGTCGATGACGCTGCCCTCGCGTGCCCGCATCGTCATCATCGGGGGCGGGGTCATCGGCGCCTCCACGGCATACCATCTGGCGCACCTGGGGGAGCGCGATGTCGTCCTCCTCGAACAAGGCACCCTGTCCTGCGGAACCACCTGGCACGCTGCCGGGCTCGTCGGCCCCTTGCGGGCCAGCGAAAGCGGCACCCGACTCGTGCAGTACTCGGCCGAGCTGTATGCCCGGCTCGAGGCCGAGACCTCCCTGGCCACCGGTTACAAGCCGGTGGGTGGGGTCATCGTCGCCCGGACACCGGAGCGGATGACGGCGCTGCGCCGGACCGCCGCCAACGCGGCCGCCTATGACCTGCCGTGTGAGCTGCTCACCCCCGATGAGGTCGCGCAGCGGGCGCCCCTGTTCCGGGTCGACGATCTTCAGGGTGGGATCTGGCTGCCCGGCGACGGCACGGTGAACCCGACCGACCTCACCCAGTCCCTCGCCAAGGGTGCCCGGCTGCAGGGGGTTCGGGTCCTCGAGCGCACCCGGGTCACCGGGATCGACGCCGCGCTGAGCACCGACGGGCGAGGCCGCCGGGTCACCGCGGTCCACACCGACGCCGGCACCATCGAGGCCGAGATCGTCGTCAACTGCGCGGGGCAGTGGGCCAAGGCCGTCGGCGCCATGGTGGGGGTGGGCGTGCCGCTGCACTCTGCCGAACACTTCTATGTGGTCACCGAGCCCATGGCCGTCGTCGGGCGGGACCTGCCGGTGCTGCGCGACCCGGACGGCTGGACCTACTTCAAAGAGGAGGTCGGCGGGCTCGTCGTCGGCGGCTTCGAGCCCGAAGCCAAGCCGTGGGTGTCCCCGGAGGCGATCCCGCACCCGTTCGAGTTCCAGCTACTCGAGGAGGACTGGGAGCATTTCTCCGTCCTCATGGAGTCCGCCGTGCACCGCATTCCGGCACTGGCGGAGGTCGGGATCCGCAGGTTCTACAACGGTCCCGAGTCCTTCACCCCGGACAACCAGTTCATCATGGGGGAGTCGGTCGAGGTTGCCGGCTTCTTCGTCGGCGCCGGTTTCAACTCCGTCGGTATCGCCTCGGCCGGCGGGGCCGGTCGGGCGCTGGCCGAATGGATCCACACCGGTGAGCCGCAGTGCGACCTCTCGGCCGTCGACATCCGCAGGTTCGCGCCCTTCCAGTCGAGCACGCCCTGGCTGCGCGCGCGGGTCAGCGAGGTCCTGGGGTTGCACTACGCGATCCCGTGGCCGAACCGGGAGCTGGAGAGCGCACGCCCGTTCCGGTGCTCCCCGGTGCACGACCGGCTCCACGCCGCCGGGGCGTGGTTCGGCTCCAAGATGGGTTGGGAGCGGCCCAACTACTTTGCGCCACAAGAGCTCCCACGAAGTGCCCGGGCGGCGGAGTACGGCTGGGGCCGGGGCAACTGGCACGACTGGGTGGTCGCCGAGCAGCGGGCCACTCGGGAGCAGGTGGCCCTCTTTGACCAGACCTCATTCGGCAAACTGCGCATCCACGGCCCGGATGCCCTGGCCTTGCTGCAGTGGTGCTGCACCGCTGATGTCGACACCGCCGTCGGGGTCGCCACCTACACCGGCATGCTCAACCGGCGCGCCGGGTACGAGGCCGATGTCACCGTCACCCGGGTTGCCCCGGAGGAGTGGCTGCTCATCACCTCGGCGGGCTCGCCGGTCCGGGACGCGGATTGGCTGCGCCGCTCGCTGCGACCGCAGTGGCGGGTCGCCATCGAGGACCTCACGACGGCATACGCGGTCTTCGGACTCATGGGCCCCCGCTCTCGCGAGGTGCTGCGGGCTGTCACCGCGGCAGACCTCACCGACGCAGCGTTCCCCTTCGGGACCTCCCAGGCTCTTGACCTCGGCGTTGCCCGGGCCCGGGCGACCCGGATGACCTACGTCGGGGAACTCGGCTGGGAGCTCCTCGTGCCGACCGAACTGGCGGGCGGGGTCTGGGATCTGCTCACCGAGGCGGGGGAGCCGCATGGGCTGCGACTGGCGGGCTACACCGCGATGAACGCGCTGCGTCTGGAGAAGGGCTACCGCGCCTGGGGCGCCGAGCTCGGACCCGAACGCAACCCGCTGGAGGCGGGGCTGCTCTTCACCTGCAAGCTCGCCTCCGCCATTGACTTCTCGGGCCGCGCAGCGCTCGAGGCGGCGCGCACTCAGGGGCCGTCGCGGCGGTTGGTCTCCGTCGTCGCCGAGGACCCCGATGCGGTTCTGTGGGGCGGCGAACTTCTCGTGCGGGACGGGGAGCCCGTGGGCCAGGTGACAAGCGCAGCCTTCGGCGCCGCCGTGGGCTCCAGCGTGGGTTTGGCCTATGTGTGGAACAAGGACGGCTCACCCGTCGCGCTCGAGGTCACCGAGCGCAACGGGTATGCCGTCGACGTCGCCGGCGACGAGTGCCCTGTCCGGGTCAGCCGCAGGGCTCCCCTGCGGTGAGGGAGCCCTGCGGAGCGAACGGACCTACTTCGTGAGCTCTTCGAGGCAGAGAACGTAGCCGTTACTCCGACCCTCCCAGACGCCGTAGTCGGCGGTCGGGTAGGCCTGGCAGGTGGTGCCCTCGGTGTCGGCCTTGAATGTGCTCTCGCTGACGTTCTTGACGACCCCGACCACCTTGAAGTTGGCGCCGGCGTCGGTGCAGGCGATCTCGCTCAGGTCGCTGACCGCGTCACCAGCGCCGAGCTCGACCTTGACACAGGAACCGACCTCGGGTGCGGAGGCTCCCATGCCGCGCCACACAAAGAAGGCCACCGCGATGAGCAGCGGAACGGCAATGAGCTTGAGGATGCGCAGGATGGGGCTGGGTGCCTTGGCGGAGGCTGCGGGGGCCTCCCACGGCTTGACACCCTGGGGGACGGCCTCGGGTGCGGACTGCGCGGCCGTGCCGGGGACCGGGGGCTGCGGAGGCACTGGCTCGACGGGCGGCTGAGTGCCGTCGGTGCCGGGGCCGTCGGGCGTGGTGGACATAGCTTTCCCCTCCATGGGTGGCGGCGGTCGCTCCGAACGAGTGGACCGCGCTCGATCGTAGGGCATCACCCGGACTATCGCGTGGACCGAGCCCCCATCCGCACGGCATACTGGAGGGCCCGGTGGCGTTGCCTCTCGGGACAACTGAACAGCGTGGGAGTGCCCCTCATGGGGGTGATCGGTTTCGACATTGGTCGGCTTGCCAGGAGAAGCGGGTCGAGAACGCACGGTCAACTCGTTAATGTCCCGTGCACACCAATAGGTGCCAATTCCAAGCGCACCGACTTCGCCCTCGCCGCCTGAGCGAGCCCGAAGTCCGTTGGCCTATGCATGATCTCGGCATAGTTACCAGCGTCATCTAGAGATCTTGCTGCGCGTCGGTGTCGGGACGGCGCGCGGGACTCTTTCTCGACTGGGCCTGTCAGCGAACGTGTGCGCTCGCGCGCTGGGGCCGAGAAAATCCTTACGCGTACTGCACCCGGAGAAGTCCTGGTCTTCCGTCAGTGGACGCGGGTTCGATTCCCGCCACCTCCACCACACGGCACTCCCACGCTGGCTCATACTTGCCCCTATGCCCCGCGCCGCGTCCCGCCCCGATCCGGTCGCCGACGACGGCCTGCCGATGGGATGGGACCCCGCAGACCTGCCTCAGTCCGACGCGGAGCCGGTTGACGAGGAGCGCATCGGCAGCCGGGACCTCGCCGAGTGGCGAAGTCGTCCGGGCAAGGTGCTCGCCAACGCCACGACAAAGGCCGCCGACGCCCTTGCCGGCCTGCCGCCCTCCCGGGTGTCCCTCCTCGTGCTCACGCTGACCGCCTCCATCGGCGCCTTCCTGATAGTCCTGCTCGCGGCCGGGGCTGGGGAGGTCTACGAGGACGTCGCGCACGCCGACGGCGTGGCCGGTTTCGACCGCCCGGTGCTCGATGCCGCTGTCGCGATGCGGACCCCGGACCTGGACAGCTGGGTGACGAGGTTCACTGACCTCGGCGGACCCGTCCTCATGCCGTTCATCGCCATCACCATGACCGCGTATGCCGTGTGGCGTTGGCGTTCGCGCACCCCGATCATCCTCGTCGTGCTGACCGTCGCGGGGGCGCTCGCCACGACCATCCTCGGCAAGGACGTCGTCGGCCGTGCCCGCCCTCCCCGCGAACTGGCGGTCCCGCCCTACGAGGTCTCCGCGTCCTTCCCTTCGGGGCACACGCTCAACGCGACCGCCATCCTCGGCATCACGGCATACCTGCTCCTGGTGACCTTCACTCGAACCTGGACCCGGGTGGCTGCTCTGGGGAGCGCGCTGTCCTTCGTCCTGGCCATGGGGCTGTCCCGAGTCTTCCTCGGGCACCACTGGCTCACGGACGTCGTCGCGGGCTGGCTCCTGGGCCTCTTTTGGGTAATCGTCGTCGTGACCGGTCACCGGTTGAAGGTCACCCTCGACCGCAGCAGCCGCCGAGAGGATCAGGTCGACTGATTAGCGGGTGTCGCTGCTCGCTGCGACCACCGCACGGCCGGCCTCGAGCCGGGCTACCGGCACGCGGAACGGGGAGCAGGAGACGTAGTCGAGCTTGCGTTCCTCGAAGAAGTGCACCGACTCCGGGTCGCCGCCGTGTTCGCCGCAGACCCCGACCTTGAGGCCCGGCTTGGTTTTGCGGCCCTCGTCGGTGCCGATCCGCACGAGCCGACCGACGCCGAAGCGGTCAATGGTCTCGAACGGGGACACCCCGAGGATGCCGGCTTCCATGTAGCGGGAGAAGAAGCTCGACTCGACGTCGTCGCGGGAGAAGCCCCACGTGGTCTGGGTGAGGTCGTTGGTCCCGAAGGAGAAGAAGTCTGCGGCCTCGGCGATCTCGCCGGCCGTCAGGGCGGCCCGCGGCAACTCGATCATCGTCCCGACGAGGTGGTCGAGGTGGACCGAGTGGGCCACCCGGGCCTCGTGCGCCGCGGCGTCGATCTCGACCCGGATGTTGCGCAGTTCCTCGACCGAGCCGACGAGCGGAACCATGATCTCCGGGCGGGCGGACTTACCCGAGCCGGCAACGATGGCGGCGGCCTCGAGGATGGCCTGCGACTGCATCTCGAAGAGGCCGGGGATGGCAATGCCGAGCCGGACCCCGCGGAGTCCGAGCATGGGGTTCTGCTCGTGGAGGCGCTGGACGGCGAGCAGGAGAAGTTCGTCCTTGGCGACCTCATGGCCGCGGGCCTGGGCGAGGGCCACCTTGACCGACAGGTCGGTGATGTCCGGGAGGAACTCGTGCAGCGGCGGGTCGAGCAGCCGGATCGTCACCGGCAGGCCCTCCATGGCCTCGAAGATCTCGACAAAGTCGGCGCGCTGCAGGGGCAGCAACTCGGTGAAGACCTCATCGCGTTCATCCTGGGTTTCGGCAAGGATGAGCCGTTCCACAAGCTCACGGCGCTCCCCGAGGAACATGTGCTCGGTCCGGCAGAGGCCGATCCCCTGAGCTCCGAACCGTCGGGCGCGCGCCGCGTCCTCGGCGTTGTCGGCGTTCGCCCGGACGGCGAGCCGCCGCCGGGAGTCAGCGACCTGCATGAGCCGGTCGACGGCAGCCACGAGTGGCCCACCGCTCTCCACACTCACTGTGCCCTCGAAGTACTGCACGACGGGTGAGGGCTTGACAGCGACCTCACCGGCGAAGATCTCCCCTGAGGTCCCGTCGATCGAGATGGTGTCACCCTCCTGGATGATCGTCCCATCGGGAGCGACGAACCGCTTCTTCTTCGTGTTGACGTCGATGGCCTCGGCGCCACACACGCAGGTGCGGCCCATGCCGCGGGCGACGACGGCGGCGTGTGAGGTCTTCCCGCCGCGGGAGGTGAGGATGCCCTGGGCGGCAACCATCCCGTGCAGGTCGTCGGGGTTGGTCTCGCGGCGCACGAGGATGACGGGGGTACCCTCCTCGGCGAGCCGAACCGCGGTGTCGGAGTCAAACACCGCCTGGCCGACGGCGGCGCCGGGGGAGGCGCTCATGCCGACTGCCAGCGGCTTCTGCCCGCTCGAGTTGTCGAAGTGCGGGAACATGAGCTTGGCGAGTTGCTCGCCGGTGACCCGGGCGAGCGCCTCGTCCTCACTGATCTTGCCCTCGTCGAGCAGGTCGACCGCGATCCGGAAGGCGGCCTCCGCGGTCCGCTTTCCGACCCGGGTCTGCAGCATGTAGAGGGTGCCGTCCTCGACGGTGAACTCGATGTCGCACATGTCCCGGTAGTGGTCCTCGAGCCGCTGCATGATGCCGAGCAGCTCGTGGTAACTCGTGGAGTCGAGGCCCTCGAGGTCGGTCAGGCTCAAGGTGTTCCGGATGCCGGCGACGACGTCCTCCCCCTGAGCGTTCTGAAGGTAGTCGCCATACACGCCCTGCTCACCGGTGGCCGGGTCACGGGTGAAGGCGACGCCCGAGCCACTGGTCATCCCGGTGTTGCCGAAGGCCATCATCTGCACGTTGACGGCGGTGCCCAGGTCGGCCGGGATGCGTTCGCGGCGGCGGTAGAGGATGGCACGCTCGGAGTTCCAGGAGCTGAACACGGCGACGACTGCCCCGATGAGCTGCGCACGAGGGTCCTGGGGGAACGGGGCGCCGGACTCACGCTCGATGATCTCTGCGTATGTCGTGACGAGGCCCTGCAGGTCGCTCGCGTCGAGGTCGAGGTCGCCGGTGACACCCTTGGCTTCCTTGACCGTGTCCATCGCGCCTTCGAAGAGGTCCCCGTCGAGCCCGAGCACGGTCTTGCCGTACATCTGCATGAGGCGGCGGTAGGAGTCCCAGGCGAATCGCGGGTTGCCCGTGCGCTCGGCGAGGCCGTGGACGGAAGTGTTGTTGAGCCCGATGTTGAGAACGGTCTCCATCATCCCGGGCATGGAGAACTTCGCTCCGCTGCGCACCGAGACCAGCAGCGGGTCATGGGCATCGCCAAGAGTCCGGCCGACGGCCGATTCCAGGCTGCTCAAGTGCTCGGCGATCTCGGCCTCGAGGCCCGCGGGCAGCTCCCCGTGTTCGAGGAAGGCGCGACAGGCCTGCGTGGTGATCGTGAAGCCGGGCGGCACGGGGATGCCGAGCCGAGTCATCTCGGCGAGATTGGCGCCCTTACCCCCCAGCAAATCCTTCTGGTCCATACTTCCGGTGGCGAAGTCATAGACGAGCGGTGCCATGCGGGGGCCTCCTCGGCGCGAGTTCTTAGTTCTCGATTTTCAGAGTAGACCTGTCCAAGGGGTGCTGCCGACCACGTCCCTCGCGGGGGGTCAGCGGGGAGCGCGGGAGGCCTCCGGGATATCGAGCTCGAGCCGGTCGCCTACCGCCCGAGCACCCAACTTGGCGTAGTACGGCGCAACCATGGCCGAGGGGGTCAGGGCGGTGCGAATTCCCTTGCGGGCCAGGGGTCCCGCCTCTCCGAACATGAACTTTCCCGGAGCGATGTCACGGAAGCGTTCGGTGACGTAGTCGAGCTCGATCTCGACCCGACCCGGTCCCACGTCACGCGCGACGGTCACCCCGGCGGTCTCGTCGCCTCGTTGAATGAGATAGGCGACACGTCCGGGCTGGGCCTGGCCGGAGAATGCGGGGAAGAACGTCGCGATGTCAGCGGCATGCGCGTGCAGGAAATGCTGCAGGTACGGGGAGTCTGCGGGCACCTCGATGACGGCGTAAGCCCCGGATTCGGGGGACTCGCGGAGCATCTTGACGATGAAGTAGACGTTGATGAGCGCCAGGACGATGTTCATCCCGACCATCGGCCACACGGCGAGCATGGCGTTGAAGACGGTGAGGATGATGCACGCGATCGTGTTGAGGACGCGCAGGCGGAGCATCCGAGCCTGGAGGAGCGAAAAGACCAGGAGCGCGGAGCCGAACCAGCCCAGGGCATCGAGCCAGGACATCAGCGGAGGCCGAACCGGACCGCGACCGACGCCGTGACGGTGGACTCGCCGCCCTCGACCGGCATCGAGCCGGCGGACATCTCCGCCATGGCGGTGCGGTAGGCCTTGGGGCTGGGCGCCATCGCCCCGCCTGCTTCCTGGACCCGCAGAACCTCACCGAGCTCGCGCCCGGCGTGGCCGGCATACTCCAGGGCCTTGGCCCGGGCGTCCTCGAAGGCGGCGGCGCGCGCCTGGGTGAGCAGGGCGGTGGTGTCGGCCACCTTGAGGCTCACCGAGTCCAGGCCGAAAGCGTTGCCGGTGCTCCGTGCGAGGTCGGAGATGATGTCGCCGACGTGCTCCCGGTCGCGGACCGCGAGGCGGAGCAGGTGGTATGCCGTGTAGCCGACGACCTTCTGGCCGGTGCCGTCCCAGCGCTGATTGACCCCGATCCCGGTGCTCTGCCGGTCGGCCTCGGTGATGCCGCGTTCATTGGCTACCGCGAGGGCGGCCGTCACCGCCGCGGTGCAGCCTTCGAGCGCGGTCGCGACATCGCGCCCGTCGCAGGAGAACCGCGTGTCGAGGACGACGACGTCGGGAGTTCCCGCGCTCATCCCCGACCCGATGACGTCGATGTGTTCACCCATGCGGACACTGTAGTGGCGGGCGTCGTAGGGTCATCGGCATGGCGCGTCCACTCCTCCCGCCGGTCCGCCGGGGTGGTCTTTGGCGCCCGCTCGGCATGGGACTGCTCGCGCTCTCGGTGGCCGTGCAGTTGTTCGTGCTCTACCGACCCAGGGTGGGTGGGACGCCGCCCTTCCCGTATGCCGACAAGGTCGTGCACCTGGTCATCTTCGCCCTCCCGGTCGTCCTCGCGGTGGCCGCGGGCCTCGGGGTGCGCGCGGTGGCCGTCGTGGCCGCCGCCCATGCTCCGGTATCGGAGACGATCCAGCACTTCTTCGTCGAGGGACGGTCCGGGGACGTGGCCGATGTCGCAGCCGACCTCGTCGGGGTTGGGGTCGGGATCCTGGTAGTCTGGGGTGTTCACCGTCTTGGGATTCGCGATCGACAAGGCGCAACCCTGTCGATGACTATGAGGACGGCACCACATCATGCCCAAGACCCCCGGGGCACCCAAGAAACCGCGCTGGACGCCAGCGCAGAAGGCCAAAGCAAAGGCCCGTAAGACCAAGAGCTCGCCGAGCGCCGGCGGGTTCGCGCGCGCCGAGCGGCCCCGCCGCGATGATGACCGGCCGCGCCGTTTCGAGAGCCGGGATGACCGGCCGAAGCGGTTTGAGAGTCGGGATGACCGGCCGCGCCGTTTCGAGAGTCGGGATGACCGGCCGAAGCGGTTTGAGAGTCGGGATGACCGGCCGAAGCGGTTTGAGAGTCGGGATGACCGGCCGCGCCGTTTCGAGAGCCGGGATGACCGGCCGAAGCGGTTTGAGAGTCGGGATGACCGGCCGCGCCGTTTCGAGAGCCGGGACGATCGGCCGAAGCGGTTTGAGAGTCGGGACGACCGGCCGCGCCGTTTCGAGAGTCGGGATGACCGGCCGAAGCGTTATGACAGTCGGGACGACCGGCCGCGCCGCTTCGACTCCCGCGACGACGGGCCCCGCCGCCCCCGTCGGAGTTCCCACGGTGAGCGCACGCACGCCGTTCACCGGCACCCGCGACCCGAGCCGCGTCGTGCCTTCGAGGACGCCGAGGCGGCCCGCGCCGAGGCCGACACCTGGACGACATACACGGCGTCGGCCAAGGGTGGCCCCGCTGAGGTGACCGCCGACAACGGCTTCGCCGGGCTCGGCTTGGCCGACCGGCTCGTCGAGCGGCTTGCCCGCGACGGGATCACCGACCCGTTCCCCATCCAGGCCGCGACGATCCCGGATGCCCTGGCCGGCCGAGACGTCCTCGGTCGTGGCCGGACCGGTTCCGGGAAGACCCTCGCCTTCGGCCTGCCGACCATCTCGCGGCTCGTCGAGCAGGACCGCCGGGCCCAACCGACCCGGCCACGCGCGCTCATCCTGGTACCGACCCGCGAGCTCGCCATGCAGGTGAGCGACGCCCTCCAGCCCTTCGTCCACGTCAGCGGGCTCTCTCACCGGCTTGTCGCTGGTGGCCTCAGCTATGAACCGCAGATCTCTGCCCTGCGGCGGGGAGTCGATCTGCTCATTGCCACCCCGGGCCGGCTTCAAGACCTCCTTGAGCGCGGCGCGGTCCACCTCGACGACGTCGAGGTGACCATCCTCGACGAGGCCGACCACATGGCTGACATGGGCTTCCTCCCCGAGGTCACCGCCATCCTCGACCTCATCCCCGACGGCGGTCAGCGGCTGCTCTTCTCGGCGACCCTCGACCGCGGCGTCGACACCCTCGTCGAGCGCTACCTTGTCGACCCGGTGACCCACAGCGTCGACGAGGCCCAGGCCGCGGTGACGACGATGAGCCACCACGTTCTTCTGATCGACCCGCAGGAGAAGAAGGCGCTCACCGCCCAGCTCGCCTGCAGATCGGGGCGGGTCATCATCTTTGCCCGCACCCAACTCGGCGCTGACCGTATCGCCGGGGAGCTCCGCGAGCGCGGCGTCCTCGCTGCTGCCCTGCACGGCGGCCTCACCCAGGCCGTGCGGAACCGGGTGCTCGGGGCGTTCCGGGACAACACCATCCCGGTGCTTGTCGCGACCGACGTCGCGGCCCGCGGGATCCACGTCGACGAGGTCTCCCTCGTCCTTCAGGTCGACCCGCCGCGCGACCACAAGGACTACCTGCACCGCTCGGGCCGGACGGCGCGAGCCGGCGAGGAAGGCACCGTCGTCATGTTTGCGCTCCCGCACCAGCGCGGCATGGTGACCAAGCTCGTCCAGCAGGCCGGTGCTGACGCCACGATCACTCGAACGACCTCCGATGACGCGACCATCCGCTCCCTTGGTGGTCAGATGCCTAGTGGCGAGCCGGTGCCCGACGATGCCTGGCGGCCGATCCTCGAAGGCCGGCGCACCCAGCGCGGCGGTCCCCGGGGGCATCGAGGCCCGCGCGTCCCCCGCGAAGGCGGTCGGCCGCGTCGAAGCCCCGGCCCCGAGCGGCGCCCGCGTCGCGGCACAATGGGGGAGTGAGCAGTTCGACCGCCGGTCGGCTCCTCGTCGCGACTCCGCAGATCGAGGAGGGCATCTTCGCGCGCAGCGTGATCCTCGTCCTCGGCCACGACGACACCGGAGCCCAGGGCGTCGTGCTCAATGTGCCGACCGAGGCTGCCGTCGACGCCATACTCCCGGGCTGGGGGGCGTACGCGAGTTCCCCGGGCAGCGTCTTCCACGGCGGACCCGTCGCGGTGGATACCGCGATCGGACTGGTCCGGATGCCCGGGTTGGCGACCTCCGATGCCGTGCAGCGGCTCTTCGGGGCCACCGGGATCGTCGACCTCGATTCGCCACCGGCGGAGACCCTGGCGGCCGCAACCGGGCTGCGGGTGTTCGTCGGCTATGCCGGCTGGTCACCGGCCCAACTCGATGGCGAGATCGCGACCGGAAGTTGGTACGTCGTCGACGCCGAGTCCTCCGACGCCTTCAGCGACACCCCAGAGGTGCTCTGGAGCCAGGTCCTCGCCCGCCAGGGCGCCCCGCTTGCCTGGATGGCGACCTATCCCGCCGACCCGGCGCTCAACTGAACACCGAGAACTCAGATCCGTAGACTCCTCCCCATGAGCGCTGTCCACGGATCCCTCGACGAGCCCCTCGGACCATCGCCGGGCACGAGCGTCCTCGAGCGGACCGAGCCCGTGACGATCCCGGTCGAGCCGGGGGACCACGAGCGGTTCTCGCACTACGTCCGCAAGGAGAAGATCGTCGAGAGTGCGGTCATGGGGACCCCCGTGGTGGCGCTGTGCGGCAAGGTCTGGGTTCCCGGGCGCGATCCAGAGAAGTTCCCGGTGTGCCCCACCTGCAAGGAGATCTACGACGGGCTGCGGGCACCGCAAGACGGCGAGGAGTAGCCGCTCCGGCGAGCCGAGCCCTATCACGCCCCAGGGCCCCGACCGAAGATGTCGGGGCCCTTGGGCATGTCGCCGCAGACCTGGTTATGGTGGCCGTCCCCATGAGTACCGCTGCCGCCCATCACCTCTCACCCGCCTTCCCCGAGCGGGCGGCCTGGGGCACCGCAAGCCGGTTGCGGGCCTGGCAGGAGGAGGCCCTCGCGGCCTACCTGGCGAGCGAACGCCGAGACTTCCTTGCCGTGGCCACGCCCGGGGCCGGCAAGACGACGTTTGCCATTCGAGTGGCCACCGAGCTCCTGCACCGCGGGGTCATCCGGGCGGTCACCGTGGTGGCACCGACCGAGCACCTCAAGACCCAGTGGGCGGACGCCGCGGCTCGGGTGGGGCTCCAGCTCGATCCGCGGTTCTCCAACACCGTCGGCGAACTCTCTGCGGACTACTGCGGTGTGGCCCTCAC
Organism: Nostocoides sp.; assembly: GCA_016716625.1. Classification (GTDB taxonomy): domain Bacteria; phylum Actinomycetota; class Actinomycetes; order Actinomycetales; family Dermatophilaceae; genus JADJVJ01. The sequence goes on from JADJVJ010000001.1 coordinate 768,578, forward strand.
CTATGCCCAGGTGGCCGCCCGTCCCGACCTGCATCGGGCGCGGACCGAGCGCACGCCCACGCTCGTCATCCTCGATGAGATCCACCACGGTGGGGATGCCAAGTCCTGGGGTGACGGCATACGGACCGCGTTTGAGGGGGCCACCCGCCGCCTCTCGTTGACCGGGACGCCCTTTCGCTCAGACACCAACCAGATCCCGTTCGTGCGGTACGAACTGGGTGAGGATGGGGTACTCCGCTCGGCCGCGGACTTTGCCTACGGGTATGCCGCGGCGTTGCGCGACCACGTCGTTCGGCCGGTCATCTTCCTCGCGTATGGCGGGGACGTCACCTGGCGTACCAGTGCCGGCGATGAGATCTCGGCCCGGCTCGGTGAGCCGCTGACCAAGGACCAGACCGCGCAGGCGTGGCGCACGGCGCTGGATCCCAAGGGGGAGTGGGTGCCTGCCGTGCTCGCCGCGGCGGACCGGCGGCTCACGGAGGTGCGTCACCATGTGCCCGATGCGGGTGGGCTGGTCATCGCCACCAACCAGGCCCAGGCCCGGGCGTATGCCGCCTCGTTGCGGGCGATCTGTGGAGAGTCGATCACCGTCGTCCTCTCCGACGACTCGGGGGCCAGCGCGCGCATCGAGGAGTTCGCCGCCAGCCGGAGCCGGTGGATGGTCGCCGTGCGGATGGTCTCCGAGGGGGTCGACGTCCCGCGGCTCTGTGTCGGGGTCTATGCGACGTCGACGCAGACTCCGCTCTTCTTCGCCCAGGCCGTCGGACGTTTCGTGCGGGCCCGGCGGCGCGGGGAGACCGCCTCGGTGTTCCTGCCCTCGGTGCCCGTGATCCTCGGGCACGCCGCCTCGATGGAGGAAGAACGCGATCACGCCCTGCGGGTCGAGCCCGAGGCTGGCGAGGAGGCCCTGCTCGCCGATGCGCTGCGGGAGGCTCCCGCGGTCGGACCAGGCGAGGACGGATCCCTGGAGGGAGCGGGGTTCGAGGCGCTGGGGTCGGCGGCCCATTTCGACCATGTCCTCTTCGACGCCCAGCAGTTCGGACTGCATGCTGCGGTGGGTTCGGAGGAGGAGCAGGAGTACCTCGGATTGCCGGGGCTGCTCGATCCCGACCAGGTCAGCGTGCTGCTCCAGGAACGCCAAAGTCGGCAGGCCAAGACCACGAGGACTGCGGTGGGGGTGCCCGAGCCGGTGTCTGTGCATCGCGCCCTCGCCGCCCAGCGCGCCGAGCTCAACCGGTTGGTGGCGGCATACGCCGTTCGTACCGGAGCCGCGCACGCGACGATCCACCTCGATCTGCGGCGGGCCTGCGGGGGGCCGGAGCTGGCCCGAGCCACCGGCGAGGAAGTGGGCGCCCGGATCGAACGCCTCCGCCGCTGGTTCGTCGGCCGCCGCTAGCCCAGCGCAACGCAACAACTTTCCCGCCCTATGCCGGAAGGTGGGGGTTGGGGCCCCTTGTAAGGGACCCCAACCCCCACAACCCGGCATAGGGCGGGAAAGCCGAGGTCAGGAGGGGGTGGCGGGCGGGGAGGCGGACTGTTCGACGAGGGGGCCGGTGCGGTGGTCCAGGTGGCTGACCAAGCACATTGAGGTGTTCGCCCGGATGACGTGCACGTCGTCGATGATCCGGTCGATGACCCGGCCAAGGTCGGCGTTGTCCTTGGCAACAACCCGGACGACAAGGTCACCGACCCCCGTGATCGAGTGAATCTCGAGCACCTCTGGGATGGCGCTGAGGTGCTCAACCACCGGAGCGTGACCACGCCGTTGCCGGATCTCCAGCGTGCAGAAGGCCGTCACCGGATAGCCGAGCGCCCCCGCGTCGATCTGCGGCGCCCACGACCGAATGATGCCGCGCTCCTGGAGTCGATCCAGCCGGGCCTGGACCGTACCGCGAGCGACCCCGAGGCGCCGGGACGCGCCGAGGACTCCGATATCTGGGTTCTCCGTGAACGTCGCAATGAGGCGAGCGTCGAGGGCGTCGATCCGTGGGCGTCGCGTCATACGCAGATTGTTGACTCTGACTAGCCATGCAGGCAATAGGCTACGCACAGTGACCAGCAGAACCCCTATTGGTTGCGCAGCCTGTCACCCGGCCCGACAGTGGGACCATGACTGACACGACGACGACGTCTGCGACCACGATGAGCCTCACCGACCAGGAGCGCGACGCGGGCCTGGACCTCCAGCGCCTCAAGGAACTCGTCGGACTCGTCGAGTATGACGCCAGCTCGGACCCCTTCCCGGTCACCGGCTGGGATGCGGTGGTCTTCGTTGTCGGCAACGCCACCCAGGCCGCGCACTACTACCAGAGCGTGTGGGGGATGGAGCTCGTCGCCTACGACGGTCCCGAGCACGGCAACCGAGACCACAAGGCCTTCGTGCTCAAGTCCGGCTCGATCAAGTTCGTCGTCAAGGGCGCAGTGAGCCCGGATAGCCCGCTCATTGCCCACCACGCCAAGCACGGTGACGGTGTGCTCGACATCGGCCTTGAGGTCCCCGACGTCGACGTCTGCATCGCTCAGGCCAAGGCCGCCGGCGCCACCGTTCTTGAAGAGCCACACAACATCACCGATGCCGACGGGACGGTGCGCCTGGCCGCCATCGCAACCTACGGTGACACCCGGCATACCCTCGTCCAGCGCACCGTGGACGGAGTGATCTACGCCGGGCCGCATGTCCCCGGATACCACCGGATCTCCTCGTCGTACGAGAAGCGCCCCGGGGCCCCCAAGCGTCTCTTCCAGGCCCTCGACCACGTTGTGGGCAATGTCGAGCTCGGCAAGATGGACCACTGGGTCGCTTTCTACAACAAGGTCATGGGCTTTGTGAACATGGCCGAGTTTGTCGGGGACGATATCGCCACCGACTACTCGGCGCTCATGTCCAAAGTCGTCGCCAACGGCAACCACCGGGTGAAGTTCCCGCTCAACGAGCCGGCCATCGCCAAGAAGCGCAGCCAGATCGACGAGTACCTCGACTTCTACAGCGGCCCGGGCGCTCAGCACCTCGCCCTTGCGACCAACGACATCCTCACCACCGTCGACGAGCTCCGCAAGGAGGGTGTGGAGTTCCTCGACACCCCGGACGCCTACTACGACGACCCCGAACTGCGGGCGCGGATCGGCCAGGTCCGAGTCCCCATCGAGGAACTCAAGAGCCGCCGGATCCTGGTGGACCGGGACGAGGACGGCTACCTGCTGCAGATCTTCACCCGCCCCCTCGGCGACCGCCCGACGGTCTTCTTCGAGATCATCGAGCGGCACGGCTCGCTCGGCTTCGGCAAGGGCAACTTCAAGGCGCTCTTCGAGTCGATCGAGCGTGAGCAGGAGCGCCGCGGCAACCTCTGAGCGCGCCCGCCGCGCGGGCGAGGGCACCGGCCGCACCCGAACGGTCACATAGGGTGGGCTGACATGACGGCTTCTACGCGCCCGGACCGCGCGGGGTGGTACGAAGACCCCGACCAGCCCGGTCAATTGCGCTACTTCGACGGCATTTTGTGGACCTCGCACACCAGCGGTCGAGTCGCTGGAACGGCCGTCGACAGCAGCGAAGGTCCCGAGCCCGTGAGCACGCCGGTCGACACCACCGAGGGCCAGCCGATATCTCCCACGATCCTGCCCCCGCCGCCCTCAAGGCCGGGTATGCCGTCGAGCACCGGCGCGTGGCTCGGGGACCCGGGCAAGATCGTGCTGGCACCACTGGGCGCCAGGGTTCTCGCCTACATCGTCGACCGCATCCTGACCTCCCTGCTCACCGTCCTCCTCGGGTTCTGGTTCATCCTCAAGGCCGTGGAGCCGATCCGTGCCGACCTGGAGGCGACCACCGCCCGAGGTGACATCGCGGGGGCGCTGGCCCTCATCGAGCGCGCCGACCGGGGCTACCTGCTCGCGTATGCCGTGATCGGGCTGGCCGTCGGACTGCTCTACAGCGTGCTTTTCCTTGTTCGGGCCGGCGCTACCCCCGGTAAGCTCGCCGTCGGGATCCGGGTGCGCCGCATGGACCGTGACGGGCACCTCGACCGGGACACCGCCATCAAACGGTCGGGCTTCGAGGCGGTCCTCGGCGCCATGGGGAACGCCCCGTATGTCGGCACCCTGGGGGTCATGCTCGCCATTGCCGACCTGCTGCTGCCGTTCGTCGACCCGCGCCGCCAGGCCCTGCACGACAAGGTGGCCGCAACGGTCGTCGTCCGGAGGCAGGGATGAGTTTCACCCGCACCGCCGCCGGGTGGCAGGAGGCTCTGGCCGCTAAGGCCGCGGCCATCGACCTGCGCAACGGCGGTCGGCCGCGGAGCGCTTACGTCCTCGACGGCTTCTTTTTCGAGCTCGTCGAGTATGCCGCCCCCGGACTCTTCGTCGAGGCCGGGGCCTTCGACGCCAACGCCTCCCGCCGAGTGGCCGCGACACTGCCGGAGTGCACGGTGCTCGCCTTCGAGGCCAACCCGAACAACCACGCCATCTGGACCTCGGAGGTGGACTTCGGCGCCGAGCGGGTGGACTATCGCCACTCGGCCCTGGCGAACCGAACCGGGGAGATCGAGATGGTCCTGCGCACCCGCGATCCCGGGGCCGCCGAAGCGCACGTCGAGGACAACTCGATCCACCCCTGGATCGCCTCCGCGGCGGGCGCAACGTCAGATGTGGTCATGGTCCCGGTGACCACGATGGACGGCATTCTCGCCGAGGTCCCCACCGGCACCCGGGTCGCGACCTGGATCGACGTCGAGGGGGCCAACCGTGAGGTCATCGACGGCGGACGAGGACTCCTCGCGGCCTGCGATGTCGTCAAGATCGAGGTGGAGTCGTCCCCGCTCTGGGTCGGGCAGTGGCTCGACCTCGACGTCCTCGGGGCGTTGACCGACCTTGGCTTGGTGCCGCTGGCCCGCGATGCCCAGGCGCCCGAGCAGTACAACGTTGTCTTGGTCAGCACCCGGCTCGCCGGGGACCCCCACGTCGGTGCCCTACTCGCTGCCTACGAACGCCGGCAAGCAGCCCGGGAACTGCCCGGAATCCTCGGCAAGGCCCGTCGGCACCCGCTCCTGCGGCAGGCCGCCCGGAGCGTGCGGGACCGCCTCCCTCGCCCGCGATGATTCATGACCGGCTCCCGGCGCCGGTGCTGGCGCGGCTGCGGCACGCCAAGCACCTCGGTGCCCGGAGCCTGAAGCACCTCCGCTGGGGCCTGCCGCTGGTTCGGGGGCCGCTCTTTGAGCCGTACTTCGTCTGGAAACAACGGCGCAACCCGCAGACCTTCCCCCGGGAGAAGTACGCCGGGGAGTGGTTCGCGCAGGACCTCCCGGGCCGCAGCGTCCTCGCCGGCGAGCCGGTCCCGCGGCGCATCTTCGTCATCTGGGCTGGCGAGAACCCGATGAGCCAGGCCCGGGTGCGCAACCTCGAGGAGATCCGTACCGTCAACCATGACCTCGAGATCGTTCTCGTGACCCCCGACACCCTCGGGCAGTGGGTGCTCCCGGACGCCCCCCTTCCCGCGGAGTATGCCAACCTCTCCTTCGTCCACCGCGCCGACTACCTGCGGTGCTACCTGCTGCACCACCATGGCGGCGGCTACATCGACCTCAAGCGACCGCTCCACCCATGGCGCGGTGCGTTCGAACGGCTTGAGGCCTCCGATGCCTGGCTACTCGGCTACACCGAACGTTCCCGGCTCAACATCCCCGCGGTCGGCGGTGAGCTCTACCGGGACCTGCGGGGCTCCTCGCAGCAGCTCTTCGGCTATGGCGGGCTCATCGCCCGACGACATACCGCGCTCTCCAGTGAGTGGGAGCGGCGCGCCCGCGCCGTCCTGGCCACGCACGGCGCGGCGCTCGAAGCACATCCCGGGAACGACCGCGGCGACAGTACGGGCTACCCGATCGCCTGGACCGAACTCCTTGCCCACATCGTCGCTCCGCTGACCTGGAAGTACCAGGACCACGTGCTCCACGACGACCGCGTCCTGCCCGAGCTGCGGCGCTACATGTAGGACCGCCGTCAGGGGCGCGCCGGCAGGATCCGGCCGACGCACTCGCCGAGCCCGATCCGTCGTCCGGATACTCCCGGTGCACTCGCACGCAGCGTGACAACGTCGCCGTCCTCGAGGAAGGTCCGCTCGGTCCCGTCGTCCAGGCCCACCGGCTCGGCACCGCTCCACGACAGTTCGAGGAACGATCCGCGACTCTCGCGCGTCGGCCCGGAGATCGTTCCCGACCCGAAGAGATCCCCGGGCCGGGTCGTGGCGCCATTGACGGTGGTGTGCGCGAGCATCTGCGCGGGCGACCAGTACATGTCCCGGTACTCGGGCCGGGAGACCACCGTGCCGTTCCAGTCGACCTCGTAGGAGATGTCGAGCCCGTATGCCGTGTTCGCCCCGTCTGTGGTCGGCTCACCCCGCAGGTAAGGCAGCAGTGGCGGGGTGTCCTGACCCGGCAGCGGCACCCGCGCGGCCCGCAGCGCCTCCATGGTGACCACCCAGGGGGAGATCGAGGTGGCAAACGACTTGCCGAGGAACGGGCCGAGCGGAACGTACTCCCACGCCTGGATGTCGCGGGCGGACCAGTCGTTGAGCAGGACCACCCCGAAGAAATGTTCATCTGCGTCTGCCAGCGACACCGGCGAGCCCAGGTCGGTGGCCGGGCCGCCGACGACGAAGCCCAGTTCGGCCTCGATGTCGAGCCGAACCGAGGGCCCGAAAACCGGAGCCGGCGCGGTCGGCGGTTTGCGCTGGCCGCACGGCCGGACGATGTCCGTGCCGGAGACGACGACGGTCTGGGATCGGCCGTGGTAGCCGATGGGAAGGTGTTTCCAGTTCGGCGTGAGCGGTTCGGAGTCCGGCCGGAAGATCCGCCCGACGTTCCTTGCGTGGTGCTCGCTGGCATAGAAGTCGACGTAGTCGCCGACGGCCAGCGGCAGGTGCAGGGCAACCTCGGCGAGCGGGTACAGGTGGGGGCTGACCCCGTCCCGGTGAACCGCGTCGGTGAGGATCTCGGTAAGCCAGGCTCGCGCGATCTGCCAGGTCGAACGACCTTGCGCAAGAAATGCATTGAGCGTCGATTGGCGCCATACGGAGGCCAGGTCGGGTCCGTCGCCGACATCGCCGAGAGCGGCGACGGCGGAGACGTCGAGGACCAGATCGCCGACCCGCACCCCGACCCGAGGGGCCTCGCCGACCCGGGAGAACACGCCATAGGGGAGGTTGTCGACACCGAAGAGGTCGTCGTCGGAGAGGTCGAGCCAGGTCGTCATGGTCATCTTTCGTCAGGGTGGGGGAGGTCGGTGGCGAGGTCTGCTGGCAACAGACCCATGGCGTCGAGTTCGGTGAGCGGGTCGGTCACCCCGCAGCAGCCGTAGGCGGTGAACGCGGACCGGACCGCTTCGATCTGGGCGGGTTTCCACCGCTCGAGCACCGGGACCACGGCGAGGGGATCCCGCTCGGCGAGGACGGACTCGACCTCGTCGACCCGGTTCGGCTCGGTGACGGCACGCTGGGTGGCGAGCAGCACGTTGAGCAGGCCGTGCTCGGGCCGTCCGCCGTCGTGGTCGGCCCGCAGGAGATGATGCAGCCCACCGGTGAGTTTGAACGGCAGCCCGCGGCTCACCGCCCCGGTAATGAACTCGGCGAGCTCTCGCTCGGTCGGCCACGGCCAGGTCGGGGTGGCGCCGGTGCGGAACTTCACCTGAGCGGGCAGAGCCGCGGCCCGTGCCTGCGCGACGTCGTCGAGCGCCCGGTCATGGTCCGGCCCGCGCGGCACCTCCAACGTGAGCGGGATCCCGGCCACATCGAAGGCTCGCCACTGCGGCACCCAGCCGAGTTCGAGGCCGGAGACCCGAACCGTAGGATCCACCCGCAAGAGGGCGACCCCTTCCTCGATGACCTGGCGCGGGGTGCCGGGCCTCGCGATGAGCCCGACCGCGAGCGAGCGATCCGCGGCGAGGTCGGCGATCGTGGCCGCATCGGCCACCGGGACGAGCAACGGCCCGATCGCGGCGGCATACGAACTACTTCGGTGGCGACGGTGCTCAGCCACCGCTCGCCGCAGCGGGGCGTTGCCGGGCGGAAAGACGGCGGCGTCGTCGATGAGGTGCAGCAGAAGCGTCGGGTTCAGCGCCCGGGAGGCGGAGAACGACGGTGTCGACGAGGGCACGATCGTCAGGCTACTCCGATCCACCGGGTGCACCCGGCGGTGATACCTTCGGGCCTGTGCCGGTCGTCTCCATCGTCGTCCCCACCCGCGGCGGTGCCGAACGGATCCCTCGACTGCTCCGCGCCTTGCGCGCCCAGGAGGCGTGCGACTGGGAGGCGATCTTCGTCCTCGACGGGGACATCGACGACAGCGCTGGCGTGCTGGCCGCTCAGGCCGCCGACCTGCCGGTGCGGGTGGTGGTCTTCCCGGAGAACCGCGGTCGGGCCGCGGCGCTCAACGCCGGGTTTGCCGCCGCGAGGGGGAGTGTCCTGGTCCGCTGCGACGACGATGTCGAGCCGGCACCGGACTTTGCCGCCGCCCACGCGGCGCTCCACGCGGACCGCCGGATCGGGATCGTCGGACCCTGCCGGGACGTGTTCGAGGACACCGCCTACGCCCGGGCCTATGGGCTGCCTGCCGAGCGCCGGGTCCGCGAGCACTCCTATGCGCTGGCCGCCGAACAGGGTTGGCGGCTGTGGTCGGGGAACGTCTCGGTGACCCGTGAGGTCTATGACGAGGTCGGCGAGTACGACACCGATTTCCGGGAGTACGGCTGGGAGGACGTCGACTGGGGTACCGCCTGCATCTGCTCGGCGTGCCGGTCATCGCTGCCCGGGAGGTGGAGGCCCTGCACCACAACCCGGCCCGGTCGCTCACCGAGCGCGCCGAGCGGGCGTATGCCGCCGGGTCCTCGCAGCGCCGGTTCCTCGCCAAACACGGGAGCGCCGCTGCCGCTCTCGTCGAGGCCCCGGCGCGCTGGGACAGCCCCTGGAACCTCGCCGTGGGGATCACCGCCGCGGTGCTCACCCCGCGCACCCTGCCGTCGGTCGGACGGGTCCTCGATCGACTCATCGAGCGGGTGCCTCGTGCGGTGGGCGAGAAGCTCGCCGCGCTCGGGGTCGAGGCCGCCGGTCGCGCCGGCCGCCGGACGCACTGATCGAGGTCCGCGGTGATCGGTTGGGCAGTTTGTCCGATACCAACCCCCGTTCATCGGACGATGTGACCATCCTGACCCCAACACGGTCGGGAACTGTCGCCCAACCCGCCGCACGCCATACGCTGCGCCCATGGCGCACTACCAGTCGATGGGGAGCATCCCGCCCAAGCGGCACACCCAGCACCGCCGCCCCGCCCGCGGGAAGGCCCTCGGGGCCCTCTACCACGAGGAGCTCATGGGCGAAGAGGGCTTCAGTTCGGACTCCTCGCTGCTCTATCACCGGCACATCCCGGCGGTCGTGAGCGGGTACCGGACCTGGTCCGTCGGCGACCTCGCCACCGTGCCCAACCACCCGCTGCTCCCGCGCCACCTCACCCCGCACACCCTTTTCCCCGCCAAGGACATCCGCGCCGCCGACGTCGTCACCTCGCGGCGGCTCCTCCTGGGCAACAGCGACGTCCGCCTGCTGTATGTCGTGGCCGGCGCCCCGAGCCCGTGGTACCGCAATGCCATCGGGGACGAGTGCGTCTACGTCGAGCGCGGCCGCGCCCGGGTCGAGACCGTGTTCGGGGCCTTCGAGGTCGGCGAAGGCGACTACGTCGTCATCCCGCGGGCGACGACCCATCGGTGGCTGCCCAAGCGGTCGAGCAAGGACCCGCTACGCGCCATCATCGTCGAGGCCAACAGTCACATCGCGCCGCCGAAGCGCTACCTGTCCCGGTATGGCCAGTTCCTTGAACACAGCCCCTTCTGTGAGCGTGACCTGCGGCTTCCGCAAGGCCCGCTGCTCGCCGAGGACATCGGTGAGGCCGAGCTCGCCGAGACCGAGATCTTCATCAAGCACCGTGGCGGTGGACCGCAGAGCAGTGGCGGGGTCCTCGGCACCGTTCACGTCCAGCCGCACCACCCCCTCGACGTCGTCGGCTGGGACGGCTGCCTGTATCCGTATGTCTTCAACGTCGCCGATTACGAGCCCATCACGGGCCGGGTCCACCAGCCGCCGCCGGCCCACCAGGTCTTCGAGGGCTGGAACTTCGTCATCTGCAACTTCGTCCCACGCAAGGTCGACTACCACCCGCTCGCCATCCCGGTGCCCTACTACCACTCCAACGTCGACTCCGACGAGGTCATGTTCTATGTCGACGGCGACTACGAGGCCCGAAAGGGTTCCGGCATCGAGCGCGGCTCGGTGTCGCTGCACCCCGGCGGGCACGCCCATGGGCCGCAGCCGGGTGCGGCGGAGGCATCGCTGGGCAAGGAGCGCTTCGAGGAAACGGCGGTCATGGTCGACACCTTCAAACCCCTCGAACTCGGCGAGGCCGCGCTGGCCTGCGACGACGGTTCCTACGTCCGCTCCTGGGGCTGAACCGAGGGCTGCCGCTCCGGTCTCGGGGTGGGTCGCCATATCCTGGGAGGCGTGTCGCTCACCCCGGTTTTGGACGAGGTCGTCGCCTCAGCTGCCGACGAGGCGCTCGACACTCCCTGGGTGACCTTGGTCTGGAACGATCCGGTCAACCTCATGAGTTATGTGACCTGGGTCTTCCAGAGCTACTTCGGCTACAGCCGTGAGAAGGCCGAGAAGCTCATGATGGACGTCCACGTCAAGGGCCGGGCCGCGGTGGCCCACGGTGCCAAGGAGACCATGGAGGCGCACACCGAAGCCCTCCACGGATACGGGCTCTGGGCCACCTTCCAGAAGGAGGGCTGAGGTGGCCAAAGCCTTCGTCCGCGCCGGCGCCGGGAGCGTGGCCGCTCCCTTCGAGTATGTCGCGGGGCTGGGTCGCGGCGAACGAGGTCTGCTGGTGACCGTGCTGGGTCAACTGGCTGACCTGCTCACCCCGGACGGTCCGCGGCGGTCTCCCGAGGGCAGCGCAACCTTCGAGTCGATCGTGTCGGGCATCGGGTCGCTGACCACCCCACAGGGTGCGCCGGCCCTGCCCGAGGACCCCGCCGTGGCCCGACTCATCCCCGACGGGCACCGCAGCGAGCCGGAACTCTCCGCGGAGTTCCGGCGGCTCACCGAGGCCGGACTGCGCAACCGAAAGGCCGAGGCCGCCCGGTGCGCCGCCGAGGCCCTCGGGCGGGCCACCGGACGCGAGGTCCGCCTCACGCAGGACGAGGCGCAGGCCTTCGCGCGTGCCCTCACCGATGTTCGGCTCGTCCTGGCCGCCCGCCTCGGGGTGAGCGAGGAAGGGGACCTCGACCAGCTCGAAGAGCACGCCGACACCCTCCCCGAGCGACACCCGGTGACCGCCGCGCTCAACCTCTATAACTTCCTCGCCTGGCTCCAGGACTCGCTCGTCACGGCCCTGCTCGGTGGGGACGATGCGTGAGTCGACCCGGGGCTGGGGGTTGGCGCTGACGGCATACGCCGTCGTGCTGGCCGGGGTGCTCGCTTGGCCCAACGGGTGGTTGCTCAACCGGTTCACGGTGTGGCTTTACGTCAAGGGCCGACGAACCTTCCCGGAGGCGGTCCCCGAGGACTACGGGGTCGTGCTCAATGTGCTCGCGTGGGCGATCCTCGTGGTTCTCGCCGGGAGGGCTTTGCCGAAGGTGTCCCCGCTGGTCTGGGTCGTGGCCGGAGCGGCCGCCAGCGTTCTCGCCGAGATCGTTCAGCGGGCCTTTCTGCCTGCCCGGGAGGCTCTCTGGGCCGATGTCCTTGCCAACACCGGGGGCGCCGTGCTCGGAGCGGCCCTGCTCAGTGCGTGGCGAGTCCGTGATCGACGAGTTCGTCGAGGAACGCGCTGACGTCACCGAGGACGGCGACCGCCGCGAAGCCCTGCTCGGCGGCCAAGGCCTCGGCGACCTCGCTCGCGGTCGCCGGGTGAGTGCAATCGGTGAGTGCGATCCAAATGAGGGCCGCCGAGTCGGCGAGGACCAGCGGTCGGCCGTGCGCAAGGGCGGCCGCGTAGACCACCGGGCTGTCGCCGATGGCCTGCACGATCCAGGCGGCCCGTGCCGGCCGGTAGCGGGTCATGACCGACGCTCGGTGAGGCGCCGCCGGACCTCGTGGCCGAGCGCGCCCGCCCGGTGCCACCAGGCTCGGGCGAGGTCGGTGCCGGTTGCCGGTCGACCGAGTTCCGCCTCGAGATAGTGACGGTTCACCGCGATCCCTCGCACGACAACGGTGACCTTGGCCCGTGCCGTGGCCGCCGAGCGCCACCTGGCCTGCCACTCGCCGAGGCGGTCCTCGGGGTGCTCGAAGGCGAGCCACACGGCTGCCTCGGGGAGGTGCGCCACCTGCGCTGCCCGGCCGGTGGCGATCCGCAGCGGGACGTCGGCGCCGAGGTCGGCAGCGAGGGCCTCCACGGCCCCTTGGGTCGCTGCGTCGGCGGCCCCCCAACTCGCCGCGACGTCTGCGTGCAGCTCAGGATGGGCGCTGCGGGCGGCATGGGTGAGCAGGATCAGTCGCTCCGCGACCTCCTCCGGCACCGGACACGGATAGTGTGCGATCGGCCGCGAGACAGCTCCAGACCACAATCGGGTGAAGGTTGCCTCCGGGTCGCGGTCCAGCCCCGGGTACCGTCGGTGGACATCCATGAGTCCCCACTCTTGGTGCCGCAGGGTGGCCGCATGCTCGAAGACCGACGAGGTGGTGAAGTCGGTGTCGATGGACCACCCATCCGCGGCCAGGGCCGCCATCCAGACCCGGACGTGGGCCGGGCGGACGAGGACGTCGACATCGGTGCCGCCTCCGCGTTGTCCGCGCAGCTCGGGGGTGGCTGCGGGTCCCTTGATGTGCAGCAGGTCGACACCGTGGTCCTCGGCGAGGGCCTGGGCATAGGCATGGGCGAGGGCGACCCGCGCCGCGAGGGGGATGTCGGGAACGCTCACATCGGGACTGTATCCGGGCACCCCGACGTAGACTGTCCTTGCCCGAGCACGCCGGTGCCCTGCCGTCGGCGTGCTGTTGCCCATACCCTCAGGTGTTGAACTCCCGTGACGTTCGTCGAGCTCTTCCGCCTCATGCGCAGCCACCTCGGTCGGCTGCTGCTCGCCACCCTGCTCGGCGGGGCGTTGGGTTACGGCTACGCCTCGACGCTGCCGCCGGTTTTCGCCGCCGACTCCAGCGGTCAGATCGTCGTCGCGGCACCGCAAAGCGACATCGGCAGCATCCTGGCCAACTCCTCGGTCGCGGCGAGCAAGGTCAGTGCATTCCTGCCCTACGCGCAGACCCGCGCGGTGGCCCAGCGGGCCATCGAAGAGACCGGGATCAACGCCACCCCGGCCCAGATCGTCGGGCGGATCAGCGCGACCATCCCCGACGGCACCTCCATGATCCGGGTCAGCGCGACCGCACCGACGGCCGAGGAGGCCCGGCTGCTTGCCGACGCGATGGTGCGTGCGGTCGCGGCCGAGGCCAACCGGATCGAACTCGGCGGAACGGTCAAGCCGGGCCAGCAGGCGGTGGTCCGGGTGGTGCCCATCGAGATGGCCCTGCCCGGCGCCCAGATCGGCCCCAACGTCCAGAAGTACGTCCTCGCCGGGCTCGCGGGCGGCTTTGGTCTCATGGCCGGCTGGATCCTCCTGCGGCGCGCTCTGGATACCCGGATCCGCACCGTCAAGCAGGTCGAGGAGAACACCGGCACCTCGGTGCTCGCGGTGGTGCCGCAGACCGCCGAGCTGCGGGCCAGCAAGGGGCGGGGACGCCTCGGGAGCCTCGGAATGGCCTCGGAGTCCTTCCGGCAACTGCGGACCAACCTGCGTTTCGTCAACGTCGACAATCCGCCGCGAAGCATGGTGGTGACCAGCGCGAACTCCGGGGAGGGTAAGTCGACGATCTCGGCGACCCTGGCCAGGGTCCTCGCCGAGTCCGGGCGACCAGTGGTGCTCATTGACGCTGACCTGCGACGCCCCATGCTCGCCACTATCTTCGAACGTCGCGGGTCGGTCGGTCTCACCCAGGTGCTCTCGGGGCAACTCGAGCTCGAGGCCGCGCTGCAGCCCACCGAACAACCCAACCTTCTCCTCATCACGGCCGGTCGGATCCCGCCCAACCCCAGCGAACTGCTCGGCTCCCACCGAATGAATGAGGTCATCACCGAGCTCTCCCGAAACAACTTCGTGATTCTGGACGCACCTCCGTTGCTCCCGGTCACGGACGCCGGGTTGCTCACCGCCATGTGTGATGGCGCCCTCTTCGTCTTCGCCGTCGGCAAGACCCACCGAGACCAGGCTGCCCAGTGCGCGAAGTCCATGGCGCACGTTGGCGGCAAGGTCCTCGGCACGGTCCTCAACCTTGCGCCCAAGCGCAAGGTTGATGGTGTCGTCTATGGCTACGGGTACGGCTACGGCTCCTACCAAAACCGCTACTACTACACCTCCAAGGGTGACGGCACCGGAGCCCGCCGCGCCAAGCGCCGCCGCGGCAAGGACGCCGAGACCTCGCCCGAGACTCAGGTCGAGGTGCAGGCCTAACCCGAGGCCTCGGCCCCATCCGCCCACAAGGCGGTCACCTCGGCCCGCAGGCGGCGGGCGAACGACTCCTCGGAGAAGCGATCGGCATGCGCCCGGATGGCTTCGTAGTCCCAGGGCACTTCCGCCGCAGCGGCGACCGCAGCAGCCACCGCCTCCGGCACCGGCTCATCGAAGTGCACTCCGGTCACTCCTTCGAGGACGGTGTCGAGATACCCTCCGCCGCGCAGGGTGACGCTCGGCTTTCCGAACGCGGCGGCCTCCAATGGCGTGAGACCGTAATCCTCCAGGCTCGGGGCGACGATCCCCACACACTGGGCGTAGAGCCAGCGGAGCTGGGCGTCGCTGATCCCTTGAACCATGGTCACGTTGGTCGGCAGCGTACGGCGAAGTTCCCTCTCGAGGGGCCCCGCGCCGACGACGACAAGTCGGCGCGAGGGCATACCGCGGAAGGCCTCGATCGCTGTGTCGACTTTCTTGTAGGGCAACAGCCGGGACACCAGGAGATGGAAGCCCCCGCCGTCACCGACGTCGTCCAGGGGCTCCTGTGGGAGCGAGGTGTCCATGGAGTGCGGCGCCGGGACCACGGGTGCGTTCAAACCGTAGGTGTCCTGGATCCGCTGTTGAACGACCCGGGAGATCGCGAGGTAACGGTCATTGAGTTGCGCGGCCCTTCGGTCCCAGGCCCGCAGCGCCGGTCGCATGGCCAGCAGCGCCAGGCCGCTCGCCGACGAGGCGGCCGGGCCCCCCAGGTAGTCGTCGGTCTGGTAGAGCCAGCGGGCCGGGCTGTAGCAGTAGACGAGTCGACGCGCTCTCGTGCTGAACCCGTGGGCCCATCCGCTACTCGACACCAGGACGACGTCGGCGTCAATCTCGATCGACTCGGCCACCAACGGGAGGAAGGGCAGGGCGAGGCGGTGATGGCGCCGGAAGAACTTCAAGGAGTTCAGCGCGGACGGCACGATGAGGGCGTCCTCGAACTCGGGGTAGGTCAGGGCCCGGTCGTAGAGCGTGGTGTAGATCGTCGCGTCCGGGAACGCCCTGAGCATTGCCAGAACCACACGTTCGGCCCCACCGCGCTGGGTGAGGTAATCGTGGGCTATGGCTACCCGGGGGCCCGCTGAGCTCATCGAGGCTCGCCGGCGAGCGCCTGCAGATCGGCATCGACCATGCGCCCAACGATCTCGGCGAACGGCACGCTCGGGCGCCAGCCGAGGGTGTTCGCCGCATGGTCTGCGCAGCCGCGCTGCTCGCTGGGGTCGACGGCGACGAACAGGTCCGGGTCGACCCGGACGTGGGCCGCCCAGTTCGTGATCCCGATCCGAGCGAACGCGGCGGCCACGAAGTCGCTCACCGAGTGCGCGACGCCGGTCGCGATGACGTAGGTGTCGCCCCTGGTATGGCGTGCCGAGCGCACCATCGCCTCGACATAGTCCGGGGCCCAACCCCAGTCGCGCCGGGCGGCGAGGTTGCCGAGGACCAGTTCACCGCCCCCGTGGTGGGCGATCGCGGCCACCCCGGAGGTGATCTTGCGGGTGACGAAGGTCGTTGGCCGTCTCGGGGACTCGTGGTTGTACAGGATGAGCGACGAGGCGTGCAGACCTGCCGAGCGAGCTCGCAAGACCGCCGTGTGGGCCGCCGCCTTACTGCGGCCATACGGGCTTACCGGGGCGATCGGGGTGTCCTCGTCCTGCGGGCAGTACGCCGGCTCCCCGAAGATCTCCGCACTGGACGCCTGGACGAGCCGGACCGATCTGCCGGAGCGCTGCTGGAGTTCCAGGCAGTCTCCGACGAGCCCTTCAACGGCGGTGGCGTTGACCGCAAAGGTGCCGTCGGGGTCCTTCCACGAGGCCGAGACCGAGCTCTGCCCACCGAGGTTATAGACCTCGTCCGGGGCGATCTGCGCCACCAGGGCGGAGACCGCCGGCCGGTCGGTGAGGTCACCGCGGTGCAGAACCACCTCGGCCGGCAGGCCGATCGGGTCATCGCCGGAGCGGGTGAGGCCGTGCACGGCATACCCGTCGGCGAGGAGGCGCTCGGCCAAGTAGCCACCATCCTGACCGGCGACGCCGGTGACGAGGGCGACCGGCATGGTGGCTACTTCCGTTCGGCTCGGAGCTGGGCGAGGTCGGCGTCCACCATCATCGCGACCAGCTCCGGAAAGCTGACGCTCGGTGTCCACCCGAGGACCTCGCGGGCCTTGCTCGCATCCCCGACGAGGTGGTCGACCTCGGCCGGTCGCATGAAGCGGGGGTCCTGGCGCACGTAGTCCGACCAGTCCTCGATGCCCACATGGGTGAAGGCGGCGTCAAGGAAGTCTCGGATCGAGCGCGACACCCCGGTTGCCAGGACGTAGTCGTCGCCCGTCGGCTGCTGGAGCATCCGCCACATGCCCTCGACATAGTCGCCCGCGAAGCCCCAGTCGCGCTCGGCATCGAGGTTGCCCATGACGACGTGGTCGCTGCGGCCCTCGACGATCGCGGCGACCGCCATCGAGATCTTGCGAGTGACGAACTCCGGTCCGCGGCGCGGTGATTCGTGGTTGAAGAGGATGCCGGAGGAGGCGTGCATGCCGTAGGACTCGCGGTAGTTGATCGTCATGTAGTGCCCGAACACCTTGGCCACCCCGTAGGGCGATCGGGGCCAGAGCAGCGTGCGCTCGTGCTGCGGGACCTGTTGCACCTTGCCGAACATCTCCGAGGAGGATGCCTGATAGAAGCGGACCGCGGCCGGGTCGTTGCCGGCGTGCAGACGCACCGCCTCGAGCATGTTGAGCACCCCAGTGCCGGTGACCTCGGTCGTCACGTGGGCGTTCTCCCACGAGTAGGCGACGAAGGAGACCGCGCCGAGGTTGTAGACCTCGTCCGGTTGCGAGGCATTGAGCGCCCGAAGGAGGCTGGAGAAGTCGGTGAGGTCACCAGTGTGCAGCACGACCTCGGGGGCCACCGCCTCGACGATGGCCCGCTTGGGATTGTTCTGCCCACGCAGCACGGCATGCACCTCGTAGCCTTTGCCGATGAGCAACTCGGCGAGGTAGAGGCCGTCCTGGCCGGTAATGCCGGTGATGAGTGCACGGGGCATGACTGCTCGCGAGCCCTTCGGAGGGGGTGAACGGGGGTGAGTTCATTCTCGCAGAGTCGGCGTACGCAGGTGGCACCCTCATACGTCTAAGGCATCGATGATCCTGGCGACTCGTCGCCGACCGGCGGCGGGGGAGTAGTGCTGCTCCCACCGTATGCGTGCCGCATCGACGACGGCGGCCCGCTCAGGTGCGGGAGCGCCCAGAGTGGCCCGAATGACCTCGGCCAGATGGGCGGGGTCGCTGGAGCGGGCGATCCACGGGTGCCCCGGGCCGACAACCTCGGGCAGCGCCCCGGCGTCCGAGACGATGACCGGGGTCCTCGCCGACATCGCCTCGGCCGCGGCGAGCCCGAACGACTCGGCGACGATGGAGGGGAAGACGGCGACATCGATCGTGCTGAAGAACTCCCGCGGATCCACCCAACCCACCTGGGAAACGAGGTCCCCGACAGCCGAGAGCGACTGCTGAACGCGCACCTGCTCGGCGGGTTCGATGAATCGCGACTCGCCGGCGATGAGGAGCCGGACGGCGTGGCCGGTGTCCGCCAACCGCGCGCACGCCTCGGCAAGGACGACGGTGCCCTTGAGGACGCTCGGTCGGCCGAGGAAGCCGAGGACGGCCGGCGTGTTCGGCAACCCGGGGCGGACCGCTCCCAGGTCGACCGTCCAATTGGGCATCGGGATGGCGCCGGGAACGCGGTTGGCGAGGTTCCGCGAGGGGACCAGGGTCGCCAGGGCACCCCGACGAGCGGCTCGGGCAAGCAGACGGTGGGCCGGTGCGATGTCCGCGTGGAGATGGACGATTCTGTGGGACCGGCCGGTGGTCGCGACGGCCGGCACCAAGCCGTTGCACCAGAGAACGCCCCGCCGTTCGCGCCGGTCCCACCGGCGCAACGCGCGAACGTAGTCCGGTCTCGCCGTCGGCAGCTCGACCACGTCGAACCCCCGATCGCCGGCGGCGTCGAGCACTCCACCGGGGGCGCTCGGGCCGACGACGGCGACCTCTCGACCAAGTTCGCGCAGCACCTCGGCGAGGGCGAGCAGCATGACCTCGCCGCCACCGATGGCGCCGTTGTTCGCGGCGAGGGTGATCGCGGCTCGTCCCATTACAGGACGTGGCCGGGGTTGTGGTCGGCCTCGAACTGGGAGAGCTCTCGCGGACGCAGGAGATGCCGCATGGCCATGCCGAGGGTGACCGCCGTCGGAATCTCCAGGAGGACCTCACCCAGGTTGAAGGCACAGAGCAGGAAGGCGACGATCGCGGCCTCATACCAGGGCTGGCGGAGTTCGGTGGGCATCCCGACCAGCCGGAAGAGCAGGGCCACGACACCGACAAGGAAGATGACAAATCCGATGCGGCCAGCCTCGTTGAGCAGCCCGAGGTAGCTGCTGTGGAAGAAGAAGTTCGACCCGTCCACCTGGACGTATGCCGTTCCGGGGCCGCGTCCGTACCACGGCGAGATGGGCAAGAGTTGCTCCTCCGCCAGTAGGATCCGGTCCCGCAAGGCATCGCTGCCGGTGCGCTCGGAGAACGGACCCCAGTAGCGGAACGACTCGGCATACGCCATCAGGGCCGGGAAGCTCGCCGCAAGCAGGGCGAGCGCCCACCGACCCGGGACCCGCTTGTAGAGCAGCAGCCAGACCAATCCGAGGATGGTGGCGATGAGCGAGGTCCGCGACAGGGTGAGGCCGATGGCGATGAGAAGCGCGGCCGCACCTAGCCACCGGCGGAACCCCGACCGGGCACCGGTCATGACCAGGGCCCCGAAGACCACCAGGTGGAATCCGGCAACGTTGGGGTCGCTGAACAGGCCGGTCAGGCGTTCCCCGTAGGCGCCTTCGATGCCGAGGAACCGGGCCACGATCGCGGTGATCGCTGCGAAGAAGAGGCCCAGGGCCATCCCGCGCAGGAGGGAGAGCCGGTGCAGGCGTCCGGAGCTGATCATCAGGGCAAGGAGGATAAAGATCGCCAGGTGCCCAAGCCGTCTTGTGCCGTCAACCCCGTTGAGGACGGCCGAGACGGCGAGCTCGACCCACAGCAGGACGAGCAAGACCGGGAACCAGCGGGGCCGCTCCTGGCCGATGTCGGTCGGGAGGAACCAGCCATAGAGGACCAGGAGCAGGCCAGCGACCTCGGGGCTCGGCAGGTTGAGGAGCGGAACCGTGAGCGGGACGGTGAGCCCGATCGCGAGGACGAACTCGATGATCCGGCTGTGGTTTTCGGGCTCTGACGCCGACGCGGGGACGGCGCCGGGGTCTGGCCGCGCGGAGCTCGGCGCAGGCCACACGCTTGTGCTCATCGCTCACCTCCTCGACCCTGCGGACCGGCCGTGCCGTCGTAGAGCGCGGCGAGCCGGTCACACATATCGGAAACGGTAGGCCACCGGGCGCTCAGCTGGGGTCGAGCGGACGCGTCCAGGCCTTGGCGCCGCAAGGCCGCCGCGATGGTTGCCGGTGCGACGTCGGCGACGAGGCCCGCCTCACCGACGACCTCGGGGTTGCCGCCGACCCGGGTCGCGACGATGCCGAGCCCCCGGGCCAGAGCGTCGAGCAGTGAATAGGAACAGTTCTCCCAGATCGACAGCTGGGCTAGCACGTGGGCCCGGGAGAGCAGCTCCTCGGGGTTGACATGACCGGGCAGGTCGACCCGGTCGGCGAGTCCCGCGGAGCGGACCTGGGCGGTGACATCCGCACGCAGCGGCCCGTCCCCCGCGAGGGTGAGCCGTGCGGTCGGCTCGGCCTTGGCCAGTTCGGCGAACCCGGCGACCAGCGCATCCAACCGTTTCTCGGGAGCGAGCCGCGCGACGCTGACCACATGCAGCCCTTCCCGGACGGGCCGCGTCTCATCCCCCGGGTGGGGCCGGTCCACGCCGTTGGGTATGACCTCGGTGCGCAGCCGCGCCGGCGGAGACCACTTGCTCCGCACCGCCGCCAGGGTGGCGCCCGACACCGCGATGAGTGCATCGAGGCGGTGCAGCCGGACCCGGTGGGCCAGCGCCATGGCCCGGGCCTGCGCGGCGTGCGCGTGGTAGACGGCGTCGTCGGCGGCGATGCCATGTTCGGTACTCACCCGGACGGTGCCGGGCGCCAGCGGGATCGAGGCCAGGGCGAGGTCGGCATACGAGAGGTGAGTGTGGACGAGCGCCGGGCGGAGGGCCCCGGCCGCGTGGGTGAGTGTCCGCCGACTCCGGGCGAGGCCGTGGTCTGGGCCGAAGGGGCCGGTGAGGACGGCCGCACCGCGGGCGCGCAGTGCCTCGGCGAGGGGCCCGGGCGGGGTGAGCGTGACCACCCGCCACCCCGGTATGCCGTGCGCGGCGACGTCGAGGACATGTCGGGCCACCCCGGCGAGGTTAGCCACCGGGACGACCCAGAGAGCGGTCCGCGGCCCGAGCGCGGGCTCGCTCACAGCCAGGCCTCGAGCCGCTCCAGGGCCACCCAGAAACCCTCCCCGTGGTTGACGTGCCCCTGCCAGATCTCCGGAATGAAACTCACCCCGGGCGCCACGGCATCGAGCTGCGCGGCCAAGGCGGGCCAGTCGACGTCTCCTTCGCCGACCTGCACCCCCTCGCCGTCCACCCCGACGGCGTCGACGAGGTGGAGGTGCTCGACATACGGGGCGAGGAGGGCCACCGACTCACGGAGCGGGACTCCGGCGAAGGTCGAGGCGAGCTGGGTGTGCGAGATGTCGAGGCAGAGCCGTCGGTGGTACTTCTGCGCGAACGCGGCGGTGTCCTGGGCCCGCACGAAGAGGTTGCAGTAGAGCTGGCCGCCGAAGTACCAGGGGAACGGGGGCAGGGTCTGAGCAGCCAGAGCGACCCCGGTGACGTCGACCCGGTCCAGCCCCGCGGCCACCCGGGCATACATGTCATCGAGTTCGTCGAGCGGGACGTGCCGGTCGGTGGTGAAGCCGCCGAGGCTGGAGATGACGACCGGGTCTCGCGGGCTGTGGAACCACTGCCCGAGCCTGCGGGTGAGGTCGATGACCCGCTGGAGTTCGGCGATCGAGCGTTCCCAGTGGGCGTCGTCCTCGGCAGCCAGGTTGAGCAGGAAGTCACCGGCGAAGAGGTCCGGTGCGTGGCAGGCATACCCGGTGGGCAGCGGCTCGGTGAACACACTCGCCGGGTCGATCTCGAGGTCCTTGTAGGAGAAATGGAACTCGAGAAAGTCCGGTATGACGTCGACGGTGAGGTCACCGATGTCGTGATAGCGCACCGGCAGCCCCCAGGGCCGACGGAACCGGTACTTCCGGCCGCGGGGGGCGGTTTCGGCAAGGTCACTGGCATAGAAGAAGTCCCCCGGCGCGAGGTCCCGGCTCGCCGTCCGGCCGAGCAGCCGGGGGAGTGCATTGGGCTGCAGCCCACGGCCGGGGCTCTTGGTTGCGACATCCTGCGCGGTGATCGTCGCACCGGCAGCCACCGGGCGGGCCGCGACGAGCGACTTGGCGAGGTTGACCCGGTTCATGAGCTCGCCGGTGGACACCGTGCGCGGCCCGTCGCTGCCGAGGGCTTCTTCGAGTTCGCGGACCCGTCGGGCCATCTCGGCGAACTCCTCGGGCAGCAGCGAGACCTTGTGGTCGTTGCCCTCTTGCGCCTTGTCGAGGGTGAAGTGCTTCTCGATGATCTTGGCGCCGAGCGCGACCGCGGCGAGCGGCACGTGGAAGCCGCGCTCATGCCCGGAGTACCCCACGGGGCACTCCCCGAGCTCGGCGAGCCGGGAGAGGTAGCGCAGGTTGACGTCCTTGAACGGTGCCGGATACGTCGACTGGCAATGCAGCAGGGCGTAGGAGGCTCCGCTCTCCTTGAGGACCCCGACGGTCTCGACGATCTCGGCCTCGGCGGCCATCCCGGTGGAGAGGACCAGCGCCGCCCCGGTGCTCGCGGCATACCGGATGAGTTCGTGGTTGGTGAGGTCGGCCGAAGCCATCTTCAGCGACGGCACGCCATACCCGACCAGGGCGTCCACCGAGGGGATGTCCCAGGCGGTGCACATGACATCGACATCGAGCCGAGCACAGTGGTCGAAGACCTCGAAGAGCTCCCCGGCGGAGAGGTTGAACCGGTTGAGCAGGTCCATGGTGTACTGCGGGCCGAGGTCCTCTCCGCCGCTGTCCGCCCCCGAGCCGCTGCGATAGAGCGCAGCCAGGTCGCGGAGTTGGAACTTCACGCAGTCCGCCCCCGCGCCCACGGCGGCGTCGACGAGCTCGATGGCCCGCTCCACCGAGCCGTTGTGGTTGATCCCGATCTCGGCGATGAGCAGGGTCCGACTGTCCGCCCCGACGGCGTGCCGGCCGACGTGGACGACGTCGCTGCGGTTGATCGCGACCGCGCTGAGGTGGCCGCGGTCATCGAGCAGCGGCAGGTGGTCGATGGCTGCGGTGAAGCGTTCGCGGATCTGGGCGGGGGTGCTGTCGGCCGGGGCCGTGCGGGCCGCCCGGTTGGCGACCTGGGCACACGAGGTCGCGAGGTCGGCCTCTGGGTGGGCGGCAAGCCAGCGGCGGAAGTCCCCGTCGGTGAGCGAGCCGACGAAGTGCCCGCGCTCGCTCACGCAGAAGACGATCCGCGCCTTGTTGGCCGTGATCTTCTCCAGGGCCCGCAGGATGGGGTCCTCGGCGTAGACGACAAACGGGGCGATGGCGCGTTCGACGATCATCGGGACGGGGGGCTTTCCAGGGTGAGGAGCCGTTCGGCGTGGGCGAGGTCGCTCAGGGTGTCGATGTCGACGCCTTCCACCTCCTCCATGACGAAAAGGCCGATGCGACCCCCCAGCCTATTGCCGTGACGTCGGTAGATCTCGGTCTTGGTCACATAGAGGGAGCCGGTTTCCCGGTAGCGCCGGGCGGCCGGGGTGAGGTCCTGTCGCCGCGGCCGGTGGAGATGGTCGTATGCCGGACGGGCCAGGCCATCGGCGTCCTGTGACCACAGGAACGGTGGCTGTTCGACGACACCGACGAGGCTGTCCAACCCCCGCCGGGAGAGATCGGCGACGGCTCGGGCCAGGGTCCCCGGCCGGCGCACCGGTGAGGTCGCCTGGAGGAGCAGAACGGCCTCGACCGGTCCACTGCTCCGTTCGGTGACCTCCAGGGCGTGCAGCACGACCGGCTCGGTCGGGGTGTCGTCCTGCGCCAGGTCTGCCGGGCGCTCGATGACCCGTGCCCCCGCCTCCCGGGAGACCGCGGCGATCTCCGCGTCCTCGGTGGAGACCGCGACCTCGAGCCCCGGGACGTCGAGGGCTTGCTCGATGGTCCACACGATGAGCGGCTTCCCGGCGATCGGGACCAGGTTCTTTCGCGGGATGCCCTTGGACCCGCCCCGGGCGGGAATGACGGCAAGTGTGGGCATCACGGCACCATCATCGCCTCACCGCTGCCTCATCCCGCCGAGGCCGCTCACCGCGGCGGCAACGGCCTCGGCGGGTGAGGCGCTGGTGCGCGTCGGGGCCGGGGTCGGCTCGGTGCCCCAGCGGCTCAGCCGGTAACGGTCCCAGAACTCCTCGAGCCAGCTCGGCGGGTCGAGGTAATGCACCCAGGCGGGCAGCCCGCGAGCCGCCGCTTCGAGCGTGCCGGTGGAAAAGACGCTGACCACCGGGGCCTCAAGGTCCTTCAGCGGGATGGGGTCTCGCTCGATGGCGACCCCATCCCGAGCCCAGCGGTCGTGGGTCGCGCGAGAGCGGCGGTCGGCCTCGGCCGGATGTGGTCGGTAGCGCGCGCCCTCGGCTCGGCAGAACGCTTCGGCCGAGGCGACCAGGCCGGACCGGGAGAGTTCGGCCGCGTGCAACTGGCCGAGATAGACCGGCACGGACGAGCGTCGCGGGCCGGGCTCGGCCGTTGCCGGGCGCGGCGTCCCGGCCTGCCAGAGCAGTTCAGATCCGACGACTGCGGACTCGACGTCATCCCGCCCGGCGGTCCAGAACTCCGCGTCCGCATCCGACCAGGCGAGCAGGCTCGTGCCCGGCGCAAGCGGCGGTGCGAGCGGGGTGAGCAGGCCGTGCTGCACGGTGAGGAACCGGGCCTCGCGCGCCCGCGCCACGGCATACGCGGTGTTCGCGATCGGGAGGTAGTGGCCGAGGGTGAGCACCGTCGACGACCCGTCCACGACGTCGGCTACCGCGTCCGTGAGCGGCCGCGTCCTCGCCGTCCACGGCGCCGCCGGGAGCAGGTCGGCGACCGGGGCCGCCGAGAGCACGGTCACCCCGGGTCGGCCGAGGTGGCGCAGGGGCGCGACCAGGGCGTGCACGGCCGTCGGCGAGCGCGAGTCCAGGACGACGATGAGGTTGCCGTCGCCCTCGCCCGGGGTCGAGGTCACCCAGATCGATCGTTCCTTCCCGGAACGCTCGAGCATTCTGGTGGCTCGTGCCCGCAATCGGCGCGTGACCGGCTGGCGCCGCGCTTGCCAGCTGCGCCATGCCTCGAGATCTCGCGGAAACCTCAGGCCCACAGTGACTCCAGTGCCCGTGCCCGGTGGACGAAGGTGTGCTCGGCGAGGGTGCGGGCTTGGCCGCGGGCACGGATACGGTCGGCCCAGGCGCGGTCCACGGCTGCCCGGCGGGCCAGGTCCACCGCCTCCTCGGGGGAGGAGAAGACGGCGACCTCGGTGCCCGGCTCATAGAACGCCGAGACGTCGGCGCGGTCGAGGAGTTGGAAGCCGCCGACGCCGGGGGTCTCGAAAGTGCGCATGGTGAAGCCGTCCTGGTCGTGGTGGACGTTGAGCGATGCCCGTGCTCCGGCCATGAGGCCGTAGGCCTCCGCCCGGGGGATGTCGCGGGCCGCCGGGACTGCGGGGCTGCCGACCCGCCAGGTCCGCAGCCGGTCCAGGGGGTGGCCCGACCAGTCTCGGCCGTAGGCGCGCACCGGGATCCCGGCAGCCTGCAGGTGGTTGAGCAGCCGTTCCCGGTTGGGGTAGCGGGCGCCGATGAAGACGACCTCCGGGGTGGACCGAGGGGTGGCGGCCACCGAAGCGTCGAAGCCCCCGGGAACCCAGGTCACCTCGTGCCCGGCCGCGCGCAGGTCGGCGACGTCCTTCGGGGAGTAGCTCGCGAGCGCGCCCGCCCGGGTGAGGGTCTGCGGAGTATGCCGGGTACGCCGGACCTCGTCGTAGAGCCACAGGCCGTACGGTCGGCCGCGCGCGGCAAGCCGCTCCCACAGGGCGGAGCCGAAGCTGTCGGCCTTGATCAGCAGCACCCGGTCGGGGTTGGCCTGCGCCAACGCGGTGAGCGCCCCGGCCGTTGCGCGCTCGTCGATGCCCTCGGGGCCGCGGTGCTGTGTCCTCCCTGGCAGGCGTCCCCCGAGTTCGCTGGCCTTGACCCGAAGCTTGGCGGTCAGGGTCGCGTGCTCGTCGTAGCGGTAGGTCTGGACGGCATACCCGAGGGAGCTGAACGCGGCCTCCAGACCACGCCAGTAGCCGTGGAAGGCGGGGCTGATGAGGAGCAGCCGCGGCGCGGGCCGGCTCACTGCTCGCTCACCTGGTCCATCGCGAGCCGCCATTCGCGCCGAGCCACCGTGGCGGCGTCGACCTCACGGCCGGCCAGCTGACGCACTCCATTGGTGACCGCGTTCACCATAGTCGCCGCGCCGAGCGCGACCTTGAGTCGCCGGCCGAACCCCCATCTGCGGGCGTAGCGGTGCCGTGCCGCGATCGCCCAGGCTTGGCGGCGTTGCGGGTCCGAACTCGCCCCTCCGACGTGTTCGACCCGGACCGTGCCGAGGAAAACCGAGGGGATCCCATGGTCGCGGAGCCGACGTTGGAGGTCGACCTCTTCGCCGTTCATGAAGTAGCTCTCGTCGAACCCGCCGACGGCCTCGAAACAGTCCCGCGGCAGGAGCAGCGCGGCCCCGACGAGCCAGTCGACCGGCACGACCGCCCCCGGCACGCAGGCGGTGTCGTTGCCGATGCCTTCGGTGAGGGCGCGGCGGTGACGGTGACGCGCGAGGACGGTGAGCCACTCCAGGGCTGAGGAGGTCGCGGTCGGGAAATGTCGTCCGGTGAGTTCGTCCCGACCCTGCTCAACCCAGTAGATGAGCGGCCCGGTGACGGCCGGCTGCCACGGTGCGGCCGCGGCGACGAGGTCCGCGACAAAGGTGGGGGTGATGGTCAGGTCGCTGTTGAGAATGAGCAGCAACTCGCCGTGGGCGATGGCGGCCCCGCTGTTCACCGCGGAGCCGAAGCCACCGTTGTGCTGCCGCCGCACCAGCCGCACTCCCTCAACCTCCGGGAAGGGCTGGGGGGAGCAGTCGTCGGCGACAATGACCTCGAGTTGCTCGTGGGTCTGGGTGCGGAGTTGGTGGACGAGTCCCAGGGTGAGTTCGGGGGGTCCGTAGTGGGGCACCACGACCGAGACGGCGTGGCCGGATCGCATGCTCCCAGGGTAGTGCCCGGTCCCACGCGCACGGGGTGAACGGTGTTGGCGCGTGGCCGTCCGAGCGGTACTCTCCCCCCAGGGAAATCGGTGCTCGACCGTGGCTTGCAGGGAGCCGTTCGCGGACACCACAGGAGTTGTCGATGTTTCGTCGGGCCCGCACGCGTGCCGTTGCCGCGGTCTTGATCAGCACCTCCGCACTTGTCGGCACCGCCAGTCTCACCTCCGCCGCTGCCGCCACGGGTGCCGCCACGGGTGCCGCCGCGGCCGCGTGTGACACGACCTGGCACGGTATCTCGGCCGGGCTCTGGCAGACCGCCTCCCGGTGGAGCACGGGACACGTGCCCACGGCTGCCGAACGGGTCTGCCTGCCCTCGGGGGCCATGGTCGACCTCACCGCGCCGTCGCGGGCCGCGGGGGTCTGGGTCGCTTCGACCGCGCGGTTGCGGCTGCTCTCCGGTGCCCAGAACGCCGCACTCACCCTTGGCGGAGTGCTCCACGTCGCCTCCGGGGGATCCCTTGTGCTCGTCAACGACGGCCGATCCGGCGCCTCGACCCGGGTCCTGGGCGGCGGGGGCGGGGGCGCCGTGGTCGTCGAGCGCGGCGGACGCCTGGAGACCTCCGGACGGAATGCGGCCGCGTTCCTGGTCCCGGTCGACGTCGCCGGGACGGCCTCGCTGTTCGCGTCCTGGACGCGGTTGACCGAGGTCCGTGCGCTACAGGGAGGGCTGCTCCAGGGGCGCTTCCACCAGGCCAACCACATCGATCGGCTTCTCCTGCGGGGCGGGATCGCCCAGCGGGTCACCGTGCAGGATCGGCTCGACCTCACCGGCGGTGGCAATGTCGACGTGCTGCTCGCCGACGGCTCCTCGGTCCTGGAGGGACCGGTGACCGGGAACCTGCGCACCGCGGGCACCGTGACCCTTGAGGGCGATATCCCGCCCTTCCAAGCCGTGGTCGTTACCCCGACGAGCGGGCTGGCCGGAACTCTGGCCCTCACCGGACGGACCGTGGTGCGCGGTGAACTCCAGCTCCGGGCGACGCCGAGCCGCGCCTCTCGGGTAACCGCCGCGGCCGCCGGTGCCGCCCTCGACGTCGCCGGGACCCTCTGGGTGGGTGGGGCTGCCTCGCGGGTGGCGGTGCCGCTGCGCACCCTGGCGGGGAGCTTCCTGCACGTCCACTCCGCCCTTCAGCTCGACCAGAGCGCCACCCTCGAGGGCTTCGCCCGCTTCGGGTTCGCCACGGTGACCGCCCCGCAAGGCATCACCCTGGCCGGGCCGGTGCGCCTCCAGGCCGACAGCACGACCGGGTCGTCCTCACGGTTCGTCGGGCCGGTGACTCTTGCCGGAGCCAGCGCGACCGTGGTGGCCACCGCGAACGGACTGGACCCGGTGGCGCTCACCCTGGCCGACGACAGCACCGGCGAGCTCAGCGCCCTGCAGCGGACCGCGGAGTCGGCGTATGTCGAGTCCGCGAGCGGCCAGGGCGGGCCCTGGACGATGACCGTCCGTCAGGCCGGTGAGGCGATGACAGGTCTGCCGGGCACGGTGCCTGCGGGGGAGCGGATCGACGCCCTGCCCGTGGCCACCTTTGTAGGGGACCCCTCGCTGCCGTGGACCGCGACCGTGCGCTACGAACACAATGGGGTATGGCGTGCCAAGGCCGGCACGGTGAGTTGGACCGGGTCGACCGCCACCGTTCTGCTCTCCGGGGTGACCTGGCCGGACGCCGGCTCCGTCGGGGTGAAGGCCACCGCGCGAACCGACCTGAAGTACGCGCTCTCGGCGACCTCGACCCTTGTGGTGACCCCGGCGAGCCCCGCCGCGGTGGCCCCGCAGAGTGCGGCGAGCGAGCCCACGGCCCCCGCCCCCGCTGCCATCGCCCCGACCGCCGCGGCCAAGGCCCCGGCCGCCGCGACCAAGGCCCCGGCCGCCGCGACCAAAGCCCCGGCCGCCGCGACCAAGGCCCCGGCCGACCCGGTGGCCGCGGAGAGCCCAAGCCGGGCGAGTGGCTCGCGGGGCGACTCAGCCGAGCGAGCCGAGCTCGACCAGCCGCGCAAACTGTGGAACGGTGCGACGCAGCTCTTCGAAGGTGCCCACGGCGACCACACGCCCTGAGTCCAGGAACGCGATCTGGTCGCAGTGTCGGATGGTCGAGAGCCGGTGGGCGACGACGAGCACGGTGAGCCGGCCCTGGATCGCCTGGAGGGTCTCGGTGACCTGGTGCTCGGTCTCGTTGTCGAGCGCCGAGGTCGCCTCGTCGAGGATCAGCAATGACGGGTCCCGATAGAGCGCCCGGGCGATCCCGAAGCGCTGCCGTTCACCACCGGACAGTCGCGCTCCCGCCGGGCCGACGTCGGCGTCGAGACCACCCGGCATACGCTGGACGACCTCGGTGAGCCGGGCGTCCCTGATCGCCGCCCACACCCGCTCGTCGGACACCGTGGACGGGTCATCGGTGTAGGCGACGTTCTCCCGGACCGTGCCCGGGACGAGCAGGGTCTGCTGGGGGGCAATGCCGATGTTCGCCCGCCACCCGCGAAGGTTGTCGTGGATGTCGACCCCATCGACCAGCACGCGACCGGTCTGGGGCCGGTGCAGGCCGAGCACGAGGTCGACGATCGTGGTCTTGCCCGCACCACTGGCTCCGACCAGCGCCAGCGAGGTGCCCACAGGTAGGACGAGGCTCACCCCGTCGACGACATCGCCCTCGCTCTGCTCGTAGCGAAAACTCACACCCTTGAGGGCGACGTCGCGGCTGATCGGCAGCGGAGTCGGCGGTGAGGTCGGGGCCGGTTCGAGGTCCGCGGCCGCGATAAGGGCGTCGCGGACCCGAACCAGGGCACCCTCCCCGGAGCGGACGCTGTTGAACGAGGCCAGCGCGCGGACGACGCTCGGCAGGATGCGGAAGCCGGCCACCCCGAAGAGCGCCAGGGTGCTCACCGCGGAACCAGGCTCGGGGGAGCTCACCGCGTACAGACCCAGGGCGGCGATCCCGATGACGAAGATGATCTCCAGCAGATGCCGGGGGAGCTCGCCGAGGAAGGTGACGATCCGGGTCGAACGGGTCGACACCTGCTTGTAATGCAGGGCCTTGTCGAGGTAGAAACCGTGGGCTCCACGGACGATGACGTCCTTGACGTTGGTCAACGCGCTGATCGAAACCCCGGAGTCCCCCTCGGCAGCGTCCGCGACCGCTTGGCCGGCCGCCCGCACCTTGGGCACCGACCAGCGCAGGTAGAGCCGGACAATGACGACGAAGTAGCCGAGCAGGGCAAGGGTCGCCCATGGGGTGACGACGAGGAGCGCGACGACGATGGCGAGGACGGTGAGCACTTCGCTGAGCAGGCTCACCGTGCCGGCCACGACGGAGGTGAACACCACCCCCACCGCAAAGCCCATCGTGGTCAGCTGCTCGTGGAGCGGCTGGCGCAGGTGCAGGGCGTACGGCCCCCGCAGATAGAAGTCGAAGATCCGCTGGGACACCCCCACCGTTTCGCGCATCATCATCCCGAGCACCCACCAGCGCAGCGCCAGCCCGAAGGCGCTCTTGGCGACGTAGACGATGATGACGATGGCGGCGAGCCAGATGGTCAGCGTGCGCGCGTTCGTGGTCCCAAGGACGCGGCCGAGGAGGTCGGTGACCGAGCCGCCGGTGGTTCCGGTGAGGAGTCCGACGAGCGGCACGAAGGAGGCGACGGCGACGACCTCGAGTCCGGCGAGCAGGGCCGAGCCCAGGGCGGCATACGCCAGTCGCCGGCGCGCGTGGGGACCGAGGACCACGCCGGATCCGACCGGGAGGCGCAGGGTGCGCGCGAGAACTCTCTGCGCGGCATCGACAACCCTGGTCACGGTCACCCATCCTCACATGTTCGGGCCGCGGCCGGGGGTGGCCGCGCTCACCGGGGGCCTCGGGCGGGCCGACCAGCGTGATGTCGAGCACTCTCGCGGCGCGCGGTGTGGGCCGATGTCGGTTCGCTGGCCTACCTTTGAGCACGTGCCCGACTCTCCGATCGGCGTCTTCGACTCCGGCTACGGCGGTCTCACGGTGGCGCGCGCCATCCTTGACCAGCTGCCGCACGAGTCGGTGGTGTACCTCGGGGACACGGCCCGGGCCCCGTATGGGCCGCGGCCGATCGCGCAGACCCGTGAGTTCGCCCTCGAATGCCTCGATCGGCTCGTCGAGCACGGCGTGAAGATCCTCGTCATCGCGTGCAATACCGCGAGCGCGGCCGTGCTCCATGATGCGCGGGAGCGCTATGACGTGCCCGTCGTCGAGGTCATCCGTCCCGCCGTGCGCCGGGCCGTAGGCGCCACCCGCAACGGCCGGATCGGGGTCATCTCCACCCTCGGTACGCACCAGTCCGGGGCCTATCTCGACGCGTTCGCCGCCGCCCCGCACCTCGACGTGCGGTCGACGCCATGCCCCCGCTTCGTGGAGTTCGTCGAGCGCGGGGTCACCGTGGGGGAGGAGCTCATCGCGGTGGCCCGGGGGTACCTGGAGCCGTTGCGGGCCGCCGAGGTGGACACCCTGGTGCTCGGTTGTACGCACTACCCGTTGCTCACCGGCGTCATCTCCTACGTCATGGGCGATGAGGTCACCCTGGTCTCCTCTGCGGAAGAGACCGCCAAAGACGTCTACCGGACCCTCGCCGATCTCGGGCAACTGCGCGGGGACGAGGGCGCCCCTCCGACCCACGGCTTCACCACGACCGGGGACCCGGAGGAGTTCCGGCGCCTCGCCACCCGCTTCCTGGGTCTTGGCTCCGAGCTCGGTGAGATCTTCACGGCGGTGCCGCTGCATTCCCAGGAGCGGTCGTGAGGGTCACCGTGGTCGGTTGCTCGGGCTCGTTCGCGGGGCCCGAGTCCCCGGCCTCCTGCTATCTGGTCCAGCACGAGGAGAACGGTCGGCTCTGGTCGGTGCTCCTCGACCTCGGCAGCGGGGCCTTCGGGGCGCTTCAGCGCTATGTCGACCCCCGGGCCCTCGATGCGGTGCTCATCTCGCACCTGCACCCCGACCACTGCATCGACCTCACCGGCATGTACGTGTTTCGCACCTACCACCCCGAGGGGATGCCGGAGCGTCCACTGCCGCTCTATGGCCCGCCGCGCACGCCGCACCGGTTCACTCGGATGTACCACGGCCTGGAGCACGATGCCGTGGACCGGGTGTTCGATGTCCACACCCTGGCCGACACCGCCCGGATCGAGGTAGGGCCGCTCACGGTGACGGCATACGCGGTCCATCACCCGGTGGAGGCCTACGGGTTCCGGGTCGAGGCCGCCGGCCGCGTGCTCGCCTACACCGGGGACACCGACTCCTGCGCCAATCTGAGCCCCTTGCTCCGGGGCGCGGACCTTGCCCTCATGGACTGTGCCTTCGTCGACGGCCGGGACACCGTCCCCGGGATCCACCTCAGCGGATCCCGGGCCGCCCAGGCGGCCCTGCACGCCGGCGGGGTGGAGCGGCTCGTCCTCACCCACCTGCCGTCGTGGAACGACCCGGACGTATGCCGTGCGCAGGCGGCCGCGCTCTGGCCGGGTGAGGTGGGCCTGGCCCGGCCCGGGGACGTCTACGAGCTCTGAGCGGACATAGGGTGGACGTCATGTCTGAGACCCGGCACGACGGCCGCACCCCTGCTGACCTCCGCGAGATCCGGATCACCCGCAACTGGCTCGACCACGCCGAGGGCAGCGTCCTCGTCGAGTTCGGCCGCACCCGGGTGCTCTGTGCGGCCTCGTTCACCGAAGGGGTGCCGCGCTGGCTCAAGGGCCGGGGCACCGGGTGGGTCACCGCGGAGTACGAGATGCTCCCGCGCTCGACGAACACCCGCAGCGACCGCGAGTCCCGCAAGGGCCGGGTCGGTGGCCGCACCCACGAGATCTCCCGGCTCATCGGCCGCTCACTGCGCGCAGTCATCGACACCGCCGAGCTCGGTGAAAACACCGTCGTCATCGACTGCGACGTCCTGCAGGCCGACGGCGGCACCCGGACCGCAGCGATCACCGGCGCCTGGGTGGCGCTCGCCGATGCCGTCGCCGACGCCCGGGAGCGTGGGCTGCTCTCGGCGTCCGCCCGGCCGCTCACCGGTTCGGTCGCGGCGGTCAGTGTCGGGGTCGTCGCCGGCCGGGCCGTCACCGACCTGGACTACCCGGAGGATTCGACCGCGCAGACCGACATGAACATTGTCATGACCGGCGACGGCCGTTTCGTCGAGGTGCAGGGTACGGCCGAGGGGGAGGCCTTCGACCGGGCGCTGCTCGGCGAACTGCTCGACCTCGGCACCGACGCCTGCGCCAGGCTCACGGCCCTGCAGCAGGCGGCCCTCGCCGAGCCGGCCCGGGAGCGCGTGCGGTGAGCCGGCTCGTCCTCGCCACCCGCAACGAGCACAAGGTGTACGAGCTGCAGCAGATCCTCGGCGACCTGGTCGACGAACTCGGGCTCGACATCATCGGAGCCAGTGCCTTCCCCGGGGTGCCCGATGTGCCCGAAACCGAGGTGACCTTCGCCGGGAATGCCCGGCTCAAGGCGGTCGCGCTCGCCGCGGCCACCGGTCTGCCGGCGGTCGCCGACGACTCCGGGCTCGCGGTCGAGGTGCTCGGCGGGTGCCCGGGGGTCTTCTCCGCGCGCTGGTCCGGCACGCGGGCCGGGGTGGACGCGCCGAGAGCGGCCAAAGACCGGGCCAACCTCGACCTCCTCCTCGAGCAGCTCGCCGATGTTCCCGACGAGCATCGCCGGGCGGCGTTCGTCTGCGCCGCGGTGCTGGCCCTGCCCGACGGCACCGTCCACGGGGTCGAGGGACGGGTCGAGGGAACCCTGCAGCGTGCCCCCCGAGGGAGCAACGGTTTCGGTTATGACCCCCTCTTCGTGCCGCTCGGCGACACCCGGACCATGGCCGAGCACTCGGATCAGGAGAAGAACGCGATCTCCCACCGGGGCAACGCTTTTCGGGCGTTACTCCCGGTTCTGCGGGCGGCCCTTTCGCCCTCGGGGAGTTAGGGTTGCTCCGCGCGCACGTGGCGGAACTGGCAGACGCGCCAGACTTAGGATCTGGTGCCTTCGGGTGTGCGGGTTCGAGTCCCGCCGTGCGCACATGAAGCCCGCGCGGGTGCGGGTCGTCACCGTCGACCTCGGCGCCGCGACCGGCTGGGACACGGTGACCCTGCTGGGGGTGCTCACGGCCCGACTGCTCGGCGCCGAGCATGTCCTTGTCCCGGGAGCAGGCTTGGGGTCGTGGCGTTCGCAGGCGGCCTCGCTGCTGCCGCGTCGCCGCGGCGCCGACGTCACCCTCGTCATCGCGCCCCAGCCGGTCCACCTGTATGCCGTGCTTGACCGGGCCCACGTCTGGCCCGGGTCGGAACTCACCGCGGGCTGGGTCATCGATGCGTTCTGGACCGATCGCATCCCCGCGGTCGCACGCGGCGGACGTCATCTCGACCACCTCTTCGTCACCGACGAGGAGGTCGTTGCCGAGTGGCAGCGAGTGACCGGGGTGCCGACGACGTGGGTGCCGTTCGGTGCCGATGTGCTCGGTCGGGGCCGTCCCGGCTTGGCGGATCGGGGCGTGGACCTACAACGGATCGGGCGCCAGCCCGAGGGGTGGGAGGACGATGCGGCGAATGAGCGGCGCTGTGCGGCATACGGTCTCACATATGCCGGTAGGCCAGCCTTCGTCCCGGACCCGGATGCCAACCAACGGTCCGTGGAGAGCGCGATGGCGGCCGCCAAGTACACCCTCTCCTTCTCCAACCTGGCGAGTCCGGCTGACTACACCCACCCGACCCGGGCCTACCTCACCGGCCGGTGGACCGACGCCCTCGCTCAAGGTGCGGTGGTCGCCGGGATCCCACCGCACTGTGCGGCGACGGACCGCCTGCTCTGGCCCGAGGCCACGCTGATCCTGCCGAGTGTCGACCCCGACGAGGGCGTGCCGGTCATCGCCGCGGCCGCCGCGGCCTGGACGCCGGACCTGGCCCGGCACAACCACGCCCAGGCGCTGGCCCGGCTGGACTGGCGGTGGCGGATCGCCGAACTGGCCGGTTCGCTGGGGCTGTCCTCGCCCGTTCTGGATGCCGAACTCGAGGAACTTAGCGAACGAGTTCGACGAGCTGACTGACCCGGCGGTCGAACTCCGCTTCGAGGCTGTGGGCGCGCATGAAGGCGCTTGCCGCCCGTGATGCCGCGATGATTTCGCCCCGCTCGCCGGCGAGGCGTTCGACCACGTCGGCCAGGGCCGCGGCGGTCCGCGCCGGGCTCACCCAACCCGCCCCGGACTCCCCGTGCAGCCCGCGCCAGGCGGTGTTGTCGAAGCCGAGGATAGGCGCGCCGACCCCGAGGCTCTCGGCGTAGGTGCCGGCCGGGTCGCTC
Source organism: Nostocoides sp. (assembly GCA_016716625.1). Taxonomy (GTDB): domain Bacteria; phylum Actinomycetota; class Actinomycetes; order Actinomycetales; family Dermatophilaceae; genus JADJVJ01. The sequence goes on from JADJVJ010000001.1 coordinate 803,906, forward strand.
TGCACGTAAGGCAGGACCATGATGTCGACCTCATGGGTGACCTCCTCGACCCAGGTCGTGGCGAAGTCGACGAGCCCACGCAGGGTGACCGTGGGGCCGGCCGCATCCGCGAGCTCCTCGCGCAGCGGCCCCCAGCCATAGAGGGTCATGCTCGCCTGCACCCCGCGGCGCGCGAGTTCGGTGGCGAGGTCCACGGCATACCGGGGGCCCTTGATGGGAATGAGGCGACCCGAAAAACCGAGGCGCAGCGGGCCGCTGCGGGCGGGGGCGGCGGATCGGGTGGCGGCGGCGGTGTCGATGAGCGAGCCGGGCAGTCGGTGGTCATAGAAGCGCAGCCCGCGACGGTGCCGGGCGCCGTAGGCCTCCCAGGCGACCCAGCCGTTGCACTGGACGGCATCGGCCCGGGCCGCGGCGGTGGCCATCTGCCGACCCCAGCGGGCGAACCCGAGGCGGGCCCGCGTCCGATCCAGCCCGGTTAGCCCACCCGCGAGGGCCATCTCGTAGCGGGATCGTCCGCTGTGCTCGGCGACGACGACGCTGCGACGCGCAGCGCCGATGAGCTCGGTGCGCCCGGTGGTCATGGGGAGCAGCGCGACGTCGGCGCGCAGCTCGCGCAGCCGCTGCGGCGTCGCACCCCCGAGGTCGACGGCGACGGCGAGTGTGGCCGGGTCCACCCATGCCACCCCCTCCTCCACGGGCGGGGGAGCCGGGTCGGCGTCGACCAGGAGGGTCACCTGTCCCGGGAAGCGCTGGGCGTATGCCGTGAAACCCGTCGTCGACTTGCTGTCGATCCACAGCGCCCCGTCGGCGCGGACATGGGCCGCGCCCGGCTGGACGAGGACGAGGTGCGGCACGCTCGACATCGTAGTTCGGGGCGTTCGCGCGCTAGGTTGGGGGCAACGCGGCGCCGGCGCGACGGCATACGCACCGGCACGAGATGGAGGGCACAGCGATGGGCGAGCGGCTTGCGGTGGGGGACAAGGCCCCCGACTTCACCCTGACCGACGACACCGGCGGGCAGGTCACCCTCTCGGACCTGCGGGGTGGGTCGGTCATCGTCTATGTCTACCCGGCGGCGATGACGCCCGGGTGCACGACGCAGGCGTGTGACTTCACCGAGTCCCTCGACGGCTTGCGGGCCGCGGGGTATGTCGTCATCGGAGTCTCGCCGGACAGCCCGGCCAAGCTCGCGAAGTTCCGCGAGAAGGAGGGGCTCGGCATCGTGCTGCTCTCCGACCCGGACAAGGCCGTCATGGCCCGCTGGGGGGCCTTCGGGGAGAAGATGCTCTATGGCAAGAAGGTGACCGGGGTGATCCGGAGCACCTTCGTCGTCGGCCCCGACGGGGTGCTCACCCACGCGTGGTACAACGTGAAGGCAACGGGACATGTGGCGAAGCTGCGCCGCGACCTCGGACTGGACAAGGACTGACATGAGCTCGATCTCCGCCCTGGAAGCCGACATCGCCGCCCGCCGTGAGCGGCTCGCCAACACCATCGACGAGCTCACCCGCCGGGCGAGCCCGCAGGCGATCGTGGACCGGCAGAAGGCAGCCGCCAAGGCTAAGTTCGTCGGGGCGACCCAGACCCCCGAGGGGAGCTTCGGGTCGATCGGGTGGCCACCATTGCGGCCGTCGTGGCGGTGGCCATCGTCGTCGCCATCTGGCGTCGCCGGCGTGGCTGAACGCCGGGCCAAGGGGCGGCTGCCGATCAAGATGCTCCACGACCGGGTGCTGGTCTCCCTCGAGGGTGAGGACGGGGAACGGACCTCCGGCGGTGGCATCCTCATCCCGGCGACCGCGGCCATCGGCAAGCGGCTCGCCTGGGGTGCCGTGGTCGCGACCGGTCCCAACGTGCGCTCGGTCGACGTCGAGGACCGGGTGCTCTATGACCCCGAGGACCGCGCCGAGGTCGAGCTCGGGGTGAAGTCCTATGTCCTGCTGCGCGAACGTGACCTCCATGCCGTCGCGGCCTCCCGGGTGGCCAAGGACGACCAGACCGGTCTGTATCTCTAGGGCCCGGCCACTTCCGGCGCTTCGCCTGCCCCGTCGGGCCTGCAGTAACCCGGCGACTCCCGGCGTGTCGTGGCGACACACCGGATGGAGCGGCGAGGCCTTGGTCTTTTGCAGGTCTGACGTGACCGAGAGGTCGGGCGGGGAACCCGGTCGGGTCGAAAAGGCCCCCAGATCGATGACCTGGGGGCTTTTCGGATGTGGTGCGCCATCAGGGACTCGAACCCCGAACCCGCTGATTAAGAGTCAGCTGCTCTGCCATTGAGCTAATGGCGCGCGGGGAGAGACATTATCAGCAGCGGCGCTGGCCCGCGAAATCCGGGTCAGCGGCGTGGGGGCCTGCGACGGGTGAGCCGAGCAACCCCAGCCAGGGTCAGCCCGAGCACACTGGCGATGAGGGCGTACTCGAGGGTGCGCGAGCCGGCCGAGGCGGGTTCGGTGCTCGGGGCGCTCGATGCCGTCGGCGTGGGCGTGGCCGATGGAGTGGGGGTGGGCGTCGGTCTCGGGCTCGCCGTGACGGTCGGGCTCGGGCTCGGGGTGGCCTTGACGGTGAACGAGATGGTGCCGCTGATCGGGTGCCCGTCAGCGCTCACCACGCGGTATGCCGTCCGGTACGTCCCAGCCGCGAGCTCGGGCAGCTTCTGGGTCACCGTGGCGCCCTCCGCCGTGGGCGGGACCAGGGTGAGCGCGCCGGCGGGTCCGGTGAGCGCGACCTGGAGGAAGTTCGGCTGGATCTTCTCGTTGAAGACGAACTGGGCCACCGGAGGACTCGACGCAAGGGTGGCGCCGTCGGCCGGGGTCGAGGAGACCAGGGCCGAGTGAGCCGAGGCGCTTTCTCCAGCGAACCCGGCGAACCCGGCGAACCCGGCCAGGACTGCAAGCACGCTCAGGGCAAAGACACTGACGACACGGAGGAGACCACGAGTCACACCCGCCATCCTCGCACGAGCCCCCGCCCCCGTCCCCGCCCCCGTCCCGGGCACGGAATCGGCCCCGTCGCAGCGGACTGCGGCGGGGCCGATTCGGTGGGGTGAGCGACGGGGCTCGAACCCGCGACATCCTGGACCACAACCAGGTGCTCTACCAGCTGAGCTACGCCCACCATGGTGACCACACGACATACCGGGAAGCCGGGGACCGGGTGGACAACGGCGACCATCGTACCCGCATCTCAGGGGTGCTCCGGACCATCCGTTCGCGCGAGGACGACCTCGAGCGGGTCGTCACAGTCCATGAGGACGGTGACGATGGAATCGCCCGTGGTCATCGCGTGCCGGGACCATTCGAGGGTGACGCCCGCGTTGGCGAACCGCTGCGGCGCGTCCTCGCCGAGGTACGCCGTGCCGCCGGTACCCGAGAGGTAGGCGTCACCCCCGACGGCCCGGACGACCTCGATGAGCCGCTCGATGCCGGCGCCGACCGGGGGATCGGTGCGCAGCAGCGGTGTGGTGATGCCGAGCAGGTCGCGGATGACCTCGATGAGGGCCGTGTTGACCTCGACCAGGCTCGCCCCCGAGGCGCCCTCGATCCGTTCGAGGAGCTCGGCGCCGCGGGTCCGGAAGTGCCGGGCGCCGGTGTACCGGCCGCGGATCGCGTCCACCATCCGCCCCTGCCACCCGGGCTGGACCTGCACCTGGGTGATCGGGACGAGTGCGGGTTTGCCGACGAGCTGGTGCGAGACCCAGGTGCCGCGCATCCGGACTCGGCGCTGGTACCCGTGCTTCTGGAACTGGTCATGCACGGCGAGGACGAAGGCGTCGCTCGTGGCCATCTTGAACCAGAACCCGGAATAGGGCAGCAGGTCCGGCTGGTGGATCGCGACCCTCATCAGGCCGGGGGGCGCAGGTGGCGCACGAGGGCGTACTGCTCGGCGAAGTCGACGAGGCGGATCTTCCCGACGGCGGCCGCCAGTTCCTTGGTCGAGCTCATCGGGTGCGCGCCGCCCGGATTCTCGGTGACGTATGCCGCACACGCCGCGGCCTTGGCGTCGGCCTGAGCCTCGGTGAGCGGTTCGAAGACATTCCAGCGCAGGTCGCTCGGGTGCAAGTTGACGTCATACACGGCGATGTCGTAGACGAGGATCGTCGGCGGGAACCAGTGCCCCGGTGACATCGACGCCCGGCACGCCCGCATCCCGGCCTCGTAGGCGGCGATGTGGTCCTGGTGGAGTGAGGGGAAGGGGAGGTAGACCTCCTCGGGCCGCTCCTGTGCGAACAACTCGTCGAGCGCTCCAACGACCTGCGCCATGTGCGCGCTCAGCGATGTGTCCGGAAATCCCAGGGCGATGCTCCGCTGCACCCCGAGGATGTCCAGGGCCTGCTCGTGTTCGCGGGCGCGGATCGGGCCGCTGTCGGTGAGGGTGACGACCAGGCTCTCGTCGGGGTACTTGGCGAGCAGCCCTCCGCAACCGAGCGACTCATCGTCCATGTGCGGGGCGAGGATGAGCCGCGTCACGATGCGTCGTCCTCCGCGCCGAGGGTGGCGTCCCCGGTCGCAGAGGTGTGCTCCACCACGTGCCGGGTAGCGATCTTCTTGCACTCCTCGGTGGACCGTCCGGGCGGGTCGGTAAATACCGCCTCCCGGTAGTAGCGCAGTTCGGCAATCGATTCGCGGATGTCGGCGAGCGCCCGGTGCCCACCGCTCTTGACCGGGGCAGCGAAGTAGGCCCGGGGGAACCACCGCCGGGCCAGCTCCTTGATCGAGGAGACGTCGACGATCCGGTAGTGCAGGTGCGACTCCAAGGTGGGCATGTCCCGGGCGAGAAATCCGCGGTCGGTGGCCACCGAGTTGCCGCCAAGTGGTGCCTTGCCGGGCTCGGGGACCCACTCGCGGACATAGCCGAGCACCAGCTCCTCGGCCTCGGCCAGGCTCACCCCGTGCTCGAGGTCGGCGAGCAGACCGGAGCCGGTGTGCATCTGGGTGACGAACTCGCCCATCTGGTCCAGCGCCGCCTGCGGGGGCCGGATCACGATGTCGACCCCGTCGCCCAGCACCGTGAGCTCGTAGTCGGTGACCAGGGCGGCGACCTCGACGAGGGCGTCCTGGGTGAGGGAGAGCCCGGTCATCTCGCAGTCGATCCACACGATGCGGTCCGCGAGCGACCGGTCCGTCGGCAGCGTCATGGTGGCCACTCTAAGGCTCGGCACGGTGCACTAAGGTCGACTGCTATGAGCGTGCAGGTCCCCTCGGGTGCCCATGCTGCCCAGACGCGCCCGCACCGTTCGCGGTCGGCGATCCGGCTGTGGCTTGTCGCTGCGCTCGTGGTCACCGGCTTCGGCCTCCTCGCGCTCTCCGTGGCCACCTACTTCGGCGCCACGTATGGCGTGCAGATCACCCTGCTCAGCGTGCTCGCCGCGGCGATTCCGCTCGGCATCGTCGTGCCGACGTTTCTCTGGCTCGACCGGTTCGAGGCCGAACCGACCCGGTTGCTCCTCATCGCCTTCCTTTGGGGGGCGCTCGTTGCCGCGGTACTGGCGGCCGTGACGAACACCAGCGCCCTCGCGGTCATCGAGGCCGTCAGTTCGGCGCAGGAGGCTCGAGCCGTCACTGCGGTGGTCGTCGCCCCGGTGGTCGAGGAGTCCCTTAAGGGCCTGCTCGTCCTGCTCATCTGGTGGCGGATGCGTCGGGAGTTCGACGGGATCATCGACGGGATGGTCTATGCCGGGATCACCGCCGCCGGGTTCGCCTTTACCGAGAACATCCAGTACCTGGCCACCGCGTACAGCGAGGGCGGCGCCGAGATGCTCGGGGCGACCTTCGTGCTGCGGTGCCTGTTCTCGCCGTTTGCGCACCCCATGTTCACCGTGGCGACCGGACTCGGCATCGGAGTGGCCTCGGTGTCCCGTTCCCGCTGGCTGCGCGTGCTCGCCCCGGTGCTCGGGTGGCTGCTTGCCGTGATCGGCCACGGACTGTGGAACCTGGCGGCGGTCGTCGGCGGCGAGGGCATCATCACGATCTACCTTCTGGTCGAGGTGCCGGTCTTCCTCGGCTTCCTCGCCCTGGTCACCTGGGCCCGGCGCTCCGAGGGCCGGCTCATCGGCCGGCACCTCACGGCATACGTGCAGGCGGGCTGGCTCTCGGCGGCCGAGGTGGGCATGCTCGCCTCGATGGGCCGCCGCCGGGAGGCGCGGCACTGGGCCCGGGTCAACACCGGCCGCGCCGGGCTCGCCGCGATGCGGGCCTTCCAGGACACCGCGAGCGAACTGGCGCTGCTGCGTCGGCGGATGGGTCATACGCCGGTGGATGCGCCGATGCTCGCCGACGAGCACGCGCTCCTGGCCGCTCTGGTCCAGGCGCGCCGTAACTTCACCGGACTGGCGGTGACATGAGGCGGCGGGGCGCGCGAGGCGGGGGCGGGCAAAGCCGGGGCGGGGAGGCAACGGAGGGCAACCACGCCACCTACACCCGCGGCGAGATCGTCGAGCACTATGCGAGCCGCTCCGGGCTGCAGCCGGGGGAGGGTGTGCTCATCGACCGGTGGCTGGACGCCATCACCGGGTCGGTGTTCCTCGACATCGGGGTGGGCGGGGGCCGCACCACCGGGGTTATCGCCGCGCTGACGCAGCGGTATGTCGGCGTGGACTACTCGGCGCCGCTCATCGAGGCCGCCCGCAGGCGCTATCCGGAGCGGGATCTGCGCTGGGCGGACGCCCGTGATCTGGCGGAGTTCGAGGACGAGGAGTTCTCGGTCGTCTGGTTCTCCTTCAACGGGATTGACTCGGTGGGGGATGACGATCGGCGCCAGATCCTCGGCGAGATCCGGCGGGTAGTCCGGCCCGGGGGGCTGTTCCTCTTCTCCACGCACAACCGCGACGTGGCCACCTTCGACCGGTTGCCGTGGCGCCGCCGCCCGCGGGTCACCCGCACCTATGCCCGCTCCGTGGTTCAGGCCGTGCGGCGGCTCCCGCGGATCGTCCGGATGCGCCGCCAGGTGGTGCACACCGCGGACTACGCGCAGATCAACGACGATGCGCATGACTACACGCTGCTCATGTACTACATCGACCGGTTCGCCCAGGCGCGCCAGCTGGGTGAGTGCGGCTTCGAACTCGTCGAGGTGAGTTCGCAGGGGGGTCGCCCGCTCGCCGACAGTGAGGTCGACCGGGCCTCGGTGTGGCTGCACTATGTCGCCCGTCGGGTGCCGTGATGACCGAGGTCCCGGGAACCGACCTGGCGAGCCTGCGGGCACTGCGTGAGGACCTGCACCACCACCCCGAGCTCGGTCTGCATCTGCCGCGTACCCAGCGTGCGGTGCTCGACGCGCTCGACGGGCTGGGGCTGGAGATCACCCTCGGGCGCTCGCTGTCCTCGGTCGTCGCGGTTGTCCGTGGCGCGGCTCCGGGCGCCAGGTCCGGGCCGGTGGTGCTGCTTCGCGGGGACATGGACGCGTTGCCGGTCACCGAGGCGACGACCGTCGGGCCGCGCTCCGAGGTCGACGGGGTCATGCACGCGTGCGGCCACGATCTGCACGTTGCCGGTCTTGTCGGGGCGGCGCGCCATCTCGCGGCCCGTCGCGCCGAGCTCGCCGGGGATGTCGTGCTCATGTTCCAGCCCGGTGAGGAGGGGCCCGGGGGCGCCGAGCCGATGCTCGCCGAGGGGTTGCTGGATGCGGCGGGACGGCGGGTCGACGCGGCATACGCCGCCCACGTGTATTCGGCGGATCACGCCTTCGGGGTGTGCTTCGGCCGGCCCGGGACCCAGATGGCGGCCTCCGACGAGGTCCGGATCACCGTGCGTGGGCGCGGTGGGCACGGCTCCGCCCCGCACCGCACCCTCGACCCGGTACCGGTGGCCTGCGAGATCGTCCTCGCCCTTCAGACAATGGTGACCCGACGGTTCAGCATCTGGGAGCCCGTCGTCGTCACCGTCGGGCGGATCGCCGGGGGGACCAAGGACAACATCATCGCCGACGAGGCGATCCTCGAGGCGACTGTGCGGACCTTCTCCGGGGCGACCCGGGAGTTGGCGCGGGAACTCATCGGGCAGGTCGCCGGCGGGGTGGCGCAGGCGCACGGGCTCACCGTGGGGATCCACTGGGTCGAGGGGTACCCGGCAACCGTCAACGACCCGGCCGAGTTCGGTTTCGCTCGCGGGGTCGTCGAGGACCTCTTCGGGCAGCAGCGGTTTGCCGAGATGCCCGAGCCGGAGGCCGGCGCCGAGGACTTCTCCTTCGTCCTCGAGCAGGTTCCGGGGGCCTATCTCAACGTCTCGGCGTGCGCCCATCCGCGGGTCGAGGACGCCGAGGACAACCATTCGCCGAGAGCCACCTTCGACGACGCGGTGCTCCCGGACCTTGCCTTGCTGCTCGCCGAACTCGCGATCCGCCGGTGTGCCTTGGGCTTTGGGTGAGAGGCACGTCGGGCGCACGGTCACCTTCCTCCATGGGGACCTGGCATGGGGCAGAGCCAGCTCCTAGCCCTGCATCCACGCGTGGCCCAGTGAGGTCATGTTCGCGGGCCGCGACGAGGCAGGAGGTTCGCAAAATATCCGCCAAAAAGCAACGTCCATGCTCGTGGATTGCGTTTTTGGTGTTTGCAATGAGACACTGGACCGCATGTCATCCACGGCTGAGACCCGCACGGATCAGTTGCTGACCACCGGTGAGGCGGCCAGGCTCCTGGGTTCATCGCGCCAGCATGTGGTCGATCTGTGCGTGGCGGGGGACCTGCCGTTCTTGAGCGTCGGGAAACATCGCCGGCTGCGCCGAGAGGATGTGGAGGAGGTTCGAGCGCGCACTACGCGCTCGAACCGCGCTGACCGGCGTAGTCGGTGGCTCAACATCGCGGTGGCGGGCAAGCTCGTGCGGGACCCCCATGCAGTGCTGGGCCGCGCACGCACCAACCTCGCGCGGCTGCAGGGCCTGCACCCGCGAGGCCGTGGCGCGACGTGGCTGAGCGAGTGGGAGAAGTTGCTCGACGGCCCGATCGACGATGTCCTCGACGTGCTCACCTCGCAGACTCCGCGCTCGCGCGAGTTGCGTGCGAATTCGCCGTTCGCAGGTGTGCTGAGCAGCGAGGAGCGCGAACAGGCGCTGCTTGCGTTCCAGTCCTACCGGCAATCTCGGGTCTGATGACCCGCGATCAACTGGCGCACATCCTTCGCGCTGCGGCTCGCATCGCCAACGATGACGAGATCATCGTGATCGGAAGCCAAGCGATCCTAGGGTCTTTCGACGAAGACGACCTGCCCGAGCCCGCGCACGCCTCGATCGAGGTAGACGTCTTCTTCGCCAAAGACCCGGATCTCGCGAAGACCGACGGTGTCGACGGCCACCTGGGTGAGGGCTCTCACTTTCACGAAACGTTCGGCTGCTACGCCCAAGGTTGCGACGTGACCACGGCCACCTTGCCCGACGGATGGCAGGACCGTTTGGTTCCCTTTGCCCCACCGGTCGCACAGGGTGCAACAGGCTGGTGCCTGGAGCCGCACGATCTAGCGGTGTCCAAGCTATTCGCTGGCCGGGACAAAGACCGCGAGTTCGTCGCCGCACTGCTGGACGGCGGCCTGATCGACGTTGGGGTGCTGCGTTCTCGCGCCCTGGTGCTCCCGGGCATCCAGCTGCAGATCCGGCGCGTCCTGGACTGGCTCGACGCCTACACAGTCAGCCGCGCCGGCCGCTAGTTCTCGACGGCGCCCCCGGCAGGACTCGAACCTGCGACCTCGAGATTAGAAGGCTCTTGCTCTATCCGCTGAGCTACGGAGGCTAGGCCGGTCAGTGTATGCCGTGACCGGCCACCTGCGATGATCCCACCGTGCCGACGGTGACCTACCGATGCGCCCGCGTCGCCGGCGCCGGCGCGGATCTCGCGCTGCTCGACGACACCGAACGCCTCCGGGCGCGGCGTCGGGCCGATCCGGCGTCCTTTGTCACCGCACACGCCCTGCTCCGTCGGCTCGTCGGCGATCACCTCTGCCGCGACCCCCGCGAGGTGCGCTTTGCCCGGCGCTGCCGCACCTGCGGCTCCGACCGGCACGGCAAACCCGTGCTCGCCGACCTCCCCCGACCGCCGCACCTCTCGTTGTCGTATGACGGGCAGTGGGCGCTCGCGGCGCTCTGCGAGGAGGCTGAGATCGGCGTCGACATCGAAGGCATCGCCGCGACCTCGTGGGACGCCTTCGACCGCGTCCTGCTCGCCGACCTCGAACGCCCCGCCTTAGCCGGCCTCGACGGCGCCCAGCTGACCCGCGCCCGCGCCATACTCCTCTGCCGCAAGGAGGCCATCCTCAAGGCGACCGGACACGGGTTCTCCGTGGAGCCCGTCGAGGTCATCGTCAGCGCCCCCGAGGACTCCCCGGAGCTGCGCGAGTGGCGTTCGCCTCGACGTGGACCGGCGGCAATCCGGGTCGTGGATCTCACCCTCGGGTTGAGCACCCACGTGGCGGCCCTGGCCGTCCTCACCGACGCACCGGTGCGGGCCGAACCCGGCTGACCTGCCGGGCGTGCGGCAACTCCCGCCCCCGCGGTGCCCACGCGACTAGTCTTGCCCGTGTGAACTCCCCGGATGTCGAGGCCCAGCAGCTCATCGCTGCCGTGACCTCACTCCGGGCCGTCGTGGAGTCCGCGCGGCTGCCGCTGGCCATCGACGGGGCGGCCGATGCCGACGTTGCCCGGGTCGCGCTGCTGCGGCAACTCGACGACTACGTCCTGGCCCGTCTGCACTCGCTCGATGCACCACTGCTCGCGGTCGTCGGGGGCTCGACCGGGGCCGGGAAGTCCACGCTCGTCAACTCCATCGTCGGCACCGAGGTGAGCAAACCGGGGGTCATCCGGCCGACGACGACCTCGCCCGTGCTCGTGCACCACCCGGACGACCTTTCCTGGTTCGCCGACCGCCGAATCCTGCCGGGTCTCGCCCGGGCCACCGGTGGGCCCGGTACCCCGGACGCACCCGGCACGGTCCGGCTCGTCACGTCGCGGGCGCTTCCGGCTGGGATGGCGCTGCTCGACGCTCCGGACATCGACTCGGTCGTCTCCGCCAACCGGGCCATGGCCACGCAACTGCTCGGCGCGGCCGACCTGTGGCTCTTCGTCACGACGGCCGCCCGCTACGCCGACGCCGTCCCCTGGGATCTGCTGCGCACCGCCTCCGAACGGGGCACCGCGGTCGCCATCGTCCTGGACCGGGTGCCCCCGGAGATCATCGACGAGATCCGCCCGCACCTGGCCGCCATGCTCCGCGACCAGGGCCTACCCACTGCGCCGATCTTCACCGTGCCCGAGACCGTGCTCACCGCGGACGGGCGGCTCCCGACAGAGGCCATGGCCCGGCTCAAGGCCTGGCTCGACGCCCTGGCCTCCGATGCCCGGGCCCGCAGCATCGTCGTCGGCCAAACCCTCAAAGGCGCCCTGGAGTCACTCGCACCGCGTACCGACGAGCTCGTCGAGGCCAGCCGTGCTCAGGCCGATGCCTCGGCCGCCCTCAGGCGCGCCGCCGCCGCGTCCTTCACCGACGCGCGCGACGGAGTGAAAGCGGGGATGACCGACGGTACCCTCCTGCGTGGCGAGGTCCTCGCGCGTTGGCAGGAGTTCGTCGGCACCGGTGAGTTCTTCCGTCAGGTCGAGTCCACGATCAGCCGGTGGCGCGACAAGGTCACCGCGGCCGTGCGGGGTGGCCCGCCGCCGGCCGAGCACCTCGGGGAGGCCCTGCACAGCGGCGTCGCCGCCCTGATCCGGGCCCACGGCCAGTCCGCCGCGGCCGACACCGCCCGGGCCTGGCGCCGGCTCCCGGGCGGCCCGGCCATTCTCGAAGGGGACCCGAGCCTGAGCCAACCGTCACCGGAGTTCACCGAGCGCGTCGAGCGGCTGGTCCGGGACTGGCAGGGCGAAATCCTGCATATCGTGAGCACCGAGGGTCAGGGCCGGCGCACGAACGCCCGGATCGCGGCATACGGGATCAACGGGGTGGGTCTCTTCCTCATGCTCGTCAGCTTCGCGCACACGGCCGGGCTGACCGGCGCCGAAGTCGGCATCGCCGGCGGCACCTCGGTGCTCGCGCAGCGGGTCCTCGAGGCGATCTTCGGGGACCAGGCCGTCCGGACGATGGCCGCGAAGGCCCGCGAGCAGCTCACCAACCGAGTCGAGGACCTGTATGCCGAGGAGCAGGCGCGCTTCTCCGCGGCGACCGCGCGGCTCGGGGTCGACGAGGACCAGGCCGGACGGCTCGCCACGGCCGCCGCGGCGATCCGGGAGGAACTGCGATGAGCCCGTTGCGCGCCGGCTCGGCGAGCCGCACCGTGCCCGCCGAGGACCTCCTGCGGGGCACCGCGGCGCTGGAGCGGGCTGTGGTCACCGGGGGCCGTGAACTGCCCCAGGCCGAGCGGGTCAGGGCAGAGGCGGTCATCGCCAAGGCCTCCGCCCGCCTCGGCCTCGTCGGCGGGCACACCGTGGTGGCGCTCGCCGGGGCGACCGGCAGCGGCAAGTCCTCCCTGTTCAACGCCCTGGTTGGCGAGGACGTCGCCACCGTCGGCGCTCGTCGGCCGACGACCTCGACTCCGACCGCGGCGGTCTGGGGAGCGGAGAGCGCCGACCCGCTGCTCGATTGGCTCAAGGTGCAGCGGCGCCATCAGGTGATCACGAGCGAGCCGGTGCACGGCACCCTCGACGGTCTGGTCTTGCTCGACCTGCCGGACTTCGACTCCCGCGTGAGCAGCCATCGCGCCGAGGCCGAACGCATCCTCGAGCTCGTCGACCTGTTCGTCTGGGTGACCGATCCCCAGAAGTACGCCGACGCCCGGCTGCATGACGACTATGTCGCGGCGCTCGCCACGCACGAGTCGGTCACCGTCGCCGTGCTCAACCACACCGACCGGCTGTCCGCGGACGAGGTGACCCTGTGCGTTGCCGACCTCAAACGTCTGTTGGCGCTCGACGGCGTGCCCGGTGCTCAGGTGCTCGCCACCTCCGCTCGCACCGGCGCCGGAGTGGACGAGCTCCGGCAGCGGCTCGCCAACATCGTCGCCGGCGCCAATGCCGCCCGGGCCCGGCTCGCCGGGGACATCCGGTCGGTGGCCGAGGGTATGCGGCATACGGTGGCCACTTCCGAGCCGACCGTCGACGCCCGCGAGCAGTCCGGGCTCGTCGATGCCCTCGCCCGCTCTGCGGGGGTGCCCACGGTGGTCGAGGCCGTCGGCCGGGACTACCGGATGGCGGCCGCGCAGGTGACCGGCTGGCCGTTCACCCGATGGGTCCATCAGCTGCGTCCCAAGCCGCTGCGCCGGTTGCGCCTGGACGGTGACGACATCCGGGTGTCCGAGGCAGATGTGCGTTCGGTCCTCGGCCGATCCTCGCTGCCGCCACCGACCCCGGCCGCGAAGGCCGCGGTGACGCTCGCGACCCGGCAGCTCGCCGACCGCACCGGAGGCGGCCTGCCCACCCCGTGGGCGGACGCCGTCGAGGATGCCGCGGTGCCGCCCAGTGCCGACCTCACCGACGCCCTCGACCGGGCCGTTGTGGGGACACCGATGCGAGCCCGCACCCCGCTGTGGTGGCGGGTGGTGGGTTGGTTGCAGATCGTCCTGGCGGCGTGCGCGGTCGTGGGACTGCTCTGGTACCTCGTCGTCATGGTGCTCGGCTGGTTGCAGTTCTCCGAACTGCCGATGCCTCGCTATGGCCCGGTTCCGGCGCCGTTCATCCTCCTCGTCGGGGGGCTCCTCGGCGGGCTGCTGCTCGCGCTGCTCGCGGCGGCGCTGGCTCGTTTCGGCGCGCGGCGGGAGGCGGCCCGGGTCGATGCCCGGCTTCGCGGCGCCATTGCCGGGGTGGCCCGGGAGCGCATCGTCGACCCGGTCAATGCCGTGCTGGCGCGCCACCGGGAGACCCGCGAGGCGATTGCCGAAGCCGCAGCCCTCTAGTTCCCCCACCCTTCGCACGATCGTGGGGAGCGCCAGGGGCGGTGGGGTGGCGCTGTCCACAGCCGGCGCTCAGGTGGGGCGCGTGTCCACCACTCTGAGGGGGACCTCGCCGATGTGAGTATGCCGCCGCGATGCTGGCTTCCAGTGGTGGTCGCCGGACGTGGCGACCCCGATGCGGAGAGGAGCAGCACATGTTTGAGACCGATGTGACGATCCGGGGCCGGCTCGTCGGCGACCCCACGTCGCGGGTGACCACGGCGGGGTTGCCGGTGACCAGCTTTCGGGTCGCGGCCACCGAGCGGCGGCCCGCGCCGGACTCCTCCGGTGGCTGGACCGAGGGCCCGCCGTCCTACTACGGGGTCTCGGCGTGGCGGCAGCTCGGGCTGAACTGCGCCGCCTCACTCAAGAAGGGTCAGCCGGTGGTCATCCGCGGCCGTCAGCGGGTCGTGACCTACACCAAGGCCGATGGCACGACCGGGGTCGATGTCCAGATCGATGCCAACGTCGTCGGGCACGACCTCCTCCTGGGCACCACGACCTTCGAGAAGTCGGTCCGGCGCAGCCACCAGAGCAGCGACGACCGGATGAACTCCATCCCCGACTTCCAGCACCCGGGGCACGAGGACGGGCTGCCGGACCCGGCGACCGAACCCTTCGACCTCGAGACCGCGGACGGCCAGGTCGTGGGCAGCGAGAGCCTCGCTCAGTCCGGCCTCGATCGCTCGGGTCGGGAGAGTGAATCCTCGGCCGCCTGACGGGGACGTGCGTGGTGATGCTCGGTGGTGGCCCCGTCGAAAGCTGGCGCGTCCACCACCGGCATACGACTAAAATCGAGCCATGCCCGAGTTCATCTATGTCATGTCGCGCGCCCGCAAAGCCCACGGCGACAAGGTCATCCTCGACGACGTGACCCTCTCGTTCCTGCCCGGAGCCAAGATCGGGGTCGTGGGCCCCAACGGCGCCGGCAAGTCCTCGGTGCTCAAGATCATGGCCGGTCTCGACCAGCCGTCCAACGGTGAGGCCCGGCTGACCCCTGGGTACTCCGTCGGCATCCTCATGCAGGAGCCGGAACTCGACGACAGCAAGACCGTCCTCGGCAATGTCGAGGAGGGTGCTGGCGAGATCAAGGCCAAGCTTGACCGCTACAACGAGATCTCCGAAGAGATGGCCGACCCGGACGCCGACTTCGATGCGCTCATGGCCGAGATGGGCCGGCTCCAGGAGGACATCGATCACGCCGACGCCTGGGACCTCGACTCGCAACTCGAGCAGGCGATGGACGCTCTGCGCTGCCCGCCGCCGGACGCCGACGTCTCGGTCCTCTCCGGGGGTGAGCGCCGCCGGGTGGCCCTGTGCAAGTTGCTCCTGCAGAAGCCTGATCTGCTGCTCCTCGACGAGCCCACCAACCATCTTGACGCCGAGTCGGTGCTCTGGCTGGAGCAGCACCTGGCCGGCTACCACGGCGCGGTCGTCGCGGTGACCCACGACCGCTACTTCATGGACAACGTCGCGGGCTGGATCCTCGAACTCGACCGGGGCCGGGCCTACCCCTATGAGGGCAACTACTCGACGTACCTGGAGAAGAAGCAGGCCCGCCTCGAGGTCCAGGGCAAGAAGGACGCCAAGCTTGCCAAGCGGCTGGCCGATGAGCTCGAATGGGTCCGCTCCAACGCCAAGGCCCGGCAGACCAAGTCCAAGGCCAGGCTCGCCCGTTATGAGGAGATGGCGACCGAGGCCGAGCGCACCCGCAAGCTCGACTTCGAGGAGATCTCCATCCCACCGGGCCCCCGGCTGGGGACCAAGGTCATCGAAGTCAAGAACCTCCGCAAGGGCTTCGGCGACCGTGTCCTCATCGATGGGCTCTCCTTCTCGCTTCCGCGCAACGGCATCGTCGGCGTCATCGGCCCCAACGGGGTCGGTAAGACCACCCTCTTCAAGACCATCGTCGGGCTCGAACAGCCGGACGCTGGCGTCGTCGACATCGGCGAGACCGTGGAGATCTCGTATGTCGACCAGTCCCGTGGCGGCCTCGACCCCGAGCTGACCCTCTGGGAGGTGGTCTCCGGCGGTCACGACTACATCAACGTCGGCAAGGTCGAGATCCCGAGCCGGGCGTACGTGAGCCAGTTCGGCTTCAAGGGCCCCGACCAGCAGAAGAAGGCGGGCATCCTTTCCGGTGGGGAGCGCAACCGGCTCAACTTAGCGCTCACCCTCAAGGAAGGCGGAAACCTGCTCCTCCTCGACGAGCCGACCAACGACCTCGATGTCGAGACCCTCGGCAGTCTGGAGAACGCCTTGCTGGAGTTCCCCGGCTGCGCCGTCGTCATCAGCCACGACCGGTGGTTCCTGGACCGGGTCGCGACCCACATCCTGGCCTACGAGGGCGATGAGGAGAACCCCGCCACGTGGTACTGGTTCGAGGGCAACTTCGAGGCGTACGAGCGCAACAAGGTCGAGCGCCTCGGCGAAGAGGCCGCCCGCCCGCACCGGGTGACCTACCGCAAACTCACCCGCGACTGAGCCGAGCCGCGCCGGGGTCTGCCTTTAGCCCGGGTCAGGTCTTGGTCGCCGCGACGAAGACCGAGGACCCAAACGGGAGGTCCCATCGGCGGAGCAGGGCGTTGTCCACGGTGCACAGCGCCATGAGCGCGTGGTGCACCGGTCGCGGCACGGCCGGGACTGCGGCAATGTCGAGGGCCCCCCGCACCCGCGAGCCGCGGGCCCGGCGGTAAAGGCGTTCGGCAGCGAACAGGGGGAAGACGGCGGCGAAGGCGTGACTTGCCCGGTCCACCCGGAAGCCGGCGGCTTCGACCGCCCGCACCGCGCGAGCGCGGGTGTAGCGCCGATGATGCCCGTTGGCGACGTCGTGGTCGGTCCAGGCCCACTGGTAGGCCGGCACCGCCATGAGGAATCGCCCCCCGGGGCGGAGCACCCGTCGAACCTCGGCCAAGGCCAGGGCCTCCGGGTCGCAATGCTCGATGACATCGAAGGCCGAGACGACATCGAAGGCCGCGTCCGCGAACGGCAACTCCAGGGCCGACCCGCAGACCCCGGCCCGGGCCCCGATGAGCCCGCGGGGGTCGATGTCGAGCGACACCGCGTGCGGCGCCGCCTCGGTGAACCAGGCCGCCGACGGACCGTCCGCGCTGCCGATGTCGAGCACCGAGGTGACCCGCTCGGCATACCGACTAAGGGTGGTTTCGAGGAGTTCGGCGCGCGCCAGGTACCACCAATAGTCCTCGACACCGATCGACGGCGAACCGCCGTGACCTTCGGCGGCCGATGCTGCGGAGGTCACCGAGCAGCTCCGACCAGACGCAGGGCAAGGTCGGCATAGGTGGCCTCGATGGCGTCGGGGGTGCGCCGCGTGTCCGGGGTGTACCACCGGGCCACATCGACGGCCATGGACATGAGCGCGAGCGCGGTCCCGCGGATGTCGTCGACGACGAAGTCGCCGCGGCGTACCCCCTCGGCGAGCACCTCGGCGACAACGGTGTCGATCTCCCGGCGCAGGCCGCGGACCTCCGCGCGATGCTCCTGGCTGAGGTTGCGGAACTCGAACTGGACGATCCGCCCGAGCTGGTAGTGCTCCGCATGCCACCGGGCGAACCCCCCGATGAGCGCCCGCAGGGCCTCGCTCGGAGAGGCCGCGGACTCGGCGAGCCGGTGGAGCAGGTCGCGGGCGGTCTGGTGGCCGAGGCGGCTCACCTCGAAGAGGAGGGCCTCCTTGGAGGAGAAGTGCACATAGACGCCCGCAGGGGAGAGCCCGGCCCGGGAGGCGATGTCCCGGGTCGTCGTCGCGTGGTACCCGAGCTCTGCGAACGCGTCGGCGGCCGCCATCATGAGCCGCAGGGTGGTGTCCCCGGCCTCGGCCATCTCCGAGGGGGTGAGCATCGAGAGGATGCTCCGCGTCGAGAGATGAGCCGACGGTCGCGTCGAGAGATGCGGCGAGGGATGGGTCGGCGGGGCCGGGCTCGTCATGTTGACAGCATGCCGGACCCCAGCCAAACTAAGCAAGCGCTTAGTCGCGCTCGGCGAGCAGAGAAAGCAGGACCGCACCATGCCCCGCAACATCTATGACGAGGACCACGAGGCCTTCCGCGACTCCGTCCGGGAGTTCTGTCAGCGGGTCCTGCTGCCCCGCACCGAGCAGATGCTGCAAGGCAAGGTCATCGACCGTGACCTCTGGCTCGAGGCCGGCAAGATGGGCTTCCTCGGCCTGGAGATCCCCGAGGAGTATGGCGGCGCGGGCGCTGAGGACTACCGGTTCAACGCCATCGGCGCCGAGGAGTGGAGCCGGGTCAACGCCGCGGTCTCCTCATGTTTCGGCATCCACTCCGACGTCTGCCCGCCCTACATCGTCGACCTCGGCACACAGGAGCAGAAACAGCGCTGGCTACCCGGCATGGCCTCCGGCGAACTCATCTGCGGGATCGCCATGACCGAGCCGGGCGGCGGCTCCGACCTGGCGGCCCTGCGCACCACCGCGGTCCGTGACGGCGACTGGGCGCCGGGGGAGGAGGGCGACTGGATCCTCAACGGCTCCAAGACCTTCATCACCAACGGATACCAGGCCGACCTCGTCATCGTCGCGGCCCGGACCGACCCGAGCAAGGGCGCCAAGGGGATCACCCTCTTCATGGTCGAGGCCGGGATGCCGGGCTTCACCCGGGGCCGCAAACTCGACAAGGTCGGCCAGGAGGAGTCCGACACCGCCGAACTCTTCTTCGACAACGTCCGGCTCTCCGACGCGCAGCGGATCGGGGAAGAGGGCCGTGGGTTCATCGCGATGATGGAGCGGCTGCCGCAGGAGCGGGTCGGTGCGGCGGTCTCCAACGTTGCGCACGCCAAGCAGATCCTCACCGAGACCATCGAGTACACCAAGACCCGCAAGGCCTTCGGGTCGGCCATCGGCTCCTTCCAACACAACAAGTTCAAGATCGCCGAACTCGTCACCGCGATCGAGGTCGCCGAGGCCTATGTCGACGACTGCATCGAGGCCCACACGCAGGGCCGGCTCACCGCCGTCGATGCCGCCAAGGCCAAGTGGTGGTCGGCCCAGGTCCAGAACGATGTCCTCGACGAGTGCGTCCAACTCCACGGCGGCTACGGCTTCATGAACGAGTACCGCGTCGCCCGCGCCTGGCGGGACGCCCGGGTGACCAAGATCTGGGCCGGGTCGAACGAGATCATGAAGGAACTCATCGGCCGCGACCTCGGTCTCTGACGAGACCGAGGGTCTAGTCGAGCGGCCCACCGGCGACATAGATGACCTGGCCGGAGACGAAACCGGCCTCCTGCGAGACCAGGAAGCTGATCGTCGCCGCGATGTCCTCGGGCTGGCCGACCCGCTGCACCGGGATCTGTGCGGCCGAGTGCGCAATGAAGTCCTCGAAGGACACCCCGATCCGTTCGGCCGTCGCCGCCGTCATATCGGTCTGAATGAACCCCGGAGCCACCGCGTTCGCAGTCACCCCGAATTTGCCGAGCTCGATGGCGAGGGTCTTGGTGAACCCTTGCAGCCCCGCCTTGGCCGCCGAGTAGTTGGCCTGCCCGCGGTTGCCCTGGGCCGAGGAGGAGGACAGGTTGACCACCCGGCCGAACCGCTCGGCGGTCATGTGCGCCTGACACGCCTTCGTCATGAGGAAGGCGCCCTTGAGGTGCACGTTCATGACGGCGTCCCAGTCCTCGACGCTCATCTTGAAGAGCAGGTTGTCCCGGATGATGCCGGCATTGTTGACCAGGATGACCGGCGCCCCGAGCTCGTCGGCGACCCGGGCCACGGCGTCCTCGACGGCGGCCGGATCGGTGACGTTGCAGCCCACCCCGAGCGCCCGCCCCCCGGCGGCCCGGATCTGCTGCGCGACGGCCTCACAGGCCGCTTCGTCGAGGTCGAGCACACCGACGGCGTGGCCGTCCGCGGCGAGCCGCTGCGCGGTCGCGGCGCCGATGCCTCGGGCCGCACCCGTCACGATCGCAACCCGTCCAGTACTCATCGAGATCCCTTCCTCTCCCGCGTTTCGCGGTATGTTGGTCGGCTGGGCGCCAGTGTCGGCGCCACCGTGTCCGTATGCCGTGACCCTACCGACGCTGAGGCTCGGTGCGGGCGGCTGGCCCGTGCGGCATACACCACACCGTCGTGGTCGCGGGATCGCGCGCCCGACCGGGGCGCGCCACGACGAAAGGCAAGAAGTGGAGATCTGGCCGGGGAAGGCATACCCGCTCGGTACGACCTACGACGGCAGCGGGGTCAATGTCGCGGTGTTCAGCGAGGTCGCGACCGCCGTCGAACTCTGCCTCATCGACGACGACCCCACCGGTGCCCCCGGGGCGCTGCTCGAGACCCGGATCGCCCTCCCCGAGGTCGACGGCTTCGTCTGGCATGGCTACCTGCCCGGCCTCCAGCCCGGCCAGCGGTACGGGTTCCGCGTGCACGGCCCGTTCGACCCCAGCGCGGGGCACCGCTGCGACCCGAGCAAGCTGCTCCTCGATCCCTACGCCAAGGCCATCGAAGGGCAGGTCGCCAACGACCCGGCGAGCTTCTCCTACGACTTCGCCGACCCGACCCGCCGCAACGCGACCGACTCCCTGGGCAAGACCATGCTCAGCGTCGTGGTGAACCCGTACTTCGACTGGGGGCATGATCGTCCGCCGGGACGCGGCTACCACGAGAGCGTCATCTACGAAGCGCACGTCAAGGGCCTCACGATGACCCACCCGGGTCTTCCCGAGGGGATCCGGGGGACGTATGCCGCACTGGCGCATCCGGTGATGATCGACCACTACCAGGCGCTCGGGGTCACCGCCATCGAGCTCATGCCGGTCCACCAGTTCGTCCAGGACACCTCGTTGCAGTCACGCGGTATGACCAACTACTGGGGCTACAACACGATCGGTTTCCTTGCCCCGCACAACGGCTACGCCAAGGGCCAGCGCGGCCAGCAGGTCACCGAGTTCAAGGCCATGGTCAAGGCGCTGCATGCGGCCGACATCGAGGTCATCCTCGACGTCGTCTACAACCACACCGCCGAGGGCAACGAGTTCGGTCCGACGATCTGCTTCCGCGGCCTGGACAACGCGAACTACTACCGGCTCGTCGACAGCGCCAAGGAGCACTACTACGACACCACCGGCACCGGGAACAGCCTCCTGATGCGCAGCCCGCACGTCCTGCAGCTCATCATGGACTCGCTGCGCTACTGGGTCACCGAGATGCATGTCGACGGCTTCCGGTTCGACCTCGCCGCGACCCTGGCCCGCCAGTTCCACGAGGTCGACAAGCTGTCGGCCTTCTTCGACCTCATCCAGCAGGATCCGGTGATCTCCCAGGTCAAGCTCATCGCCGAGCCCTGGGATGTCGGCGACGGTGGCTACCAAGTCGGCAACTTCCCGCCGCTGTGGACGGAGTGGAACGGCAAGTACCGCGACACCGTCCGGGACTTCTGGCGCGGCGAGCCGGCCACCCTCGGGGAGTTCGCCTCGCGGATTACTGGGTCCAGCGACCTCTACGAGCACTCCTCACGCAAACCCATCGCCTCGATCAACTTCGTCACCGCCCATGACGGCTTCACCATGCGGGACCTGGTGTCCTACAACGAGAAGCACAACGAGGCCAACGGCGAGGGCGGCCGCGACGGCGAGTCGCACAACCGATCGTGGAACTGCGGCGCCGAAGGTCCCACCGAGGACCCAGCCATCCTGGCACTGCGCGTCCAGCAGCAACGCAACCTGCTGACCACCCTGCTGCTCAGCCAAGGCGTCCCGATGATCTCCCACGGGGACGAGTTCGGTCGCAGTCAGCAAGGCAACAACAACGTCTACTGCCAGGACAACGAACTCTCCTGGGTCGACTGGGACCTCGCGGACTGGCAGCGCGACCTGCTCGCGTTCACCGCCGTCGTCACCAAGCTGCGGCACGGGCACCCGGTCTTCCGCCGTCGTCGGTTCTTCGCCGGCAGTGCCGACCACGGCGGCGAGTCCGCGCTGGGGGACATTCTCTGGCTGCAGGCCAGCGGGGAGCCGATGGGGTCGGAACAGTGGAGTAACTGGGAGGCCCGCACGGTGGGGGTCTTCCTCAACGGCGGGGCCATTCCCGAGCCGAATGCCCGGGGCCGGCGGATCGTGGACGACGACTTCCTCATCGTCTTTAACGCCGACGACGAGACCCACTCCTTCACCTTGCCCTCGGTCGCCGTGGCCGAGACCTGGGTGCCGGTCATCGACACCGCCGTGGGATCTCTGGACCCGGCCGAGCGGGCCGCCGGCAGCCTGCTCGACGTCGCCCCACGTTCGGTGGTCGTCCTGCGCTCACCGCGCAGCCCGGAGAACGGGGCGACCTCGGCGACCCCCGCGACCGCGGGTTAGACGTCGCGGAAGCGGAGCATGCCCTCCTGCGCCACCGTGGCGACCAGGGTTCCGCCGGCAGTGAAGATCCGGCCGATGGCGAGCCCTCGGCCGCCTTGCGCGGACGGTGACTCCTGAACATAGAGGAGGTCCTCGTCCGCGCGGGCGCTCCGGTGGAACCACATGGCGTGGTCGAGGCTGGCCGCGCTCAGACCGGGAGTGAGCCAGGTGCGGCCGTGCCGGCGCAGGATGGACTCGAGCAGCGAGTAGTCCGAGGCGTAGGCAAGCACCGCCTTGTGGACCAGGTCGTCATCGGGCAGGGCGCCGACGGCCCGCATCCAGACGCTCTGGTGGGCGACCTGCTCCGGGCCGGGACTGAGGAAGAGGTTGCCCTCGACGTGCCGCTGTTCGATGGGCCGGCCCTGCGCGAGGTGCCGCGCGCCGGGATGGTCCACCCCGCCGAAGACGTCGGCGAGCGAGGGGTAGGTCTCGGCGGCGCCGACCGTAGGCATCTCGTCCTGGTGGTCCAGCCCGGCGGAGGGCACCTGGAAGGAGGCCGACATGGACAGGATCGGCTTGCCGTGCTGGATGGCATGCACCCGGCGCGTGGAAAACGAGCGGCCGTCACGCATGCGCTCCACCGAGAAGACGATCGGTTCGGTGTCATCGCCCGGGCGCATGAAGTAAGCGTGGATCGAATGCAGGGCCCGCGCCGGTTCGCCGTCGAGAGGATCGACCGTGCGGCCGCAGGCGATGACCCCTTGGGCGAGGACTTGGCCCCCGAAGACCCGCCCGTGGAGCTGCTTCTGGCTCTGGCCCCGAAAGAGGGTGATGTCCTCGGCGAAGGTGGCCGGGATCTGCAGGCCGTCGGTCCGCGAGAGGGGGGTGACCGAGACCGACGCCGAGCCGAGCTCTTCGAGGTCGAGGGTGGCCAGGAGGTCGGTGAGCGCGGGGTGTGTCGAGCCGGTCACGAAGCCACCCTAAGTCAGCGTCCAGGGGACCCGGCCCTCGGCCGGGTGTGGTCTAGGAGATGATCGTGACTATGTCTGCCCACCGTTGGCTGCGCCAGGGGCTTGCCCGCAACGTCGAATTGGTCCCGATGACACCGCTGGAGCAGGTGCGGGCCGGTCGGCTCACCCATCGCGTCGTTCAACTCCTCGCTGGCCTCGTGCTCTTCGGCATCTCCATGGGCTTGCTCCTGCGCGCCACCCTCGGGCTGGAACCGTGGGGGGTCTTCCACTACGGCCTGCTCCAGCATCTGCCCCTCACCTATGGACAGGTGACCATTCTGGTCTCGTTCGTCGTCCTGCTGCTGTGGATTCCGCTGCGCCAGTGGCCAGGTCTGGGGACGCTGCTCAACTCGATCATCATCGGGCTCGTCATCGACCCGACCCTGGCCCTCGTCGCCGAACCGTCCTCGATGCCGGCCCGGGTCTCCCTGCTCGTGCTGGCCACCGTCGGCAACGGCCTCGCGGGCGCGCTGTACATCGGCAGCCAGCTCGGACCGGGCCCCCGCGACGGTCTGATGACCGGTCTGGCGCACCGCACCGGGCGCTCGATCCGGCTCGTGCGGACCTCGCTGGAGATCGTCGTGGTCACCCTGGGCTGGCTGCTCGGCGGAGTGGTCGGGGTCGGCACCATCCTGTATGCCGTGAGCATCGGACCGCTCGTCCAGCTCTTCCTCCCCATGGTCACCGTGCGGGTAACGCCGCCGGCGCCGGAGCCCGGCCCCGCCAGCGCATAGCCGGCCGCTCGACGAACCTCCATGACAGCCAGGCCAGCGGCAGCACGCACGCCAGGACCGCGGGGACGAAGAGCGCCGGGGGAGCCTGCGGCCAGAACGTCGCGAGGCACTGTTGCACCGGGAAGCCGTAGAGGTACACCCCGTAGGAGATGTCGTTGACCGAGCCCACCCGCACCGGAAGCACCCGGCCCAGCCAGAGCAGCAGATAGGCCAGCGGGAGAGCCCCGAACCAGGTGAGCCGCGAGGTCGACGCGAGTGCGCCCAGGGCGAGCACCGCCAGCGCGGCGAGCCAGGGTGTCCAGGCAACCCGGCGGCCGAGGACGTAGAGCACCGCGCCGGCGAAGAAGAAGGTGCCGAGCCGTCCGAAGGTGAACACCTCGTAAGGCACCACCGCCTTGAAGCGCGGCGCCGAAAGGATCGTCGCACCCACGAGAAGCGCCGCCGCGCCGGGCAGTGCCCAACGTCCGGTGGTCCGCGGCAGCAACAGGCCCAGCACGACATACGCGGTGAACTCGTAGATGAGCGTCCAGGCGGACAGGTTCCACGTGCCCGGGTAGGCCGCGCTCGTCAAGGTGCCCTCGATCCCGGGCTGCACCTGGACGAGGGCGCCGTTGCGCAGCACGTACCCCAGAGCCGAGCCGAGGTCCCAGCGCTGTGCGGTCAACGCGGCGAGCAGCGGGGCCAGCCCGAACGCGATGACCAGGCAGCACGCCCAGTAGCCCGGCATGATCCGCAGGGCCCGTCGACGCAGGTAGTCCGCAAGGCTCGTGCGCCCCCGGCTCCCGGCCACGAGGAAGCCGGAAATCGCGAAGAACCCGGCGACCGCCCAGCCCCCAAGGGTGTCGCCGGCGACCCGGAAGTCCGCGCGCCCGAGCACGGTGTCGGTGTGCGTGACGATGACCAGGGCGGCGAGCAGCAGCCGCAGAGCGTTGAGGGCGTTGTGCCGGGTGGGCTGTCGTTCCTGCACCCCGCGAGCCTAGTGTGCCCCGACCGGACCCTCAGCCGGACAGGGCCAGGGTGAGTGGGAGCACGGCCGGAGCACCGGCCCGGCGCAGCGCCCGGGCGGCGACCGTGAGCGACCACCGGGAGTCAGCGAGGTCGTCGACGAGCAGGACCGGTCCCGGGTGTGCCGCCAGTGCCGCCGCGAGGTCGGGACCGACGGCGAACTGCTCCCAGAGGGCCGCGAGCCGGTAGGCCGAGCTGCCACCGGATTCCCCGGTGGGTCCACTGCCGGCGAGGTCGAGGGCGCCCAGGTGCGGCAGCCGTCCGATCCGGGCGATCTCGCCCGCGAGGGTGGCGACAAGCTCGGTATGCCGTCGGGACGGCATCGCGACGACGCCGACCGGGCGCTCGTCCCAGTCCCAGTCGGTGAGCACCTCGACCACAGCCGAGGTCACCTGCGACGGGACCGGGCCATCGGTGGCGAGGAGGTCCCGGAGACGGGTTCCCCAGCCGAGGTCCGTGAGCCGGGCGAGGGCCCGACCTGCCTGCGCCTGCTCCTGCGCATCGATCCGGCCGCGCACCGGCACGCCGAGCCGGTCCATGCCAGTGGGCCACATCGAGCGGGGCTCCAGGGTCACCCCGGGGCGATCCAAGCGGGCCCGGGCGGCACCCACGACCCGCTCGGGAACTGAGGTCGGGAACCACACCCCGGCGCAGGTGTCACACCGGCCGCAGCGGGCGGCGCTGGGGTCGTCGAGGGCGCGCTG
This sequence comes from Nostocoides sp., assembly GCA_016716625.1. Lineage (GTDB taxonomy): Bacteria > Actinomycetota > Actinomycetes > Actinomycetales > Dermatophilaceae > JADJVJ01. The sequence continues at coordinate 829,558 of JADJVJ010000001.1, forward strand.
GAGCAGCTCCATCCGACACTGCGTGGTGCGCTCGTAGTCGAGCATGAGCTGCTGTTCGACGCGGCGAGCCTCGACGACCCGGGCATAACGGGGCGCGTCATACGTCCAAGGCACCCCGGTGCCGACCCACCCTCCGGAAACTCGGCGGGCCGCCCCGTCGACGTCGAGCACCTTGAGCAGGAGTTCGAGCCGGGTCCGGCGGATGTCGACGAGCGCCTCGAGGGCGGGGGTGGAGAGCGGGCCCCCGGCTCCGGCCAGGGCGGTGAGCACGGCCTCGGCGTGGTCCTCCCGGGGCATCGAGGCCGAGGCGAAGTAGGCCCAGATCTCGGCGTCCTCCGGCCCCGGGAGGAGCAGGACATCGGCCCGCTCCGTGGCCCGTCCGGCGCGGCCGACCTGTTGGTAGTAGGCCACCGGTGAGCTCGGCGCCCCGAGGTGCAGGACGAAGCCGAGGTCGGGTTTGTCGAAGCCCATGCCGAGAGCCGAGGTGGCGACGAGGGCCTTGACCTCGTTGTGCCGCAACGCTTCCTCGAGACGTTCCCGGTCCTCGGGGTCGGTGCGTCCGGTGTACGCGGCGGCCGAGATCCCGGCCTCGAGCAGCGCCGCGGCGACGTCCTGGGCAGCGGCCACGGTGAGGGTGTAGACGATGCCGCTGCCCGGCAGGGTCGCCAGGTGGCTCACCAGCCAACCGATGCGCTGCTCCGGGGACATCGAGGGCAGCACCCCCAGCCGCAGCGACTCGCGGGCCAGCGAGCCGCGCACGGTGAGGACCTCGCGCGGACCGCCAGCCGAGACGGTGAGCTGTTCCTGGACGTCGGCGACGACCCGGGCGTTGGCCGTTGCCGTCGTGGCGAGGACCGGCGTCTGCGAGGGGATCTGGACCAGCAGGTCGCGGATCCGCCGGTAGTCGGGACGGAAGTCATGACCCCAGTCGCTGATGCAGTGCGCCTCGTCGACGACGAGCAGGCCGAGGTTCGCCGCGAGCGCCGGCAGCTGCTCCTCCCGGAACCGCGGGTTGTTGAGGCGTTCGGGGCTCACGAGGAGGACGTCGACCTCGTCCCCGGCAAGGGCCTGCCGAACCTCGTCCCAGTCGGTGACGTTCGCCGAACTCATCGTCACCGCCCGGATCCCGGCCCGGGTCGCGGCGGCGACCTGGTCGCGCATGAGCGCGATGAGTGGGGAGACGATGAGCGTCGGACCGGCCCCCGCGGCCCGGGACAGCACGGTGGTCACGAAGTACACCGCCGACTTCCCCCACCCGGTGCGTTGCACGACGAGCACTCGGCTGCGGTCCTGCACGAGCGCGCTGATCGCCTCGAGCTGGCCGTCCCGGAAGGTCGCCGACTCGTTGCCGACGAGCGTGCGCAGGGCCGCTTCGGCGGCGACTCGGGTGGCAGTGGTGGCGAAGGTGGCGGAGGTGGCGCTGGGAGTGTCCATCCCAGCCACCGTATGCCGTGACGCCGACATCGGCGTCAGCGCCACCCGCCCTCGTCCACCCCACCGGGGATGTCGGCCTCGCCGTCATAGGGTGTCCGGGTCAGCAGGAAGGTCTGCAGGTCCAGGTGAGACACCGACCCGTCGGCCCGGCGCACCACCCGCAGCGGCTCCCCGTTGTGGTACCCGTCGAGCCCCACCCACCGGTCGGCACCGACGAGCGCGAACCGGGAGCCGCGCCCCATCGCGAGGTCTCCCAGGACAAGTTCGGCACCCTCGAGGCGGGCCGTCGTCGTCGCCGGGCCCCAATGCCAGGTGCCGACGAGGTCGAGATGGTCGGTGTGGTCCAGCGTGCTGGACCCGGGGACCCACGGCTGGACGGCCGGTGGCTCCAGGTCCGTCAGGATGTCGTGCAGGTCCCCGATGAGGGTCCGGGTCGCGGGGGAAGAGGTGGTGTTGAGCAGGGCGACCACGCCGTCCCCGGTGTCGACCCGCACCCGGAGGCCGGCGAGGAAGCCTGGCATGGACCCGCCGTGTCCGGCATACCGGGTGCCACCGAGGTTCCACACCTGCCAGCCGAGCCCATGGGCGCCGGTCCACGGCTCCCCGGGCTGGTCGACGACGTGGTGCGGCTCGCACATCTCCGCCAACGTCTGGGGGGACAGCAGGCCCGCGGTGTGCCCGGCGAGGAAGGCCGCCCATCGGCCGAGATCGTTCACCGTGGACCACAGCTGTCCGGCCGGTGCCATCGCCCCGGCGTCGTGTTCCGGTTCGGGCAGGACGACATCGGCGAACGGATGCACCGCCCACCCAGCCGCGGCCGGGGCTGCCGGGCGCAGGGTGGTCCGGGTGAGGCCGAGCGGGGTGAGCAGGTCCTCGGCGAGGACGGCATACCAGTCGCGGCCGGTGAGCACCTCGATGAGGCGACCGAGGGCGGCATACCCGACGTTGGTGTAGTGGAACCGGCGACCGGCGCGCGAGCTCTGCCCGACCGACCCGGCCAGTTCCGGCCAGGAGCCGCCGGGGGTCCGTTCCCACCAGGGCCCGGCGGTCTCTGCCTGGACCCCGCCGCTGTGCGTGAGGAGCTGCTCGATGGTCACCTCGCCGAACGCGCTGCCGGGGACGTGCGCGCCGAAGCGGTCGGTGAGGTCGAGGCGGCCGGCATCCCGCAGGCGCAGGATGGCCACGGCGACGAAGGTCTTGGTGATCGACCCCATCCGGAACTGGGTGTCCGCGGTGGGGACGGTGCCGTCGACCGCTCCGGCGCCCGCCGACCAGAGCAGTTCACCTCCGCGGACGATTCCGGCGGTCAGGGCGGGCACTCGGCCGTCGCGCTGGGCGAGCGCAAGGCGGTGGTCGAGGGCGGCGGTCGTCGCCTCGCGAAGGGTGGGCATAGCGGCCAGGATAGGACGCGCGCCGGGTCTCCGCGTCCGCCTGAGAGGATGGACCCGTGCCCGGCCCCACCACCGTCCCCGTCCCGCTGCGCTGGTCGGATATGGACGCCTACGCCCACGTCAACAACGTGCAGTACCTGCGGCTCCTCGAGGATGCTCGGGTGCTCGGCTTCCGGGAGTGGTTCGGGCCGAGCCCGTCCATGCTCGACGAGGGGGTCGTGGTCACCCGGCACGAGATCGAGTACCTCGCCCCGCTGGAGTACCGCAGCGCTCCGGTGGTCGTGCGGATGTGGGTGACCTGCACCTCCCCGACCGGGTTCACCATCGGCTACCAGATCGCCGACAGCACCGACCCCGCCGCGATTGTGTATGCCGTCGCGACCACCGGACTTGCCCTCTTCGACTTCACCTCGCTTCGGCCGCGCCGGATGAGCCCGGCCGAACGGGCCGTCCTCGAGGGCCTCACCGCGCCGCCGCCGACCTTTCGGTGGCGTGAGCGATGAGTGCCGGGACGGATCGACTGCAGCTCGCCGACGCCGACGCCCTGAGCGACCTCGGCCGATATGCCGTGCGCGCCAAGGCCGTCGACGACGCCGGCGCGATGCGCCTGCAGGCCTTCGGTGGGGTGCTCGCGGCCTGGGTGGGGGTGTTGCCGGGTCAGGGGATCCTCGGCGAGGGCACGGTGCTCGGTCTGCGGACTTTCGCGCTCGCCGCGCCGGCCACCCTCGACGTCGTCGTGCCGCTCGGTACGGTCACCGACCGGACCGCCCGGCCGGGCGCGGGCGCCGAGTTCCCGGTGCCGCCGACCCTTGCCCTGGCCCCGTGGGCCGCCCTTACCCCGCCCCGTTCGGGCTGGGAGCACGTGCTCGATCTGCCCTGTGCGCCGCTCGCCGAGGTGGCCACCGCCGGCATCGGTGAGGTCGCCGCGGCGCTCGCCGAGCGCGGCGCGGCGGCCGGTTTCACGCGGGAGCGGGTGTGGGGCGCCCCGCTCGAGGGGGGCTTGCGCGCGGGCGGTGCGTTCGCGGCTTACGCGCTGGGTTTCCTCACCCCCGACGGCACCGCCCGGCTGTGGCGGACAGGGCGCTGGCTGCGGCTCAGCGCCCCCGGCGGTCACGTGCTGCTGCGCTGACCCGAGACCACGACGAGGGCGGCGATGGCCGCCATCAGGGCGAAGATCACGCCGAAGAGAGGGTTGTCCTGTTTGGGTACGTGGTGCGCCGCGAACAGGGCCGTGGCCAAGGCGATGCCGAGCACCGAGCCGAGAACGTCGGAGAGTTGGAGCGCGGAGGACGTCTCACCGTGGTCGGCGACCGAGGACAACTCCAGGGCGAGGACAGTGGTCGTCGTCACCCCGAGTCCCATCCCGAGTCCGCAGAGGATGAGGGAGAGCACGCCGAGACCCCCCTTGAAGTTCGCGGCCGCAATGACGGCGAGCGAGGCGAGGCCGACCGCGAGCAGCGCACCGCCGAGAGCGATGAGCCGGTGGCGGTCGTGGGCGAACCGGTCCCGGCCCTGGATGTACGCGCCCACGGCCCACCCGAGCGAACCGACGGCGATGGCGAGCCCGGCCAACTGCAGGCTGGCGCCGCGCTGTCCGTGGAGGAAGAGCGGCAGGAAGGACACCCCGCCGAAGAACGACCCGGTCAGCAGCGAGCGGGACAGGATGACGCTCGGTAGGCCGCGGCGCACGGTCCAGGTTCCGCGGGGCACGAGCAGGGGGGCGGTCACGAGCAGTCCCACGGCCCCGATGCCGCCGACGACGGTCTTGGCGGACATCTCAAGATGGAGGTCGTCGATGCCGTACTGGACCGCACCCGCCGAGAGCGCGATGAGCACCCCAGCCCACGCGGCCTTGACGTGGGCGGCGTGGTCGCGGTTGCTTTCCCCGGCGTGGAGTTGGAGCCGCTCGACGTGCCGGCTCGCATACGCCATCGATGCCAAGGTGATACTCACTGGCAGCACCACGATCCAGAAGACCCAGCGCCAGGAGAAGTGGGTGGTAAGGAAGGCACTCATCGGCGGACCGATGAGCGAGGGCAGGATCCATGCGGCCGAGATGTAGACGAAGAGCGTCGGGCGGACGGCGTCGGTATAGACCCGTCCGGCGATGATGTACATCATCACCACGAGCAGCCCGCCGCCAAGGCCGGTGAGCCCTCGGCCGAGCAGGAAGAGGGCGCTGGAGTCGGCGAATCCGCAGAGCGCGGAACCGCCCCCGAGGAGCACCTGGCCGGCAAAGGTCCCCGGGATCGGGCCACTGCGGTCCGCCCAGACCCCGGCCAGGACGATCCCGATGAGTTGGGTGGTCATGAGGACCGAGAACGCGAACCCGTAGGTCCGCACGAAACCAAGGTCACGGGCAACGTTGGGCATGGCCGTCGAGACCGCCATCGTCTCGAACGCCGTGACCGTGACCAGGGCGAGGATCGTCAACGTGACGACCAGGACCTCTTTGTGGAAAGGTCCGATCGTCGACTCTTCGGTGGTCCCCTCAGTCATCGCGTCGACTGTACGACAAGGGGTGACCGCGGGCCGCGAAAACGCGGGTCAACGCCTCCAGGTCGTCGACGACCAGACCGTCGACGCCGAGGTCGAGCAGGGCGTGCATGGCCCGCTCGTCCTGCCGCTGCCAGGGGTAGAACCACACATGGACGTGTTTGCCGAGGGCGTGTGCCCGCTGCACGAGCCGACCGGTGACGAGCTCGAACTCGCGCCCACGCAGCCGGTACCGGCCGGGGATCTGGAGCACCGGTGCCGGGGTGTGCACCAGCCGCGTCAGCAGGGCGGGGCTGAACCGTAGGGAGCCGCTGCCGAGGTGACCGGCCGCCGTGGCCACCCGGCCACCGACCCGCCGCCGGATCTCGCGGATCCGCGGGCGGGAGAACGCGCCGAGGCAGACCCGATCCCCGACCCCGAGCTCATCGATGAGGTCCAGGGTTGGCTGCGTTGCTGCATCGTCCTTGATGTCGATGTTGATCCGGGCGTTCGGGAAGGTGGTGAGCAGTTCGCGCAGCGTGGGCACCGGCTCCCGGCCACCGATGAGAGCTTCCGCGACGACGGCATACGGGAGTTCCTTGACGAGCCCGGTGCGGTTGGTGACCCGGTCCAGGGAGGTGTCGTGAAAGGCGATGAGTTCCCCGTCGGCGGTGGCGTGGACGTCGGTCTCGAGGTGGGTGAAGCCGAGATCGACGGCGTGCCGGAAGGCCCGGATGGTGTTCTCGATGCCGACGTTGGGGCCGTATGTCGTGCCGCCCCGATGCGCCAACGCGATTGGCGTCGCGGCGTCGAAGTAGCTGAAGTCGGCGGCTCGCACGACTCAGCCCCGCATGGGCAGGCGCAGCCAGACCGTGGTATCGGTGGGGACCGAGCCGTCCTCGGCGAGCGGGCCGGAGGCGATGAGGACATCCCCGTCAGGCAGTGCAATGTTCTGCTCGCCGAGGTTGGTGATCACCAGGACGGTGCGCTCGCCGTCCCCTGAGGTGTTGCGGAAGGCGATCACGCTCGCGGAGGTGAACTCCTCGTCCCAGGCGAGCGAGCCGTGACCGAAGCGGTGTTTGCGGCGATAGGCCAACAGGTCCCGGTAGAGCGAAAGCGTCGAGGACGGCACCCCGTCCTGAACGTCGACGGCGTACTCGCGGTAGACCTCCGGCTGCGGCAGCCAGGTCCTCCCGGTCGGCCCGAAGCCGAATCCGGGGGTGTCGGCGACCCAGGGCATGGGCACGCGGCAACCGTCGCGGCCGATGCTCGCCTCGTCGGTGCCCTTGGTCCGGTGATAGGTCGGATCCTGACGGGAGGCATCGGGCAGCGTCGTGTGCTCGGGAAGGCCGAGCTCTTCGCCCTGGTAGAGGTAGGCCCCACCCGGAAGGGCGAGCATGAGCGTGGTCGCGGCGCGTGCCCGGCGCAGGCCCACCGCGGCGTCGGGCTGCGGGTCCTGCGCGCCCACGCCACCAAGGGCATGGCCGGTGGCGGCGGCGGGCAGGCCCAGCCGGGAGGCGTGCCGAACGACGTCATGGTTGGAGAGCACCCAGGTCGTCGGGGCGCCGACCCGGTCGTTGCTTCGCAAGGAGTTCTCGATGACCTCACGCAGGGGCTCGGCGGCCCACCCACAGGCGAGGAAGTCGAAATTGAATGCTTGATGCATCTCGTCGGGGCGAACGTACCGGGCGAGCCGTGACTCGGGGCGTACCCAGGCCTCCGCGCAGAGGATGCGTTCCGATGCGGTGTCCCCAGCGACGGTGTAGCCATCGAGGATGGCCCGCCATCGCCGGTAGATCTCGTGAACACCATCCAGGTCCCACATGGGGAAGCGGGTGCCGATCGGGTTGTCCGGGAGGTGCATGGAGCCGCGGAAGTCGGGCAGCCCCTCCTCCTTGACCAGTCCGTGCGCGACGTCGACCCGGAACCCGTCCACGCCCCGGTCGAGCCAGTAGCGCAGGATCGCGTCGAACTCGGCGCGGACGTCCTCGTGCGCCCAGTTCAGGTCCGGCTGGGTGGTGTCGAAGATGTGCAGGTACCACTGCCCGGGAGTGCCGTCCGGTTCCAGGACTCGCGACCAGCCTTGGCCGCCGAAGACGGACCGCCAGTTGTTCGGGGGTTGCTCGCCTCGCGGTCCTCGCCCGTCGCGGAAGATGTAGCGATCCCGCTCCGGGCTCCCGGGACCGGCCTGCAGGGCAGCCTGGAACCACACGTGGTCGCTACTCGTGTGGTTGGGGACGAGGTCGATGAGCACCTTGAGCCCGAGCTCGTGAGCGGCGGCGATGAGGGCGTCGGCGTCGGCCAGGGTGCCGAAGAGGGGGTCGATGTCGCGGTAGTCGGCGACGTCATACCCGGCGTCGTTCATGGGGGAGACATAGAACGGGCTGAGCCACACGGCGTCGACCCCGAGCTCGCTCAGGTAGGGGAGCCGAGTGATGATGCCCGGCAGGTCGCCCATCCCGTCGCCGTCGCCGTCGGCCCAGCTCCGCGGGTAGATCTGGTAGATGACGGCGTCGCGCCACCACGGGCTGTCGGGGGAGTCCGCGGGGTGGATGAGACCGAGGTCGAGCGCAGTCGCCGAGGGCACGTTCACCCGCCCTATTGTGCCCCGGGGCCGTTCAGCGCTGCATAAGTAGCCCCGGTGGGGTCGGCGTGATCGGATAGTGCACATGACGTTCGCCGCGCTGCTCGGGCTCGCGGGCCTGGCGTTGGTCGACAGCACGAGCTTCGGAACGCTTGTGCTGCCGCTTCTCATGCTCGTGCAGCCCCAGGTTCGGGCGGGTCGGGTCCTGCTCTACCTGGCGACGATTACCGCCTTCTACTGGGCTTTGGGCTTCGCTCTGCTGCTCGGCGCGCAACGCCTGGTGTTGGTATGGTCCGACCTCGATGACAGCCGCGCCCTCGACTGGGTGCAACTCGTCGTCGGGGTCGGTCTCCTCGTCGGCAGCTTCTGGCCGGATACCCCGTGGGGCCGCGCCCGGGCCCGGGCCCGTGCCGCCGAGACGGCCTCTGGCGTCCCGAAGGGCTGGCGAGGCAAGGTCCTCGGTCCCGAAGCCCGTCCCGCAACCGTCATCGGGGTGGCGCTCGGTGCGGGTCTGGTGGAGGCGGCCAGCATGCTGCCCTACCTCGGCGCGATCGGCCTCATCAGCACCAGCGAGCTCTCCCCGACGGGCCGGGTCCTCGCGCTGACCGGCTATGTCGTCCTCATGGGCGTCCCCGCGCTGGGTCTGCTCTGGGTCCGCCTCGCCCTTCATGATCGGGTCGAGGCACGCCTGCGCGCGCTCGCCAGCCGGCTGACCCGCCATACCGGCACTGCCCTGTGGTGGGTCATCGGGATTCTGGGGTTCCTGCTCGCCACCGACGCGGTACGTCGCCTCGGCCTGTGGGGGTCCTGAACCCCACTCGTATGCCGTCGGCGCTCAGTCCGGGGTGTTGACGAGCATGTGCGCGGCCCGGAAGAAGTAGTCGCGCATTACCTCGCGATGTTCCTCGGGCAGGTCCAGGCTGTCCAAGGCGTCGAGCATGTGCCGCAGCCAACGGTCCCGCATATCGAGGGTGACCGGATACGGCACGTGACGCATCCGCAGGCGCGGGTGCCCGCGCTCCTGGCTGTACGTCGTCGGGCCGCCGAAGTACTGCTCGAGGAACATCCGCAGTCGGCGCTCCGCCGGCCCGAGGTCCTCCTCGGGGTAGAGCGCCCGCAGTTTGGGGTCGCCGGCCACGCCCTGGTAGAAGGCGTGCACGAGCCGTTCGAAGGTGGGCGCGCCACCGATGACGTCATACAGGTTCATGGGCGGCCTCCACCGGGGTTGCCGTAGGGCGCCGGTGCGGGTGCCGGCGGTCGGATCCCGGCGGCATCGAGGGCCGCCTTCACGCGTTCGCGGATGATCCGGGCCACAGTCAACTGCTCCCCTGGCACACACTGGGCCTGGACTCGGATCGTCATCGCGCCGTGGTCCATCGACTCCACCCCGAGCACCTCGGGCTCACCGACGAGCAGGTCGGCCGTGCCGGGGACTCCCGCGAGTTCGGCGAGGGCCGCGCGCATGACGCTCATGGTCTGGGAGGCGTCCGCGTCGACCGCTACCGGGATGTCGACCAGGATGGTGGCCATGCCCTGACTCTTGTTGCCGATCCGGACAATCTCCCCGTTGCGGATATACCAGGTGACCCCGTGGGCGTCGACCACCCGGGTAGTCCGCAGGGTGACCTCCTGGACGGTCCCGACGACCTCCCCGGTGTCGATGACGTCACCGACCCCGTACTGGTCTTCGAGGATCATGAACACCCCGGAGAGGAAGTCTCTGACCAGGCTCTGCGCCCCGAACCCGAGAGCGACCCCGCCGACCCCTGCCGAGGCGAGCAACGGCCCCAGCGGCAGCCCGACGATGGCCATGACCGTGAGGACGGCGACGGTAGCGATGACCACGGTGACCACCGAGCGCAACAGCGAACCCATCGTGGCCATCCGTTGGGTATGCCGTGCCAGCGTCCACCCGGACCCCGAACGCGCGCTCGCCGCCCGGCTCGACATCGTGTCCACGGTTCGGGCGATGAGCCGGTGCAGCAGCCAGCGCCCGAGCACCGCGAGGATCACGGTGAGCAGGATCATCAGCCCGGGGCCGAGCAGATAGTCGACGGTTCGCTCCCAGGTGATCGGCGGGGCGAGCCTGATCCGGTCCATGATCCTCACTCCGGCGCGACGGCGTCCCGGGCCTGGGCGGCGAGCGCTCGGGCGATCGGGTCCCGGTTCTCCCGGACCACTCGGCGCAACAGGTCCGGCGCGTCCGGATGGGCCTCGAGCCAGGCGTCGGTGGCGGCCAGGAGTTCGGCGTTGGCGAGCCCCCGCGGGTAGAAGCCGCGGGCGATGGCCTCGGCGATAGTGAGCGAGGGCAGGTCGAGCAGGCCGAGGAGGGCGTCGTGATAGCGGCCGACGTGCGCCTCCAGCAACTCCCGGGGAGCGCCGAGCCGGGTGAATCCGAGCCCGGCCGACTCGACCACGGCATTGGGAAGGTCCCGGGTGAGCACGTCGTGCCAGACGTCGTCGCGGATGTCCGCGCGGGGGAGGGCAGCGCGCGCCGTCGCGGCCCGTTCCCGGGCGGTCACGGTGTCCTCCCGGTCCCGCTCGGCCTCGACCTCCTGCGGCCCGATCGCACCGGCGGCGGCTGCGGCGATGATGAGCCGCCAGCGGACGTCGAAGTCGACATCGAGTCCGTCGATGACCTGCGCGCCCGACAGCAGATCGAGCACGGTGGCGGCGTCGTCGCCCGCAGCGATGAGCCCGGTTGCGGCCGAGACGAGCTGGAGTTGGGCATCGCTTCCCGGGTCGGCCGTGCGCGCCAAATCCCAGAGCCGTTCCCGGACCGTAGCCCGGCGCTCCTCGCGCACGGCCGGGTCGGTGTAGAGGTAGACCGCCGTAGTGAGCTGGCCCAGCAGCGCGGTGAGCAGGGTGGAGTCGCTCTCACCGGGCAGCGTCGCCAGGACGGCCTCGATGAAGTCCCTCGCCGGAAGCTCGGCATCCCGGGTCATGTCCCACAGGCTGGCCAGGACGATGGTCCGCGGCAGGGAATCGCCGAAGCCGCGCGGGTGCGCGAGAGCCGTTGCCGCGGAACGCTCGTCGAGGCGCACCTTGGCATAGGCGAGGTCGTCATCGTTGACCAGGAGCAGGTCCGGCTGGGCCATCCCGAGCAGTTGGGGCACCTCGGTACGCGGCCCGTCGACGTCGAGTTCGAAGCGGTGCGTGCGCACCAGGGCCTCGCCCTGGACGGCATACAGACCGACCGCCAGGCGGTGCGGGCGCAGGGTGTCGAACCCGGGCAGAGCGCACTGTTCGATGGCGGCCGAGGTGATGATGCCCGCGGCGTCGACCTCGAGCACCGGGCGCAGGATGTTGACGCTCGCCGTCTCCAGCCACAGCCGCGACCAGGTGCGCAGGTCCCGACCGGAGGCCGCTTCGAGTTCGCGGAGCAGATCGTCCAGGGTCGTGTTGCCCCACGCGTGCGCCGCGAAGTAGGCCCGCACTCCCTCGCGGAAATGCTCCCGGCCGACGTAGGCCACGAGTTGCTTGAGCACCGCCGCGCCCTTGGCGTAGGTGATGCCGTCGAAGTTGACGAACACGTCATGCAGGTCGCGGATGTCGGCGACGATCGGGTGGGTCGAGGAGAGCTGGTCCTGGCGGTAGGCCCAGTCCTTCTCGTATGCCGTGAAGGTCGTCCACGCGTCGCTCCACCGGGTGGCCTCGGCCTGGCACGCGGTCGAGGCCCATTCGGCGAAGGACTCGTTGAGCCACAGGTCGTTCCACCAGCGCATCGTCACCAGGTCGCCGAACCACATGTGCGCAAGCTCGTGCAGGATGGTCAGTGCTCGCCGCTCGACGAGGGCCTCGGTGGGCTTGGAGCGAAACACGTACTTCTCGTGGATCGTCACGCAGCCGACGTTCTCCATCGCCCCGGCGTTGTATTCGGGGGTGAAGATCTGGTCGTACTTGGTGAACGGGTAGGGCTGGTCGAACTCCTCCTCGAACCAGGCGAACCCCTGCCGGGTGAGAGCGAAGATGTCCTCGGCGTCCAGGTAGGGGGTGAGTGACTTGCGGCAGTAGATCGCGAGCGGAATCTCCCCGGCACGGCAGGTCACCGAATCGGTGACGACGTCATACGGTCCGGCGACGAGGGCCGAGATGTAGGAGGAGAACCGCTGGGTCACCGGGAAATGCCAGCGGGCGACCCCCTCGCGCACCGGCTCCGGCTCCGGGGTGGGGGTGTTGGAGACGATCCGCCAATGGCTCGGGGCGGTGACGACGAACTCGTAGGTCGCCTTGAGGTCGGGTTGCTCGAAGACCGCGAAGACCCGGCGGGAGTCCGGGACCTCGAACTGGCTGTACAGGTAGACCTCCTCGTCGACGGGGTCGACGAAACGGTGCAGCCCCTCACCGGTGTTGGTGTACCCACCGGTGGCCGTGACGATGAGCAGGTTGTTCTCGGCCAGGTCCGGTAGCGCGATCCTCGAGTCGGCATAGTGCACGCTCGGGTCGAGACTGCGGCCGTTGAGGGTGATCTCCTCCACCGAGACCCCGACGAAGTCGATGAAGGTTTCGGCCCCCGGTTCGCGACAACCGAAGGTCACCGTGGTGGTCGTCGGGAAGGTCGTCTCGGAGGCGGTGAGGTCGAGGTCGATCCGGTAGGACTCGACGCTCACGAGGGCGGCGCGGGTGCGCGCCTCATCGTGGGTGAGGTTGGTTCCTGGCATGGGGGCCATCCTTTCACGGTGCGCCATTCGAGGAGACGGCCATGGGCCGCGGATCGTGGACAATGGCGGTCATGAGTGAGCGCGCGAACGTCGAGTTCTGGTTCGATCCGGTCTGCCCGTGGGCCTGGATGACGTCTCGGTGGATGAGCGAGGTCGAAGCCATCCGCGACGTGGAGCTCACCTGGTCGGTGATGAGTCTGTCGGTCCTCAACGAGGGGCGTGACCTGCCGGAGGAGTACCGAGAGCTCATGGAGCGTGCCTGGGGGCCGGTGCGGGTCATCACGGCCGCTCGCCTCGCCCATGGCGACACGGTGATCAAGCCGCTGTACGACGCGATGGGCACTCGGATCCACCCCGGCGGTCAGGACTACGCCGCGGCCATCGCCGGTGCGTTGGCCGACCTCGGACTACCGGCGGAACTCGCTCAGGCGGCCGAGTCGGACACCCACGACGCCGAACTGCGGGCCAGCCATGCTCGGGCCATCGACCTGGTCGGCGACGACGTCGGAACTCCGGTCATCGCCGTCGACGGTGTCGCCTTCTTCGGCCCCGTGATGAGTCCGGCCCCCAAAGGCGAGGCGGCCGGACGACTCTGGGACGGTTGCGTCCTGGTCGCCGGCACCCCCGGCTTCTACGAACTCAAGCGTTCCCGCACCGTCGGCCCCATCTTCGACTGAGCCCAACCCCACGCAAGGAGCCCTTGACATGCGCGTTCACCTCGGTGGCGACCACGCGGCATACGAGACCCTCGTCGACCTCGTCACCTTCCTCACGCAGGAGGGACACGAGGTCATCAACCACGGTCCGCACTCCTACGACGCCCTCGACGACTACCCGGTCTTCGTGCTGCGCTGCGCCGAGGCCGTTGCGGCCGACGAGGGCAGCCTCGGTGTCGTCCTCGGCGGCTCCGGTAACGGCGAGCAGATCGCGGCGAACAAGGTCCGCGGTATCCGGGCGGCGCTTGCCTACAACGAGGAGATGGCCTCGCTCGCCCGCCAACACAACAACGCCCAGGTGGTCTCCATCGGCGGGCGGATGAACACCCTGGAACAGGCCCGAGCCATCGTCGCCACCTTCCTCGCCACCCCGTGGAGTCAGGCCGAGAGGCACCAGAAGCGGCTCGACATGCTCAGCGCCTACGAGGCCGACGGATCCCTGCCTCCGCTGCCGTGAGGGTTCGCTGATGGGGGCCCGCACCGGACTGGTCGACGGGGAGCGTCCGGGGGTGCGCACCTTCACCCCGCGTTGGCGCACTTCCCGGCTCACCGCGGAGCGGATGGCCCGGTTGTTGCCGCCGCGCGATGTCGGGTTCGGGCCGCTGCGCCTCGCGGAGAGGGCCGGCAGGGTCGCGCCCCTCGTCGTCGAGATCGGCTCGGGTCACGGCGCCGCCGCGCTCGCGTATGCCGTGCAGCACCCCGAGCACGAGGTCGTCGCCGTCGAGGTCCACGTGCCGGGGGTAGCCCGAATGCTCGCCGCCGCGCAGGCTCTGGGGGCGGATGCGGTGCCCAACCTGTGGGTGCACCGCGGGGACGCCCTGCCGTGGCTGACGGCCTCGGTCCCGCCGGAGTCGGTGGCGGCCATGCACCTCTTCTTTCCTGACCCGTGGCCCAAGGCCAAACACGCCAAGCGCCGGTTCGTCCAGCAGCACACCCTCGACCTCATCGCCGCGCGCCTCGAGCCCGGTGGGGTGCTGCGGATCGCCACCGACATCGAGGCCTGTGCCGAGCACGTTCGCGAGCACCTTGCCCGGCACGGTCGCTGGGAGGTTCGCGAGGGGGAGCGGCCGCTCTGGCGGCCGACCGACGGGTTCGAGGCCAAGGGGCTGGCAGCCGGGCGCACGGCATACGAGTTCACCGCGGTGCGCGGTCGAGGCGAGGGTTCGTCTCGGTAGCGAGCGCAGGCCCCCTGAGGTTCGCCGGACGCCCGTATGCTGCCGGGTATGTCGCGCATGCGCCTCGCGTTCTGGGGCTTCCTGTTCGCCCTGCTCGACCTTCGCATCGGGGGTCAGAGCGAGACCGTGGACGGGGTCACCACGCAACTCTCCCAGGGCATCGATCTCCTGCCAGACACCCTCGGCTGGCTGCTCGTCGGCCTGGGCATGAGCGGTTGGCTCGCGCCCAAGGAGTTCGGCATTGCCCGGAACGCGGCGTTCGCGGCACTCGTGATCTCCATCGCGGACTACATCCCGGGGCTGAAGGCGCTTGCCATCGTTCAGGGGGCAGTCGAGCTGGCGGTGGTCTGGTTCCTCTGTCTCGGCATCGAACGGACTGCTGGCGTGCCGGCCGATCTCGCCGCCCGGGCCCGGATGATCCGGATCGTCGACGCGGTCCTCACGGTGTTCATCGTCCTGCTCACCGCGCTCCTCGTGGTCGGGCCCGGGTCGGGGGCGGGGTCGATCGTCGCGGTCCTCACCGTGCCGGTCATCGTCGTCGGCCTCTTCGTCATGGTCTTCCTGCTCTTGTTGATCCACCGGGCTGCCAAGGAACCGGTCTTCGCGGGATCGGTCACGGCGCCGCGCGCGTGATCTGACCCGCCACTGCCCCCGCGTGTGCGTTAACGTTTACGCAGCCGTCCGAACTCGTTGAAGGAACACCCCGTGATCGATCCCACCCCGACTATCTACCGTCACGAGACCGGACCCTCCTCGCAACCCCAGCACCCGCTCGTGCTCGGGCCGATCATCAGCCCGCCGCACACCGTCGACGGTTTCGTCAAGCAGTTCATCCACGAGCTCAACTACGGCCAAGGCGTGCCGCTGTCGACGGCCTCGCTCAACGACCAGTACCTGGCGCTCGCCCGCACCGTGCGCGCCTATCTCATGGCGCGCTGGCTGGAGACCTCCCGTAAGCGCCGGGCCGCCCCTCCCCAGAAGATGGTCGGTTACCTCTCCGCGGAGTTCCTCCTCGGCCGCCAGCTCGGCAACGCCCTCTCGGCCATGGAGCTCACCGAGGTCGCCACCGAGGCCATGGCTGCCTGCGGGATCAACATCGAGGACCTGCGCGAGCGTGAGGTCGAACCCGGTCTCGGCAACGGTGGCCTCGGCCGGCTCGCAGCCTGCTTCATCGACTCGCTGGCAAGCCTGGGCGCACCGAGCATCGCGTACGGCATCCGCTACGAATACGGCATCTTCAAGCAGACCTTCGTGGACGGCCGGCAGGTGGAGCAGCCGGACGCGTGGCTGCAGATGGGTGAGCCCTGGGGGGTGCCGCACCCGGAGATGGATCTTTCGATCAACTTCGGCGGTCACGTCGAGCCGTATGAGGGCGCCGATGGCCGCGAGCGCCGGCGCTGGATCCCGGGCTGGGGTGTGGTGGCGCAGCGCTACAACTACATGGTCCCGGGGTACCACAACGGGGTCGTCAACACCCTTCGGCTCTGGCGGGCCCGGGCCACCAACGCATTCGACCTGCACATCTTCAACACCGGCGACTACGCCGAGGCCGTGCGTGCCCAGACCTTCGCGGAGAACATCTCCAAGGTCCTCTATCCCGAGGACTCCACTCCCCAGGGCAAGGAGCTC
The DNA here is from genome assembly GCA_016716625.1 of Nostocoides sp. Classification (GTDB taxonomy): domain Bacteria; phylum Actinomycetota; class Actinomycetes; order Actinomycetales; family Dermatophilaceae; genus JADJVJ01. Next base: position 845,623 of record JADJVJ010000001.1, read on the forward strand.
CGGCTCCAGCAGCAGTACTTCTTCGTCGCCGCCTCGATCAAGGACTTCTTGCGGCACACCATGCCCAAGGGCTTCGATGTGCGCGACCTGCCTGAGCGGATCATCTTCCAGCTCAACGACACTCACCCGGTCATCGGGGTTCCCGAACTCATGCGGATCCTCATCGACGACTACGACCTAGAGTGGGACGAGGCCTGGGACATCACCCGGCAGTGCTTCGCCTACACCTGCCACACCCTGTTGCCCGAGGCCCTCGAGGTCTGGCCGGTGAGCCTGCTCGAGCGACTGCTCCCGCGGCATATGGAGATCATCTACAAGATCAACGAGGACTTCCTCGAGCAGGTGCGCGAGACCTTCCCCGGGGACGAGCTGCGGGTGCGCCGGATGTCGATCATCGGCGATGGTCCCGAGCGTTCGGTGCGGATGGCCCACCTTGCCGTGGTGGCCTCGGTCAAGGTCAACGGCGTGGCCGAGCTGCACTCGCAACTGCTGCGGGACAAGGTGCTCGCCGACTTCTCCGACCTGTGGCCGGACCGGTTCACCAACGTCACCAACGGGGTCACCCCGCGGCGCTTCATCCGCCAGTCCAACCCGGCCCTCACCGGACTCATCTCGGACACCATCGGCAAAGGCTGGGTCGCCAACCTCGACCGGCTCGAGGAACTCTCCTCGTATGCCGGTGACCCCGACTTCAGGGAGCGCTTCCGGGCCGTCAAGGCCGAGAACAAGGCGCGGATCGCCTCGGTGCTCAAGGCCCGCGACGGCATCGAGCTGCCCGAGGGCCACCTTCTCGACGTCATGGTCAAGCGCCTCCATGAGTACAAGCGGCAGTCGCTCAAGCTCCTGCACATCGTCACGCTGTACGACCAGGTGCGTACGGGCGCCCTCGACCCCGCGGACATCACCCCGCGGACGGTGGTGTTCGGAGCCAAGGCGGCCCCCGGCTACTTCATGGCCAAGGAGACCATCGCGCTCATCAACGCGGTGGCGGCCACGGTCAACAGCGACCCGGTCGTGCAAGGCCGACTCTTCGTGGCGTTCCCGGCGAACTACAACGTCACCCTGGCCGAGAAGCTCATTCCGGCGGCGGACCTCTCCGAGCAGATCTCGCTGGCCGGCAAGGAGGCCTCCGGTACGGGCAACATGAAGTTCGCTCTCAACGGTGCCCTGACCATCGGCACCGACGACGGGGCCAACGTCGAGATCCGCAGGCTCGTCGGGGATGACAACTTCTTCCTCTTCGGCATGGACGAGCCCGCGGTCGCCGAACTTCAGGCCCGCGGCTACCGGCCGGGGGAGTACTACGAGGCCGATCCTCGACTCAAGGGCGCCATCGATCTCATCGCCAGCGGGCACTTCACCGGTGGCAACCGGGATGCCGTGAGCGCCTTCGTCGGTGACCTGGTCACCAGCGACCGGTTCCTCGCACTCGCGGACTACGGCGCCTACGTCGAGGCGCAGGAGCGGGTCGAGAAGGCATACGCGGACCAGGACGAGTGGTCCCGCAAGGCCATCCTCAACGTGGCGCGGACCGGGTTCTTCAGTTCGGACCGGGCGATCCGCGATTACATCGACCGAGTCTGGAACGTGAAGCTCTCGACGAACGGGTCCTGAGCTCACCGGTTCGGCTCCGGTTCGGTTCGGGTCCGGGTTCGGCTCCGGTTCGGGTCCGGGTCGGTCCCGCCCGGTTCCGCCGGGTTTCGCCGGACCTGCAGGAGGTCCTAGCGGGGCGCATGAGCGCGGCGAGTCCTGCCGACACGCCGCACTGGCCGCGGGCACTGCATGTCCGGCGGGACGCTGTGGATAACTCCGGAGGCGCGATGGCGAACCCCGGCATGCTCGGTCCATGGTCCCCACCCCGCAGCCGGCAGCCGCGGCAAGCGTCGCGCGGACGCTGGCGCGCCTCGGCGGGGTCGCCACCACGGCCGAACTTCGGGCCAGCCATACCTCGCGCGAGCTGCGATCGGCCGTGGCCGCAGGTCTGATCCTGCGGAGCGCGCGCGGCCGGTACGCCAGCCCGCTCGCGTCGGAACACCGGAGGGCCGCCCATGCCCGCAAGGCCACCCTCTCGCACCTGTCGGCGGCTCTCGCCCACGGCTGGAAAGTCTGCTTCCCGCCCGATCGGGTGTGGGTCACGGTGCCCCGGAACCGCCGGTTTCGGGGCACCGGCGACACCCTGCGGGTGCGCTGGGGCGAGCTCACCGACGCCGAGGTCCGGGCCGGAGTGACCGCACCGCTACGCACGGTGCTCGACTGCGCCCGTACCCTGCCGTTCGCCGAGGCCGTCGCCGTGGCGGATTCCGCCCTGCGCGCGCTCGCCGTGTCCCGGGAGGACCTCGTTGCGGCGAGTGCCCGGCTCCGGGGCCCGGGAGCTGGGGCCGCTCGACGGGTGGCGGCCTGTGCGGACGCCCGGGCCGCCAACCCCTTCGAATCCGTGCTCCGAGCCCACTGCGCCCAGGTCCCGGGCCTGCGGCTGATCCCGCAATTGCAGATCGCCGACACCGGCATCTTCAACGTCGTCGACCTCGGCGACCCAAGGCTCGCCCTCGTCCTCGAGGCCGAGGGGTTCGAGCACCATGGCTCACGCAGCGGCCTGCGCCGTGATTGTCGGCGACAAACCGAGCTCGCCGTTCTCGGCTACTCGGTGCTCCGGTTCTCCTGGGAGGACGTCATGCTCGAACCCGCGTGGGTGATCTGGGCCCTCACCTCGTGGCTCGCCACCCGCTCGGGTATGCCGGTCGCCGAGCCACCGGCACGCCATACCTGAGCGAATCGGTCACGCCGGACCTGCAGAAGCCCGAGACAGAACGCGGTGCGCGGCGTGTCATGGACGACACGCCGCGCACCGCGCGGGAACTGCGGGTCTGAGGGAACGTTCAGCGGAGGAAGGGGATGCTCCGGTCGATGAGCCCGCGGGCCTTGAACTCCTTGCGCAGCGGGATCTCGTCGTCGATCCAGCCGTCCTGGCGGATGCCCCAGAACGAGGCGTGATCCGGCCCGGCCCCGAGCAGCTGCTGCTGGATCGGGGTGAGCCCGGCGAACCACTCGCTGGCCTGGTCGGCGACGGCCTCGTCGAGGGGACGGATCCAGCGGTAGGTGTACCCGATGAACATGAGTTTGCGGATGCGCTCGGACTTGTTCATCGACCGGCTGTGCCAGATGCGGCGGTCGAAGATGAACGCATCCCCGGGGGAGAGGCACACCTCGACGGCACCCTCGGGCTCGATGATCGGGTCGCCCGGCTTCTCGGGACGCCCGGCGAGGGTGTTGTTCTTGTGCGAGCCCGGGATGACCTTGGTGTTGCCGTAACCCGGCTCGGAGAGGTCGGTCAGGGCGTAGCAGATCTTCGTCATGAACATCGGTCGGACATCCATGTCGATATCGGAGTTCTGCCGGTACCCGTCCTGGTGCCAGTTCCAGAACGGCGGCTCGTCCTTGGGCGGGTTGACGTCGATGTGGTTGTGGTGGGTGTAGATGTTCCAGCCCATGTTCCCCCAGATGTAGGGGAAGGTGGTCGGCCAGGTGAGCAGCTCGACGAACCGCGGGTCCCGGTGCATCCACCCCATGACATGGATCGACCTGTCCGGGCGCAACTGCCCGGCGGCCTCCTCCTCGGCGTAGATCCGGTCGACGGCACTCTCGAAGTAGGCGCGCGACTCCTCGTCGAGGGCGTTCTTGATGACGACGAATCCGTCACGGTCGTACTGCTCGCGGATCGCGGGGTCGAGCGGCTCGTAGCCCGTCGGTGCGGTCTCGACAGCGGTCATGGGTCAGGTCTCCTTTGCGCGTTCAGACCCGGCCATTATCCCTCAGTCGGTATGCCGTGCACCCACGCCACACGCGGGCCATCGCCACGCGCGGGCCATCGCCACGCGCGGGCCGCGCCGACCTCAGGTGGGGTCGACCACGGCATACAGCTGGATCGACTGCGGCGCGGGCGTGACCGGCCCGGGCGCGATGACCGGCCCGGGCCCCTCGGGCCGCTCCCACCGGGAATCCCACACCAGTCGGTAGCCGGTCACTCCCGGGACCACCGGCAGGACGACCTCCTGCTCGGCCCGACCGCCGTGCAGGACGACGAGGACCGAGTCATGCCCGAGCCAGGCACCGTTGATGAGCCACTGCAAGGTGCACACCCGCGGATCGCCCCATTGCGGACCCATGGCGTTGCCGTCGGCCGCGAACCACTCCATGTCGAGGGAGCCGTCCTCGTCGACTTGGTGCCCGAGCGCCCAGGTGCGCTGGCGCAGCGCCGGGTACTCGTGGCGGAGCCGGATGAGATGACGGACGGTGGCGTGCAGGTCGGCCTGCCACGGCTCCCACTCCCAGCTGAACCAGGAGACCTCGTTGTCCTGGCAGTACGGGTTGTTGTTGCCCCCCTGGGTGCGCCCGAACTCATCCCCACCGTTGAGCATGGGGATCCCGGTGGAAAGCAACAGCGTGCCGAGCAGGTTGCGCATCGTCTGCCGGCGGGCCTGGAGGATCCGCTGATCCGCCGTCGGGCCCTCGACGCCATGGTTCCAGGAGAGGTTGTGACTCGAGCCGTCGAGGTTGCCCTCACCATTGGCGTGGTTGTGCTTGCCGTCGTATGCCGTGAGGTCGTGGACGGTGAACCCGTCGTGGGCGGCGACGAAGTTCACGCTCGCAACCGGCCCGCGGTCACGATGCCCGAAAAGGTCTCGGGAGCCGGCGAGCCGGGTCGCAAGTTCCTGGACGCCGTGGCCCGGGAGTCCCTGTGCCTCGGCCCGGGTGTCGGGTCCCCAGAAGGTGCGCACCGTGTCCCGGTAGCGGTCGTTCCACTCCGAGAACGGCGGTGGAAACTGACCGGTGCGCCACCCGTGCACGCCGACGTCCCAGGGTTCGGCAATGAGTTTGACGGTGGAGAGCAGCGGGTCGGTGCGCAGCGCGACCAGGAACGGGTGGTCGGGGTCGTACTCGTCGCCGCGGCCGCGGCCGAGGGCGACCGCGAGATCGAACCGAAAACCGTCGATGTGGTAGTTCACCACCCAGTGCCGCAGCGAATCCAGGACCATCCGGCAGACCACCGGGTGCCGCAGATCGAGGGTGTTGCCGCACCCGGTGACGTCGATGTCGGCGCCCCGCTCATCGAGCCGGTAGTAGGCCCGGTTGTCCAGCCCGCGCCAGGACAGCATGGCCCCGGTGCGGGACTGCTCGGCAGTGTGGTTGTACACGACGTCGAGGATGACCTCGATCCCACGCTGGTGGAGCAGCTTGACCATGCCCTTGGTCTCGTTGACCACGGCCTGCGGGTCGGTCGCGGCGGCATACGCGGCATGCGGGGCGAAGAAGCCGAGGGTGTTGTAGCCCCAGTGGTTGACCAGCCCACGCCGCACCAGGGCCGGCTCGCTCGTGAAAGCGTGGATTGGCAGGAGTTCGACCGCGGTCACTCCGAGGTCGGTGAGGTAGTCCAAGGCGACGGGGTGAGCCAGACCGGCATACGTTCCGCGGAGGTGCTCGGGGATCCCGGGGTGGTTCTGCGTGAAGTTCTTCACGTGCACTTCGTAGATCACGGTGTCGCTGCGGGAGATCCGCGGCGGTGCGTCCTCACCCCAGTCGAAGGTGTCGTCGATAACCACGCACCGCGGCATGGAGGAGGCACTGTCCAGCGTCGAGGCAATCTCGCCGTCCCCAAGCCACTGGTGGTCGACGACGTGGCCGTACACCGGCGGCCCCCAACGCACCGGCCCCTCGATCGCGCGGGCGTAGGGGTCCAGGAGGAGCTTGGCGCCGTTGTGCCGCAACCCGTGCGAGGGCTGCCAGGAGTCGTAGACCCGCACCGCGTACCGGGTCCCCGGCCCGACGCCGGGCAGGAACCCAAACCACCAGCCGTGGGTGCGTTCCACGAGCGGCACCCGGTGCTCGACACCCCGGCCGTCGAAGAGGCAGATCTCAACGGCATCGGCGTGCCCGGCGTAGATGGAGATGTCCGAGCCGCCCTCGACCAGGGTGACACCCGGGGCCGGCGGCAAGTCCCGGCTCAGTCGCACTCGCACCGGGGGCAGGGGCACCGCGTCGGGAGACATGCGGGTCAGCCTATTCACGAACTACGGTGGGTGCATGACCGATCCCACCGCCCTGCCCAACTTCCCTCCGCCCGCCGACGAGCACCCGGTACGCGGCCGGGTGCTCGACGTCCTCGGTGACTTCGGGCTGGCACCCAACCTCGACGCCGACGGTGACGTCGCCTTCGTCGCGAACGAGCAGCAGCTCTTCCTGCGCTCCTTCGAGGGTCAGCCGAGCGTGATTCGGGTGTTCGGTCAATGGGCCATCCAGGACGAGCTCAAGGGCGACCGGCTGCACCTGCTCGAGGTGTGCAACGAGGTCTCGCTCAACATGAACTGCGTGACCACCGGGATCGCCCTGGAGACCCTTGTGGTCTCCAGCGAACACTTGGTTCCCGAGGGGGCGGACCTGGCGCAGATCCTCACCATCGCCATCCAGTCCGTCCTCCAGGGGGTCCACATCTGGCATCAGCGGGCCTTGGGGATCGACCCCAACGACCCGAGCGAGGCCCCCGAGGCCGTGCCCGGCGATGAGGTGGACGGAGGCCAGTCGTGAGCGAGTTGGTGCACCTCGAGGTCGAGGACGGGATCGGCACGATCCGGCTCGACCGGCCGCCGATGAACGCCCTGTGCGCCCAGATCGGGCGCGAGCTCGGGGCGCTGCTGCCCGAGGTGGCCGAGCGTACGGACATCTCCGCCGTCATCGTCTATGGCGGGGAGAAGGTGTTCGCCGCGGGAGCGGATATCAAGGAGATGGCCGACCTCGACTTCGTCGGCATGACCCGGTATGGCCGGCTCCTGCAGGACTTCACCAACGCCCTGGCCGCGATGCCCAAGCCGACGATCGCGGCGATCACCGGGTACGCGCTCGGTGGCGGCTTCGAGCTCGCGCTGTGCTGTGACTTCCGGGTCGCTGGCGCCAAGGCCAAGGTCGGTTTCCCCGAGATCACCCTCGGCGTCATCCCCGGGATGGGGGGTACCCAGCGGGCGGCCCGCCTGGCGGGGCCGGCCAAGACCAAGGAGATCATCTTCTCGGGTCGCTTCGTCGGCGCGCAGGAGGCCCTTGAGCTTGGGCTCATCGACCAGGTCGTCCCCGAGGGCGAGGACGTCTACGCCGCCGCCCGCGCCTGGGCGGCCAGGTATGTCGGCGGGCCGGGGGTCGCGTATGCCGCGGCGAAGGACGCCATCCAACGAGGCCTGGACGTCGACCTCGGCACCGGCCTGGAGATCGAACGGAACTGGTTCGCGGCCCTCTTCGCGACCAAGGACCAGAAGGCCGGGATGCGCTCCTTCATCGAGAACGGTCCCGGCAAGGCCACTTTCACCGGAGAGTGAGGCCATAGGTCGCCCCCGCCCGGCCCCTCTCGTGACCCACGCCACGGGGTGGGGAGCATCACGCCCGCACGGCATACGGACTTGAGCCGTCGGTGAAAGGATGGACGCCGACCATCCCCCACGAGAAGGACGAGCACGGATGAACATCGTCGTCTGCGTCAAGTACGTCCCGGACGCCCAGTCGGACCGCACCTTCAACGCCGAGGACAACACGACGGACCGCGCCAACGTCGACGGTCTGCTCTCGGAGATCGACGAGTATGCCGTCGAGGAGGCGCTGCGGCTCGCCGAAGCGCACGAGGGTGAGGTCACCGTCCTCACCGTCGGTCCGGAGCGCGCCGCCGATGCCCTCAAGAAGGCTCTGCAAATGGGTGCCGACAAGGGGGTCCACGTCTGTGACGACGCCATCCACGGTTCCGACGCCGCCGCGACCTCCCTCGTCTTGGCCGGGGCCATCACCAAGGCCACCGGCGGAAGCCCCGAACTCGTGCTCATGGGGATGAGCTCGACCGATGGCGTCATGGGTGTCGTTCCGGCCATGGTCGCCGAGCGCCTCGGGGTGCCGCAGGTGACCTTCGCCTCCGAGCTGACCATCGAGGGCGGGAGGGTGCGTGCGCGCCGCGACGGCGACACCGCCTCGGACACCATCGAAGCGAGCCTGCCGGCGCTGGTGTCGGTGACCGACCAGATCAACGAGCCGCGCTACCCCTCGTTCAAGGGGATCATGGCGGCGAAGAAGAAGCCGGTGGAGACCTGGAGCGTCGCCGACCTCGGCATCGACCCCGCGCAGGTCGGCCTCGCCGCCGCGTGGACCAAGGTCACCGCGTTCGCCAAGCGCCCCCCGCGCCAGGCCGGCACGATCATCACCGACGAGGGCGACGGCGGCCGCAAGCTGGCCGAGTTCCTCTCCGCGGGCAAGTTCCTCTGATCGGCAAAGGAAGACATTCTCATGGCTGAAGTTCTCGTCCTCGTCGACCATGTCGGCGGCAAGCTCCGCAAGTCGACCGCCGAGCTGCTCACCCTGGCGCGCCGCCTCGGCGAGCCGTCCGCCGTCCACATCGGCCCCGGCGCCGAGACCGCCCAGGTCACCCTCGCCAAGTACGGCGCACACAAGGTGTACGTCGTCGAGGACGCTGCCGCGGAGGAGTACCTTGTCGCCCCGCAGGCCGAGATCCTCGCCGCCCTCGTCGAGCGCACCTCTCCGGCGGCGCTGCTGCTCACGAGCACCTCGGTCGGCAAGGAGATCGCCGCCCGGGTCGCCGTCAAGACCGGGTCAGGGGTCATCACCGACGCCGTCGACGTCAACGCCGTCGACGGTGCGGTCTCGACCACCCAGTCGGTCTTCGCCGGGTCGTACACCGTGACCGCGACCGTCACCCAGGGCACCCCGATCGTGGCGCTCAAGCCGAACTCGGCGCCGATCGCCGCCTCCCCGGCCGCCGGGGTCATCGAGCGGGTCGAGGTCGCCATCAGTGAGGCCGCGAAGTCCGCGCGGATCGTCGCCTCCGAGCCGAAAAAGGCCACCGGACGTCCGGAACTCACCGAGGCAGCCATCGTCGTCTCCGGTGGCCGGGGCACCGGTGGCGACTTCAGCCCGGTCGAGGCGTTCGCCGACTCCCTCGGTGCCGCCGTCGGGGCCTCCCGGGCCGCGGTCGACGCCGGCTGGTACCCGCACTCCAACCAGGTCGGCCAGACCGGCAAGCAGGTCTCCCCGCAGCTCTACGTGGCCTGCGGTATCTCCGGTGCGATCCAGCACCGCGCCGGGATGCAGACCTCCAAGACCATCGTTGCGGTGAACAAGGACGAGGAGGCGCCGATCTTCGAGCTCGTCGACTTCGGCGTCGTCGGTGACCTCTTCAACGTGCTGCCCCAGGCCACCGAGGCCGTCAAGGCTGCCAAGGGCTGAGCGCATACGCCACCGCGGTGCTGCTGGGTGGCGCCGTAGGGTGAGCACCCGTGAGTGTCCGCCTCGACCTGACGCCGTTTCGACGGCATCGCGACTTCCGCCTCCTCGTCGCGGCGAGCACCCTGTTCTATCTGGGACAGGCCATCTCGTATGTCGCCGTGCCCTACCAGATCTACACCCTCACCGGGTCGAACACGATGGTCGGGCTCATCGGCCTGGTCGAACTGGCCCCGCTGCTCGTGGCGGGTCTGTGGGGCGGGGCCCTGGCCGACCACGTCGACCGCAAACGGATGCTCGTGCTCACCGGTGTGGCCCAGGTGTTCTTCACCAGCCTGCTCGCCGTCAATGCCTTCCTGGCGAACCCTCGGATCTGGGTGCTCTTCGCCATCGCGCCGTTCCTCGTCACGGCCGCGGCGCTGCAACGCCCCTCGCGGGAGGCCCTGCTGCCGCGCACCGTCGACCATGACGAGTTGCCGGCCGCCAACGCCATCAGCTCGCTCGGCTGGCAGACCGGGAACCTGCTCGGCCCGACCATCGGCGGCATCCTGCTCGCCTCCGTGGGAGCGGGCTGGTGTTTCACCGTCGACGTCCTCGGTGTGCTCGCCGCGACCGGCTGCTATCTCGCGCTCGCCGACTACCCCCATCGGGAGGAGACCACCCCGCCCTCGCTGCGCGGGATCGCCGAGGGGTTGCGGTACGCCCTGGCGCGCAAGGACCTGCTGGGTACCTATGTTGTCGACATCGCGGTGATGTTCCTCGCGATGCCGCTGGTGCTCTTCCCGGCGCTCGCGGCGACGATCTTTGCGCAGCCGGAACTGCTCGGGTTGCTCTACACCGCCGAGACCGTCGGCGCGCTGCTCGCCTCGACCTTCTCCGGGTGGCATCCGCGGATCCACTCCTACGGCAAGGTCGTCGTCATCGCGGCCAGCCTCTACGGCCTCTTCATCGCCCTCGCCGGTCAGGCCCCGACCTTCTGGCTATGCTGCCTCGCGCTCGCTGCGGCCGGCGCGGCCGACATGACCTCGGCGGTGTTCCGGATGACCCTGTGGAACCAGTCCATCCCGGAGAATCTGCGAGGCCGGCTCGCCGGCATCGAGATGCTCAGCTACTCCATCGGCCCGCTCGCAGCCCAGGTCCGGGCGGGGTACACCGCGGACTCCTGGGGGGTCCGGCGGGCCATCACCGTGGGCGGGTTGGCCAGTGTCGCCGGAGTGGTGCTCGCGGCCGTTGCGTTCCAGGACTTCTGGCGCTACGACGCCCGCACGGACCGCCACCTGCTCGCCGAGCGGGAGCGTCGGGCCGCCCACGGCGAGGCCGGGTCCAGCCTCACCGAAACGTAGAATCCCCCGGGTGAGGGCCTATCTCGACCACGCCGCCACGACGCCGATGCGTCGGGTCGCGGTGGAGACCCTCGCCGAGTTGGCCGCGCGGACCGGGAACGCCTCGAGCCTGCACGCCTCCGGTCGCCGTGCCCGGGCCGTGGTCGAGGATGCTCGCGAGCGCGTCGCCGCCGCCCTCGGCGCTCACCCCTCCGAGGTCGTGTTCACCTCCGGCGGCACCGAGTCCGACAACCTCGCGGTCAAGGGCGCGTATGCCGCGCGTCGCGCCTCCCAACCTGCTCGTCGGCTGGTCGTGACGAGCGCGGTGGAGCATCACGCGGTCCTCGATGCCGTCGAGCACCTCGTCGCCACCCAGGAGGCGCAGGCGCATTGGCTGCGCGTCGACGCCACCGGGGTGGTCGACGCCCAAGAGCTCCTTGAGGTCCTGGCCCGGCGGGAAAACGAGGTCGCGCTCGTCAGTGTGCAGTGGGCCAACAACGAGATCGGCACCGTGCAGCCGATCGCGGCGCTCGCGGCCGCGGCCCGCGATGCCGGGGTGCCGATGCACACCGACGCGGTCCAGGCCGCCGGTGTGCTCCCGGTCGACGTCGCCGCCGCCGGGGTGGACCTGCTTACGGTGAGTTCGCACAAGGTCGGCGGACCCCTCGGGGTTGGTGCCCTCCTGGTCGGCCGCCGGACCGCGCTGGAGCCGGGCCTGCACGGTGGGGGTCAGCAGCGGGGGCTGCGTTCGGGCACCCTGGATGCCCCGGGGATCGCCGCCTTCGCGGCCGCCCTGGACGAGGCCATCGCCGAACGGCAGCAGGCCGCGGCGCGCCTGGCCGCTCTGCGGGACCGGCTCATCTCCGGCGCCCTGGCCCTGGGCCTGGGCATCGAGGTCACCGGGCGCTGGGAGGCGGGCGACACGGCATACCGGCTGCCCGGCAACGCCCACCTGCGGGTGCCGGATTGCGACGGTGACGCGCTGCTCTATCTCTTGGATGCCGCGGGCGTGGAGTGTTCCACCGGGTCGGCCTGCGCCGCCGGCACGCAACGGCCCAGCCACGTCCTGCTCGCCTTGGGTGTCGCCGAGGACCAGGCTCGCGGGGCGCTGCGCTTCAGCCTCGGGCACACCTCGAGCGAGGACGACGTCGACGCCGTCCTCGCCGTGTTGCCGCAGGTGGTTCAGCAGGCGCGCCGAGCGGCGGGGGTGTCCCGATGAGGGTCGTCGTCGCGATGAGCGGCGGGGTCGATTCGGCGGTGGCGGCGGCCCGCGTTCTCGAGGCCGGTCACGAGGCCGTCGGCGTCCACCTGGCGTTGGCCCGGTCCGCGGCGACACTGCGCGAGTCGGCCCGTGGGTGCTGCACCATCGAGGACGCCGGTGATGCCCGCCGGGTCGCGGATCGACTCGGGATTCCGTTCTATGTGTGGGACCTGGCGGAGCGGTTCGAGGACGAGGTCATCGAGGACTTCGTCGCCGAGTACGCCGCTGGGCGGACCCCGAACCCGTGCCTGCGGTGCAACGAGCGGATCAAGTTCGCGGCCCTGCTCGACAAGGCGGTCGCGCTCGGGTTCGACGCGGTCGCGACCGGGCACTACGCCCAGATCGTCGAGGGACCCGCCGGCCGCGAACTGCATCGAGCGGTCGACTCCGCCAAGGACCAGTCCTACGTACTCGGGGTGCTCGATGCGGATCAGCTTGCCCGTTCGCTCTTCCCGCTCGGTGGGTCGACCAAGGACGAGGTCCGGGCCGAGGCGGCCGCGCGCGGGTTCGCCGTAGCCCGCAAACCGGACAGTCATGACATCTGCTTCATTCCGGACGGGGACACCCGCGGATGGCTCACCCGCCGGCTGGGGGAGGCGCCCGGGGAGGTCGTCGACGCGGTGAGCGGGGCGGTCCTCGGACGGCATACCGGCACCCACGGGTTCACCATCGGTCAGCGACGCGGCCTCGGGTTGGACCGGAGCACCCTGGACGGGTCGGCCCGGTATGTCGTCGGCGTCGACCCCGGATCGCGGCAGGTCTTCGTGGGGGAGGCCGACCTCCTGGGAGTGGAGGTCATTCACGGCGATCGGCTGCGCTGGTGCGGGCCAGCGCCCACGGGCGAACTGGCCCTCGGCGCCCAGGTGCGGGCGCACGGCGAGGAGGTACCCGCCCGGGTGGAGGTCGCCGAGGGAGCAGTGATCGTGCGTCTCGAGCGGAGGCTGCGCGGGGTGGCCCCCGGCCAGTCCGTAGTCCTCTACCAGGGAGCCCGGGTGGTCGGCTCGGCGACCATCACTCGCGCCCGGAATATTGATGGTTCAACTACCGTTGCTCCGGGCAGTTCAACCCCGTCCTGACCGAGGAGCCAGATCTCATGCCCGCCGTGACCGTCGAGAACCTGCTCACCCTGCCGCGGGTGTCCGCTCCCGCCGCCGGTGCGCTCAGCCGCAGTGTGCGTTCGGTGACCACCGCCCCCGCGGGTGTCGAGGGCGAGGGTTTCCCGGTCCGGCGAGCGTTTGCCGGGGTGGACGTTGCAGCCCTTGACCCGTTCCTGCACATGGACCAGATGGGCGAGGTCGACTACGCCCCCGGTGAGCCCAGGGGGACGGCCTGGCACCCGCATCGCGGGTTCGAGACCGTGACCTACCTCCTCGAGGGCACCTTCGTGCACGCCGACTCCCACGGTGGCGGCGGGGTCATCTCGGACGGCGACACCCAGTGGATGACGGCCGGCTCCGGTCTGCTGCACATCGAGGCGCCCCCGGAGAGTCTGGTGCTCAGTGGCGGGCTCTTCCACGGCATCCAACTCTGGGTCAACCTCCCGCGCACGTTGAAAATGACCGATCCGCGCTACCAGGACATCCGCGGCGGCGCCGTCGCGCTGCTGTCCACGGCCGACGGGGGCGCGCTGCTCCGAGTCATCGCCGGGGACGTCGACGGTCACCGCGGTCCGGGGGTCACCCACACCCCGATCAGCCTGGTGCACGCCAGCATCGCCCCCGGGGCTGCGCTCCGGCTGCCATGGAACCCCTCTTTCAACGCGCTCGCCTACGTGCTCAGCGGAACCGGTGCCGTGGGCTCCGAAGGGCGCCCACTCGCCTCCGGTCAACTCGCCGTGTTCGGGCCGGGGGAGTTCCTTGAGGTTCGGGCCGCCGACCGTCAAGACTCGCGCAGCGCAGCCCTGGAGGTCCTGCTTCTCGGTGGGCAACCCATCCGGGAGCCGGTTGCCGCCTACGGCCCGTTCGTCATGAACACCCGGGCCGAACTCGTCACCGCCTTCGAGGACTTCCAGGCCGGTCGCCTCGGCGTCATCCCGTCGACGCCGCGCTGACCCGCCCGGGCTGGCGATGGGACGGGCCACGGATTTGTCCTGGAATCCGGTATGCCGTGACGATGGGGACATGAGCGACCTCGCCCGTGTCCATGACGGCCTTGCCGTCGCCGCCGCCTTGACTGGCGAGTCCAGGTTCATCGAGCTCGGCGACTGGGGATCGATGACCTGGGAGGTCTACGCCCCCCGTGGCCACGACCCGCAGCAGCCGCACGACCGCGACGAGGTGTATGTCGTCATCGCGGGGTCTGCGACCCTCCTCATCGAGGGGAGGGCATACCCCGTCTCCGTTGGCAGTGGCGCCTTTGTCGCGGCCGGTGAGCAACACCGGTTCGTCGACGTCAGCGACGACTTCGTCACCTGGGTCGTCTTCGCCGGGGAACGCCGGGGAGGACAGCATGCTTGAGCTCAAGCCGCGCTGCGAGCGGTGTGACCGTGCGCTACCCCCGGACGTGCCGGGCGCAATGATCTGCTCCTTCGAATGCACCTACTGTGTGGCATGCGCGACCGAACTCGGCCAGGCCTGCCCGACCTGTGCCGGGGATCTGCGGGAGCGACCGACCCGAGTCGGCGAGGCTCTGCACAGCAGTCCGCCGCATCACGAGCGCGCTTCTCGGACAGCCCTCCTCACCCGCAAACCGGAGCGGCAGGCCACCGAACGCGCTGAACTGGACGCCTTCCTCGACAGTCAAATCGTCGGCCATCTGGCCTCCGTTGTCGACGGGGAGCCGTGGGTCATCCCCATCCTCTATGGCCGCGATGGGGACCGAATCCTGCTGCACGGCTCGACCGGCGCCGGGTTGCTCCGGCACGTCGCGGCCGGAGCCGAGGTGGCGCTCAGCGTGGCCGCGATCGACGGACTCGTGGTCGCCGAGTCGACCTTCGAGTCCTCGGCGAACTACCGCTCCGCGGTCATCCGAGGACGGATCGAGAACCTGGCCGGGACCACGCAGGCGGAGGCCCTCGAGCGCATCTCGGAGCGGCTCCTTCCGGGGCGCCCAGCAGAGGTCGGCGCCTCGACCCGCAAAGAAGTGGCCGCCACGCTGGCCCTGGCGCTGACCATCCGCGAGGACAACTGGATCATGAAGACCCGGACCGGCCTGCCCGGGGATCCTGGCCGGGAGGTCGAGGTCTGGTGTGGCACAGTCCCGCTCGCGCTGACCGCAGGTGCGCCGATCGAGGCGCCCTGGTCCACGGGACCCGTGCCGGCCTCGGTGCTTGGCTTCGTGGCGGCCCACCCTGCGCCATGATGGCCAGGTGACCCTCGCAACCGGCATCGGCTCCTGGCCGGGAACCAGCATCCGAGAAGCGATCGTCACCACCAGGGACCTGCTGTTGGCCGGCGACGGCCTGGGCGTGCCGTACCTGCCGGAGGTGCCCGGCCGCGGACCGGGGGCCGACATCATCGGGCGAGCCGCGGGCCTGCTTGTCGACCTGCCCGTCGACCTGCAGCCCTCCGGGTGGCGGCTGGTCGGTCGTCCCGGTCGGGATGCCGCCCGAACCTCCTCGCTCTGGCGCGCCGACCTCGACGAGCTCGCTGAGGCCTATGACGGCTACCAGGGACCGCTCAAGGTGCAGGTCGCCGGACCGTGGACGCTCGGCGCCGCCCTGGAACTGACCCGTGGTGAGCGCGTCCTGCTCGACCCCGGCGCCACCGTGGACCTCATCGCCTCCCTCGCCGAAGGCATCCGCGTCCTGCTCGCCGATGTCACCCGCCTGGTTCCCGGTGCCGAGGTCATCCTTCAGGTCGACGAGCCCTCCCTGCCGGCGGTTCTCGCGGGGGAGGTGCCGACGGCCTCGGGGTACGGCCGGCTTCGCGCGATCGACCGCGGTGTCGCGGTGCGCGGCATCCGCGAGGTTCTCGCCGCTCACCCCGGGGCGACCGTCGTGCACTGCTGCCACCCGTACGCGCCCATCCCGTTGCTCCGCGAATGCGACCCGGGGGCCCTGGCCCTCGACCTCACCGGGGCGAGCCCCACCCGCTGGGAGTCGATAGCGGCAACCCTCGACGGCGGCATCGGCCTTTACGCCGGGGTGTTTCCCACCGACGGCACCGGCTCGGTTCGGGCGGCCGTCCGTGCGGTTCTCGACGGGTTTGAGCAGGCCGGTCTCGGCGCGCAGCACCTCACCCATCTCACGGTGACCCCGGCGTGTGGTCTTGCCGGACTCTCGCAGGTGCAGGCCCGTGGCCTGCACCAGCGGGTCGTCGACGCGGCCCGGGAACTCAGCGAGGTCGACGGGTGAGCCGTGGCCGCGCGCCCTGGCAGCTCAAGTGGGTTACCCTGGTCCTGGTCTGGGGGTCGAGCTTCCTCCTCATGATGGTGGCCCTGCGGGGATTCACGCCCTGGCAGATCGTCGCGGCCCGCATCCTGCTCGCCGCGCTCACCCTGCTCGGTCTGCTCGCGCTGACCCGGGGTCGCCTGCCGAGGGACCGTCGCGTCTGGGGCCACCTCGCGGTGTGTGGGTTCTTCCTCGGCGCCTTGCCGTTCACTTGCTTTGTTTGGGCGGAGACCCGGATCCCCTCCGCGTTGGCGGGGATGGGCAACGCGACCACGGCCATCGCGACCGTCATCGCCATGGCCGTGCTGCTCTCGGTACCCGTGACGAGGCGCAAGGCCATGGGGATCGTCGTCGGGTTCGTCGGCGTCACCCTCATCGCCCACCCCTGGGACCTCCTCGGGCGGCCAGACCCGCTCGGCGTCACCGCCGCCGTCGTCGGCGGGGCCGCGTATGGCGTGGGGTGGTCCTACAACCGGCGGTTCCTCGCCGGGGCCGACCTCGGGGGCCTGTCCCAGCCGGCCGCCGTCATCCTCACCGCGGTCCCGCAAATCCTTCCCGTCGGGGTGATCGCCTGGGCCTCGAACCGGGCATCGCAACCCTGGCCCTGGACGCCCATGCCGGGTGTGTCCGGCCCGGATCTCCTGCGCGCGGTCCTCGCGCTGACGGCCCTCGGCGTGGTCAATACCGGGCTGGCGTACATGTGGAACTTCGATGTGGTGCGCGAAGCCGGGCCGCTGGTGTCGGCCTCGATGACCTATCTCATCCCAGCGGTCGCGGTGGTTCTCGGCGTGGTCGTCCTCAACGAACGGCTCGCGGCGATCCAACTCGTGGGGTTCGTGCTCGTCCTCGGCGCCGCCTACCTCGTCAATCGCCCGGCGGCTCATCTTTCCGCAGCAGCCGGAACGAGGAAATGACGCAATAGATGAGCCCGCCGAGCGCGACCACCGCGATCGGGGCGCCGAAGAGGGTGAGGTAGCCCTTGGGATCCTCTCGTGGGCCGCGGAAGAAGGCCAACTCGACCCACCACAGGATGACGGCGATGAGGGGAAGGGAGATGAGCGCCCGGAGCAGGACCTTGCCCTTGGTCCCCGAGGTGAGGTTGGTCATGACCTAGTCCCCGGGCTGGTGGACCTCGCGGCGCAGGATCTTGCCGGTCGGGCCCTTGGGCAGTTCACCGACGAACCATACCTCCCGCGGGTACTTGTAGGCCGCGATCCGGTCCTTGGTGAAGTCGATGATGTCCTGCGGGGTCGTGGTCGAGCCCGGGCGGAGGGCAACGGCAGCGCCGACGTTCTCGCCGAGGAGGTCGTCGGGGATGGCGACGACCGCCACCTCAAGGACATCCGGGTGCTGGTAGATGGTCTCCTCGACCTCGCGCGGATAGACGTTCATGCCCCCGCGCAGGATCATGTCCTTCTTGCGGTCGACGATGGTGAAGTAGCCCTCCTCGTCCATGGTGGCGAGGTCGCCGGTACGGAACCAGCCGTCCGGGATAGCCTCGGCGGTGGCCTCCGGCTTGCCCCAGTAGCCCTTCATGACGTTGTCGCCGCGGATCGCGATCTCGCCGACCTCGCCGACCGGGACCTCGTTGCCGTTGAGGTCGACGCAGCGCATCTCGCAGCCCGGAATCGCCACCCCGATGGTCCCAGGCTTGCGCTCGCGGTCCGGCATATTGAAACTCGCGACCGGGCTGGTCTCGGACAGGCCGTACCCCTCGAGGATGATGCAGCCGAACTTGTCCTCGAAGGCCCGCATGACCTCCAACGGCATGGCCGACCCGCCGCTGGCGCAGGCCCGCAGGGAGGAGGCGTCCATCCCGTCCCCGCGCGGGTGGTTGACGATGGCGGCATACATCGTCGGAACCCCTTGGAAAATCGTGACGCGCTCCTTCTCGATGGTCTCGATGGCGGCCTCGGGGTCGAAGCGGGGGATGAGCGCGAGCGAGGCGCCGACGACGGTGGCCGCGTTGAGTCCGACGACGAGGCCGAAGACGTGAAAGAGCGGCAGGCAGCCCATGATGACGTCGTCGCTGGTGACCTCGAGGATGACGGTGGCGCTGCGGGTGGCGTTGAGGTGGATGTTGCGATGGGTGAGCTGAGCGCCCTTGGGCCGGCCGGTGGTCCCCGAGGTGTAGAGAATGATCGCGTCGTCCTCGTCGGTCCGCTCGCTCGGCTCGGCGATCGGGGTTCCTTCGGGGAGGCCTCCGGGGTTGGGGCCGAGGGGGTTGCACTCGATGATCTGGGTGCCCGAGGTGGCGGCGCCCTTGGTTGCCTCTGGGACGAAGTCCGGCCAGACGAAGGCGATCTTGGCCCCGCTGTCGGTGAAGAAGTAGTCGATCTCCCCGGCCTTGAGCAGCGGGTTCATCGGGACCACGACACCACCGGCGAGCAGGATGCCCCAAAAGACGACCGGGAAGGCGGGCACGTTCGGCAGGATGATCGCCACCCGGTCTCCCGGCTGGATCCCGGCCGCCCGCAGGTCGCCAGCAACCTTGGCTGCCATGGCGTGCAGTTGGCCGTAACTGATGCTCTGACCGTTGATCCGAATCGCCGAGTGCTCGCTCTGGCGTTGGGTGGTCGTCACAAGGTTGGTCGCGAGGTTGGTCATCGAGTCTCCTGGCGCGGGGGCGGGTTGATCCCATCTTCCCCGTATGCCGTGCGGCTCGCTAGGTGTTCGGGCACTCGCGTGCCCGGTGAAGCGTGCCGCACCCGGGCGTCGGTGGTCTGCGGCAGGATGTGCAGGTGACCGACGAGCGCCCCGACACCGCTGCCGAGCCGGTACCCGACGAGGTCCGCCGTGCGTGGAGCGAGCTGGCTGAGCAGGCGCGTGCGCACCAGTTCGCCTACCACGTCAAGGACGCACCGACGATCAGCGACGGCGACTACGACGCACTCATTCGGCGGCTCACCGAGCTCGAGGATGCCTGGCCGGCCCTGCGCACGCCGGACAGCCCAACCCAGAGCGTCGGCGGAGCGGTCTTCTCGACAGATTTCGTCGCGGTCGATCACCTCGAGCGGATGATGAGCCTGGACAACGCCTTCAGCAGCGAGGAGCTGCTCGCCTGGGCGGCCCGGGTGGAGCGGGAGGCGGGCGGTACGCCATACCACTTCCTTTGTGAACTCAAGATCGACGGGCTCGCGGTCAACCTGTTGTACGAACGGGGTCGCCTCACCCGGGCGCTCACCCGGGGCGACGGCCGCACCGGCGAGGACGTCACCTTCAACGTCCGCACGATCGCCGGAGTCCCGAGCGAACTGAGCGGGGAGGGCATCCCCGGACTCGTCGAGGTGCGCGGTGAGGTGTTCTTCCCCATCGAGGCCTTCGCGGACCTCAACGCGAGCCTGGTCGAGGCCGGTAAGGCGCCATTTGCGAACCCGCGCAACGCTGCCGCCGGGTCGTTGCGGCAGAAGGACCCTCGGGTGACCGCGAGTCGTCCGCTGCAGCTGCTCGTGCACGGGATCGGGTCCCGGAGCGGGTTCGACCTGGAAAGGCAGTCCGAGGCCTACGAGCGACTGTCGGGGTGGGGGCTACCCGTTTCCCGCCACATGCGGGTCCTGGACACCCTCGATGAGGTGCGGGCGTTCATCGAGGAGTTCGGGGAGCGTCGGCACTCTGTCGAGCACGAGATCGACGGAGTGGTGGTCAAGGTGGACGAGGTCGCCGTCCAGCGACAGCTCGGCGCGACGAGCCGGGCGCCCCGGTGGGCGATCGCCTACAAGTACCCCCCGGAAGAGGTCAACACCCGACTGCTCGACATCCAGGTCAACGTGGGGCGCACCGGCCGGGTGACCCCGTTCGGTGTCATGGAGCCGGTTATCGTCGCGGGCTCGACCGTCGAGCGGGCCACCCTGCACAACGGCGACGAGGTCCGCCGCAAGGGGGTGCTCATCGGCGACATGGTCGTGCTGCGCAAGGCGGGCGATGTCATCCCCGAGATTCTCGGGCCGGTCGTCGACCTCCGTGACGGGAGCGAGCGCGAGTTCGTCATGCCGACGCGGTGCCCCTCCTGCGGCACCGCGCTCGCGCCCGAGAAGGAGGGCGACAAGGACATCCGCTGCCCCAATGCCCGCAGCTGCCCATCCCAGTTGCGGGAGCGCCTTTTCGGGCTTGCCGGGCGGGGTGCCTTCGACATCGAGGCTCTGGGCTGGGAGGGCGCTATCGCCCTGCTCGAGGCCGGGGTGCTCATCGACGAGGGCGGTCTGTTCGGGCTGCGGGCCGAGGACATCGCCCGGGTCCCGCTCTACACCCGCGCGGCCAAGCGGACCGACCCGCCAGAGTCGGTCATCGACGGCCGGGTGCTCTCCGCCAACGGTCAGAAGCTCGTCGACAACCTCGACGCAGCCAGAAAGCAACCCCTCTGGCGGGTGCTCGTCGCCCTGTCCATCCGGCATGTCGGCCCCACCGCGGCCCGGGCCCTCGCCCAGCATTTCGGCTCCATGGTCGCGATCCGCGAGGCATCGGTCGAGGAACTCTCGGCCGTCGAGGGCGTCGGCGGGGTCATCGCCGCCTCGGTACGCGACTGGTTCGACCGCGAGGACGCTGCCTGGCACCGCGCGATCGTCGACCAGTGGGCGGCCGACCAGGTGCGGATGGTCGACGAACGGGACGCGTCGATACCGCAAACGCTGGCCGGCCTCACGGTCGTGGTCACCGGCTCGCTGCAGGGCTTCTCGCGGGACTCGGCCAAGGAGGCGATCCTCGCCCGAGGGGGAAAGGCCGCCGGGTCGGTCTCCAAGAACACCGACGTCGTCGTCGTGGGGCCCGGGGCGGGGTCCAAGGAGGCCAAGGCCCGCGAGCTCTCCCTGACGATCACCGACGAGGCGGGCTTCGTCCGGCTCCTGGAGACCGGTTCCGTCGAAGAGTGAGCCCGAGCGCCCTCAGGCCCAGAGGACCTCGCTGGCCACCGTGTCCGAGCTCAGCCGGATGAGCCGCGCCCCCGTGCCGGTGCCCACCGCGGCCGGGGCCCAGGTGTCACCCGTGTGGACGATGGCGTAGTACGTCGACGGCGCCCCCAGATGGGTGACCAGGCCGTCGACGGCCTCGAACGCCTCATGGGTGTGGCCGGTGGCGAGCACGACCGGGGCCGTATGCCGGGTGAGGGCATCGGTGAGGAGATGGCGTTCGCGGAGCAGGAACCACTCGTGGGTGGAGCGGGAGCGCAGCGGATGATGCATGAGGACCAGGGTCGGCCGCGCCGGGTCGACCTCGGCGAGTGCCGCGACGACCGGGCCGGCGTGTCCCTCAACCGTCATCGGCAGATTGGTTGCCGCCGTGACGACCTGCCAGGGGCCGAGGGTGGTTGGCGCGGGCCCGAAGACCGACAGCACCGACTCGGTGTGGTCGTGGTTGCCGGGGACGGCGACCACCGGGACCCCCGGTGCGGAGGCCTCGATGAGGCGGCGGACTGCCGCGGCCGCTTCCGTCGAGCCGTCGTCGCAGATGTCACCGGTGAGGAGGACCGCATCGAAGGGACCTCGCGGCGCCGCTACCTCCAACACCCGGGCGAGCCGGTCCTGGGGAGCGGGCAACTCGGGGTGGCTGACGGGCGCTCCTTGGCGAGCGAGGTGGGTGTCACTCACATGCAGCAGGTGCATGGACCGAGACTAGCCGGGGTGCGCTCTGCGCAACCCGACCGGTTCTACGTCAAGAGGGGCCTAAGGGGTCCGCAAGGTGTGGCCAATCACTCCCAAAGGCTCCCCGAGAGCGTGGGGAGGCTGCGACACTGAATCAGGGATAGCGCTCACGCAGGAGGTTGAAAGAAGTGCGTCGTTTGTGGGTCGCGGCTGCGACCATATGTGCCCTCGCGGTCCCGGGGGCTGTTGCCCAGGCCCGCCTCATCGACGACGGCACCCCGACCTGCCAGCGCATCGCGGTTGCGGCCGGCGACTTTGACGGATCTGTGCGGGACGTCTCCGCAACGGCCGACCTCGCAAAGAGCCTCACCCCCGATGTCGCCCTCATTGCCGGTGACATCGCCTACCCCGACGGCTCGCTGGCCGAGCTCAAGGCGCAGTTCGGGGCGTCGGGATGGCCGGATGTGGCTCCCTTGATCCCGGTGCCCGGCAATCACGACTACCGCACGGCGGACGGCGCCGACTACTACAGCTTCTTCAAGGTCCCGACCTACTACGCCCGCGACATCGGATGTGGCTGGCGGGTCTACGCCCTGAACAGCGAGGAGTCCCAAGCCGAGCAGGTGCGCTGGGTCACCGAGGACCTCGCCGCCAACCCGGACGCCAACGTCATCGCGCTCTGGCACCGCCCGCGCTGGTCCTCCGGCAAGCACGGTGACAACGCCAACGTCCAGCCGTTCGTCGACGCCTTCGCGGGTCGTGCCGAGATGTTCATCTGGGGTCACGACCACGACTTCGAACGGGGCTACACCGACGGTTCCTCCTGGTTCGTTGTCGGTACCGGCGGTCAGGGTGATGGTGAGCTCACCGCCGCCACGGCCGGCTCCCGTCGGTTCCGGGCCACTCCCGGGGTGTTGCGGCTCGAACTGACCGACGTGAGCTGGACCGCCCGCTTCGTCGCCGTCCCCTGATCCGTCGAACCGGGGGACTTCAGCCAATTCGTGCCGGAGATCGGTGAGTATGCCGGAGAACGTTCTCCGGCAATACTCACCGATCTCCGGCATCAGGCGCAGACAAGCCTGTTCAGACCTCGAAGTTCACACCTTGGGCGAGGGGGAGCTTGCCGCTGTAGTTCACCGTGTTCGTCGCGCGGCGCATGTAGGCCTTCCACGCGTCCGAACCCGACTCGCGGCCGCCTCCGGTCTCCTTCTCCCCACCGAACGCACCACCGATCTCGGCTCCGGAGGTCCCGATGTTCACATTGACGATGCCGCAGTCGGAGCCGCTGGCCGCGCAGAACGCCTCGGCTTCGGCCTGGTCCTGCGTGAAGATCGACGAGGAAAGTCCTTGGGCGACCGCATTGTTGAGCGCGATGGCCTCGTCGAGGTCGCGATAGGCCAGGACGTAGAGGATGGGCGCGAACGTCTCCTCCAGCGCCACCCCGCTCTGTTCCGGGAGCCGCACCAGCGCGGGCCGGACATAGAACGCCTCGGCCCCGACGTCCGCGAGTTCGCGTTTACCGCCGGCGACCAGGGTTCCGCCTTGGGCGACCGCGGCCTCGAGCGCCCCTCGGAAGGCGGCATACGAACCGGCGTTGACTAAGGGACCCACCAGGGTGCCGTCGGCGAGGGGGTTGCCCACCGGGAGCCGACCGTATGCCGTGGCCACCCGTTCGAGGACCTCCTCGAGGATCGACTCGTGGACGATGAGCCGGCGCAGGCTCGTGCAGCGCTGCCCGGCGGTGCCGGCCGCCGCGAAGACGACCCCACGGGTGACCAGGTCGAGGTCGGCGGACGGGGTGACGATGGCGGCGTTGTTGCCGCCGAGTTCGAGCAGGGAGCGTCCGAAACGGGCCGCGACCCGGGGTCCGACCGCCCGGCCCATCCGGGTCGAGCCGGTCGCGGAGAGCAGCGCGACCCGCGGATCGTCGCAGAGAGCGGCGCCCACGCCGCCGTCGCCGAGGACGAGGGCGGCAACCTGCGGATCGTGCCCGGCCTCGGCGAGCGCCCTGCGGAGCAGGGTCACCGAAGCGAGTGCGCTCAGCGGCGCCTGCTCCGAGGGTTTCCACACCACGGCATCGCCGCAGGCCAGGGCAACCGCGGCGTTCCACGCCCACACCGCCACCGGGAAGTTGAACGCCGAGATGACTCCGACCACCCCCAGCGGGTGCCAGGTCTCGGCCAGCCGGTGCCCGGGCCGCTCGGAGGGCATCGTCCGGCCGAAGAGCTGCCGGGAGAGGCCGACCGCGTAGTCGCAGATGTCGATCATCTCCTGGACCTCGCCCGCGGCCTCGGTGGGGATCTTGCCCGCCTCGATGGTGACGAGTTCGGCAAGGTCGCTCTTGTGGGTCGTGAGGAGTTCCCCGAGTCTCTTGACGACGGCGCCGCGAGCCGGGGCCGGAACCTCCCGCCAGCTGAGCCAGGCGGTGTGCGCGCGCGCCACGACCTCGGCGACCTCGGCCGTCGAGGCCCACCGTACCGAGGAGACGATCGCTCCGTTGAGTGGGGAGGTCGCCTGGTCGGACCCGGCCACCGCGGACGCGTCGACGCCCATGGCGGTTAGCGCGGTGGTGACGCGGTCCTGCAGGTCGGTTGCCGTGGGCAGAGTCGTGCGCTCCGTGGTCATGGGGGTGAGCCTCTCAGACGATGTTCTTCTCGGGAACGGTGGCCTCGGCGAACCGCCGGAGGTCAAGGGCGCTCACGTCGAGCGGGGGTCGGCGACCGGTGATGAGGGCCGCCATACACTCGCCGAGCGCGGGACCCATGAGGAAGCCGTGGCCGCTGAACCCCGCGCACACCCAGAGCCCCTCGACCCCGGGGACGGTGCCGACGAGGCCATTGTGATCCGGAGTCACTTCATAGAGTCCGGCCCAGCCGGAGGCGAGCCCGACCTCCCGGAGCCCGGGCGCCCGGAGCTGCACCACCTCGGCGAGGGCCCCGAGCCAGGCGTCGTCCCGGTCCAGCTTGAACCCGAAACTCTCCTCGGGGTCGGACATGCCGAGCAAGAGCCCCAGACCCTCGCGGTGGGCATAGAACGTCGTCGAGAAGTCGATCGTCATAGGGGAGTGCGTGGGCAGCCCCGGGACTGGTTCGGTGACGAGGATCTGGCGTCGCAGCGGCTGCACCGGCAACTCGACCCCGAAGAGTTCGCCGACGACCCCGGTCCACGCGCCCGTGGCCAGGACGACAGTGTCGGTCTCGATCCGGCCGGCCTGGGTGAGCACGGCGCGCACCGCTCCGTCGACAACCTCCGCCGATGTCACGGCGCACCCGGTGAGTACCTGGACCCCGGCCCGCCGCGCGGCCCCGGCGTAGCCCAGGACCACCGATTCCGGGGTGCAGTGACCGTCGGTCGGTGAGTAGGCCCCGGCGAGCACCCCCTCGGTCGAGAAGTATGGCGTGAGCGCACCGGCCTGCGCCGGGCTCACCATCCGCGAGGGCACCCCGAGCGAGTTCTGCAGGGCAATCGAGCGCTCGAAGTCGGCGACGTCCTCAGGGTCGTCGAGCAGGAAGAGGTAGCCGACCCGGTGCAGGTCGATCTCTTGACCGAACCGGCTCGGGAAGTCGGCGAAGGTCTCCAGGGAGCGGGCCCCGAGGAGGATGTTCGTCTCGTCGCTGAACATGGCCCGCACCCCGCCAGCGGCCTTGGACGTCGACCCCGATCCCAGGGCGTCGGACTCGCAGAGGACCACCCTGCCGACGCCGGCTCGGGCAAGTTCGTAGGCGGTGGCCAGGCCGATGATCCCGCCGCCGAGGACGACGACGTCGGCTGTTGCCGGCGCCGGGGTACGGGTCATCACGACTCCTCGGCAGCGAAGGCCTGGGCGATGTCGTCCTCGGAGAGCAGGACCGTGGCGGCCGCGGGTCCGAGCGGGATCACCGAGTCCGCGCTGGTCACCCGGCTGAGCCGGCCCCGCCACCCGGCATCGACCAAGGCGGTGATGACCCCCTCGGAGACCCCGGCGGCGGCTCGGGTCTCGTCGACCACGACGATCCGGTCATAGTGGGCCGCCTCGGCACGCAGTTCTCGCGCCGGGATGGGGACCACCCAGCGCAGGTCGAGGACATCGACCCCGGCGATGCCGTGGTGGGCCAGGGCTCGCTGCGTCATCCCGACCCCGTTGCCGAAGGTGACGGCCAGGCTGTGGCCCCGCGATTGGCCCGCCCGGTGCACCCGGACCTCCCCGATCCGGGGCGTGGTCCGGGCCCAAGACCCGGGCGGGGCATACCGCGCGAGCCGAAGCCCGTCGCCGTCGGCATACAGGTCACGGGAGTGGTAAAGCGCGATCGGCTCCAGGAGCACCCCGACGGTGCCCTCGCCGCGCGCCGCCCCGGCGAGGGCCCGGAGCAGCCCGGGGGCCTCGGCCGCGCTTGCGGGCACCGCGACGACGAGGCCCGGGATGTCGCGGAGGACCGCGAGGGCGTTGTCGTTGTGGAAGTGCCCGCCAAAGCCGCGCTGGTAGGCCAGGCCCTGGACCCGGACAACGAGGCCGTTGCGGTAGCGGCCATCGGAGAAGAAGGCCAAGGTGGCGGCCTCGCCCCGCAGCTGGTCCTCGGCGTTGTGCAGGTAGGCGAGGTATTGGATCTCCGGCACCGGGAGAAAGCCGGCCAGCGCGGCCCCGAGCGCGGTGCCGAGGACCGAGGTCTCGTCGAGCAGGGTGTCGAAGACCCGCAGCCGTCCGAACCGGCGTTGCAGACCCCGGGTCACCCCGTAGACCCCGCCCTTGGCTCCGACGTCCTCGCCGAAGACGAGGGCCCCGTCGTCGGCGGCGAGCAGGTCTGTCAGGGCCGCCCCGAGCGAGAGGGACAGGGTGAGCGGCCCGGCCTCCTCGGGCAGAGTGCCACCGTGTGCGCGGCGCCGAGCCTGCGCATCGGCCGCCCGGACGGCAGACGGGGACCCTGCCGCGGCGTCGAGACGGGTGAGCGGCGCCATGACCTCAGCGGCGCTGGCGAGTCGTCGCACGGGCCGCAGCGCCACGGCGGTCCGGGCCACCTCGGCGCGGGCCTCCTCATAGAGGTCGAGCACCTCCGCCGGGGTGCACACGCCCTGCGCGACCAGGGCCCGCGCCGTACCCAGCAGCGGGTCGCGCGGCAGGTCGTCGGCGATCTCGGCCGGGGAGCGATAAGCCATCTCGGCATCGCTGCCGGCGTGCCCGAGGTAGCGCACCGTGCGCAGGTGGAGCACCGCCGGGCGCCGGTTCGCTCGCACCCAGGAGGTGACCTCCCGGGCGGCCGCGAGCGTGCCCAGGGCGTCGCTTCCGTCCGCGCAGGCGTACCGCAGCCCTGGGGTGGCGCGCAGCCTGGACGCGGTCCAGCCACTCGGGGTGCGCACGCTGATCCCGATGCCGTTGTCCTCGACGACGAGCAGCAACGGCAGCGGCAGCCCCTGGTGGACGGTGTGCCCCGCGGTGTTGAGCGCGGCCGCGGCGCTGGCGTGGTTGAGCGAGGCGTCCCCGAGGCTCGCGAGCACGATCGCGTCGTTCGGGTATGGCGTCGCGCGGCCGAGTCGGCGTGCCCGCTCCAGCGCGAAGGCGAGCCCGACGGCGCGGGGGAGGTGCGAGGCGATCGTCGAGGTCTGCGGGATGATCCCGGCCTCACGGCGACCGAACACCTTGTGCCGGCCCCCGCTGATGGGGTCCTCGGTGCTGCACATGAGGCTGGCCAGGATGTCACAGACCGGGTCGAATCCGGCGGCCGCCACCCGGGCGCAGTAGAGCGCACCGGAGCGGTAATGGAGCAGCGCCGGGTCACCGACCCCGGTCACCAGCCCGAGGGCAGCGTTGGACTCGTGGCCGGATGAGGCGATCGTGTAGAAGCCCTCACCCTGCGCTTGGAGGACCCGGGCGGCGAGGTCGAGGTGGCGGGAGCGGAACTGCGCGACGGCATACGCGAGGAGCAGGGGGTGGGCCGCCCTGGCGGAGGCCGGCCCGCCGGGTCGCTGCGCCGGGGTCGGGTCGAGCTCGCTCAGGGCGCGCAGGAAGTGCCCGTCGAGGTCGAGCGTGCTCACCCTCCGTATCCAACCACTCCGGGCGCCGTGGCGACCGAGCGGGTCTGGCGGTCCTCTTAGACTGGACCCCATGTCCGAACTGAGCCGCGACGCCGTCGCGCACCTTGCGGGGCTGGCCCGCATCGACCTCGCCGACGCCGAACTCGACCGGATGGTCGGCGAGCTCGCCGTCATCCTCGAGGCGGTCGCGACGGTCCAGCAGGCACCGATCGGGGACGTGCCCGCGATGAGCCACCCGCTGCCCCTGGTCAACGTGACCCGTCCGGACGTGGTTCGCCCCTGCCTGCCCGCCGAGGATGCCCTCGCCGGCGCTCCCGAGGCGGAGGAGGGTCGCTTCTCCGTGCCCCGCATCCTCTCCGACGACTGAAGGCGTGACCGTGACCACCGATCTCACCCGCTCGACCGCCGCCGAGTTGGCCGACCTGCTGACCCGCCGGGAGGTGTCCGCCCGCGAGGTCACCCAGGCGCATCTCGACCGGACCCGGGCCGTCGACGGCCCGGTGCACGCCTACCTCCATGTCGACGAGGAGGGTGCGCTGGCGGCGGCCGCGGACATCGACGCCCGCCGGGCCGGCGGCGAGGAGCTGCACGCGCTCGCCGGCGTCCCCATCGCCGTCAAGGACGTCGTGGTGACCAAGGGGCTCCCGACGACCGCCGGCAGCCGCATCCTGCAGGGCTGGGTCCCGCCGTACGACGCGACCCTGGTCACCCGCCTGCGGGCCGCGGGCATGCCGATCCTCGGCAAGACGAACATGGACGAGTTCGCCATGGGGTCCTCGACCGAGCACAGCGCCTACGGTCCGACCCGCAACCCGTGGGACCTCGGCCGCATCCCGGGCGGTTCCGGTGGCGGCTCCGCGGCGGCCATCGCTTCCTTCCAGGCTCCGCTGGCCATCGGGACCGACACCGGCGGCTCGATCCGTCAGCCGGCCGCGGTGACCGGCACCGTCGGCACCAAGCCGACCTACGGCGGGGTGTCCCGCTATGGCCTCATCGCCATGGCCTCCTCCCTCGACCAGGCCGGACCGTGCACTCGCACCGTCTTGGACGCCGCCCTGCTGCACGAGGTCATCGGCGGACATGACGTCATGGACTCGACCTCGCTCACCGCGCCGGTGCCCGCTGTCGTGGCGGCGGCCCGCCGTGCCGAGGTCACCGGCCTGCGGATCGGGATCGTCCGCGAACTCACCGGCGAGGGGTTCCAGCCCGGCGTCCAGGCCCGTTTCGAGGAGGCCGTTGCGCACCTGGTCGATGCCGGGGCCGAGGTCGTCGAGGTCTCCTGTCCCTCGTTCACCTCCGCGCTCGCGGCCTACTACTTGGTCATGCCGAGCGAGGTGTCCTCCAACCTGGCCAAGTTCGACGCCATGCGCTACGGCCTGCGGGTCTGGCCGGAGGGGGTCGCCGATGCCAGCGCCGAACAGGTCATGGCCGCCACTCGAGACGCAGGGTTTGGGGATGAGGTGAAGCGCCGGATCATCCTGGGCACCTACGCCCTCTCCTCGGGCTACTACGACGCCTACTACGGCTCGGCCCAGAAGGTGCGCACCCTCATCGCCCGCGACTTCGCGGCGGCGTTCGAGGTCGCCGACGTCCTGGTCTCACCGACCTCCCCGACCACGGCCTTCGCCTTCGGGGAGAAGATGTCCGACCCGCTCTCGATGTACATGCAGGACATCGCCACCATCCCCGCGAACCTCGCCGGGGTGCCCGGGATGTCGGTCCCGAGCGGTCTCGCCGACGAGGACGGCCTGCCCGTGGGCTTCCAGATCCTCGCCCCCGCCATGGCCGACGAGCGCCTGTATGCCGTGGGCGCGGCCCTCGAGGCGCGGCTCACCGCCGCGTGGGGCGGGCCGCTGCTCGCCCGAGCTCAGGACCTGACAGCACAGTCGATCGCGCCGACGGAGGCCCTCTCATGACGACGACAGCCCACGATGCCGTCCTTGGCTGGGAGGCGACGGTCACGGCATACGAGCCGGTCATGGGACTGGAGGTGCACGTCGAGCTCGGCACGGCGACCAAGATGTTCTGCGGCTGCCCGACCACCTTCGGCGCGCAGCCCAACAGCCAGGTCTGCCCGGTGTGCCTCGGCTTGCCCGGCGCCTTGCCGGTGGTCAACGAGGTCGCGGTCGAGTCCGCCATCCGGATCGGGCTCGCGCTGAACTGCGAGATCGCGCCGTGGTGCCGGTTCGCGCGGAAGAACTACTTCTATCCGGACATGCCGAAGAACTTCCAGACCTCGCAGTACGACGAGCCGATCGCCTTCAACGGGCATCTCGACGTCGATCTCGAGGATGGCAGCGCCTATCGGGTCGAGATCGAGCGGGCCCACATGGAGGAGGACACCGGCAAGTCCCTGCACGTCGGCGGCGCCACGGGTCGCATCCACGGTGCCACGCACAGCCTGGTCGACTACAACCGGGCCGGGATCCCGCTCATCGAGATCGTCACCAAGCCGATGACCGGGGCGGGGGAGCGCGCCCCGGAGATCGCCCGCGCCTATGTCGCCACCCTGCGTGACCTGCTGCTCGGGCTCGGGGTGTCGGATGTGAAGATGGAGCAGGGCTCGATGCGCTGCGATGTCAACCTTTCGCTCATGCCGCGGGGTTCGGCCGAGTTCGGGACCCGATCGGAGACCAAGAACGTCAACTCGCTGCGCTCGGTCGAGCGCGCGGTCCGCTTTGAGATGACCCGGCACGCGGCGATCCTGAGCGCGGGCGGTTCGGTGGTTCAGGAGACCCGGCATTGGCACGAGGACACCGGCATGACCACGGCCGGTCGGGTGAAGTCGGACGCCGAGGACTACCGCTACTTCCCCGAGCCCGACCTGGTGCCGTTGGCTCCGCCGGCGGAGGTGGTGGCGGCGCTGCGGGCCAGCCTGCCCGAGCCGCCGGTCGCGCGCCGCAAGCGGCTCCAGGACGCCTGGGGGTATTCGGATCTGGAGCTGCGCGATGTCGTCAACGCCGGCCTGCTGGACCTGATCGAGCAGACCGTGGCGGCAGGAGCCAGCCCGGCGGCCGCCCGGAAGTGGTGGTCCGGTGAGATCGCCCGGCGCGCCAACGCCGAGGGCACCGATGTCGCCTCGTATGCCGGGCAGCTCGGGGTCACCCCGGCGCACGTCGCCGAACTCGAGGCTCTGGTGACCAGTTCCCGCCTCAACGACTCGATGGCGCGGCAAGCCTGGGAGGGTGTCCTGGATGGTGAGGGCTCACCGACGGCCGTGGCGGACGCCCGGGGGCTCCAGCTCGTCGCGGACACCGGCGCGCTCGCGGCCGCCGTCGAGAAGGTCATCGCGGCCAACCCCGAGGTGGCCGAGAAGATCCGTGACGGCAAGGTCCAGGCCGTCGGCGCCTTGATCGGTCAGGTCATGAAGGAGATGCGCGGACAGGCCGATGCCGCTGCCGCCCGCGAACTCATCCTGTCCTTGCTGGGTCAGGCCTGAGCCGCCCGCGCGCGCGAGGCCGCGACGCACTACGCCCGCACCTCATCGGTGCGGGCGTAGTCGTGTGCGGTGCGTCAGCGGCGGCCGCCGCCGAGGATCTGGCCGAGGATGTCCATGATGCCGCCACCGGAGCTCTGCTGCGGCAACTGCTGCTGCGCGCGTTCGTTCGCCGTGCCGGCCGCCTGGCCGAGGACGTCCTGGAGGAGGTCGTCGAGCGAGCCGGGGCCGCCGGCCGAGCCCTGGCTCGGCTGGCTCTGCTGCTGCGGCGCCGGGGCTGACTGCCCGCCACCGAGGACCTGCCCGAGGATGTCGCCGAGCCCTCCGCCACCGCCGGAGCCGCCCTGGGAGCCGCCGCCGGCGGCGCCGCCGAGGATCTGGCCGAGGATGTCGCCGAGGCCGCCGCCACCGGCGGAGCCGGAGCCGCCCTGAGCGGAGCCACCGCCGGCGGCGCCACCCATGCGACCGAAGATCTGCTTGGCGAGGTAGGACAACACGATCGGGGCGAGGATCGGGATGAGCTTGCGCACCAGCGTGCCGCCGAGCGAGCCGCCGGCACCCAGCGGCATCGCCCCGAGCTGGCTGACGACCTCGTCCTCCCGGGCCCCGAAGATGTGCTGGGCGATCGCGGCACCGTCTGCGGTGTCCACCGCAGAAAGGTCCACGCCGCCGGCGAGGAAGTCCTCATCGTGGTGCTGACCGAGCGCCTGCAGCAGGTCCGTTGACCCACCGTCGGTGGCGTTGGCCTGGAGCCCACCGAGGAGGGCCGGCAGCACGGCCGCGGAGGCCTGCATCGCGGTCTGCTCGTCCGTACCCAGTTCGGCGGCGATCTGGTCGAAGGGCAGGAGGGAGAAGAGCTCGTCGGAGTCCGACATGAAGGTCCCCTTGTTCTTTCGGGTGATGCCACGAAGCGGGGTGCCCGTGGTCGATGGGTATCAACCTACCGATCGGCTCCCGTATGCCGCGCGGGGACGAGGTTTTTCAACGGACCGGTTCCGACCTGTCGCGGCGAGCGAATTCGGGGAGCTCATGGGCGTCGACGCTCCGGCAACCGGGCCGGGGGAGGGGGTAGCGCACCACCACAGGGGAGGGGCACGATCGGAGTATGACCCGCGCGGCGAAGGACCGAAAGATCATCCTGCTTCGTCATGCCTTCGCTGGAGATGGTTCGGGGGCGGACCACGAGCGTGAGCTCACCGTCCATGGCCACGTCCAGGCGGCGGCGGTCGGTCGTTGGCTCCACGAGCACGCCATCGGCATCGACGAGGTGCTGTGCTCGACCGCGATCCGCGCCCGGCAGACCGCCGAAGGGGTGTGGGAGGGCGGCTGCCCCGAGGCGGACGTCCGTTTCGACAAGCGGATCTACAACGCCGCGCCGGAGCAGCTCCTCAACGTCCTCCGGGAGGCCGATGAGGACGCCAATGTCGTCATGCTCGTCGGCCACGCCCCGGGGGTTCCCGCGCTTGCCTCTGTGCTCGCTGACGGCGAAGGCTCGGCCGCAGCCCATCGGGCACTCGCCCAGGGGTGGCCCGCCGGGGCGGTCGGGGTGCTCACCTACCAGGGCGCGTGGGGGGACCTGGATGCCGGGACCGCGACCCTGACCAAGTTCCACCGGACGGGTGCCGACGGCACGGACTGAGCCGCCTGAGCGCGTGACGGCCCGGTCGGCGACGGCGAGACGGAGCGGCCGCGGCACCCGCGCGCGTGGGACGATGGCGGTATGCCGTCGCTGCGCTCGCGTACCTCGACCCATGGCCGGACAATGGCCGGAGCCCGGGCCCTCTGGCGGGCCACGGGGATGACCGATGACGACTTCGGCAAGCCGATCGTCGCCATCGCCAACAGCTTCACCCAGTTCGTGCCCGGACATGTCCACCTCAAGGACCTGGGCCAGCTCGTCGCCGGTGCGATCGCGCAGGCCGGCGGGGTGGGCCGGGAGTTCAACACCATCGCGGTGGACGACGGCATCGCCATGGGCCACGCCGGGATGCTCTATTCGCTGCCGAGCCGCGAACTCATCGCCGATGCCGTCGAGTACATGGTGAACGCGCACTGCGCCGACGCCCTGGTCTGCATCTCCAACTGCGACAAGATCACCCCCGGCATGCTCATGGCCGCGCTCCGCCTCAACATCCCGACCGTCTTTGTCTCGGGCGGTCCGATGGAGGCCGGCAAGACCGTCGCCATCGAGGGCATCGTGCACGCCAAGGTCGACCTCATCGACGCCATGATCGCCTCCTCCAACGATGCCGTGACCGATGACCAGCTCGGCGAGATCGAGCGCTCGGCCTGTCCCACCTGCGGCTCCTGCTCGGGCATGTTCACGGCGAACTCGATGAACTGCCTCACCGAGGCCATCGGGCTCTCTCTGCCCGGCAATGGCTCGACGCTGGCGACCCACGCCGCGCGCAAGGACCTCTTCCTCGAGGCCGGACGGCTTGTCGTCGACCTCTGCCGTCGCTACTACGACGGCGACGACGCCTCGGTGCTGCCGCGGGCCATCGCCTCCAGTGCGGCGTTCGCCAATGCGGTCGCCCTCGATGTCGCCATGGGCGGCTCGACGAACACGGTCCTGCACCTGCTCGCGGCCGCGCGGGAGGCCGAGGTCGACATGACCATGGCCGACATCGACGCCATCTCGCGGCGGGTGCCGTGCCTGTCCAAGGTCGCCCCGAACTCCCCGCTCTTCCACATGGAGGACGTCCACCGGGCCGGGGGCATCCCGGCGATCCTTGGCGAACTCGACCGGGCCGGCCTGCTCAACCGCGATGTGCACGCCATCCACTCACCCTCGCTCCAGGACTGGCTCGCCACCTGGGACGTGCGCGGCGGCAGCGCCGGCGACACGGCATACGAGCTGTTCCACGCGGCCCCAGGCGGGGTCCGGACCACGGAGGCCTTCTCCACGCAGAACCGTTGGGCGACACTGGATCTCGACGCCGCGCAGGGGTGCATCCGGGACGCCAAGCATGCCTACACCGTCGATGGTGGCCTAGCGGTGCTCACCGGCAACATCGCGCCCGACGGGTGCGTGGTCAAGACCGCGGGTGTGCCCGAGTCGGTATGGAGCTTCGAGGGCTCGGCCCGGGTCTATGAGTCTCAGGACGACGCCGTTGCCGGCATCCTCGGCAAAGAGGTCGTCGCCGGTGACGTCGTCGTCATCCGCTACGAAGGCCCCAAAGGCGGCCCGGGGATGCAGGAGATGCTCTACCCGACCTCGTTCCTCAAGGGTCGAGGCCTCGGCCAGCAGTGCGCCCTCATCACCGACGGCCGGTTCAGCGGCGGCACCTCCGGGCTGTCCATCGGGCATGTGTCCCCGGAGGCGGCCTCCGGCGGGGCGATCGGGCTCATCGAGA
Source organism: Nostocoides sp. (assembly GCA_016716625.1). Lineage (GTDB taxonomy): Bacteria > Actinomycetota > Actinomycetes > Actinomycetales > Dermatophilaceae > JADJVJ01. The sequence continues at coordinate 880,168 of JADJVJ010000001.1, forward strand.
ACGGTGACCGCATTCTCATCGACATCCCGGGGCGCTCGATCCGGCTCGATGTCAGCGAGGACGTGCTCGCCCAGCGCCGGGCTGCCCAGGAGAGCCGGGAACAGCCGTGGACCCCGGTGGATCGTGACCGTCCGGTCTCGGCGGCGCTGCGGGCCTACGCCTCGATGGCCACCTCAGCCTCGGACGGAGCCGTTCGCCGCCTGCCCTGACGGCGAGGGGGGAGTCTGGGGAAGGGCACACGACGGCGTGCCCCCGGGCAAGACCTCCCGGTGCTCGGCCACCCAGCGATAGCCCAGGCCCGCCAGCCGGTCGATCCCCGGCAGGACCAAGCACCGACCCAGCGCCCGCCAAGGCAGCGGCCCGGTCCGCAGGATGGCCGAGACGCCCCGCTGCCCGAAGGACACGCGCCGATCCGGGTGCACGAAGGGCATCTCCCGGGCCGCCCGCACCGGGTCGATCCGGTATGCCGTGAGTTCGCTCGCGGTCATCGGCCGGACGTCGACATCGACGCCGAGGCGGGGCACCAGGGCAGCGGATCTGGTGCAGAACCCGCAATCGGGGTCGTACAGCAGCACGCCCCGGGCCGGCTGTTCGCTCACTGCGGTCCGAAGATCTGCAGGGCGTCCTGCTCTGCGGCGGTGAGCGCATCGCCGAAGACCGCCCGCACCTGCGCGCGCGAGCGGCGGGAGAAGTGGATCCGGAACAGTTCATAGGGGTCGACCTCGAGCAGCGGGCCACCCCCGCCGAACGTCCACTCCCCGGCCCGGACGGTGAGCGCGAGCTCGCGGAAGGCGCGCTCGGCGAAGGAGGTGAGGATCCGCTCCCACAGTGGCTGTGCCAGGGGCTCGAGTCCGAGGGCCTCGGCGACGTCCGCGAGGTGCACGACCCGGTCCCAGACGATCGCGGGTCGGTGGGCTTGCGCGATGATCTCGACGACCGCCGGTTCGCAGTCCCGGATCTCCGTGACGAGTTCGCGGAGCGCCCGGCCCCGCCGATCCGCGACGTGCGCGGCGGTCCACTCCGGACCGGGAGCCCCCGCCATCGCCCCGGTGACGACGCTGGTGCCGACCCCGGCGAGATGGGCGTAGACCTCGAGAGTCGTCCACAGCGGCGTGGCTGGTACCCCGGTGCCCAGCTGCTCCTGAGTCAAGGAGCCAGCAAGAGCCTCCAGTGCCTCGCCGGCGGCCACGAAGGTCTCGGTCCACGTCGGGGTGCTCATGGGCGCCATCCTCGCATCCGGAGCGAGATAGATCACGCGCCCGCATGGTGGGATCGGCCATCTCGCAGATTGACATCGGAGACGTCCTTGGCAAGGGTGGGTCTCGTGGCCCTCGTCCTCGTACTTCCGCCGCGCGCCTGAGCTGGTCCAAGGACCCGCAACGGCGCGCTCCCTCCGTCGTCCCACCCCGGGGACAGGAGGGTTTTTTTGTGCGACCGAGAGCCCGACGCACCACCATGGACGTCCCATCCACGACATATCGACACCAACGACGACCAAGAGAGTGACCGACCGTGAGTGACCCGCAGGCAGCCCCCGGTGGCGCGCCGAGCCCGGCGCAGCTGGCCCAGCAGACGCGAGCCAAGGCTCCCGTCTCGGTAACCGGAGCCCAGAGCCTTGTCCTCTCGCTGGAGGCCATGGAGGTCGACACCGTCTTCGGCATTCCCGGGGGCGCCATCCTCCCGGCATACGACCCGCTCCTGGACAGCGTCCAGGTGCGCCACATCCTGGTCCGCCACGAACAGGGCGCCGGCCATGCGGCGGAGGGCTACGCGGCCGCGACCGGCAAGGTCGGCGTGTGTATGGCGACCTCCGGGCCGGGGGCGACCAACCTCGTCACCGCGATCGCCGACGCGCACATGGACTCGGTGCCGATGGTCGCCGTCACCGGCCAGGTCAACAGCGCCGCGATCGGCAGCGACGCCTTCCAGGAAGCGGACATCCGCGGCATCACCATGCCGATCACGAAACACAACTACCTGGTGACCAAGGCCGAGGACATCCCGCGAGTCATCGCCGAGGCCTTCCACATCGCGAGCACCGGCCGGCCCGGGCCGGTCCTGGTCGATATCTCCAAGGACGCCCTGCAAGCCCGCACCACGTTCGCCTGGCCACCGCGGATCGACCTGCCCGGCTACCGACCGGTGACCCGGCCGCACGCCAAGCAGATTCGCGAGGCCGCCCGCCTCATTGCGGCCGCCGAGCGCCCGATCTTCTACATCGGCGGCGGCGTCATCCGCGCGGCCGCGAGCGCGGAGCTGCGCCGGTTCGTCGAGCTCACCCAGATCCCCGTGGTCACCACCCTCATGGCCCGCGGCGCGTTCCCCGACAGCCACCCGCTGCACCTGGGCATGCCCGGGATGCACGGGTCGGTCTCGGCGGTGACCGGCCTGCAGAAGTCCGATCTCATCATCTGCATCGGCGCCCGCTTCGATGACCGGGTCACCGGCCAGCTCTCGACGTTCGCCCCCGAGGCCACGGTCATCCACGCCGACATCGACCCGGCCGAGATCAGCAAGAACCGGCATGCCGACGTCCCCATCGTCGGCGACTGCAAGGCCGTGCTCGCCGACCTCGCCGACGCCGTCGACGCCGACATGGAAGCCGGTCACGTCGGTGACTACACCGCCTGGCGGGAGCGGGTCGCCGGATGGAAGTCCTCGTTCCCGCTCGGCTGGACCGACCCGCCGCCGAGCGAGGCGACCCTCGCCCCGCAGTACGTCCTCCAGCGCCTCGGTGCGATCGCCGGTCCGCAGGCCACCTACGTTGCCGGCGTCGGCCAGCACCAGATGTGGGCCGCCCAATTCGTGGAGTACGAGCGCCCCAACCAATGGCTCAACTCCGGGGGCTTGGGCACGATGGGGTATGCCGTGCCGGCGGCCATGGGCGCCAAGGTCGCCGAGCCGGAGCGGGTCGTCTGGGCCATCGACGGGGACGGCTGTTTCCAGATGACCAATCAGGAACTCGCCACCTGCGTCATCAACAACATCCCGATCAAGGTCGCCGTCATCAACAACAGCAGCCTGGGCATGGTCCGGCAGTGGCAGACGCTCTTCTACAACGAGCGCTATAGCAACACCGACCTGCACACCTCGCACAAGGGGGAGCGGATCCCCGATTTCGTCATGCTCGCCGAGGCCTACGGCTGCGTGGGGCTGCGCTGCGAGCGGCCCGAGGACGTCGACGCCACGATCCACCAGGCCATGGGGATCAATGACCGGCCGGTGGTCATCGACTTCGTCGTCCACCGCGACGCCATGGTCTGGCCGATGGTCCCGGCCGGGGTGTCCAACGACCTCATCCAGGTCGCCAAGGACACCGCCCCGCAGTGGGACCGCGAGGAGTCCGACGCCTCGGAACACGACACGGACGCCGACCACGACGGCATACCCTCGGGGAGCCATCGACGGCACGAGGGGGAGGGGTACTGATGTCCAAGCACACGCTCTCGGTCCTCGTCGAGAACAAGCCGGGTGTCCTGGCCCGGATCGCCGCCCTTTTCTCCCGGCGCGGCTTCAACATCGAGAGCCTTGCCGTGGGGGAGACCGAGCACCCGGAGATCTCCCGGATGACGGTCGTCGTCGATGTCGAAGACAACCCGCTGGAGCAGGTGACCAAGCAGCTCAACAAGCTCGTCGAGGTGCTCAAGGTCGTCGAGCTCGAGTCGGGTTCGGCGGTCCAGCGCCAGGTCATGCTCATCAAGGTCCGGGCCGACGCCGCGACCCGCAGCCAGGTCCTCGAGATGGTCCAGATGTTCCGGGCCAAGGTCGTCGACGTCGCCACCGAGTCGCTCACCATCGAAGCCACCGGGAACTCCGACAAGCTCCGCGCACTCCTGGAGGTCCTCGACCCCTACGGCGTCAAGGAGCTCGTCCAGTCCGGTCTGGTCGCCATCGGGCGCGGACCACGTTCCATCACCGACCGCGCCCTGCGCGGCTCCTGACCCGCGGACTCCGCCACCCGGCATCCGCACACCACCCGCGAATCCATAAGTCACCACCGAAGGGAAGGCCGACAGAGATGGCCGAGATGTTCTACGACGACGACGCCGACCTGGCCATCATCCAGGGACGCAAGGTGGCCGTCATCGGCTACGGCAGCCAGGGTCACGCGCACGCGTTGTGCCTGCGCGACTCGGGGGTCGACGTCCGCGTCGGGCTCGCCGAGGGCAGCAAGAGCATTGCCAAGGCGCAGGCCGAGGGCCTCACCGTGCGCAGTGTCGCCGATGCCGTGAAGGAGGCCGACCTCGTCGTCATCCTCACCCCGGACCAGGTCCAGCGTCACGTCTGGGCGGACGCGATCGCGCCGAACCTGCGCGCGGGTGCGGCCGTCCTCTTCGGCCACGGCTTCAACATCCGGTTCGGCTACATCACCCCGCCGAGCAGCAGCGACGTCATCATGGTCGCGCCCAAGGGTCCGGGTCACGTCGTTCGCCGAGAGTACGTCGACGGCCGTGGCGTGCCTGTCCTCGTTGCCGTGGAGCAGGACGCCTCCGGGCAGGCCCTCGAGCTGGCCAAGTCCTACGCCAAGGCCCTGGGTGGCCTTCGCGCCGGCGGCATCAAGACGACCTTCACCGAGGAATGCGAGACCGACCTCTTCGGAGAGCAGTCCGTCCTCTGCGGTGGCCTGTCCCAGCTCATCATGTACGGGTTCGAGACCCTCACCGAGGCCGGCTACCAGCCCGAGGTGGCGTACTTCGAGTGCCTCCACGAGGTCAAGCTCATCGTCGACCTCATGGTCGAGGGCGGGATCGCCAAGCAGCGCTGGTCGGTGAGCGACACCGCCGAGTATGGCGACTACGTCTCCGGCCCCCGGGTCATCGACCCGAGCGTCAAGGAGAACATGCAGGCGGTGCTCGCCGACATCAAGAGCGGCGCGTTTGCCGAGCGCTTCATCGCCGACCAGGACGCCGGTGCGCCGGAGTTCACGGCCCTGCGCGCCAAGGGTGCCGAGCACTCCATCGAGAAGACCGGTAAGGAGCTCCGCAAGCTCATGGCCTGGCTCGACACCGAGCGGGACACCGACTACGTCGAGGGTTCGGCCGCCCGCTGACCCTGAACCTCGCCGTTCACAGCGGGGCCACAGCCGCACGGCATACGGTGGCGTCCGTGAGTGAGTGGCTGGCGTCGTTACCGACCGGATGGATGTATGTCGGCTTCTTCACCCTTGGCCTGGTGCGGGGCCTGGGCTACTACGCGGTCGGGGCCGGTGGGCACAAGGCGGCGACCCGGCGCGGTCGGAAGGTCTCCGGGCGCGGTGTCGCCGCCGTCCAGCGGCACGGAGCCCGGGCGGTCGTGGTGACCTACCCGTTCTACGGGCTGGCCGGTGCGACCCAGGTTGCGGCCGGGGCGACGCGGGTGCGTCTGGTGCACTTCGCCGTGGCCCTGGCGCTGGTGTCCTCCCTCTGGGCCGCGTTGCAGACCGCCGTTGGGGTGGCGGCGATCAACGTGCTGACCTCGCTAGGCTAACCCGTAGGCTCTCCTCAATGGAGAGGTGGATCGGCGCGCTGCCCGTGGGCGTGGCCTTCGGCGTGCTCTTCCTCGGGGCCTTCGTCCGCGGCGGCGCGACCTACTGGGTGGGCAGTCGGCTTCGACGCGGAGGTGAGGCGTCGTCCTGGGCTCGGCGCTTCGACACCCCCGTCGTCCAGCGGGCCGAGCGCTGGGTGAGCCGGTTCGGTGCGCCCTTGGTCTCGCTCGGCTTCCTCACCGTGGGCCTGCAGTCGGCGATCAACCTCGCGGCCGGGCTGCTCCGGATGCCCGCCCGGCGGTTCATCCCGGCCCTCGTCGTCGGCGCCCTCGCCTGGGCAACGCTCTATCTCACCGTGGGCCTGGCGGTGGTCGACGCCGCCTTCGGTCGGATCTCGTGGGTCTGGGTGCTCGTCGCGGTGGCCGGCGTCGTCCTGGTGTCCCTCGCGGTCAGCCGCTTCATTCGGAGGCGCGCCGAGGCGGCCGGGGTGGCCCGGTCATGACCTGGGGTCTGCCCCAGGAGCGCTGCCACGCGGTGCTCGACTCCCCGGTAGGCCCGCTCACCGTACTCGCCGCCCACGGCGCGCTGCTCGGCCTGTGGATGGAGCGACACAAGCGACCCCAGTGGCTTGGGCTGGGGCCGCGCACCGACCGGGCGTTCGGGGTCGTCGAACGGGAACTCGGTGAGTACTTCGCCGGTGAACGCACCGAGTTCGATCTCCCGGTCAACCCGCCCGGGTCGAGCTTCGAGCGGTCGGTGTGGGCCCTGGTCCAGGCCATCCCGTATGGCGCGACCCGCACCTACGGCGACCTGGCCCACGAACTCGGGGACCCAAACGCCGCGCAGGCCGTCGGCGGTGCGAACGGTCGCAACCCGGTGAGCATCGTCATCCCGTGCCATCGCGTGGTCGGTGCGGACGGATCCCTCACCGGCTATGCCGGCGGCCTGGAGGTGAAACGGCAGCTCCTGCAACTCGAGGCCCGCAGCGCCCATCCTCCGGACCGGCTCTTCTGAGCCCGCGGCTCCCTCGTAGACTTCAGGCAGCACACCGGCGTGCTGGCCGTCGCTGCGCTATCGTGATTCGCGCACGGCCGTCATCACACCGGCATACGACTAGGGCGGCGCCGGTCCCTCGATCCGGAAGCGAACGCTCGTGACCAAGCCCGTTGTCCTCATCGCCGAAGAACTGAGCCCCGCCACGATTCACGCGTTGGGTCCCGACTTCGAGGTCCGCCACGTCAATGGCGCGGACCGGTCGGCGCTGCTGCCCGCGCTCGCCGACGTCGACGCCGTGCTCGTTCGCTCGGCGACCCAGATGGACGCCGAGGCGCTGGCGGCCGCGCGTACCCTCAAGGTCGTCGCGCGCGCCGGCGTCGGGCTCGACAACGTCGACATCGAGGCGGCGACCAAGGCCGGGGTCATGGTGGTCAACGCGCCGACCTCCAACATCACCAGTGCCGCCGAACTCGCCGTCGCCCTGCTGCTGGCCTGTGCCCGTAACATCGCCCCCGCGAACACCTCGCTGAAGGGTGGCGCCTGGAAGCGCAGCCAGTATGGCGGTGTCGAACTGCTCGAGAAGAAGGTCGGCGTCGTCGGATTCGGCCGGATCGGCCAGCTCGTCGCCGAACGGCTTCGGGGGTTCGGGATGGAGATTCTCGCCTATGACCCCTACGTCTCGGCGCAGCGGGCCGGCCAGCTCGGGGCTCAGCTGGTCACCCTCGATGAACTGCTCGCCGAGTCCGACTTCATCACCATCCACCTGCCGAAGACCCCGGAGACCCTCGGGCTCATCGGCAAGGAGGCGCTCACCAAGGTCAAGCCCACGGTGCGGATCATCAACGCAGCCCGGGGAGGCGTGCTCGATGAGGAGGCGCTTGCCGAGGCCCTGCGCGAGGGCCGGGTGGCTGGCGCCGGGCTCGATGTCTTCGCGACCGAGCCGTGCACGCAGAGCCCGCTCTTCGAGTTCGAGTCGGTCGTGGTCACCCCGCACCTGGGCGCCTCCACCGAGGAGGCCCAGGAGAAGGCCGGGGTAGCGGTCGCCAAGTCGGTGCGTCTCGCCCTCGGTGGCGACCTCGTTCCCGACGCCGTCAACGTCTCTGGCGGTGCGGTCGCGGAGGAGGTCAAACCCGGGATCGAGCTCGTCGAGACCCTGGGTCGCATCTTCACCGCGATCGCCGGGGCGGTGCCGGTCTCGCTCGACGTGGACGTGCGCGGCGAGATCACCCGATTCGACGTCGGCGTCTGGGGCCTCGCCGCTCAAAAGGGCATCTTCCGGGACATCACCGAGGACCCGGTGACCTATGTCAACGCCCCACTGCTGGCCAAGGAGCGGGGCTGCGAGGTCCGCCTCCTCACCAGCGAGCTCTCTGAGGACTTCCGCAACGTGACCACGCTGCGCGGCACCATGGCGGACGGCACGACCCGCTCGGTCTCGGGCACCCTCACCGGACCCAAGATGGTTCCGAAAGTCACCGAGGTTGACGGATTCGACCTCGAAATCCCCATCTCGAGGCACATGGCGTTCTTCGGCTACGTCGACCGCCCCGGCGTCATCGGCGTCGTGGGACAGCTCCTGGGTGAGGCGCGGGTCAACATCGCCGGGATGCAGGTCTCCCGTCATGACGCCTCCGGTCGGGCCATGGTCGCACTGACCGTGGACAGCGCGATCCCGCCGGAGCTCGTCGACGAGATCCAGGCCGCCATCGGGACCGAGGTCGTTCGGGTCGTCAACCTGGTGTGACCCGGGTCTCGCACTGCATACCGTCCACTGAGACCGGCGGTCCCGTATGTCGGGACGCGCGAGTAACCTGCCGATATGGCTGACGCTGCACCGACGTCCCTCAACATCGCCGTCATCGGGGGCGACGGCATCGGTCCCGAAGTCGTCGCCGAGGGGCTCAAGGTCCTCAAGGCTCTCGTCGGTCACCTCTCCACGACCGAGTACGACCTCGGCGCCCGCCGCTGGCACGCCACCGGGGAGACCCTGCCTGCCAGTGTCGTCGCTGAACTTCGCGGGCACGACGCCATCCTCCTTGGAGCCATCGGCGACCCCACCGTCCCGAGCGGGGTGCTCGAGCGCGGGGTGCTCCTGCCGTTGCGGTTCGAGCTCGACCACTACGTCAACCTGCGACCCGCCCGCCTCTACCCCGGGGTCCGTAGCCCCCTGGACACCGACCGGGTCGCACCCCACGGCATCGACTTTCTCGTCGTCCGCGAAGGCACCGAGGGGCCGTACACCGGCAACGGCGGAGCCCTCCGCGTCGGCACCCCCCACGAGATCGCCACCGAGGTGTCGGTCAACACCCGCTTCGGGGTGGAGCGAGTCGTCCGGGACGCCTTCGCTCGAGCCGCTGCCCGGCCCCGTCGACACCTCACTCTGGTCCACAAGCACAACGTCCTCACCCACGCCGGGCACCTGTGGCGCCGCACCGTCGAGGAGGTCGGCGCAGAGTTTCCGCAGGTCGAGACCGCCTACCAGCACGTTGACGCGGCGACGATCTTCCTCACCACCGACCCCGGCCGGTTCGACGTCATCGTCACCGACAACCTCTTTGGCGACATCATCACCGACATCGCCGCAGCCGTCGCCGGAGGGATCGGCCTCGCCGCGAGCGGCAACATCAACCCCGAGCGGGTCGCTCCGAGCATGTTCGAGCCGGTCCATGGCTCGGCCCCGGATATCGCCGGACAGGGCAAGGCCGACCCGACGGCGGCGATCCTCTCCGTCGCGATGATGCTTGACCATGTGGGCCGGGCTGCGGACGCTCGCCGCGTGGAGGAGGCGGTGGCGGCCGATCTCGCCTCCCGGGGCACTTCGGCGCGCTCCACGGCGGCCGTCGGGGACGCGATCGCCGGGCTTCTCTGACCCGGGTACGGTGGGAGTTATGAGCGCAGGCTTCACCTTCGACGTCACCGCCAACCCCTCCCCGGCCTCCGCGGAGCGCCGCGCCGAGATCCTCGCTAACCCTGGTTTCGGCCAGTTCATGACCGACCACATGATCGAGGCCACCTGGCGCGTCGACGAGGGGTGGAGCAGCGGACGCGGCACGCCCTACGGGCAGATCTCCATGGAGCCGGCCGCGGCCGTGTTGCACTACGCCCAGGAGGTCTTCGAGGGTCTCAAGGCCTACCGGCACGCGGACGGCTCCATCTGGACCTTCCGACCCGAGATGAACGCCGCGCGCCTGCAGCGCAGCGCCGCTCGGCTCGCCCTGCCCGAACTGCCGTCCGAGATCTTCCTGCACAGCCTTGAGGTGTTGGTGGGCCTGGACCGGGACTGGGTCCCGGCCTTTGGCGATGGGGAGAAGAGCCTGTATCTGCGGCCCTTCCTCTTTGCTACGAGCGCTTACATCGGTTTGCGGCCCTCACACGAGGTGCGCTACATGTGCATCGCCAGCCCGGCCGCGTCGATCTTCACCGGCGGCCTGCGGCCGATCTCCTTGTGGATCTCCCATTACGCCCGGGCCGGGGCCGGGGGCACCGGTGCGGCCAAGTGTGGCGGGAACTACGCCAGCGCCCTTGCCGGTCAGATCGAGGGCCAGCGCAATGGCTGCGACCAGGCCGTGTTCCTCGACTCCTCGACCCGGACCTACCTCGACGAACTCGGCGGGATGAACGTCTTCTTCGTCACCAAGGATGGTCGACTGGTCACCCCTGAACTCACCGGGACGATCCTTGAGGGCATCACCCGGGACTCGATCCTGAAACTCGCCGGTGAGTTCGGCCTCGTCGCACAGGAGCGCCAGGTCCCGATCGCCGAGTGGCAGGAGGGAGTTGCCTCCGGGGACATCCTCGAGGTCTTCGCCTGTGGCACAGCCGCGATTGTCACTCCCATCGGCGAACTGCGCTGGGACGGTGGCTTGGCCCCCTCGACGGCTGGCGACCACGGCGGACCCGTGACCAACGGCATCCGCGAACGCCTGCTGGGCATCCAACAGGGCCGTTCCGAGGACACCTACGGGTGGATGACCCGGCTGCTGTGACCACTCTTCAGACGAGCGCTCCGTAAAGGTTCACAAGCAGACCATTGGCACGGCATACTGACGCCGTGACGACGACGGCGCCGAGAGAGGCCCATCCACAATGGCTCTCCGAGGCCGTGCTGCGCCCGTCCGTTGGCAACGTCTTCGAGACCACCGTGGAACAACTCGCGACCGCGATCCGGCTCGGAGTGCTCGTCGACGGTGACCAGCTCCCGCCCGAACGGGATCTTGCCGAGCGGCTCGGGGTCTCCCGCAACACCCTGCGCGAAGCTATCGCCGCGCTCCGCGAGTCGGGCCTGGTGCAGACCCGGCGCGGACGCGCAGGCGGCACCATCGTCACGTATAGCGGTCAGGCCCCGCGCGAGATCGATGCCACCGTCCGACACGGCGCGGCCCTCGAAGACGCCCTCGACTTCCGGCGGGTCGTCGAACCCGGTGCCGCACGGCTCGCGGCGACCCGGACCCTCTCCAGCGACCAGCGCGCCTGGCTGCGGGAATCGGTGGCCGCCGTGCACACCGCAGCCCCGCGGGCCCACCGGATCGCCGACAGCCGGCTGCACCTGGCGATCGCCACCCTCACCGGCTCGCCCATGGTCGTCGAAGCGGTGACCCGGGCCCAGTCTGCGCTCTCCGAGCTTCTCGGGGCGATCCCGGTGCTCCGGCGCAACATCGAGCACTCCCATGACCAGCACGAGGCCATCGTCGGCGCCATCCTCGAACAGCGCCCCGAGGTGGCCCGGGCCGCCATGGAGGAGCACTGCGACGCGACCGCTGCGCTCCTGCGGGGGCTCCTCGGATGACCCCGCCCGGCCAAACCCTTCACGTCGACACGCAACCAGCACACCGGAAACGCCAAGGAGGCCCTTCATGAGTGGTGCGTCGATTCACCCCGGCGGCCCGCCCCAGTTGACCATCGAGCAGCTCCGGGCGGAGATCCGCGACGGTCGCGTGGATACCGTCATTGTCGCGTTCACCGACATGCAGGGACGACTCCAGGGCAAACGGATCCACGGCCACTTCTTCCTCGAACACGTCCTGGCCCACGGCTCGGAGGGCTGCAACTACCTGCTCGCCGTCGACATCGACATGAACACCGTCGACGGCTACCAGATCTCGTCCTGGGAGCGCGGCTACGGGGATATGTTCTTCCAACTTGACCTGGACACCCTGCGTCGGACCCCCGGCCAGGCGAACTCGGCGACCGTCCAGTGCGACCTCACCTGGCTCGACGGATCGGGTGAGGTTGCCCAGTCTCCGCGAACCATCCTCAAACGGCAGGTCGCCGCGGCGGCCGAGCTCGGCTACGCCGCGTTTGCCGGCACCGAACTGGAGTTCATCCTCTTCGAGGAGACCTTCGAACAAGCGTGGGACCGGCGCTATCACGCACTGACGGGGTCCAACCGTTACAACGTGGACTACTCGATCCTCGGTGGGACCAAGGTCGAGCCGGTGCTCCGCGACATCCGCAACGAGATGTATGCCGCCGGCATGACGGTGGAGTCCGCCAAGGGCGAGTGCAACCTCGGCCAGCACGAGATCGGTTTCCTCTACGACTCGGTGCTGCGGACCTGCGACAACCACTCGATCTACAAGAACGGTGCCAAGGAGATCGCCGCCAAGCACGGACGGTCGTTGACCTTCATGGCCAAGTTCGACCAGCGCGAGGGCAGTTCGTGCCACATCCACCTTTCCTTGCGGGGGACCGACGGCGCGATCTCCTTCGCCGACGACTCCCGGGACGGCCACCGCAGCGAGGTCTTCGACCACTTCCTCGCCGGACTGCTCGCCACGATGCGCGACTTCACCTACTTCTATGCGCCGAACATCAACTCCTACAAGCGCTTCGCCGCCGGGTCTTTCGCCCCGACCGCGGTCGCGTGGGGCATCGACAACCGCACCTGCGCTCTGCGTGTCGTCGGTCATGGGCCTGGCCTGCGGGTGGAGAACCGGGTGCCCGGCGGGGATGTCAACCCCTACCTTTCGGTCGCGGCCATGCTCGCCGGCGGACTGCACGGCATCCGGGACAAATTGCCGCTGGACCCGGTGTGCACGGGCAACGCCTACACCGGGGACTACGTCCACGTGCCGAACACCCTGCACGAGGCCCGTGACCTGCTCGCCGGAAGTGCGATCGCCCGAGCCGCCTTCGGTGACGCCGTCGTCGACCACTATGTCCATGCCGCCGACGTCGAGCTCGCGGCCTACAACGCCACGGTGACCGACTGGGAGCGGGTCCGCGGCTTCGAGAGGATGTGACCGGTGAGCCTCACCCATGACGTCATCAACCCCGCGACCGAGGAGGTCGTGACCACCCTCGACCTCGTCGGCGTCGAGGAGACCGACGCCGCGATCGCCCGAGCGGTGCAGGTCGGCCCGGTATGGCGTGCCGTCTCGCCCGCGGACCGCGGTGGCTTGTTGCGCAGGTTCGGTGCCCTCGTGGGTGAGCACGCCGAGGAGCTCGCGCGGCTCGAGGTCACCAACTCCGGTCACACAATCGGAAACGCCCGCTGGGAGGCGGGCAACGTCCGCGACGTGCTCACGTACTACTCGGCGGCCCCGGAGCGGCTCTTCGGACGCCAGATCCCGGTCGCCGGCGGCCTCGACGTGACCTTCAAGGAGCCACTGGGCGTCGTCTCGGTCATTGTCCCGTGGAACTTCCCCATGCCCATCGCTGGGTGGGGTTTCGCGCCCGCACTGGCCGCCGGCAACACGGTCGTGCTCAAACCCGCGGAGCTCACCCCGCTCACCGCGATCCGGCTCGGCGAACTGGCCCTGGAGGCGGGCATCCCCGAGGGCGTCTTCACTGTGCTCCCCGGCAAGGGCTCCATCGTGGGGGAGCGGTTCGTCACTCATCCCGACGTTCGCAAGGTGTGCTTCACCGGCTCCACGGCCGTTGGCCAGGGCATCATGCGCAAGGCCGCCGGTTCCCTCAAGCGGGTCACCCTCGAACTGGGTGGGAAGTCGGCGAACATCGTCTTCGCCGACGCCGACCTCGATGCGGCCGCCGCATCGGCGCCGATGTCGTTCCTCGACAACGCCGGCCAGGACTGCTGCGCGAGGACGCGAATTCTGGTCCAGCGCAGCGTCTTCGACGCCTTCATGGAGCGGTTTGAGCAGGCCGTCACCGCGGTCCGCGTCGGTGACCCCGGCAATCCCGACACCGAGATGGGTCCCCTGGTGTCCTCCGGGCAGCGCGAGACCGTCCGCTCCTTCATCGAAGGCGCCGAGGAGTCCGGCCATGCCGCGCCCGACATCGCCTTCCGCGGCTCGGCCCCCCAGGGGGCGGGCTGGTGGTACCCGCCGACGGTGCTGCTCGCCCACAGCACGGATGACCGGTGTTGGCGCGAGGAGATCTTCGGCCCAGTGGTCTCGGTCATGCCGTTCGACGACGAGGCGGACGCGCTCGCCAAGGCCAACGACACGGCATACGGGCTCTCGGGGTCGATCTGGACCCGCGATCTGGGTCGCGCGATCCGGGTGGCCCGGGGAGTGGAGTCCGGCAACCTGTCGGTGAACTCGCACTCCTCGGTGCGCTACTCGACCCCGTTCGGGGGCTTCAAAGCCAGCGGCATTGGGCGGGAACTCGGCCCGGACGCCCTGGACGCGTTCACCGAGGTCAAGAACGTCTTTTTCAACACTCAACTCGCAGAAGGGAACTGAACACCATGGCCGGAAGGCTGCAGGACAAGGTCGCGGTCATCACTGGCGGCTGTTCGGGGATCGGCCTGGCCACCGCGCGCAGGTTCGTCGAGGAGGGCGCCAAGGTCGTCATCGCCGACCTCTCCGACGAACTCGGTGCCCAGTTGGCCGCGGAACTGGGCGGGACCTACGTTCACTGCAACGTGGCCGACAAGGCCGACGTCGACAACCTGTTCAAGGTTGCCCACGACACCTATGGGCGGATCGACGTGGCGTTCAACAACGCCGGGATCAGCCCGCCCGACGATGACTCCATCCTCGACACCGGGCTCGAGGCCTGGGAGCGGGTCCAGCTCGTCAACCTCACCTCGGTGTACCTGTGCTGCAAGGCGGTGCTGCCCTACATGCTCGAGCAGAAGTCCGGCTCGATCATCAACACGGCGAGCTTCGTCGCGGTCATGGGTGCGGCCACCTCGCAGATCTCCTACAGCGCCTCCAAGGGTGGCGTGCTCTCCATGACCCGCGAGCTCGGGGTCCAGTTCGCCCGGGACGGGGTGCGGGTCAACGCGCTCTGCCCGGGGCCGGTGAACACCCCGCTGCTCAAGGAGCTCTTCGCCAAGGACGCCGAACGGGCCGCCCGGCGGCTGGTGCACGTCCCGATGGGGCGGTTCGGCGAACCGGAGGAGATGGCGAACGCGGTGCTCTTCCTCGCCTCGGACGAGAGCTCCTTCATGACCGCCGCCACCTTCCTCGTCGACGGTGGCATTTCGGGTGCGTACGTCACCCCGCTCTGAGCGAGGTTGTGCCGCATGAGTTCTCGCCCGGTCATCGGGATCACCTGTTATGTCGAGTCCGTCGATCGTGACCCCTGGGTCGCGCAGCCCAGTGGCGTGTTGCCGCACGGCTACATCGCCCATGTCGAACAGGCGGGGGCGCTGGCGGTCATCCTTCCGCCGCGCTTGGACGCCGACCAGGCGATGGCGGCCGAGGTGCTCGCCCGGGTGGACGGGCTCATCATCGCCGGCGGGGCCGACGTGGAGTCCAGCCGGTATGGCGACCCGCCGCACGCCACGGCGCAAGGCGCCCGGCGGGACCGGGACACCTGGGAACTCGCCCTCGCCGCGGAGAGCAGAGCCCAAGGCGTGCCGCTGCTGGGGATCTGCCGCGGGATGCAGGTCATGGCCGTCGAGGCCGGAGCCCGGCTCGAGCAGCACGTGCCGGACCGCACCGGCACCACAGAGCACTCGATCGCACCCGGGACCTACGGTCGGCACCCGGTGGACGTCCTGCCGGACACCCAGTTGGCGCGGATCCTCGGAGCCGGAACGTACGCGGTGCCGACCTACCACCACCAGGCGGTCGACGCGCGCTCGCTGGAGCACACGGCATACCGCGCCACGGCCTGGCACGCCGACGGGACGCTGGAGGCCATGGAGGAGCCCGATGGGGTTTTCCGGCTTGCGGTCCAGTGGCACCCCGAGGCGGGTGAGGACAACCGGCTCTTCCGGGCCCTGGTCGAGGCGGCGCGCGAGGCAGGGAGGCCCGCGGCAAGCTAGGTCGAAGATCGGGGACAATGGTCGCGTGACCAGAGTCAACCGGATTGCGGTCGCCGCCGGAGCGGCGGGGGCCCTTGGCGCGCTCGCGGCCGCTGGGCGAGGGGTGAATGAGTCGATGGGCGGGGTGCCGGTGGGGGCCCGGCTTGAGCGAGTCCGGCGTTCGCCGCAGTGGGATGGGCGCAAGTTTCGCAACCGGCTCGAGGCTCCCGTCGGGATCCCGGCCAACCAGCGGGAGGCGATGGCCCGTTTCTTGCGGGACTCCGATGCGCGCAAGCCCGGGGTGGATATCCCCCTGCTGCGCGAGGTCATCGATCGGCCCCGCGACGAGCTCGCGGTGTCCTGGCTGGGACACGCCTGCGCGGTCATCGACGTCGATGGCCTTCGGGTGCTCCTGGACCCGGTCTGGTCGCAGCGATGCAGCCCGACCCAGCGGGTCGGGCCTCGGCGGCTGCACCCTCAGCCGGTGACCCTGCCCGAGCTCGGCCAGGTCGATGTTGTCGTCATCTCCCACGACCACTACGACCACCTCGACATGGACACGGTCAAGACCCTTGCGACGACGACGTCCGCGGTGTTTCTCGTGCCCCTGGGGATCGGGGCACACCTCGAGCGTTGGGGGGTTGGTGGAGACCGGGTCGTCGAACTCGACTGGGACGAGTCCTATGTCGTGGGGTCGGTGACGTTCACCTGCGTTGAGGCGCAACATTTTTCGGGCCGCGGGTTGCGCCGGGATGGCACCCTGTGGGGGTCCTGGGTGGTCGCGGGCCGGACCGGGCGGGTGTTCTTCTCGGGGGATACCGGCTACTTCCCGGGATACGACGCCATCGGACGAACCCACGGTGACTTCGATGTGGCGCTGATGGCCGTGGGGGCGTACGACCCCGCGTGGGCGAGCATCCACCTCAACCCCGAGGAGGCCGTCCAGGCGACCGTCGACCTCGGCGGGGCCCCGGTGCTCGTCCCCATCCATTGGTGCACCTTCACCCTGGCGCCGCACCCCTGGGCAGAGCCGATCGAGCGGTTGCTGGTCTCGGGCACCGATGCCGGCGTGCGGTCATACGTGCCCCGGCTCGGCGAGCGCGTGGTGCCGTCCGTGGGCCTGCCTTCCCAGCCCGAGTGGTGGCGTGCCCCCTCGACCTAAGCTCTGGTAGCAGACGTTGGTGTCAGAGCGGAAGGATGCATCATGGGGTTCTCGAGCCAAGGTCTGCTAGCAGAGGTTGCGTCACCCGGGAGGGGGTCGGGGTGAAGGGGCACAGGGGTGACCACGATGTGGACGACCGTATGCCGTGTGGCCGGGGAGCGGCAGAGTGGTCCCGTGACGTTCCGTGACGCCGCCACCGCGGCGATCATTATCAGCTAGCGCGACGAGACCTTCTCGTCGCGCAGACCTCCCACATCCGGGGGGTCTTTTGCTTTCCGGGACGCCCGCGGCGCAGGTCGAGGCCGGACCAGGAAGCAAGGGTTCGAAGGCCACACCCCAGGCCGGAGAATGGCAGCGCTAGCAGCAGGACCCAGACGCCGACGGACCCATCGTCGGCGACCGGCCGACGGTGAGTGCTGCCGAAGGCTGCACCGAGGAAACGAGAGCATGATGACCGACCTGCACGTCTACGACACCACCCTGCGCGATGGTGCGCAGCAGGAGGGGCTCAACCTCTCCGTCGCAGACAAGCTCGCCATCGCCATGCACCTTGACGACCTCGGCGTGGGCTTCATCGAGGGCGGATGGCCCGGGGCCAATCCCAAGGACACCGAGTTCTTCGCCCGCGCGGCCCGTGAGCTCTCCCTGAAGAACGCCACCCTGGCGGCCTTCGGAGCCACGCGCCGCGCGGGCGGACGGGCCGACACCGATCCCCTCGTCCGCGCCCTTCTGGACAGCCAGGCCCAGGTCGTCACCCTGGTTGCGAAATCCCATGTCGGTCACGTCGAGCGGGCCTTGCGGACCACGCTTGCGGAGAACCTGGAGATGATCCGGGACACCGTGACCTTCCTGCGGGAGGAGGGCCGACGGGTGTTCGTGGACGCCGAACACTTCTTCGACGGCCACACCGACAACCGCGCCTACGCCTTGGAGGCTGTCCGCGCCGCAGCCGAAAGCGGTGCCGAGGTCATCGCCCTCTGCGACACCAACGGCGGCATGCTGCCCTCGCAGGTCGCGGACGTTGTTGCCGATGTGGTGGGCGCCACGGGAGCCCGGATCGGGATCCACTGCCACAACGACACCGGGTGCGCAGTGGCGAACTCGATGGCCGCGGTCGACGCCGGCGCCACCCACGTCCAGGGCACGGTCAACGGCTACGGCGAACGGACCGGCAACGCCAACCTCGTCACCGTCGTCGCCAATCTGCAGCTCAAGGCCGGGCTCGACCTCATCGACCCGCACCGGCTCCAGGAGTCGACCAGGATCTCGCACGCCATCTCCGAGATCACCAACGTGCCGCCATACTCGCGCCAGCCCTACACCGGCAGTAGCGCGTTCGCGCACAAGGCCGGCCTGCACGCGAGCGCGATCAAGGTGGACCCCGACCTCTACCAGCACCTGGATCCGACGCACGTCGGGAACGACATGCGGATGCTCGTCTCGGACATGGCCGGCCGGGCGTCCATCGAGCTGAAGTCCCGCGAACTCGGCTTCGACCTCGATTCGGCTCGCTCGGAGGACAACGCCACCCTTGCCCGGGTGCTGAGCACGGTCAAGGGCCTCGAACTCAAGGGCTATACCTTCGACGCCGCGGACGCCTCCTTCGAGCTGCTGTTGCGCCGAGAGGTCGACGGCTCGCTGCCGGAGTTCTTCACCGTCGAGTCGTGGCGGGTCATCACCGATGCGCGCGGCGACGCCGAGGCCCTTTCCGAGGCAACGGTCAAGGTGGTGGCTGCGGGGGAACGGATCGTCAAGACCGGGGAGGGCAACGGTCCGGTCAACGCCCTCGACCATGCTCTCCGGGACGCGCTCGCCACGGCCTATCCGCAGATCGCCGACCTCGAACTCATCGACTACAAGGTGCGCATCCTCGACGCCGCTCACGGCACCGACGCGGTGACCCGGGTGCTCATCGAGACCTCCGACGGCTCGACCTCCTGGTCGACGATCGGGGTCGCCGCTAACATCCTCGAGGCATCCTGGGACGCGCTTGTCGAGTCGGTCACCTACGGCCTCATCCGCGCGGGAGTCGAACCCGGCTAACCTCACCTTCGTGGGGAGCCATTGGGATCAGAGCCGGTATGCCGTGCGTCTCGACTGGGGTGTTCGGGGCGCGTCCGAACTCGTGGCCGGGGGGATCGCCACGGCCGTCGTCGTCGACGTGCTCTCCTTCACGACCGCGGTGACCATCGCCATGGAGCACGGGATCGCGGTGCGTCCCCACCGATGGTCGGACCCCTCCGCCCAGGAGGTGGCTCGGGCCGCTGACGCACAGTGCGCGGTCCCCAGGGCACAGGGGACCGCGACCCACCCCTCGCTGTCACCTGCGAGCATCGCCGCAGCTCAAGGGGTGTCCCGGCTCGTCCTGCCCTCGCCGAACGGGTCCGCGATCTGTGCGGAACTCTTTCAGAGCGGGGTTACCGTTCTCGCCGCGAGCCTGCGCAACGCCGCAGCGGTCGCACAGTGGGTCGGTGAGCACCTCGGGGCCGGGCCCGTGGGGGTGGTGGCCGCGGGGGAGCGTTGGCCCGAGGGTTCCCTGCGTCCGGCCGTCGAGGACCTATGGGGTGCGGGCGCGGTCCTTGCCGGGATCACTGCAATGGCCGGGACCTCTTCGAACAGCCCCGAGGCGGAGGCGGCCCGCGCCGCCTACGCGGCCGTGGCGGGCAACGAACCCGATGCGCTCCGCAGGTGCGCGAGCGGCATCGAACTCATCGAACGCGGCTACGCCGCCGACGTCGACCTGGCCGGTCAGTGCGGGGCCAGCCAGGTCGTGCCGGTGCTCAACGAGGGGTGGTTCACTCCTCCGCGGTGAGCCGGCGCAGGATACAGAACTCGTTGCCCTCGGGATCGGCGAGGACCACCCAGCCGCGGTCCGGACCTTGCCGGTGATCGCCGACGAGGGTGGCCCCCGAGGCCGAGGACGCGCTCGATCTCGGCGTCGCGGTCCCGATCGGTGGGGCGCAGGCAGGGGTGCATCCGGTTCTTCACCGTCTTGCCCTCGGGCACTTTCAGCCAGAGCATCCACTGCCCGACCGGGCCGCGCAGCCCGCACTCCTCGTCTTCGGGTGACTGGGGCTCCTCGGGGACCACGAAGTCGTCGAGGACCTGCGACCACCAGAGCATCTGGGCGTAGGGGTCGTGGGCGTCGAAACAGATGTTCGCGATGCGGGAGCTCA
This sequence comes from Nostocoides sp., assembly GCA_016716625.1. GTDB lineage: Bacteria > Actinomycetota > Actinomycetes > Actinomycetales > Dermatophilaceae > JADJVJ01. The sequence goes on from JADJVJ010000001.1 coordinate 900,126, forward strand.
TCGGCTCAGTCTGCGCCCGCGGATGCCTCGAGCGCCACCAAGGCCTTGAGCAACCGCGCCCGCAGCTCATTGGCGCGCGCGGTGAAGGAGCGCTGCGCTTTGGCGAATTCGGCCTTGCCCTGCGCGGTTTCGATGGCGATCGGGGTCACGCCGAGGACGCGCACGTCATACGGGCTCGCGCGCATGTCGAGGACGCGGATCTCGTGAGCCAGCGCGAACGCCTCCGCGGTGAGTTCGCTGGGAATCGCGGGGGCGAGCTTGAAGCACCACTTATAGAGGTCCATCCCGGCGTGCAAGCAGCCGGGTTGTTCGAGCGTCAGCTGCGACTCCCGGGTCGGCCGGAGCTGGTTACGTGGTGCGGCGCCCGGGGTGAAGAAGCGGTAGGCGTCGAAGTGTGAGCATCGCAGGTCGTGCCGCTCGACAACGTCATCGATCTCCGCCGGGGTGGAGCGCAGCGGGTACGCCGCGTGCCGCACTTCATCTGGGGCGAGGCCGTAGACCATCGCCCACTCGTGGAGCGCGAAGCAGTTGCCGGTGGCCGGCCGCGCCAGGGTCGCGGTGAGCAGACCTCGGACGAAGTCCACCGTGCGCCCCCGGCGCTCAAGGAAGCCGGCCGCATCCAGCTCGACACCCTCCCCGACCACTCGGTAATGACTCCAGAGGCTCCGCGGATCCCGCACCGCGTCGGCGAGCCGGACCCCGGCTCCGGGATGCCATCGGCGCAACCGAGACACCGGATGGTTGTAGTACTCGTGGAGAAAGTCCTCGACCGGGTGCTTGACCCCGGCAGGTCGCCGGGCCCGGTGGCCTGCGGTGAGCTCGTCCACCCGGGAGGCGTGCGCGGCCGCCGCAGCCTCCCACTGGGCACGAGACAGGACCTTCACGCCCCCAACGGTATGCCGCGGGAGGCGTCCCACGGCACGGCGGAACTTTCCGGTTTCCCCGGACGTGGGTGAGGATGGGGACCCGACACCAGAGGAGAGACGTTGTGCGCCTGAGCAGATCCCGGTATGCCGTGGGCCTGGCCCTCGTCCTTGCCCTCGCCACCGCGGGGTGCAGCAGCCCGCAGGCCACGCCGTCCTCGAGCGCCTCCGTCAGCGGCGGAACGCCCAGCGCGACGGCGAGTTCGTCGACGACTCCGTCGGCGGCGAAGCCAGGTGCGTACGTCGCGCTCGGGGACTCCCTGGCGGCCGGTTTCCAGCCGGGCTCGGGTGACCTGCGCGAGTCCTCCTACCCAGCGCTGGCGGCGTCCCGGCTCGGCGCCCTCGGCAGCCCGCTCACGCTGACCAACCTGGCCTGCTCGGGGGAGACCACGACATCCCTGACCAAGGGTGGCAGATGCGAGTTCCCCGAGGGGAACCAGCTCGCGGCCGCCGAGGCAGCGATCCGGGCCGCCGGTTCGGACCTGCGCCTGGTGACCATCGACATTGGCGGCAACGACCTGCTCTTCTGTGCCCGCGGCGGCAAGGTCGACCAGGCCTGCACGGTGACCGGGCGCAAGACCGTCGACGCCAACCTTCCCGGCATCCTCACCCGGCTCCGCGCGGCGGCCGGGGACAAGGCCCAGATCATCGTCCTCGGCTACTACAACCCATGGCTCGCGGCGACCATCCGGTCGGGCTCGGGCGTGGACGCGGGCGCCTCGGCCGCCGTCGTGGCCGACCTCAACGCGCGGATCGCCAAACACGCCAAGGCCGCTGGCGTCAGCTACCTCAGCCTTGACGAGACGTTCAACGCCACCGACACCACCCCAACCACGGTCCAGGGCAAGCAGCTGCCCGCCAATGTCGCCGCGATCTGTGAGCTGACCTACGCGTGCACCTTCGGGGACGTCCATCTCACCGACGAAGGGGCGGTGCGGGTCGCCGGCACCATCGTGAAGGCCGTCCAGGCCGCCGCCAGTCCCTGAGCGTGCCTCCCTAGACTGGGGCCATGCGTATCGCGAGGTTCACGGTGGGTGACGGCGACCCGGCATACGGGCTCGTCGACGGAGCAGGGGAGCGGCTCGCGGAGGTGGCCGGTGACCCGCTCTACCAGCGGATCGACCTCACCGGGACCACGTATGACGTCGCCGATGTGCGGCTGCTCGCCCCCGTCATCCCGCGGAGCAAGGTCATCGGGATCGGCAAGAACTACCACGACCACGCCGCCGAGATGGGTGGGGCCGCCCCGGCCGAGCCGCTCATGTTCCTCATCCCGAACACCGCCGTGATCGGCCCGGGGGATCCGGTCGTCATGCCCCGCCAGAGCAGTGAGGTGCACTACGAGGGCGAACTTGCCGTCGTCATCGGGAGGCTGTGCAAGGACGTCGCCGCCGAGGACGCCGCCGCGGTCATCTTCGGCTACACCGTGGCCAACGACGTCACCGCCCGCGACCTGCAGCGCGGGGACGGCCAGTGGAGCCGGGCCAAGGGGTTCGACACCTTCTGTCCGCTCGGGCCATGGATCGAAACCGACCTCGACCCCGCGGGACAGCAGCTGACCACCCGCCTCGATGGTGAGGTCGTCCAGGACGGCTCGACCGGCGACATGGTGCACGGAGTGGCCGCGCTCATCGCGCATGCCTCCGCCGCCTTCACCCTGCTGCCGGGGGATGTCATCCTCACCGGGACTCCGGCGGGGGTTGGGCCGGTCGCGGCGGGGCAGCGGGTCGAGGTCGAGATCGACGGCATCGGCGTGCTGAGCAACCCGTTCGTGCGACGCGAGACGTGAAGGCCCGCGAACGACGGGCCCGACGCGGGCTCGCGACTACGCTGAACGCACCATGACTGAGTCCACGCCTTCGACGAAGACCGCCTCCGCCGACTCCCTCCCGGGCGCCGTGCGCCTCCGGGTAGCACCCTCGCCTACGGGGGACCCGCACGTCGGCACGGCATACATGTCGCTCTTCAATCTCGCCTTCGCGCGCCAGCAGCAGGGCCGTTTCCTGTTGCGGATCGAGGACACCGACCGCGCGCGGCTCACCGAGGGCAGCGAGGCGCAGGTCTTCGACACCCTGCACTGGCTGGGGCTGACCTGGGACGAGGGGCCGGACATCGGCGGCCCGTGTGCGCCCTACCGGCAGAGCGAGCGGCTCACGACATACCGGCCGTATGTCGATCGCCTGCTCGCCGAGGGGAAGGCGTACCACTGCTGGTGCTCCACCGAGCGACTTGCGCAAATGCGCGAGGAGCAGCAGAAGAACAAGCAGCCCACCGGCTACGACCGGCTCTGCCACGGCAAGTCCCGCGGGCAGCGGGCCGAACTCCCCGGCTTCAGTGAGACCCCGGTGGTGCGGATGCTCATCCCGGAGGATGTCGAGCTCGAGTTCGAGGACCTCATCCGCGGCCGGGTGCGCGCCCCGCGGCCCGATGACCAGGTCATCCTCAAGGCCGACGGCTTCCCGACATACCATCTCGCCGTGGTTGTCGACGACCACGAGATGGGGATCACCCATGTGGTGCGTGGCGAGGAGTGGATCTCTTCGACGCCCAAGCACATCCTCCTCTACCAGTGGCTCGGCATCGACCTGCCCAAGTTCGCGCACATGCCGCTGCTGCGCAACGAGAACAAGTCCAAGATCTCCAAGCGAAAGAACCCGTGGGCCCGGCTCACCTGGTTCCGCGAGCAGGGGTACCTGCCGGAGGCTCTGGTGAACTTCCTCGGGCTGCTCGCCTACCCGCCGGCCCAGGACGCCGAGGGCAACGACGTCGAGGTCTTCACGGTCGCCGAGTTCAGCGAGCGCTTCGATTGGGCCAAGGTCAACCCGGTGGGCCCGATTTTCGATCTCAAGAAGCTCGACTGGCTCAACGGGGTCTATATCCGGGGGCTCGAGGTCGGGGACTTCGCCGGCAGGCTGCTGCCCGGACTCATCGCCGATGGCGTGCTCGGGGACCACCCGAGTCTCGGCGAGTTGGCTCGACTTCGATCGGTCGCCGAGCTCATCCAGACCCGGATTGCGCACCTCACCGAGGCCAGTGACCTCGTTCGACCGTTCTTCGTCCCCGACGATGCGCTCGAGATCGCCGAGGACGCGCGCGCCGGGCTCGCGCAGAACGCCGGACAGGTGCTCGACGCCGCCATCGACGCCCTCGGGCAGGTCTCCGACGAGCGTTCCGGGCTGCTGGGTGCCGAGTCCGGATGGACCGCTGCCACGATCGAGACCGCGCTGCGCGCCGCGATCGTCGAGGGGCTGGAGATCACGCCGCGGTTCGCCTTCGGGCCCCTGCGCACCGCGATCTCCGGAGCGCGGGTCTCACCACCGCTCTTTGAGTCGATGGAGATCCTCGGCAAGACCTCCACGCTCGGGCGGCTGCACGCGCTGCGCGGCACCCTCTGACGCGCCGCCCCCGGGATGACCATCCGGGCGCTCGCGCTGGACGCCGACGGGACCCTGTGGAACACCCGGGCGGCGATGGTGGCGGCCGCGCAGGCCGCCGCGCGAACCCTTTGGCTGCATGCCTCGCCTGAGCAGTGCGCCGCCTTCGGGGAGCGGTTTCGGGCCGATCCCAGCGGTGCCTTCCGCAGGTTCGTGCAGGGGGAGCTGTCCTTCGCTCAGATGCGAGCCACCCGGATCGACGAGGCCGCGGCGAGCCTCGGACTGCCACCGGGTGGTCACCGGGTCGCGGCGTTTGAGGCGGCCTACGCACCGGTGTTCGACGAGACCCTCACCGCGTATGTCGACGCCGTCGGGCTGCTCCGGTGGGCCACAGAGGCAGGGCTGCACGTGCGCGTGCTCACGAACTCCGCCCAGGCCTACACCGAGGCCAAGGCCGTGGCGACCGGGCTGGCCGAACTCCACGGGCGGATCTGCTCGCGGGAGTGCGTGGGTGTGGGCAAACCCAAGCCGGAGCCGTTCTGGCATCTCTGCGAGCGGCTCGGCGTGCCCCCCGGCGAGGTCGTGTATGTCGGCGACGAATGGGCCTGCGATGCCATGGGAGCCACCGGTGCCGGGCTCGAGGCGGCCTGGCTCGTGCGGGACGAGGAGGACCCGGCCGGCGAGGTGCAGGCGAGCGGGGAGCGGCGGGCGGCGGCCCAGGCCCACGGCATACCGATCATCGGTTCGCTGACCGAGGTGCCCGCCCTGCTCGCTGATTTGGGTGCGGGCGAAGGGGCCGGGTAGTATCGGCGCTCGGTTCGTCCGAGGTCGGCCCGTTCGCGGGACGGCCGACGACATACCCCTTGGGGTATAGTGTAATTGGCAACACTAGTGATTCTGGTTCACTCATTCTAGGTTCGAGTCCTGGTACCCCAGCGTGTCGGCAGTCGCCTTGCGCGACCTTGTCGATTCGGCAGAAGCCCGGCCACCCGGTAAGGTTCTGCCTCGTTGCCCGGCCTGCCGGCAGCAGCACGGCCCCGTTGTGTAGCGGTCTAGCACGCCGCCCTCTCAAGGCGGTAGCGCGGGTTCGAACCCCGTCGGGGCTACGCCATCATGATGATCCCCGGTCCTTGCGGACCGGGGGTCATCACGTTTTTACCGGGTCGACTCAGTCGTGGTCGGCGGGAGCGCCGTTCTGCGCCTCCTGCTGGGCCGCGTGCCGGGCGAGGACCTCGGTGAGCTTGTTAGCCCCGGCGATCACGGTCGCGGCATGGAGCCGGCCGGGCTGCCGGGTGAGCCGCTCGATGGGGCCGCTGATGGAGACCGCGGCGATGACCCGTCCCGAGGGGGAGCGGACCGGCGCGGACACCGAGGCGACCCCCGGCTCGCGCTCACCCACGCTTTGCGCCCAACCACGCCGGCGGACACCAGAGAGCATTGTGGCGTTGAAGGCGGCGCCCTGCAGGCCACGGTGCAGTCGGTCGGGCTCCTCCCAGGCGAGCAGCACCTGGGCCGCGGACCCGGCCCGCATGGACAGGGTGGCGCCGACCGGGATGGAGTCGCGCAGGCCCACAGGGCGTTCGGCCGCGGAGACGCACACCCGGTACTCGCCCTGCCTGCGGAAGAGCTGAGCCGACTCGTTCGTGTGATCCCGTAGCGCCCCGAGCACGGGCCCGGCAGCCGCAAGAAGCCGGTCCTCGCCCGCGGCGGCGGCAAGTTCACCAAGCCGTGGGCCAAGGATGAAACGGCCTTGAAGATCGCGGGCGACGAGCCGGTGGTGTTCGAGGGCGACGGCAAGCCGGTGGGCCGTCGGTCGAGCAAGACCGGTGATCGTGACGAGTTGGGCGAGCGTCGAGGGGCCGCCTTCGAGTGCGCTGAGGACGACAGCCGCCTTGTCGAGAACGCCCACCCCACTGGAGTTGTCCATGTCTTGATATTGCCGTCTCATCGGATGAGACGCAAGTTCACGCGTGAGATCCCCGTGAAACTCTCGGAACAGGCGACGGTGCGGACCTCGTCGCCGTGAGCGCAGTGCACGGAGGCAGACGATGGCAAGAACGCTGGCAGAGAAGGTGTGGGAGGCCCACGTCGTTCGACGGGGCGAAGGGGAGCCCGATTTGCTCTACGTGGACCTGCACCTGCTCCACGAGGTGACCAGCCCGCAGGCGTTCGACGGCCTTCGGGGAAGCGGCCGCCCGGTGCGCCGCCCCGAGCTCACCCTGGCCACCGAGGACCACAACGTCCCGACGACCCCTGGGCCGATCACCGATGAGGTCAGCCGCACCCAGGTGGAGACGCTCCGGCGCAACTGCGCCGAGTTCGGCGTGCAGATCTATCCCATGGGCGATGCCGAACAAGGCATCGTCCATGTCGTGAGCCCGCAACTCGGTCTCACTCAGCCCGGTATGACGATCGTCTGCGGGGACAGCCACACCTCCACCCATGGCGCCTTCGGTGCCCTCGCCTTCGGCATCGGGACATCCGAAGTCGAACACGTCCTGGCCACCCAGACCCTCCCGCTCAAGCCGTTCCAGACCATGGCCATCACGGTCGAGGGGGACCTGCCCGCCGGGGTCACCGCAAAGGACCTCATCCTCGCGGTGATCGCCAAGATCGGCACCGGAGGCGGCCAGGGCTACGTCCTGGAGTATCGCGGGAGCGCCATCCGCGCCCTCTCCATGGAGGCCCGGATGACGGTGTGCAACATGTCCATCGAGGCGGGCGCGCGCGCCGGCATGATCGCACCGGATCGGGTGACCTTCGACTATCTGCGCGGCCGGGACCACGCCCCGACCGGGGCCGACTGGGATGCCGCCGTCGAGAACTGGCGCGCGCTGGCCAGCGACGAGGACGCGGTCTACGACGCCGAGGTGGTCATCGACGCCTCCACCCTGGCGCCCTTCGTCACCTGGGGGACCAACCCCGGCCAGGGGGCACCGCTCTCCGCCGCGGTGCCGGATCCCGAGCACATGGCCGACGACAACGAGAAGGTGGCGGCCCGACGGGCCCTGGACTACATGGGGCTCACCCCCGGTACGCCGTTGCGCGAGGTGGCCGTGGACACGGTCTTCGTCGGCTCGTGCACCAACGGCCGCATCGAAGACCTGCGGACGACCGCGGCGATCCTGCGGGGACGCCAGGTCGCCGATGGAGTGCGCATGCTCGTGGTCCCCGGGTCCGCCCGGGTGCGGCTGCAGGCCGAGGCCGAAGGACTGCACACAGTCTTCGAGCAGGCCGGGGCGCAGTGGCGTCTGCCGGGCTGCTCGATGTGCCTGGGGATGAACCCCGACACCCTGAGCCCGGGGGAGCGCAGCGCCTCGACCTCGAACCGCAACTTCGAAGGGCGTCAGGGCAAGGGTGGCCGGACCCACCTGGTCAGCCCCGAGGTGGCCGCGGCGACCGCCGTCCGTGGAACCCTCTCCAGTCCCGCCGACCTTGACCCCGCGGAGGCCTGACATGGACCCGTTCAGCACGCACACCGGCATCGGCGTCCCGCTGCGCCGGAGCAACGTCGACACCGACCAGATCATCCCGGCGGTCTATCTCAAACGGGTCACCAAGTCGGGCTTCGAGGACGGGCTCTTCGCGGCCTGGCGAGGGGACCCCACCTTCGTCCTCAATGACCCGGCCTTCTCCGCCGGCTCGGTGCTCGTCGCCGGACCGGACTTCGGCACGGGGTCCTCCCGGGAGCACGCGGTGTGGGCCCTGATGAACTACGGGTTCCGGGTGGTCATCTCCTCGCGTTTCGCCGACATCTTTCGGGGCAACAGCGGCAAGCAGGGCCTGCTCACCGCGCAGTGCAGCCAGGACGATGTCGAGCTGCTCTGGAAGTACCTCGAGAACCACCCCGGCGCCTCCGTCACCGTCGACCTCCTCTCCCAGAACGTCACCGCGGGCGATATCGTCGCTCGTTTCGACATCGATCCCTACACCCGGTGGCGCCTCCTGGAAGGCCTTGACGACATCAGCCTGACGCTGCGCCACGAAGGCGACATCACGGCATACGAGGGGCAGCGGCCGAGCTGGAAGCCCACGGTGACCGCCTGAGCGAGGCTCGTGTGACGGGTGGGGCTGGTGTGACCTCCCGGGGAGTTGCTCGCGGATCGGCGACACGCCGTATGCCGTTGTCTGACAAGGCTGTTGGCTCACGGTGAGTACGAACGACGCTGCGGCACATGAGGGCGAGCCTCTGACTCGATCAACGGAGAGCACATCGTCGAGACCCGGAAAGTGTTGCCGCAGTTGGGAAACACGCCGGGCGCGGTGTTGGACTCGACCGATCTGGCGACCTAACGTCAAGGTGGGTCAGACATCTGTCCGCGCCCACCCAGACCGCCTCAGGAGTACACCGTGAACAAGGCAGATCTCATCCGTGAGCTCGAGGGTCGCCTCGGGTCGCGCAAGGCAGCAACCGTGGCTCTCGAGGGAGTCTTCGACATCATCCTTCGCCAGGTGGCCAAGGGTGGCAAGGTGAGCATTACCGGCTTCGGCACCTTCGATCGGGCCGAGCGGGCCGCGCGCACCGGCCGCAACCCCCGGACCGGGGCCTCGGTCCGGATCCCGAAGTCCAAGGCCCCCCGGTTCCGGGCGGCCCAGGCGTTCAAGGATTACACCAAGAAGCCCTCGACGCTGCCGAAGTCCGGACCGGTTGCGGTGCGGGCCTCCGCCGCCGCGCCCGCGGCCCCGGCCAAGGCCGCCCCGGCGAAGAAGGCCGCTCCCGCCAAGAAGGCAGCTCCGGCGAAGAAGGTCGCCGCGGCCCCCGTCAAGGCCGCACCCGCGAAGAAGGCTCCGGCCAAGGCCACTCCGGCAAAGGCTGCGCCGGCCAAGGCTGCCGTGAAGAAGGCTCCGGCGACCAAGGCGGCCCCGGCAAAGGCTGCGCCGGCCAAGGCACCGGCAAGGAAGGCTCCGGCGACCAAGGCCGCCCCGGCAAAGGCGGCCCCCGCAAAGGCGGCCCCCGCCAAGAAGGCACCGGCGAAGAAGGTCCCCGCCAAGAAGGCTCCCGCCAAGAAGTAGTCCCCTTCGGACCGGCAGGGCGAGGCGGGCCGCTAGCGGATCGTCTCGCCCTCGCCGATTCCGACGATCCACACCCGGCTCGCCCGCAGCGGAACCAATGGGAGCAGTTCGATCGACACCCGCTGCCCGGGCCGCAGACGCCGCAACGCGCTGCGCGCGAGGCTCTCCGGCGGCACCACAACCTCACGGCCGTCGTCAAGGAGGGCACGACCGCTGCCGTCGTCATCCATCACCGAGATCGTCGCCTGCATAGCGGCAGGGTAGCCCGCGAGGGCCGCCGCCGTCGCTGGCCCCACCCCGAGCATGCGCGCTCGCTCGAGGTCCGTGGCGTCGTCCACATCGAGCCGCAGCCCCGGCCAGGACCCCTCCACCCGAAGGTGGCCGAGTGCCTCGTGGGCCGCCGCGCTCCCCGCTCCGAAGGCGGTCGGCAACGCGCCGGGACCGGCAAGCAGGGCGGTGCCCTCCCCGTCGTGGTCGGGGACGACGATCGGCGTATGCCGGGCCTGGGCAAGGGCCTCGCGGATTTCCCTGGGCCGCAGCGCGGGGTGGTCCGCGAAGAGCACTGCGCGGACCCTCGCGCCGGCTTCCTCGGCCGCGGCCAGACCGGCCGCCGAGGCCGCGTCCAGCCCCGAGCCGGGGTCGGCGACGACCCCCGCGCCACGGCTGCTCGCCCACGCCCGGGTCGCCGGATCCAGCGTGACGACGAACACCGCGGCATCCGGGAGGCCGGCGCGGACGGCCGCGAGTGTGTCCTCAGCCATTGCCATGGAGAGTGCGCGACGCCAGGCCGCGGTCCCGCCGAGCCGTGACTTGGAGAGCGGACCACCCTTGAGCGGGATGATGATCGCGGGGCGCGACGGCATACGGGTGATCTTCTCAGGATCGGCGAGGGACATGGACAGGGGGCGCCCGCATGGGGATGATGACGCAGCAGAACACCCATGAAAGGCTGGCCCGCGTGACCAACCCGACCGACCGCTCGCGGCCGTTTGCATACCGATTCGTCGTCGGTGTCCTCCGGCCGCCCCTCATGCTTTTCACGAAGCGGCGGTGGAGCGGCATCGAGAATCTGCCCTCCGGCGGCGGCTACGTGGCCTCGACGAACCATTACAGCTACATCGATCCGCTCATCTTTGGCCACTTCCTCGTCGACAACGGCCAGGTGCCGCACTATCTCGGCAAGATCGAGGTCTTCAAGGTCCCAGTCGTCGGGCACATCCTGCGCGCCGCCCAGCAGATCCCGGTGCTCCGCGAGTCCGGCAAGGCTTCGGGTGCCTACCAGGCCGCGGTCGAGGCGGTCCGAAAGGGACAGTGCGTCGTCATCTACCCTGAAGGCACCCTGACCCGGGACCCCGGGCTCTGGCCGATGAAGGGCAAGACCGGCGCGGCCCGGGTCGCTCTGGAGACTCGGTGTCCGCTCATCCCGATCGCGAACTGGGGCGGCCAGGAGATCATGGGCGTCTACTCCAAGTGGCCGCGGCTGCTGCCCCGCAAGACCGTGTGGGTGCGGGCCGGCGCCCCGGTCGACCTCAGTGACCTCTATGACGTCCCGCTGACCCGAGCGGTGCTCCGCGAGGCGACCGACCGGGTTATGGCGGCGATCACGCGAGAACTGGAAGTGCTGCGCGGAGAGGCCGCGCCGGCCGAGCGCTGGGACCCTAAGGCGCACGGCCAGCCCCAGATCGGCAAACCCTCGAAGGAGGCCTCGTGACACACGCCGCCGTTTATGGCACAGGGAGTTGGGGCACCGCGTTTGCGGCCGTCATGGCCGACGCGGGCACCTCGGTCACGATGTGGGGGCGGCGATCGGAGGTGGTCGCCCAGATCAACGCCGGGGTTAACGAGGACTACCTGCCCGACCTTGCCTTGCCCGGTCACGTCCGGGCGACCACGGACGCAGCCGAGGCATCGGAGGGCGCCGACCTTGTCGTCCTCGCCGTGCCCTCGCAGACCCTCCGCGCCAATCTCGGAGGCTGGCGTGGGTTGCTCCCGGCGGATGGCCCCATCGTCTCCCTCATGAAGGGGGTCGAACTCGGGACGACGAAGCGGATGTCCGAGGTCATCACCGAAGTGGGCGAGGTCCATCACGAGCGGGTCGTCATCGTCAGCGGCCCCAACCTCGCCCGAGAGATCGCGGCCAAGCAGCCCGCCGCGTCAACGGTCGCCAGCAGTCGTGAAGACATGGCCGAGGCCGTGGCGGCGGCGTGCGCGGCGCCATACTTCCGCCCCTACACCTCGACCGATGTCATCGGCACCGAGGTCGCCGGGGCCGTCAAGAACGTCATCGCGCTGGCTGTCGGCCTCGCCGAGGGGCTGGGGTTCGGGGACAATTCCAAGGCCTCGATCATCACCCGTGGGCTGGCCGAGACGATCCGGCTGGGAACCGCTCTCGGAGGGCAGGCCGTGACCTTCGCGGGTCTTGCCGGGGTCGGCGACCTCATCGCGACGTGCATGTCACCGCTCTCCCGCAACCACAGTTTCGGGGTCCTCCTCGGCCAGGGCTACACCGTCGACGAGGTCGTCGCCCGCACGAAGCAGACCGCCGAGGGTGTCAAGTCGTGCACCTCGATCCATGAGCTGGCCCGCAAGCACGGCGTCCACGTGCCGATCATCGAGCAAGTGGACCTGATGATCCGGGAGAACCGCACCCCGGCCGAGGTCGTCGAGGCGCTGCTGCGCCGCCCGCTCAAGGCCGAGACGGACTAGCCCCGCAGCGCCGAGTCAAGGTCGCGCCAGAGGTCCCCGACGTCCTCGATGCCCACGGAGAGGCGCAGCAGTCCCTCGGGCACCGCCGCTGACTCGCTCTCCCAGCGGCGGCGGCGTTCCACCTGGCTCTCCACTCCGCCCAGGCTTGTCGAGGGCACCCAGAGCCGTACCCGACGACATACGGCCTCGGCAGCCTCGGCCCCACCGGCGACGTCCACCGAGACGATGGCTCCACAACCCGGGTAGCGCACCCGCTCCAGGGCCGGATGCCCGGTGAGCCGGCGGACGAGTTCGGCGGCGTTGGCGCTCGCCCGCTCCAGGCGCAGGTGCAGGGTCCGCAGCCCGCGCAACGCGAGCCAGGTCTCCAGCGGTCCGGCGACGGCCCCGTGCAGGGTCCGATGCCGGGCGAGCCGCTCCCGCAGGGCCCTCCCGGCGGCGGTCGGTCCGGTGACGACCGCCCCCAGGACGACGTCGCTGTGACCGGCCAGGTACTTGGTGACCGAATGCACGACGAGGTCCGCGCCGAGGGCGAGTGGCTGCTGCCCGAGCGGGGTGGCGAAGGTGTTGTCCACCGCGCAGAGCACGCCGCGCTGGGCGGCTGCCGCGGCCAGGGCGCGGATGTCGGCGACCTCGAGGAGCGGATTGCTCGGCGACTCCAGCCAGAGCAGATCCGCACCCTCGAGCGCGCGGATCACTCCCTCGGCATCGGTCGGGTCCACCCGGTTGACGGTGAGGGTGCCTTCTTCCTCACGATGGGCGAGCGTGGAGAGCACCCCGTTGTAGGCGGCCGTCGGAGCGACCACCCGTCCGCCGAGCGGGACCAGGGAGAGCACCGCGGCCACGGCGGCCATGCCGGAGGAGTAGACCAGCGACTCACCGCCCTCGAGGGCTCCGAGGGCCTCTTCGAAGGCTTCCCAGGTGGGGTGCTCGGTCCGGCCATAGATCCGCGAGCCCCCGGCCCGGTAGGTCGAGGTGAGGACGAGCGGCGCCCCCACCTGGGCCCCTGGCTGCGCTTCGCGCCCGGCGACGACACACCTCGTGGCGGCGGAGAGGTCCTCATCCATGTCGGTCAGCGTATTGCTTTAGGCTCGACCCGATGAGTGCTCCCCAGCCCCACGACCGGAGGATCCGGGTCGCCGTCGTCTTCGGGGGGCGCAGCAGCGAGCACGCCGTCTCCTGCGCGACGGCCGCGAGCGTCCTCACCGCACTCGACCGGGACCGTTACGACGTCGTCCCGGTGGGGATCGCCCGCGACGGCCACTGGGTCCTGGCAGCCGACGACCCGGAACCGCTGCGGCTCAGCGCCGGGCACGTGCCCCAGGTCGACGGCGCCGCCCCCTCGGTGCTGCTCCCGACGACCTCCCATGACCGCACCCTCATCGTTCACGAGGCCGGATCGCCACCGCGCACACTCGGCGAGGTCGACGTGGTCTTCCCGCTGCTCCATGGACCCTTCGGTGAGGACGGCACCATCCAGGGCCAGTTCGACCTCGCCGACGTCCGCTACGTCGGCTCCGGGGTGCTCGCCTCGGCGGCCATGATGGACAAACACGTCATGAAGGTCCTCTTCGAGGCAGCCGGGCTCCCGGTCGGGCCGTACGAGGTCATCACCGACCGGCAGTGGCGGCGCGATCCCGAGACGGCGTTGGCGCGGGTGGACCGGCTCGGGTGGCCGGTGTTCGTCAAACCCGCGCGGGCCGGATCGAGTATGGGGGTGGCCAAGGTGAGCGGCTCGCAGGGGCTGCGCGCCGCCGTCGAGGCCGCCCGCGAACACGACCCCAAGGTCGTCATCGAGGCGGCCATCGTCGGCCGGGAGATCGAGTGCGGCGTGCTCGAAGGGCATGGCACCGATGCTCCGCGCACCTCGGTGGTCGGGGAGTGCGCCGTGGTTTCTGGCCACGACTTCTATGACTTCGACGCCAAGTACCTCTCCCCGCAGGATGTACGCCTGGACTGCCCGGCCGAGGTCCCGCCGGAGGTTTCTGCGCAGATCCAGGAGATGGCCGCGGTGGCGTTCGAGGCCGCTGGCTGCGAGGGCCTGGCCCGGGTCGACTTCTTCTACTGCGCCGACGGCACCATCCTCATCAACGAACTCAACACCATGCCCGGCTTCACCCCGCTGTCGATGTATCCGCGGATGTGGGCGGCAAGCGGCCTGGATTACGCCGAACTCATCGACGAACTCATCGCCCTCGCCCTGGAGCGGCGGGTCGGTCTGCGCTGAGCACTCTGACGGCTCAGCGGCACTCCAGGCCATTGCGGGGGAGAGTCGCGGCCGCAGCGCGGAACGCCGGCAGCAGCAGTGCCTCCGGGGAGTAGGCCGCGGGCACGAGCACCTCAATCGTCGGGTCGGTGCCGAAGGTGGTGAACCGGATGCCGTCGCTCAACTCCTGCGGAATCCATCCCACACCGTCGACGTCCAGACATTGGGTCGTTGTCGGGGCCAGGGCGGCTCCACCGCAGCGCGCGACGATCGCAGGGTCTCCCCAGGCGCGCACGGAGGGGTCCGCAGGGGTGGTCTCGGTGAGTGGGCGCCCGCCGACGCTCGACGGCCAGGGCACCGCACGGCATACCGTGGCGGTGGCCGCCGGCAGCGGCGCGACCGGGACGGCGGAGGAACAGCCCGCGAGGGTGAGGCAGGCGAGCAGCGTCAGACGTGGACGACGGTGCACGTCAGGGTGCGGGTGATCCCGTCGACGTCCTGGATCTTGGCGATGACGAGCTTGCCGAGGTCGTCGACCGATGCCGACTCGACCCGAGCGATAACGTCATAGGGGCCAGTCACGTCCTCGGCGCTCGTCACTCCGTCGAGCGCCGAGATCGCGGAGGCGACCGATGCAGCGCGACCGACCTCGGTCTGGATGAGGATGTAAGCCTGGACCACTCTCGTGCCACCTCTCTGGAGAAGACTGGGGGCGCCACCCGGGCGCAGACCAGACGCTACCGTGCGGGGTGTGTCGTTGTCTCGCCTGGGTGACCTCAGTGAAGCCGAGCTGTTGGCGCTCGTCCTGCCTCGGTATGCCGTGACCGGCTCACCCGAGCTTGTCGTGGCGCCTGGTGATGACGCCGCGGTGCTGGCGGGCTTGGGGGCCGACGTGGTCGCCACGACCGACACCATGGTGCGGGGTATCGACTGGCGGGACGACTGGTCGAGCGGCGAGCAGGTGGGCCGCAAGCTCGTCGCGCAGAACCTCGCCGACATCGAGGCCATGGGGGGTCGTCCGGTCGCCCTGCTCGTGGCGCTCCTTGCCGATCCACAGACCGAGGTGGCCTGGGTGCTCGACCTCGCCGACGGGATCGCTGCGGCCGCGCTCGAGGCCCGGGTCGTCGTCGCCGGAGGGGATCTCTCCTCGGCGCCGCCGGGCGTGGTGGTCGTCGCGGTGACCGCCCTGGGCACCCTCGACGGCCGGCCCCCCGTGCTGCGCTCCGGAGCGCGCCCCGGTGACGTCCTCGCAGTGCGTGGGTCACTGGGGTTCTCCGGGGCCGGACTCGCCCTGCTCCAGGCCGGGGAGATCACCGGTCAAGCCACCGCGGCGGCTTCGCTCCTCGCCTGGCATCGCGCTCCCCGGGTCGAGCCGGGCGTCGGGGCCGGGGCGGCGGCCGCCGGAGCCAGCGCCCTCATCGACATCTCTGACGGGCTGGTTCGCGACGTCGGCCGGATCGCCTCCGCGAGCGGGGTCCGTATCGACCTGGACGGCAACGCCCTGCTCGAAATCGTCGCCTCGACCCCGCTCGGCGTGGTCCTCGGCGAGGACGAGGGCCTGCGCCAGGTCCTCGCCGGGGGAGAGGAGCACTCGCTCGTCGGCTGCTTCCCGGGACCGTTGCCGCCGGGCTGGACCTCGATCGGCCGGGTACTCGACGGGACCGGGGTCACCCTCGACGGGGCGCCACAGCCGTTAGCCGGTTGGGACCATTTCGCTCCCTGAACGACGAAGCGGCCGCCGGATCACTCCGCACGGCCGCTCTCGTGATGCGTGGGGTCAGCGCTTGACCTTGCCCGCCTTGAGGCAGGAGGTGCAAACGTTGATCCGCTTCGGGGTCACACCCGCGTCACCGACGAGGGCCCGGACACGCTGGATGTTGGGGTTCCAGCGGCGCTTGGTGCGGCGGTGCGAGTGCGAGATGCTGTGCCCGAAACCGGGTCCCTTGCCGCAGACGTCGCAGTTGGCAGCCACGGGTGATCTCCTTGAGTCAATGTCATGTGGGTGTCGCCACAGCACGGATCGCGCGTGGACAACTGCCCTAGCGTATCCGAGTCGGGGGGCGCCGACCAAAACGAGTCGGGTGCGGCTCGGTCGAGCCCCGTGGTCGGACCGAGTGACTAGCCTAAGGCCGTGGCCGACGAGTTGACCGCCGCCGACGCCCGGCATTGGGCCATGCTGACGCGCGCCGTCTTCGCGGCTCGGCGCCTCGAACTCGACGCGCTCAACGTCTTCCCGGTGCCCGACGGGGACACCGGGACCAACCTCTACCTCACCTTCGACGGCGCCCTCGACGACGTCATCCGGGAGCACACGACCGCCGGGATCCTCGGCACCGCCTCCCTCGTGCAGGAGTGCGCCAACCTCTCCCGCGCCCTCCTGATGGCCGCGCGCGGGAACTCCGGGGTCATCCTCAGCCAGCTCGTCGGTGGCCTGTGCCGGTATGTCGTCGACGGTGGGTTCACCGAGCTCGATGCCCGCCAGACGGCGTCCGCCTTCGCGCTCGGGGCGCAGACCGCTCGCGCGGGGGTCCGCGAGCCCAAAGAGGGCACCATCTTGAGCGTGGCGGACGCCGGGGCTGAGGCGGCGCTTGCCGCGGCCGACCGCGGCGCCGGCCTCGTCGAGGTTCTCGGGGCCGCCGTCGCCGCCGCCGAACGCGCCCTCGAGCACACCCCCGAGCAACTCCCGGAGCTCAAGGCCGCAGGTGTCGTGGATGCCGGTGGGGCGGGGTGCCTGCTCATGCTCGAGGCCCTGCACCGGGTGGTCACCGGGGACTGGTCCCTGGAGGACGAACTGGCCTTGGGCGGCGGGGAGCCGCCGCTGCAGCGCCGCGCCGAGTGGCACCTGCCCGGTGCGGTGGCCCCGAGCGCCGCGGTGCCCGTGCCGCGCGGTGGCGCCCCGGCATACGAGGTGATGTTCCTGCTCGACAACACCGACTCCGCTCGGGTCGAGGCGCTCGGGGAGAGGCTCGCTGGCCTCGGGGACTCGCTCATCGTCGTCGGCGGACCGGACCTCTACAACGTCCATGTCCATGTCGATGACGCGGGCGCCGCGGTCGAGGCGGGGTTCGCGGCCGGGCGGCCGCACCGGGTGCGGATCACCTACCTGGAACATGTTGTGGAATCGGTCACCGCCGGGCTCGGCGTCGTCGCCTGCTCGGCGGGGCCAGGGATCACCGCCGTCCTCGAAGGCGCTGGGGCCACCGTCGTGCCGTCCGTTCCGGGCGCTCGGGCCTCGGCAGGTCAGCTGCTCGCGGCGGCCCGAGCAACCGGCGCGGCCTGCGTCATCATCGTCCCCGGGGACCGGGACACGCTCATGGCCGCCGAAGTGGCCGCCAAGGCCGCCGCGGCCGATGGTATCGAGGCGTATGTCGTGCCGGCCCACACCACCGTCCAGGGCCTCGCCGCGGTCGCGGTCCATGACCCCTCCCGCCCGGCCCAGAGCAACCTGATGGCGATGTCGAGCGCGGCCTCGGCGACCCGCAACGGGGCGGTGACCGTGGCGACCAAGGAGGCCCTCACCTGGGCCGGGGTCTGCCGACCCGGGGACGTGCTCGGCGTCATCGACGGGGACATCGCCTTCCTGGACACCACGGTCCCGAACGCCGCCTTCGAGGTGCTGCGCCGGCTGCTCGCCGGCGGCGGTGAACTCGTCACCCTCGTCCTCGGGGCGGACGCCGACGCCGACGACGTTGACGCCATCACCGGCTGGCTCGCCAGCGAGCGACCCGAGGTCGAGGTCGAGATCATCGAGGGTGGCCAGCCGGTCTATCCGGTGCTCCTCGGCGTCGAGTGAGGTCGGGGCAGGACATGGTCAGCGAGTCCACCCCGTTGCGCTCGGTCCTCGGTGGCCGTACGGCAGGCCCGCTCGCAGCGAACCGCGGACTGCAGAGCGTGGGTGACCTGCTCGGCTTCTGGCCGCGCCGCTACCGTTCCCGGGAGAGCGACCTCGCCGAGGCGAAGGCGGGCCGTTACCTCGTCGCCGTCGCCGAGGTGAAGACGGCGACGACGAACCGGATGCGCAACGGCCGTTCCATGCTCAAGGTCGTCATCACCGACGGGACGACCGACCTCAGCATGGTCTTCTTCTCCGTCTACGGGCACGAGCGGGCCCTGCAGCCGGGCGTTCGGGGGATCTTCGCGGGCACGGTGACCTCGTTCAACCGCGAACTCCAGCTCACCCACCCCGGCTACACCGTCCTCGACGAGATCGACAGCGGCGAGCGTTCGGACCTCATCCCGATCTATCTGCACGTTCCGCGGATGCATACCTGGAAGGTCACCGAGAGCGTCCGTCTCGTCCTGGACGCCCTCACCGACATGCCTGACGACCTGCCTCCGGATCTCGTCGCCCGGCACCACCTGGTGACCCGGCTTGAGGCATTCCGCGGCATTCACACCCCGAAGGCCCTGAGCGAGGTCGAACGGGCCCGGCATCGGCTCCGCTACGAGGAGGCGCTCGTCCTTCAGTTGGCCCTCGCGCAGCGTCGGGCCCGGGCCCGGGCGGAGGTGACTACGGCCCGTACGCCCCGGCCGGACGGCATACTCGCCGCGTTCGACGAACGATTACCGTTCGAACTCACCCACGGCCAGCAGGTTGTCGGCGAGGACATCGCCGCGGACCTCGCTGCATCCACCCCCATGCACCGGCTCCTCCAGGGGGAGGTCGGCTCGGGCAAGACTGTGGTGGCGCTCAGGGCCATGCTCGCTGTCGTCGACTCCGGCGGTCAGGCTGCTCTGCTCGCGCCGACGGAGGTCCTTGCGGCCCAGCATCACCGGACGATGACCGCGATGCTCGGGGATCTCGCCTCGGGCGGTTACCTTGGGGGGGACGACCGGGCGACCCGGGTCACCCTGCTCACCGGCAGTCAGTCCGCTGCCGAGCGGCGGGCGGCGTTGCGCGACATCGAGTCCGGCGAGGCCGGCATCGTCGTCGGTACGCACGCCCTGATCCAGGACGCGGTGACCTTCCACGACCTGGCCCTCGTCGTCGTCGATGAACAGCACCGGTTCGGGGTGGAGCAACGCGACGCCCTACGGGGTAAGGCCCTGAGCCCACCCCACGTCCTGGTCATGACGGCCACCCCGATCCCCCGAACCGTCGCGATGACCGTTTTCGGCGACCTCGAGGTCTCCACCCTGCGGGAACTGCCCGCGGGCCGGGCTCCGATCGAGACCTTCGTCATCCCCGACCTCCTGCCGGGGTGGCTGGAACGGGTCTGGCAGCGGATCGGGGCTGAGGTCGCCGCCGGACACCAGGTCTTCGTCGTCTGCCCACGGATCCACGATGACGCCCCGCCCGACCCGGGGACCGAGCTGTGGACCGAGCCACCCGACGAGGACGGCCTCGACCTGGACAACCTCGGGGACGGCGGCGATGAGGGCAAGGGAGGCCCGGGTGGGGGAGCGGGGGCGGCCGGCACCGCCGCCCCGCAGCCCGCGCAACGGCCTCTGCGGAGCGTCGAGTCGGTGGCCGCCGAGTTGCGGGCGCACCCGGCCCTGACCGGGGTCCGGTTGGGCATCCTGCACGGTGCCCTGCCGAGCGTCGACAAAGATGCCGTCATGGACGCCTTCGCCCGCGGGGACCTCGACGTCCTCGTCGCGACCACCGTCATCGAGGTGGGTGTGGACGTGCCGAAGGCAACCTTCATGGTCGTCATGGACGCCGACCGCTTCGGGGTATCCCAGTTGCATCAGCTCCGGGGCCGGGTCGGCCGCGGGGGCCTGCCCGGGGCCTGCGCGTTGGTGACCGGGAGCGACTCCCCGATGGTTCGGGAACGCCTCGAGGCGGTGAAGTCGAGCACCGACGGCTTCGTCCTCGCCCGGCTCGACCTCGACCAGCGCAGGGAAGGCGACATCCTCGGCGCAACCCAACACGGCCGCCGCACCCAGCTGGAGTTCTTGCACATCCTCGAACACGAGGACCTCATCGAGGCCGCTCGTGCCGACGCCCGCGCCCTGGTCGATGAGGACCCCGAACTGGCGAGACTGCCCCGGCTCGCGGCCGCTGTCGCCGCCCGGGTCGACGCTGATCAGGCCGCCTACCTCGAGCGCGGGTGAGCCGATGACCCGGATCATCGCCGGAGTGGTCGGCGGACGCACCCTTCGCACACCCCGCGGATCCAAGACCCGCCCCACGAGCGACCGGGTCCGGGAAGCGCTGTTCTCCGCGCTCGCGGCGCGAGACATTCTCACCGGGGCCCGGGTCCTCGATCTGTATGCCGGCTCCGGGGCCCTCGGCCTGGAAGCCCTCTCCCGGGGCGCGGTGTCCGCGACCTTCGTGGAGTCCGACCGCGCCACCGCTCAACTCATCGCCGACAACGCTCGCTCCCTGGCCCTGGCCGGGGCCCGGGTGGTCAGCCGCAGCGTCCTCGAGGTGCTGAGAGGCGAGCCGGTGAGCACGTACGACCTCGCCTTCCTCGACCCGCCCTACCCCCTCGGGGAGGACGAGCTCGCCGAGACCCTGAGCGCGCTCGAGCCGTGGCTCGTCCAGGAGGCGGTCGTGGTCGTGGAGCGGTCGGCGCGCTCTCCCAGCCCCCGGTGGCCCGGGGGCTGGGAGAGCGAGCGAGTCCGGCGCTACGGCGAGACCGCGCTCTGGTGGGCCGTCATGCGGCCCTGACCACGAGCTGGCACGCCGTCGCACTCGAGCAGCTCAGCCGGGTCGTGCCGTCGGTCGAGGTGTAGGCCGTGCCGCCCAGGGCCCGCGAAACGGCTCCCGCGCTCGGGCCGGTGATCGACAGCCGGGCCGTCACCGGGTTGAGCGAGCTGAATCGGACGGCGCCGGTGGCGTGGAGCTCGCACGCCTGGGTGTAGGTGCTGCAGTAGACGTTGAGCTGCTCCGACCGCAACCCTCCGAGACGCAGGGCACCGGCGAGCTCGCTGCCTTGGGCGGTCACCCGCACGGTGCGGGAGTCGGCGACGAAGGACAGGGCCCGGTCGGTCCGACTGGCGAAGCTGTCGAGCCGGCGCGGCACCAGGGTGCAGGCGGTGGTACCGCACCCGAGGGTCGAGCCACCGCTGTCGGAGAGGACCCACGACGTTCCGCCGGTGATCTGGCCGAGGGCGCTGCGAACGGTCGCCGCGGCCTGGCCGCCAAACCGGCTGGTGATCGTCGAGTCCGACCGGCTCGGTCCGGCATACGTGCACACCGCTGTGTCGCGCTCGCAGATCAGGTCGATACCGTCCGACTGGACACGCTTGACCGACACCGGAACCGGCGGGCAGGACTCGGCCCCGCATCCGTCGAAGTAGCGCAGCACCGTGGTGACGGGCACCTGGAGTGCGGCGTACAGGGTCGTAGCGTCGGCCCCGGTGATCCGGGCCGACACCGTGGGTGGGGAGCCGTGGACCTCGACCGCCGCGAAGGCCGCCGGGGCGAGAGTCATGGCGAGGGCGCTGAAGATCGCGCCGGTGATCGTTCTCTTCAAGGGCATCTGTCTCTCCTGGGATCGGGGTGGATTGGCCGGCCCAACGTGGGCCTCACGCCACTCTCGGCGCACGCCCATGCGTGTGGCCAGGCCGGGGCACGGAACGTCACCGGGCGGTAATGCCTGCGCGCCCTCAGGAGCCGCTCACGGCGCCCACCCTGCACAATGGGCGCCATGCGTACTGCTGTGTGCCCGGGCTCCTACGATCCGGTGACCGCAGGCCACCTCGACGTCATCGAGCGGGCCTGTTCCCTCTACGACGAGGTCGTCGTCGCGGTTCTGCACAACCCGGCCAAGGCCGGCACGTTCACCGTGCCCGAGCGCCTGGCCTTCCTCGAGTCGGCGCTGGCCGGGGCCGGTCCCGCCCGGGTGCGGGTCACGGCATACGCCTCGCGGCTTCTCGTCGACGTCGCCGCAGACCTCGGCGCGACGGCCATCGTCAAGGGGCTGCGCGGGGCGACCGACTTCGCCTACGAACTGCCGATGGCGCTCATGAACCGGCACCTCACTGGGGTGGAGACCGTGTTCCTTCCGGGCGATCCGACCCTCGAGCACGTCTCCAGTTCGCTCGTCAAAGAGGTATGCCGGTACGGCGGTGACGTCTCCGGCCTCGTGCCGGACGCTGTCCGCGACGCCCTCATCGCACGGGTGAGGTGACCGCCAGGATCCCGCGGTTTGGGGCAGCGCTGCCGAACGGGTAGCCTTGACCCTCGGTCTGTGTCCATGTGCTCGGGCCGATCCAACAAACCGGACAACCCCTTCAGGCGATGACTCGACTCGACCCCAGGTCCCCGATGGTGCTCGACACCAAACTCGTGGGCCGCCGGGCCGGGTCGATGCATGAACTGGAGCGTTCGGTCGAGACGCCGGAAGACTTCGGCACGGACGTCCTCAGTGTCGCCCCAGGAGACCCCCTGGAGCTCACGCTGCGGATGGAGTCCGTGGTCGAGGGAGTCCTCGTCACCGGGTCGGTGCGTGCCGTGGCGACCGGTGCTTGCGTGCGGTGCCTGGACCCGGTCCGCCATCCGGTGGACGGGGCCTTCCAGGAGCTGTTCGCCTACGCCGATCGACACGCCCACCACCAGGAGGTGGGGGATGTGGATGCAGCCGAGGAGCTCCTCGTCGAGGACGGTCTCATCGACCTCGAGCCGGTGCTCCGGGACACGGTGGTGCCTGCACTGCCGTTCCAACCGGTGTGCCGGCCCGATTGCCCCGGGCTGTGCTCCGAGTGCGGGATTCCGCTCGCGGAGGACAGCGGCCACCACCATGACGTGATCGACCCCCGATGGGCGGCACTCTCGGCACTCGCCGAGAGCACCGAGAAGACAGAGAAGAGGACCTGACGTGGCTGTTCCGAAGCGGAAGATGTCGCGCTCCAACACGCGCTCGCGCCGGGCCAACTGGAAGGCCACGGCCGTCCCGACGACGGCCTGCCCCCAGTGCAAGGCCGAGAAGCTCTCGCACCAGGCGTGCCCGTCCTGTGGCGCGTACAAGGGCCGACACTACGGTGTCGCCGAGCGCGCCGAGCACCAGGGCTGACGACCCCCCAAGGTCACCCATGACCAAGGGTGCCCAGGACTCCGGTCTGCAGCCGTTGCGGCCCGTCGAAGAGCTCGTCCGCGAGCTTGAGGACGTGACCCTGTCTCGGCTCACCCCGGAGGAGTTGTCGCGCGCCCTGACCCACCGCTCCTACGCGTACGAGTGTGGCGGTCTGCCGCACAACGAGCGCCTGGAGTTCCTCGGCGACTCCGTCCTCGGACTCGTCGTGACGACGACTCTCTTCGACACCCATCCGGACACCTCCGAGGGACAGCTCGCCAAGCTGCGGGCGGCCGTGGTCAACATGCGGGCGCTGGCGGCGGCCGGTCGGGCGCTCGGCGTCGGCGACTTCGTCCTCCTCGGCCGCGGTGAGGAGAGCACCGGCGGGCGCGACAAGGACTCGATCCTCGCCGACACCGTCGAAGCCCTCATCGGGGCCGTGTACGTGAGCGCCGGTCTTCAGGCCGCCGACCGCCTCGTCCACCATCTGCTCGACCCGCTCATCCGGCAGTCCGCGAACCTCGGTGCCGGCCTGGACTGGAAGACCAGCCTCCAGGAGATCACCTCCCGGCACAGCCTCGGGCCCCCGGAGTACCGGATCACCGAGGAGGGGCCCGAGCATGCCAAGGTGTTCGAGTCGGCCGTGAGTGTCGGCGGCACGGTCTTCGGGACAGGGTCCGGCCGGACCAAGAAGATCGCCGAGCAGGAGGCAGCTGCCCAGGCGTGGGAGGCCCTGCGCCTCGCCCACGAGCCCGAGCCGGAGCCCGAGCACGAGCCCGGCGAGTGAGCGGATCGGCTTTCCGTGCCTGAGCTGCCCGAGGTCGAGGTGGTCCGTCGCGGCCTACAGGACCACGTCCTCGGCCGCACGCTCCGTTCGCTGGAGCTCCGCGGCCCGCGTGTTGCCCGGCGGCACCTGCCCGGGCCCGGTGACCTCATCGCCCGCGTGACCGACCGCACCGTCACCGCCGTATGCCGTCGCGGCAAGTACCTCTGGCTCGTCCTGTCCTCGCCCGCTGACGACGACATCGCCCTCCTGCTCCATCTCGGGATGTCCGGTCAGCTCTTGGTTCAACCGCCGGATGCGCCGCAGGAGAAGCATCTGCATGCGATCTTCCGCTTCGCCGACGGCGGCAGCGAGGTCCGGTTCGTCGACCAGCGGACCTTCGGCGGCCTTGCGCTGGCCGAGCCCGGCGGAGACGGCATACCGAGCACGATCGGGCACATCGCCCCGGACCCGTTCGACCCCGCCTTCGACGAGACCGCGGCCGTCGCGAACATCACGCGGCGGACCAGCGCCATTAAACGGGTTCTGCTTGACCAGCGGGTGGTCTCCGGGATCGGCAACATCTATGCCGACGAAGCGTTGTGGCGGGCCCGCATCCACGGGGCACGGCCGGCCGACACGCTCACCAAGCCGGCGATCCGGCGGGTGCTCGGGCATGCCCGGGACGTCATGGCCGAGGCGCTGACGCAGGGCGGCACGAGTTTCGATGACCTCTATGTGCACGTCAACGGCGCGTCCGGGTACTTCGACCGTTCACTCGCGGCGTACGGGCAGACAGGGCGTCCCTGCGGCCGCTGCGGGACGCCGATCGTGCGCGACCACTTCATGAACCGCTCGTCCTTCTTCTGCCCCCGTTGCCAACTTGCGCCACGCCATCGCGCCCGTCCCTGATCACCCCGAGCTGCTCGGTCATCCGTCGAGGCGTTGGACCGGTTGTTGGGTCAACTCAGCGATCACGTCGAAGTCCTTGTCGAGGTGGAGGACGGTTCGTCCCGACAGTTCTGCGGTGGCTGCGATCAGCAGGTCGGGAAGGGAAGGCGCCCGATGGAGACCGCGTTGGGCCAGCAAGTGCTGCACCTCCACCGCCCGGTCTTCCATGGCAGGGGTCAGGTACTCGACGGGCATGGCGGCCACCGGAGGAAGTTCCATGGCGCGCGCAAGTTCCGTGGCCGAACGAGCCGCATAGCCGACCTCGAGGAGGGTCACGGTCGAGATGGCGACCACGCCGAGCTCGATCCGGCTGGCCCATTCGCCCGCATCAGGGCTGGCGCCCAGCCGAACGAGGGCGGACTTGTCGATCAGCCAACTGCTCATGACCAGGCGTCTCGCATCACATCGGGATCTGCGAGGTCAGGCAGCATCGTCGCCAAGGCGGTCAGGTCGGCGCGGGTGACCGAGCAGTGGGCTCGGGCCGCCTGCTCGTGAAGTCGCCGCCGCAGGTACTCCGTGCGTGTCAGGCCGGCGCGCCTGGCCTGCTCGTCCAGCAGCCTCAGATCCTCGGCAGGCACGTCACGGATCAACACATCGGGCATGGGACCACCTCCTCCTCGATATCAGTTGATAGCGGCCTCTGGATCCACCGGGCTTGCGGGCGGGGGGTCCACCCGCAAGCCCGGTTGACCCCTACGGCCCCGGCACCGGCTTGAGCGTGACCGGCTTCCCGGTGAGTCGGAGGGAGAGGTCGGCGAACGCCTGCCGGATGACCTTGCTGTAGAGATGCGCGCCCCTGATGGAGCTGTGGATCCCGTCCGACTGGAGATTGCCGGAGGTACCGACAAGGGCCGCATGCCAGTCGGCGATGGCCACGTTGGGGTGCCGCGCAGCGATCGCACGCAGGGCGGCATTGTCCGTGGCGATCCGTGAGAACCGGCCGTGCAGGGTGAGGATGACGACCATTCGGTCCGGGCCGAGAGCGGTAATGGTCTTCTCGACGGCAGCAGCGTCGACGCCGCCGTTGGTGCCCAGGCCGAGGATGACGGCGCGGCGCATCGTCGCCGCTCGCGTGCTGGCGACGGCCAGGCCCTGGCGCCAACGACGGTTGCTCTCGGCGTCGATCCGGATCCCGGGAAAGTAGGCCCGCAGCGCGTGAACCGCACCCACCATGAGCGAGTCCCCGACAGCGTCGATCTCCTGACCCGTCGGCATCGTGAACCCTGGGCGAGCAACCGGCCCGGAGCTGGCGGTGGGCGTGGGTGTCGTCCGGGGGGTGCTGGTGGCGACCGGACCCGGCAGGGTCGCGGCCGCGGCGTTGGCCGTGATGAGGTCCTCGGTCGACGTGCGCTCCGGGGCGGTGAGCACGACCGCCACGAGGGCCAGGACAGCGGCGAGCGCGGTCCCGGCGACGAGCCGTCCCCGCCACGCAGCGCCGTGCCAGGCCCAGGCCCGCAGCGCCGAAGCGACCCCGCGGAATCCGTGGCGGCGCACGGGGGTCTCCAGGAACCGGTAGGACAGGTCGGCGACCGCGACCGTGGTCACCAGGGCGAACCCTCGGGTCCACAGGTATGCCGGTGAGCCGGGCTCAACGGCATACTCCGCCGACACCAGGAGAACGACCGGCCAATGCCACAGGTAGAGCCCGTAGGACCGTTCCCCGATCCAACGCAGCGGGGGGAGTTCGAGCGCTTGCCGCAACCGTCCCGGCCGGTCGACCGCCGCGAGGATGAGGACGCCGGTCAGCAGGCTGATGAGCAGGATGCCCCCGCGGAAGGTCAGCGGGCTGGACTCCTCCAGGGTGAGGAGCCCGACCGCGAGGGTGATCAGGCTGCCCCCGATGACCGCTCGGCGGTGCTTCTCCCAGAGGGCGCTTCGGGTGCCGGCCCGGGATGGGCCGAGCAGGAGCATCGCCAGGGCCGCGCCGATCATAAGCCCACTGAGGTGGGTGTCGGTGCCGTAGTAGACCCGGGTGGGAGCTTCCGGGTCCAGACGCAGAGCCATGAGCGCCGCGGAGAGGCCCGCAACCCCGGCGAGGAGGGCTGCGCGGGCGGCTGCTCGGGGGAACGCCGCGAGCAATCCGAGGCAGGCCAGCGGCCAGAACAGATAGAACTGCTCCTCGACCGCGAGCGACCAGAAGGTGAGGAAAAGCTGCGGGCTGGTCGAGGAGAAGTAGTCGGTCCCGGCGGAGATCTCCACCCAGTTCGTGGTGAAGGTCAGCGCGCCGAGGAGCTGCCGGCCGACTCCGACCAGCAGGTCAGTCTCGACAAGACGGGCGAGCAGGGTGCTCGCGAGGACGCACGCGATAAGGGCGGGCAGCAAGCGCCGGGCACGGCGGAGCCAGAAGCCCGGCAGATCGACCCGCCCCGTGCGGGCGCGCTCGCGGACCAGGAGGCTGGTGATGAGGAACCCCGAGATGACGAAGAAGATGTCGACGCCGAGGAAACCGCCGGGGAGCCACCGAGGGTCCAGGTGGTAGGCGAGGACGGCGAGGATCGCCACCGCGCGCAGGCCATCCAGTCCAGGCAGGTGTCGAGGCGCCCCGGGGCGCGCTGGCCGTGGGGCGGCCTGAGACAGCGGGCCGACCGCCGCGGGAACAGGCCGGGACACGACCGTCATACCGACAGAGTAGGGACGGGTGAGGCAGATGTGATGGTAGGCGCGCCCGTGACAGGTGTTCACTAGAGTGACATTTGTGAGTATGCCGTCGCCCCCCGAGTCGGAACCGGGCTTAGAACTGGGCTCGGAACCGGCCACGGACAGGGTCCGAGTCACGGTCTTCGTCCGCGGCGCGGTCCAGGGAGTCGGCTTCCGCTGGTGGACCCGGGCCCGGGCGCTCGAACTCGGACTGGTCGGTCACGCCCGGAACACCGCCACCGGCCGGGTCGAGGTCGTCGCCGAGGGCCCGCGGGACGCGGTCCTGGCCCTGCTCGGCCTCCTGAGCGAGAGCCCCTCGACTACCGGACGGCCCGGTCGGGTCGCGGGTGTCTCGGCGCCGCTCTGGGCCCAGCCCCACGGGGTGGACGGCTTCCCCGAGAAGTAGCCCCGGCGGCATACGATGACGCCGTGAGCGAGACTCCCGTGGAGCTGAGCCGGCTGCGCTCGAGCATCGACAACATCGACGCCGCGCTAGTGCACCTGCTCGCGGAACGCTTCAAGGCAACCCAGCAGGTCGGCGAGCTCAAGGCGCTCCTCGGTCTGCCCCCCGCGGACCCGGCGCGCGAGGAGCGTCAGATCACCCGGCTCCGCGGGCTCGCCGACGAGGCCGGGCTCGATCCGCATTTCGCGGAGAAGTTCCTCGGGTTCATCATCGCCGAGGTCATCCGACACCACGAAGCGATCGCCTCCGCGGACTGAGCCGGCGGGCACACCTGCCGGTAGAGTCGGCGCGATGTATCTCAAGACCCTGACCCTCAAGGGCTTCAAGTCCTTTGCGTCGTCGACGACGCTGCGGCTCGAGCCGGGGATCACCTGCATCGTCGGGCCGAACGGGTCGGGGAAATCCAACGTCGTCGACGCCCTCGCCTGGGTCATGGGGGAGCAGGGGGCCAAGAGCCTGCGCGGCGGCAAGATGGAAGACGTCATCTTCGGCGGCACCCCCGGCCGCGCCCCCCTCGGGCGGGCCGAGGTGAGCCTGACCATCGACAACACCGACGGCGCCCTGCCCATCGACTACACCGAGGTGACGATCACCCGGACCATGTTCCGCGGCGGCACCTCCGAGTACGCGCTCAACGGCACGACCTGCCGCCTGCTGGATATCCAGGAGCTCCTCTCAGACAGCGGCATCGGCCGCGAAATGCACGTCATCGTCGGCCAGGGCCAGCTCGACGCGGTGCTGCGAGCCACCCCGGAGGAGCGGCGCGGGTTCATCGAGGAAGCCGCCGGGGTTCTCAAGCATCGCAAGCGCAAGGAACGCGCGCTGCGCAAGCTCGAGGCCATGGAGGCCAACCTCACCCGGGTCCAGGACCTCACCGGAGAGATCCGCCGCCAGCTCGGGCCGCTCGGCCGCCAGGCCGAGGCCGCCCGCCGAGCCGCCGGGGTCCAGGCCGAGGCCCGGGATGCGCGGCTGCGGCTGCTCGCCGACGAACTCGCCCAGCTCACCGCCGTCGTCGAGCAGGAAGTCGCCGACGAGGTGGCGCTCATCGCCCGCCGCACCGAGGTCGAGGAGGCCGTCGCGACCGCCCGTGCCCGGCTCGGCGAGGTCGAGACCGCACTGTCCGCGGCCGCACCGCTCATCTCGGCCGCAAACGACCGCTGGGTACGGCTGCAGTCCCTGCATGACCGGCTCGAGTCCACCGGCTCGGTCGCCGCCGAACGGATGCGGCTGCTCTCCGCCGACGAGGTCGAGGAGGAGACCACCGGCCGTGACCCCGAGGAGCTGCGCGCCCAGGCCGCCGCTGCCCGCGAACAGGAGCAAGCCCTGAACAACGAGGTCTCGGCCGCCACCGCGGAGCTGCAGCAGGCCGTCGCCGCCCGGCAGGAGGCCGAGAGCGCCTTCGCCGCCGAACAGTCCCGGCTCGCCCAACTCGCCCGGGCGGCCGCTGACCGCCGCGAGGGTCTGGCCACCCTCGCCGGCCAGGTTGCCGCTCGCCGCAGCCGGATCGAGGCCGGTGAGGCCGAGGTGGGACGCCTGCGTGCGCTCGTCGCGGCGGCCCTGGAACGGGCCGCCGAGGCGCAGCGGGAGTTCTCCGCGCTCGAGGGGAGCATCGCCGTCGACGAGGAAGGCGAGGTCGGTCTGGACGCCGCCTTTGAGGCCGCGGCCGAACGACTCGCAGAGGCCGAGTCCCAGATCGGTGCGCTCCGTGAGGAGGAGCGGCGCGCCGAAGGCGAACAGACCGGCGCCGCGGCCCGCCTCGACGCCCTCCGCCTGAGCATCCGACGCCGCGACGGTGCCGCCGCCCTGCTCGCCGCCGCCGAGGAGGGGCGCGGCGGGGACGTCCTCGGGGCGGTCGCAGCCCTGGTTCAGGTCGACCACGGCCACGAGGGGGCCCTCGCCGCGGCCCTCGGCTGGGCCGCCGAGGCGGTCGCCGTCCCGTCGGCGCACGCCGCCGCCGCGGCCCTGGCGGAGTTGCGTTCGCGCGATGCCGGGCAGGTGGCCCTGCTCGTCGGGAGCACCGCTCGCCCGAGTTCCTCGACGTCCTGGCCGTCGCTGCCGTCCTCGGCGCGCTGGGCACGGGACGTCGTCCAGGCTCCCGACGCCCTCCGGCCGGCACTGCACCAGCTCCTCGACCTGGTCGCCATCGTCCCGACGACCGCCCATGCCGTCGCGCTGGTCGATCAGCACCCCGAGATCACCGCGGTGACCGCCGACGGCGATGTCTTCGGACCCGGGTTCGCGCGGGGCGGTGGGGCCGCCGGCCAGTCCCTGCTGGAGATCCAGTCCGCCATCGACGAGACCGAGAGTGTCCTGCGGGCGGCGACGGCTCGCGCCGAGCAGGCTCGGTTCGGCCTCGCCACGCACGAGGAGCAGGCCGACGCGGCGCGCTCCGAGGTGGAGGCGGCCCTCGAAGCCCTGCACGACTCGGACGCCCGACTCGCCGCCGTCGCCGAACGGCTCGGGCATCTCGGCTCGATCGTGCGCACCGCGGGCGCCGAGGCCGAACGCACCGAACGAGCCATCGCCGACGCCGAGGGCACTCTCGCTCGCGACCGGGTCGAACTCGACACCCTCTCCACCCGGCTCGAGGCCGCCTCCGCCCAGCCCGAGCACGCCGAGGAACCCTCGACCGATCTGCGGGACGAGCTCGAACTTGCGGCAAGCCGAGCCCGGACCGCCGAAACCGACCAACGCCTCACCCTGCGGACCAAGGAGGAACGGGCGCGCGCCCTCGCCGGCCGGGCCGACTCGTTGGAGGGTGCCGCCCGTAACGAACTCGCCGCCCGGGAGCGGCTGCGCGAGCGCCGCGAACGCCGGGCCCGCGAGGCGGCCGTCGCCGCCGCCGTCCGGACCGCCGCCGGGTATGCCGTGGAGCGGGTTCGTGGTGCGCTCACCGTTGCGAGCGAGGCGAAGGATGACCTCGAGCGTTCCCGCGCGGAACGGGACGGCAACGCGACCGCCCTACGGGCCGAACTCATGAGCGCCCAGGACGAGCTCCGGGACCTCACCGACACCGCCCATCGCGACGAGGTGACCCGGGCCCGCCAGCTCGCCCGGATCGAGCAGCTCCAGGCCAAGGCGGTCGAGGAACTCGGCATCGACCCCGAGGTGCTCGTCGCGGAGTTCGGACCGCACCAGCCGATTCCGCCCATCCCCGGACCCGACGACGACCCGGACGAGGTCGCCGCGCGGGAGCCCACGGCATACGTGCGGGAAGACCAGGAACGGCGCCTGCGCAAGGCGGAGCGGGCGCTGAGCGCCCTCGGCCGGGTCAACCCGCTGGCACTCGAGGAGTTCGCCGCCCTCGAGGAGCGGCACACCTTCCTCACCACCCAACTCGAGGACCTCAAGAGGTCCAAACGGGATCTGCTCGACATCGTCCGTGAGGTCGACGAGCGCATCGAGGTGGTCTTCGCCGAGGCCTTCGCGGATACGGCGGCCCAGTTCGGTCGGGTCTTCGACCGCCTCTTCCCCGGCGGGGAGGGCCGGCTCACGCTCACCGACCCGGACTCCATGCTCACCACCGGGATCGAGGTGGAGGCCCGGCCACCGGGCAAGCGGATCAAACGGCTCTCACTGCTCTCCGGTGGTGAGCGCTCGCTCGTCGCGGTGGCCCTCCTCGTCGCGATCTTCAAGGCCCGGCCCAGCCCGTTCTACATCATGGACGAGGTTGAGGCGGCCCTCGACGACACCAACCTGGGGCGGCTCATCACCCTCTTCGAGGAACTCCGCGACTCCTCCCAACTCATCGTCATCACCCACCAGAAGCGGACGATGGAGGTCGCGGACGCGCTCTACGGGGTCTCGATGCGTGGCGACGGGGTGACCACGGTCGTCTCGCAGCGGATGCGCGACGTCGCGGACACGGCGTAGGGGCTAGGGCAGCCGCCCGAACCGGTCGAGCGGCCAGAACGTCGCCATGACCGTGCCGATCACCCGCTCCGCCGGGACGTAGCGGGCGCACGAACTCGCGCTCGGTGAGGTCGGCGCGACCGATCCCCGGCAGGTGACGACGGAGTCCGCGGATTGCGAGCGATGGTCACCCAGGACGAGGTAGGACTTCTCCGGCACGGTCAGCTCGGGGAAGCAGCGGGTCGAGCGCGGAGTGCTCGAGCAGTCCAGACTGCCGGGCTCAAACGGCAGGTTCTCGAACAGGTAGGGCTCGGTGAGGGGCTGACCGTCGACGGAGACCCGGCCCTCGGTGTCACAGCAGTGCACCGTGCTACCGGGAACGCCGATGACCCGCTTCACCGTGTATGCCGTGTTGCTCGGGCCGATGCCGACGACATCGCCGACAGCGCGGACCACCCGGGTGAGGAGCGAGTCGGCCGACGGGAGTGTGGAGTCCTGCCAAGTGGCGCCGTGGCCGAAGACGATGACATCGCCGCGCTCGATCGTGGAGTCGAGACGGTTGACCAGGATGCGGTCGCCGATGTGCAGGGTGTTCTCCATCGACTGCGAGGGCACCCCGAACGGCTTGACCAGGAATGCCTGCACCAGCGCCACGACGGCGACCGCGACAGCGACCTCGGCGAGGATCGGGAGTTTGCGTCGGCGGGCCGCGGCGGCACCGGGCGGGGCACTGCTCACCTCGGCTCCCGGTGGGGCGTCGCTCACATCGTGAGCGTAGTCGCCCTCGGTCGCGGGGTGTCGATTTGGAGCGCCTCGTCCCATCCGTCACAGTAGAACACATGGTTGCTCTCGTTACTGGCATGGTCGTCTGCGCGATCGTGGCCATGCTCGTCATGGCTTTCGCCGTCGTTCCTGCCCTTCGTGACGGGCGTGACGTGCTCACTCCGCGGGGCGAGCGGGTCGTCGACGCGCTCAAGGAGCGAAGCGAGAGCGCCCGCCAGGCGCTTGAGCGCGCCCGCTGAGCCCGGCCTCCTCGGCATGACGCCTTCCCTGCGCTCGGGACTCGACCTCGCTTCCCTTGACCGCAGCGTGCGGCCCCAAGACGACCTCTTCTCCTTCGTCAACGGCGGCTGGGTCGCCGCTCACGAGATACCCGCCGACCGGGGACGCTATGGCACCTTCGACATCCTCCGCGAGCAGGCCGAGCAGGACGTGCGGGCCATCGTCGAAGAGGTCGCGGCAACCTCCGCGGGCTCGGCGCCTGGCTCGGTGGCGCGCTCGGTCGGTGACCTCTATGGCAGCTTCATGGACGAGGACGCGGTCGAGGCCGCGGGCCTGACCCCCATCCGTGCCGAACTCGCCGCGGCCGGCGCGGTGGCAACGCCATCGGACGTGCTGGCCCTGCTCGGCCGCTGGCTTCGGATCGGGGTATCCGGTCTCATCCACCCCTACGTGAGCAGCGACAACGCCGACCCAGACGCGACCATTCTCTACCTCGAGCAGGGCGGGATCTCGCTGCCGGACGAGTCCTACTACCGGGAAGCCGCGCACGAGGCCGCCCGCACGGCATACCCGGATCACGTGGCTCGGATGCTCGCGCTCGCCAAGTACCCCGACCCGCAGGGTTCGGCGGCCGCCGTGATGGCCCTAGAGACCCGGCTTGCCGGCGGGCACTGGGACAACGTGACGACCCGCGACCCGGTGAAGACCTACAACCGGCGCAGCCTGGCCGAACTCGAGCAGGAGAGCCCGGGCCTGGACTGGACGGCTTACGCCCGCGGGCTCGGGCACCCGGAGGTATTCGCCGAGGTCGTGGTCCGGCAGCCGGAGTTCCTCACGGTCGCGGCCGCAGCCCTCGCCGAGGAACCGATTCAGACCTGGCGGGCCTGGCTCACCTGGCGACTCGTCCACGACCTCGCGCCCTATCTGAGCAGCGCCCTGGTCGAGGAGAACTTCGACTTCTTCGGGCGACGGCTTTCCGGGGTTCCGCAGCTGCGGGCGCGGTGGAAGCGCGGGGTGGCTCTGGTCGAGGAGGCCATGGGCGAGGCCGTCGGTCAGCTGTACGTCGAGCGGCACTTCCCGCCGCGCGCCAAGGAGCGGATGAGCGACCTTGTCGACAACCTCGTCGAGGCCTTCCGGCGCAGCTTCACCGACCTCGCCTGGATGTCGCAGGAGACCCGGGAGCAGGCGCTCACCAAGCTCGCGGCGTTCGTCCCCAAGATCGGCTACCCCGAGGTATGGCGTGACTACTCCTCGCTGCGCACCACGCCCGGGGACCTCGTCGGCAATGTGGCCGCGGCGTCCGCCTTCGAGATCGACCGGATGTTCGGCAAACTCGGCGCACCGGTGGATCGCACCGAGTGGTTCATGACCCCGCAGACGGTCAATGCCTACTACCACCCGGGGCTCAACGAGATCGTCTTCCCGGCCGCGATCCTGCAGCCGCCGTTCTTCGACGTCGACGCCGATGACGCGGTCAACTACGGCGGGATCGGCGCCGTCATCGGCCACGAGATCGGGCACGGTTTCGATGACCAGGGCTCGCAGTTCGATGGTGCGGGGGCGCTACGCAACTGGTGGACGGAGGCGGACCGGGCGGCCTTCGACGCGCGGGCTCAGGCGCTCATCGAGCAGTTCTCCGCTCTGGAGTCCCGCGATGCGCCGGGTATGCCGGTCAACGGCGCGCTCACCGTCGGGGAGAACATCGGCGACCTCGGTGGGCTGACTATCGGGTACTCGGCGTACCGGATCTCCCTGGAGGAAGGGGAGGCGCCGGTGCTCGACTCCTTCACCGGCGACCAGCGGTTCTTCCTCGGCTGGGCGCAGGTGTGGCGCGGCATGTCCCGACGGGAAGAGGCCGAACGGCTGCTCACCGTCGACCCGCATGCCCCGATCGACGTGCGTGCCAACGCCGTGCGCAACCTCGATGAGTTCCACGCGGCCTTCGGGGTCCGCGAGGGCGACGGCCTCTGGGTCGACCCGCAGGACCGGGTCCGCATCTTCTAGCCGCCGCTGGCCTTTGGCGCCGCCAGCACCTCCGGCCCCTTCGTGGGCACCTAACCTCTGCTAGCAGGGGTTGGCTTCAGAGCCACATGATGCATCCTTCGGTCCTGACACTAACCCCTGCTAGCAGAGGTTAGATCAGTAAGGGGTCAAGGGGGCGGGGGGCGAGCCCGGACCCTCGGACCCGTATGCCGTGACCCGGTTTGGGCGGACCGAACCGGGCTGGGAGGATGGCGCCGTGGGATTCATAGACACGTTGTGGGAGTGGGTCGCCGTCATCGTCGGCATCGTCGTCGTCGGCGGGGGTCTCGTCCTCGGCCTCATGCGGGGCAGAGGGGGCCGGTCGGCGACGCTGCCACGGACTGGGGATACCGGAGGCATCCCTGACGCGAGCGAGGTCCGACCCTCAGATCGCCCTGGCGGGATCGACACCCTGCCCCGCCCGGACGCCACGGACATCGCCGAGGCGGAGCCCGACGCGGGCGTCGTGGACGCCCCGCCGGCATCCGCGCCCACCATCGAGCGCCCCGAGGCGCCAGCCGGGCGGCTGCAACGCCTGCGGGCCCGCCTGGCGCGGAGCAACTCGGTCCTCGGGAAGGGACTGCTCGCCCTGCTCGCCGGGGGCAGACTCGACGAGGCCACCTGGGAGGAGGTCGAGGAGACCCTCATCGGGGCGGACCTCGGCGTCGAGGCCTCAACGCAGGTCGTGGACGCCCTGCGCGCCCGGGTTGCCGCGGCCGGGAGCACCGACGAGGCGACCATGCGGGGCTGGCTGCGGGCCGAACTGCTCGCGCTGGTCGACCCGAGCATGGACCGCAGCATCGCCGACTCGCGGGTCGATGGCCGTCCGGCCTGCATCCTCGTCGTCGGAGTCAACGGCGTCGGCAAGACGACCACCGTCGGCAAACTCGCTCGGGTCCTGGTCGCGCAGGACAAGGACGTGGTGCTCGGGGCCGCGGACACCTTCCGGGCCGCCGCAGCCGATCAACTCCAGACCTGGGGGGAGCGGGTCGGCGTCCCCACCATCCGCTCCGACCGCGATGGCGCCGACCCGGCCGCGGTCGCCTTCGACGCCGTGAGCGCGGCGGCCGAGTTCGAGGCCGATGTCGTGCTCATCGACACCGCCGGACGGTTGCACACCAAGGTCGGGCTCATGGACGAACTGGGCAAGGTCAAGCGCGTCATCGAGAAGAAGTCGCCGATCGACGAGGTCCTCCTCGTCCTCGATGCGACGACGGGCCAGAACGGGTTGCGGCAGGCCGCCGCCTTCACCGAGGCCGTGGAGGTCACCGGAATCGTCCTCACCAAGCTCGACGGCACGGCAAAGGGCGGCATCGTCGTCGCCGTGCAGCGCGAGGTCGGCGTTCCGGTCAAGCTCATCGGCCTGGGTGAAGGCCCCGACGACCTCGCCCCCTTCGACCCGGTCGCATTCGTCGACGCCCTCGTCGACTGACACACCGCGACACCCTCGTCCCGAGGGGCGAGATGGCACGGCATACGTAACGAGGTCCTAACCGGCGGGCGGAACACGCAACATCGGCGAAACACCTCGGTACACCTCGAGGAAACACCCGGGGCGCAGGGTTCTGCCATGACCAACGCACTCACCCTCCTCGCGGCAGCGGACGAGCCGACCATCGACTTCGCCGCGACGGCGTTCGTTTTGCTGTGCTCGGCCCTGGTCCTCGTCATGACCGCACCGGGTCTCGCCCTCTTCTATGGCGGGATGACCCGGGCCACCTCGGTGCTCAACATGATGATGATGTCCCTCGGCGCGTTCGCCGTGGTCGGGGTGATCTACGTCCTCTACGGCTACTCGATGTCGTTCGGCCCGCAAGACCTGGCTGGCATCGTGGCCAGTCCACTGGACAAGTTCGGGCTCAACGGCACCGACGGCCTGATCAACCCGTTCGGCTTCGAGGGTTACGGCACCATCCCCGAACTCGCCTTCGTGGCCTTCCAGCTCACCTTCGCCGTCATCACGGTGGCCCTCATCTCCGGGGCCATCGCGGACCGGGTGCGCTACTCGACCTGGCTGGTGTTCGCGGGGTTGTGGGCAACCCTGTGCTACTTCCCGATCGCGCACATGGTCTGGGGCGGCGGCTGGCTTTCGGCGAGCGAGAACGGCCTGGCTGCAGCCCTGTTCGGCACCTCGGACGGGGTGGCTGCGGTGGCGCCCATCGACTTCGCCGGCGGCACGGTGGTGCACATCAACGCGGGGATGGCTGGGCTCGTGCTCGCCCTCGTCGTCGGCCGCCGCTACGGCTTCGGCAAGGTGGCGATGCGACCGCACAACGTGCCGCTCGTCGTCATCGGTGCCGGCCTACTCTGGTTCGGATGGATCGGCTTCAACGCCGGCTCCGAACTCGCCCCCGACCTCACCGCCGCCCGCGTCTGGGTCACCACGACGGCCGCTGCCTGCGCCGCGATCGCGGGCTGGCTCATCGTGGAGAAGGTCCGCGACGGGCACGCGACGACCGTCGGCGCCGCCTCCGGCGTGGTCGCCGGGCTGGTCGCCATCACCCCCGCGTGTGGCGCGGTGTCGCCGGTCGGGGCGCTCGCTCTCGGCCTCATCGCCGGTGCACTGTGTGCGTATGCCGTGCCGCTGAAGTTCCGCTTCGGTGTCGACGACAGCCTCGATGTCGTCGGGGTCCACCTCGTCGCCGGACTGTGGGGGACCGTTGCCGCGGGGCTGCTCTCCACGGACACCGGGCTCTTCTATGGCGGCGGCGTTCGCCAGACGATCCTTCAGGCCGTCATCGCCCTGGTGACCCTTCTGGTGTCGGGTGCCGTGACCACCGTGCTCGCGCTGGCTTTGCGCGCCACCCTGGGCTGGCGCATCGGCGGGGAGGTCGAGATCAGCGGGATCGACGGTGCGGAACACGCAGAGTCCGCCTACGATCTCGGGTCACGCGGCGGCCGGCTCGGCCAGGGCGGGTCCATACTC
Organism: Nostocoides sp.; assembly: GCA_016716625.1. Classification (GTDB taxonomy): domain Bacteria; phylum Actinomycetota; class Actinomycetes; order Actinomycetales; family Dermatophilaceae; genus JADJVJ01. The sequence goes on from JADJVJ010000001.1 coordinate 937,924, forward strand.
GGAACTGCACCACCCTCAGCCCGACCGCAGACCCGCCTCACCGACCCCGAGGGAGCCCAGGGATGAAGCTCGTCACGGCCATCATCAAGCCGCACCAACTCGACGACGTCAAGGAAGCGCTGGAGATGTTCGGGATCCAGGGCATGACGGTGTCCGAGGCCTCCGGTTACGGTCGGCAGCGCGGCCACTCCGAGGTCTATCGCGGCGCCGAGTACACCGTCGACTTCGTGCCCAAGGCGCGGATCGAGATCCTGGTCGAGGACGCGGACGCCGGTGCGGTGGTCGAGGTCATCGTCAAGGCGGCGCGCACCGGACGCATCGGGGACGGAAAGGTGTGGGTGGTCCCGGTCGACGACATCGCCCGGGTGCGTACGGGTGAGCGTGGAGCCTCGGCCATCTGACCTGTCTGCCGACGGCTTCGGCACGCCCGGCGCGGGTCGGGCTCGACGGGCAGCGCTCACGGCCGCGACGACGACGATGCTGCGGACCCTGTGGTCGGAGCGAACCGCAGGGGTGGACCAGGGCGCCGGCCTGGCCCTCGCGGCGGTGGGCTCGCTTGGCCGAGGGGAGTGCGGACCGCACAGCGACCTCGACCTCGTCCTGCTTCACCGCGGGCACCGCGCCCAGCGCACCCGGGTCGCCGAACTCGCCGAAAGCCTCTGGTACCCGCTCTGGGACGGCGGCCTTCGCCTCGACCACAGCGTGCGCACCCTCGCCGAGTGTCGCGAGGTGGCCCGGGCGGACCTCAGCGCGGCCGTCGGCCTCCTCGACCTCAGCCTCATCGCGGGCGAACCCGACCTCGTGGCCGAGGCCCGGCAGGCGTTGGCCCAGGACTGGCGGGCCCACGCACGCTCCCGACTCCCACAGCTCGCCGACGCGGTGCACGAACGTCACCGGCGCGCCGGTGACCTCTCCCAGTCGCTCGAACCGGACCTCAAGGAGGCTCATGGCGGGCTGCGCGACATGGCCATCCTCCGTGCCCTGACCGCCGCGTGGCTCACCGACCGGCCGCACGGCGCTGTGGACACCGCGTACGAACACCTGCTGGATGTCCGCGACGCTCTGCACGCCAGCACCGGCCGCGGCCGCGATCGGCTCACGCGCGAGGATCAGCGGGGGGTCGCGGCTCTGCTCGGATTCGAGACGCCGGATGACTGCCTGACCAGCGTCCTGGGTGCCGGTCGCGTCCTGCGGTATGCCGTCGACGGCACCCTGCGCCGAGCCCTGCAGTCCCAGCGGGCCCGGGTCCTGCGGGTCGGCCCTCGCCGGCCGCGGCTGGACCGGATCGGGCCGGGGTGTGCGCTGCACGACGGGGAGGTCGTCCTCGAACGTCTCGAGCGGGCGCAGGAGCCCGGCGCCGCGCTCCAGGCCGCGGGGGCAGCTGCCACCGCCGGGGTACGGCTGGCCCCGGCCACGCTCACCGCCCTCGCCGCTGGCCACGGCATACGGGTTGAGGACCCCGACTTCCGCAGGGCGCTCACGGTGCTCCTCGCCTCCGGTCCCGGGCTCATCGAGGTGTGGGAAGGGCTCGACCATGCCGGGCTCATCGAGGGCTGGTTTCCCGAGTGGGCGGCGGTGCGCTCGCGTCCGCAGCACAACCCTGTCCACCGGCATACGGTCGATCGGCACCTCCTCGAAACGGTGGTCGAGGCGGCCGCCCGCACCGGGGAGGTGGCCCGCCCCGACCTCCTCCTGCTCGGGGCGCTGCTGCATGACATCGGCAAGGTTGCCGGGGCGAGCGATCACAGCGTGACCGGAGCGGTCCTCGCCGACGCAGCCTTGGCCCGATGGGGGGTGCCTGCTTCGGACCGGCAGGTCGTCGTGACCCTCGTTCGAGAGCACCTCACCCTCATCGAGCTGGCGACCCGCCGCGACCCGCAGGATCCGGCAACCCTTGCCGCGGTGCGCGCGGCCGTCGGGGGCGACCGCGACGTACTGCAGCTTCTCGTGGTGCTTACCGAGGCCGACGCGCGTGCGGCCGGTGGTCCCGCCTGGTCGCCGTGGCGGGCTCAGATGCTCGGCCGTCTCATGGCGGCGGTGACGGCGGTAGATGCCGAGGAGAGCAGTGGCATGGGACAGTCGGGATAGCCTTAGGCGGTGTTCACGAGCCTTTCGGACCGGCTAGCAGCCACCTTCAAGAACCTCCGCGGCAAGGGGCGGCTCTCGGAGTCCGACGTCAACAAGACGATCCGCGACATTCGGCTCGCCCTGCTTGAGGCCGACGTCGCGTTGCCGGTCGTCAAGGACTTCACCCATCGAGTGCGCGAACGGGCGCTCGGCGCCGAGGTGTCCGGTGCGCTCAACCCGGCCCAGCAGGTCGTCAAGATCGTCCATGAGGAGCTCGTGGCGATTCTCGGAGGTCAAACCCGGACGTTGCGGCTGGCCAAGACTGCGCCGACGGTCATCATGCTCGCCGGCCTCCAGGGCTCCGGCAAGACCACCCTGGCTGGGAAGCTCGCCTACCTGCTCAAGGGGCAAGGGCACACCCCCCTTCTCGTCGCGGCCGACCTGCAGCGCCCGAACGCGGTGACTCAGCTCGAGGTCGTCGGCGAACGCGCCGGGGTGCCGGTCTTCGCCCCCGAGCGGGGCAACATCTCCGGCCACGACGTGGTCACCGGAGCCGGCAGCGGCACCGCCTCGTACGGAGACCCGGTGGTGGTCTCCCGCGCCGGGATCGAGCACGCCCGGGCCAAGCAGTATGACGTCGTCATCGTCGACACCGCGGGCCGCCTCGCCATCGACACCGAGCTCATGGCGCAGGCCGGTCGGATCCGGGCCGCGATCGAGCCGGATGAGGTGCTCTTCGTCATCGACGCGATGATCGGCCAGGCCGCGGTCGAGACCGCCGAGGCGTTCCTCGAGGGCGTCGACTTCACCGGGGTCGTGCTCGGCAAGCTCGACGGCGATGCCCGAGGCGGTGCCGCGCTCTCGGTGGCCTCAGTGACCGGCCGGCCGATCATGTACGCCTCCGTGGGCGAGGGGGTCAAGGACCTTGAGGTCTTCCACCCCGACCGGATGGCCTCGCGGATCCTCGACATGGGGGATGTGCTCACCCTCATCGAGCAGGCCGAACGGGCGTTCGACAAGACCCAGGCCGCGGAGATGGAACGCAAGTTCCTCGCGGCCGAGGACTTCACCTTCGACGACTTCCTCCAGCAGATGGCGGCGATCAAGAAGATGGGCTCGCTGAAGTCGATCCTCGGGATGATGCCCGGGATGGGGCAGATGCGTCAGCAGATCGAGGCCTTCGACGAGCGCGAGTTCGACCGGGTCGAGGCCATGGTCCGGTCGATGACCCCGTTCGAGCGGACCCACCCCAAGCAGATCAATGGATCCCGTCGCGCCCGGATCGCCAAGGGGTCGGGGGTGACGACCTCGGAGGTCAACCAGCTCCTCGAACGCTTCGGGGATGCCCAGAAGATGATGAAGCAGCTCGCGCGCGGCGGCAGCCTCCCCGGTATGCCCGGCATGCCCGGTATGGGTGGCGGCAAGCGCGGTCGGCAGCAAGCGCCGCAGCGGACGAAGTCCAAGTCCGGCAACCCGGCGAAGCGGGCCGCCGAGGCACGGGCCGCGGCCGCGCGCGCCTCCGCTCCTCCCGTGGGCTCGGCCGGCTCCGGTGCGGCCTTCGGTTCCGGTCCGGCGGCCGGTGGCGACCAGACCCAGGCCCTGGACCCGAGCCAGCTCCCCAAGGGTTTCGAGAGGTTCCTCGGGCAGTAGCGCCCGTGCGCGCCGATCTCGGTGATCGGCAGCCTTGCTTGTGTCGGAGATCGGTGAGTATGACGGAGAACGTTCTCCGTCATACTCACCGATCTCCGGCGGGGCGGGGCAGCAAGCTCGCCACCGGCGCTGACGGCTAGGGTGCTGCCCTGTGAGCCCCCTCCATGCGTTGCAGGTCGGTGTGGCCGGTCCGCAGGTCGCGTTCCTGCACGGGCTCTTCGGGCAGGGGCGCAACTGGAGTCAGATCGCCAAGGGCATCGCGGGGGAGGGCGGCGTGAACGCACGCTGCCTGCTCCTCGACCTCCCTGACCATGGTCGCTCTCCCCGGAGCCAGGGCTTCGACTACGTCCGCTACGCCGAGACCGTCGCAACTCGGCTCCGCGTGCACGCCCCCGAGGAGCCGTGGACGATCGTCGGCCATTCCCTGGGCGGGAAGGTCGCCATGACCCTTGCCCTGGCGCACCCCCAGCTCGTCGAACGGCTCGTGGTCGTCGACATCGCGCCGAAGTCCTACGGTGACCTGCACCGGTTCGGGGGGTACATCGCGGCCATGGAGAGCCTTCCGCTGGCCGAGCTCACCTCCCGCGCCGACGCCGACGAGCGCTTCGCCGTCTCGGTGCCCGACCCGGCCGTGCGGTCCTTCCTCCTGCAGAACCTCCGCCGCGACGGCCGGGTGTTCTCCTGGCAGGTCAACCTGCCGCTGGTGAGTGCCGATGCGGCCCGCGGGAGCCGATCGGCGATCGCTGGCTTCCCGGCGGCGGTGACCCGGTTTCGCCCTTACCCCGGTCCGGTGCTCTGGCTCGTCGGGGCGGAATCCGAGTATGTCGTCGACGCCGACTCCCCGCCGATGCGGGCGCTCTTCCCCAGCGTGCGCAAGGTCACCGTCAAGGGGGCCGGGCACTGGGTGCATACCGATGCCCCGGACGTTGTCGTCGCCGCCCTGCGGCGCTTCCTCGCCACCGCCCCATAGGCTGCCCTCATGGCGGAGGTGCTGCACCTGACCGGTCCGATCCTGCTCTCTGCGGACGAGGTTCGCAGCCAGGCGTGGGTGCTGGCGGGGCGGGTGACCTATGAGGAGCCGACCGGCGCGCGCGACATCCGTACGATCCAGGGGTGGGTGCTGCCGGGGCTCGTGGACGCCCACAGCCACATCGGCCTCGGCACCCAGGGCGCCGTCGACGAGGCGACGAGCGAGGCGCAGGCACTGGCTGACCGGGAGGCGGGGGCGCTGCTCCTGCGCGACTGCGGCTCGCCCGCGGATACCCGCTGGGTCCAGGCGCGCGCTGACCTCCCCAGGGTGGTGCGCGCCGGACGCCATATCGCCCGCACCCGCCGCTATCTCCGCAACTATGCCCACGAGGTCGAGCCCGAGGATCTCGTCGCCCAGGTGGAAGTCGAGGCCGGTCGGGGGGACGGTTGGGTCAAGCTCGTGGGCGACTGGATCGACCGCGACCGCGGGGACCTGGCACCGAGCTGGCCGCGGGAGGCGTTCGCCGCGGCCATCGCTCGGGCCCACGAGCTCGGTGCCAGGGTCACGGCCCACTGCTTCGGCGAGGAGGTGCTGTACGACCTCGCCGAGGCCGGCATCGACTGTGTCGAGCACGCCACCGGCCTCGAGCCCGAGACCATCAACAGGTTTGCGGCACAAGGCATTGCGATCGTCCCGACACTGGTGAACATCGAGACCTTTCCGGCGATCGCCTCAGCCGCTCGGGAGAAGTTCCCCACCTACCACGACCATATGCTCGACCTGCACGCGCGCCGGTTCGAGACCATCGCGGCGGCGTATGCGGCCGGGGTCCGGATCTATCTCGGCACCGATGCGGGGGGGACGATCCCGCACGGCCTGGTGGCTTTGGAGGCGGCCAACCTGGTCCGGGTGGGGATGTCGACGCTCGACGTCCTCGACGCCACCTGCTGGGCGGCTCGCACCTGGCTTGGTTACGACGGGCTCACCGAGGGCGCGGAGGCCGACCTGGTGGTCTATCCCGAGGACCCACGCACCCACGTCGGGGTGCTCGCGCACCCCGACGTGGTGATCCTGCGTGGGGTCGTGGTCAGGAGCTGACGCTCTCGGCCGCTCGAGCGGCGGCCTCTTCTTCGGCCTTCATCTCGCGGAGCCTCGTGCCGGCCAGGGCCGGGAAGCCATGCCGCTTGCGGATGACCATCCACAGGAGGGGCGCGACGAGGAGGGCGACGACGAGGATGATGCCCGTGGTCCCGTTCGGCACGTTGAGGAGCTTGAGCGCCGAGGCGAGCAGCACGAAGGCCAGCGCCCGCCGCACCAGACCACCAGGAGCCTTGGAGGAGAGCTGCGCACCGAGGAACACCCCGGGGACGCTGCCGATGAGCAGCGAGGTGGTCAGCGAGAGCTGGAAGTCGCCAAAGAAGATGTGGGCGAGTGCGGCCGCAGCGACGAGCGGAACGGCCTGGACCAGGTCAGTGCCGACGAGGTTGGAGGCCTTGAGCTTGGGGTAGAGGTACATGAGCGCGATGATGATGAGCGAACCGGAGCCGACGCTCGTCATCCCCACCACGAGGCCACCGATGGCACCGACGATGAGCGTTGGCAGCGGACGGACGACAACATCCGGGCGACTCTTGTCCTCCGGCGGCATGGACCCGTCACGCTTGCGGGCTCGCTGCACGAGGCGCGTGTAGGCGCGGAAGATGAGCCCCGAGGCCGCGAGCAGCAGCGCCACCCCGAGGGCGATCTTGATGTTCCGGTCGAGGTTCTCGGAGTGGCCGAGTGCCTTGAGGATGAAGACCCCCGAGAACGCGGCCGGGATCGACCCGACACAGAGCCACTTGACGAGCTGCATGTTGACCGTGCCGTGTCGCATGTGGACCGCCGACCCGACTGGTTTCATCACCGCCGCGGCGACCAGGTCGCTGGAGACCGCGGTGAGCGGCGGGATGTTGAAGAAGAGCACGAGCACCGGCGTCATGAGGGCACCGCCGCCCATCCCGGTGAGGCCGACGACGATGCCGATGCCGAAGCAGGCGGCCGTCAGCACCCAGTCGATGTTCGTCAGGAAGTCCATTGGTGTCTCTCTCGTATGTCGTGTGGTGCCGTTCCAGCCCCGAGCCCCTGCGTCCCGGTCTTCTCTACCGGGTTAGTAGGACAATAGGGCTGATGGCGCCCGCGCGCTCGGCCACTCCGGGATAGTTCAGCCATTCGGCTGACCCAGGAGGGCCGAGCGCGGTAGGGCTACACGGTCACACGCTTGGGCGCATGTTCAGTTCGTCCCGCTCGTGAGTGAGGGCGAGGTCCTTGTCCCCGTCCGCCCGCACCTGCCGGCGGTGTTGCGAGATCGAGTAGGCGATCGCAGCTGCCCACAGGGCGTAGAGGACGCCGTAGATCGCCCACTGGGCCGCGTCGCCGAGCTCGAACCAACCCGAGCGCAGGAGAACCCGGGTATTCGTCACGATGATGAGACCACCGACGGACGAGCCGAGGACCCGCGGGGGGATGTGCCGGACAAGCCAGGCCGCGACCGGTGCGGCGATGACGCCCCCGGCCAGCAGAGCGAGCACCCAGAGCAGGTTGATCCCCTGCGAGCCCAGGCTCAGCAGGAAGCCGAGGCTCGCGGCGACGGTGACGAGGAACTCCGCGGTCGAGATGGAGCCGATGACGCGCCGCGGCTCGATTCGCCCACTGGCGAGCAGCGCCGGGGTGCCGACCGGCCCCCACCCGCCGCCGCCGGTTGCGTCGATGAACCCGGCAAAGAGGCCCAGCGGAGCGAGAAAGCGGGCTCGCAGGCGTTCCCCGAGACGATGTGTGCGGATCCCGCGGATCGTGAAGTGCACGAAGATGTAGCACCCAAGTGCCAGCAGGATGAGCGACATGACCGGCTTGGCGACGGCCGCGTCGATGTTCGAGAGCACCGTTGCCCCGGCAAAGGCACCGACGGCCCCCGGCAGCCCCACCTTGGCGACGACCCACCAGTCGACGTTGCCGAACTTCCAGTGGCTCAACCCCGAGGCCAGAGTGGTGCCGATCTCGGCGAGGTGCACCGTTGCGGATGCCAAGGCGGGGTTGGTGCCGATGGCAAGAAGGAGGGTGGACGTCGTGACCCCGTAGGCCATCCCGAGGCCGCCGTCGACGAGTTGCGCGGCGAGGCCCACGAGCCCGAGAAGGATGAGTTTTCGCATGGTGTTTCCCCTGATTTCTAATTCCTAGTGAGACGCTAGGAATAATAGACATAGAAGGGATCTCCCAGGTGACCGACCTCCCGGAAATCAGCCGAACGGAGGAGTCGGCAGGTGCGAGGATGGGGCGATGGACATCTCAGCGCGCACGGACTACGCCATCCGTGCCCTGCTCGCGCTGGCGGCGGCTCAGGGCACCGGCCGCGCGAGCGTGCCCTCCGATGTGCTCGCCCTCGACCAGGAGTTGCCCAAGAAGTTCCTTGAGGCGATCCTGGCCGACCTCCGTCGTGGGGGTCTGATCACGAGCCAGCGGGGGAGCGCCGGGGGCTACCGGCTCGCCCTGGCGCCGGCCGAGATCACCCTTGGCATGGTGGTTCGCACGGTTGACGGGCCGCTCGCCGAGGTCCGTGGCCTGCGCCCACACCAGACGGCGTATGCCGGGGTGGCGGCTCACCTTCCCGTGGTCTGGGTGGCCCTGCGAGCCAGTCTTCGGCATGTCCTCGATGAAGTGAGCCTGGCCGACGTTCTCTCCGGGGACCTCCCCGATCACGTCCGCGCACTGGCCGCGGAGCCCGACGCGTGGGCGGCGCGCTGAGCGCGACCCGGCCCACCGGCGAGCGCGAGCCGACCACCCGACATACCGCGGCGATTGGGTGCGGGGCGCCCTCCTCTGGCAGACTGTCCCGCTGTACACCTTCCCGCGTGGGCACTCCGCGCCGGGATACCTACCCCTGAGTTCCGGTTCCCCGGGCCACGTGGCCCGGTCTCGCCGTGCTCACGACCACGAGAAATGGAGACCACACACCGTGGCCGTCAAGATTCGCCTCAAGCGGATGGGCAAGATCCGCGCCCCCTTCTACCGCGTCGTCGTCATGGACTCGCGCACCAAGCGCGATGGCCGGGCCATCGAGGAGATCGGGAAGTACCACCCCACCGAAGAGCCCTCGCTCATCGACATCGACATGGAGCGGGCCAACTACTGGCTCGCCCGCGGCGCGCAGCCGACCGAGGCCGTCGCCGTCCTGCTCAAGAAGTCCGCTGAGGGCACCGTCCTGGTCAAGGCCGCCAAGCCCTCCAAGCGCGAACTGTACGAAGCCGCCCTCGCCGCAGCCGGCAAGTCCGCGGACGCCGCCGACACCTCCGGTGCGACGACGCCCCGGAAGCGCGCCGCCGCCAAGAAGGACGAGGCCACCGAGGCTCCCGCTGCGGAGGCCCCGGTTGCTGAGGCTCCCGCCGCCGACGAGCTCACCCTCGCCGACTCCGCCACCGACGCGCCCGCGGCTGAGGCCCCGGCCGCCGCCGCGGCGCTGCCCACGGGCGCGGTCGCGGCCACCGACGACGGTTCGGCTCCCGAGGGCCACGCCATCAAGGGCAACGCCGACTCCGGTTTGTACCACGCGCCCGGTGGGCGTTGGTATGACGCGACCGTCGCCGAGTTCTGGTTCGCGACCGAGGAGGACGCCCAGGCCGCTGGCTTCAAGAAGGCCGGGTCCTGACCATGCTCGAGGAGGCTCTCGAGCACCTCGTGACGGGCATCGTCGACCACAAGGACGAGGTCGTCGTTCGTCGCAAGGACCTGCGCCGCGGCGAACTCCTGGAGGTGCGGGTGCACCCCGAGGACCTCGGCCGCGTCATCGGCCGCCAGGGCCGCACCGCGAGCGCGCTGCGCACCGTCATCGGCGCCCTCGCCGGGGGCCGTAGCGTCCGGGTCGACATCGTCGACACCGACCGAAGCCGGTAGCAGAGACCCGCACTACGCCGACGGGGTGTACCGAGAACATTGGTTATCGGCACACCCCGTCGGCCTGTCCAGTCCTAGGCCCCTGCCGCGGATAGCCTTGGCGACATGACGGTCGTCGGTACCGCGGTCTTCTATGGTGCGCTGAGCGCGGTGGCACTTCCCCTAGGTGCGCTCATCGGGGTGTTGTTTAAGCCGCCGGATCGGCTGGTGGCCATCCTCCTGGCTTTCGGTGGGGGTGCGCTCCTGGCCGCGCTCACCCTCGACCTGGTCGCTCCGGGGATCGACCGCGGCCACTTCGAGGACCTTGCCATCGGCTGCGTCCTGGGTGGTCTGCTCTTCAAGGGTCTTGACCGGGCCGTCAACCGGAAGGGTGGGTACCTCCGCAAACCCTCCACGGCTCTCACCCACTGGCGTGGTGCTGCTCGAACCCGCCTCGCCAACGTCTTGGGCCACCTGCGCCGGGTCAACCATTTCGGGGAGCTCGACGACGCGAGCCGCGAGCAGTTGCTCCGGGTCCTCACCGTGGTCGATGTGCCGGCCGAGACGTGGATCTATCGGGCAGGTGAGGCCCCGCGGAACCTCTACATCGTGGAGCGCGGGGAGATCTCCCTCGTCGATCCGGCAACCGGCGAGGTCTTCGATCAGCTCTCGGCTGGGGACGCCTTCGGGCGGATGAGTTTCATCACCGGCCTTCCGCGGGCCACCGAGGCCCGGACTCGTCGTCAAAGTCGCCTGCTGCGGGTGTCCCGGGACCAGTTCCTCGCCCTCGTCCACGATCACCCAGCCTGGCGCCGAACCCTGCTCGGCATGGTTGACGCCGAGGAGGTGGAGGCCTACCTGCACCAACGGCAAGGGGTCGCTGCCGATGAGGCGGTCCGCTGGCGTCAGGAAGCGGTGAACTCCATCGCGCGCTTTGGTCACTACGCCCCGCTCGGGGCAGGCAGTGACCCGACCGTCGCGGACATGGCGACCCACCTCGCCCACGAGCAGCAGTCGCAGTTTTTCGGCACCCTCCCCATGGGTTCGGTGGCGGCGATCGCGGCGCACATGACCCACCGGGTGGTGGCTGATGGGGACGTGCTCCATCACGCCGGTCGGCGGGCTGACCGGCTCTCCTTCGTCCGCTCTGGCGTGGTCCACCTCATCGACCCGGACGCGCTCGAGGCGGCCCCGGAGGTGGTCAGTTCGGGCGAGACTTTCTCCGCGCTCGCCTTCCTTACCGGTGCGCCCTACGACTCCACGGCCGTCGCCCACGGCGAGGTCGCGATCTCCAGCATCGATCGGGCGGACTTCGCCACCGTCCTGGACCAGGACGACGGGGTCCGGCACGCCGTCGGGGAGTACCTGCGGGCGGAGCGGGTTGGCGCCTTTCTCACCCGCAAGCAGCACGTAGACATGCGGCGAGCGAGCGCCTGGATCGACCGATCGGTCCGAGGGGTTGAGGGCGGTCATCTCATGCCGACGACCGAGGGGCTGACGCCCGCCAAGGTCGGCGGAGGTGCCGCGATGGCCATCTTCCTGGGCATCCTCCTCGACGGCATGCCCGAGTCCTTTGTCATCGGGGCCAACGTCCTCAACTCCGGGGGCATCACGCTCAGCCTGCTGGCCGGCCTGTTCCTCGCCAACTTCCCGGAGGCTCTCTCCAGCGCCGCCGGAATGCGCGATCAAGGGATGAGTGCGCGACGGATCCTGGTCATGTGGATCATCGTCATGGTGGTCACCGGGGTGGGCGCAGGGGTGGGGGCAGTGGTCCTCCAGGAGGCCCCTGGCACCCTGTTTGCGTTCATCGAGGGACTCGCGGCCGGGGCCATGCTCACCATGATCGCCGAGACCATGCTCCCCGAGGCCTACCACAAGGGTGGTGGCGTCGTCGGCCTGTCGACACTCGGCGGTTTCCTCGCGGCCATCCTGGCTAATCATGTGAATTGACTACAGTGGCGCGGTGAGCACTGATCCCCGGCTGATTGCCCGCATCGGCAAGCCGCACGGCATCCGGGGAGAGGTGACCGTTCAGGCGCACACGGATGAACCCGAGGCCCGCTTCCGGGTGGGCGCGCTGTTCTCCACGCAGGCGGCCCCCGGATCCGGGGTGCCGCTCACCCTCACCGTCCGGTCAGCCCGGCTGCATCGGGCCATCTGGTTGTTGGGCTTCGAGGAGATCCCCGACCGGACCGGGGCGGAATCGCTGCGTGGGACGAGGCTCCTGCTCTGGGCCGAGGTCGAGCCAAGCCTCGACGATCCCGACGACGACGACGCCTTCTACGAGGAGGACGTGGTCGGTCTGAGCGCGCTCTCTCCGCAGGGCGAGGTCCTCGGCGAGGTGGTCGGACTCGAGGTCGGCGCCGCACAGGACGTCCTGCTCGTCCGGCTCACCGACGGCCGCACCGCCCTCGTGCCCTTTGTCTCGGCGATCGTCCCGGTGGTCGACCTCAAGCGAGGCCGAGTGGTGCTGGACGCCCCCGCGGGCCTGTTCGACCTCGCCGAGTAGGGCCGATCCATGCGCATCGACGTCGTCACGATCTTCCCCGAATACCTCGCCCCGCTCGAGCTCTCCCTGCTCGGCAAGGCGCAGCGCGACGGCATACTCCAGATTCGGGTCCACGACCTGCGCGAGGTGACCACGGACCGGCATCGCACCGTGGACGACACCCCGTACGGCGGTGGGGCGGGCATGGTCATGAAGCCCGAGCCGTGGGCGGCGGCGCTGGCGAGGGTGTGCGCCGACGGACCGACGGGTCAGCGGCCGGTGCTCATCATCCCGGGACCTGGCGGCGAGCGGTTCACCCAGCAGCTGGCCCGGGAACTGGCCCAGGAGCCGTGGCTGGCCTTCGCCTGCGGACGCTACGAGGGGATCGACGAACGGGTCTATGCGCACGCCGCCGACCACCTGAGGGTGCGGACCATCTCGCTCGGGGACTACGTGCTCAACGGAGGTGAGGTCGCCGTGCTGGCGATGGTCGAGGCGATGGGCCGGCTGCTGCCCGGGGTCGTCGGTAACGCCGAATCCCTCGTCGAGGAGTCCCACGAGGACGGCCTCCTCGAGTACCCGGTCTACACCAAACCCGCGTCCTGGACCCGGGACGGGGTGACCCGCGAGGTCCCGCCAGTGCTCCTCTCCGGGGACCATGGCGCCATCGCCCGCTGGCGGCACGCGCAGCGTCTCGAACGCACCGCGGCACGCCGCCCCGACCTGCTCGCCCCCGCGGCCGCGGTCGGCGCACTGGCCGACCTCGACGCGGCCCTGGCCACGCCGGCGGACCTGCCCGAGCTCGTCGTGCTCACCCGCGCCTGCTGGGTTCCCGAGGCCGCCGCCTCCGGCACCTTCGACTTCCCACCCTTCACCGACGGGGTGCCCGAACTCACCGCCTCACTCAGCGAGTGGACCACCTATGTATGGCGTGCGGCAGGTCGTCTCGTCGCCTCGATCCGGGTGCGCCGCGACCCCGAGGACGACCGCGTGTGGCAACTCGGCCGGTTCATGGTCGCCCCGGACCTGCAGGGTCGAGGCATCGGGCAGGAGATCCTGACGTTCGCGGAGAGCCTGGCACCGCGGGATGTCTCGACGATCTGGATCAATACGGGACGAGTCAGCGAGCGGAACATCCGGATCTACCGCAAGGCCGGGTTCCGGCTCGCCCCGTGGGATTCCCAGGTGCACCCGGCGACCGTCGACCTCATCAAGTCCCCGCGTTCGCGCGCTGACAAGGGTTAGCCGACGGTGTACGAAACCGACCTCCAGATGCGGCTGCGAGACCTCAACACGGCCCACCATGTCGACAACCTCGAGGTCATGCGGGTGGCCGATGAGGCCCGCATCCTCTTCCTCGGGGGCGCCGAAGGGGTGCGCGACGAGCCCTTGGGAGTGCTGAAGAACATGCCGAGCGAGGTGATGATCCTCGTCGCCGCGCAGCATGCGGAGTTTCGGGCGCAGATCCGCTGGCAGCCGGGAGCGTCCTACCGGGTGCGGTCCTGGGTGGGCCACGTCGGGACCTCCTCCTTCACCGTCGAGAGCGAGATCCGCACCGAGCGCTCCGAGCCCGACGCGGTCATCGAGGCCACCGTGGTCCTGCTCGATCAGCGCACCGGACGGCCGTGGCCGTTCTCCGGGGCGGTGCGCCGCGAACTCGAGCGACACCGCGAGTCCCCCCTCACGCTTCGGCCGCGGCCGGGGTCCGCCGTCTGACGGTCCGCCGTCTGACGGTCCACCGCCGGACGTCCGCGGCACGCGCGGGATTTCGCTCGGGGTCTTCACCTCTGGCAGACTGGACCCTTGCATCTCGCCGATGACGGCCCCCGCCACAGGGGGAGTGCAGCACGCATGCGGCCGGGCGGGACGCCATACCGTCAAAGCATCACCGAGCGCGGGTGACCTGTGGCACCGGCAGGAGAGAACCATGCACCGTTTCGAGGAGTTCGACCAGGCGTCGATGAAGTCGGACATCCCGGCGTTCCGCGCGGGGGACACCGTCAAGGTCCACGTCAAGGTCGTCGAAGGGAACCGCTCCCGGATCCAGGTCTTCCAGGGCGTCGTCATCCGGCGCCACGGCGGCGGGGTCACCGAGACCTTCACCGTCCGGAAGGTCTCCTTCGGTGTCGGGGTGGAGCGGACCTTCCCGCTGCACACGCCGATCATCGACAAGATCGAGGTCGTGACCCGCGGTGACGTTCGCCGCGCCAAGCTCTACTACCTTCGTGACCTTCGCGGTAAGGCCGCCAAGATCAAGGAGAAGCGCGAGACCCCCGCGGCCAAGTGACCGCACCGCTCGCACCGTCCGCCGACCCGGCCTCCGTGGATTCCACGGGCGCCGGGTCGCGGCGTCCTCGGCGCCTTCTCGTGGCGTTGGGGGTCGCGCTGCTCCTCACGGTGCTCCTGCGCGGTGTGGTCGAGCCGTACTACGTCGCCTCGGACTCGATGGCGCCGGACTATCGCCTCGGTGACCGCGTGCTCGTCACCAAGCTGGGTGTGCCGTGGACGCGCGGCTCGGTCGTCCTCATCGACACCAGAGCTTTCGGGGGGGAAGACCGCAGCCTGCCGCTCGCCGAGGGCGTTCTCGGCCGGCTGCTCGCGGGGAGCGCCCGGGCCCTGGGGGTGGAGCTCTCCGAGCGCTCCGAGGTCGTCCGAGTCACCGCTCTGGCCGGCGAACCTGTGATGGGGAAGCCCGGGATGGACGAGATCGTCCCGCTGGGGTCGGTTCAGGTCAGCAGCGGTGGACCGGGTGGCATTAATGCGCTCGTGAAGGTAGATGACATCATCGGTGTTGTGACGACGCGCATCTGGCCCCTGACGTGAGCACCGAGTCATCCCGGCTGCCCGAGGGCCCCGCGCCGAGCGACCCGAGACAACCGAGCGACTCCACCGGCCCGACACAGGACGCCCCGGCCGGCCGCCGGTCCCTCGGGGGACACCTCATGGCAGCCCTCAAGGAGATCGTCATCGTCGTGACGATGGCCCTAGCCCTGTCCTTTATCGTCAAGACCTTCCTCGTCCAGGCGTTCTATATCCCGTCCGGCTCGATGGAGACCACGCTCATCCGCGACGATCGGGTCATCGTCAACAAGTTGGTCCCTCGGCTCATCGATCTCAAGCGCGGCGACGTCGTCGTCTTCCAGGACCCCGACCAGTGGCTCGGCGAACTGCCCACGGTGGACCGTGGCCCTGTGCGCGGCGCCATCCACCAGGCGCTCACCTTCGTCGGGCTGCTGCCGAGCGACTCCGACCATCTCATCAAGCGGGTCATCGGCCTTCCCGGCGACCGCGTCACGTGCTGCGTCTCCGGCAAACTCACCGTGAACGGGGTTCCGGTCACCGAGCCCTATGTCAAGGCCGGCGACGCACCGTCCTCGCTGTCCTTCGACGTCACCGTGCCCGCGGAGCACATCTGGGTCATGGGCGACCACCGGAGCAACTCCGAGGACTCCCGCTTCCACGACCCCTCTGGGACCGGCGCCGACGGGTCGGTGCCCATCGCCAAGGTGACCGGTCGGGCCATTTCCGTGGTCTGGCCCATCGACCGTTGGGCGTGGCTGAGTGACTTTGCGGAGACCTTCAGCGGTGTCCCAGCCCCGGGCGCCATACCGACGTCCAGCCCATGACCCCCGTGGTTCGCTCTCGCAAGCCCTCGCTGCGCGTCGAGCGCAGCCTGCAGCGCGCCGGTCACCGAATCCTCGCCGGTATGGACGAGGTGGGGCGGGGGGCCCTTGCCGGGCCGGTCACCGTCGGGGTGGTCCTCATCGACGAAAGGTGCCGGTCCGCCCCCCAGGGCATCCGCGACTCCAAGCTGCTCACCGCGGCCGCGCGGAAAGGGTTGGTGCCCCGGGTTCACCGATGGGCGCTGGCGAGCGCGGTCGGCCACGCCAGCCCGGCCGAGATCGACGAAGTGGGCATTATTGCCGCCCTGCGGCTCGCCGGCTCCCGGGCGCTTGCGGCCTTAGATATCACCCCGGACCTGGTCATCCTCGATGGCAACCACGACTGGCTTACCGCCCCCGAGGACGTCGGCCTCTTTGCGTATGCCGGCGATGGTCCGGCCACCCCACCGGTGACGACCATGATCAAGGCCGATCTGCGCTGCTCCTCGGTCGCGGCGGCCTCGGTCATCGCCAAGGTGACCCGGGACGAACTCATGGTCTCGCTCTCCGCCGAGCACCCGGCATACGGGTGGGAGGAGAACAAGGGGTACGCCGCCCCCGACCACCTGGACGCGCTCCGCACGCAAGGGCCCTGCGAGCTGCACCGGCGGTCATGGCGGCTGCCGGGGGTCATGCAGGGCCAGATGGGCCATGATGGGGTCGTGATCGAGCCGATGAGTGTGGAGCGGGCATGAGCGCCGAGGACCTGGAGAAGTACGAGACCGAGGCCGAGCTCTCGCTCTATCGGGAGTACCGGGATGTCGTGGGGCTCTTCTCGCACGTCGTCGAGACCGAGCGACGCTTCTATCTCTGCAACTCGGTCGACGTCAAAGTCCGTTCCGACGGGGGCGACATCTACTTCGAGGTGACCATGCATGACGCGTGGGTCTGGGACATCTACCGGCCCGCCCGGTTCGCCCGGACCGTGCGGGTGCTCACCTTCAAGGACGTCAACGTCGAGGAACTTGCCAAGAGCGAGCTCGAGTTGCCCAAGGGCCAGTTCTAAGCACGCGCTCAACACAACGACGCACGGGCGAGCTCCCTCACATCGCCCGTGCGTCGTTGTCTTTCACACCCGGCCAGGCGCGGTCCCAGATCCTGGCCGGTCCGCGGCGGCGACCGGAGGAGCACCGCCGCGGACGTGTTGTGGCTTAGCCCTTGACGGCACCAGCCATGACACCGGCCACGAGTTGCCGTCCGGCGAAGATGAACACGACCACGAGCGGCAATGCCGCCACGGTCACGCCCGCAAGGATGAGTGAGTAATCCTTGAAGTACGACGCCTGGAGCAACTGGATGGCCACCGGCAGCGTCGGGTTCGAGGACCCGAGCACGATGAACGGCCAGAAGAACGCCGTCCACGAGCCGATGAAGGTGAACAGCCCGAGCATGGTCGCGGCCGGCCTGGCTGCGGGGAAGCCCACGTGCCAGAACGCCCGGATCATCGAGCAGCCGTCAACGCGGGCAGCCTCGATGAGCTCGTAGGGCAGTGCCGTCTCGAGGTACTGCGTCATCCAGAAGACACCGAACGCGGTGACCAGGCCGGGGATGATGATGGCCTCGAGGCGACCGGTCCAGCCCAACTTGGACATGAGGATGAACAGCGGGACGACGCTGAGCTGGGTGGGGACGGCCATGGTGGCGACCACGAAGACGAGCAGCGGTCCGCGGCCCTTGAAGCGCAGCTTGGAGAAGCTGTAGCCGGCCAGGGTGGAGAAGAACACCACGGAGATGGCCGTGAGGCCCGCTGCCAGGACGCTGTTGAAGGCCGCCTGCCAGAACTTGATGTCCGAGCTGATGACCCGCCCCACGTTGTCGAAGAACTTGCCTTCGGGGATGAGTGAGGGGATCGGGTTCTGGGCGATGGACACCGGGTCCGAGCTGCCCAGGAGGAAGGAGTAGTAGAGCGGGTATGCCGACACCGCCATGACCAGCCCGAGGATGGTGTACGTCACCCACCCAGGTCGGTTGCCGGAGGGATCCTTGGTGCGCTTGAGGAACTGGCGGGCGCCGCGTTCGTCACGGCGCCGGGCCGCCTTGGCAGCCCTAGGACCGGCTAGGCCGCCGGCAAGGTAGGACGAGCTCATGCCGCCACCTCCTTGGTCGCTGCGGCCTTCTCAACCTTCTTGGAGTCGCCCGAGGAAATGCGCTGGGTGATCCAGAAGTTGAGGACGCCGACGAGAATGATGATGAGGAAGAGGATCCACGAGACGGCTGCGGCACGACCGAAGCTCTTCTGCGATCCCCAACCCAGTTCGTAGATGTACATGGTGACCGTCATCCACTGCCGGTCGGATCCGCCCAGACCGCTCTGGTCGAAGACCCGCGGCTCGTCGAAGATCTGCAGGCCACCGATGGTCGCGGTGATGACGACGAAGATGATCGTCGGCCGCAGCATCGGGATGGTGATCGAGACGAACTGCCGCATCCGGTTCGCACCGTCGAGCAGCGCCGCCTCGTACAACTCACTGGGAATCGCCTGCATGGCGGCCAGGAAGATGAGCGTGACGTAGCCGGTCCAGCGGAAGTTGACCATGGTCGCGATGGCGACATGGCTCTCCAGGACCCCGGCGTGCCACTTGACCGGGTCGATGCTGAACCAGGCGAGCATGCCGTTGATGAGGCCGGACTGGTCGGCGAACATCTTGGAGAAGATGACACCGACGGCCACCGGTGCGATGACGAAGGGGAGGAGCACACCCATCCGCCAGAACGTCTTGGCCCGGATGTTCTGGTTGAGCACGGCCGCGAGGGCCAGAGCCGCCAGGGTCTGGGTGACGCCGGAGAGGATGAAGATCGAGAACGTATTGCGCATGCCGCGCCAGAAGAACTCTTGCCCGATGACGTGGGTGTAGTTGTCGAAGCCCACGAACGCACCCTGGCCACCGATGAGGTTCCAGTTGTGCATCGACACCCAGAAGGTGTACGCGAGGGGGAAGAGGCCGAGGACAGCGAAGAGGATGAAGAACGGGGAGATATAGATGTATGGGGAGAGTTTGACGTCCAGCCGGGACAGCTTCTGACGCCAACCCTGGGATTCTGCACTAGCCATGGGAACTCCGTCCTACGCGACGAGAGGATCAGGGACCGCTACGAGGAGCCGCCATGGGACAGGGGGCTCGTCGTTGAGCGCGGAAGCGGTAGGCACCCGCGAGAAGGGTCGTGGCCGGCGGGCGGTTCTCGCCCGCCGGCCACGACGTGAGGGGTGGGGACTAGCCGAGGGCCTTGATGGCCGTCAGGAACTTCTCCCACGAGGATGCGGCGTCGTCGGTCTTGTCGATGTCGACCCGACCGATGGCCTGCTGCATGGCGTCGTTGATGCCGGAGTACTTCGGGCCCTTGAACGGCGCCACGGTGACGGCCTTGGCGCGCTCGCTGAAGATCTGGCCCGTCGGAGCCCCGTTGAAGAAGGCGTTCGTCGTGCCGGTGAGGTCAGCGCTGCTCAGAGCCTGGACCTGGCTGGGGAAGGTGCCCTTGGACTTGAAGGCCTTGATCTGCTGCTCCGGGGCGGTCAGCCAGTCGGCGAGCCGCTTGGCCGCGTCGTGGTTCTTGCCCTGGGTCGGAACGGTCAGGAAGGATCCGCCCCAGTTGCCGCCGCCACCGGGGAAGGTGTTGGCGATGTCCCAGCCGGTGACCTTGGCAGCGTTGCCCTCGATGACGCCGAGCATCCAGCTCGGGCACATCATGGTGGCGAAGCCATCGCGCTGGAACGAACCGGTCCAGTCGTCACTCCACTGGGCGAGGTGGGCGGAGAGGCCCTTGGCGGACGCGGCGAGCACCTTGTCGTAGAGCGCCTTCACCTCGGCGTTCTCGCCGGCAATGATCTTGCCGTCCTTGTCCTCGTAAGCATTCGGGAGCTGGTTGACCATGGCGTTGTAGACAGCACCAGCGGACTCCATCCACGGCACCTTGGACTTGGCCTTGAACTGCTCGCCCAGGGCGAAGTAGTCATCCCAGGAGGTGCCCAGCGCCTTGGCGACCTCGGCGCGGTCGCTGGGCAGACCAGCGGCCTTGAAGAGGTCGGCACGGTAGCAGATGGCCTCGGGACCGATGTCGGTGCCGTAGCCGATGAGCTTGCCGTCGGTGGTCGTGGCCTGAGCGGTCTTCCACTCGACCCAGCGGCCCTTGACGGAGTCCGAGTTGAGGTCGACGAACTGGTCGGGGTACTGCTTGAGCTCGGCGAGCCAGTCCACCTCGACGGCCTCGATGTCGCTGAGGCCAGATCCGGCGGCGAGCCGGGTGTTGAGGTTGTCGCGGGCCTCGTTGGCCGTTGCCGCCTTCTTGTGCTCAACCTTGACGTTCGGGTTGGCCGCCATGTACTCCTTGATGAGTTCGTCGTAGCCGAACTCGTTGAACGTTGCCACGGTCAGCGTGACCGGCGCTTTGGGGTCCGTGGTCGCGGACGAGGAGGGGCTCGAGGACCCACCTCCGCAGGCGACCAGAGTTCCCGCGGCCAGGGTGACCGCCAGGAACTGTCCGAAAAGTGGGCGTCGTTGCGCGCCAGTGCGCATTGCTACCTCCAGGATCGCAGTGTCGACTTGAGAGGACCGAGAGAGCGCTCTCTGCCGCTCATCGTCTTGTGGGTCACGCAGCGCTGTCAAGGGTCGGGAGTGTCTCAATTTGGTATCGCGCCAACAAAAGGACCCCGCCTGTTGCGATTCAGTTCACCAACTGGTTCGATCGGAGAGCGCTCTCCCCGAGACTAGGAGACTCCATGCCTGCACGCCCCGACTCCGGACCTGTCGTCATCGATGGCGACAGGTGTCACGTCATCGATGACGTGGATGCCATCGCCCCGTTCATGGTCAGCCTCACGAGTGTGAGTGACGTGTGGGCCTTCCTCACCAGCAACGGCGGCATCACCGCCGGCCGTCGCTCCAGCGACCACGCGATCTTCCCCTACTTCACCGAAGATCTGGTCCGGGACGCCTCCCAGACCACCGGGAGCGCCACCGTGATCACCGGGACGGATGCCGCGGGGCAACCGGTGACCTGGGAGCCGTTCGGGCCGACGCACCCCAACCTCCCGAGGGTGCACCGCGCGATGATGAAGACCGACCTCGGCGACGTCGTCCACCTCCAGGAGACCCATGACGCGCTGGGACTCACCTTTCGGGTGACCTGGAGGGTGAGCCCCCGGTTCGGGCTCGTCCGCACCGCGACCCTCGAGCACGCGGCCCCCGGCCACGCAACGCCCAGCGCACTTAAGGTCGTGGACGGCATACTCCATGTCCTGCCGCCCGGGGTGACCGCCCGCACCCAACGCGAACTCGGCCAGCTCCTGGACGCCTACAAGGTCACCGAACTGGACCCGACCGGCCTCGCCTGGGTGCGCCTCAACGCCCGGCTCACCGACCGGGCCGAGGCCTCCGAGTCCCTCCTGGTCACCACCATGTGGGAACACGGACTGCCGCAACCCGAACGCCGACTCTCCGCGACAAGCCTGCGGCGGTGGGAGGACCACCCGGTGATCCCGGCCCGGGGGGAGCGGGCCGCCTACCTCTCCCGTGCCAGCGTCACTCTGCAGCCGGGTGCGGCGCTGCGCTGGATGACGACCGCAGACATCAACCTCGACGCCGCCGACCTCGTCGCCCTCCGCCGACGGCTCGCCGAGCCGGGCGAACTCGTTGCCGCGGTCGAGGAGGACATCGCGGCCTCCCGCACCCATCTTCGCCGACTGGTCGGCAGCGCGGACGGGTTCACCGTCTCCGGGGACCGGATGGCCGATGCCCACCACGCCTCGAGCACGATGTTCAACATCATGCGCGGAGGGGTGCCGGCGCGCGCCGATGCCGTCGAACGAGACGACGTCTGCCGTTTCCTCACCGACCGCAACCGCGCGGTCGCCCAGCGGTGGGCCGACCTGCTCGCCGCCCTCCCGGACCGGCTGAGCGTGACCGAGCTTCGCGCCGCCGCCGCTGCTTCCGGTGACGGCGACCTCGCCCGCGTGGTGGGGGAGTACGTCCCGCTCACCTTCAGCCGCCGCCACGGCGACCCGAGCCGACCGTGGAACGTCTTCGAGATCGTCGTCACCGACGCGGCCGGCAAACCGCAGCTGGCGCACCAGGGCAACTGGCGGGACATCTTCCAGAACTGGGAAGCCCTCGCCTGGTCCTTCCCGGAGTACACCGAGAGCTTCGTGCGCACCTTCCTCAACGCCACCACCCGGGACGGCTACAACCCCTACCGGATCTCTCGTTCTGGGGTGGACTGGGAGGTCCCCGAGCCGGAGAACCCCTGGTCCAACATCGGCTACTGGAGCGACCACCAGATCGTCTACCTCGGCCGGCTGCTCGAGTTGCTGGTCCATCAGCACCCGCAGCGCCTCGCGGAGATGGCCCGCTCCGAGCAGTTCGTCCACGTTGACGTGCCCTACTCCCTCGCGACGTATGCCGAACTGCTCGTCGACCCGCAGGACTCGGTCACCTTCGACGAGCCGCGGCACGCACGGGCCATGGAACGGGTGGCAGAGCTCGGCGGGGACGGTCGGCTGGTCACCGACGATGGCGGAGAACTCGTGCGGTCCAGCCTGACCGAGAAGCTGCTCATCCTGCTCGCGGCCAAACTCTTCAACTTCGTCCCCGACGGTGGCATCTGGATGAACACCCAGCGGCCCGAATGGAACGACGCCAACAACGCTCTCGTCGGACGCGGCCTGTCGGTGGTCACCGTGGGCCAACTGCATCGTTTCCTGCAACTCCTCCAGAGGGTGGCGCAGGAACTTCCGCTTGAGGTCTCGGCCCCCGTTGCGGCCGCGATGGAGACGATCACCTCGGTGTTGCGCGATGGCGCCGCAGGTCACGACATCGACGGCGACCGGCCCCTCACCGACGCCGCCCGCCGGTCCCTCCTGGATGCCCTCGGGGCCGCCGGGACGACGTACCGGGAAGCCATCGCGACCCCCGAGCAGCAGCCGACGGTCACCCTCGATCGCGCCCTGCTCACCGAGCACCTCGACCTTGCCCGGCGCTGGATGGCCCGCACCGTGCGGCGTGCCCGGCGAGCGGACGGCCTCTACCACTCCTACAACCTGCTCCACCTTACTGAGGGGCACGCCCGCGTCGACCACCTGGACGAGATGCTCGAGGGACAGGTCGCGGCCCTCAGTTCCGGGGTGCTCGACGATGCGGCAGTCGACGCCCTGCTCGCCGCACTTCCAGCGAGCCGGCTCTACCGCAGCGATGTCCGCAGCTACCAGCTCTATCCCGAGGTGGAGGTGCCAACCTTCTTGGGGCGCAACACCATTAATGGCGTGCGCTGGCGCGGAAACGGGTTGCTCGCCGCCATGGCCGAGCGTGGTGACCGCCGGATCATCGTCGTCGACGACGAGGGGGAGGCGCACTTCGCCGGGGCCCTGCGTAACGCCGACGATGTCCGGGAAGTGCTCGGCGATGCCGCCGACGACGAGGACCTGCGCGCCCTTGTCGACACCGACGGTGCGGGTGTGCTGGAGATCTTCGAGGAGGTCTTCCGTCATGCCGGGTACACCGGCCGCTCGAGCAGCTTCTTTGCCTATGAGGGTGTCGGGAGCATCTATTGGCACATGGTCTCCAAGCTCCTCCTGGCCGTGCGGGAGCAGGTCGACGCCGCGCAGCGCGCTCCCGCGCGCGATGCCGCCCGCCTCGCCCGGCTGCACACGGCATACGACGCCGTGCGTGCCGGCCTGGGGTTCAGCAAGACCGCCCACGAGTTCGGCGCTTTCCCGCATGACGCCTACTCCCACACGCCCTCGGGTCGCGGCGCACGCCAGCCCGGCATGACGGGGCAGGTGAAGGAGGACATGCTCGCGCGCTGGGCCGACTTCGGGGTCGGGTACGTCGACGGTCGGATCCGCATCGACACCTCGATCCCCGCCGAGAGCGACTGGTCGACCTCCCCGCAGGAGTTCAGCCTGGTCGCGGTCGGCGGTCAGGAAGAGCTGCTCGATCTTCCCCCCGGCTCGATCGGGCTGACCATGGCCCAGACTCCGATCCTCATGCGCCGCAACGCCCATGGTGGTGGTCACGGGCAGCATGGCCAGGTGATCTCGGTCTTCGGGGCTGACGGTGGGCTCATCGAGCAGACCACGCAGTCACTGCTCTCGCCCGAGGTGTCCGCTCAGATCATGAGTCGTTCGGCTCGGGTGGCCCGGGTCGAAGCCACTCGCCTCACCTGAATCCACCACACACGCGGACCCCCGCGGAGCCGGCTGGCTCCGCGGGGGTCTGCGTCGTTCGTACCCTCGCGGCTAGCGGGCCTCGACCGCTCCCGCGTCGGCCGCGCTACCCAGTGGGCGGCTGCTGCCGCGCTGGTCGACCGTGAGGGTGGAGGTGGTGGCGGCGTCGACCGCGGGGCTGCCGTCGGCCGGCAGGTGCGTCAGCGTCGGACCACCGTTGTCCGCGAGCGGACCGAGCAAAGCATCGGCAACAACTCGATCCGCGGCCACCGGGGCGCAGGTGCCGTCGCCGACCAGTGAGCCACCGAGCGAGGTGAAGGCAACCGGACCGGACCCGAAGGGCGCCAGGAAGCACTGCTCCCCGGAGTTGCCGGCCACGACCGAGGCGGCATACTCGATCTTCGCCCCGCTCGCCCCGAAGGTGCCGACGAACAGGCCAGCAGCGGTTCCACCGGGGGAGGTGTTCCCGGTGACCGTGGTGTGGGTCAGAGTCAGGGTGCCATCGGTCTGGAAGATCCCACCGCCGTGCCAGCCGGTCGTGGCGTTTCCGGAGACCGTCGAGTTCGTGATCGAGGCGTTACCGAGGAGGCGAAGACCGCCACCGACGTCATTGACCGTGTTGCCACTGATCGTTGAACGCTCGATGGTGGTTGTCGTCCCGAAGAAGGAGTAGATCCCGCCGCCGGCGCCACCGGTCACGGTGTTGTCGGAGATGGTGCTGTCCACTAGGCGCAGCGTGGATCCCTCACCGGAATAGATGCCTGCGCCGCCCTTCCAGAAGTCGATGCCGCCGGTGGTCACGGAGTTTTTGGTGACGGTGACGTGGTCCAGGGTGAGGTCGCCGTTGTTCAGGACCGCGCCCGCCAGCTCCCAGCCGTAGCCGCCGGTCAGGGTGAGGCCCTTGACCGTGGCCTTGGCGCCCTTGGCGACCTCAAGAATCCGAGAGTCGCCGCCGCCACTGATGCTGGCACCCGCCGCGGCGGAGCCGTCGATGGTGACCGGGCCGGTGATCGACAGCGGAGTGTCCAGGGCGATGGTCTGCCCGGCGAGGGCCGGGTCGAGCGTGATCGTGCCGCCCGGGCACACCGAGCCGATGGCCCGGCGCAGTGAACCGGCACCGCTGTCGGCCGTGGTCGTCACGGTGGCGCTCTCACCACAGGACAGAGCGAACTCATCGAGCAGCATGGCGCCGTCGGGGTGGGTCTTCGTGGCGACGCTGAGCGAAAGCACCTGCGAGGCATCGAAGTTCGCACCGAAGTCGGCGAGTGGGATGCTCACCTTGCGCCACCCGACGCTGTTGTCGGTGAAGCTCACCGTATGCCGTGACGGCAACCGGTCGGCCTGGTATGCCCGCACGTAGTCGATCTTGGTGCGTGCCGGGAACTGGGTTTCCGCACCCACCGCGCCGCCGAAGTTCCCGCCGACGGCCACGTTGAGGAGCAGGAAGAACGGGTGGTTGTAGACCCAGTCATTCGGGGCCACGTTGGCCGGGATGGCCTCGTGGTACTGAATGCCGTCCACTGCCCAGACCACACGGTCCTTGTACCAGTCCACTCGGTAGGTGTGGAAGGTGTCGGCCACCTTAGTGGGGAAGATGTAGTCGTCGCCATAGGACTGACCACCGGCGTACCCCGGTCCGTGAAGGGTCCCGAAGATGCGGTAGGGCTCCCGGCCGACGTGCTCCATGATGTCGATCTCGCCGGCCCGCGGCCACGGGGTCTGGCGGATGTCCGTGCCGAGCGACCAGAACGCCGGCCACAGCCCAGCGCCCTCGGGGACCTTGACCCGCGCCTCGAGTCGGCCGTAGGCGAACTCCGCCCGATCCTGGGTGAGCAACCGTGCCGAGGTGTAGGTGCAGGGCCCGTAGTAGCACAGGGGGGCGTCGCCGGCGTCGGTCTTGCGGGTGGTGATGACCAGGTTGCCCCGACCGTCCGTGGCTGCGTTCGTGCGCTTGGCGGTGTAGTACTGGAGCTCGTCATTGCCCCATCCGGGGATGCCATTGACCGTCCCGTCACCGAGTTCGGCACGCCAGAACTTGGGGTTGGGTGGGGTGCCATCGGCTGTGTTGAACTCGTCCGCCCAGAGCAGCGGCCAGGACGCGGGGTCACCGGCGGTGGCGCTCTGGGTGGGGTTGGACAGGGTCACGTTGACCGGCCGCTTGGAGTTGCGTCCGTAGTACCAGAAGGTCAGCGCGTCGCTGCTGCTCCAGTCCTGCTCCTGGGCGAAGGTGCGGGTCACCTCGGTGGTCCAGGCATCGCTGGAGGCGGCGAGGATCTGCTCGGGTGCGGTGGCGCCGGGACGGGCCCGAGGGTCGCCGACGGGAATGGTGCGCTGCTTGAGAGTCACCTTCCGGCCCGGGGTCCACAGGTGCGGCGGGGTGACGAAGTCCTCGATGAGGGTGGGGTCGAATTGCTCGTTGTCGGTGATGAGCAGTCGCGAAACCGGAGGCTTGCCGAGCTCGGCGCCGGAGACCCCGGAGAGCTCCAGCACGGCGGAGCGGTCACCGAGGTAGGAGTCGTCATCCCGGGTGGGCACCGACACAGACGCCGTGGTGGATCCTGCCGGAATCGTCACGGTCGTGTTCACGGCGTCGTAGTCGAGGCCGACCCGAGCCGTGCTGATCGTCGACTTCACGGTCACCGTGACGGGGGCGTCGCTGACCTTGCTCAGCTTGACCGGGACGCTGGCGCTCTGGCCCTCGACGACCTTGGTCTCGACCGTCCCGAAGCCAACCGTCAGCGGTCGGATCGGCGCGACGCCATACAGGGAGACGTCGTCGACGTAGAACGTCTTTGCGCCCGAGGTGGCCAACGAGCCGAACGCCCAGCCATGGATTTCGGTGAGTCCGAAACCGTCGTTGGGTGCCCCGTTACCGATGTCCTTGCGGGCAAAGGCGTCGAACGGCAACTGGACGAGTCGCCAACCGGCCGTGGTGTCAGTGAAGGTGGTCGAGAACCGTTCGCCGTCATCGGTGGTCGATCCCGCGGTGCGGTTGTCGATGACGTCGATGAAGAGCGTCGTGCCGGCGCCCGTCCCATGGAACCAGAACTGCATGCCCTCCGAGGCGCTCCAGTCCTGCGGGATCCACTGCGTGGCGGGGTCGTCGCTGAAGGCATGCACGACGACCGCCCAGGCGTCTACCGTGGCGTCCACCTTGAGCGCGGAGTTGCCGGTGGCAGATCCGGGCACCGGTTCCGGGAGGGTGGAGGAGCGTTCGTAGCTGAGAGCGCTCTTCGGGTCGGTCGCCTGGTAGAAGCCGAGGGGAATGGAGCCCGTCGATCCTGAGATCAGCGGGGTCTCGAAATCGTCCACAATCGGCAATGTCGTTGCCGTAGCAGGGAGTTGGCCGGACAGCCCAGTGAAGACAACTACCGTTGCTACTGCGACCGAGGTCAACTTCGTGGAAACTCGACGGAACATTGTGGTGCCACCCTTCGCCGCGTGAGAGAGCGCTCTCCGTGCAGAGTATGGGTGTCGGCCGCAACTGACAAGAGGTGTGTCAGGCGGAATCTCGCTCGATGAGTTCGACCCCGAGGATGATTCCTCGGCCATCCGGGGAGTTGAGCCGGGTCTGCTCGGTCTCGTCGACCCGGCCCAACGACTGGAGCATAAGCCGGGCCATGAGGCGGCCCTGGTCGACCGTGTGCTGGCGCATGGTGGTGAGTGCGGGATCGGCGAACTTGGCGAGCTCGATGTCGTCGAAGCCCACGACGGCGATATCGTCCGGGATCCGTCGGCCGGCCTTCTTGAACACCCCCATCGCCCCCAGGGCCATGAGGTCGGAGGCAACGAAGACCGCATCGACGTCGGGGTTCCGGTCGAGGAGCCGGCTCGCGGCGACCTCCCCGGAGGCCATGGTGAAGTCGCCGAACTCCACTCGGCTCTTGCGGAAGCCCTTGCCCAACCCCTTGCGGAAGCCGTCCAGTCGGTCCACCCCGGCGGACATGTCCTGCGGTCCCGCGATCGTGCCGATGCGGGTACGTCCCAGCGAGCGCAGGTACTTGGCTGCTTCCCGCGCCGCGCCGACGTTGTCGTTGTCGACATACGTCACCCGCAACGCGGGGTCCAACGGACGACCACCGATGACGACCGGGGTGCCGGCGGTGGCGAACTGTTCGGCGAGCCGATGCCGGCCGTGCTCGGAGATGAGCAAGACACCGTCGGCGTGCCCCGAGGCGAAGTACTTCGCCAACGGCTCGGCATCCGCATCCGTCTGGGTCATCGTCAGCGAGAGCCGGGCACCGGCCGATCCCAGCTCGAGGCTCACGCCCCGGACGATCTGAGCGAAGAAGGGGTCGCCGAATACTCGCCGATCTCCTTCTGCCGCAACAAGAGCGATGGTGTCGGTACGTCGGGTCATGAGGGCGCGCGCGGCAAGGTTCGGCACGTAGTTCAGGTCTGCAACGGCCTCATCGACGATCTTGCGCAGCGCCGGATCGACGCTGGTCGATCCGTTGACGACCCGCGACACCGTTGCCCTGGACACTCCCGCGTACCGCGCGACCTGATCCAACGTCGGCGTGCGCCGGCGGCTCGCAGAGGCGGTCATAAGTTCCCATGGTAATTCGCGCGGGTAGCCGCTGGGCACGGTTGCGGCCTCATGGGTGTCGGCACATTGCCCGAGGTGGGTTTGTCCACACCGAAGCTCTCGGTCGTGGGACTGTCCACAAGGGAGCAGATCGGGTGAGCGAGGAGCGCGCAGTGCTCGGCAGCGTGGGGGTATGACAACGACACGGCAACTCCTCGGGGGCTTTGGCGAAGAGCTCGCGGAGCGGGTTCTCCAGGGTCTGGGGATGGAGGTCCTCGCCCGCAACTGGAGATGCGAACACGGTGAGGTCGATTTCGTGGCCAGGGATGGGGACTGCCTCGTCGTGTGTGAAGTCAAGACCCGTACCGGGGTCGGGTTCGGGGACCCGGTCGAGGCGGTGACCTTCGACAAGATGCTGCGGCTGCGTCGGCTCGCCGCGGCCTGGCTTCGTGACCATGCGATCGAGGGTGTGGGAACGGTCCGGGTGGACGTCATCGGCGTGCTCCGACGTCCGGGGGAGCGCACCCTCATCCGGCATGTGCGAGGGGACGCCTGATGGAGGTCGCCCGGACCCGCTCGGTCTCCCTGCGGGGCTTGGAGGGAGCCCTGGTCGAGGTCGAGGCGCATATCGCCCCCGGGCTGCCGAGCTTTGCGCTGACCGGGCTGCCCGACAAAGCCTGCGGTCAGGCGCCGGATCGGGTGCGACCGGCCCTGGCCTCCAGCGGGTATCCGTTGCCCACGCGGCGGATCACGGTCAACCTCTCGCCCGCTGCGCTCGAGAAGCACGGGTCGGGGTTTGATCTGCCGATCGCGGTCGCCGTCCTGGTGGCCTCGGGGGTCATCGCTCAGCGCGTCGTCGGAGACATCGTTCATCTCGGCGAGCTCGGGCTCGACGGGGCGCTGCGGCGGATCCACGGCATCCTCCCGGCCGTGCTGCACGCCCAGGCGCAGGGGGTCCGCACCGTCATCGTGCCCCCGGAGAACCTCGCCGAGGCCCAGCTTGTGGAGGGTGTCGACGTGCACGCCCCACCCAACTTGCGAACCCTCATCCAGTGGTATGCCGGCGTTGCTGCCGGCCATGACCTCCCGCAGAGTGAGGCCGCGGCCGGAGCCGGGAGAGCGGAGCGTCTCGTCGGCGACCTCGCCGACGTCGTCGGCCAGACCGAGGCCCGGATGGCGCTCGAACTGGCCGCGACCGGGGGACATCACCTCGCCCTGGGTGGTCCGCCCGGGGTGGGCAAGACCATGCTCGCCGAACGGCTGGTGACGATCCTGCCGCCGCTGACTCGAGAGCAGGCTCTGCAGACGCACGCGGTCGCCTCACTCATCGGTGCCATCGGCGCGGTTCACGGCCTCGACCTCACGCCGCCGTACGTCGCGCCGCACCACACTGCCTCCATGGCCGCCCTGGTCGGGGGCGGATCCCGGCAGGTTCTTCCCGGTGCGGTGAGCCGTGCCCATCACGGAGTCCTCTTCCTCGATGAGGCGGCCGAGTTCGACCAACGAACCCTCAACACGCTGCGGCAGCCGCTGGAGTCCGGTGAGGTCGTCATCGCTCGGGCTCGGGCCGTGCACCGCTATCCGGCACGGTTCCTCCTCGTGCTCGCCTCCAACCCGTGCCCGTGCGGCAACGCCTATCACAAGGGCCGTGAGTGCACGTGCTCCCCGACCGTGATCCGCCACTACCGCAACAAACTCAACGGCCCGCTTCTCGACCGAATCGACCTTCAGGTCAGTGTGCACCCGGTGACCCTGTCCGCCTTGGAGGGCACCGTCGGGGAGTCCAGCGCGGTCGTTGCCGCCCGGGTGGCGCAGGGTAGAGGCGCTGCCGAAGAGCGTTGGGCAGCCCTCGGCTACCGACTCAATGCCGAGGTCCCCGGATCGGTCATCCGTCGACCGCCGTACCGTCTTGCGGCCCGAACAACCGCCGGCCTAGCCCGGCTCCTGGACCGCGGAGACCTCACCATGCGCGGATTCGATCGGGCCCTGCGGGTGGCCTGGACCGTGGCTGACCTTGCCGGACACACCGTGCCCGACCCCGACGATGTGTCCGCGGCCCTCGCGCTGCGGCACACCGGGCGGTTGGCCGCGTGAGCGCCCGCGGCCAGAGCGGCTCTGGGGCCCAAGAGTTGAGCGACATCCTCGCGTCCGCGGACGAGCGGTGGGCCCGGGTGGCGTGGTCGTGGATCGCCGAGCCGGCCGATCCGCCGAGTTGCGCGCTCGTCGCCGAACACGGAGCCCTTTCCGGGCTTGCCGCTGTCCTCGACGGCAGCCAGGGGGCGAGGAGGGCCTACCTGGAGCGGGCCGCCACCTTCTCGCGAGCCCGGCTCGCCGAGGCCCACCGGCGGCTCGGGATAGCCGTGGTCATTCCCGGCGACGACGAGTGGCCCGAGCGGCTTGACAGCCTCGCCGTGCCGCCATACGCGCTCTACACCCGGGGGAGGGGGCGGCTCGCCGACCTCGTCGAGCGTTCCGTGGCCATCGTCGGCTCGAGGGCATGCTCCGACTACGGGGCGCGGGTCGCGGCCGAACTCGCCGAGGGGCTGAGCCTGCGCTTCTTCACCGTGGTCTCCGGAGGCGCCTTCGGCATCGACATCGCGGCCCACCACGGGGCGCTCGCGGCGGGTGCTCCTACGATCGCGGTGCTCGCCTGCGGCCTCGACCGTGCCTACCCCCAGGCCCATGAGGCGGTCTTTCGAAGGATCTGCGAGGACGGAATCCTTGTGGGTGAGTTACCCCTCGGGTACGCGCCCTTCCCATCCCGGTTCCTGGCGCGGAACCGGCTCATCTCCGCCCTGACCTGCGGCACCGTCGTCGTCGAAGCCAACCTGCGCTCCGGGTCCCTGAGCACAGCTCGACACGCCCGCGACCAGTGCCGGCCGGTCGGAGTCGTGCCGGGGCCGGTGACCTCGCCCACCTCAGCCGGGTGCCATGAACTGATTCGCGAGGGGGACCAGCTGATCACCGATGCCGCCGATGTCGCCGAACTCTGCGGCCGCCTCGGCCGTGACGCCGCCCCCCGAAGGCAGGGGGAAGTACGACCGCTGGACGCGTTGCGACCCGAGGTCCGCGCCGTCCTGCTCGCGATCCCGCTGCGGTCGGCGGCCAGTGTGGACGACATCGTTCGGGTCTCTGGGGTGTCCGGTCAGCCCGTCCTACGAGCGCTCGCCGAGCTTGACGTCGACGGGTATGTCGACCGCGCAGCCGACGGGTGGCGACGTCGGCCGCCGCCGCGTGAGCACTGAGGTGATCGGCGGTGAGCGGCGCGCCCCGTTGTCCGGGGCCCCGGAGTTTGCGACGGTGACGTCATGACTGCGGCCGGACCGGACCTCGTTGGCGCCTTCGAGCGCCACCTGCGCGCCGAGCGCGGC
This sequence comes from Nostocoides sp., assembly GCA_016716625.1. Classification (GTDB taxonomy): domain Bacteria; phylum Actinomycetota; class Actinomycetes; order Actinomycetales; family Dermatophilaceae; genus JADJVJ01. The sequence continues at coordinate 969,717 of JADJVJ010000001.1, forward strand.
CGTTCAGCCCACACGGTTCGGGCCTACCTGAGCGATGTCCGAGCGCTCGCGGAGCATCTCGACGCGCAGGGCTCATCTTTGGACGAGGCCACCCTGGCTGACCTTCGAGGGTGGCTGGGAGCCTTGGCGGCCTCGGGGACCGCTCGAGCGACGCTGGCCCGCCGGTCGGCCTCGCTGCGGACGTTTTTCGCGTGGGCGCACCGCAGCGGCCGGGTCGCGGCGGACCCGGCGCTGCGACTGATGGCCCCCCGACGGCAACGCACGCTGCCGCCGGTTCTGGCCGTCTCACAAGCCTCCTCACTCCTGGCCGTCGCCGAGACCGCGGCCGACGACGACGACCCCGTCAACCTGCGCAACCTGGCTGCCCTGGAGTTGCTCTATGCGACCGGCATCCGCGTCGGCGAACTCGTCGGACTCGATCTGGACGACATCGACCACGCCTCAAAGGTGGTGCGGGTCGTCGGCAAGGGCGACAAGGAGCGAGTCGTCCCGGTCGGTCTCCCGGCGCTGCGGGCAGTGGAGGACTGGATCACCCGGGGTCGCCCGCAGTTGGTTCGCGAGGGCTCGGGTCCGGCACTCCTCCTCGGACGGCGAGGTGGCCGGGCCGACCCCCGCCAGATCCGCACGGCCGTTCACGAACTGCTCCGGCACGTGCCCGACGCCCCCGACCTCGGACCGCACGGCTTGCGGCATTCGGCCGCCACCCATCTCCTCGAAGGCGGCGCCGACCTGCGGATGGTCCAGGAACTCCTTGGGCACGCCTCGCTCGCGACCACCCAGATCTACACCCATGTCTCGATCGACCGGCTCAAGGCCTCTTACGCGCAGGCTCATCCGCGCGCGTGAACCCCTCTCACGGGGAGCAACACCACCCGGCCCTCCCCGAACCACATGAGCGGGTCGAGGTACACAGACTCGCGGATCACGCCCAGGTGCAGACAGGCGGTGGGGCCACAATGGCTCCCCGTCGGCTGCAACCGCCCTATCCGTTCACCGGCTCCGAGGTGCTCGCCACGCGCGGGCCGGGACTCCACCGGTTCGTAGGTCACCCGCAGCCCTGCACCGATCTCGAGTGTCACCGTCCCGCGGCCGGCGATGACCCCGGAGTGGGTGACGATGCCGTCCGCCACCGCCCGCACGTCCACGCCCGGTGCCCCGGCCAAGTCGACGCCGCGGTGCCCGGAGCCATACGTGGAGGTGGGTGCCGCGAAGTGGCGCACGACCGCGCGGGGACCTGGCAGAGGCCAATGCCAGCGGGTTGGGCCGATCCCGACGCCGGGGGCGCCCGCGCCGGCGACACGCACTGGACGGGGAGCCGGGCGTGACTCGACGGCCACAGCCGCGGCGGTGGCGGCCAGCACAACGGCTGCTCCGGCGACGACGGACCCGATCCCCATGGAAGCCACGCTCGCCCCGCCCCCCGTACGGGTCAAGCGGCGCCGCGCCGCCGGTGGACAAAGCCCCCGCGCCCCACGCGGTGTGGACGACGGGGCACCGGAGCACCGGCCCTTACCCCAGCGCAGCCAGTCGGCGAACCGCCTCCGCGAGAACCTCGTCGCGTTTGCAGAACGCGAACCGCACCAGCGTGCGCGCACTGTCGGGGTCGTCGCAGAACACCGACACCGGCACCCCGACCACGCCGGCGCGGTGCGGCAGCTCGCGGCAGAACTCCAGAGCGTCATCGGCCCCCAGCGCGGCCGCATCGGCGATGACGAAGTAGGTCCCCTGCGGCACCGCGACCGGCAGCCCCACCGAGGTGAGCCCGGCGACGAGGAGATCCCGCTTGGCGGCAAGTTCGTCGGCGAGCCCCTGATACACGGCCCGGGGCAAACCCAGGCCTGCGGCGACGGCAGGCTGGAAGGGGCCGGACCCGACATACGTGAGGAACTGCTTGACCCCGCGCACGGCGGCGACGACGTCCGCCGGCCCGACGACCCAGCCGACCTTCCAACCGGTGGTCGAGAAGGTCTTGCCCGCCGAAGAGATCGTCACCGTCCGCTGCCACATCCCCGGCAGCGCCGCCACGTGGACGTGCTCCACCCCGTCGAAGGTGAGGTGCTCGTACACCTCGTCGGTGACCACCCAGGCGTCGTACTCGCGGGCCAGCTCGCAGACGAGCTCGAGCTCGGCGCGGGTAAACACCTTGCCGGTCGGGTTGTGCGGGGTGTTGAGCAGCACGACCCGGGTCCGCGAGGAGAACGCTGCCCGAAGCGAGGTCTCGTCGACGGCAAAATCAGGGAACCGCAGCACGCAGGTCCGGCGCACCCCACCGGCGAGCGCGATGGTCGCGGCATAGGAGTCGTAGTACGGCTCGAAGGTCACCACCTCATCGCCCGGTTCGACGAGGGCGAGGATCGTCGCCGCGATGGCCTCGGTGGCTCCGACGGTGACGAGGACCTCGCGAGAGGAGTCCACGCGCACGCCATAAAAGCGCTCCTGGTGGGCGCTGATCGCCTCGAGCAGTTCGGGCACGCCCGAAGCCGGCGGGTACTGGTTGCCGCCGCCCCGGATCGCCGCGACTGCCGCGTCGAGCACCTCGGGCGGCCCGTCAGTGTCCGGGAATCCCTGGCCGAGGTTGATGGCGCCGTGTTGGGCGGCCAGTGCGGACATCTCCGCGAAGATCGTCGTGCCGAAGGCGGCCAGCGCCCGATGCCCAGGTGCTCTCATGTGAGCAGAGCGTATGCCGTGCGCCTCACCCGGTCGGCCCGGTCGCCGCGGGTGGTTCTGGGGTGTGCGCGATGGCGTCCAGCCGGCGCCAGACCAGGAGCAGGGTCAGCCCCGAGCCGACGAAGGCGAACCAGAACGGCGCGAGCAGTCCCCACCGGGTCGCGAGCAGGCCGCCGACGAGTTGCCCAACGAGGAGCCCGCCGGTCAGCCCGACCAGGTAGACGCTGCCGACCCGTCCCATGAGCTCATCCGGAACGGCACGCTGGCGAACGGTCGTCGACACCGTCGCCCAGACGAAGGCATAGCCGCCGAAGACGACCATGATCGCGAGCGCCACCCAAGGGATCCGGGTGAGCGCGAGCCCGAGGTGGGTGAGCACCTCCAGGGTGAGGCAGGCCTTCATGATGGTCGCGAGTGCGAACCGGCCCTCCAGCCAGTCGTAGCCCGCGGTGCTCAGTAGCCCCCCGAGGGCGGCCGCCGTGGTGAGCAGCCCGAAGCCGACCGGCCCCATCCCCAGGACCTCAAGGCTGTAGAGCACGAGGATGGACCAGGCCGCTCCCCAGGTGAGGTTGAAGGCGAAGATGACCAGTGCCAGGGTGCGGACGGCGTCGTGCGCCCACAGCCAGCGCCAGCCCTCGGCAATGTCGTGCCGGATGTGCGTGTCAACCCGGCCGCGTACCCCGCCGCGGGGGATGGCGATCCGGGTGAAGAGCCAGGTCGCGAGCACCATGCATAGCACGTGGATGGCGAACGGCCACACCATGCCGACCGCGAAGAGGAACGCCCCGAGGGTGGGCCCGACGAGGTTGTCCACGACGATGTAACCGGACATGGCGCGCGCGTTGGCCACCCCGAGGTGCTCCGAAGGGACGATCATCGGCAGCACGGAGCGCGACCCCGAGTCGGCGAAGACTTCGGCCACTCCCACGGCGAGCAGGGCCGCGAGGACGATCCCGATGGACACCGTGCCGCTCACCATGGTCGCGATGAGGGCACCGATGACGAGGACCCGGACCAGGTTGGACCACACGGTCAGGGTGATCCGGTTGACCCGGTCGGCGAGCGCCCCGGCATACAGGCCCGCGACGAGGCTTGGCAGGGTTCGGGCCATGGCAGCGGCAGCGATGAGCACCGGGGAGCGGGTCTGGCTCGCGACGAGCAGCGGCCCGGCGGCGGCCGCAATCCCGTCGCCGAGGTTGCTCGTCCAGACCGAGGCGATGTTCCACCGGAACGCGGACCCGAGCCGCGAGGGCAGGACCCGTTCGAGGACGCGCGCGAGCCAGCCAGACATGGTCAGCGACCCTACGCGCCGGTGACACGACGCCGCGACCGAGTTATACCTTGTCCCCATGACCCCGGAGGAGTATGCCGTCCTGTCCGCGGCCGAGATCGCTGGACTCGTCCGTGCCGGCGAGGTGTCGGCGACCGCCGTGGTCGACGCCGCCCTGGCCCGGGTGGCCGAGCGCAACCCGGCGGTGAACGCCATGACCGTCGTCCTCGGGGAGGAGGCCCGGGCGGCCGCGGCCGCTCTCGATGCCGGGGGAGTGGGCCATGACGGCCCACTGGCCGGGGTCCCGGTGGTCCTCAAGGAGGAGTACGACCAGGCCGGTCAGGTCACCACCCTTGGCGGCTTCGGCAACTCGACGCCCCGACCCGCCGACGGCGAGGTGGTCCGCCGTCTGCGGGCCGCCGGGGCCGTCGTTCTTGGGCGGACGACGATGCCCGAGTTCGGGCAGTTCCCCTTCACCGAGTCGGATCGCTATGGCGTAACCCGCAACCCCTGGGACCTCGGACGCAGCCCCGGAGGCTCCAGTGGGGGCAGCGCCGCCGCGGTGGCTACCGGGATGGCCCCCATCGGGCTCGGCGCCGACGGTGGCGGGTCTATCCGCATCCCCGCGTCCGCGTGCGGCCTGGTCGGGCTCAAACCCACCCGGGGGCGGATCAGCCTCGCGCCGCTTCGCCAGCACTGGTACGGCCTGGTGGTCCTCGGCGGCCTGACCCGCAGCGTCACCGACTCCGCGCTCCTGCTCGACGTCATCGCCGGGTCGACCCCCATCGACCGCTGGCAGTGGCCTGCAGACCCGATGTCGTTTGTGGACGGGCTCGAGCGGGACCTCGGGAGGCTGCGGATCTCCTGGACCACCAAGCCCGTCATGCCCGGCATCTCCACCGACCCCCAGATCGCGACGGTGACGGAGCAGGCGGCTCGCACCCTGGCCCGGCTCGGGCACCGGGTGCGCCGTACCCAGCCGCGCTGGCCGGTGCCCACGGATGCCTTCCTCCCCCAGTTCTATGCCGGGATGCGCGAGGAGGCCGGACAGGTCGAGCACCCCGATGCTCTCGAACCGCGCACACGAACCACCGCCCGGCTCGCTCGCTGGGCCACCCCCCGGGTCGCCGAGTTGGCCGTGCGGCGCAGCGAAGCCGTGGCCCGGCTGGTCGACGCCCGGCTGCTCACCGACGCCGACATCCTGGTCCTGCCCGTCATGCCCCTGCTGCCTCCTACGGTGGGCTTCCTCGACGGTCTGGACACGCTGCGCGCCCAGCTGCGCACCACCCCCTACGTCGCCAACACCGTGCTCACCAACGTCACCGGCCATCCGGCGCTCTCGGTGCCGATGGGCCGGTCCCTGGAGGGCTGGCCGATCGGGGTTCAGCTCGTGGCGCGTCGCGGCGGCGACGGGCTGCTGCTGGCCCTCGCCCGCCAACTCGAGCGCGTCGCGCCCTGGCCGGTGCGGGTCCCTGACCTGGCGCCGCTGTCGTGAACGGCGCCCTGCGTCGCCCCGCACCGCTGCGGGCCGGGTCCCGGGCCGCGGTGGTCGCACTGTCCAGCCCCATCCCGCCCGACCGGCTTGAGGTGGGGCTTGCGGTGCTGCGGGATTGGGGGCTGCAGGTCAGCGAGGGCCTGCACCTACGCGCCAGCCATCCCCGGCTGGACTACCTGGCCGGAACGGACCGCCATCGATCCGCCGACTTCACGGCCGCGTGGAGCGACCCCAGCGTGGAGGCGATCATCCTCGGGCGCGGTGGGTATGGCGCGCAGCGGGTACTCGATCTGTTCGACTGGGAGGTGCTCGCGCAGCGCGCCGTCCCCCCGGCGGTGATGGGGTTCTCCGACGTGACCGCGCTGCTCGCCGCGTTGGAAACCCGGCTGGGGGTGGCCGGGATCCATGGCCCGGTCGTCACCAGCCTCGGGGACGCCGACGTCGCGACCCGGGAGCACGCGTGGGCCGTTCTCTGCGGCCGGGAGGCCGGCACGGTCCTCGGCGCGGGCCTGCGACCCATCGTTGCGGGCAATGCCACCGGCGGGCTCCTCGGCGGCAACCTCGCCCTCCTCGCCGCCTCCGTGGGCACCCCGGATCTGCCGCAGGCCGACGGCCGCATCGTCGTTCTCGAGGACGTCTCCGAACAGCCTCGGCGGCTCGACCGGCTCCTCACCCAACTCATCCGCTCCGGATGGCTGGGCCAGGCCAGCGCGGTCGTCTGCGGCGACTTCACCCACTGCGGGGACCCGGACATGGTGCTCGAGGTTCTCGCTGACCGACTCGGTGGCCTCGGCGTCCCGGCATACACGGGGGCCGCGATCGGTCACGGCGTCACCAACCTCGCCTTCCCGGTCGGGGCCTGCGCGGCACTCACCGATGGGATGCTGTCGCTCGTCGACGACGGAGAGGACCGAGCATGACGGCCAAGCGGCTCACCGAGGTGGGACGTGCCTACGTGGGCGGTCTCGTGAGCGGGTTCGTCGTCTTCCTGGCGACGACCTGGCTCTCGCTCCGGTTCTGCCAGGGGGAGGGTTTGTCATGCCTGGCCTGGGTCGGCATCGGACTCATGGCGGGCATGGCCGTCGGGGCGGTCGTCACCCTCGTGCTTGCGCTGCGCTCCCGCCTCGGCTGGCTCCCAGCCTTGGCCACGGCCGCCGCCGTGGTGACCACCGGGTATGGCGTGATCGCCGACAGGCTCATCCTCTGGGTTGTCGTCCTTGCCCTGCTCGCGATAGCGGTCGCGTTCGCCGATTTCACGTCTCGGACTCGCGAGCCGTAGACTGACCGATGCGCTCGGCTCGTCCGGGCGACTTCGCGCGTCTTGTCGTGGTGACCCGTTTGCGGTGATCCTCGGGCCACGTCACAGCAGTCCCGGACCTCCGGGCGGGGCAGGGTCAGACGCCAGGCAGGTATCCGCGCCCCGCGGCATACCGACGTGAACTGACAACCACATAAGGAGACACGACCATGGCTGTCGTGACGATGCGCCAGCTCCTCGAGAGCGGCGTCCACTTCGGGCACCAGACCCGTCGCTGGAACCCCAAGATGAAGCGCTTCATCATGACCGAGCGCAACGGCATCTACATCATCGACTTGCAGCAGTCGGTGACCTACATCAACTCGGCCTACGAGTTCGTCAAGCAGACCGTGGCGCACGGCGGCACGATCCTCTTCGTCGGGACCAAGAAGCAGGCCCAGGAGCCCATCGCCGAGCAGGCGACCCGGGTCGGTATGCCGTTCGTCAACCACCGCTGGCTCGGCGGCATGCTCACCAACTTCCAGACCGTTTCAAAGCGGCTCACCCGCCTCAAGGAGCTCGAGGAGCTCACCTTCGACGATGTGGCCGCGTCCGGTTACACCAAGAAGGAGCTGCTCATCCTGGAGCGCGAGAAGAACAAGCTCGAGCGCACCCTGGGTGGTATCCGTTCGATGAGCAAGGTCCCTTCGGCCGTCTGGATCGTCGACACCAAGAAAGAGCACCTCGCGGTCAACGAGGCCAAGAAGCTCGGCCTGCCGGTCATCGCGATCCTCGACACCAACTGCGACCCCGACGAGGTCGACTACAAGATTCCGGGCAATGACGACGCCATCCGCTCGGTCACTCTGCTCACCCGAGTCATCGCTGACGCCGTTGCCGAGGGCCTCGTCGCGCGGGCGGGTGCCCGCGCGGGCGAGGGTGGCGACGAGGTCGCCGCCGAGGAGCCGCTGGCCGAGTGGGAGCGCGAACTGCTCTCCTCCGGCGATGAGGCTCCGGTTGCCGCTGAGGCCCCGGTTGCCGCTGAGGCCCCGGTTGCCGCTGAGGCCCCGGTCGCCGAGGCCCCGGTCGCCGAGGCAGAGGTCGAGGCCGTGCCGGCTGAGACGGTGGCGGCTGTTGAGGCCGAGGCTGCTCCGGTCGCCGACGCCGACCCGGTCGCCGACGAGCAGGCCTGAGCCGCGCCCGCACCCGTTCCACACCCACGCAAACCGAAAGAGCGATAACACATGGCGAACTACACCGCCGCTGACATCAAGGCGCTGCGGGAGAAGACCGCGGCCGGGATGATGGACGTCAAGAAGGCTCTCGAAGAGGCCGACGGCGACATGGCCAAGGCTGAGGAGATCCTGCGCGTCAAGGGCCTCAAGGGCGTCACCAAGCGCGAGGGCCGCACGGCCTCCAACGGGCTGGTTGCCGCCCGCGCCGAGGGTGGCGTCGGCACCCTGGTCGAGCTGCTTTGCGAGACCGACTTCGTGGCCAAGGGAGAGCGCTTCGGTGCGCTGGCGGCCGAGGTCCTCGACCAGGCCGTCGCGACCGAGGCCGCGGACGCTGCGTCCCTGCTCTCCTCGACCCTTGCCGACGGCAAGACCGTCCAGGCGCTGCTCGACGAGGCCAACGCGACCATCGGCGAGAAGATCGAGCTCAAGCGGGTCGCCCGCCTCCAGGGCGAGCACGTCGTGACCTACCTGCACAAGACGAGCCCCGACCTGCCCGCGCAGATCGGTGTCCTGGTCGCGACCCAGGGCGGGGACGAGGCGGCGGCCAAGGACGTTGCGATGCACATCGCCGCGTTCAGCCCGACCGTTCTCGACCGCTCCGAGGTGGACGCCGAGGTCGTCGAGAACGAGCGTCGGCTCGCCGAGGCCACCGCACGTGAGGAGGGCAAGCCGGAGGCCGCCCTCGCTCGCATCGTCGAGGGCCGGGTCAACGGGTTCTTCAAGGACAACGTGCTCCTTGAGCAGGCGTTCGCCAAGGACCCCAAGAAGACCGTTGCCAAGGTCCTCCAGGAGGCCGGCGCTACGGCCACCGGCTTCGTGCGCTACCGCGTCGGAGCCTGACTCCTGGCTCGACCCACCGTGGTCGACTGACCACAGACCGTATGCCGCCCGCTCACCGAGCCGGGCGGCATACGTGTGTCGTGGCTCTGGTCAGCGCACCAGCCGGGAGACTGAGCCTTCGAAGGCCGCGACGCAGAAGGTCGCGGTGCATCGCAACTGCTCCGGACCCGCGGGGTTGGCCGGGTCCGAACTGAGATTGACAGACGCCGACGTCGGTGACCACTCCCGGGAGTCCCACGCCCACTGCTGGGTTCCCGAGAACGCGACACACGAGCTGGTGCTCAGGCAGGCGGGCTGGCCGAGGGTGCTGGCTGCCCGGGGGAGGGCCTGCCACGAGGAGCCGTTCCAGATGGCGGATTCCGTGCCCGACGTTGCCAGACAGAAGGCGGTGGAGAGGCAGTCGAGCAGATAGTCGCGCGTCGACAACGGCACCGTGCCAGCCGAGAGGTAGCTCGAGCCGTTCCACCTGACCGCTGCACCGGTCGAGCCAAGGAACATGCAGAACGTGGAGCCCGTGCATCGCCCGGCACGAAGATCCCCGAGGTCGACCGGGAGGACCGCGACATCGGTGCGCCATCCGCTCCCGTCAAAGATGCTGACCGATCGAAAACTTGGGGAGTGACAGCGAGAGGCGGAGCTGCACGTGGCATTGTCCAGGACCGGATCGGTGGGGCTCGAGCGCACGGCGTGCCACCCCGCCGATGTCCTCGTCCGCCACGTGCCGTCAGACGGCGAGGTGGCGAGGCAGAAACCGGAGATACAGCTCAGCGGTGTGCCGCCCTCCATGAGGCTCAGGAGCGGGCTGTGCGAGGTGGGGGTGACGTCGACGACGTTGCCGAAGTTGTCGCTCAGCGTGCACTGGGTCGAGCTCATGCATTCCAGGTCGGTAATCGAGCCAGTGCTGCGCGCGTAGAAGGTCCGCGCCGACCACGAGCTGCCGTTCCAGCGGCGGTACATCCCGCGGCCGTCCACGAGGAGGCACATGGTGGTGCTGGGGCAGTCGAGGGCGCGCGAGGTGTTGATCCCGCGGTCCAGGCTGGTGAAGGCCCAGCTGCTGCCATTCCAGCGAGCCGCATACATCGTGTCGATCATGACGACGGCCATGCACGAGGTGGGCGAGGCGCACGACAGGTCATAGGTGTCGTAGACACTCTGCTGCAGGGAGTAGTCGCGCACCGCCGACCACGAACCGCCATTGAAGGTCGTGAACTGATCACCGGCCGTCGCCATGCAGAAGGTGCTGGACGAGCACGACAGGTCTGCGCGCAAGGTGGTGTAAGGGAGGGTCGTCATGGCCGTCAGGGTGCTCCCGGACAGTCGGTCCACCCGCCCTGACCTCGCTGTCGTCGTCGTGGCCAGGTAGCAGATGGTCGAGGTCGGGCAGTCGAGGTCGTTCACCCGATCTCGACCGGTGAGGGCAATCGGCGTCGTGAATCCGGAGCCGTTGAACCGCACGAAGCGGGGTGCCGAGGAGTAAGCGTCGGTCTCGGCGAGCACACAGGATGTGGCGCTCGCGCAGGACACGTGGTCCGCGTTGATATCTACTGCCATGGGGCTCGACCAGTCGCCCGACCGCAGCGCGTATGCCGTGGTTCCCGGGTCTGCCCAGCCCCGTCCCAGGGCGAGGCAGAAGTCGGGCGTGGGGCACGAGATGTCCAGGAGGCCGAACCCTCCTTGCGATCCGGCCGCGGGCAGCCGACCCATGAAGGTCCAGTTTGTCCCGTCGAAACGGTAGGTCTCACCACCCTGGGCCACCGACATGCAAAAGCTCGCCGAGGCGCAGGAGACCGATGTCGGGGGACCGTGGGCGGGAACGAGCACCTCCGGCGCCGACCAGGCCAGCGCCGGCAGCGGAACCGATGCTGCCCGTGCTGGCTCGGAGGAGTCACCCCACGCGGTGCGGGCGTAGACGGCATACCGGTAGGTCACTCCTGGGGCGAGAGCGGTGTCGGTGTAGGTCGTGGCCGTGCCAGCCAGCGAGGTGAGCGCGATCCCGGAATAGGGCGAGGTGGGTTCCCGGCTCCCCGAGCGGCGGATCGTGACACCCGCAGCTCCCGGTGGAGCCGTCCACGTGAGGACGTTGCCGGTGGATCCTGTGGTCACGCTCAGAGACGTGACGGCAAGCGGCGCCGCTGGCACCGGGTTGGCGGAGAGGCTCGCGATCCGGTCGACAACCAGATGCGTGTCTGCGGAGGCGAGCAGCCGGATTCGGCCATCGCTATCGGCCGGGACGACCACCTGGGCTGCGCGCGGCGACGCAGACGTGAACGACACTTGGGAGGCATTCGGCGTGCCCGTCCCCAAGGCGCTGACAGTGACGAAGCCGGCACCGCTCTCGCTTCGCGGGTCGATCGGGACGGCGGTGACATTGAGGATCGCCGCGCTCCCCGCTGTGGTACTGACGGTGACCACCTCACCGGCAACGACCGGCTCCCACCGCACGCGGGTATCGAGAATGCGGGTGGGAGCGCTCGGGGTGAGGGTTCCGGGGAGGGTGGGCGTGCCGGTAAGGGTGTATGCCGTGAGGTCCAGCAGGACGTCCGTGGCCGCCGAGGCCCGGATGTCGATGCCGCCCGTCGGCGAAACGGACGTGGTCACGGTGTTGGCGATGGTTTGGCCGGCGGCGAAGTTGATCGAGCTGGTCGTCGCGGAGCCGGAATCCGTGGGGGTCACGCTGAGGTACCCGGCTTGGCTTGGATTCACGGCGGTGAGGGTGAGCGTCACCGAGCCGACCGTGGTCGGCAGCCCGCTTCGCTCGGTGAGTTGAACTCGGGTGACGGAGCCGGCTGCAAGCCGCGCCTTCGGAGCGCCGAGCCCCACGCGGGTGTCCAGCACCCGGGAGGGGGTGACCACCTGAGTGGCCCCGGGGTCGGTGGGGGGCTCGGCGGCGATCCACCCCGCGAGGTCGGCGATGAGTTGCGCGCTGCCCTGGCCCCCGGTGCTGAGAGCGATGGTGCCGTCGTCGGCGACGGGAACCGTCGTGGTGTTGGACAGCGTGGAGCCGGCCGCCCACGTGAGCGCGGAGGTGCCAGGACGGTCCCCCACGCCGCTGTAGGCAGTGACGAATCCGTTGCCCGTTGGTGAGGTGACCGTCAGCGTTACGACCACGGCCGCGACGCCGGTCGGGGGCACCTCGCCCATGCCGAGGACCGTGACTCGGGTGAGGCTGCCCGTGGTTCGTGGTCCTGCGGGGGCTCCCAGGCCGGTGCGAGTGTCGAGAACCCGCCGGGGGGAGACGGCGGTCATCCCTCCCGGGACGGGGGTCGCCGACAGCGATGCCGCCGACGGGGCCCGCGGCAGCGACACCGACTGCTGCGTACCGGTAGCACTCAGGACAAGCCCCACGACGAGCGCCCCCACGGTTCGCAGCCCGAAGTGCCTACGCAAGCCCATACCCCCACACAATCCCAATGTCGTGAACGAAATACTCCTCGGAGAGTGTACGCGCCTTCCGCGTGGCGGGTGTGCGAAGTGGCTCACGATCGCGGCGTCGCCGCACGGGGGACGGTGATGACGGCATGGCCGGTTGTGGGAGGATCGAGAGACCACCGACCACTTTCCGAGGAGACCGCGATGCCCGTTGCCGACGCCCCGACGACACCGTCGCGACGGGTGCTCCTCAAACTTTCGGGTGAGGTTTTCGGCGGCGGTCGGCTCGGTGTCGACCCAGAGGTTGTCCGGGACATCGCTCACCAGATCGCCGAGGCCGTGCGGGGTGGGGTTGAGGTGGCGGTCGTGGTCGGCGGGGGCAACTTCTTCCGCGGCGCCGAGCTCTCCCAGAAGGGTATGGAGCGCGCCCGCGCGGACTACATCGGCATGCTCGGCACCGTGATGAACTGCCTTGCCCTCCAGGACTTCCTCGAAAAGGAAGGCATCGACACCAGGGTCCAGACGGCGATCACCATGGGCCAAGTGGCCGAGCCGTACATCCCGCGCCGGGCGATCCGCCACCTCGAGAAGGGCCGGGTCGTCATCTTCGGGGCCGGCGCTGGGATGCCGTACTTCTCCACCGATACGGTGAGCGCGCAACGCGCCCTGGAGTGCAAGTGCGATGAGGTCCTGATGAGCAAGAGCGGCGTCGACGGGGTCTATGACTCCGACCCGCGGACCAACCCGGACGCCCGCAAGCTCGACCACGTGACCTTCGCAGAGGCGCTGCGCCGCAACCTCAAGGTCGTTGACGCGGCCGCCTTCAGCCTCTGCATGGAGAACCACCTGCCGATGGTTGTCTTCGGTATGGAGGGTGACGGCAACATCACCCGCGCCCTTAATGGGGAGCGGCTCGGCACTCTCGTCAGCGACGTCTGATCTGCGAGACTGCTCCCGAGCGCCCGGACACCGCTTCGGGCACGGCATACAGACGGCATACGCGCGGCGCACCCGGCATACGGCACCACCCAAGGAGACGACGATGATCGACGAGACTCTGCTCGAGGCCGAGGAGAAGATGGAGAAGGCCGTCGGGGTCGCCAAAGAGGACTTCGCCGGGATTCGGACCGGCCGGGCGCACCCGGGCATGTTCTCCAAACTCCTCGTCGACTACTACGGCGCGCCGACCCCGCTGCAGCAACTCGCCTCGTTCCAGACCCCGGAGGCCCGGACGATGGTCATCGTCCCCTTCGATAAGGGCGCCATGCACAACATCGAGAAGGCCATCCGCGACTCCGACCTTGGCGTTAACCCCAGCAACGACGGCAAGATCATCCGGTGCATCCTCCCGGTCCTCACCGAGGAACGGCGCAAGGAGTACATCAAGATGGCCCGGCACTATGCCGAGGAGCAGCGGGTCGCGATTCGCAACATCCGCCGGCATGCCAAGGATGCCCTCGAACGGCTCGTCAAGGACGGTGAGGTCGGCGAGGACGACGGCACTCGCGGCGAGAAGGAACTCGAGCACGTGACCAAGCGGTACGTCGACCAGATCGACGACCTGCTCAAGCACAAGGAAGCCGAGCTCCTCGAGGTCTGAGGCCTCGCAGCTGCTCCCCGCCATGAGCGCCACCCCGCCGCCGGCACCCGAGACCGATACCTCGAGCACCGACACCCCGACCGCTGACCCCGCCGCGACGGCGGTGCCCGCACCCTCAAAAGCCGGCCGTGACCTTCGGGCCGCTGTGGGTGTCGGCTTGATCCTCGCCGGCCTCGTCATCGGCTCGATCCTCATCGACAAGCGGGCCTTCCTCGCCGTTCTCGTCGCCGCGATGATCGTCGGGGCGTGGGAGCTGCGGATGGCGCTCGCCGGCCGTGGGCTGCACGCACCTGCCGTCCCCACCATCATCGCGGCGATCGCCCTCCCGGTGACGGCGTATGTCGAGGGCCCGACCGGTCTCGTCCTTGCCTACGGCTGGGTCCTCGTCGGCCTCATCCTCTGGCGGGTCGCCGATGGCCTTGAGGGAGCTGCTCGCGACCTCGGCGCGGGGGCGCTGCTGGCCCTCTATCCCGCGTTCCTCGGCGGCTTCGCCTCGCTCCTGCTCGCCGCCCCGGACGGGGAGCGGCGGATCGTCGTCTTCGTCCTCGTCACCGTCTTCTCAGACATCGGCGGGTATGCCGTCGGCGTCCTCCTCGGCCGTCACCCCATGGCGCCCTCGATCTCCCCGAAGAAGTCCTGGGAGGGGTTCGCGGGCTCGGTCACGCTTTCCTCCCTGGTCGGGGCCATTGCCCTGCCCATCCTCCTCGACGGGCTCTGGTGGCAGGGGGCCGTCCTCGGCGCGGTGGCCGCGGCGACGGCCACCGTCGGCGATCTCATGGAGTCCTCGATCAAGCGTGACCTCGGGGTCAAGGACATGAGCAACCTGCTCCCGGGGCATGGCGGGCTCATGGACCGGCTCGACTCCCTCATCCTGAGCGTCGCTCCGGTGTGGGCCCTCCTGCTGTGGTTCGTGCCGCTGCCATGAGCGCCGAACAGCCGTCCCCGCGTCCCCGCCCCGGGGAGCTCACCCTCACCGCACCCCGGCGCGGCAAGCCACCGCGCCACCTCGCCGACCTCGACCTCGCCGAACGGATCGCGGCAGTCGAGGCCCTCGGCCACAAGGGGTTCCGGGCCCGCCAACTCTCGGTGCACTACTTCGAGCGGCTCGTCGAGGACCCGCAGGAGATGACCGATCTGCCCAAGGGCGTCCGCGAGGGCCTCGTCACCGACCTTCTGCCGAGGCTGCTCACGCCGGTGCGCGCACTCACCGCCGATGCCGGGGCCACGGTCAAGACGCTGTGGCGGCTGCACGACGGGGCCCTTGTCGAGTCGGTGCTCATGCGATACCCGAAGCGGGCGACGGTCTGCGTCTCCAGCCAGGCCGGGTGCGGGATGAACTGCCCGTTCTGCGCCACCGGCCAGGCGGGCCTCACCCGGAACATGTCGACCGCCGAGATCGTCGAGCAGGTCACCGCCGCGGCCCGGCTCTTGCGCACCGGGTCCGTCGCGGTCGCCGGGCAGGACGGTGGGGGGCTGGGCTCAGAAACCGGCTCGGATGCCCCCGCGGCGGGGCCGACTCGGGTGAGCAATGTCGTGTTCATGGGGATGGGGGAGGCGCTGGCTAACTACCGGGCCTCCATCGCAGCGATCCGACGGCTCGTCGACGCACCGCCGCAGGGGTTCGGGCTCTCGGCCCGAGGCATCACCATGTCGACCGTCGGTCTCGTGCCCGGTATCGACCGGCTCGCCGGTGAGGGCATTCCGGTCACGCTCGCCCTGTCCCTGCATGCTCCCGACGACGAGCTACGGGACACCCTGGTGCCGATCAACACGCGCTTCAAGGTGGTGCAGGCCCTCGATGCGGCCTACCGCTACTACGAGGCGACCGGACGCCGCGTGAGCATCGAGTACGCCCTCATCCGGGACATCAACGACCAGGCGTGGCGGGCGGATCTGCTCGGGGAACTGCTCGCCCGGCGCGGCCGCGGTTGGGTTCACGTCAACCCGATCCCGCTCAACCCGACCCCCGGGTCGCGCTGGACCGCGAGCCGCAAGGGCGTCGAGCAGCAGTTCCTCGAACGCCTCCGCAGTCACGGCATACCGGCGACCCTGCGGGACACCCGAGGTCAGGAGATCGACGGCGCCTGCGGCCAACTCGCGGCCCTGCAGTAGGCATCGCCGTCAGCGAGCCAGTTCGGCCCGTACCTGGGTGACGTCGTCGACGAGCCGGACCTGGGCCGCCATGCTCCGGCCTCGGGCGAGCGACTCGAGCGTCTTCCACACGGGGATGGTCCTGATCCAGTGGTCGCGCCCGACGAGGACCAGCGGCGGGATCGCTGCCCCGGAGTCCGCGTAAAACATCGGGGTGACCGCCTGGAACACCTCTTGGACGGTCCCGGCCGCCCCCGGCAGGACGACGATGCCAGCCGAGCAACGGCTGATCAGACCCTCCTCGCGCAGGGCGTTGGAGAAGTACTTGGCGATGCCGTCACAGAACACGTTGGGCGGCTCATGCCCGTAGAACCACGTCGGTATGCCGAGCGAGCGCACCCGAGCCTGATCGTCGACGACGGGGAAGTACCTCGGCCGGAGCCGGCTGCGCACCTCGAGGGCAGTTGCGGCCCAGGCGGTGGGATCGGCGCCGAAGTCGGGCACGGTGGCCAGAGTCCTCAGGGAACCCGCCAGGTCGGCCGGGTCCCGGATCCACGCCCCGAGATTGGCGGCCTCCATCGCGCCAGGCCCGCCGCCAGTCAGGACGACCAGCCCCTCGCTCGCCAGCTCGTGCCCGAGCCGGGCGGCCGCGGCATACTCAGTGGTGCCGCGGCGCAGGGCATGCCCACCCATGACCCCGACGACCCGGGCACCATCGAGGACCTCGTCGAGGGCGTCACTCATGGAGTCGTCGTGGATGGCGCGCAACATGGTCACGTGGACGTCATGGGCGAGCCGAGCATCCCGGTACCAGTGGTAGGCCCGGGCATCGGGGGTGACGTCGTAACCACCCGAGGAGAGCCCGACGTAGAGCTCCTCGGGTCGGTAGAGCCGGGCCCGATAGGGGTCGACCGGTGCGGAGGTGTCCGTGGGGAAGACCAGCGCGCCGGACTCCTGGAGGTGGACGGCGAGCCCGTGCGGCACGATCCCGCCCAGGACGACCAGCCCCGTCAGGTCCCGGCCTGCCCGCAGCAGCGGTTCCACCGGGCGCAGGTCGAGGCCCTGGATCCGCCGACCACGGAGGTCCCCACCGGTCCCGAGCACCTCCTGGAGCTCTCGCTCCGAGGTGATCTCGGTCCGGCGCGGCGGCGGTGGAGCCGCCTCGAGCCCGTGCCAACCCGCCATCTGGTCCCTCCGTGGCCGGTCAGTGGCCGGTCAGTCGGGAGAGCGCTCGGCCCAGCAGCGCCGGCCGCCGGGTGCGGGCCTCTTCGGCGTCCGCCCAATGGGCCAGCCTCAGCCCCGCGTTGACTCCGAGCCAGCGCGCGGGTTCGCGTTCCCAGAGCGGGGAACGGTGACCGACCCAGGGCAGGTCACGCAATGGGCTGGGTATCCCCAGGATGAGTGTGCTCAGGGTGCGGCCGGCGAGGTTGGTTGCCGCGACTCCGTCGCCGACATAGCCGCCGGCGTGACCCACCCCGGTCAGTGGGTCGTAGCCGACACTCGGGTGCCAGTCCCGGGGGATACCGAGCGGGCCACCCCAGGCGTGCGTGAAGGTCACCGAATCCAGCTGCGGCAGCAGTGCGCGAAGGGTCTTGCGGAGCGAGGTGAAGACCCGCTCGTCGTGGTCGTGTCCGGGTTCGATGGCGGATCCGAAGTGGTAGGGCGCACCCCGCCCGCCGAAGGCGATTCGGTCGTCGGTGGTCCGCTGCCCGTAGATGATGACGTGTCCGTGGTCGGCGAAGACCTCCCGGTCGGCGAGCCCGAGGTCCTGCCACTGGGCCGGTGACAGCGGCTCGGTGGCGACCATGAGCGAATAGACCGGGGCGATCGCGCGTCGGCTGTCCGGCAGGGTGGCGCTCCAGGCTTCGGTGGCCCGGATGACGTGCCGCGCGTCGATGGTGTCCCCGGAGGCCAGGGTCACCGCTCCCGGTCGAATCCGACGCACGCGGGTGCCCTCGACGATGCGTGCCCCACGGGCTCGGACCACTGCCGCCAGGCCGTCGGCGAGAGCTCGCGGCTGGATCCGGGCGCAGTGCGGGTTGTAGGTCGCCCCGAGAGCATCCACAGCAGCGAGCCGTTCGCGGGCCGCACCGGCATCGAGCCACTCCGTGCCATCCCCCCAGGAGGCCCCGGTCGCCCAGACGGCACGGGCGCGGCGCACCTGGGCCCCGCTGCGGGCGAGCGCGAGCGTGCCCCCGCGGTGGTAGCCCGCGTCAATCCCTTCAGCCAGGCAGACCTCACCGACCTCGAGGACCGTATGCCGCAGCTCGGCGAGCATGGCGAGAGTGGCTTCACGCCCGGATCGAGCGGCCAGGGTCGCCGGTGCGACCGGCCAGAGCGCGGAGACCCAGCCGCCGTTGCGCCCGCTGGCCCCGAAACCGACATGTTCGGCCTCGACCAGGACGATGTCCAACTCGGGGCGCTCCCGCAGCAGGTAATAGGCGGTCCACAGTCCGGTGAACCCGGCGCCCACAATGACGACATCGCACGAGGCAGGCGGGGACACGGCCGGGGCCCTCTGGGCCGCCTCGTCCCACCAGAGGGGCGCAGTGCCGGTGAGCATGCGGGTGCTGCTCAGAGGTGGTTCTCGGCCTCGACGAGGACACCGCGCAGCCGGCGCTCGATCTCGTCGAACTGGGCAGGACCCATCGTCAGCGGGGGAGCGAGCTGGATGACCGGGTCGCCTCGGTCGTCGGCCCGGCAGTAAAGACCGGCGTCGAAGAGCGCCTTGGAGAGGAAACCGCGCAGCAGTCGCTCGCTCTCGGCGTCGTCGAAGGTCTGCCGGGTGGCCTTGTCCTTGACGAGCTCGATGCCGTAGAAGTACCCGGCTCCGCGGACGTCCCCCACCAGGGGCAGGTCGAGCAGCCGTTCGAGGGCCGTGCGGAAGACCGGTGCGTTGGTCTTGACGTGGTCGTTGAGCCCCTCGGCCGCAAAGATGTCGAGGTTGGCCATCGCGGCCGCGCAGGACACCGGATGCCCACCCCAGGTGTAGCCGTGCGGGAAGTAGGTCGAGCCCTTCCGGAACGGCTCGAAGAGGCGGTCATGGGCGATCATCAGCCCGAGCGGGGCGTAGCCGGAGGTGATCCCCTTGGCCGTGGTGATGATGTCCGGGACGTAGCCGAAGTCGTCGCACGCGAACGTGGACCCGATGCGTCCGAAGGCGCAGATGGTCTCGTCGGAGACCAGCAGGACGTCATACGCGTCGCAGATCTCCCGGACTCGCTCGAAGTAGCCCGGCGGCGGCGGGAAGCAACCACCGGAGTTCTGGACCGGCTCGAGGAACACGGCTGCGACGGTGTCCGGCCCCTCGAACTCGATCGCCTCGGCGATCCGGTTCGCGGCCCACTCACCGAAGGCCTTCTCGTCGTTGCGCAGGTGCTCCGGGGCCCGGTACAGGTTGGTGTTCGGCACTTTGTGGGCGCCCGGTACGAGGGGTTCGAAGACTTCCTTGGCCGCCGGGATGCCGGTAATCGACAGCGCGCCCTGAGGGGTCCCGTGGTAGGCGATGGACCGGGAGATGACCTTGTGCTTGAGCGGTTTACCGATGAGCTTGAAGTACTGCTTGGCGAGCTTCCACGCCGTCTCCACGGCCTCGCCACCGCCGGTGGTGAAGAAGACCCGGTTGAGCGGGGCCGGCGCGAGGTGAGCAAGGCGCTCGGCCAGTTCGATGGCCCGGGGGTGGGCATAGGACCAGAGCGGGAAGAAGGCCAACTCGCGGGCCTGCGCGGACATAGCATCGGCGATCGAGGCGCGGCCGTGGCCGACGTTGGTCACGAAGAGGCCGGCGAGCCCGTCGATGTACTCGTTGCCACGGTCATCCCAGATCTTCCACCCTTCTCCCCGGGTGATGATCGGCACGGCGTGGCCGAGTCCACCCGCTTCGTGGCCCTCGAAGACGGAGTGCCGGGTGAAGTGCATCCACAGGTGGTCGCGCGCGGCCTCCGAGTAGAGGGCACCGGTGGGCGTATGCCGATCCGAGCTCGGCTCCCAGATGTCGGACGGGAAGATGGTCATCGGGTACCCCAGTTGTAGTGCTGTTTGTTGAGTCTTAAGTAGACGAAGGTCTCGGTCGTTGCGACCCCGGGGATCGAGCGGATCCGCGAGGTGAGGAGTTCGAGGAGATGGTCGTCGCTTTCGCAGACCACCTCGGCGAGCAGGTCGAAGCTCCCCGCGGTGGTGACGACATAGGCGACCTCGGGCATACCGGTGAGGGCATCCCCGACTGCGAGCAGGTCGCCGGTGACCCGGACCCCGATCATGGCCTGCCGTCGGAAACCCACTTGAAGGGGGTCGGTCACCGCGACGATCTGCATGACGCCCGAGTCGAGGAGCCGTTGGACGCGTTGCCGGACGGCGGCCTCGGAGAGCCCGACGTCCTTGGCGATGGCGGCATACGACTGTCGACCGTCGACCTGGAGCAGCTCGATGATCCGTTTCGCGATGTCGTCGAGGCGGCTCTCCGGGGGCGTTCGAGGGGCGCGCGGAGTGGTGGCCATGGCGTCATAGTGGCTCGGATTCCGGGGGTACGCAAGACGTGAAACCCGGATTCCGTATTAGAGCACGGGTCGCACCGAAGAAATCCACATTCGTTATGGACGTTTCCTGGCCTTTCGGTGACGGCTGAGGTTAGAGTGCGGGCACGGCCCCCGCGCCGGACCTTCCGATCACCGTCGAGCAGGGAGTAGATCCACCATGAGCAGCCCACGTCAGTTGCGCAACTTCATCGGAGGAGCCTTCACGCAGGCCCAGGGTGACCAGACGTCGGACATCGTGAATCCCTCCACCGGTCAGGTCGTCGCGACCGCGCCGGTGAGCACCCAGGCGGACGTCGATGCCGCGTATGCCGCCGCGGACGCCGCCTTCGCGGAGTGGGGCCGGACCACCCCGAGCGAGCGCCAGCAGGCCCTGCTGAAGTTCGCCGACGCTCTCGAGGCACGCGCGCAGGAGTTCGTCGCCCTCGAGTCGGAGAACACCGGCAAGATCCAGGCGCTCACCACGAGCGAGGAGATCCCGCCGATGCTCGACCAGATCCGGTTCTTTGCCGGTGCGGCTCGGGTTCTCGAAGGCCGGGCGGCCGCGGAGTACATGTCCGGTCACACGAGCTGGATCCGGCGCGAGCCCATCGGAGTCGTCGGGCAGGTCACCCCGTGGAACTACCCGTTGCTCATGGCGGTCTGGAAGATCGCCCCCGCGCTCGCCGCCGGTAACACCATCGTCCTCAAGCCCTCCGACACCACCCCGGAGACCACCCTCCTGCTCGCCGAGGTCGCCTCGCAGTTCCTCCCGGCCGGCACCCTCAACGTCATCACCGGCGACCGGGAGACCGGACGGATGCTCGTGGAGCACAAGACGCCCGGTCTGGTCGCCATTACCGGGTCGGTGCGCGCCGGTGCCCAGGTCGCCGGGAGCGCCGCCAAGGACGTCAAGCGAGTCCATCTCGAACTCGGTGGCAAGGCCCCGGTCGTGGTCTTCGACGACGCCGACATCGAGGCGGCCGTCGAGGGCATCGCGATCGCCGGTTACTTCAATGCCGGCCAGGACTGCACGGCCGCGACCCGGGTCCTCGCCGGAGCGGGCATCTACGACGACTTCGTCGCCGCGCTCGCCGAATACGCCACGTCCTCGGCCCCGGTCGGACTGCCCAGCGACCCCGACGCCCTCTTCGGGCCGGTCAACAACGCCAACCAGCTCGCGCACGTGCGCGGCTTCATCGAGCGCCTCCCGAGCCACGCGACCGTCTCCGCGGGTGGCAACCGGGTCGCCGGCATGGACGGCTTCTACCTCGAGCCGACCGTGCTCTCCGGGCTGCGTCAGGACGACGAGGCGATCCAGAACGAGATCTTCGGGCCGGTCATCACGGTCCAGAAGTTCACCGACGAGGCCGAGGCGCTCGCCTTCGCCAACGGGGTGGACTACGGCCTCGCCTCCTCGGTGTGGACCAAGGACTTCGGCCGGGCCATGCGGATGAGCAAGGAGCTCGACTTCGGCTGTGTGTGGATCAACACCCACATCCCGCTCGTCGCCGAGATGCCGCACGGTGGATACAAGAAGTCCGGCTACGGCAAGGACCTCTCCATGTACGGATTCGAGGACTACACCCGCATCAAGCACGTCATGGCCAACATCGAGAGCTGATCCTTAGGTCCGTACGTCCCATTGTCAAGGAGCACTTCGTATGCCGCGTCGCCCACTCCCAGCGGACCCGATGGTCCGGGACCTCATCCGCGCTGCTCGGCGCTCGAGCCTGTCGCGCCGCTCCATGCTCACCGGGGGCCTTGGCCTCTCGGCCACCGGCGCACTGGCCGCGTGCGCGCCACCTCCGCTGCCCCCGGCCAAGGGAAGCTCGGCGGTCGAGCTGCCCAAGGACGTCTCCGCCACAGACAAGGTCGTCAGGTGGGCCAACTGGACCGCCTATCTCGACGAGGACGACGAGATCAAGGGCAAGTACCCCTCCCTCGAGGCCTTCGAGCAGAAGACCGGGATCAAGGCGACCTACTCGGTCGACATCGAGGACAACGACTCCTACGTCAACAAGGTGCGGCCACAGCTCCAGGCGCGCCAGGACATCAGCCGGGACATCTTCACCCTCACGGACTGGATGGCCGGCCGGGTCATCCGTGACCAGCTGGTCCAGCCGCTCGAGCTGATCCGGATGCCCAACTGCGGCAACCTCCTCGAGGCCCTCAAGGACGTCAGCTTCGACCCGGGTCGGCAGTACTCGATGACCTGGCAGTCCGGCTTCGCGGGCATCGGCTACGACAAGTCCAAGGTCGGCAAGGAGATCAAGACCGTCGACGACCTCTGGAGCATCCCGGAGCTCAAGGGCAAGATCGTCGTGCTCTCGGAGATGCGCGACACGGTGGGCCTGATCATGCAGCAGCAAGGCGTGGACATCAGCGGACAGTTCACCAAGGCGCAGTTCGACACGGCTGTCGCTGAGGTCGAGAAGCGCATGGCGGACGGCTGGATCCGGCGCATTAAGGGCAATTCCTATCTGGAGGACCTCAAGGGCGGCAACGCGATCGCCGGCATCGTGTGGTCGGGCGACCTGTTCATCCTGCGAGCCGAGACCGAGAACGACAACTGGGAGTTCGTCATCCCGGAGTCCGGCGGCACGCTCTGGAGCGACAACATGATGGTGCCGATCACCTCCACGCACCGTCGCAACGCCCAGGCGCTGATGAACTACTACTACGACCCCGAGGTGGCGGCTCAGGTCGCGGCCTGGGTCAACTACGTCTGCCCCGTCCAGGGTGCGCAGGAGGTCATGGCCAAGGAGGATCCCGAGCTCGCCGAGAGCCCACTGATCTTCCCGACGGCCGAATTCATCAGCAAGAACAACATCCAGGGATTCCGAGCTCTGACCCCGCAAGAGGACGCAGAGTATTCCGCCACCTGGGAGAGGGTGAGGGGCAACTGATGGCCAGGAATGGCAGGAGCGTGTCCGGCTTCCGCGAGGCCAAGGGAGACCTCCGACTGGAGAATGTCACCAAGGCTTTCGCCGACTTCACGGCCGTCGATGACCTCTCACTGGTGGTGCCGCGCGGATCCTTCTTCGCCCTCCTCGGCCCCTCCGGCTGTGGGAAGACGACGACGCTGCGGATGGTGGCCGGACTGGATCAGCCCACGGCGGGCCGGATCCTCGTCGGCGAGACCGACCTCACCGGTTCTCGTCCCTACGAGCGACCGGTCAACACGGTCTTCCAGAGTTATGCCCTCTTTCCCCACCTCACGATTCGGGACAATGTCGCGTTCGGGCCCAAGCGCCGGGGTGAGGCGAATGCCGCGTCGCTGGCAGAGGATGCGCTCGCTCTGGTCCAGATGACTCATCTGGGCGGTCGCAAGCCCGCGCAGTTGTCCGGAGGCCAGCAGCAGCGGGTCGCCGTGGCCCGAGCCCTGGTCAACCGGCCCGAGGTGCTGCTCCTGGATGAGCCGCTGGGCGCGCTGGACCTCAAGCTGCGTCGCCAAATGCAGGTCGAGCTCAAGCGCATCCAGACCGAGGTGGGGCTGACCTTTATCCATGTCACCCACGACCAGGAGGAGGCCATGACCATGGCCGACACGGTCGCGGTGATGAATCGCGGGCGCATCGAGCAGATGGGCCCTCCCGTTCAGATGTACGACCTGCCGAAGACCGCTTTCGTCGCCAACTTCGTCGGCCAGTCCAATCTCGGGCAGGGGCACATCACCGGTCGGGACGCAGACTTCCTGATCGCCGACGTGCAGGGCTCGACGGTCAGGATCCCGGCGCGACGTTCGTCCGTGGAGAGCGGTGCGGTCACCTTCGGAGTCCGCCCGGAGAAGGTCTCGGTCAAGCGCACGCGGCCCGAGGGCACGGGCAATGACGTGCGCGGAACCGTGCTCGACGTCTCCTTCATCGGCGTCGCCACGCAGTACCTGGTGCGCCTGCCCTCCGGCACCGTGTGGTCGGCCTACGAGCAGAACCTCGACCTCGAGCCGATGGACCTGCGCCCCGGCGATGAGGTGTGGCTGACCTGGAACCCCGGGCACGCCTTCGGGGTCGGGCCCGACCCCGACGCGGTGCAGGCCGCCGAGGCTGCGAAGGTGGGGGCTGGCGAATGAGCGCACTCGCCCACATGGGCGGGGGAGGTGCGCCAGCGACAGCGATGCCGCCCAAGGAGCCATCCGGCCGCTCCTGGCTGCCCTACCTCCTGCTGCTCCCCGGCGTCCTGTGGCTGCTGGTCTTCTTCATCTACCCGCTGGCCCAGCTCTTCGCCGTGAGCCTCTATTCGGACTACCCCGACTACCCCGGCTACTACTACCAGGACGTCAACTGGCACAACTACGTTCGTGCGCTCACTGACTTCCTGCCGCACTTCGGCCGGTCCATGCTGTATGCCGGCCTGGCCACCTTCTTCGCGTTCGTGCTGGCTTACCCGCTCGCCTATGCGATGGCGTTCAAGGCGGGGAAGTGGCGTGGGATCATGATGATCCTCGTCATCGCCCCCTTCTTCACCTCCTTCATCCTGCGCACGATCGCCTGGCGGCAGATCCTGGCCGACGAGGGCCCGGTGGCCTGGGTGCTCGAGCACCTGCATCTGCTCTCGTTCATGCCCAACGGTCGGATCACCGAGACCTGGGTGGCCGTCGTGGCCGGTCTGACCTACAACTTCCTGCCGTTCATGGTGCTGCCGATCTACGCCTCTCTGGAACGGGCCGATCCGCGGGTCATCGAGGCCGGCGGCGACCTTTACGCCAATGGGTTCACCACCTTCCGGACGGTCACCTTGCCGATGTCGATGCCGGGCGTGATCGCCGGGACGCTACTCACCTTCATCCCGGCCGCGGGCGACTACGTCAACGCCGAGCTCCTCGGCTCGGATACGGGCACCAAGATGGTGGGCAACGTCATCGAGAGCCAGTTCTTCAAGGTCCTCGGGGGCTATCCCATCGCGGCCGCCCTCTCGTTCTCGCTCATGGCGCTGATCCTGGCCATGGTCTTCCTCTACGTGCGGCGCTACGGGACGGAGGAGCTGCTGTGAGCACCCAGACTGTGGGCACGGCATACCGGCCCTCGCTCGGTAAGCGGGTCCAGGGATGGCTCGCCGGTCGGTTCGCGATGATCGTGGCCGTCCTGGTCCTGCTGTACCTCTTCCTGCCCGTCTTCTACACCTTCATCTTCAGCTTCAACGACTACCGCAAGAGCAATATCGAGTGGCGCGGCTTCACCCTCAAGCACTGGGCCAACCCCTGTGGCGCGGCCGGGGCGTGCGACTCGCTCGTCACCTCCCTGGAGATCGGCCTGCTCTCCACACTGGTGGCGACCATGCTCGGGACTCTCGTGGCGTTCGCGCTCGTCAGGCACCGCTTCCGGGGCCGGGGCGCGTCCAACATCCTGGTGTTCGTTCCGATGGCGACGCCTGAGATCGTCCTCGGCGCAAGCCTGCTCACGATCTTTGTCAACGGCTTCACCCAGCTGAACGGATGGTTCGGAACTGACCTCAAGCTGGGGTTCTGGACCATCACCATCGCGCACATCATGTTCTGCATCAGCTTCGTTGTGGTGAGCGTGAAGGCACGCCTGCAGAGCCTGGACCCGCGCCTTGAGGAGGCCGCCCAAGATCTCTATGCCGGTCCCGCGGAGACCTTCTGGAAGATCACCTTCCCCCTGGTGCTCCCTGGCATCGTCGGTGCGGCCCTGCTGGCGTTCTCGTTGTCCTTCGACGACTTCATCATCACGAGCTTCGTGTCGGGCAACGAGACGACCTTCCCGAAGTTCGTCTATGTCTCCTACTTGCGTGGCATCCCCGCGCAGGCCAATGTCATCGGGTTCTCGATGTTCGTCATCGCGCTCGCCCTGGTCATCATCGGCCAGATCGTGGGCAACGCCCGCAAGAAGTAGCACCTCAATCGACAAGGAATCTCATGCGAGTCCTCATGATCGGGGCTGGCGGCGTCGGTGACGCCGCCGCCAAGATCGCCGCCGAACGCACCTTCTTCGACGAGTGGGTGGTCGCCGACTACGAGCTCGCCCGGGCCGACCGCACGGTCGCCTCGGTCCAGGCCCGTCACCCGGGTGAACGGCGTTTCCGGGCGGCCCAGGTCGATGCCAGCGACGAGCACGCCGTCGCCGACCTCATCCGACTCGTCGATGCCACGCACGTCTTCAACGCGGTCGACCCGCGGTTCGTCATGCCCATCTATCGCGGGGCTCTCGCGGCCGGGGCGGACTACCTCGACATGGCGATGAGCCTCTCCCAGCGCCACCCGGACGAGCCGTACGCCAAGGTCGGGGTCAAGCTCGGCGATGAGCAGTTCGCCCTGGCCGCGCAGTGGGAGGCGGCCGGCCGGCTCGCGCTCCTGGGGATCGGGGTCGAGCCGGGTCTGGCCGACGTGTTCGCCCGGTATGCCGCCGACGAACTGTTCTCCCACATCGAGGAGCTCGGGGTTCGGGACGGCGCCAACCTCGTCATCCGCGATGAGCAGGGGAGGGAGGTGTTCGCTCCCGGGTTTTCCATGTGGACGATCATCGAGGAATGCCTCAACCCGCCCGTGGTCTGGGAGCGGCAGCGGGCGCAGGAGGCCGATGGCGGTTGGTTCACCCTCCCGCCGTTCAGCGAACCCGAGGTGTTCGACTTCCCCGAGGGCATCGGCCCGGTGGAGTGCGTCCACGTCGAGCACGAGGAGGTTCTTCTTATGCCGCGCTGGGTCACCGCCGACAAGGTCACCTTCAAGTACGGCCTCGGCGAGCAGATGATCGGCATCCTGCGCACCCTGCACACCCTCGGGCTCGACCGCACCGATCCGGTCCCGGTCAAGGGGGTGTCGGTGAGCCCGCGCGACGTCGTTGCGGCGGTGCTGCCCGACCCGGTGACCATCGGCCCCCGGATGGAGGGCAAGACCTGCGCCGGGCTCTGGGTCACCGGAACCGGCAAGGACGGGGCGCCACGGCGCACCTACCTCTACCACGTCTCGGACAACGCGGACACGATGCGCGACTACGACGCCCAGTGCGTCGTCTGGCAGACCGCGGTCAACCCGGTGGTCGCCCTTGAGCTGCTCGCCTCCGGGCAGTGGGCCGGCCAGGGCGTCCTCGGTCCCGAGGCGTTCCCGCCCCGACCGTTCCTCGACCTGCTCGCGGCCGACAAGCCGCAGGGTTACGGCTCGCCCTGGGGCATGGAGGACCGGTGACCCCGGCGTTCCCGTTGCGCCGGCGTCGGTAGAGTCCTGACATGACGCGTTATGGCGCCCAGTTCGGCCCCGACATCACCTTCCTCGGCGTCGAGCGTTGCGACCTCGATGAGCCGGAGAGCTATGCCGGCGCCGACGTCGTCATCCTCGGAGCCCCCTTTGACGGTGGCACTTCGCACCGCCCCGGCACCCGGTTCGGGCCGCAGGCCATCCGGATGACCGACTATCTCCCGCATGACGGCTCGCGCCCCTCGCTGGCCCTGCGGGTCGACGGTCTCCAGGACCTGCGGGTGCTCGATGCCGGGGATGTCGAAATGTACTCCGGGGACATCGAGACCGCACTGCCGGCCCTGGAGGCTGCGGTGACCACGGTGGTCGCGGCCGGCGCGATCCCGGTCATCCTCGGCGGAGACCATTCGATCGCCTTCCCGGACGCCAAGGGTTGCGCGAACGTGCTCGGCCACGGGCGGGTGTCGATGATCCACTTCGACGCGCATGCCGACACCGGGGACATCGAGTTCGGCTCCCTGTGGGGGCATGGCCAACCGATGCGGCGGCTCATCGAGTCCGGCGCGTTGCGTGGGGACCGTTTCCTCCAGGTCGGGTTGCGGGGCTACTGGCCGGGTCCGGAGACCCTGGCCTGGATGGCGGAGCAGAACATGCGCTCCTTCGAGATGACCGAGATCGTCACCCGCGGCCTCGACGTCTGCCTCACGGATGCCTTCGCGATCGCCACCGACGAGTGCGAGGGGGTCTTCCTCTCCGTCGACATCGACGTGTGCGACCCCGGGCACGCCCCCGGCACCGGAACCCCGGAACCGGGTGGGCTCTCCGCCCGCCAGCTTCTGGATGCGGTGCGCCGGATCTGTCTCGAGCTCCCGGTGTGCGGTATCGACGTCGTCGAGGTCTCGCCACCGTATGACCACGCCGACATTACCGCCGCGCTCGCCAACCGCGTTGTCCTCGAAGCGCTGTCGGCGATTGCGCGCAGGCGCCAGGATGCCCGCGACGGGACCCGCTGGGACCCGGCCCGGCCGCTCCTTTCCGGCCGTGCCGCCGCCATACCCGAAGGGAATCTCGGGCCGGCCCACGGACACGACCACGACCACCCGCACGAAGGACATGGACACTGACATGGCGCTCACCCAGAAGGCACTCCTGGAATCCATCCCCACGGGCCTGTTCGTCGGTGGCGTATGGCGTGCGGCCGCCGACGGCGCGCGGTTCGACGTGCACGACCCGGCCACCGGCGCCACCATCGCGACCTGCGCCGACGCCTCTCCGGCCGATGGCCGGGCCGCCCTCGACGCCGCCGTCGCTGCCCAGGCCGACTGGGCCAAGACCGCGCCCCGGGACCGCTCGGAGATCCTGCGCCGCGCCTTCGAACTGCTCGTCGCGCGCAGCGAGGAGTTCGCCACGATCATGACCCTCGAGATGGGCAAGCCGCTCGCCGAGGCCAGGGGAGAGGTCGCCTACGGGGCCGAGTTCTTCCGCTGGTTCGCCGAGGAGGCCGTGCGCATCCACGGCCGCTACTCGGTCGCCCCGAACGGCGCCACCCGCCTGCTCACCATGAAGCAGCCGGTCGGCCCCACCCTGATGATCACCCCGTGGAACTTCCCGCTCGCCATGGGCACCCGCAAGATCGGCCCGGCCGTCGCCGCCGGCTGCACCATGGTCGTCAAACCGGCGCACGAGACCCCGCTCTCCATGCTCGCCCTGGCCGCGCTCATGGAGGAGGCCGGGCTGCCCAAGGGCGTGCTCAACGTGGTGACCACGACCCACTCCGGCGCCGTCTGTGAGCCGATCATCCGGGACCCCCGCCTGCGCAAGCTGACCTTCACCGGGTCCACCGGGGTCGGCAAGGTCCTCGTCCAGCAGTCCGCCGACCAGTTGCTTCGGCTGTCCATGGAGCTTGGCGGCAACGCCCCGTTCCTGGTCTTCGAGGACGCCGACATCGACCGGGCCGTCGAGGGTGCCATGCTCGCCAAGATGCGCAACATCGGTGAGGCCTGCACCGCCGCCAACCGGTTCTTCGCGCACGAGTCCGTGGCGGCCGAGTTCGCCGAGAAGTTCGCCGCCCGAATGGCCGCGCTCACCGTCGGCAAGGGCACCAAGAAGGGCATCGACGTGGGCCCGCTCATCACCGCCAAGGCGCGCGACGGGGTCGACGAACTCGTCCAGGACGCCGTGGGCCGTGGCGCCCGGGCGCTCACCGGCGGCGGGCCATTGCCGGGACGCGGCTTCTTCTACGCCCCGACCGTCCTCGCCGACGTGCCCGCGGACAGCCGCTGTCTCACCGAGGAGATCTTCGGCCCGGTGGCCCCGATCTGCACCTTCAGCGACGAGGCGGACGCCATCGCCAAGGCCAACGCCACGGAATACGGCCTCGTCGGCTACGTCTTCACGCGTGACCACGCCCGGGTTCTTCGGGTGTCCGAGGCGCTCGAGTTCGGGATGATCGGGATCAACACCGGCATCGTCTCCAACCCGGCGGCGCCCTTCGGTGGGGTCAAGCAGTCCGGCTTCGGCCGCGAGGGTGGCTTCGAGGGCATCGATGAGTACCTCGAGGTCAAATACGTGGGGATGGCCCTCTGAATCGCGCCGCCGCCCCCGGACCGCCTGCGCCCGTAGGCGGCCAGCCGCGACCGCAGTTCTCCTTTGTGGCGCTCATCGTCGCCCTGGGCGTCGTCGTGTTCGCGGTGTGGCTCATCCAACGGGGTAGTGACTCCGAGCCGTCGCCGACGACGACCCCGTCCGCGCCGCTCACCAGCTCACCGCTCACCCCCGGTTCGGGGTCTACGCCGGTGGCCACCCAGCCGACGGTCGGGCCGCTCTCCACGGGTGCGCAGACCCCCCGATCGAAACTGCCGACCGTCGGGGTGGCTGACCTCCCGCCGTCCGCACGGGACATGGTCGACCGAATCCGGGCCGGGGGACCGTTCCGGTACGCCAAGGACGGCGCGGTCTTCGGCAACCGGGAACGGTTGCTGCCCCAACGCCCGCGCGGCTATTACCACGAGTACACCGTGGACAAACCCGGCTCGGACGACCGCGGTCCGTGGCGCATCGTGGCCGGTGACGGCGGGGACCTGTACTGGACGCAGGACCACTACGACAGCTTCGCGCAGATCATCGAGGAGCCATGATCCGGTTCGTCACCTCCCACGTCGACCTCACCGGGCTCATCGCCGACGCCCGCGAGGAGGGCCGCACGGTGTGCCGGATCGAGGGCCTGGCCGCCAAGGGGGCGACCATCGCGGCGTTCGGCTCGGCCCTGGGGTTTCCGTCCTGGTCCGGGCACAACCTCGACGCGCTCGCCGACTCCCTGTCGGACCTGCTCGCCGGTGCACCCGGCCCGTACGAGATCATCTGGGATCACAGCGAACGCCTCCGCGACGCCGATCCCACGGCATACGAGGGGATCATCGAGGTGCTCACCGACGTCGCCGCGGGCCACGACGGCACCCAGGTCACCGTCATCGACCGCGCCCTGGGGGGCTGAGCCATGACGCGCTCGGTGGCTCTCCTGGGCTCGACCGGTTCGATCGGCACCCAGGGCCTGGACATCATCGGCCGCAACCCGGAGCGGTTCACCGTCGCCGCCCTCGCCGGTGGCGCCAACCTCGACCTGCTCGCCCGGCAGGCCGCCGAGCACCGCCCGCCGCTCGTCGCGCTCGCGACCGGCGACCGGCAGAGGCTCACCGAAGCCATCCGTGAGTATGCCGTCGCCGGTGGACACCCGGGCTACGCCCCCGAGGTCGTCGTCGGCGAGGACGCCGCCAGCGTGGCGGCCGGGTGCAGGGCCGATGTCGTGCTCAACGGGATCACCGGCGCGATCGGGCTGCGTCCCACCCTCGCCGCGCTCGCGGCCGGCTCCACGCTCGCCCTGGCCAACAAGGAGTCGCTCATCATCGGCGGTCCGCTCGTCGCCGCGGCGGCCGGCCCCGACCAGATCGTCCCGGTCGACTCCGAACACTCCGCGCTCGCCCAGTGCCTGCGCGGGGGGACCGCGCCGGAGGTCCGCCGGCTCGTGCTCACCGCGAGCGGCGGACCGTTTCGGGGG
This sequence comes from Nostocoides sp., assembly GCA_016716625.1. Classification (GTDB taxonomy): domain Bacteria; phylum Actinomycetota; class Actinomycetes; order Actinomycetales; family Dermatophilaceae; genus JADJVJ01. Next base: position 1,001,236 of record JADJVJ010000001.1, read on the forward strand.
CGTTCGCGGGCCTCGCTGGCCGCGGTCACCCCGGCCCAGGCCCTCGCGCACCCGACCTGGGACATGGGCCGGGTCGTCACGACGAACTCGGCCACCCTGGTGAACAAGGGCCTTGAGGTCATCGAGGCGCACCTGCTCTTCGGCATCCCGTTCGAGCGGATCGAGGTCGTCGTCCACCCGCAGTCCGTCGTGCACTCCATGGTCGAGTTCGTCGACGGCTCCACCCTCGCCCAATGTTCGCCGCCGACAATGCTCATCCCGATCGCCCTTGGCCTGGCCTGGCCGGAGCGAGTCGCCGACGCCGGTCCGGCCTGCGACTGGACCACGGCGGCCACCTGGGAGTTCTTCCCCCTCGACAACGAGGCATTCCCCGCGGTTGCCCTTGCCCGCCGCGTCGGGGCCGCGGGGGGTACCTACCCGGCGGTCTACAACGCGGCCAACGAGGTCTGTGTCGACGCCTTCCACGAGGGCCGGATCGCCTTCCTCGACATCGTCGACACCGTCGAGCGGGTCGTCGAGGGGCACAATGGGATGCATCTGAACGCGCTGAGCGTTGAGGGAGTGCTTGCCGCCGACGACTGGGCGCGCCGTGAGGCCCGCCGCATTCTCGGCCTGACCGTGTAAGCCGCACCCGCGGCAACCCTGGAGGGACCCATGACGATCCTCGCCGTGATCGGCGCCGTACTGCTCATGGTCTTCGGGGTGGCCCTCTCCATCGCCCTGCACGAGCTCGGGCACTTCCTCCCCGCGAAGCGGTTCGGGGTCCGGGTGTCCCAGTTCATGATCGGGTTCGGCCCGACCGTGTGGTCCCGGCGCCGCGGCGAGACCGAGTATGGCGTCAAGGCCATTCCGCTCGGGGGGTACATCCGGATGATCGGGATGTTCCCGCCCCGGGCCGGGGATGCTCCGGGCACCGTCCGGGCCTCGAGCACCGGCCGGTTCTCCCAGCTCGTCGACGAGGCCCGCTCGGCCTCGGTCGAGGAGATCCAGCCCGGGGACGAGCGCCGGGTCTTCTATGGCCTCACCGTGCCCCGCAAGCTCGTCATCATGCTCGGTGGGCCGGTGATGAACCTGCTCATCGCCATCGTCCTCACCACCTTCATCCTCACCGCGCACGGCGTGCAGAAGGAGCAGCCGGGCGTCGTCCTCAACTCGATCTCCGAATGCGTCGTCCCGGCAGCCCAGGCCGCCTCGACGACGGTGTGCACCTCGGACATCCCCAAGACCCCGGCATACGCCGCGGGTCTGCGTCCCGGGGATCGGGTGCTCAGCGTCGGCGGGGTGGAGATGACCACGACGAGCGACCTCGGCAAGGTGATCCGCCCCCGGGTCGGTGAGCCCACCCAGATCGTGATCCAGCGCGACGGGCAGCAGCTCACCCTCACCGCCACGCCGATCCGGAACACGCTGCCGCAGTTCGATGAGGACGGTCAGCCGGTGCTCGACGCCCAGGGCGTCCAAAAGACCGTCGAGGCCGGCTTCCTCGGCGTCATGTCCGGTCCGGTCCTCGCCTACGAACGGCAGCCGCTCAGTGCGGTCCCGGCCGCCATCGGGGAGAACCTGACCCGGACCTTCGCCGGCATCCTCGCGGTGCCGCAGAAACTCGTCGGGGTGTGGTCCGCGGTGACCTCCGATGCCGCGCGGCCGGTCGACGGTCCGATGTCCGTGGTCGGTGTCGGTCGAGTCGCCGGCGAGATCGGAGCCGGGCAGCTCGACTGGCTCGTCGGCGGCGAACCCGTCGACAAGGTGTTTGCCCTCATCGGGCTCATCGCCATGCTCAACATGATGCTCTTCGTCTTCAACCTCATCCCGCTGCTGCCGTTGGACGGCGGTCATGTCGCCGGAGCCCTGTGGGAGGGGGTCAAGCGCCGCTGGGCGAGCCTGCGCGGCCTGCCCGACCCCGGGCCGGTCGATGTCGCCAAGGCCCTTCCGTTGGCCTACACCGTCTCCCTGGTCCTGCTCGCGATGTCGGTGCTGCTCATCTACGCCGACGTGGTCAAGCCGATCAAGCTCGGCTGAGCCCGGGCGCCACGGCATACCGGATAATGGGCCCCATGTCTGTTGGACTCGGTATGCCGTCCCTGCCCCCGCCCGTGCTCTCGCCGCGGCGCCAGACGCGCAAAATCCGGGTCGGCAAGGTCTTCGTCGGGGGGGACGCACCGATCTCGGTTCAGTCGATGACCACGACCCCGACCACGGACATCAACGCGACCCTGCAGCAGATCGCCGAACTCACCGCGGCGGGCTGCGATATCGTCCGGGTGGCCTGCCCGAGCCGCGACGACGCCGATGCCCTGCCCGCGATCGCGCGCAAGTCGCAGATCCCGGTCATCGCGGACATCCATTTCCAGCCCAACTACGTCTATGCCGCGATCGACGCCGGCTGCGCCGCGGTCCGGGTCAACCCGGGCAACATTCGTGCCTTCGACGACCAGGTCGGTGAGATCGCCCGGCGGGCCGCTGCGGCCGGGGTCTCGATCCGGATCGGGGTCAACGCCGGGTCCCTGGACAAGCGGCTGCTCGAGAAGTACGGCAAGCCGACCGCCGAGGCCCTGGTGGAGTCGGCGGTGTGGGAGGCCGGGCTCTTCGAGGAGCACGGGTTCCACGACTTCAAGATCTCGGTGAAGCACAACGACCCGGTCGTCATGGTCCGGGCGTACGAACTGCTGTCCGAACGTGGGGACTGGCCGCTGCATTTGGGCGTGACCGAGGCCGGGCCGGCGTTCCAGGGCACGATCAAGTCGGCGACCGCCTTCGGGGCCCTGCTCGCCCGGGGCATCGGGGACACCATCCGGGTGTCGCTGTCCGCGCCGCCGGTCGAGGAGGTCAAGGTCGGCAACGCGATCCTGCAGTCGCTCAACCTCAAGCCACGCAAGCTCGAAATCGTCTCCTGTCCGAGCTGCGGCCGCGCCCAGGTCGACGTCTACACCCTCGCCGAGCAGGTGACCGCCGGGCTCGAGGGCCTCACTGTCCCGCTGCGGGTGGCCGTCATGGGATGCGTCGTCAACGGACCCGGCGAGGCTCGCGAGGCCGACCTCGGGGTCGCCTCCGGGAACGGTAAAGGCCAGATCTTCGTCAAGGGCGAGGTCATCAAGACGGTGCCGGAGAGCCAGATCGTCGAGACCCTCATCGAGGAGGCCATGCGGATCGCCGAGGAGATGGGCGAGCCGATCGACGAGGAGTCCGCCGGCAGCCCGAGCGTCACCGTCGGCTGATCTGCCCGATGGGCGCGCTTGATGGGTTCCGCGCTCCGGCCCCGAGCGGGCAGCGCGCGGACGTCCTCGGCGGCCTGGCTGCAGCCATCGTCTCGATCGGTGCCGCGCGCCGGGTGGTCGTCGCTTTCGATGGTGTCGACGGGGCTGGCAAGACCGTGCTGGCCGACGAACTCGCTGCCCTCATCGCACCCTTCCGTGAGGTCCATCGGGCCGGCGTCGACGGGTTCCACCATCCGCGAGCCGTCCGCTACGCCCGGGGGCGAACGCCCGAGACGTTCTATCGGGACTCCTATGACTATGCCGCGCTTCGGCGTGAACTGCTCACCCCGTTCCGCGGCGGTCAGCCCTATCGGGCTGCCCTCCACGACGTGGAACGGGACCGCCCGGTGGGGGAAGAGGGGCTGCGACCGGCGGCCGGGCCGGAGGCGGCCCTGCTGCTCGATGGGATCTTCCTCCATCGCCCCGAGGTCGCCGACCTGTGGGATGCGAGCTTGTGGGTCGAGGCGCCCTTCGCGGTGTCGGTGCCTCGCGGCAATGCGCGGTTCGGTCCCGTGACGGCCGAACGCGCCGACCCCGACTCGGCGCTCAACGAGCGGTATGTCGTGGCGCAGCGCCGCTACCTGGCCGCGGTCCGCCCCGCGGATCACGCCACCTGGGTTCTGGACAACACCGACCTCGACCGGCCGAGACTGACCGTGTCTCGTTGAGTACGGTGCGTGGGTGGGGCTTGGTCCGGTGCCGTCGGACCTGCAGTAGCCGTCTCGAGGCCTCGTGCTGGCTGGCGCCCCCGCACGAGCAAGAACCGCGGGGTGGGTCATTGCCGGTTCGGCGGAACGCTCGAGCCGTCGCTGAGGGCTGATGCCGGAAGCGATCTCGGGCTTAGGCTGGGCCCGTGCTCAGAACGCGCAGCCCGGTGCGTCCGCTCTCCCACCTGGAGTGCGATGCGGCCCTGGAGTTGTGTGCGCGCGACCTGCCGGCGAATGTGTTCGCGGCCTCTCGGGTGATCGAGGCGTCGCGCACCGGAGCGTTCGGTTCGATCCTGGCCCATGTCGAGGACGGCGAGCTGTCCTCGCTGTGCTGGGCCAGTGCCAACGTCGTCCCGGTGGAGACCGTGACCGAGGATCGGTCGGCATACGCCGAACGGCTCCGCCGCTGGCGGTCCCGGTGCGCCTCGGTGTTCGGGCCTCGCGAGGCGGTTACCGATCTCTGGGGGCAGCTCGAGCCGGCCTGGGGCCGCCCGCGGGCGATCCGCGCCTCCCAGCCCCTGCTCGCCACCACGACCCCGCCCTCGGCGCTCGGAGTGCAGCTCGATCCGCGCGTTCGACCCGCGAGGCCCGACGAGGTGGACCGCGTCGTGCCGGCCGCGGCCCACATGTTCACCGCCGAGATCGGTTACCCCCCGTACTCCGGCAGCGGGCGAGGGTACCGGTCGGCGGTCGCCGGGCTCATCAGTGCCGGTCACACCTATGTGGTCGTTGAGGAGGGCGAGGTCATCTTCAAGACCGATGTCGGGTCGCTCGCGCTCGGCTGTGCCCAGCTGCAGGGGGTGTGGGTGACCCCTCGGCTGCGGGGACACGGACTGGCCGCCCCCATGCTCGCCACAGTCGTCGAACACCTCATGGCCGGTCCGGCACCGATGGTCTGCCTCTATGTCAACGACTTCAATGCCGCCGCGCGGGCGGCATACGCTCGGCTCGGGTTCACAGAGGTCGGGGAGTTCACCACCATCCTGCTCTGAGCGTGATCCTGCTCTCAGGGCATGCGGACGGTGCCAGGACGGGGTGAGCGGCCGGGGCAGCCGCCTGATTGACTGGTGGGAGGAGGATGCCACCCATGGCCACGATCGAGTGGGCTCGCCCCACGGAGGACGACCTGCCCCAGCTCGCCGGGCTGGCGGCGGAGTGCCTGCGCGCGGACGGCGGGCTTCCGCTGCTCACCGACGAATCGATGCTTCGCCGGCTCTTCCTCGACGTACCGGGCATTGCCGGTCGCGACGACATCGGCGACATTGTCGCGGTGGCGTCACTCGGCCGCGAGGAGGATGGCGGGCCGTCGGCGGCGATGCTCATCCAGCCGGGACAGGTGCTCACCGGGGCTGGGGAGCAGTTGATCGCGTGGATCCGGGAGCATTCCACCGGGGCGCCGATCCGGCTGGCGATGGAATCCACCTCCGTGGAGACCGAGCAGCTCATGGCCGAGCACGGCTTGCACCGGGTGTTTGCCGAAACCGTCATGCGGCATCGGCTGCGTCGGATCCCGAGAGTCCCGCTCCCGGCCGGGCTGCAGACGGTGGCCTTCACCGAAGAGACCGCGCACGCCTTCTATCTGGCCTATTCGCGGTCCTTTGCCGACCGGCCCGGATTCCCCGGAACACCCGAAGAGGAGTGGCTGAGCTGGCTCACCTCGGAGCCGGAGTTTCTGCCGTCGGCGTCCCGGGTGGCCCTGGACGAGGCCGAGGCTCCCGTCGGTTTCGTCACCCTGGGCGGAAACTGGATCGACCAGGTCGGGGTCATCCCGCCCTGGCGCGGACGCCGGCTGGGAGCCCACCTCGTTGCGCGCTCGCTGACCGCCATCCAACGCGCCGGTGGTGAGGTTGCCTGGCTCGCCGTCACCGTGGACAACCCGGCGGCGGACCTCTACTGCCGGCTGGGCTTCAAGGCCAAGGGCACCAGGGCCCGCTACGCCGACCGCGCCACCTGACCCAAAGGTGATACCCCACGGGGTATGATCCGACCGTGCTCATCCTCACCGCGGCGCTGGCCGTCGTCATCGGCCTTGCCCTGGGACTCCTCGGCGGGGGTGGCTCGATTCTCACCGTCCCACTCCTGGTCTACGTCGCCGGAATGGCGCCCAAGCCCGCCATCGCGAGCTCGCTCTTCATCGTCGGGACGACGGCCCTCGCTGCGGTCGTCCAGCACGCTCGCGCCGGACGGGTGCGCTGGCGCACCGGTGTCATCTTCGGCCTCTCCGCAATGGCGGGGGCGTATCTCGGTGGTCGGCTTGCCGCCTACGTCCCCGGCCAATGGCTCCTCGTCGGCTTCGCCCTCATGATGCTCGCCACCGCGTGGGCCATGATCCGAGGTCGAAAGGAGCGCGCGGATGCCCCGGAACGCCACGAACTCCCGGTGTTGCTCGTGCTGGCCGAAGGTGTTGTCGTCGGACTTGTCACCGGCATCGTGGGAGCCGGTGGTGGGTTCCTCGTCGTGCCCGCCCTGGTCCTCCTTGGTGGGCTGCCGATGTCGGTCGCCGTCGGCACGAGCCTGCTCGTCATCGCCATGAAGTCCTTCGCCGGGCTGGCCGGCTACCTCGCCTCGGTCCAGATCGACTGGCGCACCACCCTGCTCGTCACCGGCATCGCCGTCCTCGGCAGCATCATCGGTGGGCGATTCGCCGGCCGGATCCCCGGTGAGGTCCTGCGCAAAGGCTTCGGCTGGTTCGTCCTGGCCATGGGTACCTTCGTCCTGGTCCAGTCCGCCCTCGGCCACTAGCCACCCACCCCGGGCCACTCGCGGCGAAAGCCGCGCGCACGGCATACCGGAAATCGTTATCCTTGGCGGGCCCGCAATCACCGTCTCCCCAGGAGCCCCCCGTCGTGGCCATGCGTCTGTCGTCCCTGTTCCTGCGAACCCTGCGGGAGGACCCTGCCGACGCCGAGGTGCCGAGCCACCGCCTGCTCGTGCGGGCCGGCTACATCCGGCGGACCAGCCCGGGGATCTACACCTGGCTGCCGCTCGGCCTGCGGGTGCTGCGCAACGTCGAGCGGATCGTCCGCGAGGAGATGGACGGCATCGGCGCCCAGGAGATCCTCTTCCCGGCGCTCCTGCCGCGCGAGCCATATGACGCGAGCGGGCGGTGGACCGACTACGGGGACAACATCTTCCGGCTCCAGGACCGCAAGGGCAACGACTACCTCCTCGGCCCGACCCACGAGGAGATGTTCACCCTCGCGGTCAAGGACATGTTCAGTTCCTACAAGGACCTGCCGCTCGCGCTCTACCAGATCCAGATCAAGTACCGGGACGAGGCCCGGCCGCGGGCCGGCATCCTGCGCGGCCGCGAGTTCGTCATGAAGGACTCCTACTCCTTCGACATCGACGACGCCGGTCTCGACGTGAGCTACCAGGCCCATCGGGACGCCTATGTGCGGATCTTCGACCGGCTCGGCTTCGACTACGTCATCGTCCAGGCGATGTCCGGGGCCATGGGCGGCAGCCGCTCCGAGGAGTTCCTCGCCACTGCCGTCAACGGTGAGGACACCTACGTCCACTGCCCCAACTGCGGATATGCCGCCAACGTCGAGGCGGTCCAGGTCCCCACGCCCGAACCGATCCCGTATTCCGGACTGCCCGCCGCCCACGTCGAAGACACCCCGGACACCCCGACGATCGACACCCTCGTCGCCTCCGCGAATGCCCACCACCCCCGGGCCGACGGCCGAGCCTGGACCGCGGCCGACACCCTGAAGAACGTCATCGTCATGCTCGTCCACCCCGACGGCACCCGCGAGCCGCTGGCCATCGGGCTCGCCGGCGACCGCGAGGTCGACGAGAAGCGACTCGGTGCGCAGGTCGAGCCGGCCCGGGTCGAGGCGTTCGAGGAGAAGGACTTCGCCGCGCACCCGAGCCTGGCCAAGGGCTATCTCGGCCCCGGCGTTCTCGGCAGCGAACGACCCTCCGGCATCCGCTACCTGCTCGACCCGCGAGTCGTGCCGGGGACCGCGTGGATCACCGGCGCCGACGAGCACGGCAGACACGTCTTCGACCTCGTCGCCGGCCGCGACTTCACCGCCGACGGCACCATCGAGGCCGCCGAGGTCCGTGACGGGGACGCCTGCCCGAGCTGCGGCAGCGCCCTGGAGTCCGCGCGCGGCATCGAGATGGGCCACATCTTCCAGCTCGGCCGCAAGTACGCCGAAGCGCTCGGACTGCAGGTGCTCGACGAGCAGGGCAAGCTCAAGACGGTGACGATGGGTTCGTATGGCGTCGGATGCTCGCGGGCCGTGGCCTGTATCGCCGAGGGCAACCACGACGAGTCCGGGCTGATCTGGCCGCGCAACATCAGCCCGGCCGATGTGCATGTCGTGGCGACCGGCAAGGACGAGGAGGTCCATGCCTTCGCCGAGGAACTCACCGGAGCACTCGAGGCCGTCGGCGTCGGCGTCATCCTCGACGACCGCCGAGCTGCCAGCCCCGGGGTGAAGTTCAAGGACGCTGAGCTCATCGGGGTGCCGACCATCGTCGTCGTCGGGCGGGGCCTGGCGGACGGCACGATCGAGATCAAGGACCGTCGCAGCGGGGAGCGCCGCGAGGTGCGCACCGACTCCGCGGTCTCGGAGATCCTCGCCGAGATCGGCCGCACATGACCCACCCCGTCGAGGCGGTCATCTTCGACTGGGGCGGCACCCTCACCCCCTGGCACGCGGTCGACCTCGGCGAACAGTGGCGGGTCTACGCCCGGGAGGTCCACGGGGTCCCGGTCGACTCGCCCGAGGTCAGCGCGGAGGACCTGCAGGCGGCACACGAGCTCGCCGACCGGATCCTCGCGGCCGAGGAACGAGCCTGGCGCCGGGGGCGCGAGGAACACTCCAGCGCCAGCCTGGACGAGATCCTGGCCGCGGCCGGGGCCGATCCGGGCCACGATCGGCACCTGCTCGCGCTCGCGGCATACCGCAGGTTCTGGGAGCCGCACACGCACACCGACCCCCAGGTGCGGCCGCTCTGGGAGGGTCTGCGGGAGCGGGGGATCCGGATCGGGGTGCTGTCCAACACGATCTGGTCACGGGACTATCACCGGGAGGTCTTCGCCCGCGATGGCGTGCTGGATCTGCTCGACGCGGACCTGTACAGCAGCGAGCTCGCCCACGTGAAGCCGCACCCCGAAGCCTTCCGCGCCATCTGCCGGGAACTCGAGGTCGAGCCGCACTCCGCGGTGTATGTCGGGGACCGGGTCTTCGAGGACGTGCACGGCCCGCAGCAGGCAGGCCTTCGGGCGATCTGGATCCCGCACAGCGACATCCCCGCCGTGCAGCGCGTCGAGGTCACCGCCATCCCGGACGCCCACATCCACGAACTCCGCGAGATCCTCGACATCGTCGACGGCTGGAACGCGTGAGCGCGGGGCTTGCCGACATCGGCGGCCTCACCCTCGCGCTTCTGGTCCTTGCCGGGGTGCTCGCGGGGTTCGTCGACGCGGTCGTCGGTGGCGGCGGCCTCATCCAGCTTCCAGCGTTGCTCCTCGGCCTTCCAGGGGCCACGCCCGCCCAACTCCTCGCCACGAACAAACTCGCCGCAGTCGCGGGAACCTCCGTGAGCGCCGTGACCTATGCCCGCCGGGTGCCGCCGCACTGGCCGACGGCCATCCCGCTCGTCGTGGCCGCCTTCGCCGGGGCCCTCGGTGGGGCGGTCATCGGCCTGCACATCCCCAAGGCCGCGTTCACGCCCATCGTCCTGGCGCTGCTCGTCCTCGTCGGGGCCTACACCCTGCTCACGCCACAACTCGGTGAGGCGACGGTGCTGCGGCACTCGGGCACCCGGCATACGGCCGCGGCCGCCGCCGTCGGCCTCGTCATCGGGACCTACGACGGTGCGCTCGGGCCGGGCACCGGATCCTTCCTCGTCATCGCCCTCGTCGGTTGGCTGGGATACGCCTTCCTCGAAGGGACCGCGCACGCCAAGATCGCCAACGTCGCGACGAACCTAGGTGCGCTCGCGATCTTCGTCCCGGGGGGTCATGTCCTCTGGGTGCCCGCTCTGGTCATGGCCGCCGGCAATGTCCTCGGCGGCTACCTCGGGGCGCGGGTTGCGGTCCGGTTTGGGTCCGGGTTCGTCAAGGCCGTCTTCGTCGTCGTCGTGGGCGCCATGATCGTCCGCCTTGGGGGGCAAGTGCTCGGCTTCTGGTGATCGATTTCCTCCGGGGAGGGGGCGGCCCCACCTCCGCCGGGGACCCGGGGGGGGGGGGCGGGGGGGGCCCCCGGCGGCGGGGGCGCCCCCCCGCTAGAGGTTGCGTCACTGGTCGGGGGTGCGCTCGAACCGGCGCAGGAACCACCCCTGCCAGTGCAAGGTGCCGCGATCACCCTCGACGAGCTGCCCGAAATCGGACTCGCGCACGGCCAGTTCCATCCGCTCGCCCGTCGCCAGCTCGAAGGTGGCGTAGTAGTTCGTCGAGGAGCCTGCCCGGGTCGGTCCCGCGCGCACCTCGGAGTCCTGCCGCAGGGCGATACACGTGGCCGGAGCCACCTTGACCGGTTTGCCACCGCGGCGGAGCATTCGCACGGCAGCGAACGCGACAACCCCGAGCAGGAGCACGCCGAGCAGGGCAAGAACCACCACAAGGGCCCCCTGTCCCACCTCCGCGTTCATGGGCCGAAGTATGCCGGGTGGCCCCGCCCGTGGGAACGGTAACCGGGATCACACGGCGTCACCTGCATGGGGGAGGCGCGCGCTCGCGAGCCAGGTGACACGATGGGGCCAGCGCACTTCATCGACGCCCTCAGGAGAGACCATGGCCCGTTACGACGAGAACACCACGACCCTCGGCCAGCTGCTCGACGACCCCGAGGTGGTCGCGATCTTCGACAAGCACGCCCCCGGCGTGTCGACCAACCCCATGATCGGCATGGCCAAGGGCATGACCGTCTCCGCCGCCCTCGGGCTTGCCGGGGCGCTCGTCCCGGCGGACAAGATCGCGGCGATCCGCGCCGAGGTGGAGGCGCTCGCCTGACCTTCCCGGCAGCCCGAGAGGGAGCCGGAAAGCCGGGGTCGGGGCCGCTTCCACGCGGCCCCGACCCCGGCTTTCGCGCATCACGTGGCTCGGGCCTCAGTGCCGGTCGTCGGTGAGCCAGAGCACGCCATACGGAGGTAGCCACACGTGACCGTCTCCGCCCCAGGCCAACGGGCTGTCGGTCAGCCAGTCGACGGCCTCGGCCATACCGAGCCCGTGGACCCGGTGGCCGAGCCACGGCCGCCACTGCGCGGTCACGTTGTACACCCCGACGAACCGCCCCACCGGGTGGTCCCGGACGGTGACGAGCACGCCGGGGTCGTCCACGTCGTCCACCCTGGTCTCGATGCTTGCGTGCAGGTGGGGCAGGTGCGAGCGCGCTCGGATGAGGTCGGTGAGGTCGGCAAACGCCCGCCCCGCGACTGACGCTGGGTCGTGCCGGGTTGTGGCCCGGTCCCAGTCGAGCCGAGGCCGGTGTGCCCAGCGGTTGTCCTCCTCGTGGGCGGGTTCGCTGGCCCAGTTCGGGTCGTTAGGTTGGGCGAGTTCGTCACCGGACCAGATGACCGGGATGCCGCCCCAACCGAGTACCAGGGCGTGCGCCATGCGCAGGGCCGCGAGGGCCAAGGCCACGTCGTCGGCCGCTGTGTGCTCGTCGAGCCCGAGCAGGCTCGCGGCCGAGCCGCTGGTGCGCATGTCCCCGGTCTCGGCGTTGTGCTGGAAGACCAGACCGCGGGCCCGCGAGCCCGGATGGGCGCCGGCATACCAGTTCGCGAGGAACCGGCGGTGACTCCACCCGTGCAGCCCCACCGCGGCGGCATCGTCATCCATGATGGCCCAGCCGATGTCGTCGTGGCAGCGCAAATAGGTCAGCCAGGTCGCGGTTGATGGCTTGGCCGGCAGCCCCCGCAGCGCCTGCACGGCCAGGGAGACCTTGCCCGAGGCCAGCATCGACCAGATCTGCACCATGAGGCTGTTGTGGTACGCAAGGTCGCTGACCTTGCCGGCGAGGGCGCCGCGACCGAAGTAGGCGAGCAGTTTGCTCGGGGCGACGATCGCCTCGGCCTTGAAGGCCACCGCCGGGCAGGCGATCCGGGTGAGTGCCCGCAACGCCTGGGTGATCAGGTGTACCTCCGGTTCACCCTGGCAGTCGGTGCCCATCCGCTTCCAGATGAACGCGATGGCATCCAGCCGGAGCACATCGACGCCACGGTTGGCGAGATTGAGGATGATCGAGGCGTACTCGGCGACCACGGCCGGGTTGGACCAGTTGACGTCCCACTGGAACTCGTTGAACGTCGTCCACACCCAGGCCTGGAGGTCCTCATCCCAGGTGAAGTTTCCGGGCGCGAAGTCCGGGAACACCTCGGGCAGGGTCCGCTCGTAGGCGTCCGGGATGTCCCGGTCCGGGTAGGTGTAGAAGTAGTCCAGGTAGGCGCTCTCGCCGGCACGGGCACGCTGAGCCCAGTCGTGTTCGCGGGCGACATGGTTGAGGACGAGGTCGAGGACCAGGCTCATGCCAGCGTCGTGGAGCTGCTCGGCGAGGGCCTCGAGGTCGGCCGTCGTGCCGAGATCGGGCCGGACCGAGCGGTAGTCCGCGACGGCATACCCGCCGTCGTTATCGCCCTCGCGCGGCTTGAGCAGGGGCATGAGGTGCAGGTAGGTGACGCCGAGGTCCGCGAGGTAAGGGATGCGCTCGGCGACCCCGCGAAGATCCCCGGCGAAGCGCTCGGTGTACGCGGCATAGCCGACCATTGTCGGCTCTTGGAGCCAGTCCGGGTGGAGCATCCGCTGCAGGTCACGGGCGTGCAGCCGGTCGCTGCGCTGTCGATAGGCGTCCTCGGCGAGGGTGACGAGTTCGGTGGCCAGGGTGAGCCCCCGGTCGCCGTAGACCGCGGTGAGCGGCTCGACGAGGTCGGGCCACCACCGTTCCAGGCGCGCCGCGAACATCTCGGCGCTGGCCTTGCCCTGGCCCGTCCAGCCGATGGGGCGGGGTGCCGCCGGGATCCTCACGGCTGGACGTATGGGGGCCATGGCGAACATTGTGCGACGACTGTGCAAGCGTTTTCCACCCTTCACGGCCGAAACCTCACCCGGTCACAGCATCTCCACAGCCAGCGGGAGAAATCTCCTCCGCATGACGATCCTCAGCGAACGACCCGCGCAGGCCCGGCCCGCTGCCGCCGGCTTGACGCCGGGCAGGACCGGACAACGGCGCACCGGGCACCGACGCCCGGTCACTGCGCGCCCCTGGACCCGTGACCTGACCGGTGCCGCGCTCTGGCTGTTGTTGCTCTGGGTGACCGCGCTCTGGGTCTCCGACCACGGGGTGGGCGACCTCACCACCGTGTCGGGAGCGCTCACCTCGACCGGTCGGATCACCGGCCTCATCTCCTCGGCCCTGCTGCTCGTGCAGGTCTTCCTCATGGCCCGGGTTCCGGTCATAGAACAGGCCTGGGGTCAGGACGCGCTCACCCGAGGGCACCGGGTCATCGGGTTCACCTCGTTCACCCTCATGCTGGCCCACCTCCTGCTCATCTGGCTGGGGTATGCCGCCGGGTCGGCGCTCGGCCTGTGGGGCACCCTGTGGGACCTCGTCGTCAACAGCCCCGGGATGATCCTCGCCGTGGCGGGCACCGCTGCACTCGTCATGGTCGTGCTCACCTCCCTGCAGGCCACCCGGGCCCGGTTGCGCTATGAGTCCTGGCATCTCATTCACCTTTACGGCTACCTCGGCGCGGGGCTCGCACTGCCGCACCAGCTCTGGACAGGCTCGAGCTTCCTGAACTCCACGGCCTCGACGGTGACCTGGTGGGGCCTGTATGCCGTCGCGGCCGGATCAGTCATCCTCTGGCGCGTCGCGCTGCCGCTGTGGCGTTCCTTGCGGGCCCCCATCCGGGTACTCAGCGTCCGCCAGGACGCCCCGAACATCACCACGGTCACCGTCGGTGGCGCTGGGGTGTCCCGGCTCACGGTCCGTTCCGGCCAGTTCTTCCAGTGGCGATTCCTCGACGGCCCGGGCTGGACACGCGCCCACCCGATCTCGCTCTCGGCCGCCCCCGACGGGCGCACCCTGCGGATGACCGCTGCCGTCGTCGGTGACGGCACCGCCCGGCTTGCTGCGCTCACCCCCGGAACCCGGGCCCTCATCGAGGGACCCTACGGGCGGCTGCACGCGGGGGTCCGCAGCCGGCGCAAGGTCCTCCTCATGGGCTCCGGCATCGGGATCACCCCGCTGCGCGCCCTTCTCGAGGACCTGCCCGCCGACCCCGGTGACCTCACCGTCATCCACCGGGTACACGATCGGCATACCGCCGTCCTCGGGGACGAGATGGCCAACCTCGCGCGGCAGCGAGGCGCCACCCACCTGGTCATCGACGGGCCCCGCGCCCGCGGCCGCGCATCCTGGCTGCCGACCCAGGCCGAGCACCTCAGCGACGCCGAGGCCCTGCGCCAACTCGTCCCGACCATCGCCGAGCACGACGTCTATCTCTGCGGCTCGCCGGGCTGGGTCACCGCAGCCCGCAGCGCGGCCCTGGCCTGTGGAGTCCCGGCCGCCCACATCCACGGCGAACGTTTCAGCCTCTAAGACCCCCGCAACGACAAGGACCCTCACCATGCGACGTATCACGCTCTGGCTGCTCAGCACCGTGACCGTTCTCGTGCTGCTCTTCAGCTACCAGGCCTCGCTGAGCACCACGCACGCGGCGAGCAACTCCCCGGCCCCGGTGACCTCCCCCTCCCCGGCGACCTCACCGCAGGCGGGCGCAGACGCCGGCTCGGCATCCGATTCGGCATCCGGCGCCTCGGGCGATGCGGCCGCCACGCAGTCGCAAACCTTCATCGGCGATGCCGTGAACACCCGCTACGGTCCCGTCCAGGTCCAGATCGTCGTGTCCGGCGGCAAGGTCGTCACCTCGGAGGTCACCCAGGTTCCGTGGAATGACCACAAGGACATCCAGATCAACTCGTATGCCGTCCCGATCCTCAACGCCGAGGCCGTGGCCGCGCAGAGTGCCCAGATCGACATGGTGTCCGGGGCGACCTACACCTCGGACGCCTACATCACCTCGCTGCAGTCCGCCCTGGACCAGGCCGGCCTCTGATGTCCGGTCGGGCGGCCTGGGTCGAGCACATCATGGGGATGCCGATCAGCATCCACGTGCGCGGGTCACAACCGCGGGGGGAGGCTGTCACTGCGGCGGTGCGTTCGGTGTTCGGACACCTCCGCAAAGTCGATGCCGTCCTGAGCACGTGGCGGGCCGACAGCGACCTCCTTCGGCTGCAACACGCCGAGGTCGCCCCGGGATCCGAGGACGTGCACGACTGGATCGCCGAGGTCACCTCGCTCTGTCTGCAGGCGGAGGAGCGCACCGATGGGCTCTTCGCCGCCTGGCGGGTGCTGGACAGCGGGCGGATCGCGTTCGACCCCACCGGGGTGGTCAAGGGGTGGGCGGTCGCCTCGGCCTCGGCCTATCTCGCCGAGGTGCCGGACATCGCCTGGTCGATCGGGGCCGGGGGTGACATCCTCTGCGGGGCGGGCCGGCTCCTCGGTGGTCAGGCTCCGGTGTGGCGGATCGGCATCCAGGACCCTGCCGACGCCGGGCGATGCGTCGATGTCGTGGGGGTCGCTGTGGGTGCGGTGGCGACCTCCGGGAACGCCATCCGCGGCACCCACGTGCGCGACCCGCGAACCGGGGGTGTGGTTGACCGGGCCGGCAGTGCGACGGTGGTCGGCCCCGACCTTGTCTGGGCCGATGTCTGGGCGACCGCTGCGTGGGTCGACCCGCAACGGTGCGCCCGGCTGCTCGCCGAGCGCGACCCGGCATACCGGCTCATCACGGTCGCCGCCTGAGGGGGCGGTCGTGTTCACTGGGTGCGTGCGAGCTCACCCCGTGCGGATCGTCGATGTCTTCTCCGCAGTGCCCTTCCGCGGCAACGCCCTGGCGGTCATTCACGACGCAGACGATCTCAGTGACACCGAGATGGCCACCATCGCGCGGTGGACCAACCTCTCCGAGACCACCTTCCTGTGTGCCCCGAGGACCGCGGAGGCGGACTACCGAGTCCGGATCTTCACCACCGGGGGCGAGTTGCCGTTCGCGGGCCACCCCACCCTGGGCAGTGCGCACTCCTGGCTCGAGGCCGGAGGCACACCCCGTCGCGAGCCGGTCGTCGTCCAGGAGTGCGGTGCCGGGTTGGTCCCGGTGTCCCGGGGGGAGGTGCTGGCCTTCGCTGCGCCCCCGCTGGTGCGTTCCGGGCCGGTGGCGCAGGAGGATGCCGATCGGGTCCTGCGCCTGCTGCGGTTAGGCCGCGACGACGTCATCGACCTCGCCTGGACCGACAATGGGCCGGGCTGGATCAGCGTCGAGTTGCCCAGTGCCGAGGCCGTGCTCGACATTGTCCCGGACACCACCGCAGCGGCTGGTCTCGCCGTGGGTGTGGTCGGCCGGTATGCCGTCGAGGAGGAGGCCCCCGATGGCGCGCTCGTCGAGGTCCGGGCCTTCTACGACGACGGCGCCGGCCTCTTTGAGGACCCGGTGACCGGCAGTCTTAATGCCGGTATCGCGCAGTGGCTCATCGGCGCGGGCCGGCTGCCGCAGCGCTATCGAGCCGCCCAGGGCAGCCGCATCGGGCGCTCCGGCCGGATCGACATCGAGGCCCGTGACGGCGCGGTGTGGGTCGGTGGGGAGGTCGTGACCCGGATCGTCGGCGAGATCAGCTGAGACCGGGGAACGGCAGCAGCGGCGCGCCCCAGCCGTACCGGTGGGCCTCGATGGCGCCAAGCATCGGGGAGAGCCGTCCCGCGGCAGATCGCGGGTCTCGAGCGGAGACCGCGGGTAGCGCCCGCCCCCACGCCTCCAGCAGTTCGGTGAGCATGCCCTGAGCGGCCCGCGCCACGGCGTCCTTCGAGGACCCCGGCGCCGCCATCGGGTAGCCCAGGGCCGGCTCGACCTGCGCCTCGGCCCGCCACTGGTCGATCTGTCCGGTCACCCAGGTCAGCGTCCGGGTCACCTGAGCGCGCTGCTCGTCCCGGGCGGCGGCACCGAGAATCCCCAGCCGGTAGTGGGCGGCATAGAGAGCATGCATCGGCTCGAGGAGCTCACCGGGCACCAAGGCCGAGCCGGGCTCCGCGTCGGGCACCGTTGACCCGAGCAGGAGGACGGCGGCATGACGCTGCGCGCACAGGGAGGCCATGAGCGGACGCCGCTGCGGCGTGGTGCCGGTGCGTGAGCGGAGCGGCGGGATACTCGCGCGCTCCCGGGTGATGAGGTCCTCGGCCGCACTCGGCGATGGCGACGGCGACGGCGACGGCGACGGCGACGGCGACGGCGACGGCGACGGCGATGGGGACGCGGCGGCGGCCCGCGGCGAGAGCACCTGCGTGAGCCGGGCAACCTGGGCGGCATGCACCGCTGCAAGGTGTCCGGCGACCCGGCGGCTTGAGGCCGTGGCTGCCGCGGTTGCCGCCGTCGAGGCGAACTCGGCAAGCTCCGCGGCATCCGCGCGGAGCACGCCCACCTCGAGATCCTCCGGTGAGAGCCCAGGGGAGGGGACGAAGGGGAGCGAGACCGCATCCTCGAGGCGGACCCCGCATCCGGTCGCGGCGAGCACGGCGCCACCGGCAGCCGCCGCGAGCAGCGCGCGACGGGGGAGGTCGGCGGGGGCGGGACGCGCAGGGCTCACGGACCGACGATAACCGTCCCCGTCATGCCCACGCCGCAGCCGCGAGTTACAGTGTGGGGGACGAGGCGACTCGCCGCGCGATGATCGGGGCCCCGACCGCGCAGAACTGCAGAAGAGGTGGACGTGGTGCCGACATCGACGACCATTCTCTCGCTCGCCGAGTCGGTCCTCGGACACGGACCGCTCGTCGTCCTCGACGCGACCGTGACCCAGATGGGTCGGCGGGCCGTGCTCAAGGTCATCCTCGACCACCCCGCTGCCGTGGGCGCCGATGGGCGGGCCACCACCCCGACCCCGGCGGTGTCCCTCGACGAGGTCGCCGCGGCCACCCGCCTCCTCGAAGCGGCCCTTGACGACAGCGATGCCATGGGGGAGACGGCATACACCCTTGAGGTGAGTTCCCCGGGACTGGACCGACCGCTGCGGGTGCCGCACGGCTACCTGCGCAACGTAGGTCGGCTGCTCCGCCTCACCCTGCGCAACGGGACGACCGTCCTGGGCCGGGTGGGCTCGGCCGGCGTCGAGGATGTCGTCCTCGCCGTGCCGGGGGAGAAGGGGCGTCCCGGAAGCGAGCGCACGATCCCGTATGCCGAGGTGGCGCGGGCCGTCGTCGACGTGGAGTTCACCTCGGGGCACACCGACAGTGAGGACGCCGACGACGCTGACGTCGACGTCGCAGAGGAGGCATGAGCCATGGATATCGATCTGACCGCGCTGCGGGCCCTCGAACGCGAGCGTGACATCTCCCTCGATGTGCTCATCCCCGCCATCGAGACCGCCCTACTGCACGCCTACCAGCGCACCGAGGGCCACCAGCACCACGCCCGCGCCGAACTGGACCGCAAGACCGGACACGTCGTCATCTGGGCCCGCGACGAACACCTGATTCCGGCTCCCGAGGGTGCCGTCGACGACGAGGGCGAGCCGCTGCGGCCGACCCGTGAGCTGGGGCCGGAGTTCGACGACACGCCCGGGGACTTCGGCCGGGTTGCGGCCGCCACCGCCCGCCAGGTCATCGTCCAGCGGCTCCGGGACATCGAGGACGAGGCCATCCTCGGGGACTTCAAGGGCCGCGAGGGTGACATCGTTGCGGGCGTCATCCAGCAAAGCCAGGACCCGCGGCACGTCGCCGTCGACTTCGGCTCGGTGGAAGGCATCCTTCCGCTCGCCGAGCAGGTTCCGGGCGAACGGTACGTCCACGGCACCCGAATCCGCTGCTACGTCGCCAGCGTGCGTCGCGGGCTGCGCGGCCCGCAGATCTCGCTGTCCCGCACGCATCCCAACCTGGTCCGCAAACTCTTCGCCCTCGAGGTGCCCGAGATCGCCGACGGCAGTGTCGAGATCGCGGCCCTTGCCCGCGAGGCCGGGCACCGAACCAAGATCGCCGTGACCACCAAGGTCCCCGGCCTCAACGCCAAGGGCGCCTGCATCGGGCCGATGGGTGCCCGGGTCCGTGCCGTCATGGCCGAACTCGGTGGGGAGAAGATCGACATCGTCGACTTCGCCGAGGATCCGGCGACCTTCATCGCGGCCGCGCTCTCGCCGTCACGGGTCTCCTCGGTCGAGATCGTCGACCGCCAGCTTCGGGCTGCCCGGGTCATCGTGCCGGACTATCAGCTCTCGCTGGCCATCGGCCGAGAAGGGCAGAACGCCCGGCTCGCCGCCAAGCTCACCGGCTGGCGGATCGACATCCGGCCCGATACCCAGGGTGCGGATGCACCGATCAGCTCCTGACCGGGTAGACTCATGGAGCCCGACCGGACTGGACTCCGGCCGATGCCACTCCCGCACGAGCCCCAGCGCACGTGTGTGGGCTGCCGTCGGACGGATAGCCGGTCGGCACTCGTGCGAGTCGTCCTCGGCCCGGGGGATCACGACATTCGTGTCGTGCAGCCGGATCCGAGGGCGGTGCTCCCGGGGCGCGGAGCCTGGCTCCATCCGTCCCAGGAGTGCCTGGCGCTGGCACTCCGTCGTCGAGCATTCGGCCGGGCTCTCCGGCATACGGGTGCACTCGACACCGGGGTACTTCTCGCCTGGTTCGACACGCACACCGTTGAGTCAAGAACGATCCATCCGTCCGTCATGGGAACCGAAAGCGGGTTTGACGCTGATGAGCACCCGATGAGTACTCAGCAATGAGCACCCCCCAGCTGTAACGACGGTCCGCGCCTGTCCGGCACGGACCAGACAGGAGAAACGTGTCCAAGGTCCGTGTGAGCGCGCTCGCCAAGGAGCTCGGCATCACGAGCAAGCTGCTCTTGGAGCGGCTCAACGAGATGGGCGAGTACGTCAAGACGGCGAGCTCGACCGTCGAACCGCCGGTCGTCCGGCGCTACCGGGAGAGGTTCCCGCAGCAGGCCGCCCCTGCCGCGGCTCCGGCTCCCGCACCCGCCGCGCCCGCAACCCCGGTTGCTCCGGCGAAGTCCCCCGTCGCCCCGGCGCCAGTCGCCTCCGCTCCGGCTCCGGCCGCGCCAGCGGCTCCCGCTGCCTCGGCCCCGGTCGCTGCGGCCCCGGTCGCCCCCGTCCAGCCGGCTGCGCCGGCCTCCCCGGGTCCGCGACAGTCCCCGGCGGTTTCCGCAGCCCCGTCCGCCCCGAGTCCGTCTGCTCCGGCCGCCCCGTCGGCTCCGGCCGCCCGTGAGGGGGGCACGCCCCTCGCGCCGCGACCGGCCGGTCCGCGTCCAGGTGGTCCGCGTCCGGGGAACAACCCGTTCGCGCCACGTCAGGGGATGGGCCGCTCGGAGGCACCTCGCCCGGGCAACAACCCGTTCTCGACCGAACAGGGTATGCCGCGCCCCCGGGCCGGTTCCGCCCGTCCCGGTGCGCCTCGCCCGGGTGCTCCCACTCCCGGCAACATGCCCGGTCGTAGTGCCGTTCCGCGTCCCGGACAGGCTCCCGCTCGCGGCGCCCGGCCCGGCGCCCCCGGTCGTCCCGGTGGTCCCGGCGGTGCCGGTGCCGGCGGTTTCGGTGGCCGTCCCGGTGGCGGCGGCGGTTTCGGTGGTCGCCCGGGTGGTGGTCCCGGCGGCCGCGGCGGCACCCAGGGTGCCTTCGGCCGCGCCGGTGGTCGTCCCACCCGAGGCCGCAAGTCCAAGCGCGCCAAGCGCCAGGAGTTCGAGGAGATGCAGGCACCGACGATTGGTGGCGTGACCGTACCCCGCGGGGACGGCTCCACCATCGTCACCGTCCGCCAGGGCGCGAGCCTGACCGACTTCGCCGACAAGATCAACGCCAACCCGGCGTCCTTGGTCACCGTGCTCTTCCACCTCGGTGAGATGGCCACGGCAACGCAGAGCCTCGACGAGGACACCTTCAAGCTCCTCGGTGTCGAGCTCGGCTATGACATTCGGATGGTGTCGCCGGAGGAGGAGGAGCGCGAGCTCTTCGAGTCCTTCTCGATCGACCTCGACTTCGGGGTCGACAGCGAGGACGAGGCCGATCTCGAAGCCCGGCCTCCGGTTGTCACCGTCATGGGTCACGTCGACCACGGCAAGACCCGGCTGCTGGACGCCATACGCAAGTCCGAGGTCGCGGCCTCGGAGGCGGGCGGCATCACCCAGCACATCGGCGCTTACCAGATCCACAAGGAGCACGAGGGCATCGACCGGGCGATCACCTTCATCGACACCCCGGGTCACGAGGCCTTCACGGCCATGCGTGCTCGTGGTGCCAAGGTGACCGACATTGCCATCCTCGTCGTCGCCGCCGATGACGGGGTCATGCCGCAGACCATCGAGGCGCTCAACCACGCCCAGGCCGCGGACGTCCCCATCGTCGTCGCCGTCAACAAGATCGACGTCGAGGGCGCCAACCCGGCGAAGATCCGCCAGCAGCTCACCGAATTCAACCTCGTTGCCGAGGAGTATGGCGGCGACACCATGTTCGTCGACGTCTCGGCCAAGCAGGGCCAGAACATCGACGAGCTTCTCGAGGCGGTTCTGCTCACGGCCGATGCGGCCCTGGACCTGCGGGCCAACCCGCACCGGGATGCTCGCGGGGTCGCCATCGAGGCCAACCTCGACCGCGGGCGCGGCGCCACGGCGACCGTGCTCATCCAGTCCGGCACCCTGCGGGTCGGTGACGCCATCGTCACCGGAAGTTCCCACGGGCGGGTCCGGGCGCTCCTCGACGAGCACGGCAACCACCTTCCGGAGGCGCCCCCGTCGCGCCCGGTGCAGGTCCTCGGCCTCTCCTCGGTTCCGCGGGCCGGCGACACCTTCGTCGTCGCTCCGGATGACCGGACGGCCCGCCAGATCGCCGAGAAGCGGGAAGCCGCCGATCGGCAGGCCTCGCTGGCCAAGGCCCGCAAGCGGATCTCGCTCGAGGACCTCAACGAGGCGCTGGCCGCAGGCAAGGTCGACACCCTCAACCTCATCCTCAAGGGTGACGTGTCGGGTTCGGTCGAGGCTCTCGAGGATGCGCTGCTGCAGATCGATGTCGGCGACGAGGTCGACCTGCGGATCATCGACCGCGGCGTCGGGGCGATCACGCTCAACAACATCAACCTCGCCATGGCCTCCAGCGCGATCATCATCGGGTTCAACGTTCGGGCCGAGGGCCAGAACGCCGAGACCGCCGAACGTGAGGGCGTGGAGATCCGCTACTACTCGGTGATCTATCAGGCCATCGAGGAGATCGAGGCGGCGCTCAAGGGCATGCTCAAGCCCGAGTTCGAGGAGGTCGAACTCGGCACTGCGGAGATTCGCGAGATCTTCCGTTCGAGCAAGTTCGGCAACATTGCAGGGTCGATCGTCCGCAGCGGCGAGATCCGTCGTGGCGCTCGGGCGCGGATTACCCGCAACGGGGTGGTCATCGCCGAGAACATCGAGGTGGCCGGTCTGCGCCGGTTCAAGGACGATGTCACCGAGGTCCGCGACGGCTTCGAGTGTGGCATCAACCTCGGGTCGCACAACGACCTCCAACTCGGTGACCTCATCGCCACCTATGAGATGCGGGAGAAACCGCGCGCCTGACGCACCTCACGGAGCACGACTTTTCCGCCCCGGGCGGAAAACCAGGGGTTGGGGCCGCTTACAAGCGGCCCCAACCCTGGTTTTTGCTCCCGGGGCGGAAAAGTCGGGTCAGGAGAGCAGGGCCTGGCCGAGGATTTCGCCGTCGCGCGCACCCGGAAGCGCAGCAAAGACCGCCGAACCGATGGGCACGGTCCAGATGTTGAGCAGGTCGAGTTCGGCGAGCCGCGCCTGCACGGGCACGAACTGCCGCACCGGATCCGCGCAATACGCCACGAAGATGAGGCCGCTGTTGCTCACGGCCGAACCCTCCGGCGCGTCGTCATACGAATACGGCCGCCGCAGGAAGCGCTCATGCGGCGTCACCGGGTGCGCCCGCCGCACATGGGCCGCCTGGTCGACGACGGTGAATCCGAGGTCATCGGTGCGGGTGAGGTCCAGCGGCGCGTCGATACCGCCCCCGGTGACCGGCCCGCCGGTGTCGAGCCGACGACCGATGGCGTTCTCCCGGCCGGCCCGGTCGACCTTGTCCCAGGTGTCCATGCTCATCGCGATCCGCCGGACGACCATCGCCGACCCCTCGCGAAGCCACTGCGGGCCCGCCTCACCAACAAAGAGCACTTCATCGTCGGCGCCGTCGAGCGTCGGCTGGACGGTGCCGTCGACCTGGCCGAACAGGTTGCGCATCGGCAGTCCGGGACCCTCGAAAGGCTCCCGGAACCCGCGCTGCACCCAGCGCACGTCGGCGAGCGGCTCCACCGAGGTGATGAGTCGTCGTTGGGCGTGCGCGACCGTGGTCGGGCTGTCCGCGCAGATCTGCAGGATGAGGTCCGCCTCACCCCAGCGCGCCTCGAGCCGGTCCATGGCGTATGCCGGCAGCGGGGCGAGCCACTCGGGCGGGGTCTTGCCAGCCACGGTGACCGCGCGCCGCCCGACCCCGACGGTGACCGTGAGACGGGCCGTGACGGCCGCGAGTTCGCCCTCGAGGTCGGTCAGGGTGCCTCGCCCGGAGGTGAGCCGCTCGATGTCGTCGGTCCAGACGGTGAGCAACCGGCGCAGCGCATCTCGCTCCGTTCCGGCGGGCAGGGTGAAGGCGACGAACGCGGCATACGGCTGAGGATGTTCGACGATCCCGGCCTGCCGGGCACCGCGAAAGGCGCGGGCGCGCGCGCTCGGCCCGGAGAGTCCGGCCGGTGGCTGGATCGACCCGGAGCCGTCGGTCCCCGAACCCGTGCAGCCCGCGAGGGTGGCGGCGCCGGCCACCCCCCCGAGGCCCGCGAGCCCCGAGAGGATGGCCGTACGTCGTGTGGTGTGGTTCACGAGTTGCTGGGGCTCGGAACGTAGGACTCCTCGGCACCCGGGAAGGCGCGGATCTCCCACGTGAGGGCGCCCTTCCCAGCGGAAGTGTCGAACGTGACGGTGACCTTGTCGCCGGTCTTCAGGTCGCCCTTGAGCTTCATGAGCATGACGTGGTTGGCCCCGGGTTTGAGAGCGAAGGACCCACCGGCCGGGATGGTGAAGCCGTCCGGTACCGGCTGCATCTGCATCTGCCCGGAGGCGTTCTTCACGGTCTCGTGGAGCTCGACCATCATCGCGGCATCGGTGGAGCCGCCGCTGATCTTGAGCTCCTTGCCGGTGGTGTTCACCAGGGTGCCGAAGCAGCCGGTCATCTCCTTGGACATGGCCGGCATGGAGTCGGTCGACTTGCACCACCCATCGGTGAGGGTGAGGGGGGCCGCGCCGCCGGGGGAGGCCGGGGACGGGGTGGACGTGCCGCTGCTACAGGCGGCGAGGGCCAGGACGGCCACGGGGGCGCAGGCGCGCACCAAGAATCGCATGAGGGGTACTCCTCGGGTCTGTTGGTCGGTGGGTCTGATGATGTGTGGTGACGAAGGTCAGACCGTGACCGGGGGACCGCGGGCAACCGGCGCGGAGAGGAGGAGCAGGCTCCGCCCCACGCGGGGCGGCGCCGCGAGGGTGCGACGGAGGCGGGCCAGCGGCGCCGGTGCTTCAAGTGTCGGCAGCAATCGCGCGACGACGGCCCACAGGGCCTCTTCACCCTTGGCGAGGAGGACCGCGAGAATCACGGTGGCCAGGGCGTGGGCCAGGAGCATGGTGAGGCCTCCATGGCCCCCGGCGAGGCCTCCATGGCCCCCGGCGACGGCAGCATGATCCACGACGCCGGTGCCGACGAGCGCGAGGGCGACGGTGTCATGCAAGGCCAGGTGCCCCGGCAAACGCTCCGCGACGCCGTGCGCCGAGGGCGCCATGGCGGCGAGCAGGGCATGCCCGAGCCCCTGGCCGGCGCCGAGGAGAAGCAGGAGCGCCCGGGCGCCGAGCCGGCGCTCGACGGCATACCCGATTGCGGGCAGCACCAGCAGGGTGAGCACGAGAGAGGCCCCGGCCGAAACCGTCCCCCCACCGAGGGTGTGCGCCGACGTCGTGAGGGCAACGAGCAGCCCGGTGACGACGAGTGCGCGGGCAGCACGCCCGAGCGGGTGTGAGCCCACCTGCATGGCTCCAGCGTAGGCATGCGGCTACCGGGCCGACAACGTAGGGTGGTCACTCCCCACCCCCGATCGGAGGAACCATGGTCGACACCGCCCGTGCACACCGGATCGCCGACCGGATCAAGACGGTTACGGCCGCCAATCTTGAGCAGATCGTCAAGGACCCCGACCTCGGTTTCGTGACGATCACCGATGTCCGCGTCACCGGCGACCTGCAGCACGCGAGCATCTTCTACACCGTCATCGGGGACGAGGCCCAGCGCGCCCGCACCCAGGCGCTGCTGGACGCCAACCTGGGTCGGCTTCGCTCCTTCGTCGGCAAACAACTGGGCATCCGGCTCACCCCGAGCCTGGAGATCATCCTCGACGGGGTACCCGAGTCCGCGGCCGCCATCGATGACCTCCTGCGGGAGGCCCGGGAGCGCGACGCCTCGCTTGCCGCGGCGGCCTCCGGTGCCCGTTACGCCGGGGATGCCGACCCTTACCGCCATCCGGCCCCCGATGACGACGACACCGCCGCCGATCACTGACGGCCTGCTCGTCGTCGACAAACCCGCCGGCTGGACCAGTCACGACGTCGTCGGTCGGGTTCGGCGCCTGTGCCGCACCCGCAAGGTGGGCCACGCCGGCACCCTGGACCCGATGGCGACCGGAGTGCTCGTCCTCGGGGTGGGCCGGGCGACCCGGCTGCTCACCTATCTCGTGGGGTGTGACAAGGCGTATGCCGCCACCGTACGGCTCGGACAGGCGACCCTCACCGACGACGCCGAGGGAGAGGTGATCGACGCTGCGGGGGTCGACGTGGACGTGGTGCTGCGTGGCCTGCCCGAAGCCGTCGCGGCGCTCACCGGGGCCATCCTCCAGCGGCCCTCGGCCGTGAGTGCCATCAAGGTCGCGGGGGAGCGGGCCTATGCCCGGGTCCGGGCCGGGGAGCAGGTCGACCTGCCCGCACGCCCGGTGAGAGTGACCCGGTTCGAGGTTGTCGGGCATCGCGCCGAGGTCGTCGACTCCCTGCCGGTCCTCGATGTCGACATCGAGGTCGAGGTGTCCTCGGGCACCTACGTTCGGGCGCTCGCGCGTGACCTCGGCCAGGCCCTGGGGTGCGGGGGACATCTCACGTCCCTGCGCCGGACCCGGGTCGGGACCCTGGACCTGGCTCAGGCCCATCCGCTGGAGGAACTCACAGCGGTGGAAGCGGCCGGAGGGGTGCAGCCCCTGGTCCCGCTCGCCGAGGCGGCCGCGGCCACGTTCCCGAGCCGGGAGCTCAACCCAGATGACGCGCGCAAGGTGTCCATGGGTCAGCGGATCGCCTCGGAGCGGCCGGGCCGCTCGGGACCCGTTGCCGCACTGTCCCCGGACGGCGTCCTGGTGGCGCTGCTCGATGAAGAGGCGTCCACTGCTCGGAGCCTCGTCGTCTTCGCCCCCGCGGCCTCTTAGAGTGGGCGTCGTGCATCGCTGGACCGATCCCACCGCCACACCCGAGGCTCTGCGCCCGTGCGTGGTCTCCATGGGCAACTACGACGGGGTCCATCGCGGACACCAGGCGGTGCTCGCTGCCGCGCTCGAGACCGGGCGGCGAGTCGGCCTGCCGGTTGTCGCGGTGACCTTCGACCCGCATCCCCTGGCCGTGCTCCACCCCGAGACCGCCCCCGAACTCATCACGCCGGGCAGCATCCGGGACGAGTTGCTGGAGCAGACCGGTCTCGACGGGCTGCTGCTCCTGGAGTTCACCCGGGAGTTCGCGGCCCAGCAGCCGGAGGACTTCGTCCGCGACGTCTTCGTCCGGGGTCTGGCCGCGCACGCCGTCGTGGTCGGGGTCGACATGCGCTTCGGCCGGGCCAACTCCGGGGACGTCTCCACCCTGGCCGACCTCGGCGAGCGCTTCGGGTTCGAGGTGGTCGCGCTTGAGGACGTCGGTGACGGCGAGCGCTACTCCTCCACGATCATCCGGGAACGGCTCCGGGCCGGTGACGTCGCCGAGGCGGCCCGGATCCTCAGCCGTCCGCACCGGGTCGTCGGCGTGGTTGTCCACGGACACCACCGGGGCCGGGCGCTCGGCTACCCGACGGCGAACCTGGCCGCCGACTCGCTCGGCTACGTGCCGGCCGAGGGCGTGTATGCCGGGTGGCTTACCCGCATCGACCTGCCCGCCAACGCGCCGGACCGGCGGATGCCGTGTGCGATCTCGGTCGGCACGAACCCGACCTTCGACACCGACGACCGGCGCACGGTCGAGGCCTACTGCCTGGATCGGGATGACCTGGACCTCTATGACGAGCGGGTCATGGTCGAGTTCGTCGAGCACATCCGTCCCACACTGAAGTTCGACTCGGTCGACGACCTGCTCGTCGCGATGGCCGATGACGTGCGGCGGTGCCGCGAGCGGCTCACCGACCTCGCCTCGGCCTGAGCGCGCCGTCATACGGGCGACGCCGCCCCCTAGAGCGAGGGGCGGCGTCGCGGCGTGTGGGGCGAGTACCGTGGCTTGGCTCGCTCACGGGGTGTTGATGATCGCCACGATCGAGTTCAGCTTGCTCTGGGTCAGCCGGGCACCACTGTTGTGGGTCGAGGAGAGCGAGCCGAGGCCATTGGTGTGCACGGCCATGACGCACGGGCCGTTGGCGCAGTACGACGCGGTGGAGGAACGGAACTGCCACACCGGGGAGCCGCTCATGCCGCCCACGGTGTCGTTGGCGTAGAAGATCCGGTCGGCCTGGGAGGCCGCGACCGAGCCGTAGGACATCCATTGCGTCTTCGGCTTGTCACCGGGGTAGCCGGAGACCCGGGTGAAGGTGCCGTCGAGGGAAGCGCTCTGCCACCAGGTGCCGTACCAGCCGGTGGAGTCCCCGGCCGCGCAGTTCAGCTTGACGATGCCGATGTCGTAGTTGGAGTCGGCGCTGTTCACCCAGTTCGTGAACGCCCAGGTGCCCCGTGAGGTGCAGGTGCCGTAGGGAGAGGTGCCGCCGTCACTGGCCGGTTTGAACCGCAGCCCGGAGTACCAGGTGCCCGCGGAGCCACCGGTGTGCACACAGTGGCCGGCGGTGAGCAGGGTGTCCCTGCTCACGAAGAACCCGGTGCAGTGCAGGGCGCCGCTGGAGCGTTCGATGAGGATGTTGGCCCGGTACGGGTAGGTCGTTGTCGGGGTGACCCGGAAACGGTTGTCCGTGCCGATGATGCTCGTGGTGTCCGCGGGCTGGGCGGTGGTCGTGCCGCGGCCGGCGCTGGCTGGGGTCCCCGCCAGCTGGTCGGCCCGGACGAGCTGAACCGCCTGGGCCGCGGTGAGGGTGGCGCCCGTCGAGGAGACGAGGCTGCCACCGACCGGCACGAGTGGGGTGAGCGTCCCGGCGGAGGCCTGCGGGCTGGCGGCGGAGAGAGCCGCGGCCGCGAGGACCCCGGAGGCGAGGAGAGTGGCGAACCGCCCGGAGCGGGAGGTGGTGCGTGACATGGTGACTCCTTGGGGTGGGATGGCGTGACGCTGCGGCGTCTCGATGCCATCCAGGAGTCGCGTGGCCCGCCTCTGATACCGGGGGCTAGCCGTTCTGGGGTCGGCGGCCCTCAGCTGCGCAGGGTGATGTCCGCGGTCGCGGTGCCGTCCGCGGGGACGATGGTCTGGGTGACCCCGTTCGCGCGGGGCTCGGTCGTGGCCACCCGCACGGCATACCGGCCGGGAGCCAGCCCGGGCCAGGAGTAGCGGCCATCGGGCCCGGTGAGCACGGCGAGTTCGGGGACCGCCTGGCCGTCGAGGCCGGTGACGCTCACCATGACGTTCGTGGCGAGGCGGCCGTCGGCGAAGGTGACCAGGCCGGTGATGGCCGCCCGCGTCGGGGCGCTGGTCCCGTCCGGGGCCTGGGTGACCGCCGCGGGGGGCGTGGCCGTGGGGGAGGCAACCGGAGTCGAGCCACTGCTCGCGCACCCCGCGAGCACGGCCCCCACCGCCAGCGGAGCCAGGACCCGGTTGAGGTGCCGAGCAGCGGACATGGGGCCTCCTTTGGTCATCCGGAATCCCGGCCCGTGGGACAGGTCACGGGGATTTCCCGGAAGGTCGACATTGTGGCACCATCGGGGCAACCGCGCTCCCCAACGACGAGGACACGACATGGCCACAGCGCTGACCCAGATCCCCACGCCCGCCGACGAGCCCGCAGACCTGGGTTTGATCGAGGGTCGAGCGCAGAGCGTGGCGCACCTCTTCCGGGAGCGCGTGGCCAAGACACCCCACCGACCCGCCTACATGTATGCCGTCGTCAGCGACGCCGGTGACGACTGGAAGACGGTCACCTGGAAGGAAGCCGACGCGGACGTCCGCGAGCTGGCCGCCGGCCTGGTGGCGCTCGGGGTGGAGCCGGAGGAGCGGGTCGCGATCGCCTCCGGAACCCGGTACGAGTGGGCCCTGGCCGACCTCGCCTCCATGCTCGCCGGTGCTGCGACGACGACGATCTACCCGACGACGATCGCCGAAGATGTCGCCTTCATCATCGCCGACTCCGGCTCCAAGGTCGCGTTCGCCGAGAACGCAGCCCAGGTCGAGAAGCTCACCTCGATCCGCGAGCAGACCCCCGGCCTGGAGAAGGTCATCGTCTTCGACGGGGCCGGCGATGGGGACTGGGTCATCTCGCTCGCGGAGTTGCGCGAGCGCGGCCGGGCTCAGCTCGCCAGTGACCCGGGAGTCATCGACCGCCGGATCGACGGGATCACCCCGGACCAGCTCTCCACCCTCATCTACACCTCGGGCACGACCGGCCGCCCCAAGGGGGTTCGGCTCAACCACGACTCGTGGACCTACGAGGCCGCGGCCGTGGAGTCGATCAACATCCTCAGCCCGGATGACCTGCAGTACCTCTGGCTGCCGCTGGCCCACTCGATGGGCAAGGTCCTGCTCACCCTTCCCCTGCAGATCGGCTGTGCCACCGCCATCGACGGTCGGATCGACAAGATCGTCGACAACCTCGCCGTGGTCAAGCCGACCTTCATGGGCGCCGCCCCGCGGATCTTCGAGAAGGCCTATGCGCGCATCCAGATGATGATGGCCGCCGAGGGCGGGGCCAAGGCCAAGCTCTTCGGGATGGCCAGTGACGTGGGTCGCGAAGTGAGCCTGCTCCGTGAGCAGGGCAAGAGCCCCAGTGGACTGCTCGCCCTCAAGCACTCGGTGCTCGACAAGCTCGTCATGACCAAGATCCGGGACCGCTTTGGGGGTCGGGTCCGGTTCTTCATCTCCGGCTCGGCAGCCCTCAACCAGGACATCGCCCGCTGGTTCGACGGGATGGGGCTGCAGATCGCCGAGGGGTACGGCCTCACCGAGACCAGTGCCGCCACCTTCGTCAACCGGATCCGGGCCTACAACTACGGCTCGGTCGGCTGGCCGCTCCCCGGGACCGAGGTGCGCATCGCCGAGGACGGCGAGGTGCTCCTCAAGGGCCCAGGGGTCATGGCCGGCTACCACAACAACCCCGAGGCCAACGCCGAGGTCTTCAGCGAGGACGGCTGGTTCCACACCGGTGACATCGGTGAACTCGACGGCCGCGGCTTCCTGCGGATCACCGACCGCAAGAAGGACCTCTTCAAGACCTCGGGTGGCAAGTACGTCGCCCCGTCGGCCATCGAGTCCACCTTCAAGGGCATCTGCCCCTTCCTCAGCCAACTCGTGGTCTACGGCAACGACCGCAACTTCGTCTCCGCCCTGGTCACCCTCGACCCGGAGGCGATCACCGGCTGGGCCGCCGCCAACGGCATGGCGGGCGCCTCCTACGAGGAGATCGTGTCCTCGCCGCAGTGCCGGGAGATGGTCCAGGGCTACATCGACCAGCTCAACGCGGGACTCAACCGCTGGGAGACGATCAAGAAGTTCACCATCCTCGGCAAGGACCTCACGGTCGACGACGGAGAGCTCACCCCTTCGCTGAAGCTCAAGCGCAAGGTCGTCGCCGACAGGTACAAGGACGTCCTCGAGGCGCACTACTCGGGCTGACCGGAGCCGCTCGCGAGTGAAGCAGGGCGTCGGCATCGCTTAGGCTGGTCCGATGCCCGGTGAGTCGATCTTCGCTGTGCTCGAGCCGCTGCTCGAGCGGGTGAGCAAGCCGATCCAGTATGTCGGCGGTGAGCTCAACTCCCAGGTCAAGCCGTGGGAGGTCGCCGGTGACGCCACCGTGCGCTGGGCCTTGATGTACCCGGACGCCTACGAGGTCGGGGTACCCAACCAGGGCGTCATGATTCTCTACGAAGTCCTCAACGAGCGTCCCGACGCCCTCGCCGAGCGCACGTATGCCGTGTGGCCGGACATGGAATCCCTCATGCGTGAGCATGGGGTGCCCCAGTTCACCGTCGACGGCCACCGGCCGGTCAAGGACTTCGACCTCTTCGGGATGTCCTTCTCCACCGAGCTCGGCTACACCAACATGCTCACCGCGCTCGACCTCGCCGGCATACCCCTGCATGCGCGCGACCGCGGTGACGAGGACCCGATCGTCATCGCCGGTGGACACGCCGCCTTCAACCCCGAGACCATTGGCGACTTCATCGACGCCGCCATCGTCGGCGACGGTGAGGAGGCGGTCCTTGCGGTCACCGACCTCGTCGGCGCCTGGAAGCGCGAGGGCCGTCCCGGGGGACGGAGCGAGCTGCTGCTCGCTCTGGCCCGCTCGGGGGGCGTCTACGTTCCCCAGTTCTACGAGGTGTCCTACCTGAGCGATGGCAGGATCCAGCGGATCGCGCCCGACCCTGCCTACCCGGGGGTGCCCTGGCGGGTCGCCAAGCACACGGTGATGAATCTCGATGCCTGGCCCTACCCCAAGCAACCCCTGGTTCCGCTCGCCGAATCGGTCCATGAGCGGATGAGCGTGGAGATCTTCCGCGGCTGCACCCGCGGCTGCCGGTTCTGTCAGGCCGGGATGATCACCCGGCCGGTGAGGGAGCGCTCCCTCACCGGGATCACCGAGATGGTCGAGCGCGGGCTCGCGGCGACCGGATTCGAAGAGGTCGGGTTGCTGTCGCTCTCCAGCGCCGACCACTCCGAGATCGCTCCGCTCACCACCGCCCTGGCCGACCGTTACGAGGGCTCCCAGGTGGGGCTGTCGCTGCCCTCGACCCGGGTCGATGCCTTCAACATCGACCTCGCCAACGAGCTCACCCGCAACGGTCGCCGCTCCGGGCTCACCTTCGCCCCCGAGGGCGGTTCGGAACGGATCCGCCGGGTGATCAACAAGATGGTGTCCGAGGAGGACCTCATCCGTACGGTCGCGGCCGCCTATGGGGCCGGGTGGCGGCAGGTCAAGCTCTACTTCATGTGTGGTCTGCCGACCGAGACCGACGAGGACGTCCTCCAGATCGCCGAGCTCGCCAAGCGTGTCATCGAGACCGGCCGTCAGGTGAGCGGTCGGCGGGACATCCGGTGCACCGTCTCCATCGGCGGGTTTGTGCCCAAGGCGCACACCCCGTTCCAGTGGGCGGCGCAGCTCTCGGCGGAGCAGACCGATGCCCGACTCGCGAAACTGCGCGATGCCATCCGCGCGGACCGTCGCTACGGCTCCTCGATCGGTTTTCGCTACCACGATGGCAAGCCGGGGATCGTCGAAGGGCTGCTCTCCCGTGGAGATCGCCGGGTCGGGCGCGTCATCGAGGCGGTATGGCGGGCCGGTGCCCGCTTCGACGGCTGGTCCGAGCACTTCTCCTACGAGCGCTGGATGGCGTGCGCTGCGGAGGCGCTCACGCCATACGGGATCGACGTCGACTGGTACACCACCCGTGAGCGCGGGGAGGACGAGGTGCTCCCGTGGGACCACATCGACTCCGGCCTCGACAAGGAGTGGCTCTGGCAGGACTGGCTCGACGCCCTCGACGAGACCGAGGTCGAGGACTGCCGGTGGACACCGTGCTTCGACTGCGGGGTGTGTCCACAGATGGGCACCCACATCGAGATTGGCCCAACCGTGCTCCCGGTCCCCACGGTGCGCTAGGCCTGTCGCGGAGCGCGTCGGGCTGACAGAATGCCCGCGTGCCGCCCCGCGAGAGTGAGAGCTACCGACGTCGGATGCTGCTCTCCGGCGTGGCCCGCAACGACACGCCGCTGCAGCGGATCAGGTTCGCCCTGATCGGCTTGGTCGGGGTCTTTGCCGCCGGGACCTTCGGGTACATGGCGCTCGGGCTGACCTTCATCGAGGCGCTCTATCAGACCGTCTTCACGGTGGCGACCGTCGGCTTCACCGAGGTCTTCGACCGCACCAACGGGCTGATGATCTTCACGATCGTGCTCATCGTCGTGGGCGTCGGCGTCGTCCTCTACAACCTCGGGGTGCTCGCCGAAGCAGTCACCGAGGGACACCTGCGCGAACTACTTGGGAGGCGCCGTATGGACCGCACCATCGCTGAGCTGAGCGGGCATGTCATTGTCTGCGGCTACGGCCGGGTCGGGCGGGCCGCGATCGGCCACCTCCTGGACACCGCGCACGCCGCGGTGGCCATCGACATCGACCAGGGCCGGATGACCTCGTGCCCAGTGCCGTATGTCGTCGGCGATGCCAGCGACGACGAGACTCTCATCGCCGCCGGCATCATGCGCGCCCGGGCACTCATCTGCGCCCTCGACACCGACGCCGACACGACTTATGCGACGTTGTCCGCGCGGGCACTGCGACCGGACCTGGTCATCATCGGCCGGGCTCGCACCGTGGATAGCAAGCACAAGATCGTCCGAGCCGGGGCCACCCGGGCGGTCAACCCGCAACTCATCGGTGGTCGGCGGATGGCGAGCTTCGCGCTGCATGCCGACGTTGCGGAGTTCCTCGACGGGGTCATGCACAACGACGAGGTTGACCACGAGTTCGAACAACTCCGGGTGCCGGCGAGCAGCCCGTTCGCCGGCCGCCGGCTCGCCGATATCGAGATGTTCCGCGACATGTCGGTCCCGGTGCTCGCGATCCGCGCCCCGCGCAAGGGGAGTTTCATCACCAACCCTCCGCGCTCGACGGTCATCGAACCCGGGGCCACGCTCATCCTGCTCGCCAGTTCGGAACAGATCGCCGCGGTTCACCTCGCTGCCGGGACCACGGACTGACCCCCATGGCCGAGGTGCACGAGGAGATCACCCTGCGGTTCCTCGCCGCACCGACCGACGCCGGCCAGTCCGGCTCCGTCTCGGCCGGTCGGGTCCTGGAGTGGATCGACAAGGCTGGGTATGCCGCGGCCGCCCGGTTCAGCGGCAGTTACGCCGTCACCGCGTATGTCGGCAACGTGCGGTTTACCCGACCGGTGGAGGTGGGGCATCTGGTCGAGGTGACCGCCCGGGTCATCCACACCGGCCGCACGAGCATGCACATCATGGTCGAGTGCCTCTCCGGCCCCCCGGCGACCGGAGAACTCGCCGACGCCACGCACTGCCTCATGGTCTTCGTCGCGGTCGATGCGCAGGGTGCCTCGGCTCCGGTGCGTGCGCTCGTCCCGCGCGGCGAGGCCGGACGGCTGCTCGAGCAGTGGGCGCTGCGCCGGGCCGAGGTGCGGGCCGAGATCGAGCAGGCCATGGCCGGGCAGGTCTATTCGGAGGCCGGCACGGCCCCGCGGGTGACCATGCGCTTCCTCGCCGCTCCGACGGACGTCAACTGGGGCGGCAAGGTGCATGGCGGGATCGTCATGCGGTGGATCGACGAGGCAGCGCACGTGCTCGCCACCGGATGGACCGGGAGCCCCCGCAACGTCGCCATCTTCACCGGCGGGGTGCGGTTCTATCGTCCGCTGCGGATCGGGCACCTCGTCGAGGTGGAGGCCCGGCTGTTGCATACCGGGCGGACCTCGATGCACATCGGTGTCCACGTCCGCTCCGGTGACCCCGCGACCGGGGAACTGGAGCTCACGACATACTGCCGGACGGTCTTCGTCGGGATCGACGACGACCGCCGCGCGGTGCCGGCGCCTACGTGGGTGCCGGTCAGCGACGAGGACCGGGCTTTGCATGCCCATGCGCTCGACCTGGTGGCGATCCGGGAGCGCGCCGGGGACTGACCGGGTGCTGACCGGGCGGGTTGAGGGTCAGGCGTAGAGCGCGCCGACGACCTCACGGAAGAGGACGGTATGCCGGTCGACATCCTCCCGCGGGGTATCCGGGCACATGAGGGCCATGTTGTGGAACGGGGTCATCAGGATTCCGCGATTGCACATGGCCAGGTGCATGTAGGCGTCGATGTCCTCGTCGTGGGCGGCCGCGGCCTCCTCGCCGGTGCGGGGGGCGGGGCGACCGAAGCGGTACTCGGCCCGGGCCCCGAGCTGGCTGATCGACCAGGGGACATCGAACTCGTCCAAGGTCTGCTGGACCCCGCGGGTGAACTCGGTGGCGAGGTCGATCATGTGCTCGAAGGCCTGCGGCGTGAGCACCTCGCCGAGGGTGGCCCGCATGGCCGCGGTGGAGAGGGCATTGCCGGCGAGCGTGCCGCCGACCCCGCCGACGTCCACGATGTCCGCGTCCCCGGCGGAGGTGTGCCGGGT
Source organism: Nostocoides sp. (assembly GCA_016716625.1). GTDB lineage: Bacteria > Actinomycetota > Actinomycetes > Actinomycetales > Dermatophilaceae > JADJVJ01. The sequence continues at coordinate 1,036,795 of JADJVJ010000001.1, forward strand.
GACCGCCTCGGCGACCGCCTCGGTGATGCCGTAGGCGCCCGAGGGGATGCCGCCGCCGATGGACTTGCCGATGACGAAGAGGTCCGGCTGCAGGCCCCAGGCCTTCGTCGCGCCGCCCCAGCCCGCGGAGAAGGTGTGGGTCTCGTCGATCATGAGCAGCGCGCCGTAACGGGTCGCGAGTTCGCGCAGCCCCTCCATGAATCCCGGCTCGGGCAGGACGATGCCGATGTTGGTGAGCGCGGGCTCGGTGAGGATCGCCGCGACATCGCCGTGCGCCAGTTCGCGTTCCACCGAGGCCAGGTCGTTCCAGGTGGCGGCCCGAGTGGTCAGGCTCAGCTCGACCGGCGGGGCGACGTTGCCGGGACGGGACTCGGTCTTGCCGTCCGGGCCAGGGATGGCGAAGGTCTCGTCGACGGAGCCGTGGTAGCAATACCCGAAGACGAGGATCTTCGGCTTGCCGGTGGCGAGCCGGGCCAGCCGGATCGCCCAACGGTTAGCGTCGGTCGCGGTGAGCGTGTACGACCACAGCGGCATCCCGAAGCGCTCGGTGAGGTGCGCGCCGACCCACTGGGCGTCCTCGCTGGGGAGCATCGTGGTGATCCCGCCGAGTTCACTCATCCGGCGGGCTACGGCCGCGGCGGTCGCGGCGGGGGAGTGGCCGGCCATGGCGCCGGTGTCGCCGAGGGCGAAGTCGATGTAGGTGTGCCCGTCGACGTCGGTGATCCGGTTGCCGTGGGCGCTCTCGAGATAGAGCGGGAAGCCGCCGCTCCACTTGTTCATCCACGTCATCGGCACCTTGCCGAAGAGGTTGCGCGCCTCCCCGAAGAGGGCGCGGCTGCGGGGGTGCTGGGCCGCGTAGGTGGCCTGTTCCTCGGCGAGCAGCGCGGCGAGTCGGGAGCGGTCGATGTCAGCCATGCACCGACCTTAGTCGGTCGAACTCGACTGTCAACTCTGCATGTAGCGACGAAATCCGGCAGCGTGTATGCCGTGGACTCGCCGAATCCGTAGGTGCCCTCCGGCCGCCGCTAGACTCGGACCCCATGTCCCGCCAGCGCACTCCGCAGGGGCCGCCGCCCCCACCCGTGGTGCAGCGGCTGCGGATCCGCTATGCCCGGCGCTCGCGGATGCGGTTCACCTCGACCCGCGACTTCGCGCGCGCCCTGGAACGGGCGCTGCGCCGGGCCGAGGTCCCGATGGCGTTCTCCGCCGGCTTCCACCCGCACCCGCGGATCTCGTATGCCGGGGGCGCCCCGACCGGGACGGCGAGCGAGGCCGAGTACTTCGAGATCGCGCTCGCGCAGTGGCGGGACCCGGCCGCCGTGCGGGCTGCCCTCGATGCCGCCCTGCCGCAGGGCCTGGACATCCTCGACGTGGTCCCGGCCGGGCCCGGGTCGCTCGCCGACCGCCTTCAGGCCAGCGAGTGGCGGATCGAGCTGCGCGGGGTGTGCAGCGATGAGGAGCGGGCCGGCGCCCAGGCCGCGCTCACGACATACCTGCGCTGCGAGCGGGTCGAGGTGACCCGGACGTTCAAGAACGGCCCACGGACCTTCGACACGCGCGGTGCCGTGGTCAGCGCTGGACTCCAGGAGGGGCCGGCGGAGGATTGTGCGATACTGCAGATGGTCGTACGTCACACCACACCGTCCGTACGCCCCGACGACATCCTGACTGCGCTGCGCGCCGTGTCCGGGTTCGGTCCGCCGGAGCCTGCATTGATGACCCGGCTGGCCCAAGGCCCGCTCTGTGACGCATCGGCGCAGGTGGGCGACCCTCTGGCCGCCGACCGGGAGGCCGTCGGCCCCGATGCGGTGCCGCGCCCAGATCGCGAGCCGGATCGAGGTAACAGCTGACTTCCGCGGCCCGGACCCCCGGCCCGCGATCGCGAACCGCACTTGTGGCGGTGCACAGGTCCGCACGGATCCTTCCGTGGGCACCGGGGTGTGGGGTGTACCGCTCGGGTGAGGAAGGAACCTCTCATGGATTCCGAGACCACCAGCACCGAACACTCCACCCAGGCCGTCCAGGTCGACGAGGCCGTCCAGGTCGACGAGGCCGTCCAGGTCGACGAGGCCGTTCAGGTCGAGAAGGCACCGGCCCCTAAGAGTCGGCGGGCCTCGAAGAAGACCGCTGCCGTGGTCACCGACCAGGCCGTGCTCGAGACCCCGGCGGACCGCGCGGAGGAATCCGCCGTGGACGCACCGTCGGCGGACGAGCCCACCCCACCGCGCAAGGCCCGGGCCGCGGCGACCAAGCCGCGCAAGGCCGCCGCCCCGCGGAAGCGCGCGAAGGCCGCCGAGGCCCTCGAAACTGTCGACCCGTTGGAGCCACCGGCAGAGCCCACCGCGGTCGAGGAGACTGCCGAGGAGATCGAGGACGGCGTCGATGAGGCCGTGGCGGCACCCCCCGCCTTCGGCCTGCTCTTCCAGGCACCCGACCCGGCGGCCGCCGTCCCGCGTCGTCGGGCGACTGCCCCGGTGGCGACTCCCGCCCCTGCCCGGACCGCCGAGGCCGAACCCGCCCGGGGCGGCCAGTCCGCCGAAGGTTCCGAGGGGGACGGCGCGCAAGGACCCGGCGATGAGTCCACGACCGAGCGCGAGGCCCACGAGGGCGATGCCGCGTCAGCCGAGGCAGCCGAGGCCGCCGAGGCCGCCGAGGCAGCCGAGCAGACCCCGAGCCGCCGCCGCCGTGGTGGCCGTGGCCGCCGGGGCCGCGCGGCTGAGGCGCCGCCGACCTCCGAGGACGCCACCGCGGAGACCTCGGAGGAGGCCGCCGAGGAGGGCGCCGCCGAGAGCTCCGAGGACACGGGCGCCGACGGCGAGGGTTCAAGCAGCGCCCGGCGTCGGCGGCGCCGCCGGAGGAGCACCGCCGGTGCGGCCGAGGGGGAGGACCCGCCGGGCACCTCGACCAAGGTCCGACAGCCGCGGGCGTCCCGCGATGAGCCGACGGCGGTCAAGGGCTCGACCCGGCTCGAGGCCAAGAAGCAGCGCCGCCGCGAAGGTCGGGAAGCCGGCCGCCGTCGCACGATCATTACCGAGGCCGAGTTTCTCGCCCGCCGCGAAAGCGTCGACCGGGTCATGGTCGTGCGCGGCCGGGACGATCGCACCCAGATCGCCGTCCTCGAGGACGGGGTCCTTGTCGAGCACTACGTTTCCCGCGAGTCGACCTCGTCGATGGCCGGCAACGTCTACCTCGGGCGGGTCCAGAATGTCCTGCCCTCCATGGAGGCGGCGTTCGTCGATATCGGCAAGGGCCGCAACGCGGTGCTCTATGCCGGGGAGGTGAACTGGGACGCCGCGGGGTTGGAGGTCAACCAGGCCAAGCGCATCGAGAACGCCCTCTCCAGCGGCGACACCGTGCTGGTCCAGGTCACCAAGGACCCCATGGGCCACAAGGGTGCCCGGCTCACCTCGCAGATCTCGCTGCCCGGCCGCTACCTCGTCTATGTGCCCGAGGGATCGATGACGGGCATTTCGCGCAAGCTCCCGGACACCGAGCGCGCCCGCCTCAAGGCGATCCTGCGCGAAGCCGTCCCGGATTCCGCCGGGGTCATCGTGCGCACCGCCGCCGAGGGTGCCTCCGAGGCCGAACTGCGCGCGGATGTCGAGCGCCTCACCACGGCCTGGGAGCAGATCAAGACCAAGGCTGCCGCGGCCGCCAAGAAGAAGTCCGGCAGCGGCGGGGCGCCCACGCTCCTGCATGGCGAGCCCGACCTCACCGTCCGGGTCATCCGAGACGTCTTCACCGAGGACTACTCCGCGCTCGTGGTGTCCGGGGACAAGGCATGGTCCGAGGTGAGTGCGTATGTCGATGGCGTCGCACCCGATCTTGCCCCGAGGGTCTCGACCTGGACCGGGACCGGCGACATCTTCGCCGAGTACCGCGTCGACGAGCAGATCGCCAAGGCCATGGACCGCAAGGTCTGGCTCCCCAGCGGCGGCTCGCTCGTCATCGACCGGACCGAGGCGATGACCGTCATCGACGTCAACACCGGCCGGTTCGTCGGGGCCGGGGGCAACCTCGAGGAGACGGTCACCAAGAACAACATCGAGGCCGCCGAGGAGATCGTCCGCCAGCTGCGCCTGCGGGACATCGGCGGGATCATCGTGATCGACTTCATCGACATGGTCCTGGAGTCCAACCGCGACCTCGTCGTCCGTCGGCTCCTGGAGTGCCTGGGCCGCGACCGCACCAAGCATCAGGTCGCCGAGGTGACCTCGCTCGGACTGGTCCAGATGACCCGCAAGCGCGTGGGCAGCGGCCTCATCGAGGTCTTCTCCGAGTCCTGCGACCACTGCAACGGCCGCGGAATCATCGTGCACACCGAGCCCGTCCAGCGTTCCTCCTCGGGTGAGACCTCGGCCTCCGGCGGCAACGGCGGCGGACGCTCGAGTACGCCGCGCGGCCAGCGTCGCGGGTCCGCCCCGGCACCGGCCCCGGAGCGGAGCACCCCACCGACCCCGAGTGGTCCGACGGCCGCCCAGATCGCCGCGACCGCGCACGCGGCGGCCCTGCGCAAGGTCGAGGCCCAGGCCGCTGCGACCGCCGAGGCTGCGGCGACCAGCGAGGCCCAGGAGGGGCCGACGGTGGAGGAGCCGTCGCAGAGTGCCGTGGCGGAGAGTCCAGCGGTGGAGAGATCCTCGGTGGAGAGCGCTTCCATCGAGCAGGCTGACTCACAGACCGCCGCCGACCCGGCATACCAGAGCGCCCTTCAGGCCACCGAGCCCGAGGTGACCGTCCCGACCACCCGGCCCCGCCGCCGGCGTGGGCGAGTCGTGGCGCCGGCCGGGCCGCCGCGGGCCGCGGAGGATTTGTCGAGCCCTGAAGGCTCGCAGTAGACTGTCCCTTTGGTGCGCCCACCGAGTCGATGTCCTGCGCCTGCAGGGTCGCTATCGGCCGGTTGTGAGTGTGTGTGCCAGTGATGAAAGGTAAGAAGCCATCGTGTACGCCATTGTGCGCGCGGGCGGCCGACAGGAGAAGGTTTCCGTCGGTGACGTCCTGCTCATCGACCCGACCGGCGCTGCCGTCGGTGAGTCGATCGAACTCCGCCCGGTCCTCCTCGTCGACGGTTCGTCCGTGACCAGCGATGCCAGCAAGCTCGCGAAGATCTCCGTGACGGCCGAGGTCGTCAAGCCGGCCAAGGGCCCGAAGATCACGATTCTCAAGTACAAGAACAAGACCGGTTACCGGAAGCGTCAGGGCCACCGCCAGCCGCTCCTCCAGGTCAAGATCACCGCTATCGGCGGCTGAGCGCCCCGACCCGAAGCAAAGGCAGCAGACATGGCACACAAGAAGGGTGCGTCCTCCACGCGGAACGGGCGCGACTCCAACCCCCAGTACCTCGGCGTCAAGCGTTACGGCGGCCAGGTCGTCAAGGCCGGCGAGATCCTCGTTCGCCAGCGCGGCACCCACTTCCACCCCGGTGACGGGGTCGGCCGTGGCGGCGATGACACGCTCTTCGCCCTCGTCGCGGGTGCGGTCGAGTTCGGCAGCAAGCGCGGCCGCAAAACCGTCAACATCGTCCCGGCGGAAACCGCCGCCCACTGAGCCGTATGCCGCGGGCTCACCTCCCGCGGTGACCTCACCTTTGAGGGGCGGGCCGGATTGGCCCGCCCCTCACGTCATACCCCCCGCCGCACGTCCCGACTTTTCCGCCCCAAGCCACAACTTCGGGGTTGGGGCCCCTTCTAAGGCACCCCAACCTGCAGGAACCGGCATGGGGCGGGAAAGCCGGGACGGGCCGGACAGCTGGAAGGCAGGAATGAGCTTCGTCGACCGGGTCATGCTCCACGTCGCCGCCGGAAACGGTGGCCACGGGGTGGCTTCCGTGCGCCGGGAGAAGTTCAAGCCCCTCGGCGGCCCCGACGGCGGCAACGGTGGCCGCGGCGGATCCGTCGTCCTCGCCGTCGACCCACAATCGACCACCCTGCTCGACTACCACCACAGCCCGCACCGCAAGGCCCCCAACGGTCGCCCGGGCGGTGGTGACGAACGCAACGGAGGCGACGGCGCCGACCTCGTCCTCGCCGTCCCCGAGGGCACCGTGGTCAAGGAGGCCGACGGCACCGTCCTCGCCGACCTCGTCGGGGCCGGTACCACGTATGTCGTCGCGCGCGGCGGCCGCGGCGGGCTCGGCAACAAAGCCCTGGCCTCCCCGCGCCGCAAGGCCCCCGGATTCGCCCTCCTCGGTGAGCCGGGGGAGAGCCGCGACATCGTGCTGGAACTGAAGTCGCTGGCGGATGTCGCCCTCATCGGCTTCCCCTCGGCCGGGAAGTCCTCGCTGGTCTCGGTGCTCTCCGCGGCCAAGCCCAAGATCGCCGACTACCCGTTCACGACGCTGGTGCCCAACCTCGGGGTCGTCACGGCCGGCTCCGAGCGGTACACCATCGCCGACGTGCCCGGTCTCATCCCCGGTGCGAGCGAAGGCAAGGGCCTCGGGCTGGCCTTCCTGCGGCACATCGAACGCTGTTCGGTCCTGGTCCATGTCGTCGACTGCGCCACCCTGGAGCCGGGCCGGGACCCGATGACCGACCTCGAGGTCATCGAGGCCGAGCTTGCCGCGTACGTGCCGGACGACTCCCTCGGCGGCCGTCCGCTCTCCGAACGCACCCGGATCGTCGTGCTCAACAAGGCCGACGTACCGGACGCTCGCGACCTCGCCGAACTCGTGCTGCCCGAGCTGGTCGAGCGCGGCCTTGAGGTCTTCATCGTCTCCGCGGTGGCCCACGTCGGCCTCAAGGAGCTCACCTTCGCCCTGGCTCGTCACGTCGCGGCCGCCCGCGCCGAACTCGCTGCGACCGTCGTCGAGCGTCCGCGTACCGTCCTGCGTCCGGTCGCCGTCGATGACTCCGGCTTCCGGGTCGTTGTCGAGCAGACCCCGGACGGCCCGGCATACCGGATCGTCGGTGAGCGGCCCACCCGCTGGGTCCGGCAGACCGACTTCAGCAACGACGAGGCCGTGGGGTACCTCGCGGAACGGCTCGGCCGCCTCGGGGTCGAAGAGGCCCTGTTCGCCGCGGGCGCCGTGCCCGGGGCCATGGTCCTCATCGGGCCGGGGGACAACGCGGTCGTCTTCGACTGGGAACCGACGATGTCGGCCGGCGCCGAGCACCTCGGCGGCCCGCGCGGCACGGACGCCCGGATCGAGGAGCGGCACCGCAAGTCGCGCGCCGAACGCCGCGAGGAGTTTCACGCGCGCAAGGACGCCCAGACCGCTGCCCGCGACCAGCTTGCCGGCGAGCGCCGTGCGGGCCTGTGGGACCGTCCCGACGAGGACTGAGCAGGGAGCACCGATCCGTATGCCGTCCCGTATGCCGTCGACCGCCGCAGACCTGCGCCGCGCCGTGAGCGCGGGCCAGCGCCTCGTCGTCAAGGTGGGGTCCTCCTCGCTGACCAGCGCCAGCGGCGGTGAGCTCTCCGAGGCCGCACTCACCCGCCTCGTCGAGGTCCTCGCAGCCCGCCGCCTCGCCGGCCGTGAGGTCGTCCTGGTCTCCTCCGGAGCCATTGCCGCCGGCCTGGGTCCCCTCGGTCTGCAGCGCCGCCCGCGGGACCTGGCCACCCAGCAGGCGGCTGCCAGCGTGGGGCAGGGAGCCCTCGTCGCGGCATACCAGCGGCTCTTCGCGCTGCACGGGCTCACCGTCGGCCAGGTGCTGCTCACCGCCGACGACGTGACCCGGCGCTCGCACTACACCAATGCCCGGCGCACCCTGGAGCGGCTCCTCGAGCTCGGCATCGTCCCGGTGGTCAACGAGAACGACACGGTCGCGACCCAGGAGATCCGCTTCGGCGACAACGACCGCCTCGCCGCGCTCGTCGCCGACCTCGTCGGTGCCGATGGCCTGGTCCTGCTCACCGACGTCGAGGCCCTGTATGACGGGCCGCCGAGCACCCCGGGAGCGGCCCGGATCGCGCACATCACCTCACCCGCAGATCTCACCGCGGTCCGCATCGGGGGCACCGGCTCCTCGGTGGGTAGCGGCGGCATGGTGACCAAGGTCGAGGCCGCGGGGATCGCTGGCGCGGCCGGGATCCCGACGATCCTCACCCGCCTCGACGACGTCGATGAGGCCTTGGCCGCTGGGGACGTCGGAACGGTCTTCAGCCCGGCCGCGGCCCGGACGGCCTCGCGCAAGCGCTGGCTGGCGCACGCCATCACCGCGCGCGGCCGGATCGTCATCGACGCCGGGGCGGTGAGCGCGGTGACCGTGCGCCGGACTTCGCTGCTGCCCGCGGGGGTGACCGCCGTCGAGGGTCGCTTCGTCGAGGGTGATCCGGTCGACGTGTGCGCGCCGGATGGCCGGGTCGTGGCCCGCGGGCTGGTCAACTACTCTTCGACCGATCTGCCGCGGATGCTTGGCCGCTCGACCCGTGAGCTCGCCGCCGAACTCGGGGCTCCCTATGAGCGTGAAGTGATCCACCGCGACCATCTCGCCGTCCTCTGAACCGGCCGGGCGCGTTGCGCTCAACCGGCCGCGCGCCGTGCCCTAAACCCGGCTACCGGATTCGGGTGACCTCGAATTGCATCCGCGGGTGCGCGATCTCCTCCTGGCTCTGAACGAGCTGGAGTTCGCGTCGGCCGGAGTCCAGGGTGCGTTTGACCAGATCCCATACCGAGGAGGCCGTGCGGCCGAGGGCGAGCGCGGGATCGCCGGTGAGCAGCAGGTGGCTCGTGAAGAGGGCGGCGGTGACGTCGCCGGAGCCGTTGCACGTGATCGGCAGGTGCTCGGTGCGCACGATCCAGGCGCCGTCCCCATGGACCGCGAGCATCTCGATGGTGTCGGCGGGGCGGTCGGGTTGCAGGACCGAGGTGACCAGCACGGTGGATGGGCCCATGGCCCGGGCGGCGTCGACGGCGGCCAGCGTCGACTCGAGATCCTCCGGCTGGGTGCCGGTGAGGAACCCGAGTTCGAACTGGTTCGGGGTGATCAGGTCGGCCCGTGGGACGACCCGCTCGCGGAGCAGGACCGGGATGTCGGGGTGCACGAAGCAGCCGGAGCGGGCATTGCCCATGACCGGGTCACAGGCGTAGATCGCCGCCGGGTTGGCGGCCTTGACCTGGCCCACGGCAGCGAGGATGACGTCCCCGATCTGGGTGCCGCCCTGGTATCCGGAGAGCACCGCGTCGATCTCACCGAGGGCTCCGCGCTCGCCAACCCCGGTGATCACCTCACGGACGTCGTCCGCGGCGAGCAGCGGGCCGCGCCAGAGGCCATACCCGGTGTGGTTGGAGAAGTGCACGGTGGCCACCGGCCAGACCTCGACCCCGAGCCGCTGCATGGGGAAGACGGCGGCGGAGTTGCCGACATGGCCGTAGGCGACGGTGGACTGGATGGAGAGGATCGTCGTCATGCTGTGGCTCAGCTCCTGATCTGGCCGTCGCCCTCCACGACCCATTTGGTCGTGGTGAGTTCGGGCAGGGCCATGGGTCCGCGGGCGTGCAGTTTCTGGGTGGAGATGCCGATCTCGGCGCCGAAACCGAACTCGCCACCGTCGGTGAACCGGGTCGAGGCATTGACCATGACGGCGGCCGCGTCGACCTCCGCGACGAACCGCCGGGCGGCCGCCCGGTCCTCGGTGACGATGGCTTCGGTGTGCCCGGACCCGAAGCGGTCGATGTGCTCGATGGCTGCGTCGAGGTCGTCGACGACCTGGACGCTCATCTGCAGCGCGTGCCATTCGGTGGCGAAGTCCTGCTCCGTGGCCTCGACATGGGGGATGTCGGCGGAGCGGGCGATCACCTCGCCGCGCGGCCCGACGTGCAACACCACACCCGCCTCGTGTAGCGCACTCAGCACCGCCGGCAGGAAACTCCCGGCGACGTCCGCGTGGACCAGCAGGGTCTCGGCGGCGTTGCACACGCTCGGCCGGTGCGTCTTGGAGTTGAGCACGATGGCGAGCGCCTTGACCGGGTCGGCGGCCCGGTCGACGTAGACATGGCAGACGCCGATCCCGGTCTCGATGACCGGCACGGTGGAGCCGGTGACGACCGCCTCGATGAGCGCGGCGCCGCCGCGGGGGATGAGCAGGTCGACCTGACCTCGGGCGGTCATGAGGTCCTTGACGACGTCGTGGTCACCTTCGAGGAGGGCGACCGCGTCCTGCGGTATGCCGTGGGCGTGCAGCGCCGCGCGCAGGACGGCGACCAGGGCCGAGTTGGTCGAGGCGGCCGCGGAGCCGCCGCGCAGGATCATGGCGTTGCCGGATTTCAGGCCGAGCCCGGCAGCGTCGACGGTGACGTTGGGCCGGGCCTCGTAGATCATCCCGACCACGCCCATCGGCACCCGCACCTGACGGAGCTGGAGCCCGTTGGCCAGGGTCGAGCCGCGGACCACCTCGCCGACCGGGTCGGGCAGGGCGGCAAGGTCGCGCAGCGCCTGCGCCACCGCGGCCACTCGGGGGGCGTCGAGGCGCAGCCGGTCCTGGAGGGAGGTCGTCATCCCGGCGGCCTGGCCGCGGTGGAGGTCCTCGGCGTTCGCGGCGACGATCCGCGGGGTGGCGGCCTCGACGGCGTCGGCGAGGGCGTGCAGCGCGGCATCCTTCTCGGCTCGGGAGAGCAGGGCGAGGCGGCGGGCAGCGACCCGGGCGGCGGTGGCGAGCTCGGTGACGGTGGACGGCATACGCCCAGGGTAGGCCGTGGGGTGCGGTTCGCGGGTCGGTGCCCGGGACAGGCCGAGGGCCCCTGGGTATGAGTCAGGGGCCCTCGATGGCGCGGTCTCCCGCACCGGGGTCGAGCCGGTCCGACCCGTCCCGGCGAACCGGCGGCGGGTTTGCCACGCGACAGTGGCGCCGCCCCGAGGGGCAGACTTCGACTCGGGCTGCCGGCCGCGGCTGTCGACCGATGTCGCTCGTGTGATGACGTGACCGTTATCCGTGCAACCCGCATCCACAAACACCCCGTAGAAGCCCGTAAAGACACCACGATGGCAGGTGTGGTTGCACCCCTAGTTGTAGTTCGTATCCCGTTGCTGCGCAACATCATCGGGCAAGATTTCGCCAGCCGGTCGGGGTCGGGCGTGTCATCCACAGGCGGCACGCTCACGGGGCCCTTGTCCACAGAGGCTGTGGATGGCGGCGGTGGATAACTGTGGCCGTCACCCTCGTGTCAGGTGCCCCACGAGTCCCAACAGCCCCGGCCGCGGGGTGTCCCGGCGGCCAGCGGGGCCGACCGGTAGGCTGTGCGCCATGACATCGCTTGCTGCCCTCGTGGCCGAGGAGTCCGCCCACTCGCTGCCCATGCCGGCCTGGGTCTTCGGGGTCATCGCGCTCGTCGTGTTCGCGCTGCTGCTCGCGGCGACCTGGTCCTTCCGTGGCGCGGCGCAGAAGTACGCCCAGCCCGGTGACCACGGCCACGCACACGGTCACGGCGACGCCGCCGGGCACGCCGACGGCCACGGCCACCACTGACGCGGCGACGCGGCAACGCGGCAGCACGGCATACCGGATGCGCCTCGGGGTGATGGGCGGGACCTTCGATCCCATCCACCACGGCCACCTGGTCGCTGCCTCCGAGGTCCAGGCCACCCATGACCTCGACGAGGTCGTCTTCGTACCGACCGGCCAGCCGTGGCAGAAGTCCCGCCGCGCGGTCACCTCGGCCGAACACCGATACCTCATGACGGTCATCGCCACGGCGAGCAACCCACGCTTCACCGTGAGCCGGGTGGACATCGAGCGGGACGGGCCGACGTACACCATCGACACCCTGCGTGACCTGCACCGGCAGCGGCCGGAGGCCGAACTGTTCTTCATCACCGGCGCCGACGCGCTCGCCCAAATCCTCTCCTGGAAGGACGTCGACGAACTCTGGGACCTCGCCCATTTCATCGGGGTGACCCGGCCGGGCTACGCGCTCTCGGAGTCCGGGCTCCCGGGGGATCGGGTGAGCCTTCAGGAGGTGCCGGCCATGGCGATCTCCTCCACGAACTGCCGGGATCGGGTCGCCTCGGGGGAGCCGGTCTGGTACCTCGTGCCCGACGGTGTTGTCCAGTACATCAACAAGCACCACCTGTATGCCGTCGGTGAGCCGTCCGCTGCCGCCCTCCCCTTATCTCAGGAGCCTCATGGCCGCCGCTGACCACGCCCTCGAACTCGCCCGCGCCGCCGCCGCCGCGGCCGGCGACAAACTCGCCACCTTCATCGTCGGCATCGACGTCTCCGAGCAGTTGGCGCTCACCGACGTCTTCGTCATCATCTCCGCGGAGTCCGAGCGGCAGGTGGGTGCCATCGTCGACGAGGTCGAGGACCGGTTGCGCGAGCTCGGCGCCAAGCCGGTGCGTCGCGAGGGACAACGCGAGGGGCGCTGGGTGCTCATCGACTTCAACGACATCGTCGTCCATGTGCAGCACGACGACGAGCGGGAGTTCTATGACCTCGCTCGGCTCTGGAAGGACTGCCCCCTGGTCGACCTCGGCGTTGTCGGCACCGAGCAGGGCGGTCGATGACCCTGTTCAGCGGGGTCCACGAGCTCGCCGGGCCTCCGCGCCGGCTCGTCCTGCTCCGGCACGGCGAGACCACCCACAACGCCGAGGGGGTCTGGCAGGGCCAGCTCGACTCACCACTCTCTGAACGCGGCCGCGAGCAGGCGCGGGCCGCAGCGGCAGCGCTCGTCGGGCTTGAGATCGGGCGCATCGTCTCCTCGGACCTGTCCCGGGCGCTGGACACGGCGACGGCGGTCGCCGAGGTGGTTGGTGTGCCGGTGTCGGCGACGGATGTGCGGCTGCGCGAGATCCACGCGGGCCAGTGGCAGGGGCTCACCAGCGCCCAGGTCGCGGCCCGCGACCCGGAGCTGCGGCGGGCGGTGCTCGACGGTGCGGACGTGCCGCGGGGACATACCGGCGAGCGGCTCACCGAGGTCACGGCCCGCTGCCGTGACTTTGCCGAGGAACTGGTCCCCTCCATGGCGCCGGGAGAGTGCGCCCTCGTCGTTTCGCACGGGGTCGCCCTGCGCTGTCTCGCCGGCGTGGTGCTCGACCTCGACAGCGACCTCGTATGGCGGGTGCTCACCGGGCTGGGCAACTGCCACTGGGCCGAACTCGTCGAGGGGGCCCGGGGGTGGCGGGTGCTCACCTGGAACCAGCGAGCGAGAACCGGCGGGCTGGCGAGCGAGGACTGAGCCCGTCGCTGCATGCTGCGACTCGCGCTGGCGTCGCGTGCGGACCTGGTTGGGGCCTGTTTGGGGCGCCCGGTCGTGGCGAGGATTCGTGACGAGCCGGGGGACTTTGCTATCGTTGCCGCGCTGCCGCAGCGATCCTGGGGCAGCCTTTCCCCTGTAGCTCAACTGGCAGAGCATTCGGCTGTTAACCGAAGGGTTGTTGGTTCGAGTCCAACCGGGGGAGCGCCTCAGCCCCGCCCGAGCCCGCTCGGCGCGGGGCTGAACCGTTCTCCCGCGGCGAAGGAAGGTGGAGCATGGCCGAACCGCCCGTCAGTGCGCCCGCCAGCCGGGGGACGATGAACGCCTTGCGTCGAGCGGCCCGCCACCCGCTGCTCGCACGGGTCGTCCTGCGGCCGCGGGTGCGGGCAACGATTGCACGGGTGCTCGCGCTGCGGTTCCTCAGCGCCGCCTTCGCGACGACGACCCCGCTGGCCTTCGTCGGTGCCGAGCTGCTGGGCCAGGCCCGCGGCCCACGCCCGCGCACGCACACCCTGCGGGGGAGCGGACGCCCCGTCGTGGTCACCCACGGCCGCGACCTCGAAGCGTTCTATGAGCTCTTCCACCGCGGCGAATACCAGGCCCCCGACGAGTTGGCCCCACTGCTGAGTCGCGAGCGGGTGTCGACCGTGCTGGACGTCGGCGCCAACGTGGGGATGTTCTCGATCTGGGCCGCCACTCAGTGGCCGCAGGCGCGGATCGTGGCGTTCGAGCCCGACCCCACCAACGTCGCTACCATGCGCCACGGCCTTGCCGTCAGTGGAGTGAGCGTTGACCTCATCGACGCGGCCGCCGGCATAACGCACGGCACGGTGACCTTCGTCGGCGAGCTCGGTGGGGGATCACACATCGCCGCGGTCGGCGAGCGCGGGATCTCGGTGCCCATGGTCGACCTCTTCGACTACCTCGCCGAGGCCGACTTCCTCAAACTCGACATCGAAGGAGGGGAGTGGCCGATCCTGGCCGATCCCCGGCTCGCCGAGAGCGGACCGCTCGTCATCGCGATGGAGTACCACCGCGTCGGCGCGCCGTTCCTGCCCGCCCTGGACGCCGCAAGGGCGGCACTGGAGAGCGCGGGGTTCACCACTGGGCACGCGCGCCCCAACGAGTGGGGTCACGGCATACTCTGGGCCTGGAACTAGGCGACGTACACCTTGCGCAACGGCGCGGTAATGCTCCAGACCGTCCGCTCACCGGCAGCCAACGCCACGACCACCCCCGGCGCAAGCTCGATGACCTCGCCATCCTCGAACTCCACGCTGCCGGCACCGCTGAGCACGACGAACACCTCGTCGACCTCGGTGTCCCTGGCCACCCCGGCGGACATCTCCCAGAGCCCCACCTCAACCTCACCGACCACACCGAGGGCGTGTGAACCCACTGTCGGCTCACCCGAGATCACATCGTCGGCCTGGTATGCCGTGTGCTCCAGAGGGTGAGTCAGCGCGTTCGCGCTGCGTAGTCGCGGGTCCATGGCGGCCATCCTTCAGGAGGCGCCCCGCTCTCCGCTAGCGTCAGGGGTATGCCGCAGACTCCGCTCGGTGAGGACGTCACCCCCGCGCGTGCCGCCGCCGCACTCACGGGTGCCCGACAGCACTCGTACTGGACCGACTGGGACTACCGCGGATTGCCCGAGCCATCGCTGCGGGCGCCGCTGCGCCCCGGTGCCGGGCGAGCCGACCTCGTCATCGTCGGGGGAGGGTTCACCGGACTCTGGGCGGCGATCCAGGCCAAGGAAGCCGACCCCGCACGCTCCGTGGTCCTCCTCGAGAGCGGGCGGGTCGGCGAGGCCGCCTCCGGCCGCAACGGAGGCTTCGTCTCACCCTCGCTCACCCACGGCCTGGCCCAGGGGCTTGCCTGCTGGCCGGAGGAGATCGACACCCTCGAGCGCCTCGGCGCCGAGAACTACGCGGGCTGGAAGGCGAGCCTGACGACATACGGGATCGACTGTGGCTTCCACGAGCCGGGGGAGCTGACCATCGCGCTCACCGAGCACCAGGTGGAGCGGGTGCGGGAGGGGTATGAGAGCGCGCGGGCACACGGGCACGAGGTGGAGCTCCTCGACGCCACCCAGGTACGGGCTCGGGTGGACTCCCCCCGATACCTGCTGGCGCACCGCGACCCGCACATCGGGCTGGTCGACCCGGGCCTGCTCGTGCGCGGGCTCGCCGACGCCGCCGAGCGGCTCGGCGTGGTCGTCCACGAGCACAGCCCGGTCACCGCGTTCGAGACCGTCGGCGCCGGGTTGCGGGTGACCTGTGGGGACGCGAGCATCGACGCCGAGGGGGTGATTCTCGGGACCGGGGCCTTCCGCGGGCCGCTCAAGCGGCTGGCGATCTACACCCTGCCGGTCTACGACCACGTCCTCATGACCGAGCCACTCACCGCCGAGCAACTCGCCGCCATCGGCTGGGCCGGGCGGGAGGGGCTGACCGATGCCGGCAACCAGTTCCACTACTACCGCCGCACCCTCGATGACCGGGTGCTCTTCGGGGGGTACGACGCGAACTACCACTTCCCGGGGCGGATCAGCCCCACGCTCGAGCAGTCCGCCTCGCATGACCTGCTTGCGCGGCACCTCATCTCGATCTTTCCGGCGCTGGCGGAGGTTCGCTTCACCCACCGCTGGGCGGGCGTCATCGACACCACGTCCCGGTTCACCCCGATCTTCGGGACGGCGTTCGGCGGCCGGCTCGCGTATGCCGTCGGCTACACCGGCCTCGGGGTCGGCTCGACCCGGTTCGGTGCCGCGGTCGCCCTCGACCTGCTCGCCGGGGTGCCCACCGAACGCACCGAACTGGCTATGGTGCGCGAGTTGCCGATGCCGTTCCCACCCGAGCCGATCCGGTATGCCGTGGTGCGGGCCACCCGGTCGGCGCTCGCGGCCGAGGACCGCACCGGCCGCCGCGGGCTCTGGCTCAAGGTCCTGGACCGGATGGGCATCGGCTTCGACACCTGAGCGTGGCCGGGTAGGCTCGCCTCTCGCCTGGGGCGTCAGCCTCCTCGGGGCGTTAGCTCAGTCGGTCAGAGCAGCGGACTCATAATCCGTCGGTCGTCGGTTCAAGCCCGACACGCCCCACCAGCGGCGGTCCTCCTCGCTCAGATCTTCCCGCGACCTCGATGTGTGGCGGGAGAGGCCGAGCGGAAGCAGACTGTGGTCGACTGTGGTCGACTGTGGTCGACGTGCCGTCGGCGTTTCCAGTGCGCCATTTCAGATTCACGAGGGTGGAGGCCAAGCGTGGGCAGACTCACGCTCTTGCGTGTCGGTAGAGCCATCTCCATCTTTGTGCTCGCGCTGGTCTATGCCGCAATAGCCTTGGCTTGGTTCTTCTTCGCCAGGTCGGATCTTCACCGCTTGGCAGCAGTGTTGACGGCGATGCAAGTTCTCGCCGTCCTGTCAGTGCTTGTTGCCGTGGCGGTCAAGTACGCGGAGGGCGAGGATTGGCTGTCTGAATCGTCCAGGCTGGCGCGAATAGTTGGGCACCCCAGCGCCTTGGTGACGGCGTGGGCAATCATCAGCTGTCTCGCAATCGTGCTGGCCACTGTTGCAGTGCTACCAGGCGTGCAGGGCGGCTCGCCTGGAGACGGGCCCGGATTCGGCTGCGAGTTCTATTTGGCCAACAAGGGTCGCACATGGTGCGTTTCGGAGGCAGAGTACTCGGCGGCTCGGTTGGGCGAAGTATTCGCCTTCACGCTGATGCTCGGGGTCCTTCCGTGTATCGCGAGCGTATTTCTCGCGGGATCGGGTTCCGCCCCACGTGGCTCCCCTGGGGAGATCGACAAGAGCTAGCCCTACCATTCACGAAGGGAAAGGGGGCTTGCGACGTCGTCTACCTGGTGGATCGACGCCCCACCAGCCGCGGTGAGTGTGCTCACGGCATACGCTTGCGTCAGTGTCAGGGTGATGGCGCCGCTCGTGCGGTGGTTGGATCCTGAGCATCCGATGTCTGGCTCTTACGCTTGGTGTCGCCTTCGGGTTGATGAGCATGCGTTGTGCCGGCATCGGGTGTGAAGGACCGGCCGGCGTGACTTGATAGGAGCGTGGTTACCGCCCCCACTGAGGTTTGTCCGCCGACCGGCCCAACCGTCCATCTCAGTGAAGAAGGAGGCAATCACCATGGTTGTTGTTGGAGCCGATGTGCACAAGCACACGCACACGTTTGTCGCGGTCGACGCGGTCGGTCGTCAGGTGGGGCAGCGCACGGTGGCGGCCACCACGGCGGGGCATCGGAAGGCGCTGGCGTGGGCGCGGGAGCAGTTCGGGGAGGAGCTCACCTGGGCGATCGAGGACTGTCGGCATCTGTCGGCCCGCTTGGAGCGGGACCTGCTCAGCGCGGGTCAGGTGGTGGTGCGGGTGCCGCCGAAGATGATGGCCGAACAACGCCGGACCGCCCGGACCCGCGGGAAGTCGGACCCGATCGACGCGTTGGCGGTCGCTCGGGCGTTCCTGCGGGAGCCTACGCTTCCGGTGGCCTCCCACGACGGGATCTCGCGGGAGGCCAAGATCCTGACCGACCGGCGAGAGTCGTTGGTGAATACCAGGACTCGCACGATCAACAGTCTGCTGTGGCGGGTCCACGAGCTGGACCCGGGCCATGCGCCCAAGCCGCGCTCTTTGGACCTGGCCAAGCATCAGCAGGCGCTACGGGCCTGGCTGGTCACCCTCGAGGGCATCGTCGCGGAGATGGCCCTGGACGAGCTCGAGGACATCATCGCCCTCACCGGGCGGATCAAAGCCTTCGACAAGCGGCTGGCTGTGCTGGCCCGCAAACACACCCCGGCCCTGCTCGCCCTGCCCGGGTGTGGGGAGCTCACCGCGGCCAAGCTGCTCGGCGAGTCCGCCGGGATCACCCGCTTCCACTCCGAGGCCGCGTTCGCCCGGCACGCCGGGATCGCCCCGATCCCGGTCTGGTCCGGTAACACCGCCGGACGGGTGCGGATGACCCGCTCGGGCAACCGTCAGCTCAACGCCGCGATCCACCGGATCGCGATCACCCAGGCCCGCATGCCCGGCACCTCGGCCGGGCCTACTACGAGAAGAAGCTCACCGAAGGCAAGTCCACGACCGAGGCCCTGCGCTGCCTGAAACGACGCCTCGCCCGCGTCGTCTTCCAGCTCCTGACCACCGACCACAACAACCGTCAAACCACCGCCATCCCGGCAGCGGCTTGACATAGGAGAAACGCATGAACGCACCCGCCGGCTGGTACCCGACCCCCGATGGCAACGAGCGGTTCTGGGACGGGGCCGCGTGGACCGAGCAGATCCGCAGCCCGATCGCCCAGACCCAGGCGATGCCGGCACCGCCGCCCCCACCGGTGGCGACCGGTTCGATGGGTGGGGGCAGCTACACGACTCCGGGTCAGGGGAGTGTTCCGCCGGTCACCAACCCGTACGCGACGAACCCGACCAATCCGTATGGCGGTCCGGCGGGCGGGAACCCGTACGGCAGCCCGGCGTCCGGGAGCCGGATGAACCGCGGCTGCCTCATCGCCGCGATTATCACGGCGGTCCTACTCGTGCTCGGTGTGGGGGCCTGCATGGTTGCCGCGAACCGGGTCTTTGAGGCGGCCAAGGACGTCCTCCCGAGCCTGACCGCCAGCCCGGCGATCCCGAAGCCGACCCCGGATGGTCCGGCGAGCACTCCGCCGCCGAGCGCCGGGCCGACCGACAACCCGCTAACCGGGACGCACGAGGTGGAGGTCCGGATCACCGGCGAGGGCTCGGGGGAGATCGCCTGGACGATTGGGGACAAGTCCGGGCAGGAGTCGGCGACCTTCCCGGTGACCAAGAAGGGCACCGTCGAAGGGCTCGTCATCGCCTCGGTCACGACAATCCCACCGGTGAAGATCACCGGCCCGCTCACCTGTGAGGTCGTCGTCGACGGGGCAGTGGTCAAGAAGGAGTCCATCACCGGCCCCGATGACAAGTTCGGGCTGCTGCTCTGCTTCTATGCCGGCGCCGGCAAGTAGCGCCTGCTCCCCGCTCCGGGTATTCGCGTGGGGCTGCTGAGCATTCATGTGTACGGCTGTGTAGCGCTGTGTACTGGTGAAATCTCTTGATGCCGCTGGTGCGTGAGCGCCGGATGGGGCAGAATGGCACGAACAACGGCACTTGGCGGTGCCCGCACAGCACGACCGGCACGATCGAGTTTGACCTCTGGCGCACCCGTCCTGAGGTGCATGCGCGGCGTTGGGGAAGACGTCCACCGCATGCACAAGGAGGCCGGGATGTCAGCGATGCCGCGTCGCACTCAAGGCGTTGTGTTGATCCACTCCGCCAGCAAAGCCATGTGCCGGCACATCGAGTGGGCCATTGGCTCCATCCTCGGTGCCGAGCCGACGATCGACTGGACCCCCCAGCCTGCCCTGCGTGACCACGTCCGCTGCGAGTTGTCCTGGACCGGGGGGCCGGGCACCGGTGCCGCGATCTCCTCGGCCCTGCGGGGGTGGGAGGGCCTGCGCTACGAGGTGACCGAGGACCCGAGCCCGGGCTATGACGGCTCGCGCTGGCAGTACACCCCGAGCCTCGGTCTCGCGCACTTCCCGACAAGCGCGAACGGCGACCTCTACCTCACCGAGAACCGGCTCCGGGACCTGCTCGACATTGCCATGGGCTCACCCGATGCCGTCTTCGACATGCTCGGAGAACTCCTCGGGGACGACTACGACGCCGAACTCGAACCCTTCCGGTATGCCGGGGACGGTGCGCCGGTCCGCTGGCTCCACAAGGTCGGCTGATCGCCTCGAGTGGTTGAGGTGGCGCAGGGCCCGCCCGTCTGGATACCCTCATGGTGTCCGCTCCTGCAGCCGCACTTGGTCGTGGCGCGATGACGAAAAGGCAACCACCGATGTCTAGATGGAATCGCATCAGCTCATCCCTCGCAGGCGCCATCGTGCTGATTCCCCTTCTCACAGGCTGCTCCGGGGCGCCAATCGTTTCCTGTTCGGGTTCGGCTCACAACGTGCACCGGTCATCCGGTACGCCGACGGCGATGGTCGGCAAGGTGACTGGGTCCTGCAGTGCGCCGGTTTCGGTCAACGGCTTTGTTGAGATTTCAAGTATGGGTTGGCGGTAGCTCCTGGTATTCATACAAGCGCACTTCCTTCTCCCTTGTTACGACTCCAGGAGTCCTATTCACTCGGCAGGCCGCTACGCAATGCGCACGCGGAACCTATCGGACTCACTCGTACGTCACTGGCACTTACAAGGGGCAGACGGAGAGTCGATCATCCACCTCGGCAGCGACGACGAACCCGTGTGCTTAGCCGCACGGAGAAGCACGAAGTTCGATGCGGCCCGAATAGCGATCACTCTAGTTCTTGCCGGGGCATCGCTCGGGGTCGGGGATAATGTTGCATCAGTGGCATCTGCTGTCGTCGCTGTTGCTGTGGGATTCCCCGTTCTTTCGTTGGGATTGAGGGTCCTCTTCGCGGGATATTGCGCGGGGGCTTCTTTGCATGTCGCGACTGGTCTTGATTGGCGAATTCCATGGGCTCTGACTATTGTGGCGGCCTGGTGCATGCCTCGCTATCGGGGGCCGGTGCGAGAAATCGCCCTTAGGGTGTGGTCGAGACCTCAAGCTGGCCTGATGTTATTCGGTTTGGTCTTTGGACTTGTCGTGTTGGCTTGGTTTGCCCCGAGAACCATTCTTGAGCGCCCGGACGGCATCGTGTTTGGGAACCAATTCTCCTTCGCAGGGCTCTTGGCCGGATCGGCGATCAACGCCGTTGCTGAGGAGACCATATGGCGTGGAACAGTGTTCGCGTGGCCGGGCCTCAGTGGGCAGGGTCGATTCTTGGTGATCCACGGCGCTGCGACGGGCTTCGGCCTTGCACATTGGCAGGGCGGTCTGCCGAATGGGCTTTTCGGCGTCCTCTTTGCGAGCATCGCGGCATACGCCCTCATTCTTCTGACTCAAGTTGCGAGGTCGTTGTGGCCCGCCTGGGCGATTCACGTAGTTGCAGATATCTCGATTCTGTCAGTTGTTTCGTCGTGGTGAGCGTATGGACTTGCTGAACAGGCTTAGTGCTGGGGCATTCGGTCGCGTCACGGGTGCTGTGGGTGACGGATGGGATACCTATCTGCGGTTCCCACACCCGGCTTGGGCAATGAGTGTTGAGGGGCGCGTCTACCCGGTTAGCTGGTGGGAAGTGGGAGCGCGCCGCGGGGTAGGTTTCCGGCCGAACTCATCATGGTTCGAGGTGTCTGGCTACAGGCCACACGCGGACTTCGCCGATGATTGGCTCGTGGCTGAACCCGAATGCGGGCGGGATTCTACGGGCATCACTGCGGACCTGAAGCACGCGCTCACCGTTGCCTATACTGGCGGCGAAGTTCTTTGCGCGGCGTGGGCGGAACACACAATTGTCGGTACGCAGCCGACCGTCTCGATTCACGGTAAGAACTATGTGTGGTGGTTGGATGGGGAGGACTCAGGCGACTTCCCGGCGCGCTGGCCCCATGTCCTGATGGACACCCTCGGGCGATGGGCCATTTCCCTTGACATCGACTCGATGAGCCACTACGTCGGGGTATTGGGCACACGTGCCGTGCGATGGCCCGTGGGGCGGGAGCGGACTGAAGTCAGTCCAGACGACCGCCTCAACTGAGTCTTCCTGCGGCCGTTCGCTAGAGGGGAATGTTCCCGTGCTGCCCCCGCCGCTGCGGTGCCTCGGCAATGGCCCGAGCCAAGGCCGAACGGGTCACGGCCGGCTCGACAATCTCATCGACAACCGCAATGTCGACCGCCCGCTGCAGCCCACCGGACAGCCGGTCATGCTCGGCCGCAAGCTCGGCCTCGACCGCAGCCCGCTCCTCCTCGGGCACTTCGGCAAGCCGCCGCCGATGGAGGATCCGGATGGCCGCAACCGATCCCATGACCGCCACGTGTGCCGTCGGCCAGGCAAACACCCGGGTCGCCCCCAAGGACCGTGAGTTCATCGCAACGTACGCCCCGCCATACGTCTTCCGGGTCACCAAGGTGACCCGGGGCACAACAGCCTCGGCGAAGGCATGCAGCAACTTGGCCCCACGGCGGACCACGCCGTCCCACTCCTGCCCCACCCCGGGCAGGTAGCCGGGCACATCGACGAGCACCACGAGAGGCACCCCGAAGGCATCGCACATCCGCACGAACCGGGCCGCCTTCTCCGCACTCGGCGAGTCGAGACAGCCGCCTAGGCGCATCGGGTTGTTCGCGATGACGCCGACGGTGCGGCCACCGAGCCGTCCCAGGGTGGTCACGATGTTGGGCGCCCACCGCTCGTGGAGTTCCACGACGTCGGCCGGGGCGCCCTCGGCGGCCTTGTCGAGGACATCGAGCACGACCGGATGAACGTCATACGCCCGCCGAGCCGACTCCGGGAACGTCGCCGCGAGATCGACATCGACGACCGCACTCACCTCAAGGGTGCCCTGCCGCCCGAGCAGGTCACAGAGCTGGCGGCCACGCCCGAAGGCGTCCTCGATCGAGTCCGCGAGCACATGGACCACCCCGGAGCGCCGGCCATGCGGCTCCGGCCCGCCGAGGCGGAGAGCGTCGACCGCCTCGCCGGTCACCGAGCGCACCACATCGGGGCCGGTGACGAAGATGCGCCCCTCCGGCGCGAGCACGACGATGTCGGTGAGCGCCGGTCCATAGGCCGCGCCACCGGCCGCCGCGCCGAGGACCAACGAGATTTGCGGAATCTTCCCCGAGGCCCGCGTCATCACCGCGAACACCTCCCCGACCGCGTGCAGCGAGGCCACCCCCTCGGGGAGCCGGGCCCCACCGGAATGCCACAGCCCGACGATCGGCACCCCTTCGGCAAGCGCCCGTTCGTATGCCGTGAGGATCACCGAACAGCCGGCGACCCCCATCGCGCCCCCCATCACCGTGGCATCGGAGGCGAAGGCGACCACGGGCGCCCCCCGGACCAGGCCGCGGGCCGCGAGGAAGCCCGAGTCGTCCTCCTCGCTGAGCAGTTGCACGCTCTCGGCATCGAAGAAGCCGGCAAGCCGCAGCCGCGGATTCCGCGGGTCGCTGGCCCGGTCAACGACGGGTCGGGACGCGGCGGAAGCCGCCGCCGAAGCGGCATTGGGGGCGTGCGCCATCAGATGCTCTTGATGACGAGGGCAACGTTGTGGCCCCCGAAACCGAAGGAGTTGTTCAGGGCGGCGATGTCACCGCTGGGCAGCGTACGGTTCTCGCCGCGGATGACGTCGAGGGCGATCTCGGGGTCGAAGTCGGTGACGTTGATCGCCGCCGGCGCGATCCGGTGGTGGACCGACAGGATGGTGAACAGGCCCTCGAGGGCACCGGCAGCCCCGAGCAGGTGCCCGGTCATCGACTTGGTCGCGCTGACGCACATCCCGTCGGCCGCGGCTCCGAAGGCTCGGCGGATGGCGTTGGACTCCGCGACATCACCGACCGGGGTCGAGGTCGCGTGCGCGTTGATGTGGCAGATGTCGCTCGCCGCCAACCCGGCCCCCTCGACCGCCTCGCGCATCGCCCGGGAGGCCCCGGCCCCCTCCGGTTCCGGCGCGGTGATGTGGTGGGCATCGCTCGACATCCCGATGCTCGCGAGCTCGGCGTAGATCCGGGCACCGCGGGCTCGGGCGTGTTCCTCGCTTTCCATGACGATGAGGCCGCAGCCCTCGGCCATGACGAACCCGTCCCGGGTGGTGTCGTAGGGCCGCGACGCCGTCTCCGGGGAGTCGTTGCGGGTGGAAAGCGCCTGCATCTGGGCGAACCCGGCGAAGCAGATCGGATGGATCGCGGCCTCGGTGCCGCCGGCGACGACGACGTCGGCCTTGCCGCTGCGGATCATCTCGTAGCCGGTACCCATCGACTCGGCCCCGGAGGCGCACGCCGAGACCGTCGTGTGTGCCCCGGCCCGGGCGCCCAGGGCGAGCGAGACGTTGCCGCTCGCCGAGTTCGGCATGAGCATGGGCACCGCGAGCGGGAACACCCGCCGAAGGCCCTTCTCCTTGAGCACATCCCACTGGCTCAGCAGGGTCCAGACCCCGCCAATGCCGGTGCCGATGGCGACCCCGAGCCGTTCCGGATCGACCTCGGGCTCACCGGCGTCCGCCCACGCCTCGCGCGCGGCGATGACGGCATACTGGGCGCTCGGGTCCATCCGACGGACCTCGACCTTGGTGAGCACGTCGGCGGCGGGGACGGCGAGTTCACCGGCGAAGGTGACCGGCAGTTCGTACCGCTCCACCCAGTCGTGCTCCATCGGAGCGATGCCGCTGCGCCCGGCGAGGAGGGCGTCCCAGGTGTCGGTGATCGTCCCGCCGAGCGGGGTGGTCGCACCGAGACCGGTGACGACCACACGTCGGTTGGTCATGGCGTCCTCCTGTGTGGGGTGGAGTGGCTGTGCCGTATGCCGGGTGCTCCGGTCGGGAGCACCCGGCACCGTGGGTGGGGTGGGGCTAGCTCAGCCCTGCTGGCTCTGGATGAACTTCACGGCGTCGCCGACGGTGGTGAGGTTCTTGACCTCGTCGTCGGGAATGCGGACGCCGAAACGTTCCTCGGCGTTGACGACGATCGTCATCATCGACAGCGAGTCGATGTCGAGGTCGTCGGTGAAGGATTTCTCGGCGGCGACCTCGGCCGGGTCGAGGCCGGTCTCCTCGTTGATGATCTCGGCGAGGCCCTCGAGGATCTCCTGCTCCGATGCCGACATGGTGTGCTCCTTTGGGTGGTGGGGGTGATTGAGTGGGAGGTGGGCTTAGGGGAGGACGACGACCTGGGCGGCATACGCCAGGCCGGCGCCGAATCCGATCTGGAGGGCCAGCGAACCCGACGGGATCTCACCCTCGCGCAACATCCGCTCGGCCGCGAGCGGAATGGAGGCCGCTGAGGTGTTCCCGGTATAGGCAATGTCCCGGGCGATGGCGACCGTGTCGGGGATCTTGAGCTGTTTGACCATGGCGTCGATGATCCGGACGTTGGCCTGGTGGGGGATGAAGGCGTCGAGCTGGTCGACGGTGACGCCGGCGAGCTCGAGGGCGCGTTTGGCCACCGGCGCCATCCCCCAGACGGCCCAGCGGAAGACGGTCTGGCCCTGCATGACGATATGCGGCCAGCCGAGGTCACGCTCGTGGACGTCGATCCAGCTTTCGCGCTGGCTGATGACGTCCCACTGGGCGCCGTCCGAGCCCCACACCGTGGGTCCGATGCCGGGGGTCTCGGAGGGGCCGATGACCGCTGCGCCGGCACCGTCGCCGAAGATGAACGCGGTCGAGCGGTCGGTCTTGTCGGTGAAGTCGGTGAGGCGTTCGACCCCGACGACGAGGACGTAGCGGGCGCTTCCGCCGCGGACCATGTCCGCGGCCAGGGCGATGCCGTGGCAGTAGCCGGCGCAGGCTGCCGAGATGTCGAAGGCGGCGGCCCCGGTGGCGCCGAGCCGGGTGGCGAGCAGCGGGGCACAGGCCGGGGTCTGGAAGGGGTGGCTCACCGTCGCCATGACGATGCAGTCGATCTGGTCGGCCGTGATGCCGGCCATGGCGAGCGCGGGCTCGCTGGCCCTGTGTTGCCGGCCATCATGCTCCTCGGCTGTGGGTGGGGTGCAAGCGGAGCAGCGGCTGGCCGGGGGCGACCGGGTCGCCCTGTTCCACGAGCCATTCCAGAACCTGTCCGCCGTGGGGCGCGATGACGTCGTGGGTGTCGCGCAGGGTCGTCACGGTCGCGATCCTCGCTCCCGCGTCGACATCCGCACCGGGAGCAAGGGCCTCGAAGGACACCGTGCCCTTGGCAGGGGCGACCACGAGGCGCCAGGTGGCGTCCTGGGCATCGCGCGGCTCGCCATGCTCGCGGATCATCCGGTGGGCGGCCTCAAGGTCCTCTGGCGACTTCAGGGCGAGCAACTCCACGCCCGGGAGGGCACGTTTGGCGAGCCCGACGAGGGTGCCGGCGGGCGGGATTTCGATGATGCCGGTGACCCCGAGGTCGGCGAAGGTCTCCATGCACCGGTCCCAGCGCACCGGGGTGCTCACCTGGCTGACCAGCCGGGTGAGCACGTCCCGCCCGCTGTGCAGCACCGCCCCGTCCCGGTTGGAGACCAGCGGGACGCGAGCATCGTGGGTGGAGATCGCGACGGCATACTGCTCGAGCACCCCGACGGCGGGGCTCATGTGGTCGGTGTGGAACGCCCCGGCGACCTTGAGCGGAATGATCCGGGCTCGGGCCGGGGGAGCGGCGGCGAGGGCGCCCAGCTGCTCCAGAGTGCCGGCAGCGACGATCTGCCCGGCACCGTTGACGTTCGCCGGGGTGAGCCCGTGGGCGCCGATCGCCTCAAGGACCTCGTCCTCGACGCCGCCGAGGACCGCGCTCATCCCGGTGGGCCGGACGGCGCTCGCGGCGGCCATCTGGGCCCCCCGTTCGCGGACGAAGACCATGGCCTGTTCCGCCGAGATGACCCCGGCGGCCGAGGCCGCGGTGATCTCCCCGACGGAGTGTCCGGCTCCGGCCCCGACCACCCGGAACCCGTCGGCAGGGTGCTCGAAGAGCGCGAGCAGCGCCACCAGCCCGGAGGCGACGATGAGGGGCTGAGCGACCGCGGTGTCCTTGATGGTCTCCTCGTCCGAGGTGGTGCCGTGAGCGAGCAGGTCGATTCCAGCGACGGCGGAGAACCAGCCCAGGCGGTCACGCACGCCGGGGATCTCGAGCCACGGGGCAAGGAAGCCGGGGGTCTGGGAACCCTGTCCGGGGCACACGATGACGAGCACATCACCAGCCTGCCGTGCCCGTCGTGACCATTTCGTGATGAAGAGCGACGAAGCTCAGCCGCGCGTTTTGGAGGTTTCCTCCAAACCCTCACGGGCCGGGGCTGTGGCAGGCGTCGACGGGGGTGCGGGGACGGGGCTGGTTCGAGTGCCCGAACGCCAGGATGGAGGAGTGAGCCGGGAGAGGGCGAGGGCAATCCGCACGGTTTGGGCGTCATGCGGATCGGTGAGGTCGTAACCGATCGTCTTGGCGATGCTCCCGAGGCGGTAGCGCACCGTGTTGGCGTGCACGAAGAGCGCCCGGGCTGTGCCCTCGACCCCGCGGTCGTGGTCCAGGTAGGCCGCTGCGGTCTCGAGCAGGTGGGCACCTCCGCTTTCCTCCAGGGCGCGCACGACCCGGGCGACCAGGGCTCCCCGGGCGGGCTGCTCGCCGTTGAGGGCACGTTCGGCGAGCAGGTCATCTGCCCGCACTGGGCGGGGCGCGCTCGGCCAGGCCGGGGCGGAGGCGTACCCGGAGATCGCGGCGCGCGCCGAACGCCCGGCGGCGAAGAGATGCGGGACGACGGGGCCGACGACGACCGGTCCGTCACCGAGATGAGCCATGAGCGCTCGGGCGGCGGCGAGGTCGTCGCGAACCTGACCGACGATGCAGATGGTCCGCTGGCCGTGGACGGCGACCAGCGATTCGCAGCCTTCGCGCCGGGCGGCCCGGTGCAGTTCGTCGACGAGCCCACCGCCGGGCGGCGTTCCGCCGACGACGACGGTCACCGCGGAGAGCTCGCCCCACCCGAGGGCGGCTGCGCGGCTCTGCATGGACTCATCGGCCTCGCCGCGGATGACCGCGTCGACGACGAGGGATTCGAGCCGGGCGTCCCACGCCCCGCGGGCCTCGGCGGCCTGTGCGTATACCTGGGCGGCGGCGAATGCGACTTCCCGGCTGTAGGTGAGCACGGCCTCGCGCGCGAGGTCGCCTTCGGCCGCGTCCGCGAGTCCGGCAATTTCCCGTTCCACGACGCCGATGACGGTGCGGATGAGGTCCAGGGTGTGCGCGAGCGAGATCGAGCGGGCCAGTTCACGCGGGGCGGTGCCGAAGATGTCGGCGGTTCGATCCGGGACCGCGCCCCGAGCCCCCTGCGCGGCGAACCAGTCGATGAAGGCCTTGATCCCGGCCTGCGCGACCAGGCCTACCCAGGAGCGGTCCTCGGCCGGCAACGCCCGATACCACTCGTGGTCGGCCTCCATCTGGGCGACCGCGGCCGCGCCGAGGGTGCCCGCGGCCCGCGCCACCCGGCGCCGAGTGGCGGCCGAAGGGCGCTGGTGGGCGGACGACATACCGGGAAGTGTATTTGTATGCCGTCCACAACGGGCGTCGGTCAGTCGGTGCCGGACTCCATGGCGGCTCGGTCGAGCAGCTCGCCATCGGCGGCGGCGGCCGGGTTGGCGGCGATCCGCTCCGAGCCGCCCGTGGGGAGGGCGCCGAGCAGGGTTCCGTGCTCGATGAGCACCTGGCCTTGGTCAAAGGGCTGGGCGGCATAGACCTCGAGCTTGGCCCGGCTATCAGCGATGTCGAGGTTGCGCATGGTGAGCTGGCCGATGCGGTCCAGCGGACCGAAGGCGGCGTTCTCGACCCGCTCCATGGAGAGCTTGTCCGGGTGGTAGGAGAAGTTCTCGCCCCGGGTGTCGATGATGGTGTAGTCATCGCCGCGGCGCAGCCGCAGGGTGACCTGCCCGGTGACGACCGAGGCGACCCAGCGCTGAAGCGATTCGCGGAGCATGAGGGACTGCGGGTCGAGCCAGCGGCCCTCGTAGAGCAACCGGCCGAGGCGACGGCCCTCGGCGTGATAGTTGGCGATGGTGTCCTCGTTGTGGATGGCATTGAGGAGCCGCTCGTAGGCAATGTGCAGCAGGGCCATGCCCGGGGCCTCGTAGATGCCCCGGGACTTGGCTTCGATGATCCGGTTTTCGATCTGGTCGGACATGCCCAGGCCGTGTCGGCCGCCAATGGTGTTGGCCTCGTGGACGATGGCCACCGGGTCCAGGGTGCGGCCGTTGAGGGCGACCGGCCGGCCCTGGACGAAGGTCACCGTGACGTCCTCGGTCTCGATGGCCACGGTCGGGTCCCAGGAGCGCACGCCCATGATCGGTTCGACGGTCTCCAGGGAGACGTCGAGATGTTCGAGGGTCTTCGCCTCGTGGGTGGCACCCCAGATGTTCGCGTCGGTGGAGTAGGCCTTCTCCTGGCTGGCCCGGTAGGGCAGGCCGCGCTCGGTGAGCCAGGCGCTCATCTCGTGGCGGCCACCGAGCTCCTCGACGAAGGCCGCGTCGAGCCAGGGCTTGTAGATCCGCAGGTTGGGGTTGGCGAGCAGGCCGTACCGGTAGAACCGCTCGATGTCGTTGCCCTTGAAGGTGCTGCCGTCACCCCAGATGTCGACACTGTCGGCGTGCATGGCGCGCACGAGCAGGGTGCCGGTCACGGCCCGGCCGAGCGGGGTGGTGTTGAAGTAGGCCTTGCCCCCGGAGCGGATGTGGAAGGCGCCGCAGGCGATCGCCGAGAGACCCTCCTCGACCAGCGCGCTCTTACAGTCCACGAGCCGGGCGAGCTCGGCGCCATACGCCCCGGCCCGGTCCGGCACGGTGTCGATCTCCGGCTCGTCATACTGGCCGAGGTCGGCGGTGTAGGTGCACGGGAGCGCCCCCCTTCTCCCGCATCCAGGCCACGGCAACGGAGGTGTCCAGCCCTCCGGAGAAGGCGATGCCGACGCGTTCGCCGACGGGGAGGGAGGTGAGGACCTTCGACATGGCTGCAATTCTATACATGGATCTGCATATTCACTAACCCGGTTCCGGGGATGGTCCACCTCCCGCCGGGGCGAGCCGAGAGTATGCCGTCATCGATCGGTCAGGCCGACCTAAGTGGCTGGTTGAGGCCTGTAGTACTACCGTGAGTAGTACCCCCTCAGGGTGGTCCTGCGGGGACGTTCCTCAAGGAAGGCATCATGGCTACGGCCCCCAGCAGTGAAGCCACAGACGTCCACCGTCACGAGCACGATGGCGTCACCTACCAGGACGAGATCGTCCGCTCCCCGTTGCTGCGCAAGCTGCTCGCGTTCGCACGGATCCTCATCGGCTTCACCTTCATGTGGCCCTTCCTCGACAAGCTCTTCGGCTTCGGCTTCGCCACGCCGTCGGCGCGAGCGTGGATCAATGGCGGCAAGCCCTCGCAGGGCTTCCTCAAGGGCGTCGAGGGCCCCTTCGCCGGTGTGTTCCACCCGATGGCCTCCGGCTTCTCCGACATCCTCTTCATGGCCGGCCTCTTCGGCATCGGCCTGGCGATGCTGCTCGGGGCGGGCCTGAAGGTGGCCGCTTGGTCGGGCACCCTGCTCCTCTTCCTCATGTACCTTGCGGAGTTCCCGCACGGTCAAGGACCGGACTTCCACGCCACCAACCCCCTCGTTGACTCGCACTGGCACGAGGCTGCGCTGCTCCTGGTTTCCGCCTACGGTCTCTCCGGTGACACCTGGGGTCTGGGCCGCTGGTGGGGCCGCAAGGTCGGCAACGGCTGGCTGCGGTAGTCCTCGAAAGCCCCCGGCTCACCCGAGCCCTCGGCAGTTAGCCCCCGGACCACCTCGGTCCGGGGCTTCCCGGCATACCGACCGCGACTGGCTCCGCTGACGAGGGGAGCGGGGGACCGACACGCCAAGACAGGACTGGTGCCCGGGTCAGCGATGGACCACAGTGGGCCCATGGCTGATCCGACAACGGTCGTTCTCCTTCGGGGCCACCGGAGACCTGGCCAAGCGCAAGCTCCTCTCCGGGGCTGCTTCACCTCTTCCAGTCTCAACTCCTCGAGGACATGCGTGTCGTCGGGACCTCGCTCGACGAACTGACACCGGACGCCTTCCGCGAGCTCGCCGAGTTGGCGATCCGCGAGCACTCGACCCGGACGATCAGCGACGAGGACTGGCGAGAGTTCGCCCGCCGCCTCGACTTCGCCCCCATTTCGGCGGGTCCGCAGGGACTTCGCGAGGCCGTGCTCCGCGCCGAGTCCGACCTCCCTGGGGATCGGGAGCAACGGCTGCACTACCTTTCCGTGCCCCCCAAGGCGGCTCTGGCCGCGGTCCGGACCATTGCCGAGGCCGGCCTCGTCGAACGCAGCCGGGTCATCATGGAGAAGCCGTTCGGGACCGACTACGCCACCGCGGTGGTCCTCAACGCCAAGCTCCACGAGGTGTTCGAAGAGGAGCAGATCTTCCGGATTGACCACTTCCTCGGCAAGGAGGCCGCCCAGAACATCCTCGCGTTCCGGTTCGCCAACGGTCTGTTCGAGCCCATCTGGCACCGCAACAACATCGACCACGTCCAGATCGATGTCCCCGAAACCCTCGGGCTCTCCCAACGCGGCGACTTCTACGAGGCGACCGGCGCCTACCGCGACATGGTCGTCACCCACCTGTTCCAGATCCTCGCGTTCACCGCGATGGAGCCGCCCACGGCCCTGGAGCCGCTGGCCATCAGCCGGGAGAAGAACAAGGTCTTCCGCTCGATGCAGCCACTCCAGCCCGGCGACGTCGTCCGGGGCCAGTACATCGGCTACCGCGACGAGCCGGGGGTCAAGCCCGACTCCGAGACCGAGACCTTCGTCGCCCTCAAGTGCTACATCGACAACTGGCGGTGGGCCGGGGTGCCGTTCTATCTGCGCACGGGAAAACGGATGGCCGAAGGCGCCCGGATCATCTCCATTGCCTTCAAGGAGCCGCCGCAGTCGATGTTCCCGCCGGGCTCCGGCATCGGGGACAACGGGCCAGACCACCTCACCTTCGACCTTGCCGACAAGGCACGGATGTCGCTGTCCTTCTATGGCAAGCGTCCCGGTCCGGGGTTCAAGCTCGACAAGCTCTCCATGCAGTTCTCCATGCAGGAGACCTCCTGGGCCGGGGCGGTCCTCGAGGCGTACGAGCGGCTCATCTATGACGCCGCGCGTGGGGATCGCACCTTGTTCACCTCGGCCTCGGGCATCGAACGGCTCTGGGAGATCTCCCAGCCGCTGCTCGACAACCCGCCTCTGGTCCGGCCGTATGAGCCGGGCAGTTACGGCCCCAACCAGATCCACCAGCTCATCGCGCCGTTCACCTGGCGACTGCCCTTCGAGCGGAAGTGGCGCGACACCAAGTTCTAGCCCACCGCCGGAATATCGTGTGAGTTTGCTGTCGCTACAGCGACAGCAAACTCACACGATGGTGGCTCGGAGCTGGTTCAGGAGACGGTGACGGTGACCTCGGCGACGTCGCCTGCGGCAACCTTGATCGGCGTGGCGTCTCGGCGGTCGGCAACTCCGGGGTACCACAACCCGCCGGTCTGCCCCTTCATCCACAGGTAGTACGTGCCGGGCTTCAGTGCCGAGGACGTGCAGGCCCACCCATTGGCAGCGAAGGCGTCGCACTGACCCACGTCGTAGCCGTCCGCGGAGTAGATCTCGCCCAGGTAGTAGCCGGTCTGCGGGGGGCCAGCGGCCGTGGTCGCCGTGACGCGCATGCGGCCGCCCGGATAGAGCTGGAAGTCCGCGGTGACCCGCGACCCCACCGTGACCGTGACGGGCGTTGCCTGGCGGTACGTCGAGGAGTTCCCGAACCACTCGGGCGCAAACCTCGGCTCGCCCCACGCAAACGGTCGATAGGTGCCAGCGGTCACGGCAAGGGAGTACCGTCCGTCGGCGTCGGTGCGAGCGCACAGCGCGCTCTCGCAGGACCCCATGCGGGGTGATCCGATCCCGTCGATGGAGATGCTGACGCCCTCCAACGGGCGGCCCTTGGGATCGGTGACACGACCTTCGACCAGGCCCTTGCCCGGGTACTGGGTCAGCCGGAGCCAGAGCACCTTGCCGGGCTGGGGAGAGACCAACGGGGCTTCGCGTTGGCTATCGACCGACGGGTGCCACGTGGTGGCATATCCGCTGAACGGCTCGGCCCGCAAAGCCACCGTTACGGCCCGAGCCGGAAGCCCCCGGACGACATACTGGCCGCGCGATCCCGAACAGGAGGTGACCCCCTCGACGCGCTGGTTCGTGCGCTGATAGAAGACATCGGGGCACACGAAGGGCACCGGGTTGCCATCCACATCGACGACGCGGCCGCGCAGTTCCCCACCGAGAGGCAGCGCGAACCGGGCGGGCACCCGAACCCCGGGCGACAGGCTGACGACCGCACTCGACGACCGCAGGTCGTTGCCGCCGGCGTAGACCGCCGAGCGCGTACCCGTCGGGTCCTTGGCAATGAGCGGCTCCCGGGTCGACTTGTCTACCGCGAGGCCATTCACTCGTGCCCGCTCGGGGAGTTGGGCGTCCGCGGTGACCCGCTCGCCACTGGCCAAGCGAAAGATCGTCGCATCCGCCTCACGTCCGGTCGGCCCGATCCACAGGGTCGCGCCCTCAAGGCCGATCTCGACGCGATAGTCGCCGGGGCGCACCCTCAGTTCATAGCTTCCGGTCGTGTCTGTCCGTCCCCACTCCTGGAGCTTGCCATCGGTCGAGCTGACCACCACGGCGGTGTCCTTCAGCGGGCGACCATCGGCCATGGTGATCCGGCCGAGGATCGTCCCCGGCGGTGTGATGACGATGTTGACTCGGGCGTCCGCCGCGTAAGAGTCGCCGCTGTAGAAGTCGGTGGCCGAGGGGGCGAACGTGTTCGGGTAAGTATCCGAGGACGGTGCCTCGACCTTGTAGTTCAGCGAGGCGTCGAGGTCCGGCGCCGACCACTCGCCGAGGGCATCGCTGCACGGCGAGCCCACCACCATGTAGTCGGAGTCATAGATGTTGAGACACGTCTCCACCGGGGTGCCGTCGGCGAGCCGGACGGACCCGGTCATCGTTGCCACGGCGGCGGTCGCCGGGCTCCCCACTCCGAGGATCAGAGCCAAAGCCGCGAGAGCGGTGATGACCAGACGGGAGGTACGTGGAATGGCGAGTAGTGGCGAGAGGTCACCGGGAACTCCTTCGCACCCCGAAGGTGGGTGCATCACGCGCAGGCCCGGTCCACCCAAGCGACGCATCTGCGCATCGACACCCCCGTGGTGACGAGACCCCGCTTGGCCGGACTGCCCGGCCGCGGGCTAACCTAACACCGCGCGCGGCCTCAGGGGAGCGATTCGTCAGGCGTCCCCACCCTCGTTGCCGGAGGAGCCCGCCGTCACGTCGAGGAGTTGGTAGCGCCGGGCGGCCTCCGAGGCTAGGTCGGGGCTCACCTCACCTCGATCGGCGAGGAGCTGAAGGGCTCGCACCGCGATCGAGGGACCGTCGATGTTGAAGCCGCAAGGACGATCTGGGTCAGGGGCTGGTGGGGAGGTCGAGGTTCCAGGTCACGTGGACCGGGGCGCTCCGGGTGAGTTCGATCTTCGTGGCGCTGGCGGCGTTCAGCGTCGCCTCGTACCAGATGCCGGAGCCCTCGAGCTGGAGCTTGTACGTTCCCGGGAGCAGCCGTGAGGTCCCGAACTCGGTCTCGGGGTCGGTGCTGGAGAACTGCCCGACGAGGTCTCCGGAGGCGGTGAACACCCGGCCCAACTGCCAGGAGGGCGAGGTGGTCTCGAAGGTCCCGGTGATCGTCAGTCCACGGACCATCCGGAAGTCCAGGGTGGCCGGTGCGCTCTCGCTCACGGTGACCGGAGTGGCCAGCCGAGAGGTCCCGACATTGCCGGAGAACGCGGTTGCGACGCGCCCCCGGTAGTCGCTGGCCAGCGGCTTGTAGGTGCCTCCGGAACCCGGATCGAGTACCGTCCTCGGCGTCGGTCGTTGCGCACATCGGCGAGTCGCAGCCGCCGAGGAATGCCGGGTACTTCCCGCTGACATCGACACTGATCCCTTCGAGCGGGGCGCCGGCGGCATTGAGCACCTGGCCAGAGAGGGTGCCGGGGGCGACGAACCCCTGGCGGCGCAGGGTGACGGCCTGGCCGTAGCCGACCGGGACCACGAGGGCCTTGGCGCGGGTGTCGGCCCAGTAGTACCAGGTGTACTTGTACCCGCTGCCCCATTCCGGGCTGAGCAACACCCGGTAGTTGCCCGCCGGCAGGCCTTGACGGTGTACCGGCCGTTGGCGTTGGAGCAGGTCGTGACGACGCCCCAGGGCTGGTCTCCGGCGCCGAGCATGGCGCTCGGGCAGATCCCGGAGAGGGGGGCGAGGGTGTCCGCGACCACGGTGCGGCCGGTCATCGACCCGCCACCGAGGAGGGTGATCGTGGCGACCTCGATGCTGGCCCCGGGCTGGATGACGTATGTCGTGGCCTTGGTGAGATCGCGGGTGTTTCCGGCGAGCTGCCCCGCGTAACGTCCCTGCGGGTCGTAGGCCGCCACGGTCATGGGTTGGCCGTACTGGTAGTCCTCGGGCGCGAGCGTGTACCGACCGTCGGGGCCGGTGAGCGCGCCTCGGCACTCCGCACCCCCGGTGTAGACGGTGTCGTCATTGGGGCTGCTCAGCTGTGCGCAGGCGCCGTCGATGGGCTGCCCGCTTCGGTCGAGGACCCGCCCGGTGACGCTCGCCGGGCCGAGGAAACTCTGGTTGACCGTGGTCGCGCCAGAGACCGTCACCGGGGTTGCGGCGTCCAGGTTTGCCGCGTCCTTGTACCAGATGGTCCCTGGGGCGCCCGAGAACTCGAACCGGAAGTCACCCGCCGGTAGCGACAGCCACCAGGTCCCATCCATCCACGAGTAGCTTGCGGCCACCATGTTGCCGAGCTCGTCGTATGCCGTGACCATGATGCTCTCGAGGCCGGCGCCGTCGACATCGGTGACCACGCCGGTGACGTCATACGCCGGATCCAGCTCGATGTCGACCACACCCGGGGAGGTGATGTCCGTGGCGGAGGCAAACGAGCGAGCGCCGTACGCGAACTCGCGCGCCCAGCCCCCGACCTGGGGTTCGGCGGCCACCCGGTAGGTGCCATCGGGCACGCCGGGCAGTTCCCAGACCCCGGAGTCGTCGGAGCAGGTCCAGTCGACCGTGGTCTCCTGCAGGTCGTAGACCGTGACGCACCCGGAGATGGGGGACCCGTCCGAGCCGGTAATCGTCCCGGAGAGACCGGTAGTGGCGGCCTGGGCGCTCCCCAGAGCCCCTCCCCAGGCAAGAGCAAGACCGCCGAGAACGGCGAGTAGGCGGCGAGAGGTCACCGGGAACTCCTTCGCACCCCGAAGGTGGGTGCATCGACGTGCGCGAGGCCCGGTCCAACCCAGAGCACGACGCATCTCACGCATCGACACCCCCGTGGTGACGAGACCCCGCTTGGCCGGACTGCCCGGCCGCGGGCTAACCTAACACCGCGCGCGGCCTCAGGGGAGCGATTCGTCAGGCGTCCCCACCCTCGTTGCCGGAGGAGCCCGCCGTCACGTCGAGGAGTTGGTAGCGCCGGGCGGCCTCCGAGGCTAGGTCGGGGCTCACCTCCCCTCGATCGGCGAGGAGCTGGAGGGCCCGGACCGCGATCGAGGGGCCGTCGATGTGGAAGAAGCGGCGGGCGGCCGGCCGGGTGTCGGAGAAGCCGAACCCGTCCGCCCCGAGGGTGGCGTAGTCCGTTGGCACCCAGGGCCGGATCTGCTCCTGGACCGCCCGCATGTAGTCGGACACGGCGACCACCGGGCCCGTGGTTCCCGCAAGTTGGGAGGTCACCCACGGGGTAGCCTTGCCCTGCTCGGGGTGCAGGAAGGCCTGGGCGTCGCATCGCATGCCGTCGCGGGCCAACTCGTTCCACGAGGTCACCGACCAGACATCGGCGATGACGTTCCAGTCGTTGCGGAGCAACTCCTGGGCCTCCAGTGCCCAGGGGACGCCCACGCCGGAGGCGAGCAACTGGACGCGTGGGGCCTGCGCGGGGAGCCCCTCCGCCGACCCGACGGCATACCGGTAGAGACCCTTGAGGATGCCCTCCCGGTCGACGTCCGTTGGTTCTTCGGGCTGGACGATGGGCTCGTTGTACACCGTCAGGTAGTAGATGACGTTGCGTTCGTCGTCGGTGAGGGCCTCATCCGTGCCGAACATGCGGTGCAGGCCGTCCTGGACGATGTGCGCGATCTCATAGGCGAACGCCGGGTCGTAGTGGATGACGGCCGGGTTGGTCGTGGCAAGCAGCGGGGAATGCCCGTCGGCGTGCTGCAGACCCTCGCCGGTGAGCGTGGTCCGACCCGCGGTGGCGCCGATCATGAACCCCCGGGTCATCTGGTCGGCGGCCGCCCAGATCGAGTCACCGGTGCGTTGGAAGCCGAACATGGAGTAGAAGACATAGATCGGGATCATCGGTATGCCGTGCGTGGCGTACGCGGACCCGGCGGCGGTGAACGCGGCGAGCGAACCGGCTTCGTTGATGCCGAGGTGCAGGATCTGCCCGTCCTTGGCCTCCTTGTAGGAGAGCATGAGGTCGGCGTCCACCGAGGTGTAGCGCTGCCCGTGGGGGTTGTAGATCTTGATCGTCGGGAAGAAGCTGTCCATCCCGAAGGTCCGGGCCTCGTCGGGGATGATCGGGACGACCCGGGGACCGAATTCGGGGTCGCGGACGAGGTCCTTGAGCAAGCGGACAAAAGCCATCGTCGTGGCCACCGCCTGCTTGCCGGACCCCTTGCGAACCTGGGCGTAGGCGGAGTCCTCGGGCAGATGGACCGCCTGGTAGCGCACCCGCCGCTCCGGCACGAAACCGCCGAGGGCTGCCCGCCGCTCGTGCAGGTACTCGATGGCCTCGTCGTGCTCGCCGGGGTGGTAGTACGGCGGCTGGTAGGGGTTGGCTTCCAGGACGGCGTCGGTGATCGGGATCTGCAGGGTGTCCCGGAACGACTTGAGGTCATCCAGCGAGAGCTTCTTCATCTGATGGGTGGCGTTGCGGCCGGCAAAGCTCTTGCCCAGGGTGTAGCCCTTGATCGTCTTGACGAGGATGACCGTCGGCTGTCCCTTGTGGGCGAGCGCGTTGCGGTAGGCGGCGAAGACCTTGCGGTAGTCGTGCCCGCCCCGCTTGAGCTTCCACCAGATGTCGTCGTCGGTCCACGAGGCGACCATCTTGCGGGTGCGCGGGTCGCGGCCGAAGAAGTGATCGCGCACATAGCGGCCGTCGTTGGCCCGGAAGGTCTGGTAGTCGCCGTCACTGGTGGTGTTCATGAGGTGGGTGAGGGCGCCATCGCCGTCGGCGGCGAGCAGCGGGTCCCAGCCGCGGCCCCAGACGACCTTGATGACGTTCCAGCCGGCTCCGCGGAAGAACGCCTCGAGTTCCTGGATGATCTTGCCATTGCCGCGTACCGGGCCGTCGAGCCGCTGCAGGTTGCAGTTGACGACGAAGGTGAGGTTGTCAAGTTCCTCATTCGCGGCCAGCTGGAGCAACCCGCGGGACTCCGGCTCGTCCATCTCCCCGTCACCGAGGAACGCCCAGACGTGCTGCTCGCTGGTGTCCTTGAGCCCCCGGCCGGCGAGGTAGCGGTTGAACTGGGCCTGGTAGATGGCGTTCATCGGCCCGAGGCCCATGGAGACCGTCGGGAACTCCCAGAAGTCCGACATGAGCCGCGGGTGCGGATAGGACGGCAGTGCCAGCGGTGCACCGTCGACCACGTGCGACTTCTCCTGCCGGAAACCGTCGAGCCGCTCCGCGGGCAGTCGTCCCGCGAGGAACGCCCGGGCGTACATGCCAGGGGAGGCGTGGCCCTGGAAGAAGATCTGGTCGCCGCCGCCGGGGTGGTCCTTGCCCCGGAAGAAGTGGTTGAAGCCGACCTCGTAGAGAGTCGCCGAGGAAGCGAAGGTCGAGATGTGGCCGCCGACCCCGAGGCCGGGCCGCTGCGCCCGGTGAACGAGCATCGCGGCGTTCCAGCGAACGAGACGGCGGATCGTCTTCTCGACCTTCTCGTCGCCGGGGAACCAGGGCTCGTTCTCCGGGGAGATCGTGTTGACGTAGTCCGTGGTGGTCAGCGAGGGAACCCCGACCTGTCGTTCCCGGGCGCGCTGCAGCAGTTGGAGCATGAGGAAGCGCGCTCGCATTTGGCCCGGACCGTCGAGGACGGCGTCGAGGCTGTCGAGCCACTCCTGGGTCTCGGCCGGGTCGATGTCCGGCAGATGCGAGGGGATGCCGTTGAGGATGGGTCCGACGTCGTGGCGGGCGACCACAGTGCAGGTCCTTTCGGGAGCACGGACGCCCGCGGTCAGCGAGCGTTGACCCCCATCCTGCCCCTTTCGGTGGCCTACGTCACAACCCGCACGCCTACCGGACAGTAGCCGCCGGATCCTCCGGCCGGCCGGGGATGAGCCGTGCCTCACCGGCATACACACTGCACGTCGGAGACCGGGTGAAGGCGACCAAAGTCATCCCGAGCTCGGTGGCCAGTGCCACCGCCAGGGAGGTGGGCGCGCCGACGGCGACGACGACGGGTATGCCGGCCACGGCCGCCTTCTGGATGATCTCGAAGCTTGCCCGCGCGCTCACCACGAGGATCCGGCCTTTCAGCGGCAACTCCTGCGTGCGACTCAGCGCCCCGATCGCCTTGTCGACGGCGTTGTGTCGGCCGACGTCCTCGCGGACGACGAGGGCCTCGCCGCCGGAGCTGAAGATGCCGGCCGCGTGCACTCCACCGGTGCGGTCGAACGCGCCCTGGTGTTCCCGAAGCGCCTCGGGCAGCGCGATGAGAAGTTGCGGGTCGAGCCTCACCGGGTCACCGGCAAGGTCATGGGGCACCCGGGTCAGGGTGTCCGCGATGGTCTCGCTCCCACAGACCCCGCACGCGCTTGTCATCGTCTCGGAGCGGCGCCGGGCGGCCGTCAGTGGCCCGGCACCGGGGGCCAGAGTGACCTCGACGACGTTGAACGTCGGTGCCCCCGAGGCGTCCTCGTCGGTGCAGTGCATCATCGCCGCGACCCCGCTGGACTGGGGCAACAGGCCTTCGGTGAGTAGGTGGCCGAGGGCGAGGTCGAAGTCGGCGCCGGGAGTGCGCATCGTGGTCACCACCGGCTCGCCAGCGACGCGGATCTCCAGCGGCTCCTCGACGGCGACGGTGTCGGCCCGGGCGACACGGGTCCCCTGGGCGAGGTCGACCCGCACCCGGGGAACCCGGGTCGTCACCCGGCCCATGAGGTCAGGAGAGGACGGCGAGCGCCGCGTCGTAGTCGGGTTCTTGGCCGATCTGCGGCACGAGTTCGGTGTGCAGCACCCGGCCGTCTTCTCCGACGACGACGACCGCGCGGGCGAGCAGGCCGCGCATCGGCCCGTCGGCCATCGTGACGCCATACCGGGAACCGAAGTCGGTGCGGAACGCCGACGCCATGCTCACGTTCTCGATGCCCTCGGCGCCACAGAACCGGGCGAGGGCGAACGGCAGGTCCATGGAGACACAGACGACCTGGGTGTTTTCCAGCCCGGCGGCCAGTTCGTTGAACCGGCGCACGCTCGCGGCGCAGACCCCGGTGTCGATGCTCGGGAAGATGTTGAGGACCGTGCGCCGCCCGGAGAAGTCCGAGCCGACGTCGCTCAGGTCCCTCCCGGTAAGGGTGTATGCCGGAGCCTGGTCCCCGGCCGCGGGGAGGTCGCCGACGGTCTGCACTGGGTTGCCGCCAAGGGCTGTGGTTGCCATGGGGCCATTGGAACACCCCGGAGCGCTTTCGCGGAACCCACTGCCCACCGGGGCCATGGAACGACGGCGAACGGCATACGGCACACTGGGAATCATGACGACGGACGCCGGCCAGGTCACCCTGCGCGGGAATGAACTGCCGTGGCAGGGCGTGAGCGGGGACCTCGCCAATGCCCGGCTCATCGTCCTCGGACTCATCCTCGCGGTGCCCGTGCTGGCGACCGCGGTCCTGGCCATCCTGGTCAGCCCGTGGATCGCGATCGCCACCGGGGTACTCGCCCTGGCCGGGGCCTGGGCAGCCTTCGTCATCGTTCGCCAGGTCTCGGCCATCTCCTGGATCGAGCTGCCTGAGGAGCTCGTCATCCGCAAGGGCCGGATCCTGCGCAGCCTGGTCTCCATCCCGTATGGGCGGCTCCAGTACGTCGACATCGCCTCCGGACCGATCGCCCGGCACTTTGGTCTCGCGACCTGCGAGATCCATACCGCCTCACCCCAATCCGGCGGGTCCCTGCCCGGGCTGCCGAGTGCGGTCGCCGAGGAGCTGCGTTCCCGGCTCGCCGCGCGGGGCGAGGCGCAGCGGGCCGGTCTGTGATCCCGGTGGTCGCCACCTCCGGGAAGCCGGTGCTGCCGCTCGGGGAGTGGCAGCGACTGCACCCGCTCTCGCCACTCATCCGCGGGGGCGTGTTCTTCCTGGCCTTCATCGGCTTCGTCGTCGCCCAGTGGTGGGAGCGTTTGCTCGGCGCCCTCGGCGTGCCCGGCTACCGAGACCGGGACCTTCCGGGCGACGCCGGGGGAGAGGTCACCGATGCCCTCGAGCTGGGCTGGCTCGTCATCGTGCTCGGGGCCACTGCGGTCCTTCTCGTCATCGTCGGGGCGGCGTGGCTCAGTTGGCGGTTCACCCGTTTCCGGGTCGCCGACGGCCAGATCGAGCTGCGCCGGGGCTGGGTCTTCCGGCAGCACCGGCAGGTGCCGCTTGCCCGGGTCCAGTCGGTCGAGATCACCCGGCCGGTCCTCGCCCGGCTCACCGGCCTCTCTGCCGTGGTCGTGCGATCGGCCGGGTCCGGCACCTCGCACCTTCCTTTGGAGTTCCTTGGCCAGTCCAGGGCGCTCGAGGTGCGTGACCGGCTCCTCGAACTGGCCGGCATGTCCGACGAGGTCGCCCGGCTTCCGGCCGTCGGAGCCGAGCCGGCTGGTGAACTGGCCGGCGGGCCAGTGGCGGCGGCCCCGGGCGGCGCGACGCGCGTTCCGGCATACGGTGGTCGGGTCATCCTTCAGGTACCCAACGGGCGCCTGTTCCTCGCAACCATCCTGCACCCGGGGAGCATCCTGCTCGGCGCGATGGCTGTCGCGGTCCTCGCCTTCTACGCCGCCGGCGAGGTGGGTGCCTGGGCTTTGGGCATCTTTCCGGGGATGATCCCGGTCGTCATCGGGGTCGGTGCCGGGCGGGTGCGCGAACTGCTGCGCCACGGCAACTTCGTGCTCGCTGACCTCGGCACGAGCGTGCGGGCCACCCACGGTCTCACCGAGCTGACCACGACGATGGTCCCGCTGCACCGGATCCAAGCTGTCGAGGTCTACCAGTCGCTGTGGTGGCGCTGGCCGAAGTGGTGGCGCATCCGGATCAATGTCGCCGGCGCCAAGCTCGTCGACGGTGGCGGCATTACCGAGACCGTGGTCCTGCCGGTCGGAACCA
Source organism: Nostocoides sp. (assembly GCA_016716625.1). Classification (GTDB taxonomy): domain Bacteria; phylum Actinomycetota; class Actinomycetes; order Actinomycetales; family Dermatophilaceae; genus JADJVJ01. The sequence continues at coordinate 1,078,915 of JADJVJ010000001.1, forward strand.
TCGAGGACGCTCAACGGATCTGCGCCGTCCTGGACCCCAGGCTTCCCGGGGAGGCCCTGCTCGCGGCGTTGCACGGCATGGGCGGTGACCCGCACTGGGTGGGAGTCCCTTCGCGGGCACGCCAACTCGATCCGTGGGGTTACCGGCGGGCAGGGTATGCCGTCACCGCCGACTCGGTGATCTTCCGCCGCGGCTGGTTCAGCCGCTCCGCCGTCGTCGTTCCGCACGCCCGGATCCAGTCGATGACCCTGGCTCAGGGGCCGATGCAACGCTTCCGCGACCTAGCGACCGTGCAGCTCGTCTCGACCCTGGGCCCGGTTCGGCCCCGGCTTGAACATCTGGGCACCGCGGAGGCCGAGTTTTTCCTCGCCGAGCAGGCCGCGCGCTCCTCGGTGGCGCGCACCGCAGCACCGATCACCCCGCTCTCCCCTTGCATGACCCGGGTTCTCTTTAGTGGACTAGGGCTGTGAACGGCTCAGGAGTCGATCGTCTCGGGTTCGAACCCGACCACGTCGTGCAGGAGTTCGGCTACGACAGCGACGTCGACAACGACTTCCGCTTCGCCATCGAGGACCTCTGCGGCAGCGAACTCGAGGACGAGGACTACACCGGCAGTGCCGACGCAGCGCTGCTCTGGTGGCGGGACGGCGACGGCGACCTGGGGGAAGCCCTCATCGATATGGTCGGCATCGTCGAGGACGGCGGCTTCGTCGTCCTGGTCACGCCGGGCACCCACGCGCCCGGCGCCATCGAGGCCAGTGAGATCGCCGACGGGGCGCAGACCGCGGGGTTGCACACCTCGGGCGGGAGCACGCCCATAGGCCCGGACTGGCGCGCCACCAAGCTCGTTGCCCCCCGGAGCCGATCGCGCCGCTGAGCACGATCTTTGGCAGGATGGCGCCATGGTGGCCACCCAGACCCCTCTCCAGCCCGGTAGCCGGGCCCCGGACTTCACCCTCACCGACCAGAACGGTCGCCGGGTGCGGCTCTCCGACCTCACCGCGGCAGCCAACGTCGTCCTCGTCTTCTACCCCTTCGCGTTCTCGGGCATCTGCACCGGTGAGCTCGACGGCATCCGAGACAACCTCGGGGAGTATGTCGCGGACGACCTTCACCTGCTCACCATCTCCTGTGACCCCACCTATGCCCTGCGGGGCTGGGCGGACGCCAAGGGCTACTTCTTCCCGCTGCTCAGCGACTTCTGGCCGCACGGCGCGGTGACTCGGGACTATGGGGTGTTCGACGAGAGCGGGGGTATGCCGGTGCGCGGCACCTTCCTCATCGATGCCACCGGGACGATCCGGTGGACCTTGATCAACCCGCCCAGCGTGGGACGGGACTTCAGCGGCCTGCAGGAGGCACTGCGCGAACTCCGTGCCTGACCTGCACCGGGCGCCTGCCACAATGGTCGGCGCACGAGGGCCTGTAGCTCAGCTGGTAGAGCGCCACGTTTACACCGTGGATGTCGTCGGTTCGATCCCGGCCGGGCCCACTGGAGGAGACTTAGAGGTGACCGCTCAGTTGCGCCATCCGGGTTTCGAGCGCCCCGAGGAGTTCGCCGCACCGCTTCTCCGGCATGGCCGTCCCCTTGGCTCCGCCTTGGGTACAGACCGGGAGCACGTCGATGGAGAGCCGGGCGCCGCCGGCCAGGGCGCGCAACTCGTCGAGCCGATCACCGAACGGGGATCCGCCGCCGGGGGAGTAGTAGCGCACCGCCTCCTCGATGGCGTGCGGGAAGAGGTCGGTCTTCGTCACCACGATGACGAGCCAGACCGGTTTGCCTCGACGCACCGCCATCGAGGCGATCCGGTGGGCCGTGATCGACCAGTCCTCGAGTTCGGCAGCAAGTTGCCTCTCCCGGCTCGCGGCGGCGACCCCGGTCACCCCACCGGCCCGGCGGGGCGTGGCGTGACCGTAGGCGACGACATGCAGGATGCCGTCGACCGGCTCATCGTGGAAGACCTCGTCGAGTGCGCCGAGCCGGGTCGCGGCGTTGTCCCCGGGGACCACCCGGAACCGGAAACCGCGCCCCTGGGCCGAGCGGCGGGTGCGGTGCTCCATGACGGCCGAGCCCACGTCGGCGGTGCCGGCGGCGGGGCTGTGACGGGACAGCCGATCGGCGAGGGCGGTCTTGCCCACTCCAGTCATTCCGGTCACCGCGACCGTGGGGAATCTGCGGTGGAAGAGGTGGGCCAGGTGCTGCGGCGCCTTGGACAGCACGGAGAGCGCGCTGCCCGCCAGGCTCGTGCCAATCGCGGCGCGTGCCGGGCTCGCCAGCCCTGCGCGCGCGATACGGGAAGTCGGTCCGGTCATCTACGGGTCCTCGTCAACGGGTACACCTGCTGCCGGAAGCCTACGCGTCCCCGGCGAGTTGGTGCGTGTGCTCGGGACCTGGGCACGCAATAGGGTGGGCGACGTGAAAGCCGACTCCGCGCGCCAGGCTCGCCTGCTCGACATCCAGGCCATCGATACCCGGCTCGGCCAGATCGCCCATGCCCGGGCGCACCTGCCGGCGCACGCCGAACTCGCCGACCTCGAAGGTAAGGCCCGGCTGCTGTCCGACGAGCACCTCCGCTCGGAGACCGCCCTGGGTGACGTGCAGCGCGAGGTCGCCAAGGCCGAGGCCGACGTCCAGCTCGTGCGGGATCGGGCGGCCCGGGACCAGGCCCGGCTCGATGCTGGCACCGGCACCGCCAAGGACCTGCAGGCCCTGCAGCATGAACTGGCCTCTCTGCAACGCCGGCAGGCCGACCTCGAGGACATTGAACTCGAGGTCATGGAGCGCGCCGAAGCCCTCGAACACGACGTCGCCGAACTCGCGCGCGGCAACGCCGAGCTGGCCGAGCGAATCGCCGCCGTGGTCGCCACCCGCGACGCCCAGCTTGCCGAACTTGCCGCGGAGGAGGCCAGCATCTCCGCGCCTCGGGAGGGGCTCGTCGCCGAGGTGGGTCCGGAACTCGCCGAGCTCTACGAGAAGATCCGCGCGAGCACCGGCCAGGGCGCTGCGCTGCTGCGGCATCGGCGCTGTGGTGGCTGCCAACTCGAGCTGAACAGCGTCGAAATCGACCACATCAAGGCCGCCGAGGCCGACGAGGTGATTCGCTGCGAGGAGTGCCGGCGGATCCTCGTCCGGACGGCCGAGTCCGGGTTGTGAGCGGGGCCGGACGCCGCCTCGTCGTCGAGGCCGACGGGGGCTCGCGGGGCAACCCGGGCGTGGCCGGGTACGGAGCCCTGGTCCGCGACGCCGTGACCGGCGCCCTACTCGCCGAGCGGGCCGAGCCGATCGGTATGGCGTCCAACAACGTCGCCGAGTACCGCGGACTCATCGCCGGGCTGATTGCTGCGACCCGGATCGACCCGGGGGCCTCCGTGCAGGTGCGGATGGACTCCAAGCTCGTCGTCGAGCAGATGAGTGGTCGCTGGAAGATCAAACACGAGGACATGCGGCGGCTCGCCCTGGAGGCCCGCGACCTGGTCCAGGGCTTTGTCGCCGCTGGCGGCTCGGTCACCTTCACCTGGATCCCACGGGCCGAGAACTCCGCGGCCGATGCCCTGTCCAACACCGGGATGGACGGCACCGTCGTCGATCACGTCTTCACCGCGGACACCCTCGTCGATGAAGCCCTCCGCCCGGAGGCGGCGGCACCCGCGGAGGCCGGCTCGGCACGGCACACCTCCGCCGCCATCGGCCACGGCACGCCCACGAGGATCATCCTGGTCCGGCACGGCATCACCGACTTCACCGCGCAGGCCCGCCTCGACGGCCGCGGCGGACCCGACCCGGACCTCAACGACGTCGGCCGTGCCCAGGCGCAGGCCGCTGCCCGCAACGTCGCGGCCCTCGTCGGGCAGGGCGGTGCACGGGTGATCACCTCCTCCCTGGCCCGGGCCCGGCAGACCGGCGCGGCGGTGGCCGCCGCCATTGGGGCCGAAGCCCTCATCGACCCGGAGTGGGACGAACAGAACTTCGGTGCCTGGGACGGAGAGTCCATCCCCGACCTCATCGCTTCCCGCCCGGATCAGATGGCCAAGTTGCGCGACGACGTCGACTTCGCCCCGGCCGGTGGGGAGAGCCACAACGACCTCGTCGCCCGGGTCGTACCCGCCTGGCGCCGCGTGCTCGCCGAGGGCGGCACCACCGTGGTCGTGGCCCACCGAAAGCCGATCATGGTCGTGCTGGCCCACGTCCTGGACATCGAACACACCAAGGCCTGGATGCTCGCCATCGCCCCGGCCTCGCTCACCGCCATCGAGGTCTTTCCCACCGGGGAGATCTCGGTCGCGTTCACGAACCGGACCTGAGCACTGCGGCCCGGCCGGACGGCATACGCTGACCGACATGTATGCCGGTGACGTGACCCCCGAACACGCCCACGCCGCCGTGCTGGCTGGCGAAGGTCTCCTCGTCGACGTCCGCACCCGGGCCGAGTGGGCGTATGTCGGCGTGCCCGACACCCCCACGGTGTTCATCGAGTGGCAGTCCTATCCCGACGGAGCCCGCAACGGCTCCTTCGTCGAGGAATTGCGGGCCGCCGGCGCGCAGGAGGGCCGACCGCTGTACTTCCTCTGTCGCAGCGGTGCCCGGTCGGCCGCGGCCGCCAAGGCCGCCACCGCGGACGGGCTCGGACCGGCCTTCAACATCATCGACGGCTTCGAGGGGCCCCTCGACGGTGCCGGACGACGCGTCGTCGGCGGCTGGCGCAACGTCGGCCTTCCGTGGAAGCAGAGCTGACCCCCATGACGGCACCGCGTGCCGAGCGGCCCTGGTCCCAGCAGACCCTTGCCGTGCGAGGAGGACTGGCGCGCAGCGGTTTCGATGAGACCGCCGAAGCGCTCTTCCTCACCTCCGGCTTCGTCTATGACAGCGCCGAGCAGGCCGAGGCGGCGTTCAAGGACGAGATCGATCGGTTCATCTACAGCCGGTACGGCAACCCCACGGTGGCGATGTTCGAGGAGCGGATGCGCCTCATCGAGGGCGCCCAGGCGTGCTTCGCCACCGGGTCGGGGATGTCCGCGGTCTTTGTGGCACTCGCCGCACTCTGCGGCCAGGGGGATCGGGTGGTCGCGAGCCGCGCGCTCTTCGGATCCTGTTTCGTCATCCTCGACGAGATCCTGCCGAGATGGGGGGTCGAGACGGTCTTCGTCGATGGCCCGGACCTCGAGCAGTGGCGGGCTGCCCTGCAAAGCCCCACCGCGGCAGTCTTCTTCGAAACCCCGAGCAATCCCATGCAGGAACTCGTCGACATCCGTGCGGTCTGCGACCTGGCACACGCGGCCGGCGCCCGAGTCGTCGTCGACAACGTCTTCGGCACCCCGGTCTTCTCCCGGCCGCTTGAGCATGGCGCCGACATCGTCGTCTACTCGACGACCAAGCACATCGACGGTCAGGGACGCGCCCTCGGCGGCGCAATTCTCGGGCCAAAGGACTTCGTCGGCGGACCGGTGAAGAACCTCATCCGGCACACCGGCCCGGCGATGTCGCCGTTCAACGCGTGGATCATGCTCAAGGGACTGGAGACCCTTGACCTGCGGGTGCGGCGGATGGCCGAGAACGCGCTGCGGGTGGCCGAGGCATTGCAGGACACCCCGCATGTCGAATCCGTGGTCTACCCCTGGCTCGGCACCCATCCGCAGCACGAGTTGGCGCGTCGGCAGATGGGCGGGGGCGGCACCGTGGTGACGTTCGGGGTGCAGGGCGGCCGCGCCGAGGCTTTCGCCGTGATGAACGCGCTCGAACTCGTGGACATCTCCAACAACCTCGGCGACAGCAAGTCGCTCTCCACCCATCCGGCGACGACGACGCACCGCAGGCTCACGCCGGAGGCCCGGGCCGCGGTCGGCATCACCGACGGCACGATCCGGGTGTCGGTCGGTCTCGAGGACGCCGGTGACCTCATCGCCGACCTGCGCCAGGCCATCGCCGCGGCCTATCCGCACTGAGCGCACCCGCCACCGTCATGCCGACCGTCCTCCTCGTCCACCACACCGTCTCCCCGGCCCTCGACGAACTCGTCGCCGCGGTCGTGGCCGGCATCGAACACCCCGAACTCGAAGGCAGCGTGCGGGCCGCGCTCAGCCCGGCCCTGTCGACCACGGCCGCCGACGTTCTTGCCGCCGATGCCTACGCCCTGATCACCCCGGTCAACATCGGATACATGAGCGGCGCCCTCAAGCACGTGTTCGACACCATCTACTACCCCTGCCTGAGCGCGACGATCCGACGACCGTACGCTCTGGTCGCCCATGGCGGGTCGGATCTCGCCGGTGGCATCCGTTCGGTGGAGACCATTGCCTCCGCGCTGCAGTGGACCCGGATCTATCCGCCCCTTGAGGTGGTCGGCGCCCCCGGCCGGGACGATCTCACCCGGGCCGAGGAACTGGGCTCAACGCTGGCCGCCGCCGTCATGGACCGCTGAGCCCCTCGGTGTCGCTTCCAGGGTCCAGGCGCGCCCGGGCCGAGCCGGGGGACACAAGGCGGTGACGAAAGAGCCGGAGAGTTCCTCGGCGAGCCGTTGCGGCGTGCGGGCGCTCACCCCGAGCTCGCAGACCCTCCGGGCAACCAGACCGCGGGTGTGCTTGGCCCAGTGGCTGGCCCCCGGCACCACGACGTGCACCCACCGGTCGGCGAGCTCGGCACTGACCGGCCACGCCGCGGCATACGGTGCGGAGCGGCAGTCCAGCACCAGCCCGCGCCCGGCAACCGGTGGCAGCACCTCACTGAGCACCGGCCGCCAGCACCGAGCCAGCGACCCCACCCCGGGCAGGTCGACTCCCATGGCGAGCCGATAGGCGGGGATCCGGTCGGTGAGCCGCAGCGCTCCGTAGAGGGCCGACATCACGATGATCGACCGGTTCGCGCGCCGTCGCGCGTCAGCCTCGAGGCTGGCGAGGTCGAGCGCGTCGAAGAGGACACCGGTGTAGATCTGCGCCGCCGGCGCTGCCGGTGCGGTGTTCAGGGCGAGGTTGCGGGCGATGTCGTTGAGCAGGAGCGGAGACACGCCGAGGAGTGCGGGCGCGTCGGGGGAGCGGCTCACCTTCGCGAGCGCGTCGGCGACCTGGGTGCGCACCGGCGCGAGCCCCGGAAAGGACCACCGCCGCGCGTCCGCGGGACGTCCACGGCGTGGCTGGTGCTTGCTCTCCGAGGGCGGCAGCAGGATCAGCATGGCGCAAGGCTATGGCCTGGCGAGGCAGGTAGGTTTCCCGTATGCCGTCGCCCCAGATCCGGATCGAGCCCACCGAGGCAGACGTGCCCAACGCTGCTGTCGTGGCGCTGCGTTCGCGATTCGCCGCGGTCCGGGCCGAGCTGGAGTTGGATGCTCCGTATCCGGCGGATGCCGTCGCCGAGGCCGAACGGGTGGCGGTGGAACCCACCCACCTGCCGACCCGCGACCTCACCGACCTCCCGTTTTGGACCCTCGACCCGGCCTCCTCCATGGACCTCGACCAGGCCTTGCACCTGCAACGTGACGGCGACGGTCACCGCATCCGGTACGCCATCGCCGACGTCCCGGCCTTCGTGCGGCCCGGAGGCGCCCTCGATGTGGCGACCCGCTCCCGCGCGCAGACGGTCTATTGCCCCGATGAGCGGGTTCCACTGCATCCCGCCGTCCTCTCCGAGGGGGCCGCGAGCCTCCTGCCCGGCCAGGTCCGCCCGGCGTACGTCTGGGACCTGCGGCTCGACGGCGACGGTGCAGTCACCACGGTCCACGTCGAGCGCGCCATGGTGCGCAGCCGGGACCGGCAGGACTACGACACCGTGCAGGCCCAGGTCGATGCTGGCACCAACGATGAGCGGTTCCTGTTGCTCCGGGAGATCGGGGAGCGGCGGCTGATGCAGGAACGCGCGCGCGGTGGCGCGAGCTTGCCCATCCCCGAACAGCAGGTGCGGATCACCGGCGACGGCGGTTTCGCGCTTGAGTTCCGGCCCCCGGTGCCCGCCGAGGACTGGAACGCTCAGATCTCCCTGGCGACCGGAATGTCCGCGGCCCGGCTCATGCTCGACGCCGGCATCGGCCTGCTCCGGACCATGCCGCCACCGTCGGAGGGCTCGCTGGACTGGTACCGGCGGCAGGCGAAGGCGCTCGGGGCTCCGTGGCGCCCCGGGACGGCATACGGGGAGTTCATTCGCACCCTCGACCGAACCGACCCGCACCACCTCGCGCTGCTCCATGCGGCCGCCGGGCTCTTCCGGGGCGCCGGGTACACCCCGTTCGACGGGGTCACCCCCGCGGCACCGACCCACGCCGCCGTCGCCGCACCGTACGCGCACGTCACCGCCCCGCTGCGGCGCCTGGTCGACCGGTTCGGTCTCGTGCTGTGCGCCGACATTTGCGCGGGCCAGGACCCGCAAGAGTGGGTCCGCTCCGCCCTGCCCGACCTGCCGCAACTCATGGCCGAAGGCGGACGGGCCGCCGCTGCCGCCGAACGAGCCTGCGCCGACGCCACCGAGGCGGGCGTGCTCATGGGCCTGGTCGGCGGAACCCTGAACGCGGTCGTCCTCGAACGCGCCCCCAAGGCGGTGATCGTCCAACTCCTCGACCTTCCCATCGTCGAGCGGGCCCGCGGCGCCGGCCGGCCCGGCCGACCCGTGAGCGTTCGCGTCGATTCCGCGGATATCGCCGCCGGGGCGGTCGAGCTCTCCGTCGTCCCCGCACCGGCGCCGACCGCTTCGGGGTAGCTCGCGGCCGGGGCCGTCGCCGCGGCGGCCTACACTGGGTGGTGGACGAGTCGGGCAGACGGCCGCGTCGGTGAGTGATCACCGCCGAGGAAAGTCCGGGCTCCACAGGGCACGGTGGTGGCTAACAGCCACCCGGGGTGACCCGCGGGACAGTGCCACAGAGAACAGACCGCCCGCTCCGGCAACGGGTGCGGGTAAGGGTGAAACGGTGGTGTAAGAGACCACCAGCGACCTGGGTGACCAGGTCGGCTTGGTAAACCCCACCGGGAGCAAGCCCAGACAGGGTGCGATTGAGGGCGGCCCGCCCGAGCACCCGGGTAGGGCGCTGGAGGTGCCTGGCAACAGTCACCCGAGATGGATGGCCGTCCCCGCCGCGAGGCGGGACAGAACCCGGCTTACCGCCCGACTCGTCCGCCTCGCCGCCCCGCCGGCCACCCGAGGGGTGCGTCGGGTGGCTCAGACGAGCTTGACGACGATGTCGTGCAGGGTGTCCCCAGCCCGAGCGACCCGGTCGCCGGCGTTGGAGAGGTGACGATAGACCTCGCGGTGCTTGAAGACGTCCATGATGAGTTCGTAGGCCGCCCCACCGGAGCGCCCCGGGACCTCGGCGACTCGCATCGCTTCGATCCGCTCGATGTCCCGGTCGACGGCGAAGAGCTCGGCGAGCGCGAGCCGGTACTGCTTTTCGACCCGACGCTCGGAGATTCGGGCCCGGTCCGCCTTGGCCTCGGCGGCCGCGGGGTCCTTCTCGAGGAGTCCGTAGCCCTCGTCCAGGGCGATCGCACCTTCGTGCAGGAGGCGGGCCATGGAGAGGGTCCAGGCATCCGGCTTCACCCGCAGGACCTCCATCTCGCGCACCGTGGTGTGCGCGTACGTGGCGATCCGGTGCAGGGTGGCGATGGCGCGGTAGAGCTCCTCCCGGTCCATGGGGGTGGAGAAGGCCGAGTTGAGGGCCTCCATGCTCTGCTCCTTGAGGACGTTGGCCTGCCGCTCCAGCATCTTCACCTCTAGCCCCGTTTCGGGGTCACCGGCCTCCATGTAGGCGACGAGGTGCTCCAGGCTCTGCACGGAGACCGCGCTCTGGGCCTCGAGCAGGCCGAAGAAGTTGGGGGTCTTGGGGAAGACCCGGCGAATCATTTTCATGGCTCCGGTGGGCTGCTCGCTCACGGGACCACCTCCTAAGGCTCGGGAGTGTATGGCGGGACTTCAGGGGGCATACTTGCTCGGCTCACGCGAAGAAGAGCTGGACGATGAAGTAGGCGGCGATGGAGACGATCGCGGCGCCGGGGATAGTGATGAACCAGGTTGAGATGATCTCCTGGGCCTTCTTCCAGCGCACCGACTTGGGCCGCTCGGAGGCGCCGATGCCCATGATCGAGCTTGAGACGACGTGTGTCGTGGAGACCGGGGCCCCGAGGATCGAGGCGGCATAGATGACCCCAGCCGAGGTGAGTTGGGCGTCGAGGGCGTGCAGCGGCCGGATCTTGTAGATGCCGAATCCCACGGTCCGCACGATCCGCCAGCCCCCGGAGAGGATGCCGAGGGTGATCGCGGTGGCGCAACTGAGGATGACCCAGAACGGCACGGTGAAGGACTCGATTCGTCCAGAGAGCAGCAGGACCAGGGTGATGATGCCCATGGACTTCTGAGCATCGTTGGCGCCGTGCGAGAAGGCCAGCCAGGCCGAGGTGAACCATTGGGCGCGGCGCAGCGGGCGGTTCGCCGTGGGCCGGGCGCGGCCGAGAAGTCGGGACATCGCCTTGTGCAGCAGGAAGCCGACCCAGAACCCGATGAGCGGGCTCACGATAAGGCCGATGAGCACCTTCGTCACGCCCGTCACATGCCCCTTGAAGAGCTCCCCGAAACCCCAGACGACATGGTCCGAGCCGACGGCGACGATGACGGCGCCGCAGAGCCCGCCGACCAGGGCATGCGATGAGGAGCTGGGGATCCCGAACCACCAGGTGCCGAGGTTCCAGACGATGGCGCCGACGATGCCGCAGAGGATGATCGCGACGGCACGGGTCGGGTCGATGTCGTCCAAGGTGACGAACTTGCCGATCGTGTTGGCTACCGCCGTGCCCCCCAGGACCGGTCCGAGGAACTCGAACAGTCCGACGACGCACACCGCTTGGATGGGTGTCATGGCTCGGGAAGCGATCACCGTGGCGATGATGTTGGACGCGTCGTGGAAGCCGTTCGTGTAGTCGAAGAGGATCACGAGGCCCACGGCGACGATTGCGAGGACGACGAGGGTATCCAACGGCGTTCACCCTTCGTTCACCGGAAATTCATGTGCACCGTCAGCAGCGGACTCTATCCACCCCAGCTTCGGGGCGCTATCACCGCCGGGCGTGTCCGGTTCGTGGCAGCGTCCTACAGTGGCCCGTATGCGGATTACTCACCTTGGTCACGCCTGTCTGCTCGTGGAGTTGGCCGACGAGCGCATCCTCATCGATCCGGGCAACTTCTCCGGGGACTTCACCACCCTGCGCGACCTCAGCGCCATCCTGGTCACCCATCAGCACCCGGACCATCTCGACCCCGATCGTTTCCTCGACCTCGTCCGCGGCAACCCTCAGGCACACCTCTACACCGACCCGATGAGCGTTCAGGTCTGCGCCGGCTTCGGGGTGCAGGCAGCCGCCTACGACGGGCCGGTGCAGTTGGGGGAGGTCACCGTGACCCCCCACGGCGAGTTGCACGCGCTCATCCACGAGGAGTTGCCGCGGATCACCAACATGGGGGTGGCCCTCACGGCCCCGGGGGAGCCGCGCTTCTACCATCCTGGGGATGCGCTCGACGCCGAGCCCGGGGAGGTCGATATCCTCGCTTTCCCGCTCAACGCCCCCTGGCAACGGAGCCGAGACATGGCGGGCTTCCTGCGCCGGATCAACGCGCCGATCGCGGTGCCGATCCATGACGGTCTGCTCCAACGCCGCGGACGTGAGCTCTACCTCGGCCATGCCGAGAAGTTCGGCGGGCCGGACACCCGTGTGCGCGACCTCGCCGGAGCCGGGGCCGTCGACCTGTCCTGAACTGCGGCGTCAGTGGTGCCGGTGGTCGGACTTGTCCGTCGCCAGGACTGCGGCCCCGACGATGCCGGCCTCGTTGCGCAGCTGGGCGGGCACGATGGGCGTGCGCAGGGAGAGCAGCGGAAGGAACTTGTCGGCCTTCTTGGACACCCCGCCGCCGACCACGAAGAGGTCCGGCCAGAGCAGGTTCTCCAGGTGGGAGTAGTAGCGCTGTAGCCGCGCAGCCCACTCTTCGTAGGACAACTCCTCGCGCGTCTTGACCGAACTCGCCGCGCGCGTCTCGGCGTCATGGCCGTCGAGTTCGAGGTGGCCCAGTTCGGAGTTCGGGATGAGCACGCCCCGGTGAAGCAGGGCGCTACCGATCCCGGTGCCGAGTGTGGTGAGGATGACCAGACCCTCCTGCTCCCGGGCGGCGCCGAAGCGCGCCTCCGCGACCCCGGCGGCGTCAGCGTCGTTGACGACGACGACGTCGTGGCCGAGGAGGTCCTCGAGGAGGGACTCGATGTTGCAGCCGATCCACGAGGAGTCGATGTTGGCGGCGGTCTGGACAACCCCCTTCTGGACGACCCCGGGAATGGTCACGCCGATGGGGGAGCCGTCATGGACCTCATCGAAGGCCTCGACGACCTCGGCGATGACCTTGGCGACCGCCTGTGGCGTGGAGTGCTCCGGAGTCTCGATCCGGACCCGCTCAGCCGAGAGGGTGCCGGTGCTCAGGTCGACCGGTGCGCCCTTGATTCCGCTGCCGCCGACGTCAATGCCCAGGGGGAGTGCCGTGCTGCTCATCTCAGGGAACCGCCTTCTGGGTGTGTGGGTCGACGCCGGGGGGGCCGATATCAGGGAAGGGTGAGGATCTCGTTGCCGTGCCCGGTGATGAGGATGGTGTGCTCGAACTGGGCGGATCGTCGCAGGTCTCGGGTGACGACGGTCCAGCCGTCCTCCCACATGGTCCAGGCCGGGGTGCCGAGGTTGAGCATCGGCTCGATGGTGAAGGTCATCCCCGGCTCGATGACGGTGTTGTAGGAGGGTGCGGCGTCGTAGTGCGGGACGATCAGGCCGCTGTGGAAGTGGGTGCCGATGCCGTGGCCGGTGAAATCGCGCACGACGCCATAGCCGAACCGGCTGGCGTAAGACTCAATGACCCGCCCGATGACGTTGATCTCCCGCCCGGGCCGGGCCGCGGTGATCCCGCGGAGCATGGCCTCACGGGTCCGCTCGATGAGCAGGGCGGACTCCTGGTCCACCTCGCCGACCGGGTAGGTCGCGTCGGTGTCCCCGTGCACACCGTGGATGTATGCCGTGATGTCGATGTTGACGATGTCACCGTCCTCGAGGCGGCGGTCGTCGGGGATGCCGTGACAGATGACCTCGTTGACCGAGGTGCACAGGCTCTTGGGAAACGACTTGTAGCCCAAGGTCGAGGGGTAGGCGCCATGGTCGAGGAGGAACTCGTGGCCGACCCGGTCGATCTCGTCCGTGGTGACCCCGGGAGCGATGACGGCGGCAGCCGCGGCGAGGGCTTGGGCGGCGATCCGACCGGCGATCCGCATCCGCTCGATGGTGTCGGCGTCCTTGATCTCGGTGCCGTGGAAGGGGACCGGCGAGGCCCGGTCGACATATTCGGGGCGCGCGATGACTGCCGGCACAGTCCGCCGCGGCGAGACCCGCCCAGGGGTGACGGTTGCGGCAGTCGACGGCATACGTGGAGTCTAGGCAAAGGAGCGGCGCCGTCAGCGCGGAGCTGCCCAGCGATCCGATCGTGGTGTCGCCGCCGGTGACGGCGCAGGTGATGCTGCGATCGTCCTGGGCACGCCAACTCTCCGCCGTGGGATAGCAGTACACGATCTCCAGCTCGGAGTCGTCGTAGGCCTTTCCGACGAAGGACTCGAAACTCGTCGCACATCGGCTGTCCGCGGACTCGGCCACCGCGGACTCTCCGGGATAGGCCCCGCTGGGAAGGTCGGCGGTGAAGTAGACCTCGAACTGGTGCGGGTCGAAGCACGGGAGCCCGATCACCTCGAAGGCATCGAAGGAGGAGGCGGAGCTTGGGGGAGCGGGGCGGGGCTGTCGGTGTCCTTCTCCCGGTAGCAGTCACCCCGGACCAGCCGAAAGACCGACATCGGCCCTTCCGCGCTGATCTTCCCGCGAGCGTCTCGGGGGGCGTCTCGGCCGAGGGTGGCATCCGCCAGCGCGTCCGTGGCGCCCTTGCGGACGTTCTCCCAGGCGCTGCTGCGCACAAAGGCCATGACGCCGACGACGAGTCCGACGAGGACGAGGGCACCGATGAGGATGAGGGCTAGCCGGGGCATCCGGCGGCGCGGCCGCTCGACGGTGATCGGCCCCTGAGGAGGTGGTGGGGGCAGCGGCATCGAGGTCACGGGCTTCTCCAGTGTCACGTCGTTCAAGCCAGGGCCGTACCACCCGCGGGGATTGACGGCATACGGTGGGAGTCTAGGCAACGGACGGCGCCGCCGGTCCACCTGGCAGAGAGGTCGCGAGATGGCGTACTGGTTCAACATCGACACCAAGCAGGTCGAGACCGACGAGACCCGCAGTCCCAGCTCGAACACCATGGGGCCCTACGACTCGTATGCCGACGCCTCCAGGGCGCTGGAGCATGCCCGCGAGAACACCGAGCAGTGGGACACCGAGGACCGGGAGTGGAACGAACGCGGAGCCGCCCCCGGGTGGGACGACTCCGACCTCGAGGACTAACCCAGAGCGCAGTCAGGACTCGAAGTGGAGCCGTTGAGTACTGACGGCAGTCAGGACTCACAGTGGAGCCGTTGAGTACTGACGTTATCTAACCCCGGCCTCTCGGTGTCGTCTTCTGGCTGCCACTAGCCAGCCTCCGGCGTGTCTGACACTTTCCGGCTACCCCTGTCAGTAACTTGCTGCCCATGGAGGTGACCCCGAGCTACCGGCTCGACCTCGCGCTGCTCGGCGACGGTGGAGCCCAGCGGTTCGTCGTGGTTGACGAGAACGACTGCCTGCACCGCCCGGCGAGCGACTGGCTCGGCTTCCTGCACGACGTCGGCCGATCGCCCAACACGGTGAAGAGCTACGGACGTCGAGTCGCGTGGTACCTCTCGTGGACCGCGCAGACCGCAGACTGGCGGTCGGTGAGCCTGGGCCACTTCACCATGTGGCGGCGGGTCTTGGCGTCGACGCCGGTGCGTAAGACCAACGGTGAGGAGTCGTTCCGGAGCGATGCGACGGTCTCCTTGTGGATGACGCCGGTGCGGTCCTTCTACGAGTGGGCCGACGCCCATGATCTGCTCACCACTGACGTCGCGAAGCGGATGACCGAGGTCAGGTACTTCGCGCCGGGTACTCGGCCGGGTGGCGAGTACGGCAGGACCCAGCGGGTTCTGGCCCCGGAGCTGAAGCCGGCCTCGCGACCGGTGGTGAAGGATCCGGAGTGGATCGAGGACGAGCAGGCTCGTCAGCGGCTTCTCGACCTCGAGCTCAATGTCCGCGACCGACTGATCGTCGACCTGCTCTACTACACGGGTATCCGGGCGGGCGAGGCGTTGTCCCTCTTCACCGCAGACGTGCACTTCGGAGGGGGGTCGTCGGAGCTCGATTGCCGGATCGTTGACCCGCACTTCCACGTGCGTCTGAACAATCCTGTCGAGAACGGAGCCAGGTCCAAGGGCGGCGAGCGGACCCTGTACGTGCACGACCAGCTCGTCGAGCGCTACATCGATTACGTCCTCGAGCGCCAGCGGACCCTCGGGGCCGACGACCGGTCACCGCACGTG
Source organism: Nostocoides sp. (assembly GCA_016716625.1). Classification (GTDB taxonomy): domain Bacteria; phylum Actinomycetota; class Actinomycetes; order Actinomycetales; family Dermatophilaceae; genus JADJVJ01. Next base: position 1,094,391 of record JADJVJ010000001.1, read on the forward strand.
CTGGTCAATCTCTATGACGCCGAGCGACGTGGACGGGCGATGACGTACGCCGGGCTTCGCAAACTCGTGATCCGATGCGGCACGCGGATCGGCTGCGAGCTGACCGGACCACACATGATTCGCCACACGTTGGCCACTCGACTGGTCCGCGGCATCGGCTGCGAACCCCAGGCGATGGATGTGGTCCAGGCCGTCCTTGGGCACCGCAGCATCCACTCGACGCGCGTCTACACCCACGATCTGGAGCGGGCGAAGAAGGAAGCCCTCGCAGCGCTTGCACCCCGCTCGGTCGTGCTGGGGCCATCGCGATGACTACCGCAGTTCGTCGAGCGCTGTCCTCCGCGCTGACCGACCCGCAGCCGAGCGTGGCCCCGACCTGGACCGAGCATTTGGAGAGTCGCATTGTCCGGGACTGGCGCAAGGACGAGTTCGACGCCAAGAAGCTCGTGTTCACACCCGACCCAGGAAACCCAAGGACCTCGGCCGGTTACTGCCAGCGATCGGGATGCCCCACGCTCTTGCCGCGAGCAGCCGTGTGCCACAGCTGCCGGAGCGACCACAAGCGCTCCGGGACTGTTCTCTCGCTGAGCGAATGGGCTCCACAGGCCGAGCCCCCCGCACGCTTCGAGCCCAAGGTGGGTTGTCTCGTCCCCGACTGCGAACGGGGACATGGAGGCAACGGATTGTGCCACTCTCACAACGCCCGGTTCGGTAGGTGGAGGAAGACCCACGACGACGGCGACGTGGCGGCGTGGATCGCCGACGATCGGCCGAGGGCGCTGTCGGCCAGGCCGCGCTGTCGCGCCGGTGCCTGCCGAGCAGACGGTACCGGCCGGAACGGCCTGTGCTACGGCCACCAAAGCGAGTACCTCAAGTGGGAACGATCCGGCGGGACCACCGGACTGCCAGTAGATGCCGATACCTGGTTGCGCACCACCCGCGAGCCGCCGATGGACTCCGAGAAGCTCACCTCCTACTCAAGCGCAGCCGCTGTGCCGTTCGGCGCGCTGCCCGAACCGCTGCGGTGGGAACTCCTCTACGCCGTCCAGCAGCGAGACCTCGGCGGCGGGGTGCTGGCAACCGCAGAACTGCGGGGCACCTACCGGGCCCTTCTTCGCAGCGGCCGCACCTCCGTCGTCGGCGCAACGCTCCTCGGCCGAACGTCGAACAACCCCTATCTCTTGGGGCTGCTCAACGAGTGGCAGCGGCACATCGACGATGCCCATCGCAGCTGGTCCGGCATCGATGATCGTGATCCTCAGGTCATCTACCTGCGCGACCTCGAGCTCACCGCCGCGGCGACACCCGTCGGGCCACACGCGAAGGTGGACCTCAGACCGATCCGGCAGTCATGGATCGCGGACTCCTACGAAAGTTGGGTCCGCGCTGCGCCGCGTAGCAGACACAACGTCTCGTACCTGCTCCACATGGTGGTCCTGATCGACGAGATCCTGACGGTGCGAGGCACACCCCGCACCGCACTGGGTAGGCCTGACATGGATGCCATCGTCAACGGGATCCGGAAGCGCTGGCACCTGGACCACACCCAGCGACGCCAGATCGGCCTGCTCAACAAGTTCCTGGCAGACTGCCGCCGCGACGAACAGCTCCAGGCGCACTGGGCCGACATCCCCGCCACGTTCGCCCTCGACCTGGCCCGCCACCGGCCACGGGGAACCAAGTCACGCACGCGGGACGGTGACGACGCCTTCCGGTTCGTGCCGCAACCGGTCATCGACCACCTGATGGACAACCTGAACCTGCTTCAGCGTCGTACGCCCTACCTGACCGCTGAGGCACGCGCGATGCTGTTCCTGCAGGAACGGTGCGGGCGTCGCACCACCGAGACCATCAGGCTCAAGGAGGACTGCATCTCCTACGACGACCAGGGCGCGCCGTACCTGGAGTGGGAGCAATGCAAGCCGCCGTACAAGATGGGCAAGCGGCTGCCCATCCATCAGGAGACCCACGACGTCGTCAGGCAATGGCAACAGATCAAACGTGAACACGGCATCGAGTCCCGATGGCTCTTCCCCGCAGTACAGAGGCCAGGCGTCGATAAGCCTTGGAACTCCACCTACCTCCAGACGCGGGTCCAAGACCTGGTCAACGTGGTGCTGGAGCAGGCTCCCTACGAGGGAGTTGCCGAGGGGCCGGAGGGAAACCTCATGCACTTCGACCTCAGGGCGCTGGATGCCTACTCGTTCCGGCACGCCTTCGCGCAGCGCTTTGCAGACGCCGTCGACGCGGACGGCCGGTCGACCACGCCTCCCGACGTACTCCAGGAGTACATGGGCCACGGCAGCTTCAACACCACCATGGCTTACTACCAGGTCACGGCGAAGCGGCGGAAGAAGGCCCTGGAAGCGGTAGCTCCCCGACGACTGAACCTCCAGGGTGCGGCCATCAGCGTGGATCGAGAGCGGGACGGCTTCACGAAGGTCGCCGTGTCCCTCGGGCATTGCACTGAGCCTCAGAACGTCGCCGCCGGCGGTCACGGCTGCATGGTCGACCACGCCTGCGAGTCATGCCCGTTCTTCCTCGTCGACCCCCTCGAACGCGATGGTATGGAGGCCAAGCGTCATGCGCTGCGCGTGAAACTTGAGCGGGCGAGGGTGATCAACGCCCAGCAGCACCTCCTGGACCACTACGAGGCCCGGATCAAGGACACCAGCACGATCATCGACGGTATCGACGCCTACATCGACGGGCTGCCCGATGACGAACGTCTAGACATCCGCGAAGCCGTGGAACGGATGGCTGACATTCGACGCCGCGCCACGGCCGCCCGAAAGATCGATCTGCGCCAGCTCCTGGAGGCCAACGATGACACCTGACACAGCCGTCGACGCCCTCCGACGCAACCGCGCCGACGCCTCAACGGCGAAGCAGCAAGCCGTCCTGGCAGCGCTCGACCGTCTCTGCGCTGCCGGGCACGAGGTGAACATCTCGACCGTCGCCCGCGCGGCTGGAGTGTCTCGACAGTTCCTCTACACCCACGAGGCGCTCCGACAGGCCGTCGCCAGCGCAACCCCCACGGGCAGCAAGGGGCAGCACGACGAAGACACCGGAGCTCACATGTCCCGCGGGCTGCGAGCCGACCGCCGCATCCTCACCGCGAAGGTTGAACGCCAAGCCGCGGCCATCACCGACCTGAAGGAACAGATCGCGACGTTGGAGCACCAGAGGCAACGCTGGCTCGGCACCCAGCTCAACGCTGACGCATCCATCGACCCTGAGGCCCACTCCGAGCTTCGGATCACCAACGAGCGACTGACCGCCCAGAACGCCTCACTGACCGCCCAGGTCACCGAACTGCGCCGGATCAACACCATCCTCGAGGCAGACCTGGCCGCCTCACGGCAAGCCCACGCAGAAGACGTCGCGAACCTGCTTCCCGACACCGCCGCATCGGTGACGACAATGGCGTCACGGCGATGACCGAGCCCCGCGACGCCGGTCTTTCCTCCGCCACACCACGGCGGCAACGAGCCTGTCAGTTCCAACCGCTAGCGTCTGGCCGAAGGACTCGGCCCACAGAAGATGGAGTGCAGCCATGTCGTCGTCACGAGATGACCAGTCGACCGAGGACCCCGCTGGGACGGACTCCTTCGCCCACAACGTGTCCCGTCGGGAGAATCCGTGACGCTGGCTGAGTCGATTGTCGAGGAACAGCTCGTGAAGTCCCGGATCCGCGTGAAGTCCTACGGGGAGGTCTTCACCCCCCGCCACATGGTCGACAAGATGCTCGACCTGGTGCGCGAGGAGCTGGAGACCGGCCCGGGCTTCGTCGACAAGACCTTCCTGGAGCCGGCTGCCGGCGACGGGAACTTCCTCGTGGCGATCCTGCAGCGCAAGCTGCGCGCAATGGAGCAGCGGGTGGAGCCGGCGCTCTGGCCCCAGGAGTCCCTGTTCGCCCTCGCCTCGATCTACGGGATCGAGCTCCTCGAGGACAACCATGCCGATGCCAAGGTCGCCATGCTGGATGAGTTCCTCACCTTCCACCACAGGCATAGCACTCCGTGCAGCACCCGCACCAACCTGCACCGCGCGGCCGCGTTCCTCATCGACACCAACATCATCCGCGGGAACACCCTCACCGGTCTGGACTGGCGCGGCCAGGAGATCCAGTTCTCGTGGTGGCACAGGTCCCCCGAGGAGCCGGGCATCGTGGTGCGCGAACCCTTCTCGTTCGCCTCGTTGCGTGAGGACGCCATGCTCGACTTCGCGGACTACGACGTCTACGCACCGTGTCCCATCGACCGCGTCCACCAGGAGGGGAGGACCCCGTGACGAGCCCCAAGATCGACACGTTCCGTCAGATCAACCCGATGGTCTACTCGTGGCGGACGCCAGACGTTCCCAAGTACGACGGCTGGGAGAAGATCGGCTACACGGGTCTTCAGACCGTCGACGACCGGATCGCCCAGCAGGCGTCCCAGATGTCGGTGAAGAAGGAGAAGCTCTGGGCTCGGCGAGCTGTGTTCACGTCCGAGGCCGGTGGCCAGTTTACCGACACGGATTTCCACGCCTACCTAAAGCAGCACGGCGTTGAGCGCGAGTTCGACCCTGGAGCACGGCCCCAGCAGACGGAGTGGCACCACTTCGCACCTGCGCCGAAGACGTCTCTTGACTACTTCAACGCCTTCGCCGGCCAGGACTACAGCGACCTTCAAGCCGGCGGCGAGGACGACTACGTCCTGCGGCCAGAGCAGCAGGATGCCGTTGCCCAGGCCATGGCAGCGTTCACCGACGGCTCCGACGAGGTGCTGTGGAACGCCAAGCCCCGGTTTGGCAAGACCCTGACGACCTACCACCTCATGCGCGAGCTGGACGCGGTCCGCGTCCTCGTGGTCACCAACCGCCCGGCCATCGCCAACTCCTGGTTCGACGACTTCACCCGCTTCATCGGCCACCAGACGACATTCAAGTTCGTCTCGGAGTCACCGTCGCTGGCACGACGCTCACCGATGACCCGTGCCCAGTGGATCGCCTACTCCAACGAGCACATGGACAAGGATCCCCGCGTCGTCGAGTTCCTCTCGCTGCAGGACCTCAAGGGGTCGCAGTACTTCGGCGGCACGCACAAGAAGCTGAAGCACATCGCCGACTTCCACTGGGACCTGCTCGTCATCGATGAGGCCCACGAGGGCGTCGACACCACGAAGACCGACATCGCTTTCGACCAGATCAAGCGCAAGTACACGCTCCACCTTTCGGGCACACCGTTCAAGGCGCTGGCTTCCGGCCGGTTCACCGACTCAGAGATCTTCAACTGGACCTACGAGGACGAGCAGCAGGCTCGGGCGGACTGGAACGACGGGACCCAGGAGAACCCCTACGCAGCTCTTCCCACCCTCAACCTGCTCACCTACCAGCTCTCCCGCATGATCACCGACCGCCTGGCCGAGGGCGTGGCCATCGACGAGGACGAGGCGAGCGTGGACTTCACCTTCGACCTCAACCAGTTCTTCGCCACCAAGGACAACGGCTTCTTCGAGTACGAGGCCGAAGTGATCAAGTTCCTCGACACCCTCACGACCAACGACAAGTACCCGTTCTCCACCCCCGATCTACGCAACGAAATCCGGCACTCCTTCTGGCTGCTTCACCGCGTAGCCTCCGCCAAGGCGCTGGAGAAACTCCTCAAGGCACACCCGGTGTTCAGGGACTACACCGTCGTCCTGGCAGCTGGCGACGGCCGCACCGACGAGGATGACCCGGTCGCTATCGGCAAGTCGTTGGACAAGGTGCGTGAGGCGATCGCCAGCGCGGAAGCCTCGGGTGGCAGGACCATCACGCTCTCCGTCGGCCAGCTCACCACCGGCGTCACGGTCCCCGAGTGGACCGCAGTCATCATGCTGTCCAACATGGCCTCCCCGGCCCAGTACATGCAGGCGGCCTTCCGTGCCCAGAACCCGCATATCTTCATGCGTGGCGACGAGGTGCTCCAGAAGCAGAACGCCTACATCTTTGATTTCGCCCCCGAGCGCACGCTCACCATCTTTGACGACTTCGCCAACAACCTGAGCCCGAACCCGCCCTTGAGTACGCAGGTCCGGCAGGACAACATCCGTACCCTGCTCAACTTCTTCCCGGTGCTGGGTGAGGACTCCGAGGGGCGCATGATCGAGCTCGACGCCTCGCAGGTGCTCACCTTCCCGCGGGTCTTCAAGGCCCGCGAGGTCGTACGCCGCGGGTTCCTGTCGAACCTGCTGTTCGCCAACGTCGCCGGCATCTTCCGCTACTCCGAGCACGTGAAGGAGATCCTGGACAAGCTGCCGACGGCCAAGCAGGGCAAGGTCAAGAAGGGCGAGCCCCTCGATATCCCGCAGCCGCCGCCCACGACGGACCCTGACGGCAACGTGCAGGTCGACGAGACCGTCATCAACCCCAAGGTCGCCGAGCTCGGCCCGCCGGTGTGGTCAGTCGAGGACATCCCCGCCATTGACCCGGCCACTCCGGCGGCCAAGGCCGCAGCGGAGATCGCCAGGTTTGTCACAGGCCAGACCGGCACCAAGCGCGAGGAGCTGAAGGACGCCTACCAGCTGACAAACAAGCAGGTCGAGCGAGACGTCAGGCGCACCGAGCAACACGTGGCCGACAAGGTCGAGCGCGCACTGACCGACCACCAGATCGCCCAGAAGCATCTTCAGGATGAGTTCGAGGCCGCGGCCACCGAAGCCGAGGGTGATGAGGTCAAGTCTAGGCAGGCGGGCGAGATGGAGGCGTTCAAGAAGGACCTGGCGGCCATCGTGGAGGACGTGATGGAGACCATCGTTCCCGAGGTGGTCAAGCGGGAGGAGACCAAGTCGGAGCAGAAGCGCGCCGACAAGACGATGGAGGACGCCCGGTCCCACTTGCGGGGTTTCGCCCGCACGATCCCGATGTTCCTCATGGCCTACGGCGACCGGGACACCCGCCTGGCGAACTTCGACGACTACACCCCCGACGATGTGTTCGAGGAGATCACCGGCATCACCGAGGCCGAGTTCCGGGTGCTGCGCGACGGCCAGGAGATCACCGAAGACGACGGCACGGTCACGACCATCCCCGGCCTGTTCGACGAGTCCGTCTTCGACCAGGCCCTCCAGGAGTTCCAGGACAAGAAAGAGGCTCTGGCTGACTACTTCGACGACGAACTGACCGAGGACATCTTCGCCTACATCCCTCGGCAGAAGACCTCGCTGGTGTTCACCCCCAAACCCGTCGTCGAGAAGATGGTCGACATCCTGGAGGAAGAGAACCCCGGCATCTTCACCAACCCGGACAAGACTTTCGCGGACCTCTTCTCAACGGCGGGACTCTTCCTGATGGAACTTGTCCGCCGCCTCGACCACGGCCTTGCCGAACAGATCCCGAATCAGAACAAGCGCCTAAGGCACATTCTCACCAAGCAGATCTTCGAGATGAGCCACAACCAAGTCCTGCACCGCATCACCATCGAAGCCGTCTCCGGCGGGATCCCCGAACGCAAACGTTGGATGGAGGAGTCCAGACACTTCAGGGTGGGCAACCTGGCCCGGATGTCCCCTGATGAACGGCAGGCCGTGGTCGACGACATGTTAAAGGAAGGACCCTGACCATGAACAAGACGTTCGACGTCGTCATCGGCAACCCGCCCTACCAAGAGGAGACGGAAGGTGGCGGGCGTTTCGCTACGCCCATTTACCACCTGTTCATGGACGCGTCATACGAGGTCGCAGAGAAGGCGGTGCTCATTACCCCGGCGCGCTTCCTCTTTAATGCCGGCCAGACGCCGAAGGCATGGAATGCGAAGATGCTTGCTGACCCACACCTAACGGTTCCCTACTACGTCTCAAACAGTGACGACCTCTTCCCGGGCACTGAGATCATGGGCGGGGTGGCAGTGACCTACCGTGACGCGTCGCGGCAGGGGGAGCCGATTGGTGTGTTCTCAAAGTTCGCGGAACTGAACGTGATTCGTCAGAAGGTTGCCGAGAAGACACACGAGTCGATCACGTCGCTCGACTTCACGAGCTCGCGCTCCTACCGATACACAGAGCGCATGCACGAAGAGAACCCTGCTGTCGAGGCACTGCTGCCAAGTTCTGAGCGGTACAAACTGGTGACCAGCGCGTTCACATTGCCGGTGTTCCATGCGGAGCGCCCCAGCGATGGGCGCGAGTACGAACGGATGTATGGACTCGCCGACAGCAAACGCACATACCGTTGGGTCCGCCAGGACTACATCGACGGGCCCGCGAGCCTCAACAAGTACAAGGTCGCCGTCCCTGCATCCAGAAACGCAGGCGGGATGCTAGGCGACAAGCCCGCCCAGGTCACTGGTTACTCGCTGCTCTTGGAGCCTGGTACAGGCGTGACGCAGACCTTCATCACCATCGGCTCTTTCGACACTAAAGCGGAAGGCGAAGCGTGCCTCAAGTACATCCAATCGAAGTTCGCACGAGTGATGCTCGGAATACTCAAGGTGACACAGCACAATCCGCGCAGCACGTGGAAGCACGTCCCAAACCAGGACTTTGGTTCCTCCTCGGACATAGACTGGAACAAGTCCATGCCAGAGATCGATCAGCAGCTCTACGCCAAGTACGGGCTTGATCCTGACGAGATCGCCTTCATCGAGAGCCACGTCAAGCCGATGGAATGACCCCGCAACTGAGCGACCGTGGGCTCCGCCGTCCGGACGGACGATGGTCGGTGGCCGAGACACGACCTCCGCATTCACGAACATCTTAAAGGAGAAGGGGAGCACCACGCCAATGCATCTGACCAAGTTCCGCGTCCGCAAGTTCAGGAACATCCTCGACAGTGGAGAGATCAAGGTCGATGAGAGCGTCACCTGTCTCGTCGGCATGAACGAGTCCGGGAAGACTGCCGTCCTGACAGCGCTGCACCGGCTGAACCCGGTCGACAGCGGCAGCTTCCAGGAGAAGTACGACTACCCGCGATGGCTGCTCGCGAGGGACCGGAAGGAGCAGCTGATCGACTCCGTCGTCCCTATCGAGGCGACGTTCGCGCTAGACGACTCCGATGTCGCCCTCCTCGATGACGCCCTGGGCCCAGACGTGGTGAAGCCTTTCGACGTGACGGTGTCGCGGCGCTACAACGCCACGAACCGCCAGTGGACCGTTCCGCATGACGCTCGGCGAGCGGTCGAGAACCTCCTCGGTCGTGTCGACATCCGCAAGAAGACCCTGGAGCACTTCAAGGGGGTCAAGGACCTTGATGGGATCGAGGCGGTGTGCGCTCGGCTTATGGTCGACGAGATCGACACCCAGGCGGATAAGACGGCCGAAGAGGTGGAGAGCATCCGTGCCGAGCTGAACAAGCTCGACGGCGACACGGCTGGGCGTGTTGCACAAAACCTGCTTACGGTCCGGCTGCCGAAGTTCTTCTACTTCTCGGAGTACTCGGGTCTTGTGGGCCGGATCGACGTAGCCGCCCTCGACACCGAGGACGAGCAGACGGCGTCATCGGCGGACCAGACGGCAAAGGCGCTGCTCCGCCTCGCCAGCACGACCCCAGCAGAGCTGGGTGAGGATGATTACGAGGACCGCAAGGCCGAGCTCGAGACCGTCGGACACGAGTTGACCGAGCAGGTCTTCGAGTACTGGAAGCAGAACGAGAACCTCCGTGTTCAGTTCGACATCGACCGCCAGATCGAGCACCTCCCGGACGGCCGGCACACCGTCAGGAAGACGTTCCTTGACATCCGGGTCGAGGACACCAGGCATCGCTTCACCAATAACTTCGGCCAGCGCTCGTCCGGATTCCGGTGGTTCTTCTCCTTCCTCGCCGCATTCACCGAGTTCGAGACCCGTAAGGAACCGGTGGTCGTGCTACTGGACGAGCCGGGACTCACCCTGCATGCCCGTGCTCAGGGCGACCTGCTCCGGTTCATCAACGAGCGACTGGCCAGCGCTGTGCAGGTCCTGTACACGACGCACAGCCCATTCCTGGTCGAGACCGACAGAATTGACCGTGTCCGGATCGTCGAGGACGGCGGTCCCCAGACCGGTGCAACCGTGACCCAAGAGGCCCTGACCGTCGGTGAGAGCAGCATCTTCCCGCTGCAGGCGGCACTTGGCTACGACATCGCCCAGCACTTGTTCATCGGACAGACCAACCTCCTGGTGGAGGGTCCGAGCGACTTTGTCTACCTCGACGCAGTCAGCCGGCTGCTGAGGGACAGCGGGCGCACTGCCCTGGATGAACGCTGGCGGGTGCTTCCCACCGGCGGAGCCGCGAACATCCCAGCCTTCGTGGCGCTGATGGGCCAGAACCTGGACGTGACGGTCCTGATCGACTCGGGCACCGAGGGTGTCGACCGGCTCGAGAGGGCCGTCGCCGCGGCTCGGCTGCAGCGCAACCGGATCGTTCAGATCAGCGAGATCACCGGCCGCAGGCATTCCGACATCGAGGACCTCTTCGATGTCGATGAGTATCTCAAACTCTTCAACAAAGCGTTCGGCACGTCGATCTCGTCCAGCGACCTCGGTCACGGCGACCGGATCCTCAAGCGACTGACGGACGCGCACGGGGCGTACGACCACTACAAGCCCGCTGACGTGATGCTCCGGCACCCTGATCTTCGGGACGGTCTGTCTGAGGCAACCCTGGCAAGGTTCGAGACGCTCTTCGAGCGGATCAACGGCACCGGTTCTGCGAAGTAGTAGCCGGCCGCCCGGCTGCTCGACCGAGCACCAGTCTGTGACAGTCGTTGGCATGGAAGCCCCTACTCTGCTGCGAGGGTTGGGGCTTTGGGGTTAGATAAACAGCGGCAGTCAGGACTCACAGTGGAGCCGTTGAGTACTGACGGCAGTCAGGACTCACAGTGGAGCCGTTGAGTACTGACGGCAGTCAGGACTCAAAGGAATGCTCGGCCGCCGGGAACGCGCCGGAGGCGACTTCGGCGGCATACGCCTGCGCAGCCTTGGCGAGGTCCTCGCGCACGTTGGCGTACTTCTTGACAAAGCGCGGCGCGCGGCCACCGCGCAGCCCGGCCATGTCCTGCCAGACCAGGACCTGGGCGTCGCAGTGTGGCCCGGCGCCGATGCCGATCGTCGGGATGTGCAGGGCCTTGGTCACCTGCTCGGCGACGGGGGCCGGCACCATCTCCATGACGATGGCGAAGCACCCGGCGTCCTCGAGGGCGAGGGCGTCGTCCATGAGTTTCTCGGCCCCGGACCCTCGCCCCTGAACCTTGTAGCCGCCGAGGACGTGTTCGCTCTGCGGGGTGAACCCGATGTGCCCCATGACCGGGATCCCGGCCCGGACGAGGAGTTCGACCTCAGGCACCATCGCCTTGCCGCCCTCGAGCTTGACGGCGTGCGCGAGTCCCTCCTTCATGAACCGGGTCGCCGTCGCCAGCGCCTGCTGCGGGCTCGCTTGGTAGGAGCCGAACGGCAGGTCGGCGACGACCATGGCCCGCTTCGCCGCGCTCGTCACGGCCCGGCACAGTGGGACGAGGTGGTCCACGGTCACCGGCACCGTGGTCTCGAACCCGTAGACGTTGTTTCCGGCCGAGTCGCCGACGAGGAGAACCGGGATTCCGGCCTCGTCGAAGATCTCCGCGGTGTACATGTCGTATGCCGTGAGCATGGCCCAGCGTTCTCCGCGGGCCTTCATCTCGAGCAGGTGGGGATCCGGATCCGACGTTGCGGGGCGGCCTGGGCGCCGGTGCCGTAGGGCGCGACGGACTCGGGTGCCGCTGTGCTGGACTCGCTCATGGGTTGAGCGTACGGCGCCCGCCGGGTCGGTGACGCGCGGAGGGCCCGCAGGGGGCCGTGGGAGGCCCGAGAACCGGAAAAAGTTGCTGAGAAAAGGCTTACACAAACGATCAACTGCGAGTTTCGGTTCCCTCAGCGTCAATCCCGTGGTGGACTGTCCACCGCACCTGCCGACCGCAGGCTGCATCTCGATCACGATCAGGGAGAATCTGTGAAGGGAATTCACAAGGGGGCGATCGTCGGCATTACCGCCGTCGCACTCGCCTCGACGATGGCCGGTCCGGCTCAGGCCACCGCCGGCGCGCCCGCTGAGAAGGACGTCTCGTCCTCCAAGGCGCACAAGCAGGACAACCTGCCCAACCCGCTGGCTGAGGCGCAGGCAAAACTCACCCGGGAGGCCGTGGCAGCACTCGCCTCGGGCAAGGCCACCCTCGAGGTCCGTGGGGGTGAGCGGGTCATCAAGATGGGCGGCAACAGCGCCTCCTCCCGCACCTCCGCAAAGGCCTCGAAGCCCCGCTACGTCCGCTACCCCGTGACCCGCGAGGAGAGCATCCTCACCATCCTCGCCGAGTTCGGCGACCAGATCGACTCTCGCACTGGCGGCACCGCCGGCCCGATGCACAACGAGATCGCCAAGCCGGACCGCAACTGGGACGGCAACGCCACGGACGACAACACGACGTATTGGCAGGCCGACTTCAACCGTGACCACTTCATGAACCTCATGTTCGGTGACGGTCTGTCGTTCAAGGACTTCTACGACAAGCAGTCCAACGGCCGGTTCCTCGCCAAGGGTGATGTCTCCGACTGGGTCAAGCTGCCCTTCAACGCCTCCCGCTACGGCTCGAACGCGCTGTCCGACAGCGAGGTCTACTGGCCGTTCATCGAGGACACCGCCCAGGCCTGGTTCGACGCCCAGAAGGCGAGCGGCATGTCCGACGCCGAGGTTGCCGACTACGTCAAGGGCTTCGACAAGGTCGACCGCTACGACTACGACGGTGACGGGGTGTACCTCGAGCCGGACGGCTACATCGACCACTTCCAGGCCATCCACGCCGGCGAGGGCGAGGAGGCTGGCGGCGGCGCCCAGGGCGACGACGCCATCTGGTCGCACCGCTGGTACGTCAACTCCACCGACTACGGCACCACCGGACCGGCCATGAACCGCGCCGGTGGCACCCAGATCGGCAACACCGGGATCTGGATCGGTGACTACACCACGGAGCCGGAGAACGGTGGCCTCGGTGTGTTCGCGCACGAGTTCGGTCACGACCTCGGGCTCGACGACTACTACGACACCGCCGGTGGCGACAACTCCACCGCGTTCTGGACCCTCATGTCCGGTGGTTCGTGGATGAACTACGGCGGCAACGCCATTGGCACCGTCCCGACCTACATGGGCCCGCACGAGAAGCTCCTTCTCGGTTGGCTCGACTTCAAGGTGATCCCCTACGGCCAGAGCCAGACCGTCAACCTCGGCCCGTCGGCCAAGGACGCCCAGCACCTCCCGCAGGCGCTGCTGGTCCAGCTTCCCGAGAAGACCGTGACAACCGAGTACACCACCCCGCACTCGGGCAGCATGCAGTGGTGGGGCGGTTCGGCGGACAGCCTCCAGAACACCATGTCGCGGCCGATCGACCTCACCGGGGCGACCTCGGCGAACGTCGGTGCTTGGGTGTGGGCGAACATCGAGGCGGACTACGACTTCATGTACGCCGAGGTGTCCACCGACGGTGGCGCCAACTGGACCCCGGTCGGCGACAGCCTCTCGGGTGACTTCCGGTCCTGGACCCAGTACAGCTGGGACCTCTCGGCCTACGCGGGTCAGAAGATCGACTTCCGGTTCCGCTACGCCACCGACGGTGGCCTGCACTACGAGGGCCCGTTCGTCGACGACATCTCCGTCGTCGTCGATGGCTCGACCGTGTTCAGCGATGACGTCGAGGGCGGTGACAACGGCTGGACGGCCAAGGGCTTCACCCGCATGGACGGCACGACGACCGTCAAGGCCGCGCACTACTACCTCGCCGAGAACCGCAACTTCATGGGTTACGACCGCACCCTGGCCAAGGGGCCGTACAACTTCGGCTGGGCTTCCACTAAGCCCAACTGGGTGGAGCACTTCCCCTACCAGGACGGCCTCCTCGTGTGGTACATCGACGACACCTACTCCGACAACAACACCTCGGCCCACCCGGGCGGCGGTATGGCGCTTCCGGTCGACGCGCGCGCCAAGCCGATCACCTTCCCCGATGGCGCACTGCTCGGTAACCGTCGTCAGCCCTTCGACGCCACCTTCGGTCTGCACCCGACCGACGCGGTCACCTTCCACCGCAACGGTGTTCCCGTCGAGGTTCCCTCGCAGCGGGCGCTGCCGACCTTCAACGACAGCGACCCGATGCGCTACTGGAGCGCGCTCAACCCCCTCGGCTCGGTCAAGGTTGCCGGTACCGGCACCAAGATCCGGGTCAACAGCGAGAGCTGGATGGGTGCTCGCCTCAGCGTGACGGTCACCTTCTGAGGCCGATTACGACGGCGTGAGCCGTATGCCGTCGATGGCCCCGGGTCGCATGCGACCCGGGGCCATCGCGCGTCCCTGCCGGCATACCCGAGAACTGTCCCCGACGGCATACCGGCCACCGGCCCAAGGGTTCGTAACTGGCCCGTAACACGGATAGGGCAGGATCCGGTCATGGATCGCCAGCAGGAGTTCGTCCTTCGGACCATCGAGGAGCGGGACATTCGCTTCGTCCGGCTCTGGTTCACGGATGTGCTCGGGACGTTGAAGTCCGTCGCCGTCGCTCCCGCCGAGCTTGAGGGGGCCTTCGCCGAAGGCATCGGTTTCGACGGTTCGGCCATCGAGGGGCTCTCCCGGGTCGTCGAGTCGGACATGCTCGCTAAACCCGACCCGTCGACCTTCCAGGTGCTCCCGTGGCGGGGTGAGCGCCCCGGGACCGCCCGGATGTTCTGCGACATCACCCTGCCCGACGGCACGCCCTCGATGGCCGACCCGCGCAACGTCCTGCAGCGGGCGCTCGCCAAGGCAGCCGACCTCGGCTACACCTTCTACACCCACCCGGAGATCGAGTTCTTCCTGCTCAAGTCCGGTTTCCACCCGGGGGAGCGCCCGGAACCGGTCGACCGAGCCGGGTTCTTCGACCATGTCCCGCACGGCACCGGCCACGACTTCCGGCGCGCCACGATCACCATGCTCGAGGCCATGGGGATCTCGGTGGAGTTCAGCCACCACGAGGGCGGCCCCGGACAGAACGAGATCGACCTGCGCTACGCCGATGCGCTGACCACGGCGGACAACATCATGACCTTCCGGGCCGTGGTCAAGGAGGTGGCCCTCGAACAGGGCATCTTCGCCACCTTCATGCCCAAGCCGTTCACCGAGCATCCTGGCTCGGGCATGCACACCCACCTCTCGCTCTTCGAGGGCGACACCAACGCCTTCCACGAGCCAGGTGCGCCGTACATGCTGAGCAAGACCGCCCGCCAGTTCATCGCGGGACTGCTCCATCACGGCGCCGAGATTTCCGCGGTGACCAACCAGTGGGTTAACTCCTACAAACGCCTCTGGGGCGGCGGGGAGGCTCCGCCATACCTGACCTGGGGCCACAACAACCGCTCCGCCATGGTGCGGATCCCGATGTACAAACCTAACAAGGGCAACTCGACCCGGGTGGAGGTGCGCACCCTGGACCCGGCCTGCAACCCCTACCTGGCCTTCGCGGTGCTGCTTGCGGCCGGACTCAAGGGGATCGAGGAGGGCTACGAACTGCCGCCCGAGGCCGAGGACGACGTCTGGACGCTCACCTCCGCCGAGCGCCGGGCCATGGGCATCAAACCCCTGCCCGGGTCGCTGAGCGACGCCATCCACGCCATGGAGGACAGCGAACTCGTCGCCGAGACCCTCGGGGAGCACACCTTCGACTTCTTCCTGCGCAACAAGCGGCAAGAGTGGTCCGACTACCGGGGCACGATCACCCCCTTCGAGCTCGAGCGCTACCTGCCCAGGCTCTGAGCCGATGACCTCGCGGGCCAGCTCGCTCCACGTGCAGATCGCCCGGCTTGGGTTCGCCGACCCGACTCGGGCCTTCGCCCTGCTCAACGACCCCGTGGTCGCCCCGCTCGTTGCCTCCTTCGAGGAGATCGAACACGACGGTCTGAGCGCCGCCCTCGCCGAGGTGGCCGACCCGGACCTCGCCCTGCTCGGGGTGGTCCGGTTCATGGAGGCGGCCGGCAAGGCCCTTTCCGCCGCGGACCTGCGCTCAGTCACCGAGTCGCTGCGCTCCCCGGGGGCCGCCAGAGCCCGCCTGTATGGCGTGTTCGGGGCCTCCCAGGCACTCACCGACCATCTCGTGGCACACCCGGAGCACTGGCGGCTCGCGGCCTCCGCCGGGCCGATGACCGTCGAGGAGCGGACCGCGACCCTGCGTGCGGACGTGCGCGACCCCGCAGCGGCCACCCCCGAGGACGCGCTGCGCACGGCATACCGTGGCCAGCTCCTCGGGATCGCGGCTCGCGATGTCACCGCCCCGGTGGCCACCGACGCGCTCGAGGAGATCGCGGCCGACCTCGCCGACCTGGCCGAGGCCGCATTGGAGGCGGCGTTGGACATCGCCCGTGGCCAGCTGGGGGAGTCCGCTGGATTGACCCGGCTCGCGGTGATCGCCATGGGCAAGACCGGCGGCCGGGAACTCAACTACATCTCCGATGTCGACGTCATCTTCGTCGCCGAACCGGCGGAGGGGGTGCCCGAGGCCGAGTCCACGCCGGTGGCCACCGACCTGGCGACCCGGCTCATGCGGATCTGTTCGGCGCACACCTCCGCTGGCACGCTGTGGGAGGTCGACCCTGCGCTGCGCCCCGAAGGCAAGGCCGGGCCGCTTGTGCGCACCGTCGCCTCCCACCGCGCCTACTACGACCGCTGGGCCAAGACCTGGGAGTTCCAGGCCCTCCTCAAGGCCCGGGTTGTCGCCGGCGACCGCGAGGTCGGCCAGGGCTACCTCGACGCGGTCCAGCCACTGGTCTGGCACGCCGCCTCCCGGGACAACTTCGTCGACGACGTCCAGGCCATGCGCCGTCGCGTCGAGGAGCACGTCCCGGCGGGGGAGAGTGACCGGCAGCTCAAGCTTGGCCCGGGTGGGCTGCGGGACGTCGAGTTCTCCGTCCAATTGCTCCAGCTCGTTCACGGCCGATCGGACGAGACGCTGCGTTCACGGACCACCCTGGATGCCCTGGCGGCGCTCTCCCGAGGGGGTTACGTCGGCCGCGAGGAGAGCGCGAGCCTGGAGGCGGCCTACCGGTTCCTGCGCTCCCTGGAACACCGCATCCAACTCCACCGGCTCCGCCGAACCCATCTCATGCCGACCGGCTCCGCGGACCTGCGGCGGCTCGGCCGAGGGCTCGGGTTCACTGCTCAGAGTGAGCACGAGGTGGTTGCCGAGTGGCGCACGCAGCAGCGGGAGGTGCGCCGGTTGCACGAGCGCATCTTCTATCGGCCGCTGCTCTCCGCGGTCGCCCGGCTCTCCGAGGACGAGGTCCGGCTCACCCCAACGGCTGCCCGGGAACGCCTCTCCGCCTTGGGTTTTCGCGACCCTGTCGGCGCGCTTCGGCACCTCGAGGCACTCACCTCCGGGGTGTCGCGCCGGGCCGCGATCCAACGCCAGCTCCTGCCCGTCATGCTCGGCTGGTTCGCCGACGAGGCGGACCCCGACGCCGGGCTGCTCGCCTTCCGGCGCGTTTCCGACGAACTGGGGACCACGCACTGGTACCTGCGGCTGCTGCGGGATGAGGGGTTTGCCGCGGAACGGCTCGCGCACACCCTCGCGCGGTCGCGGTACGCGGCGAACCTGCTCGAACAAGCCCCAGAGTGTGTGCAGTTTCTCGGCGAAACCCATGGGCTGCGGCCCCGGTCCCGGGAGGAGCTGGTCCGTCGGATGACCGTGGCCGCCCGGCGGCGCGACACCGTCGCCGACGCGGTCACCGCGGCCCGGACCATTCGGCGCGCGGAACTCTTCCGTCTCGCCGTCGCCGACCTCTCCGGAGAACTCGACCTGCGCACCCTGGGTGCCGCGATGACCGACCTCACTTCCGCCTTGATGGAGGTGAGCCTGGCGATGGTCACCGAGGATGTCGTCAAACGTACCGGCGGCGAGCCGCTCACCCGGATGCTCATCGTCGGGATGGGTCGGCTCGGGGGCGGGGAACAGGGGTACGGTTCCGACGCCGACGTGCTCTTCGTCCATGACCCGCTGGAGGGTGCGGACGAGCGGGCGGCGCAGGCGCAGGCCCTCGACATCGTCAAAGAGTTGCTCCGGCTGCTTTCGTTGCGCGGCCCAGACCCCGGCCTCGACCTAGACGCCGACCTTCGGCCGGGAGGGCAAGAACGGCGCGCTGGTCCGTTCGCTGGCCTCGTACGCCGAGTACTACTCCCGCTGGTCCCTGGTCTGGGAGGCCCACGCCCTGGTGCGGGCAGCCCCGGTTGCCGGGGACCTCGCCCTGGGGGAGCGCTTCCGTGCCCTCATCGACCCGATCCGTTACCCGGCCGGCGGTCTGAACCCCGACCAGGTCCGCGACATTCGCCGACTGAAGGCCCGGATGGAGTCCGAACGGTTGCCGCGCGGAGGGGACCGCAAGACCCACTTCAAACTCGGCCATGGCGGGCTGGCCGATGTCGAATGGGTCGTTCAGCTCTTCCAGCTCCGGCACGCTCACGACCACCCCACCCTGAAGGCGACCTCCACCCTGGACACCCTGGCCGCGGCCGTCGACGCCGGACTCATCGACGATGGACCGGCGGCCGAACTCCGCGAGGCCTGGGAACTCGCCTCCCGGATGCGCAACGCCGGCGTCCTCTTCCGCGCCCGGGCCCTGGACGGCATACCGACCGACCACCGTGATGCGGACGGCATGGCGCGCATCCTCGGTATGCCGGCCGGTTCCGGCGAGGCGCTCGCCGACACCTACCGACGACTCGCCCGCCGGGCCCGGGCCGTGCACGAGGCGCTCTTCTACGAGGAGTGATTCCTCAAGAGCTCCGCGGCCTTGAGGTGAGACGAGCGTCGGCGGGGCAGCGGCCCCGACCTAGACTTGGTGGGTGATCGCCCGACGTGACCTGCGCGGTCGACGGCCCTCCCTGCGAGAGCTGCGCCAGGTGATGCCGCGCGCCGAACTCGACGTCGACGCTGCCCTGGGCGCCGTCCGACCGATCTGCGAGGACGTCCGCGACCGCGGCGCCGACGCTCTCTACGCCGCCGCCGAACGGTTCGACGGTATCGCTCCGCCCGCGCTCGCCGTCCCCGCCGAGGTCATCGCCGACGCCCTCGCGGCGCTCGACCCCTCCGTCCGCGCTGCCTTGGAGGAGTCCATTCGCCGCGCCCGCCTCGTGCATGCCGACCAGCGCCGGGCCACGTCGAGCACGCGCCTCTCCGCGGGGGGCGTGGTGCAGGAGCGTTGGGTGCCCGTGGACCGGGTGGGTCTCTACGTGCCCGGGGGATTGGCCGTCTATCCGAGCAGTGTCGTGATGAACGTCGTGCCGGCGCAGGAAGCCACCGTCCCGAGTCTGGCCGTCGCAAGCCCACCCCAGCGTGACCACGGTGGCTGGCCGCACCCGACCATCCTTGCCGCCTGCGCCTTGCTCGAGGTTGACGAGGTCTATGCCATGGGCGGCGCCCAGGCCGTGGCCGCCTTCGCCTACGGGTTCGAGGACACCGACGGCACCGTGTGCGAGCCGGTCGCGCTCGTCACGGGGCCCGGCAACATCTACGTCGCCGCCGCCAAACGCCTGCTCAAGGGGCTCATTGGGATAGATGCCGAGGCCGGACCGACCGAGATCGCCATCCTCGCCGACGCCACCGCCGACGCCGAGCACGTCGCCGCCGACCTCATTAGCCAGGCCGAACACGACCCACTTGCCGCAGCCGTCCTCGTCACCGACGACCTCGCCTTGGCCGAGCGGGTCGAGGCCGTGCTCACCGATCGGGTCGCAGCCACGAAGCACACCGAGCGGGTCCGGACCGCCTTGAGCGGACCGCAGTCGGCGATCGTCCTCGTCGACGACCTCGACGTCGGCCTCGATGTCGTCAACGCCTACGCCGCCGAGCACCTGGAGATCCACACCGCCGACGCGCCCGCCCTCGCCGCGCGGGTACGCAACGCCGGCGCGATCTTCGTCGGCACCTACTCGCCGGTGAGCCTCGGCGACTACTGCGCCGGCTCCAACCATGTTCTGCCTACCGGCGGCTGCGCCTGCCACAGCAGCGGGCTCTCCGTCCAGAGCTTCCTGCGTGGCATCCACGTCATCACCTACGACGAGGCGGCGCTCCGCGAGGTCGGTCACCACGTGGTCACCCTCGCCCGCGCCGAGGACCTTCCGGCCCATGGTGAGGCGGTCATCGCCCGGCTCCCGGAACTCGCCTGACATGCGCCCCGAGATCGAGGCGCTGTTGCGTCCTGACCTGCGCGGCGGCATACCCTATGGCGCCCCCCAACTCGACGTGCCGGTCGCGCTCAACACCAACGAAAACTCGTATGCCGTGCCGCCGGCCGTTGTCGCTGAGATCACCGCGGCGGTCGAAGCCATCGCGAGCGGGCTCAACCGCTACCCGGACCGCGAGTTCACGCAACTGCGTCAGGAATTGGCGGCCTACCTCAGTCGCAGCGGCACCGCCGTGGCCCCGGAGCAGGTCTGGGCCGGGAACGGCTCCAACGAGGTGCTCCTCCACCTCGTCCAGGCGTTCGGGGGCCCGGGGCGGGTGGCCCTGGGCTTCACCCCGGCATACTCGATGCACCCCATCATCACCACGACCACCGGCACGACCTGGGCCGACGGGATGCGCGGCCGCCGGTTCGACCTCCACGTAGCCAGCGCCGTTGAGCAGGTTCGCGCGCACGATCCGGCGATTGTCTTCCTGTGCTCGCCGAACAACCCGACCGGAACCGCCCTGGGGCTTGAGGTCATCGAAGCCGTCCACGAGGCCGCCCCCCGGGCCTTGGTTGTCGTCGATGAGGCGTACGCCGAGTTCGCCCGTCCCGGCACGCCGAGTGCCCTCACCCTGTTGGCCGGAAGGCCACGGCTCGTGGTGACCCGCACGCTGAGCAAGGCGTTCGCGCTCGCCGGGGCCCGGCTCGGGTACCTGGCCGCCGACCCCGCCGTCCTCGACGCACTCCGACTGGTCCGGATGCCCTACCACCTCGGCGCCCAGACCCAGGCGGTCGCACTGGCGGCGTTGCGCCACGCGGACCTCATGCTGGCCACCGTCGATGTCATCAAGGCGCAGCGGGACCGGATCGTCGAAGGTGTCCGCGAGATCGGCTGTGACCCGGTGCCCAGCGACGCCAATTTCGTCCTCTTCGGGGGGCTCGCCGACCGCGCCGCGACCTGGCAGGGACTGCTCGACCGGGGTGTTCTCGTTCGTGATGTGGGGCTGGACGGCTATCTTCGTGTCACGGCGGGCACGCCCGAGGAGACGTCAGCGTTCCTCGACGCGCTCGCTGAGGTCATGGCTGTGCAGCGACAGGGAGATCAGGGATGAGCGCCGATCGGCACCGGAGGGCGACGGTGCGCCGCTCGACGAGCGAGAGCTCCGTCGAGGTGAGCGTCGACCTCGACGGCACCGGTCGTGGTGAGGTGGAGACCGGCGTCCGCTTCTTCGACCACATGCTGCTCTCGCTGGCCAAGCACTCTCTCATCGACCTCACCGTGCGCGCCAGCGGGGACGTCGACGTCGACGCCCACCACACGGTCGAGGATGTCGCCATTGTGATGGGGCAGGCCGTGCGCGAGGCCCTGGGCGACAAGGTGGGGATCTCCCGGTTCGGGGACGCCACCGTGCCGCTCGACGAGGCGCTGGCCCACTGCGTGGTCGACGTCGCCGGGCGCCCCTATGTGGTGTGCTCCGGGGAGCCCGAGGGTCAGCAGTACGTCCTCATCGGCGGCACCTTTCTCGGGTCCCTGACCCAACATGTCCTGGAGTCCTTCGCGGCCAACGCCGGTCTGGCGTTGCACATGCGGCTGCTCGCCGGACGCGACCCGCACCACATTGTCGAGGCCCAGTTCAAGGCCCTCGCCCGCGCCCTGCGCGCGGCCGTCGCCCGCGACCCGAGGGTCACTGACGTGCCGAGCGCCAAGGGTTCGCTGTAGGCGCCGTGCCCAACCCTCCCCGAAGAACCCCGTCCAGCCCGGCCCACGGTCACGGGCTCGTTCTCGTGCCCGGCCCCGCTCGGTCGGTCTCCCGTTGGCTCCGCCGCGGGCTGGTTGCTGTCCGGGTCGCGGACTACGGCGCCTGGACCGGAATCTGCCTCGCCGACAGCCCGGCCGCGCTGCGGCCCCGTACGACGTCGGCCTGCAGGTGCTCGCGGCGGCGCCCGCCCCGATGGCCCGGCGGCCCTGCCTGGGATTCTTCGTCATCGCCGGCCGTGCGGTGGTCACCGTCCAGGTCCGTGGGTGGCGGGCGAGCCACCTGTGGCTGGTCTGGGAACCGGGCACCGGTCTGCGAGAGGCCGACCTCGCACCCATCCCTCCGAGCGTGCTCGTCCGGGCTGCCGGAGCGGCCGGGCACGCCTCGCTCGCCGAGGTCAAGGCCGTCCTGAGCAGTGTCGAGGGCACCCCGGTGCAGTGGCTGCTCTCGCTGCTCGACCTGCTCCAGCTCCCCGGTGCCGACCTGCTCGTGCACGGAGAGGGTCCGCAGATCACCGAAATCGAGCCCTCCCCACGGGCCGTGCGGGCCTTCGACGCCATGGTCGCCGAGGACCGCACCCGCCACCCCGAACTCACCGGCGACGAACTCCCGTGAGCGCCGTCGTCGTCCTCGACTACGGCAGCGGCAATGTGCGCAGCGCCGTGCGCGCCCTGGAACACGTCGGCGCCCAGGTCACCCTCACCGCCGACCCTGAGGCGGTGCTCGCGGCTGACGGGCTCCTCGTCCCCGGTGTCGGCAACTTTCACGCGTGTATGGCGGGCCTGAACGCGGTGCGTGGAGGACTCCTCATCGGCCGCCGGCTGGCCGGGAACCGGCCGGTACTCGGGATCTGCGTGGGGATGCAGGTGCTCTTCGAGTCCTCCACCGAGCCCAGCGCCCGGATGCTGCCTGGGCTGGGGGAGTGGCCCGGTGTCGTGGAGCGACTTCACGCTCCAGTGGTCCCGCACATGGGCTGGAGCCCGGTGGCCGCCTCGGCGGAGTCGCGGCTCTTTGCTGGCGTGGCGCAGGAACGCTTCTACTTCGTGCACTCGTATGCCGTGCAGGCGTGGGCCCTTCCGCCGGCGGACGGGGCGCTCGCCGCCGCCGCGCCCACGGTCACCTGGTCTGAGCATGGTCGCCCCTTCGTTGCGGCCGTCGAGAACGGTCCGCTCTCGGCGACACAGTTCCATCCCGAGAAGTCCGGCGAGGCTGGCTTGCAGATCCTGGAGAACTGGGTGAGGTCCCTATGACGACACGTCGCACATCGAAGAGCCGCACGAGCAGCACGCGGCGACGACGAACGACGACCCGCACGAGGCGGCGGCGTACCCCGACGATCGGCGCCACCCTTGGCGCGGCCCTCGGTGCGCTGCTCGTCGGATTCGTCGGCGATCTCTCCTGGCCGGCCCGGATCGCGCTCATGGCGCTCATCGTCGTGCTCGCCCTCGGCTACCTGCTGTGGTCGCGCCGGGCCGCGATCGCCGCGGAGATGGCAGCCTCCGCCGAACCGGAGCAGGGGGCAGCTCCGCCCAACGGGGGGAGCGCGTGAGCATGCCGCGACTCGAGCTTCTCCCCGCCGTCGATGTTCGTGACGGTCGAGCGGTTCAACTCCAGCAGGGGATCGCCGGCAGCGGTTGGGAGTTCGGCGACCCCCTCGAATGTGCCCTCGCCTGGCAGGAGCAGGGTGCCGAGTGGATCCACCTCGTCGACCTCGACCGGGCTTTCGGCACCGGGTCCAATGCCGAGCTGCTCGGCCAGATCGTCGGCCGGCTCGACATTGATGTCGAAATGAGCGGAGGGATCCGCGACGACGACTCTCTGCGGGCGGCGCTGGCCACCGGGTGTCGGCGGGTCAACATGGGAACGGCCGCGCTGGAGCAGCCGGAATGGACCGCACGGGCGATCGCCGAGCATGGGGACCGGATCGCGATCGGTCTCGACGTGCGCGGCACGACGCTGGCCGCCCGGGGATGGACCCGCGAGGGCGGTGACCTGTGGGAGACCCTCTCCCGCCTCGACTCCGAGGGGTGCGCCCGCTATGTCGTGACCGACGTCGCCAAGGACGGCATGCTGCAGGGCCCCAACCTCGACCTGCTCCGCGAGGTGTGCGCGCGGACCGAGCAACCGGTGGTCGCCAGCGGTGGGGTGTCGACCCTCGCCGACATTGCGGCGATCCGTGACCTCGTGCCGCTCGGTGTCGAGGGCGCGATCGTCGGCTCCGCGCTCTACAAGGGTGCGTTCGCCCTGCCGGACGCGCTCGAGGTAGCCGGTCGCCCGTGACCAACCCCCGCGACCACACCCACCACCCGCACCGGGTCCCGGGTGCGCAGGCCACCGACTCGGCTCAGGTGCCCTGGCACGGCCGGGATCTCTCGGCGAGCGGGCTCGAGGATGATTCGGGTGCGGCCGACCCTGGGGTCCTGGCCGCGCTCGCCGACCCCGATCGTGGGCCCGGAGCCCAGGTTGGGCTCCTCGAGCAGCTCGCGCGGGCCCGGTTCGTCGTGCCCATCGTCGCGGAACCCGCCGAGGTCGATGCCTCCGGGGAGTATGTCGTCGAGACCCGGGTCGAGATGGCGGCCGTCACCCTGGTCGCGCCGGACGGCGCCCGGGCCCTCCCGGTCTTCTCGGGGATCGAGGCCCTTGCCCGGTGGGACCCCGCCGCCCGCCCGGTGCCGATCACCCCGCTGCGGGCCGGCCAGGCCGCCGTCGAGGAGGATTGCGAGGCCATCGTCGTCGACGTTGCCGGGCCAGCGACCCGGGTGCTGCAGACCTCGATGGTGTGGGCGTTGGCGCAGGGGAGGCGCTGGCTGCCGGCCGCGCAGGACCCCGTGGTGCGGGACCGGGTCGCGGCCGCGGTTGCGGGCGAGCCGGCGGTGACGGCATACGAGATGGCCAGTGACACCGGGCAGTTGGCACTCGCACTCACCCTCGTTCCGGGACTTGCCGCCGCCGACGTCACCGGGGTCGCACAGCGACTCGGGGAGGCACTGGCCGGTGATCCAGAGGTGCGGGTCCGGATCGACGGACTTGCTCTCCGGTTCACCTGACCGGGCGTGGCCATCTCACGCTGATTCGGTGGTAGAGCGTGGCCGCTGGTATTCTTGAGCGTTGACCGGCCGGACCCTCGGGTCCGGTGTGCAAGAGAAGAGCCCATCTTCCACCCGCGTCGACCTTGTGGTCGCCGGGTCTGACGGTCCGCGTGCCGCGTCATGGCGTCCCGAGAGGGGCGAATTGCCGCGGGCTCGCGGTCGCCGTCTCGGCTGAGGGAGGCTTCTCGCGCACAACCCGTCGCGAGGAGCCTCTTCGCTGTTCGGGTCCGTCACCCAGGAACGACTGAAGGAGTGGCGACATCAGCGAGCCCCGCATCAACGACCGCATTCGGGTACCCGAAGTGCGGTTGGTCGGCCCCAACGGCGAACAGGTCGGCATCGTGCGCGTCGAGGACGCGCTACGTCTGGCTGCCGAGGCGGACCTCGACCTCGTCGAGGTTGCCCCGCTGGCCAAGCCGCCGGTCGCCAAGCTCATGGACTTCGGCAAGTACAAGTACGAAGCCGCCATGAAGGCCCGCGAAGCGCGGAAGAACCAGGTCAACACGGTCATCAAGGAGATCAAGCTCCGTCCCAAGATCGATCCGCACGACTACGGCACCAAGAAGGGGCACGTCGAGCGGTTCCTCCGTGGCGGTGACAAGGTCAAAGTGACGATCATGTTCCGGGGCCGCGAGCAGTCCCGCCCCGAGCTCGGGTTCCGGCTGCTTCAGCGGCTCGCAGGGGATATCGCCGAACTCGGCACGGTGGAGTCGGCGCCCAAGCAGGACGGCCGCAACATGGTCATGGTGATCGCCCCGACGCGGAAGAAGGCTCAGGCCATGGCCGAGCAGCGGCGTCGTCGTGACGAGCAGGCCGCCGCTCGCGCGGCTCGGGCCACTGCTGCGGGGGTTTCCCCGAGCGAGTTGGCTGCGAGCGAGGCTGCGCAGAGCGTGAGCCTGGCCGAGGCTCATGAGGAGAGCACGCTCGTTGAGAGCGGGATCGCGGCACCGGCTACGGTCGAGACCGTCGAGCCGGGGCACGTTGAGCCGGTGCAGGTGGTCGAGGCAGCCGAGGTTGTCGAGGCACTAGCAGAGCCGACAGTGGTTCCGGCGCCCACCAAGCCCGCCCCGCGGGCTCCGGTGAAGGCTGCCGCCAAGGCTCCGGCAAAGGCTCCGGCCAAGGCTCCGGCAAAGGCCGCGCCCAAGGCACCGGTGAAGTCCGCCGCACCCAAGCCCACCGCGCAACCGGCCCCCAGGCCCTCGGCAGTCACCCCGCGACCGCCGGCCACCCCCCGGGCCCCGCGCACGCCCCGACCGCCGGCCTGACCCGGCCACCCGACAGACGGACCCCACAACCCGACGTAAGTCATCATCACGAAGGAGATCGGCGACATGCCGAAGAACAAGACGCACAGTGGCTCGAAGAAGCGCTTCCGGGTCACCGGCAGCGGCAAGATCATGCGCCAGCGCGCCGGCGTCGTGCACAAGTTCCATGAGAAGACCCCGCAGAAGGCCCGCGCCCTCTCGATGGACATCGAGGTCAGCAAGGCTGACGCCCCCAAGATCAAGCGGCTGCTCGGCAAGTGACGCCGGCCCGATAACGACACGAACGTAGAAACAAGGAGCATCACGTGGCACGCGTCAAGCGGGCGGTCAACGCCCAGAAGAAGCGCCGGGTCGTCCTCGAGCGCGCCAGCGGTTACCGCGGTCAGCGGTCCCGCCTGTACCGCAAGGCCAAGGAGCAGGTCCAGCACAGCCTCGGCTATGCCTACCGGGACCGCCGAGCCAAGAAGGGTGACTTCCGTCGCCTCTGGATCCAGCGGATCAACGCCGCCGCCCGGGCCAACGGCATGACCTACAACCGGTTCATGCAGGGCCTCAAGGCCGCCGACATCGAGGTCGACCGTCGCATGCTCGCCGAGCTCGCGGTCAACGACGCCGCCGCCTTCACGGCGCTCGTCGAGATTGCGCGGGCCAACGTCCCCGCGCAGGCCTCGGCCTGACCCATCTCCCAGCCCCGTGCTGACCAACGTGCGATCCGATCGGGTCGCGGCGGTGCGCGGGCTCCGGCAGCGGCCGGTGCGTGAACGCACCGGCCGCTTCCTCGTCGAAGGCCCCCAGGGGGTGCGCGAGGCGGTCCGATATGCCGCCGAGCGAGTCCACGACCTCTATCTCACCGAGGCGGCCGCGGGGCGGTATGCCGTCGATATCGTCCAGCCCGCGCTCGCGGCCGGGCTGCGGGTGCACTCGGTGAGCGAACAGGTCCTCGCCGCGATGTGTGACGCGCAGACTCCGCAGGGGGTCGCCGCCGTCGTCGAGGTGGCGCACCCCACCCTGGAGGCGGTGCTCGCCGCCAAGCCGACCCGGCTCGTCCTGCTGCATGAGGTCCGCGACCCCGGAAACGCCGGGACGGTGATCCGCGCGGCCGATGCCGCTGGCTTCGATGCGGTCCTGCTTTCGGCGTCCTCGGTCGACGTCACCGCCCCCAAGGTGGTCCGCTCGACGGCGGGGTCGATTTTTCATGTGCCCGTCGTCACCGCCCTGCAGACCCCGGCCACGCTCGAGGTACTCCGGGCGCACGGCATACGATCGCTCGCCGCGGACGGTGCGGGGCCGGTGACCCTGGGCGAGGCAGACCTCTCCGGAGCCCATGTGTGGCTGTTCGGCACGGAGGCGACCGGGTTGCCCGACGGCCTGCGTGATGCCTGCGACACCGTGGTGACCGTACCCATCCACGGCAAGGCCGAGTCGCTCAACCTCGCGATGGCGGCGACCGTGTGCCTGTACGCCTCGGCCGGGGTCTGAAGGCGTCGAGCCGGCCGACCTAGACTGACGCTCGTGAGTGACATCAGGATCAGCAGCGCCACGGTGCCGCGGAGCATGGCCCATCTCGCCAGCGAGCTCCTGCCCGATGGCATTGTGGTCGCCGAGGGACCGGGCGCCGAGGTGACGCACATGAACTCGCACGGGGTGCGGATCACCGGCATGTCAGCGGAATCGGTCGTCGGTCGAGACCTGCGCGAGGCGCTGCCGTTTCAGGACCGCAACGGGGACCCGTGGTGGGAGATTGCCAACCCCTGGAAGGGCCTCGATATCCGCACCGGGCATCGCGAGAAGCTCCTCGTCCTGCCCAACGGTCGTGAGGTCCTCGTCACCTCTCGCTACCTGCGGATGGGCCGCAATGCCCCACTCGCGGCCGTCGTTGTCGCCCTGCGGGACGCGGAGGCCCGGCGCCGGGCCGAGGCCGACAGTGCGGCGCTGCTCACGACGGTGGCTCACGAGCTGCGCTCGCCCTTGACCGGGGTCAAGGGCTTCTCCTCTACCCTGCTGCGCAACTGGGACCGGTTCACCGACGACCAGAAGCGGCTCATGATCGAGACCATCGAGGCCGACGCCGACCGGGTCACCCGGCTCATCACCGAACTGCTCGACGTCTCCCGGATCAACGCCGGGCGGCTTCGAGTGCACCCCCAGCCGGTGCACATCCGGCCGGTCTTCGAGCGCCAGGTCGAACGCCGAGTGGCCACCGGCCTGGATGCCTCGCGGTTTGCCATCGATGTGCCCGAGGATCTGCCCGCGTTTTGGGCCGACCCGGACCGACTCGAGCAGATCGTCTCGAACCTCGTCGAGAACGCGCTCCGGCACGGTCGCGGGCGGGTCTG
The DNA here is from genome assembly GCA_016716625.1 of Nostocoides sp. Taxonomy (GTDB): domain Bacteria; phylum Actinomycetota; class Actinomycetes; order Actinomycetales; family Dermatophilaceae; genus JADJVJ01. Next base: position 1,122,985 of record JADJVJ010000001.1, read on the forward strand.
GCTCGGGGCATCCACCTCGATGGTTCGCGACATTCCCGCGGTCGACGTGACCATCGCCGACGACGGCGAAGGGATCCGCGAGGACCAGCGTGAGCTCGTCTTCTCGAAGTTCTGGCAGGGCGGGTCCAAACAAGGCACCGGCCTGGGGCTCTACCTCGTCCGTGGGCTGATGGACGCTCATGGCGGTCGGATCTTCATCGAGGACGCTCCCAGTGGTGGCTGCCTGATGCGGGTGGTGTTCCCGGCGCAGGTCGGCGACGACGACCTCTGACCGCTCCGGCACCACGGCGTCTGACCGGCCGGTGCTTTCCCGGTGCTGGCGCCGCGCTGCCCCGGTTCCGGTGAAAGATCGGCGGAAAAGGAAGGTCCCGACAAAAGTCGCGTTCGTCTCCGTGCCCTGTCAAAGTAGCCCTTATGCCAGCGCTCTCGTTCGCCACCTATCGGCGGACGTTGCGGAGTGCTCCGATTCGGCGGCTCTTCCTCCTTGGCCTGCTGCTGCGGGCGCCGATGTTCGCCGGTATGACCTTGCTGCCGATCCACGGGTTGCTCGCCCTCGATCTCAGTTATGCCCAGGCCGGGCTGCTCGTCACCGCCTTTGCCGCGGCCACCGCGGTGGCCAGCCCCTGGCGCGGGCGGCTCCTCGACCGTTACGGGCTGCGCAAGACGCTCGCCCCAGCGGTCCTCGGGTCGGCCATCTGCTGGAGCATCATCCCGTTCGTGGGGTTTGAGTTGCTGCTCCCACTCGCCCTGGTGGCCGGGGCCTTCGTCCTGCCGGCCAATGCGCTCATCCGGCAAGCCCTGGTCGCGGCCGTCCCGGAGTCCGATCGCCGCTCAGTGTTCTCCTTGGACGGCATCTCGGTCGAATTGTCGGCGATCGTCGCCCCCGGGCTGGCGGTCTGGGCCGGGGCGCACTGGAACACCGGGTGGGTGCTCCTCATCGTCGAGTGGATCTTCGTCCTCGGCGGGGTCGTCGCGATCGTCGCGAACCCGCCGCTGGTCCACCCGGCCGATGACCTGGGCTCGACCGTGCACGGCCAACGCTGGGTGAAGCGGGACTTCGTGCTCGCGCTCGTCGCGACCGCCACGGTGACCACCGTCCTCAGTGGGACCGACCTGGCCCTCGTCGCCGGGATCCGTGAACTTGGACAGGTGGGGCAGCTCGGCATCGTCATTGCGCTCTGGGGGGCCGGGTCCATCGTCGGGGGCCTCGCCTACGGTGCTCACCACCGCTCGATTTCGCCCTACCTGCTCCTGGGTGCGCTCGGGGCCGCCACCGTCCCCCTCGTGCTCGCCACCGGGGTACTCAGCCTGGGTCTGCTGGCCTTCGTCGCGGGTGTGGCGTGCGCGCCCGCCATCTCCGCAACGATCGAGGTGGCCACCCAACTGGCCCCGGCAGCACATCGCGGCGAGGCCATGGGCTGGCACCAGGCCGCCCTCAACGCCGGCGCGGCCCTAGGCCCAGTCGCCGTCGGCTCGCTCATTGACCGGCACGGGCACGAGTGGGGGTTCGCCGCTATGGGACTGCTCGCGCTGTTGGTCGCGTTCGTGAGCCTGGCGAGCCGGCGCCAAGCGCAGATGCCGGTCGCCCAACGTTGAGCCGGTTTGCGCGCAGGCGCCCGCCTGGGGCACTGTGATCCGTATGACGTGCGCCGCCACCGTCCGTGCGCCGCGATTTAGCGGGCCTTCGGGCTCGGCGACGCCGCGCGCTTGACCGCGCGGCCCACGACATACGACCGGCCCGAAGGCACCCTCGCACCGCCCCTGTATCGCGGCGCCTAGACTCAAGCGCGCCCACCAGCAAGCGAAGTGGAAGAGATGTCCGGACCCAACACCAGCTATGACCCGGTCGAGGTCGCTGCCCTCGACCCCGCCGCCATCGAGGCGGCCGTCGCGGCCGCCCTCGCCGCGGCCGACGCAGCCCCCGATCTCGCGGCCCTCAAGGCGGCCCGAACCGCGCACCAGGGCGATCGCAGCGCCTTGGCCCTGGCCAACCGGGAGATCGGTGCCTTGCCGCCGAGCGCCAAGGCCGAGGCCGGTCAGCGGGTCGGCCAGGCCCGGGCCCGGGTCGCACAGGCCTTCACCGCCCGCCAGGGCATCCTCGAGGCCGAACGCGACGAGCGGATCCTGGTCGAGGAGGCCGTCGATGTGACCCTGCCGACCGGCCGTCGACCGCTGGGACGCCGGCACCCCACCGAACTCATGGCGGAGCGGATCGCGGACGTCTTCGTCGGGCTCGGCTGGGAACTCGCCGAAGGACCCGAGGTCGAGGCCGAATGGTTCAACTTCGACGCCCTCAACTTCGACGCCGACCACCCGGCCCGGCAGATGCAGGACACCTTCTATGTCGAGCCCCCCGAGAGTGGGCTCATCCTGCGCACGCACACCTCCCCGGTCCAGGCCAGGGCCCTGCTCGAGCGCGGGGTCCCGCTCTACATCGCCTGCCTCGGCCGGGTGTTCCGCACCGACGAACTCGATGCCACCCACATGCCGGCGTTTCACCAGGTCGAAGGCCTTGCCGTCGACGAGGGAATCACCATGGCCCACCTCAAGGGCACCCTGGACCGGCTCGCCACCGAACTCTTCGGTCAGGGCATCACGACCCGGCTACGGCCCTCGTACTTCCCGTTCACCGAGCCGAGCGCGGAAATGGACCTGCGCTGTTTCGTCTGCCGGGGCAGCGACAGCGCCTGCCGCACGTGCAAGGGCACTGGCTGGATCGAGTGGGGCGGCTGCGGCATGGTCAACGAGAATGTCCTGCGGGCCTGCGGTGTCGACCCGCAGCGGTACAGCGGGTTCGCCTTCGGGATGGGCATCGACCGGGCGCTCATGTTCCGTACCGGCGTTTCCGACATGCGGGACATGATCGAGGGTGATGTGCGCTTCACCGCGCAGTTCGGGATGGAGATCTGACATGCGGGTACCCCTGGACTGGCTCGGTGAGTATGCCGTGCTGCCGGCGAAGGCGCGCGGCGTGGACATCGCGGCGGACCTGGTCCGTGTGGGCCTGGAGGAAGAGGGCCTCTACGGGGGCGGCGTGACCGGTCCTCTCGTCGTCGGCCGGGTGCTCACCAAGGAAGCGGAGCCGCAGCGCAACGGCAAGACGATCAATTGGTGCTCACTGGATGTCGCCGCGGCCAACGGCTCGGGGGCGCCGCAGTGGGTCGTCTGCGGGGCTCACAACTTCGAGGTCGGTGACCTCGTTGCCGTCATCCTGCCCGGCGGCACCCTGCCGACCCCCGAGGGCCCGATGGAGGTCACCGCTCGCAAGACCTACGGCCATCTCTCTGCAGGGATGATCTGTTCCGAGCGGGAACTGGGGCTCGGCGAGGACCACGACGGCATCATCGTGCTCACGAATCGCTTCGCCGGGGACGAGGAGATGCTGGTCCGTCTGGTCCCGGGGGCGGACGCCATACCGCTGCTCGGGCTCGACCGGGAGACCGTCGAGGTCAACGTCACCCCGGACCGGGGCTACTGCTTCTCGGTGCGCGGGATCGCCCGCGAGTACGCGCACGCCACCGGCGCGACCTTCACCGACCCGGTGCTCGCGCTGCGTGCGGCTGCGCCGGCCAACAACGATGCGGGCTACCCGGTGCGGCTGGAGGACGACGCCCCGATCCGCGGGCGGGCCGGATGCGGGCGTTATGTCGCTCGCATCGTCCGGGGGATCGACGTCACCGCCCCAAGCCCGGGGTGGCTGCGGACCCGGCTCACCGAGGCCGGCATGCGCCCGATTAGCCTGGCCGTCGACGTGACGAACTACGTCATGTTGGGACTCGGCCAGCCGCTGCACGCCTTCGACCTGCACACCCTCACCGGTGATCTCGTCGTCCGCAGGGCGCGGGCGGGAGAGCGGATGACGACCCTCGACGGGGTCGACCGGGCGCTCGCCCCCGAGGATCTGCTCATCACCGACGGCGGCGAGCGGCCGATTGCCATCGCCGGGGTCATGGGCGGTGCCGCCACCGAGGTCACCTCAACGACCACCGACGTGCTCATCGAGGCCGCCTACTTCGACCCCACCTCCATCGCACGCTCCGCCCGGCGGCACCGGCTCCCCTCGGAAGCCTCGCGGCGTTTCGAACGTGGGGTGGACACCGACCTCGCGGCGGCGGCCGCGGAATTGGCCGTGCAGCTCCTCGTCCGCTTCGGCGGCGGGGTCGCCGACCCTGGGGTGAGTGACATCGGAACGCCGCCGACACCGTCCACCATCGCGCTGGACCCGACGCTGCCCAGCCGTCGGATCGGCGTCGACTACCCGGCGGCCACGGTGCTGAAGGTGCTGCGCGAGATCGGATGTGCAGTCTCCGAGGTCTCCGAGGCCGATGTCTCCGAGGGCGCCGCCTTGGCGGTGCTCCCACCGACCTGGCGCCCCGACCTGCGCACCCCACTGGATCTTGTCGAGGAGGTCGCCCGGATCGACGGATACGACAAGATCCCCTCGATCCTGCCCACCCCGCCCGGAGGTCGCGGCCTGACCCACGCCCAGCGGGTGCGACGGCTCGTCGCGACCGTGCTCGCCGGGGAGGGACTCCACGAGATGTGGAGCGCACCCTTCGTCGGTGACGCCCGGCACGCAGCGCTTGGTTGGGACGTGGCGCAGACCCGGGCACGCACGGTTGCCCTCGCCAATCCGCTCTCGGAGGAGCAACCGCTGATCCGGACCAGCGTCCTGGCCACCATGGTTGACGCCGTGGCGCGCAATGTCTCTCGAGGGAGCAAGGACGTCGGGCTCTTCGAGATCGGCAGCGTCGTGACGGGTCCCGGGTCCGGCCGACCCGCCCCGACGGTCCAGGTCGGCGTACACCCCTCTTCGGACATCCTCGCCGCGATTCATGCTGCGGTCCCCGAGCAGCAGCGGCATCTCGGCATCCTGCTCACCGGGGACCGCGATCGCGCCGGGTGGTGGGGTGGCGGACGCCGGGCGGACGTTACCGACGTCCTTGCCCTGGTTCGCAGCCTCGGTGCCGCCCTCGGCGTCCAGGTGACCCTCACGCCGGACACCCAGGCCCCGTACCACCCCGGGCGTTGTGCCCGGGTGTCGCTGGCCGATGGCACCCTGGTCGGTCACGCCGGGGAGCTGCATCCCAAGGTCCTGCTCGCCCTGGATCTGCCCGAACGCACCGTGGGCGCCGAGCTCTCACTGGAGGTCCTCACCACGGCCAGTGAGCAGCCGACCGAGGCGACGACCCTGGTCACCTCCCCGGTCGCCTACTCGGACATCGCTCTCGTCGTCGACGAGCTGGTCCCGGCCGCTGCGGTCGAGGAGGCCGTCCGCCGGGGCGCCGGGGCGAGCCTGGAGGGGATCGCGCTCTTCGACGTCTATCGCGGCGACCAGATCCCCGCCGGACACAAGTCCCTCGCGTACCGCCTGAGCTTCCGCGAGGTCGGGCGCACGCTCACCACCGAGCAGGTGAGTGGCCTGCGGGACGCGGCGGTGGCCGCTGCGGCCGCCGCGGTCGGCGCAGTCCAGCGGACATGAGCGAGCAGCGGCTCGACGACCTCGACGGTGACGGCGAACTCGACGACCTCACCGCCGTGGGCATCGGTGCCGGGCCAGTCGCCGTAGTGACCGGTGCCTCCCGGGGAATCGGCAGGTTCCTCGCCGATGCCCTCGAGGACGCCGGGTATGCCGTCGAGCGCGGCTCCACCGCGGTCGCTCCGGTCACCGACCCGGCGGCCGTCTCAGCCTGGGTCGGCGACATCCTGGAGCGGCAGGGCCGGGTCGACCTGCTCATCAACAACGCCGGGGTCATCGACGCCGAGGTCGACGTCCTGGAGTCTGATCCCGACCAGTGGTGGAGCGTGATCTCAACGAACCTGCGCGGCCCCTACCTGCTGACCCATGCCCTCGGGGAGGCGCTGCGGCGCAGCGGCGGCCGGGTCATCAACGTCAACTCCGGCTCGGCTTTCTCCGGGGCCGAGGTCGCGTCGGCCTATTGCGCGAGCAAGGCCGCCCTCCACCAGCTCACCTCGGCCACAGTGGCGGCTGGCATACCCTGCCTCGACCTCATGCCGGGGGTGGTCCGCACCGACATGACGCTCTCGATGGACTCCCACCGGGCCCGGGCCCAGTGGACCGACCCGGCCGCGGTCGTGGAGCTCGTCCTGGCGTTCGCCTCCGGGCGACTCGATGACTGGTCGGGTCGCTTCGTACGGGCCGGGGCCGACACCGTGGCCTCCCTGGAGCAGGCGGCGGCGCACGGGTTGTCGCCGCGGGCCCGGCGCCTGGTGCTGAGGCCGTACGGGGGCGAGGACCCGCTCGGCTGAGACGCCTCGTGGGCGACACCCGGCCCTGCATGGATTCTCGGAATCGTGTAATATCATGCATATGACGTCCGTCGCCGTGGCCGGAGCCAGTGGCTATGCAGGAGGCGAGTTCCTCCGCCTCGCCCTCGGCCATCCACACCTCGAGATCGGGGTGCTCACGGCCTCCTCCAACGCCGGCAGCAGCGTGGGAGAGATCCACCCCCACCTGAGCCCGCTGGCCGACCGCACTCTGACGGAGACCACGGCGGACAACCTGCGGGGACACGACGTCGTCTTGCTCGCGCTGCCGCATGGGCATTCGTCCGCGCTCGCCGCGGAACTCGCCGAGGACGTCGTCGTCATCGACTGTGGGGCCGACTTCCGGCTGACCAGCCCGCAGGCGTGGACCACCTTCTACGACACCGCGTACGCCGGGTCCTGGCCGTACGGCCTGCCCGAACTGCCCCTGAGTCACGGACGCCAACGGGCCGCGCTGCTCGGTGCCCGCAGGATCGCCGTCCCTGGGTGTTACCCGACCGCGGTCAGTCTCGCGTTGGCCCCCGGCCTACTCGCGGGGCTCCTCGACCCCACCGATATCACCATCGTCGCGGCGTCCGGGACCTCCGGTGCCGGCAAGTCCGTCACAGCGCGCCTGCTCGGCTCCGAGGTCATGGGAGCGATGAGCCCCTACGGCGTCGGTGGCGTTCACCGGCACACCCCGGAGATCGAACAGAACCTGAGCGCCGCCGCCGGCACACCGGTGACCGTGTCGTTCACCCCCACCCTGGCCCCCATGCCCCGGGGCATCCTCGCCACCTGCACCGCGCGGGTCACCCCCGGCGCCACGGCGAGCGCCGTGCGCGACGCCTGGCACACGGCATACGCGGGGGAGCCTTTCGTCCGGGTGCTGCCCGAGGGGCGCTGGCCGAGCACCGCCCACGTCCTCGGCAGCAACAGCGTGCACCTCCAGGTCGCGCTCGACGAGCGGATCGGGCGCGTCGTCGCCATCGCCGCGATCGACAACCTCACCAAGGGCACAGCGGGGGCCGCGATCCAATGCCTCAACCTCGCGCTCGGTCTCCCCGAGGAGAGCGGGTTGCCCGTCGCCGGAGTAGCCCCATGACCCGTATGCCGTTGCACCTCCTCGTCCACCCCGAGGACCTCGCCATCGTCCAACTCGACAGCGGCGCCGAACCGGCCTGGGACTGGCGCCGGGGACCCCTGGCTTCGCTCACCTGGACCTCCTCCGAATGCTCCGTGATCACCCTCGCCGAGGGGGTGCCGAGCGGCCTGAAGCAGGAGGGGCCGTTCCGGGTCCTGGAGGTCGCCGGCCCGCTCGACTTCGCGATGTTCGGGGTGCTCCGGGAGATCGTCGACCCGCTCGCCGAGGCCGGGCACATGGTGCTCAGCATGTCGACCTTCGAGACCGAGTGGATCCTGGTCCGCACCGGCGTCGTCGAGGACGTCATCGCGGTGCTCCGCAAGGCCGGCCTCATCGTCACCCCCACGGTGCTCTGGACGGGAGACGCCTCATGAGCGTGACCGCCCCCCGCGGATTCCGGGCAGCCGGGGTCACCGCGGGCCTCAAAACCTCCGGCCGTCCGGACCTTGCTCTCGTCGTCAACGACGGCCCTGAGTATCACGCAGCGGGGGTGTTCACGAGCAACCGGGTTCAGGCCGCGCCGGTGACGTGGACCCGGCAGGTCGTGGCCGATGGCCGGGTCGATGCCGTCGTGCTCAATAGCGGCGGCGCCAATGCATGCACCGGAGCCCCTGGGTTCCAAGACACCCACCGCAGCGCGGAGCACGTCGCCGCCCTCCTGGGGATCGGGGCGGGCGACGTGGCCGTCTGCTCCACCGGCCTCATCGGGGAGCGGCTCCCCATGGAGAAGCTCCTCGCCGGAGTCGAGGCCGCTGCCGCCGCGCTGAACCTTCAGGGTGGTGCGGCCGCCGCGACCGCCATCATGACGACGGATACCGTGCCCAAGATGGCGGTCGCCGATCGTGCCGGCTGGTCGGTCGGTGGGATGGCCAAGGGAGCGGGCATGCTCGCCCCGGCGCTCGCCACCATGCTCGTTGTCGTTACCACCGATGCCGTGGTCACCCCGGGGACCCTCGGTGAGGTCCTGCGGACGGCCACCGCGCTCACCTTCGACCGGATCGACTCCGATGGGTGTATGTCCACCAACGACACGGTCTTGCTGCTCTCCTCGGGGGCCTCGGGACTGACTCCGTCCACCGCAGACCTCACCGCCGCGGTCACGCAGGTGTGCGCCTCGCTCGCTCGCCAGCTCATCGGTGATGCCGAGGGTGCCCACCACGACATCGCCATCGAGGTGAGCTCCGCCGCCACCGAGGCCGATGCGCTGGAGGTCGCCCGCGCGGTCGCCCGGAACAACCTCCTCAAGTGCGCCATCTTCGGTAACGACCCCAACTGGGGGCGGGTGCTTGCGGCGGTCGGGACGACCCGGGCCGCGTTCGACCCCGCCGCTCTTGACGTAATGATCAACGGCGTCCAGGTATGTCGTTCCGGCGGCCTCGGCGAGGACCGCGCCCTGGTCGACCTGACTGAGCGGGAGGTCCACATCGCCATCGCTCTGCATGCCGGGGAGGCCAGCGCCACCGTGTGGACCAACGACCTCACCCACGACTACGTCCACGAGAACTCGGCCTATTCGACATGAACGCACCCCTTGCCTCCCTCCGCGGGGCCATCGATGCCGCGGCGCTGCGGGTCGTGCAGTCCAAGGCCGCCACGCTCGTCGAGGCGTTGCCCTGGCTGGAGCGCTTCCAGGACGCCCTCGTCGTCGTCAAGTACGGCGGCAACGCCATGGTCGACGACACCCTCAAGGCAGCCTTCGCGCAGGACATCGCCTTCCTCCGGTACGCGGGTCTGCGCCCGGTCGTCGTTCACGGGGGAGGCCCACAGATCGCTGCCATGCTCGGCAGGCTGGGGTTGCCCTCGGAGTTCCGCGGGGGCCTGCGGGTGACCACCCCCGAGGTCATGGACGTCGTCCGGATGGTTCTCACCGGGCAAGTGGGTCGCGAGCTCGTCGGGCTGCTCAACCAGCACGGGCCAATCGCCGTCGGGCTCTCCGGGGAGGACGCCGGCCTCTTCGGGGCGCGGCGTCGCGGCATCGAGGTCGACGGTGAGCAGGTCGACATCGGACTCGTCGGTGACGTCGTCCAGGTGGACCCGTCCGCGGTGCTCGACCTCCTCAAAGCCGGGCGGGTGCCGGTGGTCTCCACCGTGGCCCCCGACCTTGATGTGCCGGGCCAGGTCCTCAACGTCAACGCGGACACCGCCGCGGCTGCACTAGCCGCCGCCCTCGGAGCGGAGAAGCTCGTCGTCCTCACCGACGTCGAAGGGGTCTACGCGAACTGGCCCGACCGGAACTCGCTGCTCTCCAGCCTGGACCTTGCCGAAGCCCGAGACCTGCTCACCCGAGTCGACGCCGGGATGATCCCCAAGCTCGAGGCCTGCATCCGAGCCGTCGAGGGCGGCGTCCCGCGCGCCCACGTCGTCGATGGCCGGCAGGCGCACTCGCTGCTGCTCGAGGTCTTCACCAGTGAGGGGATCGGGACGATGATCACCGCTGAGTCGGAGGAGGGGTCATGAGCGACCTGGCGGTTTCGGAGGAGCTCTTGACCCGCTATGACCAGTCGCTGCTGCGGGTCTTCGGCACACCATCGCTGGTCCTCGATCACGGTGACGGGGCCTGGGTTTGGGACGTCGACGGCAACCGTTACCTCGACCTGCTCGGCGGCATCGCGGTGAGCGTCCTCGGGCACGCGCACCCCGACCTCGTCGCCACGATCACCGCACAGGCAGCCCGGCTGCTGCACATCTCGAACTTCTACACCTCCCGGCCCCAGATCGAACTCGCCGAACGGCTGCTCGACCTCGCCGGTGCCCCGTCCGGTTCCGCGGTGTTCTTCGGCAACTCCGGCACCGAGGCCATCGAGGCCGCGGTCAAACTCGCCCGACGCACCGGCCGCACCGAGATCCTCGCCGCCGAAGGGGCCTTCCACGGCCGCAGCACCGGTGCGCTGGCCCTCACCCACAAGCCCGCCTACCGCGAGCCGTTCGCGCCGCTCATGCCCGGGGTTCGGCACATCCCGTATGGCGATGCTGCCGCCCTGCGGGCCGCTGTCACCGACGCCACCGCGGCACTCGTCCTCGAACCCATCCAAGGTGAGGGCGGAGTGGTGCCCGCGGACACGGCATACCTTCGGCTTGCCCGCGAGGTGACCGCCGAGCACGGGGCGCTGCTCATCCTCGACGAGATCCAGACCGGGGTCGGGCGGACCGGGGAGTGGTTTGCCCACCAGGGGCACGGCATCACGCCGGACGCCATGACACTGGCCAAGGGGCTTGGCGGCGGGGTGCCGATCGGTGCCCTGGTGACCTACGGCGAGGCGGTCAGCGCGCTGCTGGGCGCCGGGCAGCACGGCTCGACCTTCGGCGGCAACCCGCTCGCCTGCGCGGCCGGGCTCACCGTCCTGGACGTCATCGCCCGGGACGGCCTGCGCGAGTACGCCCGCGCGCTCGGCGAACACCTCACGGCGCGGCTCGCCACCCTGGGATCCGCTGGCGTCCTCGGCTCCCGCGGAGCCGGGCTGCTGCAGGGCATCCTGCTCGCCGGCCCGGTGGCGGTCGAGGTCGCCGCCGAGGCCCGAGCGGCCGGATTCCTGGTCAACCCGGTGGCGCCCGATGTGCTGCGCCTCGCCCCTGCGCTCGTCCTGACCGTCGACGAGCTCGACCTCTTCCTCGACGCCCTCCCGGGGCTCCTCGAGCGCATACCCCAACCCATCACGAGCTGAAGGAACAGCCATGACACTGCGCCACTTCCTCCGCGACGACGACCTCACCGCCGCCGAGCAGCACGAGATCCTCACCCGGGCCAAGGCGATCAAGGCGGCGCCCTTCCGGGACCGCAGCCTGGCCGGGCCCGAGGTCGTCGCCGTTCTCTTCGACAAGCAGACCCTGCGCACCCAGGTGTCCTTCACCGCCGCGATCGCCCACCTCGGCGGGTTCCCGATGGTCATCGACGGCAAGCTCGCCCAGGTCGGGGTGCGTGAGTCCATCGCCGACACCGCGCGCGTGCTCGGCCGGGAGGCGGTCGCCATCGTGTGGCGGACCTACGGTCAGGAGCGGATCGAGGAGATGGCCTCCTACGCCAATGTTCCGGTGATCAACGCCCTTACCGACGAGTTCCACCCGTGCCAGGTCCTCGCCGACCTACTCACCATCAACGAGCACAAGGGGCGGCTTGCGGGGCTCACCTTCGGCTACGTCGGAGACGGCGCCAACAACATGGCGCAGTCCTACCTGCTCGGCGGCGCACTCGCCGGGCTGCACGTCCGGATCGGGACACCCGCGGAGTACCAGCCGAACCCCGACTATCTCGAGCGCGCGGCCCAGATCGCCGCCGAGCAGGGCGGGTCGGTCACGGTGGTCGACAACCCCGTCGATGCCGTTGCGGGGGCCGATGTCGTGGCCACCGACACCTGGGTCTCCATGGGCAAGGAGAAGGAGTCCGATTCCCGCAAAGGCAGTTCCAGCCCGTTCGCGCGGTTCGCGGTGACCGCCGACCTCATGGCCCAGGCCGCGCCGGACGCGATCTTCCTGCACTGCCTGCCGGCATACCGTGGTTTCGAGGTCGACGCCGAGGTCATCGACGGCCCCCAGTCGGTGGTCTGGGACGAATCCGAGAACCGGCTGCACGCCCAGGCCGCGGTGTTGTCCTGGCTGCGCGAACAACACCGCGCGAGCACCCGGTGACCCTCGCGCGGTCGCGCGCGGCCCGCCAGCAGCGGATCGTGGAGATCCTCGGCCAGCAGGTCGTGCATTCGCAGAGCGACCTGCTCGCCGTGCTCGCCGCTGACGGTTTCGACGTCACCCAGGCCACGCTCTCGCGCGACCTCGTCGACGTCGGCGCCGAGCGGGTCCGAGTGGGCAAACAGCTCGTGTATGCCGTCCCAGGCCAGGGCGGTGACCGCACCTCGCGTCCGGCGCCGGACCGGGAGACGGTCAACGCCCGGCTCGTGCAACGCTGCCAGGAGTTGCTCGTGTCGGCCGCGGTGTCAGCCAACCTCGTCGTCCTGCGGACCCCGCCGGGGGCGGCGAACTTCCTGGCCTCGGCCATCGACCACGCGGGCCTCCCGCACGTTCTCGGGACGATCGCGGGCGATGACACCATCATGCTCATCACCACCGGGGCGGCTTCCAGCCGCGAGGTCGCCGAGCGGCTGCGGACCATGGCCCGGAAGGAGAGCTGACCGATGACGGCCGAACAGGGAAACGGGCACCTGGCCCTGTGGGGTGGACGGTTCAGCGGAGGACCCGCCCAGGCGCTCGCCGCATTGTCGAAGTCGACGCATTTCGACTGGCGGCTCGCCCCCTACGACCTGGCCGGGTCCCGAGCCCACGCCCGGGTCCTGCACCGCGCCGGGCTGCTCGACGATGCCTCGCTCGAAGCCATGCTCGACGGGTTGGACCGGCTGGAGGCCAACGTCCGCAGCGGGGCGTTCACTCCGGCACCGGGCGATGAAGACGTACACACCGCACTCGAACGTGGCCTCATCGAACGCGTCGGACCCGAGGTGGGCGGCCGGTTGCGGGCGGGTCGCTCCCGCAACGACCAGATCGCCACCCTGCTGAGGATGTATCTGCGCGACCACGCGCGGATCATTGCCGGGCTTGTCGTCGACGTGGTCGATGCCCTCGTCGACCAGTCGGAGCGCCACCTCGGGGTCGCGATGCCCGGCCGGACCCATCTGCAACACGCGCAGCCGGTGCTGCTGTCCCACCATCTGCTGGCGCATGCCTGGGCTTTGCTGCGGGACGTCGACCGGCTCCGGGACTGGGACCGCCGGGCGGATGCCTCGCCCTATGGGTCCGGGGCGCTGGCGGGCTCCTCGCTCGGCCTCGATCCGCTGACCGTCGCCACCGATCTTGGCTTCACAGCGGCGGTCGAGAACTCCATCGACGGGACCGCCTCGCGTGACCTGGCGGCCGAGTTCGCCTTCGTCGCGGCGATGACGGCCGTCGACCTGTCCCGGCACGCAGAGGAGGTCGTCCTCTGGGCGACCAAGGAGTTCGGCTTCGTCCGACTCGACGACGCCTACTCCACCGGGTCGAGCATCATGCCGCAGAAGAAGAACCCCGACGTCGCCGAACTCGCCCGCGGCAAGGCCGGACGCCTCATCGGGGACCTGGCCGGTCTGCTCGCCACCCTCAAGGCGCTCCCACTGGCCTACAACCGGGACCTGCAGGAGGACAAGGAGCCGGTCTTCGACGCCGTGGACACCCTTGAGGTCCTGCTGCCGGCGTTCGCCGGAATGGTGGCCACGATGGAGTTCGACACCGCTCGGCTTGAGGCATTGGCGCCCCAGGGCTTCTCGTTGGCGACCGACATCGCCGAGTGGCTCGTGCGCGAGGGGGTCGCCTTCCGGGTCGCCCACGAGGTGGCTGGGGAGTGCGTCCGGATCTGCGAGGCCCGGGGTTGCGAACTCTGGGACCTCACCGACGACGACCTCGCCGCGATTTCTCCCGCGCTCACCCCCGAGGTGCGTCGCGTGCTCACCGTCGCCGGGTCACTGGCCTCCCGTAACGCCCAGGGCGGGACGGCCCCGGAGCGGGTGCGTGAGCAACTCCACCGGGTCCAGGCACTCCGGAAGGATGCCCGTGCCTGGGCTGGCGCGCGGTGAGCTGAGCAGGAGCCCGCTCGAGGTCGCCCCGGATGTGCTCGGGGCGGTGCTCCACGCGGGTCCGGTTGCGCTTCGGCTCACCGAGGTCGAGGCGTATGCCGGGTCGCGCGACCCCGGGTCGCACGCGTTCCGCGGGCGCACCCCGCGCACGGCGACGATGTTCGGCCCGGCAGGTCACCTGTATGTCTACTTCACCTACGGGATGCACTACTGCTGCAATGTGGTCTGTGGTCCGCCGGGCGAGGCGGCCGCGGTCCTGCTTCGGGCCGGTGAGATCGTTGCGGGCCACGATCTCGTCCGCGAGCGGCGGGCCGGGATGGCGCAGCGTGACTGGGCTCGGGGCCCGGCGCGGCTGACCCGGGCCCTGGCCATCGGGGCCGCGCACAACGGGGTCGACCTGCTCGCCAACGGAGCGGCGGTCCGGCTCGAGGCGGGGGAGCGAGTCGACCCGGCCCGGATTCGCACCGGCCCCCGCGTCGGGGTCAGCGGTCCCGGTGGTGACGGGACGGCATACCCGTGGCGGTTCTGGATCGAGGGGGAGCCGACGGTGAGTGCCTACCGACCGGGTCGGTCTCGCGGGTGAGTAGCCTGAGCCCGTGGACCGCATCCTTGGCACGCTTCGGGCGCTCAACGCGGCCGGCGTGTCCTATGTCGTGGTCGGCGGAGTCGCCGTCGTCCTGCGTGGACACCTGCGCACCACGGTCGACGTCGACATCGCGCTGGATCTGACCACGGACAACATTCTGGCTGCGGTGGGCGCGCTCGGATCGACGGGGCTTCGGCCGCGGCTCCCCGTGGCCGCGACGGACTTCGCCGACCCGGACACCAGGCGGTCGTGGGTCGAGGAGCGGCACCTCATCGCCTTCACCATGGTTGACCCGGGCGACAGCCGACGGGAGCTGGATCTCCTGGCCGACCCGGTGGTCCCGTTTGTGGACCTAGCCCGGGACGCGGACACCTTCACGGTGGAGGGTGTCCCCGTCCCGGTCGCCTCCGTGGTGCACCTCATTCGGCTCAAAGAGCACGCGGGGAGAAGCCAGGACCTGGCCGACATCGAAGCTTTGATGGCTCTCCAAGCCGGTCGAGCCGATGAGTGAGCAGGCCGTGCAACTGGACTGGTCCGGAACCTCGGACGGCCGGGCTGCGCGCCAGGCGCGAGCCGCGCTCAGTCCGACCGACCGGCTGGCGTGGCTCAGTGAGTGGCTCGACTTCGCGGCGCGAACGGGGTTGCTCGATGCGGAGCGCGCGCGACGCCAGCGTGCTGCCGAGGAAGCCTGGTTCGCCGGTCGAGAGTAGAGCACGCCTTCCCAGCCGATGTCAGGTCGATCGGGCAACCAGGTTTAGGGTGGCAGGCTAGGCAAGGCGCACGGCATACTGGCCAGCCCACCAGAGACCACACGAGAAGGCGACCGACGTGAGCGACATCCTCGACGAGCTCCAGTGGCGTGGCTCGGTGGCCCAAACCACCGACGAGTCCGCGCTGCGCGACGCGTTGGCGAGGGGGCCGCTCACGGCGTACTGCGGCTTCGACCCGACCGCGCCGAGCCTGCACTTCGGCAACTTCGTCCAACTCGTCGTCCTGCGCCGGCTCCAGCGCGCCGGCCACCGGGTGATTTGCCTCGTCGGTGGGTCCACAGGGCTCATCGGCGACCCCAAGCCCACCTCGGAGCGGGTCCTGAAGACCAAGGACGAGGCGGCCGCGAACGTCGCCCGGATCAAGGAACTCGTGCGACCCTTCCTCGACTTCGAGGGGGACAACCCCGCGCTGCTGGTCGACAACCTCGACTGGACCGCGCCGATGTCGGCGCTGGACTTCCTGCGCGACATCGGCAAGCACTTCCGGGTCAACCAGATGATCCGCAAGGAGGCCGTCTCCGCACGGCTGGAGAGCCAGGAGGGGATCAGCTACACCGAGTTCAGCTACCAGCTGCTCCAGGCCCTCGACTACCTCCACCTCTTCCGCGAGCACGGCTGCACCCTGCAGACCGGCGGCTCGGACCAGTGGGGCAACCTCACCGCCGGTGTCGACCTCATCCACAAGGCCGAAGGCGCGTCGGTGCATGCCCTGACGACCCCGTTGCTCACGGACGCCTCGGGGCAGAAGTTCGGCAAGTCCGAGGGCAATGCGGTGTGGCTCTCCGCGGACATGACCAGCCCGTACGCCTTCTACCAGTACTTCCTCAATGTTGAGGACGCCTCGGTGGTCGCGTTGCTCAAGGTGTTCACCGACCGCAGCCGCGCGGAGATCGATGACCTTGAGCGCCAGGTGGCTGACGAGCCGTTCCGGCGGGCTGCCCAGCGCGCGCTCGCCGCCGATGTGACGACCCTGGTGCACGGGAACGAGGCCACCGCCTCAGTGCAGGCTGCCTCGGAGGCGCTCTTCGGCCGCGGGGACCTGTTCGCCTTGGATGCCTCGACCCTGCGGGACGCGACGGCCGAACTGCCGGGTGGCCCGGTGGTCGAGGGTATGCCGGTGGTGGACGCCCTCGTCTCCGTCGGGCTGGCCGAGTCGCGTAATGCGGCCCGCCGCACGATCGGGGAGGGCGGAGCATCGGTGAACGGCACCAAGATCACCGACCCCGACGCCGTCCTGCGCGACACCGACCTCCTGCATGGCGTCGTCGTCGTCCTGCGCCGAGGGCGCAAGTCTCTGGCCGCTGGCCGCATCTGAGCGTATGCCGTTGTCGCGCAACGGCATACACGCCGGGGGGCGGCGCGACACGCCCGAGATGCAGGCCGATTTGGTCGCCGCCGAGGACGTCGTCTAATGTTCTACGACGTCAGCCCGAGAGGGAGGAACGGACACCAAGTGGTGGCGGCGCAAGCCCCACACCAAGTAGGCCGGTCCCGCGAGTTGACCCACCACCACCAACGCGAGTTGGACCGGACCCGCCAGGGCTGGTAGCGTGGTTGGCCCCGCAGAGATCCAAGCGCGATCAGATCAGGACGGCCCTCGGGCCGCGGATTTGACGCCCAAGCATGGACGCGGGTAAGTTAGAACAGTTGCCCCGACAACGAGCTCGCAGAGCCCCGAGTCGGTGCGCGTCCGAACCTTGAGAACTCAACAGCGTGTCAAAAATCGATGCCAATTAACCTCGTCGCGAGGTGCCGGCACATCGACCACCGGTCGGTGAGCTTGCGCTCGCACGAAAAATCCTTTGGTTGACAACGAACAACAGCGAAAGCTAGTTGTTCGTGCTCAGCCAGTGAAACAACCCTTCGTGGGTACAGATCTCTCGGCTCTGCCGAGAATCACAACATCAACGGAGAGTTTGATCCTGGCTCAGGACGAACGCTGGCGGCGTGCTTAACACATGCAAGTCGAACGGTGACGGAGGAGCTTGCTCCTCCTGATCAGTGGCGAACGGGTGAGTAACACGTGAGTAACCTGCCCCAGACTCTGGAATAACCCCGGGAAACCGGAGCTAATACCGGATACGAGACGGAGAGGCATCTCTACCGTCTGGAAAGTTTTTCGGTCTGGGATGGACTCGCGGCCTATCAGCTAGTTGGTGAGGTAACGGCTCACCAAGGCGACGACGGGTAGCCGGCCTGAGAGGGCGACCGGCCACACTGGGACTGAGACACGGCCCAGACTCCTACGGGAGGCAGCAGTGGGGAATATTGCACAATGGGCGAAAGCCTGATGCAGCGACGCCGCGTGAGGGATGACGGCCTTCGGGTTGTAAACCTCTTTCAGTAGGGGAAGAAGCGAAAGTGACGGTACCTACAGAAGAAGCACCGGCTAACTACGTGCCAGCAGCCGCGGTAATACGTAGGGTGCGAGCGTTGTCCGGAATTATTGGGCGTAAAGAGCTTGTAGGCGGTTTGTCGCGTCTGCCGTGAAAATCCGGGGCTCAACTCCGGACTTGCGGTGGGTACGGGCAGACTAGAGTGTGGTAGGGGAGACTGGAATTCCTGGTGTAGCGGTGAAATGCGCAGATATCAGGAGGAACACCGATGGCGAAGGCAGGTCTCTGGGCCACCACTGACGCTGAGAAGCGAAAGCGTGGGGAGCGAACAGGATTAGATACCCTGGTAGTCCACGCCGTAAACGTTGGGAACTAGGTGTGGGCCTCATTCCACGAGGTCTGTGCCGCAGCTAACGCATTAAGTTCCCCGCCTGGGGAGTACGGCCGCAAGGCTAAAACTCAAAGGAATTGACGGGGGCCCGCACAAGCGGCGGAGCATGTGGATTAATTCGATGCAACGCGAAGAACCTTACCAAGGCTTGACATATACCGGAAACATCTAGAGATAGGTGCCCCCGCAAGGTCGGTATACAGGTGGTGCATGGTTGTCGTCAGCTCGTGTCGTGAGATGTTGGGTTAAGTCCCGCAACGAGCGCAACCCTCGTTCTATGTTGCCAGCGCGTAATGGCGGGGACTCATAGGAGACTGCCGGGGTCAACTCGGAGGAAGGTGGGGATGACGTCAAATCATCATGCCCCTTATGTCTTGGGCTTCACACATGCTACAATGGCCGGTACAAAGGGCTGCGAAATCGCGAGATGGAGCGAATCCCAAAAAACCGGTCTCAGTTCGGATTGGGGTCTGCAACTCGACCCCATGAAGTCGGAGTCGCTAGTAATCGCAGATCAGCAACGCTGCGGTGAATACGTTCCCGGGCCTTGTACACACCGCCCGTCAAGTCACGAAAGTCGGTAACACCCGAAGCCGGTGGCCCAACCCTTGTGGAGGGAGCCGTCGAAGGTGGGACTGGCGATTGGGACTAAGTCGTAACAAGGTAGCCGTACCGGAAGGTGCGGCTGGATCACCTCCTTTCTAAGGAGCACTGGTCGCGCAAGCGATCCAGAGCCTGGTCTGACTGCGAATGTCGGTCAGCAGGTGCTCAAGGGTGGAACATCGATTATTTGGCGCCGAACCCACGGGGTGCGCAGGCAAGTACACGTCTTCACGACGAAGGAAAGCCGGCACGCTAGGGAGCGGCGCCTGACACGTTGTTGGGTCCTGAGGGCTCGGGCGCAAGCTCACCTCATGACCATTTCGGTCAGGACCTTCCTCGCGGATCAACCGCCAGCTCTTGAGTTGGTAGGCACCGAGATCGAGGCGGGCCCGCCCGTATGTTGAGAACTACACAGTGGACGCGAGCATCTTAAATCTTTGTGGCTCAAGTTAATAAGGGCACACGGTGGATGCCTTGGCACCAGGAACCGAAGAAGGACGTAGGAATCTGCGATAAGCCTCGGGGAGTCGATAACCAGACTGTGATCCGAGGATTTCCGAATGGGGAAACCCGGCTGGAGGCAAGTCCAGTCACTCCCACCTGAACACATAGGGTGGGTAGAGGGAACGTGGGGAAGTGAAACATCTCAGTACCCACAGGAAGAGAAAGCAACCGCGATTCCGTGAGTAGTGGCGAGCGAAAGCGGAACAGGCTAAACCGGCCATGTGTGATAGCTGTCAGGCGTTGCATGGTCGGGGTCGTGGGACTTCTCAGTTGGTTCTGACAGACCGACATGGAGTCAGAAATTCGCGTTATAGTCGAAGGGCATTGAAAGGCCCGGCACAGAGGGTGGAACCCCCGTAGACGAAATGGCGCGAACTCCAGAGAATCATCCCAAGTAGCACGGGGCCCGAGAAATCCCGTGTGAATCTGGCGGGACCACCCGCTAAGCCTAAATATTCCCTGGTGACCGATAGCGGACAAGTACCGTGAGGGAAAGGTGAAAAGTACCCCGGGAGGGGAGTGAAATAGATCCTGAAACCGTGTGCCTACAATCCGTCGGAGCCTCCTTGTGGGGTGACGGCGTGCCTTTTGAAGAATGAGCCTGCGAGTTAGTGCTCAGTGGCGAGGTTAACCCGTGTGGGGAAGCCGTAGCGAAAGCGAGTCCGAATAGGGCGTTTTAGTCGCTGGGTCTAGACCCGAAGCGGAGTGATCTACCCATGGCCAGGCTGAAGCGACGGTAAGACGTCGTGGAGGGCCGAACCCACTTAGGTTGAAAACTGAGGGGATGAGCTGTGGGTAGGGGTGAAAGGCCAATCAAACTCCGTGATAGCTGGTTCTCCCCGAAATGCATTTAGGTGCAGCGTCACGTGTTTCTTACCGGAGGTAGAGCTACTGGATAGCCGATGGGCCTCACCAGGTTACTGACGTTAGCCAAACTCCGAATGCCGGTAAGTGAGAGCGTGGCAGTGAGACTGCGGGGGATAAGCTCCGTAGTCGAGAGGGAAACAGCCCAGATCACCAGCTAAGGTCCCTAAGCGTGTGCTAAGTGGGAAAGGATGTGGAGTTGCAGTGACA
The DNA here is from genome assembly GCA_016716625.1 of Nostocoides sp. Taxonomy (GTDB): domain Bacteria; phylum Actinomycetota; class Actinomycetes; order Actinomycetales; family Dermatophilaceae; genus JADJVJ01. The sequence continues at coordinate 1,143,211 of JADJVJ010000001.1, forward strand.
ACCAGGAGGTTGGCTTAGAAGCAGCCACCCTTAAAAGAGTGCGTAATAGCTCACTGGTCAAGTGATTCCGCGCCGACAATGTAGCGGGGCTCAAGCACACCACCGAAGCTGTGGCATTGACACATTGCCCGGCCCCTTGTGGGTCCAAGCGTGTTGATGGGTAGGGGAGCGTCGTGTAGCCAGAGAAGCGGCGGAGTGATCCAGCCGTGGAGGCTACACGAGTGAGAATGCAGGCATGAGTAGCGAATGACGGGTGAGAAACCCGTCCGCCGAATAACCAAGGGTTCCAGGGTCAAGCTAATCTGCCCTGGGTAAGTCGGGACCTAAGGCGAGGCCGACAGGCGTAGTCGATGGACAACCGGTTGATATTCCGGTACCGGCAAAGGACCGCCCATGACGAACTTATCGATGCTAAGCGCCTGAAGCTCTTTTCTTCCTCCTTCGGGAGTGGATCTGAGTGGAGCGCGCGACCCAGAATAGTAGTAGTCAAGCAATGGAGAGACGCAGGAAGGTAGCTGAGCGTGGCGATGGTAGTCCACGTCTAAGGGTGTAGGGAGTGAGATAGGCAAATCCGTCTCACATGTTCCTGAGACCTGACGGGTAACCCGAATGGGTGAAATCAGTGATCCTATGCTGCCTAGAAAATCTTCTAGCGAGGTTCGAGCCGCCCGTACCCCAAACCGACTCAGGTGGTTAGGTAGAGAATACCAAGGCGATCGAGTGAATCGTGGTTAAGGAATTCGGCAAAATACCCCCGTAACTTCGGGAGAAGGGGGGCCCTGATCGTGACGGCACTTGCTGCCCGAGCGTGATCGGCCGCAGAGACCAGGGAGAAGCGACTGTTTACTAAAAACACAGGTCCGTGCGAAGTCGCAAGACGATGTATACGGACTGACGCCTGCCCGGTGCTGGAAGGTTAAGAGGACGGGTTAGATCTTAGGGTCGAAGCTCAGAATTTAAGCCCCAGTAAACGGCGGTGGTAACTATAACCATCCTAAGGTAGCGAAATTCCTTGTCGGGTAAGTTCCGACCTGCACGAATGGCGTAACGACTTCTCCACTGTCTCAACCACGAACTCGGCGAAATTGCACTACGAGTAAAGATGCTCGTTACGCGCAGCAGGACGGAAAGACCCCGGGACCTTTACTATAGCTTGGTATTGGTGTTCGGTACGGCTTGTGTAGGATAGGTGGGAGACTGTGAAGCATGCACGCCAGTGTGTGTGGAGTCAACGTTGAAATACCACTCTGGTCGTTCTGGATATCTAACCTCGGTCCGTGATCCGGATCAGGGACAGTGCCTGGTGGGTAGTTTAACTGGGGCGGTTGCCTCCTAAAATGTAACGGAGGCGCTCAAAGGTTCCCTCAGCCTGGTTGGCAATCAGGTTTTGAGTGTAAGTGCACAAGGGAGCTTGACTGCGAGACAGACATGTCAAGCAGGGACGAAAGTCGGAACTAGTGACCCGGCGGTGGCTTGTGGAAGCGCCGTCGCTCAACGGATAAAAGGTACCCCGGGGATAACAGGCTGATCTTGCCCAAGAGTCCATATCGACGGCATGGTTTGGCACCTCGATGTCGGCTCGTCGCATCCTGGGGGTGTAGTCGCTCCCAAGGGTTGGGCTGTTCGCCCATTAAAGCGGTACGCGAGCTGGGTTTAGAACGTCGTGAGACAGTTCGGTCCCTATCCGCTGTGCGCGTTGGAAATTTGAGAAGGGCTGACCCTAGTACGAGAGGACCGGGTTGGACGAACCTCTGGTGTGTCAGTTGTCCTGCCAAGGGCACGGCTGATTAGCTACGTTCGGAAGTGATAACCGCTGAAAGCATCTAAGCGGGAAGCACGCTTCAAGATGAGATTTCCATGGGGTTTACCCCGAGAGGCTCCCGGCTAGACTACCGGGTTGATAGGCCAGATGTGTAAGTGCAGTAATGCATGTAGCTGACTGGTACTAATAAGCCGATGACTTGATACACATCAAAAGACTTGTTGTTCGCGTCCACTGTGCAGTTCCCGAGATACGGTCGGGAACGATTGACATCTCCATAGAGTTTCGGCTGTCATAGCGAAGGGGAAACGCCCGGCTCCATTCCGAACCCGGAAGCTAAGCCCTTCAGCGCCGATGGTACTGCACTGGTGACGGTGTGGGAGAGTAGGACGCAGCCGGACATACTTCAACGAAGGGGTTCGCCACACGGCGAGCCCTTTCGTGCTGTGTAGCCGCCTCCGGCCGCATCATGTCCCATAGAGACCCGTGTGATCCGAAAGGACCGGATATGTCCCAGCCACCCACGGATGAGACCCCCGACAACGCTCGCTCGGGAGCCGAGCGGGGCGAGCGCGGCGAGCGCGGCGAGCGCGGCGAGCGCGGCGAGCGCGGCGAGCGCGGCGAGCGCGGCGAGCGCGGCGAGCGCGGCGAGCGCGGCGAGCGCGGCGAGCGTGACGATCGAGGGGCCCCATCTAGAGGCGTCGGTCGACGAGATGACGCACGTGGCAGCGGGCAAGGCGACCGTTCGGCTGGTGGGGGACGTGGGCGCGTTGATCGGGCCGCGGGAGAGGGCCGCCGCGACCGGGCCGGGCGTGATCGACGCGACGATCGTCCGTCCCGGGACGCTCGCCCCTCGCGGGACGCGGGTGCCCCACGGGGTGGACGGGACCGTGAGGCCGGCGGTCGTTCGTCGGAGGCGCCCCGAGGTGCTTCACGGCTGGTCCCGAAGGGTCCTCGGCTTCCCGAGCCACGGATCCCCGACGAGGTGACCGGGCAAGGAACTCGACCGGTCCGTGCACCACCAACTCCGCACGTTGAGCAAAGAGAATGCCGACGGAGTCGCCAAGCACCTCGTCATGGTCGCCGCCTACCTCGCTGCGGATGAGCTGGACGCCGCCCTCGCCCATGCCGAGACCGCGGTGCGTCGGGCCGGCCGGGTTCCGGCCGCGCGTGAGGCCCTGGGCATGGTCGCCTACCGACGAGGGGACTTCGGCCGCGCCTTGACCGAGTTCCGGACGGTCCGGCGTCTCGGCGGGTCCCATCATCTGCTGCCGCTCATGGTTGATTGCGAACGCGGCCTCGGACGCCATGAGCGTGCCCTCGACCTCGCCGCCTCACCGGACGTGCGCCACCTCGAGGAGAGCGACCGTGTCGAGCTCGCCATTGTCGTCGCCGGGGTCCGTCGTGACCTCGACCAGACCGAGGCGGCCCTGCTGGCGCTGCAGATTCCCCAGCTCAAGAAGGCCGTCGGTCCCTACCGTTTGCACTACGCCTACGGCGACACCCTGCTGGCCCTGGGTCGCGGCGAGGAGGCCCGCGACTGGTTTGTGCGGGCCGCTGCGGCGGATCTTGACGGCGAGACCGACGCCGCCGAGCGGGTCGAGGAGATCGACGGGGTGGTGCTCACCGAGTCCGCCGAGTCCGCCGAGCCCTCCGAGTCCGCCGACGCCGAGGTCACCGACGGATGACCACGGAAGGTGCGCCCACGACATACCGCGCGCTCATCTGCGATCTCGACGGGGTCGTCTATCGGGGGTCGAGTCCGGTGCCGTATGCCGTCGAGGCCCTTGTTGGTGTTCGCGCCCAGGTGCACTACGCCACGAATAACGCCTCCCGGCCACCGGGGGAGGTGGCCGCCCATCTGCGCGACCTTGGGCTGCCTTGTGCGGACTCGGAGGTGACCACGAGCAGTGAGGCGGGCGCCTGGCTGCTTTCGCGAGGTTCGGCTCCACCCCAGCGCGTGCTCGCCGTGGGCGGTCCGGGTGTGGCCCTCGCCCTGGAGCGCGCAGGTTTCACCGTGGTCCTGCCGCGGGACGCTCAGCACACCCCGGCGGTCGACGCTGTTCTCCAGGGCTACGGACGTGACGTCACCGCAGCCGACCTCGCCGAGGCCGCGTATGCCGTCCAGGCAGGGGCCTGCTGGGTGGCCACAAACACCGATTCGACGTTGCCCACCGACCGCGGGGTTGCCCCCGGTGGCGGGTCCTTGGTGTCAGCAGTGGCGGGCGCAGTCGGTCGCGGACCCGATGCCGTCGCCGGTAAGCCGCATCCCACGATCTACGAACTAGCCCTGGAGCGGCTCTCCCTGACCGCCGGGGAGGTGCTCGCGATCGGTGATCGCCTCGAGACCGACATCGAGGGGGCGCTCGCCACCGGGATGGCGAGCCTCTTCGTCCTTACCGGGGTCGACTCCCTTGAGGACGTTCTGCGCGCCGAGCCCCGGATGCGGCCGACGTATATCCGCGCGGACCTTGCCGACCTCGCCACGCAGCTGACTCATGAAGCGCTCGATGGGCCGCTCACCGGAGTCGTTCGCAGGGCCTGGGGACAGCTGGACGACGCGCGCGCCGCGGGGGCATCCTCGGCACAGTTCGAGACCGCGCTGACTCAGGCCATCGAGGCGGCTCGTCGCGTGCTCGATGGCGATACCGCCAGGTAGGCTCGGGGAGCGGCCAACCGCTGGCGGCCCCAACGTGAGGAGATGACCATGGCACGACGCTCCATCCACAGCTACCTCGAGGTGGCCTCCGGGCTCGGAGACCTCACGAAGAGCAAGGCCAAGGAGGCAGCGACCGAACTTCTTGCCCTCAGTGCCAACCCGCCGTCGCCGAAGAAGATCGGCAAGCAGGCGGGCAAGCTCGCCGAGGACCTGATGACGAGCGCCGAGAGCAACCGCAAGATGATCACCACCCTCATCCGCACCGAGGTGGACAAGGCGGTGAGCAGACTCGACCTCGCCAACCTGAGCAAGGACGTCCAGGGAGTTGTCGCGACCGTTGCCGGCCTCGCTGCCCAGCTGGAGGAACTCGGTGAGACGGTCCGCGACATGGCCACCGGTGGCAGCAAACCGGCGGCTTCCGCCGCTCGCGTTGCTGCGCCTGCTGCCCCGGCCGCTCCGGCTGCTGCTTCCGCAGCTCCCGCTGCCCCCACGCGGCGCCGCCCCCCGCGCTCGGCAGTGCGCCGGACCCCGGCTGCCCCTGTAGCGCCGGCAGCGGCAGCCGTTAAGGCTCCGGTGGCCAAGAAGGCGCCGGTGGCCAAGAAGGCTCCGGTGGCCAAGAAGGCGCCGGTGGCCAAGAAGGCGCCGGTGACGAAGAAGGCGCCGGTGGCCAAGAAGGCGCCGGCAGCCGTTAAGGCTCCGGTGGCCAAGAAGGCGCCCGTGGCCAAGAAGGCGCCGGTGACGAAGAAGGCTCCGGCAGCCGTTAAGGCGCCGGCGGCGAAGAAGGCTCCGGCCAAGGATTCCGCTGAGTGAGTGAGGTCGCCGTCGGCTACCCCCGGAGCGATGACCCGGTGATTGACGCCGCCCTGGCACGCCTCGCCGACGTCGCCGACTCCGACATCGACGGGGTGCTCACGCACGCCGACGAGGTGCTCACCACGCTGCGGTCGCGACTCGCGGATCTCGGAGGCTGACGATCGCCCGACTGGATGCCGAGCTTGTTCGGCGCGGGCTGGCACGCAGCCGTGGACATGCGCGCGAACTGCTCGAATCGGGGCGGGTCCGCGTCTTCGGCGTGGACCGACCCAAGCCGTCGACCCCGATCAGTGACGACATCGTCGTGGACGTCGACGGTGAGACCGAGGAGTGGGTGGGTCGAGGCGCGGCCAAACTGATCGCGGCTCTGGAGGCCTGGACGCCGTCCGGGTTGGCGGTCGCCGGGCGCCGCTGCCTCGACGCCGGTGCGTCCACTGGCGGCTTCACCCAGGTCTTGCTCGCCCACGGGGCCGGTTGCGTCTACGCGGTCGACGTGGGTCGTGGCCAACTTGTCGACTCCCTGCGCGAGGATCCAAGGGTGGTCGACCTCTCCGGAACCACGATTCGTGGACTTGCCCCGGAGGCCGTGGACGGCCCGGTGGACCTGCTCGTCGCCGACCTCTCGTTCATCTCGCTACGGCTGGTCCTTGGTGACCTGGCGGCCCTGACCAGACCGGGCGGGGATCTCATCCTGCTCGTCAAGCCGCAATTCGAGGTCGGCAAGGGCCGCCTCGGCAAGCACGGAGTCGTCACCGGAGCCCGGGAACGACTCGACGCCCTCATCGCCGTGGCCCACGCCGCACAGGAGGTTGGGCTTGCCGTCCGAGCCCTGCAAACCTCCCCGATCGTCGGGGGTCGCGGCAACACCGAGTACCTCATGTGGGCCGTGTCGGATCCGTCGGCAAAGATGGACCCTGACACCATCCGTCGGCAGGCCTTCGGGCTTGGCGAGCGCGCAACCACCCCAGGAGAGTTCCATGAGTGAACGGCGTCGCGTTCTTCTCGTGACTCACCCGACCAGGACCGAGGCACACGCCCTGGCCCGGGAGGTCGCCGAACGGCTGCTCGCCGCCGGGATCGACGTCGCGACGGCGCCTGGGACCACCTCGGGGGCGCTGGCCGGGCTCGACGGCGTGGCCGCGGCCGACCCGGTGGCGCCGGCTCGAGGCGCCGAACTTGTCGTCATCCTCGGCGGGGACGGGACGATCCTGTATGCCGCCGAGATGTCCCGCGGGAGCGCGGTTCCGCTGCTCGGAGTCAACTTCGGCCACGTCGGCTTTCTCGCCGAAGCCGAACGCGAGGACCTCGACAGCACCGTGCACCGGATCGCCGACCGCGCCTATACCGTGGAGGAGCGGCTCGCGCTGGAGACCCGGGTGCTGACTGAGGGAGCGGTCTGCTTCGAGAGTTGGGCGCTCAACGAGGTGACCGTGGAGAAGGCCTCCCGGGAACGCATGATCGAACTCACCGTCGAGATCGACGGCCGCCCGCTCTCGACCTGGGGCTGCGACGGCCTGGTCATGGCGACGCCGACGGGCTCCACGGCATACGCGTTCTCCGCGGGCGGGCCCGTGGTGTGGCCCGACGTTGAGGCCCTGCTGCTCTGCCCGATCAGCGCGCACGCCCTGTTCGCCCGGCCCGTCGTCGTCGGCCCTTCCTCACGGCTTGCCGTCGAAGTCGTCGCCCACACCGACGGTCACGGTGTGCTGTGGTGCGATGGTCGGCGGGCGACCGAGCTGCCGCCGGGTGCCCGGATCGAGGTGCAGCGTTCCGCCGAGCCGGTGCTCCTGGCCCGGCTCACCGACGCCCCCTTCACCGACCGCCTCGTCGCCAAGTTCGACCTTTCCATCCACGGCTGGCGCGGCGCCGCCCGGCACCGCTGAGCGATGCTTCGCGAAATCCGGATCACCGACTTGGGGGTCATCGCCGAGGCCACCCTCGAGTTGTCCCCGGGCCTCACCGTGGTCACCGGGGAGACCGGAGCCGGCAAGACCATGGTCGTCCACGGGCTGGGGCTGCTCTCCGGTGCCCGAGCCGACAGCGCCCTGGTCCGCTCCGGGGCCGACCGCGCGGTCATCGAGGGAGTGCTTGACCTGCCCGCCGGGCACCGCGCCCTCGAACGCGCGGCCGAGGCCGGCGCCGACCTCGGCGAGGACGTCAGCGAGGACCTCGTCCTCATTCGGGGCGTCGGGGCCGATGGCCGCTCCCGCGCCCACGTAGGCGGACGACGCGCCCCCGTCTCGCTACTTGGCGAGCTCGCCGAGTCGCTCATCGCCGTTCACGGTCAGGCAGATCAGTGGCGGCTCCGCCGGGTGGAGGAACACCGCGAGTTGCTCGACGGCTTCGGCGGTGAACGGCTCGGCTCGGCGCTGACGGACTACCGGGTCGCCTTCGAGGCCCATCGGCAGCTGAGTGCCCGCCTAGCCGACCTCGAGGCTGCGGCCGCAGAGCGCGCCCGTGAGGCCGAGATGCTCCGCCTCGGTCTCGAACGGGTGGGTGCCGTCGATCCCCAACCCGGGGAGGACGTGGCGCTGCGCGTCGAGGACGATCGCTCCAGTCACGCCGAGGAGTTGCGCCAGGCGGCCGCCCAGGCCCGCGCCGCGCTCGCCGGCGACGACGATGGCTATGGCGTGGAGCCCGCCCCAGACGTGCTCGCGCTGCTCACCCAGGCCCGCTCCGCGCTCACCGCCGGTGGTGAACTCGACCCGGAACTGCAGGCCCTCGGCGCCCGGGTCGTCGAGCTCAGCCACCTCACCTCCGACCTCGCCAGTGACCTGACGACCTACCTGTCCGGGGTTGACGTCGACCCGGCCCGGCTGGCCTGGGTCCAGGACCGGCGCGCCCAACTCACGGCACTCACCCGGCTCTACGGCGAGAACATCGACGAGGTGCTCACCTGGGCCCGGGAGGCCGCTGATCGGCTCCTCGACCTCGAGTCGACAACAGACACCATCGAGGCTCTGCGGGACGAGCTCGCCGCCGCAGACACCGCGCGCAGGGCTCAGGCCGCGCAGCTCACCGCACTCCGCGAACAGGCCGCGAGCGACCTCGGCACCCAGATCACGCGCGAACTGGCCTCCCTGGCCATGCCCGGCTCGAGAGTCCACGTCGCCGTCGAACCCCTCGACCGGCTCACCCCGGCCGGAGCGGACCTGGTGGAAATTCGGTTGGCGTCCGGGTCCGGCGCACCCTGGCGACCGGTGGCCAAGGCAGCCTCCGGGGGGGAACTCTCCCGGGTGATGCTCGCCATCGAGGTGGTCACCGCAGCCCGCACCCCGGACCGGCTCACGTTCATCTTCGACGAGGTCGATGCCGGAGTGGGTGGCCGGGCCGCGCTCGCCGTTGGTGGCCGTCTCGCCGAACTCGCCCGGCATACCCAGGTCGTGGTGGTGACCCACCTCGCTCAGGTCGCCGCCTTCGCCGACCGGCACCTCGTGGTCACCAAGACCGATGACGGGGCGGTCGTGGCTAGCGGTGTGCAGGCGGTCGACGGGTCCGCCCGGGTCTCCGAACTTGCTCGAATGCTCGGCGGCTCGGACACGACCTCGGCCCGGCGGCACGCCGACGAACTTCTCGCCCACGCCCGCGACGGCTCCGCGGGCTGAGCCGGCGCGGCGCCGCCGCGAGGACTTTGGTCGGGCCGTGGCACGATGTGGGGTGATGTCTCGACTCCTTTCCGCGCTGCGCCCGCGGTCCTCCGCGGATGCCGCGGGGAGGCCGATCCGGGTCGACGCCCGCACCAAGCGGCTCACCAAGCGGCTGCAGCCGGGGGAGATCGCCGTCATCGACCATGCCGACCTGGACCGAGTCAGCGCCGAAGCCCTCATCGCCTGCCGCCCGTCGGCGGTCGTCAACGCCGCCCGGAGCATCTCCGGCAGGTACCCCAACGTCGGGCCCCAGCTCCTCATGGAGGCCGGAGTACCACTCCTCGACGCCGCCGGGCCCGAGGTCATGGCCATCCCCGAGGGAACCACCGCCCGGGTCGTCGACAGTGAACTCCGGCACGGGGATACGGTCCTCGGCTCCGGCACCCTGCTGACCTCCGAGGCCGTCGAGGCCGCCATGACCGAAGCGCGCGCGGGCATGTCCGAACAGCTCGAGCTTTTCGCGACGAACACCCTGGAGTACATGCGACGCGAGCGCGACCTGCTCTTCGACAGCGTCGGGATCCCCGACATCCGCACCCGGATCGAGGGGCGGCATGCGCTCATCGTCGTCCGCGGGTACCACTACAAGGAGGACCTCGACATCCTGCGCGGCTACATCCGTGAGTATCGTCCAGTGCTCATCGGTGTCGACGGGGGAGCCGACGCCCTCCTCGAAGCCAAGATCGCCCCGCATATCATCGTCGGCGACATGGACTCGGTCAGTGATGCCGCCCTCAAGTGCGGCGCCGAACTCGTCGTGCACGCCTACCGTGACGGCCGCGCCCCAGGGATGGAACGGATCGAGGCCCTCGGGCTGCAGGGGGTGCCCTTCCCGGCCGCGGGCACCAGTGAGGACATCGCCATGCTGCTCGCTGACGACAAGGGGGCCGAACTCATCGTGGCCGTCGGCACCCACGCCACCCTCGACGAGTTCCTCGACAAGGGCCGGGCCGGGATGTCGAGCACTTTCCTGACCCGGTTGCGCGTCGGGAGCAAGCTCGTGGACGCCAAGGGCGTGAGCCGCCTCTACCGCAACAGCCTGTCGGCCGTGAGTGTCTTGGTCCTCCTGCTGGTCGGCCTGGTCGCTCTCGGCACCGCGCTCTGGGCGACCGAGGGCGGACGGGCCATGCTCGAACTCGTCGGCGCTCGACTCGACGATGTCTGGGCCGCCGTTCGAGGATGGTGGCAATGATCAACTTCCGCTATCACATCGTCTCCCTCACGGCCGTCTTCCTGGCCCTCGCTGTCGGGGTCGTCCTCGGTGCCGGCCCGCTGCAGAACAACATCGCCGACGGGCTCAACAGCACCCTGACCCAGGAGGTCTCCGACCTGCGGGCCGACAAGAGCCGACTCAACGGGGAGCTCGCGACGAGCCAACGGGTCCGCACCGCAACCGACGAGGCGCTCGGTGAACTGCTTCAGGGTGCCGTCTCCGCGCGCCTGAGCGCGTCCCAGGCCACCCTGGTTGCCCTGCCCACGGCGGAGGCCGACGTCGTCGCGGCAACTAGCGCCACCCTGCTCGCGGCGGGCGCGACGGTGCAGCGGCTCGACCTCTCCGCGGACTGGCTGGCCGACACCACGAGCGAACGGGATACGGTCTTCACTCAGGTTGCCGGCACGCTCGGACTGCCCGCCGAGTCGGACCGGCTGCGCCGTGAGTACGCCGTCCTCGGCGCACTCGCCGGGACCTCGACCGCGGCGCTTGCCCCGACCCGGGAGCAGCGCCGCGCGGGGCTGGCGCGCCTCGCCGAACTCGACCTGATCTCCGGGGATATCGAGACCTACCAGAGCCCGACCTTCGTCGTCACGGTCGTCGGGATGGTGCCCGCGGCCGGGACCCTCTCTGCCGACGCAGCCGCCGCCTCGTGGGCGCAACTGGCGTCATCGCTGGCCCACGAGGGTCGCGGCGAGATCCTCGCCGGTGCAGTCCCCGAGAAGGTGGCGAGCGTCCCTGGCGAGCCCGTCTCGCCGGTGCTCACCGTGCGGGCCGACTCCGGCCAGGCTCGGGTCCTCTCCACCGTCGACAACGCCGACACCGCGCTCGGTCAACTCAACATCGTCCTCGGCCTGGTCGCCGACGCCCGCGGGGACATCGGGCACTTCGGGGTGGCCACCGGGGCCCAGGCCACTCTGGCCCCCGTGGGGGGATCGTGACCGACCGGGCTCGCCCGCTGGCGGGTCTGCTCGCGGCCGCCTGCGTCACGGGGGGCCTCTGCGTGATCGGCCGCGCCCTCCCGCCGGCCATCCGCGCACCCTGGGAACGTGTTAACCATGCCGGTGCGCCGGTCACTCTCCTTGAGGGACCTTCGTATGCCGTCGGGGCCGCCGCCGGTGCGCTCCTCGGAGGCGGCGCCTCCGGCCGGGGCAGCGCCCTCGCGGTCCTCGGTTCGGCGGCCGCTGGGGCCCTTGACGATCTTCGGGGAGACGCCAACGCCAAGGGTCTCAAGGGGCACCTGGGGGCCCTTGCCCACGGACAGGTGACCACCGGGGCGGTGAAGATCCTCGGGATCACCGCAGCCTCGCTGATCGGCTCCCGGGTGACCGACCGGCATACCGGCCACGGGTGGCCCACCACCGTCCTCGGCGCGGTCACCACGGCCGCAGCCGCGAACTTTGGCAACCTGCTCGACCTGCGCCCCGGTCGAACCCTCAAGGTGACCGTGATCGCTGCCGTCCCCCTGCTCGCCGCCGAGCGCAGCCGGGGTGTCGCCCTCGCCGCCGTCGGGGCCGCGATCACTGCCCTGCCCGATGACCTCTCCGCGAGCTCGATGCTGGGAGACACTGGCGCCAACGCGGCCGGGGCCGCGATCGGCAGTGCCGTGGTCGCGGCCACCGGTCCCCGGGGACGGTTTCTCGCGGCCGCGATCCTCACCGGCCTCACCCTGGCCTCGGAGCGGGTGAGCTTCAGCGCCGTCATCGACCGCACGCCCTGGTTGCGGGCCATCGACCAGTGGGGGAGAGGCCGCTCGTGACCAACCGGCGCCTCGCCACGACGATCGCCGGAGCGGCGGGGGCGATCGCGGTCCTCACCCTGCTCGCCCGGGTCGCCGGCTTCGGCCGGATCCTCGTCTTCGCCGACAGCGTTCGGGCCGGCGGGGTCGGTGAGATCTACCAGAGCCTCAACGCCCTGCCTAACGTGCTCGTCGAGGTGAGCGCCGGGGGCATCCTTGCGGCCGTCGCGGTGCCGCTCATCGCCCGGCACCACGGCGCGGGGGACAACGAGCGGGCCGATCGGCTCGCCTCCGCACTGCTCAGTTGGACCCTCGTCGTCCTCGTGCCCATCGCGGCCGTTGTGCTCCTGCTCGCGCGTCCGCTCGCGGCACTTCTCGTCGAACCGTTCGACCCGCGGGCGCTCGAGGTCGGGGCTCGGATGCTGCGGGTCTTCGCCCTGCAGATCCCGCTCTACGGCGTTGGGTTCGTCCTTACCGGGCTGCTCCAGGCCCGCCGACGCTTCGTCGCTGCGGCCCTCGCCCCGCTGCTGTCGAGCATCGTGGTCCTGGGCAGCTACCTCTGGTACGGCGCCATCGTCCATGGGGAGACCGCCCCATCTCAGGTTCCCGACCGTGCTGTGGACCTGCTCGCGTGGGGTACCACCGCCGGGGTCGTCGTCCTCTCCCTGCCGCTCCTCGGGCCGGCGCTCGCCTCCGGCTGGCGGTGGCGGCCCACCCTGCTCCTCGACCCGCGGGACCGCCGGGCCGTCGCCGCCCTTGCCGGGGCTGGGGTGCTCGTCGTCGCTGGCCAGCAACTCGCGGTACTCGCCGCGCTGTGGCTGGCTAACCACTCCGGCGACCGAGGGACCTTCCCGGTCTGGCAGTACGCCCAAACCGTCTACCTCCTGCCGTATGCCGTGCTCGCCGTCCCCATCGCGACCGCGGCCTTTCCGACGCTCGCGGCCGGGGGTCGCACCCCGGGCGGCCCTGGGGAGGACGGCCTCACACCCACCCTGGCGCGCAGCGTGCGCGCTGTGCTGCTCGTCTCAGGGCTGGGTGCGGCCCTCATCATGGCCACCAGCCGCCCGGTCGCGGCCTTCTTCGGGTTGCTCGATGCCCGCCGTGGCACCCAAGGCGCGAGCACCGAGGCCCTGTCCGCGCTCGCCGGTGCACTCGTTGGTCTCGCTCCGGGACTGATCGGCTTCTCGGTGACCGCACTGTTGCTGCGGGCCAGTTACGTGCGCGGGTCCGCCCTGGGGGCCGCCCTGGCGGTGGCCGGAGGATGGCTGCTGGCGGCGGCCCCGGTCCTCCTCGTTGGTCCGGGGGCGGGCAGCGCCACCACCTTGCGTGCGCTCGCTCTGGCCTCCAGCGTCGGCATGACCCTGACCGCCGCCGTGCTCGCGGTCCTCGTTCGCCGTTCCTGGTCGCCGGAGGCCACCGTCGGCAGTTCGCGCACCCTGGGCGCACTGATCATCGCGCTGGGTCTCGCTTTGGCCGTCGGGGACTCGGTGACCCGCGGCTTCCCCCTGGACACCTTCGCCCGCGTCCTCACCGCCGGAGTCCTGAGCGCGATCGCCGCGGCCGTCGTCTACCTCCTGGCCATGGGACTGGGCGACCGGGAACTGCTCCGTGACCTGCGCGCCCGCGGCCGACTCCGAAGGCGGGCCGGATGAGCCGCATCCTGCTTGTCCTCGGCACGTCCAGCGGAGGCGTCGGCGCCCACGTCCGCTCGCTCGCCCAAGGCCTTGCCGGTGCAGGGCGCGATGTCGTGCTCGCGGCCCCGCCCGCGGTCCTCGACGGGTTCGACATGGCCGCGACCGGTGCGCGCGTCGTCCCCATCGAACTCTCCGACCGTCCTCGCCGCTCCGACGCCGGCACCCTCGCCCAGCTGGGTCGGCTCGGTGCCGAAGTCGACCTCGTCCATGCGCACGGGCTGCGCGCGGGGGCGCTCGCGGTTCTCGGCGCTCGAGGCCGCACCCCGGTGATCGTCACCCTGCACAACGGACCCCCGCAGTCGGCCCCAGCTCGGGCCATCCATGCCGCACTTGAGGCCACCGTGGCCCGCGGGGCCGCGCTCGTGCTCGTGGTCTCACCCGATCTCGGCCACCGGCTCCGTCGCCTCCGGGCGCACGCGATCCGCCCCGCAGTGATTGCTGCCCCACCACGCCGCGCCCCCGCGAGTTCCCGGCACGTCGTCCGGGCCGGTCTCGACCTGGCGCCACACACGTCCCTGGCGCTCACCGTCGCCCGCTTAGCCCCCCAGAAGGACCTCCCGACCCTGATCCGCGCGGCCGCCCGTCTGCGTGACCTCGACCTCACCGTCGCGGTGGCTGGGGACGGGCCGCTGCGCGGTCATCTGCAGGCTCTCATCGACGCCGAACAGGCCCCGGTCCGGCTGCTCGGAGCCCGCAGCGACGTGCCCGACCTGCTCGCAGCCGCCGACGTGGTGGCCTCCAGCGCACTCTGGGAGGGACAGCCGGTCGCCCTCCAGGAAGCCCTCCTCGAGGGCGCCGCGATCGTCGCCACGGACGCCGGAGGCACGGCCGCGGTGCTCGGTGACGCGGGTTTGCTGGTCCCCGTGGGTGACCCGGAGGCCCTGGCCACGGCGCTGCGCATGGTACTCACCGACGGCACCGTCCGGGACAACCTGCGCTCCCGTGCGCGGGAGCGTGCCGACGACCTGCCCTCCGTGGCTGACGCGCTCGGGGCGGCGCTCACGGCATACCAGAGCGTGGGTGTGGCGCGTCGGCGGTGAGGGCGCGGATGACGTAGGGTGGGGGTCCGTGGTGTTGCAGACGAAACATATCTTCGTGACCGGAGGCGTCGCCTCATCACTGGGCAAGGGGCTGACCGCGAGTTCGCTCGGACACCTGTTGCGGGCCCGCGGCCTCAAGGTGACGATGCAGAAGCTCGACCCGTATCTCAACGTCGATCCGGGCACGATGAACCCGTTCCAGCACGGTGAGGTCTTCGTCACCGAAGACGGCGCCGAGACCGACCTCGACATCGGTCACTACGAGCGGTTCCTCGACGTCAACCTGCACGGCAGCGCCAACGTGACGACCGGTCAGGTGTACCACCGGGTCATCCAACGGGAACGGCGCGGGGAGTACCTCGGGGACACCGTGCAGGTCATCCCGCACATCACCAACGAGCTCAAGGAACGCATGCGCGCCCAGGCCGCGGGCGCCCCAGGGGTCTCGCCGGAGGACGCCCCCGACCTCATCATCACCGAGATCGGCGGCACCGTCGGGGACATCGAATCGCTGCCCTTCCTTGAGGCCGCCCGGCAGGTGCGTCACGACCTCGGCCGGGACAACGTCTTCTTCCTGCACGTCTCGCTTGTGCCGTACCTCGCCCCGAGCGGGGAACTCAAGACCAAGCCCACGCAGCATTCGGTGGCCGCGCTCCGACAGGTCGGCATCCAGCCCGATGCCCTGGTCCTGCGGGCCGACCGGGCCATCCCGGACTCGATCAAACGCAAGATCTCGCTCATGTGCGACGTCGACGAGGAGGCCTGTGCCGCAGCCGTTGACGCGCCGAGCATCTATGACATCCCCAAGGTGCTGCATCGGGAGGGGCTGGACGCGTATGTCGTGCGGCGGCTCGGGCTCACCTTCCGCGACGTCGACTGGCGGGACTGGGACCTGCTCCTGGAGCGGGTCCACCGGCCCGAGCATGAGGTGGTCGTCGCCCTCGTCGGCAAGTACATCGATCTGCCGGACGCCTATCTGTCGGTGACCGAGGCGCTGCGCGCCGGTGGTTTCCACCACGACGCCAAGGTGAGCATCCGCTGGGTGGCCTCCGATGAGTGCGAGACCCCGGCCGGGGCGCAGCGTTCGCTCGGTGGGGCGGACGCCATTCTGGTGCCGGGAGGTTTCGGGGTGCGCGGTATCGAGGGCAAACTCGGTGCCCTGCGTTGGGCCCGGGAACGCCAGGTGCCCACCCTGGGCATCTGTCTCGGCCTGCAGTGCATGGTCATCGAGTACGCCCGCAACGTTGCTGGGATCACCGCCGCCAGTTCGGCCGAGTTCGACCCGCAGACCCCCGACCCGGTCATCGCGACCATGGAGGAGCAGAAGGCCATCGTTGACGGTGGCGGGGACCTGGGCGGCACGATGCGCCTGGGCACCCAGCGGGCGAACCTCGTGCCCGGCTCGCTCGTCGCTCAGGCCTACGGGGCCACCGAGGTCGACGAGCGGCACCGGCACCGCTACGAGGTCAATGACGCCTATCGGGAACGCCTCGAGGGCGCTGGTCTCGTCGTCAGCGGGACCCATCCGGACTACGGGCTCGTCGAGTTCGTCGAGCTGCCCCGCGAGGTCCATCCGTACTACGTCTCCACCCAGGCCCATCCGGAGTTCAAGTCCCGGCCCACTCGCGCGCATCCGCTCTTCGCCGGACTGATCGGCGCCGCCTTGGAGGCCCAGCGGTCCTCCCGGCTCATCGAGGTCGAACGTCCCCGCGGGCACGAGGAGAGCGAACCGACCGACGGCCAGGCGCTCACCGCGTGAGCGAGCCGCTTGCCGACCGAATCGACCCGGCCCGGGTCTCCTGTCGGGTGACCCGATTCACCGGCCGCGTCTGGGACGTGGTGACCGAAACATTCGACCTCCCCGGAGTCGGCGAACTCACCCGTGACTTTGTCGACCATCCCGGCGCCGTGGCGGTGCTCGCCCTCGACGACGACGAACGGGTGCTCCTCATTCAGCAGTACCGGCACCCTGTGGGGGCCTATGAGTGGGAGATCCCGGCGGGGCTGCTCGATCTCGACGGTGAGCCAGAGTTGGAGTGTGCGCGCCGCGAACTTGCCGAAGAGGCCGACCTGCAGGCCGCGCACTGGCACCACCTGAGCCGGTATGCCTCCTCGCCCGGGGGGATGAACGAGCACCTCACCGTCTTTCTCGCCCGCGGCCTCTCCCCGGTACCGGAGGAGCAACGGCATACCAGGACGGGAGAGGAGGCGATCCTCGTGCACCGCTGGGTCCCGCTTGAGGACCTCGTCGAGGCGGTGCTCACCGATCAGGTGACCAACGCGACCGTGAAGATCGCCACCCTCACCGCCCACGCCCAGCGGTTGCGCGGCTGGGATGGGTTGTCAGCAGGGGGCGGGGCGCGAAAGGATGCACCATGAGCAAGAAGCCCACAGCAGTCCCTGAAGGCGCCGACGACGTCGGTTGGGTCGACCCGGTTGCGCTCTCCCCGGACGTGCACACCAAGTCCGGACGCGTCCGCAAGGAGGCGTACGAGCAGGAGATGGAGCGACTCCAAGAGCAGCTCGTCCTCCTCCAATACTGGATCCAGAAGAAGGGCCTCAAGGTCGTCGTCCTCTTCGAGGGCCGCGGATCGGCTGGCAAGGGTGGGGTGATCAAACGGATCACCGAACGCACCTCCCCGCGCACCGTGCGGGTCGCGGCGCTGCCCACCCCGACCGAGCGGCAGAAGAGTCAGTGGTACTTCCAGCGGTACGTCGAGCACCTGCCCGCCACCGGAGAAATGGTCCTCTTCGACCGCTCCTGGTACAACCGCAGCAACGTCGAATGGGTCATGGGCTTCTGCACCCCGGACGAGCACGAGGAGTTCCTCCGCTCCTGCCCGGAGTTCGAGCGGATGCTCGTGCGCAGCGGGATCATCCTCATCAAGTACTGGTTCTCGGTGAGTTTCGAGGAGCAGCGCAAGCGGTTCGAGGCCCGCAACGCCGAGCCGCTCAAGCGCTGGAAGCTCTCGGACATGGACCTCGCCGAGCACCAGTACTACGTCAAGTACTCGATGGCCAAGGACATCACCTTCCAGTACACCGACATCAAGCAGGCGCCCTGGTGGGTCGTGCCCTCCGATGACAAGCGGGCCGCCCGGCTCAACTGTGTCACCCACCTGCTGAGCCAGTTCCCGTATGAAGATGTCGCCCCGGATGTCATCGAGCTACCAGACATGGAGGACATCCACTACGTCCGTCCTCCCATGCACGAGCAGACGTTCGTCCCGCAGCTCTACTGAGCCCTCTGCGAAGGGGGCGACCTACTGGTAGGAGACGAAGTTCGGGGTCGGTTTCACCTGGGCCATGGTCTGCGCGACCGTGAGCATGGGGAAGTCCTCGTCCTTGAAGTTCTTCCAGCCGAGGAAGACCTCCTTGGGTAGCCCCTCACGCATGACACCCCAGGTGGCCCGCTTCGCGCCCTGCCCGCCGGAGCCGTCGACGTGCACCATGAACTGCAGCTCGTCGAGGTCGGTGCGGAGCCGTTCGCGTCCCCGGATCATCTGCAGTTGGAACTGGTGCAGGGTGAAGACCTTGGGCGGCAGGTCGTACTCGCGGACCACCCCGGCGAGCCATTGCGCCACCTCATTGACCTCGTCGATGGCGACATGGCCGATCTGGACGAGGTGCTTCTCCTTGGGACCGAGCCGCCACTCCGGGTCCAGCGCGATTCCGACCTGCGGTTTGCGGAAGAGCTTCTCGTAGCGGCGGGCCTGGGTGAGGAAGTCGGTGCGTCCCGGCTGCAGGTCGAGCACGACGTAACAGCCGCCGGCGATGGCCTCGTCGACCCAGGGCTCGAGGATGTCCATGGCCGTCTCGCGGGAGTAGTCGTTGTCCGAGCCGGCACTGGCCGAGGCCACGGTGGCGATGAGCTCGAAGGCCGGGACCACGCGAGTCGTGGTCAGCGCGGCATACTCCTTGGCGAGCTTGGTCACCCGCGCCACCGCGGCCTTGGCGGGTTGTTCGCCGAGCATGCCGAGGGCGGCGCTCTCCGGGTGCCCGTAGAGCGCAACCATCATCCGGTCGGGGAAGGGGAGCAGCCCACCCCCGGGGAGTTGCTCGGCGAACCTCGCGGTGCGCACCCTCTGGGCGAACCGGTCCGCCGGGCCGAGATCGGCACCGACACCGATGACGGGAGCGTCGGGACGGCCATTGAGCGTGGTGTAGGCCTCGTCGACGGCCCTCGGGTCGGGGGCGGTGAGCACGATGGTCCGTACCCCGGCGATGGCGAGGTTGGTCGCCGTCACCGCGTCCGGGACCGGTGCCGCGGTCGCGAGCAGGTATGCGGAGCCGTCCTCCGCCGGCGCGGGCGTGTAACCCCTCAGGGCGGGCGGGGTCGAGGCGCCCGCAATGACCTCCACCGTGCTCGGTACGGAGGGGGCCGTGGCGGCATACGAGATGAGAGTGCGGACCTCGAGGGCGGCAAGCTGCCCGGCGAGCTGAGGTCCTGGGGCGAGTACGGGGACGCTGAGCGCCTTCGCCGTGGCCACCGCCGTGGCGCTCTGGGCTCCGGTGGGGTCTGCCAGCACCGCGACGTTCGCCGTGGCGAAGAGGCTGCTCACCAGGGCCGCCGGGTCACCAAGGTTCGGCAGCAGCGCCACCGTGCCGTCAGCGCGCACCGCCACCCTCGGGGTAAACGGTGACCCAGAGGGCTTCGGGGTGTCGCTCGTGCCCGGTTTGTCGTCAGTCGAGCAGCCGGCGGCAGCCAGGACTGCACCGGCGCCGAGGCCACCCAGGAGGAGTCGGCGTGCTGGCTGAGCGGGCATGTGGCCAGCCTCTCACGCCAGAGTCGTCGCATCCATGCGCGCAGGGATCATTGCGCGCGCTATAGTCCGCGGGCCAGGGGAGCGACACAAACGTGGAGGAGAACGGTGGTTGTGATGGGTCGCATGCGTGCAGGGGTGCTGATCATGAGCGTCCTGCTGATGGGCGCCTTTGCTGCGCCGGCTCGAGCCGACAGCGCAGCAGCAGTAGTGCCGGGAGTGCCGCGGTTGCTGCCAGTGGGACCCTGCTCGGACCCGTGGGGCTGCCTGTCTTCCGACGAGCTTCGTCCCGTGATGACGACCGGGAGCCTGGCTGCCCAACCCGGTGAGATCGAGTTATCCGCTACCGCGCGTGACCTCAAGCTGGGGATCAACACCGTGATGATCGAGCCGGATCTGCAGCGCTGGGACGGCCAGGGCTGGACCACAGTCGCTGGGCTGGCTCCGCTCGACTACCGTGCAGACCGCCCCCCGGCCCGATGGTGGGTGCCCGTGGACCAGGGGCGCTATCGCTGGACGTCGACGGCTTTCGACCCGCTCGACGTGACTCAGCGATCAGCGCCTGCGGCGTGGCATTACTTCACCGTCGACCGAACGGGACCCATGTCTGGCCCTGTTGTTCGGCCGCTCCCGACGACCCCGGGCGAGACGCTGTACACCTCGGACACGGTGCCCTCAGGCGGCGTCGGCATGACCGCTCCGTTCGTGTTCTTCACTCCGGTCAGTCCTGACGGCACGCGCGCGGACGTCGTGGGGTACCAATGGCGCCTCAACGATGTCGCCATGGGCGAGGTCAAGTCCGGTGCGGGGCTGCGCGCCCGGGCGTTCGTCGACGTGACTCCGCCGAAGGACGGAGTCAATGAGATCCGAGTGGTGGGCTTGGACCGAGCCGGCAATGTGTCCAACTCCACGGTCTTCCGCTTCATGGTCGCCTCGCCGCTCGCGCAGGCCCACCAGTGGTCCTTCACAGCACCGAGCTGGCTGGAGGACCTCAACACAGGTCCCTCCTCGTCTCGGCCCCTGACGACATATGGCGCCACGACGGACCGTGACGTCGCGGTGCTCGGCGGGTCCGGGCAGCACCTCGCCACATCCGGCGCTGCAGTGGACACCCTGCACTCCACCACCATCTCGGTATGGGTTCGGCCCGATGCCTCGGCCGGTGGCGTCGACCGGATCCTGCTGTCTCAGGAGGGCGCATCAGCGCCCGGACTGCAGGTCTTCCTGCGCGGCAGTGATCGCCGGGTCTGCGCGCGGGTGGCCGAGTCCGACGTGGCCGGTGCTCCCGAACGCGTCATCGTGTGCAGCGCGGGAGCGATCACCCTGGGCGCCTGGACGCATGTCGGAGTGGTGCTCGACGTCTCCGCCAACGCGCTCGTTCCCGGGTGGGCACCCTCCCTCATGGTGACGACATCGGCCTTCGACGCCGACACCATTGACGCGGTCAAGGTCCCGATTCCCCCCGGTCCGGGCCCGTGGCGCGCGCCCGGCGACCTCAAGGTGGGTGCATCGCAGACGGCCACGCCCGCCATGGCCAGCTGGTGGGGTCAGCTTGACCACCTCTTTGTGCTCCCCGAGGCCGTCGACGCGGATTACATCGGCTTGTACTTTGCCGTCGAGGGGGTCGTGAGCGCGCCCTAGACTTGGCTCGCCCCACCCCCGACCGACAAAGGACCTGATCCGTGCTCCGCACCCACGAGGCCGGCACCCTGCGTGCCGCCGACACCGGCTCCACCGTCACCCTCACCGGTTGGGTGGCCAGGCGGCGTGATCACGGGGGAGTGGCGTTCGTCGACCTGCGCGACGCGAGCGGGATCGTCCAGGTCGTCGCGCGCGACGAGGTGCTGACTGGGGCAGCGCACGACCTGCGTAGCGAGTACTGCGTCAAGGTCAGCGGCGAGGTCGTCGCCCGGAGCGCCGCCAACGTCAACCCCGACCTGCCCACCGGTGAGGTGGAGGTCGTGGCCGCCGAGATCGAGGTGCTCAGCCCGAGTGCCCCGCTGCCCTTCCAGGTCGACGAGCGCGTCACCGTCGGCGAGGAGGCCCGGCTCAAGCACCGCTACCTCGACCTGCGCCGACCAGGTGCGCACAACGCCGGGCACGCCCTCCGGCTGCGCAGCAAGGTCAGCGCCGCGGCCCGCCGCGTCCTCGAGGCCCGCGACTTCGTCGAGATCGAGACCCCGACATTGACTCGCTCCACCCCCGAGGGTGCGCGCGACTTCCTCGTACCCGCGCGCCTCGCGCCGGGCTCCTGGTATGCCCTGCCGCAGAGCCCCCAGTTGTTCAAGCAGCTGCTCATGGTGGCCGGGATGGAGCGGTACTACCAGATCGCCCGCTGCTACCGGGACGAGGACTTCCGCGCCGACCGCCAGCCCGAGTTCACCCAGCTCGACATCGAGATGTCCTTCGTCGAGGAGGACGACATCCTCGAGCTCGGCGAGGCCGTGGTCAAGGAGATCTGGGCGCTCATCGGCGTCGACCTCCCGACGCCCTTCCCCCGGATGACGTACGCCGAGGCGATGCGGCGCTTCGGCTCCGACAAGCCCGACCTGCGCTTCGGCAACGAGCTCGTCGAGTGCACGGAGTACTTCCGGGACACCCCGTTCCGGGTCTTCCAGGCCGAGTACGTCGGCGCCGTCGTCATGCCCGGCGGCGCAAGCCAGCCGCGCAAACAACTCGACGGCTGGCAGGAGTGGGCCAAGCAGCGCGGCGCCCGTGGCCTGGCGTACGTTCTGGTCCAGGAGGACGGCACCCTCGGCGGGCCGGTCGCCAAGAACCTCTCCGAGCCCGAGCTCGCCGGGCTCGCCGCGCACGTCGGCGCCGAGCCGGGCGACTGCGTCTTCTTCGCGGCCGGGGCGACGAAGTCCTCCCGCTCGCTGCTCGGCGCCGCGCGCCTGGAGATCGGGCGGCGCTGCGAGCTCATCGACGAGTCGGCGTGGAGCTTCCTCTGGGTCGTCGACGCCCCGCTCTTCGAGCCCGCCTCCGAGGCCGTGGCCGCCGGCGACGTCGCCGTAGGGTCCGGCGCCTGGACGGCCGTGCACCACGCCTTCACCTCGCCGAAGCCCGAGTTCCTCGACACCTTCGACACCGACCCCGGGCCGGCGCTCGCGTACGCGTACGACATGGTCCTCAACGGCAACGAGCTGGGCGGTGGGTCGATCCGTATCCACCGTCGCGACGTGCAGGAGCGGGTGTTCCAGGTGATGGGCCTGTCGGCGGAGGAGGCCCAGGAGAAGTTCGGCTTCCTCCTCGACGCCTTCGCCTATGGCGCCCCGCCGCACGGCGGCATCGCCCTCGGCTGGGACCGGATTGTCATGCTGCTCGGCGGCTACGACTCGATCCGCGACGTCATCGCCTTCCCGAAGTCCGGCGGCGGATATGACCCGCTCACCGACGCGCCGGCCCCGATCACGGCCGAGCAACGGGCGGAGGCCGGGGTCGACGCCATACCCGACCCGGACTCGGACACGGCGTGAGGCGGGCCGGGGCGGTGCCGTGCGGCTGAGTGCCGGGCTGCTCCCCGTATGCCGTCGCGCCGACGGGCGCCTTGAGGTCTTCCTTGCGCACTTCGGCGGCCCGTTCTGGGCCGGCAAGGAGTTCGGTGCGTGGAGCATTGTCAAGGGGGAGTACGACCCGGCCACCGAACGCCCCGAGGAAGCCGCCCGGCGGGAGTGGGTCGAGGAGATCGGTGCCCCGGTGCCCAAGGGGAGGTGGCACGACCTCGGCACCGTTCGACAGTCCGCGGCCAAGACCGTCCAAGCGTTCGCCGTCCTCGTGTCCGACCCGGCCGAGGTCGTCTTCGTCGAAAGCAACCGCACGAGTGTGCAGTGGCCCCCGGGGTCGGGGCACTTCATCGAGATCCCCGAGATGGATCGAGCGCAGTGGTGGGGCCTGAACGCGGCCTGCGAACGGCTCGTTCGGGCCCAGGGCGCCTACCTGGACCGGGTCAGTTCGGCTGCTGCTGAGGGATTTCCCGCGCCAGGTCGGTGACGACCTCCGCCCCGGGCAGGGCGGCCAGGGCCTGGCCGGGGACGAGGAGCTTGGAGCGGCGCAGCCCCGAGCCGATGCAGACCAGGTCCCGCTCCACGGCCTGCGAGTCCACCCAGATCGGCCACTGCGGCGGCATCCCGACCGGGGTGATCCCGCCGTACTCCATGCCGGTGCGGGCCACGGCCTCCTCCATCGGGGCAAACGAGGCGCGTCGGGCCTCCAGGCGGCGGCGGACCAGCCCATTGACGTCCACCCGTTTCGTGGCTTGGGTCAGGCATACCGCGAAGCGCTCATCGCCGGCGCGGATGCCGCGGATGACGACGCAGTTGACCGAGTCGAGCAACGGCAGGCCGTAGGCCGCGCAGAGGGCCTCGGTGTCGGCCAGATCCGGGTCGATGGGGAAAACGAGGGCATCCGGGACAGCCCCGATCGCCGCCGCGACGGCAGGGGCGAGCAGATCCGGCCGCTCGCTCGCCGGGACGGCCTCGACGGCGGAAAAGGCAGCGCTGAGGTGCACGCCGCCATCCTGCCCGATCGCCGGGCTATTCCGAGATGCCCCAGCGTTCGTGGAGCCGGCGCAGCGACGCCGGGGCCCACCAGTTAAGGCTGCCCAGGGCGGACATCGTCGCCGGGACCAGGAGCATCCGGACCAGCGTGGCATCGAGGGCGATGGCGAGGATGAGCGCTACCCCCATCTGTTTAAGGGTGAGCATCTCGCCGGCCGCGAACCCGGCGAAGACGATGACCATGAGCAACCCGGCCGAGGTGATGATCCGTCCGGAGCGTTGCAGCCCCAGGGTCACGGCGCTCTCGGTGTCGTGGCCCTGTTCGTGGAGTTCGACGATGCGGGAGAGCAGGAAGACCTCGTAGTCCATGGAGAGCCCGAACCCGAACGCCAGCACCAGCAGCGGGATGGTGTTCTCGATACCGCCCACGGAGTCGAATCGGAGCACGTTTTCCAGGTGCCCTTCCTGAAAGATCCACACGACGACCCCGAAGGTTGCGCCGAGCGAGAGCACGTTCATGACGAGGGCCTTGATCGGGATCACGACCGAACCGGTCATGAGGAAGAGCAGGACGAAGGTCGCGAGCACGACGAGCGCCACGGCATACGGGGCGCCCTCGGTGACCTTGTCCTGGAAGTCCCTCATCCCGGAGGCCTGACCGACGGTGTAGGAGACGAACGGCGTCCGGTCCGTTCGCAGCGACTCCACGAGGGCCCGGCTGCCGTCTCCGACCCCGCCGTCGCCGGTGGTCAGGCCAAGGGTCACCACGCCGGCGTCGCGGGGGACGACCGGCCCGACGGAGGTGACCCCCGGGCGACCCGCGGCGGTAGCGGCCCAGGCCTCCACCTCGGGGAGCGGTGCCTGCGTGACGATGGTGACCTCGGCGCCACCCAGGCGGGGGAAGTCCGTGCGCAGGTCCTCGAAGAAGACCCGCTCCGGCACGCCCTTGCGAAGCAGCTCGGGGCCGGAGGCCGTGGTGACCAGGGACAGCGCGGGCAGGGCGAGGACGACGAGCAGTGCGGTGAGTGCGCCGATGACGAGCCACGGAGCCCGATGGACCCGTTCGGCCAGCCGGGAGAACACCCCGACATCCCCGGAGATGTCCGTGCGACGCCCGACGAGGAAGCGGGCGAGCAGGTGGCACATCGCCGGGATGAGCGAGAGCGCCACCCCGAGGGCGACGACGACCACCGACACCGCCGCGGCACTGACCGCGCGGATGAACTCGATCTCGAAAACAGCGAGCCCGGCCAGCGAGATCGCGACGATGAGCGCGGAGAAAATCACGGTGCGGCCGGCCCGGTCCAAGGTGGCCCCGAGTGCGCGGACCTTCGCCTGCGGGGTGAGGTCGCGAGAGCGCCTGCCCAGCAGGGTGGCGCGCAACTCCTCGCGGTAGCGGCTCACGATGAGCAGCCCGTAGTCGATGCACAGCCCGAGCCCGAGCACGGTCACCACGTTGACACTGGAGGCGTCGAGGTCGATGAGATGGGAAAACCCGAGCAGGCTCGCCAAGGCCCCAGCGATGGAGGCGATTGCCCCGAGCACGGGCATGCCGGCGGCGAGGAATCCGCCGAAGACGATGATCAGGACGATGAAGGACACCCCGAGGGCGATGCCCTCGCCGGTGCGCAGATCGGTCTGCACCTGGCTGACGATGCGGTCGACGAGGACCCGCACCCCACCGCGGTGGGAGTCGGTGGCACCACTGCGCGCGATGAGGGTGTCGAAGGCCTTATCGATGCCTTCCTGGGCGGTCTTCTCCTGCTCTTTGGTGATGTCGCGCTCATAGGTGACGACCATGGCGAACGTGCCCGAGGACATCCCGGACACTCCGAGGAAGGGCTGAGCGGCGGGTGAGGTGGGGCCCTCGGGCACGACGAAGGGGTTCGCGGCGCTCTCCACATGGTCGAGCCCGGTGACCGTTGTGGCCGCCTCGACGGCCGCCTTCGCGACCGCTGGCGAGGCGAGGTCCACCCCGCGGACCATGATCGAGTACGTCTGGAAGCCGCTGGCGTTGGCCTTGACGAGGAGATCGCGTCCGGCCATGTTCTCGCCGTCGACCGTGATCTCCCCGCTGGTGAGCCGCTCGAAGAGGGACTGCCCGCCGATGGCGCCCCCGGCGATGGCGAATCCGCCGATGATGAAGCACACCCAGAACAGCAGGATGAGTCGGGCACGCCGGGCGACCACACGCCCCCAGGCGTGCAGGAGTGCGCCGTGCCGAGGGTCCGGGGTGTTCATGGGGGACAGCCTGCCATTGGCCACAGTGTCTGCGTGACCGGTTAGCCTGACCGGGTGAGCGACCCCGATCTCTTCGGCGCGGCTCGGGCCGATGACCGTATGCCGTCGGGTGCGGCGGTGCTCGCCCCGCTCGCCGTGCGGATGCGACCGCGCTCGCTGGACGAGGTCAAGGGCCAGCAGGCGGTCCTCGCCCCGGGGAGCCCGCTGCGCCGGCTCATCGAGGGCAGTGCCGGGGCTGCCGGGCCGCTCTCGGCGATCCTGTGGGGTCCCCCAGGAACCGGGAAGACGACCCTGGCGCACCTCGTCGCGACCGCTTCCGACCGGGACTTTGTCGAACTGTCGGCGGTGACCGCTGGGGTCAAGGATGTCCGGGACGTGATGGCCGCCGCCGGTCGGGCACGTGACCTTTATGGCCGGCATACCGTGCTGTTCCTCGACGAGATCCACCGGTTCACCAAGGCCCAGCAGGACGCGCTGCTCCCGGGGGTGGAGAACCGGCTCGTCATCCTCGTGGCAGCGACCACGGAGAACCCGTCCTTCTCCGTCATCGCGCCGTTGCTCTCCCGCTCAGTTCTGGTCACCCTCACCTCGTTGGCGGACAACGACATCGGCGAGCTGCTCGACGCAGCGGTGAGCGACCCCCGCGGTCTGGACGCGGCATACACCCTCGGCGATCAGGCCCGGGAGCATCTCGTGCGGATCAGCGGCGGGGATGCTCGCCGGGCGCTCACCTCGCTCGAGGCGGCAGCCGGGGTCGCGCAGGACGCCGCACCACCCGGGGGCGGGCCGCCAGGTCCCCTCGAGATCACCCTCGCGCACACCGAGCGGGCGGTCGCGGTGGCCGCGGTGCGCTACGACCGCACCGGGGACCAGCACTACGACGTGGCGTCCGCGCTGATCAAGTCGATGCGGGGCTCCGATGTGGACGCCGCGCTGCACTACCTCGCGCGGATGCTCGAGGCCGGGGAGGACCCGCGGTTCATTGCCCGCCGCATCGTCATCGCGGCCTCCGAAGACATCGGCATGGCGGACCCGAGTGCGTTGCAGACCGCGGTGGCGGCCCTGCACGCGGTCGCCCAGATCGGGATGCCGGAGGCCCGGATCATCCTGGCCCAGGCCGTGGTGCACAACGCGCTCGCGCCAAAGTCCAATGCGTCCTATGTCGGCATCGGCGAGGCCATCGCGGACGTCCGCGCCGGCAAGGGCGGCGCCGTCCCGGTTCACCTGCGTGGCAGCGGGTATGCCGGCGCCGAACGGCTCGGCCACGGCAAGGGCTACCGGTACGCCCACGACGAGCTCGACGGGGTGGCCGCACAGACCTATCTGCCCGAGGACCTCGCCGGACGCACCGACTACTACCGGCCAACGGATCGTGGCTTCGAGGCCCGCCTGCAGGAGCGCTGGCGCTGGATCAAGGAACGCCTCGGCCGCTGACCACCGCTCGGGGGACGGATACTCGGATGGGCCGCGGGGTGTCGCGGGGATAGGATGGCCGCGATGTCTGCACAGGTGACTCAGCGAGCTATCTAGGGGCCGTGCGCCCCCGCGTCCGACTGCCCTGAACCACCGCGCGCGCCGCCGCGCGCCCCCACCAAGGACGAGTACCCCATGGAAACCGCTGAGATCCGGCGCCGCTGGCTGACCTTCTTCGAACGCAACGGTCATACCGTCGTGCCGAGCGCACCGCTGCTGCACGAGGACCCGAACCTGCTCTTCGTCAACGCCGGGATGGTGCCCTTCAAGCCCTACTTCCTCGGCCAGGAGACCCCGCCCTACCTGCGGGCCACGAGCGTCCAGAAGTGCGTGCGCACCCAGGACATCGAGGAGGTCGGCAAGACCTCCCGGCACGGCACGTTCTTCCAGATGAACGGCAACTTCTCCTTCGGGGACTACTTCAAGGAAGGCGCCATCCGCCTGGCCTGGGAACTCGTGACCAGTCCGCAGAGCGAGGGTGGCTTCGGGCTCGAGGGCGATCGGCTCTGGGCGACCGTCCTCGATGACGACGACGAGGCGATCGAGTTGTGGGTCTCGCTCACCGACATCCCGCTGGAACGGATCGTGCGCCGAGGGCGTCTCGACAACTACTGGTCCATGGGCGTCCCTGGCCCGGGCGGACCGTGCAGCGAGATCTACTACGACCGCGGGCCGGAGTACGGCCCCGAGGGCGGGCCGGCCGTCGACGAGGACCGCTACCTCGAGTTCTGGAACCTGGTCTTCATGCAGGAGGAACTCTCCCAGGTCCGCTCCAAGGAGGACTTCGACATCCTCGGTCCGCTGCCGAAGAAGAACATCGACACCGGGATGGGCCTGGAGCGGATGGCCAGTCTGCTCCAGGGCGTCGACAACATGTACGAGATCGACGAGGTCTACCCGGTCCTCGCCAAGGCCGCCGAGATGACCGGCAAAGACTACGGATCGAAGTCGGGTTCCGCGGCGAGCGAGTCCCACCCCGACGACGTTCGCCTGCGGGTCGTTGCCGACCACGTCCGCTCCTCGCTCATGCTCATCGGCGACGGCGTCACCCCTGGCAACGAGGGCCGCGGCTACGTCCTGCGCCGGATGCTCCGCCGCTCGGTGCGGTCCATGCGGCTGCTCGGGTTCGACGAGCCGTGCCTGCCGCACCTGCTGCCGGTCTCCCTGGAGCGGATGCGTCAGTCCTACCCCGAACTCGAGACCGGATTCGAGCGGATCAGCCAGATCGCGTATGCCGAGGAGGAGGCGTTCGCGCGCACCCTCACCTCGGGGACCACGATCCTCGACCTCGCCGTGGGCCGGACCAAGGAAGCCGGTGGGTCGGTCCTCTCCGGAGCCGAGGCCTTCCAGTTGCACGACACCTACGGCTTCCCCATCGACCTCACCCTGGAGATGGCCTCCGAGCAGGGCCTCGCCGTCGACCGCGAGGGCTTCACCCGGCTCATGAACGAGCAGCGGCAGCGTGCCAAGGCCGATGCCAAGGCCAAGAAGTCCGCGCATGGAGACACCAGCGTCTATCGCTCGATTGCCGACGAGCTCGGCCGGGAGGTCGAGTTCACCGGCTACTCCGAGGTGCGCTCCGAGGCGAAAGTCAGCGGCATCGTTCGCGACGGCACCGCCGTGCCCACGGCATACGAGGGTGAGGAGGTCCAGATCGTCCTGGACCGCACGCCGTTCTATGCCGAGGGCGGTGGGCAACTCGCCGACGGAGGTCGGCTCCGGCTGGCCGGCGGGGCGATCGTCGAGGTGCAC
This sequence comes from Nostocoides sp., assembly GCA_016716625.1. GTDB lineage: Bacteria > Actinomycetota > Actinomycetes > Actinomycetales > Dermatophilaceae > JADJVJ01. The sequence continues at coordinate 1,172,502 of JADJVJ010000001.1, forward strand.
GACGTGCAGAAGCCGATCAACGGGGTCATCGTGCACGCCGCGACCGTTCTCGCCGGTGAGGTTGCGGCGGGGGAGCAGGCGCTCGCCGAGGTCGACATCGAGCGCCGCAAGTCGATCTCCCGGGCGCACACCGCGACCCATATGGTGCACAAGGCCATCCGGGAGGCCCTCGGGGAGACCGCGACCCAGGCAGGGTCGGAGAACTCCCCGGGCCGCTTCCGGTTCGACTTCAACGCCTCCGCTGCGGTCCCGCATTCGGTGCTCACCGACGTCGAGGCACGGGTCAATGCGATCCTGCTCGACGACCTCCAGGTGCGCGCCGAGGTGATGACCCAGAGCCAGGCCCGGGAGGCCGGTGCCATGGCCCTGTTCGGGGAGAAGTATGGCGACTCCGTCCGGGTCATCTCGGTGGGGGACTGGGCCCGGGAACTCTGCGGCGGCACGCACGCCGAACGGACCGCCCAACTCGGTCTGGTGACCTTGCTCGGTGAGTCCTCGATCGGGTCCGGGGTGCGGCGCGTCGAGGCGCTCGTCGGCACCGACGCCTATTCCTTCCTGGCTCGGGAGCGGGCCATCGTCGGTCAGCTCACCGAGATCATGAAGGGCCGTCCCGAGGAGCTTCCCGAGCGGGTGCACGCTCTGGTCGGCAAGCTCAAGGACGCCGAACGCGAGCTCGACCGGCTCAAGCGCGAACAGCTTCAGGCGGCCTCGGGGCAGCTCACCGAGTCGGTTGTCGACGTGGGCGGGGTCGCCTTCCTCGGCCACGACGCGGGCGGCGAGGCCGGTGCCGACGAGGTCCGGACCATGGTGCTCGACCTGCGTGGTCGGCTTGGTGACTCCAGGCCGAGCGTTGTCGCGGTGGCCGGTGCCGCGGGCGGCCGCCCGGTCATCGTCATCGCGACGAACGCCCCGGCGCGCGAGCGCGGGATCAAGGCCGGGGAGCTGGTCCGGATCGCGGCCCAGACCCTCGGAGGTGGTGGCGGCGGCAAGGACGACATCGCCCAGGGTGGCGGCTCCGAGGTGGCCAAGGTCGCCGAGGCGCTCTCCGTCGTCCGCTGGCGGGTCGGCGAGCTCGCGGGCTGAGCGTGCGTCCCGGAGTCCGGCTGGGGATCGACGTCGGCGAGGTCCGCGTCGGGGTCGCCACAAGCGACCCCGACGGGATCCTCGCGACCCCGGTTCGGACCGTGCCGTGCGCGGGCGCCGACCCGACACCCACCGACCCCGACATCGTCACCCTCATCGAACTCACCGACGCCCTCGGCGTGGTCGAGGTCGTCGTCGGCTGGCCACTGCTGCTCTCCGGCGCCGAGGGGTCATCGGCGCTTCGGGCCCGACGGTACGCCGAAGTCCTCGCCACCGAAATCGCCCCGATCGGCGTCCGTCTCGTTGACGAACGGTTCACCAGCGTGGACGCTCATCGGGGGCTGCGCGAGAGTGGCTTCGCCGGTCGCCGGCAGCGCGCCGTTGTCGACCAGGCGGCCGCAGTGCTTATCCTGCAGGGAGCATTAGATGCCGAACGGGGCTCCGGCCGTCCTGTCGGCCAGGAGGTCGGCCGGCACGGGCGGCGCAAGCCGAGAGCGAAGGGCTGAGAGACGTGAGCACCCCTCAGGACATCGGGGAGAGGATCTTCGGCGAGTCCGACGAGGCTCGGACGCGGATCCACAAGCAACCGCCGCACCGTTCCCGCCGCTGGGCCGTGCTTGCTGCGGCCGGCGTCATCACCGCCGGAGGTCTCGGCTTCGCCTGGCCCCAGGTCTCCCTCGTGATCGACGCTCTCCAGGGCCAGTCGACCTCAGCGACGGACTTCGCCGGTCCCGGGGAAGGTGAAATCCAGATCGTTGTCAAACCGGGTCACACCGGCGAGCAGATCGCGACCACGCTGCGCGAGTCGGGGGTGGTCAAGACCCGCACGGCATACCTCGAGGCGGCCAAGACCAACCCGCAGGCGGCGGGCAAGATCCAGCCCGGGACCTACACGATGCTCAAGGGGATGCGCGGTCAGGACGCCTTCGAGCGGTTGATCGACCCGGCGAACCGAGTCGCCAAGACGGTGACCATTCGCGAGGGCCTCTGGGCGAGCGAGGTCTACACCCTGCTGTCCAAAGCGACCGGAGTGCCCGTCGGGTCGTATGCCGCGGCTGCCAGGAACCCCGGAAACCTCGGCCTCCCGGCCGAGGCCAAGGGCAAGCTCGAGGGCTGGCTCATGCCCTCGACGTACGAGTTCCCGGACAAGGCCGACGCGAAGACGCAGCTCTCGATGATGGTCAAGGAGAGCGTCAACACCCTGAACAAGCTCAAGGTGCCCAAGGCTCAATGGGAGGAGACCATGATCCTGGCCTCGCTCGTGGAGGCCGAGGCCAAACTCGATGTGGACCGGCCCAAGATCGCCCGGGTCTTCCTCAACCGGGTTCAGACCAAGGGTGGTGGCACCTACGGGCTGCTCCAGTCCGATGCGGCGGTGTCCTACGGCGCCAAGCGCCGTGCGCTCTTCCCGTCCAAGGCCGAGCTCGAGGACGCGAGCAACCCCTACAACCTGCGGATCCATCCGGGGTGGCCGCCGGGCCCCATTTCGAACCCCGGTGCGGCCTCGATCAAGGGTGCCTTCCAGCCGGCCGACGGTCCGTGGTTCTACTTCGTCGCGGTCAACCCGATCACCGGTGAGACCCGCTATGCGGAGACCCTCGACGAGCACAACCGCAACGTCACGTTGCTGGACGCCTACTGCCGGGCCAAGCCGAAGGACTGCGGTCTGTGACCTCCGGCGCCCCGGTACAGCTCTGCCGGGCCGGGGTGCTCGGCTCGCCGATTGCGCACTCGCTCTCCCCGCTCCTGCACGAGGCCGGGTATGCCGTCCGCGAACTCACCTCATGGCGTTACACCGTCCATGAGGTGAGCCGCACGGAGCTGGCCGCTTTCCTGGCCGAGCTTGACCACTCCTGGCGTGGCGTGAGCCTCACCATGCCGCTCAAGGAGGCCGCCTTCGAGGTGGCGAGCACGGTCACCCCGCTCGCCGAACAGGCGCGGTCCATCAACACCCTCATCCGACGGGCGGACGGCGGCTGGGATGCGACGAACACCGACGTCGCCGGCATCGTCGGCGCCCTCGCGCCAGTCCCGCGGCGCCTTCGGCAGCGCCCCGCGGTCGTCGTCGGGACCGGTGCGACCGCCCGCTCCGCAGTCCTTGCCCTCGCCGAGATCGGTGTCCCCTCGGTCCGGATCGCGGGTCGCACCCGCTCAGCCGTTGCCGCCGTTGTCTCCCTGGCCCGAGACCTCGACCTGGTGAGCGAGGGGGTTCGTCTGGAGGAATGGCCCCAGGATGATCCCGGCATCATCGTGAGCACGGTGCCGGCGAACGCCAGTGAGAGCGTCGCCGCGGCGATCACGTCGCGGCATACCGGGATGCTCCTCGACGTCGTCTACGCGAACTGGCCGACCCCGCTGGCGAACGCGGCCACCGAGGCCGGCCTGGTCGTGGTGTCTGGGCTCGACATGCTCGTCCACCAGGCCGCGGTCCAGTTCGAACTCTTCACCGGGGTGGCGGCCCCGGTGCAGGCGATGCTCCGGGCGGGCCGGGCCGCGCTGAGCCGATGAGGCCGCAGGCCGCGGTGGTGTTGGCCTGCATCATGGTTTTCGGTGCCCTCGGCTTCGTCACCGCGCGTGAACTGGCCACCGGCGGCTACCGGATCGCTGAGGACCAACCACGCCACGAACGCCGGTCGACGTGGTGGGTGCCGGTGGTCATGGCCGGGCTCGCGGGTTACGTCGCGTGGATGATCGGCGACCTGGCCCACTGGGCCGCGCTGCCGGCATACCTGCTCTTCACCTGGCTTTCGGTCACCCTGGCCTGGATCGACCTCGACGTTCACCGGTTGCCGTACGGGCTGGTTGCCCCGGCGCTGCCCGCGATGGTCGCGCTGCTCGCGCTGGCGAGCCTGGCCGCCGGTGGCCGGCACTGGCTCACGGCGCTGCTCGGTGGGCTGCTCCATGGGGGTGTGTTCCTCCTGCTCGGCGTTCTGCCCGGCGGCGGGGTGGGTGGGGGTGACCGGCGACTCGCCCCGATCATCGGACTCACCCTGGGCTGGCTCGGCCTGCCGTATGCCGTGCTGGGCCTGGTCTTCGGGTTCTTCATCGGCGGGGTGGGCGCCGGGATCTTGCTGATCTTCGGCCGGGTGGAGCGCCGGGACCCGATCGCCTTCGGGCCGGCGATGTGCGCCGGGGCCTTCCTCGCGGTCGGTCTGACGTCCCGGATCGTGGGTCTGTTGACCACGGGCTGAGACGCGGGTGAGAGACTGACGCCCATGCTGCGCTGGTTGACTGCTGGTGAGTCCCATGGGCCGGCCCTGGTCGCGACGATCGAGGGGATGCCGGCCGGGGTTGCCGTGACCCGCGAGGATCTAGGGGATGCTCTCGCTCGGCGGCGCCTGGGGTTCGGGCGTGGTGCCCGAATGGCGTTCGAGCGGGACGAGGTCGAGTTCCTCGGCGGGGTCCGGCACGGGCGCACCCTCGGTTCCCCAGTGGCGATCCTCATTCGCAACTCGGAGTGGCCCAAGTGGCAGGTCGTCATGTCGCCGGACCCGGTGAGCGAGAGCGCCCTCGCCGGGGCGGACGACGTCAACGCCGAGAAGGAGATCGCCCGCAATCGGCCGCTCACCCGGCCCCGCCCGGGGCACGCCGACCTCGTCGGCATGCAGAAGTACGGCTTCGAGGACGCTCGGCCCATCCTTGAGCGCGCCTCGGCCCGCGAGACCGCCGCCCGGGTGGCCCTCGGTGAGGTGGCCGCCCGGTTCCTCGACCAGGCTTACGGGATCCGGTTGCTGTCGCACACCGTCTCGATCGGCTCCGCGGCGGTGGCCGACGATGCCCCGCTGCCCGGGCCGGGCGACGTCGCCGCCCTGGACGCCGACCCGGTGCGCTGCCTCGATCAGGCCGGTTCGGCGGCCATGGTGGCCGAGGTCGAGGCCGCCAAACGGGACGGGGACACCCTCGGCGGTGTCGTCGAGGTGCTCGCGTATGGCGTGCCGCCGGGGCTGGGTTCCCATGTGCACTGGGACCGTCGCTTGGACTCCCGCCTGGCCGCTGCGCTCATGGGCATTCAGGCGATCAAGGGGGTCGAGGTGGGCGATGGTTTCCGCACGGCCGGGCGCCGGGGGAGCGCCGCCCACGACGAGATGGAACGCGACGCCGCTGGGGTGATCCGTCGGCGCACCGGCCGGGCCGGTGGCACCGAAGGCGGGATGTCGGTCGGCGGGCTGCTGCGGGTCCGGGCGGCGATGAAGCCCATCTCCACCGTGCCGCGGGCCCTGGACACCATCGACACCGCGACCGGTGGCCCAGCCACCGCCATCCACCAACGCTCGGACGTGTGTGCGGTCCCCGCGGCGGGGGTGGTGGCCGAGGCCATGGTGGCCCTCGTTCTCGCCGAGGCATGCCTGGAGAAGTTCGGCGGCGACAGTGTCGCCGAGACCGCGCGCAACCACACGGCATACCTCGCCGCGATCCCGCAGACCATGACGACGTGGGAGCGCTGATGCCGGCGGTGGTCCTCATCGGCCCACCCGGGTCGGGCAAGTCGACCGTGGCGGCCGCGCTCGCCGACCTGTTCGCCGTGCCGTGGCATGACACCGACGCCGCGGTGGAGGCCGAGCAGGGCAGGACGATCGCGGACATCTTCGTCGTCGACGGCGAGGCCGCCTTCCGTGCGCTCGAACGCGCCGAGGTGGCCCGTGCCCTCGCGCACGAGCCGGGAGTGCTCGCCCTCGGTGGCGGAGCCCCGATGGACCCGGGCACCCAGGAGGCCCTGGCCGGCCACCTCGTGGTGTTCCTCGACGTGGGGATCGCGGACGCGGCCAAGCGAATCGGTTTCGACCAGTCTCGGCCGTTGCTTGCGGTGAACCCGCGGGCTGCCTGGGTGAAGCTCATGGGGGAGCGGCGAGCCACCTACGAGCGGCTCGCCACCCATCGGGTCGACACCGCGGGGCGGTCCGCGGACCAGGTCGCCCAGGACATCGCCGCACTCCTGGCCGGCGCGTCATGAGCGGGGTCCGGAGTATTTCGGTGGGCGGCCGCTACGAGGTCCGGATCGGCCGCGGGATCGCCGCCGACGTGGCGCCACTGCTGCCCGCCGGGGTCAAGCAGGTGCTCGTGGTGCACAGCGAGGCCATGCCACAGCTGGCCGAAGCGGTAGCCGCGGCACTCGCCGCGGCCGGCCTACGGGTGCAACGCGCTGAGGTGCCGGACGCCGAGACCGCCAAGACCGCCCAGGTGGCGGCCCGGCTCTGGTCTCTCCTCGGGGAGGCGGCTTTCACCCGTTCGGACGCGGTGGTCGCGGTCGGTGGGGGCACGGTGACCGACCTCGCGGGATTCGTCGCGGCGACCTGGCTACGCGGGGTGGCCGTGGTCCACGTACCGACGACCCTGCTCGCCATGGTCGATGCCGCAGTCGGCGGGAAGACCGGGATCAACACCGCCGAGGGCAAGAACCTTGTCGGCTCCTTCCATGAGCCGGCCGGGGTGCTGTGCGACCTTGACGTGCTCGACACGCTGCCGCGGGCCGACTACGTCGCCGGGCTCGCCGAGGTGGTCAAGGCCGGCTTCATCGCCGACCCGGAGATCCTGCGGCTTATCGAGGCCGACCCGCAAGGAGCCTGCACGCCGTTAGGACCGGCTACCGAGGAACTCATCGAACGGGCCATCACGGTCAAGGCCGAGGTGGTCGCGGCGGACCTCACCGAGTCCTGGCTCCGGGAGATCCTCAACTATGGGCACACCTTCGGCCATGCGGTCGAACAGGTCGAGGGTTACCGGCGGCGGCACGGCGAGGCGGTCGCCATCGGAATGGTCTTCGCCGCCGAACTGGCTTGTGCCGCTGGCCTGCTCGGCGCGGAGGTGGTGGATCGTCACCGGAGCATCCTGACCTCGGTGGGGTTGCCCACGGCATACCCCGGCGGTGACTGGGCGGCGTTGCTCGCGGCCATGCGCCGGGACAAGAAGTCCCGGGGGGCAACCTTGCGGTTCGTCGTGCTCACCGGCGTCGGTGAGGTCACGCGCCTGGCCGACCCCTCGGATGAGGCGCTGATCGCGGCATTCTCCGCGCTGGGCTGAGGAGCGCCCACAGGAAGCTCACAGGGCGGGCATAGCGCAGGTGGTGCTCCGGGCCGCCAGGATCCTGCCATGACACCAGACGCCAGCAGCGACGCACACCCCATCCCCGCCCGGGCCCTCGAGCACGAGAGCGACAGCATCTACGACCGTGGACTCGAGTTCGACGTGCGCACCCTCGTGCGTCGCCGGGCCGCCCTCACCCTGTTCGGCGGAGCAGGTCTGGCCGCCCTGGCCGCCTGCTCCTCGGACCCCGCGAGCACGAATTCAAGTACCTCGGCTTCGGCGACCGCCGCCTCACCGACCGCGGGATCCTCTGCGACCCCCTCGGCCGAGGTCCCGGACGAGACCGCCGGCCCGTACCCGGGAGACGGCAGCAACGGACCTGACGTCCTGGCGCAGTCCGGGGTGGTGCGCAGCGACATCGCGACCAACCTCGGTTCCAGTGAGCGGGTGCCGGGGATCCCGCTCACCATCAACCTCACCGTCACCGACGCCAGCGCCGGGTATGCCGCCCTGACCGGGGCCGCCGTCTACGCCTGGCACTGCGACGCCCAGGGCCGCTACTCGATGTACTCGGATGGGGTCACGGATCAGACCTTTCTGCGAGGTGTGGTCGAGACCGACGCCCAGGGAACGGCCACCTTCACCTCGGTCTTCCCGGGGTGTTACGCGGGCCGGTGGCCGCACATCCACTTCGAGGTGTATGCCGGCCTGGACGCGGCCACCTCGAGCGGCCAGATCGTCAAGACCAGCCAGATCGCCCTCCCGCACGCCGTCTGCGAGCAGGTCTACGCCGACAGCTCGACCTATCCCTCGAGCGCCAGCAACCTGGGGCAGCTGTCGCTGACCAGCGACAACGTCTTCGGCGAGGACGGCGGGGTGCTCCAACTCGCTACCGTGACCGGCAGCGCCGCCCAGGGTTATATCGCCAACCTCACCATTGGCGTGTGATGAGCGTGGGCGCCCATGTGCGAGCACGTTGGGGTCTGCGGCCACGGTAGACTTTCCTCTTGCTCTCACCCTGTCCCTTGCCCCATCGGCGTCGGTGAGGCGCGCGCACCGTGCAGCGCAACGGCATACCCCCTTGAACCCAGAAAGCGAAGTTCACACCCGTGGCAACGACGAACGACCTCAAGAACGGCCTCGTCCTCAACATCGACGGCCAGCTGTGGACCGTCGTGGAGTTCCAGCACGTCAAGCCCGGCAAGGGCCCGGCCTTCGTGCGGACCAAGCTCAAGAACGTGCTCTCCGGCAAGGTCGTCGACAAGACCTTCAACGCGGGCGTCAAGGTCGAGACCGCGAACGTCGACAAGCGGACCATGCAGTACCTCTACAACGACGGCACCGACTTCATCTTCATGGACCCGGACACCTACGACCAGCTCCCGGTGAGCCCCGAGGTCGTCGGTGACGCGGCGAAGTACCTGCTCGAGAACCAGGACGCGATCGTTGCCCGGCATGACGGGTCGGTGCTCTACATCGAGCTGCCGGCCTCCGTGGTCCTGGAGATCAGCTACACCGAGCCGGGCCTGCAGGGTGACCGTTCCACCGGTGGCACCAAGCCGGCGACCCTGGAGACCGGCGCCGAGATCGCGGTGCCGCTCTTCCTCGAGACCGGCACCAAGGTCAAGGTCGACACCCGCGACGGGTCCTACCTCGGCCGCGTGAACTGACCGCGTGGGCGCCCGGACCAAGGCCCGCAAACGCGCGCTCGACCTCCTCTTCGAGGCCGAGCAGCGCGGTGTGGACGCGCGCGAACTGCTCGCCGAGCGGGTCGCCCGGCCGGTGACGGACCACCCGCTGCCCCAGCACACCCTCGACCTGGTGACCGGGACGTTGGACCGGCGCAGCCAGATCGACGAGCTCCTCACGACCTACGCGCAGGGCTGGACCATCGAGCGGATGCCCGCGGTGGACCGGAGCATCCTGCGGCTCGGTGCCTACGAGGTGCTGTATGCCGTGGACGTCCCCGAGGTCGTCGCGATCAGTGAGTGGGTGGCCTTGGCGACCGAACTCTCCACCGATGAGAGCCCGAAGTTCGTCAACGGCCTGCTCGCCCGGATCGCCGAGGTCAAGCCGACCCTGGCCTGAGCCGCGCTCGGCTCGAGAGTGAGGGGACCGAAAGACCTCGTCGCATCCTTTCGGAGCGTCGCCGCGCGACTGACCCGTCGCCGGCCGTGAGCGTGAGATGCTGGGTTCTTCAGCCCCATTGACCACTGGAGTCCCACGTGCCCCACGTGTCGCGATCGGTCGTTGCGGTCCTTTGCTCAGGCCTGCTCGCCGCTGCCTTGCCTGCGCCGGGAGTCGCCGAGCCGACCAGCCCGATCGCGCCGGTCCCGACCACCGCTGACCTCACGTCCGTGACCTACCGTGGCGTCACGGTACGGGTCCCGAGGTCCTGGCCGGTCATCGACCTGGCCGCCAACCCCCGGACCTGCGTCCGCCTCGACCGGAACGCGGTCTATCTCGGCACCCCCGGGTCGGATCAGGACTGTCCGGCCCATGTGATCGGCCGAGCCGCCACGGTCCATCTCGCCCCAACCACCGCAGAGGACCGGCGTCGGGCTGCGAGCGTGCGTCCCGACGTTGCCGGGGAGCACCTACGGCTCGTGCCCCAGCATGGGGTCACCGTGCGGACGACCTGGGCACCTGGATCGGACGCCATGGCACCCACCGGCGACTGGACGACGGAGACGGAGAGGACCGGGGCCGTCGGCACCGACGCCACGAAGCCGGTGACCGCACCTCAAGCTCAACCTCCGGCGGCCGCCGCCCTCGCCACGTCCGGGAAACTCCTCACGGGGATGGCCTTCGACACCTGTGCCGCACCATCGACGACGACGATGCAGTCGTGGCGGGCTTCCCCATACGCCGCGGTCGGGATCTACATCGGCGGCTCCATGCGGGCCTGCGGAGATGGCAATCTCAGCGCCAACTGGATCTCCACCGTCACCTCGCAGGGCTGGGGACTCATCCCGATCTACGTGGGGCTCCAGGCCCCCTGCGTCATCCAGACCGGCCTCAGCCACATTTCCAGGGTGCCCACGACCGCAGCGAGCCAGGGGACCTCCGCGGCGGCGGACGCCACTGTCCAGGCACAAAGGTTCGGACTGCCACTTGGCAGCGTCTTGCACTTTGACATGGAGAACTACGCGACCGGCGACGCCACCTGTACGACGGCGGTCCTCACCTTTCTCACGGCGTGGACCCGGGAACTACACCGTCTCGGCTACGCCAGCGGTGTCTATGGCAACACGGGGTCCCTCATGACGGACATGTCGCTGCGCATTGCGGCTCGCGACACCTCCTTCACGCCGCCGGACCAGGTGTGGTTCGCCCGATGGAATGGCACCCAAACCACTTCCGACTCGGTGAACACCCCGGCCTTCAAAGACATCTACTGGTCTCAGCACCAACGGCTCAAGCAGTACCGCGGGGACTCCACCGAAACCTGGGGTGGAGTTCGCATTCACGTCGATGGGAACTGGGTTGACGCGGTGCTGCCTGGGAATGCGACACAGGTGGACTACGGGCCCAACACCCTGGGTCCCGGTTCAGCCGGATTCGTCTTCACCGGATCCATGTTCCGATGGACCCCCCAGCCCGGCGACGGCCTCCGTTCGCGGTCCTACTCCACGCTGACCACGGGGACCACCACGGAGGGCGAGGGGGCCACGTGGTCACCGACCCTCGAACCCGGCCTGTATGCCGTCGAACCTCACATCCCGAACGGCGGCAGCACCGGGCTTGCGCACTACACGATCAGGGATGCCAACGGAACAACCGCGGCGATCCTGGATCAGTCGACCGGTAAGGGATACCGACGAATCGGCACCCATCTGGCGACGGTCGACCAGCCGATCGTCGTTCATCTCGGCGACAACGATCCCTCGCCGACGCCTAAAGCGGTCGCCGCGGATGCGATGCGCTTCCGGAAGCTGGCCGGCCTCCCGGGGGCTCCCACTGATGTCACCGCCGCGCCCGGAAGTTCGAGCGCCTTGGTCAGTTGGGCACCAGCCCCGGACAACGGGACGCCGGTGACGGCGTACACCGTGACCGCCACCCCCGGAGGAGCTTCCGTCACGGTTCCGGGCACGGACCGATCTGCTCTGCTCACCGGCCTGGTCAACGGCACGACATACACACTGACCGTCACCGCGACCAACCTCGTCGGGGATGGGCCGGTGTCCGGGCCATCACTGCCTGTCGTCCCGACGGTGAGCGGGGGCCTCGCGGCCGTCACGCCGGTCCGTATTCTTGACACCCGCGTGGGGGTCGCGGCAAACCCGACGTCGACGATTCTGCCCGCGGGGGGCAGCGTGCGGATCCGGGTCGCGGGCGTCGCGGGGTCCCCGGTGCCAGCGGGAGCGTCCTCGGTCGCCGCCAATCTCACGGTGCTCGCGGGTGGTTCTCCGGGTCACCTGGAGGTGGTCGGCACCAGCAGTTCGCTGATCAACTTTGCTCCGCGGCAGACAGTGGCCAATGTTGCCGTGCTTCGGCTCGACAGCGACGGGTCGGTTCGGCTCCGCAACGCCGCCAGTGGCCCGGTCCACGTCATTGTCGACGTGCAGGGATACGTCTCGACCTCAGCTCAAGAGCGGTGGCACGCTCTGAGCCCGACCCGACTCGTCGATACCCGCGCTGGGGTCACGGCCAATCCGCGTGCCACGCCGCTCGGTCCGGGAGAGTCGCTCGAGGTCGCGGTCGCCGCGTCCACGACGGTTGACTCCCCGGTGGCCGAGGGAGCTGCGGCCGCCGCGCTGCGCCTTACGGTGGTCGGCCAAACCCGGATCGGTCATCTCACGGTGTCCGATGGTGCCGCGACGACGGCCTCGGCCCTGAACTTCGTCCCGGGTGCTCCGGTGGGTAACCTCACGCTCGCGAGGCTTTCCCCGACCGGACGCGTCATCGTGACCAATCACTCGGCGGGGACGGTTCACCTCGTCATCGATGCGGTCGGTGAGGCAGTCGCCGCGGGGTCGAATTGGACGCCGGTCACCCCCATGCGACTGTTTGACACCCGGGTGGGGACCGTCGCGAACGCCCGGGCCACGGCGATAGCACCGTACGAGACCGTGCGCATTCAGGTTGCCGGAGGGACGGGTACCTCGGTGCCGACCGGCGCCACGGCGGCCGGGGTGAACGTCACGGTCACCGGGTCGACCGCTGCGGGCTGGGTCGCCACCGCGGCGACCGGGATCCCGACGGTTCCGGTGGTGAACTTTTCGCGAGGTCAGACGCTCGCGGGTTTCACGGTCCAGTCCGTCGCCGCGGACGGCACGGTGATGCTTCGCAATGGTTCTGCCGGCACGGTTCATGTTGTGGTCGACGCCATGGGATACACCGCACCCTGAGGCCGGCGCGCCGCACAGTGGTCAGCCGAACAGCTCAAGGGTGTGCGGGAGCAGCAGCAGCATTCCCAGCGACCAGGTCAGATGGGTGATGCTCGGACCCAGGATGCCGCCGGTCACCCGGCGTTGCAGGCCGACGACCGTGCCAAGAACCACCCCGGCAAAGACGAGCAGGGGGATTCCCGTCGCGGCCGTCACCAGGGCGTAGACGGCCGTGGAGCTCAGCACCGCATGCCGGGCACCGATGGCCGCGTACAGCGCGCCCCGGAAGTAGAGCTCTTCGGCAATCCCGTTGACGGCAGTGATGGCCGCGACCAGGGGGAGCGAGCCGCTGCTCGCGTGCGCGAGGAGCCGATCGACCGGATCCTGCAGGGCCGGGATCTGCGCGACCACCGCGGACCCGGCGAGGAACGTCACGAGCAGAATGAAACCCAGGACCAGGGATTGGACCACGGCACGCGATTGCCGGTCGCCGAGCCGGGTGGTGCTGTAGCCGAGGTGCAGCGGTCCTGAGCTGACGGCACCGACCACCCAGACCACCGGGAGCGCTAGCGTCGCCACGTAGAAGAGCCGGTCACCAGGGGTGATCCGCAGCGCCCAGGCCAGCACAGCGGCACCGATGACGAGCGTGCTGGCCACCACGATCCGCCGTCGACGAAAGGCCGCGTCGGACTCGCGGTGGTCCCGCGGGACGGGGTTGACGAGCGCGGCCTCGACGAAACGCCGAAGCTCCTGGATCGGCCAGGCCACGGCGCTAACCGCCAGCCCAATCTGGGTCGGCGGAGGTGAGGCGGGCGGGGTCGACCGAGCCCGGCTCGGGACGCGCGCCGTCGGCGCCGGTGAGCGCCGCCGCCACCGCCGCGGCATACGGGAGCAGGCCACCAGGCGGATCGGGAACGAGTTCACGGATGTCCGCCTCGTGACAGATGACCTCATGCACCAAGCTGCCGACGAGAGGCTTGGCGATGCCGGTGGGCACTGGGGTCACCAGGCCGACCCAGTGGCTGGCCAATGCTGGGGTGAGCACCGGCACGGTGACCACGGTGCGACGTCCCAGGCCCGAGAGGTCGGCGAACCGGTGAATCATCTCCCGGTAGGTGAGCACGTCGGGACCGCCGATGTCGAAGGTCCGGTTCTGGGGTTGGGGAACAGTTCCGATGCCGGAGAGGTAGCCCAGCACATCGCGGACGGCGATCGGCTGGATCCGGTTGTCGAGCCACTTGGGGGCGAGCATGACCGGCAGCCGGCGCGTGAGGTGGCGGAGCATCTCGAAGGACGCCGACCCGGACCCGATGATCACCGCGGCCTGGAGAACCGCCGTGGGCACACCCGAGGCCATCAGAATGTCGCCCACCTCGACCCGTGAGGCGAGGTGGTCCGAGAGCGGCACCCCGGGCGGATGCAACCCCGAGAGATAGACGATCCGGTCAACCCCGGCGGAGTAGGCAGCGAGCCCGAAGAGCCGGGCCATCTCTCGGTCGCGCTCGACGAACCCTGGCTTGCCGTCCATGGAATGTGCGAGGTAGTAGGCGACCTCGATCCCTTCGAGCGCCCGCGCGAGGTCAGCCCGACGGCCGAGGTCCCCTTCGAGGATCTCGACCTCAGCGTGCCAGGACCGGTCCGCCACCTTGCGTGCCGAGCGGGTGAGGACCCGAACCCTGCGCTTCTCGGCGAGCAGGTGCGGAACCAGGCGAGAGCCGATGTAACCGGTCGCTCCTGTGACGAGAATGCGTTTCATGGTCGCCATCCTTGCAGGCCGCCTCCGCGGGGTCGCACTTGTCGTGGTCGCCGAGGTCACGCCCAAGGTGGGCGGACCCCGGCGACCACGAACGAGCGCTCGCCAGGAGGCGTGCGGGGCTCAGCCCTTCCCGCGGCTGAAACCCCAGCTCACGACGTTGAGGGCATCCTCGAGTCCGATGAACCCCTCCCCGGGGATGTAGGTGTCCTCGGCGAAGTCGACGTCGACGTCGTCGGCGGTGCCACCGATCCCGTCCGGTCCGACCCCGAAGAGTCGGGAGAAGCCCACCCCGCCGGCGTCGATGAGGCAGGCGACGTCATTTTCGTTGTCGGTGTGGTAGGCCCCGACGAGGTGCCCGATCTCGTGCGAGACCACGTTGCCGATGCCTTGGGCGACGAAGGCGACCCGGTTGCTCGACGGCCGAAGGTAGGTGTTGAGACTCGGCTCCTCGCCCTTGGGCCAGGCGAGCACATCGAGCAGGACCAGAGCCTGGTCCTCGGTGGCGTAGTTGCCGGGGTCGATGTACTGCGCGATGCCGATCGTCGGGATGCCCGACTGAGCGATCGTCCCGCCGACGAAGACCCGGGACACATTGGGCTTACCGTAGATGTCCGGGTGGTCCTTGCTCGTCACCACCCGGATCGCGGTGCCCGGGTTGAGCCCGTATGCCGCCGGGTCCGCGGCGAGGTTGGAGCGCACCTGGGCCGTGATCGCATCGATAAGTGCGCCCTCGCGGGCGGAGCCGATGCCCCACAGGCCGAGGAACGCCGAGAGTGGAGAGAGGTCACGAATGCCCGCGCCACCCCAGACGCCGGTGTTGATCCGGCCGCCGTCGAAGTCGAGGAAGACCGTCTGGACCTTCCCCGCGGGGCGCTGCTCGGTGCCCGGTCGGTAGACCTCGAGGGTGCCGTCATAGGCGCCGCTGCCGCTCCGGACGGCAACCCGGTAGAGCCCGCTCTCCTCGGCGACGTACGACACGGTCGTGTTCCCGCCCCCGGGCAGAGGTGAGTTCCACGGGAACAGGAAGGTGGCGTCGACGTCCTTGCCGCCGACGACGGCGACGCCGTCGGGGCGGAAGATCTGCACCTGGTGCGCACCACCGGCCACGGAGGCGCCGAGCACGTCCCCGGCGGCCAGCCGCACGGCATACATGTCCGTGTCGGTCTTCGCGGCCGTGATGGCGAGGCTGAACGGCCCTTCGGTGTCGGCTCCGCTGCCACTTCCGCTGTCGAAGGGGTCCTCGGGGAAGGCGAAGAACCCGCCGACGGCGACGTAGTAGGTACCGGCCGCGGGCACGTCATAGACGATTCGCGACTGCCGTGTGCCATCGACGTCGTCGTTCAAGGCCACCAACTCTCCGGCGCTGTCGAAGACGAAGAGCAGGGTGTCGATGGAACTGCCGGCCGTCGAAGCGTCGATCGTCGTCCCCGCACCGGCCTGGAGTCGATAGAAGTCGAAGTCGCCGGAACCGGTGCCCGCGCTGCCGTGGGGCCCGTCTCCGATCTCACCGGACACCGTCGTCGCGCCGGCGCCCACGATCCCGGTGTCCCCGGCGAGCGGGATGGAACCGTTGTCCTCGGGGGCAGCGGTGCCCGGGGTCGCGGTCACCGTCGACGGCGCGAGGCTACCCAGGACGCGGAGCCGCGGGTTCGCCCGGGTGCCGAAGCCGGCGATCCGCTCGGCGTTGGCCCGGGTGTCGTTGCTGCCGATGAGCGTGCTCGGCTCGAGTTCGTCGTGGATCAGGGGTGGGGGCAGGGTGCCGGACGCGGCGACCTTGGCCGCAGCCACCTTGGCCGAGTTCGCTCGTGCGGTCGCCGATCCTCGGGCGATCGCCTTCCAGGCGGGTAGGTCTGTGCGTCCGGGCTTAGGGACGAATGAGGTCCAGGGGTTCGGTCCGGCGGTCGGACCGAACTTGGTCGAGCCCTCCAAGAGGGCGACGACCCGTTGACCCATGGGGGTCGTGAGGGGGTCGGCACCCGCGCTTGCGGCGCTCGCCCCTCCGGCTGCGGCTGCCATGGCGGTGACCGCCACGACTGCGCTGGCTCGTAACCACTGTGTTGTGCGATGCATTACCCTGCCTACCTCCCCACGGTGGCCGGCCGATCCGGCCTGGTTCTCGCACTCTACGGGCCTGGGTGTCCGCTCGCGAGGCGAGGGAAAAATTATCCGTACGGTGATCCGGTTAAGGATCCTGACTCGACCCTTGCGCGGGTGTGCTCGCAGGGGCTCGGGACGGCATACAGTGGTCCTCGCATCCACCTTTAACGACCTGTCCGGTGAGGCAGGGAAGGAGGTCGCACGCGGATGGCGCGCGCCGACGAAGATCCACAGGCCCCGGTCTCCGCTCGCACGGTGATGAGTGAGGACGACATCGCGCGGGCGTTGCGGCGTATCGCCCACGAGATCGTCGAGCACAACAAGGGGACGAGCGATCTCGTCGTCCTGGGCATCCCGACCCGCGGCGTGGAACTCGCGCACCGGCTCGCCCGGTTGTTGCACGAGGTGGAGGGCAGCGCGGTCGCCGTCGGCAGCCTCGACATCACCATGCACCGCGACGACTTACGGCACCAGCCCACCCGGGGGCCCTTGCCGACCCGGATCCCGACCGGGGGAGTGGACGGCAAGATCGTCGTCCTCGTCGACGACGTGCTCTACAGCGGACGGACGATCCGCGCGGCCCTGGACGCGCTCTCCGACCTCGGTCGCCCGCGCGCGGTGCGGCTCGCGGTGCTCGTCGACCGCGGCCACCGGGAGTTGCCGATCCGCGCCGATCATGTCGGCAAGAACCTGCCGACGAGCCACAGCGAGCGGGTTCGGGTGCGGTTGCGCGGGGTGGACGCCGACAGCGAGGGCGTCACCATTGCTCCTGGCCAGACCCGGGCCGGTCGCCCGTCGGAGGCGAGCCGCTGATGCGCAGGCACCTGCTCTCCTCGGCCGACCTCAGCCGCGACGACATCGCCATGCTGCTCGCCACCGCGGCCGAGATGCACGACATCCAACGACGGGACGTCAAGAAGCTGCCCACCCTGCGCGGACGGACGATCATCAACCTCTTCTTCGAGGACTCCACCCGAACCCGGTCCTCCTTCGAGATCGCCGGCAAATGGATGAGCGCCGACACGATCAACATCACCGGTAAGGGGTCCTCGACCTCCAAGGGGGAGTCGCTGCGCGACACCGTCCTCACCATCACGGCCATGGCCGTCGACGCCCTCGTCATCCGGCACATGGCGAGCGGCGCCTGCCACCAGGTCGCCGGCTGGGTCGACGCCTCCGTCATCAACGCTGGGGACGGGACCCACGAACATCCCACCCAGGCCCTGCTCGACGCCTACACCATGGCGCAGCGGCTCGGGGACCTGCAGGGTCGCCATGTCGCGATCGTCGGGGACCTCACTCACTCCCGAGTCTTCCGGTCCAATGTCATCACCCTGGGTCGGCTCGGTGCCCGAGTCACCGTGGTGGCGCCGCCCACCCTCATGCCGAGTGGGATCGGCTCCTGGGCGGTCGCCGACGGATTCGCCACGAGTGGGAACCTCGATGAGGTCATCGCCAGCGGTCCGGATGCCGTCATGATGCTCCGGGTCCAGCGGGAGCGGATGAGCGGGGGGTTCTTCCCTACCGCGCGTGAGTACACCGTGGGCTACGGGCTCACTCGGGAACGGTTGCGGGCGCTGACCGCGGCCAATGGCGAGGCCGTCATCTGCCACCCGGGCCCGATGAACCGGGGCCTGGAGATCTCACCCGAGGCCGCCGACGCGGCGAGCAGCCTCATCCTCGACCAGGTGAGCGCCGGGGTGGCGGTGCGGATGGCCGTGCTCTACCACCTGCTCGCGGGCGAGGAAGTGGCCGCATGAGTGAGCTGTTCATCACCGGCGCCCGGCTGCTCGGCGGCCCGGGGGCGGATCTGCTCATCCGGGACGGCGTCATCGCCGAGATCGGCTCGCTCGATGTCCCACGTCGCGCCACGGTCCTCGACGCCGACGGGCTCGTCGCGCTGCCGGGTTTCGTCGACCTGCACACCCACCTGCGGGAACCGGGACGGGAGGACACCGAGACGATCGCCTCGGGGTCGGCCGCGGCCGCCGCCGGTGGTTTCACCGCGGTCCTGGCGATGGCGAACACCTCCCCGGTCACCGACACCGCGGAGGCCGCCGAGCGCGTCCTCGACCTCGGTATGGCGTGTGGTCTGGTCGACGTCCAACCCGTCGGCGCCGTGACCAAGGGCCTGGCCGGTGAGGAACTCGCCGAGCTCGGCCTCATGCACCGCTCCCGCGCCCGGGTGCGGGTGTTCTCCGACGACGGCCGATGTGTCGGCGATGCCCGGGTCATGCGCCGGGCCTTGGAGTACGTCCGCGGCTTCGGTGGAGTCATCTCGCAGCACAGCCAGGACCCGGCGCTCGCCGGACCGAGTGCCTGCTGCCACGAGGGCGAGGTCTCGGGGCGGCTGGGGCTGCCCGGCTGGCCGGCCGTCGCCGAGTCGGTCGTCATCGCCCGCGACGCCCAGCTCGCCCGGCATACCGGGTCACGGGTCCACGTTGCGCACGTGACCACCGCCGAAGGGGTGGAGGTGGTGCGGTGGGCCAAGGCGGCCGGCATCGCGCTCACCGCCGAGGTCACCCCGCACCACCTCATGCTCACCACCGATCTGCTCACCGATTACGACCCGGTCTACAAGGTCAACCCGCCGCTGCGGCCGGCCGAGGATGTCGAGGCCCTGCGCGCGGCCCTCGCCGACGGGACCATCGACGCGGTCGCCACCGACCACGCCCCCCATGCCCGGCAGGACAAGGAGCACGCCTTCGTCGACGCGGCCTTCGGGATGCTCGGCCTGGAGACCGCTTTCGCCGTGGTCCACGAGGTCATGGTGCGCACCGGGCGGATGGACTGGGCCGCTCTGGCACGGGTGATGTCCCAGGCACCAGCCCGGATCGCCGGCCTCGACGAGCTCGGGCACGGCGGTCGGCTTGCCGTCGGGGAGCCGGCCCACCTCACCCTGGTCGACCCGGACGCGGTCGTCACCGTCGACAAGGAGACCTCGATGTCGTTGTCCCGGAACAACCCCTGGCATGGCCGGAGCTTCCACGGGGCCGTCGTCGCGACCCTGTTGCGCGGGCGCCAGAGCTTCGGGGGAGAGCGATGAGCCGCGGAGCCGCGGTGCTCGTGCTTGAGGATGGCCGCACCTTCCACGGGCTTGCCTATGGTCGCGTGGGGGAGACCGTGGGCGAGGCGGTGTTTTCCACCGGGATGTCGGCTACCAGGAGACCCTGACCGACCCCTCCTATCACCGCCAGGTCGTCGTCATGACCGCGCCGCATATCGGCAACACCGGGTGGAACGGCGAGGACGATGAGTCCGCTCGGATCTGGGTGGCCGGGTATGTCGTGCGCGACCCCGCGATCCGGCCCTCGAATTGGCGGGCGACCGGCACTCTCGAGGACGAGCTCGACCGCCAGGGGGTGGTCGGGATCTGCGAGATCGACACCCGCGCCCTGACCCGGCACCTGCGGGAACGCGGAGCGATGCGGGTCGGGATCTTCTCCGGCGAGGCCGCGGGTATGCCCCGTGCGCAGCTCATCGAGCGGGTTCTCGACAGCCCACGGATGGCCGGCGCTGCGCTCGCCGATGAGGTCTCCACGCCGACGGCATACACCGTGCAGGCCGTGGGGGAGCGGCGCTTTCGGGTCGCCGCCCTCGACCTCGGGATCAAGTCGATGACCCCGGTGATGATGGCCAAACGCGGGATAGAGGTCCACGTCCTCCCCGGCGACCGCCACGATCGAGGACGTCCGGGCCGTGCAACCCGATGGGGTGTTCTTCAGTAACGGTCCTGGGGACCCGGGGACCGCCGACCGAGAACGGGACCTGCTCCGCGAGGTGCTTCGCGCCGGCATCCCCTACTTCGGCATCTGCTTCGGCAACCAGATCCTCGGGCGCGCCCTCGGCTTCGGCACCTACAAGCTCACCTACGGGCATCGCGGGATCAACCAGCCCGTGCTCGACCGGACAACCGGCAAGGTCGAGGTGACCGCGCACAACCACGGCTTCGCGGTGGACGCTCCCCGGGACCGGGAGACCTCGACCGAGTTCGGGACGGTGCGGGTGAGCCACGTGTGCCTCAACGACGACGTCGTCGAGGGGCTCGAGGTGCGGGGCGCGGATGGGCGCCTGGTGGCCTTCTCCGTGCAGTACCACCCGGAGGCTGCGGCTGGTCCGCATGACGCCGCCTACCTCTTCGACCGCTTCACCGACCTCATGGAAGGAGCGCACGACCATGCCTAAGCGCGCCGACATTCGCTCGGTCCTCGTCATCGGCTCCGGGCCGATCGTCATCGGCCAGGCCTGCGAGTTCGACTACTCCGGTACCCAGGCCTGCCGAGTCCTGCGTGAGGAGGGCATTCGAGTCATCCTGGTCAACTCCAACCCCGCGACGATCATGACCGACCCGGAGTTCGCGGACGCCACCTATGTCGAGCCGATCACCCCGGAGATCGTCGAGGCGATCATCGCCAAGGAGCGCCCGGACGCGGTCCTGGCCACCCTCGGCGGCCAGACCGCCCTGAACTGCGCCATGGCGCTGCACGAGCGCGGGGTCTTGGAGCGCTACCAGGCCCCACTCATTGGTGCCAACGTCGAGGCCATCCGACTCGGTGAGGACCGGGAGCTCTTCAAGGGCGTGGTGGAGCGTTGCGGCGCCGAGTCCGCGCGCAGCATCATCTGCCACGCGATGGACGAATGCCTCACCGCGGCAAACGAACTCGGCTACCCGGTGGTGGTCCGCCCGTCGTTCACCATGGGTGGGCTGGGCAGTGGGTTCGCGTATGACGAGGCCGACCTGCGCCGGATCGCCGGGGCCGGACTGCAGTACTCGCCGGTGACCGAGGTGCTCCTCGAGGAGTCGATCCTCGGCTGGAAGGAGTACGAACTCGAGGTCATGCGCGACCACGCCGACAATGTCGTCGTCGTCTGCTCCATCGAGAACTTCGACCCCATGGGGGTGCACACCGGGGACTCGATCACGGTCGCGCCGGCCCTGACCCTCACCGACCGCGAGTACCAACGCCTGCGCGACATCGGCATCGCCATCATCCGTGAGGTCGGCGTCGACACCGGCGGCTGCAACATCCAGTTCGCGGTCAACCCCGCCGACGGCCGGATCATCGTCATCGAGATGAACCCCCGGGTCTCCCGCTCCAGCGCCCTGGCCTCCAAGGCCACCGGCTTCCCGATCGCCAAGATCGCCGCCAAGATGGCTATCGGGTACACCCTGAACGAGGTCCGCAACGACATCACCCGGGAGACCCCGGCCAGTTTCGAACCGACCCTGGACTATGTCGTGGTCAAGGTGCCCCGGTTCGCCTTCGAGAAGTTCCCGGCCGCCGACTCCACCCTCACCACGACGATGAAGTCCGTCGGCGAGGCGATGTCCATCGGGCGCTGCTTCACCGAGGCCCTGCAGAAGGCGCTGCGCTCGATCGAACGCAAGGGCAGCTCCTTCCATTGGGACGGTGAGCGGCCCAGCAGCGACCAGGCCCGCGCGCTGCTCGAGTTGGCCCGCCGGCCCACCGACGGGCGGATCGTGGTGCTCCAACAGGCCATGCGGGGTGGTTGCACGGTGGCGGAGGCCCACGAGGCGACCGGCATCGACCCGTGGTTCCTCGACCAGATCGCCCTCATCAACACCATCGCGGACGAGGTCGCTGCGGCCGACCAACTCACCCCCGAGCTGCTCCGCCGCGCGAAACGACACGGCTTCTCCGACGCCCAGCTCGCCGCCCTGCGCTCCATGCCCGAGGCCGTGGTCCGCGGTGTTCGGCATGCGCTGGGCGTGCGGCCGGTCTACAAGACGGTGGACACCTGCGCCGCGGAGTTCGCCGCGTACACGCCATACCACTACAGCACCTACGACGAGGAGAACGAGGTCGCGCCCCGGAGCGCCCCGGCCGTGCTCATCCTCGGCTCCGGCCCCAACCGGATCGGCCAGGGCGTGGAGTTCGACTACTCCTGCGTGCACGCGAGCTTCGCGCTGCGTGAGGCCGGCTACGAGACCGTCATGGTCAACTGCAACCCCGAGACCGTCTCCACCGACTACGACACGAGCAGCCGGCTCTACTTCGAGCCGCTCACCCTCGAGGACGTCCTCGAGGTCTATGCCGCCGAGCGGGCGGCCGGCGAGGTGGCGGGGGTCATCGTCCAGCTCGGTGGGCAGACCCCACTCGCGCTCGCGCACGCCCTCAAGGCCGAAGGCGTCCCCATCGTCGGCACCACGCCCGAAGCGATCGACCTCGCCGAGGACCGGGGAGCCTTCGGCCGGGTGCTCGCCGAGGCCGGCCTGCCGGCGCCCAAGCACGGCACGGCCTACTCCTCCGCGGACGCGGTGCACATCGCCCGCGAGATCGGCTACCCGGTCCTCGTGCGCCCCTCCTACGTCCTCGGCGGGCGGGGGATGGAGATCGTCTACGACGACACCACCCTGGCCACCTATGTCGACCGGGCCACCATCGCCAGCCCCGAGCACCCCGTACTCATCGACCGATTCCTCGACGACGCCATCGAGATCGACGTCGACGTCCTCTATGACGGCAGCGAGATGTATGTCGGCGGGATCATGGAGCACATCGAGGAGGCCGGCATCCACTCCGGGGACTCCTCGTGCACGCTGCCGCCGGTCACCCTCGGCAAGGAGGACATCGACCGGGTTGTCGACTACTCCCGCAAGCTCGCCGAAGGCATCGGGGTCCGTGGCCTGATGAACGTCCAGTTCGCGCTCGCTCAGGACGTGCTCTATGTCCTCGAGGCCAACCCACGGGCGTCCCGGACCGTGCCGTTCGTGGCCAAGGCGACCGGGGTGGCGTTGGCCAACGCGGCCGCCCGGGTCATGCTCGGCGTCTCGATCAAGGAGCTGCGCGAGGAGGGCGTCCTGCCGCCGCACACCGACGGCGCGCACCTGCCGGCGCACGCGCCGATGTCGGTCAAGGAGGTCGTCCTGCCGTTCAAGCGCTTCCGGACCGCGGACGGCACCGTCGTGGACAGCCTGCTCGGCCCGGAGATGCGGTCCACCGGTGAGGTCATGGGCATCGACGCCGACTTCGGGCTGGCCTTCGCCAAGGCCCAGCTCGCCGCGATCGGCAGCGTGCCCACTTCGGGGACGGTCTTCGTCTCGGTCGCCAACCGGGACAAGCGGGCCATCATCTTCCCGGTCAAACGGCTGAGGGACCTGGGATTTAGGATCGTCTCGACCTCCGGCACCGCGGAGGTTCTCCGGCGTAACGGGATCGACTCCGAGGTCGTGCTCAAGCACGCGCAGCGCGGGGCCGGGGGCCGCTCGATTGTCGACTGGATCGAGCAGGGCGAGATCGACATCGTCGTGAACACCCCGAGCGGGGCCGGTGGCCGGGCCGACGGTTACGCCATCCGCGCCGCGACCACGGCGATGGACCGCCCGATCATCACCACGGTCCAGCAACTCGGGGCCGCGGTCCAGGCCATCGAGGCCATCCAGCGGGGGGCCCTGACGGTGACCTGCCTCCAGGAGCATGCGGCCGCGCTCGACCTGTACGCCGTCGGCGCGGCCGAGGCGGTCGCGCAGTGAGCCGGTCCGGGGCGCTCTATCCGTGGCTCTATCGCCACGCCATCGCCCGGGTCGACGCCGAACGGACCCATGAGCTCTCCTTCGCTGCGCTCCGCCGCCTGTATGGCGTGACCGGTCACCTTCCCGGGGTGATCCCCCCGGCCTCCGGCCTGTCCCGGGAGGTCTTCGGCAAGCGGGTCGCGAGCCCGCTCGGGCTCGCTGCGGGGTTCGACAAGAACGCCGAGGGCATCGACGCGCTGGCCGCCCTCGGGTTCGGGTTCATCGAGGTCGGGACCGTCACCGGCCAGGGCCAGCCGGGAAACCCGCGGCCCCGGCTGTTCCGGTTGCCGCAGGACCGGGCCATCGTCAACCGGATGGGGTTCAACAACGAGGGCTCCGCGCGGGTCGCGGCCCGGCTCGCGGCCCGGGCGAGCACCCGGCATACCGAGGTTCTGCTCGGGGTCAACATCGGCAAGACCAAGGCCGTCCCCGCGCAGGAGGCCACCGCGGACTATGTGCTCTCGGCGCGGCGGCTCGCGCCATATGCGGACTATCTCGTCGTCAATGTGAGCTCACCGAACACCCCGGGCCTGCGTGACCTCCAGGCGGTGGCCTCGCTGCGCCCGCTGCTCGCGGAGGTTCGGGAGGCCGCCAACGCCGCCGCCGGGCGCGAGGTGCCGCTGCTGGTCAAGATCGCGCCGGACCTGGCCGACGACGACATCGCCGAGATCGCCGCCCTGGTGCCGGAACTGAGCCTGGCCGGGATCGTCGCGACCAACACGACGATCTCGCGCACCGGGCTGCGCACCCCCCCGGACACGATCGAGGCCATCGGCGCCGGCGGCCTGTCCGGGCCGGTGCTCAAGGAGCGCTCGCTCGCGGTGCTGGCCCTGCTCCGCGAGGTCCTGCCCGCCCACGCCGTCATCATCTCGGTCGGGGGAGTGAGCCAGGCCGCCGACGTCCGGGAACGGCTCGCCCTCGGCGCCACCCTCGTCCAGGCCTACACCGGGCTCGTCCACGGCGGGCCGCTCTGGGTGAGCCGGGTGACCGCAGCCCTGGGCGCCGATCTCGACGGGAGCGCAGACCGATGACGATGCCCAGTTTCGGGGAGCGGCTGCGGGCCGCGATGAACACTCACGGGCCGCTCTGCGTGGGCATCGACCCGCACCGCGAGTTGCTCGAGGCTTGGGGGTTGCCCTTTGACCTCGGTGGCGTCGAACGGTTCACCCGGACCTGCGTTGAGGCGTTCGGGGGAGCGGTGGCCTGCGTCAAGCCGCAGTCGGCGTTCTTCGAGGTCTTCGGTTCGAGGGGAGTGGCCGTCCTCGAACGGGCTCTGCGCGACCTGCGCCACGCGGGAACCCTGACCATCCTGGACGCCAAACGCGGGGACATCGGCTCGACCATGGCGGCCTACGCACAGGCCTTCCTCGGCAACGACAGCCCGGCTCCTGCGGATGCGGTCACCGTCAGCCCCTACCTGGGGTACGGCGCCCTGCGACCGGCCATCGATCTTGCGCACGCCACCGGCCGCGGGGTGTTCGTGCTCGCCCTCACCTCGAACCCCGAAGGCCGAAGCGTCCAGCACGCGCGGGCCGGGGACGGACGCAGCGTCGCGCAGACGATCCTCGACGGGGCGGCGGCGGACAACGCTGCGGCGCGAGATGCCGGGCGGCTCGGCAGTGTCGGCCTCGTCGTCGGTGCCACCGTGGGGACCGCGGTCGCGGACCTCGGCCTGGACCTGCGCAGCACGGCGGCGCCGTTGCTCGCCCCCGGCCTGGGCGCTCAGGGAGCCAGCGCCGCGGACGTGCGCCGGGTCTTTGCCGGAGCCCTCGACCAGGTGCTGCCCACGACCTCCCGGGGGGTCCTCGCCGCCGGGCCCTCGGTCGGTGCGCTGCGCGCCGCGGCCCGCATCGAGGCGGCGGCTCTGGCGAGCCTTCTGGGTTCGGGGTGAGCCCGGCTTCATCGCTATAGTCGCCGGTACCGCCGATGGTTGACAGGCAGCCGTCGCACGTCGTGAAGGAGCCGAGCCCGTGGCTCTCCCTCCGCTGACTCCCGAGCAACGCGCCGCAGCACTGCAGAAGGCGGCCGCTTCCCGCCGTGAGCGCGCTGCCGTCAAGAATCGGCTCAAGCACGCCGGCGCCTCCCTGGGTGGGGTCATCGCGGAGGGCAAGACCAACGACGTCATCGGCAAGATGCGGGTCGCCGCGCTGCTGGAGTCCATGCCTGGCGTCGGAAAAGTCCGGGCTCGCCAACTCATGGAAGACATCGGCATCGCCGAGTCCCGACGGGTCCGCGGCCTCGGCCAGAACCAGGTGGCCGCCCTGCTCGGACACTTCGACCGCTCGTGACCGCGCGGTCGCGGCTCACCGTTCTTGCCGGCCCGACCGCGGTCGGCAAGGGCACCGTCGCGGCGTACGTGCGCGACCATCACCCGCAGGTCTGGGTCTCGGTGTCGGCGACGACCCGCCGGCCGCGCCCCGACGAGCTCGACGGGGTGCACTATCACTTCATCACCGACGCCGAGTTCGACGACCTCATCGAAGGCGGTCACCTGCTTGAGTGGGCGGTCGTGCACGGGCGCGCCAAGTACGGCACCCCGCGCGCCCCGGTCGAGGAGGCGCTCGCCGAGGGCCGCCTCGCACTGCTGGAGATCGACCTTCAAGGCGCCCGTCAGGTGCGGCAAAGCATGCCGGAGGCCCGGTTCGTCTTCCTCGCCCCGCCGACCTGGGACGATCTGGTCGATCGGCTCATCGGTCGCGGCACCGAAACCGCGGATGAACAGCGCGCCCGGCTGCGCACCGCCGAGGTCGAGTTGGCGGCCGCCCAGGAGTTCGACGCGGTCATCGTCAACGACGATGTCCCCCGAGCGGCGGATGAACTCGTATCATTGATGAGTTGAGCTGCTCAGCCCCCTAGGAAAGTAGACGCACCCCTCATGCCCGGAACCATCGCC
The DNA here is from genome assembly GCA_016716625.1 of Nostocoides sp. Classification (GTDB taxonomy): domain Bacteria; phylum Actinomycetota; class Actinomycetes; order Actinomycetales; family Dermatophilaceae; genus JADJVJ01. The sequence continues at coordinate 1,199,216 of JADJVJ010000001.1, forward strand.
AACCCCATCGGCATCACCAACCCGCCGATTGACGACCTGCTCGAGCGCGCCGACTCCAAGTACGCCCTGGTGCTCTACTCGGCGAAGCGGGCCCGGCAGATCAACGCCTACTACGCCCAGCTCCAGGAGGGTCTGCTCGAGTTCGTCGGCCCGCTCGTGGACTCCGAGATGCACGAGAAGCCGCTCTCGATCGCCCTCCGCGAGATCGACCAGGGCCTGCTGACGCTCACCCCCACCGAGGAGTGACATGCGCGTCGTCCTCGGCGTCGCGGGCGGCATCGCGGCCTACAAGGTCTGTGCGCTGCTCCGCCTGCTCACCGAGGGCGGCCACGACGTCACCGTCGTCCCCACCGCGGCCGCGCTGAAGTTCGTCGGCGCCCCGACCTGGGCTGCGCTCTCCGGAAAACCCGTCCACACCGAGGTGTGGAGCGACATCACCGAGGTACCGCACGTCCGGCTCGGCCAGCAGGCCGACCTCGTCATCGTCGCGCCGGCCACGGCCGACCTGCTCGCACGGGCAGCCACCGGCCAGGCCGATGACCTGCTCACCAACGTCCTGCTCACCGCCCGCTGCCCGGTCGTCATGGCCCCGGCCATGCACACCGAGATGTGGGAGCACCCCGCCACCCAGGCCAATGTCGCCACCCTCAGCGAGCGAGGCGTGCACATCGTCCCGCCCGCCTCCGGTCGCCTCACCGGCGCCGACACCGGTCCCGGCCGGCTCCCCGAGCCCGAGGACCTGTATGCCGTCTGCGTACGCGAACTCGGCCGGGCCGCCCGGGCTGGGGCGGCACCCCACGGCATACCGGATCCTGCGGTGACCACCGCGCTCACCGGGCGACGGGTCGTTGTCTCGGCCGGGGGCACCCGCGAGCCCCTGGACCCGGTCCGCTACCTCGGCAACCGGTCTTCTGGCAAGCAGGGCTACGCCCTCGCGGCGGTCGCGGCACGGCTCGGTGCCGAGGTCACCCTGGTGAGTTCGGCGACACTGGCGGCGCCCGAGGGTGTGCGGGTTGTCCCGGTGGAAACCGCCCTGGAGATGCGGACCGTCATGCTGGCCGAGGCAGCCGGCGCCGACGTCGTCGTCATGGCCGCCGCGGTCGCGGACTTCCGACCGGCGAACTACACCGAGCACAAGATCAAGAAGTCGCACGAGGGCGCCGGCGATGACTCGGCGCCGGTCGTCGAGCTTGTGCGTAACCCGGACATCCTCGCCGAGCTCGTGCGGACGCGCCGGGACACGGAGCGCCCGGTCATCGTCGGGTTCGCCGCCGAGACCGGGGACGCCTCCGGCGGTGTCCTGGACCTGGGGCGGGCCAAGCTCGCCCGCAAGGGCTGCGACCTGCTCGTGGTCAACGAGGTCGGCCCGGACAAGACCTTCGGGCGCGAGGACAACACCGTCCACATCCTGCGTCGTGGCACGGACGACGTCATCGACGTCGGGCCGGCGAGCAAGTCGGTCGTCGCGGAGGAGATCTGGGCCGCCGTGGCCCACGTCCTCGCGCGGGGCTAGGTCCTCACCGAGGGCGTGCGGGCTCGGGTCAGCCCTTGCTGACCCGGACCTTGCCGAGGTCGACCTCGGGCTGCGCCTCCCGCGCGTCCTCGTCAGTGTCCTCGACGCCCTCGTCCTCGGCGGCGTCACCGGCGACTGTGTCATCCCGGTCTTCGGCGGCGTCGACAACGTCGGCGGCGTCCTCAACCGTGGTGTCCTGAGCCGAGTCGTCCTGGACGGTCACCTCGTCCTCCGCCGCGGCGGCAGCTGCCGGGCCACCGAGGGTGGCGAGCATGCTGCGCACGTTGGAGAGCTGGGCGGTGATGCTGTCCCGGCGGGCCGTGGCCGCGGCGAGTTCGCGTTCGGAGTCTCGGCGGACCCGGTCGGCCTGCTCGCGTGCGGCCCGGACCAGCCCGGTTGCCTCCTCCCGGGCGCTGTCGAGAAGCCGCTGAGCCTCGGCGGCCTTGTTCTCGCGGTCAAGGTCTGCCTCGCGGCCCATGGCATCGACCCGTTCCTGGATCCCGGCGAGCGCCTGGTCCTGCTTGGACATCTCGGCGTTGAACTCGGCGGCGGCCTGCTCCCGACGCTCACTCAGGGTGCGCTCGAAGTCGGTGGCGTGCTGGGCCGCAGCCGCCCGCTGCTTCTCGAAGAAGGCCTCGGCTTCCTCGCGGCGTGCGGCGGCCTCGCGGGCGGCATCGTCGATGATCGAGTCGGCCTCCTGGCGGGCCTTGGCGAGCAGGGCGCTCGCGTCAACGTCAGCCTGGGAGCGGGTCTCCTCGGCATAGCGGTCGGCGGCCGCGCGCAGGCTGGCGATCTCGGCGTCGGCGTTCGCGCGCAGCGTGCTCACCTCGTCGGCCGCGGTCTGCCGCAGCGTGCTGGCCTCCTCATCGGCGAGCGTGAGCATGGAGCCGATCCGCTGTCCGAGGTCGGCGAAGGTGGGGTTGGCCGCCTTACGGCTGGCCTCCTCAAGTTCGGCGATCCTTGCGGCATGCGCCTGGACCTCGGCGAGGGCACTGTCGCGCGCCTGCGCGGCCTTGGTGAGCTCAACCGCGTGCTGCGCGGCTTCCTGGCGGGCGTTCTGGGCGGCGGTGCCGGCAGCCTCGAGTTGCTGAGTCAGGGTCGTGAGGTGTTGGTCGACGACCGACGGCTCGTAGCCGCGGAAGGCAGTGGGGAACTCGGGGACGGCGTTCATGCGTGCTCCTGCATCGGGGGGTGCTCGCCGTGGGGCTCCGCGGCGGCGCGGTCTGCGTCATGGTCTGGGGAGGGTGTCTCGGTGACGCTCAAGGCGTCGATGACTCCGGAGAGCTGGCCGAGCTGGGCAGTGATGTCGTCACGCCGCGAGGCAAGGGTGTGTACCTCGGCGCGGGCTCGCTCGACGGCGGCGTGCGCCTCCGCCCGCATCGCCTCGGCGGCCGACCGAGCTTCCTCGGTCTCGCGGACGATCTGGGCTCGGGCGGCCCGGTGGTGCTCATGCGCCTCGCGCTGGAGTCGCTCGACGTCCTCCGCGGCCCGCTCGCGCACCAACCGGGATCCTGCCTCGGCCTCGGTCATCCTGCGCTGCGCCCGCGCGGTCGCCTCGTGCGCCTGGGCCTGAGCGGTCGCGAGCAGGGTGGCGGCTTCGCGTTCGGCGTGTTCCCGGGTGCGGGCGGCGTCGGCCTGCGCCTCGGCGAGGATGGCGGCGGCCTGGGCTCGCAGCCGCTCGGCTTCGGACTCGGCTTCGCTGAGCCGGTCGGCACTCTTGGCCCGGGCACTGGCGAGCAGGTCACTCATGTGAGCGCGATGCCTGCGGGCCCGGTCGGTGAGCTCCTGATGATGCTGCCGCCGGCTGGTCTCGGTGTCCCGCTGCGTCGTCGCGATGATGTCGGCGACGGTGCCCTGAGCCCAGGCCAGGTGGGCGTCGGCGGATCGCATCGTCTCGTCGGCCTGGGCCTGGGCTTGGGCTTGGAGCGCAGCGATGGTCGCGTCGGCCTCAGCCAGGGCCTGCTCGCGTGCCGTGCGTGCAGCGTCCTCATCGGCGGCGAGCAGCGTGAGCCGGGAGCTGATCTCCTCCTCCGCAGAGGTGCGGTGGCTCGCGGCATACTCTTCGGCCTGCGCACGGTGTTGCGCCAGCTCGGTGAGGGTCTGTGCCCGCAGGTCGTTCAGCTCGGCCTCGTGGGCGGCGTGCGTCTGCGCCCAGCGCTCCTGGTGGGCGCGTTCCTCCTGCGCCAACTGGGCCATCTGGGTGTCGTAGTCGTGCTGGGTGCGTTCCCGCAGGGCCCGAGCCGCCTCCTGGGCCTCGGCAAGCAGGGTCGCGGCCTGCTCCTCGGCGATGGCGACGGCCTCGTCGGAGGCCTTGGTCGCCCGAGCGCGCAGCAGGGAGGCCTGGTCGGCGGCGTCCGCGAGGACGGTTTCGGCCTCGGTGCGGGCGTCGGCGAGAGCCGCCTGCGCCTCGGAGCGGGCCATCGCGAGGCGTTGTTCGGTCTCCCGCAGGTCCGCCGAGCTCTCGGCGATCGCGGCGCGCAGCCGGGTCGCCTCGGTGCGCGCGGCTTCGACCTCGGAGTTGGCCTCGGCGCGGACCTGGTCGGCAAGGACCTGCGCCCGGGTGAGCAGACCAAGGGCCTCGTCGGCGACGGTGCGCGCCTTCGGCAGCCGCTGCTCGACCTGGTCCATCACGGGCCCCATCATGGCAGACGAGTGAGCCTGGTACCGAGCGTGTGACAGGAGTGAACGGCGGCCCGCGGGGCGTCCGGGAGCAGGTAGATTGGGCCCTCGGACCGCGCCGGTCAGATGTTGCGCAACCGTCCTGTCACTGTAAGGAGCCCGCCCGTATGACTGCACGCCTGTTCACCTCCGAGTCCGTCACCGAGGGACACCCCGACAAGATCTGCGACCAGATCTCGGACGCCGTCCTCGACGCGATCCTCGCCGAGGACCCGGCGGCCCGGGTTGCCGTCGAGACCATGGTGACCACCGGCCTGGTCCACCTCGCCGGTGAGGTGTCCACCACGGCATACGTGGAGATCCCCAAGCTGGTCCGGGACACCATCCTGCGGATTGGGTACGACAGCTCGACCAAGGGGTTCGACGGTGCCTCGTGCGGGGTCTCGGTCTCGATCGGGCAGCAGAGCCCCGACATCGCCCAGGGTGTCGACACGGCCTATGAGAGTCGGACCGGGGCGGTGGACCCGCTCGACAAGCAGGGCGCCGGGGACCAGGGCCTGATGTTCGGGTACGCCTGCGAGGACACCACCGAGCTCATGCCGCTGCCGATCTATCTGGCGCACCGGCTCGCCGAGCGGCTCACCCAGGTCCGCAAGGACGGCTCGCTGTCCTACCTGCGGCCCGACGGCAAGACCCAGGTGACGATCGCGTATGACGGCAGCAAGGCGGTCTCGCTCGACGCGGTCGTGGTCTCCAGCCAGCACGCCGAGGACATCTCCCTCGAGGGCATGCTTGCCCCGGATGTCCGCGCCCACGTCATCGAGCCGGTCCTGGCCGAACTGGCCGAGGGCGGCACGGTGCTTGACGTCTCGAACTACCGCACCTACATCAACCCGACCGGCAAGTTCGTTGTCGGTGGCCCGATGGGTGACGCCGGCCTGACCGGCCGCAAGATCATCGTCGACACCTATGGCGGCATGGCCCGCCACGGCGGAGGCGCGTTCTCCGGCAAGGACCCGAGCAAGGTGGACCGCTCCGCCGCCTACGCCACTCGGTGGGTCGCCAAGAACGTCGTTGCCGCCGGGCTCGCGACCCGCTGCGAGGTCCAGGTCGCCTACGCGATCGGCAAGGCGCACCCGGTCGGACTGTATGTCGAGACCTTCGGCACCGAGACCGTCCCCGGCGAGAAGATCCAGGCCGCGATCACCTCGGTCTTCGACCTGCGTCCGGCCGCGATCCTGCACGACCTCGACCTGCTCCGGCCCATCTATGCCCCGACGGCGGCGTACGGTCACTTCGGGCGGACGAGTGCCGCCGGTGTGGCCGATGCGTTCACCTGGGAGCGCACCGACCGGGTCGAAGCGCTTCAGCGGGCAGCCCACGGCTGAGCCCGAGCTCGCGTCGGTGGCGTCGGCTAGCGTCGGCCCATGACGAGTGAGCAGGAGGCGCTCCTCGACCTCTCCGCCGCGCTTCCGCGCCGACGCCCGGGGCGCATCTCATCCGGCCCGGCGGTGTCCGCTACGGCTGGCGCGGACCCGGTCGTCCTGCCGGTGGCCAGGGTTCTCGTCGACAGCGGGTTGGCGCACCTGGACCGGCCGTTTGACTATGCCGTCCCCGCGGCTCTGGCCGAGGAGGCGCGCAGCGGGGTGCGGGTCAAGGTCCGATTCTCCGGCCAGGATCTTCCCGGGTTCGTCATCGAGCGGGTCGCGCACGCCTCCCACCCGGGGCGGTTGGCGCCGCTGCGGAGCGTGGTAAGTCCGGAGCCGGTCCTCACCCCCGAGGTCCTCGCCCTGGCGCGATCACTCGCGCAGCGGTACGCCGGCACCGTCGGGGACGTGCTGCGGCTCGCGGTACCGCCGCGGCACGCCCGGGCCGAAGCTGCCCTGCCGCTCGATCCGCCGCTCATCGAGGCAACGCCGCCGCAGGCGAGCGCTCAGGCGTGGCTGCGGTATCCCGCAGGAGAGGCCTACCTCGAGCGCCTCGAAGGGGGCGGTCACCCCGGCGCGGCCCTGCTGCTCGCACCGGCCATGCGGACGGCCCAGGACTGGCCGGGCGCGTTCGCCGAGGCCGCCGCCGCGGTCCTGCGATCCGGCCGCGGGGCGGTCCTGGTCGTGCCCGACCATCGCGACCTCAGCCGGGCCGACGCCGCCCTCACCGAGGTCCTCGGCCCGGGCCGGCACGTCCGGCTCAGCGCCGACCAGGGCCCACAGGCGCGGTACACGGCATACCTCAAGGTTCTGCGGGGGCACGTCCGGGTGGTCGTCGGGACCCGCGCGGCCGCGTTCGCCCCCGTGCGTCGGCTCGGCCTGGTGGCCTGGTGGGACGATGGGGATGACCTACATCTCGAACCGCGAGCGCCCTACCCGCACACCCGGGAGGTGCTCCGCCTGCGGGCCGGGCTCGAGGGTGCGGCCCTACTCACCGCCGGGTATGCCCGGAGCTGTGCGGTGCAGCGGCTTGTCGAGGAGGGGGAGTTGGCCTCCGTGGAGGCCACCCGTCGCCGGGCCGCGACCGCTCATGTGCGCCGCGCCGACGAGGGATCCGAGGACGCTGCCGATCCGCTCGCCCGGGCCGCGCACGTGCCCACGCTCGCGTGGCGGACCGCCAAGGCGGCGCTGGCGCAGGGTCCGGTCCTGGTCCAGGTGCCTCGACGCGGGTACCTGCCCTCGCTGTCCTGCCGCACCTGCCGAGCCCGAGCGCGCTGTCCACAGTGCGCCGGTCCTCTCGCCCTGGATGGCCCACACGGCCCGTTGAGTTGCCGGTGGTGTGGCTCGCTCGCGACGTCGTATGCCTGTCCGACCTGTGGCGACCCACGAGTGCGGGCGGCGGCCGTGGGGGCCCGGAGAACCGCCGAGGAGCTCGGCCGGGCATTCGCCGGGGTACCCGTCCAGACCTCCGGCGCGGGCGTCGTCCTCGACGTCGTCGAGCCCACCCCCCGCCTGGTCATCGCCACCCCGGGGGCCGAACCGCGGGCGGGGGAGGAGGGGTATGCCGCGGCGTTGCTGCTCGATGCCTGGTCGCTGCTGGATCGTCCGGCCCTGGATGCCGGTGAGGAGGCCCTGCGGCGCTGGCTCGGCGCGGCCGCGCTCGTCCGGCCGGGGTCCCAGGGCGGTCAGGTCGTGCTGTGCGGGGCCCCCACCGGCATCGTCATCCCGGCCGTCGAGGCCCTCCTGCGCTGGGACCCGGTCTGGGCGGCCGAGCGGGAACTCGCCGATCGCCGCGATCTGCAGCTGCCACCGGCCGGCCGGATGGCGACCCTCACCGGCACCCGCGCCGCCGTCGACCAGGCCCTCGCCGCCCTCGAGCTTCCTCCCGGCGCGACCCTGTTCGGTCCGTTGCCGCTCGCCCGCAGCGAGCAGAGCCGGGCCCTGATCCGGGTCGGCGAGCAGGGTGCGGAGGCGCTCGCCCAGTCGCTGCGTGAGCTGCGCGCGCAGTCAGCTGCCCGCAAGGACCCTTCGCCGGTCACCGTGCGGATGGACCCGGCCGACCCCACGGCGTGAGGGCGCCCCCGTTGCTCAGACGTCGTGGTGGAGGGCCCCGACCGGCGGTGACGTCTGCGGCCGGAGTTCGACGAGGTACATGGCGGCCACGACGAGCAGGCCACCGAGGAGCATCCGCCCGGTGAGGCGTTCCCCGCCGAACCCGACCGCGAAGAGGGCCGCGAAGACCGGCTCCAGGGCCATGACGATGGCCGCGCGGGTGGCCGTGAGATGCGCTTGCGCCCAGGTCTGCGCCCAGAGCGCCCCGGCCCCGGCGATGAGCGCCATATAGAGCACCGAGGCCCACGGGCCGGTACCCGAGGGCAGCGTGAGCCCACCCGGCACCGCCGCCATCGAGGTGATGAGCGCGATGGCAAAGGCCTGCACGGCCGCCAGCCCGACCGCGGCCGAGACCCGCGACCAGCGACCGAGGGCGACGATGTGGGCGGCATACAGGACGGCGGAGGCGAAGGTGACCGCCTCACCGGTGCCGACGGAGAACCCGCGCAGCGAGAGCAGCGCGAGCCCGAGGGTGGCGAGCCCGACGGCGGCCCACATCAGGGGCGTGACCCGGTCGCGCAGCAGCAGCGCGCCGAGGACGGGGGTGAGGACGACGTACGTGCCCGTGATGAACCCCGAAATGGAGGCGTCCGTGGTTTCCAGGCCGGTGGTCTGGAGCACCTGGGCCACCCCGTAGAGCGCCCCGAGGGCTAGCCCGATCCGGACGTCGCGTCCGCTCAGCGCTCGGGTCTGCCGGTGGAAGAGGGCGAGCATGACGACCGCGGCGATGCTGAACCGGACCGCGAGGAAGTCCGGTGTGGGGATCGCGACGAGGAGGTCCTTGATGAGGAAGAACGTCGAACCCCAGATGGCGGTGACCCCGATGAGCAGCACCGTGGCGAGTCGGGTGTGATCGCCGGGAGCCGGCTCGTGGGCGGTGGTCGACTCGGTCCCGGGCAGGGTCACCTAGACCACCGTCAGGGTGATCGTCGTGCCCTTGGGTGCCATCGTCCCGGCCGGAACGGACTGGTCCCGCACCGTGTTGAAGTAGCCGCCGAGCACCCGGTCGATGTTGACCGTGAACCCGGCCTGCTGCAGGATCCGGCGGGCCTGCTGGGTCTGCAGGCTCACGACGTTGGGCACCTCCACCAGCGGCGGGCCCTTGGAGACCACGAGGGTGACGGTGTCGCCCTTGAAGAGGGGACCCTTGGTCGGGTCCTGCGAGATGACAATTCCCTTGGCGACCTTCTCGCTGAACTCCTCGGTGACCGTGGCCTTGAGGCCGACCTTGGTGAACGCGGCTAGCGCGTCGGCCGAGGCCTTGCCCGTCCAGTTCGCCAGGGTGACCGGTTGCCGGCCCTTGCTCACCACGAGGGCAACCGGGGCATCGGGGCGAAGCGGGGTGCCCGCTGCGGGGTCGCTGGAGATGACCTGGCCCGCGGGGATGGCCTCGTCGAAAGCCTCGCTCACCGTGCCGACCGTGAGGTTTCCGGCCTCGAGTGCGGCCCGGGCGGCCGGCGGGGTGAGACCGCGGACGGTGGGCACGGCATACCGCTCCGGGCCCCGGGAAATCAGGAGAGCGACCCGGGAGCCCTTACGGACCGACTGACCGGCCGCCGGGTCGGTGCCGACGACCTCGCCCGGGGGCACCGTCTCGCTGTAGACCTCCGTCGGCGCCGGCCGGACCTCGCCCGCGGTGAGCGTCGCCGTTGCCTGCGCGACGGTGAGGTTCTTCACCGAGGGCACGACCGTCTGCGAACCCGGGCCGAGCAGGAAGAACCAGCCGGCGGCGGCGCCGGCGAGCACCCCGAGAGCAAAGAGCCACCCGAGCACGCCGCGGCGGCGCCGACGGGGCTGGGGGAGCGGCCCGGGTTCGCCGTGGAGCACCGGCGCGTATGCCGTCGTGGCCGGGGCGACGACCAGCGCGCCGCCGGCGGGCAGGACCGCGGTAGCCGGCGAGCCCCCCGGGGGTTCGGCCAGCGGGGAGAGGGTCGCGACGGCCGCCTTGACCACCCGGGCGCGGGTGGCGAGCTCCTCGGTGGTCAGCCGCGAACGGGTCCACTCGATGAGTTCGACCATGCCCGCGGCGTCGCGGGGCCGGTCCTGACGATTGCGGGCGGTGAGGGCGGTGACGAGTTCGTCGAGGGCGGGGGAGAGTCGGGAGTCGCGCTGGGTGGGCAGCGGCACCCCACCCCCATGAACGTGCTGGTAAGCGACCTGGATCGCGGTCTCCCCGGCGAAGGCCTTGGCGCCGGTGAGCATCTCGACCAGGACCAGCCCGGCGGCATACACGTCGCTGCGGGCGTCGGCGGCCCCGGTCTCCACCTGCTCGGGGGAGAGGTAGGCGACCGTCCCGAAGATCTCCCCGGTGGCGGTGGCGGACGAGGCACTCACCGCCCTGGCCAGGCCGAAGTCGGCCACCTTGATGACCCCATCGTCGCGGACGAGGATGTTTTCCGGCTTGACGTCCCGGTGAACCAGGCCGGCATGGTGCGCGGCGGCGAGGCCGGTGCCAATGGCGTGCAGGGTGTCGAGGGCGGCCTCCACGGACAGCGACCCCTCGGCCTGGAGTACCTCGCGCAGGCTGCGTCCGGGGACAAGTTCCATGACGAGGAAGACCTGTCCGGCATCCTCACCCTGGTCGTGCACGGCAACGATGTGCGGGTTGGTCAGTGAGGCAGCGGTCCGAGCCTCGCGCACGAACCGGCTCCGGAAGCCCGCGTCGGCGGAGAGATGGGCAAGCATGACCTTGATCGCCACGCTCCGGTGGAGGCGCAGGTCAACACCCTCATAGACCGTGGCCATACCCCCGTGGCCGATCACCCGGTCGACTCGATAGCGGTTTTCGAGGACCCGCCCGAGCATCGAGTCGTCGTCTAGGGCCACTGATCGAGTGTACGGACTCTGGACGGCGGACTCGGCCACGGCACACCTGCTGCCGGGGTCACATCCGAGCGCGGAGCGCGAGGACGTTGGCGACGTACCGCTGGGTTTCCCGGTAGAGGCCCTTGGTCTTCACCGAGTGGAGCCCCTGGTAGTACGCGCCGATGGCCTGCTCCGTGCTCGTCGTGCTTCGGGAGAGGGCGCGGAGCATGACGACTCCGGCGGTGACGTTGTCGCGGGGGTCGAGGAGGTTGAGTTTGCGTCCGACGAGCTCACTGGCCCACTGACCACCGATGGGGATGACCTGCATGACGCCGATGGCATTGGCCACGGAAACCTGCCGGTGGTCCCAGCCGGACTCCTGATAGGCCACCGCGAGGGCGAGTCGAGGGTCCACCCCGTGCCGGCGGGCGGTTTCGACGATGAGCGCCTTGATCTGGCTTCGGTTGGGGACCTTCATGCCGGCGAGCAGGGCGCGGTTGCGGGCGGCGGACTGCGCGACGGCCTGGGGGTAGCGCACGCCGTTGAAGGTGTCCGGGACCACGCTGGGGCGCTTGCTCGGGGCGGGTTTGGCGGCGCTCGGGGTGCCGCGTTCGATGACGAGACGCTGTCCCGGGTGGATGATCGTTCGCGCGGTGAGCCGGTTCGCCTTCAGCAGCGCGGCAAGGCTTACCCGGTGCCGGGCGGCGATGTGGCTCAGCGTGTCACCCGCGCGGACGACATACGTGGTCCTCGGAGTATGCCGTCGGTCCGGGGCCGCGGTCGGTTTCGCCGAGGACCCCGCCACCCCCGTGCCCGGGATGGTGAGTTTTTGCCCGATCTGGATCAGGTGGGGGTTGGCAATCCGGTTCGCTGCGGCGAGCCGGGCCACGGTGGTCCGGTGGGCGCGGGCGATCGCGTCCAGGGTGTCGCCGTGGCGGACGGTGTAGGTCGTCGAGCGGGCGGCCACCGCGTGGGGGGCAGTCGTCATCGGGGCAGCGACGATGGCCATAGCGTCCTCCAGTGGGGCAGGTGAGATCAATGTGTCTGGTGTGACGAATGTGACTGACTGTAGTCCATCCCCGCACTCCTCGCTAGGACCCGACCGTGTGGCACTCTGGGGCGGTGTCCACCGATCGCACCCTCGACGACCTCGTCGACAGTTGGCTCACCGTGCCCGACCTCGCCGAGAAGTGGGGTATTTCCGTCACCGCCGTCCGTGGGCTGATCGAAGAACGCGAGATCCTCGCCGTCCGCCGCGGGGAGCGCAACGTGCTCTGCGTACCGGCCGAGTTCGCCGGGGACGGTGGCCCGGTCCCGGCCCTGCGCGGGACCTTCACGGTGCTCGCCGACGCTGGCCTTCGGGACCCCGAGGTCATCGCCTGGCTCTTCACCAGGGATGACACGCTCCCCGGCGGCCCGACCCCCATGGCCGCCCTCCTCGCCGGGCACAAGAGCGAGGTGCGCAAACGCGCCATGGAGGAGGCCTTCTAAGCCCTCCGCCCCTCAGTTGGGCCGTCAGGTCGACCGGGAGGTCGTCACGTCGATGAGGTCGGCAAGCACAGCGCGGGCCGAGGGCTCGAGGTCGGCGACGGACTCCAGGGCCGCGCGGGCCTGCTGCGCCGAGGAGGTGATCTCGGACTCCACCGCGGCCGCAGCCCCGGACTCCACGAGCACGGCGCGCACCCGGGCAACGGTGTCCTCGGGCAGGTCCTCCCGGCCGAGGGCCGCGCTCACCTCGGCCCGTCCGAGCGCGTCGGCACGGTCCAGGGCGTGCGCGATGAGCACCGTCCGCTTGCCCTCGCGGATGTCGTCCCCGGCTGGTTTGCCGGTCTCCGAGGGGTCACCGAACACCCCGAGGACGTCGTCGCGGAGCTGGAAGGCATGTCCGAGCGCAAGGCCGTACCGGGACAGAGCCGCCAGGGCGCCCGCATCCAGACCACCCGCGGCCGCGCCGATGAGCAGCGGCTGCTCGATGGAGTACTTCGCGCTCTTGTACCTAATGACATGGCTCGCGCGCTCGATCCGCTCCGAGGTCGACAGGCCGTCCCAAGGGCGGACGGACTCGATGACGTCGAGGAACTGCCCGGCCATGAGCTGGGTACGCATCTGGTCGAAGGTCGAACGTCCGCGCGCCACCTGCTCGGCGGGAAGCCCGCAGGTCGCGAACGCCTCGTCCGCCCAGGTAAGGCAGAGGTTCCCGGCGAGCACGGCCCCGGCCAGCCCGAACCGGTCCGCGCTGCCCTCCCAGGCATGTTCGCGATGGTGACCGGCAAGGGCACGGTGCGCGGCCGGCATACCTCGGCGTAGGTCGGAGTCGTCCATGACGTCGTCGTGGATGAGGGCGGCCGCCTGAAACAGCTCCATGGACATCGCGAGCCGGACGATGGCATCGCCGTCGGGGTGGCCGCTGGCCCGGTACCCCCAGTACAGAAAGGCAGCGCGGAGCCGTTTCCCGCCGGTGAGCAGGGCCTCGACGACATCGACCAGGTGCGCCACCTGCGGGCCGACCTCCGCGAGCACCGCACGCTGGTGGGAAAGCTCGGCGTCGATGGCACCCTGGACGCGGGAGCGCAGGTCGGCGGCGTCGAGCGGGCTCGGCACGGGCTGTCCTTTGGTCTCGGGTCGCTGCGGGTGGGGGGCAGGGCGGCGACGGACGGTGGGTTGTCTTAGCGGCTGGTGTCGTCGAGCCTAAGGCCTGCGAAGTGTTCTACCCTCACCGGCATGGAGGCACGCACCGAGTCACGGATCCCCGACCTGCTCCGTGAGCCGGCGCCCTCGATCAGTTTCGAGTTCTTCCCACCCAAGGACGACGCGTCCGAGGCCCAGTTGTGGACCGCCATCCGCACCCTGGAGCGGCTGGCGCCGGCCTTCGTCTCGGTCACCTATGGCGCGGGCGGCACCACCCAGGACCGGACCATCCGGGTCACCGAACGGATCGCCCACGAGACCACCCTCACCCCACTCGCGCACCTCACCTGCGTGGGCGCCTCGGTCGCCGCGCTCCGTCAGGTCATCGGCTCGTATGCCGCGGTCGGGGTCCGGCACATCCTTGCTCTGCGTGGCGACCCGCCGGGGGACATCCGGGCGGCCTGGACCCCGCATCCCGATGGCCTCGACCACGCCGAGCACCTGGTTGCGCTCATCCGTGAGCTCGGGTCGTTCTCGGTCGGGGTGGCGGCCTTCCCGGACAGCCATCCGGACAGCCCGGATCTGGACCACGACGTCGAGGTGCTCGTCCGCAAGGCCGACGCCGGGGCGGAGTTCGCGGTCACCCAAATGGTCTTCGACGCCGAGTCCTACCTGCGGCTGCGGGACAAGGTGGCCGCTCGGCGGGACCTGCCGATCACCCCTGGTGTCATGCCGGTGACCAATGTCCGGCAGTTGACTCGGATGGCCGAGCTCATGGGAACCCCGCTGCCGACCACCTTCATCAACCCGCTCCTGGCCGTTGCGGACGACGCCGAGGCCGTCCGAGAGGTCGGGGTCGCGCTTGCGGTCGAACTCTCCGAGCGGATGCTCGCCGAGGGGGCGCCGGGGCTGCACTTCATCACGATGAATCGGTCGACGGCGACCCTGGAGGTCTACGAGCACCTCGCCCTGTGACTCGTCCCCGCCGATGGCGCCGGTGGTGGCGGGTCAGCCAGCGACGTCGAGCGGGAGTCCGCCGGTCACCGTGAGCAGCTCCGCGCAGGTGGTCCGGAAAACGACATGGGAGTGCCCGGCCGCCGCCCAGACGGCCGGGAAGGCCGCAAGCGCGGTGTCGACGATGACCCGGGGTGGGGTGAGATGCCCCACCGGAGCCACCCCGCCGATGGTGAACCCGGTACGGGAGCGCACGAAGTCCGCGTCCGCCCGGCCGATCCGCAGCCCGGTCGCGGCGGCGACCGTGTCGGTGTCCACCCGGTGACCGCCGGAGGCGAGGACGAGGACCGGCTCGGTCTGCGCGGTGTCGGTGGTCCCGACGAAGATGAGGGAGTTGGCGATCTCCGCCGGGGTGACTCCGAGGGCATCGGCGGCGGCCTGGGCGGTGCGCACCGCGTCGGGCAGGTGCCGGACCTCGGGGTCGATGCCGTGCTCGGCGAGAACCGCGAGGACCCGGCGGACGGCAGGGTGCTCGGATGTCGATGCCATAACCGTCACCGTAGCCCGTGACCGGACTTGACGGAGCCGGGGTTCGAAGAGATACATTGAGAGTCGTACACGTGTTCGATATCGCCCGGAGAGGGGGGTCGCCGATGAGTCGCCGGTATGCCGACCGCATCGCCGTCGCGCTCTCCACGGACGCCGGGCCCCGGACCTTCCACTGGCACGGCCGACGGTATGTCGTCACCGCCGTCCTTGCCTCGTGGCAGGAACGGCGCTCCTGGTGGCGCGACCTGCACGACGGCATACCCGATCCCGCGACGAGCACCCAGATCTGGCGGGTGGAGGCCCGTTCACCCGGAGGCGCCCGCGGGTTGTTCGACCTCGGCCACGGAGGTGCGGAGTGGACCCTGCTCCGTGCCCACGACTGACCTACCTCGATGAGCCAAGGAGCCGCACCATGAGCCAGGCCGCGACCACCCTCACCCTCCTCGAACGCGCCCGTGAGGGCCTCCTGGAGAGCTATGCCGCGACCGCGACCTCGACCAGGTACCTCACCGCCTCGCTCGCGGCGATGCGGGCCGCTGCCGCGGTCCTCGCGGCCCGCCCGCGCCCGCCATCCGGCTCCTCCGGTCGGCACGACCTCTGGCAGGTGCTCGGTCAGAGCGTCCCCGAGCTCCACGAGTGGGCCGAACTCTTCGAGGTCGTCACGGCCGAACGGGTCGCCGTCGAGACCGCCCTGGTCCGAGTGAGCGCCCGGGAGGCCGACGACGTGCTGCGGGCCGCGGAGGAGTTCCTCTGCCTCGTCGAGGTTCGCCTCGGCCTGCCTCGGCGGGAGAGTTTCCCACTCCGCCTCGCGCCGACCCGCACCGCCTGACCTCCCTGCGCTCCCGCGATTATCATGGACTTCACCCATCTCCACGTCGCATCCGGGTTCTCCATGCGTTACGGCACGGCG
Source organism: Nostocoides sp. (assembly GCA_016716625.1). Taxonomy (GTDB): domain Bacteria; phylum Actinomycetota; class Actinomycetes; order Actinomycetales; family Dermatophilaceae; genus JADJVJ01. Next base: position 1,214,733 of record JADJVJ010000001.1, read on the forward strand.
ATGCCGGAGGACCTTGTCGCCCGGGCCGCCGAACTCGGCCAGACCTCGCTCGCCCTCACCGACCGGGACGGGCTCTATGGGGCGGTGCGCTTCACCCAGGCCGCTCGCAAAGCCGGCATCGCCACCGTCCTCGGGGTCGACCTCGCCCTCGAGGTCGAGGTGCCGCGCAGCAGGCGTACCCCCGTGCGCGGTGGGGCCATCGTCGACCCGCGCCGTCCCCGGGTGACCGTCCTCGCCCGCGGTCAGGGCGCCGGTGTGCCCAAGGGCACCGGCTGGGCCGCGCTCTGCCGCCTCGTCACCGCGACCCATCTGCGCGGTGAGCGGGGTGTGCCGGTCACCGCGAGCGACCTCGTGGCCGCGTGGGCACACGCAGACGACCCGACCGCCCCGGGCCGCCTGCTCACCCTCCTGGGACCCGACTCCGACGTCGGTCGCGCCGTCCTCGCTCGGCATGACACGCACGCCCGCGCCCTACTGTCCGGGTGGCGTGCGCGTCTCCCCGCGGACGGACTCGCTGTCGAGATCGTCCTCCACGGCGGGCCCGAGGGGACACCGGGGTGCCGTTCGCACGCCGCTCGGATGCTCGCCCTGGCCGACGCGGTCGGCGTGCCGGCCGTCCTCAGCGCGGCGGTCCGACACCTGACCGCGTCCACGGTGCGCACCGTGGACGTCCTCGACGCCGCCCGCCGCCTCGTCGTCCTGGACTCCCGCCACCTCGACCGGGTCACCGACGCCGGTCATCTCGCGGACACCGCGACGATGCATGCGCGAGCCCGGGCGGTGAGCCCCGACCGGGCCCGGGCCGACCGGCTGCTCGCCATGACCGCCCTGCTCGGGGCCGAGTGCGCCCAAGACCCGGCAAGGGATATCGGTATCGGGGCGGTCCACCTTCCCGAGGCGGCCGTCCTCGGCATCCCGGAGGGCACCCACCCGCAGGCGGTCCTCACCCAGCGGTGCCGGGCCGAGATCTCACGGTGCTATCCCGGCGCGGACGAGAGCACCCGGCATACGGTGCTGCGTCGGCTCGAGGACGAACTCGCCGTCATCGAGGCGCTCGGCTACCCCACCTACTTCCTTACCGTCGCCGAGGTGACCGATCTCATCCGGGCCCGGGGCATCCGGGTCGCCGCCCGAGGGTCCGGTGCGGGGAGCCTGGTCAACCATCTCCTCGGCATCAGCGGGGTCGACCCACTCCGTTACGGGCTGCTCATGGAGCGGTTCTGCACGACGCTGCGCGCGGAGCTCCCCGATATCGACATCGACGTCGAATCGGCCCGGCGGACCGAGATCTACGAAGCCGTGCTCGCTCGGTTCGGGGGGGAGCGGGTCACCTGCGTCTCCATGATGGACACCTACAAGGTCCGGCATGCCGTCCGTGATGTCGGCTCCGCGCTCGGCTTCCCGCCGGAGGAGATCGACGAGATCGCCAAGGCGTTCCCGCACATCCGGGCCCGCGACGCCCGCAACGCCATCGCCGACCTCCCCGAGTTGCGCTCCCGAGGGCTCGACGGGCCACGGCTCACCGAGTTCTTCGAGCTCGTCGAATCCCTCGATGGCCTTCCCCGGCATATCGCCCTGCACCCGTGCGGGGTGGTGTTGTCCAACTCCGGCCTGCTCGACCGGACCCCGGTCGAGGCGAGCTGGCTCGGGTTCCCGATGAGCCAGTTCGACAAGGACGACGTCGAGATCCTCGGCCTGCTCAAGCTCGACATCCTCGGCATCCGGATGCAGTCCGCCATGGCCCATGCCGTCGCCGAGGTCGAACGGGTCACCGGGGAGCGGGTCGACCTCGACGACGAGACCCAGGTGCCCCACGACGACCCCGCGACCTTCGAACTCATCCGCACAACCCGCACCCTGGGGATGTTCCAGATCGAGAGTCCCGGTCAGCGCGAACTCATCGGCAAACTCGGGCCCCGGCAGTTCGAGGACCTCATCGTCGACATCTCGCTCTTCCGGCCCGGACCGGTGAAGTCGGACATGATCACCCCCTACCTTGAGGCGCGGCACGGCTGGCGCCGCCGCCGGTTCATCCACCCGAGCCTGGTGCCCGCCCTCGCCGAGACCGAAGGGGTCGTGGTCTTCCACGAACAGGTGCTCCAGATCGTCGCGACGACGACGGGGGTGAGCCTCGCCGAGGCCGACGAGGTCCGCCGCACCATGGGGACACCCCAGGGGCAGGCCGACATCGAGGCGTGGTGGCGGCCGGCCGCCGCGGCCCGCGGCTACCGGCCGGCCGACCGGGACACCATCTGGGAGGTGCTGAAGTCCTTTGCGAGCTTCGGGTTCTGCAAGGCCCATGCCGCGGCCTTCGCGCTGCCCACCTATCACTCGGCCTGGCTCAAGACCCACCACACCGCCGCGTTCCTCTCCGGCATCCTCACCCACGACCCCGGGATGTACCCCAAACGGCTGCTCCTGGACGATGCCCGGAGTTTCGGCATCCCCATCCTCGGTCTGGACGTCAACGCGAGCAGCGACACCTACCGGGTCGAGGTGGTGCAAGATGGCAGCGAACGCCCGGGGTACGGCATCCGGCTCTCCTTTGCCGACGTCTGCGGGATGAGTGCCGCCGAGGTGGCCCGGGTTCTCGCCGGTCAGCCGTATGCCGACCTCGGCGACTTCTGGACCCGGGCCCGGGTGAGCCGCCCCGTCGTCGAACGGCTCGTCCTCGCCGGGGCATTCGACGCCCTGCACGGCATTGCGGCGGGGGAGAGCGGATCCGGGCTCGGCCGGCGCGGGCAGGTGACCCGCCGGGACCTGCTCCTGCACGTCGGGGACCTCGACCAATGGGACCGGGGTCTACCCCGCCCACCGCGCCCACCCCGGCACCCGGCCCTCGCCGGTGGTACCGGTGGTTCCGGCGGTGCCGGTGGTGCCGGTGGTGCCACGCAGAGCGTCCGCGGGCTCGCCGCCGCCCAGTCCCAGGCCGCCCGAGCGGTCGTACCCGCCGCCGAACAGCAGGTCCAGCTCGTCCTCGACCTCGGCGGCCGGCCGCAGGTCGTCGCCCGCAGCGGGCTGCCCGAGCTCAGCGGAGCCGAACGGGTCCGGGCCGAGCTCGAGATCCTCGGGCTCGACGCCTCCGCCCACGTCATGCACTTCTATCGCCCCCTCCTGGAGGCCCTCGGGGTGACCCGGGCGAGCGAGTTGCTGCGGACCCGCAGCCGCAGCGAGATCTGGGTTGCCGGGGTCAAGGTCGCCACCCAGACCCCGCCGATCCGCTCCGGCCGCCGGGTCGTCTTCCTCACCCTCGACGATGCCAGCGGCCCGGTCGACGCGACCTTCTTCGAGGATGTCCAGGGGCCGTATGCCGCGGTCGTCTTCCATTCCTGGCTCATGCTCGTGCGGGGGGTGTTGCGCCGGACCGGGGACCGTGGGGTCTCCCTTCGGGCGACCGGGGCTTTCGAGCTCTCCGGGCTCTGGGACGCCTGGCAGGCCGGTGGCCTCGACGCGGTCCGGCACGCCCTGCTCATGGCCGAGGACCAGGCGCTGGCGCGCGCGGCGGCCGCCGACGCCGTGGCCGGGAACGATCCGCGCCGACGGGTGCTCGTGCACGCCTCGGGGTTCACGCAGTCCCCCTACGCCGACCTGCGTCCCGCCGGACTCGACCCCCACTCCGGGCGCGCGGTGAGCGCCGCCGCGGCGCACGGCATACCCCTGGAGGCGCCTCGCAAGCTCTGGCACGCCAGTCCGGGCAGTTCGGGACACTAGGGTGAGATGAGCATCCACCACACCCCCAAGGAGAGAGCGTGGCCGACCCCCGTCCCCGCCGCACCGGCCCGGCCGCAGGTCTGCGGACGGCCGCCGTGTGGTCCACGCTCGCCGAGGTCACCCATGAGCGTGGGGACGCCTTGGGCCGGCCCCTGCGCGTGCTCGACATCGGTGGGGGCAGTGGCGGTATGGCGGTCCCGCTCGCCGAAACCGGCCAGGAGGTCACCGTCCTCGACCCGAGCCCGGATGCGCTCGCCTCGCTCGGGCGACGGGCTCGCGAGTGCGGGGTTCAGGAGCGTGTCCGCGGGGTCCAGGGCGACACCGACTCGCTCAGTTGTGTGCTCGGCGAGGCCGCGCCCTTCGACCTCATCTGCCTGCACGGCACCCTGGAACTCGCCGACGACCCCGAGGCGACCATCGCCGCGGTCAGTGCCCTCCTCGCCGACGGGGGTGTGCTCTCCCTTGTCGTCGCCCAGCGGCTCTCGGCCGTTCTCGGACGGGCCCTCGCCGGGGAGTTCGACAGGGCCGCCGCCATCCTCAGCCGACCCGACGGGCGCTGGGGCGAGGACGACCCCGGTCCCCGGCGGTACGACCGGGATGCCGTCGTCGACCTGCTCACCCGGCACGGCCTCACCGTGCGCACCTGGCACGGCGTGCGCATCTTCAGTGACCACGTCCCCTCCGCGCTCCTGGACGGCGACGCCGACCGGGCCGCACTCCTCGACCTCGAGCACCTCGCCAGCCATGACGCCGACCAGCCACTTCTTGCCGCCCTCGGCGCGACCGTTCACGTCCTCGCGACGCTCTGAGCACGGGCCGCGGCGCCTGCTGCTGGCGCCGCGGGTGCCGCGGGCGCCGGGGGTGCCGCGGGCGCCGCGGGTGTACCGATGAGCCGCCGGCAGTTCGCCCTGCCCGCCCGGCGCTCCGGTGGTCCCCCCGATGACGCCGGGTGCACCATCCTGCACGTCGACATGGATGCCTTCTATGCCTCGGCGACCCTGCTCCACCATCCCGACCTCGTCGGCACCCCGGTCATCATCGGTGGCAGCGGGAACCGCGGCGTCGTCCTCTCGGCCACCTACGAGGCGCGCCGCTTCGGGGTCACCTCGGCGATGCCGATGGCCCGCGCGCGTCGCCTGGCTCCGTCGGCCACGGTCCTGCCGCCGCAGCATGAGCTCTATGCGAGCATCTCGGACGCCGTCATGGATACCTTCGCCTCGATCACCCCGTATGTCGAGCCGCTGAGCCTGGACGAGGCCTTCCTCGACGTCTCCGGCGCGGTGCGCCGGCTCGGCAGCCCGGCCCGGATCGGCCAGCTCATCCGCGACACCATCGCCGATGAGCAGCGGATCACCTGCTCGGTGGGGGTGGCGCCGACGAAGTTCGTCGCCAAGATCGCCTCCGGCCTGGCCAAACCTGACGGCCTCGTCGTCGTCCCCGAGGCCGAGGTCGTCGCCTTCCTGCACCAGTTGCCGGTCGGGGCCCTCTGGGGAGTGGGGGAGCGCACCGAGGAGGCCCTCGGCCGGCTCGGGCTGCGCACCGTGGCCGACATTGCGCACACCCCGCTCACCACCCTGGTCCGCGCCCTGGGGGAGGCCACCGGTCGGCATCTGCACGAGCTCTCCTGGGGGCGCGACCCTCGCCGCGTCGAGGTCGAGCATCGGGAGCGCAGCATCGGGTCCAACCAGACCTTCGAGTTCGACCTCGACGACGCCGAGGAGATCCGGCGGCGGCTGCTGGCCCTCGCTGAGCGCACCGCGAGCCGGGTCCGGGCCGCGGGCCTGGCGGGTCGGACGATCACGCTCACCGTCCGGTTCTCCGACTTCACCACGATTACCCGCTCCACCACGCTGCGCGAACCGACCGATTCCGGGCGCACGCTGTATGCGGAGGCATGCTCGCTCTTCGACGCCCTCGGCCTGCAGCGCGCCCGCCTCCGGCTCGTCGGGGTGCGCGTCGCCAAGCTCGTCCCGCGTGCTGAGGCCCCGATCCAGGGGGTGCTCGGGGAGCCCGAGCATGGCTGGCGGGATGCCGAGCGGGCCGTTGACAGGGCGGCGGCACGCTTCGGCCGGGGGGCGGTCCAACCAGCCCGTCTCATCCGACCTGCCGATCCGGCTTTCGATCGGCGCCAAGGCGACCTATCCTGAGAGTCAGATTCGTTTCGCCTCTGGAGGACCACCGTGCCGCTCTCCGATCACGAGCAGAAGATGCTCGAGCAGATGGAGCAGGCCCTTGCCGCCGAGGACCCGAAGTTTGCCTCGCAGATGAAGGGCTCCGCGCTCTCCGGTCCCCGGGGCCGCCGGCTCCTCCTGGGTGGTGTCGGGGTCCTCCTGGGTCTGGCCCTGGTGGTCCTCGGTGTGTCGACGACCATGTGGGTGGGTGCGCTCGGGTTCGCGGTGATGGTCGTGGCCACGGTGTATGCCCTGACCCCGCCGCGGAGCCCGGGTCTGGGCGTGGTCACCCCACAGGGCACCGTGCGCGCGCCGAAGAAGTCCCGCCGTGGGGGCTTTATGGGGCGGATGGACGAGCGCTGGGACCGCCGCGAGGGCGGCGTCTGACCCCGTTCACTTCCGGTATGCCGTGCTGCCGGGTCGATGCAGGGCGCACTCACTAGCGGTGCAGGAGAACCCCGGCCACGTAGGTCAGGATGATCGCGAAGGCGGCGATGAGTTCGATCCCGATGCTCGTGAGCACCGCCTTGAGCGCGACCTTGGTGCGCTGCCAGGCGTGCGAGCGGTCCCGGGTGCGGGTCGACTCGACGGCGAAGATGCCGAGGACGAAGCCCACCGGGGCACCCACTCCGGGGATGACGAAGAAGCCGACGACGGCCGCGATGACGGCGAGGACGAGGGTCGAGGTGCGGACCCCCTGCTCCTTCATCCGCCGGCCGGGTATGAGGATCTGCCCGGCCACGCCGAGTGCGAACCAGACCACGCAGAGCCCGAAGAGCACCCATCCCAGGGTTGTTCCGGTCTGCAGGGCCCAAACGAGCGCGCCCCCGAGGGTGATGAGCAGTCCGGGAAGGATGGGCACGACGATGCCGATCACCCCGACGAGCATGAGGAGCGGCGGCAGCCACGCCGCGAGATCGTCGACCACCTGGTCGAAGCCTGCCGCTCAGTTCTCGCTGGGCGGGCCGACGGCGAGCAGTCGATCGCTCTCGTCGTGGATCTCGGCAAGGTGCGCCAGGGCCGGGATGTGCTCGCGACCATGGTGGGCGCAGAAGAGCAGCTCACCGCCGGCGTGCAGGACGGCGCGCACGTACGCCTGCGCGCCGCAGCGGTCACAACGGTCCGCATTGGTCAGTGCAGGGGCCAGTGTGCCGTTCACGTCAGCCTCCTCGGAGCTGTTAACAGGTCGAAAGGCCCGTTCGGGCCCTCGATGAAGCAACAGTGAACCACGTCGTTTGCTTCCCGGCATGGAGGACGCGTCCCTGTGGTCTCCATCATGTCCTAGAGAGAGCGGTCCCGCCCGCGCATTCCAAGCCTCGGCCCCCCTCCTTCGCCGTGTCGCCGTGGGCCTGTCAGCCCGGGCGGCTAGCGTGCAGGACGTGCCCACCCCCGCAGCGAAGAAGGCCGCGACGAGCAAGTCGGCCTCGGACTACACCGCGCACCACCTTCAGGTGCTCGAGGGGCTCGAGGCCGTCCGCAAGCGTCCCGGGATGTACATCGGGTCGACCGACTCCCGGGGCCTCATGCACTGCCTCTGGGAGATCATCGACAACGCCGTCGACGAGGCCCTCGGCGGCCACTGCGACCACATCCAGGTGATCCTGCACGCCGATGACTCCGTCGAGGTTCGGGACAACGGGCGCGGTGTCCCCGTGGACATCGAGCCCAAGACCGGGCTGACCGGGGTCGAGCTCGTCTACACCCGGCTGCACGCGGGCGGCAAGTTCGGTGGTGGCTCCTACACCGCCTCCGGCGGCCTGCACGGTGTCGGCGCCTCGGTCGTCAATGCCCTCTCGGCCCGCCTCGATGTCGAGGTCGACCGCGGTGGGAAGACCTATGCGATGAGTTTCCGCAGGGGGGAGCCCGGGGTCTTCTCCGATGTCGCTGGAGCCCGCGGAACCAAGGACCCGGAGCATGCCTTCACGGCATACACCGACGACTCCCAACTCGAGATCGTGGGGCGGGTCGCGCGGGGGGTGACCGGCACTCGGGTGCGGTACTGGGCAGACCGGCAGATCTTCCTCAAGGACGCCGGGCTCGACCTCGAAGGGCTGCTCGCGCGGGCTCGGCAGACCTCCTTCCTCGTCCCGGGGCTGCGGATCACCCTGCGGGACGCCCGGGCGGAGCAGGAGGTCGTCGAGGAGTTCCTCCACGATGGCGGGATCTCCGAGTTCTGTGAGTTCCTCGCCGCCGACCCACCGGTGACCGATGTCTGGCGGCTCACCGGGTCCGGGGAGTTCACCGAGACCGTGCCGGTGCTCGATGCCCAGGGCCACATGACCCCCACCGAGGTGCTCCGCGAGTGCGGTGTCGATATCGCGCTGCGGTGGGGGACCGGGTATGACGCCCGGGTCGCCTCGTTCGTCAACATCATCGCCACCCCCAAGGGCGGCACGCACATGGCGGGGTTCGACCAGGCCCTGCTCAAGGTGTTCCGCCGGCAACTCGAGCTCAACGCCCGCACCCTCAAGGTGGGGCAGGACAAGGTCGACAAGGACGACATCCTGGCCGGGCTCACCGCGGTGGTCACGGTGCGCCTCGCCGAGCCGCAGTTCGAGGGCCAGACCAAGGAGGTCCTCGGCACCGCGGCGGTGCGGGCTGTGGTCGCCCGGGTGGTCGAGACCGAGCTCACTGCGCTGCTCACCTCCACTCGTCGCCCGACCAAGCAGCAGGCCCGGATGGTCCTGGAGAAGGTCACCGCCGAGATGAAGTCTCGGATCAGCGCCCGGATGCACAAGGAGACCCAGAGGCGGAAGACGGCGCTCGAATCATCTTCTCTGCCAGCCAAACTCGCCGACTGTCGGTCCAACGACACCGAGCACACCGAGCTCTTCATCGTCGAGGGCGACAGCGCCTTGGGCACCGCCAAGTTGGCTCGCTCCAGCGAGGTCCAGGCGCTGCTGCCGATCCGCGGGAAGATCCTCAACGTCCAGAAGGCCTCGGTCACCGACATGCTCGGCAATGCCGAATGCGCGTCGATCATCCAGGTGATCGGGGGCGGCTCGGGCCGGTCCTTTGATCTTGAGTCCGTCCGCTACGGCAAGATCATCATCATGACCGACGCCGATGTCGACGGCGCCCACATCCGCACCCTGCTGCTCACCCTCTTCTTCCGGTACATGCGGCCGCTCGTCGACGCCGGCCGGGTGTACGCGGCGGTGCCGCCGCTGCACCGGCTCGAGGTGGTCAACCCGGGCAGCAAACCCAACGAGGTCATCTACACCTACAGCGAGGCGGAATTGCGGCGGACCCTGGGGGAGCTCACTCGCCGAGGCCGAACCCTCAAGCCGATCCAGCGCTACAAGGGTCTCGGGGAGATGGACGCCGATCAGCTCGCCGAGACCACGATGGACCCGCGACATCGGACTCTGCGCCGGGTCACCCTGGCCGATATGGACCGTGCGGCTGGGGTCTTCGAGTTGCTCATGGGCGGCGAGGTCGGTCCCCGGCGAGACTTCATCGTCGACTCCGCGCACCGGCTCGACCGCGAGCGCATCGACGCCTGAGGCTTGCTCAGTGGCGGGTCGTCGACTCGCGGATGATGAGTTCGGTCGGGATAAGGACGCGGTCCTGTTCGGGCTGCCGGCCCTCGATGATGGTGAGCAGCATCTCGGCGGCCGCTCGGCCTTGGGCGGTGACATCCTGACTGATCGTGGTGAGGCCGAGGACATTGGACAGCACATGGTTGTCGACCCCGATGATGGACAGGTCATCGGGGAGGGTGAGGCCGAGCCGTCGCGCGCTGGCCTGGATCCCGAAGGCGATCTCATCGGAGGCGGCGACGATGGCAGTTGGTCGGTCGTCCCGCGCGAGCAGGGTGAGGGCATCTCGTGCCGCGGCGTCCGCGGTCCAGTCGGACCCGAGGACCCAGTCGTCGCGGAGTTCGAGCCCCTGCGAGGCGAGCGTGTCGCGGAAGGCGGCCAGCCGGGTCTGCGGGGTCTGCACCAGGGCCGCATTCGTGGGGACGACACCGACATACCCGATCCGGGTGTGGCCGAGCTCGATGAGGTGCGATGGTCGCGGCGGTCACGGCGGCCCGGTCGTCGATCTGGACGCACGCTCGTCCGGGGACGGCCGTGCCAATCGCCACGAGCGGCAGCGACAGCCGGTCGATGAGGGCGATCTCCTCGGGCAGGATCGGCAGGTTGAGCGAGATGAGCCCGTCGACCCGCTTCCACAGCATGTCCGGGGTGAGGGTCAAGCGTTCCTCGAAGCGGTCGCTCTCCAAGTCCAAGAGCAGGACGTGGTGGCCGTGTTGTCGGAGGGTCTTCTCGATGGAGGAGACCAGGGTGGCGAAGAACCACCGGGTGAGGAACGGCGCGATGACGCCAACGACGCGCGTGCGGCCCGAGGCCAATGAGGTCGCGGTCGGTGAGGCGACGTAGTCGAGTTCGGCGGCGACCCGCATGACCCGCTCGCGGGTGGCGTCGGACACCCGGTTGAGGCCGCGCAGGGCGCGCGAGACCGTGGCGACCGAGACCCCTGCGGCTCGGGCCACATCGTTGATCGTCGCGACCGTGCGTCGACCTGCGTCTTCCATCACTGCTTCACCTCTGCTCGGGGGCCGGGGGTGCTCGCCTCAGCGCGACGACGGCATACCCGGAAGAAGGCCGGACACCGGAGGGGCGAGTGACCTCGACCCCTCCGGTGCCTGGCGTGCTGTGGACATCAGCCCTTCGTGCCGCCTGCGAGCAGGCCGCGCACGAAGTAGCGCTGGAGCGAGAGGAACACCGCGACCGGGACCGCGATCGAGATGAACGCGCCGGCGGAGGTGAGGAACCACTTGTCCCCCCAGGTGCCGCTCAACTGGTTGAGCGCCATGGTGATCGGCGAGCGCCCAGGGGAACCACCGAGCATGGTCAGGGCGACGAGCAGGTCGTTCCACACCCAGAGGAACTGGAAGATCCCGAAGGAGGCCAGCGCCGGGGTGATCAGCGGGAGGAGCACCTGGAAGAAGGTCCGCACGTGACCCGCGCCGTCGACCCGGGCGGCCTCGAGCAGGCTCGAAGGGATCTCCTTCATGAAGTTGTGCAGGAGATAAACCGCCAGCGGCAGGGCGAACGCCGAGTGCGACAACCAGAGCGCCCAGAACGATCCGCCGATGCCCATGGACTGGAAGAACTGGGCCAGCGGGAGCAGGGCGATCTGGAGCGGGACGATCTGCAGTGCGAACACCCCGACGAAGAGCGCATTCCGGAAGGGGAAGTCGATCCAGGCGAAGGCGTATGCCGCGAGCGAGGCGAGCAGCAGCGGCAGGAGCACGCACGGGATGGCGATGACGATGCTGTTGACGAAGAACCCGGAGAGCGGGGTGCCGTTGTCGCTGCCACCGTTGAATGCCGTCGCGTAGTTCTCCAGGGTGAACGGCGTGGTGAAGGCCGTCCACCACCCGCTGGTCTGGATGTCTTCCTGATTGCGGAAGGAGGTGACGAACAGGCCCAGGGTCGGTGTCGTCCAGGCCAGGGCCATGACGACCGCGAAGGCCGATGCCCACGGCGAGGTCACCGCGCGAGCGGCGTTGCCGGCGGCGGACTTGCCCTTCTTGACAATGGGCGCCTCGGCGACCGCCGTGGCCGCCGTTGATGCTGCGGAGGTGGCGGCATCGGCAACCTGGTCCGGGACCGGAGGAGGTGTTGCGGTGCTCATCAGGCGTCCTTCCTCATCTGGATGATGTTGAAGATGATGATCGGCATCACGAGGACGAAGATGACGATCGCGATGGCCGCGCCGAGTCCCGGTTCCTGGGTGACGAACGAACGCGTATAGAACTCGTTGGCAAGGACCGAGTCGCGCAGTTTGCCACCCGAGGATGCCTGGACGATGTCGAAGGCCTTGAGTGTGCCGATACCGATGGTGGTGAGCACGACGATGACGGAGCTGCGAATACTCGGCAGGGTGATGAACCGGAACATCTTCAACCCACCGACGCCGTCCATCCGGGCGGCCTCGAGGATCTCGTCGGGGATCGCCTTGATGGCCGCTGAGAGCACGGTCATCGCGAAACCGGCCTGGATCCAGATCATGATGACGATGAGGGCGAAGGTGTTGAGCGGGGCCTCGCCGAGGAAGTTGATCGGGTCCATGCCGAGCTTGGTGACGATCGCGTTCACGAGGCCGACCTGCTCCACCGGGCTGCCGTCTGCCTCGAGGGCGCCGTTCCAGTTGTAGACGAACTTCCAGATGAGGGTCGCACCGACCATGGAGATCGCCATCGGCAGGAAGATCAACGCCTTGGAAAGGGCCTCACCCTTGGCGCGGTCGATGAGGATCGCGTAGAGCAGCCCGAGGCCAGTGGCAAGGAGCGGGACGAGGATGACCCACAGGGCGGTGTTGCGGAACACCTCGGTGAGTCCGGGTGTGGTCCAGAGCTTCTCGAAGTTCTCCGTCCCGACGAACTTGCCTCGGGTCCGTGGCGTGCCGAAGTTGAGGTCGAAGAACTTGCCCGAGTAGAAGGCGCGGCGGACGGTGAGGATGGCGGGGTAGACCAGGGCGAGCGCGATGAAGAGAATCGTCGGCCCGACGAAGGCGAGGGCCTGAACCCGTTCGCCGGTGCGCCCCTTGAAGAGAGAGGCGAGGATGAGGATGCCGAGGAAGACCGCGGCGAAGACGGCAACCCCGATGAACAGGGTGAGGAACTTGTCACCGGTGGTCTCGGTGGCTGCGATGAAGAGCGAGGGAGACACGATCACCTCCGAACGAGGGCGGGTGGGGGACGGCCGGTGGGCGGGGCGGTGAAGCCCCGCCCACCGGGTCGTGCTGTGCTCGGATCATGCGGGCCTGGACCCGCGGGTAATCAGCTGGTCGGCCAGGACTTCTCGATGTTGTCGAGGGTGGTCTTGTCGTCCTGCCCGTTGACCCAGTTGGTCATCTCGGTCCAGAAACTGCCGGCACCCACCGAGGACGGCATGAGGTCGGAGCCGTCGAAGCGGAAGATGGCGTTGGGGTCGGTGAGGATCTTCGCGGACTGCTGGTCGAGCTTGGAGACCAGGTTGGCCGGGTCGAGACCCTTGTTGGCAGACAGCCAGCCACCGGTCGGGGTGGCCTTGGCCTTGGCGTTCGCCCAGTCGGCGGATGCAAGGTAGGTCGCGAAGGCCTTGACCTCGGGGGCGTCACGGAAGGTGGCCACGAACTCGCCACCACCGAGAACCGGCTTGGTGTCGTTCGTCGACGGGAGGTAGAACGCCCAGACGTCGCCGTCCTCGGCCACATTGGTGTCCTTGGGCCACATGGTGCCGTAGAACGAGGCCTGACGGTGCATGTAGCACTTGCCCGTGAGGATCGGCTGGCCGCCATCCTGGAAGGTCACGGTCGCGATGCTGTTCGGCGCGCCGTAGCCACCGTTGGAGAACTTCGGGTCCTTGAGGATGGCCCCGGCCTTGCCGAGCGCCTCAAGGACCTTGGGGTCGTTGAAGGGGATCTTGTGCTCGACCCACTTGTCGTAGGTGTCCTTGTCGGCGACCCGGAGGAGGAGGTCCTCGATCCAGTCGGTGCCCGGCCAGCCGGTCGCGGTACCGGAGCCGAAGCCCGCACACCACGGCTTGGCCGCCGCGTCGTCAGCGGCGATCTTGGCCGTGAGGGTCATGAGCTCGTCCCAGGTCTTGGGAACGGCGTAACCCTTCTCGGTGAACTTCTTGGGGGAGTACCACACGTAGGACTTGACGTTGGCGCCGAGGGGCGCGGCGTAGAAGGTGTCGTCGACGGTGCCGTACTTCTTCCAGTCCGCACCGAAGTTCTTGTCGACCATGTCGGCCACGCTCTTGGCGGCGGGCTGAGCCTTGCCGGTGTCGACCATGGTCTTGAGCAGGCCAGGCTGCGGCAGGTAGGCAACGTCGGGGAGGTTGCCGGTCTGGGCGCGGGCCGGGAGGTTCTTCTCGAAGTCCTTGTCACCTTCGTACTTGATGGTGACGCCGGTGCACTCCTCGAACGGCTTGTAGGACTCCTTCTGCTGGGCGTCCTCCGGGGCCACGATCGAGGTGTAGATCGACACCGTCTTGCCCTGGAGCTCGGACTTGAGGTCACACCACTTGCTGTAGTCCTTGGTGTCGGTGTCACCTCCCGCGGAACTGGTCGGGTCCGAGGACCCACTGCTGCACGCCGCGAGGGCGAGGGATGCGACGGCGACACCGGCGAATGCCGATGCCGTACGACGCTTTGAGTTCAGGGCCATAGCCCGCCTCCGTTTCACTGTCGGCGTCGAGACCAGAACAAGCCTCGACTATGAGGGAACCATCTGAACTGTAAAAGCGTTTACGCGTTTGCGCAATGTTCATCGGGCATCTCTCTCGTCACGATTAGGTAACGTGAACGATCCAACCTGCCCAAACGCACGCTCCGGCATACTCCCCGCCTCCCGGATCCCCGCATCCCCGCGCACCCGGCCTTCGATCGGCTGACCTAACCTCTGCTACCAGAGGTTGCCTTCAGAACCGAAGGATGCATCATGCAGTGCTGAAGCCAAGTTCGGCTAGCAGAGCTTGCGTCAAGGTGGCGGAGGGGGGGGTGCGGCGGGGGGGGGGGGGGGGGGGGGGGGCAGGGCGGCGGGGTCAGCGGTTGCGGACGGGGGAGCCGATGCCGGCGATGACCGCGGGGTATGCCGTGCCGGAGCCGTCGCGTCGGCCGGTCGCCTCGGGCAGGTCGAGGGCAACGCCGCCGGCGCCGCTCGCCCGAGCCGGCAGCGCCCCCACCCAGGCCAGGACCAGGCAGTCCTCGCCCTTGAGGAAGCGATGTGCGCGTACCCCGCCGGTGCCACGCCCCTTAGCCGGGTACTCGGCATAGGGGGTGACCTTGATGGCACCGGGCTGGGTGCCCGGGAGTGCGCCGGAGGACCCGCTCGCCGTGACGACGACGGCCGGCACCGCGGGGTCGACCGCGGTCACGTGGAGCACGCGCTCGCCGGGCGTGAGCCGGATGCCGGCCATCCCGGACGCCGCCCGTCCTTGGGGGCGCACCGCCGCCGCCGGGAACTTCAAGAGTTGGGCGTCGGTCGTGACGAAGACCAACTCCTCCTCGCCGGTGAGGAGTTCGACGGCGCCGATGACCCGGTCACCGTCCTTGAGCGCGATGACCTCCCAGTCCGCGCCCTTGGGGTAGTCCGTCGTGACCCTCTTGACGACCCCCTGGGCCGTGCCCAGGGCAATGCCTGGACCATCAGGGGCGAGCGCGACGATCGTCAGCGGCTCCTCGCCCCGCGGCAGGTCGACATACGCCGCCAGCGGTGCACCGCCCCCGAGGCTCGGCGCGCTGCCCAGCGGAGGCAGAGCCGGCAGTTCGAGGGCACTCAGGCGCACCATCCGCCCCGCGCTGGTGACCAGCGCGAACTCACCGCGGGCGCTCGTGCGGACCGCGCCGACGATAGCGTCATGTGTGGCCCGGTTGCCCTCTGCGGGAACCGGATCCGCGGTCGACGTGCGGGCGAGCAACCCGGTCGAGGACAGCAGCACCCAGCACGGATCGTCGGCCACCTCCAACGGCGTCGACACGCTCGCCGGGGTACCCGCGGACTCCAGGAGCACGGTGCGCCGCGGAGTGCCGTGGGCCTTGGCGACCTCCGCCAGTTCGTCCGAGACGATCCGCCGCAGCAGGCTCTCGTCGGCCAGGATCGCCTCGAGCGAGGCGATCTCCCGGCGCAGCTCGTCCTGTTCGGTCTCGAGCTCGATCCGGGAGAACTTCGTGAGCCGGCGCAGTTGGAGCTCGAGGATGTAGTTCGCCTGGGCCTCGGAGAGGTCGAACACCTCGATGAGGCGGGCGCGCGCGGTCACGGCGTCATCGCTGCTGCGGATGAGCTGGATGACCTCGTCGATGTCGAGGATCGCGATGAGGAGCCCCTCGACCAGGTGCAGCCGGTCCTGGCGTTTGCCGAGCCGGAAGCGGGTACGGCGGCGCACCACGTCGAGCCGGAAGTCGACGAAGCACTGGAGCAGTTCCTTGAGCCCCAAGGTGCGCGGCTGGCCGTCGATGAGCGCGACATTGTTGATCCCGAAGGAGTCCTCCATCGGGGTCTGCTTGTAGAGCTGCTCGAGGACGGCCTCGGGGTTGAAGCCGTTCTTGACTTCGAAGACGATCCGCATCCCGTGCTTGCGGTCGGTGAGGTCGTTGACATAGGAGATGCCCTGGAGTTTCTTGGCGAGCACCAGGGACTTGACCCGTTCCAGGACCTTCTCCGGGCCGACGAGATAGGGCAGTTCGGTGACGATGATCCCCATCTTGCGAGGGGTGAGCTTCTCGACCCGTGCCGTGGCCCGGGTACGGAAGGTGCCGCGGCCGGTGAGATAAGCGTCCCGAATGCCGTCCAGCCCGATGATCCGGCCGCCGCAAGGCAGGTCGGGGCCGGGGACGAACTTCATCAGATCGTCCAGGGAGCACGACGGGTGCGCGATGAGGTGCCGGGCCGCACCGATGACCTCGACGAGGTTGTGCGGCGGCATCTGCGTGGCCATCCCGACCGCGATTCCGCTGGCGCCGTTGACGAGCAGGTTCGGGTAGGCGGCGGGCAGCACGCCCGGCTGCTGCAGCGAGTCGTCGTAGTTGGGCACCATGTCGACGGTGTCCTCGTCGAGACCAGCGACCATGAGCATGGCGGCCGCGGCCGGTCGCGCCTCGGTGTACCGGGAGGCCGCCGGTCCGTCGTCGAGGGAGCCGAAGTTGCCGTGTCCGTCGACCAGGGGCAGGCGCATGGTGAACGGCTGGGCCATCCGGACCAGGGCGTCGTAGATGGCCTGGTCGCCGTGCGGGTGGAACTTGCCCATGACGTCGCCGACGACGCGGCTCGACTTGACGTGCGCCTTATCGGGGCGCAGTCCGAGCTCGTGCATGCCGAAGAGGATGCGCCGCTGCACCGGCTTGAGGCCGTCCCGGGCGTCCGGCAGCGCCCGCGAGTAGATGACGCTGTAGGAGTACTCGAGGAAGGCCGCCTGCATCTCCTGCTCGACGTCGGTGTCGACGATCCGCTCGGCGAAATCCTCGGGCGGGGGCGGGGGAGTCTTGCGGGCCATGCGGGGCATACCCCTTCGGGGGTGTCGGTGGGCGGTCGTCCGGGCCATCCTCGCCCAGCCCCCTCACCCGGTGGCGGCAGGCGCGCCGAACCTCCCGAGGTGGAGGACGTCGGCGAGCGGCCGGCGCCGCCGGGTGGCCGCAGAGCCGTCGACCCGGGTGCGCTCCTGACCGAGGGCGATGACGCCGACAATGCGGCGGTCCTCGGGCACCGAGAGGGCGGCCTTGACCGCCTCGTGCCGGTCAGCGGGCACCCCGAAGAAGAGCGATCCCAAACCCCGGTCGGTGGCGCCGAGCAGGATGAGCAGCGCCGCCATCGCGACATCGGTGTCCCAGTAGGGCACCGGCCAGCGGGCCGGGTCGCGGTCGACCCACCCCTTGTCGGGCTCGGCGTAGCGGTCCAGGTATGCCGTGGGGTCGGCCAGGCACAGGATGAGGGCCGGCGCTGCGCTCACCCCGGCGAGCCAGCCGGTGCCGCCCGGAGCCGGTTCCCCGTCCGCGTCGCGCTCCGCCGCGGCCTGCCAGAAGTGGGCGCGGTCGGCGGGGGAAAGCAGCGCCAGGAAGTCCCAGCCTTGGCTGAAGCCGGCGCTGGGAGCCCGAATCGCGAGGGCCACAAGGTCGTGGACGACCTCGACTGGGACCGCGGACTCCGGGTCGAACCTGCGCGTCATCCGTCGGCGAGCAATGACCTCGGTGAGCTGCATGCTCTCCAGTCTCGCCGATGCGAGGATGGAGCCATGAGCGAGGACCTGGAGCTGCCCCCCGGATACCCCGCGACGTGGGAGGCCGATGTCGTCCTGCGCGACGGCTCGGTGGCTCACCTGCGTCCTATCGTCCCCAACGACGCCGACGGGATTCGGCTCTTCCACTCCCGGCAGTCCGCGGAGTCCATCTACTTCCGGTTCTTCGCCCCCTTGCGCGAACTCTCCGAGCGGGACATCCACCGGTTCACCAACGTGGACTACGTCGACCGGGTGGCGCTCGTGGCGACCATCCGCGAGGACATCGTCGGCATCGGCCGGTACGACTGCCTCGACCCGCGGACCGCGGAAGTGGCGTTCAACATCTCCGACCACTACCAGGGCAAGGGCATCGGGTCGGTCCTGCTGGAGCACCTGGCCGCGATCGGCCGGGACGCCGGGGTGCAGAAGTTCACCGCCGAGGTGCTGCCGCACAACCGCAAGATGCTCACGGTGTTCTCCGACGCCGGGTTCGCGGTCACCCGCCGGATCGAGGACGGCGTGGTCCAAGTCGAGTTCGACATCGAGCCGACAGACCGTTCGCGGGCGGTGGCCATGTCCCGGGAGCACCGCGCCGAGGCCCTCAGCGTGCGCACCATCCTGCATCCACGCTCGGTGGCCGTCATTGGGGCGAGCCGGCGGCGGGACTCCATTGGCAACACCATCCTGCGTAATCTCATCAAGGGCGGCTACACCGGGGAGATCTACCCCATCAACCCCAACGCGGCCACGGTTCGCAAGCGGACGGCATACCCGTCGATCATGGCGACCCCGGCACCGGTCGATCTCGCCGTCGTCGCCGTCCCGGCGCACGCCGTCCTCGAGGTCGTCGATGAATGTGCGCTCGCCGGGGTCAAGGCGCTCCTTGTGGTCAGCGCGGGTTTCGCCGAGGAGGGTGCCGATGGGTCACGGCTGCAGTCGGACCTGGTCCGCCGGGCCCGCGGGTCGGGGATGCGGGTCATCGGCCCGAACTCCTTCGGCATCGCCAACACGCACCCCTCCCTCTCCCTCAACGCCTCGCTCTCGCCGACCGTGCCGCCGGCCGGCCACTTCGGGCTGTTCGCCCAGTCGGGCGCGCTGAGCATCGCGGTGCTCGCATCGGCGGCTCGGCGGCGCCTCGGGCTGTCGAGCTTCGCCTCCGCCGGCAACCGGGTCGACGTCTCCGGCAACGACTTCATGCAGTACTGGATCGACGACGACGAGACCCGCGCCGTCGGCCTCTATCTCGAGTCGATGGGAAATCCCCGGAAGTTCTCCCGGATCGCCCGCAACCTCGCCCGGATCAAACCGGTCATCGTGGTCAAGTCGGGGGCCTCGGCGTATGGCGTCCCACCCGGGCACCGGGTCCGCAAGACGAAGGCTCGGCCGGAGGTGTTCTCCGCCATGCTTCGCCAGGCCGGGGTGATGCGGGTTGACAACGTGCACCAGCTCTTCGATGTGGCCCAGCTCGTCGTCCACCAGCCATTGCCCAAGGGCAACCGGGTCGCTGTGGTCGGGAACTCCACGGCCCTGGGCAGTCTCACCGCGGAGGCGCTCGCGAGTAGCGGGATGCGGGTGACCCATGGGCCGGTCCACCTGCGCAGCGAGGCGGGCGCCGATGAGTTCCGCGACGCCCTCGCGGCGGCGTTCGCGGATCCGGATGTCGACTCGGTCCTGGCCTGCTTTATCCCGCCACTGGTCACCTACGACGAGGATGTTGCCGCAGCGGTCCGGGAGCGGCCGCCGAGGGAAGCGACAAGCCTTGCGCGGCAACGTTCCTCGGAATGCGTGGGGTGGACAGCGGACACAAGACGGTGAGCGGTTCCGGCGAGGGTGAGGACCGCGCTATCCCGGTGTACGCCATGCCGGAGGACGCCGTTCGTGCGCTCGCGTCCGCGACCCGCTACGGCCAGTGGCGGGAGCAGGACCATGGCACCGAGGTGGCGCCGGAAGGGATCAACCGGCGGATCGCCGAGGACATCGTGCACACCGTGCTCTCGGTGAGCCCCAAGGGTCGCAAGCTGACCCACGACGAGTCGGCGACGCTGCTCGCCGCGTATGGGGTCGAGGTCTGGCCGGTGCGCAACGTGGACAGTGCGGCCCAGGCTGTCGTGGCCGCGGAGGAGGTCGGCTATCCCGTGGTGCTGAAGTCGATGGCGTCCACGGTCCGCAATCGGGTCGGTTCCCCGGGAGTGCGGGTCGACCTGCGCTCCGCGGAGGCTGTCGAAGAGGCCTGGGAGTCCTTGGCGAACCTGCTCACCGGTGAGGGGATTCACCCGGTGGTCATCCAGCGGATGGCCTCGCCCGGGGTGCCCTGCGTGGTCACCTCCGACGAGGACCCGCTCTTCGGCCCGGTGCTGGGGTTCAGCATCGCCGGGATCTCCACGGACCTGCTCGCGGACATCGCCTACCGGATTCCACCACTCACCGATGTCACGGTGCGCGAACTCATTACCTCCATCAAGGCCGCCCCCGTCCTCCAGGGGCACCGAGGGGCCACACCGGTCGACCTGGACGCCCTCGCCGATCTCATCTCGCGGATTTCGGTGCTCGCCGACGACCTGCCCGAGGTCGCCCGGCTCGAGCTCAAGACGGTCAACGCCCGCGGCGACGGCGTCGACGTGCTCGGGGCCCAGATCACCCTGGCCCCGGCACCGCGGCGCACCGACCCGGGTCGGCGCTCGCTCACCTGACCCGCGCACGCCGTGCGCCGCGCGGGAGGGGGCAGAATGTCCCCCTATGAGCGTTCCACCTCCGGCACCGGCCCTCTCCGCGACATTCGTCGCCGACATCGAACGGGCCGGCTACTACCCGGCCCTCGTCGTCGACGTGGTGAGCGCTGCCGTGGGGGAGGAGGAGGTCGTCAACCACCTCGTCCAGAGCGAGACGACCTTCGACCACGACGCGGTCCGACGACACATCACCGTGCTGGCGCTCACCACGACCCGGCTCGTCATCGCCCACGCCGACGACCGCCACGACGAAGGCACCGCCGGGGAGATCGTCACGGCCACCTCGGAGTCGATCCCGCTGGATGCCATCCGCGGTGTCATGCTCACCCACGTCGTCGAGGACGCCAGCGGCTACCGCGCGGGGACCTTGGGCCGGGAGATCACCCTCACGGTCGGCTGGGGCACGGTCTCCCGAGTCGACATGGTGCCCGCTTCCTGCGCCGACCCCGCCTGCGAGGCCGACCACGGGTATGAGGGCACGGTCACCGCGGACGACCTCGTGATGCGCATCTCCGCGGCAGCGGAGGGAGTCGCGGCGCTGCGGCAGGCGATCTCGTTCGCGCGCGACCTCACCAGCGCCGTCGGCCGCCGATGACGGCAGCGGGCCAGCTCGGCCTGCACGAGGTACTTCCGGCGGTGCTGGCCTCGCTGGGGGTCTCCCCGGGCCAGACCCCGCGGCTCACTCTGCCGCCGGTCCGGGGTGCGGTCGTCGTCCTCATCGACGGGCTCGGCCATGACCTCCTCGTGCAGCGCTCCGGTCACGCGCCCTGGCTGCGCTCGCAGCGGCAGCGGACCTCGCGGATCTCGAGCACGCTGCCCTCGACGACGGCCACCTCGATGGCCTCCTTCGGCACTGGCCTGCTGCCCGGTGCCCACGGCCTCCTCGGCTACGAGGTCCTCGACCCGGCCACCGACCGCCTCCTCAACGAGCTGTCCTGGGAGGACGGCCCGGTCCCCGAGGAATGGCAGCCGAGCGAGACCCTGTTCGAGCGGGCGGCCGGCGGTGGTCTGGACACCCTTCGGATCGGACCGGGCTTCTTCGACGGCTCCGGCCTGACGAGGGCGGCCCTGCGGGGCGGCCGGTTCGTTGCCGCAGACAGCCTGGCAGCTCGGGTGGACGCCGCGCTCGCGGCACTGCGGGCCGAACCGCACGCTCTGGTCTACCTCTATTGGGGGGACCTGGACAAGGTCGGGCACGTTCACGGCCCGGACTCCTTCGAGTGGGGAGCCGAGCTGGAGGCCCTGGACACCGAACTCTCCCGGCTGCACGCGGGCCTGCCGCGCGGTACTTCGCTCACCATCACCTCCGATCACGGCATGGTGTACTGCCCACAGGAGAGCCGGGTCGACCTGGCCCACGTCCCCGAACTCACGTCCGGTGTGCGGCACGTCGGCGGCGAGGCGCGGGCGCGCCAGCTCTACTGCGAGGACGGCGCGAGTGCGGATGTCCACGCCGCGTGGACGGCATACCTCGGCGACCGCGCCGAGGTGCGCCACCGCGCGGAGGTCATCGAGGAGGGCCGGTTCGGCGAGGTTCACCAACGCAACCTGCCCCGCCTCGGCGACGTCCTGGTCACCCTGCGTGCGGACCATGCCGTCGTCGACTCCCGGCGGGAGCGTCCCGAACTGCTCGCGCTCAAGGGCCTGCACGGTTCGTCGACCGCCGCCGAGGTCGGTATCCCGCTCGTTCACGTCCCCGCATGACCCGCCCCCGCGCACTGGCCTAAGGTGTCCGTCGTGGCCGAGCTCGTCTTCTTCTCCGGGACCATGGATTGCGGCAAGTCGACCCTGGCCCTCCAGATGGACCACAACCACCGCGCTCGAGGTCGGTCCGGGCTCATCTTCACCAAACTCGACCGGGCCGGGGAGGCGGTGCTCTCCTCACGGCTCGGCCTGTCTGTGCCGTCCATCGAGGTCACCGACGACCTCGACTTCTGGGATCTCGTCGTGGAGCGGCTCACCCGAATGGAACGGGTGGACTACCTCATCTGTGACGAGGCGCAGTTCTATACCCCTGAGCAGGTGGAACAGCTCGCCCGGCTCGTCGACGAACTCTCCGTCGACGTGCACTGTTTCGGTATCACCGCGGACTTCCGCACCGAACTCTTTCCCGGGTCCCGGCGGCTCATCGAACTGGCCGACCGGGTCCAGGTGCTCCAGGTCGAGGCGTTGTGCTGGTGCGGTTCCCGGGCGACCCATAACGCCCGGATTGTCGACGGAGTCATGGTCGTCGAGGGTGCCCAAGTGGTCGTCGGCGACACCAGCGCGGCCACGCCCGGCCTGGTGGAGTATGAGGTCCTCTGTCGTCGGCACTACATGCGGCGGATGAACAGCCGTGCCGCCCAGGCGATCGCGACCTCGACCGACACCTTGCCCATCGAACTCGACATCTGCGCCGTGCCGGCCTCACCCGGGGGTGGAGCCGTCGCGGCCTCGGGTGCCGAAGACGATGTCGTCCCAGCTGGGGACCTGGGCTCGGCCTGACCGCCGAGGCGTGGCCGTGGGCGGGGCTGCGCTCTGCCGCTCATCCGCCGACCCCGAGTTCTCGTCCACGGCAGTGTCCTCCACGGCAGTGTCCTCCACGGGGATCCCCTCGACGGCGAGATCGGCCTCGTCCAGGTGAGCGGTGATCGGGTGCTCACCGCGCGAGGGCGGAGGTGGCGGCATGAAGGCCGGGTCGAAGGCGAGGTCCTCGATGGGCAGCGCATCCACCGGTGGAGCGACCGGCGTGGCGGTCGGACCCCCTCGCCGGCGCGGGCGGCGGGCCGCGCGGGCGTGGTCGCGCATCGCGGCCATGAGATCGATCGGCTCACTCGAGCCTCGGTGCCGGCCCCCGGCATGCACCCCGCCGTCGGCCTCGACGTCATACACCACGCTCATCGGGTCGCTGTCGGGGAGGACGTGCGGAGTGGGGATCGGTCCCGGGGAGTCCGGTTCGGAGAGCCAGCGGGCCTCGTCGTTCACCGGGACCACGGAGCCCCCCAGCGGCTCGAACCGCCAGGTTGCCTGCCGCTGCTGCCCGCCCGCGGCAAACCGCAGGGTGACGCTCCAGGCGCCGCGATCGTCGCGCGCCGAGTCCCACTCGCCGCTCTGCGGGGCCACCCCGCGGTCCCCAAGGCGACGCGAGACCCGCTCACCCAGGCTCATCGGCCGGTCCCCGCGCGGCTCGACCGCAGACCGCCTGGCCTGGTCGGCCATGTGCTGACGCTCCGCGATGACCGGACCCTCGAACCGCCGCACCTTCTCCACGGTCCAACCGGAGCGGTCCGCGGCGTCCTCGGCGGAGAGGCCGGAGCGGATGAGGGCCTGGACGTCCTTGGCGGTGGCACCGCCCTCGATGGCGATCTGGAGTTGCCCGAGGCGCGGGCGGTCCCGCCGGGCCGCCGCCAGCAACTGGTCGTCGATGGCGAGGGTGAACCTCCCCCCGTGGTCGTCGCCGAGGACCAGATGGGCGCCGTCGTCGTCGACGCCGATGATGCGCAGATCTGCCATGGAATGCTCCGGTCAGGGGTGGGCCGTTCTTGAAGACTGTGCCACGGCCCGGCCGACAGGGGCGGTTCCCACGCCGGGGCGCGGAGCGGTCGCCGGCGTCGGTTAGGTTGTTGCGCGTGCCCACCCCTTCCTCAGCCCTGGATCCGTATGACGGTGTCCTCCTGGTCTCCTTCGGTGGGCCCGAGTCGCCGGAGGAGGTCATCCCCTTTCTCGAGCGGGTCACCGCGGGCAAAGGGGTGCCACGGGAGCGGCTCGAGGTGGTCGCCGAGCACTACCTCGCCCGCGGCGGGGTGAGCCCCATCAACGCGGAGAACCGGCGCCTCAAGGCCGCCCTGGAGGCCGAGCTCGCCGGCCGGGGCATCGTGATCCCGGTGCTCTGGGGCAACCGCAACAGCGACCCGTCCCTCGTCGCGGCCCTGCACGACACCCTCGACCGGGGTCTGACCGCTCTGCTGGTTGTCCTCACCTCCGCCTACTCCTCGTACTCCTCCTGCCGCCAGTACCGGGAGAACCTCGCGGACGCCCTCGCCGCCGTCGGCCCAGCCGCCGACGGACTCGTTCTCGACAAGATCCGCCCCTATGCCCTCACCCCGGCCCTGGCGGGGCCGTGGACCCGGGCGGTCGCGTCCGCGCTCCGCGACGACCCCACGGCATACCTGCTCGGGGTGACCCACTCCATCCCGGAGGCCATGAACGACACCTCCGGTCCCGGGGACGGCGACGGGGGACTGTATGTCGAGCAGCACCTCCGCCTGCTCGACGCCGTTGCGAGCGCGGTTGCCGAGGAGTCCGGCCACCGTCCGGCCCCCGAGCTGGTCTTCTGCTCGCGCTCGGGACCGCCACACCAGCCTTGGCTCGAACCCGATGTCAACGACCGGTTGCGCGAACTCGCCGCCCAGGGGGTGAGGCACGTGCTGCTGGCGCCGATCGGGTTCGTCAGCGACCACATGGAGGTCATCCAGGACCTCGACACCGAGGCCGCCGCAACGGCCGCATCCGTCGGCCTTCGGCTCACCCGACTGCCCACCCCCGGGTCTGACCCGGCCTTCGCCCGGGGGCTGGTCGATCTCTGCGAGGAGCGGGCTGCCCAGACCCGCGGCGAGTTGCTCCTCCCGGCGCGAGTGGATGACGGCGACCTGCGCCCGGCTCACTGTGCAGCGGGGTGCTGCCCCAATCTGCGCGAGGTGCGCGACGCCCTCTGCGGGGAGGCGCCGTGAACCTCCCCGACCCGCTGGACCGCCACGCCCTCGCCGAGCTTGCGCGAGATGTCGCCGAACAGGCCGGCCGGCTCATCGTGCAGGGACGCCCCGACCGCCTCGAGGTGTCCTCGAAGTCGAGCCG
Organism: Nostocoides sp.; assembly: GCA_016716625.1. Taxonomy (GTDB): domain Bacteria; phylum Actinomycetota; class Actinomycetes; order Actinomycetales; family Dermatophilaceae; genus JADJVJ01. The sequence continues at coordinate 1,239,888 of JADJVJ010000001.1, forward strand.
GCGGGACATCGTCACCGAGATGGACCAGCGGGCCCAGGACGCCCTCTGCGAGGCACTCGCAGCGGCCCGGCCGGACGACGCGATCCTCGGGGAGGAGCAGGGCGGCCGGCCCGGGACCAGCGGCCTCACCTGGGTGCTGGACCCCATCGACGGCACCGTCAACTACCTCTATGGGCTCTCGCCCTTCTCGGTTTCGGTGGCCGTGGTCGAGGGGGACCCGACCACCTGGGGCCGGTGGTCGCCGCTCGCGGGTGCGGTGGTCATACCCCCCGTAGGGCTGACCTACCTCGCCACCCTCGGGGGTGGCGCGATGGTCCAGGACGCCCATGGAGCCCGGGAGGTGCGCGCATCATCGGCCACCGAACTCTCCATGGCCCTGGTCGCGACCGGCTTCGCGTACGGCGCCGAGCTGCGCTGCGTGCAGACCCGAGCGTTCGTCGAGATCATCCCGAAGGTGCGGGACATCCGCCGCACCGGGAGCGCCGCCGCCGACCTCTGCTGGGTAGCCGACGGCCGGCTCGACGGCTACTTCGAGGCCGGTCTGCACGCCTGGGACGTCGCCGCCGGGCAGCTCATCGCCACCGAGGCCGGAGCCGTTCTCCACGGCCTGGGCGATGAGGTCCCCAACGGCGAGCTGTACGCGATGTCGGCCCCGGGAATCTCCGCGGACTTCGCCGCGTTGCTGCGCTCGGCGCACCGTTCATCGTGAGTTCATCCGCGTTCTGCTGGACTCACGTGGCGTTCCGCACCGCTTTGGGGCACAATCACGGGCCACGAGGGCACCACGGGACCCGGTGGGGCGTTGAGACCAGGAACGTAATGACGACGAAGGCAGGTTGAGCAAGGCATGGCTACCGACTACGACGCACCGCGCAAGACCGACGACGAGCTCTCCGAGGACTCCATCGAGGAACTCAAGACGCGACGCGTCGACAAGCGGACCTCGAGCGTCGACGTCGACGAAACCGAACACGCCGAGGGCTTCGAGTTGCCCGGCGCGGATCTCTCCGGTGAGGAGCTCTCGGTCACCGTCCTTCCGCGCCAGGCCGACGAGTTCACCTGCAGCCGTTGCTTCCTCGTTCACCACCGCAGTCAGCTGGCTTCGGAGAAGAACGGGCAGATGGTCTGCAGCGAGTGCGCGGCCTGACCTCGGTCCCCGTTCGCTGGCGCCGCCTCCACCCTGCGGCCCAAGCACCCCGCTACGCCACCGAGGGCGACGCCGGCGCCGACCTCACCAGCGTTGCCGAGGTTGTTCTGGACCCTGGGGACAGCGCCCTAGTGCCCACCGGAATCGCGCTGGCTCTCCCGGTCGGCACGGTGGGGCTGGTCCACCCGCGCTCCGGTATGGCGGCACGGCATACGGTAACCATCGTCAACGCACCCGGCACCATCGACTCGGGCTATCGGGGCGAGGTGCTGGTCAACCTCGTCAACCTGCATCCCCGGGACACCTTCACGGTTCGGGTGGGGGACCGGATCGCCCAGCTCGTCATCCAGGAGTACCTGCACGGTGACTTCGCCGAGGCCGATTCGCTTCCGGAGAGCACCCGGGGGGAGACTGGGCACGGTTCCACCGGGGGCTTCGGAGCTCCCACCGACGCAGAGAGCGCATCGTGAGTATCTTCAAACGACGCAAGCCGCAGGATCAGGCTGCCCCCAGCGCCGAGAACACACTCGAGTCCACCGTTGACGGCGCCATGGACGGCGCTGTCGACGGCGCGTCGGGGGGCGATCCGGTCGCCTCGATTGCCAGCGCGAGCCGAGGCGTCGACCACGGCCCGTGGGATATCGCCGAGGTCAAGGATCTCGGCGAACGGTTCGACCTGGGCGCGCTCATCATCCCGGCCCCGCAGGGCATGGAACTCCGCCTGGAGATCGAGGACGCGACGCACACGGTGACCGGCCTCACCCTGGCGGAGGAGGGGTCGACGATGCAGCTTCAGGCGTTCGCCGCGCCCAAGACCGAGGGCGCCTGGGAGGCCATCCGCACCGAGATCGCGGAGAACCTGGAGGGTGCGGGCGCGACCGTCGAGCACGCTGAGGGCACCTTTGGGCCCGAACTGCGGACGCGGATGCCGATGCCCGCCCCCGATGGCCGAACCGTGTTCGGGCCGGTGAGGTTCCTCGGAGTGGACGGGCCGCGGTGGTTCCTCCGGGCGGTGCTGGCCGGTCGGGCCGCCGTCGAGGACGAGGTCCGTGCCGTCTTCGAGGGGATCCTCGGTGAGGTCGTCGTGCGCCGTGGGGACCAGCCGATGGCGCCGCGGGAGGTGCTCCTGCTCGACCTGCCGGCCGCCCTGACCCAGCCCGTGGACCCGGAAGCCGAGGCGCCGGCCCCGGGCACCACCGACCTCAACCCCTTCGAACGCGGCCCCGAGATCACCGAGATCCGATGACCGTCCGCGACCGGATCCGACGGCTCGGCCGCACCACGATCGAGGTGCAGGCCGAAGAACTCCTGGAGGAGTCCGGGGCTGACGGAGCCGACCGCATCGGCGAGGTCGCCGACCGAGCCGAGGTGACCGTCTATGGCCGGGTCATCTCGGTGACCTTGCCGCCGAAGTCGAGCATCCCGGCGCTTTTCGCCGAGCTCTGGGACGGCAGCGGTTCAGTGGACCTGGTCTTCATCGGACGGCGGCGGATCGCTGGCGTCGTGCCCGGAGCAACCATGCGAGCCCGCGGCCGGGTCTCCGGTCGACACCGCACTCCACGGATTTACAACCCGGTCTACGAACTGATCCCGTCGTGAAGCCAGCTCCCACCGACAGCGACCCGCACGCGCCCGACACCGTCGAGGCCCTCATCCGGGCCCGGCTCGCGCACGCCCTCGGAGGGTGGCGAGGCGCCCTGGAGGCGGGCCTCCCCACGGTCGCGTATGTCGTGGCCTGGACCGTGACCAAGGACGTGCGCACCGCCGTCCTGCTCTCCGCTGCCGTGGTGGCCGGGCTCGTCGGGCTCCGCCTCGTCCAGCGGTCGACGGTCCAGTACGCCCTGAGCGCTGTGTTGCCGACGGCGATCGCGGCCTGGTTCTCGCTGCGTAGCGGCCGCGCCGAGGACGCCTTCCTCGGGGGCATCATCTGGTCGGCCGTCCTCGGTTCGGCGACCGTGATCTCGGTGCTCACTCGCTTCCCCCTCGTCGGTTTTCTCGTCGGCGCCGCCGACCCGCGCGCGGCCGAGGACCCGTTCGCCTGGCGTCGGGATCCTGGCCTGGTCCGGGTGTGTTCCCGACTCACCTGGGTCCTCGTCGGTGTGTATGTCGTCCGCCTGGGCATCATGGTTCCGCTCTACTTCGCGGGGCAGGTCACCGCTCTCGGGGTGGCCAAGCTCGCGCTCGGCTGGCCGCTCTGGGCGCTCTCCGTGCTCGTCATGGGATGGCTGTTACTCAGAGGCCACACCCCGCGCACGGACGAGGGGCCGGACGCGGCCTAAGCCTCGGGGGTGTCCCGTTTGTGAGTGCGGCCCGGGGCGAGCATGTCTTCCAGGGTCGTCTCGTTCTCGGCTGTGGTGATGAACATGAGCTCATCGAGGGCTTCCAGGGCGTCGTCTTTACTCGGCGCGATAGGGCGGCCGTCTCGGATGATTGCGGTCAGCACGGTGTCCGGGGGGAAGGTCGCATCGCCGACGCGGGTGCCGGCATACGGGCTGTCGGCGGGCAAGGTGAGCTCGACCATCATCGCGTGACCTTGCTGGAACTCGAAGATCCGGACCAGGTCGCCGACGCTGACTGCCTCCTCGATGAGGGCCGTCATGATCCGCGGGGTCGAAACCGCGACGTCGACGCCCCAGTCATCGCTGAACATCCACTCATTCTTGGGGTTGTTGACCCGGGCCACGGTGCGCGCGACCGCGAACTCGGTCTTGGCCAGCAGGGAGAGGACGAGGTTGACCTTGTCGTCCCCGGTGGCGGCGACGACGACGTCGGAGTCGGCGATCCCGGCTTCGCGCAGCGCCTCGAGTTCACAGGCGTCGGCCCGAAGCCATCGGGCCTTGGGAACCTTGGCGACCCTCTCCGGGCTGGTGTCCCGGTCGATGAGGAGCACCTCGTGGGTGTTGCGAATGAGCTCCCGGGCGATCGACCGCCCGACACTGCCGGCTCCGGCGATGACAACGCGCATGATGTGCTTCGGCCTTCGAACGCTAGGGGGCGGGAGGAGGGCTGGCGAGGATGTGCTCGGCGTGGGCCACGCCGTTGCGGGGGAGGATCAGGTGGACGAGGTCACCCTCCTGGTAGACGTGGTCGCTGCCGACGATGAGACCCTTGCCGAGCCGGGTGAGGAAGGCCACCCGCCCTCCGGAGGCCGCCTCGAGGTCGGCGAGCCGGTGGCCGACCCAATCGAGGGACACGGCGACCTCGGCGAGTATGACGGCTCCGGTCGGGTCGGTGTACTCGGGCACGTGACCCTCGGGGACGAGCCGACGCAGAATCTGATCGCTCGTCCACTTCACGGTCCCCACGGTGGGGATACCGAGGCGCTGGTAGATCTCGGCGCGACCCGGGTCGTAGATCCGGGCGACCACGTTCTCCACCCCGAAGGTCTCTCGGGCCACGCGTGCGGCGAGGATGTTGGAGTTGTCACCGCTGGAGACCGCGGCGAACCCGTAGGCCCCCTCGATGCCGGCGGCCACGAGATTGTCCCGATCGAACCCGACTCCGGTCACGGTGCGTCCGGCGAACGCAGTCCCCAGTCGCCGAAAGGCCGACTCCTCGAGATCGATGACCGCAACGTCGTTGCCGGAGCGCTGGATGGATCGGGCGAGCGAAGCACCCACACGCCCGCAGCCCATGATGACGAAGTGCACGAGTGGTGACGCTACACCGCGAAGATGTCCCCCGGCAGCGGGGCCGTCGACCTCCCTCGACACTATCGAAACGGTGACGGGGATCTGGGACAGGGGCAGTCGCCGGTCGGTGAGCGGCTTACAGTGGTCCGGTGTCCACCTCCGGCCGGCTCGTCAAGCGAGTCCTCATCGGCCGGGCGATGCGCAGTGACCGTCTCGGTGAGACCCTGCTGCCCAAGAAGCTCGCCCTCCCCGTCTTTGCCAGCGACGCCCTCTCCTCGGTGGCGTATGCGCCCGACGAGATCCTCCTGACCCTCGGGTTAGCTGGCGGTGCGCTCGCTATCACCCAGTCCTGGAAGATCGCCCTCGCCGTGGCGTTTGTCATGGCCATCGTGGTGATGTCCTACCGGCAGAACGTGCACGCCTACCCTTCGGGGGGCGGCGACTACGAGGTGGCGACGGTGAACCTCGGTCCGCGGGCGGGCCTGACGGTCGCCAGCGCCCTCCTCGTCGACTATGTCCTCACCGTTGCGGTCTCGGTCTCCTCGGGGGTTCAGAATGCCGCGGCCGCACTGGGCTTTGTCCGCGGTCACGAGGCCCTCATCGCGGTCGCCATCGTCGTCGGGCTCACCGCGATGAATCTGCGCGGAGTCCGCGAGTCCGGGACGGCGTTCGCCGCCCCCACCTACCTCTTCATGGTCGCGGTCATCGGGATGAGCCTGTACGGCTTCTACCGCAAGGCGACCGGCACCCTGCCGCTCGCCGAGAGCGCCTCCCTGGAGCTACTCCCCGAGCCAGGGTACGAAGCGCTCGGCGGGTTCGCGATGGCGTTCCTCCTGCTCCGCGCCTTCTCCAGCGGGTGTGCGGCGCTTACCGGGGTCGAGGCGATCTCCAACGGGGTGCCGGCCTTCCGGCCGCCGAAGAGCAAGAACGCCGCCACGACCCTGCTGCTCATGGGCACGATCGCGATCACGATGCTCATGTCGATCATCACCCTGGCGCGGTGGACCCAGATCCGGTATGCCGAGGACCCCGCCATCCAGCTGGCTCGGGGCGGCGTGCCGGTCGGCGAGGACTATGTCCAGGACACCGTCATGGGCCAACTCGCCAAGGCGGTCTTCTCGGACCTGCCGGTTGGGGTGGTCCTGGTCTCCGTCGTCACCGGGCTCATTCTCTTCCTCGCCGCGAACACCGCGTTCAACGGCTTCCCGGTGCTCGGCTCGATCCTCGCCCGGGACGGCTACCTGCCCCGGCAGCTGCACAACCGGGGCGACCGGCTCGCTTACAGCAACGGCATACTCATCCTCGCCGGGGCCGCGGCCGCCCTCATCGTCGTCTACGACGCGCAGGTGACCAAGCTCATCCAGCTCTACATCGTCGGTGTGTTCGTCTCTTTCACGGTGAGCCAGATCGGGATGATCCGGCACTGGAATCGGCACCTCGTGAGCGAGCCGGATGCCGCGGCGCGGACCCGGATGCGTCGCAGCCGGGCCATCAACGCGATCGGCGCGACCATGTCCGGCACCGTGCTCGTCGTCGTGCTCGCCACGAAGTTCCTCCACGGTGCGGGGTATGCGATCGCGGCGATGGGCTTCCTTTTCCTGCTCATGCTCGCCATCCACCGGCACTACGACCGGGTCCGCGACGAGCTCGCGGTGAGCGAGGAAGACACCGCTCACCAACTGCTCCCGTCCCGGGTGCACGCCATCGTCCTGGTGTCCAAGATCCACAAACCGACGCTGCGCGCAGTGGCCTATGCCCGGGCCACCCGGCCCTCGATCCTCGAGGCGGTCACCGTGACGGTCGACCCCGAGGAGACCGCGGCTCTCCAGGCCGAGTGGGACCGCCGGGACATCCCGGTGCCGCTCAAGGCGCTCGACTCGCCATACCGGGAGATCACCCGCCCGGTCGTGGACTACATCCGCTCGATCCGCTCGGGCAACCCCCGCGACCTCGTCGTCGTCTACATCCCGCAGTATGTCCTCGGCCGCTGGTGGGAGCAGGTGCTGCACAACCAGTCGGCGTTGCGACTGCGCGCTCGGCTGCTCTTCACCTCGGGGGTCATGGTGTCCTCGGTGCCGTGGCAACTGCGCTCCTCCCAGGGGGTCGCCGAGAAGCTCGACGAGGAGGCGCCGGTCACGGGTCACCTCCGGCACGGAGATGGCTGACCCGAGGACCGGCCTCGCCGCGGGGGCCGAGGTCGAGGTCGAGGTGACCGGCTGGGCGCACGGGGGATTGGGCGTCGCCCGGCACGACGGCCAGGTCGTCTTCGTCGCTCACACCATCCCCGGTGAGCGCGTACGAGTGCGGATTCGCGAACTCGGGCCGCAGGGTCGCTACCTGCGCGCGGAGGCGATCGAGGTCCTCGCCCCCTCCCCGCACCGGGTGCCGGCGCCCTGCCCGTGGGCAGGCCCGGGCCGGTGCGGCGGCTGCGATCTCCAGCACATCGCCGTGGATCACCAGCGGGTTCTCAAGGCCGGTGTCGTCCGCGAACAGTTGGCGCGCCTGGCCGGCACCGAGGTCGAAGTCACCGTCGAGCCGCTCGGCTCCGGGGCCGGGGCAGCGTCCCGGACCCGGATCGAGTATGCCGTCGATGCGGCCGGCCGAGCCGGGCTGCGCCGCAGCAGATCTCACGACATCATGCCGATCGACGAGTGCCTGCTCGGGATGCCTGGGGTGGACGGCCCAGGGGTCCTGGACCGCGGCTGGCCGGGCGCCACCAGCGTGGCCGCGGTGCTCCCGAGCACCGGAGCGCGGGTGATCCTTCCGGAGCCGACCGCCCTCCGCACGCCAACGGTGACCGAGCGGGTCACCGCGGCCGGAATGACTCACGATTTCACCGTGGCGGCGAGCGGGTTCTGGCAGATCCACCCGTTGGCGCCGACCGCCTTTGTCGAGACCGTGCTCGGCTTCCTCGACCCACAGCCGGGGGACCGGGTCCTGGACCTCTATGCCGGGGTCGGGCTGTTCGCGGCCTTCCTCGCCGAGGCGGTGACCCCGCTTGGCCAGGTCATCGCCGTGGAGAGTGACCCGCAGGCCTGCTCGCACGCCAAGGGCAACCTCAGGGCATACCGGAATGCCCTCGTCGTACCCGGTCGGGTCGACGACCTCTTCGGGGTGCCGCGTCCGAAACGGCGCGGCGCTGCGGCCCAACGGGCGTCCCGGCCGCGACGCTCGGTCCGATCCGGGCTGATCCCCGATCGGGCCGATCTCGTCGTCCTCGACCCACCACGCTCCGGGGCGGGCCCGGGAGTCTGCCGGGCGGTGGCGAGTCTGGGTGCGCGCCGGATCGCCTACGTCGCCTGCGACCCGGCGGCACTGGCCCGGGACACCGCCTATCTGCGTGAGGCCGGGTACGCCTTGGCTGGGGTGCGGGCCTTTGACGCCTTCCCGATGACCCACCACGTCGAAACGATCGCGCTTTTCGCGCGCCAGCCATGAGTTGGCGCTGGGCCGCCGTGGACGGCGCGACCCGCACGTGGTGGCGGGCACTACCGAATGACAAGACTGGGGGCAGACCCCGAGGCTTCGCACGGCATACGCTCGACCTACCTTTCCTCATATGGTTAGATATCTTGACATCAAGATACTTCTGGAAGGAGCCCTCGTGGCCAGCACGAACAGCTTCGACGCCCATGGCACGCTGACGGTCGGCGAGCAGTCCTACGAGATCTACCGGATCGCGCAGGTCCCGGGGAGTGCCACGCTGCCGTTCAGCCTCAAGGTGCTCCTGGAGAACCTGCTGCGCACCGAGGACGGTGCCAACGTCACCGCCGACCACATCCGCGCGCTCGGCCAGTGGGACGAAAACGCCGAGCCGGACACCGAGATCCAGTTCACCCCGGCCCGGGTCATCATGCAGGACTTCACCGGAGTGCCCTGTGTCGTCGACCTCGCCACCATGCGTGAGGCGGTCGTCGACCTCGGCGGAGACCCTGCCCGGATCAACCCGCTCGCCCCGGCCGAGCTCGTCATCGACCACTCCGTCCAGATCGACGTCTTCGGGCGGGCCGACGCCTTCGAGCGCAACGTTGAGATGGAGTACGGCCGCAACAAGGAGCGCTACCAGTTCCTGCGCTGGGGGCAGAGCGCGTTCGACGACTTCAAGGTGGTTCCTCCGGGCACCGGCATCGTCCACCAGGTCAACATCGAACGGCTCGCTCGGGTGGCCATGGTCCGGGACGGGGTGGCCTACCCGGACACCTGCGTGGGCACCGACTCGCACACCACCATGGTCAACGGCCTCGGTGTCCTCGGCTGGGGTGTCGGCGGCATCGAGGCCGAGGCGGCCATGCTCGGGCAGCCGGTCTCCATGCTCATCCCGCGCGTCGTCGGCTTCAAGCTCACCGGCGCGGTGCGTCCCGGCGTGACCGCCACCGATGTCGTGCTCACCATCACCGACCTGCTCCGCAAGCACGGCGTGGTCGGCAAGTTCGTCGAGTTCTACGGCGCCGGCGTCGCGGCCCTCCCGCTCGCCAACCGGGCGACCATCGGCAACATGAGCCCCGAGTTCGGCTCGACCTGCGCGATCTTCCCAATCGACTCGGTGACTCTGGACTACCTGCGCCTCACCGGGCGGGACGAGGCCAGCGTGGCGCTCGTCGAGGCCTACGCCAAGGAACAGGGCATGTGGCTCGACCCGGCCGCCGAGCCGCGGTTCTCGGAGCGCCTCGAACTGGACCTGGCCACCGTCGTGCCCTCCATTGCCGGGCCGAAGCGACCGCAGGACCGGATCATCCTTGCCGAGGCCAAGTCCCAGTTCGCGCTCGACGTCAAGAACTATGGCGTCGAGGGCAACCTGCGCGAGGAGGAGGTGGCGGCCGGGGGTGGCGAACACGCGCACGGCTCCTACATCCTCAAGGACGGTGCCGTCGTCATCGCCTCGATCACCTCGTGCACGAACACCTCAAACCCTTCGGTCATGATGGCCGCCGCCCTCCTCGCCAAGAACGCCGTCCAGCGTGGGCTCAGCGTCAAGCCGTGGGTGAAGACCTCGATGGCCCCCGGGTCCAAGGTCGTCACCGGCTACTACGAGGCGGCCGGACTGTGGCCCTACCTCGACAAGCTCGGGTTCAACCTCGTCGGCTACGGCTGCGCCACCTGCATCGGCAACTCCGGCCCGCTGCCCGAGGAGGTCTCCGCCGCGGTCCAGCGCCGTGACCTCGCCGTTGCTGCCGTGCTCTCCGGCAACCGCAACTTCGAGGGCCGAATCAACCCCGACGTCAAGATGAACTACCTGGCCTCGCCGCCGCTCGTCATCGCCTACGCCCTGGCCGGCACCATGGACTTCGACTTCGACGTCGAGCCGCTCGGTGCCGACAGCGCCGGCGAGCCCGTCTACCTGCGCGACATCTGGCCGGCCCCCGAGGTGGTCGAGAGCACGATCGCCGCTGCGATCACCCGTGACCTTTTCGTGAAGGACTACGCGGACGTCTTCGCCGGGGACGAGCGCTGGCAGTCGCTGCCGACCCCGACCGGGGACACCTTCGATTGGGATGCCGAGTCCACCTACGTCCGTAAGCCCCCGTATTTCGAGGGTATGACGATGGCCACCACGCCGGTGGCGGACATCGTCGGCGCCCGGGTCCTTGCCAAGTTGGGGGACTCGGTGACCACCGACCACATCAGCCCGGCGGGTTCGATCAAGGCCGATTCGCCGGCGGGTCGCTACCTTGCCGAGAACGGCGTAAGCCCGCGCGACTTCAACTCCTACGGCTCGCGGCGCGGGAACCACGAGGTGATGATCCGCGGCACCTTCGCCAACATCCGGCTTCGCAACCAGCTGCTCGACGACGTCGAGGGCGGCTTCACCCGCTGCTTTATCGGGTGCGACACCTGCGCGCCGGGGGAGCAGACGACGATCTACGACGCCTCCGCGGCCTACCAGGCGGCCGGAGTCCCGCTCGTCGTCCTCGCCGGCAAGGAGTACGGTTCGGGATCCTCCCGGGACTGGGCCGCCAAGGGCACCGCACTGCTCGGGGTCAAGGCCGTCATTGCCGAGTCCTACGAGCGGATCCACCGCTCCAACCTCATCGGAATGGGAGTGCTGCCCCTGCAGTACCCCCAGGGCAAGAACGCCGAGCTGCTCGGACTCACCGGCGAGGAGACGTTCTCGATCAGCGGGGTCGAGGAGCTCAACGCCGGGAGCACCCCGCGGACCGTTCGGGTCCGCGCCGAGGGTGCCGAGGGCCCGATCGAGTTCGACGCGGTCGTGCGGATCGACACCCCGGGTGAGGCGGACTACTACCGCAACGGCGGCATCCTCCAGTACGTGTTGCGCTCTCTCGTCCGATAGCCTCCACACCGAACGGTGGGGCGACCCGATGGGCTGAATGGCCCTGCACTACGGTAGGCACCGACGGTGGTTACCGTAAGGCAATAGGCTGCCCGGCGGAGCGCTGTGAGGAGGAGGTGGCCCCGTGCCAACATCGACGTGGGATCGCCTCGCCCCGGAGCGGCGAGAAGCCATCCTGCGGGCGGCCGAGGCCGAGTTCACGACCAACGGGTTCAGCAAAGGCAGCCTCAACGCTATCGCCCGCAACGCCGGGGTGGCCAAGGGCAGCCTCTTCCAGTACTTCGAGGACAAGACCGACCTCATCACCTATCTCGCCGAGCTCGCGAGCCTGCGGATCCGCGCTTCCCTGGAGAAGGTCATCCTCGTCCAGCCGTGGACCGAGGACTTCTGGGGCTCGGTGGCGCGGATCATCGAGGCGTGGGTGGATCACTACGCCACGAATCCGGCCGATTTCGCGGTGACCGCGACGGTCATGCTCGAGCACGACCCAGATGTTCAGGTCGCGGCCTGGGACAAGGTCACCCCGCAGTACCTCGAGGTCCTCATCCCGCTGATCGACGCCGGCATAGAACTCGGTGACATAGACCCCGACCTCGACAAGGAGGCGTTGACCTCCCTGCTCATCATGCTGTTGCCCATGCTCGGGCTCGCCACCCGAATCAAGGGGGTCGATCCCTATCTCGGGCTGGCCACGGGCGAGGAGGCACGCCGGCACGATGCCGCCCAACGTGTTGTTCGGGTGCTCTTCGGCCCCATTCGCCGGGATCGCTGATCGCCGCCAACTTCTTGTCCGACTCGTGTTGGCGTCCCGGGCCTCCTCGCGGTACAGTGACCACTGGTCACATGACCATTGGTCACGCGACCAGAGGGCCGGATCCTTCCTGTGCAGGGATAGGAAGGATCCGGCCCCTGCCACGTCGTGATGGGTCAGCGGCCTGATCGGCAGGGGAGGACCCGCCATACTGTCGGCCGTGCGGGGCGGACTAGATTCAGTGGTGCGCAGGACACCAGCTGCGACACCACCGCAGAGGAGCGAGAGTCATGACCATCCCGCACCGCACCGTGGGCCACGGCCCGCACACCGTCTTCTGTCTGCACGGCTGGTTCGGGTCAGCCGCCGGGTGGGGGAGTTTCCCGGAGTACCTCGACGGGGAGCGCTTCACGTACGTCTTCACCGATAGCCGCGGCTACGGGGACCGGATCGGCGAGACCGGCGACTACACGCTGGACGAGGTGGCCGGCGACGTCCTCGCCCTCGCCGATGAGTTGGGGGTCCGCGAATTCTCGCTCGTCGGTCATTCGATGGGTGGCGCGGGTGTCCTCCGCGTGCTCGCGCTCGCCCCGGACCGGGTCCGCAAGATCGTCGCACTGACCCCGGTCGGCGCCTCGCCGACGCCGTTCGACGAGGACGGCCGCAGCCTCTTCTGGGGAGCAGTGGACAGCCGAGACATGCGAATGGGGATCATCGACTTCACCACCGGCACCCGGCTCACCTCGACCTGGGTAGCCTCGGTCGCGGACTGGAGCCTGGAGCACTCGACCCGCGAGGCCTTCCACGGCGCGCTCGAGGCCTGGGCACACCCGGACTTCCTTGCCGAGATCGCTGGGAACGAGACCCCGATGCTCGTCATCCCCGGCGAGCACGATCCGGCCCTCGGCGAAGCCACCGTCCGCCAGACCTGGGAGCCACACTTCCCGCACTGCACCATCGAGGTCATGCCCAACGCCGGCCACTACCCGATGTTCGAGACCCCGGTGGCGCTAGCGACCTCCGTGGAACGCTTCCTCAGCGACTGAGCACGCCAGCCGGGGTGATCGCGGCGTAGCGTCCCACCACGGCCTCGACGATCGCCGGATGCGCTCCGATCGGGCCCCCGACCGGGGTGCCCAGAGCCCGGCCCTCGGCCTCCAGGACGGAGTGGAATCGGCCCTCGGTGAGCAGGTATGGGGCGAGCACGACCGCAGCCGGCGGCAGCCGGTGACCCTGGTCGAGTGCATCCAGGGCCTCTCGAGGTCGGGGGCCGGAGCCGCTGAGCACGGCCACCTCGACTGGCACCGCCAGCGCCCCTTCGAGCCGGGCGCCGGCCTGTTCCAGATCCCTCAGGGCGTGCGGGCGGGTCGAGCCCGCGGCCACCAGGACTACCCCCCGGGCCGGGCCGGCCGCGGCGACCCGGGAAGCGAGGGCGGTGATGATCTCCGGGCCGCCCTGCAGGGGCGGGGTGATGCTCGCGCGGTCATGCCGGGCGGCGAGGTGGGGGAGGTCGACCTCGAGGTGGTAGCCGGCGCCGAGGAATAGTGGCACGAGGACGGGGTCGACTGCGGTGGCGACCACGGGATCGGGGGACGGCCCGTGATCGAGCAGGGCCAGCCGGACCTCGGTGCCCGCCAGTGCCTCGGCGACCTGGTCGCGCAGGTGCGCCAGCGTGGCGACCCCCGCAGGCGATGACGTCCCGTGGGCGACGAGGACGAGATCTCGGCCGGTCATGACGCGTGCGGCGAGAGGGTGACGACGTCGCCGACGACGATAACGGCGGGGTTCTCCACCCCGCGTGCCACGGCCAGGTCGGCAATGTCGGCCAGCGTGCCGAGGGTCACCCGTTGATCGGGAAGCCAGCCCCGTTCGATGATGGCGACCGGGCAGTGCGGCTCCCGGCCGTGCGCCACCAGGGTGGCCATCGACTGCCGCAGGGTGCTCACTGCCATGAGCAGGACGAGGGTGTGGTCGCTCCCGGGGGGCAGGGCGGGCAGATCGTCGTGGCCCGTGACGACGGTGAAAGCGCGAGCGAGTCCGCGATGAGTGACCGGGATCCCGGCCGCCGCGGGAACGGCGATGGCACTGGTCACTCCGGGGACGACCTCGACCGGTATGCCGTGGGCCTGGCAGGCGATCCGCTCCTCACCTCCGCGGCCGAGGACGTAGGGATCGCCGCCCTTGAGCCGGACGACGCCCCGGCCGGCGAGGGCTTCTGCGACGAGGAGATCGTTGATCTCGCCCTGGCTGAGGCTGTGGTGTCCGGGGGCTTTGCCGACATCGACGACCCGAACCGTCGAGGGCAGCCGGTCGAGGATCGAGCGCGGGGCGAGCCGGTCGACGACGATGACGTCCGCGGCACGGAGCAGTTCCAGAGCGCGTGCGGTGAGCAGCGCGTCCGCGCCGGGGCCGCCCCCGACCAGGGCTACCCAGCCCGGGCCGGTGCGGGCCCGGTGCCGGCGCAGGTCGACCTCGCCACGGCCGACGGTTGCGGCAAAGGCCTCGGCCACCGCCACCGCGAGCCGGGGGTCGCCCGTTGCGGACACCGCCAGCGTCACGGTGCCGTCCGGGGTGGCGACCGCGCGGCGGGCCGGGACCGAGACATCGGTCCGGTCCGCGCAAGTCGCGTCGATGGACCAGATCCGAGCCGCCTGTGCGGCCTCGCGCACCGCGGTGTCCACGGTCGGCTCACCGGTTGCGGTGTGCACGAGCCAGGCCCCGTGCAGGTCACGAGGCCCGGCCCAGTCCCGGTCCAGCCAGGTGATCAGCCCGGCGGCATACAGGTCGTGGAGGTCCTCGCAGATCCACGGGGCGATGACCTCGACGAGGGCGCCCTCGTCGACGAAGCTCGCGACCCGCCGAGCCGCCACGGGGCCGCCGCCGACGGCCACGACCCGCCGTCCGGTGAGGTCGAAGAGCAGCGGCAGGCTCATCCGTGGATCCCGCACTCGGTCTTGGCCGAGCCCGCCCAGCGGCCCGAGCGGGGATCCTCACCGGGGGCCACCGGGCGGGTGCATGGTGCGCAGCCGATCGACGGGTACCCTTCGGAGAGAAGAAGGTTCACCGGGACTGAGTGCCGGGCAGCGTAGCTGGCGACGTCATCGGAGGACCAGGCCGCGAGCGGGTTGATCTTGACCAGGCCGTGCCGTTCGTCGAAGGCCACCACCGGGGTGCCCGCCCGGGCGGGGGATTCCGCTCGCCGCAGCCCACTGGCCCAGGCCTCGTACCCGGCGAGCGCGGCCCGCAGCGGTTCGACCTTGCGGATGCGGCAGCACTGGGCCGGGTCGCGGGCATAGAGGCGCGGGCCGTGGGCGAGGTCCTGTTCGGCGACGGTGAGGGTGGGGCGGACGTCGAGGACCCGGACGGGGAGGTCGAGTTCGACCTGGGCCCGGGCACCGAGGGTTTCCGCGAAGTGGTAGCCGGTGTCGAGGAAGATCACGTCGACGCCGGGGGCGTGCCGGGAGAGGAGGTGCGGCACGACCGCGTCGGCCATGCTGCAGGCCACCGCGAGGGTGCCGGGGAAGGTCGCGGCCGCCCAGGCGGCAACCTCCTCCGCCGGGGCGTCTGCGAGCAGCCGGGCGCCCTCGGCGGCGATCTGCGCAAGCTGCGCGCTCGGACGTCGGGTGGTCGTCGATTGTGCGGTCATCGCAGCGCGTCCTCCTCGGCCCGGTGCGCCCAGGCCGCGAAGGTCTCGCCCGGTGCGCGTTCGGCGACCCAGCGGCTCGACACCCGCTCGACATAGTCCGCGACCTCGGTGGCGGCGACCTTGAGGCCGCGGACGGTGCGTCCGAGCCCGGCCTCGTCACGGTCGGCCGAGGCCAGGCCGCCGCCAAGGTGGACCTGGAACCCCGGCACCTGCTCACCGTCGACGAGGACCACCTGTCCCTTGAGCCCGATGTCGGCGGTCTGGATGCGGGCACATGAGTTCGGGCAGCCGTTGACGTGCAGGGTGAGCGGAGTCGGCAGCGGGCGGTCGCTGAGTCGTCGGTCGAGTTCGGCTGCGGCGGCCGCGGCGGTGTCCTTGGTTTCGACGATGGCGAGCTTGCAGAACTCGATCCCGGTGCAGGCGATCGTCGAGCGGCGGAAGTCCCCGGGCGCCGTGCTCAGTCCGAGTTCCTCGAGGTCGGCGCGCAGCTGTGGAACTGCCTCTTCGGGCACGTCGAGGATGACGAGCTTCTGGTGCGCGGTGAGCCGGACCCCGCCGGCCCCGACCTGTTCGATCAGGTCCGCGAGCCCGGTCAACGTTCCGCCACCGACGCGGCCGACGACCGGCGCGGCCCCGACGACGAAGCGGCCGTTGCGCTGGTGTTGGACGCCGACGTGGTCTCCGGGTCCAGTTGGGGGAGCCGGCGGCGGACCGTCCGGCAGTCGATAGCCGAGGTAGTCCCGTTCGAGCACCTCCCGGAACCGCGACACCCCCCAGTCGGCGAGCAGGAACTTCAACCGGGCCTTGGTGCGCATCCGCCGGAAGCCGTAGTCGCGGAAGATCGAGATGACGGCATACCAGACCTCCGCGGCCTGCTCCTGGGTGACGAAGACGCCGAGGCGTTCGGCGAGTCGCGGCGCGGTCGAGAGGCCACCGCCGACCCAGAGGTCGTACCCAGGCCCGAGCTCTGGGTGTCGGACGCCGACCAACGAGATGTCGTTGATCTCGTGAACGACGTCGAGGTTCGGGTGGCCAGTGACGGCGGACTTGAACTTGCGGGGGAGGTTGGCGAGCTCGGTGTCGCCGACATACCGGCGGGTGATCTCCTCGATGACCGGGGTGGGGTCGATGATCTCGTCCTCGGCGACCCCGGCCACGGGGGAGCCGAGGAAGCCGCGGGGGGTGTCACCGCAGGCCTCGGTGGTCTGCAGGCCGACGGCTTCGAGCCGCCGCCAGATCTCCGGGACGTCCTCGACGGCGATCCAGTGGTACTGGATGTTCTGCCGGTCGGTGATGTCGGCCGTGCCGCGGGCGAAGGTCTGCGAGATCTCGCCGAGAACGCGAAGTTGGGCGGTGCTCAAGGCCAGCCCGTCGGTGCGGACCCGGAGCATGAAGTAGCGGTCCTCGAGTTCGTGCGGCTGGAGTTGGGCGGTGCGACCGCCGTCGATCCCGGGTTTGCGCTGGGTGTAGAGCCCCCACCAGCGGAATCGGCCGTGGAGGTCGTCCTCCGGTATGGCGTCGAAGCCCTGCACGCTGTATATGCGCTCGATCCGGTCACGGACCTCGAGGCCGCCGCCGGCGGCTTTCATCTCCTCGTTGGGGTTGAGCGGGGCTCGGCCGTCGACGGCCCACTGGCCGTGCGAGCGGCCGGCGGCCGGCGGGCGCAGTGCCCGTTCGGTGGGCGGGGTGGGGCGGCTGGGGCTGGCGAGCGTCATCGGGGTCTCCTCATCGCTGGTGGCGAGCGCGCGAACGCGGTGAACGTGTCGGGCGTGGGGCGGTGGCGGGCGAGCGGGTCGACGATGACCGCGCTCAGGCCCTCAGCGACACATCAGGTGCGAGGAGACGCGCTGGAGGTCGACGTGGCGGCGCTTCGTGGAGCACACGGAAAGATCACGCGACATGATGGATACGATAATTCGCGATTATGTAGGGGGGCGGAGGTGTTCACCATGTGGGCACCGTGCCACGGGGCAACCCAAGGGCGCCGGAGTGCGGGGTATGCACTCCGGCGCCTCGGCCCGTCCCTCAAATCGCGGGTCTGTTGATCACCCCTTGTCGGCGCCTGCGTTGGCGCCCTGGGTGAAGTAGCGCTGGAAGATGATGAAGATGAGCGCTGTGGGAATGGTCATGATGAGCGCGGAGGCCATCGAGATGGGGAACTGGTTGCCCGAGCCGAGACCACCGGAGGTGAGCTGACCCACGCCCCGCGTGAGGGTGTACAGGTTCGGATCGCTGACGGCGATGACGAAGTGCCCGAGCTCATTCCACGACCCCTGGAAGGACAGGATGGTCAGGGTGATGAGCGCCGGCCGGGCCATCGGCAACACGATCGACCAGAACGTGCGGAAGGTTCCCGCACCGTCGATCCGGGCCGCTTCCTCCATGGAGGGCGAGATGGTCTCGAAGAACTGCTTCATGATGAACACCCCCGCGGCATCGACCAGGAGCGGCACGAAGAGGGCCGGGTAGGTGTCGTAGAGGCCGATGTAGTTGAGCACGAGGAACTTCGGGATGAGCAGGACGATCCCGGGCACTGCCATGACGGCGAGCAGGGCGGTGAAGACCCCGTCTCGGCCCCGGAACTTGAGCCGGGCCAGGGCGTACCCGGCGAGTGAGCAGAAGAACACTCGACCGATCGTGACGAGGATCGTGACGGTGACCGAGTTTTGGAACCAGAGCGGGTAGTCGGTGTCTGCGAGCCGTTTCAGGGCCGCCATGGTCACGGGTTGGGGGATCAGGTTGAGCGGGTTGGTCGTGGCGTCCGCGTCGGTCTTGAAGGAGGTGGCGATCTGGATGAAGAACGGGAAGACATACATCAGCGAGAAGAGGATCAGGGCCCCGTAGACGGCGATCTTCTTACCGCGTCCCGCCCGGTTGACGATGTTGCCGTCGTTCACGGTGACCGTGCTCATGCCAGGGCTCCCTTCGCCTTGGCCGCCTTGGCCTGGGCCTTCGTCGCCTTCTTCTTGGCGACCTCATCCTTGTCTCGCAGGAGGTATCGCTGAATGCTCGTGAGGAGGAAGATGAGCGCGAACAGGATGAACGCGATGGCTGCGCCCTCGCCCCACTGCTGCTGCCGGAAGGCGGCGGCATACGACAGGTATGCCGGCGTGAGGGTGGTCTTGGCCGGACCACCCTGGGTCATGACGTACATCTGGTCGAAGACCTGCCAGGTCCCGATGATGCCCAGGGTGAGCACGAGGAAGATCGTCGGCCGCAGGTGCGGAACTGTGACGTTCATGAACCGCTGCCGTCGGTTCGCGCCGTCGACCATGGCGGCCTCCTCCACCTCGGCGGGAAGGTCCTGCAGCGCCGCGAGGAACATGAGCATGAAGGTTCCGGCCGTGGTCCAGATGACCTGGATCATGATCGTGGAAAGAGCCACGCTCGGTCCCTTGAACCACTCCCAGAGCGAGAGGTTCATGACCTCGGTGCTGGCCAGTGCGCTTGGTGGAGCATCAATGCTCCACAAGCCCACCTTCTCGCCGATGATGTGGATCACTCCGCGGGGATCATCGAGCCAGTTCGGTCCGATGACGCCGACCTTGGAGAGGATCGTGTTGATCGCACCCGTGCCGGTGAAGAGGTAGACGAAGACGAGCGAGATCGCGACCGAGGACACCACCGAGGGGAAGTAGAACGCAGTCCGGAAGAACGTGCGCCCCTTGAGGAACTTCTGGTTGACGATGACCGCGAGCAGGAGCGCCAGAGCGGTCTGCACCGGCACGACGCCCAGGACGTAGTAGAAGGTGTTCCGCATGGACAGCATGAAGTCCTGGCGGGAGAGGCCCTGCTCGGTGAGCAGCGAGGTGTAGTTCTCCGCGCCGACGAAGTTCACTCGGGAGCCGAAGGGGTTACCCCGGCCGTTCCAGTCGGTGAAGGACACCCACAGGGCCATCACGATCGGGATCGCGAGGAAGATCCCGAGAATGATGAGCATGGGGGAGACGAAGAGCCAACCGGCGCCGGTCTGGTTCTGACCGGTCCCCCTTTTGGCAACCCGGGCGGGGGCGCGCCGGCCGGAACCGGCGCGCCCGCTGTCGACCTGGCTCACTTGCCCAGTGCCGAGCCGGCGTTGGTGTCGAAGCCCTTGAGCACGTCGGCGAGGTTGGCGCCGGCGAAGTTCTCCAACTTGGAGTTGAGGTCACTGATGACCTGCTCCATACCCGGGACGTTGATCGGGCCATGACCGTAGGCGCCACCGGCGATGAACGCGGCGTCCTGGGGGAACTTGGTCTTGTAGCCGTCGGCGGCGGCCTGGCGGCTCGGCATGACCCCGAAGGCGTCCGCGAACGCGATCTGCTGGTCGACCGAGGTGAGCGAGGACACCAGGTCAACGGCCTGGGCCTGGGCCTTGGAGTCGGCCGCGATGCCCCAGCACTGGGTGAACATGAGGGTGCCCTTGCCCTTGGGGCCTTCGGGAAGTTCGGCGACGACGTACTTCACGTTCGGGAAGTCGTTCTTCATCGCGCCCTTGATCCAGTTGCCCTCGATGGTCATGGCGCCCAGGCCCTTGCCGAAGGCCTCACCGCCCCAGCCGGCGGACACCTGGTTGTTGAACTTGAAGATGCCCTCCTTGTTGTTCTTCTGGACGTAAGCCATGGCCTCGCTCACTCCGGGCTGGGCGGCGGTCGCGGACGTGCCGTCCTCGCTGAGCCACCAGCCGCCGTTCTGCACGACGAACGCGCCCGCCCGGTCGATCCCGGTGCCGAGGACGAGCCCGGCCTGCTTGTCGGTGGTGAGCTTCTTGGCCACGGTGGCGAGGTCGTCCCAGGTCTTGGGGATGTCGCCGTCGCCGAGTCCGGCCTTGGACCAGGCGTCGGTGTTGATGATGAGGGCGAGCGCGGAGAAGTCCTTCGGGGCGCAGTACTGCTTGCCCTCATAGGTGAAGGTCTTGCGCAGGGACTCGTAGAAGTCGCCATTGTCCTTGAGCTGGTCGGCGTACGCGTAGAGCGAGCCCTGCTTGGCATAGTCCGCGAAGCGTCCGGCGTCCATGTAGAAGACATCGGCCGGCTTGCCGCTGGCAAAGCCCTGGGCGAGCTGCTGGTTCATGTCGCTTGCGACGGTCACCGTCACCGTGTTGCCGGTTTTCTTGGCCCAGGCGTCGGTCGCGGCCTTGACCGCCGCGGTCTCGGCATCGCCTGAGGAGGCGATGAGCATTTGCAGGGCGACCGGGCCGCTCGCCGAGGCGGGCGCAGAGGGGGAGGCGTTGTCATCCTTGAAGCCGCCGCCACCACAGGCGGACAGCGCGATGCCACCGGCGAGGCAGATGGCGAGGGTACGAACCTGGCGTGACATGTGTTCTCCTGTGGGTGTGGGTGGGACCGACGTGGACTAGCGGTGGGTGTTGCCCGGGCCGGAAGTACTGGCTCGAGCGACGAGGTGGGGGGCGAGCAGGCGCCCTTGTGCCGGTGGCGGGGCTGCGTCGAGTTCGCCACGAAGGAGAGTGAGGAGGGCCTCGGCGGCCTGATGAATGGGGTGGGCGATCGTGGACAGGTCGTGGATCTCGGCGATCGGCGAGCCGTCGAAGCCGATGAGTCCGATCTCCGCCCCGACCTGACGGCCGGCGGCGAGAAGGGCGTGGTGCACGCCCAGGGCGAGGATGTCCGACGCACACACCAGGGCGTCGCCGGGCTCAAGACGACCGATGAGCTCGGTGGCCGCGGTCCATGCAGCGCGCAGGTTCTGGGAGACCCGAGCCGAGGGTCCACGGTGGGATTCGGGGACGGTGCGTTCCCAGCCGAGCCAGCGGTCGTCACCGACGAGGCTGCCCTCCGGCCAGCCGAGGAAGCCGACCCGTCGGTAACCCCCGGCCAGCAGGTGTTCGGTCGCGGCCTGGGTGCCGGCTGCCCCGTCGACATCGACCCACCGGGTGAACCCGGGGTCGTCCCAGACCCGGCCGAAGGAGACAAACGGTATGCCGTGGGCCTCGAGCCACTGCGGCCTCGGGTCGCCATGGTGGGTGTCCATGATGATGAAGGAGTCCACGAGCCGGGTCCGCCACATGTTCTCGTAGCCGTCGATCATCGGCTCGTCCGAGGAGGACCCGAACGGCACGACGTGGAAGTCGTGTGGGGCTCCGACGACCCCGAGGGCGGCGAGCAGCGGGGCGGTGGTCTCGTTGAGCCGCCGCGGGCCGAGGGTTCCCAGCTCCACGCCGATCGCTCCGGTGCGCTGATGGCGCAGGGACTGCGCGGCGGCTTGCGGCCGGTAGCCGAGGTCGCCAATGGTCGCCAGGACTCGCTCGAGGGTCTCGGGGGAGAGCCGGTGGGGGTTGTTCACGGCGTTGCTCACGGTCTGTCGGGACACCGCGGCGGCCCGGGCCACGTCGGTGATGGTGACGCGTGGTCGAGCCAGCGGAGATCTGGTCACCTCGGTGCCTCCTTTGGGTCGTGCGACATCGGACGTGGGACGTCCGGGCCTTAGATCGATCAAATCTGGTGAAGGGGTTGTTTTGATCGATCTAATGGCTACTGTGATCACTGTGCTGCCGGTCACATCTGGTTGTCAAGACCCCCATTCGTCACGATCTGACGAGGAGATATTCACCGACGCGCCCAGTCGTGGAGGTGCAGCGGAGGACACTGGGGTGGCCAATCCAACCCCTCGGCAGCCTTGGCTCCACGATCTGGAAGTGGCCGTCCGCGGCAACGTCACCAGCCTGAGCGACCGGCGCGGAGACATGGCCGGGGGAGTGAGCGGGCTGTATGTCGACGATCGCCGGGTCGTGTCCCGGCTCGCCCTCGAGCTCGCGGGTCAGCGGTGCGAACCCATCGCGGCGACCAGTTCTGGCCACGAGACCTGGGTCGCCACCGTGGCCCGGCACCTGGGTGACGCAGGCGCGGACCCCACCGTCGAAGTCATCCGACACCGCAACCTGTGCGACGGCGGGATGGATGAGGAGGTGCGGATCCTCTCGCGGGCCGCTGAGCCCATCCGAGCCTTGCTCACCCTGGCCATCGCGAGCGATGGTGCGGACCTGGCCCGGGTCAAAGGGGGTGCGGCGCCGGGCCCAGGGCGGGTGGCCGAGGTCAACGCCGACGGCTCCGGGGTGTCCTGGTCCGACGGTCGTCACCTCATTGATGTGCAACTCTTCCCGCGCCCCAGCTCGATCCAACTCCTGGACGGCGAGGTGCGCTTCGGCCTCGACCTGGATCTCAGATGCGGGGTTGCTGCCTCGACCATGGTGTCGGTTCGGACCACCCGGACCTCGAGGACGCCCTTCGACGCCGACGTCGGCGCCGCCCTCGTCGACTGGTCGACAGTGGGGGCGAGCGCGAACGACAGCCGGGTCGATCAGACGGTCGCAGGCTGCCTGGCCGACCTCAAAGGCCTCCTGCTCGCCGATCCTGACCAGCCGCGGGATGCGTTCCTCGCGGCCGGGTCGCCCTGGTACCTCACGCTGTTCGGCCGCGACAGCATCTGGTCGGCCCGGATGATGCTGCCGTTCGGCACCGATCTGGCGCGGGGCACGCTGTGGACGCTGGCCCGCCGCCAAGGGACCATCGAGGATCCGGCGACCTCGCAGAGCCCGGGCAAGATCCTGCACGAGGTGCGCCGTGGGGACTTCGTGGATCCCTCCAGCGACCTGCACCTGCCTCCGGTCTACTACGGAACGGTCGACGCCACCCCGCTCTGGGTCTGCCTGCTGCACGATGCCTGGCTTTGGGGGCTGCCCCCGGCCGAGGTCACCGGGCTACTGCCGCACCTTGTGGCCGCGATGGGGTGGATCGAACGTGAGGTTGACTCCGGCGACGGGCTGCTCAGCTACGAGGATGTCACCGGCGTCGGCCTGTCCAACCAGGGATGGAAGGACTCCGGTGACGCCATGCGGCGATCCGATGGCTCCATCGCGCCCGCTCCGTTGGCCCTGGTCGAGACCCAGGCGTACGCGGCCGACGCCGCCCGGCGGGCAGCTGACCTGCTGGCGGTCTTCGGGGACGCCGGGTCGAAGGCTCTGCAGCAGCGCTGGCGTGACCTTGCCGCCCATCTGGAGGAGCAGATCCGCGCCCGGTTCTGGGTGGAGCGGCCCGGGCGCCCCTATCTGGCGATGGCCATCGACGGCGAGGGCAACCCGGTGGACGGGGTGGGGTCGAACATGGGACACGTCCTCGGCTGTGGGGTGCTCACCCACGAGGAAAGCGCCTTGGTCACGCGGACCCTCATGGACGGCGATCTCTACGGGCGCTACGGGATTGGCACGCTGGGACGGTCCAACCCGGCATACAACCCCATCGGGTACCACACCGGATCGGTATGGACCCATGACACCGCCATCGCCGCCCTCGGACTGGCCCGAGAGGGGCACGCGCACGAGGCCGCCCGGGTTGTCCGCGGGCTCATCGACCTGGCACCACGATGCGACCACCGCTGGCCCGAGCTTTTCGGCGGTGACACGGTCCTTGGCGCCCCGGTGCCGTACCCGGCCTCGTGCCGACCCCAGGCGTGGTCCGCGGCCTCCATCGGGGCCATCATCTCCGTCGTCCTCGGCCTGACCCCGGATGCGCCGCACGGTCGGCTCACGGTGCGGCCACTGCGACCCTCGCCCTTCGGGGAACTCCAGGTGCGTGGACTGCGGCTCGGTGCCCACGTCCTCGACCTCACGGTGAGCGCGGCCGGGGAGGTCGAGGATCTGCACACGGACGGATATCTCGACGTCGTCTGTGAGTAGAATCGGACATGTGTTCGAATCCGCTCCGTTGCGTTCGCCGGTCACCCCGGCGGCCCCCGGAGCGCAACGAGGCGGTCCGCCCGGGTGGCCGCGGGACGTGCCACCGCCTGCGGTCGCCGGGTGGGAGCAGCGCGCTGTGGCCTGGTTGCTCGATCAGTGCCCCGCCGACTACCGCCTGTATGCCGGGTGGCGCCGACACCCACTGGCCCTGGCCTGGGTGACCACGCGCCATCTCGACGCTCAGCTCGAGGCGATGCGCACGGCATACCGGCATCTGCGTGGGGACCTCACCGACGCCATCGGACCCGAGGGGGTGGCCCAGGTGCTCGCCGACCTCGAGGCGGAAGGGGTTCGGCTGCTCGCGGCACGGCGCGCCGCGGGACTGGTTCTCGACGCGATGGAGGGGCGGGCCTTCGTGCCACGGCTGTGAGCGGGGCCTAGACTTACCGGGTGAATCTGCTGTCCCGCATGACCGGCCCCGAGCAGCTCAAGGCGCTTGATGAGCGTGACCTGCCCGAGTTGGCCCAGGAGATCCGGGACTACCTCGTGGCCGCGGTCTCCCGCACCGGGGGGCACCTCGGCCCGAACCTCGGCGTCGTCGAACTCACCATCGCCCTGCACCGGGTCTTCGAAAGCCCCCGGGATGCCATCGTCTTCGACACCGGGCACCAGTCCTATGTGCACAAGTTGCTGACCGGCCGGCACGACTTCTCGGGGCTGCGCCAGCAGGGTGGGCTCTCCGGGTACCCGAGCCGGGCCGAGTCCACGCACGACATCGTGGAGAGTTCGCACGCCTCGAGCTCGCTGTCCTGGGCGCACGGCATCGCCGAGGGCCGACGGGTCACCGGTGAGCGGGCACGGCATACGGTCGCGGTCATCGGTGACGGGGCACTCACCGGCGGTATGGCATGGGAGGCGCTTAACAACATCGCCGCCGAGAGCGACCTGCCCCTCGTCCTCGTGGTCAACGACAACGAGCGCTCCTACGCCCCGACCAAGGGCGGGCTCGCCGACCACCTGGCGACCCTGCGGACCACCCGCGGCTACGAACGGTTCCTCGACTGGGGCAAGCACACCCTGGCGCGCACCCCGGTGGTTGGCGGAGCCATGTACGAGACGTTGCACGGGCTGAAGAAGGGGCTCAAGGACATCGTCGCCCCGCAGGGACTCTTCGAGGACCTCGGGCTGAAGTACATCGGCCCGGTCGACGGCCATGACATCCCCGCTGTTGAGGCCGCGCTGCGCAAGGCACGGGCGTTCGGCGGTCCGGTGCTCGTCCATGTCATCACCCAGAAGGGTCGCGGCTACGTCCACGCCGAGGTCGACGAGGCCGACAACTTCCACGGCATCGGGACGATCAACCCCGAGACCGGGCTACCGCTGGAGATCGCCGGTCGCTCGTGGACCGACGAGTTCAGCGACACCATGCTCGCCCTCGGCCGCGAGCGCGCGGACCTGGTCGCGATCACCGCGGCGATGATGATGCCGGTCGGGCTGCAGCCGTTCGCCGATGTCTACCCCGAGCGGACCTTCGATGTCGGGATCGCCGAGCAGCACGCGCTGACCATGGCCGCCGGCCTGGCGTTCGCCGGCACCCACCCGGTCGTCGCGGTCTATGCCACCTTCCTCAACCGGGCGTTCGATCAGCTCCTCATGGACTGTGCCCTGCACCGGGCCGGGGTGACCGTCATCCTCGACCGCTCCGGGATCACCGGCCCCGACGGCGCATCCCACCACGGGATGTGGGACCTGGCCATCTGCGGGGTGGTGCCGGGGCTGCGGCTCGCCGCGCCGCGCGACGGGCAGCACGTGTCTTCGGCGGTGCGTGACGCCGTGCAGGTCGGTGACGCTCCGACCGTCGTCCGCTTCCCCAAGGGCACCGTGGGGGCGCCCATCGAGGCCGTTCGCGTCGCCGGCGGGGTGGACGTCATCGTCGAGCCGGACGACGCGGCGGTGGATGTGCTTCTCGTCGGCATCGGGTCGATGGTCGCCACGGCCGTCGTCGTTGCCGGCAAACTCGCCGCCGAGGGACTGCGGGTTCGGGTGGTCGACCCGGTGTGGGCCCTGCCCGTGCCGGGCGAACTCGCCGCGCTCGCCGAGGCCGCCGACCGGGTCGTCGTCATCGAGGACGGCGTCGTCGCCGGGGGAGTGGGTTCCCAGGTCGCGTATGCCGTGAGCGCGGCCGGGTGCACCACCCCGGTGGAGTGCCTGGGGGTACCGCGGGAGTTCCTCGACCACGGCACCCGGGCTCAGGTGCTGCACGCGGCGGGATTGACCGCCGAGGCCATCACCGCGCGCCTGAACTGAGCCCGGCGAGCCCGGCGGAGCCCGGCGGGCGGGCTCTCAGATGTCGCGGAAGGTCTCGATCGTCGCGCCGAGGGCATTGAGCCGTTCGGCGAGTTCCTCGTAGCCGCGGTTGATGACGTAGACGTTGCGCAGTACCGAGGTGCCCGGTGCGGCGAGCATGGCGAGCAGGATGACGACGCCCGGTCGCAGCGCCGGCGGGCACATGACCTCCGCGGCTCGCCACTTCGGGGTGGGACCGGTGATCATGACCCGGTGCGGGTCGAGGAGCTGCACCTGACCGCCGATCTTGGTCAGTTCGGTGAGGTAGATGGCCCGGTTCTCGTAGACCCAGTCGTGGATCATCGTCTGACCGGTGGCGCAGGCGGCGATGAGGGCGAAGAACGGCAGGTTGTCGATATTGAGCCCGGGGAAGGGCATGGGGGCGATCTTGTCCTTGGGTGCCACGAGGGGACCGGGGTAGATCGTGAGGTCGAGCAGTCGGGTGTGCCCGTTTCGGGCCAGGTACTCGGGAGTGGTCGAAAACCGCATACCCATGGTCTCGAGGGTGGCGAGCTCGATCTCGAGGAACTCGATCGGCACTCGCTCGATGGTGATCTCGGACTCGGTGACGACGGCGGCCGCGATGAGGCTCATCGCCTCGATGGGGTCCTCCGAGGGCCAGTACTCGATGTCCACGTCGATCTCGCGACGCCCATGCACCGTCAGGGTGGTCGAGCCGATTCCCTCGATCTGCACTCCCAGGGCCCGGAGGAAGAAGCAGAGGTCCTGGACCATGTAGTTCGAGGAGGCGTTACGGATCGTGGTCGCGCCGTCGTACCGGGCCGCGGCCATGAGGACGTTCTCGGTGACCGTGTCCCCACGCTCCGTGAGCACGATGGCTCGGGCCGGGCCGGTGCCGGGACGGGCATGGGCCTCGTAGAAGCCGTGGGTAGCGGTCACCTCAAGGCCGAACTCCTTGAGCGCGCTCAGGTGCGGCTCGACCGTGCGGGTCCCGAGGTCACAGCCGCCGGCATACGGCAGCTGAAACTGGGCGAGCTCGTGCAGGAGGGGGCCGAGGAACATGATGACGGTCCGGGTACGCCGGGCGGCCTCGACATCGATGGCGTCGAGGTCGAGGCGGGCCGGCGGGATGATCTCGAGATCGTTGCTGTCTGGAAGCCATCGCACCCGCACCCCGATCGAGGTGAGCACCTCGATGATCCGGTTGACTTCCTCGATCCGGGCGAGCTGGCGCAGCGTGGTGCGACCCCGGTTGAGCAGCGAGGCGCAGAGCAGGGCGACGGCGGCGTTCTTGCTCGTCTTGACCGGGATCGATCCGGAGAGCTTGCGGCCGCCGACGATCCGCAGGTGCTGCGGCCCGCTGTGACCGAGTGAGACGAACTCACTGTCGAGGGTCTCGCCGACCCGG
Organism: Nostocoides sp.; assembly: GCA_016716625.1. GTDB lineage: Bacteria > Actinomycetota > Actinomycetes > Actinomycetales > Dermatophilaceae > JADJVJ01. Next base: position 1,267,742 of record JADJVJ010000001.1, read on the forward strand.
GCGAGCATCTCTAGGCTGAGGTTCTGCTTGCCCTGTTCGATCCGCGCAATCGCGCTCTGGCTCGTCCCGAGACGATCCGCGAGCTCACTTTGGGTGAGCCCTTGGTGCCGCCGGGCATCCCGAATGAGGGTGCCGATCCGGGTGAGATAGGTCGACTCGTTCACGGCCCCACCTTATTTCATATGTGAGATATGCGCGCTCCCGAGCGTGCCTGTGCGCCCGTATGCCGTGTCGCCGCCCTACGCCGGGACGCTCGCCGCGCCCGCGGGAAGGAGCCGTCGAGCGAGCACCCGCTCGCTGGCGCCCTCGCGGTCGAGCAGCGGGCAGACACCGCCGTTGAAGAAGGTGAACCCGGCCCCGGTGATCATCGCCAGGTCGATGTCCATAGGGGCGGCGACAACCCCATCGGCGAGCATCCGGCCGATCTCGTCGGCGAGTGCGTCCAGGATCCGGGCCCGGGCCGCGGCGGCGTCGAGAACCACCGGCTGCGCCAGTTCCGGCCGCGGGGGCACGGCGCCGGGCGTGGTCTTGCGGGCCTCGACGAGGGCGAGCAGGTGCGGGGAGATGTAGAACCGGTCGCCGAAGGCCCGGTGCAGGGTCTCTCCGTTGTGCAGCGCGATGGCCGGGCCGACGAGCTCCATGAGGACCGAGGGGGGCATCGGCGCCAGGCCGGCGATGGCGGCGTTGGCGACGTGCTCGGGGGTGCCCTCGTCGACGATCTTGCTGAACTCGCCCATGAATCGGCCGAGGAGCCGGTTGACGATGAAGGAGGCGGTGTCCTTGACCCTGATCGTCGTCTTGCCAAGGGCGCGGCCGGTGGCGAAGGCGGTGGCCAGGGCCGCGTCGTCGGTGTGTTCGCCGGGGATGATCTCGAGCAGCGGCATCACGGCGACCGGGTTGAAGAAGTGGAACCCGACGACCCGCTCGGGGTGGCTCAGCTGGGAGGCCATCTCCGTGATCGAGAGCGAGCTGGTGTTCGTGGCGAGAACGCACTGTGGCGAGACCACGGCCTCCACCTCGGCGAAGACCCGCTGCTTGACCGACATCTCCTCGAAGACCGCCTCGATGACGAAGTCGGCATCGGCGAAGCCGTCTTTGCTCGTCGACCCGGTGACCAGGCCGGTGAGGAAGTTGGCCGTGTCCTGGGTGATCCGCTTCTTGGTCAGCAGGGTGGCAATCTCGCCCCGGACGTAGGCCAAACCCTTGTCGACCCGCTCTTGGTCGAGGTCGGTGAGCACGACCGGGACGCCCATTCGGCGGGCGAAGAGCAGCGCGAGCTGCCCGGCCATGAGACCGGCGCCCACGACACCCACCTTGGTCACCGGGCGGGCGAGGGCCCGATCCGGTGCTCCGGCGGGCCGCTTGGCGCGCTTCTGGACCAGGTCGAAGGCGTAGAGCCCGGCACGGAGCTCATCGCTCATGATGAGGTCGCCGAGGGTTTCGTCCTCGGCCGCGAAGGCACTCTGCCGGTCCGCGGTGCGGGCCGCCCGGACGAGCTCGATGGCCCGCAGCACACCAGGGGAGCGGCCGCCGGTCTTCAGTGTGGCCAGCCCGGCGGCGGCGTCGCAGGCGGCGTTCCAGGCAGCTTCGTCGCCGGTGGGGTCGACCCGCTCGATGGTGATGTCTCCGCTGATGACACCGCTGGCCCACCGCAAGGAGTCCGCGAGGAAGGTCCCCGGGGGGAGCAGCACATCGCCGATGCCGAGCGCGGCGGCCTTGGGGCCGTTGAGCATGGTGTTCATCGCCAGCGGGTTCTCGACGATGACCTTGAGGGCGTTCTCGGCACCGATGAGCCGCGGCAGCAGGTAGCAACCACCCCAGCCCGGAACCAGTCCAAGGAAGGTCTCCGGAAGGGCGAGGGCGGGCAGACCCGCGGACAGAGTCCGGTAATCGCAGGCGAGCGCCACCTCGACACCGCCACCCATGGCCGCGCCGTTGATGAAGGCAAACGTCGGCACCGGGAGGTCCATGATCGAGGCGAAGGCTCGGTGGCCGGCGCGGGCGATCTCGAGGGCCTGCTCGCGGTCCCGGACGAAGGGAACCCCGCTGAGGTCGGCGCCGACGGCGAAGATGAACGGCTTGCCGGTGATCCCGACCCCGACGATCTCGCCGCGACTCGCCCGCTCGGCGAGGGTGTCGACGACAGCCTGCAACTCCGCGATACCCGCCGGGCCGAAGGTGTTGGGTTTGGTGTGGTCGAACCCGTTGTCCAGGGTGACCAGGACGAAGGTGCCGACAGGGAGCGCAACATCCTGGGCGAGGACGTGGGTGACGACCTCTGCGTGGTCGGTGGCCGTGATCGTCATGGCTCAGTTCTCCTTGCCGAAGTCAGCGTGCTGCGGGTTCTCCCAGATGACGCATCCGCCCATCCCGATGCCGATGCACATCGCGGTGAGGCCGTAGCGCACCTCGGGGTGCTCCTCGAAGTGCCGCGCGAGTTGGGTCATCAGCCGTACCCCGGAGGAAGCCAGCGGATGACCCGTCGCGATAGCACCGCCCCAGGGGTTCACCCGCGGGTCGTCGTCGGCGATGCCGAAGTGGTCGAGGAAGGCGACGACCTGGACGGCGAAGGCCTCGTTGAGCTCGAAGAGGCCGATGTCCTCGATGCTCAGGCCGGCGCTGCGCAGTGCCTTCTCCGCGGCCGGGACCGGACCGATCCCCATGACCTCGGGCTCCACGCCGACAAAGGCATAGGAGACCAGGCGCATCCGCACCGGCAGCCCGAGTTCCGCTGCGGCCGTGGCCGAGGCGAGCAGGCAGGCGGTGGCGCCGTCGTTGAGTCCCGCGGCGTTCCCCGCGGTGACGTTGCCGTGCGGGCGGAACGGGGTCTTGAGGGCGGCGAGCTCCGCCAGGGTGGTCCCGGGACGGGGCGGTTCGTCCGCGGTCGCCAGTCCCCAGCCCTTCTCGGTATGCCGGGTGGCCACCGCAACGAGGTCGGGCTGCACCCGCCCCGCGGCATAGGCGGCCGCGAGCTTGGTCTGGCTCGCGACGGCATACGCATCGCAGCGTGCCTTGGTGAGTTGCGGGAAACGGTCGTGCAGGTTCTCGGCGGTCTTGCCCATGACGAGGGCGGACTCGTCGACGATCTTCTCGGCGATGATCCGCGGGTTCGGGTCGATCCCCTCACCCATGGGGTGCCGCCCCATGTGCTCGACGCCCCCCGCGATGGCGACATCGATGGCCCCGAAGGCGATCGAGGAGGCCGTCGTGGTCACGGCCGTCATCGCCCCCGCGCACATCCGGTCGATGGAGTAGCCGGGGGTGGTGTTCGGAAGCCCCGAGAGGAGAGCGGCCAGGCGGCCCAGGGTGAGGCCTTGGTCCCCGATCTGGGTCGTGGCCGCCACGGCGACCTCCTCGACCCGCTCCGGGGGCAGGCCCGGGTTGCGGCGCAGGAGCTCCTGGATGCAGGCGATGACGAGGTCGTCGGCGCGGGTCTGGGCGTACATGCCCTTCTCACCGGCCTTGCCGAAGGGGGTGCGGACGCCGTCGACGAAGACGACATCGTGAAGCTCACGGGGCATGGGGTTGCCTCCTACGGTGGTGGGCGGGGCGAGGACGCGCGGCGTCCCCAGCTGCGGCTCACTCTAGTAAGCGGTTGCTTAGCCGCACGAGTATGCCGATGCGTGACGGTCATCACGGACCGAACCGAGGTCAGGCGTCGGCGAAGGCGGCCTCGAGGATCGGGGCGACGATGGCGACCTGCCAGGGCCGGGCGTCATAGGCCCGCAGCGCCTCGGCGAAGGCCTCTGAGTCCCACCGCTCCGGCGGGGTCCAGATGACCCGACGCAGCGGCTCGGGGGAGCAGATGTTCTCCACCGGGATCTCCCGGGCCTGGGCGAACTCGGCGAGCGCGGCCCTCGTGGCCGTCAGCCGGGCCGCCGCAACGGGGTTCTTGTCCGCCCAGGCCCGAGCCGGCGGCGGTCCCTCGCTCGGCAGTTGCCGCACCGGGAGGTCGGCGTCGGGTACGGCGTGCCCGGCCTTCACCGCGGCGAGCCACTGCCGAGCGAACCGGCGGATCGCCCCATGCCCGGCCGGCAGATCCTCGACGGTGCTCGGGGCCGCCCGGGCGATGTCGACCAGAGCAGCATCCGGCAGGATCCGGCCCACCGCAATGTCCCGCTCGGCGGCGATGCCGTCGCGGGTGTACCAGAGCTCGCGGGCGACGGCATAGTCCCGCCTGGTCTTCAGCGAGCTGAGCCGACTGATGCGCCGCCACGGCTCGGCACGCTCACTCGGGGCCCAGGTCAGCAGGTGGGTGAACTCCTCGCGAGCCCATTCGCTCTTCTCCGCCGCAGCCAGATCGACCCCCATGAGGTTGCGCAGCTCGGTGAGCACCTCGACATCGAGAGCGGCGTAGCGCAACCACGGCTGCGGCAGGGGGCGGGTGGACCAGTCGACGGCCGAATGCTCCTTGGCCAGAGACAGGCCGAGGTAGTGCTCGACCACCGCGGCGAGACCGACCCGGGGAAGTCCGAGCAGCCGAGCGGCGAGCTCGGTATCGAAAAGCTGGCGCGGCCGCAGCCCCACCTCGGCCAGACACGGCAGGTCCTGGGTGGCGGCGTGCAGGATCCATTCGGCGGCCCCGATGGCCTCTGCCAGCGGGGTGAGGTCGGGGCACGCGATGGGGTCGATGAGCCAGGTCCCGGAGCCGTCCCGCCGGACCTGCACCAGGTAGGCCCGCTGCCCGTAGCGATACCCGGAGGCCCGTTCGGCGTCGATCGCGACCGGCCCCTCACCTGCGGCGATGGCGTCGGCGGCCTGCGCCAGGGCGCGTTCGGACTCCACGACCTCCGGAATGCCGTCCGCGGGTTCGGTGAGGGCACTCATCGGCGGGGACCGGGGAGGGCGACGACGCCCTCGGGCAACGGCGGCAGCCCGGCGATCGTGCACAACAGGTGGGACCAGGCGATGAGGTGGTCGGCGTCGACGATGTCGCGCGGGGTCCACGAGGCCCGGACCTCGAGCTCGACCGTGGGCGGTCGATCGGCGAGCCCGGCGAAGCTTTGCGAGACGACCCGGGTCACCGTGCCGGCCTCGTGGCTGTAGTCGAGCCCGGCGTCGTCGAGGGCGTCGGTGAGCCAGCTCCAGCCCACCTCCCCGAGCAGCGGGTCGCTCGCGAACTCGGGTTCGAGCTCGGCGCGCGCGAAGGTGACCGCACGCCATACCCCGCCCCAGGGCTCCGGCGCGCTCGGGTCATGCAGGAGGACGAACCGGCCGGAGGCAAGCTCTTCCTCGCCCCGGGACACGACGTCGGCGGTGAGAGCCGCGGCATGGGGTGCGATCCGGCCCGGCGCGGGCACCTCGGTGAGCCGGATCTCGGGGCGGACTCGGGCGCGACGCAGGCCGGCGAGCACTCGCGCGAACTGCGCGGACTCGCCACCACGGACCGTGCGGCCACTCACGAGCGCCAATGTATGCCGGGCGCTCACCGCAGGGCCGTAAGGCTCGCCGTCGCTACTCTGGGTCAGTGCTGAGCCTCCTCGCCCTCGGGTCCTCGCTCGCCTGGGGGACAGCGGACTTCTTCGCCGGAGTGGCCTCGCGGCGGCGACCGGCCATCGCGGTCGTCGGCTGGACCCAAGCCGCCGCCCTCGCCCTGCTCACCGTTCTCGTGCTCGCGGGCTGGGGCCGGGGCTCGGCCTCGGGGTGGGTGTGGTGGTCGGCGGGTGCCGGGCTCGCCGGGATGGTGGGACTCCTCGCCTTCTATACCGCGCTCTCGACGGGGACCATGGGGGTCGTCGCGCCGATCGCCGCGCTCGGCGTCATCGTCCCGGTCATCCTCGGGGTGGCCACCGGGGATCAACCCAGCGCGTGGGCGTGGGTCGGCATGGTCATCGCGATCCTCGGGGTGACCTTGGCCTCGGGGCCTGAACTGTCCGGTGCGGTGTCCGTACGGCCCGTGCTGCTCGCCGGGATCGCCGCGGTCGGATTCGGGCTCGCGCTCTTCTGTCTGGACCGGGGGGCCCGCAGTTCGACCCTCATGACGCTGTGGGGGATGCGGGTGACCTCGGTCACGATCCTGCTGCTGGTTGCGCTCTTCGCCCGCAGCGTCGGCGGGGTCCGGGCCGCCGAGGTGCCCGGCCTGACCGCCATCGGGCTGGCCGACCTCGCCGCCAACGCGTTGTTCGCGGTGGCCTCATCGCGGGGGCAGGTGAGCGTGGCCTCCGTCCTCGGCTCGCTCTATCCGGTGGTCACCGCGGTGCTCGCCCGGGTGGTCCTCGACGAGCGCCTGCGGCCGGTGCAGTACGCCGGGGTGTCTCTGGCCGTCGCCGGGGCCGTGGTCATCGGCATCGGCTGAGCAATGCGAGGATGGGGCATCGTGAGCCCCAGCCCTCGTGACTCCGCCCTGGTCCACGCCGCCCGCCGGGAACCCGCTGCGCATACCCCGGTGTGGTTCATGCGGCAGGCGGGTCGTTCCCTGCCCGAGTACCGCGCGCTCCGCGCCGGTACCCAGATGCTGCAGGCGTGCCGCCGCCCGGACCTGGTCACCGAGATCACCCTGCAACCGGTGCGCCGCCACGGGGTCGACGCTGCGATCTTCTTCTCCGACATCGTCGTCCCGCTGCACGCCATCGGGGTCGACCTTGACATCGTGCCCGGAGTCGGACCGGTGATCGCCCGGCCCATCCGCAGCAGGGCCGACCTGAGCCAACTCCGGGATCTCACCGCGGCCGACGTCCCGGACATCACCGAGTCGGTCCGGCTGCTCACCGCCGAGCTCGGCGCCACCCCGCTCATCGGGTTCGCGGGCGCCCCGTTCACGCTGGCCTCCTATCTCGTCGAGGGTGGGCCGTCGAAGAACCACGAACACACCAAGGCGCTCATGCACGGCGACCCGGCGCTCTGGCATGACCTGTGCGCCCAGCTCGCGCAGATCTCCGGGGCGTTCCTGCGGGTGCAGGCGCAGGCCGGCGCCAGCGTGGTCCAGCTCTTCGATTCCTGGGTGGGGCACCTCAGCCGAGCCGACTACACGACATACGTGGCGGAGCACTCGGCCCGTGCGCTCGGGGCGGTGGCCGACCTGGACATCCCGCGGATCCACTTCGGGGTGGGTACCGGGGAACTGCTCCCGCTCATGGGCGCCGCCGGGGCCGAGGTCGTCGGCGTGGACTACCGGGTCTCGCTCACCGACGCGGTGGCCCGCCTCGGCGGTGAGTATGCCGTCCAGGGCAACCTTGACCCGGCTCTCCTCTTCGCGCCGTGGGAGGCGCTGGAGCGGCGCGTCCGGGAGATCGTCGCCGAGGGCCAGGCGGCGCCCGGGCACATCTTCAACCTCGGCCATGGCGTGCTTCCGGACACCGACCCGGACGTGCTCACCCGGGTCGTCGACCTCGTCCACGAGATCTCCGCCCGCTGAGGAGTCCGGTGCGATGAGAGTCGTGGTCGTCGGTGGCGGACTGGCGGGGCTCACCGCAGCCCGCGAGATCGCCCACGTCAACCCGCAGGCCACGGTCGCAGTCCTGGAGGGTTCCGGCCGGGTTGGCGGTGCCTTGCGGCGCGAGGAGGTGGCCGGTCACCTGGTCGACGTGGGCGCGGAGTCGTTCCTCGCCGTGCGGCCGGAGGCGGTGGACCTGGTCCGGAGTCTCGGCGCACACGAGCTGCTCACCGAACCGGCGACCACGGCCGCGAACATCTGGACCCGTGGCGCCCTGCACCCGCTGCCGCGCACCGTCTTCGGGGTCCCGCTCGACCCGCGCACCGCGGCGGGGATCCTGACCCCCGCGGAGATCGAGCGGGCGCTGGGTGAGCGGCCGTGGGGGAGCGGCCCGCTCACGCAGGACGTCTCCGTCGGTGAGTACCTGCGGCGCACCGTCGGCGGGGGCGTCGTCGACCGGCTCGTCGACCCGCTCCTCGGCGGGGTGTACGCCGGTCACGCCGATCTGCTCAGCCTCGAGGCGACCATGCCCGCGGTGTTCGCTGCGGCCGCGCGCGGTGAAGGGCCTGGGGCAGCGGCGGCCGCCCTCCCCGCCCGCCACGGAGCGGTCTTCGCCGGGCTCGTCGGTGGTGTCGGGCAGCTGCCCGAACTGCTGGCCGACGACCTGACCCGGCGGGGGGTCCAGGTGCGCAGCGGGTCGCTCGTGCGTTCCCTGGAACGGCTGGGGCAGGAGTGGCGGCTCGTCGTCGGGCCGACAACGCAACCGGAAGTCCTCACCGCGGACGCCGTCATCCTCGCCGTCCCGGCCGCGCCCGCTTCTCGGTTGCTCGCCGGGTGCGCCCCGGCGGCGGCGCGCGAACTGGCCACCATCGAGACGGCCTCGGTCGGCGTGATCACCCTCGCCGTGGACCGCGCCGGGTTGCCCGACCTGCCCGGTTCGGGCTTCCTCGTCCCCGCGGTCGACGGGCAGTTCATCAAGGCAAGCACCTTCAGTTCGGCGAAATGGGCCTGGACCGGAGCCCTCTCGCAGGAGGTCTTCCTGCTGCGGGGGTCGGTCGGGCGGGCCGGGGAGGTGGCCGACCTGCAACGGCCCGACGACGAACTCGTCGCCGGGGTCATCCGGGACCTCGAACTCGCGCTCGGTCGACCCCTTCCCCGCGTCGTCGACGCCCACGTCCAGCGCTGGGGTGGGGCCTTGCCGCAGTATGCGGTCGGGCACGTCCCGCGGGTGGCTCGGATCCGGGCCGGTGTGGCGCAAGCCCCCGGGGTTGCCGTGTGCGGCGCCAGCTACGACGGGGTCGGCATACCGGCCGTCATCGCGAGCGCCCGGCGCGCCGCGGCAGAGATCAGTGACCACCTCCGCCGGTGGGCGGACCATGTTGAGAAGGACACCCGATGAGCGAGCCGACCGCGGCGCCGACCCGACCGACCCCGAGCAAGCCGACCCCGGCCCGGATGCGGGAGATCAACGAGACCATTCGCTACGCCATGTGGTCGGTCTTCCGGGTCGCCACCCCGCTTGGGGGCGCCGACCGAGCGGCGTTGAGCGCCGAGGTCGCCGCGCTCTTCAAGGACCTGGCGGCGCAGGATGTCGTCGTGCGCGGGGTGTATGACGTGGCCGGGCTGCGAGCCGACGCCGATGTCATGATCTGGTGGCACGCCGAGCGGATCGAGGCCCTCCAGGCGGCCTATCACCGCCTGCTACGGACCGGGTTCGGGGCTCACCTGGAGCCGGTCTGGTCGGTTGCCGCCCTGCATCGTCCGGCAGAGTTCAACAAGTCGCACATCCCGGCGTTCATGGCCGAGGAAGAAGCCCGCAACTACGTCTGCGTCTATCCGTTCGTCCGGTCCTACGACTGGTACGTCATGGACGACGCCCAGCGGCGGGACATGCTCCGCGAGCATGGGCAGATGGCCCGCGACTACCCCGATGTCCGGGCCAACACGATCGCGGCCTTCGCGCTCGGCGACTATGAGTGGGTGCTGGCGTTCGAGGCCGACGAGCTGCACCGGATCGTCGACCTCATGCGGGAACTGCGGGCCTCCCGTGCCCGGCTGCACGTGCGCGAGGAGATCCCGTTCTACACCGGCCCGAAGGTCGACCTGGCGGCCCTGGTGGACCAGCTCCGCTGACGCGGCAGGCGCCTAGGCTCCGCCCTCGGCGGGGCGGAGGGTCATGCTGATCGAGTTGATGCAGTAGCGCTGGTCGGTCGGCGTGGAGAAGCCCTCGCCCTCGAAGACGTGCCCCAGGTGGGACCCGCAGGCGGCACACCGGACCTCGACCCGGGGCCGCCCGGGCAGCGACTCGTCGCGCAGGTACTCCACCCGGTCCTCGGCGAGCGGGGCATAGAACGAGGGCCAGCCGCAGTGGCTGTCGAACTTCGTCGCCGACTCGAAGAGCTCCGCCCCGCAGGCCCGGCACGCGTAGACCCCGACCGTCTTGCTGTCGGTGTACTCACCGGCCCAGGGGCGTTCGGTCCCGGCCTCGCGGAGCACGTGGTACTCCTCGGGGGAGAGGGACTCTCGCCACTGGAGTTCGGTGCGCCCGGCCGGGTACTCGCGTTCGCTGGGTGACATCGCCATGGCGACAGCGTATGTCGGGACCACCCCGTTCCCGCCACCGAACACCATCGTCCAGCTCCTGCGCCGGAGATCGGTGAGTATGACGGAGAACGTTCTCCGTCATACTCACCGAAGTCCGGCAGGGGGGCGGGACGAGCGAACGCACACGGCATACGCTGAGCCCATGGGCAGCGAGGCGCGGGTCATCGAGGTCCCCGGCCCCACCGGGCCGCGCGTCGTGCGCATCTCCAGTGCGGATCGGCTCATGTGGCCCGCGGACGGGATCACCAAAGGCGACCTCGCCGACTATGTCCTCGCGGTCGGGCCGGCCCTGCTGCGGGCGATCGGCGACCGGCCGGTGACCCTGCAACGCTTCCCCGAGGGGATCGCCGGCGAGGAGTTCTATCAGAAGAACCCGCCCAAGGGGATGCCGGACTGGGTGCCCACGGTGAGCTGCCGCTATCCCAGTGGTCGGCGGCATGCGCAACTCGTCGTCAACGAGGTGGCCAGCGCGCTCTGGGCGGTGCAGATGAACACGGTGACCTTCCACCCGTGGCCGGTGCGCACTGCGGACAACGACCGGCCCGACGAGCTGCGGATCGACCTCGACCCGCAGCCGGGACGGACCTTCGCCGACGCGGTCGAGGCCGCCCACGCGCTGCGCGAGCTGCTCACCGGACTCGGGCTCACCGGATGGTGCAAGACCAGCGGGAACCGCGGGGTGCATGTGTATGCCCGGATCGCGCCGACCCACGAGTTCCTCGACGTCCGCCACGGGGTCATCGGTATCGCCCGTGAGCTGGAGCGTCGTCTGCCCGACCTGGTCACCACGAGCTGGTGGAAGGAGGAGCGCGGGGAGCGGGTCTTCGTGGACTTCAACCAGGCCTGTCGAGACCGGACCATCGCCAGCGCCTACAGCCCGCGTCCGCTGCCCGGGGCGCCGGTGTCGATGCCGCGCCGCTGGGCCGACCTCGGCGAGGGCAGGCCGGGGGACTTCACCCTCCGCACGGTTCCCGGCGTCCTGGCGGCCGAGGGAGACCCCTGGTCCGGGATCGAGGAGCACATCGGAGACATCAGCGGCGCGCTCGCCTTGTGGCAAGCCGACCTCGAGCGCGGCCTCGGCGAACTGAACTTCCCCCCGGACTACCCGAAGATGCCGGGGGAGCCGCCCCGGGTCCAGCCGAGCAAACGGCGCACCGACAAGGCCGACGAGGAGTACCTCTCGCCCAAGGCCGACCGCGATGCCGCCCTGCGCGCGCAGTGGCGGATGCCCATCGTGCCGCCGGTGGCACCCATGCTCGCCAAGCCGGTGAAGGGCATCGCCGCACTGGAGCGCGTCGAGGTCATCTTCGAACCCAAATGGGACGGTTTCCGCTCCATCGTCTACCGCAGCGGAGATCAGGTCGAAATCGGCAGCCGCAACGAGAAGCCGATGACCCGCTACTTCCCCGAACTCGTCGAGGCGTTCCGGGCCGAACTGCCCGACCGCTGTGTCATCGACGGCGAAATCATCGTGGTCCGTCCGGGAGCGGACCGGCTCGACTTCGACCTGCTGAGCCAACGGATCCACCCGGCGGCGAGCCGGGTCCGGCGCCTCGCCGCGGAGACCCCGGCCCGCTTCGTCGCCTTCGACCTGCTCGCGCTCGGGGACACGGACCTCACCGGTATGCCGTTTCGGGAACGCCGTGCGGCGTTGGCCGATGCCCTCGCCGGAGTGGCCGCGCCGGTGCATCTCACCCCGGCCACGACGGATCGCTCCGTCGCCGCACGATGGTTCGAGCAGTTCGAGGGCGCCGGGCTCGACGGCCTGGTCGCCAAGGGCGTCGACACGCTCTACGAGCCGGACAAGCGGACGATGTTCAAGATCAAGCACGAACGCACCGCCGACTGCGTGGTCGCCGGCTACCGGACCCACAAATCCGGACCGGACCTCATCGGGTCCCTCCTGCTGGGGATCTATCAGGAGGACGGCAGCCTGGCCTCGGTGGGCGTGATCGGGGCGCTGCCCCTGGCCACCCGTCGGGCCCTGTTCACCGAGCTCCAACCGCTCGTTGCGGACTGGGAGGACCACCCCTGGAACTGGGGGCAGCTCGAGGAGGGCACCCGCACCCCCGCGGCAAGCGCCTTCTCCCGGTGGGCCGCCGGCAAGGACCTCTCCTTCGTCCCGCTGCGCCCCGAGCGGGTGGTCGAGGTGCGCTATGACCACATGGAAGGCGTGCGTTTCCGGCATACCGCGCAGTTCGTCCGGTGGCGCCCGGACAAGGAACCCGCCCAGTGTACGAGCGACCAGCTCGACGAGCCGGTGTCCTACCAGCTCAGTGCGGTCCTGGACGGGGATATCGCGTGACCACGTCCACGCGGCTCGATTCGGTGACCGGGCGGCTCATCCTGCGGAGTGCCGCGATCGGGGCGACGACGCTCGCGGCGAGTGGGGTGGGGTTCCTCGCTGGGGCCGCGGCCTTTGCCCGGGCGGTGCTCACCCCGGACCGGGAACGCCCCGACGATGTGAGCATCCTCGCGGTCGGTGACGGGGAGGTGACCCTGGGGGCCACCCCGGACACGGTCATCCCCGGGCGCTACGGCCTCTGGCTCGACGGCGGCCGCGGTCACGTTCGGCTCGGCGAGATCGTGGCTGCCGACGACAACGCCCGGAGCGTGACCCGTGAGGTGCTCGGCGTCGACCGCGGCGAACTCGAGGTGGGACCGGCGCGTTGGAACTCGTACTACTACGGCGACCCGCCGGACCGCAGCCTGTCCGTGCCCACCGAGCTCGTCAACTACCCGAGCGAGCTCGGCCTCATGCCTGCCTGGGTGGTGCCGCCGGCGTCGGGGGCCAGCGGCGAGCGGTGGGCCGTCCTGGTCCACGGACGCGGGGCGCGGCGGGAGGAGACGATCCGGGCCATCCCCACCCTGCGGGCCAGCGGCTGGACCTGCCTGACCCCGAGTTACCGCAACGATGTCGGCGTTCCCCGCGGTCCGGACGGCCGCTACAGCCTTGGGCTCGCCGAGTGGCGCGACATCGAGTCAGCGATCCGGTATGCCGTGGGGCGGGGAGCGCAGGAGATCCTCCTCGTCGGCTGGTCCATGGGCGGGGCGATCGTGCTCCAGGCCCTCGATCGCTCCGAGCTGGCCCCACTGGTGAGCCGGGTCGTGCTCGATGCGCCGGTGCTGGACTGGGGCGATGTGCTCGCCTACCACGCCCGGGTGCACCGGGTGCCGGCGCCCCTGGGCTCGCTCTCCCGCACGATGATGGGACGCCAGTGGGGCAAACGGCTCGTCGGCATCCACGACGTCCTCGACGTCGCGCAGACCGACTGGGTGAGCCGCTGCGACGAACTGTCCCGGCCCATGCTCATCCTCCACTCCGTGGACGACGACTTCGTCCCGGTCGGCCCCTCCCAGCGGCTCGCAGCGGCTCGTCCCGAGATCGTGACCTTGGAGGAGTGGCAGGTCGCTCGGCATTGCAAGGAATGGAACACCGACGCTCCTCGGTGGGAGGCGGCAGTCCGCCGGTTCGTCTCCTGAGCTCTGCCGAACCTGCGGCTAGCGCTGTACCCGCCAGAGGCCGAGCAGGGTGTTCGACCCTTCCAGGAGCACGGCCAGACGATGTTGCCGGGCCGCCGCGGGGCCGTTGATGATTCGGCTCGCGTCGCCCCCGACGGTGAGCGGCGCCGTGGTGAGGGCAACTTCGTCGATGAGGTCGGCGGCATACATAGCGCCGAGCAACGTGGGGCCGCCCTCGCAGACGAGGTGCCGCAACCCGTGGCCGGTGAGGCGGGCGCGGAGTTCGGCGAGGTCGACATGGTCCTCGCCGATGGTCCACACGTGTTCGGCACCCAGGCAGCGCCGTGCCGTGGCGAGCCGCCGGGGGGCCGCGGAGCGCGGGGTGACGAAGAGGACACTGCCCGGATGGGTCGAGGCGGTGGCCAGCGACGGTGGCAGCGAGCCGCCTTCGCTCACCACGACGAGGGTCAGGCGGCTGCCATCGGCCCGGGTCTGGGGCGGGTGGTAGCTCTCGGCGCGGGCCGTCCCGGCGCCGACGAGGACGGCATCGGCCAGCTCGCGCTGGAGCAGGTAGATCGTCCGGTCCGCGGGGGTGCCGATCGACCCTGACCGGCGGTCCGCGCCGGTGACCGAACCGTCCAGGGTCGAGATCATCACGGCACGGGTGCTCGGTCGAGCCGGGAAGGCATAGAGCCGCCGCAGGTCGGCCGCCCGCACCGGACCGGGGTCCAGGCGGCGGCGGGAGTCGTAGAGCAGGCGCACCCTGGTCAGTGTGCCAGCGACCTGAAAGGATGCGGCCATGGGAAAGAAGGCCGACGAGCGCGCCAAGAAGGACAAGTCCAAGGGCAAGGGCCCGACGAAGGGCAGGTCCAAGGACAACAAGAGGGGCAAGGTCGAAGGCACCTTGTCTGCCAAGGAGCTGAAGAAGCTCCGCGAGAAGGAGTCCCAGAAGGTCTCCAAGGCCAAGGCGTCGAAACCGTCCAAGGCCCCCAAGGCCCCCAAGGCGTCCAAGGCGTCCAAGGCGTCTAAGGCGTCGAAGTCCGCCAAGTCCACCACCCCCGCGAGCCTGCGTGACCTGCTCCGGTTTGGTCCAGGCTCCTCGCTCGCTGCCATCGACCCGTCCTCGACCCCGGGATATGAGGGCAAGGAGTCCGCCGCGGTCGATGAGATGGAGGCCATGCAGGACGGTCTCGGTGAGCTCCAGGAACGGCTCTACGCCGAGGCCAAGGGTGGCGGCAAGCGCTCGCTGCTGCTCGTCGTGCAGGGCATGGACACTTCCGGCAAGGGCGGCATCATGCGGCACGTCGTCGGGGCCTTCGACCCGCAGGGCGTCCGGCATACGGCGTTCAAGGCGCCGACGAGTCAGGAGCGCGCCCACCCCTTCCTGTGGCGGATCACGAACGCCCTGCCGAGTGTCGGCGAGATCGGCGTCTTCGACCGCTCGCACTACGAGGACGTCCTCATTGTGCGGGTCCACGACCTCGTCCCGAGGGCCCAATGGGCCCGCCGGTACGCCCAGATCAACGCCTGGGAGCGGCGGGTTTCCGCCCGGGGCGCGACGATCGTCAAGATCATGCTGCACATCTCCAAGGACGAGCAGAAGGCCCGGCTCACCGAGCGGCTCGACCGGCCGGACAAGCACTGGAAGTTCAACCCCGGCGACATCGACGAACGCGCCCACTGGGATGACTACATGGCCGCCTACGAGGCCGCTCTCGGCAAGTGCTCCACCGAGGTCGCCCCCTGGTATGTCGTGCCGGCGAACCACAAGTGGTACGCCCGGTACGCGGTGACCTCGCTCGTGTTGGACCACCTCACAGAGATGGACCCGCAGTGGCCGGCGGCGACCTTCGATGTGGCCGAGCAACAGGCGCGGCTCGCCGCCTCCGACTGAACTGGCCTTCGCCGGGCTACGGTTGGGCCCGTGGGAGCGGTTCGAGGGCGGCTGCGGACCCTGGCCGCTCGCGTCCCAGGGATGCTCACCCTCGCCCGGCTCATTGCCGAGACGGTTCGGGTGTGCCTGCGCTACCGGGTCACCGGGCTGGCCTCGGAGGCCGGGTTCTTTGCGTTGCTCTCGCTGCCGCCGCTCGTCCTTGGGCTCTTCGGCGGCGTCGGCTACGTCGGTCAGTGGATCGGCGCCGACAACGTCGCCGCCTTCCGGCGCGCGGTCACCGACTTCGCGCAGCGGTTCCTCACCCAGGACATCATCTCGGGCATCCTCGGTCCGACCATCGACGACGTCTTCAACAGCGGCCGCTTCGACCTCATCTCCGTCGGCTTCGTGCTCTCGGTGTGGTCGGGCTCGCGGGCGGTCAATGTCTTCCTCGACACGATTTCGATCATGTACGGACAGAGCGGTGTTCGCGGGATCGTGCGCAGCCGCACCCTCTCGCTCATCCTCTATCTTGTCGTGCTCGTCGTCGGGGTCGTGACGATCCCGCTGGTCCTCATCGGGCCGACCTGGCTCGGCGACATCCTCCCGGAACGCGTGCAGTTCCTCACCGGGCTCTATTGGCCGGTGGTCTCGATCCTCACCATCACCAACCTCACGAGCTTCTATCACGTGGCCACACCCCGACGGTCCCCGTGGGTGCGTGACCTGCCCGGGGCCGCCCTCACCCTGGTCATCTGGGTCCTTGCCTCGTATGTCGTGCGCGGCACCATCTCGGTCTCGCTCGGCGGCTCCTCGATCTATGGGCCGCTCTCCACGCCGATCGTGCTGCTCATCTGGCTCTATGCCCTCGCCATCGCGGTCCTCATCGGCGCCGCCTTCAACGCCGCGGTCCGAGTGATCTGGCCGCTCGGGGAGCACCACGGGGCCATCGAACGGTTCAAGGAGGCCCTCGGCGGGCTAGGGCGGCGGCGATCGTCGCCGGTGGCGGCACGGCATACCGGGGGAGCATCCGGGGCGGGGGAGGACGATGACCAGGGCGCGGGCGAGCCGGTGGTCGACCTCGCTGGGATCCGGGAGGCGGCGCGTGCTCCGATGACCCCCATCGAGGACCGGTCGCTGCGGTGATTGGCGGCGGCTGGACGGGCCTGAGCCGGTGTCGTTTTGAGTTCACGGCGCGTTTCGGTTACTGTCTCACAGCACGCCGAGACCAGTGAGAGCCGGTCGCGGAGCGCGCGGATGTAGCTCAGTTGGTAGAGCGCAACCTTGCCAAGGTTGAGGTCGCCGGTTCGAGGCCGGTCATCCGCTCGGAGGGCTTAGCCGCCCCCATGGTGGAGTGGCCGAGAGGCGAGGCAGCGGCCTGCAAAGCCGCGTACACGGGTTCAAATCCCGTCTCCACCTCGACAACCCATCACGGGCGATTAGCGCAGTGGTAGCGCGCTTCCTTGACACGGAAGAGGTCACTGGTTCAAACCCAGTATCGCCCACCATCACAGAACGGCCCTTGACCTGCGGAAATGCCGGGTCAGGGGCCGTTCTCTGATGGTGGGGCAGGATTGTGGTGGCGCGGCCCCTAGTCGTGCGCAGAGGAGGGAGCCGCGTGGGCAGTCTGTGGTCAGCCGTTCGGCACCGCACCCGACGCACGTCGCTGGTGATCGTGACAATTGTGGGCGTCGCCAGCCTTTCCGGCTGCACCGTGCCCGTCGTAGGGACGACGGGCATCGGCGTCGACGCCTCGGGACGTCTCGTCGGGTACCTCTCCATCTGCGAACAGCACATCGACGGGGTGACGCTGGATATCTCTGATCCCCCCCAGCCTGGCAAAGACCCGACACCCGAGATCGGCAGCTGGACGGCGACCTCGCCCGTGACGTCGTCGGTGGCATGGCTGCTGGACGGGAAGGCCGCGGGATGGGCCACCTCCGGGCCGCTTCCAGCTTTGGTCCCCGGCCGCACCTACTCGATGTACGGATGGACCAAGGACTACAGCAGTTCGGCAATCAACGTGAACTTCACGGTCGAACAACTTCGAGCCCTGAAGCCAGGGCAGGTCCGCTATTTTCGACGGTATCGACGAGAACCCTCCGCGAGATCGGTACGCGGTCGGCACCTTTGAGCAGTTCCGCAAGGCCACGTGCGGCATATCCCTCCCGAGTTGACCTGACGGCCTGTGCGAGATTCCCTCCGGGCGCTGCATGGGCGGACGTGAGGTAGGTTACTCCTCGAATTTGGCAGGCCAATGTCCCGACGCGAAGTACGTCTGGGCACGGGCTTCCCATGCTGCAGACTCTTCGTCGCTGGGGTCGTCAATTGGAGAACTGGGCAGGCTGCCGGCTAAGTAGCCACGAACCCGGTAGGTCGTCGTGAGTGGACTGCCAGGCGGGATCTCGTGGGCGGAGATCCGGAAGTACACGTCTTTGGCAGCGCAGTACGCGCCCATCCTGCCAAGGAAGGTGTGCCGGACGGAGGCGTAGAGGTAGTCACGTGCCCCGGCAACATCGCGGCACGGGAACCACAGCTCCGGGTCGATGTCGTGAGGCAGGGGACTCTCCATGTCCACATCATCCTAGAAGCGGCAGGCGCGGACACCCTCAGGGCAAGCGAGCTGTGCGCGCGACGGAATCGTCGGAGACCAGCCGTGCCACCCGGCCTAAGGTTGACCCTATGCGCTCCCAGTGTGCGGTCTACATCGACGCCGGCTACTTGCTTGCCGCGGCCGCGACCCGCGTCACCGGGACCTCGCTGCGCTCCTCGGTCGAGGTGGACCACGCCGGCCTCATCGAGGCCGTCATCGACCAGGCCGAGCGCGACAGCGGACTGCCGCTGCTCCGGGTCAACTGGTACGACTCCGGCGCACGCCCCGGGGGTCTGCCCGACCATGCTCAGGACCTCATCGGCCTGATGTCGAAGGTCAAGCTGCGCCTCGGGCGGCGGTCCTGGAGCGGGGAGCAGAAGGGTGTTGACCTGCGGATCGGGCTCGACCTGGCCACGCACGGCCGCCAGCGGGTCGTCGACGTCATGTACCTGGTCTCCGGGGACGACGACCTCACCGAGGCCGTCGAGGAGGCCCAAAGCCACGGGGTCCAGGTGACCCTGCTCGTCGTGCCCAACCACGCGGGCGCCCCGATCGCGGTGGCCCGGCACCTGCACCGGGCCGCCGACGGCATGATCCTCCTCAACGAGGAGGCCGTGAGCCGCTCCGTCCGTTCGCGGAGCATCCCCAAGGAACTCCTGCCGGACCTCGCCCCCGCCGAGCCCACCGCAGGCGAGGAGCCAGGGACGGCCGCGCAGGCCGCTCCCGAGGTGACCACCGTGGAGGCTCCCGCCCCCGCGCCGACGGGCTCCCCGATCACCCCAAACGTCCTTGCCGGCAAGCGGCCGACCACCGTGATCCCGCCAAGCCCGAGCGGTGTCGTGGTCCCGATCCCCGCCTCCGAGGTCCCCGCCGAGGATGTCGACGCCGTGGTCCGCCAGGTCATCGAGGGCTGGTGCCGGGCCGCCACTCCGGACTCACTCGCGTCGCTACGCGCGGGCCGGCCGTCCATCCCCGGCGATCTGGACCGGGCGCTGCTCATGGACCTGTCGAACCGGACCGGGCTCGACGACATCCCCGAACCGGTCCGGCATGCGCTGCGTGATCGCTTCTGGCACCTGGCCGACAAGATCCGCCTCGGCTGACCATGCGCCCGACGCTCCCCGAACTCCTCGAACGGATCCGGGCTCTGCGGGCCAAGGCTGGCAACGCACGAGTGCTTCTCGGCCTGGTGGGGGAGCCCGGCTCCGGCAAATCAACCTTGGCCACGTCTCTGCGCCACGCGCTGGAGGCCGACGGCATACCCACCGCGATTGTCCCGATGGACGGGTTCCATCTGGCCAACCGCGAACTGCAGCGCCTTGGGCGGGCCGGGCGCAAGGGGGCCATCGACACCTTCGACGGCTGGGGGTATGCCGCGCTCCTGGAGCGGCTTCGAGCCCGTGCCGACGAGGTGGTTTACGCCCCCGCGTATGAGCGCGCCATCGAGGAGTCCGTGGGGTCGGCCATCCCGGTCCCGCCCGAGGTCGAGGTCATCCTCACCGAAGGCAACTACCTCCTCATCCCCGACGAGCCCTGGAACCGGGTCGCCGCGCTGCTCGACGAGGTCTGGTTCCTCGGCCTCGATCCTGAGGTGCGCCGCGCGCGCCTTCTCGCCCGGCACGTAGAGTTCGGCAAACCCCCGCAGACCGCTCAGGCCTGGGTGGAGACGGTTGATGAGGCCAATGCGGCCCTCATCGCGGCCACGTCCACGCGGGCGGACCTCGTCGTGACCCTCGACTAAGCGGCCCTACGATCGGGGCCGTGGGCTGGGCACGCTTCGGGACGCTGACCGCGACACGGGTCAGCGCGATCACCCATGACCCGGCGGATCTCACCAGCGGCTTCTGGGCCGTAGTGCTCACCTTCGAGGGCGAGCTCACCGCTCTGCGCTTCGAGGAGGTGCGGCAGGGGGCCGCGCCGACCACGAGAGCCTGGAAGCGGCTTACCGGAAACTGGCGCTCCAGCCTGGACCGCACGGCATACCTCACCGGGGTGGCGCAGATCCGGGAGAGGGTGGGCGCCGGCACGGTCTACCAGGTCAACCTCTGCCGTGTCCTCACCCACGACCTGGCCGAGGACGCCGACGTGCCCGGGCTTGCGGCTCTGCTCCAGGGCGAGCATCCGGCGCCCTACGAGGCCACCATCCACGCCCCCGAGGCCGGCCTTGACATCGTCTGCGCCTCGCCGGAGGGCTATCTGGAGCGCCACGACTCTCTGCTCACCTCCCGGCCCATCAAGGGCACCGCGACCCACCTGTCCCGGATGCTTCCCAAGGACTATGCCGAGAACGTCATGATCGTGGACCTCGTCCGCAACGACATCGCCCGGGTGTGCCGCCCCGGGACGGTGCGGGTGGACCGGCTGTGTGCCCCGGAGTCGCATCCCGGGCTCGTGCACCTCGTCTCCGACGTCGGCGGCGAGCTGCGGCCCGGTGTGGGCTGGTCGGACATTCTCGCGGCGACCTTCCCGCCCGGCTCGGTGAGTGGGGCTCCCAAGGTCACCGCACTGAAGGCCATCCAGGACCTCGAACCCGTTCCCCGAGGGCCGTACTGCGGTGCGCTCGGGTGGATCGACGCCGACCGGGGGACGGCCCGGCTCGCGGTTGGCATCCGGTCCTTCTGGGCGGACCGAGAGGGCGACGGCCGGCGGGTGCTGCGCTTCGGCACCGGGGCCGGGATCACCTGGGGGAGTGACCCGACGGCCGAATGGGAGGAGACCGACCTCAAGGCCGCAGCCCTCATCTCCCTCGCTGGAGGGCGCCATTCTGCAAGGGTTGACCCATGAATCAGGTGCGGGTCTGGGTCAACGGCCGACTCACCAATGCGGACACGGCCAGCGTGAGTGCCGTCGACCACGGCGTCACCGTCGGCGACGGTGGGTTCGAGACCGCGAAGATCGTCGGCGGGATCCCGTATGCCGTGACCCGCCACCTTGCCCGCCTCGACCGGACCCTGGACGGGCTCGGGCTGCCGCTGGTTTCGCATGACCTGCTGCGCGAGGGCATCGAGGCGGTGCTCACCTGCGGACCGCCCATCGAGTTCGGCCGGCTGCGCTGGACCGTCACCGGCGGGTACGGCCCTCTCGGCTCGGACCGGCACGACTCCGAGGTCACCGTGATCGTCACGGCCGCCCCGCAGGCTCGGCCCGCGGCCACCGGGGAGGTTGTGCTGACGGAGTGGGTACGCAACGAGAGGTCCGCGACCGCGGGACTCAAGACGACGTCATACGCGGAGAACGTCGTCGCGCTCGCCTACGCCAAGGAACGGGGGGCGGTCGAGGCGTTGTTCGCCAACACCCGCGGGGACCTTTGCGAAGGAACCGGGAGCAACGTCTTCGTCGTTGTCGATGGCGTGCTGCTCACCCCCCCAGTGTCCAGCGGCTGCCTGCCCGGGATCGCTCGCGAACTCACCCTGGAATGGTGCCGCGAGGCGGGCCTGCCGGTGGCCGAAGAGGACCTGCCGGTCGGTGTGCTGGGCAGTGCGGATGAGGTCTTCCTGACCTCCTCGATCAAGGACGTCATGGCGGTGACCCGGGTGGGGGAGCGCAGGCTCGCCGCGGGTGAGGTGACAAGCGCGGTGCGCGAGCTCTACGGTCGGCGGCTCGGCGAGGTCGTCGACCCGTGAACGGGGAGGACTGGGCCTGGCGCCGCTGGATCCGGAATCGGCGTCCGGTAGCTCTGGCCTACCGGATCGTGGTCGGGGTCGTCGGGGTTGCCTTCGTCATTCTGGGGCTCCTGCTGGTGCCCTTGCCGGGTCCGGGCTGGCTCGTGGTCATCTTCGGCCTGGTCATCCTCGCCTCGGAGTTCGCCTGGGCGCATCGGCTCGTCGAGCACCTCAAGGTGCGGCTCCGGGCGTGGAACGACTGGGTCATGGGGCAGCACGTCCTCGTGCGCGTGCTCATCGCGCTGGCAACCGCGGCGTTCGTCGTTGCTGCCCTGTGGTGCGCGTTCAAACTCATGGGGATCCCGCCGTGGCTCCCGCATCCGGTCCAGGACTGGCTGCACGACCACGGCCATCTCTGAACCGCGCCGTTGATTTTCCTCGGCGGAGGCTGACCGGGTATCCTCGGCAGGCCGAGAGGCGCGGATGTGTAGCTCAGTTGGTTAGAGCGTTCGCTTCACACGCGAGAGGTCAGGGGTTCGAGTCCCTTCACATCCACCACATGCGATCCATGACAACGCCAGCATCGCCCTCCCCACGGCGACTCCCGGCCGCCCTCTAACCTCTGGTAGCAGAAGGTAGTGCGAGAACCGAAGGATGCATCATGCGGTTCTGAAGCCAAGGTCTGCTAGCAGAGGTTGCGTCATGGGGCGCGGGCGCGAGGGTTACGCCTCCGGGGCGCGCAGCATCCGGTCCCCGATGCGGATACGCCCTGGTTGCCCGATCACCCCATAGACCCCGGGGCATCGGGACCCGGCCGATTCGAGCACGATGACGACCTCGCCAATGGTCACGACCTCCCCGACGAGCTGTTCCACCTCCCGGGTCGGGGCGCTGAGCACGATGTTGACCCGCAGGTGGGCATCCTCGGCCCCGGCGATCGACACCGGTGCCCGCTTCCGACGGTCCCCGACCAGCCCGGAGGTGAGCACCTCGCAGGACTCGTGGTCCACCCCCGGCTCGCCCTGAGTGGGATAGGTCCGCAGCGCGATGACGTCCATACCTAGGATCCTGCACCCGCGCGCGCCATCGCCGCCGACAACCCGCCCCAGGCGAGATCGGTGAGTCGCGCGCACAGTTCGGCGCGGGAGGTTCCCGATGCGCTACCGCCGGCGGCCATCCACTGGTCGGCCGCCGCGTGGATCATCCCGACAATGGCGTGGCCCCAGGTCTGCGCGGGTGCCGGGTCGCGGCCCTGGCTGGTCAGCGAGGCCTCGAGAAGCCGACCGAGTTGGGTGCCGACCTCCCGAGCGATTCCGGTGGCGACGTCCCCGGCGGGTCGCTCTGCCGACGCGAGGAACGGTGCGGCGGCGACGAACCGGTAGATCTCCGGATCTGACTCGGCCATGGTGAGGTAGGACCCGATCGCCGAGGCGAGGAGCCGCGGCGCCCGCCCGCCCTCGACCTCGCCGCCGACCCCGCTGACGGCCCCGCATTCACCGGCGAGTTGGGGCTGCATCGCCGCCGAGATATCCCGAACGATGACCGCGTCAAGGTGCTCGGCCACGGCGGCATACAGTCCGGCACGGTCGGTGAAGTGGCGATAGAACACGGTCTTGCTCGTCCCGGCCTCGGCGGCGATGTCGTCCATGCCGACGCTCGCGCCGTGTCGGCGAATGGCCCGCAGCGTCGCCTCGACGAGTTCGGCTCGCCGGGTCGCGCGGTGCGACTCCCACCGAGTATGCCGTCCGTCGAGGACGTCGGCGGGCACGCCGGAGGGGGGCGGCGGGGCCGTGGGCGTCCTCACAGATCGGAACGTACCAGGTGCCGAAAGTACCTGCTACGGTTCGTACCGGATAAGTGACGCTTCGCCCGTGGAGGCGGTGCCAACCCAGCCAAGGAGCACTCGGTGACCGAGACCTGTCGCGCCGCCATCATCGGCGGCAACCGCATCCCCTTCGCCCGCCAGTTCGGCCCGTATGCCGAGGCCTCCAACCAGGACATGCTCACCGCGGCCCTCGAGGGGCTCATCGCCCGCTACGGGCTCGTGGGGGAGCGTGTCGGCGAGGTCGTTGCCGGGGCCGTGGTCAAGCATAGCCGGGACTTCAACCTCACTCGAGAGTCGGTCCTCGGCTCCAGCCTGGCCCCGACCACGCCGGCATACGACATCCAGCAGGCCTGTGGCACCGGACTGGAAGCTGCGATCCTCGTCGCGAACAAGATCCGCCTCGGCCAGATCGACTCCGGCATCGCCGGGGGCGTGGACACCTCCTCGGACGCCCCGATCACCGTCCGCGAGAGCCTGCGGCGCAAACTGCTCAGGGTCAATCGGGGCAAGAGCCCGGTCGAGATGGCAACCCGACTGCTCGCGCTGCGCCCGGGGGACCTCGGCATCGAGATCCCGGCGAATTCCGAACCGCGCACCGGGCTGTCCATGGGCGAGCACATGGCGCAGACCGCACGGCGCTGGGCGATCAGCCGGGAGGCCCAGGACGAGCTCGCCATGATGAGCCATCACAACCTCGCCCGGGCCTACGACGAGGGGTTTTTCGACGACCTGGTCACCTCCTACCTCGGGCTCTCCCGCGATCAGAACCTGCGGCCGGACTCCTCGATGGCCAAGCTCTCCGCGCTCAAGCCCGCCTTCGGCAAGGGCGATCACGCCACCATGACGGCCGGCAACTCGACCCCGCTCACCGACGGCGCCTCCGTCGTCCTCCTGGCGAGCGAGCAGTGGGCGGCCGAGCATGGGCTCACCGTCCAGGCCTTCTTCGTCGACGGGGAGAGCGCGGCGATCGACTACGTTCACGGTGACGAGGGTCTGCTCATGGCCCCCGCGTATGCCGTCCCGCGGCTGCTCGCCCGGCAGGGCTTGAGCCTGCAGGACTTCGACTACTACGAGATCCACGAGGCCTTCGCCGCCACCGTCCTGAGCACCCTGAAGGCCTGGGAGGACGAGGAGTTCTGCACGACCAGGCTCGGGTTGCCGGGGCCGCTGGGGTCCATCGACCGCTCCCGGCTCAACGTCAACGGGTCCTCGCTCGCTGCCGGGCACCCGTTCGCGGCCACCGGCGGGCGGATCGTCGCCTCCCTGGCCAAGATGCTGCACGCCAAGGGGCCGGGGAGCCGGGGACTCATCTCCATCTGCGCAGCCGGCGGCCAGGGCGTCGTCGCGATTCTCGAAGGAGCCTGACGGTTATGGCGTTCTCCTACGGCGGTTTCGTCAACAGCGGCGTCGGCAAGTTCTTGGCGAGCAACCTCGGCCTTCCCCGGCCCACGCGCCTGCGTCGGCACACTCCGGGAGAGAGCCTGGTGCCGGGGGCGGTCTTTGTCGACGGGTTCGGTGAGGCGCCGCTGGCCGCGCAGGTTCGAGGCGTCCTGGAGGGCGCCGGAGTGCAACTCGCCACGGTGCCCTCGACCTCGGTGGTCGCGGCTGTCCTCGACCTGTCCAAGGTTCGGTCCCCGGCCGACCTCGACATCGTCCGCACGTCCCTCGGGCCCGCGCTGAAGACCCTCGCCCCGACCGGCCGGGTGGTCATTCTCGGTCGCCCGGTGGCTGGTGCGGTCGACGTGGCCCAAGCTGCCGGCCGACGCGCCCTCGAAGGCATCGTCCGCTCGATCGGCAAGGAGTTGCGCGGCGGCGGCACCGCCAACCTCGTCCTCGTTGCCGAAGGCGCCGATGACGCCCTCGAAGGCACCCTGCGGTTCCTGCTCTCCGGCCGCTCGGCCTATGTGTCGGGTCAGGTGTTCCACCTTGCCGAGCCGGTGGCTCCGGTTCAGGCCCCGGCGGACTGGGATGCCCCGCTGGCCGGCAAGGTCGCCGTCGTTACTGGCGCGGCCCGCGGCATCGGGGCCGCCATCGCGAGCACGCTTGCTCGGGACGGTGCCACCGTGGTGTGCGTGGACGTTCCCTCGGCCAGTGGTCCGCTCGCGGAGGTCGCCAACTCCCTCGGCGGGTCCGCCCTGGCTCTCGACGTGACCTCCGCCGATGCCGGCACCCGCATCGTCGAGCACACCCAGTCCCGCCATGGCGGGTTCGACATCGTCGTGCACAACGCCGGGATCACCCGGGACAAGTTGCTCGCCAACATCGACGCCGACCGCTGGGCCTCGGTCCTGGAGGTCAACCTGGGTTCCATCTTGGTGATGAACCAGGTTCTGGTCCCGGCGATCGCCGAGGGCGGCCACATCGTCAACGTCGCCTCCATCGCTGGCATCGCCGGCAACCGCGGACAGACCAACTACGCCGCGTCCAAGGCCGGGGTCATCGGGATGACGGCCGCGCTGGCCCAGGATCCGACGGTGCGGGCCAAGGGGGTCACCGTCAACGCGGTCGCCCCTGGGTTCATCGAGACCGAGATGACCGCAAAGGTGCCGCTGGCCACCCGGGAGGTGGGCCGGTTGATGAACTCGCTCAGCCAGGGTGGCTTGCCGGTCGACGTCGCCGAGACCATCGGCTACTTCGCCTGGGACGCCAACCGCGCCGTCACCGGCACCACCGTCCGGGTCTGTGGACAGATGCTCCTCGGGGCCTGAGATGGCGACGGAAACCCTCTCCGAGGCCCCCAGGCTCGGCCCGATCTTCCTCAGGAGCGCCCTGGCCCGAGGCCCGCGGCCGCGGACCCTGCCCAACACCCGACTCGTTCTGAGCGATCAGGGCGTGGACCGGGCCCGGCTCGCCGACTATCAACGGCTCTGCGGCTTCCCCCTCGGGGATACCCTGCCGGCGACCTATCCGCACATCCTCGGCTTCGCGCTCCAGGCTGAGCTCATGGCCCGCCGCGACTTTCCGTTGCCGCTGGCCGGGCTGGTCCACCTGGCCAACAGCATCACCGTGCACCGCCGACTCACCGCGCAGGACGTGCTCACCCTCACCGTCTACGCCGAGGCGCTCGCCGAGCATCCCAAGGGCCGCACCGTCGACCTCGTCACCCTGGTCGACGTCGACGGCCACCGGGTCTGGGAGGGCCGCAGCACCTACCTCGCCCGCGGCACACCCCACCCGGACGCCCCGACGCGGGGGGAGCGCCCCGGCATACCCCGTTCTCCGGCTGCCGCGCACTGGCGCCTGGCGGGGGACCTGGGTCGCCGGTATGCCGCCGTGTCCGGTGACGTCAACCCCATCCACCTGCACCCGCTCACCGCGAAGCTGCTCGGGTTCCCACGGATGATCGCCCACGGGATGTGGAGCTACGCCCGCGTGCTCGCCGCGCTCGGACCCCTCACCTCCGGGCCCGGGACCTCGCAGGTGTGGTTCCTCAAGCCGATCTACCTGCCGAGCAGCGTCGATGTCCTCATCGCCAAGGACGCCGGCCACATCACCGCCGCGCTCCGCTCACCGCGCAGCCACGACACCGTGCATCTCGTGCTCAGGCACGAGCGAGCCTGAGGGAACGCCTCAGCTGCCGATAAGGCGCTGGTAGAAGGCGAGCTCGCGCTCCAGGCTGTCGATGATCGTGCTCGCCTGCCGGAACCCGTGCCCCTCACCCTCGTAGATGACGAGTTCGACGTCCTTGCCCACCGCCCGCATGGCCTCGGCCATGAGCTCGGCCTGATTGGCCTGAACGACGAGGTCGTCGGCCCCCTGCAGGAGGAGCAGTTCGCCGTGAAGGTCGGCGACGTGGTGCACCGGTGAGCGTTCCAGATAGACCTCCCGGGCCTGCGGGTGCGGTCCGACCAGCCCGAGGGTGTACCGCGACTCGAACTTGTGGTCGTCGACGAGGAGTTGTTCGAGGTCGCTGATCCCGTAATACGAGGTGCCGCCCGCGAACACGCTCGTGCTCGTCAACGCCCGCAGGGTCGTATAACCGCCCGCGCTGCCACCCCGAATGAACGCCAGGTCAGGGTCGATCAGCCCGGCCTCGGCGAGCGACACCACCCCGCTGGCACAGTCGTCGATGTCGACGACGCCCCACTGCTCCCGCAGTCGTTCGCGGTAGGCCCGGCCGTAGCTCGTGCTGCCGCCGTGATTGACGTCGAGGACCGCGAACCCCCGGCTCGTCCAGAACTGGATCGGTCGGCGGTACGCCGTCTCGGTATGGCTCGTCGGCCCGCCGTGGACGATGACGAGGAGCGGCGGCGCGTCGTCGGTGGACTCCACCTCGGAGTTCGTCGGGGGGTAGTAGAAGCCGTGGGCGTCGAGCCCGGCGGTGTTGGTCCAGGATCGGGCCTGCGGGCGCGACAGGGTGCCCGGTTCGGCTCCCTCGGTGGGCCCGGCGAGCACCGTGAGCGACTCCGGCAGCCCATGGAGCGGGCCGCGGACGATCTGGGCCGCGCGGTCCTCGTGCCCGAGCCGCAGCAGGAGCTCCCCGTCGGCGACCTGGACGTGGCTCATCGAGGCCCCCTCGACCTCGAGCCGCGTGTGCTCACCGGTGTGGGCGTCGAGCACCCCGAGCCGGGGCAGGGCATCCTCGAACCACCGGAACAGGGCCCGATCCGAGTCCAGCGGGGTGAAGTCCACGAAGGAGAGCAACCACTGCGGGTCGGCGCAGTCCGCGGCAAACTCGTGAACCGGGGCGGCGACCCCGTCACGCACCCGCCAGAGGTTCCAGAACCCCGAGGCGTCGCTGACGAACCACAGCGTCCCGCACGGGGCGAAGTGCGGCTGGGCCACACTCACGCCCTCGCCCCCGGCGACGACGACGCCGTCGAGGACGAGCCGCGTGCTGTCCCAGGGCATGTTCGGGTGGTCCCACTCGATGTGCGCCATCGCCCCCGAGACCGGGCAGATCGCCGGCGTGGCGTAGAAGTCGGCACCCGAGGCGATCACCGTGCCGAGGTGCTCGTTGGGGCCCTCGACGGCCAGAGCCACCAGGGTGTTCACCGGCTCCCCACCTGCGCGATGATCCTCACGGACCGCGAAGACGGTGTCCCCGGACAGCACGAGGCCACCGAAGCGCACGGCCGCCTCCGGCGTGATGGGGGTCGGTTCTTCCCCCGCACGGACCCGGTGCACGCGACCGGTGGCGAAGTCGGAGAAGACGACCAGGCCGGCGCGCACGGCATACGCCCCGCCGCCGTACTCGTGGACCCGGGAGCGGACGTTGAACGGTGGTTCAGTGAGGTCGGCGACCTCGCCGGTGCCCCCATCCCGGCGGACCAGCACAACGCGACCGCGCTCCCACGGTCGCCCCTCCAGCCAGTAGGTGTCCGCACCGTCCGCGCGTGGCTCGTCCAGGCTCGGGCTCGCGACGGTGAGGGACTCGGCGGTGATCGGTGAGGGCCAGCGGCCCGGACGCAAACGCATAGGCACCACCGTATGTCGTGTGCCCGCCTCACGTCTCCCGCGTAGTCTGGTCCCCGCACGCGGCGAAAGGCCGCGGGCTCCACCCACGCACCAGGAGAGCATCGGCCATGTCTGCCCAGATCACCCTTCACGTCGCCGGAGACGAGCGATCGGTGGCGGCGCAGACCACGGCGGCCGAGCTCTTCGAGGGGCGCCGTGAGGTGATTGTCGCGCGGGTCAACGGCGAACTGCGGGACCTCGCCCACGTCCTCGCCGACGGGGATGTCGTCGAACCCGTGGACATGCACTCCGAGGACGGGTTGTCCGTGCTGCGGCACTCGTGCGCCCACGTGCTCGCCCAGGCGGTCCAGCAGGTCAACCCCCGCGCCAAGCTCGGCATCGGGCCCCCCATTCGGGACGGGTTCTACTACGACTTCGACGTCGCCGAGCCGTTCACCCCGGAGGACCTCAAGGCCCTCGAGAAGGTCATGCAGCGGATCATCAACGAGGGCCAAACCTTCGTGCGGCGCGAGGTCTCCGATGAGGATGCCTTGGCCGAGTTGGCCGCCGAGCCGTACAAGTGCGAGCTCATCTCGCTCAAGGGCGCGGCCTCCGAGGATGCGGCCGAGGGGGCCTCGGTCGAGGTCGGCGGGGCGCAGCTGACCATCTACGACAACCTCCGCCGGGACGGCAGCCGCGCTTGGGGTGACCTCTGCCGGGGGCCGCACATTCCCACCACCAAGCTGCTCGGCAACGCGTTCAAGGTGATGCGCTCGGCCGCCGCCTACTGGCGCGGCGACCAGGCCAACCAGCAGTTGCAGCGCGTGTATGGCACCGCCTGGCCGAGCAAGGACGAGCTCACGGCATACCTGAACCGGCTCGCCGAGGCCGAGAAGCGCGACCATCGCAAACTGGGCGTCGAGCTCGACCTGTTCTCCTTCCCCGACGAGCTCGGCTCCGGGTTGGTCGTCTTCCACCCCAAGGGTGGAGTGGTCAAGCGGGAGATGGAGGACTACGTCCGGCGGCGGCACATCGAGGAAGGCTTCGACTACGTCGGCACCCCGCACATCACCAAGGAGGGGCTGTACCACACCTCCGGGCACCTGCCCTATTTTGCGGACACGATGTTCCCCCCGATGGAGTTCGAGGGCTCGAACTATTACGTCAAGCCGATGAACTGCCCCATGCACAACCTCATCTATCGCTCCCGTGGCCGGTCCTACCGTGACCTGCCGATGCGGCTCTTCGAGTTCGGGTCGGTCTACCGGTACGAAAAGTCCGGGGTCATCCACGGCCTGACCCGAGTGCGTGGGCTCACCCAGGACGACTCGCACTCCTATGTCACCAAGGAGCAAGCGCCTGCCGAGATCGCCCATCTCCTTCACTTCGTCCTCTCCCTGCTGCGGGACTTCGGGCTGACCGACTTCTATCTCGAACTCTCCACTCGGGACGACAAGAAGAAGGACAAGTTCGTCGGCTCGGACGAGGACTGGGCGGAGGCCACGAGCATCCTGCAAGAGGTGGCGCTGGCCTCCGGGCTGGAGCTCGTCCCGGATCCGGGCGGGGCGGCCTACTACGGCCCGAAGATCTCCGTGCAGGCCCGGGACGCCATTGGGCGCACCTGGCAGATGTCGACCATCCAGTACGACTTCAACCAGCCGGCCCGCTTCGGCCTGGAGTACCAGGCCGCGGACGGATCGCGGCAGCAGCCGGTGATGATCCATTCGGCGAAGTTCGGTTCCCTGGAGCGCTTCTTCGGGGTCCTCGTCGAGCACTATGCCGGTGCGTTCCCGGTGTGGCTGTCGCCCGTGCAGGTGCTCGGAGTGCCGGTGGCCGAGGAGTTCGAGCCCTACCTGCGCGGTGTCCTCGACCAGTTCGCCGCGGCCGGGATCCGGGTCGAGCTGGACGGCTCCGATGACCGGTTCCCCAAGAAGATCCGCAACGCGAGCAAGTCCAAGAGCCCGTACATCCTCATCGCCGGCGGCGAGGACCAGGCCGCCGGGACCATCTCGTTCCGGCACCGGGACGGCTCCCAGGAGAATGGTGTGAGCATCGAGGACGCCATCACCAAGGTGCGTTCCGCGATCGATGCCAAGGCTCAGGTGTGAGGGTCGACGGCCGAGAAACCCCGTAGGTCACACCGGTCACGCGACACGCCGACGACACGCCGACCGCGCGAATTACAGTCTGGGAGTTCGCTCCTAGCGCTTGCACTGCGTCCCCGGCCGGGATAGAAATAGATCACTCCAAAGGTTCGCCGGAGGAGGGACCACGAGAAGGTCGACCAGCACGCGAAGGGCCTCGGCCCGGAGCACGAACCCGGTGATGCGGGGGCGGCGGTCGAAGGATATCGAGGGTCAGAATCGGAGCATCACGCCGACTCGACACGAGGCCCCGGGAACTCATACTTCCCGGGGCCTCACCTATGTGCCCGGATCGCCTCTGCCCAGCGGGGCAGCCCATGGGCGGCGCCCCCACGGCGAACGCCCTAAGATCGACAGCCATGGCGACCCCCGAGCGCGCAGCCGATTTCGCCGGCTCCCCGGATGCCTTCGAACGGCTCTGGACCCCGCACCGGATGGTCTACATCGACGGGGATCGTCCGAGCGCCGAGGCCGGCGAGGGCTGCCCCTTCTGTGCCGCGCCGGCGCGCACCGACGCCGAGGGTCTCATCGTTGCCCGCGGCCGGCTCTGTTACGTCGTGCTCAACCTCTACCCGTACAACCCCGGGCATGCCCTCATCTGTCCCTACCGGCACGTGGCCCGCTACCTCGACCTCACCGCGCCCGAACTCGAGGAGTTCACCGAACTCACCAGGGCCACTATCCAGGCGCTGGAGAGCGCGTCCTCCCCGATGGGCTTCAACGTCGGCATGAACCAGGGCGCGGTCGCCGGGGCCGGGGTCCAGGCCCACCTGCACCAGCACGTCGTGCCCCGTTGGGGAGGGGACAGCAACTTCCTGCCGGTGATCGCCCAGACCAAGGCTCTACCGGCCCTGCTCGAGGATGTCCGATCCCGTCTCCAGGCGGCCTGGCCCGGCTAAGTCCATCCGGGTATGCCGTGAGCCGGCTCAGGCGTGCTTAGCGGTGGAGAGGTGGTCCTTGACGAGCCGCTCGGGGAGCATCTCGTACCCGGAGAGCTCCCGGCGGAAGGTGCCCGTCCCGTGCGCCAGCGAGCGCAAGGAGATGGCGTAGTCGAGAAGTTCGAGCTGCGGGATGAGGGCGGTGAGGACCGAGCGGCCCTCCTCACCCTCGGCCGGGGCGGAGCCGACGATCTGCCCGCGCCGGGTGCTCACGTCCGTCATCACCGCACCGAGGTAGTCGTCGTCCACCGTGACCAGCACGGTGTCGATGGGTTCGAGCAGGCCCATGGTCGCCGGCGAGGCCATCTCGCGCAGGGCGAGGGCGGCCGCCGTCTGGAAGGCCATATCCGAGGAGTCCACTGAGTGTGCCTTGCCGTCATGAAGGGTCACCTTGACATCGACCACCGGCCATCCCGCGAGCAGGCCCTTGTCGAGCTGCATGTGGGCGCCCTTCTCTACCGAACCGATGAACTGGCGGGGCACCGCCCCACCGACGACAACCTCGTGGAACTCGTTGCCGGTGCCCCGAGGCAGCGGCTCCATGGTGAGGTCGACGACGGCGAACTGGCCATGTCCACCGGACTGCTTCACGTGCCGGCCCTTGGCCTGGGCCTTGGTGATCGCTGTCTCCTTGAGCGCCACCCGGACCGGGACCCGGGAGACGTCCACGCCGAAACGGGCCTTGAGCCGGCTGAGGATGAGGTCGAGGTGAGCCGGGCCGGTCGTCCAGAGGACCACCTGGCCGGTGCCGGGGTCGTGCTCGATCCGCAGCGAGGGGTCCTCGGCCGCGAGCTCGCGGAAGGCCACCGGCATCTTGTCCTCGTCGGCTCGCGTGGCCGGAGCCACCGCCGCCGGGAGGAGGGCATCCGGCAGGGCCCACGGGGTCACCAGGAGCGGGTTCGCCGGGTCCGAGAGCGTGTCCGAGGTCTGGGCCGCGGAGAGCTTGGAGACCACGACGATCTCGCCCGCGATCGCCTCGGTCTTACCGAGCAGCTCGCCGTCGAACGGGGCCGAGATGGCGCCCGGCCGCTGGTCCTCGTCATGCGGTCCGTGGCCCTCCCCGGCTCCACCGCCGACCAGTTCGAGGTGTCCGGAGATGTGCACCGTACGGTCATGCCGGAAGACACCGGAAAACACCCGGACCAGCGAGAGATGCCCGACATACGCATCGCTCTGGGTGTGGACGACCTCGGCGACGAGCGGACCGTCCTTGTCGGCGGAGATCTCGACCTCGCTGTGTCCATCCAGGGTGGTCACCCGGGGGAGGGGGTGCAGTCCGGGGTGCGGGAAGGCCTTGGCGACCATGTGCAGCAGGACCTTCACCCCGGTGCCGTTCTCCGCGGACACCGGCAGAACCGGGTGGAACGAGCCGTGCGCGACCGCCGTGAGCAGGTCGCGCTCGAGGGTGTCAAAGTCGAGCTGCTCTCCGGAGAGGTAGCGCTCCATGAGGCTGTCGTCCTCGGACTCCTCGATGATTCCCTCGATGAGGCTGCCTTGGTAGGTGTCGAAGACATCGGCATGCTCGGACTCGGCCTGGCGCACGGTCCGGTCCCCGCCGCCGCTGTAGTCGTGGATCTCGCCGAGGAGCAGATCGGCGATCGAGGACACCGCCCCCGCAGAACCGGCCACCGGCACTCCGAGCGGCTGGACGCCGCTACCGAAGTGGGCCTGGCAGTCCTCAAGGGTGGCCGCGAAGTCGGCGTCCCGGGCGTCCAACTGGGTGATCACCACCGCGCGGGGCATTCCCACGACCGCACACTCGTGCCAGAGGGCGCGGGTCGCGGCATCGACACCGTCCGCGGCCGAGACCACGAAGAGGGCGGCATCCGCCGCGCGCAATCCGGCGCGGACGTCACCGACAAAGTCGGGGTTGCCGGGGGCGTCGATGAGGGTGATGACGACGCCGTCGCCGGGGACCGTGGCTGCGCGCAGACCGGTCGAGGACTCATGGATCCCACGGGCTGCCTTACCCGGCACCAGGGCGTCGACGATGTGGTCGAAAAGGCGAGACTTCCCCGACCCGGTCGGCCCGACGAGGACGACATTGCGGATGCTCTCGGTGGAGCGGACGACGGGGGCCTGGGTCGGTGAATTGCCACTCATGGCCCCTACATTTGTCCGTTTGGCCGCGCGACACAAGCCAGCTCACCGGCGCGTGGCCGAAGGGCTGGCGCGCCGTGGACATTAGGCTGGCTCCACCATGCTCAACCGATACGCCAGAGCCTTCTTCGGGAAGCTCTTCTCGCCGCTCGCCTCGGTGCTGCTCCGGCTCGGGGTGAGCCCCGACATTGTCACGATTATCGGGACCGTGGGGGTGTGCGCGGCGGCGCTGTGGTTCTATCCGCGGGGAGAGTTCCTCGTGGGCACCCTCGTCATCACCCTGTTCGTCTTCTCCGACACCCTCGACGGGGTCATGGCCCGGCGCTCCGGCCGCTCCAGCCTGTGGGGCGCTTATCTGGACTCCACCCTCGACCGGGTCGCCGATGCGGCCATCTTCGGGGGACTGGTCCTCTGGTATGCCGGCGACGGCCGCAACGCGACGATGGCCGCCCTGGCCCTGGCGTGCCTCATCCTCGGCAGCGTGGTGTCCTACTCCAAGGCGCGCGCCGAGGGCTTGGGAATGACCGCCAACGTCGGCATCGCCGAACGAGCCGAGCGGCTCGTCGCCGTCCTCGTGGCGACCGGGCTCGCCGGCTGGTTCCTGCCGCAGATCGTTCTCGGCATCGTCCTGGGGCTGCTTGCCGTCGCGAGCCTGGTCACCGTCATCCAGCGCATGCTCGAAGTGCGGCGCCAGGCCTTGGAGCCTGCGTGAGCGGCGTCGAGGCCGATCTGCGGAACGCGCTCACCCTGGCCGGGTTCCGCGTCGGCTGGGCTGGGCTGCGCTTCCTCCCGGAGCGGGCGGCATACCGGCTCTTCGACACGGCTGCGGACCTGCTGCACGCTCGCGGCGGAACCCGGCAGCTTCGCGCGAACTACGCGCGGGTGCGGCCGGACCTCGGTCCCGACGAGCTCGACCGGCTCACCCGGCAGGGGGCCCGGGCCGCGCTGCGTTACTACTGTGAGGCCTTTCGCCTGCCGGGCCTTGCCCCCTCGGACGTCCTGGAACGGGTCCGCGTCGTCGGCGACGCCCCGATCCGGGCGACCCTCGCCGAGGGCGGCTCGGTCGTCGGGTTCCTCGGGCACCTCGGCAACTGGGACCTCGCCGGCGCCTGGGGCGCGCTCGAGCTCGGGCCGGTGACCACCGTCGCCGAACGGTTGGAACCCGAGGCGATGTATGCCGAGTTCCTCGCCTTCCGTGAGGGCCTCGGGTTGACGATCCATCCGTTGACCGGGGGCGGCGACGTGTTCACCCTGCTGCGCCAGGCCGCCCGCGGGCCGGGGATCATCCCGCTGCTCGCGGACCGCGACCTGACCCGGCGCGGCATCACCGTCAACCTGTGCGGGCACCCGGCCCGGGTCGCCGTCGGCCCGGCAGCGTTGGCCCTGGCCGAAGGGCGGCCGCTGCACCCGATCACCATCGCCCACGAGGAACGTGGCCGTCCCGGATCCGGGCGATGGGGCATCCGCATCACCTTCCACGAGGCCGTGCCCGTCCCCTCAGGCGGGACCACGCACGACAAAGTGGCCTCGATGACCCAGGGTTGCGTCGATGCCCTCGGGGCCGTCATCGCCGCCGACCCGACCCAGTGGCACATGATGCAGAAGGTCTTCGTCGCCGACCTAGACCCGGACCGGCTCGCCCGAGCAGAGGCCGGTGAGCGCTCGTGAAGCGGCTCCGGATCGGCATCGTCTGCCCGTACTCCTTCGACGTCCCCGGCGGCGTCCAGTTCCACGTGCGCGACCTCGCCGAGCACTTCATCGCCGCCGGTCACGGCGTCAACGTGTTGGCTCCGGCCGACGACGACGACGATGCGCTGCCGCCATACTTCACCTCGGTTGGTCGGGCGGTCCCCATTCGCTACAACGGCTCGGTCGCGCGGCTCACCTTCGGCCCGGTCACCGCCAACCGGGTCGGCAAGTGGATCGAGCGCGGTGGGTTCGACGTCCTCCATCTGCACGAGCCGGTGACCCCGAGCGCAAGCGTGATGGCTCTCTGGGCGGTCACCGACCAGCCCGTGGTCGCCACCTTCCACACCGCGACCGTGCGGTCGCGGGCGCTGCACACCTTCCACCCCATGCTCCGGCCGTCGCTAGAAAAGATCCGGGCCCGGATCGCGGTGTCCGAGGATGCCCGCGCCACGGTGCGCCGGCACCTGCGCGCCGACGCCTATGTCATCCCCAATGGGGTGCACGTGGCCAAGTTCGCCGATGCGTCGCGAGACGAACGGTTCACCGGCACCCCGGCAACCCCGACCATCGCCTTCCTCGGCCGGGTCGACGAGCCGCGCAAGGGTCTGGCCGTGCTGCTGCGCGCGCTGCCGCTGGTGCTGCGCCGCCACCCGGGGG
Source organism: Nostocoides sp. (assembly GCA_016716625.1). Taxonomy (GTDB): domain Bacteria; phylum Actinomycetota; class Actinomycetes; order Actinomycetales; family Dermatophilaceae; genus JADJVJ01. The sequence continues at coordinate 1,303,998 of JADJVJ010000001.1, forward strand.
CGCGGCTGCTCGTCGCCGGGCCGGGGGACTGCTCGGATCTCGTGGACGACCTCGACCCTGACGTCGCCGCCCACGTCACGGTTCTCGGCGGCGTCAGTGAGTCGGATAAGGCCGCCCTTCTGCACTCGGTCGACCTCTACATCGCCCCCCACCTCGGCGGTGAGAGTTTCGGAATCGTCCTCGTCGAGGCGATGGCCGCCGGGGCTCCCGTGGTGGCCGCCGACCTCCCGGCGTTCCTGCGGGTCCTTGGCGACCCGCCGACCGGGGTAACGTTCCCGGTGTCCGACCACGAGGCCCTCGCCGAGCGGATCGGCCACCTCCTCGCGGACCCGCAGCAGCGGCGTGCCTTGGCCGCAGCAGCCCAGGAGCGCGCCCTGAGGTTCGACTGGGAGAGCGTCGCCGAGCGGATCATGGCCGTCTACGAACTCGCCATGAGCGGCGCCGAACTCGAACCCGATCGGCTGCCGCAGGCCGAGACCCTCTGGGGCCGCCTGGTGCGCTCCGGCCGAAGCCTCGAGGAGAGCTGATGGGTGAGGTCGACGTCCTCCAACTCGCCACGGCTGTCGCGGTCGTCCTGCTCGCTATCGCCTGGTACCTCTCGTATGCGGCCGCCCGGCTGGACCGGCTGCACGCCAAGGTCGAGGGCGCCATGGCGGCCCTGGACGGCCAGCTCATCCGCCGCGCCGAAACGGCCCTGGAATTGGCCATGTCGGACGAGCTCGATCCCTCGAGTGCGCTCATCGTCGCCGACGCGGCGACCTCGGCGCTCGAACGGCATACGGTCTCGCTCACCGGGGCGGACCCGCTCGACGGGGTGACCTTCGCCGGGCGGGAGGTCGTCGAGTCCGACCTGACCGAGGCCATCGTTGCTGCGGTGACCCCCGAGGTCCGCACCGCCATCGGCGAAGCCGACGGGCCCGGCTGGGATGCCCTCGAGCGGCTCGACGCTGCTGTGGTCCGGGTCCAGATGGCCCGCCGCTTCCACAACGACGCGGTCCGGGACGTCCGCCGGGTCCGCAACAAGCTCGTCGTCCGCGTCTTCCGGCTCGCCGGGCACGCCGCAATGCCCGCTGCCGTGGAGTTCGTCGACGACGTCCCGGGAGTGACGTCATAGGCCTGTGACCCACCTAGACTGTGCGCCATGAGCTCCGAGAACCCCACGCCCGCCCCCTCCACCGGCACCACACGCGTCAAGCGCGGCATGGCCGAGATGCTCAAGGGGGGCGTCATCATGGACGTCGTCACGCCCGATCAGGCCAAGATCGCCGAGGATGCCGGTGCGGTCGCCGTCATGGCCCTCGAGCGGGTGCCCGCGGACATCCGCGCCCAGGGCGGGGTCTCCCGGATGAGTGACCCCGACATGATCGACGGCATCATCGAGGCGGTCTCCATCCCGGTCATGGCCAAGGCCCGGATCGGCCACTTCGTCGAGGCCCAGGTGCTGCAAAGCCTCGGGGTGGACTACATCGACGAGTCCGAGGTGCTCACCCCGGCCGATTACACCAACCACATCGACAAGTGGGCCTTCACCGTCCCCTTCGTCTGCGGCGCGACCAACCTCGGCGAGGCCCTGCGCCGGATCACCGAAGGGGCCGCGATGATCCGCTCAAAGGGTGAAGCGGGCACCGGGGATGTCTCCAACGCCACGACCCACATGCGCCAGATCCGCGGCGAGATCAACCGACTGCGCTCGATGAGCCCGGATGAGCTCTACGTTGCTGCCAAGGAGCTGCAGGCCCCGTATGACCTCGTCCGGGAGGTCGCCGACGCCGGCAAGCTGCCCGTCGTGCTCTTCACCGCGGGCGGGATCGCGACCCCGGCGGACGCCGCGATGATGATGCAGCTCGGGGCCGAGGGCGTCTTCGTCGGCTCCGGGATCTTCAAGTCCGGCAACCCCGCGGAGCGGGCCGAGGCGATCGTCAAGGCGACCACCTTCTTCGACGACCCGGACGTCATCGCCAAGGTCTCCCGCGGCCTCGGTGAGGCCATGGTCGGCATCAACGTCGAGGAGATCCCGCAGCCGCACCGGCTCGCCGAGCGCGGCTGGTAGCCCCTGCTGCCGTTAGGTCACGGCGGCTCGGGTCGAGTACTCGGGCCGCAGGTGTTCGTTGCCCGCGAGGACGGCGTGCAACTCCTCGGCCGCGCGGAGCACGTCGGCGTGGGTGAGGTAGAGCGGCCCGAAGCCGAAGCGTGCGATATCCGGCTCACGGAAGTCCCCGACGACCCCGCGCGCGATGAGGGCCTGGACCAGGCCGAACGCCTCCGGGTGACGCAGGCTGACCTGGGAGCCACGGTGGGCCTCGGATCGGGGAGTGGCCACGACGAGGTCCGGTTCGAGGTCCGCAAGGCACTCGAGGAAGAACGCGGTGAGGGAGAGCGAACGGGCCCGCACGTGCGCCATCGACACCCCGTCATAGGCGGCCAGCGCCGCCTCCAGGGCAAGCATCCCGAGCAGCGGGGGAGTGCCGACCCGAGCCCGAGAGATGCCCTGGGCAGGGGTGTAGTCCGGGCTCATCGCAAAGGGCGTGGCGTGCCCGTTCCAGCCCTGCAGGGGCTGGTCGAAGTCGGCGAGGTGACGCCGGGCGACGTACAGGAATGCCGGAGCACCCGGGCCGCCGTTGAGGTACTTGTAGCCGCATCCGACCGCGAGATCGACCTCGTGGGCGTCTAGGTCGACCTCGAGCACCCCCGCCGAGTGGCACAGATCCCAGCAGACCAGGGCGCCGACCTCATGGGCGGCGACCGTGATCGCGGGCAGGTCCCACAACTCGCCGGTGCGGTAGTCGACCGAGCTGTATGCCGCCAGCGCCAGGTTCGTGCCGAGTTCGGCGATCCGGGCCGGGGCGTGGTCGGGCGGACAGTACTCGACCTCGATCCCGGCGTCCGCGGCGGCTGCCTCGGTGACGTAACGGTCGGTGGGGAAGGAATCGGGGTCGGTGAGCACGACACCGGCCCCGGGCCGCATCCGGGCCGCAGCGACGACGGTCTTGTAGAGGTTGATGGTGGTGGAGTCCCCGCAGACGACCTGCCCCGCGGACGCTCCGATGAGGGCGCCGATGCGGTCCCCGACCCGGGTCGGGGCGCCCCACCAGTCGGCGGTGTTCCAGCTCGCAATGAGGTCGGTGCCCCATTGGCGCCGCACGACGTCCGTGACGGCCTCGCTCACCCCGACCGGCAGGGCGCCGAGGGAGTTCCCGTCGAGGTAGGTCACGCCGCTCGGCAGGACGAAACGGTCCCGCAGATCGGTGGCTGCATGGGCGCCGTCGAGAGCCTCGGCCCGAATGCGCAACCGTGTCGTCGGCGTCACGCCCGTCATGGAGGCAGCATAGTGCCACCGCGGCGCAGACACGGGTCGGCCAGGACGTACGCTGGTCCGCTGTGAACGGCATACCCCACATCGGTGTTCTCGCGGTCCAGGGGGATGTCCGCGAGCACCGGCACGCGCTGGAAGCCGCGGGCGCGACGACGACGACGATCCGCCGACCCGAGGAAGTGGCCGGCATCGACGGGCTCGTCATCCCCGGTGGGGAGAGCACGACGATGGACAAGCTCGTCCGGGCCTTCGGGTTGCAGTCTTCGCTGCGTGAAGCCATCGCCTCCGGCCTGCCGGTCTATGGCAGTTGCGCCGGGATGATCATGCTGGCCGACCGGATAGCCGATGCTCGACCCGACCAGGAGACCCTCGGCGGGCTCGACATCACCGTGCGGCGCAATGCCTTCGGCCGACAGGTGGACTCCTTCGAGGAGGACCTCCACATCCGCGCCCTGGGGCCGCAACCCGTTCGAGCCGTCTTCATCAGGGCCCCGTGGGTGGAGGATGTCGGCGAGCGTGTCGAGGTGCTCGCCCGCGTGGAGTCCGGTCAGGCCGCGGGTAGGATCGTCGCGGTCCGGCAGGGATCGCTGCTCGCCACCTCCTTTCACCCCGAGGTGACCGGCGACCACCGGGTCCACCAGCTTTTCGTCGAGATCGTGAGGAATCGTTCATGAGCGGCCACTCCAAATGGGCGACCACCAAGCACAAGAAGGCCGCCATCGATGCCAAGCGCGGCAAGCTCTTCGCCAAGCTCATCAAGAACATCGAGGTCGCGGCCAAGACGGGGGGCGCTGACCCCGATGGCAACCCCACCCTGTGGGACGCGATCTACAAGGCGAAGAAGTCCTCGGTCCCCAACGACAACATCGACCGCGCGGTCAAGCGGGGCAGCGGCGCCGAGGCCGGCGGCTCGGACTGGCAGAACATCACCTACGAGGGGTACGCGCCGGGCGGGGTCGCCCTGCTCATCGAGTGCCTCACCGACAACCGCAACCGGGCCGCGGCCGAGGTGCGCACCGCGCTCACCCGCAACGGCGGCAACCTCGCCGACCCCGGCTCGGTGGCCTACATCTTCACCCGCAAGGGCGTCGTCATCGTGCCGAAGTCGGCAGCCCCGGACGAGGACGGTCTGCTGGAGGTGGTTCTTGACGCCGGGGCCGAGGAGGTCAACGACAACGGGGACACCTGGGAGGTCGTTTCCGAGGCCACCGACGTCATCGCGGTCCGGACCGCACTCCAGGGCGCCGGGATCGACTACGACTCCGCGGAGGCCTCCTGGGTGCCGAACCTGCAGGTCCCGCTCGACCTCGACGGCGCCAAGAAGATGATCCGGGTCATCGAGGCCCTCGAGGACTCCGATGACGTCCAAGACGTTTACGCCAACGGTGACATCCCCGACGAGGTGCTTGCTCAGCTCGACGCCGAGTAGGCCCTCGGGTGGCTCGTGGCGGGTGGCGGACTCCGCGTGTTGCTGCGCACCGATGCGGCCCGGCCTCGGTAGCGTGTGCGTACAGATGTACTAGCCCCCGCGTGGAAAGGCTGTGTCGCGTGCGCGTCCTCGGAGTCGACCCTGGCCTCACCCGGTGCGGCCTCGGCGTCGTCGACGGCCGGCCCGGCCGGGCCACGATGGTGGCCGTCGGGGTGGTCCGCACCCCGAGCGACGGGCCGGCGGGGGAGCGCCTGGTCTACCTCGAACAGCAGCTCGGCGGGTGGCTGGACCGATTCGAGCCCGACGTCGTCGCGGTCGAACGGGTCTTCGCCGACGTCAACGTCGCCTCCGTCATGACGACCGCGCACGCAACCGCCATCGCCCTGCTCACCGCCGCCAAGCGCGGCATACCGGTGCACTTCCATACCCCCACCGAGGTCAAGGCGGCGGTCACCGGCTCGGGCCGGGCCGAAAAGGCCCAGGTCACGACGATGGTGACCCGGATCCTCAGCCTCAGCCAGGCCCCCCGACCCGCGGATGCCGCCGACGCCCTTGCCTTGGCGATCTGCCACCTGTGGCGGGGCGCGGCGGAAGGTCGGCTCACCGACCTGGCCCGGGCGGCCCGTCGATGATCGCCACCGTCCACGGCACCGCCGAACACGTCGGCCTCGACCGAGTCGTCGTCCGCGTCGGTGGGGTCGGCCTGCTCGTGCACACCACCCCCGCCACCGCGTCGGGGTGCCACCGCGGGGCCGAGATCGACCTCGCCACAACCCTGGTGGTCCGGGAGGATTCGCTCACCCTCTACGGCTTCGCCACGCCCAGCGAGCGGGACATGTTCGAAACCGTCCAGACCGTGACCGGGGTCGGTCCGCGACTGGCGCTGGCGATGCTCTCGGTCATGGGCCCTGAGGAGCTGCGGGCGGCCCTGGCCACCGGTGACACCAAGGCGCTCACCGCCATCCCGGGTATCGGGGCCAAGTCCGCCGAGCGTCTCGTCCTGGAGCTGCGCGACAAGGTGGGCCGTATGCCGTCCGCGGTCGCCTCGTCCGGCAGCGCACCGGCCATGGCGCCCGGGGCCGGATGGCGGGACCAGGTCACCGAGGCCCTCGTCGGTCTCGGCTGGTCCGCGCGGCAGGCCAGCGATGCCGTCGAACGAGTCTCGGCGACGGCCACCCCCGAGGCGGATATCGCCGGATACCTGCGCCGTGCTCTGCGGGAGCTGCGCCGATGAGTGGGGCTGGGTTCTCCAGCGAGATGCGGGAGTCGGACGCGGGGCCGGGCGGATTCGGTGAGCAGGGTGGTCTGGAGGCGACCGCCCGGGTCGTCGACGCCGCCGCGCTGCCGGACGACGAGCGCGCGGTCGAGGCGGCGCTGCGCCCCAAGCGGCTCTCCGAGTTCCCGGGCCAGCCGCGGGTGCGCGACCAACTCGGCCTCGTCCTGGAGGCCGCCAAGCAGCGCGGCAGCACCCCGGACCACATCCTGCTCTCCGGACCCCCCGGACTGGGCAAGACCACCCTGGCGATGATCGTCGCCGCCGAGCTCGAGCGGCCGATCCGGGTGACCAGCGGCCCGGCGATCCAGCACGCAGGGGATCTGGCGGCGGTGCTCTCCTCGCTCGCCGAGGGCGAGGTGCTCTTCCTCGACGAGATCCACCGGATGAGCCGCTCCGCCGAGGAAATGCTCTACCTCGCCATGGAGGACTTCCGGGTCGACGTCATCGTCGGCAAGGGGCCAGGGGCCACCGCCATACCGCTTGAACTGCCGCCGTTCACCTGCGTCGGCGCGACCACCCGGGCCGGCCTGCTGCCAGCACCCCTGCGGGACCGGTTCGGGTTCACCGGACACCTCGACTACTACGACGTCGCTGACCTCGTCACCATCCTGCGCCGCTCGGCCCGGTTGCTTGAGGTACCCGCCGACGAGGAAGGGATCGCCGAGATTGCCGGCCGCTCCCGAGGCACGCCGCGGATCGCCAACCGCCTGCTGCGCCGGGTCCGCGACTGGGCGCAGGTACACGGCAAGGGGGTCGCCGACCGGCCCGCGGCCCTGGAAGCGCTGGCGCTTTTCGACGTCGACACCGCTGGCCTGGACCGCCTCGACCGGGCCGTTCTGCAGGCCTTGTGCCAGCGTTTCGGCGGCGGACCGGTCGGGCTGTCCACCCTCGCGGTCGCGGTCGGCGAGGAGACCGACACCGTGGAAACCGTTGCCGAGCCCTATCTCGTCCGCGAGGGCTACTTGGTGCGCACCCCCCGCGGCCGAGCGGCCTCGGCCCGTGCCTGGGAACACCTCGGGCTCACCGCGCCCCGCGAGCTTGGCACCCAGGGGGTCCTCACGCTGAACGAGGACGGCCCGACCTCGCGCCTGCCGGGCTAGACATCGCCTAGACTGGCCGATCGTGCCCGCCTCATCGGTGCGGGGCGCGACACACGTCGACGATCTCAAGGACGAATGACTCATGGCCAGCAACAGTGGTGGGGGCCTCGGCAGCCTGCTCTTCCTCCTCCTTCCGCTGCTCCTCCTCGGATTCCTCATGTTCTCCCAGCGCAAGCGCAACCGGGTCATGCAGGACCTGCAGGCGGGGCTCGCGATCGGTGACGAGGTCGTCATGACCTCCGGCCTCTACGGACGAATCGTCGAACTCAACGACAGCACGGTGACCATCGACTCCGAGGGCACGAACCTGCGGTTCGACCGCCGCGCCGTCGGCATGCGGGTTTCGTCGCCTTCGTCCACCCCGACCGGGGGGACCACCTCCGGCGGGGACGCCTGATGGCGGCCCGCACCCAGCAGAGCCTGGCCCGGCGCTCGCTCGTCGCCATCACCGCGATCGCCCTCGGCCTGCTTGCCCTGCTCGGCGGCGCCACCGTGTGGAGCACCGGCTCGTGGACGCCCAAACTCGGTCTGGACCTCGAGGGCGGCACCCAGATGGTGCTTGCCCCCCAGACCAACGGTTCGCAGTCGATCACCCCCGACCTCATCTCGCAGGCCCGCGACATCATCTCCCAACGGGTTGACGCCAGCGGCTTCAGTGGAGCCGAGGTCGCCACCCTGGGTGACACCAATATCGTGGTCTCGGTGCCCGGTGTCATCGATCAGGCCACCAAGAACGCCATCGAGAAGTCCTCCGCCATGCAGTTCCGGCCGGTTCTCCTCGCGGCTCCGGTGGCTCCCGCGGTCGAGCCCAGCCCGTCGGCGTCGCCGTCCGCGTCGGGCTCAACGTCAGCGTCGGGCTCAACGTCAGCGTCGGGCTCGGCGTCCGCGTCGGCGTCCGCAAGCCCGTCCGCGTCCGCTTCTCCGTCGGCCTCACCCTCGCCGTCCCCGAGCGCGACCGCGACCGCGACCCCCACGCCGACCCCGTCGCCGTCTGCCTCGACGCCCACTCCGAGCGACCCGACCAGCGAAGCGTGGATCACCCAGGCCCTGGTTGACGAGCTCACCGCACTCGACTGCACCAAGAACGACGCGCTCGACGGCATCGTCGACGACGTCAAGAAGCCGCTCGTCACCTGCGCCACCGACAAGACCGAGAAGTACATCCTCGGGCCGGTCGTCGTCGGCGGGGACCAGATCGAGAGCGCGTCGGCCGGGTACACCTCCAACGCCCAGGGCACCGTGACCGGGACCGTCGCGATCTCGCTCACCTTCAAGTCCTCCGGCACGGAGGCCTACGCCGACATCAGCCGGAAGATGGTCACCCTCCCCGAGCCCCGGAACCGCCTCGCTGCCGCGTTGGACTCGCGGGTCATCGTCGCTCCCCGGTTCAACGAGGCGATCCCCAACGGCCGAGCGGAAATCACCGGCGGGTTCACCCTGGCCGAGGCCCAGAGCCTGGCCAAGACCCTCCAGTTCGGCGCCCTCCCGCTGTCCTTCCAGCTCCAGACGAGCACCGACATCTCCCCGCTGCTCGGCAGCGAGCAACTCCGCTACGGCCTGCTCGCGGGTCTCGCCGGGCTCGTGGTCGTGTTCCTGTACTCCTTGGTGCAGTACCGGCTGCTCGGCTTGGTCACGGTGGCCTCCATCATCGTCGCCGCCGGCCTGACCTACCTCGTGGTGACGATCCTCGGCTGGTCGCACAACTACCGGCTCGACATGGCGGGCGTCACCGGCCTCATCGTCGCCATCGGGTTCACCGCGGACAGCTTCATCGTCTATTTCGAGCGGATCCGGGACGAATTGCGTGAAGGCCGATCCCTCGCCTCGGCCGTCGAGGCCGGCTGGGGTCGGGCCAAGCGGACCATTCTGGCCGCCGACGGCGTGAACTTCCTTGCCGCGGCGGTGCTCTACCTGCTCGCGTCCTCGAGCGTGCGCGGCTTCGCGTTCACCCTCGGCCTGACGACCCTCATCGACCTTCTCTTGGTCTTCCTCTTCACCCACCCGCTCGTCGCGCTGCTCGCGCGTCTGCCGTTCTTCCGCGACGGCCACCCGTGGTCGGGTCTGGACCCGCGTCGCCTCGGCGCGGGCACCACGTCGTATGCCGGACGCGGGCGGTTTACCTCGCGACCGGCTGTTCCCGCCACGAGCGGAGGAGGTGCCCGATGAGCCGGTACTCCGACCTCGGCAACGCGCTCTACACCGGGGAGCGTTCGATCCCGGTCGTGCCCCAGCGCAAGCTCTTCTATCTCGGCTCGGCCGTCCTTCTGGTGGTCGCCGTCCTCGGCTTGCTCATCCCCAAACTGAACCTCGGCATGGAGTTCACCGGGGGCTCGGAGTTCCGCGTCAGCGGAGCGGCCAACACCTCGGACTTCGAGACCAAGGCCCGGGAGGCCGTCGGCGGCGAAGGCCGCACGGTCAACTCGACGCTGCTCGGCACCGGGACCGTACGGGTCCAGACCGAACGGCTCACCGGGACCGAGAGCGAGTCTGCGCGCAGCTCGCTGGCGAGCAGTTTCGGGGTGACTTCCACCCAGGTGAGCGCGACCTTCATCGGGCCCTCCTGGGGTGCCTCGGTGAGCAGGCAGGCGCTCTCGGCCCTGCTCTGGTTCCTCGCCCTCGTCGCGATCGTCATGGCCTTGTACTTCCGCACCTGGAAGATGTCGCTGGCGGCCCTCATCGCCCTGGTCCATGACCTGGTGATCACGGCGGGCATCTATGCCTGGACCGGTTTCGAGGTCTCTCCGGCCACGATGATCGGCTTCCTCACCGTCCTCGGCTATTCCCTCTACGACACCGTTGTCGTCTTCGACAAGGTGCGGGAGAACACCGCGGAGGCGTTCGCCAACGGTCGGCTGTCGTTCGCCGATGCAGCCAACCTCGCGGTGAACCAGACGATGGTCCGTTCGATCAACACCACGGTCGTCGCCATCCTGCCCGTGCTCGCGATCCTCATCATCGGCGTCGTCAAGCTGGGGGCCGGCACGCTGCTCGACCTCAGTCTGGTCCTCTTCGTCGGGATCATCGTCGGGGCCTACTCCTCGATCTTTATCGCCACACCGTTGCTGGTGTCCCTGCGGTCCTCCGAGGAGGGCGTGGCGGAGCTGGCGAAGAAGGCCGAGCGTCACCAGGCCCGGGTGGCCAAGGCTGCCCGGCAGGCCGAGGCGGTCCCCGTGAGCGCCGGCCACGTCGGCTCCGAGACGGTGAGCGGGGACGACTCCCCGGTCGTGGCCACCGGGGAGGGACAGACCCTCACCGGACGCGCCGTGCACAAGTACGCCGCCTCCGGTCCGCGCAACCAGCCCAAGCGGACGCCGAAGTCACGCAGGTGACGCTCGCCGACCTCATCGGGAGCCGGCTGCGCGACGTGCCGGACTTCCCGGCACCGGGGATTGTCTTCAAGGACATCACTCCGCTGCTGCGGGACGGAGCAGCCCTGGGCGCGGTGGTTCGCGAACTCGCCGCACGGCATACCGGCACGGTGGACGTCGTGGCGGGCGTGGAGGCGCGCGGGTTCATCCTCGGCGCCGGGGTGGCCCACGAACTCGGCCTCGGCTTTGTCCCGGTACGCAAGGCCGGCAAACTCCCCGGCGACGTGCTCGCCCACCACTACGACCTCGAGTACGGGTCGGCAACCATTGAGGTCCATGCGGACTCCTTCACTCCCGGCCAGCGGGTGCTCCTCGTTGACGACGTGCTCGCCACGGGGGGCACCGCGGCCGCGGCGCACGACCTCATCGAGCGGGCCGGCGGCAGGGTGGTGAGCATGGCGTTCCTCGTCGAACTCGCCTTCCTCGGTGGCCGGGACCGGCTCGCCGGTCGCAGCATCGACAGCCTCTACCTCGTCCCCTAAGCCTTCACCGTGTCCGGGACGGTCACCGGGCGACACTAGACTCCGTCCATGGGTGAGGAGACGACTCCGGCCCCCACGTCGGCATCGAGTTCCGGTGGGGTGTCCTCCCGTGCGCGGGCCGCGCTCGCCCTCATCGGCGGCGGACGCTCGAGCGGCACCCCGGCCGTGCTCGAGCCGTTGCTGCAGATCGTCCGAACCACCCACCCGAAGGCGGACACCTCCCTCATTGTGCGGGCCTACGAGGCCGCCGAGCGGGCGCACGCCGGCCAGGTCCGTAAGTCCGGAGATCCGTACATCACGCATCCGCTCGCGGTGACCACGATCCTCGCCGGGCTCGGGATGACCCCGACCACGCTCGCCGCCGCGTTGCTGCACGACACCGTCGAGGACACCGACTACAGCCTCGATCAGTGTGAACGGGACTTCGGGGCCGAGGTCGCCATGCTCGTGGATGGCGTGACCAAGCTCGACAAGGTCACCTATGGCTCGGCCGCGCAAGCCGAAACCGTCCGCAAGATGGTCGTCGCGATGAGCCGCGACATCCGGGTGCTCGTCATCAAGCTCGCCGACCGGCTGCACAATGCCCGCACCTGGAAGTACGTCTCCGCCGAGAGTGCCGCGCGCAAGGCCAAGGAGACCCTAGAGATCTACGCCCCGCTCGCGCACCGCCTGGGGATGAACACCATCAAGTGGGAGTTGGAGGATCTTTCCTTCCAGACCCTTTATCCCAAGGTCTTCGACGAGATCGTCCGGATGGTCGCCGAACGGGCACCGGCCCGCGAGGAGGTGCACGCGGCGGTCCGCGAGCAGGTCGCGGCCGACCTCAAGGCCGCCCGGATCAAGGCGACCGTCACCAGCCGGCCCAAGCACTACTACTCCGTGTATCAGAAGATGGTCGTCGGCGGACGCGGGTTCGAGGACATCTACGACCTCGTGGCCGTCCGGGTTCTGGTGGACTCGGTGCGCGACTGCTACGGAGCGCTCGGCGCGATGCATGCCCGCTGGAAACCCCTCCAAGGGCGCTTCAAGGACTACATCGCGATGCCGAAGTTCAACATGTACCAGTCGCTGCACACCACCGTCATCGGGCCGGGTGGCAAACCGGTCGAGATCCAGATTCGCACCCGCTCCATGCACCAGCGTGCCGAGTACGGGGTGGCCGCCCACTGGAAATACAAGGAGGCCAGGCTGCACGGCGCCCCGGGGGCCGTGGCTCGTGAAGGAGTCGGCGGGTCGGCCAACGATATGGCCTGGCTCCGGCAACTCCTCGACTGGCAGAGCGAGACCGCCGACCCCGGTGAGTTCCTCGAGTCGCTGCGTTTCGAAGTTAACGCCACCGAGGTCTACGTCTTCACCCCCAAGGGGCAACTCGTCGGGCTCCCTGCGGGGTCCACCCCGGTCGACTTCGCGTATGCCGTGCACACCGAGGTCGGCCACCGGTGTATCGGGGCCAAGGTCAATGAGCGGCTGGTCCCGCTGGAATCCAAACTCGACAACGGTGACATCGTCGAGGTGCTGACCTCCAAGGCCGATTCCGCCGGCCCTTCGCGAGATTGGCTCACCTTCGTCGGCTCGGCCCGGGCCCGTTCCAAGATCCGGCAATGGTTCACCAAGGAGCGCCGCGAGGAGGCGATCGACCGCGGCAAGGACGAACTGGCCAAGATGATGCGCAAGCGCGGTCTGCCGCTGCAGCGCCTCATGAGCGCGGACTCCCTGGGCAACGTCGCGCAGAGCCTGCGCCTGCAGGGCATCGAGGCGCTGTATGCGGCCATCGGCGAGGGGCACATCTCCGCACAGCACGTCGTCACCAAGTTGCTGGCGACCGTCGGGGGAGAGGACGGCGCCAGCGAGGACCTGGCCGAAGCGACCACCCCGTTGCAGGTGCGGGCACCGCGCCGGCGGGCCGGGGATCCGGGCGTCGTGGTCAAGGGGATGGCCGATGTCTGGGTCAAACTCGCCCGCTGCTGCACCCCGGTGCCCGGCGACGACATTCTCGGCTTCATCACCCGCGGCCAGGGAGTCTCGATCCACCGGGCCGACTGCACCAACGCCGACGACCTGCGCTCACAGACTGAAAAGCTCATCGATGTCGAGTGGGCGCCGACCTCGAACAGCGTCTTCCTCGTCCAGCTCGCGGTGGAGGCACTGGACCGCTCCGGGTTGCTCTCGGACGTCACCCGGATCCTCTCGGACAACGGCGTCAACATCCTCTCCGCGACGGTCCATACCTCACGCGACCGGGTGGCGACCCTGCGGTTCACCTTCGAGATGGGCGACCCCAGCCACCTCAGTCACGTCATCAGCGCCGTGCAACGGGTCAACGGCGTCTTCGACGCTCACCGCATCTGAGGAGCGGACAGCCCTTCTGAGCCGCGGAGCGTGCGCCGCGGAGCCGTCAGCCGACGGCATACCGGGGATCAGCCGAGGGAACGCACCTGGGCGAGGAACTGCTCCTTGGACGCCCGCTCTTCGCGGAGTTTGGCCACCTTGGCGCTCTCACCCGCAGCCTCGGCGGCGGCAATCTGGGCGTCGACCTTGGCGATCCCGGCCTCGAGTTGGGTGATCATCGAGGTGGCCCGGGCGGTGACCTCAGGATTGCTCGACTTCCACCGGGCCTCGTCGGCGTCCCGGACCGCGGACTCGACCCGGCGGATGGCCTTTTCGATCCGGTCCATGTCGGCGAGCGGCACCTTGCCGGCCCGGTCCCACTTGTCCTGGATGGTCCGCAGCGCGGACTTGGCGCGGTCGAGGTCGGTCACCGGGAGGAGGGCCTCGGCTTCGACGAGGAGGGCCTCCTTGACCGTGAGGTTGGCCTTGTACTCCTCGTTCTCGGCGGCAACGACCTCGTCCTTGGCCGAGAAGAAGGCGTCCTGCGCGGCGCGGAAGCGCTCCCAGAGGGAGTCGTCGTCCTTGCGGGCGGCGCGACCGGCCTGGCGCCACTGGTCCATGAGGCCCTTGAAGGCGCGGGCGGTGGCCGCCCAGTCCTTGCTGCCGGAGAGCGCCTCGGCCTCGGCGACGAGCCGTTCCTTGGCCCGCTTGGCGCTATCGCGGGTCTGCTCAAGGTCGGCGAACCAGGACCTGCGGGCCTTGTCGAAACCGTTGCGAGCGTGGCTGAAACGCTCCCAGAGGGCGGTCTCCACGGGCTTGTCGAGGCGAGCGCCGCTGCGCTGGGCGGTCTTCCACTCCTCGAGGAGTTCGCGCATCCGCTCGCCGCTGGTCTTCCACTGCATCGAGGACAGCGGGGTGGCCGCGATCTTCTCGGCCTCGGCGACGATGGCCTCACGAGCGGCGGCGGCGGCTTCCTTGGCTGCAGCCCGCGCGGTGGCTTCCTCGGCGCGCTTGGTCGCGACGGCTTCCTCGATCTCGGCGAGGCTGGTGTCCAGGGCGGCCAGGTCGCCGACGACCTTGGCCTCGGCCACCTGCTCCTTGAAAAGGGCCAGGGAGTCGGCGACCTCCTTGGCGTGGACGTCGGGGATGTCGACGCGGGCCCTCAGCAGGGCAGCGGTCGCCGCCAACTCGTCATACTTGCGGGCGAAGTACTGGAGTGCGTCCTCGGGGGAGGCTCCCGGGTAGGAGCCGACCTCCCGCTCCTCCTCACCGACGGTGACGTAGACGTGGCCGGCCTCGTCGACCCGGCCGAATCGGGCCGACTCCGAGTGTGCCGGTGCCGGGGGAGCGGCGGTGACCGGCGGGGTCGGGCGGGCCGCCATCCGGGAGGCGAGCGCAGCGGGGGAGGGTATGACGCCGGCCGGGCGGGGTGCCGCGGGCGCCGGGGTCGGTGTGGTCGCCGGCTCAGGCTCAGGCTCAGAGGCGACCTCGGGCTCAGGCTCAGGGGCGGCCTCGGGCTCGGGCTCAGGGGCGGCCTCGACCTCGGATTGCGGCTCGGCCCCCTGCTCGGTCTGGCTCGGCTCCGGCGTTGCCTCATCGAGGGTCGACTCGACCGCGTCGGGCAGCACCTCGGTCGGGAGCACCTCGGGGTGCTCCTCGGGAACGGTGTTCTCGCTCACGGACTTAGGCCTTCTTCTCGGTGACGCTGACTCGGAGGATGCTGATCGGTGCGGCTGGCGCGCCGTCATCCGGCCCGGCGCTGCCGGAGGCCACCCCGCGGGCAGCCACCCGGTCGACAATATCCAACCCCTGGGTCACCGTGCCGAAGATGGTGTACCCGGCGGGGTCCGGCAGGGAGCTGTCTCCGTAGACGATGAAGAACTGGCCGCCGTTGCCCTTCTGCGCATCGCTGGTGCGCGCCATGGCCAGGGTGCCCCGGGGGTAGGCGCCCGAGGCGGGTGGGTTCTCGACCGCGAAGCCGTAGCCCGGCCCCCCGGTCCCGGTGCCGGTAGGGTCACCGCACTGGAGCACCTTGAGGCCGGTGGTCTGGGTGAGCCGGTGACATGGCGAGTTGACCCAATAGTCGTTCTGCGCGAGCTGCAGGAAAGAGGCCACCGCTTGCGGTGCCTTGGCGCCGTCGAGAGTGACAACAATGTCGCCGCAGTTCGTCGTCATCGTCGCGATGAAGGTCTTTCCCGCCGCGGTCTTCTTGTCCGGAAGGGTCAACGTCGCGGCCGTCCCGAGGGGGGCCGGCGGCTCGGTGCACCCCTCGGCGAGCGCTCGAGACGCGGTCGCTGTCGGCGTTGCCGAACTCACCGTTCCCGGCTGGGGGGTGCTGGCAAGCTTCAACCCGACGATCGCCGCGAGGCCGACAACGACGACGACGGTACCGATGACGGCAAGCAGCCGTTGCATCCGGGCCCGGTCGCTGTCCCGTTGGGTCAGGACCGCCTGTCGCTTCTCGTAACGTCGGCGGGCACGGTCCCGCTCCTGCTGTCTCGTCGCCACAGGGGCAAGTGTAGGCAGGGGCCGGCCCTGGCGCGGACCGCATTAGGCTGGCCGCGTGCTCGCCATCTCCTTCCCGGCCGTCGCCTTCGGGACCAACTGCTACCTCCTCGCGGCCGCAGCCGGCGAGGAGTGCATCATCGTCGACCCGGGGATCGGGGTCGAGCACACCGTTCGCGACATCCTCGCCGAGCACCGGCTGCGCCCCGCCGCGGTTCTGCTCACCCATGGCCATCTCGACCACGTGTATTCGGTGACGCCGGTGTGCGGTGGTGACACCGCGGCATACATCCACACCGACGATCGCTACCGGCTTGCCGACCCGCTGAAGACCATCGACGCCGGCTTCGTCGCGATGCTCGAGCAACAGTTCGGCGCACAGGCCAACTGGCGCGAGCCCGAGCGGGTTGTCGAACTTGCCGACCGGGACCGCTTGAGCCTGGCCGGCCTCGACGTCGAGGTGTTGCACGCGCCCGGGCACACCGAAGGATCGGTCATGTTCGCCCTCGACCGGCTGCCCGACGGGATCGCCGCCGGCGAGGACCTCGACCGCACCTTGATCAGCGGGGACGTCCTCTTCGCCGGGTCGATCGGACGCACCGACCTGCCCGGCGGTAGTTCGGCGGCGATGACGCGATCGCTGCGGGAGGTCGTCCTCCCGCTCGCCGACTCCACCCTCGTGCTCACCGGCCACGGCCCGGCCACGACCCTGCGCCGGGAGCGGTCGACCAACCCCTACCTCCAAGGACTCTGATCGACCATGGCCCCCAAGGTCACCCCGCTTTCCGGATTCCCCGAACTGCTCCCGGCGGAGCGGCTCGCTGAACTGCACTTGCTCGACATCCTCCGCGAGACGTTCGAGCTGCACGGATTCACCTCGATCGAGACCCGGGCCGTCGAGCCGGTCGAACGGCTCCTCGGCAAGGGCGGCGACGCCGACAAGGAGGTGTATGGCGTGGCGCGCCTCGCCGCCGGAGCGGAGGAGCGCCGGGACGCCGCGCTCGGACTGCACTTCGATCTCACCGTGCCGTTCGCTCGTTACGTGCTGGAGAACGCCGGGAAGCTCGCCTTCCCGTTCCGCCGCTACCAGATTCAGAAGTCCTGGCGGGGGGAGCGGCCGCAGGAGGGGCGGTTCCGGGAGTTCACCCAGGCCGACATCGACGTTGTCGACGTGGGGGAGCTCAGCACGCACTTCGAGGCGGAGATGCCGATCGTGCTTGCGGAGATCTTCGAGCAGTTGCCCGTGGGCGACTTCGCCGTGCGCTGCAACAACCGCAAGATCCCGCAAGGCTTCTATCTCGGTATCGGGCTCACCGACATCACAGCGACCTTGCGGATCGTCGACAAGCTGGACAAGGTCGGCCCGGATGCGGTGACCGAGATGCTGCTCGGCACCGGGGCGACCCGGGAGCAAGCCGGGCAATGCCTGGCCCTCGCCCGGATCAGTTCGCCCGACGCGTCGTTCGTCGAGCAGGTCGGCGCGCTGGGGGTCAGCCACCCGCTCCTGTCGGAGGGGCTCGCGACCCTGGCCGAGGTCATCGAGGCCGCCCTGGCCGCGACTCGCCCCGGGCGGGTCATCGCCGACCTCTCCATCGCGCGGGGGCTCGACTACTACACCGGGACGGTGTACGAGACGCAGATCGTCGGGTTTGAGTCGTGGGGTTCGGTGGCCGGTGGGGGCCGCTATGACAGTCTGGCTTCGGATGGCCGTACGAGCTATCCCGGGGTGGGGATCTCGATCGGAGTGACCCGGCTCATGCAGCTCCTTATCGCCCGGCGGGGGCTGACCGCCTCCCGTTCGACGCCGGCCGCCGTGCTTGTTGCGGTGACCGACGAGGAGTCCCGTGGGCGTTCGCTTGCGGTGGCTTCGGCTTTGCGGGCGCGTCGTATCCCCTGTGAGGTCGCCCCCCGGGCGGACCGCTTCGGCAAGCAGATCCGATATGCCGATCGGCGCGGCATACCCTTCGTCTGGTTCCCCGGCGCCGGAGCGGACGGTGGGGACCAGGTCAAGGACCTCCGCAGCGGTGCCCAAACCGATGCCGATGCCGCGACCTGGCTCTGTCCCCCCTCGGACCTGCGCCCAGCCCTCCTTACCTCCTGACCCCCCGGGGCCGCCGCCTCGACTTTCCCGCCCCATGCCCGAAGTTCGAGGTTGGGGTGCCCTATAGGGGGCCCTGACCTTGGGTTTCCGGCATGGGGCGGGAAAGTCGGGGCAGGTGGAGGCCGGAGTCCTTGAGCTCCAGGGCCGCAAGCGCCCGTATGACGTCCGCCTCCCGCCGCCGCCACGCCCCGGCCGGGTCATCGCTGATCCGGGCAAGTCGTGCCATCGGCTGGGTGGCCATCGCCCGGAGCGCGAAGAGGTCGAGGTCCGGTGCCCCGTCAATGAACCGTTGCGCCGCGGTGGCCCGGCGGACGAACCGGCTCCGGAGGAACAGCCACGCGCCGCCCACCACGAGGATCGGCACGAGCGCCGTCGTCCACCCCAAGAGCAACGCGACCCGCTCGACCGAACTGACCAGAGAACGGCCGGCGTCCTCCAGTTCGGTCCCTACCCCCGCCGCGCTCCGGAACGGCCCGGCGATCCGGTCCTCGAGCAACGGCAGATCGTCGACGGAGTCCCCGGCCCGGGTCATCGTGGACCGGAAAGAACCGCCCGCCCCGGCGAGCTGACGACCCGGTTCGGCGAGGGCGAGGGTGGAGTCGTGCACGGCATACGCGAGCCGCACCCACACCCAGACCCACAGGGCCATCCCGGCGTCGGCGAGGACCTGCACGGTACGGCGTCCGGGGCGTGAGGCGTAGAGAGTCACGGGGCTAGACTCCCATTGGCCGCGCTCCGGCGCAGCAGGGTGTCGGCAATGGGGCCGGCTCCCCGGCCCGACACGAGCAGACAAGGGTTGATTTCCGTGAAGGTGGGAGTTCCCAGCGAGGTCAAGAACAACGAGTTCCGCGTCGGCATCACGCCGGTCGGGGTCCATGAGCTCGTCCGTCGAGGACATGAGGTGCTCATCCAGGCCGGCGCCGGCCTCGGCTCCTCGATCACCGACGAGGACTACATCGCCCAAGGTGCACGCATCGTCGGGGATGCCGACGAGTTATGGGGCGCCTCGGACATGGTCATGAAGGTCAAGGAGCCGATCGCCGAGGAGTACCACCGGCTCCGCGAGGACCTCATCC
The DNA here is from genome assembly GCA_016716625.1 of Nostocoides sp. Lineage (GTDB taxonomy): Bacteria > Actinomycetota > Actinomycetes > Actinomycetales > Dermatophilaceae > JADJVJ01. The sequence continues at coordinate 1,322,976 of JADJVJ010000001.1, forward strand.
TCTTCACCTATCTCCACCTCGCCGCCGACCAGCCGCTCACCGACGAACTCGTTGCCCGCAAGACCACCTCCATCGCCTACGAGACCGTGCAGCTGCCCTCCGGGTTGCTCCCGCTGCTCTACCCGATGTCCGAGGTCGCCGGGTGTCTCGCCCCCCAGGTCGGTGCCCACGCGATGATGCGTGCCCAGGGTGGCCGCGGCGTCCTCATGGGCGGCGTCGGCGGCGTCGCCAACGCCAAGGTCGTCGTCCTCGGTGCCGGAGTCGCCGGTCAGAACGCCGCGAACATCGCCCTCGGCATGGGCGCCGAGGTCACCCTCCTGGACACCGACCTCGACAAGCTCCGGATGAGCTTCTGGCGGTACGACAACCGGGTCCGCCAGATCGCCTCCTCCGCGCTCTCGGTCCGCGAGGAGGTCCTCAAGGCCGACATGGTCATCGGCACGGTCCTCATCCCCGGTGCCAAGGCCCCCAAGCTCGTCACCGACGACATGGTCGCCCAGATGAAGCCTGGTTCGGTCCTCGTCGACGTCGCCATCGACCAGGGCGGGTGCTTCGAAGGCAGCCGACCCACCACCCACGCCGAGCCGACCTTTGCCGTGCACGACTCCATCTACTACTGCGTTGCCAACATGCCCGGCGCCGTGCCGCACACCTCGACGTGGGCGCTCACCAACGCAACCCTGGCGTATGCCGTCAAGCTCGCCGACCAAGGCTGGCAGGCTGCGCTGGGTGCGGACAAGGCCTTGTCGCTCGGCCTCAACACGCACGGCGGAGCGGTGACGTGCAAGGGTGTCGCGGACGCCTTCGAGATGCCCTTCACAGCCCCGGACGCGGTGCTCGCCTGAGCGAGGACCCGCAACCCGTCGTGGCGGCGCGCCCGACCCCGGTCGAGCGCGCCGCCACGATGTGGCTCACCCACCTGCACGTCGAACGGGGGCTCTCGCCGAACACCCTCGCCGCCTACCGGCGGGACCTGGCGCGCTGGACGGCATACCTGGCTGAGCGCGGGGTGAGCCAACCCGCCCAGGTGCGAGAGGCCACGGTCGCGGAGTTCCTCGGGCACCTGCGGGAGGGCGACCCCGACCATCCGCCGCTGTCGGCGAGCTCGGCGGCCCGAACCCTGGTCGCGGTCCGCGGGCTGCATCGCTTCCTTGCCCTTGAGGGGGTCCTCGAGGACGACCCCGCGCGGGCGGTGGCCCCACCCAGTCAAGGCTCGCGGCTGCCGAAGGCGCTCTCCGTGGACCAGGTCGTCGCCCTCCTGGAGGCCGCGTCGGTGGGGGACACCCCGGCCGCCCTGCGGGATCGGGCGCTCCTCGAAGTCCTCTACGGCAGCGGCGCCCGCATCTCCGAGGCCATCGGTCTCGACCTCGATGACATCGACCGGGACGCCAACGTGCTCCGCGTTGTCGGCAAGGGCGCCAAGGAACGCCTCGTCCCCCTCGGTTCGTACGCCGCCGAGGCGCTCTTGGCGTATGTCGTCCGCGCCCGGCCGGCGCTCGCCGGTAGGGGCCGGGGCACACCGGCGGTGTTTCTCAACCAGCGGGGGAGCCGGCTCTCTCGGCAGAGCGCATGGACCATCCTGCGAACCTGTGCGGAGCGGGCCCACCTGGCTGGGCACATCTCACCGCACACCCTGAGGCATTCCTTCGCCACCCACCTCCTCGACGGTGGGGCCGATGTGCGGGTCGTCCAGGAGCTGCTCGGCCACGCCTCGGTGACCACCACCCAGATCTACACTCTCGTCACGGTCCAGCGGCTCCGGGAGGTCTACGCGCAGAGCCATCCGCGGGCGCGGTAACCGCTGCTGCAGCCGCGCCTCGCCGGGGCACGGTGGTGCGCGCTGATAAGGTCGGGCCCATGGATTCGGAGGGCGCGCTGGAGCTCGGCACGCAGGAGCGGACCGGGCCCACGGGCCGGGTGCTGCCGGACTTCCCGACCCCGGCACCGCTCACCGCCCACGGTCCGGCGCGGGTCATCGCCATGTGCAACCAGAAGGGCGGGGTCGGCAAGACGACCACGACGATCAACCTGGGTGCGGCGCTCGCCGAGTACGGCCGCAAGGTGCTGCTCGTCGACTTCGACCCGCAAGGGGCCTTGTCTGTCGGCCTCGGGGTGCCGGTCCACGAACTCGACGCCACGATCTACACCCTGCTCACCGAGCGCGGCCACGACATCCGGGACATCATCCGGACCACGAGCGTGCCCGGCCTCGACGTCGTCCCGGCCAATATCGACCTGTCCGCAGCCGAGGTCCAGCTCGTCGGGGAGGTCGCCCGCGAGCAGATCCTCGCCCGAGTGCTGCGTCCGGTCCTCGACGACTACGACGTCGTACTCATCGACTGCCAGCCCTCCCTCGGGCTGCTCACGGTGAACGCCCTCACCGCCGCGCACGGCGTCATCATCCCATTGGAGTGCGAGTTCTTCGCCATGCGAGGGGTCGCCCTGCTTATCGAGACCATCGAGAAGATCACCGATCGGCTCAACCCGCGGCTGACCGTCGACGGCATCCTCGCGACGATGTACGACCAGCGCACCCTGCATTCCAAGGAGGTCGTCGCAAGCGTCGTCGAGCACTTCGAAGAGCGGGTCTTCCACACCGTTATTTCCCGCACGGTGAAGTTCCCGGACGCCTCCCTGGCTGCCGAACCGATCACGACCTACGACTCGGCCCACAAGGGCGCCGAGGCCTACCGTCAGCTCGCTCGAGAGCTCATCGCCCGCGGCGGGGCGGCCTGACCCTCGATGTCCGGTCCCGCTGAGGTCACCCCGGAGGTCACCCCAGGCGGGGTCCTCACCAGGCGCGCGCCGGTGACGGCCTTCGAGGTCCGCCTCGACGTCTTCTCCGGTCCGTTCGACCTGCTCCTCGGGCTCATCGCCAAGCACAAACTCGACATCACCGAGATCGCGCTCGCAACGGTCACCGACGACTTCATCGCGCACATTCGGGCCGAGCAGGCCCGGCCTGGGGGTTGGGACCTCTCCCAGGCCACCGAGTTCCTGCTCGTCGCTGCCACCTTGCTCGACCTCAAGGCCTCCCGACTGCTGCCGCGGACCGGCCCCGACGACGAGGACGACCTCGCCCTGATCGAGGCCCGGGACATCCTCTTCGCCCGGCTCCTGCAGTACCGCGCGTTCAAAGGCATCGCGCACACCTTTGCCGAGCGGATGGCCACGGCCGGTCGCCGCCACCCCCGATCGGTGGCCCTGGAGCCCCGGTTCGCGGCCCTGCTCCCCGAACTTGTCATGACGATCACCCCCGAACAGCTCGCCCGGATTGCCGCCTTGGCGCTCAGCCCGAAGCCACCGCCAACGGTGGGGCTCACCCACCTGCACGCCCCCGCGGTGAGCGTCCGGGAACAGGCGAGCATCATCGGGGAACGGCTGCGGCGCGACCGGGTGGCCTCCTTCCGGGCCTTGGTCGCCGACGCCGAGTCCACGCTCGTCGTCGTGGCCCGCTTCCTGGCCCTCCTCGAGCTCTACCGTGAGGCCGACGTCGTGTTCGAGCAGGCCGAGGCTCTCGGCGAGCTGACCGTGCGCTGGACCGGCAGCGAGGAAGGCTCCATTGAGGTCGACGACGAGTTCGAGGACGAGTTCGACGACGAGTTCGAGGACGAGTTCGACGACGAGTTCGAGGACGACGTGCCAGATGACGTCTCGGACGACATACCCGAAGGGGAGAACCCATGACCACGTTCGAGCCGAGCGTGCCCGTTGACGCCGAGGCTGCTCCGGTGGCCGAGGAGGCCGACCGGGACGATCAATTGGCCTTCGATGTCGCCGACTTCCCGGGAGGCATCCACGGCGCTCTCGAAGCCATCCTCATGGTGGTCGATGAGCCGGTGAGCGCCATCGTGCTCGCCACCGCCCTCGAACAGCCCGTCGATGACGTCGAGGTCGCTCTCGCCGAACTCGAGGCCGGATATGAGGCGAGCACCCGCGGCTTCACCCTGCGTGAGGTCGGTGGAGCCTGGCGGATGTACTCCCGGCACGAGTACGCCCCCGTGGTGGAGAAGTTCGTCCTCGGCGGCCAACAGTCCCGGCTCACCCAGGCCGCGCTGGAGACCCTCGCGGTCATCGCCTACCGGCAGCCGGTGGCCCGTTCCCGGGTCTCCGCGATCCGCGGGGTCAACGTCGACGGCGTCCTGCGCACCCTGCTCAGTCGCGGCCTCATCGAGGAGGTCGGCCACGACGAGGAGTCCACCGCCATCCTCTATGGCACGACGTCGTACTTCCTGGAACGCCTCGGCCTGCACAGCCTCGAGGAACTCCCCGCGCTTGCCCCCTACCTGCCCGAGATCGATGTGCTCGACGAGATCGCCGAAAGAGGCCGCGGATGACCCGCCCTAGCCGCCCCGAGAAGCCCCGCCCGCGCCGCAGCCCGACGGCATACCGCCGCCAGGGCGAGCTCGCGGGCCAGCCACCCACCCGCCCGGAGGTTGACGTCCACGACCCCGATGGCATCCGTCTGCAGAAGCTCTTGGCCGGCGCCGGGATCGGTTCGCGGCGCGCCTGCGAACTGCTCATCAGCGAGGGCCGGGTGGAGGTCGACGGGCAGATCGTGCGTGAGCTTGGGGTGCGGATCCGTCCCGACCAGGTGGTCCATGTCGACGGCGAGCGGGTGCAGCTCGACGAGTCTCGGGTCTACCTGGCGTTCAACAAGCCGCTCGGGGTGGTCACCTCGATGAACGACGACCTGGGCCGGATCGACCTCGGCGACTTCGTCCGCGGACGCAAGGAGCGGCTCTTCCACGTGGGTCGGCTCGACGCCGACACCGAGGGCCTGCTGCTGCTCACCAACGACGGCGACCTCGCCAACCGGCTCCAGCACCCCCGGTACGGGGTCCTCAAGACCTACCTCGCGCAGGTTCCCGGGCCGGTTCCGCGGGACCTCGGTCGGCGGCTGCGGGCCGGCATCAAACTCGACGACGGGCCGGTCGCGGTCGACTCCTTCCGGATCGTCGACAGCCAGCCGGGCAAGGCACTCGTCGAGGTGGTGCTGCACGAGGGCCGCAAACACATCGTCCGCCGCATGCTCGATGCCGTCGGCCACCCGGTGATTTCCCTGGTCCGTACCCAGGTCGGCCCGATCCATCTCGGCTCGACGAAGGTCGGCAAGTGGCGGGCGCTGAACTCCGCGGAGGTTGCCGCGCTCTACAAGGCGGCCGGGCTGTGACCGAGGTCCTCATCGTCGGGACCGGTCTGATCGGGACAAGTCTGGGGCTCGCGCTCACCCGAGCCGGGTATGCCGTGACGCTCACCGATGTGAGCCCGACCAACGCCGCACTGGCACGCGACCTCGGCGCCGGGCGGCTCGCAGCCCCGGGGGATCGGCCGGACCTTGTCGTCGTGGCCACACCCCCGGATGTCACCGGCGACTGCGTCGCGCAGGCCCTCGCGGATCATCCGGACGCGGCGGTCACCGATGTCGCCTCCGTCAAGGGCATCGTCCAGGCTGCCCTGGTCGCCCGTGGCGCCCCGGTGCAGCGGTACTGCGGATCGCACCCGATGGCGGGCCGGGAACGCTCCGGTGCGGTGTCCGGCCGCTTCGACCTCTTTGACGGCCGAGCCTGGGTGGTCACCCCGTCGGGGGACACCCGGGGTGACGTTCGTGACCTCGTCGCCCGGATGGCGCGGGATGTCGGTGCCGCCGTCGTCGTCCTCGATCCCGAGCGGCACGACGCCGCCGTGGCCGCGGTCTCGCACGTCCCGCAGCTCGCGGCGAGTCTGGTAGCCGCCCGGCTCGGCCGGCTCACCGACGAGGCGGTTGCCCTCGCCGGCCAGGGCTTGCGGGACGTGACCCGGATTGCCGCGAGCGAGCCGGGCCTGTGGACCCAGATCCTGGCCGGTAACGCGGCCGCGGTGCGCGACGTCCTGCGCCCTCTGCGCGATGACCTTGACGCCGTCCTGGACGCTCTCGAGGCGCTGACCTCCTCCACGGACGCCCCCGGGGCTCGGGCCGTCCTTGCCCGGACCGTGGCCGCCGGCAACGCCGGGCACGCCCGGATCCCGGGTAAGCACGGCGCCGCGCCGACGGCATACGCGACGGTGCGGGTCATCGTGCCGGACGAGCCCGGCCAACTCGGCCGGCTCTTCGCCGATGTCGGGGAGACTGGGACCAACATCGAGGAGTTCCGCCTCGACCACGGTCTCGGGCAGGCGTTCGGGGTTGCCGAAGTCGACGTCATCCCGGCCAGCGCCGACGCGCTCGGTGTCGCCCTTGAGGCGCGTGGATGGCGTCTGCACTCCTGAGCGCGCTGCCACGCCCGCGGACGCCGAGGCGCTAGGCTGCAGCGCTGTGACAGAGCCATTGACGATCGCCATTGACGGCCCCAGCGGCTCAGGGAAGTCCAGCGTCTCCCGGGCCGTCGCGCGCCGGCTGGGGATCGGCTACCTCGACACCGGGGCCATGTACCGCGCCCTCACCTGGTCCTGTCTGTCCAGCGGGATTGACCTCACCGACCAGGCCGCGGTCGCCGCGTTCGCGGACAGCGCGGGCATCGTCATGGGCACCGACCCCGAGGACCCTCGGGTGTCGGCCGGTGGCCAAGACATCACCGCGGAGATCCGGGGACGCGCGGTGACCGCCGCGGTCTCCGCCGTCGCGACCAACCTTGCCGTAAGGGCCTGGATGCGGCGGCGGCAGCGTAGCCTCATGGACGCCATCGTCGAGGCCACCGGGGGAGTGGTCGCCGAAGGGCGCGACATCACCACGGTCGTCGCCCCCGATGCCGCCGTCCGGGTGTTGCTCACCGCGTCGGAGGAGGCCCGGTTGCGGCGCCGCTCCACCGAACTGCACGGGCATGCCGACGCGGGGGCCGTTGCGGCCACCCGCGACTCCATCGTCCGCCGAGACCGCGACGACTCCACGGTCTCCAACTTCACCGAGGCCGCCGACGGCGTCGTCCTGCTCGACACCTCGGACCTGGACTTTGAGGGCAGCGTGAATGCGGTCCTGCGGATCGTTGGGGCCCGCCGGTGAGGGCTCCGAAGACGCCCGCGGGCACGGAGGGCAGCGAGCCGCCCGAGGCGTGGCGGGGCCGGTTCTCCCACCTCGTCGGCGGTACCCTCGTTCGCGCCCTGTATGCCGGTGAGATGCATGGTGCGCAACACGTCCCCGAGCACGGTCCGGTCATCCTTGCCGCCAACCACACCGGCTTTCTCGACGGTGCCGTCGTCCTCGGCCTGGCGCCCCGGCCGAGCCATTTCCTGGTCCTCAAGCAGACCTTCGAGGGGCCCGTGCTCGGGCCGCTGCTGAGGTTCAGCGGGCAGATCGCCATCGATCAACAGCGCGGCGACCGCACGGCCCTGAACCGGGCGCTGCAGGTGCTCGGGCGCGGCGGCGTCATCGGCATCTTCCCCGAGGGCGGACGGGGCCGCGGGGACCTCTCCGCGGCGGCCAAGGGGGTGGGGTGGCTGGCGATGCAGTCGGGGGCGACGGTGATCCCGACCGCCTGCCTGGGGACTCGGCGCACCGGTGATCTCGCGGCTTCCTGGCCCCGGCTCCGTTCCCGGCTCGTCGTCGACTTCGGCGCCTCGGTCCCACTCGAGGTGCCCGACGGGCTGCCCGGGCGGGTGCGGCTGGAGCGGGTCTCCGAACAGATCCGGGTGACCCTCGCCGACCACGTGGCTCAGGCCAGTGTCCGCCACGGGTTGCCGCTTCCGACCGACGTGCCGCCAGACATCCTCCAACTGTGAGAGAGAATGGGGGGATGAGCACCGAAGAGCCCCTCGCCGATCCCGCCGTTATCGAGCGGGCCCTGCGGGTGGGACTCGAGGAGTTTCACCTCGACGACGAGGACCGCGCCCTGCTCGGGGACCGTGACGGGGACGTCGATGGTGCCGAAGCCATTGGCCCCCGGCCCGTCGTCGCGGTGATCGGGCGGCCCAACGTCGGCAAGTCCACGCTGGTCAACCGGATCATCGGCCGCCGGGAGGCCGTGGTCGAGGATGTGCCCGGGGTCACCCGGGACCGGGTGGCGTATGACGCGGAGTGGACCGGTCACGACTTCACCCTCGTCGACACCGGGGGCTGGTCGATCGACGCCACCGGCATTCACCTGCGGGTTGCCGAGCAGGCCGAGATCGCCGTCGACCTCGCCGATGCCGTGCTGTTCGTCGTGGACGCCACGGTGGGTGCCACCGATGACGACGAGGCCGTGGTCCGGCTGCTCCGACGGGCGCACAAGCCGGTCGTCCTCATCGCCAACAAGGTCGACGACCAGCGCGTCGAGGCCGATGCAGCCGCCTTGTGGAACCTCGGGCTCGGCCAACCCTGGCCGGTCTCGGCCCTGCACGGCCGGGGCACCGGGGACGCTTTGGATGCCCTCCTTGAGGTGCTGCCCGAGGTCTCCGGGGTGGGCGGTGCCTATGAGCGCGGCGGCCCGCGCCGGGTAGCCCTCCTCGGACGGCCCAACGTCGGCAAGTCCTCCCTGCTCAACAAGCTCGCCGGTGAGGACCGGGTCGTCGTGGACTCGGTCGCCGGAACGACCCGCGACCCGGTCGACGAGCTCATCGAACTGGGCGGCCGGACCTGGCGGTTCGTCGACACCGCAGGCATCCGGCGCCGGGTCCACCAGACCCGCGGCGCCGACTTCTATGCCTCGCTGCGCACCCAAACGGCCCTGGAGAAGGCCGAGGTGGCCGTCGTCCTTGTCGATGCCGCTGAACCGTTGTCGGAGCAGGACGTCCGGGTCATCCAGCAAGTGGTCGATGCCGGCCGAGCGCTCGTCATTGCGTACAACAAGTGGGACCTCACCGATGAGGAGCGTCGCCACTATTTGGAGCGAGAGATCGAGCGGGACCTCGTCCAGATCCCGTGGGCGCCGCGGGTCAACCTCTCGGCCCGCACCGGACGCCACATGGACAAGCTGGTCCCGGCCCTGGACCTGGCCCTGGATTCCTGGGAGTCGCGGATCCCGACGGCCCGGCTCAACGCCTTCGTCGGGGAGATCGTCGCCGCCCACCCGCACCCGGTGCGCGGCGGGAAGCAGCCGCGCATCCTCTTCGTCACCCAGGCCAGCACCCGGCCGCCACGGTTCGTCGTCTTCGCCTCGGGGTTCATCGAGGCCGGGTACCGCCGATTCCTCGAACGTCGGTTGCGCGAGCAGTTCGGGTTCGAGGGGACCCCGATCGAGATCTCGGTCCGGGTTCGCGAGCGCCGCTCCCGCTCCTGAGGGCCCGCATGGGCGGTCCGCGCCCGGCGCCGATTCGGAGCCCCGCGCGGTGGTGAGATATGGTTTCGTTCGCTCTCGTGAGAGAGCAGCCACGGGCTGTGGCGCAGCTTGGTAGCGCACTTGACTGGGGGTCAAGGGGTCGCAGGTTCAAATCCTGTCAGCCCGACGGATGTGATGTCTCAAGACATCGGCAACACCCGGACCCCTGTGGGTCCGGGGGTTGTCTTGTTCTGGGGTTGGTATCGGCGGGTGGTGTCGAGGGTGAGTTCGCGCAGGATTTCGCCGGTGGTGGCGTTGCTGATGGTGATGTCGAGGTCGTGGATGAGGGCGATGACCGGGGGTGGCGTTGAGGTGTCGGCCGAGGGCGATGTGGAAGAGCTGGCTGGCGTGGCGGAGGGTGATTTTGCCGTTGTTGACTTTGTCGTGGCGGACGCGGGTGTGGGTTCGGTTCGGGGGTTCGGTCGGGGGGTGGTCTTTGGGTCGGGCGGTGTAGGCGGCGCGGGGGGTGCGGCGGTCTAGTGAGCGGTGGGGTCGGTCGTTGTTGTACTCGGCGACGAAGAGCTCGAGGAGGTGTTGGAGTTCGGGGATGGTGGCGGGCTGGAGGGGTTGGTTACGGAGCCATTTCTTGACCGTTTGTTGGAAGCGTTCGACTTTGCCTTGGGTTTGGGGGTGGCCGCCGCGGCCGTTCTTCTGGATGACGCCGAGGGTGGCGAGGAGGACTTCGAAGGCGTTGCGGCCGCCGTGGACCTTCTTGGAGGCCATGCGGGAGGTGTACACCATGCCGTTGAGTTCCTAAGAGATGTCAAGCCGCTCCGGGTCGCCTAACGTGGTTGCTGGACGGGCCGGTCGATGGAGCACTGTGTGACTCCTTGCTTCGCCTGCTCGTCCCTGTTGTGGTGGTGCGGGCTCGCCGGATGTCTTCGGGGATTTGGTAGCGCTCGGCGATGATCGCGCGTGCTTCGGCTCGGTCGACGACTCGACCGTCGATGTCGCGCAACTGGTAGGGCGTCTGGTTCTTCCAGCAGGCCACCACCCGGGTGAGCAGCGTGGTCGCGATGTGGCAGAGCGCGGAGTTGTGGTGCTTGCCGGACTCGACCATGAGCCGGTGGTATTTCGCAGCGAGGGTGGGGTCGATGCGTCGGGCCTGGTTGGCGCTGAGGAACAGGGCTTCGCGCAGGAGCGCGTCGCCGCGTTTGGTGGGTCCTCCATGTCGCCCAGAGATTCCGGAGGAGTCCAGGGAGGGGACCAGGCCGGTGAACGAGCGGACGGCGGCCAGCGAGGAGAATCGGTTGGCGTCGCCCAAGCGGCCCAGGATCACGGCTCCGGTGACGGCGCCGACTCCGGGGCGGAGGTGATCAGGCCCTGCGGGTCACGTTCACGCACGATCACCTCGATGCGTTCGTCGAGTTCTTTGATCTCCTCAGTCAGCGCGAGTGCGAGGCGGGCCTCGATCGCGATGTCTTCGGCCAGATCGGGAAACGACAGGTCGTCCTCGGTCCACAGAGCCAGACTGGCTCGAGCAGCGGCCAGGATCTGGTCGGCCAGGTTGTCGCCGAATGCGCCTCGCGAGTGCCGGTAGAGGAATCGGCTCAGCCGGGCACGACCGAGCCTTCGGACCGTGTGCGGGTCGGCGTAACCGGCGGCGAGGAACCGCAGTGGAGTCTTGTTGGCCAGGTCGGCCTTGAACGCCTGGTGCCATTCCGGCCCGAGGATCTCCAAAAGGGCGTCCATGCGAGCCAGGCTGGTGGTGCGTCGCTTGACCAGGGTCGAGTGCAACTTGGTCGCCCGGCGCAGGGGGTCACCGGGTCCGATGCCCCGTTCTGGGTGCAGCCCTTCGGGATGCAGCATCGGAAGCCGCGCGAGCAGCACCGAGTCCAGCCGGTCACTCTTGGTGTGCTTGGCGTAGTACGCGCGCAAGTCCGCTGATCGCTCCGCGGACACCAGCACGACACGTGCGCCCCTGCGGCGAAACCACGCTGCCAACGGCACCCAGGAGTTCCTCGTGGGCTCCATCACGATTGTCACCTCGGCAGGCTCGACGTCAGCGGGCAGCCGCTCCCAGAGCCGGTTGAGGTCGGTCGCGGTGGTCCGGAACCGGTGACCCGACCAGATCAGCGCGCCGCGCTCGTCGGCCAGACTGGCCTGATGGGCCGCGCGGATGGCGATGTCGATGCCCATTCGAACGATCACTTCGTCTCCTTCGGTCGCTGTGACTGCTGCCCGACAGCCGACGGCCGTGGGAGGACGATCCGCACCAGACATTCGCTAACAGGGATCCCCGCGCTTTGGGCGGGGTCGCCGGGTTCCTAACAGGGCATCTCGAGCCTCCGGCAGTGGCCCTGCCCGCCAGCGCGGTCAACAGGCAAGGAGTCGCGTGGCGCTCCAGTCGGTCAAGTAACGCTGACGTGCAGGTGCCGGACGACATCGATCCTCACCGCCGACCGACGGATCAGCTCGGATGCCGCGCTACCCAGATTGAATGTCGGTGAGCACGCTTGCCGGGCAGCCATGCTCGTTCATGGCGGCGGTGAAGGTGGTGACCACGATCGATGTGGTGGGCGGTGGTGGGCGGAGAGGTGCAGGGCCATGCGGGAGTGGTCATCGAGCCAGGTGATGATCTCGACGTCGATGCCGTTGGTGAGGCGGTAGTGGGTGAAGTCGGATTGCCAGGTTTGGTTCGGCAGGTCGGCTTCGAAGCGGTGGTAGGCGCTCTTGGGTTTCTTCTTCGGTTCTGGTTTCACCCGGCCATGGCGGGTCAGGATCCGGGCCGTGGTGGCCCGGGAGACCTTGATGTCGCGGCGGGCCAGGTAGGCGCTGATCGTTTCGGGGCCGGCGTCGTGACCGGCAGTGACGAGCCGGTCACGTTCGGCCAGGACCGCCTCGACGGTCTCTGGCGGGGTGGCGGTAGGGGAGGTGTGCGGGGCGCGGGAGCGCGGCTGGAACGCTGCCTGACCCTCGGCCCGGTACCGCGCCATCACCCGGGACACCTGTGAGGGGGAGAACCCGTACCGGCGGGCGACCTCGGCCTGGGAGAGACGCTGGAGCGTGACGGCAGTGACGATCAGTTTGGCTTTGGACACCCCCGCATCCGACCCAAGAAGTGTTGCCGATGTCTTGAGACATGCGTTGCATATGTCCTGAGACTCAACACTGTCAGCCCGACGGAAGTCTCTGCAGGTCAGCAACGCGGCGCCTGCTTCGCTGGGCGCACCGTGGTGCGCGAAGATTCGGCGTGATCGTTGCGGTTCGCGCGGGTCGGGGTGGATCGTGGTGTCGTCCGTCGTGGTGACCCTGTAAGGCCCCTTGGTGCCGGTGAGCCCGCAGGTCAGCATGGCGGTGGAGGACTTCCACGGGAACCGTGGATTGGTGCCATGAGCCCGCGCGTCAGACTTCCGATTACTCCCTGTCCTCCCCACGACGGACACCCGTTGTGAACTCGAAAGGAGGAAGGCGATGGAAGTCGTTCATGGCCGGTGCGCGGGGTTGGACATCTCGAAGAAGGACGCCAAGGTGTGCGTGCGGATCGCTGGCGCGGGGCGCCGCAAGACGGTCGAGACCGTCACGACCTGGGGTTCGATGACCAACCAGGTCCTCGCGCTGCGTGAGCACCTCATCGAGCAGCAGGTCACCTGTGCGGTGATGGAAGCAACTGGCGACTACTGGAAGCCGTTCTACTACCTGCTCGAAGACCTGCCCGGGGTCGAGCTGATGCTGGTCAACGCCCGGCATGTGAAGAACCTGCCCGGCCGCAAGACCGACGTCGCGGATGCGACCTGGCTGGCGCAACTCGGGGCGCATGGTCTGGTGCGGGGCTCGTTTGTGCCTCCCGAGCCGATCCGGCACCTGCGGGACCTGACCCGGACCAGGACCGCGATCACCCGGGAACGCTCCCGCGAGGTCCAGCGCCTGGAGAAACTGCTCGAGGACGCCGGGATCAAGCTGTCCGCGGTCGCCTCCGACATCATGGGCGTCTCCGGCCGGGCGATGCTCGAAGCGCTGATCGCCGGCGATCGTGATCCCGCCGAGCTGGCTGACCTGGCCAAGCGACGGCTGCGGTCGAAAATCCCCGAGCTCACCGAGGCGCTGGTCGGCCGGTTCACCGATCACCATGCCTTCCTCGCCCGGGTGCACCTGGACCTGATCGACCGGCACACCGCCGCGATCGAGGAGCTCACCGCACGGATCGAGGTGGTGATCGAACCGTTTCAGGGCTTCCGCGACCTGATCTGCACCATCCCCGGGATCGCGACACTGGTCGCTGATGTGATCATCGCCGAGACCGGCGCGGACATGACGCGGTTCCCGACCGCGAAGCACCTGGCGTCGTGGGCCGGGACCACACCAGGGAACAACGAGTCGGCCGGCCGGAAGAAGTCGACCCAGACCAGGCCGGGCAACCCGTATCTGCAAGGAGCGCTCGGTCAGGCCGCGATGTGGGCCGCCCAGCACCCCCACACCTACCTCGGCGCACGCTACCGACGCATCAGTCTTCGGCGAGGTCCGCAGCGCGCCAACGTGGCCGTCCAGCACACGCTCCTGATCGCGATCTGGCACATGGGCACCACCGGCGAACTCTACGAAGACCTCGGCGGCGACTCCTACACCCGGCTCAACCCCGAACGAGCCCGCACCCGCGCGATCCAACAACTCCAGGCCATGGGCTACCGCGTCACCCTCGACCAAGCATCCCGAAAACCTCTGACGCGAAGACCCACCCGGCTGGGTGAATCTTCGCGTCAGAGACCTATGGGGGCGCAAGACCTGGATTCGTGCAACAGATGTGCAACACGGCTCGCTGGTGCCAGACCGGCCAGGACCGCTGTATCTCCCACGATGGTCAGGGTGGCAAACGGGGGCCCTCATGACCTGCGGATATGCACTCAGCGCGCATGAGTATCGCGGTGTTCGGAGTCCGCCACTTTCGTTTCAGGTCTCGGCAGGTGAGACCAACGGGGCAAGCGGTAGCGAGGCTCGCGGATGGCGATGGCCATGGGCATCATGGTGACAGGCGCCCGTCACCCCTGGGAGGCTCGACGGGCCGGCGGCCTTGTTGGCCGGCGTCCCAGCGGCAGGCCCGGAACTCTGGCAGCGAGCGCGGCGTTCCCCCATCGACCGGACCCTGACGACGAAAGAGCCATGGACCCCGACGGCCATCCCAGTTGCCCCCTCCGCCTGACGACGTGTGAGGGGGTGACAATGACGTGACGACGGTGTTGTCCCTGCTCGCTGGACTGCTCGTCGTCCTGCTCATCACTGCGCTGACGGGGTACTTCGTCGCCCAGGAGTTCGCCTACTTGGCGGTGGACCGCTCCCGTCTGGGGGCGCGGGCGTCCGCTGGTGACGCCGGCGCGGCGCGGGCGTTGCGGGTGACCGGGCGGACCTCGTTCATGCTCTCCGGCGCACAGCTAGGGATCACGGTGACCGGGCTGCTCGTGGGGTACGTGGCGGAGCCTCTGATCGGCGAGTCGCTCGCGGAGGTGTTCGGTTGGGCTGGTGTGCCCGTGGCGGTGGGCATCGCGGTGGGCACGGTGTTGGCCCTCGCGCTGTCGACGCTGGTGCAGATGCTGTTCGGCGAGCTCGTGCCCAAGAATCTGGCCATCGCCCGCCCGGAGCCGCTGGCTCGCTGGCTGTCACGCTCCACGCTGGTCTACCTCAAAGTGTTCGGGTGGCTCATCTGGGTCTTCGACCAGTCCTCGAACCTCCTGCTGCGCGTGCTGCGCATCGAGCCTGTCCACGACGTCGAGCACTCGGCGTCCGCCCGGGACCTTGAGCACATCGTGGCCCAGTCCCGGCGCAGCGGCGACCTACCGACGGAGCTCTCGCTGCTGCTCGACCGGATCCTGGACTTCCCGAGCCGCGACGTCGAGCACGCTATGATCCCGCGGTCACGCGTGGACGTGGTGCGCGCCGGCGACCCCGTCCGCCGGGTGCGCGACCTCATCGGCTCACAGCACTCCCGTTACCCCGTGCTCGACGACGCCGAGGAGATCGTCGGCGTGGTTCACATCGAGGACGTGTTGTCCGCCCAGAACCGACTGGATGCCGAGGTCCGCGAGCTCGTGCGCCCGGCCGTGATTATCCCCACCCTCATGGCCCTGCCGGACGCCGTGCGCGAGCTGAGTGCCTCGCGCAACCAGCTGGCGTGCGTCGTGGACGAGTTCGGCGGCTTCGCCGGCATCCTCACCCTGGAGGACCTGGCCGAGGAGCTCGTTGGTGAGATCACCGATGAGCACGACCCGGTCAGCCCCGACCAGCCCGTCGTCGACGACGACGGCGTCTGGGTCATGGGTGGCGACGTCCACATCGACGAGGTTGAGCGCGCCATCGACCGAGACCTTCCGCGCGGCGGCTACGAGACGATCGCCGGGTTGGTGATCGAGCAGGTCGGCGAGCTGCCCGACGTGGGCGCGGTGATCGAGGTCGAGCTCGACCCGGATCCCGCGGACCTGATCCACGACGACCATCCTCGGCGGCACCACATCCTCATCCAGGTGCTCGAGGTAGAGCGCCACGTCCCCTCGCTCGTGCGCCTGTCGATGGTCGAGCGTCAGCGCTCCACGACGGAGGCCAGTGCGTGAACCAGACCTGGATCGTCGTCATCGCCACCGTGGCGATCATCGCCCTGAGCGCGTTCTTCGTCGCGGTCGAGTTCGCCCTCATGGCCGCCAAGCGGCACCGCCTCGAGGACGCCGCAGCGACCAGCCGGTCGGCCCGTGCCGCCCTGCGCAGCTCCAGCGAGCTCACTCTGCTGCTCGCGGGTTCACAGCTGGGCATCACGATCTGCACCCTTGCCCTGGGCGCGGTCACCAAGCCTGCGGTGCACCACTGGCTGACCCCGGCCTTCGAGGCGTGGGGGCTGCCCCTTTGGGCCGCCGACATCGCTGGGTTCGTCCTGGCGCTGGTTATCGTCACCTTCCTCCACCTCGTCATCGGCGAGATGGCACCCAAGTCGTGGGCGATCGCCCACCCGGAGCGCTCGGCCACGCTGCTGGCCTTGCCGATGCGGGCGTTCATGTGGGCGACCCGCCCGCTGCTGCGGGCGCTGAACTCGATGGCGAATGCCGTGCTGCGCCGGGTCGGTGTCGAACCCGCCGACCAGGTGGCCGCCGGTCAGGACCCGGGAGGGCTGCTGCACCTGGTCGAGCACTCCACGAACGTCGGGGCGCTCGACGCCGGCTACTCGAGTCAGCTGAGCGGCGCCCTCGAGCTGGAGAGGCTCACCGTGGCCGATCTGCTGCCCGACGTCGCATCGCTGACGACGGTCCCCGCAAACGCCACCGTCCGCGACATCCAGGAGGCCACCGAACGCACGGGACACCTACGAATCCTGGTCGGCGCCGAGGACGAGGTGCGTGGGGTCGTCCACGTCCGGGACACCCTGGGCGCGGCGCAGGAGCAGAGCGACACCGCTCTCATCCGGCCCGTGGTCACGCTGGCCGCGCACACCCCTGTGTACGCGGCGCTGGCCCAGATGCGGGAGACGCGCAACCATCTCGCCGTGGTCCGCGACGGCGCAGACCTGGTGGGGGTGGTGACGCTGTCGGACGTCCTCGGGCGGCTGTTCCCCCAACCCCGGACGGTCCCGGACATCACGAGTTGACGGGAAGGAGCGGCCGTGGACGGCTACTGGATGAGCCTCGCGCTGGTCGGTGTGCTCGTGCTGGTCAACGCGGCATTCGCCGGCAGCGAGATGGCGCTGGTCACCCTGCGGGAGGGACAGCTGGCCCAGCTGGAGCGCGAGGGCACGGCCCGGGGGCTGCGCCTGGTGCGGCTCGCACGGGACCCGAGCCGCTTCCTCGCCACCATCCAGATCGGCATCACCCTGGCCGGGTTCCTCGCCTCCGCCGCCGCCGCGGTGTCCCTGGCCGAGCCCCTGGTCCCGTACCTCTCGTTCCTGGGCGGTGCCGCCGAGCCGGTCGCGATCGCCGGAGTCACCCTGGCCCTGACGTTCGTTACTCTCGTCCTCGGCGAGCTCGCCCCCAAGCGCATCGCCATGCAGCGCGCCCTTCCCTGGGCGCTGATCGCCGCCGGACCGATCGACTTCGCCTCCCGCCTGTCCCGCCCGGTCGTCGCCATCCTCGCGGCCGCCAGCAACGGCGTGGCCCGGCTGTTTGGGGTCACCGCGGAAGCGCCTGGCACCACCATGACCCGAGGGGAGCTCCGTGACCTCCTCGTCAGCCACGGCACGCTCCACGCCGAGCAGCGCGAGATCCTCACCGGCGCGCTCGAGATCGACACCCGGCTGGTGCGGGAGGTCATGGTGCCCCGTGGGTCGGTGTTCACCCTGGCTGCCGACCTGTCCATCACGCAGGCGTTGGAGGCGTTGGCCGAGGCCGGCCACTCGCGCGCTCCGGTCACTCGGCGGCACCACCTGGACCATGTCGTCGGCGTGGTTCACTGGTCGGGGGTGTTCAGGGGCGGAAACGCGCCCGTCGCCACGGTGGCCACCCCAGCCCTCTACGTGCCTGACACGATGCGGGTCGCCGACGCGCTCCAGCGGTTCAAGACCGAGCGGCAGCAGCTCGCGATCGTCCTAGACGAGTACGGGGACGCCGACGGCATTGTCACCCTCGAGGACCTCCTCGAGGAGGTCCTCGGCGAGATCTACGACGAGACCGACAAGGACCTGGCCACCGTCACGCGCCTCGACGACGGCGGCGTGGTCGTACCCGGCACCTTCCCACTGCACAACCTACCCGACCTGGGGATCGAGCGACCGGAACGTCGCGGTGACTACACCACCGTCTCCGGTCTGGTCATGGACCGGCTCGGGCGCGTGCCCCGCGCCACGGGCGAGGTCGTCAACGTCGACGGGTGGACTATCGAGGTCCTCGACGTCGCCCACCACGCCGCTACCCGAGTCGTCTTCCGACCCACTCCGCCCCCGGGCCGAGACAACGGATCCGACACCTGACCCAGTCAGGTCGCAGCGCAGCACGTACACATCAGCAAGGCATTTCGGCAACGCCCCGCGGCGCCACAGCGCGCGAGGCCCGCGTGGGCGCCTTGGATGCGTCGCCGGACAGACCAATGACTGGTGGCTCTGGGGCCAGGGCTCCGATGGTCGCTGGGACTGGTTCCCGGAGCGCGGGATTCGCGAGGGGGAGTCCGACCGGCCAGTCGACGGGGTCGCGATCTGCTGGCGCGGCGAGGGCACGGTCGAGCCGGAACTCTGGCGGTAGCGGACCCGGGCCGAGGCGGTCGTGAACACCGCTGGTTCGATCTGCGCGCGTCAGGCAGACTGTCGAATGAGGCCGCCACCGGAGCGGACCACCACACCCATCGTTCGCAAGGAGCAGCACCATGACTGATCCCCAGGAAGCCCCACTCACCGACGACGACATGATCACCACCGACGCCCCCTCCGGTGAGCTGGCCGCTCACGACTCCGATGGCACCGACGGTCATGACTCCGATGGCACCGACGGCCACGACTCGGACGGGACCGACGGCCACGACTCCGATGGCACCGACGGCCACGACTCCGATGGCACCGACGGGCACGACTCCGATGGGACCGACGCCTGAACGTCCTCGACACGCTGACCGGTGACGCCCAGACCTTCATCGAGAAGGTCTGGGCGCGCGAGGTCTGCCTGCACGACGCCAGCCCAGAGTTCGCCCAGTCGCTGCTCTCCCTCGCCGACGCCGACCATCTCCTCACGCAGACCGCCATTCGCACACCCGCGGTCCGGCTCGCGCAGAACGGAACCGTGCTTCCGGAACGGTCCTACACCCGCACCGGGGCCTCCATTGCGGGAAGTGCGCTCTCCGGCCTGGTCGACCCGCGCCGACTGCTGGACCTGTACGACGCGGGCGCCACGGTTGTCTTGCAGGGCCTACACCGCTCCTGGCCGGCGCTGACCGCACTCACTGCCGACCTCGAGGAAGCCCTGGGTCACCCTGTGCAGGTCAATGCCTACCTCACCCCGCCCGGCGCGCAGGGCTTCGCTGTGCACGCCGACACCCATGACGTCTTCGTCGTCCAGACCCACGGGAGCAAACTCTGGGAGGTCCACCGCGGCGAGGGGGTCGAGGAGGTGCTCATGGTTCCGGGGCGGTGCCTGTACCTGCCGACCGGAACCCGGCACGCCGCCCGCGCCCAGGAGGGTGTTTCTCTGCATGTGACCGTCGGGATCAACCAGCTCACCCTGCGGGGTCTTGTCGAACGGACGATCCGCGCCGCGGTCGCCGAGGTGCCGGCCACGCACCTTCCCGCGGGGTATGCCGAGGACCCGGGCGCACTCGTCGAGACACTCGGCCAGGTGCTGCTCGACCTGGGTGAGCGGATCGCCCGGCTCGACCCGGCGGCCGCGGTCGCCGCGGAGGTGGCCCGGCTGTTCTCGACCCGCCCCACCCGAGCCGGCGGGGGTCTGCTCGACCGCACCGCGCTCGCCGCCCTCGACGACTCCACCTGCCTGACCCGGCGAACCACCACGCCCGCTGTGCTCGAACCCGCCGGCGACCGCCTGCACCTGCTTCTGGGGGATCGAGTGCTCGAAGTCCCCGCCCGCCTTCAGGCAGCCCTGGAACTCGTCATCGCGCGCAACACGTTGACTCCCGCCGACTTGGCTGGACTGCTCGATGAGAGCAGCCGGCTCGTTCTGTGCCGCAGGCTCGTTCGTGAGGGTTTGCTGCAGGTCGCACGGTGACGGAGCACGCGAAGGAGCCGCCCTGCGCGACCCGGGCCCGTGAGCGCGGGGACGACCTGGCCGGCACCGCGTCGAGGGTCCGCGCGTTCCTGCTCCTCGAGGAACCGGGCCCCTGGGGGCGACATGCCTGGCGCGATGCCCGGCTTCCCGAAGGCCTCGGCCCGGAGATGCTGCGCCGCTGCGCGGCCGCGGGGGTCCGGCCGCTGCTCATCCGCCGGGAGCAGCGCAAGCCAGGCAGCACGCGCAGGGTCTTCACGGCATACCCGGGGTCAGGGCGGGTGGAGACCACCACGGTGAATGACCCGCGGGCCCTGCTCGACCTCGATCTTGCTGCCCTCGGGCGTGGACAGTCACTTCGGCTGGACCCGCACAGCGAGCCGATCTTCGCGGTCTGCACCCATGGTCGGCATGACCGGTGCTGCGCCGAGCGCGGCCGTCCGGTCATCGCTGCTCTCCGGATCAGCGAACCCGAAGCCACCTGGGGCGTGTCGCACATCGGCGGGGACCGGTTCGCGGGCAATCTCCTGGTCCTCGGGGAGGGCCTCTACTACGGCAGGCTCGACCCCGCCGCGGCCGTGCGGGTGGCCGCGCAGCATCGCGCGGGCCGCCTGGACCTGGACCACTTCCGGGGCCGATGCACCCTTCCCACGGGCGTCCAGGCAGCCGAGATCCAAGTGCGGCGGGAGCTCGGGTTGGGCCGCTTCGACGCCGTGGTTCTCGATGGGCGCCGCCGGCTGGGGGAGAGTTGGCAGGTCCGTTTCGTGACGGACTCAGGGCCGGTTCACGTCACCTCGCGGCCGCGTACGGCCGGAACCGCCCGGCTCACCTGCGCAGCAACCCTCGACAACCCGGTCATCGCCTGGGACTGCGAACTGGTCAGCGAGGGACGGCCAGTGCCATCCGGGACACCGCCTCGCGGATGACCAGCGGCGAGGTCGCCACGTTGAACCGGGCGAACCCGGCCCCGTCGACGCGCCCGTAGCGCGGACCCGAGGAGAGCGCCACCCGCCCGAGCCGGAGGAACTCGGCCGCCGGGTCATCGCCGAGCCCGAGCCCCCGACAGTCCAGCCAGGCCAGGTAGGTCGCCTCGGGCCGCTGCCAACGCACCTGCGGCAACTGGGCCGCGAGCTCTTCACCGAGCAGGGTGAGGTTTGCGGTGAGCTCGGCCATCGCCCGGTCGAGCCACTCCCGGCCATCGTCGAGGGCCGCGATGTGCGCCTGCACCGCGACATGGGACGCCCCGTGGGTGTGCACCTCGTGGAAGGCGCCTTGGATGCTGCCGGTGGCAGTTCCAAACACCACGAGCGCGGACTTGAGCCCGGCCAGATTCCATCCCTTGGAAGGCGAGAACACCGCGATTCCGCGCTCACCGCCAGCCACCGAGAGGTACGGCACGAAGGCCGGCCCACCGGCATACACCAGCGGGGCATGAATCTCGTCGGCCACCACCTGGACGCCGAAACGTTCCGCCAGCGCGGCGAGCATCTCCAGCTCGGCCCGAGTGTGCACCGTGCCCGTCGGGTTCTGTGGGTTACACAGCACGTATGCCGCCCGCGCGCCTGCCGCGGTGGCCTCCGCGAAGGCCCCCGCCAAGGAGTCCTCGCTGAGCCGACCCTGCGCGGTGAGCGGTGCCTCAACGCTGCGCCGGCCGAGAGCCTGGGTGAATCCGAAGAAGGAGTCGTAGCACGGCGGCGAGACGACGACCGCATCCCCGGGGCCGGTCACGGCTCGGAGCACCTCGGCGACCCCGATCATGACGTCGGCGACGACCGTGCACTGCGCGACGGCCGGTTCCCAGTCCCAGCGCGCCCGCGCGAACCGGGCCAGGGCCTCGGCGTACGGGGGTCCCCACGCGTAGCCGGTGTCGCCGCGCCGCATCGCCGCGGTCACTGCCTCGACCACCGGTTCGCACGGGGCGGCGTCCATCTCGGCCACCCACATCGGCAGCACCTCGGCTGGGTAGGCGACCCACTTCACCGAGGTATGCCGGCTCCGGATCTCGCAGGGGGAACCGGTGAAGACGGGTGCGGCCATGCGCACGAGGATAGGCGGCACCGCCTAGAGTTGCTCGCATGACGAGCCAGGCTCCGGGGACGGTCAGCACCCGCGTGCTCACCGTCCCCAATGCCCTCTCGGCCCTGCGGTTGCTCGCCGTGCCCGTCTTCCTCTGGGCGATCCTCAGCCGACGCGACGGCCTGGCGCTGGGGCTGCTCATGGCCTCGGGGATCACCGACTACCTCGACGGAAAGATCGCCCGCACCTACGGGCTGGAGTCCCGGCTCGGGCAGTTGCTCGACCCGATCGCAGACCGGCTCTACATCGTCGCCACCCTCTTTGGGCTCGGTTGGCGCGAGATCATCCCGTGGTGGATCGTCGGGATCCTGTTCGCCCGGGAGGTGTTCATGGCGATCGTCATGCTCATCGCCCAGCGCAACGGCTGGACCGGGTTGCCGGTGCACTTCGTCGGCAAGGCCGCCACCTTCAACCTGCTCTACGCCTTCCCGCTGCTGCTGCTCTCCGGGGGGACCGGATGGGTGGCCGATCTGTCCCGGATCGTCGGGTGGGGGTTCGCCTGGTGGGGGATCGGCCTCTATTGGGTGGCCGGCATCTTGTATGCCGTTCAGCTGCGCGGATTGCTCGCGAGCCGTAGGACGCTCCCGCAATGACCGAGCCGGGGGAGCGCCGCTACTCGATGACGCTGCTCACCGAGATGCTCGAGCGACCCTTGGACCCCGGGTACGCCGCCGCGGCGGAGCGTCGCGAACAGTCCGGGGAGCCGCGTGGGGGGCGGTTGGCCACCCCACTGGCGGCCCTCGGCGCACTGCTCATCGGTCTCACCGGCACGGTCGCCGCGGTCACCCTGAGTGGTGCGGACACCTCCGCGAGCCGGTCCCGCAGCGACCTCATCGCCCGGGTTGAGGCCAAACGCGTTGCTGCCGAGCGGCTGTCGACCGAGGTGGCGAACCTGCGCGCCGAGGTCGACGCCCTTGAGGCCCGCTCGGTGAGCGGTGATCCCGGGCGGAGCGCCGAGATCCGTGCGCTCACCGCCGCGGCCGGCGGCGTGGCGCTCGAAGGGCCCGGCGTGCGGATCATCCTCGACGATGCTCCCGGCTCCGACCCGGCCGACCCCAACGCCGCCCCGCGCGATGCCGGGTCAGGCGGGGACACCGGACGGGTGTCCTCCCGTGACCTCCAGTTCGTCACCAACGCTCTCTGGCAGGCCGGAGCCGAGGCGGTCGCCATCAACGGACAGCGGCTCAGCGCGACCTCGGCCATCCGGTTCGCGGGGTCCGCGGTGTTGGTGAACTTCCGGCCGCTCGAACGGCCCTATACCCTCACCGCACTCGGACCACCCGGATCCTTCCCGGCAGCCTTCGCCGACGGAGAAGGCGGACGGTACCTCTCCACCCTGCGCAGCACCTTCGGGATCCGGGTCGACACCGTCGTCGCCCGTACCTTGCGGGTGCCGGCAGCGGTGACCCTCACCACCCGCTACTCGACCACTCTCGACAATGGCACCCGAAAGGACGACACGTGATCCCGGCTCTCGGCCTCGCCATCGGCATCCTCGTCGGTCTGCTCATCCAGCCCACGGTGCCCGTGTGGCTCCAGCCCTACCTGCCGATCGCGGTCATCGCTGCCCTCGATGCGGTCTTCGGCGGTGTTCGTGCGATCCTCGAAGGGATCTTCGACGACAAGGTTTTCGTCGTCTCCTTCCTGTCCAACGTCGTCGTCGCCGGCTTCATCGTCTTCCTCGGCGACAAGCTCGGGGTGGGCAGCCAGCTCTCCATCGGCGTCGTCGTCGTGCTGGGCGTCCGCATCTTCTCCAACGTGGCCTCCATCCGCCGCAGCCTCTTCGGGGCCTGAGATGCCACCGGAGAGTCCCCCCTCGCGCTCGTGGCACCGGTTGGTGCTGGCCGGTCGGCCAAGGTTCACCAAGGCCAACGCCCTGGCCACCGTCCTCGCGGTGCTCCTCGGCGTGGCCATCGCGGTCACCGTCCGGCAGACCTCGCTCCAAGGGCTGGAGACCCTTCGGGCGGACGAACTGGCCCGCATCCTGGACACCGTCGACCAGGACGGCCAGCGGCTCGACATCGAGGCCCAACGGCTGCGCACTTCACGCGATCTGCTCACCAGCAGCACGACGAGCAACTCCGAGGCTCAGCGGGCGGCCCAGGAGCGGCTCGATGCCCTCGGCATCCTCACCGGGACGGCCGCCGCGACCGGACCCGGGATCACGCTGCGGATCGAGGACGCTGCCGGAAAGGTCACCGCACCGGCCCTGCTCGATGCCATCTCCGAGCTCCGGGACGCGGGAGCGGAAGCCATTCAGATCGGTGATGTCCGGGTCGTGGCCTCCACCTGGTTCGCCGGAGACCCGGGGCGGCTCACCGTCTCCGGGACCCCGCTGAGCACGCCATACGTCCTCCGCGTCATCGGTGACCCGCACACGCTCGCCACCGCGCTGGCGATCCCCGGAGGTGTGACCTCGCAGATGCGCGGCCTCGGCGCGACCACCGCGGTCGAGGAGTCCGACGGGATCACGATCACCGCGTTGCACACCCTTTCGCCGCCTCAGTACGCTCAGCCCGTACCGACGACATCCAGCACCCAAGGAGCGCCATGAGTGACCTCGAGTACCCCGCTGACCTGCGTTACACCGAGGAGCACGAGTGGGTGCGCGTCGAGGGTGACACCGCCCGTATCGGGATCACCGCGTTCGCCCAGGACGCGCTCGGCGATGTCGTCTACGTCTCGCTCCCGACGGTCGGGGACCACGTCTCCGCCGGGGACTCCTGCGGCGAGGTCGAGTCGACGAAGTCCGTGAGTGACCTGTACTCGCCGCTTGCCGGGGAGGTCGTGGCCATCAACGAGGCCCTGGACAGCGCCCCCGAGCTGGTCAACACCGACCCCTACGGTGAGGGCTGGATGTATGAGTTGCGGCTCTCCGATGCCGGGGCCGCCGAGGGGCTCATGGATGTCGAAACCTACAAAGGCCACGTTTCCTGACGCCCCGTCAGCTCTCTCGACTAGGGTTAGTCACTCTGGTCCATACGACCTGTGAGGAGTTGTGATGACGGGCGAGCCGACGGCGCCTGGGCAGGGAGTCCCTGACCCGACGACGATGCGCCTTCAGGCGGTTTCCGGGCCGGCCCTTGAGGCCGCCGTGGACTCCGACCATGTCCTCACCCGCACCGATCTGGCGACCGTCGAGGCGCTGCGGCCGGGCACGGCGTTGCTCGTCGTCCTGCGCGGCCCCAACACCGGAGCCCGCTTCCTCCTCGACACCGACGAGACGACGACCGGGCGGCACCCGGAGAGCGACATCTTCCTCGACGACGTCACCGTGTCCCGGCGGCACGCCGTGTTCCGTCGTGTGGAAGGGGCCTTCGAGGTCGTTGACGTGGGCTCGCTCAATGGGACCTACGTCAATCGGCAGATCGTTGACCGGGCGCAGCTCGCCACCGGGGACGAGGTCCAGGTCGGCAAGTTCCGGCTCGTCTTTTACGCTGCCCGCCGCTAGGGAGCGCTCCGCGTGCTCACGGTCGGCGGGGTGGTCAAAGCCCTCGCTGCGGACTTCCCGGGAATCACCGTCTCCAAGGTCCGCTTTCTCGAGGCCGAGGGGATTGTGACCCCGGCCCGCACGGCCGCGGGGTACCGGCAGTTCTCCGCCGGTGACCTCGAGCGGTTGCGGTTCGCCCTCACCGCCCAGCGCGACCGCTTCTGGCCGCTCCGCAGAGTGCGCGAGGCCCTGGACGCCCTCGACCGGGGCGTGAGCCTGGAGGAGTTCGGCGCGACGGTGGCGCCTGTCGCCGCAACCCCGTCGGTCGACTTGCCGAGGTCGCAGACCGTGCGGCTCACCCGCGCGGAGTTGCTTTCGGCCAGCGGCCTGGAGCCGGCGATGGCGGATGACCTGGTGAGCTACGGGCTGCTCACCCCGAGCCGGCGCGGGCACTTCTCCGCGGCCGACCTCCAGGTCGCCCGGGCCGCCGCGCAGCTGGCCGCCTACGGCATTGAGGGGCGTCATCTGCGGATGTTCCGTACCGCCGCTGACCGGGAGGTGAGCCTCATCGAGCAGGTGCTCGCACCCCGCCCGAACGAGGGGGGAGAGCGGGCCGCCAGCGCCTCCGAGATCGCCCGCTGGTGTCTCACGCTGCACGCAGCCCTGGTCGCTGCCGGGATCGAGACGACCGCGGTACCGTAGGCCTCATGGGCGACGATGTGCACCTCGACATCGAGGGCGTCCGCGTCGAGACGCCGACGAATACTCCGATCGTGCTGCTCCGTGAGCGCGATGGGTCGCGGTACCTGCCCATCTGGATCGGCGCCGCCGAGGCCACCGCGATCGCCTACGCGCAGCAGGGTGTCGTTCCACCCCGCCCGCTCACCCATGACCTGCTCCGGTCGGTCATCCTCGAGCTGGGGCACACCCTGACCCGGGTCCGGATCACCGCCCTGGAGGAGGGCGTCTACTACGCCGCCCTTGACATCGACGGTGGCGCCGAGAGCGGGGGCTACACCGTGGAGTCGCGGTCCTCGGACGCGATCGCCCTGGCCCTACGAATGAACGCCCCGGTGCTGGCCCCGCGGCTGCTCCTTGAGGAGGCCGGGATCCGCATCGAGGACGATGGCGAGGGGGAGGGGGAGGCGCCCGAAGACGAACTCGAACGTTTCAAGGAGTTTCTCGACCACGTCTCTCCCGAGGACTTCGAGCTCGGCGAGCAGCCCTAACCGTCATACCCTCACCTTCATGTTGAGGTTAAGGGTATGTCGTGCACCCCACCATCGCAGCACACCCGCGAGCCGCGACACGCCGCGAGCGGGTCGGTCGTTGACCGTGCTCAACCTCGCCCCTAGCGTCACTCCTGTCACAACTGCCCCAGTCGTCACATAGATCACACTGACACCGGTGTAGTCTCAGGCTTGTATTTCTCATCAGAGGAGGTCACCGTGAGCAGCACGCGTGAGTCGCTCCCGGACCACACCCCGGTTCCGGTGGCCCACGGCCGTCAAGGTCAGCTGTTCACCGACGACCTGCCTGAACTCGACGACGAGATCGGCTACCGCGGACCCACGGCGTGCGCCGCCGCCGGCATCACCTACCGCCAACTGGATTACTGGGCCCGTACCGGCCTGGTCGTGCCCTCGGTGCGTGGCGCCACCGGCTCGGGCAGCCAGCGGCTTTACGGGTTCCGTGACATCCTCGTGCTCAAGGTCGTCAAGCGACTCCTCGACACCGGAGTGTCCCTCCAGCAGATCCGCGGCGCCATCGACGTGCTTCGGGAGCGCGGGGTCGAGGACCTCGCCGGGATCACCCTGATGAGCGACGGCGCCTCGGTCTACGAGTGCACCTCCACCGAAGAGGTCATCGACCTGCTCCAGGGTGGCCAGGGCGTGTTCGGGATCGCCGTGGGCAAGGTGTGGCGCGAGGTCGAGGGAGAGTTGCGCTCCCTGCCCAGCGAACGCCCCGAGGGGGAGTCGGAGGCTCCCTTCCCGGGGGACGAGCTCGCCGCCCGCCGGGCTGCCCGACTCGCCTGAACGCCCGTCGGCTTGGGCCGCCCACCCGAGCTTCCTGCTAGGGTTTCCCACGCTGACCACACCGCGTGGGAGAGTCCTCGGGTTCGCTCGAGGCGCCGAAGGGGCAATCCTCCCCAGAACCTCTCAGGCAACCGGACCGCGCGGGCCAGGCACCTCTGAAGGCGACAACAGAGGGGGAGATCGAGTAACCGATCCCGCCTGCGCAATGGAGCCAACGCCATGAGCGACCTCAACGACCCGACCGATCTGCCCGACTTTGTCTCCCGCCACATCGGCCCGCGCGACCATGAGGTCACCGCGATGCTGGCGGCCATCGGCCAGGGCACCTTCGAGGCATTGGCCGAGGCGGCCGTCCCCGACGCCATCCGGATGCGCGGGCGGCTCACCATCGAGCCGGCCGACTCCGAGCTCTCGGTCCTCAAGGAGCTGCGGGCGCTTGCCCGGCTCAACACGGTGAACACCTCGATGATCGGCCTGGGCTATTACGGGACGTTCACCCCAGCGGTCATCACCCGCAACATCCTGGAGAACCCGGCCTGGTACACGGCATACACGCCGTATCAGCCGGAGATCAGCCAGGGTCGCCTGGAGGCCCTGCTCAACTTCCAGACGGTGGTGAGCGATCTCACCGGCCTCCCCACCGCGGGTGCCTCGCTGCTCGACGAGGCCACCGCGGCCGCCGAAGCCATGACGCTCATGCGTCGTTCGACCCGACTCGGCGAGGACGCCGTCCTCGTCGTCGACTCCGGGGTCTTTCCGCAGACCCTCGCCGTGGTCCGGACGCGTGCGCTGCCGTTGGGCATCCCGGTACGGGTGGCCGACCTCGCCGGGGTGCGCACGGCGGCCGACCTCGCCGAGCTCACCGGCGGAGCCCCGGTCTTCGGGGTCCTCGTTCAGTACCCGGATCTGCACGGGACCTTGAACGACTATCGGGCCCTGGTCGCCGCCGTCCATCAGGCCGGTGGGCTCGTCACTGCCGCTGCGGACCTGCTCGCGCTCACCCTGGCCACGCCGCCTGGGGAGTGGGGCGCGGACATCGCCGTGGGCACCACCCAACGCCTTGGCGTACCGATGGGGTTCGGCGGGCCGCACGCCGGCTATATGAGTGTGCGCGCGGGGTTGGAGCGCAGTCTGCCCGGCCGCCTCGTCGGGGTCTCGGTTGACGCGCAGGGTGACCCGGCGTACCGCCTGGCCCTGCAGACCCGCGAGCAGCACATCCGCCGGGAGAAGGCGACCTCCAACATCTGCACCGCTCAGGTGCTCCTCGCGATCATGGCCTCGATGTATGCCGTCTACCACGGGCCCCGCGGTCTGCGGGCGATCGCGGTCCGGGTGCATGCGCACGCGGTGGCGCTCGCTGAGGCGCTGCGGGCCGGTGGCTACGAACTCGTCGAGGGCGACTTCTTCGACACCGTCCACGTACGCACCCCCGGACGAGCCGACGCCATCGTGCGGGCCGCTCTCGCGGAGCGCGTCAACATCTGGAAGTTCGACGGCAACTCGGTGCTCGTGAGCCTCGATGAGACCACCGACCTCGACGACCTCGAACGAGTTGCCCGGGCGTTCTACATGAACGTCCCCACGGTTCGGGTCAGCGAGCCGGTATGGGCCGAGGAGCTGCAACGGTCCTCGAGCTATCTCACCCACCCCGTCTTCAACAGCTACCACAGCGAGACCGCGATGCTGCGCTACCTGCGACGGCTCGCCGACCGTGACTACGCGCTGGACCGGGGCATGATCCCGCTCGGGTCGTGCACGATGAAGCTCAACGCGACCACCGAGATGATGTCGATCACCTGGCCCGAGTTCGCGCACCTGCACCCGTTTGCGCCGCTCGACCAGACGGTCGGCACGCGCAGCCTCATCGAACAACTCTCGACCTGGCTCTGTGAGGTCACCGGCTACGACAAGGTCTCCCTCCAGCCGAACGCCGGCAGCCAAGGCGAACTCGCCGGGCTGCTCGCAATCGCGGCATACCACCGGGCCAACGGGGACCATGAGCGCCGGGTGATGCTCATTCCGAGCAGCGCCCACGGCACCAACGCGGCCTCAGCCGTCATGGCCGGGATGAAGGTCGTCGTCGTGAAGACCGACCCGATCACCGGCAACGTCGACCTCGACGACCTCAAGGTCAAGGTCGAGGAGCACCGGGAGACCCTCGCCGGGATCATGGTGACCTACCCCTCCACCCACGGCGTGTTCGAGGCGACCATCACCGGCTTGTGCGCGATGGTTCATGACGCTGGCGGCCAGGTGTATGTCGATGGCGCGAACCTCAACGCCCTCATCGGACTGGCCCAGCCGGGCCGGTTCGGCGCGGACGTTTCGCACCTCAACCTGCACAAGACGTTCTGCATCCCGCACGGTGGTGGCGGCCCCGGTGTAGGCCCGGTCGCGGTCCGGTCACATCTGGCCCCGCACCTGCCCAACCACCCGCTTGACCCCACCGCCGGTCCTGCCGGTGGGGTGGGCCCGGTGTCCGCAGCCCCCTATGGGTCGGCGGCGATCCTGCCCATCTCCTGGACTTATGTGCGGCTCATGGGTGGTCAGGGGCTGACCCGGGCGACCATGATGGCCGTGCTCAACGCGAACTACATCGCCGCACGGCTGCGCGAGCACTACCCGGTGCTTTACACCGGCAATGCCGAGCTCGTCGCGCACGAGTGCATCCTCGATCTGCGGGGGATCACCCGGGACACCGGGGTCACCGTGGACGACGTTGCCAAGCGCCTCATCGACTACGGCTTCCACGCCCCGACGATGTCCTTCCCAGTGGCGGGCACGCTCATGGTCGAGCCGACCGAGAGCGAGGACAAGGCCGAACTCGACCGGTTCTGCGACGCCATGATCGCGATTCGCGCCGAGATCGACGCGGTGGGTCGGGGTGAGGTCGAGGTGGAGCGCTCGGTGCTGCGCTCGGCCCCGCACACGGCCGCCTCCCTCGCGGGGGAGTGGGACCACGACTTCGACCGGCGCACCGCCGCTTTCCCGCCCGGGGTGAACCCGACGTCGAAGTACTGGCCGCCGGTGCGCCGGATCGACGGAGCGTATGGCGACCGCCACCTGGTCTGTTCGTGCCCGTCCCCTGAGGCCTACGAAAGCTAGGGCCGCGAGGTCAGGCCGCGCCCTCGTCGGCATCCTCGGGTGCGATGAGCGTCACGGTGCTGCCGTGTTCGGTCTTGTCGACTCGGAGGCGTCGCTGGACCCGGTCGCGTAGCTCGGGGACGTGCGAGACCACCCCGACCACGCGGCCACCCTCGCGGAGCGAGTCGAGCACGCCGAGGACCTGTTCGAGGCTGTCCTCGTCCAAGGCCCCGAAGCCCTCGTCGATGAAGAGGGTGCCCAGGTCGAATCCACCGGACTCCTCTCGGACGGCGTCGGCCAGCCCCAGCGCCAGCGCGAGAGAGGTCATGAAGGCCTCGCCCCCGGAGAGCGATGACGGGTCCCGGGGCACGCCGGTCCATTGGTCGAGCACCCGCAACCCCAGGCCGCTGCGCGCCCCGCGCGCGGCCCGGCCGTCGTGGTGTTCGAGCAGGTAGCGACCGCCGCCCATGAGGTGCAGACGCTCGTTGGCCAGGGCGACGACCTTCTCCAGGCGGGCGGCGAGCACGAACGCGGAGAGCCGCATCCGCATGGCGTTGTCACCGCCGGTGCCGGCGACGAGATCGGCGAGCGCGCTCAGGGCGGCTGCTCGCTCCACCTTCGGCTGCAACTCACGCACCGCGTACTCGACCTCCGGGGTGATCCGGTGAAGCCCAGTATGCCGTCGCTGGGCACGTTCGTAGGCTCCGCCGGCCTGGGTCAGGGCCCGGTGAGCCTCGGCCTCGGCAGCGACGCAGTCCTCGAGCGAGGGCAGGGCGTCCCCGTCCAGACCCTGGATCTCGGGGTCGTCGAGGACGCTGTCGGCGCGGGCCCGCTCGGTGGCCGCCTCGTCGAGTGTGCGTGCCCACAGAGCGGTCTCGGAGGGGGAAACAAGCGCGTTCTCGGCCTCCTCGGCGCTAGTGAAACCGGCGCCCACGGCGGCCGTCTCCAGGTCTTCCTCCGCCGCCGCGACCACCTGCAAGGCTCGGCTCTCGGCGTCTAGGGCTCGGCGGAGGTGGTCCAAGGCGTCCAGTCGAGCGGGATGGTCGGCTGGGGCGGCGGCGCACGGGCACCGGCCATGGTCCTGCTCGGTCGCGGCGATCTCCTCGGTGAGTCGGGCGTGTTCGGTCTGCAGGTCCGCCAGGGACGCTTGTGCCGACGCCATGGCCGAGGCCGCGGCCTCGACGGCCTCTCGCTGGGAGCTCTGCCGCCGCGCCAGTCCCTCGGCGTGCGCGCGAAGCGCACCGAGTCGGTCCGCGGCGGCCATCGAGGTGTCAATGTCCGCAGTGAGTGCCGCGACGCGTTCGGCCAGCACCTGGGCGGGTTCCTCGACGATCGATCGCCTGGTCTCGATCCGGCTGAGGGCTTGGGTCAGGTCCTGCTCGGCCGCAGCAACCTGTGCTCCCCAGCGTTCGGCGTCGGTTTCGGCAACGGCGACCTCCTCTGCGGTGACGAGCGCGTGAGCGGCGATGGCCGGTGACGGGTGGTCTACGGAGCCGCACACGGGGCAGTCCTGGCCCGGCTCCAGGGCGGCAGCGAGCTCGGCAGCCATACCGTCGAGTCGGCGTGAGCGCAGGTCAAGCCACCGCTCGCGGGCGGTGAGGTGCCCGTCCAGGGCCGTGCGGCGGGCCTCTTCGAGCCCGGGGAGGCGGGCACGGTCCGTCTCGAGCTCACGCGCCGACCCCAGGAGTTCCTCTGAGCGCTGGAGTTGACCACGGAGCATGTCGAGCCCGGCCGCGACCGGGGCTAGCGCCTGAAGCTCCCGCTGCGTGGCGTGTCCCTCCTCGACCCACACCGTGAGTTGGCTGACTGCTGCCGCGTGCCCGGCCCGGACGTGTTCGAGCGCGTCGTGAGCGTCTCGACTCAGCCCCTCGACCTCGCCGAGCCGCCCGATGTTGTGGCGGAGCACCGCCAGGGCGGGGTCGTGGCCACGAGCGGCCTCGAGGACGCTGCGCACGGAGTCCGCGGTCAGGTCCTTCGCCACCCCGGGCACGGCGGCGCGGGCGGCGGCACGTTCACGCCCAGCCTGCTCCCGGGATTCGATGGCGCGCTCGCGTGCCTGTTGGTGCCCGGCCAACGCCTGGGCACGTCGCGCGGCGTCGAGCAGATCGCGGAGGTGGGCGCGGTGCGGCGCCCGCTCCTCGAGCCGAGCCAAAGTCGCTAGGGCGGCGGCTCGACGGTCCTCCAGGTGAGTGTTTCGACGAACCTCGGCGAGCGTTGCACTCGCGTGACGGAGCGCGGCCCCGGCCGTGTCCGTCGCGACCAGGCAACGACCGACCTCGTCATCGGCGCGGGCGCAGGCGTCCACGAGAAGGCTGGGCAGATCTTGCGGTGCGACCGCCGTCCAGGACCCGCCAACGTCGAGGTCTTCCCCGTCGAGCAGATCGGCAAGGCGGGCCGTGAGCCTGGTGACCGATTCCCGGGCGGCCTCGGCCTCGGTGGCGGTCTCTCGCCGAGCGGCGGCGAACCAGTCTTCGACGTCGGTGAACCGCCCCACATCGAAGAGTCTTTCCAGCACCTCGCGTCGTTCCTCGGGCTTGGCGCGCAGGAAGGCCGCGAAGTCGCCCTGGGGCAGGAGGACCACCTTGGCGAACTGGGCGAGGCCCAGCCCGAGGACGTCCTGGATCTCCTCGGCGACCTCGTCGTGCGCCTTGCTCACGGCCACCCAAGCACCGGACCGGTACTCCTCGAGGGTTACTTGGGCCGGAACCGAGACCGTGCCCGTGCCCCGAAGTTTGGGGCGCAGGAACTCAGGCGACCGGGTCACCCGCAGGCGCCGCGCGGAGGCGGTGAAGTCGACGACGACCTGGGGGACGACACCGACCTCGGCGTGGTCGCTGCGCAGGCCCTGGCGTTGCCGCGCCCCCGGGACGTCGGCGAACAGCCCATAGCAGAGCGCATCAAGCAGGCTGGTCTTTCCGGCGCCGGTGGCTCCGTGGATGAGGAAGAGGCCATCGGCAGCCAACGCCTCCGCGTCGACGACAACCCGGCGCGGGAACGGCCCGAAGGCCTCGACTTCGAGACGGTGCAGCCTCATGCCGCGCCCTCCGCGCGGCTCACAGAGAGCGCACCCTCGTCCTCACGGCCGATGCGTTCCACTCGGGAGCCATCGAGCGCCTCGAGCAGGAGTGCCCGTTCGGCCGGGTCGGCAGCGGCGCCCCCGCGCACGTGCGAGACGAAGTCGCAGCAGACGTCGAGGTCGGACTGGGCGGCGACCCGGGCGGCATACGGGCTCCGGGTCGTGGCGACCCCCTCGGGGTCGAAAAGCAGGTTGAGCGTGTGCGGGAACCGGCGACGCAGCCGCTCCATGGCGCCCAGTGGGCGGACCGGGTCGGTGAGCGTGACCTGGCAGTATGCCGTCTCTGCCGTGACATGCCGGGGATCGTTGAGCAGGTCCTCGAAGGTTCCGCGCAGCACCGCCAAGGGTCGCTCCACGGGGGCCTCGACAACCTCGCCGCGCACCTCGCCCCCGGTGAGTTCGATGAGCCAGTCGCCCTTGACATGCCCGGACTCCCCGAAGGACATGGCCACCGGGGACCCGCTGTACCGCACCCGATCGCCGACCTGCTGACGGCCGTGGAGGTGACCGAGGGCGGCGTAGGACACCCCATCGAACACCTCCGAAGGCACTGCGCACACGCCTCCGACGGAGATGTCGCGTTCGGAGTCACTGCTCGCACAGCCGGTGACGAAGGCGTGCGCCATGACCACCGTATGCCGTGTGCCCACGGACTCGGCCGCCACCCGGACTCGGGACATCGCCTCCCGCAGCGCCTGCGCATGGGTCACCTCCGTCAAGCCCAGCGGCCGAGCGACCAGCCGAGGCTCGAGGTAGGGCAACCCAAAGACCGCGGTGTCCTTGACCACGATGGGCCGGTCAAGGTCGGCCAGGGTGGTGCGCAGGTGCAGCCCGGAGCGCTCCAAGAGTGACCCGCCGAACCCGAGCCGCGTGGCCGAGTCGTGGTTGCCGGAGGTCACCACGACGTGCGCACCGGTGTCCACGAGCCGGGTGAGCGCATCGGAGAGCAGGGCCACGGCCTCGGGAGAAGGCAGGGCCCGGTCGTAGACGTCGCCACTGACCAGCACTGCGTCGACCTGCTCGGTGCGCGCGGTGTCGACGAGGTGGTCCAGATAGGCTGCCTGGGCGGCGAGCAGCCCCACCTGGTGGAACCGGCGGCCCAGGTGCCAGTCGGAGGTGTGAAGGAACCGCACGAGTCCCACGGTAGGGATGAGCACCGACAGAGCCCGGCACCGAAACGCGGACTGCGTCTTTCAGGATGTCAACGGGTGTGCAAAGGTCTGGTCATGGGAGTCGAAGTCACCGCACAGAGCTACACCCGCGAGGAGCGTCAGCGCTACCGCGAGAAGGTTCGGCTCAATCTCGACGTCTTCGAACGCATGCTCAACCAGAGCAGTTTCGAGTTCGACCGTCCGATCACCGGCCTGGAGATCGAACTCAACCTTGTTGACGCGACCTTCCAACCGCATTTCCACAACAAGGCCGTGCTTGAGGCCATTGCCGACCCGGCATACCAAACCGAGCTCGCCCGATACAACATCGAGCTCAACGTGCCACCGCGTCCGCTGCCCGGGGATACCGCTCTCGAGCTCGAACAGGAGCTGCGGGACAACCTCAATCGGGCCAGTGATCGGGCCGCCTCCCAGGGCAGCAAGATCGTCGCCATCGGCATGCTGCCGACGATTATGCCGGAGCACTACGAGGGGGAGTGGATCAGCGAAAGCAACCGGTACACCGCCCTGCAGGACTCCGTCCTCGGGGCCCGGGGTGAGGACATCTACCTCGACATCGAAGGCCCCACCGGGGAGCGGCTGGCGACCTACTGCGACACCTTGGCCCCGGAATCGGCGTGCACCTCGGTGCAACTCCACCTCCAGGTGCCGCCGCTGGAGTTCGCCGACCACTGGAATGCCGCGCAGGCGCTGTCGGCGCCGCAGCTCGCCTTGGCCGCGAACAGCCCGTTCTTCTTCGGCAAGCGGCTGCACGCCGAGACCCGCATCGAACTCTTCACCCAGGCCTGCGACACCCGCCCCGTCGAACTCAAGAACCAGGGGGTCCGTCCCCGGGTGTGGTTTGGGGAGCGGTGGATCACCTCGATCTTCGACCTCTTCGAGGAGAACGTCCGCTACTTCCCGACCCTGCTCGCCGAGTCCACCGACGAGGACCCGGTGGCCATGCTCGAGGCCGGGGTCGCTCCGGCGCTGGCCGAGTTGCGTCTGCACAACGGGACGATCTATCGGTGGAACCGGCCGATCTATGACGTCGTCGGCGGCAAACCGCACCTGCGGGTCGAGAACCGGGTGCTCCCCGCGGGTCCGACGATCGCCGACGTCATGGCGAATGCGGCCTTCTACTACGGCGTCATCCGTGTGCTCGCGCACGAGGACCGGCCGGTCTGGACGAAGATGAGTTTCGCCGCCGCGGAGGAGAACTTCCGGCGCGCGGCCCGCGACGGTATCGACGCCAAGCTCTACTGGCCTGGTTTCGGCGAGGTCAACGCCGATGAACTCGTGCTCCGGCACCTGCTACCGATGGCCCATGAGGGGCTCGAGCTCTGGGGTGTCTCGCAGTCCGTGCGGGATCGCTACCTGGGCATCATCGAGGGCCGCTGCACCTCTGGAGTGAACGGCGCCGTGTGGGCAACCCGAGCCGTCGAATCGCTCGAAGCCTCCGGCCTGGACCGCAGCGCGGCACTCGCGAAGATGCTCGAGGTCTACGCGTCGCACATGGACGTCAACGAACCCGTGCACACCTGGCCGATCCCCTAGGAAGAACCGGGCGGGACGTTCCAGGTCTCGATCGCGGGGTCGTCCTCGTCGTCCCGCGGCCGACCACAGCGTCTGTCCATGACGGATGAGGACGAGTCGGCCGGGTCCCGGGGCGTGGGTCATGCGGACCACTGTCTCACCCGTCGTGCCATGATCGCGGTATGCCGTCCTATGTCGCCTTCCTGCGCGCGGTGAACGTGGGCGGGCGGAACGTGAAGATGGCCGACCTCCGGGCTGCCCTCACAGATGCCGGCTTCACCGACGTGGCGACGCACATCCAGAGCGGCAACGTTCGGGTCCGCACCTCGCTGAGATCTCCCCAGCGGGTGGCCGCCTCGATCCGGGAGTCGCTCACCGCGGCGGCCGGCTTCGACATCCCCGCCATCGTCCGCACCCCAGCCGAACTCACTGCGCTCGTGGGCACGGTGGACGCCATACCGGCGCTGCTGCCCGGGGAGGGGCGCCGCTATGTCGCCTTCGCCGACGGCCCGGTCGGCGAGGCCGCCCAGGCCACGCTCGAGGGCTGGTCCACGCCGGGGGAGCGGGCCTTGGTCCTCGGCTCGGACATCATGGCCGAGCTGACCGTCGGCTTCCACAAGACCACCTTGACCAACGCCCGGATCGAACGGATCACCGGACGCATCACGACCTGGCGAGACCTCAAAGTGCTCCGCCAGGTCACCGACCTCTGGGGAGGAAGTACCTCATGACCGATCAGCAGAACACCCCCGAACCGACCGGCGGCACCGGCCTGGGCCACCGCGAGGTCTCGATAACCCGCCTCGCCAAGGGCAGTTACGAGGTCCGCAACGTTCGCGGCGGAACTCTCGTCATCGGCGGCGGCGACTCCAGCGACTTCACCCCTGTCGAACTGCTGCTCACCGCGATCGCGGGCTGCAGCGCGGTCGACGTCGACTACCTGACGAGCCGTCGGGCGGAGCCGGAGAGCTTCGAGGTCCGCTCCACAGGCACCAAGTCCAAGGACGACTCTGGAGGCAACGTGCTCACGGACATCGAGGTGACCTTCACCGTGCGCTTCCCCGACGGCAGCGACGGCGACCGTGCCCGGGACATGCTTCCCCGTGCGATCACCCAGTCCCACGACCGTCTCTGCACGGTCTCCCGGACCGTCCAAACCGGCACGCCGGTGACCATGGGACAGGGCTGAGCCGTGGCCCGCTACGTCGACCTCCACCCCAGGGACCCGCAGCCCCGCCTCATTGGGCAAGTCGTGTCGCTGCTGCGCGAGGGCGGCCTCATCGCCTATCCCACGGACTCCGGCTACGCCTTGGGTGCCATGCTCGGGAACCAGGGAGCCAAGGACCGCATCCGCGACATCCGCCGCCTCGACGACCGGCACCATTACACCCTGGTCTGTCGCGACTTCGCCCAGCTCGGGGCCTTCGTCCACATCGACAATGCGGTGTTCCGCGCGGTCAAGGCGGCCACCCCGGGCCCCTACACCTTCATCCTCACCGCGACCAAGGAGGTGCCTCGCCGGTTGCTGCACGCCAAGAAGAAGACCGTCGGGGTGCGGATCCCCGAGCATCCGGTGGTGCGGGCTCTGCTCGCCGAGATCGGGGAGCCGCTGCTCAGCTCGACGCTCATCCTGCCCGGTCAGAGCGAGCCGCTTGTCGAGGGCTGGGTGGTCAAGGAGGAGCTTGACCACCTCGTCGATGCGGTCCTCGACTCGGGGGAGTGTGGGTCGGAGCCGACGACGGTGGTCGATCTGTCCTCCGGTGAGGCGGTCATCGCCCGGTACGGGGCAGGGGACCCCACTCGATTCGAATAGGTTTCAACCGGAGCGGGAGATTCGTGCGGCAACCTCGGCGTGGCCGGTCTGCGGGAACATGTCGAAGAGTCTGACCTCCTCGACCCGCCATGACGGCATCCGGGCGAGATCGGCCGCGAGGCTGTTGACGTTGCAGCTCGAATAGATGAGGTGCTTGGCGCGACAGGTCTGCAACCAGTCGGCGAGCTCGGCCCCGAGTCCTCGTCGTGGGGGGTTGACGACGACGAGGTCCGGGTGCCGATCCGCGTCCCGGGCGTAGGCCGTGGCGTCTCCGGCAATGAACCTCGCCCCCGGCACGGTATGCCGTGCGGCCGCCACTGCGTCCTCGGAGACCTCCACTCCGAGTACCGCACGGCCCGGTTGCCAGAGGTGCCCGGCGAAGCCGCCAACCCCGCAGTAGAGGTCCCAGATCGTTTGTGGTGCAATGCTGTTCGCCCAACCAGCCGCTTGACGGTAGAGGGCCGCCGCCACCTCGGTGTTGGTCTGGAAGAAGCTGCGCGGCCCGAGTCGCAGGTCGATGTCGTTGACCCGCATGGACAGTTCGCGGGCGTCGGTGAGGACGATCTCGCGCTCGCCTTCGAGGACGGCCTTGTGCTCGGGGTGAATGTTCGCCGTGACGACGACGATGCTGCCGACCGCGGCCAGAAGCTGGGGGAGGGCGTTGCGGATGGCGGCGAGGCGATGGGTGGAGCGCAGCACCAGGCGCACCATGAGTTCCCCACCGGGGCTTGCCGTGAGCAGGATGTGCTTGAGCTCCCCTCGGCGTTCGGGCACCGAGTAGGGCTCGAGTCGAAGATGGTCCACCCACGTGGCGATCGGCCCGAACGCGGCCGACAGAGGCTCCTCGTAGAGTCCACACCCCTGCAGGTCAACGCCCCGCCCGGCCTGGTCGAGGATGCCGAGCGTTACCTGGCCAGCCCGGCCGCCGACGACGAGTTTGGCCTTGTTGCGGAATCCGGACTCGGCCGAGCCCTGCGGCGGCAACCAGTGGGCGTCTGCGGCCACGGACGCGAGCACGGCGCGAGCCCGGGCGTCCTTGTCGGCGAGCTGGACGGCATACGGCACGGTCATGAGGGTGCACGACCGGCACTCTCCGGCGGTGAAGTAGTCGCAGTGCACGGGCCCGGCTACGCCGTCCAGACGACGGGGAAGAGGGGGTGCTCCATGGGGGCGCCGTCGGGCAGGACGCCCTCGAGTTCGGGGAACGGCGGAGAGGTGACCCAGGGCCGAAGAGCATGGCGGGCGTCCTCGGCGAGGTAACGCAGGGACAGCACCCGGCGCCGGCCGGCGAAGGGGAAGCCGGGTGCTCCGTGGATGGTGAGGAAATCGAAGAAGATCGCGTCGCCCGGGAGCAGGTCACCGGCGCGAATGTCGTGGGCGTCCCGGTCGGCGTCGATGTCGGGCAGTTCCGCCAGGGTGCCCTCGGGGAACCACTTGGCCTTGCCGTCGAGGAAGGTCCGGGGCATCTTCCAGGGCCCGTGGTGCGAGCCGGCGACGAGTTCGAGACAGCCGGCGATGGGGACCCGGTCCACCGGGATCCAGGCGCTCGTGCCATGGCCGTCGACGTTGTAGTAGGGCTGATCCTGGTGCCACGGGGTGCGTTGCCGGGTGCCGCCCTCCTTGACCAGGACGTGGTCGTGGTAGAGCCGAACGGTGGGCGTGTTCAGGAGGCAGCCGGCTACCGCGGGCGCAGCGCTGTGCAGGGCGAGGGCGGCGATCTCGTCGATGTCCTGCCAGCGCCGGAAGTCCTCGACGAACCGACCCGGGTCGTCGATCCCGCTGGCGATCTGGGCGAGCATGCTCGGCGCCTCGAGGATGCGCGCGATGCCCTGGCGGGCGAGGTCGACCTCCTCCGGGGTGAGCAGCCCGCGGACGATGAGGACGCCGTCGCGGGCGTAGGCCTCGATGTCGGCGTCGGTGACCTGGGGGAGCGCGGCGGGGCTCATGACGCGGAGCCTAGTGAAGGGCCGGACCAGTCGTCGGTGAGGACGGCCATGACGTGGGCGTCGATCCAGGTGTCGTCGAGCCGCAGCGCGCGCCGCCGGGTGCCCTCGTGGACGAAGCCGAGGGCTTCGTAGACGTGCCGGGCGCGGGGGTTGTGGTCGTAGACCTCGAGTTCGACTCGCTCGCAGCCCCAGGTGCCGAACGC
Organism: Nostocoides sp.; assembly: GCA_016716625.1. GTDB lineage: Bacteria > Actinomycetota > Actinomycetes > Actinomycetales > Dermatophilaceae > JADJVJ01. The sequence goes on from JADJVJ010000001.1 coordinate 1,363,149, forward strand.
GTGGTGGAGGGCGAGCGAGATGGCTTCTCGGCCGAGGCCTCGTCCGGTGGCGCCAGCGATCCATAGGCGGAGGCCGCAGGAGCGGTTGCCCTCGTGCTTATCCATGAGGACGATCTCGCCGACAACGTCGCCGGTGGCGAGTTCGCGGATGGCCCAGGCGTGCCGGGTGGGGTCTCGACGCCACCGGTCGAGGACCACCGCGAGGTCGCGAACGCTCCACGGGAGGGGTTCGTGGAGGGCGGCTCGGCTGTGCACGGATCCGGTGAGGAGTCCGACCTCCTCGTCGTGCAGGAGGTCGTGCATGGTGGCGGCATAGCTCCGGTCCAGCGGCTCCAGTGTCACGAGTAGCCCTGTGAGAGTATGCTGTTCGGGCAGTGGAGGTGGTTCGTCGGGCAGGTCCAACAGCCGGGCGAGCTCGCTGACCGGGTCCTCGTGGTCATCGACGCGGAGGTCGGCGACGACGCCGTATCCGTCGTAGCCGAGCCCGGGGGAGTGCACGACAAGGGCCGCGCTCTGCCGGCCTCGGGAGTCCCCACCGGCGGCGTCTCCCGCGAGGAGCGCGGCGAGCAGGCGGCGCTCGAGCGGCTCGGCAGCGGTGTCGAGGAAGGCGCGCTCCATGGCCGCCACGACGTCCGGGCCGGTGAGGATGTTGCCTTGGATCGCGTATGCCGTCTCGCCATCGGCGTGCGCGACTCCGCCGGCCCACGCCATACAGGCATCACCGGTGAAGGTCGCCGCGTCGGTGGGGGAGACGGCCCCGAGTTGGCGTAGGCCGTGGTCGGGGTCGGCTGCCGTGGCTCGGCGGATCGCCTCGGCCGCGCTCGTGCCTTCGGCGATGGCCGCGGAGAGTTCGTCGAGGTAGGCCATCCGGGCGTGGGACTGGGTGGCCAAAGCGCACTGGCCGGCGATGACCCGGGGGACGATCGCCCCGACCCGCGGAACCCGGGTCGCGACGGCGACCCCCCAGGCGTCATCGTGGCGAGCGCAGATCGAGAACGTCATGTCGCGAAGCCTAGTCAGCCGCTCAGGGCCGCCCTCTCTCGGAGAGGACCGCGGCGAGCATCTCGTGGCCCTGGTGTTCGAATGCCTCGTCGTGGTGAACGAAGGCCCACGCTGCCGTGCCCACGGCCTCGCGGACTCGGGAGCGGAACCAGGTGTCGGAGTCTCGGGGGTCGGGGCCATAGCCGGCCAGGAAGGCCGCCTCCAACGCCGGATTGCCGCGGAACTCTTGAACGTGCAACCGTGCAAAGTCGGTCATCGCCGGTCGCAGGGCAACGCGTCCGAAGTCGATGGGGACCAGCGCACCATCGCTCCACAACCAGTTGCGTGGCTGCCAGTCGCCGTGGGTGGGCACGAGAGTTGCCGGGGGAGTAGGCCACGAGGCGATCATGCGCCGGAGTTCGCGCACCGTCCCGGGGTCGATTCGGTGGGGGCCGTCGAGCCACCGGAGTGCTCCGGCGTTGGCCGAACGCTCGTAGTCGGGGTCGATGACAGAGGCTTGGCGGTGGAACAGGCCGAGAAGTTCACCGGCCTGGCGGTAGGTGTCGGGCCCCTCGGCCACCTGGGAGCCGAGGACCAGATGGCCGGGCACGAACTCCGTAGCCAGGAGCCCTGCCTCGGGGTCTGCGTGCGCCAATCGCGGAGCCCGGCCCCGTTCGAGCCACGGGCCCAGCCACTGGGAGTGAGCTTGGAACTCCCGGGCGAGGTGCTTATCCCCGGGCGGCGCGGCCTTGACGATGTAGCGGAGGGCGCCGGAGCGCATCTGGAGCACTGTGGTCTCGGTGAGGCCCCAACTGTGGTCGTGCTCGATGACGGCGTCCGGGAACCAGTCGAACAGCACGCGCCGCTGGTGCTCGCTGATCCCGTGGAGCCCTCCTGACATGCCCTGGACGCTAGTACAGCGCCCCGGAATCCACCCTTTCCACGACTCGAGCACGACGGAGCAGGCTTATCGTCGTGCTGTGGGCGGATCTCGACAGACACTGACTCTTGAACAGCGTCAGAGAGTCGCCTTCTGGGCGGCCGACTGCGCCGAACGCGTGCTCTCGATCGTCGATGATGAGCTGCCTGGGGACCGGAGAGTCAGGCAGGCGATCGACCAGACCAGGGCGTTCGGGCGAGGCGATCTGCCTGTCGTAGTAGCGATTGCCCGTCGAGGTGGAGATGCCGGGGGCGCGGCGCGAGCCGCCCGCAGCGCGGCAGCCAAGGCGGCGGCGTATGCCGCTGAGCAAGCGGCCGGGGTCGCCCACATGGGCGCTCACGCACTCGGCGCGGCTGGGTACGCGGGAAAGGCTCTCATCCTGGCCCCTCACGGTGGCTCCGTCGCCGACAGGGAGATGCAGGCCGCGGGGGTGGCCCGAAGGCTCGTGGACCTGATGAGCGATCCAGTGGCCCAGGACATCGCCGGGCTGCCGATGCTGGGCGAAGACACTCGTGGGCCGCTAGCGCCGGGGCGTCTCAGCGGTGGTCACGTCGGCAACGTCATCCGCGCCATTCAGGCGTCCTTGAGTCAGCGCATAGGGTGAGGTGACGACGGGAAGTGTCCACTGAGACCGGACGGTAGGGGAGTCATTCGCTTGCGCCGGTGAACCGCAGCAGGTTCCGCTGCTCTGATCCCTACGAGTGTGCTAGCTGACATAATGTTGATTATCGGCGTTAAAGGTAACGGGGCGCCTCTGTGTAACGCCAGACCTCCCGCGTGACGTTGAAGGGATCAGTCAGGAAGTTGATACGTGAGAGCCCAGGCGTGCCCGGCGCCCACATCCAGATCGAGGGTCCCAGAGATGCCAGCGAGTTCGCCGGTGCCGGAACCTGGCGCGACACAGTACTCCAGGCTCACGCCGGTCGCGCCCATCAGGCCTTGCTGGAGCAGCACGAAGCCGCCCTGACGACCAGCAAGATTTCCACTTAAAGTCTCGATAGCGACGTAGCCCGCTGCACCCGTGCCAGGGTCACCGGCGGAGAACATCGAGCCGGAACCCTCGGCTGTGAGGTCGCCAATCCACGTCTTGACGAAATCGAATCGGGCGGTGCCGTCGAGTACACCATCTGTTGGCGTCATGGTGATCTCGAAGTGGCCGCGGGCGATCAGTTGCGTCATGGTCGCAGCGTACCGGCCCGGAGGGCTCCAAACGCGGCAACTCCCGTCTCACGAACTCCCGTGCCAGCCAGTTAAACAACGGGAGTTCCGTTAAGTGCAAGAAGCTCCCGTCCCCCGAGGTTCGCTTGGTCTAGCGATCTGCTGCGCGCGAGCCCCCTTGGCGCGGGCCCGACCCGCGGTGGCCTGGCTCCACACTCACCTCGGAGGCCCGTCGTTGACGGCCGAACGGATACCTGCCCTAGAGCCACGCCGCCCGGGCGGGCAGCGTGGCTCTACCGTCAGGACCCCGCCTGGGGTAGAACTGCGCTCGGTTCCGACCAGGATTCGAACTCAACTCGCTGACGCAGATCCACCATCATCGTGAGCCCATACCCGGCTACGAACGCACTCACTCACCTCGCCAAGGTAGCCAGCGGCCCGAACAACTGAAGTCCTCTGATGCGTCGGCAGGTCAGCAAGTGCCCCAGCGATGACCTCGATGCGACGCCGAGAGGCCTCGCGCATGAGGGCGCTGCCGTCCTCGGTGACGGAGACCATGACCATGCCCCTGTGCTCAGGGTGCGGCATGCGCTCGACCAGCCCCAGGGAACACAAGGCGTCCACGAGGCGGCACATGGTGGCACTAGTGACCTCCTCGTCCCGGGCCAAGCGCCCCAAGGACCGAGGCCCTCCGAAGTGCAAAACGGAAAGTGCACTTATGCGCGCCGGTGTCAGTCCTGACTCGGCGTCCACCCGACGCATCGCTCGCAGCAACCGGACCGAGAAGGAGTTGAGCCGACGGCTGGCCTCATTGAGCTCTTCCACGTCCATCCCACTGATGTTAGGGTGCCAAAGCATCGTTAGGTTCAGTAACAAGGAGGATGCAGCAGGTGAAACTCGTGCAAGTCGCACTCCGCGCGACAGACCTTGATCGTGCAGCGGCCTTCTATAGCGACCTGCTCGGCACCGAGCCCATCGCCCGCTTCGACCCCCCGGGCCTGGTGTTCTTCGACTTGGGCGGTACGCGACTGTTGCTCGACGTCAACGTCCCCTCTTCGGTGCTCTACCTTGAAGTCGACGACGTACGGAGCGGGCTGACGTCGATGCGCGACCGGGTGGAGGTGCTCCGCGAGCCCCACCCGATCTTCAACCACACGGACGACGATCTCGGTCCCGCTGGCACAACGGAGTGGCAGGCGTTCATCGCCGACTCGGAGGGCAACACGGTAGGCCTGGTCAGCTTTGCGATCGACGAGCCGGGGGCTGCTGATGCCTAATTTGGACCCTGTCTTCGATCGCCTCTCCCAGATACTGCGCAGGCACACCGCGGGGTTAGCGGCAACGCGGGATGACACCGAGCAGCTATACGTGATGACCACGGCAGCACCTTCAGAGTTCTTCGGCGCAGTGATGCGCAAGAAGTCGCAGGTCGCATACCACCTGATGCCCGTCTACCGTGACCCGAAGCGGTCAAGTCCGCTGGGGTGGTGTACGAGGTTGATCCTTCGTTTGGGCGTGTCGCTCAGGCCGTGATGGCCTGGAGCGGGAGGTCGGTGGGCACCTCCTCGGTGGTGTTGACTGCCTGGGCGCGGGCGAGGACGTCGAGTCCGAGATAGCGGCGGCCTTCGGCCCATTCGTCGTGTTGTTCGGCCAGGACGGCGCCGACGAGGCGGATGATGCTGGTGCGGTCGGGGAAGATGCCGACGACGTCGGTGCGCCTGCGGATCTCGCGGTTGAGTCGCTCGTTGGGGTTGTTGGACCAGATCTGTCGCCAGATCTCTTTGGGGAACGTGGTGAAGGCGAGGATGTCGGCGCGGGCCTGCTCGAGGTGGGCGGCGACGGCGGGGAGTTTGCCGGTCAGGGCCTCGACGACACGGTCGAACTGGGCGTGCACCGCCTCGGCGTCGGGCTGGTCATAGATCGAGTGCAACAACGCCTTGACCCACCCCCACGAGCTCTTCGGTGTCACGCTCATCAGGTTGGCGGCGTAGTGGGTGCGGCAGCGCTGCCAGGCCGCACCGGGCAGCGTGGCGCCGATCGCGGACACGAGCCCGGCGTGGGCATCGGACGTGACCAGTTTGACCCCGGCCAGGTCGCGGGCGGTCAGGTCGCGGAAGAACGCGAGCCAGCCGGCGCCGTCCTCGCTGGTGGTCACCTGCACCCCCAGGATCTCGCGGTGTCCATCAGCGTTGACACCTGTCGCGACGAGCACGTGCACGGGTACGACGCGGCCGCCTTCGCGGACCTTGAGGACCAGGGCGTCGGCGGCCACGAACGTGAACGGACCGGCGTCCTGCAGTCGGCGGGTGCGGAACTGCTCGACGTGCTCGTCGAGGTCCTTGGCCATCACCGAGACCTGGGACTTGGACAGGCCGGTGATCCCCAACGCCTGCACGAGTTTGTCCATCCGCCGGGTGGAGACCCCGAGCAGGTAGCAGGTCGCCACCACGCTGGTCAGGGCCCGCTCGGCACGCTTGCGCCGCTCCAGCAGCCAGTCCGGGTACAGGCTGCCCTGCCGCAGCTTGGGCACCGCCACATCCAGGGTGCCGACCCGGGTGTCCAGGTCGCGGTGGCGGTAGCCGTTGCGGGAGTTGACCCGCTCGCTGGAGCGTTCGCCGTAGCCGGCGCCGCACACCGCGTCGGCCTGCGCGGACAGCAACGCGTTGACGAACGTGGTCAGCAGGTTCCGCATCAAGTCCGGGCTCGCCTGATCCAGCTGCTCGGTGAGGAACTGGGCAGGGTCGATACTGGGTCCAGCGGTCATCGTCGTGTCCTTCTTCGAGTCGGTTGTGAGAGATCACTCGAAGGATCCACCCGGTGGCCGCGCCTACGTCGCAGGCACGCGCTCACTCAGGTCCGTCGTACACCACTCTGCTGGACTCCACTCCCGAAGCTCCTCGATAACATGAGCCCGGACCTACGCAAACGCATGCAGGGCAAGTCCTGCTTCAACTTCACCCGGGTCGACGACGCCCTACTTTCCGAGTTAGACGCCCTGACCGCGCGGTGCCGTGCTGCACACGAGGCTGGATTCTGTTGACAAGATCCGAGCACGGTGGCGTCCGCAACTACTGGCTCGATGACCTTCACCGCGCTACTCCCGGTCCTTGAACTCACGTGTGTGCCAGTCAACTTGCGGGAGCTGAAGGAGATGGTTGACCCCGACGCAATCCAACTTGCTGTCCTCAATGGTGGGATGCCGGAACTCCTCTGTCTGCCGTCCATCAGGGCTGATCGAGGGCAATTGGATCGGCGGGGATGAGCCCGTCGATCAGCGGATGCAGCCGAAGCTGAAGGTCGCGCGGTGAGAAGAGCACCTCGGCGGTGCGGATCTCATCCAACGACCACCAGCGCAGGGCACTGATGCCCTCAGCCTGGATGTCTTCCTCCGCAAGGGTGCCGACGGGTTCGAAGTGCCCTGCTCGCACAAGGAAGTAGTCATTGATCACGCCGTCGCAGTCCGTGCCATGACCGCTACCGACCACCTCTTGGTGCCAGACGTGGGGCGGCTGGTCATGTACGACGAGACCGGTCTCCTCAAGCAGCTCGCGGCGCAGAGCCTCTATCGGGTTCTCGTGTGGCTCGACTCCCCCGCCTGGGGCCGCCCAGACCCCGTCAGCACCATCGGGGACCGCCGGATGTGGAGCCGAGAAGCGACAGAGCAGCACCCGGTCGTCGTCATCGAGGATGACCCCTCTGACAGCCCTCCTGAAACGAAGATCCATCATGTCCGCAGCCTCCCAGCAGCCGGTGACAGCGGCGCACTCAGCCTGTCGCAAGCTACTCGGGATCGTCTTCGCGCTTGCGGCCGTCGGGGACGTCCCGGGAGCCGATGCGGCCTGCAGTGCTCGTCAAGTCAGGAGGCAACCCAGCGCATCGGGTCACCCCACCCGAGGTCTCCCACGCCGGCCTTGTCGAGCGCGAGTGCGACGAGAGTGCGCCGGTGGGCGGCGAACGTCAGGACATGGGCGATCATCCCGCCGTATGTGAAGACCTCCGCCGGGTCGCAGAGCGCGTCGACGAAGGTCTCGTCCAGCTCTTCGGCGGCCACGACTCGACGGACCTCGGCGAGATACTTCGGCCCATCTACCGCCAGCCGTGCACGCAGAGAGAGCACCGACTCGTGGTCCTCCACGGACCAGTCGTAGTCGTACTGCCCGATCGCCGCATTCCACATACCCAGCTGGCCCACCAGCCGCGACAGCAGCGAGCGGATCGACTGGACGTCATCGTCTATGTCGAGTCCGATGCGTTCATCGAGTCGGTCGTCGGGCAGGGTCGCGGCGCGCTCGATCATCTCGCCGACGAGCCACACATGGTGTTCGACCATCCTGGTGAGCAGATCCATCGCAGACACCTTTCTCTGGGCCGGCAGTCGGATGCCCGCCGGAGGGTGGAAGTGGATGTGACTCGTCGACGGAAGGCGGATGCGCCCCGGCCGCCGCCGGAAGCTGCTCGGCGAAACACCGAAAGCTCGGTGGAAGGCGCGAGTGAACGCCTCGTTGGAGCCGTAACCCGCCCCCACCGCAATATCAAGCACCGTGTCGCGTGTCGTCACCAACCGGTATGCCGCGCGTTCGAGCAGGATGCGCCGACGCAAGGTCGCCGGCGGTTCCCCGGCGAGCGACGCGACGATGCGGTCGGCGTGGTACCGCGAGAGATGGAGGCGCGCCGCCAGCGTCACCCCGCTAGTACCGGGCTCGTCGAGTGTGTCGACGAGCCCGGCCATGAACGCAGCGAGAGTGTCGGTTGCGGTTGTCATACCTGCCATCGTGGCGGTCGGCCGGTCGGCGCGCTTGATCGCGCTTGCGCTATCGGCTTCACGGTACGGTCGAGGCGGACCTGGCGCCACGCCAGGAGACGGAGACCGCCGTGCGGGCCACGATCACGAAGATCGGTCATGCCCGCAGCCTTCCACCACCCGATGGCAGCGGGCCCGCACAGCCCTCTGCAGTCCTGCTCCCGTCTCGCGAACTCCCGTGCCTACCAGTTAACAGCGGGAGGTGCATCGGATGCAGGATTCCCGTCCAATTCGAGGTGATCGACGAGCGGCGAGAAGGAGGCTTGCCTCGGCGGGTCCACTCCCCTCACGTGTAGTGAAAGCGCACTTGAAGGATCACGAGGTCTTCGCCATCCACGAGATAGACCAGGCGATGCTCCTCGGTGATGCGCCGTGACCACGCTCCCGCGAACATATGCCGCAAGGGCTCAGGTTTTCCGATACCGCCTGTCGGGTCCCGTAGGGCATCGTCGATGAGTCTGTTGATCCGCTTGAGAACCTGCCGATCGGCCTGGAGCCAGTGCGTGTAGTCCTCCCAGCCGTTCGTCGTGAAGACGAGCCTCACTCGATGATCTTGCGCTCGTGGCGGTCCCCGGACTGTGCCTGCTGCAGACTTTCGAGCAGCCTTCTCGCGTTGGCCGGAACCCGCAGCAGGTATGCCGTTTCCGCCAGGGCGCTGAACTCCTCGGCCGAGAGGAGCACAGCGTTGCCCCGGCGCGAGGTGATCTCTATAGCGACGCGGTCACTGTTGACCTGCTCGATCAACGGGAAGAGCTGCTTGCGGGCCTCAGTGGCTGTGATGGACATGCGAAACCTCCGATGAGTGGTACAGGTTTACGGTACCACCATTGTCGGGCAAGCGAACCGACTCCCGTCTCGCGAACTCCCGTGCCTACCACTCAGAACGGAAGAGAAGCAGGCTCTCAAGCCCTGAGGCTACGAGCCTCTGCACATTGTGTTCTCGGCGCCGCGAGACATCCTCAACAGTGCAGTGACGATCGCGCCGTCCGACTCCGCCCGCCCTGGTCAGCGGTGCGCCTGGCGACCCAACAGATTACACCGATGGCGCCGAACACCGTCAGAGCCAGGAGGCGCTGCAGAGCCCCCGCGTTGGCCACCTCGTCGAGCGGAGTTGACCCGCTCAGTGCTGCACCGGAGGCGACGAAGCCGACGAGGTTGCCGATGGCATACGCCCGTAGTCCCGTTGACGTCCACTGCCACAACACCAGCGATGCGATCAGTGGCACGGCAAACATCCCGGCGCCGACAGGTCCGCCCCCATGACGGCTGTCGGGCAGCGGAAAGACGCCTGCAGCAACCGCGGCCGCCCCTGTCGAGATCATGGCCACTGCCATCGGCCAGGTGAGGACTCTGTGCGATGGCAATCGCCGTGAGACCGACACGAGCCCTACCGCACCCGCGATGACCGCCAGCCCAGTAAGGATTGCCCCAGCATTGAAGAAGGAAGCCGCGAGGCCGTCACCCGCACCGAGGTCACTTGCCGGCTGCCCTCGAAAGCTGTAGCCCGGAGTGACGGCTCCGACAAGCACCTGAGTCCCGAAGTAGAGGACCGGACCAGCGACTCCCGCCCGAAGCGCGAGGGCACGCAGGGGCTGTGTCATGCGGCCAACGTACGTGCGATAGGGGCGGATGTCTGCCAGTGATCGCCCTGGGTGGACCCTGATTCCCGATCGGTCGGTGGATCCAGAACAGTCGAAGCAAGGTGCTCGGCGGCATCATCGTCGTACCTGGCGGCCTCCGTCGTGGGGCGAGCTCAACAGCCTGACTGTTCTGTCCGTGCCGGACCGCGAGCTCCTCGACGCGACACGGGAATGGCCTGTTGAGGTCACCCCCATCGTCGGCCAAGTCGAACACCGCTGTCGACCTTGTCTGGCCGCCACCATCGGGGTCATGCGCGATCGTCAGCAAGCGCACGCCGCCATCGGAGCGCATAGGCGGCCGCCGCGGCCAGCACGACCCCGCCCCCCGCATACGCCGTCACGAGCGGCGCGTCCCATGCCCCGGCCAGGGCGCAACCCGCCGTAAGGGCGGCGGTCGCGGCGACGAGCACACTCCGCGACCGGGCTCGCGCGACAAACGCAAGGCCTGTGATCGCGGCGAGCACCAAAGCCAATGGCGCGGCCAGCAGGCTCACCGACCCGTTGTGTTCGGCGAGTTCGGGCGCGCCGACCGTGAGTTTGGCCAGGCCGACGGCCAGGCCAAGCAGCCCCAGGTGCAGCGGCAGGTGTGCGGCCGTCCACATCAACTGCGTGGCGTGTCCGAGGGTGGTGGTGTCGGTCAGCGTGCGGAAGTAGATCCACCAGATCGCCGACAGGATGCCGAGCACCGGAACCAATGCGATGAGGTGTACCGACCACACGGTCTCCGCTTCGACAGTCAGGGTGAGCTTGACGAGGGTTTCGCCGATGACGATGAGCGTCAGTTCGCCGAGCCGGTGGACGAGGCGGTGGGTGTCGATTCCGCGGTCGAAGGCGACCGACCAGGACGCGGCGGCGACCGCGCCGAGAGCGATGAGCCACATGACTACTCCCGCTCTTGAGTGGAGGAACCACGAGACCCCCAACACGGCAATGCCCACCGCCGTCAGCACGGTGGGAACGCTTGGGCGGCGCTTCCCGAGGCGCGGGGTCCTCAGATCGGAGCGGACCCAGAGGACCAGGGTGAGCAGGAGAGCAGCACCGAGAAGCAGGTCGAACAGCTCGGCGGACTCCGGCAATGAGTCACCCGCGGTGATGGCCAGGAGCAGGAGGACCCCCATCTGGCCCACCAGAACGGTGACCGACAGGGCTGTGTGCTCAAGTCCGGCTGACGTGAGCGACCCGGTCGCTGCACTGGTGAGCAACCAGGTGCACCACAGGAGTCCGTAGACGACGGCGAACCACAAGGTCCCGCTGCCCGAATGGTCGTAGGCGAACGAGCCCGAGATGGCGATGATTCCGGCCGCGACGGTCAGATCATAGAAGAGGTCTACCCACTGGCGAGCAGGCAAATCGAACCAACCGCGTGTACCGGTCACGGCAAGACCCTAGACGCACCTCACCATCAATGTCCGGAGACGGCAGAGAAGAGCCGAGGCGCTCCGCCCCAGGACCCCCGCCAAGCTCGTCGGCCAACGCGGCACGTGATCGCAGCTCAGCCGAACAACGCCGTCGCGAGGCCGACGAGGGCGCAGGCGCCGAGGGTGCGCAGGGTGGACCACTTGCGCCAGAAGATCAGGCCGAGGGCGAGGGCGGTGATGGCGAGCGCGATCGGGTCGGCGGAGCCGGGAACCGGCAGTTCGAGGTCGACCGGCCCCCACGTGAGCTGTCGGGAACGGTCGAAGAGATTGTGGAGGGCGAAGAAGACCGCAAGGTTCGCGATGACCCCGACCACGGCCGCGGTGATGCCGGTCATCACCGCAGTGAGCGCTCGGTTCTGGCGCAGCCGTTCCACGTAGGGCGCGCCGAGGAAGATGAACAGGAAACAGGGCACGAAGGTGACCCAGGTGACCAGCAGCGAGGCCAGGACGGCGGCCATCCAGGGGTCGAGGCCGCCGGGGTTGCGGTAGGCCCCGACGAAGGCCACGAATTGCACGACCATGATCAAGGGACCAGGCGTGGTTTCGGCGAGGGCGAGCCCGCGGACCATCTCGCCGGCGTTGAGCCACCCGTAGACATTGACGGCCTGGTCGGCAACGTAGGACAGCACGGAATACGCGCCACCGAAGGTGACGACGGCGGCGCCGGAGAAGAACAGTCCCTGGTCCACGAAGACGGCCGAACCGGTGAACAAGCTCGCTGCGGCCGCCACCGGGGCGAACCAGAGTATGAGGCCGAGCGCCAGCACCTTGGCCGAACGAACGCGCGAAGGCGGCTCGTGATGCAACGCGTCATCGCCGATCAGCGGCTCGGGCCCCTCAGTGGCCCCCTCGTGGCCGTTGCCCTCGGCCAGGGCCGGGATGAGACGACCAAGCAGCCAACCAAGCAGACCCGCGACAAGAAGCACCAGCGGGAACGGCGCCTTAAAGACGGCCAGCGCGAGGAAGGACGCGATCGCCATCGCCACGAGCGCGGGGTGGTGCAGTGCCCGCGTGCCGACCCGGTGCACCGCCTGGATCACGATGGCGATCACGGCCGGCGCGAGGCCGGCGAAGAGGCCAGTGACCGCAGCGGTGGATCCGGCACCGATGTAGAGCACGGAGAGGGCAAGCATGGCAAGCACGCCCGGTACGACGAACAACGTGCCCGCAATGAGACCGCCGGGGGCCCCGTTGAGGAGCCAGCCGACGTAGATCGCCAACTGCTGGGCTTCTGGGCCGGGCAACACCATGCAGTAGTTGAGGGCATGCATGAACCGCTTCTGCCCGATCCAGCGCTTCTCGTCGACGAGTTTGTGGTGCATCACCGCGATCTGGCCGGCTGGTCCGCCGAAGGTCTGCAGCGAGATGGCGAACCAGGTCTTGGTCGCCTCGCGCAGCGGGATGGCGTCCCCTCCGGTCATGACCGGACCCTACTGCCCCGCGGGACTAGACCGACCCTCAAGACGTCTGCCCTTGACGTACTACATTCGCCTCTGCTAATCATTAGTGGTGACTGCTGAAAGATTGAACGCCATCGGCGAGCCGAGCCGGCGCGCCATCCTCACACTGGTGGCCGGCCGTGAGCGAAGCGTCAGCGAACTGACCGAGGAACTGCCGATCACGCAGTCCGCGGTTTCCCAACACCTTCGGGTGCTGCTCGACGCGGGGCTGGTCTCGGTGCGGGCCGAGGGCACCCGGCGTCTCTACCGCGTCGACTTGGGCGGACTCGCGGAGGTGCGCGCGTGGGTCGACGGCTTCTGGGACGACGTCTTGGCCGCCTTCGCCACCCATGTCGAGGCCACTCCCCCGGCACCCACCCAGCCCACTGAGAACCCCAAGCCTGCCAAGGAGAGGCCATGACGAGCGCACCCATTCTTCGATCGGTGACGGTCTCTCTCGACCAACACCGCGCGTTCAGTGTGTTCACCGACGAGGTGGGGGCTTGGTGGCCGACGCAGTCGCACGGCATCTTCGGACCAGCCTGTGGACGGGTCGCCTTCGAAGACGGCCTCATCATCGAGCGAGCCACCGATGGCGAGCAGGTCGTGTGGGGCGAGGTCCTCGCCTGGGAGCCACCCGATCGCCTGTGCTTTAGCTGGCACCCTGGGCGCGCAGCAGACGATGCCTCCGAGGTCGAGGTCCGCTTCGTGGACACCGGCTCTGCCACCCGGGTGGAGATCGAGCACCGTGGATGGGAACGCTTCGGCGCGGAAGCCAGCGCCCGTCGTCGCGGCTACATCGGACCCGGAACGTGGGGCGCCGTTCTCGAGCACTACGCCGACGTGGCGGAACCGACGACCGACGCCGCCGACCTGCTCGCCCTCGCCGCGGCATACGAGGCCTTCTACCTGGAGGCCGAGCGCGGCGGCTTCGGCGCACCCCCGGAGGGTGAGTGGGACGCGCTGCGCACCATCGCGCACGTCGCCCTCAACGACTACGCCATGACCGCCGTGACTCAGTCGATCCTGCACGGCACTCCGACCACCTTCGAGAACCTCATCTGTCAGGACCCCGCCGTCCTGACAGCGCACATCGAGAGGTATGCCGGAGACCTCAGCGCCCTGGTGGACCACGGGAGAGGTTGTGCGGCAACGCTACTGGCCATCCTGGGGCGCCTCGGCCCCGACCAACGCGCGACTCCGGTGGCGTGCCGGGTGCATCACGACGGAGCCCTCGTCTTGGACGCCGAGAAGCCCTGGGAGGAGATCGCCATCACGCTGCAGGCGGCCCGGCACCTGCCGGCGCACACCGGCCAGCTGGCCGCGCTGCGCCCCTGAACCGCAAACCCGCTAGTCGGCTCGCACCAACAACACCAGGCCACGTTCCCGGCGATCAAGCAGGAGCAGGCCATCCGGGGTGAATCGGATCCCGTACAGCGCCTGCAGAGCCGAGTTGATCGCCGTTGCCTCGCTGGTCTCCGCTGCCTCGACGCACGGTTCTGAGACGCCGCTGCTCTCCCGAGTGGCGATCCACCCTTGATCATCCAGCCTGGTGACGACGGTGCGCGTGCACGTACCCGCCACGCTGAGGGTCAGGGACCCGTCCTCGCCGGTGATCACGCTAAGGGCGGCCGGTCCCGCGGTTGACTCAGGTGGGGAACTCCACCAGCGCGCGGTGGCGAGCCGCCACGAGGAACTCCCCGGAGGTGCTGCCACACCGTCGGCGACCGGGATGGGCGTGCGCTCCGGTGGCGCGTCGGCCAGGACCGCCAACCGCTGCCCCGTCCGATCGGACAGAACGACGTGCCCCGTGCCCTCCAGCACGGCGCGGTGCGTTTCCCGCAGAAGCTGCACAATGCGCGCCTCGCGCTCCCCCACCTGGGCACAGCCTCCCCTGACCGCGGTGGGCACCTGCTCGAGGCGGCCGTCCGCAAGCACGTGAGCCGACACCGACTCTCGACACGGAAAGATGGTCCAGTCCACCTTTGACACGGTCCACGACGTGGCGGAGCCGACGAAGAGATCCTTGCCGCCGGAGGGCCGCGGACCGTCCCCGAGGTCCGGCCACACAACGTACTCCGCACCCGTCAGATCGGCGACCGTGGCCGGCCGCACAGGCCCCGACACGGTGGGCGCAGGCAGGCTGCTCGCAGGTTGGTTGACGTCGGGACGGGCGCCGCGCCCGACATACGGGACGGCAAAGGCGACGACTGCGGCAGCGGCTGCTCCCGCGACGGTCCACCGGAGGCGCCGGCGGCGGGTGGACGCCCGTTCCCGCTCGCGGGCGCCGGCGAGGAGCACCTCTGAGCTCGCCATCGGCTCGGCGAGGTGGGCATCGAGGGAGGCCCGCAGCCGGGTCTCAAGGTCTGTGCTCATGTCATGTCCCTTTCCCGTAGGGCGGCCAGTCCACGGCTTGCCACTGACCGAACGGTGCTCGCGCCGATCCCGAGGATCTCCGCGATGGCGGCGTCGTCAAGGTCCTCGGCGTAGCGAAGAACCAGTACGGCGCGGGTGCGGGGTGAGAGCCCTTCAAGCAGGGGCCACAGGTCGCGCGCGGCCTCCGCCTCGCCTTTTGGGTGATGCGCACGATCGAGTTCGTCATTCGGCATGGGACGCTCCGAGCGCCATCGACGTCGGTGATTGCTGATGTGCCGTCGGGTCATCATGGTGCGGACATAGGCGCCCGGGGCGCCCGCGGCAGCCACCTTGTTCCACGAGCGGATGACGTCGGCGAAGGTGTCCTGCCAGAGATCCTCGGCGTCGGAGGCGTTCCCGGTGAGGCCATAGGCAAGCCGCAACAGGCGATCACCCTGGGCGCGCACGAACGCGTCCAGCGGATCGCCCCCGCTGCTGCTCGGCACCCTCACGAAGTCCATACTCTCCAAGACGCACCGGGGGGCCTCGAATGCTGAGACGGCACGTCTTCCCCCTTCACCCCGCGAACGTGTGAGTGTGCTGCCGCTTAGCCGCAGCACACTCACGCGATCGTGGGTTCAGCCGAAGAGGATGGCCTCGGCGCAGCGGGCGGCGTAGTCGAACAACTGGGCAGGGTCGTGGTTGGGTCCCTGATGACCGAACAGCTCACTGCTCACTGCGCCGACGAGCAGGGTCCAGGCGGTGATCCCGTTGGCGAGGGCGACAGGCGGCAGAGCATCCGGGTTCACCCGACCGGCGTCCCGACCGCGCAGGTGTTCGGTGGCATGCAGGGCGAGTTCGTCGGCGCCGGGGAACGGAGGCGGACTGGCCTCTCCTGCGGCATACACGTCGGCGCCGATCCCGACGAGCAGGGCGGGTACCACCGTCGCGGGCTCGGTGGTCTGCTCCCCCGGCGCCTCGTACTGCGGCACCGGCGTGCCGAAGACGAGCGCCCACTCATGGGGATGCGCCAACGCCCATGCCCGAAGCGCCTGCGCGAGGGTCCAGAACCGCGCCCGCGGGTCGTCCGGCGGCGCACTCGCGTGTGCGGCGACCACCGCGTCACCGAGCGAGGTGTATGCCGCCACGATGAGGCGCGTGAGGAGCTCGTCACGGCCGCTGACATAACGGAACAGCGCAGACGGCACCATCCCGAGGTCTCGGGCCACTGCCCTGATCGACAACCCCGCGGCCCCGTGTTCCGCCAGATGCCGCCGACCGACCTCCAAGAGCTCGGCCTCCACGGCGGCTCGGCGGAGCGCGCGTACCCCGGGCGCGGCGCTGGCGGAGACGGTCATGGCGTAACGATAGCAAACGAGAACACTGTTCTTGACTTTGCCAGCCCGCCGTGTTCTCCTGGACTTACGAGAACAGTGTTCTCGGCAATCTCACTCAGGGAGGACCACCATGACCGTTTACGTCATCGCCGGAGCCGGCATCATCGGATCAGGAGCAGCCCTGCTGCTCGCCGAACAGGGGCACCACGTGCGGCTCGTCTCCCGCAGTGGCCGCGGCCCGAACCACCCGCGGATCACGACCACGGCCTTGGACCTGGCGCACCCCAACGCCGTCGAGGACCTCTCGCGGATCGCCGCCGGGGCCGCCTCGCTCGTCAACGCGATGAATCCGCCCTACACGAAGTGGCCCACGGAGTGGCCGCCGCTGGCCAACACCCTGCTCCGCGCGGCGGAGATCACCGGAGCCGGACTGGTCACCGTCGGCAACCTCTACGGCTATGGCCGCGTCGATGGGCCGATGCGCGAAGACCAGCCGTTTGCCCCGACCGGCCACAAGGGCGCCACCCGCGCCCAGATGTGGACCGATGCGCTCGCGGCGCACACAGCGGGACGAGTCCGAGCCACCGAGATCCGCGGCTCCGACTACTTCGGCCCCGGCGGTGGGCGCTACTCCTACCTGGGCTACCAGGTCCTGCGCCCAGCCATCGCCGGCAAGACCGTCCGACTCCTCTTCGGCAACCCCGACGCCGCGCACTCGTGGACCTACCTGCCGGACTTCAGCGCCGCCGTGGCCGCGCTCGCGACACGTGAGCCCACCTCGACCACGTGGGGTCGACCCTGGCATGTCCCGACCGCACCCCCACGATCGGTCCTGGAGGCGCTCGCCGATCTCGCCGAGTTCACCGGCCAGAAGCAGGTCAACGTCTCCTTGATGCCCGGACGGACGCTGCTCATGCGCGTAGTCCCCATCCTGCGGGAGTTCACCGAGACCTCCCACCAGTTCGAGCACCCGTATGTCGTGGACTCCACGCTCACCCAGCAGACCCTCGGCCTGACGCTGACACCCTGGCAGACCGCCCTGGCCGAGACCGTGCTCTCGCTCGGCGGCCGGCCCGCGGTGCCCGCGCAGCGGTGACCGGCTGAGGGCGAGTCACTCACCGCCGAGCTCGGCGACCAGCACCTGGACCTGGACCTGGACCTGAACCTGGAGATCCTCCGGTGAGCCGTCGTTGGGTATTGCCACATGCGGCACCGGCGGCGGTACCTCCGGCTGCATCCGGGCCACGAACCTCTCCCACTCGGCGAGCTTCCCGAGGTCCCAGACACTCCCCCGCTGTTCAATCCGGTCCCGCAGGACGCGCGGCGACACTGCGACCCAGAGGAGTCGAACCGGCTCTCCGCCAAGGGCGTTCACCCAGTCGGCCCACTCCTGTGACGAACGGATCGCCGAGGTGAACGGACCGACAAGCACGACCGGGCACCCGGCAGAGCGGATCTGCGCGGCCGCAGCCGTCATCCCACCATACTCGTGAGCCTTGACGTGCACGTCATACCAGAGCCCCTCCCGCTCCCCCGGCGGCCGGCGATGAGAGGCCTGAACCTCCCCGACGAACCCGGCGAAGAGCACGTCCTTGTCGAGGATCGCCGGAACCGGATGCAGCCTGCCCAGAAGCAGCTCGGCGACCGTGGACTTCCCCGCTCCCGGTGCGCCGGCGAGCACCCAGACGGTCGCGCGCTCAGGTCCGGACATAGTCGGCCAGGTGCTGCCCGGTGAGCGTCGACGCGGCCTGAACCAGGGCCGCCGGGGTTCCCTCGAAGACCACGCGCCCGCCGTCGTGGCCCGCGCCCGGGCCGAGGTCGATGATCCAGTCCGCGTGTGCCATGACGGCTTGGTGGTGCTCGATGACGATGACCGATTTGCCGGAGTCGACGATGCGGTCCAAGAGCCCGAGCAGGTTCTCCACATCGGCCAGGTGAAGCCCGGTCGTCGGCTCATCGAGAATGAGCACCCCACCCCGCTCGCCGAGGTGGGTCGCCAGCTTGAGCCGCTGCCGCTCCCCTCCCGAGAGGGTCGTCAACGGCTGCCCGATCCGCAGGTAACCGAGCCCCACGTCGACGAGCCGGGCGAGTATGGCGTGCGCGGCCGGGACCCGCGCCGGCCCCTCACCGAAGAACTCTGCGGCCTGCGCCACCGACATGGCGAGCACCTCGGTGATGTCCTTACTCCCGAGGTGGTAGTCAAGGACGAACTCGGCGAACCGCTTGCCCTCGCACTCCTCACAGGTGGTCGCCACACTCGCCATGACGCCGAGGTCGGTGTAGATGACCCCTGCCCCGTTGCACGCCGGGCAGGCCCCCTCGGAGTTCGCGCTGAAGAGGGCCGGCTTCACCGCGTTCTCCTTGGCGAAGGCCTTGCGGATCGGCTCGAGAAGACCGGTGTAGGTCGCCGGGTTGCTGCGACGGGAGCCCTTGATGGCCCCCTGGTCGACCGTGACCACCCCGTCCCGGCCACTCACGGACCCGTCGATGAGGGAGCTCTTGCCGGACCCGGCCACCCCGGTGAGCACGACAAGCACCCCGAGCGGGATGTCGACGTCCACGGACCTCAGGTTGTTCGTCGTCGCGCCCCGGATCTCGAGCCGACCCGACGGGGTTCGGACCTCGGGCTTGAGCGCGGCCCGGTCATCGAGGTGCCGCCCGGTGAGGGTGTCACTGGCCCGCAATCCCGCGACCGAGCCCTGATAGACGACCTCTCCCCCACCCGAACCCGCGCCCGGACCGAGGTCGACGATATGGTCAGCGATCCCGATCATCTCCGGCTTGTGTTCGACGACGAGGACGGTGTTGCCCTTGTCGCGAAGCCGCACCAGGAGCTCGTTCATCCGTTGGATGTCGTGCGGGTGCAGACCGATCGAGGGTTCGTCGAAGACATAGGTCACATCGGTGAGCGAAGACCCCAGGTGCCGGATCATCTTGGTCCGCTGCGCCTCACCGCCCGAGAGTGTGCCCGCCGGTCGGTTCAGCGAGAGGTAGCCCAGCCCGATCTCGACGAAGGAGTCCAGCGTCTCGCCGAGCACGGTGAGCAGTGGCGCCACGCTGGGCTCTTTCAGGCCCCGAACCCAGTCCGCGAGGTCGGTGATCTGCAGGGCGCTCACCTCGGCGATGGTCCTCCCGGCCACGGTGACCGACCGGGCTTCGGCGCTCAGCCGGGTGCCTTCGCACTCCGGGCAGCGTTGGAAGGTGATGGCCCGCTCGACGAAGGCCCGGATGTGCGGCTGCATCGCCTCGACGTCCTTGCTGAGCATGGACTTCTGGATCTTGGGGATGAGCCCCTCGTAGGTGATGTTGATGCCGTCGACCTTGATCTTCGTCGGCTCCTTGTAGAGCAGGTCATGCAGCTGCCGTTTGCTGAACTTCTCGATCGGGGTGTCCGGGTTGAAGAAGCCGCACCCCCGATAGATCCGGCCGTACCAGCCCTCCATGGTGTAGCCGGGGATGGTCAGGGCTCCCTCGTTGAGGCTCTTGCTCGCGTCATACAGGGCACCGAGGTCGAAGTCGCTGACCTGCCCCATCCCCTCACACCGCGGGCACATCCCCCCGACCCGGCTGAAACTCGCCCGCACCGCCCGAGTTCGCTCCGCGCCGCGTTCGACCGTCATGGCGCCACTGGCCCGCACCGTCGGCACGTTGAAGGCGAACGCCCCCGGGCCGCCGATGTGCGGGGTGCCGATGCGGGAGTAGAGGATCCGCACCATGGCATAGGCGTCCGTCGCCGTCCCCACAGTGGAGCGCGGGTTGGACCCCAGCCGCTCCTGGTCCACCAGGATCGCGGTGGTCAGCCCGCTGAGCACGTCCACGTCCGGGCGGGCCATCGACGGCATGAAGCCCTGCACGAAGGCGCTGTAGGTCTCGTTGATGAGTCGCTGCGACTCCGCCGCGATGGTGCCGAAGACCAGCGAACTCTTCCCCGACCCGGACACGCCGGTGAAGACCGTGAGCCTCCGCTTGGGGATGGCGACCGTGACGTCCTTGAGGTTGTTGACCCGCGCGCCGACGACGCGGATCTCGTCGTGGCTGTCGGCTGGCGTGCTCATCGGACTCCTTCGACGCGGTCGGGACCCCTCCGAGTATGCCGTGTGCCCACCTCCCAGCCCCGCCAGCCGGACGGCCGCGGACGCCGCCGCCGGTAGCATCGGCTGCCATGAGCGCAGCGGTCGACCCGGACACGATCTGCCTCGTCAGCGGGGGTGACCTGGTGCGCTCCCGGTCCTACGTCAACCATCGCATCTGGGCGGCTGAAGCGGGCATCGACTACCGCCTCGAGATCGGCATCGCACCCGGGCGGCGCACGCCATACGACCCGAAGTTCACCGCGATCCGCAACGTCCTGCCCCGGTACTCCTGGATCATCTGGGTCGACGACGACGTCTACTTCACCGACTGGCGGCCGGGTCGCCTCCTGCACCTCGTGGACGACGCCGAGCGCAGCGGCCTCTGGGGGGTGCTCGCGCAGGGGCCGACCGAACCCGGGGGGCACTGGTCGGCGATCAACACCGGGGTGATGATCCTGCGCAACGACCCGCGCACCTTCGCCATGCTCGATCGTGCCCAGGCGCTGGAGGTTGCCGAGGCCAAGGAACGCTGGGAGCCAACCCGGGACGGCCTGTTCACCCACGGCGACCAGGACACGATCTGGACGACCGTTCGCGAGGATCCCGACCTGCTCTCCGGGCTGCGCATCGTCGGGCACGCCGATCTCAACTCCCGCCCCCACCTCGTGGGCGCTTCGCCCGCCGAGGTGCTCACCGTGCACTTCTGCGGCCCCGGGGACAAACGCGCTCGGGTGGCCCGGTTCGCCGCCCGCTTCGGGATGGGCCAGGAACTCGTCCCGGCCACGCTGCTCGACGCGTACGCGGTCCAGCACCGGGAGCTGCTCCCGGCCGCCGAGGTCGCCGCCCGGGAGGCCGCCGACCGGGCCGGAGCACTGACCAGGCGTGTGCAGGCCAAGGTCGCTTGGGTCCGCAGCACCCGGCGCTGGCGCTAACGCCCCTCATCCGTTCGGCCACATCCCCAGGTTCGTGGCTCACCGGGAGGACCGCCCGGCATAGGAGCGCCTATTCTGACGTTGAGGGAGAGCCAGGCGCCCGCAGGGGGCACATTGTCGACATGAGCCAGGATGAGAGCATGAAGCGGCACCGGAGCGTACGCACGCATCTCGCTGGCGCGCTTGCGGCGGGTCTTGCCGCGTCCGCTCTGGTCGGCGCCACGGCCGGTCCGGCGACCGCTGCCGGCACGCCGACCCCGTCGGCCACCACGACCCCGTCTCCGAGCGCCTCGGCAAGCCCGTCACCCTCCCCCAGCGCGAGCCCCGAGGCCGAGCATGCCCTCAGTGCCGCCGAACTCAAGGCGCAGATCACCGAGGCCGACCGGCTCTGGACGAGCATCCTCGCAAGCAGCAGTGAACTGAGCGCCGCTATGCAAGAGATGGCGTCCCTCTCCACCAAGATCAACGGCCTCCTGGAGTCGCTTGACAAGGCTAAGCAGGCATCCCAGCTCGCCACGGCCGCCGCAGTCAAGGCCCGAGAGGAACTGGCGGCCACGCGGCTTCGCCTCGACAAGGCCCGCCAGGCCCTGAGTACCTGGGCCTTCGACGCCTACACCGGTGGCGGACAGAACGCCGACGTCGCGGGCATGCTCGATGCCATGGAGGTCGACGCCTCCGAGGTCTCCGACCCACTCGGTGACGTCAGCTATCTCACCGACCAACGCAGCCGGACGGTGGCGAGTTTCCGCGCCCTCAGCGAACTGCACGACCGGCTCGCGATCACCGCCGCCGAGACCGAGAGCGCCGCCCTCGAAGCCCAGCGGGCCATCGAACGCGACAAGGCGGCCCTCGACAAGGCCCTCGTCGGCCAGAAGGCCAAGCTCGACCGGATCCGCAAACTCCAGCTCGAGGAGATCGCCAAGGCCTCGCCGGTGAGTGCGGCGCTCCTCAAGGCCGCCACTCCCGAGGCCGCAGCCGCCGCGGAACGGCTGCGGCAGGCCCTCGAGGCCGCCTCCGTTGACCTGGCCGCCGACATCGGCCCGCCGTGCACCAAGGATGACGGCACGATCTATCCCAACGGGATGATGCCCGCGGCTGCGCTCTGCCCCCTGTGGGGAGCCCCCGGTCAGTCCCTTAAGCCCAAGGCCGCGGCCGCGTTCAACGCCATGAGCAAGGCCTACGCCAGCCAGACCGGGCACCCGATCTGCGTCTCCGACTCCTATCGCTCGCTCGCGCGGCAGTACACGGTCAAGGCATCCCGCGGCAAGTGGGCCGCCACACCCGGGACGAGCCCGCACGGGCGCGGCGTGGCGGTTGATCTCGGCTGTGGTGTCCAGGACTTCGGGCATCCCGCCCACCTATGGCTCAAGCAGAACGCGCACATCTACGGCTGGTACCACCCGGCCTGGGCCGCGCCCGGCGGACCGCTGCCCGAGCCGTGGCACTGGCAGTACGCCGGCGACTGACCACGACCACCACTGAGCGCCGGCCAATTCGGTTCGGCGATCCTCTCCCACGCGCCCCCTGAGGTGTGTCAGGCTTCCGGCCATGACCGCCCAGGCCGAGGCCGACTACTCCGACACCACCCGCTATCACCGGTCCTGGTACTGGTACGACTGGGCCAACTCCGCCTTCGTCACCACCGTGGGCACCGTCCTGTTCGGCCCTTACCTCACCTCGGTCGCCAAGAACGCCGCGTGCCCGGGCCTCGCCGAGGGCGCTACCTGCACCACCGACCTGTATGTCGTGCCGTCAGCGGCGGGCTGGCCGGCCTGGATCTGGCAGTCCGCGTTCGCCCTGACGATCGCACTCCTGGTCGGTCTCGTCGCCTCGCTCATCATCTACTCGAAGGGCTCGGACCCCCTCGTGCGGCCCTCGCGGATCGTGCCGATCCTCGGAGTGGCCGCGCTCGTGCTCGTGCTCACCGCACCGCTGGACCCCGGCTCGGTCGCTTCGTACACGACGACGTTGGCGACGATCATGTCGGCGATCGCGCTCGTCTTCATCGGGGCGGTCGCGGACCGAGCAACCCGCCCGGCCCGGCTTATGGGCCTCTTTGCGTGGACCGGTGCGGCCGCCGCGAGCGCGCTCTTCTTCCTCGCCGGCGACAACTGGCGGTTCGGCTCAGCGATGATGATCATCGCGACCATCGCGCTGGGCGCGTCCCTGGTCGTCTACGACGCGATCCTCTGCCGGATCGCCCACCCCGACGACCGCGACAAGGTCTCCTCCCGCGGCTGGGCGCTCGGCTACCTCGGGGGCGGACTGCTGCTCGCCCTCAACCTCGTCATCGTGCAGAAGCCCGAACTGCTCGGGCTCTCCATGGGCATGGCGGTCCGGGTGAGCATGCTCTCGGCCGGCCTCTGGTGGGCGATCTTCACCCTCATCCCGGTCCTTGGGCTCTGGCAACTCAAGGGAGCCGCTCCCGGTGGGGTGGAGGCGCGTGGCGAGGGGGCCGTTCGCGGCAGCCTCACCCAGCTCGGGCACACCCTTCGGGACCTGCGCAGTTACCCACAGACCCTGATGTTCCTGCTCGCCTATCTCTTCTTCAACGACGGCATCCAGACCGTGATCACCTCGAGCAGCACTTACGGCTCCGAGCAGCTCAAGTTCGCCCAGAGCCAGCTCATCGCCCTGATTCTCATGGTCCAGTTCGTCGCCTTCTTCGGCGCACTGCTGTTCGGCCGACTCGCCGCGAACTTCGGGGCCTGGCGCACCGTGCTCGGTTCACTGGTTGCCTGGTCCGCCATTGTCATCGCAGCCTTCTTCGTCCCGGAGAAGGCCTTCCTCGTCTTCGCGGCGCTCGGCGTTCTCATCGGGATCGTCCTCGGCGGCTCCCAGGCCCTCTCCCGCTCGATGTTCAGCCAGCTCGTGCCGAAGAGCCGGGAAGCCGAGTTCTTCGCCTTCTACCAGGCCATGGAGCGCGGCACGTCCTGGTTCGGCGCCCTGCTCTTCGGGCTGGTGCACCAGGTGACGAACTCCTATCGCCCGGCCATCGTCGCCCTGGTCATCTTCTTCGTGCTCGGATTCGTCTTCCTCCGCAAGGTCGACATGCGGCAGGGGATTCTCGACGCTGGCAACGTCATGCCGCAAAAGGTGTGAGGCGGCTCACAGCCCTCGAACGCGACATACGGTCCGTGGGGCCGGAACAAATGGGTCATTGTTGAACGTTGAGCCCATCGACGCCTCGACATCCCCATCATTTTCGTCATCTTGTCGCGGCACGCCCACACGACCTACGGGAGTAGACCATGGCCGAGCGCAGCCTGCGCGGCACCCGCCTCGGTGCCTTGAGCATGGAGCGCGACGAGCACGTCGTGCCCTCGGAGCGCCAGATCACGACATACAAGTGTCCTTCGGGACACCTCACCGAGCTGCCGTTCTCCATCGAGGCCGAGATTCCGGCGACGTGGGAGTGCCGCTGTGGCGCCGAAGCCCTCCTTCAGGGCGGCGACACCCCGGCCGAGCCCAAGCCGGTGAAGCACGTCCGCACGCACTGGGACATGCTCCTGGAGCGCCGCTCGATCCCCGAGCTGGAAGAGCTTCTCGAGGAGCGGCTCACCCTGCTTCGTGAGTCCCGCGGACAGCGTCCCAAGAAGACCGCCTGAACCCACAACTCCGAAGGGCCCGTCGCGCATCGCGGCGGGCCCTTCGGTGTCGGCTTAGTCGACAACCTCTCCCGGTATGACGTCGGGCCGCTGGCCGCTCGGCGATGGCCGGCCCGCCCCCCTCCCGCCGAGCAGGCGTCGGGCGACGGCCGCCTCGAGGAACCGGCGCGCGATCGGGCGGGTGAACGGCAACACGCAGAAGAAGCCGGCGATGTCGGTGAGGAAACCCGGGGTGAGCAGCAACGTGCCCCCGACGAGGACGAGCGCCGCGTCCGCGAGCTGACGGGAGGGCATCCGGCCGGTCTGCAGGGCCTCGGTGAGCGCACCCCAGGCCCGGGCGCCCTCCCGACGGACCAGCCACGCGCCGAGGAGCGACTCCACCACCAGGAGCAGCAGGGTCGGCCACGCCCCGATCACCTTGCCGACCCCGATGAGGGCGGCGATCTCCAGGGTCGGGACGATGAGCAGGGCGAGAAAGACCAGCGCCACCCACCGGGGGCGACGTCGGCGACCCGACGTCACAGGCTGTGCCACTGGGCCTTCCGCCGCCGTGCCACGGCCGCACGGACCTGGCCGCCGCGGTAGGCAAGCCCCCACAGGGTGATCCGTTTGAGGGCCTCCTGGACGATGTCGCCAGACATCTTCGAGTCCCCGATCTCGCGCTCGACGAAACTGATCGGCACCTCGACGACCTTGAGACCGGCCCGCAAGGCCCGGCGGGTGAGGTCGATCTGGAAGCAGTACCCCTGAGAGGCCACATCACCGAGCCCCATGGCGTCCAGGGCCGTCATCCGGTAGACCCGGTAGCCCCCGGTTGCGTCGTTGACCGGCATACCGAGCATGGCCTTGGTGTAGACGTTGCCGCCCACCGAGATGGCCTTGCGGATCGCGGGCCAGTTGACGACCTCGCCACCCTTGATCCACCGGGACCCGATGACGACATCGGCCGTGCCGGCCGCCGCCAGCATTGCCGGGAGATGCTCGGGGCGGTGCGAACCGTCCGCATCCATCTCCACGACGGCGTCGTAGCCCCGCTCGCGTGCCCACGCAAAACCGTGCAGGTAGGCCGCACCGAGGCCGGCCTTGCCTTCGCGGTGCACGACGTGGACCTGCGGGTCCTTCGCGGCAAGGGCGTCGGCGACCTCCCCGGTGCCGTCGGGTGAGGCATCGTCGAGGATGACGACGTCGACCTCGGGGGTGGTGGCGCGGACACGGCCAACGATGAGCGGGACGTTTTCCCGCTCGTTGTAGGTGGGGATGAGCACAGCGACCTTGGTCAGCGGTGCGCGGGTGTCAGACACGGGTTCCTTCCTGGGCTGGGGCTGCCGGTGCGAAAACCCTAACGGGTCGCCCTGAACCGCGGGCGGCAGCCACCAGGAGCAACAGCGCGGCAAGCGCCAACCATTCCGGGACCGGGCCGATCCGGTCTGAGATGGTGGTCTCACTGCGCACCGGGAGTTGACCCACGGCCTGAGCGGCCTCGAACAGAGACGTGCGGGCGGTCACGGTGCCGTCGGGGTGCACGAACCCGGACACCCCGACGGTCGAGACGTGCACGATGGCGCGACCGTGTTCGATGGCCCGGATCCGGGAGATGGCCAGCTGTTGTTCGGACTCGGCGGTGAAGCCGAAGGTGGCGTTGTTGGTTTGGACGACCAGAAGGGCCTCCCCTTCGCGGCTGTTCACGCTGTCGCGCATGAGGTCGTCATAGGCGACCTCGAAGCAGATCGTCGGCAGCGCCCAGTAGTCTCCGCCGGCACTGGGCACCCGAAACGCCCCGATCTCGGTGCCGGCGGTGAAGTCGCGGCGAACGAGGTCGACCTTGTCCGAGAAGACCCGGAAGAAGTCCCGCCACGGGATGTACTCCGCGAACGGCACCGGGTGCACCTTGTCGTAGCGCCCGATCTGCCCGTTCGGTTCGACGAACAGGGAGGCATTGGCCAGGGTGCCGTCCGGCCGTTCGATGACCGCACCGACAAGCACCGGCACTCTCACCGCCGCAACCGCCTTCGTGATCTGGGCCATGGCGTCCAGGTTCCCGAAGGGGTCGATGTCCGAGGAGTTCTCGGGCCACAGCACCAGGCTGAGGTCCGCGGGGGCACGCTCGGCCAGGGCCTCGGTCCCCCGGACATGGTTGTCGAGCACGGCCCGCCGCTCGGCGTTGAAGTCCAGACCGGCGCGAGGGACATTGCCCTGGACGTAGCCGACGGTGACCTCCCTCCCGTGCGTGGGCAGCGTCGTGACGGCCGGGAGCGCGCAGAGCGCGGCGGCCACCGCGAGCGGCCACGGAGCGCCGGGGTAGTTCCGTTCGGTGACCCGGTATGCCGTGGCGAGGGTCAGCGTCCCCGCGGCGGCGACCGCGCCGGTGACCAGCGGGGCTCCCCCGATGGCCGCCCAGTACACCAGCGGGCTATCGGCCTGGCTGAACGCGAGCCGCGCCCACGGGAAGCCCCCAAAGGGCGTGGTGCTGCGGGCCCACTCCATGACCACCCACGCCGGCGGCACCAGGGCCAACGCCCACCCACGGTGCCCGGCGCGCAGGAGCCGGCGTCCGGCATACCCGACGAGTGCGGACATGAGCGCGACGTACAGGGCCTGCAGGGTGCTCAGCGCCATCCACGGCAGGGTGCCGACGTAGATTCCCGACCACGACAGCACCGGCACGAAGCAGCCCAGCCCGGCCACGAGGCCGAGCCCGAGACCACACCACCAGCCCGCCTCCAGGGTGACCAGGGCGTGCAGGCCCACCCCGACCGGCGCGAGCCACCACAGGTCGTGGGTGGGGAAGGCCAGCCACAGGCAGATCCCGGCGAGGGCAGCGCCGAGGAGCCGCACGGCATACCGGGTGGGGGAAGACACCCCCACACGGTAAGTCACCTCAGGCAGGAGGGACCACGACGACACCGCGCGCGGTGGTCGCGACAATGGCTGGGTCGAGGACGTCGGCGGAGGACTCCCCGCGCTCGGGGTTGCCGCGAGCCACCACCCGGACCTCGAAGTCCATCTCCCGTGAGCGGGAGCCCACCCGGACCAGGGTGGCGGCGATCTCGATGCAGTCCCCGGCCCGCACCGGGGCGCGGAACTGCACATCGGAGTAGGACGCGAACAGGCCCTCGTCACCGTCGGTGCGGATGCACATCTCGGTGGCGACGTCCCCGAAGGCGGCCAATGAGTATGCCCCGTCGACGAGGTTCCCGGCGTAGTGGGCGTGGCTGTACGGCACGTAGCGGCGGTGGGTCACCGTGAAGCCGACCTCGGCACGAGTCATGAGGCTTTGGATCCCTTCTGCGGGGGGTTGACGAGGGCGTGCACGAGGTAGGAGGCCACCTCGCCGGGGGTGGTGCCGCGACCGAAGATGCGGTCCACCCCGAGGCTGTCCGCGGTGCCGTCCTCGAACCTTGGGCCGCCGACGACGAGCAGCGGGACCTGACCGGCCGGGAATGCCTCGCGGAAGGCGGCCGTCATGGCCTTGGTGTTGTGGATGTGCGCGTCCCGCTGGGTGACCACCTGGGAGACGAGCACGGCATCGGCCTTGAGGGCGCGGGCGCTCTCCACGAGGTCCGGGATGAGGACCTGGGCCCCGAGGTTGTGCACCGCCATCTCCCGGTAGTACTCCAGCCCCTTCTCCCCCGCGAAGCCCTTGATGTTGAGGATGGCGTCGATGCCGACGGTGTGCGCATCGGTGCCGATGCACGCCCCGACGACGACGAGTTTGCGGCGCAGCCGCTTCTTGATGAGCGTGTTGACCTCCTTGGAGGAGAGCAGCTCGTATTCGCGTTCGACGAGTTCGATGCCGCGGATGTCGACGAGGTGGGTCACCGGCCCGTAGATGACGAAGAAAGTGAACTTCGGGCCGATTGCCTTGGCGTGCACCAGCAGCGGCCGGTCGATGCCCATGGCGATGGCGAGCTTCATCGCCGCCCCCTCGGCCCGCTTGTCGTGAGGCAGCGGCAGGGTGAAGGAGACCTGGACCATGCCATCCCCGGTGGTGTCGCCGTAGGGGCGGACGATGGGGCTGGCTTCGAGCAGGCTGAGCTCGCCGGTCGCGGCGTTCTCGCGGCGGCGACGAGCCTCGTGGGCTTCGGTGCGGGTCATCGGGTCTCACCACTGTCGAGGAGGTCGATGGCGGGGTTGACATAGCCGTCGGCGCGGCGGAACACGCCGTCCAGGCCCTTGCCCTTGCTCGCCGGGCGTTTCATGGCGCCGAAGGTACCGTCGGCGATCGCGGCGAGCAACGGCGGCTCGCCATGGCCGGTGTCGTGGACGATGGCGTCGAGCAGGTCCACGGCCTCGGTGAGGACCTGGCGGGCACGGGTCTGGATGAACCCGTCGCGCGGAGGATGGAAGTCCTCGGTCAGCCCGCCGGCCGCCCGCATGACGTAGCGGACGTTCTGCAGGGCCAGGTCACGGTCGGAGAGCCACGGCGTGACCACGGCCTCGGTCATCATTCCGACGAGGAGGATGCCCTGGCCGGTCATCGCCCCGACGAGGTTGAAGAAGCCGTCGAGGAGGTAGCCGCGGAAGATGTCGCCGGTCATGTGTTTGGTCGGCGGCATCCACTTCAGGGGGGCGTCCGGGAAGAGCTGCCGCGCGAGCAGGGCGTGCGCGAGTTCGAGCCGGAGGGAGTCCTTGACCGTGGGGTCGATCTCGAAGGCGTGCCCGAGGCCCAGCTGCCAGTCGGCGAGCCCGGCCTCCTTGGCGAAGTACTCGTTGAGGAGCTGGCTCACGGTGACCGTGTGGGCGGCCTCGATGGCGTCGGCCGTGGTGAGGTAGTTGTCCTCACCGGTGTTGATGATGATCCCGGCACGGGCGTGGATCTGCCGGCTGAACCGCTGGTCGACGAAGGTCCGGATCGGGTTGATGTCGCGAAAGAGGATGCCGTACATGGAGTCGTTGAGCATCATGTCGAGGCGCTCGAGACCCGCGAGGGTGGCGATCTCCGGCATACAGAGGCCACTGGCGTAGTTCGTGAGGCGGACGTACCGGCCGACTTCTTTGCTCGAGGCGTCCAGGGCGGCCCGCATGAGCCGGAAGTTCTCCTGGGTGGCGTAGGTGCCGGCGAAGCCCTCCCGGGTCGCGCCCTCGGGAACGAAGTCGAGCAGACTCTGACCCGTGGAACGAATGACGGCGATGATGTCGGCGCCCTCGCGCGCCGCTTCCTGCGCCTGTGGGATGTCCTCGTAGATGTCCCCGGTGGCGACGATGAGGTAGATCCACGGCGTGTGGTCGGGGTTGCCGTGTCGGGCGATGAGCCGGTCCCGAGTCGTCCGTTGCCGGTCGATCCGCCGTATGCCGTGGGCCACGGCGGTGCGCGCGGCCTTGCCGGCCGCCTTGGCCCGGACCCCGTCGGGCACGTGGAAGGTGACCGCCCCGCTGGAGGCCTTCTGGGCCAGGGTGAGCAGGTCGGGGGCCTCGCCGCGGCGGAGGGCGTCCCAGACCGGCAGGGCCACGCCGTGCTCTAGGCCTGCGCTGTCGCGGACGGCGTCGACGAGGTGGTTGACCCAGGGAACGTTCTCGTGGTCCGCGCCGGCCAGTCCGGCGAGGCGCAGCGTGGCCCGCTCGACGGACACCGTGGTGTGCGTCCGCGCGACGTCGACCACCGGCTTCCCGGCCTTGCGGGCGAGGGCGCGGGCGCGCCGAACGGTGGCGGGGTCGAGTTCGAGGATTGGCTGTTTCCGTGGAGACACAGCGCCAATCTACCAACAACGGCGCAGGACTTGCGGCGGCTCATCGAGCAGAGCGCAAGACCTTCACCACACGCCCCGAGGGCGCTACTCGGCGAGCCGGGCCTCGAAGAGCCGACGCACGTCGGCACTGCCCCGGAGCAGTTCCAGGGCGTAGTCGGCATGCCCGGGGGTGTAGCCGTTGCCGACGAGCATGGTCACGTCGGCGGCCACCCCTTCGGCGCCAAGCGCGGCCGCGGCGAAGCTCGTCGCCATCGAGAAGAAGATGATCGTCCCGCCCTGAGCGGTGGCGAGGATCGCCGGCTGCTCGCACCCGGGCACGTCCACACAGACGACCGTGATGTCCGCGGGGCCGCCGGCCGCGGCCACCGCCTCGGAAAGGCCGATCGGGCTGCGGGCGTCGGCGATGACGATCTCGTCGGCCAGCGCGGTCCCGCGGAGAAGCTCCGCCTCGCGTTCGAACGGGACGACGGCGATGGTCCGCCTGGCCCCCGTATGCCGTGCCGCGGCCAGGGAGAGCGACCCCGACTTCCCGGCTCCACCGAGGACGGCAACGGTCGGGGTGACTCCGCGGGCGAGGTACTGCTCGACGACTCGGGCCACCAGGGCCGGCGCACCGCAGACGTCCATGACCATGAGGGCCAGTTCCGGGCTGAGGTCTTCGGGGAGCCTGGCCGCGATGGTCCGGCCGAAGAGGATGGCCGTGCCGTGCGCCGGGACCCGCTCGCTGCGACCGTCCCAACGCTCCAGGCCATCGGTGATCGTCAAGGGAGTGAGCGACAGTGAGACCAGGGTGGCGATGGTGTCCCCGACCGCCACGTCGAGGCTTGCCTGAGGCCCGACCTCGTCGACCCGGCCGATGAGCATGCCGCCCGAGCCGGTCACGGGGTTCTGCATCTTGCCGCGGGCGGCGACGATGTCGAGAACTTCGGCCCGTACCGCCGCCCCGTCTCCCCCGTGCTTGTCCGAAAGCTGCCGGAACGAGGCCGCGTCGAGGTTGAGGGTGTCTACGGCGATCCGCACCTCGTCGGGCCAGATCTGCGGGCTGGCGTCGATCCGCTGGGCGAGCTGTGGCAGCGCGGCCCCGGCCGGCTCGAGGACGCGGTGGAGGCCGACCGGCGAGGACGGGGTCGTACGCACAATTTTCTCCTGATTCCCGACACGCGACAAAGATCCTTCGGCATTGATGTGACATTGCCGTGATCTATCTCGTATCCTGCCACGTATGTCGACGACGATCGAGCAGCCCTATATCTATCGCCGCCGTGAGCTTGTGGAGCCGGACTGGACGCGCTTCCCCGGCTGGCGTGACGTGAGCACCACCCAGTGGGAAGACGCCCAGTGGCAGCGGGTCAACTGCGTGAAGAACATCGCCCAGCTTCGCGCCGTGATGGGCGACCTCCTGGAGGACCGCTTCTACGCCGACCTCGAACGGGACCAGAACGAGCGCGCGACCATGTCCATGCTCATCCCCCCGCAGATGGTCAACACCATCGTCCCGGCGACCGAGGGCCCGATGCCATCCGCGGGGGCGGCCTTCACCGACGCCTTCTATGCCGACCCGGTGCGGCTCTACATGCTGCCCGTCTTCAGCGACCGCCGCACGGACTGGCCGAGCCACCCGTTCGCCACCCGGGACAGCCTTCACGAACACGACATGTGGGCCGTGGAGGGCCTCACCCACCGGTACCCCACCAAGGTGCTCGCCGAGATGCTGCCCACGTGCCCGCAGTACTGCGGTCACTGCACCCGGATGGACCTCGTCGGCAACTCCACCCCGCAATTCACCAAGCTCAAGCTCGCCGGCAAGCCCGTCGACCGGTATGCGGCGATGCTCGACTACCTCCAGCGGACCCCCGGCGTGCGCGACGTCGTCGTCTCCGGCGGCGACGTGGCGAACATGCCGTGGAAGAACCTCGAGGGCTTCCTCGACAAACTGCTGGAGGTCGAGACCATCCGGGATATCCGGCTCGCCACCAAGGCCCTCATGGGCCTGCCCCAGCACTGGCTCCAGGGCGATGTGGTCGAGGGGGTCGCCCGGATCTCGGCGAAGGCCAGGGAGCGCGGCGTCTCCGTGGCCATTCACACCCACGTGAACAACGTCCAGTCCGTCACCCCGCTCGTCGCCAAGGCCGCGACCGCCATGCTCGACGCCGGACTGCGCAACGTGCGCAACCAGGGCGTGCTCATGCGCGGCGTCAACGACACCCCCGAACAACTCCTCGACCTCTGCTTCGCCCTCCAGGACGAGGCCATGATCACGCCGTACTACTTCTACATGTGCGACATGATCCCGTTCTCCGAGCACTGGCGGCTCTCGCTCAAGGAGGCCCAGGAACTCCAGCACGCGATCATGGGCTACCTGCCGGGCTTCGCCACCCCGCGGATCGTGTGCGACGTCCCGTTCGTCGGCAAGCGCTGGGTTCACCAGGTCGAGAGCTATGACACCGAACGTGGCATGTCCTACTGGCGCAAGCACTACCGCACCTCCATCGAGGCCGGCGACGAGCAGGCGCTCTCGCGCGAGTACGTTTACCACGACCCGATCTACACCCTCAGCCGGGCCGGCCAGGACTGGTGGCGAGACCACACCGACATCCACGCCGTCCATGAGGCGGCCCTCGTCGGAGCCGGGGCGAGCCGCGCCGCCTCCGCCGCCGATCTGGCGTAGGTGAGTGGTCGGCATACGATCGCCGTATGTCGCGTGTCAGCTCCGCATCGACGCCCGCCACGGTGACCCTCACCGCGGCGGGCGTCACGTTCTCGGTGCACACCTATGAGCACGACCCGGCGGCCCCGTCCTACGGGGTGGAGGCCGCGAATGCCCTGGGGCTGCCCGCGGAGCAGGTCTTCAAGACCCTCGTCGTGGAGACCGGAGCTGGCCTCGCCGTCGGCGTCGTGCCGGTGACCGGATCTCTGGACCTCAAGGCTCTCGCGGCGGCGCTCGGGGTCAAGAAGGTCGAGATGGCCGACCCGGCTGCAGCGGAGCGGTCCACCGGATACGTGCTCGGCGGCATCTCCCCCATCGGGCAGAAGCGCCGGCTGCCCACCGTGGTCGACGAGACCTGCGAACTCTTTGACATCGTCTACGTCTCTGGCGGTCGGCGCGGCCTCGACCTCGGGATCGCGCCGTCGGATCTGCTCCGGCTTACCGATGGCACGATCGCCGAGATCGCCCGCTGATCAACCCAGGCGTGGCGGGTGGAACCGAGGGCTACTCCCAGGGAGTCGAGAGGACGACCGTGGTCCGGGTGGTCACATTGGCCGCCCCGCGCACCCGGGCGATGAGGTCCTCGAGTTCGGCCGGAGTCGCGACCCTGACCTTGAGGACATAGCTCATGTCCCCGGCGACCGAGTGGCACTCCTCGATCTGGGGTAGCTCGCGCAAACGCTCCGGAATGTCGTCGGGGGCGCCGGCGTCGATGGGCTGACAGGACATGAAGGCTGTGAGGGTGGGTCCGATCGCGGCGTGGTCCACCCGGGCGGCGTAC
Organism: Nostocoides sp.; assembly: GCA_016716625.1. Classification (GTDB taxonomy): domain Bacteria; phylum Actinomycetota; class Actinomycetes; order Actinomycetales; family Dermatophilaceae; genus JADJVJ01. The sequence goes on from JADJVJ010000001.1 coordinate 1,397,006, forward strand.
CCCTTGATGATCCCGCGCTGTTCGAGACGCCGGACCCGCTGGTGTACCGCAGAGGTCGACATACCGAGGGTCTTGCCGAGGTCGGTGTAGCTCATACGGCCGTCGCCGGAGAGCAACTCCACGATCCGGCGATCAAGATCTTCCACGGGAGCAGCGTACTGGCCGCAAGGTTTGCGGTGGCCGACGTCCCGCGGACCGGACACGTCGACCCTCCGCTGCGTACGCTGGCCCGTATGCCGTCGCCGCGCCTGCTGCTGCTCGACTCCGCCTCGCTCTACTTCCGGGCCTTCTTCGGGGTGCCGGACCAACGCACCGATCCGGCTCAACCGCCGACCAACGCCGTGCGCGGGTTCCTCGACATGATCGCGACCCTGGTCAAGGATCATCGGCCGACGCACCTGGCGGCCTGCTGGGACAACGACTGGCGGCCGCAGTGGCGGGTGGAGCTCATCCCGAGCTACAAGACCCACCGGCTCACGCAGGGCAGCGCCACCGTCGAGGAGAGCCCGGAGGACCTCACTCCGCAGGTGCCGCTCATCGTCGACGCACTCGCGGCCCTGGGGATCACCCGGGTCGGCTGTGACGGGTACGAAGCCGATGACGTCATCGGCACCCTGGCCACTCGGCACCGCGGCGAACTCGCCATCGACATCGTCACCGGCGACCGCGACCTGCTCCAGCTCGTCGACGACGCCTCCGCCACTCGCGTGCTCTACACCGGCAAGGGCGGGGTCCGTGAGCCCGATCTTGCGACCCAGGGCTACCTGCACGAGCGGTATGGCGTGCGCAGCGGGGACGCCTATCTCGACATGTCCATCCTGCGCGGGGACACGAGCGACGGTCTGCCCGGGGTGCGTGGGATCGGCGACAAGACCGCCGCCCAGCTCATCGCGGAGTACGGCTCGTTGGCGGGTGTGCGGGCGGCCGTGGAGGGCGGCGACCCGGCGCTCAAGGGCGCCCGTCGGAGCAACCTCGAGGCCGCCACGGCATACCTGGATGTTGCCCCGCGGGTGGTCGGGGTGGCCCGCAGCGCCCCGGTTCCGCACCTCGACCTCGCCCTCCCCCGGGCGGTTGCTGATGCCCGGCTGCTGAGCCACCTCGCCGCAACCTACGCGCTCACCGGGCCGATCAATCGGGTGCTTTCGGCGTTGGGGATCGAGGACTGACGCGCTAGTCGAGACGGTCGGTCGCGACCACTCCCCGCAGCACGCTCGACATGGCCAAGCGGGCGTTGCGCCGCACCCCGGGATCCCCGGCGTCGGCGATCTGGCCGAGCAGGTCGACGAGTTGCTTGCATCGGCGGACGAAGTCCCCGGCGGTGATGTCCGACCCGCGAAGCACCTCCTCGAGCCCGCGGCCCGAGGCCCACCGGTGGACCATCCAGACCATTCCGGCATCCGGTGGGGTGCTTCCCCCCAGGCCCTCGGCCTGCTCGACGTCGTCGAGTTCGAACCACAGCCGGTGCATCACCGTCAACGCCTCGGCGGCCTCCGCGTTCGGCATCCGCGGGTCGATCGTGCCCTCATCGCGGCGCGGTTCGTGGATGAGCGCGGAGACGACCGCCGCCAGCGAGGCCGGGTCGAGGCCACGCCATACCCCGTGCCGAAGGCACTCGGCGGTGAGCAGGTCACGTTCGGTGTAGAGCCGGCGCAACGAGCCCCCGAGTTCGCTGACCTCACCGCCACCTTCCTCCAGGTAGCCCAGGCGCTCAAGCACGGCGCAGATGCGGTCGAAGGTTCGGGCGACGCTGCCGGTTCGCCCGTCCATGGTGCGCTGCAGGCCTGCCGTCTCCCGCTTGAGCCGCCACCAGCGCTCCGCCCACCGGGCGTGTGCCTCGCGGTCCGGGCAGGAGTGGCATGGGTGTGCCCGCAGGCGGGCCCGCAGGTCCTCCACCCGAGCGGCCTGAGCCACTTCTCGGGGCGGCCGGGAACGTCCCGGCGGGGGCTCACGTCCCGGCGGGGGGTCGTGCGGGACGGCGATCCTGAGGCGGACGGCGAGGTCGCGGCGGGCTGCCGGAGACTTGCTGTTGAAGTGCTTGGGCACCGGGATCCGAGCCGCGGGCGTCACCGGCACCGGCACGTCGACGGTGGTGAGCCGCCGCAGCTGCTTGCCTTCGGTGACCACGCTGGGCCCGACTCCACCGGCGCCACCACGGGCCGCGGCGATGACGACCGCCCACCCGGCCTTGCGCCCGGAAGGGATCTCGAACACATCACCGACCTCGAGGGCCTCGAGGCTCACCGCGGCCTCGGCGCGGCTGCGGGCGGCCCGCGCGCGGGATCCATCCTTCTCGGCGTCGGCGAGGTCCCGGCGCAGGGCGGCATACTCCGCGAAGTCGCCGAGGTCGCAACGCATCGCTTCGGCGTAGTCAGCCAGGCCGCCCTCGTTGCGACGCACCGCCCTGGCGACCCCCACCACGGATCGGTCGGCCTGGAACTGGGCGAACGAGGTCTCCAGGACCTCCCGGGCCACCTCCCGACCCATGGTTTCGATGAGGTTGACGGCCATGTTGGACGTCGGCCGGAAACTGGAGCGCAGCGGGTAGGTCCGGGTCGAGGCCAAGCCGCCGACGGCAAGCGGGTCCATCCCTCGGGCCCACTGCACGACCGCATGGCCCTCGACGTCGATACCGCGCCGCCCGGCCCGGCCCGTGAGTTGGGTGTATTCCGCCGGGGTGAGGTCGGCGTGGTTCTCCCCGTTGTACTTGACGAGCTTCTCCAGCACCACCGTGCGGGCCGGCATGTTGATCCCCAGCGCCAGGGTTTCGGTGGCGAAGACCACCTTGACCCGCCCCTGCGTGAAGAGTTCCTCGACGATTTCGCGGAAGAGCGGCAGCATGCCCGCATGGTGCGCCGCGAAGCCGCGGCAGAGCCCCTCGACGAAGTCCCAGTAGCCGAGCACCCCGAGGTCGCCCTCACTCAGGCCCTCGGTGCGTTCCTCGACGTGCCGCCGGATCCGCAGCGACTCTCGGGAGTCGACGAGCCGCAAACCGGAACCGAGGAGTTGGCCCACGGCCCCGTCGCAACCGGCCCGGCTGAAGATGAAGACCACCGCGGGGAGGAGGCCCTCTCGGTCGAGCCGTTCGACCACCTCGGTGCGCGAGGCCCGGGCCACGCCGGCTCCCCCGCCGGCAACGGCGGAGCGTATGTCGTGCGCTCCCCCGCGCGGGCCGACCCGGGTACCGCGCCTGCCGACCCCCCGACGGTCCCTGGTGGGGCCTGCGGGACGCTGCTCGGCGGAACGGATCGCGGAGATGAGGTCCGGGTCGACCCGATCTCCGGCGAAAAGGTCGAAGAGGGTCCCCCCGACAAGCATGTGCTGGTAAAGCGGCACCGGCCGGTGTTCGGAGACGACGACCGCATGGTTGCCGCGCACCTCCCCGAGCCATTCACCGAACTCCTCGGCGTTGCTCACCGTCGCGGACAGGGACACCAGCTGCACCGAGTCGGGCAGGTGGATGATGACTTCCTCCCAGACGGCACCGCGGAAGCGGTCCGCGAGGTAGTGCACCTCGTCCATGACGACGAAGGCGAGCCCGGCCAGGGTCGAGGACCCGGCATAGAGCATGTTGCGCAGCACCTCGGTGGTCATGACGACGACGGGGGCTTCCCCGTTGACCGAGGTGTCCCCGGTGAGCAACCCGACCCGGTCGGCACCGTGCTGGGCGACCAGGTCGCGGTATTTCTGGTTGGAGAGGGCCTTGATCGGGGTGGTGTAGAAGGCCTTCTGCCCCCGCGCTAGGGCCAGGTGAACGGCGAACTCGCCGACGATGGTCTTGCCGGCTCCGGTCGGGGCGGCGACGAGCACCCCCTGCCCTTGTTCAACGGCCTCACAGGCCTGGACTTGGAACCCGTCGAGGGGGAAGGCGAGGTTTTCGGCAAACTTTCCGAGCTCGGAACGGGCCCGGCGCCGCCGACGGGCGTCCGCGGCATACCGTTCGGCGGGGCTGGGCACCTGCCCAGGCTACGCGAGGACGGCCAGTGCGCCCGGGACCACCTCGACGGTGAGCGGCAACGGCGCGAACCGCTCCCCGTCGGCGTAGGTGACGATCCCGGGGGCTTCGAGCCGGATACGGCGCGCGCGGCGCAGAATGGTGAGGTCGTGGCCGACATGCGTGCCCTTGAACACCCTGGGGAAGACCTTCAGGAAGCCCGGGATCGAGGTCTCCCGGACGATGAGGACGTCGAGCAGTCCGTCGTCGAACCGGGCATCGGGGGCGACCTGCATCCCACCCCCGTACGAGGGACCGTTCGCGATCGCGACGAGCATGGCTCGCATGTCGAGGACCTCGTCGTCGAGGACGATGCGGTACGGCAGCGCCCGGAAGCCGGGAAGTTCGCGGACCATCGCCAGGGTGTACCGCATAGGCCCCTTGGGCCAAGACCAGCGGTTGGCGCGCTCGTTGACGATGGCGTCGAACCCGGCACCCAGCACGCCGATGAACCACCGTTCCTCGCCGTGCGCGGTGAGGTGGCGGGCCAGATCTAGCCGCCGCACGGTCCCACCGAGGAGGTGGCGCACTCCGGCGGCGGGATCCCGGACCGGCAGTGCGAGGGTGCGGGCCACGTCGTTGCCGGTGCCGACGGCGACAATCCCGAGCGGGATGTCGGTGCCCGCGCAGATGTTGGCCCCGAGGTGGGTCATGCCGTCACCGCCGACGACGACGAGCGTATCGATCATCCCGGCGTCGATCGCGGCCCGTCCCCGGGCACGAGCGCGAGAGGCGTCGGCGGCGGACAGGTCGAGCACGGAGTGTCCGCTCTGCTTGAGCGTGGCGATGGCTGTCCGGCCCAGCCGGGCGCCGGTGTTCTTGCCGGCCGTGGGGTTGACGATGACACCGATGCGCTTCATGTCGGGTCAGATCTTCGAGGCCTCGTCGTCGGCGACATCGAGCCAGTCCGGGCGCGCCTTCGCCTTGCGACGATCGAGCAGGAACGCCAAACCGCAGGCCGCGAAATAGAGCACGATGAGCGGCGCCGCGAAGACAAACAGGGTGTACGGGTCGGAGGTCGGGGTGGCCGCGGCGGCGAAAACGAGGACCGCGACGATCGCCACCCGCCAGCCCTTGATGAGCTTCTGGGCCGAAAGGACCCCGACGACGTTGAGCGCGATGAGGAAGACCGGGAAAAGGAAGCCGAGCCCGAAGACGAGGACGAAGCGCATGACGAAGGAGAAGTACATCGACGTCTGCTGGATGTTCGAGGTGCCGTCGGGGCTCAGACCGTAAAGGATCGAGAGCGACTGCGGCAGGATCACGTACCCCAGCCAGGCCCCACCCAGGAAGAGCGGCACCGTGGAGCCGATGAAGAGCAGCGAGATCCGCTTCTCCTTGCGGGTCAGCCCCGGCACGATGAACGCCCACGCCTGATAGAGCCAGACCGGGCTCGAGGCGAGCACGCCGACGAAGATCGACATGGTGAGCAAGTTCGACAGCGCGGCCGTGGCCTGGTCGAAGTTGAGCGAGATGTTCTTCGTCGGGTTCGCCACTTTGTAGGCGTCGAAGGGCGCCGCGAGGAAGTTGTAGATCCGCTCGTAGGAAAACGCTGCGGCAATGGCCGTGGCGACGACGGTCAGGGCGCTGACCATGACCCGTCGGCGGAGTTCACGGAAGTGATCGGCGAGCGACATCCGCCCCTCGGGGTCACGAGGGCGTCGGCGCGGCAAGGCCATGGTCAGCTGCGGCAAGGAGTGGGCAACGGTGAGCCGGTGGGGGCGGACTTACCCCTGGGGGGTGGTGTCGGTCCGCGGCCGTTCGCCGGTCGCCGGTGCGTCCGGTTCGCTTGTGCGGTTCACCGTCTCACCCGGGACGGTCTCACTGGCGGCGGCCGACTTGTTGTCGCGCTTCATCTCGTCGACCTCGGACTTGAAAACCCGGGCCGAACGGCCGAGGCTGCGGGCCGCATCCGGGAGTCTCTTCCACCCGAACAGCAGCACCACGAGCAGGACGATGATGAGCAACTCTGGCCAACCTGGCTTACCCATACACCTGTTCCTTCCGAGCCGGACCGAATGCCGCCAGCATACATGTCACAATCCCGCGAACGGCCTGACCCAAGCGATCGGAGCCCCGCAATGCAACGCGGAGGCGTCCTGCGGCTAACACTTGCCGACATACCCGGCAAGTGCGGCGTCCGCACCGAGGCGGACCTCCTCGGCAACGTCCGAGGGCGCCACGACGATCCCGCGCCCGCCCAGGCGCCGGAGCAGCCGTTGCAGCCACTGGGTGTCCGAGGTTCGCAGGGTGACCACCGATCCGCCGCCCTCGGCCTCGGGCACCTCGGTGAGCGACTCCACCGGGTAGTAGTCGGCCACCCAGCGCGCCCCCGGGAGGAGCCGCAGGGTCACCGTGACGTCGTCCGGGGCCGGGCGGTAGGTGCCTTCGGTGAGGTCGCGCATCGCGGCCCCTTCGGGCGGGGTGCCGTCGATGTCGAGGACGGCGAGGTCGACGATCCGGTCCAACCGGAAGAGTCGGGTGTCCGAGGCGAGGTGGCACCAGCCTTCGAGGTACCAGTGCCCGTCCATGCCGATGACGCGCATGGGGTCCACGTCGCGGCGGGTCGTCTCGTCCCGTCCGGGGACGTGATAGGTCAGGTGGACCCGACGGCTGCTGGCCACGGCCTCCCGCAGGGTGCCCAGCACACTGGCGATCCCCGAGTCGTCGATACTCGCCTCGATCCGCGACACCGGACCCGCCACTGCCCCGGCGGCCGCCTCGAGCTTGGCCAGGGTACGGTCGATGAGCCCGGTATCCGAGATCGCGGACACTTCCCGGAGCGCCCGCAACCCCACGATGAGGGTGGCGGCCTCGTCCACCCCGAGTCGCAGCGGACGGGCGATGGTGTCGGCGTTGGAGAGGAAGACCCTGCCTTCCTCCCACTCGGCCTCGATGAGTTCATCGGGCATCTGGCCGTAACCGCAGACGAAGAGCAGCGAGAGGTCGCTCTCGAGCTGCTCGACGGTGACCCCGAGTTCGGCTGCGGCCCGCTCCGTGTCGATCCCCTGCCGGTTGAGCAGCCACGGGACCATGGTGAGCAACCGGGTCAGCCGCGCGGTCGCCGATTCCGGGGCCGTCCGGCGGGCACCCTTGGCCGGGGTCATCGCAGACTCCGGTGGGCGTCGCGGACCGCGGTGAGCCGGGCGATGACGGCGTCGACGAGTTCTGCCGGGGCCTCGACCACGACGTCTGCCCCGTACCCGCAGACCTCGTCGGCGAGCTGCTCGACATCGACGTAGTCGAGGTCGAGCAGCGACCAGGTGTCGTCGACCTCCCCGACGGTGCGGGCTCGACGCCGCAGCGCATGGCCAGCGCCCGAACGCACCCGCAGCACCGCCGGGGCGTGGTCCACGGGCGCCGAGCTCCGGGTGCGGGCCATGGCGCGCGGGTCGTGCTCCGGCACGGCATACGCCCCGGGGTGGCCCGCCGGGCGGACCGAGCCGACGATCCGGGAGAGCCGGAACACCCGAGGCTCGCCGCGTCCGCGGTCGAAGGCGTTGAGGTACCAGCGGCCCCGGACGCTGACCAAGGACCACGGTTCCACGACCCTGGCGGTGGGCTCGGCCTGTTCGGGTCGTCGGTAGTCGAAGGCGATCGGGCGGGTGGCCACCACCGCGTCCTTGACCGCGTCGAAGGCAGGTTCCACGGTCCGCAGCCGGGGCTCGATCCCGACGAGCGACTCGGTGTCGCGCTCGACCCCGCTGGCCTCGAGCTTGCGCAGCGCGAGGGCGGCCGGGCCGGCGAGGGACGCCTGCGCCCAGGTCCGGCTCGCCAGGCCGAGCACCGCCAGCTCGTCGGGCTCGAAGGCGATGTCGGGCAGGGCGTACTCACGGCGATCGATCCGATAGGCAGGTTCCTCGTCGAAGGCCAGCCCGATCTCGGTGGTCGCCAGCGGCACCCCGAGTGCGCGCAGCTCGTCCTTGTCCCGCTCGAACATCCGCTCGAAGGCCTCCACCGAGGGAGAGGTGTCGTACTGGCCGACGAGACGGCGGATCTGGGCCTTGGTCAACGGTCTCCGGGTGTAGAGCAGCACCATGACGAGGTTGAGCAGCCGCTCGGTCTTGAGCGCACCCGTCGTCGTTCCAGCCGTCACCCTTGGCAACCTACCCGACGGCTACGCTGCCCACTGTGATGGAGTGGGCCGAAGGTGTCGTGGCGTCCCTCGGCGAGTCCTGGCCGGGAGCGCAGGTCTGCGAGGTGTCCACCGGCGCCGGGCCGATGACCGCGCTCGCGTACACCGCGATGGTGGGGTGCCCTCAGCCCGGTGAGCGGGTCCTGCTCAACGTCGCCGCGGTGCGCCGTGGCCTGGGGACAGGGGGTATGGCGTTCGTCGTCGCCCGCATCGACGGAGCCCGCCCGGGGCCGACATCACCGAGTGTGGGTCACATCGTCAAGGCCCGCTACACCCCGCAGCAACAGATGTTCCTCGCCGTCGACGAACAGGAGAGCCCGCACCACGATGCGCTGCGGGGCGCCGATTCCCTGGGCGGGATGCCGGTCCTCGTCACCGACCTGCATTCCGCGCTGCCAGCGATCATCGCGGGCGTGCGCACCCGACGACCGCAGGCCCGGGTCGCCTACGTCATGACCGAAGGTGGGGCCCTGCCGTTGTCGTTCTCGCGGACCGTGGCGGGGTTGCGGGAGGCGGGCTGGATCGCCTCGACGATCACCGTCGGACAGGCCTTCGGTGGGGATCACGAGGCCGTGAGTATCCACACCGGGCTGCTTGCCGCGCACCGCGTGGTCGCGGCCGACCTCGCCGTCGTCATCCAGGGGCCGGGCAATGTGGGCACGGACACCCGATGGGGCTTCTCCGGGGTCGCGACCGTGGAGGCCCTGCACGCGGCTCATGTGCTCGGCGGCACCCCGGTCGCGGGGCTGCGAGTGTCCGGCGCCGACCGGCGCGAGCGGCATCGGGGCATCAGCCACCACAGCCGAACGGCATACGGTCGGGCGCTGCTCGCACCGGCCACCATCCCGGTGACCCGGGTGGTCGACACCGAACTCGATGCCCTCATCCGGGCTCAGCTGGACGCCCTGGTCGGCTCCGCGAGGGCCGTACTCACCGTCGCCGAGATCTCGCCCGACGGTCTGCAGGAGGCCCTGGACAGCTCACCGGTTCCGCTCTCCACCATGGGCCGAAGCCTTGCCGAGGACCCCGCGGGGTTCGTCATCGCGGCGGCCACGGGGGCCTGGGCCGCTGAGGTCAGCGCACGCCCATGAGGTCGACGACGAAGATGAGCGTCTCCCCCGGCTTGATGACTCCACCGGCTCCACGGTCGCCGTAGGCTTTGTGCGCGGGGATGACGAGCCGGCGACGCCCACCGACGCGCATCCCGAGAATGCCCTCGTCCCAGCCGCGGATGACCTGGCCGACGCCGAGCCGGAAGTCCAGCGGCGCCCCGCGGTTCCACGAGGCGTCGAACTCCTCGCCGGTGGAGTGGGCCACGCCGACGTAGTGGGCGCTCACCGTCACTCCGTTCACGGCTTCGGCGCCCTCCCCGAGAGTGATGTCCTCGATGACGAGGTCGGTGGGCGGCTCCTCACCCGGGAAGTCGATCTCGGGCTTGCTCAACTCGGTCATGGAAGGGCCCTTCTCAGTAGGCGGCGAGGATGTCGACAACGAAGACGAGGGTGTCGGTGCCGCCGATCTTTGGGGGACTCCCCGCGGCGCCGTAGCCGTCGGCCGGGGGCACGATGATGAGCAGGCGGCTGCCGACGTTCTGGCCGACGAGGCTGGTGTCCCAGCCCTTGATGACCTTGCCGGCACCGAGCTGGAACTCGAACGGCTGCCCGGGACGGTCGGCGCTGGAGTCGAAGACACTGCCGTCCTTCCACAGCGCCCCGGTGTAGTTCACCCGAACCGTCTGCCCGGCCTTGGTTTTGGCCCCCTGACCGGCGATGAGCGGCTGCACGACGGTTTTGACCGGTGCCTTGGCCCCCTTGACCACGGTGATCTCGGCCCGCTTGCCCTCGGGCACTTTCACCGTCGGCAGCCCCGCCTTGGGGGCGACGGGGGTGCCGGTAGCTGTAGCGAGCGGTGTCGTCGCCGAGACGATGTCGATGAGGAAGAGCGCGGTGTCCTCCTTGGCGAAACCGAGCTGCTCGTTGCCCGCTTCCCCGAAGGCATCCTTGGGCGGGGAGGCGACGAGCACCCGGCTACCGACCTTGAGACCCACCAACGCGGTGCGCAGCGAGGGGAAGAGCTGCTCGTCGCTGAGGTCGATGGCGACCGCACCGGTCTTGAACGTGCTGTGCGCGAGCTTGCCGTCCTTGCCGTTGACGATGGCAGCGTTGATGGATAGCAGATCCTTGGCCGTGAGGACGGACCCGGTTCCCTCGGTGAGCACCTTGGTCTCGACCTGGGTGACCGTGAGCGGCGTCTTGGGGACCGTGATGGTCGGGTCGGCTTTGGCGTCGCCACCGCTCACCGTCACGGAGGCGATGGCGTCGGAGGTCGGGGCCTTGGTGTCGTCACCACAGGCGCTCGTCGCGAGGACGGCGGCTGCGGTGGCCAGGGCCAGGAGGGACGTGCGGAGTCGTCTCACGAGGTCGGACTTTCGTTCGGGCGCCCCCGAGGGTCGACGGCGCATCACCAACCGTCAACGATAACCGCTTCAGCCAGGTGCCCCGGTCATTGCCTCGATGAGACGGTCGACCCGAGGGTCCTGCGCGAGGAACGGGTCCTTGCACAGCACGGTGCGCTGCGCCTGGTCGTTGAGCTTGAGGTGAACCCAGTCGACGGTGAAGTCGCGCCGGTGCTGCTGAGCCGCGCGGATGAACTCCCCGCGAAGGCGTGCCCGGGTCGTCGGCGGGGGGAGAACCTTGGCCTCGAGAACCTCGGGCTCACTGACCACCCGGGTGATCCGACCCCGTCGCTGAAGTATGCCGAACACCCCGCGCTCGCGGCTGATGTCGTGATATGCCAGGTCGAGCTGGGCGAGCCGGGGATGGTCCAGGGGCAGCGAGTGCCGGGCCGCGTACGACTCGAGCAGCCGCCATTTGATGACCCAGTCGATCTCGGTCTCGACCAGTGCCAGGTTGTCGGTCTCGATTGCGGTCAGCGTCCGGTCCCACAACTCGAGGACTCGGTGATGCAGCGGGTCGGCTGCTCCGTACTCGTCTATGAACGCCGCTGCCTTGCCGTGGTATTCGCGTTGGATATCCAAGGCGCTCGCGGTGCGGCCGTTGGCGAGGCGGACGGCTTTGCGACCGGTGACGTCATGGCTCATCTCGCGGATCGCACGAATCGGCACCTCGAGACTGAGATCGCGCAGCGCGACCCCGGCCTCGATCATCCGCAGGACGAGATCGGCCGAACCCACCTTGAGCAGGGTCGTTGGTTCGGCCATGTTGGAGTCGCCGACGATCACGTGCAGCCGGCGGTAGTGCTCGGCATCGGCATGCGGCTCGTCCCGGGTGTTGATGATCGGCCGCGACCGGGTGGTCGCCGAGGAAACGCCCTCCCAGATGTGGTCGGCGCGCTGGCTCACGGCATATGTGGCCGACTTTCCGGCGACGATCAGTTTGCCCGCCCCACAGATGAGCTGCCGTGAGATGAGGAACGGCAGCAGGCCATCGGAAACCGACTGGAACTCACCGGCTCGGCGGACCAAGAAGTTCTCGTGGCAGCCGTAGGAGTTGCCGGCGGAGTCGGTGTTGTTCTTGAAGACGAAGATCTCACCCGCAAGACCGTCGTCGTGGAGACGCTGCTGCGCGTCCGTGACGAGGCTCTCCAAGACCCGCTCTCCGGCCTTGTCGTGCGCAACGACCTGACGCAGCGAATCGCACTCGGCGGTGGCGTATTCGGGATGCGAGCCGACATCGAGGTAGAGGCGGGAGCCGTTGGTGAGGAAGACGTTGCTCGAACGGCCCCAAGCGACCACCTTGCGGAACAGGTACCGGGCTACCTCGTCGGGGGTAAGGGTGCGCTGGCCCTCGCTGACGCAGGTGATCCCGAACTCGGTTTCGATCCCGAAGATCCGGCGCTGCAGGCCGGCCTCACTCATCGCTCGGGGCCTCGCCAGGGATCTCCTCTGGGGTGGCGTCCTCGTCCGGGACCGCCTGCATGGGGTCGTCCGCGCTGAGCAGCCGCTCGAGCAGGGGGCCGGGGATCCGGCGGAAGAGACGACGATGCCGGTTGCGGTCCAGGACCGCCACTTCGAGTTGCGCGGCCCCGAGCACGCGGTCCTCTCCCCCGGCCGGGTCCTTGGCCAGCAGGGACACCGCGAGGGCGAGCACCGCCCCGAGCGACATCCCGCTCTGCCAGCGTTCCTTGAGGCCGGCCTCGATCTGTTCGGCCCCGCCGCCCATGGCGACGAACCCGTGCTCGTCCGCGACCGAACCGTCGTAGGTGAGCCGGTAGATCTGGTCCTCTGGCGCGGCCCGGCCGACCTCGGCGACGACGATCTCGACCTCGTAGGGCTTGGACTCCTGGGTGAACACCGACCCGAGGGTCTGGGCGTAGGCGTTCGCCAGCCCGCGGGCGGTCACATCGGACCGATCGTAGGAGTAGCCCCGCAGGTCCGCGTACCGGACGCCGGCGACCCGGAGGTTCTCGAACTCGTTGTACTTGCCCACGGCCGCGAACGCGATCCGGTCATAGATCTCGGAGATCTTGTGCAGCGCCCGGGACGGGTTCTCGGCGACAAACGCGATGCCCTGGTCGTAGGCCAGGACGAGAACGGCCCGGCCACGAGCGATACCTTTTCGCGCGAAGTCCGCCCGGTCCTTCATGAGCTGCTCGGGCGAGACGTAGAACGGCATACCGGCGGTCATCGGGCACCTCCCGGGTTGCCGCGGCGGTGGGCGATGATGCCTTCGACCACGACGGCGACCTCGTCGTCGGGAACGAATCGGGCGCCCTCGGCGTCGACGATGCCGACGGTCGGCCAGATTCGTCGCCCGATATCCGGCCCGCCGGTCGCGGAGTCGTCGTCGGCGGCGTCGTACAGCGCCTCCACAGCCACGGCGACCGCCGCGTTGAGGTCCATGCCCTCGGTGTAGGTCTTCTTGAGCGAACCGCGGGCGAACAGCGACCCGGACCCCACGCAGTGATGGTGGTGCTCCTCGTAGCAGCCACCGGTGACGTCATACGAGAAGATCCGACCGGCACCGGTGTCGGTGTCGAAGCCGGAGAACATCGGGACCACGGCCAGTCCCTGCATGGCCATCCCGAGGTTGCCGCGGATCATCGTGGCGAGCCGGTTGGCCTTGCCCTCGAGGGACATCAGGACGCCCTCGATCTTCTCGTAATGCTCAAGTTCGACCTGGAAGAGCCGGACGAGTTCGATGGCGAGGCCAGCGGTCCCGGCGATCCCGACGAGGGAGAACTCGTCGGTGGCGAACACCTTGTCCATGTCGCGGTTGGCGATGAGGTTGCCCATCGTGGCCCGCCGATCCCCAGCCATGACCACGCCCCCCTCGGCGACGACCGAGACGATGGTCGTGCCGTGCGGGGCATCGAGCACGCCCGCCGGAAGCACCCGGCGACCGGGAAGCAGTTCCGGGGCGTGCCGCCCGACGAACTCGGCGAAACTCGCCGAACCTGCGGTGAGGTATGCCGTGGGCAGCCGCCCACCCTCCTCGATACGGGTCACTGGCCGCCCTTCTGCACGAACCCCCGGACGAACTCCTCGGCGTTGGACTCCAGCACTCCGTCGATCTCGTCCAGGATGTCGTCGATCTCGGTCGCGCTCACCTGGGCGGCAGCCGGTGCGGGCGCTGGCAGGTCGTCGGGCCCGTCGTCGCGTCCCTTGGGGCGCTTCTGCTCCTGGCCTGCCATGGCGATCTCCCTTGTCCGTTCTCGTGACGTGGTGACTTCTGAGAGCCTAGTTGGTCAGGACCTGCTCTGGGCCGTGGCCAGCGCGTTGAGCAGATCCTCCGCGGAGCGCGCGCCGAGGACGATGTCCCCGACGCTGGCCTTGGTCCCCCGCAGTGGTTCGAGCATGGGTACCCGCTGGAAGACCCGTGAGCCGGTGACGTCGAAGACCACCGAGTCCCAGGAGGCGGCGACCACCTGGTCGGGGAAGCGCCGCAGGCAGGTGCCGCGGAACCACGCCCGGGTGTCCTCCGGGGGTTCGTGCACGGCCCGGGCCACCTCCGCGTCGGGGATCAGGGTCTCGACCTTGCCGGTCGCGGCCATCCGGTGGGCCAGACCGCGTTCGGCGCGCACGTCGGACCATTGGATGTCGACCGCGCGCAGCCGCGGGTCCCCCCAGCCGAGGTGATCGCGCCCGCGATAGCCCTCGAGGACGGCGAGTTTGGCGACCCAGTCCACCTCGCGCCGGGCTTCCATCGGGTCACGCGCGAGCTTGTCCAGAACGAGGGACCACCACTGCATGACCTCGGCGGTGTCCGCGTCGAGCTCACCGGCATACCGGCGCTGAAGGTAAGCGGCGACCCGGTCGTGGTACTCGGTGAGCAGTTCCAGGCCGGTGAGCCGCCGCCCGTCGGTGAGCTCGACCAGGGCGTTCAAGGCGGGGTCGTGCGAGACGGCCTGGAGCGTGGAGACCGGGTTGCGGACGACGAGCTCGCCGCGCAGTGCATCGTCCTCGATCATGGCCAGGATGAGGCTGGTCATGCCCATCTTGAGCAGGTTGGCGACGTCGGCGTGGTTGGCGTCGCCGATGATGACGTGCACTCGGCGGTACTTGTCCGCGACGGCATGCGGCTCGTCGCGGGTGTTGATGATCGGTCGCTTGAGGGTGGTCTCCAGGCCGACCTCCACCTCGAAGAAGTCGCTGCGCTGGGCGAGCTGATAGCCGTTGACCCGGCTCTCGACCCCGATTCCGACCCGACCCGACCCACAGATGACCTGCCGGACCACGAAGAAGCCGGTGAGGTCGCGCACGACCCGAGCGAAGGGCGTGGCCCGGTCCATGAGGTAGTTCTCGTGGGTGCCGTAGGAGGCGCCCTTGCCGTCGGTGTTGTTCTTGTAGAGATTGACCCCGGGCGGGACCGTCGCGAGCCTCTCGACAGCGGCCCGCATGATGAGCTCACCGGCCCGGTCCCAGGTGACCGCGGCCCGAGGTGAGGTGACCTCCGGTGAGGAGTACTCCGGGTGGGCATGGTCGACGTAGAGCCGGGCCCCGTTGGTGAGCACGACATTGGCCAGGGTCGGGTCCTCGGGCAACTCCAGCCCACCCCATTGGTCGGTGAGCTGGCTGGGGTGCGCCTGGGCGCGGCCCATCTCGAACCCGCGCGCGTCCCGCAGCGGCGCCTCGTCCTCGTAGTCCCAACTCGCCCGGGCCGGGCGGATCCCCTGCGCCCGGGCGTATGACGTGACCACGTCACCCGAGAGGATCATCGGGTTGGCCGACGGGTTGCCTGGGACGGAGATGCCGTACTCGGTCTCGATCCCCATCACCCGGCGCACTGTCATATCACCGACCATACTGACCGGATGCGCGCCTACCGCGGGATGTCCGCCCGGACTCGACTCACCTCGATGCTCATCGACCGGATGCGTCGGCCCATCGAGACGATGACCGAGGCCGATATCCACAAGGAGCGAGCCACCCTCGTGGGTCGGGGACGCGGCCAGGACGCCCTGACCGGCGGCGTCGACCCTCAGGTGGCGATTACCTTCGGGACCGCCCCGGCTCGGGACGAGGAATCGATCGGATTGCGGATCTACCGGCCGCGGACGGTCGGCGGGCGGGACGACATACCGGTCATCGTCTATCTCCACGGCGGGGGGTGGGTGCTCGGGAACGTGGTCAACTACGACCCGATCTGCTCTCTGCTCGCCGCGCAGGTGGGTGCGCTGGTGGTCTCCGTGGACTACCGGATGGCGCCCGAACACCGGGCACCGACTGCCGCGCATGATGTCGTCGATGCGATGACCTGGGTGGCCGCCCAGGGCGATGTGCTCCGTGCGGACACGTCCAGGATGGCGGTCGCGGGTGACTCCGCCGGTGGGAACCTCGCCGCGGTCGCCGCGCAGGTGTTGCGGGACAACGGAATCGGCGTGCTGCGCCATCAGGCCCTGATCTACCCGGCGACCGATATGACGATGTCCTCCCCGTCCGTGTGGGAGCACGCGCACGGCTCGATCCTGACCAAGGCCTCGATGGACGCCTTCGCCGATCACTACGCCCCTGCCGGCGTCGACCGGCGGGACCCGTTGCTCTCACCGCTCTTCGGGCGCTTGGACGCACTGCCCCCGGCTCTCATCCAAACCGCAGACCTGGACCCCATCCGCGATGACGGAGTCCGCTACGCCGACGCGCTCCGGTCAGCCGGGGTAGCCGTCCGGCTCACCAACTACCTCGGGGTGCCGCACGGTTTCGCGCAGTTCCCCTTCGGCACCCCGATCGGGGCACAGCACCGCTGGGAACTCGTCCATGAGCTGCGCCGGCACCTGCACTGAGCCGGCCCGCGCGGACCGATAGGCTCCGGATATGCGGGAGATCGTTGTGTTCTCCGGGTCCGCCCACCCGGCACTCGCCGAACGGGTCTGCGCTCACCTGGGGGTCCCGCTCTCGGAGACCCGGATCAGTCGGTTCAGCAACGACTGCCTCCAAGCGCAGTTGCTGGCCAACTGCCGGCAACGGGACGTCTATATCGTCCAGCCCCTGGTGCCGCCGACACAGGATTCCCTGATGGAGCTCCTGCTCATGATCGACGCCGCCCGGGGTGCCTCCGCCTCCCAGATCACCGCCGTCATCCCGCACTACGCCTACGCCCGCTCGGACAAGAAGGACGCCTCCCGGATCTCGCTCGGCGGACGCCTCGTCGCCGACCTCATCGCCACCGCCGGGGCCACCCGGGTGCTCACGATGAACCTGCACGCCCCCCAGGTCCACGGCTTCTTCTCGGTGACCGTCGACCACCTCACCGCGCTCGGGGTGCTCGCCGACCATTTCCGCGGCACCGACCTGAGCGACACCATCGTGGTCTCCCCCGACCTCGGCAACGCCAAGGACGCCACCCAGTTCTCCCGCCTGCTCGGCCTGCCGGTGGCCGCCGGGTCCAAGCGGCGGCTGGCCGATGACCGGGTCGTCATCGACTCCATCGTCGGTGATGTCGAGGGGCGTCGGGCGATCATCCTCGACGACGAGATCGCCACCGGTGGCTCGATCATCGAGCTCCTCGACCGGCTGCGGGACGCGGGCGTGACCGAGGCGGCCGTGGTGTGTACCCACGGGCTCTTTGCCGGCAAGGCCGTGGAGCGGCTCGCCAATCACCCGATGATCACCCAGGTGGTAACCACCGACACCGTGCCCGCACCCGCCAACTGGCCCGCGCTGCAGGTGCGTTCGATCGCCGGGCTCATCGCCGAGGCAATCGCGCGGATCCATGACGGCGAGTCGATCTCCATCCTCTTCGACGGTGTCGACCCGACCCACGCCCCTCCCCAGGGATCGCTCTTCGACGTCGCGCCGAGCGGCGGCACCGCGTGAGCGCCGTCCTCGCCGGGCCTGTGCGTGCCCGGATGCTCGACCGGCGCCCGGACGCGGCGTTCCAGCGCTCGTGAGGCCCGAGACGGCCCGGGTCGACGCCTGGCTGCGCCGCGAGGGGCTGCCCACCCTCGTTCCGCGGCGGCGTCGAGGCACCCACCTCATTTGGCGGACCACGCCCTTCGTGTTCGTGGTCGGCGCCGCGCTGGCCCTGCTCTTCGCCGTCGGACTTGGGCAGGCCTTCTTCGGTCTCGACCATCTCGCGGGAGCCGAGTCCGACATTCTCGGCAGCGATAGGGACCTTCCCGTGGTCATCGCCGTGCTCGGATTCCTGGCCTTCGTGGCACTGATCTCCCCATCCGTGGCTGCATGGGTGTCCGGTCGCCGGATGCACCGCTGGTCCACCACCGGTCGGTGGGTGGCCACCGCCTTGGCCTGGGGGTACCTGTGGGTCGAAATGCTCACCACCTCGCAGACCGTGCTCGGCGCCACGGGGCTCACCGTCGCGATCATCGCGGCGGCGCACGTTCTGGTCTGGGTGGGTGCGGTCGCGGTGGGGGCCTGGTCGCTGCGCTGGGCGTGGTCCTCGCTCGGGGCGTTGCAGACCATGACCTCCCGGGCGCTGCCGCTCATCGTCTCGGTGATCCTCATCGCCTTCTACTCCACCGAACCGTGGCAGGTCTCCGATGCGATGTCGACCGCCCAGCGGTGGTCGATGATCGTCGTCGTTGCGGTCATCGCCGCGCTCGCGATCTGGCCGATCGCCCGCACGGAGGTCGACGCCGCCCGCACCCAGCTCACCGAAGCCCGGCGGGCCGAGCTGCTCGCCGGGACCCCGTTGGCCGGCACCCAGCACCGCCTCGACACCGACCACGACCTCTCCAGCTCGCAGCGGATCAACGTCATTGGCCTGCTCGTCCTCGCCCAGGTCATCCAGGCGGGCCTGTTTCTGCTCACCATGGCCGGTTTGCTCTCGGTCCTCGGGCGGTTGACCATCTCGGACACCGTCGTTGCGGCCTGGTCCGGGCGGGCTCGGGACCCGTGGTTCATCCCCGGGACCTCGGCGACTCTGCCCATCGACCATCAAACGGTCCGGGTGGCGATCTTCCTCGCGACCATCGCCGCGCTCACGTTCGTGCTGTCCTCGCTCTTCGACCCGGGATACCGAGGTCACTTCTTCGAGCCGGTGGTCGAGCGGCTGCGGCTCGCAGTCGCCGCGCACGCCGCGCTCACGGCATACGACGAGGGTTCCGGCGACTCCCCCGAAGACCCGCCCAAGGTGCCGCCAGACCTGCAGTAGGGAGCGAGTACGGGTTGGTCTGAGCGGACCCGAGCCCGGTCAACGCGCGATTCGGGCGGTACTGCAGGTCCTTCGGCACGTTTGGCACCCCGACCGTCGCGCAGAACTCAGAGGTACTGCACTCAGAGGTACTGCCCGGTGTTGGCGACGGTGTTGATCGCCTTCCCGGGCTCGGTGCCTTCCTTGGTCTTGATGAGGGTGCGGATGTAGACGATCCGCTCCCCCTTCTTGCCGGAGATCCGGGCCCAGTCGTCCGGGTTCGTGGTGTTGGGCAGGTCCTCGTTCTCGCGGAACTCATCCGCGCAGGCCTGCAGCAGGTGCTCGATGCGCAACCCGCGCTGACCGGTGTCGAGGAGGTCCTTGATCGCCATCTTCTTGGCCCGGTCCACGATGTTCTGGATCATCGCACCGGAGTTGAAGTCCTTGAAGAAGAGGATCTCCTTGTCCCCACCGGCATAGGTGACCTCGAGGAACCGGTTCTCCTCGTCCTCGGCGTACATCCGGGTGACCACCGCCGAGATCATCCCGCGGATGGTCGCTTCAGCGGATCCGTCATGGACGGCGAGATCATCGGGGTGCAGCGGCAGCCCCACGGTGAGGTACTTGCCGAAGATGTCGGTCGCGGCCTCGGCATCGGGACGTTCAATCTTGATCTTCACGTCGAGCCGTCCCGGGCGCAGGATCGCCGGGTCGATCATGTCTTCGCGGTTACTCGCCCCGATGACGATGACGTTCTCCAGCCCCTCGACCCCGTCGATCTCGGCGAGTAGCTGCGGGACGATCGTGGTCTCGACGTCGCTGGACACCCCCGACCCGCGGGTGCGGAAGAGCGACTCCATCTCGTCGAAGAACACCACCACCGGGAAACCCTCGTTGGACTTCTCCCGGGCGCGCTGGAAGATGAGCCGGATATGCCGCTCGGTCTCCCCGACGTACTTGTTGAGCAGCTCCGGGCCCTTGATGTTGAGGAAGTATGACGTGCCCGCCTCACGCCCCTCCTTCTCGGCGATCTTGCGCGAGAGCGACGCGGCGACGGCCTTGGCGATCATCGTCTTGCCGCAGCCGGGCGGGCCATAGAGCAGGACCCCCTTGGGCGGCTTGAGCTGGTGCTCGACGTAGAGGTCGGGGTGCAGATAGGGCAGCTCGACGGCATCCCGGATGAGGTCGATCTGCCCGGTCAGGCCGCCGATGTCGGAGTAGTCGATGTCGGGGACCTCCTCCAGGACGAGGTCAGCGACCTCGGCCTTGGGGATCCGTTCGAAGACGAACCCGGAACGCGGTTCGAGGAGCAAGGCATCCCCGGCCCGAACGGTCTGGTCGGCGAGCGAGTGCGCCAGCCGACACACCCGCTCCTCGTCACCGTGGGCAAGGACGAGGACGCGACCGTCCTCGAGCAGCTCCTTGGCAAGGACAACCTCGCCGGTCACTTCGTAGCCGTGGACGGCCACGACGTTCATGGCCTCGTTGAGCATGACCTCGCGGCCACCGACAAGCTCGCGCGCGTCCACCCCGGGGCTCACGGCGACGTGCATCTTGCGGCCCGAGGAGAGGATGTCGACCGTGCCGTCCGCGAAGGCCTCGATGAGCGTCCCGTATGCCGCCGGCGGCTGGCCGAGCCGCTCGACCTCGGACTTCAGGGTGACGATCTGCTCCCGGGCGTCCTTGAGCGTGCGGACGAGCCGCTCGTTCTGGGCGGAGAGAGTCGAGACCTGGGCCTCGAGCTGCGCGCGTTCGCGCTCGATCGTCATACGACGACGATAACCCGCTAGGGAAGCTCTCGGGGGGAGGTCTCAGGCACAGACCTGCGGAGCCGGCGCAGCCGCTTCTCGGAGGCAACCCGCTCACCGACGGCCTCGGAGGTCCATTCGGCCTCGGCCAGACCCTCCTCGTTCGTCAGGTAACCCCCACCGGGGCGCCGCTTGCGCAGCGGCGGGGTCACGCCCGGAGCGAGCCGCCGGGTGGTGATGAGGAAGCCGGTGTGACCGTGCATCCGGTGCTGCGGACGGACCGCAAGCCCCTCGAGGTGCCAGCCGCGGACGAGGGACTCCCATGCCTGCGGCTCGGTGAAGGTGCCATGGTCCCGCATCGCCTCGGCGACCCGGGAGAGCTGGGTGGCGGTGGCGACATAACACACGAGCACCCCGCCCGGGGCCAGCGCCGCGGAAACCACGTCAAGGCACTCCCAGGGGGCGAGCATGTCAAGGACCACGCGGTCGACGGTGCCGTCGGGGCAGGTCTGCGGCAAGGACTCGACGAGGTCGCCGACCGTGACGCTCCAGGCCGGATGGTCGGTCCCGAAGTGGGCCCGGGCGTTGGCCTGGGCGATGTCGGCGAAGTCGGCGCGCCGCTCGAAGGAGTGGAGCCGCCCGGACTCCCCGACGGCCCGCAGCAGCGACATCGACAAGGCCCCGGACCCCACCCCGGCCTCGGCAACAACGGCCCCGGGGAAGATGTCGGCCATGGTGACAATCTGTCCCGCATCCTTGGGATAGACGACCGCGGCGCCTCGGGGCATCGACATGACGTAGTCGGCCAGCAGGGGCCGCAGGGCGAGGTATTCGATCCCGGCGGTGTTCTTCACCGTGGACCCGTCCGGAGCACCAATGAGGTCATCGTGGGCGAGGTAGCCGCGGTGGGTGTGGAACTGCTTACCGGGGGCCAGGGTGATGGTGTGCAGGCGACCCCGGGGGTCGGTGAGCTGGATGCGCTCCCCCACGGTGAACGGTCCGCGCCGAAGATGGACCCCGGTCGCCTCAGTCATGGGGCAGGAGTCTAGCCGCGCCGCGCTGTGGCGAGGTGCGCGGTAACGGCTGCGTCAAACCGGCGGGCGTCGATCACCGCCCAGGGGCGCCCCGTCGCGGTGGTGAGGACGACGAGCCGACCACCCAGCCCGGCGAGCCGCGCGGCGAGCGTCTCAGCGGGGTCCTCCGGTGCCCATTCGACCACGGCCCCGAGGTCGACCCGGGAGAGCACCCCGGACAGCGGGGTCTCCGGCCGCTGGGCAGCCACGGCGCTGATCTCCACAGCCGTGGCGAGGAAAGCGGGCTGGCCGGCGGCATCCGGGGCCAGCACGTCGGTTCCGGCCGTTGCCGCGCTCCCGACTGGGGTGCTCGGCAGGAGGTAGGTGACCGGCGTAGCCACGTCGGCGGCGCTGCGGCCGGTCAATGCCCGTAGGACCACACCCCGGAGCTTGGCGGCGCTCGCCCCCTGCCACATGCTGCGGAAGAGCAGGGCCACCCACGCCACCTCCCACAACCGCGGTATTCGACCGTCCAGGAAGAGGGGCCGCACGAGCACCCACGCGACGACCCCGACCGCCAGGACCTGGCCGAGGTACCCCGCGACCGTCCAGCCCCGGTGGGCGCGGCCGGTCACCTTCCACACCAGTGCCATGACGAGCTGGCCCCCGTCCAAAGGCATCCCCGGGAGCAGGTTGAAGACCGCGAGGAAGACGTTCACCAGGGCCAGACCCCAGAGGACCAGCGCGGCGATCTGCAGTCCCGGCTGCCCGGCAAGCCAGAGCTGCAGCGGCCACGCGGCAGCGGCGATGAGCAAGTTTGCCAGCGGCCCGGCCACGGCGACGATGGCCGAGGTGCCCGGCGAGCCACTCGAGGTGACGAACGAGGTATGCCCGCCGAGGAAGTCGGCCGTGACCTCCTTGACCTGCATCCCTCGGCTCCGCGCGGCAAGGGCGTGCGCAATCTCGTGCACGAGGACCGAGCCCAGGAGGAGCACGGCATACGCGGCCCCGACGAGGTAGGAAATGGCACCCAGACGGTTGAGCGTGATCCCCGCCCCAATGACGAGGATCCCGGCCAGCACGAACCAGGATCGACCCAGGTACACCGGGGCGCCCGCGATTGTCCCGAGGCGAAGCCCCGGTGAGCGAGTGGGCGCCGCTGGACTGGTCATGACCGCCCAGCCTAAGCCTTGGCCCACCGGGAAGACGGCATACTCGACCCGTGATCACTGACCATCGCCCCGACGCCACAGACGCCCTCACCGGGGCCCTCACACAGCGGATACTCGTCCTCGACGGGGCGATGGGAACGATGATCCAGGCCGCCGGCCTCACCGAGGCGGACTACCGGGGCGAGCGCTTCCAGAACTGGCCCAGCGACCTCCAGGGCAACAACGACCTGCTCTCGCTCACCGCGCCCGACCTCATTCGCGGCATCCACACGGCATACCTTCAGGCCGGCGCCGACCTGGTGGAGACGAACACCTTCAACGCCCAGCGGATCAGCCTCGCCGACTACGGCATGAGCGAGCTCGCCTACGAACTCAACGTGGCCTCGGCCCGGCTGGCCCGGCAGGCCTGCGACACCATGACCGCGGCCGACCCGCATCGCCCGCGCTGGGTCCTCGGCGCCATCGGCCCGACCAATCGCACCGCCTCCATCTCCCCCGACGTCAACGATCCCGGCGCCCGCAACGTCACCTTCGACGAACTCGTCACCGCGTACCTCGAGCAGGCCCGCGGCCTGGTCGACGGCGGCGCCGACGCCTTGCTCGTCGAGACCATCTTCGACACTCTCAACGCCAAGGCCGCGATCTTCGCCCTGGAGTCCCTCTTCGAGGAGCACGGGCGGCGCTGGCCGGTTCTCATCTCCGGGACCATCACGGATGCCTCCGGGCGCACCCTGTCCGGGCAGGTGACCGAGGCCTTCTGGCACTCGGTGCGGCACGCCCGACCGCTGGTCATCGGCCTCAACTGCGCTCTCGGTGCCGCGGACCTGCGCCCCTACATCGCCGAGCTCGGCCGGGTCGCCGACTGTTTCGTCTCGGCCTACCCCAACGCCGGACTGCCGAACGCCTTCGGTGAGTATGACGAGTCGCCCGAGCACATGGCCGGGGTGGTCGGGGAGTTCGCGGCCTCGGGCCTGGTCAACGTCCTCGGCGGTTGCTGCGGCACCACCCCGGAGCACATCGCGGCGATCGCGGCGGCGGCGGCATCGGCCGCGCCGCGCACCCGGCCCACCCTGGAGCCGGCGATGCGGCTCGCCGGGCTGGAGCCGTGCACGATCACCGCGGAGTCGCTCTTCGTCAACGTCGGGGAACGCACCAACATCACCGGCTCGGCGCGTTTCAAGCGGCTCATCCAGGAGGACGACTACGCCGGAGCCCTCCAGGTCGCCCGGCAGCAGGTCGAGGCCGGGGCGCAGATCATCGACGTCAACATGGACGAGGGCATGATCGACGGCATCGCCGCCATGGACCGGTTCGTCAAGCTCATCGCGACCGAGCCGGACATCTGCCGAGTGCCGTTGATGATCGACTCGAGCAACTGGGCGGTCATCGAGGCCGGGCTCAAATGCGTCCAGGGCAAACCGATCGTCAACTCCATCTCGATGAAGGAGGGTGTCGACCCCTTCCTGGCGCATGCGCGCCTGTGCCGTCGCTACGGCGCTGCCGTGGTCGTGATGGCCTTTGACGAGGACGGTCAGGCCGACTCCTACGCACGCCGGATCGCGGTCTGCGAACGGGCCTACCGGCTGCTCGTCGACGAGGTCGGTTTCCCGCCCGAGGACATCATCTTCGACCCCAACATCTTCGCTGTTGCCACCGGCATCGAGGAGCACGCCGCCTACGGCACCGACTTCATCGAGGCCACCCGGTGGATCAAGGCACACCTGCCAGGGGCGCTGGTCTCCGGAGGCGTATCGAACGTGTCGTTCTCCTTCCGCGGCAACAACACGGTCCGCGAGGCGATCCACTCCGCCTTCCTCTATCACGCCATCGCCGCCGGACTCGACATGGCCATCGTCAATGCCGGCGCGCTCGTGCCCTATACCGAGGTCGACCCCGACCTGCGGGAAGCCATCGAGGACGTCATCCTCAACCGTCGGGAGGACGCCACCGAGCGACTGCTCACCCTCGCCGAACGCTTCCGCGCCAGCGGCCAGACCCAGGAGGCCGAGACCCAAGCGTGGCGATCCTTGCCCGTGCGCGAACGGATCACGCACGCCCTGGTCAAAGGCATCGACGAGTATGTCGTCGACGACACCGAGGAGCTCCGGGCCGAGATCGAGGCAGCCGGTGGGCGCCCTCTGGAGGTCATCGAGGGACCACTCATGGACGGGATGGGGGTGGTCGGCGACCTGTTTGGTGACGGCAGGATGTTCCTGCCCCAGGTCGTCAAGTCCGCGCGGGTCATGAAAAGGGCCGTCGCGCACCTCATCCCGTACATCGAGGCCGAACGTGCGGCGACGCTGGCGGCCGGCGGAGAGGTCACCAGCTCGACCAAGGGCCTCATCGTCACGGCCACGGTCAAGGGCGACGTGCACGACATCGGCAAGAACATCGTCGGAGTCGTCCTGCAGTGCAACAACTACGACGTCCTCGACCTCGGCGTAATGGTGCCCGCGGAGAAGATCCTCGCCACCGCCCGAGAGCGCGGCGCGGACATCATCGGCCTCTCCGGGCTGATCACGCCGAGCCTGGAGGAAATGGTCCGGGTGGCTGGTGAGATGGAGCGGCAGGGCATGTCGATCCCCCTCCTCCTCGGTGGCGCGACGACCTCCAAGGCGCACACCGCGGTCAAGGTCGACGGGGCCTACAGCGGCCCCGTGCTCTGGGTGAAGGACGCCTCCCGCTCGGTGCCGGTCGTGAGCCAACTGCTGAGCGACACCGGCCGCGGGCCGCTGCTCGAGGCGACCCGTACCGAGTACGACGCCATCCGGGTCCGGCATGCCGCCAAGACCACCGATCGTCCGCTGGTGCCGCTCGAGGCGGCCCGCGCGGATGCTCCGGTGCTCGACTGGACGGCATACCGGCCACCTCGTCCGCACCTGCTCGCCACCCAAGAGGGCGACCGCTGGACCCACGTCGCGAAGGACATCGAACACTTCACCCGAACGTGGAATGGGTACCCGGTCGCCGAGCTGCGCCGTTACATCGACTGGACGCCGTTCTTCGCGGCCTGGGAGATCACCGGGCGCTATCCCGACGTCTTGACCCACCCCGCCTCGGCCGAGGCCGCTCGTCGGCTCTTCGACGACGCCCAGGACATGCTCGATCGGATCGAGCGCGAGGAGTGGCTGCGGCCGCGCGGGGTCGTCGGTTTCTTCCCGGCGAACAGCGATGGCGACGACATCGTCGTGTGGACCTCGGAGCGACGAGACACCGAGTTGCGCAGGCTGCACATGCTCCGACAACAGGGTGCCCACCGGGCCGGGGTGCCGCACAAGTGCCTCGCCGACTTCGTCGCGCCGCTCTCCTCGTCGCTGGCCGACCATGTCGGGGCGTTCGCGGTGACCGCCGGCGCGGAGACCGCGCAGCGGGTCCAGGCGTTCAAGGACGAGCTCGACGACTACTCGGCGATCCTGCTCGAGTCGCTCGCCGACCGGCTCGCCGAAGCGTTCGCCGAGCGGCTGCACGAGCGGGTCCGCCGGGAGCTCTGGGGCTATGCCGCCGACGAGCGCCTCGGCGCCGGCGACCTCCTCGGCGAGCGGTACCGCGGGATCCGGCCAGCGCCGGGCTATCCGGCCTGCCCGGACCACACCGAAAAGCTCGACCTCTTCGAGCTCCTCGGCGCGACCGAACGCACCGGCATCGAGCTCACCGAGTCGATGGCGATGTGGCCCGGGGCCTCGGTGTCCGGGTGGTACTTCGCGCACCCGGAGGCACAGTATTTCGTCGTCGGTCGCCTGGGCCGCGACCAGGTGGAGTCGTATGCCGTGCGCAAGGGTTGGTCCCTGGCGCAGGCCGAGCGGTGGCTGGCACCAAACCTCGGCTACCACCCCGAAGACTGACGCGCCCCGCCGAGGCGTCCGCCCGAGCCCGGTGTGTCGGCGGCACGGCATACGGTGAAGCCATGGTGCCCGCGCTGTCCCCGAGTCGCGCTGCCGACTTCAAGCAGTGTCCGCTGCTCTTCCGGTTCCGCACGATCGACAAACTCACCGGCCCGCCGTCACCGGCTGCCGCCCGGGGCACCCTCGTCCATGCCGTCCTCGAGCACCTCTTCGAGTTGCCCGCTGCCGAGCGGACCACCCAGGCCGCGGTGGCCCTCATCGGCCCTCGCTGGCAGGCCCTGGTCGATCAGGAGCCGGACCTGGCGGAGATGCTCGCCGCCGATGAGGATCGTTCGCAGGAGTCCTGGTTCGCAGAGGCGGCCGCCCTCGTCGAACAATGGTTCACCCTCGAGGATCCGAGGAGGCTCGAGCCCGAGGCCCGGGAGCTCTTCGTGGAAACCGAGGTCGACGGGCTCACCCTGCGTGGCTACGTCGACCGGCTCGATGTGGCCCCGGACGGGGCGTTGCGGGTCGTCGACTACAAGACTGGCCGGTCACCGCGGGAGGCGTTCGAGTCCAAGGCCCTCTTCCAGATGAAGTTCTATGCCCTCATCCTCTGGCGCCAGCGCGGGGTCATCCCGCGGCAGCTGCAACTGGTCTACCTCGGCAACGGCGAGATCGTCCGGCTCGAACCTGACGAGCACGACCTGCTCGCGCTGGAGCGCAACATCCATGCCCTTTGGGCTGCGGTAACCCGCGCCGCCGCGACGGGCGACTGGCGGCCGCGGCGGTCACGGCTGTGTTCCTGGTGCGATTTCCAGGAGTTCTGCCCGGAGTTCGGCGGCACTCCCCCGCCACTACCCGAGGGTGCCGAGCGGCTCGCTCTCGATCCGAACCGGTCCGGGGAGGCCACCCTCGCGGACGACTGATTCCAGGTCCGCCACCGTCACCCCGAGGAGACTGTCGATGAGACACAGGCCGGGGGACGGCTCGAGCGGCACGATGTGCTCGATGCCGAGGGTGGGGATGCCGGCGGCGAGCGCCGAGGCCACCCCCGTCGGGGAGTCCTCCAGGGCGATGGAGCGCTCCGGGGCGGCCCCGAGGTCACGCAAGGCCCGCGCATAGGGCTCCGGGTGCGGCTTACCGCGGTCCACGAGGTCGCCGGTGACAACGACGTTGAACGTGCCCGGGGGCAGCGCGTCGACGACGGCCTGGGCGAGGACGGCATACGACATCGTGACCAGGGCACAGGGTATGTCGGCGGCCCGGGCGGCGAGCAACAGCTCCCGCGCGCCAGGACGCCACGGCACGTGGGCCCGGACGGCGGGAACGACCCTGTCGAGCAACTCCTCGACGATCTGTTCAGGCGTCCAGGTGATGGTCGAGTTCTCCTTGATGTACCGCGCCGACACGAGCAAGTCGTTACCGACACAGCTTTTCGCGAGCTCATCGGTCCAGCGGCCCCCGTGCTCCTCGACGATGGCGTGCTCGGCGACCATCCAGTACGGCTCGGTGTCGACCAGGGTCCCGTCCATGTCCCAAAGGACGGCCTCCACTGTCGTCATGGTGTGGAAGTCTAAGGTGGGTGGCTACCGGCAGACGAAAGGAGCCCTCGTGATCGAGCTGGAGGTCGTGCCCGAGCTGCACCGGCCGATCATGATCGCCGCCTTCGAGGGGTGGAATGACGCCGGGGAGGCGGCCAGCGCCGCGCTGGAGCACCTCGCGAGCATTTGGGGAGCCGAGGCGGTCGCAGCCCTCGACCCCGAGGACTACTACGACTTCCAGGTCAACCGTCCCCGCGTCGTCATCGAGGACGGCGGCCGTCGGATCAGCTGGCGGACCACCCGCATCCTCATCGCCCAGGACACTGAACTCGGCCGGGACGTCGTCCTCGTCCAGGGCGTCGAACCGTCGTTTCGCTGGCGGGCGTTCGCCATCGAACTCATGGAGTTCGCCGACACCGTCGGGGTGTCCACGGTGGTCACCCTCGGGGCGCTCATGGCCGACGTCGCCCATTCGCGGCCCATCCCGGTCACCGCGACCTCCGACCGCCCCCGCACGCGGGACCTCTTCGACCTCGAACAAAGCACCTACGAGGGGCCGACCGGCATCGTCGGGGTGCTCAGTGACGCCGCCCACCAGGTGGGCCTGGACTCCATCTCCTGCTGGGCTGCGGTGCCGCACTATGCCGGCCACACACCCTCGCCGAAGGCCACGCTCGCGCTCCTGGCCCGCCTGGAAGACCTCTTCGATGTGACCATTGAGCGCGGTGAACTCGAGGAGGACGCGCACGCGTGGGAGCGGGGGATCGACGAGTTCGCTGCGGCGGACACCGAGGTCGCGGAATACGTCGAGTCCCTTGAGGAAGCGCAGGACACCGCCGAGTTGCCCGAGGCCAGCGGGGATGCCATCGCCAAGGAGTTCGAGAGGTACCTGCGGCGCCGCGGCCACTGGGGCCCGGGGTCGGAACCCGCCGCAGACTGATCAGCCCGGAGTCGCGGCGGTTAGAGGCGAACGCCGAGCAGCCCGTCGAGCATTCGGGCGAGCACCCCGGGCGCGGCGTTCACCGAGTGATCCCCGGCCAGGGTCTGCTCTGCCCAGGCGTCGATCGCGGCGACCGCTCTCGGGGTGTCGAGGTTGTCCGCTAGCCGCGCCCGGACCTGCGCGAGGGTTGACTCCCACGGGGCACCGCCCTCGGCGGAGAGTGCCGCCCGCCACCGCTGCACCCGGGAGGTTGCTGCGCCGAGCAGGTCCTCGGTGTAGTCCCACTCGACGTCGTAGCGCTGCGCGAGGAGCAGGACTCGGATGGTCATCGGGTCGACCCCGGAGGTCCGCAGCCGCGAGACGAGGACAAGGTTGCCCAGGCTCTTGCTCATCTTCGAGCCGTCCAGCCCGACCATGGCCTGGTGGACGAAGGCGTGCGCGAACCGCTCGTCCCCGGTCATGGCGGTGGCTTGGGTTGCGCTCATCTCATGATGCGGGAAGACCAGATCGGTGCCGCCACCCTGCACGTCGATGGTCGAGCCGAGGTAATGGACCGCGATGGCGGTGCATTCGATGTGCCAGCCCGGCCGGCCCCGACCGAGTCCGCCCGCCTCCCAACTCGGCTCACCGGGGCGGCGGGCCCGCCAGAGCAGCGGGTCGAGGGGGTCGCGCTTGCCCGGCCGCTCGGGGTCGCCACCACGTTCGGCAAAGATGTCGAGCATGGCCTCCCGGCTCCAGCCGCTCACGGTGCCGAAGTCGGCCTGGGTCGCCAGATCAAGGTAGATGTCCTCACCCTCGCAGCCCTGGACCGGGAGCCGGTATGCCGCGCCACTCGCCTCGAGCGCGCGGACCGCCTCGGCGATGAGGTCGATGGACTCCACGACCCCGACGAGGGCGTCCGGCGGCAGCACCCCGAGGGCCGTCATGTCCTCGCGGAAGAGGTCGATCTCGCGGGTGGCCAGGTCTTCCCAACCCACCCCGTCGCGTTCGGCCCGCTCCAGCAGCGGCTCGTCGACGTCGGTGACGTTCTGGATGTAACGAACCTCGTGGCCGGCGTCGCGGAGCACCCGCTGGGCGATGTCGAAAGTGACGTAGGTGGCGGCGTGCCCGAGGTGCGTCGCGTCATACGGGGTGATCCCGCAGACATACATCCGCGCTGGACGCTGCGGGTCGATCGGCACGAGTTCACCGCTGGAGGAATCGCGGAGCCGGAGGATCTCGCCCCGTCCGGGAATCGCGGGGATGAACGGGGCGGGCCAGGACTTCACACCGTGGAGCCTAATGCGCGTGTGCGCCTCACAGCGCAGGCCATGGGATGGCGGGCCAGCCGGGCGCCGGGGCCGGGAAGGCACCGGTCCGCAGCAGCCCCACGATCCGCTCGCTCAGGGCGCGGATTTCGGCCGTGGTGAGCAGGTCCTCGAGGTCTTCGCGCAGGTCGGTGTCGATGGCCTGGGCGACCCGCTCCAGACGGGCCCGCTCCCCCGCGCTGAGCGGCTGCCCGATGAAGCCCCAGAGCACGGTGCGCACCTTGGGTTCGACCGAGAGCGACACACCGTGGTCGATACCGCGCAGGCGAGCGGCGTCGCGCAGGATGTGGCTGCCCTTACGGTCGGAGTTGTTGATCACCGCATCGAAGAGGGCCATGACCCGCAGCCCGGGGTCGTCGGCGTGGGCGAGGACGACCGGGCGCCCCACACCATCCTCGCCGCGCAGGACCACGATCCACCCCGGCGGCGCCTGCCCCGGGGGGCACACCTCGACCAGGCCGCTGTCGGCGACCCCGTCAACAGCCCCGATCCAGCTCTGGAGCGAACCCGGGCCGAAGGGCCCGTCCCGCAGGATGGTCGGCGGGACGATGTCGAAGCCGCCGGCGTGTGAGAGCAGGTAGGCGGCCCGCTCTCGCGCGACCAGGGAGCCGTCGGGATAGTCCCACAGCGGACGTTCCCCTCGGATGGGCTTATGGATGGCGTGCTGCGTTCTCCCCTCGTGCATCACCTTGACGAGGAGGGCGTTGTTCGAGGAGTCCGTGATGCGTGCCAGGACCGTCAGCTCGCCGAGGGCGAGGTGACGGCAGACGTCATCGTCGGTAGCCGTTGGCACGGGGGCAGATGTGGCCATCCGGGTCCAGGGGTTGGCCGCAGAAGGGACAAGCGGGGCGCCCGGCCGCGACGACGGCCCGGGCCCGGCGAGCGAAGGAACGAGCCGCGTCCGGGGTCAGCACGACGCGCAGGGTGGTGAGGCCGGTCGTCTCGACCTCGTCGGGATCGCCGTCATGGCACTCGATGACGACGACCCTGCGTCCGGTGTCCCAGGCCAGGGTGAGGGCGGCCACCCGAAACTCGTCCTCGATGGGAACATCGAGCGGTCCCTCGTCGGCGACGACCGGCTCGGCCCCGGCGCTCATCGAGTCGAGGAGGTCGAGCATGCGGTCGGCGAGGATCGTCACCTGGGACTTCTCCAGGGAGACGGCGTAGAGCCGGGAGCCCGAGCGTGCCTGCAGGAAGAAGGTCCGCATCCCCGGCGGGCCGACGGTGCCGGCCACGAACCGCTGCGGCGGGTCGAACTCGGTGCGCGGCATACCCCGACCCTAAGCCACGTCCGGGCCGGGTGGGACCGCGAAACCGTAGGGCAGTTCGAGGCGATGTGCGCCCATGAGGTCGGTGTTGCGAAGCAGCAGCCCGGTGGCGCCGTCGGCGACGACCCGGCCATCGGAGAGGATGACCGAACGCTCGCAGAGCTGGGCGGCATACGGCAGGTCGTGGGTGACCATGAGGACGGTGACCTCGAGGCTTTCGAGGATGTCGGCAAGTTCCCGCCGTGAGGCCGGGTCGAGGTTGGACGACGGTTCGTCGAGGACAAGGATTTCCGGGCGCATCGCGAGCACGGTCGCGATGGCGACCCGGCGACGCTGACCGAAGGAAAGGTGATGCGGCGGCCGGTCGGCGAGGGCCTGGACATCGACCGCGGTCATCGCCTCGTGCACTCGATCCGCCAACTCACTCCCGCGCAGCCCGAGGTTCGCTGGCCCGAAGGCGACATCGTCACGGACGGTCGGCATGAAGAGCTGGTCGTCGGGGTCTTGGAAGACGATGCCGACCCGGCGGCGGATCTCGGGCAGAGATTGCCGGGACACGGTGAGCCCGGAGATGCTCACCGATCCCGAGGCGGGGGTGAGGATGCCGTTGAGGTGCAGGACGAGGGTGGTCTTCCCGGCGCCGTTCGGACCGAGCAGGGCCACCCGCTCCCCCGGATGAACGTGCAGGTCGAGGCCGCGCAAGGCAGGCTGCCCGCCGGGGTAGGCGTAACTCACCCCGCGCACGTCGACGACCGGGGCGCTCATGGGGCCACCGCCCACAGCAGCAGCAGCAGGGCGCACCCTGTAGGGAGCAGTGCCGTGGCCCAGTGGGCTGGTTCGGTGACCGGGGCTTCGACGGCGGGGAGGTGACCGGCATACCCGCGGCTCACCATCGCCAGGTGGACCCGCTCGCCCCGCTCGTAGGTGCGGATGAAGAGGGCCCCGGCGCTCGCCGCGAGCACCGGCCAGGCCGCGGGGCTGCGCGGTCGAAATCCCCTGGAAACCAAGGCCACCCGCATCCGAGCGAGGTCATCGCCGACGACCGAGAGGTAGCGCACCATGAACGACACGATGAGCACGAGCGGGTCGGGCACCCGGAGCCGTTGCAGCGCGAGGACGAGGTCCTGGGGCCGGGTGGTCACCGCGAACGCCACCCCGGCGAGGGCTCCGGTGGTGGCCTTGGCGAGCAGCGTGCCACCGGCAACCAGACCCGCCGCGGAGAGCCGCAGCGGGCCAAGGGCGATCTCCTCCCCGCGAGCCAGGAAGGGCAGCGCGAGGGCGAAGACGACGAACGGGACATCGACGAGGAGCCGGGGCAGGGTATGCCGTGCCGGGACCCGGGTCGAGGCGAGCACCGCCGCGCCAAGGATGACCGCGCCGGCGAGCGGCCCCCAGGCCCCGGCCGGGATGGCGACCACCGTGAGGACGAGGGCGAGCAGTCCCAGGAGCTTGGCGTGGGCCGGAAGCCGATGGACGAGGCTCGTGGAGTCGATGTGCAGATGAGCCGTGACAGCGCCGCCCACCGGAGCTCAGGCCCTGGTTCGGCGGCGCAGCGCCCAGGTGAGCCCGAACGCCAGCGCGGCGACGACCAGGACGCCGATGACTCCAGCGACACCGCCGCTGACCCACGGATCGGCGACCCCGCGGGTGGCGTAGTCGGCCAGCGGTCCGCCAGCGACGGGCGAGTCGGTTGCAGAGTCCCCGAACCCGAGGCGCCCGGCGACGAACTCCAGGCCGTCGGGGTGACTCGAGGCGACCCCGGAGAGGACGGCGGCGATGAAGAGGCAGCCGGCGAGGCCGAGGAACCAGGCTCGACGGCTCATCCCAGGGTCACTTTCTCCACCGGCGGGACGACTCGCTCGGCTGTCCTGAGGGCGTGCACCAGGTCCGGCCGGGTGCGGTGCACGGCGCCCACGACGAACGCGGTGATGAACGCCTCACCGATGCCGATGAGGATGTGCCAGATGCCCATGGCGAGGACAAGGCTGGCCAGCGGGACCGGTGCTGTGCCGCCCACGGCATAGAGACCGACGAAGGCGAGAGCGGTAGCCGGGACGGAGAGGAACGCGGCCAGCCCGGCGACCGCGCCGACCGTGGCCCGGGAACGGTGGAGCAGGGGGCGCAGCCCGCGGAAGATCAGCCACCCGGTCCACACCCCGACCACCCCCATGAGCAGGACGTTTGTGCCGAGCGCGGTGACTCCACCGTCGGCGAAGAGCAGGCTCTGGACGGCGAGCACGACGGTGAGGCAGAGGGTCGCCGTCCATGGCCCGACGAGGATGGCGGCCAGCGCACCCCCGAGCAGGTGCCCGGAGGTACCTGCGCCGACGGGGAAGTTGACCATCTGGGCGGCGAAGACGAACGTCGCCACGAGCCCGGCAAGCGGGGCCGTGGCGTCATCGAGTTCCCGGCGGGCGCCGCGCAGGGCGGCGGCCACCGCACCGATGGCCAGCGCCGCGGTGGCGATGGACGTCGGCGCGTCGAGGAAGCCGTCGGGGACGTGCATGGGCACCTTTCGTTCGCTGTTATTGCAAACTATATGCAATAAGCGCCCCGGCTCAGCCGTCCCCTCCCCCGACGTCTTCCCGATCGCTCTGACGAACGTATGCCGTGAGCGCGCCGTGGGTGGTGTTGACGGCCCAGATGGCGCTGCGCCCCTCGTGGCGGGCGATGACGCTCACCGAGGCCGGATCCACCCGGAACCGCTGGATCCCGGAGATCCCGACCCCGGCCGCGTCGGCGAGGGCCGCCTTGATGGGGTCACCGTGGCTCACCGCGACCCAGAGCGCGTGCGGTCCGTGGGCCTGCGTCACGACATCATCGAGCTCGACCAGGGCACCCCAGACCCGGTCCGCCATCGCGGCCATGGACTCCGCCCGATGCTTCCCGCCCACCGGGAAGGCGGCCGCTGCCGGGTCGTCCTGCACGGTCCGCCACAACGGCTCCTGGGCGAGTTCGCTCAACGATCGAGATGTCCACGCGCCGTAATGAGTCTCCCCGAGTCGGTCGTCGAGAATCGGGGCCGGCACCCCCTCGCCGAGCGCGGCGGCCGTCTCCAGGCAGCGCTGCACCGGTGAACTGTAGAGCGCGACCACCGGCACCCCCGCCAGGCGTTCCCCGGCCGCGATCGCCTCCTCACGGCCCCGTTCGGTCAAGGCGACCTCGGGGGCCCAGCCAGCCAGGACGCCGGCGGCGTTGGCGGTCGACTGGCCGTGCCGGAGCAAGAGACAGATCGCCACGCCCCGGACTCTACGGCGCCGGAGGCTTTCGTCCGCGACAATCGCCTGGTGATTATCGATCAGGCGGTCTACGAGCACGGCGTCCGGCGTCCGTGCGGCGATCTCAGCGACGAACTCGCTGCCCTTCGGTCCGCGGGTGACCCCACGGCATACGTCTGGATTGGCCTGAAGAACCCCACCGAGGCCGAGTTCGCTCTCGTCAGCGACGAGCTCGATCTGCACGCCTTGGCGATCGAGGACGCCGTCAACGGGCGCCAGCGCCCCAAGATCGAGATCTACGAGGGGACAACCTTCGTGGTGCTCAAACCTCTGCGCTATATCGAGGCGACCAGTGACATCGAGACCGGGGAGATCATGATCTTCATCGGCGACCACTTCATCGTCACCGTCCGGCGGGGCGAGGCATCCCCACTCGCAGATATCCGCCACCGGCTCGAAGGGGACACCGAACAGCTCTCGCTCGGCCCGATGGGGGTCTTCCATGCCATCGCAGACAACGTCGTGGACACCTATCGGGTCATCGACGAGGAGATCGCCGCAGACCTCGATGCCATCGAGACGGCAGTCTTCGGCGGGGCCGGGGTGACCTCGGAGGCGATCTATCGGCTCAAGCGCGAGGTGCTGGAGTTCCGGCGCGCCGCGGTCCCACTCTCGGTGCCACTCCAAGCCTTGCACCGCGGCCATCAAGGTCCGATGGAAGAGGAGATTCGCCTGCTGTTCCGTGATGTCGCCGATCACCTCCACGGCGTCATCGACCACGTCGAGTCCTATGACCGCCTGCTGACGGATGTCCTGCACGCCCACCTCGCGCAGATCTCCGTGCAACAGAACTCCGATATGCGCAAGATCTCGGCCTGGGTCGCCATCGCTGCGGTCCCTACGATGATCGCGGGCGTGTACGGGATGAACTTCGAGCACATGCCCGAACTCAGTTGGCGGTTCGGGTATGCCGCCGTGCTCGGACTCATGGCAGGCATCTGCCTGCTCATGTACCGGGCGTTCCGGCGCTCCCGCTGGCTCTAGTGCGCGGACTGGGATCAGCGCGCGCTGAGGATTCCGGCGGCGAGCCCGGCCATGAGGAGTGCGCCGAGACCGACGCGATACCAAATGAACGACCGGAGCGAGTTGGTCGCGACGAACTTGAGCAGCCAGGCGATCGAGGCGTAGGCGACGACGAACGCCACGACGATGCCGACCGCCATTTGGCCGAAACCGAGAGCGGCCACGGCGGCCCGGTTGTCGAGGGCCTCGAAGACGCCCGCTGCGGTCAAGGCCGGGATGGCCATGAAGAAGGACAACTCGGTCGAGGTGACTCGGTCGATGCCCCGGGCCAGACCGGCCGAGATCGTCGCCCCGGAGCGGGAGACGCCGGGAATGAGCGAGAAGCACTGCACCAGGCCGATGACCAGGCCATCGGCCAAGGTGACCTCGCCCTCACCCTTTAGGACCCCAGCAGCGGCCAGCTCGTCGTGTCGGTGCTCGGCCCACCACATGACTCCTGACCACAGGATGAGGGCCGCGGCGACGACCCAGAGACTGCGCAGCGGGCCGCCGATGACGTCCCTGAGGGCGAACCCGACCACGCCCACCGGGAGCGAGCCGACGATGACCGCCCAGGCGAGCTGGTAGTCGTGGTGAGCACGTGCCCGCGCGTCGGTGAGACCGCGGACCCAGGCGGTGAACAGCCGGGCGATCTTGCGGGCGAAGAAGATGAAGGTCGCCACGATCGCGCCGAGTTGGATGATGGCCGTGTATGCCGTCACCGAGGGGGCATCGACCGGCAGACCCAGGAGCTGCTCGGCGACGGTGAGGTGACCGGTGGAGGACACCGGGAGGAACTCGGTGAGGCCTTCGACGATGCCGAGGATGACAGCCTGGAGATAGGTGAGCTCGACGGTCATCCGCGGGTGTGCCTTCCGGTGTACGGGGAGGGTGGGGGCCGCTCAGAGAGAGTCGACCAGCGACGCCATGGTACGCACCGTTCGGGCCCGTTCGTCGGGTCGCAGGCCGATCGGCTGGATCGCGACCGTGGTGATGCCCGCCCCGGCGAACCTCCGCAGGCCGGCCGCGACCCGCTCCGCGGGGCCGATGAGGGAGACCTCGTCGACGAGCTCAACGGGGACCGCGGCGGCCGCGTCCCGGGCCCTCCCCTCCAGGTACAGGTCCTGGATCCGGGTCGCGGCCTCCCCGAAACCCATCCGACGGGCAAGGTCGTTGTAGAAGTTCTGCTCCCGCGACCCCATGCCGCCGACATATAGGGCCACATAGGCCGCGACCCGGGCTCGGGCGGAGTCGAGGTCGTCGGTGATCGCGGCCTGGACGGAGGCGACGGTGTCGAAGCCGGTGAGCGGATCCGAGCCGTCCGCACCGAAACCGGCCAGGCGGCGGCCGGCGCGCAGGTGATCGAGCGAGTCCGGGGCGTTCGATGGGGACACCAGGATGCCGTGCCAACCGTCCGCGAGCTCGCCGACAAGTTCGAGGTTGCGGGGTCCGACGGCGGCGAGATAGATGGGGATCCGCGGCTGGACTGGGCGGACCGTGAGCCGAAGGGCTTTCCCTGGACCCCCGGGAAGCGGGAGCGGGTAGTGCGGTCCGGGGCTGGTCACGGTTTCCCGCGCGAGGGCGGTCCGGACGATGCCGACATACTCGCGGGTGCGCGCCAAGGGTGACCGGAACGGCATCCCGTGCCAGCCCTCGGAGACCTGCGGGCCGGAGACCCCCAGGCCGAGGAGCATCCGTCCACCGGAGAGCATGTCGAGGGTCGCGGCCGTCATCGCGGTCATCGCCGGGGAGCGCCCGGGGATCTGCATAACCGCCGAGCCGAGGCCGATCGTCGACGTCTGGGCCCCGATCCAGGAGAGCACAGTGGGGGCGTCCGAACCGTAGGCCTCGGCGACCCAGACCATGGCATAGCCACACTCTTCGGCGGCGCGGGCCAGAGCGACCGCGTCACCCCCGAGGCCGACCCCGGCATAACCCAGGTTGAGGCCGAGCCGAATCGCCTCGGTCACGACCGCGCGCGGTCGTCGAAGTCGACGTCCTCCGCGTCGAGGCCGCCGTAGAGGTGGTCGGTGTCGCCATCCTCATCGTCATGGTCGTCGAGCCCGTCCACCTCGAGGACCTCGTGGTCGTCTTCGTCGTCTTCGTCGTCGTCGTCATCGTCGTCATCGTCGTCATCGTCGTCGTCTTCGTCGTCCGAGTCCTCGGAGTCCTCCGGGCCACCGTAGATGTCGAGCGGAGTCATCTCCTCGAAGGCGTCGTAGAGTGCGCCGTCATACGCCTCGAAGGCGTCGGCGAGGTCGTCATAGGCGGCGATCACGGTGGGGTCGTCTTCACCCCGTCGCGCACCACACGCCTCAAGATGGCGCTCGAAGGCGGCGATGAGATGGTTCAGTGCGGCACGCGGGTCGGCGCTCATGTCTTGACGGTATCTGCTTTCGCCACACAATGGCACCAATGATCGAGTACGAGTACCGGCAGCTCGCCTTCGCGCGTGGCACGCCCAAAGGGGAGATCCGGCGCGCGCTCACCGACCAGGCCGAGTATGGCCGGTGGGAGCTCGATCGGACCGTGATCTACCGCGGCGGCCTGGTCCGAACCAGGCTCCGCCGCAAGATCATTCGCGCTGCTCCGAGCACCGTTCAGGTCAGCTGGACGCAATGAACCGGCGCAGCACCCGCACCCCGAACTGAAGCGAGGCGACCGGAACTCGCTCGTTGATCCCGTGGAACATGGGTCCGAAGTCGAGGTCAGCCGGCAGCCGCAGGGGCGCGAAGCCGTAGCCGGTGATGCCGAGCAGCGAGAGCGCCTTGTTGTCGGTCCCCCCGGAGAGGCAGTAGGGCAGGACCCGCGCTCCCGGGTCCTCGGCCTCGATCGCGGCAACCATGGCATCGACGAGGGGCCCGTCGAAGGGCGCCTCCAGCGAGATGTCGCCGACGAGGACGTCCACGTCGACGTGTCCGCCGGCAAGATCCTTGATCGTTGCCAGCAAAGCGTCCTCGTGCCCAGGCAGGAAGCGGCAGTCGATGCTCGCGGTGGCCTCTTGCGGGATGACGTTGTGCTTGTACCCCGCCGAGAGCATCGTCGGATTGCTCGTGTCCCGTAGCGTGCCGAGCACGAACCCCTTGGCCCCACCGAGGTGGGCTAGGACGTCCTCGAGGTTGTCGAGGTCGTAGCCGGTGCCGGTGATCTCCGACACCCCGTCCAGGAGGGCCTTGACCGAGGGGATGAGCTCGCGCGGCCACGGATGGGTGGCGATCCGGGCCACGGCCTGCGCGAGCCGAGTCACCGGGTTCTCGTCGTTGGGGACCGAGCCATGACCCGCCCGGCCATGCGCGGTGAGACGAAGCCAGGCGATGCCCTTCTCGGCGGACTGCAGCAGGTAGGCCCGCTGTTCGCCACCACCGGCCCGAGGCAGGGTGACGCTGAAGCCACCGACCTCGCTGATCGCCTCGCTCACGCCCGCGAAGACCTCGCTGTGGTGCTCGACCATGAAGTGGCTGCCCTGGCGGCCACCGGCCTCCTCGTCGGCGAAGAAGACCACGACGAGGTCGCGGGGCGGGCGGGTGCCGGTGCGGGCCAGGTCACGGACGACGGCGAGGATCATCGCGTCCATACCCTTCATGTCGACGGCACCGCGACCCCAGATGAGACCGTCGACCTCCTCACCGCCGAACGGGTCACGTTCCCAGTCGGGAGCGTGCGCCGGCACCACATCGAGGTGTCCGTGGACGCAGAGCGCGGGCCGGTCGGGGTCTGCCCCGGGCAGTCGGACCGCGACGGTGACCCGCCCAGGGGCGGCCTCGTAGGTCTGCGGGTCCAGTCCCACCTCGCGGAGGCGTTCCACGACGTATGCCGCCGCCTGCGCCTCCCCGGGGCCGCTGCCGTCACCGTAGTTGCTGGAGTCGATCCGGATGAGCTCCTGGCAGAGCCGACCGACCTCGGCTTCGGCGTCGGTGAGGGCTGTGGGCTGGGACGGCGTCCATTCGCTCATGTTTGGCCACTCTAGGCCCCGCCACTGGGACGGCGCGTCGGCATACTCGGTGGTCCGACGCGGCGGCTCGGCGGCGGCTTCGGTTTCGGATTTCTCGGCGCGACCGTGTATCGTTCCGGGACGTCGCTGGCTCTCCCCGAGCCGCGCGAAACCACTCGTCCGGGTGGCGGAATAGGCAGACGCGCTAGCTTGAGGTGCTAGTGCCCGTATAGGGCATGGGGGTTCAAGTCCCCCCTCGGACACCGATGGCCCAATGGCCCGTGATCAGCGAGAAATCGCCGTTCACGGGCCATCGGCTTGACCGGCCGGCCTCGGGGCGACAGACAGGTCTGGGCCGGGGGCAGGGCCGCCCGGGAGACGAAGGCGTCGGTCACCTTCCCCAAGAGCGAGTCACCCGTCGAGGCTGCCCCGCTCGTTGGCTTGGCGCCGACAGTCCAGGTCTTGTCCGCGACGTTGATCTCGCCAACGGCCGACCGCTTGCTCACCACGACACAACCATCGACGCGCACCTCGAGCCGGGTCCCGACCTTGGCGCATTCCAGCCAGTGCCAGCGACCGTCGGTGATGGGCGTGGCCGCAGCGAGATGCTGGGTCTTCAGCGAGCCGGAGAACTGGCATCGCGGCACCCCTTGCACGGTGCGGGCCGGGTTGTTCGCGAGTTCGAGCTTGACGACGTGCTTCCCCGGACCGCTGGTGCCCGCCTGGAGGAGATTGGCGTGCTCGTCGGTCGTCGCAAGTCGCATCCCGATGACGATGTCACCGGTCCCAGGCGACAGGTCAGCGGAGGGGCTCACCAGGAGCCGTCCGTGGTCATTGAAGTCGGTCCAGGAACCAGAGCGGATCGACACTCCCGGCATGAGCGGGTCGAGCCGGGCATCGTGGCCCTGCCCGGTGGCATCCAGCCACGACGTGCGCATGTCCCAGCGGGCCTCGTAGGTCCCGGAGCCCACGGCGATGGCGGTGCTCAGCGTGGCGGCGATCAGTCCGGCCACCATGACGGTGGCCGCGAGCCGCGAGCCCCGCAGCGCCCGGGTGTGGCTGGGTGTCCTCATGTGATCCTCCCGATCATGCGGCGTGAACGGCGCGTGGCGATGGTGCGCAGGCTAGCCCGCGCAGGCCTCGCCTGGAGGCCTTTTGGTCCAGGTCGCGGGACTCTTGCCCCGGGCCCGGGCAACGTCATCGCCGGGCGGGCACCCGCAGGGCATAGGCAGCCACGGCACCGGCCGCGGCGACGTTGAGGGAGTCCACTCCCCCGGCCATCGGGATGCGGACGGTGAGGTCGACCGCCGCGAGCGTACGCCGCGACAACCCGTCGCCCTCGGTGCCGAGCACAAGCGCGAGCCGCTCGGGCGGGTCCGCCGCCAGGTCGTCCAGGCTCACCGAGTCCTGCTCGAGGGCGAGCGCGGCAACCGTGAACCCCGCCGAGCGCAAGACCTCCACTCCCCCGGGCCACGGATCGATCCGGGTCCACGGCACCTGGAACACTGTGCCCATGGAGACCCGAATCGCCCGGCGATAGAACGGATCCGCACATCGCGGGGTGACCAGGACGGCATCCACCGACAGGGCAGCGGCGCTACGAAAGACCGCGCCCACATTGGTGTGGTCGACGATGTCCTCCAAGACGAGCACCCGCCGCGCCTCCCGCACGATGTCGCCCACCGGCGGCAGCACCGGACGGTGCATGGCCGCGAGCGCGCCGCGGTGCAGGTGGAAACCGGTGAGCCCCTCGATGACCTCGTGCTCGCCCACCCAGACGGGTATGCCGTCGGCCTCCGCCTGCGCGACGAGGTCGGCGAGATCGGTGAGCCAGCGCTCCGCCATGAGGTAGGACCGGGGCCGGTGCCCGGCCTGCAGGGCCCGACGGATGACCTTCTCCGACTCGGCGATGTACAGCCCCCGCGCCGGCTCGCTGCGCCGCCGCAGCGCAACATCGGTGAGACCGACGTAGTCGGCGAGGGCGGGGTCGTCCGCGGAGGTGACGCGCTGCGGCATACCTGCGAAGCGTAGTGGCCGGGGACACCGACCCGGTTCAGGCGACT
Source organism: Nostocoides sp. (assembly GCA_016716625.1). Classification (GTDB taxonomy): domain Bacteria; phylum Actinomycetota; class Actinomycetes; order Actinomycetales; family Dermatophilaceae; genus JADJVJ01. Next base: position 1,438,769 of record JADJVJ010000001.1, read on the forward strand.
GCCGCCCGGGCGAGCACACCGACCGCGGCAACGACACAGAAGAGCAGTACCCAGCGACGGAAGCGGTCCGCATCGATCCGGGCCCGCAGCGGTGCGGCCGCGACGTAGCCGAGGATGACAAACGGTGCCCAGACCGCACCGGCGATGAGCTGGTCGCGCTGCAGTTCCCCCGCGAACGCGAGCCCGGCGAGCGAAGTCAACGAACCGAGCACGAAGGTGGCTCCGAGGGTGCCACGGGCGCGTTCCGGTGGCTCGTTGCGCAACACCATGGCGAGGAACGGGCCACCAATCGAGGCAGCGGTTCCCGCCACACCGCTGATGAGCCCGGCGATGACCGCCGAACGGGGCGTGTTGCCGATATCGAACGCCCACACCGAAAGCGCCACCGTGACCAGGAGGAGCACACCGACCGCAACGGCGATGACCCGAGCGGACCACCAGGCGACCACGGCGACCCCGAGCGGAGTCGCCAGCATCCGCGCCGACATCGACCAGCCGAACATCCGCCAGTCGATCTGAGACCTGCCCGCGCTCACCTGGACGGCGGCCAAGGTGAACCCGGCCATGAGCACGGCCGCCGGCATGAGCGAGGGGGCGAGGATCACGGTCACCGGTGCGGCCACGACCGCCACCCCGAACCCCACGGTCCCCTGGACCAGCGCGCCGAGCGCGACGACGCAGCCCAGCAGCAGGACCAGTCCCCAGCCGACGGTCACGAGAAGGCCACGAGTTTGACGATCGCGGCCACGCCGACGACGACGATGAGTGCGCGCAGCACCGCCGGCGGGATCCGCCGGCCCACGGTGGACCCGACGACCCCGCCGATAACCGACCCGATGGCGATGAGACCGACGACGGCCCAGTCGATGTGGTCGCGGGCAAAGAGCAGGAAGACCAGGGCCGCGACGAAGTTGACCGTGCTCGCGCAGACGTTCTTGTACCCGTTGAGCCGTTGCAGCGGATGGTGGGTCAAGGCACTGAAGATCCCCATGAGGATGACCCCCTGGGCCGCCCCGAAGTAGCCGCCGTAAGCGCCGGCGAGTCCGGTCGCCGACCGCAGCAGACCCCACCGGGTGGCCGGCTCCTCGCCGTGATGCCGGGCCGCCCAGGCGTTCATCTGCCGGCCGAAGATGACCAAGACCAGCCCGAGCGCAATGAGCACGGGGACGATGGCCTTGAACCAGCCAGGGTCCAAGACGAGCAGGAGCACGGCCCCGAGGACTCCCCCGACAAAGGAGGCCGGGACAAGGCGCCGCAGGTCCCCCCGGGCCCCTCGCATCTCCGCGCGATAGCCGAAGGCCGCGGTGAAACTCCCCGGGACCAGCCCGAGGTTGTTGGAGACGTTGGCTGCGACCGGCGGCATACCGAAGAAGAGGAGGGTCGGAAAGGTGACCAGGGTGCCCGACCCGACGATCGTGTTGATCGTTCCCGCCGCGATGCCCGCAAGGACGATCGCGGCCGCCTCGAGCAGGCTCACGAGCGGGGCGTCTCCCCCTGCGCCGGTGAGGTCCGGCCCTCCTGGGTGGTCACATCAGCAACGTCCTGACGGGCCTTGGCGAGGGCCTCGCTGGGGTCGGCCAGGGACACCGACTCAAAGACGTCATCGGCGGGGCCATCGGCCACCTCGACTTCTTCCTCACCGAGCCCCGGGCGGCCGGTGTCGCCGCGGCCGAGCATGCCGCCGATGCCCTTGAGGGCGTCGGTGAGTTCGCTGGGGATGATCCACATCTTGTTGCTGTCGCCGCGAGCGAGCTGCGGGAGCACCTGGAGGTACTGGTAGGCGAGCAGCTTCTCGGTCGGCCGGCCACGGTGGATCGCGTCGAAGACCTGCTGGATGGCGCGGGCCTGACCCTGAGCCTCGAGGATCCGGGCCTGGGCCGAACCCTCGGCGCGCAGGATCGAACTCTGCTTCTCACCCTCGGCGGTGAGGATCTGGCTCGCCTTGACACCCTCGGCGTTGAGAATGGCCGCGCGACGGTCCCGCTCGGCCTTCATCTGCTTCTCCATGGACTCCTGGACCGACATCGGCGGGTCGATGGCCTTGAGCTCGACCCGGTTGACCCGGATCCCCCACTTGCCGGTGGCCTCGTCGAGCACCCCACGAAGCTGACCGTTGATCTGGTCGCGGCTGGTGAGAGTCTGCTCGAGGTCGAGCGAACCGATGACGTTCCGCAGGGTGGTGACGGTGAGCTGCTCGATACCCGCGATGAAGTTGGCGATTTCGTAGACCGCCGACTTCGCGTCGTTCACGGAGTAATAGATGACCGAGTCGATGTTGACCACGAGGTTGTCGCTGGTGATCACCGGCTGCGGCGGGAAGGAGACGACCTGCTCGCGGAGGTCGACGTTGGCGCGGACCTTGTCGACGAACGGGATGAGGAAGTGGATCCCGCCCTCGAGGGTGCGCGAGTACCGTCCGAGCCGCTCGATGATGAGCGCGGTCTGCTGCGGGACGATCCGCACCGTCCGCATGAGCACGATGATGGCGAAGGCGAGGATGAGCAACGGGATGATCCACGCGAGGTCTGGCATGAGGTCAGGTCCCCTTTCCTGGTGAGGTCTGCGGTGGGTGAGTCGTTCAGCCGAGCGGCGGCACGGGGGTGACGATCGCGGTCGCCCCCGAGATGGCAAGCACCCGGACCTCGGTCCCGGGCTCGCAGATGGGTGCGCCCTCGGCGAGGGTTGCGCTCCACACCTCACCGCCGAGCTTGATCCGGCCGCCGGTGCGGGTGACCGCGTCGAGAACCCGCGCCTCGCGGCCCACGAGCGAGGGTGCCCCGATGCCGTGGTCGATCTCCCCATCGACGAAGTGCCTCGTAATGATCGGTCGGACGACGGCGAGGAGGAGGAGCGCGACGACGGCAGCGGCGACCACCTGGACCAGGAACGAGCCGCCGACCGCGGCGGCGATCGCGCCCGCGACCGCTCCCCCAGCGAACATGACGAAGACGAAGTCGACGGTCATCGCCTCGATCGCGGCGAGCACGAGAGCAAGCCCGATCCACGCGACGACGGCGTTCTCAGTGAGCCAGTTCATGGCTCGATCATTCCATGCCTTCCGCCGGGCTCAACGAGCGCGAGCCGCATAGCGTCGTCCGCGACTCGTCTCGTGGATTTCGAGGTCTATCGGAAGCCCGAAGGTCGCCTCGAGGGTGTCCGCGGTGAGCGCCAGTTCGAGCGGCCCCTGAGCGACGATCCGTCCTTCGCGCAGGAGCAGGACGTCGGTGAAGGAGGGCGGGATCTCCTCGACGTGATGGGTGACCAGGACAAGCGCCGGCGCGGCGAGATCCTGCGCCAACTGACCAAGCCGGTGGACCAGGTCCTCGCGTCCCCCCAAGTCGAGACCGGCGGCCGGCTCATCGAGCAGCATGAGCTCGGGATCGGTCATCAGGGCGCGGGCGATCTGGACCCGCTTACGCTCGCCCTCGCTCAGGGTGCCGTATCGCCGTTCCCAGAGCCCGCCTGCGCCGAGGGTGTCCAGGAGGTCCTGGGCACGCCCCTCATCGAGGGTGTCGTACCGCTCACGCCAGCGCCCCACGACGCCATACGAGGCGGTGACGACGACGTCGCGCACCCGCTCGCCGGCCGGGATGCGCTCGGCAAGGCTCGCGCTCGCCAGGCCTATCCGGGGACGCAACTCGAAGACGTCAACCGCCCCGAGGACCTCACCGAGCACCCCGGCAACCCCCGTGGTCGGGTGCATCCGTCCGGCCGCGAGCTGCAGCAGGGTCGTTTTGCCTGCGCCGTTGGGGCCGAGGATGACCCAGCGCTGACCCTCCTCGACCTCCCAGGTGATGTCGGTGAGGAGGTGGTTGGCGCCGCGAACGACGCCCACACCCGCGAAGGCGAGGACGTCACTCATCACATCCGTCCGAGCATCCTGCGCCGGACGACGTCGAGGTAGAGCTGATAGGTGGTCTCGGCAATGCTCTGCCACGAGAAATGGGTGATGGCCCGCTCACGTCCGGCCAGGCCGAACCGGTCTGCCCGCGCCCGGTCGCTCACCGCCTCGGTGAGCGCGGCGGCAAGGTCGGCAACATAGCGGTCCGGGTCCACCGGGGTGCCGGTGCCGTCTTGGACCTGTTCGATGGGCACCAGCCAGCCGGTCTCGCCGTGGACGACGACCTCGGGGATGCCGCCGGTGGCGGTCCCGACGACGGGGACCTCACAGGCCATCGCCTCAAGGTTGACGATGCCGAGCGGTTCGTAGACCGAGGGGCAGACGAAGACCGTAGCCGCGGAGAGCATCGCGATGACCTCGGCCCGCGGCAACATCTCGGGGATCCAGACCACACCAGATCGGGTCTGCCGCAACTCGGCGATGAGCGCTTCCACCTCCGCCTTGATCTCCGGGGTGTCCGGGGCACCGGCGAGCAAGACGATCTGCACGCGCGGCGGCAACTCCTTGACGGCCCGCAGCAGGTAGGGCAGCCCCTTCTGCCGGGTGATCCGCCCGACGAAGATGACGCTCGGGGCGTCCGGGTCGACGCCGTGCCGCCGCACCGTGTCCTCGTCGCGGGCGCGGCGCCACAGCTCGGAGTCGATGCCGTTGTGGATGACCTTCACCTTGTCCGGATCGATGTCCGGATAGCTGCGGAGCACATCGGCCCGCATCCCGGCGCTCACCGCGATGACGGCGTCCGCGGCCTCGTAGGCCGTCCGTTCGATCCACGACGACACCCGGTAGCCGCCGGCGAGCTGCTCGGCCTTCCATGGGCGCATCGGCTCCAGGCTGTGTGCCGAGACGATGTGCGGTATGCCGTGGAGCAGCGCGGCGGTATGCCCGGCGAAGTTGGCGTACCAGGTGTGCGAATGGACCAGGTCGCTCCCGGCCGCGGCCGCCGCGATCTCGAGGTCGACCCCCATGGTCACGAGCGCGGCGTTCGCCCCGGCGAGCCCGGGCGGGTCGGCGAAACCACTGGTGCCCCGCTCATCGCGGGGTGGGCCGAAGGCCTGGACGCGGACCTCAAGGTCACCACGGCTGCGCAGGGCACGGGTCAACTCGGCAACATGAACTCCCGCTCCACCGTAGATCGCGGGCGGGTACTCCTTAGTGAGGATGTCGACGCGCACGAACCCACCCTACTGACCGCCAGCACCGGGGGCGGGCAAGACAGGTCTCGTCTTCCCCGATCGTCCCGGCTAGGTTGGGGTCATGGCTCCTGCGCGGCGTGGTGGACCGAACATTCTCGTCATCGTCTTGGCCGGAGGTGAAGGAAAGCGGCTTATGCCGCTCACCCGAGATCGGGCCAAACCGGCCGTCCCCTTTGGCGGCATCTACCGGCTCATCGACTTCGCTCTCTCCAATGTCGTCAACTCCGGCTATCTCAAGATCGTCGTCCTGACGCAGTACAAGTCGCACAGCCTGGACCGGCACGTCACCAAGACCTGGCGGATGTCGACCATGCTCGGCAACTACGTCGCCCCGATCCCGGCTCAACAGCGGATCGACAAGAACTGGTACTCCGGCAGCGCGGACGCCATCTACCAGAGCCTCAACACCATCACCGACGAGAAGCCGGACATCGTCGTTGTTGTCGGCGCTGACCACGTGTACCGGATGGACTTCTCGCAGATGGTCGACCAGCACATCGCCTCCGGCGCCGGGGTCACCGTCGCAGCCATCCGGCAGCCGATCTCGACCGCGGACCAGTTCGGTGTTATCGAGGTCGACAGCAAGGACCACAGCAAGATCGCCCGGTTCCGGGAGAAGCCGACCGACGCCAAGGGCCTGCCCGACTCGCCCGATGAGGTGCTCGCGAGCATGGGCAACTACGTCTTCGACGCCAGGACCCTCGTCGAGGCGGTCACCGACGATGCCAATACGGAGGGCAGCAAGCACGACATGGGTGGCGACATCGTCCCGGCCTTGGTGGCTCAGGGACGGGCCTTCACCTACGACTTCAAGGACAACGTCGTCCCCGGCGGAACCGAACGCGATCACGGCTACTGGCGGGATGTCGGAACCCTGGACTCCTACTTCGACGCGCACATGGACCTGGTCTCGGTGCACCCGGTCTTCAACCTTTACAACTATGACTGGCCAATTTTCACCTCCTATGGCCCGTTCCCGCCGGCGAAGTTCGTGCACGGGCACCACGGCCGTCTCGGCGAGGCGCTGAATTCGGCGGTCTCCCCTGGGGTCGTCGTCTCCGGAGCCCGGGTCAACTCCTCGGTGATCAGCCCGGACGTGCGGATCCACAGCTACACCGACATCGACACCAGTGTCTTGCTCGACAGCGTCCAGGTCGGCCGCAACTGCCGCATCCAGCGCGCCATCCTCGACAAGAACGTCGTCGTCCCGGAGGGCACCCAGATCGGCTTCGACCACGAGCACGACCGCGCTCGCGGTTTCGAGGTCACCGAGAGCGGGCTCACCATCGTGGGCAAGGGCACGGTGATTACCCCATGAGGCCTGCGCGGGTCGGGGTCCAGCTCCACCCTCAGCACGCCGAGTATGCCGACCTGCGTCGCGCATGTGCCGAGCTCGATGCCCTCGGCGTCGACGTCATGTTCAACTGGGACCACTTCTATCCCCTGTATGGCGACCCCGACGGCGCGCACTTCGAGTGTTGGACGATGCTCGCGGCGTGGGCCGAGGCCACCGAGCGTGCCGAGATCGGCGCCCTGGTCACCTGTAACAGCTACCGCAACCCGCAACTCCTGGCCGACATGGCACGCACCGTCGACCACATCAGTGCCCGCCCGGGCGTACCCGGGCGGCTCATCCTCGGGATCGGTTCGGGCTGGTTCGAGCGGGACTACACGGCATACGGCTACGAGTTCGGCACGGCCGGTGGCCGGTTGGATGCGCTCGCCCGCGATCTGCCGCTCATCAAGGACCGTTGGGCGCAGCTCAACCCGGCCCCGACCCGGCGAATCCCGGTCCTCATCGGGGGTGGGGGTGAGCGCAAGACCCTACGGATCGTTGCCGAGCATGCCGACATCTGGCACGGCTTCGGAGACGCCGAGACGATCGCCCACAAGCACGCGGTCCTCGACGATTGGTGCGCCCGCCGGGGCCGCGACCCGGAGGAGATCGAGCGTTCGGCCGGCGTCTCCCCGCTGCCGGGACGGATCCCCGAGGCGGTGGACGACTACGCCGCGGGTGCCGAGGCCCTGTATGCCGTGGGCACGCGGCTCTTCACCGTGGGACTCAACGGCCCCACCTATGACCTCGGCCCGGTGCGGGACCTGCTCGCGTGGCGCGACACGAAGAACTCTTGAGACATCCCCTCACCGTTTACCGCGGGTGACTAGCCTCGGATGTCGTGGACCATCGGACCCTCCTTGTCACGCTGACCGGTGACGACCGCCCCGGAGTCACCAGCGCCCTCTTCGAGCGGGTCAGCCGGGTCGGGGCCACCGTCCTCGACGTCGAACAGGTCGTCGTCCGGGGTCTGCTGACCCTGGCGGTGCTGCTCAGCGCGGACGAGCACGAGGAGGAACTGCGTCGGGCCGTCCACGAGGTCGCCCATGACCTGGGGATGTCGGTGGCCATGCGCTCCGGACACGGCGACAACCGGCGGCGGCGGACCGGTCGGGCGGCGGTCGTGCTCCTGGCCGCCCCCCTCACGGCGACCCACATGTCCGCGGTCGCGGCATGCCTGGCCGCCCACGGCGCCAACATCGACCGGATTCGGCGGCTGTCCCGCTTCCCGGTGACCACCGTCGAACTCGACGTCTCCGGGGCCGACCTCTCCGTGCTCCGCCGCGAACTGGCCCGGGTCGCCAGCGAACAGCGGGTCGACATCGCCGTCGCCCCGGCCGGGCTCGCCCGCCGCGGCCGCCGCCTCGTCGTCCTCGACGTCGACTCCACCCTGATCCAGGACGAGGTCATCGAACTGCTCGCTCGGCATACCGGGCGCGAGGCGCTCGTCGCCGAGGTGACCGAGCGGGCCATGCGCGGTGAGGTCGACTTCGCCGAGAGCCTGCACCAACGGGTGGCGGCCCTGGCCGGCCTCCCGGCGTCGATCTTCGACACCGTGCGGGAGGAGATCACGCTCACCCCCGGCGCCCGGACCCTGCTGCGCACGCTGCAGCGTCTCGGGTTCAGCATCGGGCTGGTCTCCGGCGGGTTTGCCGAGGTCATCGAGCATGTCGCCGCCGAACTGGGCATCGACTACCTGCGCGCCAACCGGCTTGAGGTCGTCGACGGGGTGCTCACCGGCAAGGTGCTCGGCGACATCGTCGACCGCGCCGGTAAGGCTCAGGCGTTGCGTGACTTCGCCGAACTCGAGGGACTGCCCCTCTCCCGGACCGTCGCGGTCGGGGACGGGGCCAACGACCTCGACATGCTCGAGGCCGCCGGGCTCGGGGTCGCCTTCAACGCCAAACCGCTGGTGCGGGCGCACGCGCACACCTCCGTCAACGTGCCCTACCTCGACTCGGTGCTCTTCCTCCTCGGCATCTCCCGAGAGGAGGTCGAGGAGGCCGACGAGGCCGACCCGAGCTTCGGACCGACGAGCCTGCTCACCACCCCGGGTTAGGCTCTCCCCCGTGCCCAAGAGCGACGTGAAGGAACCGACCCTCTTCATCATCGGCGGCGCCGAGGACCGGATCGGGAAGTCGTCGATCCTGCGGCTCTTCGTCCGCAAGTCCGGGGGCAAGAAGGCACGGCTGGTGATCATCCCGACGGCGTCAAGCTTCCAGGCCGAGGTCGCGGCCGCCTACACCGCGGTCTTCGAGGCCGCCGGAGCCGCGGAAATCACCATCGTCAACCCCCGCAGCCGGCGCGCCGCCACCAACCCGGCCGACGTCGCTGCCCTCGACGAGGCCACCGGCATCTTCATGAGCGGCGGCAGCCAACTCCGGCTGTCCCAGTTCCTGCCCGGCACCCCCCTCGGTGCGGCGATCCACCGCGCCTATGAGCGCGGGGCGGTCATCGGCGGCACCTCCGCGGGCGCATCGATCATGAGCGACTTCATGATCTCCATGGGCGATGAAGGCACGACCACCCCACGCCAGCGCACCAGCCAGATCTCCGCCGGACTCGGCCTGCTCAAGGGCTGCATCGTGGATCAACACTTCGCGCAGCGTTCCCGCTATGGGCGCCTCATGTCGGTTATCGCACCGTCCCCGCACCTCATCGGGATCGGCATCGACGAGGACACCGCGATCATCGTCTCTCGCGGCACCGAGTTCACCGTCCGCGGCCGGGGCGCGGCCTTCGTGCTCGACTGTCGCACGGCATACACCGACGCCCCGGACGCTCGCCGAGGCGCACCGATGCTCGTCTCCGGTGCGGTGGTCCACACCCTGCCCGCGGGGGCAACCTTCGACCTCGCCACGGTGAGCCTGCGCGAGTTCGTTGAGATGCACGCGGACGCGATGGTGACGAAGGCCATGGCGAAGGCATAGCCTTCAACGCATGCCAGAGCGCCCCACCCCCACCGGTCCCCTCGCCCCCGACCTGCGCATTGTCGAGTCCCGTGTCTATCGGGGCGGCAACATCTGGTCGTTCGAGCCGAGCATCCACCTCGTCGTGGATCTCGGTGTCCTCGAGGGCTACCCGAGCGACACCATCGACTCCTTCACCGACCGGCTGCTCGAATTCCTCCCCGGCATCTGGAACCACACCTGCTCCCGCGGGGTCAAGGGGGGCTTCGTCGAACGGCTCCGGGAAGGAACCTGGCTCGGGCACGTCGCCGAACACGTCGCCCTGCAACTCCAGCAGGAGGCCGGCCACGACCAGCGCCGAGGCAAGACCCGCCTGGTCAAGGGACAGGCGGGGCGCTACAACGTCATCTACGGCTACACCGACGAGGGCGTGGGCCTTGCCGCGGGACAGCTCGCGGTGCGGCTGGTCAACCATCTTGTCGAGCCTGACGAGGAGTTCGTCTTCGACGACGAGCTGGAACTCTTCCTGCGCCGCGCCGAGCGGACCGCGTTCGGCCCGTCCACGGCCGCCATCCTCGAGGAGGCGGTGAGCCGGGACATTCCGTTCATCCGGCTCAACAGCGCGAGCCTGGTCCAACTCGGCCAGGGCGTGCATCAACAGCGGATCCGGGCGACGATGACGTCCAAGACCGGCGCCCTCGCGGTCGACATCGCCAGCGACAAGGACCTCACCACCAAGCTGCTGGCCTCGGCCGGCCTCCCGGTCCCCAAGCAGCTCACCGTGCGGACCGCCGACGGCGCGGTCTCGGCGGCCCACTCCATCGGCTTCCCAGTCGTGGTCAAGCCGCTCGACGGTAACCACGGGCGCGGAGTGTGCCTCAACCTCATGTCCGATCAGGAGGTCCGAGACAGCTTCACCATCGCCGAGAGGGAAAGCCGTCGCGGGTACGTCATCGTCGAGTCCTTCGTCACCGGCCGTGACTACCGCTGCCTCATCGTCGGGGGCCGGATGCAGGCCATCGCCGAGCGCGTCCCCGCCCACGTGACCGGGGACGGCACCCACACGGTGAACGAGCTCGTCGAGATCACCAACGCCGATCCGCGGCGCGGGGTCGGCCACGAAAAGGTGCTCACCAAGATCAAGGTCGACGACGTTGCCATCGGCCTCGTCCGCGACCAGGGCTTCGAGATGGACGATGTGCCACCCGAGGGCACCATGGTCAAGTTGGCGCTCACGGGCAACATGTCCACCGGTGGCATCTCCATCGACCGGACCTTCGATGCCCACCCGGACAACATCGAGGTCGCCGAGGAGGCCGCTCGGCTCGTCGGGCTCGACGTTGCCGGCATTGACTTCATTTGCCCCGACATCGCCGCCCCCGTCCGTGAGGCCGGCGGCGCGATCTGCGAGGTCAACGCGGCCCCGGGATTCCGGATGCACACCCACCCCACGATCGGGGAGCCACAGTTCATCGCCAAGCCCGTCGTCGACCTGCTCTTCCCTCCGGGGTCTTCCTCGCGCGTGCCGATCGTGGCGGTGACCGGAACCAACGGCAAGACCACGACCTCCCGGATGATCGCGCACATCATGAAAGGGGTGGGTCGCCAGGTCGGGATGACCTCGACCGACGGCATCGTCATCGACGAGCGGCTCGTCTTCAAGGCCGACGCCTCCGGCCCCAAGTCGGCGCGGATGGTGCTGCAGAACCCCCGGGTCGACTTCGCCGTCATGGAGGTCGCCCGCGGCGGCATCCTGCGCGAGGGCCTGGGCTATGACCGCAACAACGTCGCCGTGGTCACCAATGTCGCGCCGGACCACCTCGGCCTGCGCGGCATCGACACCCTCGAGCAGCTCGCCGACGTCAAGGCCGTCGTCGTGGAGGCGGTGCCCCGCGACGGGGTTGCCGTGCTCAATGCCGACGACCCACTCGTGCGCCGGATGCGCCGCCGGTGCGCGGGTGAGGTGCTCTGGTTCAGCACCGCTGCGCCGGGCAGCAAGGTGCGCGAGCTCCTCGACGACCATTGCCGCCGCGGTGGCCGGGCCGTCGTCCTCGAACCCAGCGACCGGGGCGACATGATCGTCATCCGGCAGGGCAGACGTTCCATGCAGCTCGCCTGGACCCACCTGCTCCCGGCGACCTTCGGTGGCACCGCGATGTTCAACGTCGCCAACGCCATGGCCGCGGCCGGGGCCGCGTTTGCCTCCGGCGCGGGCCTGCACGAAATCCGCCAGGGGCTGCGGACGTTCACCACGTCCTACTACCTCTCCCCCGGCCGGATGAACTACGTCGACGTTCACAACATCGACGTCATCGTCGACTACTGCCACAACGCCCCCGGCATGCGGGTCCTCGGCGAGTTCGTCGAGCGTTACGCCCAGCAGAAGGCTGGCGCCGCCGAACTCGGCCGGATCTCCCGCCTGGGCATGATCGCGACCGCCGGCGACCGGCGCGACGACGACATGCGGGAGCTCGGCAAGGCCGCGGCCCCCCACTTCGACGTCTTGGTCATCCGCGAGGACTCCCGCCTGCGCGGTCGCGCCACCGGGGAGACCGCCGGCCTGGTCGCCGAGGGTGTACGCTCCCGGATGGGCGAGGACGGCGTCCACTGCCGTCAGGTCGAGATGGTGCTCGACGAGGTGGCCGCTGTCCGGCACATCATGGCGCGGGCCAACCCCGGCGACATCGTCGTGCTCTGCGTGGATAACCACGCCGCGGTGATGAGCGAACTCGAGTCGATGACCCGTCAGGCGCAGCCGGGCACGCACACCAAGGACTCCGTGGGCGACCCGGACCTCGATGTCGATGCCCTGTCCTCGCAGGCGTGGGAGGCCGGGGCCTCGGCGGCCCTTGAGGCCGAGCAGATCTGACGGACTCGGGGTGACGCGGGCGGGTTAGCCGCGCGGGTCCCCGAGACTCTCCGCGTATGCCGTGAGCGCCCGCCGGTACCGAGCAACGTCGGTATCGGTCGAGGTGCCGGCGATCGCCTGGAGCAGCCCGCGCAGGGCCGCCGTCGGCTCGCCGGCATCGTGCAGGATCAGGGCCCGGAAGGCCTGCGCACCGAGGCTGTCGGGGACCTCGGCGACCGCGGCGTCGACGTGCTCCCGAGCCTCGTCGAGGCGCCCGAGGTTGCGCAATGTGGAGGCCAGTTGGAGACGGCACCGGTGCCGCCACGGCTCCCGCAGCCCGACGGCCAACGCCTCGAGATAGAGCGGCACCGCGAGGGCCTCATCACCGCGGCTGTCGTAGGTGCCGGCATACTCGTAGGACACCCGGGCATCACCGGGTGAGCCGCGGTAGAGGGCCTGGGCCACCCGTACCCGCTCGTCGGCGTCGGTGAGCTCCCACAGCGCGGCGATTTCGGCCTCGGCGGGGTGCTCCCCACGGGCCCGGATGACCTTGCGGCGAATGTCCTTGGCCCGGTCCGGGGTGCCGCCGACGGAGTGGATCCACTCGGCGATGAGCTCCCGGTCGGCATGGCACATGATCGCCGCGACATCGCCGTCCTCCGCGGCGGCCACGCACGCCTGGAGTCCCTCGAGCTCGGTCTCCACGGACGGAACCTCGGCCACGCCGAGCCGGGCAAGGCCGATGCCGAGCTGCTGCTCCATCTCGGCCATGGTGCGCCCGCGCAGGTAGCGCGTCTTGTGCGCGATGACGACGGCATCGGCGCGGGCTCCGGCGATCTCGCCGAGGGCCTGCAGGATCTCGTCGGAGCGGTCCCCGGCGGTGCCGAGCCCGAGATGCACCCGGCCGCCGGGGGCGACGAGGCCTCGGGCGACGTCGAGCAGGGCCTCCAGCCCGGCCTCGTTGTGTGCGAGGTCGACGATGGCGGTCACCTCCCCGCGCTCGGTGGGGATGGTGTAGGTGTTCATCCGACCCGGGTTGAGCACGTCGTCGGGCTGGAAGGTCCGCAGCCCCTCGATGACGGCCTCCCGCGGCAGCCCCACAGCAAGCGCACCGGCGGCACCGGCCAGGGCGTTGGCGATGTTGTGCCGGCTCAGTCCGCTGAGCGTCATCGGCACGTCGACCAGGGGCAGCAGTCGGTCCGGTGGGGCGTCCGCCGCAAGCACGGTGACGTAGTCGTCGAGGATGGTCATCGCCCGACCTCCCGCCCCGAGCGCTTCGCGGACGGCGGGTGAGTTCGACTCCATGGTGAAGACCCACGGGCGGGCCCGGGTCCCGGTACGCATCGCCCACACCCGGGGGTCCTCCCCGTTGAGGACGGCCCAGCCGCGGGGACGGGTCACCTTGGTGATGATCGCTTTGACCTCGGCGAGTTGGTCGACGGTGTCGATGCCCTGGAGACCGAGGTGGTCCGCGGAGACGTTCGTGACCAGGGCGACGTCGTTGTGGGTGACCCCCATGCCCTTGAGGAGCATCCCGCCGCGTGCGGTCTCGAGCACCCCGAGCTGCACCCCAGGAGTCTCCAGGACGGCCCGGGCCCCGGCCGGTCCGGAGTAGTCCCCCGGCTCGGTCATGACGCCCTGGACGACGACGCCATCGGTGGAACTCCAGGCCGTGCGCCGCCCAGCGGTCATGCCGATGTGCGCGACGAGGCGGGTCGTCGTGGTCTTGCCATTGGTGCCGGTGATCGAGATGACCGGCACCCGCGGGGTGACCACGCGCGGCCCAGCTCCGGGGGGCGCGGCGAGGGCGGTCGGGACCTGAGCGGCCACGGCATCCTCCAGGCTCACCCCCTCGAGGAGCGCGGTGAGCACCGGGGCGATGGCCTGGCCGACAGCCTCGGCCCGGCCGCGGGTCCGCCACACAAAGGCGACCACGACCTCATCGACCGCGCGGCCGGGGCGGACGCGAACCCCGAGACGGCGGACCCCGCAGGCCCGGGCCAGACTCCGGGTAACGGCCTCGAGGAGCCGCAGCACGACCCGTTGCCGCTGGGCCGAGCCCGGTGCACCGGATTGGGCTCGCGAGAGCCCGGCGGCCCGGCATACGGCGCCCATGGCACTCGGCTCGAGCGCGAGGTACCCCGGGAGGGTGAGCGCCACCTTGATCGCCGGGCGCGGGAAGTACAGGTTCGGGCCCTCGAGGACGCGCACCTCATCGACGACGACGCCAGTCACGCTAGACACCCATGGCGTGGAAGCCGCCGTCAACGTGGACGATCTCGCCCGTCGTCGCCGGGAACCAGTCGGACAGCAGCGCGACGCACGCGCGCGCAGCGGGTTCGGCATCGGCCACGTCCCAGCCGAGCGGAGCACGGTCGGCCCACGCGGCCTCGAACTGCTCGAACCCGGGGATCGACTTCGCCGCGGTGGTCCGGATCGGCCCCGCGGAGACCAGATTCGCCCGGATCCCCTGTCCGCCGAGGTCGCGGGCGAGGTACCGGTTCGTCGCCTCGAAGGCGGCCTTGGCGACCCCCATCCAGTCGTACACCGGCCAGGCGTACCGGGCATCGAAGGTGAGCCCGACGACGCTACCGCCGCGGGAAAGCAGGGGCAGAGCGGCCTTGGCGAGGGCCTGCAGGGAGAACGCGCTGATCTGCACTGCGGCGGCGACGTCTTCCCATTGGGCGTCCATGAAGTTGAACGCCCCCTGCGGCGCGAAGCCGATGGAGTGCACCACACCGTCGAGGTGCGGCACGTGCTCGCGGACCCGGTCGGCGAGCGCGGCAAGGTCGTCGGTGTTCGCGACATCGAGCTCGATGACTTCAGGGGTGTGCGGGAGCCGCCGAGCGATCGTCGAGGTGATCTTCATCGTCCGCCCGAACGAGGTGAGCACGACGTTGGCCCCCTGCTCCTGGGCGAGCCTCGCCACGTGGAAGGCGATCGAGGAGTCCATGAGGACCCCGGTGACCAGCAGATTCTTACCGTCGAGAAGCATGTCCGCAGTGCGCCTTTCGGTTGGGTGGGGTGGGCTCAGTGGCCCATGCCGAGGCCGCCGTCGACCGGGATGACCGCGCCGGAGATGTACGCCGCTCCCGGGCTCGCGAGGAACGTCACCGCCGCCGCCACCTCCGCCGGTGCCGCGAACCGACCGGCCGGTATGGCGGCCAGGTAGCCGGTCCTGGTCGCCTCCGGCAGCGCGGCGGTCATGTCGGTGTCGATGAACCCCGGGGCGACGACGTTGGCCGTGATGCCGCGTCCCCCGAGCTCTCGGGTGATCGAGCGAGCCAGTCCGACAAGTCCGGCTTTGCTCGCGGCGTAGTTGGCCTGGCCCGGGGAGCCATAGAGACCGACGACGCTGGAGATGAGGATGATTCGGCCGCGGCGCAGGCGGATCATGCCCTTGCTTGCCCGGCGTACGCACCGGAAAGCGCCGGTGAGGTTGGTGTCCAGAACGCTCTGAAAGTCCTCGTCCGACATCCGCATGAGCAGGGTGTCCTTGGTGACCCCGGCGTTGGCGACGAGGATCTCCACCGGACCACCGAGGAGTTCCTCGGCCTGAGTGAAGGCGGCGTCCACGGAGGCGGTGTCGGTGAGCTCGCAGCGCACCCCGCGCAGGCCCTCGGGGGGCGCATCCGAGCGATGCGTGACCACGACGTCGTCCCCGGCCTCGACGAAGGCCCGGGCGATCGCCAGACCGATGCCGCGGTTGCCACCGGTGACGAGGACCTTGCGGGGTTGCGCCATGACCGCGACGGTAGTGGACTACCCGTGAGTAGCGGTCGTCGCGTCCGGACCGTGGCGGGGGGTGTTTGCCCGGAGTCGCGGCCCCGTTGGACCTGGGGGGTGCGGCGTACAGTGGTCGCATGCGCCCTCGCGTCCCGGCCTCACCGGAGGTGGTCCACTCGGTGACCACTGCCCCCCGGGCACGGACCCTGGACATCGAGGAGCGGCAACGCCGCTACCTGCTCACCATGGGGTTCCGCACGGTGTGCTTCCTGCTCGTGGTCGTGCTCGACGGCTGGCTTCGCTGGACGGTTGCCGGTTTCGCGGTCTTCCTCCCGCTCATCGCGGTCATCCTCGCCAACGCCGTCGGGCCTCGGGTGGCCGGTTCGGTGACCCCGGTCCTCCCGCAGACCCCGCTGATCGCACCCCGAGCGGCTCTGCAGCCGGGCGATCCGCGCCCCTGAGGTCGTCGCCGGCTCAGCCGCCGATGGCGGACATCGGCCGCTCGGGCTGTTCGAAGTCGGGCCGGTCAATGCCGTGGCCAGGCGCCTTGAGCGCCATCTCCGCGATGACCAGGTCGGCAATCTCCGCATCGCTGGCCCCCGCCCGGAGCGGTCCGCGCAGGTCGACCTCGCGCCGGGCGAAGAGGCAGTTGCGCAGCTGACCGTCGGCGGTGAGCCGTACCCGGTCACAGCGTGCGCAGAAGGGCGCGGTCACGCTGGCGATGACGCCCACGGTGGCCGGTCCACCGTCGACGAGGAAGAGTTCGGCTGGGGCGCTCCCGCGACTCTCCACGGGGGTAATCGTGAACCGCTCGCGGAGGCGGTCGAGGATCTCCGTCTGGGAGACCATGAGCGAACGGTCCCAGGCGTGCTGGGCATCGAGCGGCATCTGCTCGATGAACCGCAGCTCGTACCCGCGGTCCAGGCACCAGCGGAGCAGGTCGGCGACGTCACGGTCGTTGACCCCGCGCATGGCGACGGCATTGACTTTGACCGGGGTCAGCCCGGCATCGGCCGCCGCCTTGAGCCCGGCGACGACGTCGCTGAACCGGTCTCTGCGGGTGAAGCCGTTGAAGTGCACCGGATCGATGGTGTCGAGGCTGACATTGACCCGGGTCAGTCCGGCGCGCGCCAACGGAGCCGCCAACCGGTCCAGGCCGATGCCGTTGGTCGTCATGGCGATGCTCGGCGCGTGCGGCAGCGCCGCGATCCGCTCGACGAGGGACACCAGGGAGCGCCGCAGCAGCGGCTCGCCCCCGGTCAGCCGGACCCCGGTGATCCCGAGCCCCACCATGACCCGCACGAGGCGGACGATCTCGTCATCGGTGAGCATCTCCGGCTTGGGCAGCCAGTCCAGCCCCTCGGCCGGCATGCAGTAGCTGCACCGCAGATTGCACCGGTCGGTCACCGACACCCGAAGGTCCCGGCCGATCCGTCCGAAACGGTCGACCAGGCGCGGCGTCGGGAGCGCGGTCATAGTCAGACAGCCTACGACGGGTACGGTGGAGCAGTGCTCCAGCGCCTGTTCACCCTGCGTTGGCTGCGCATGGTGCTCGCCGCCATCCTCTTCGCGCTCGCCTGCTTCGCCCTCGGTCGCTGGCAGTACTCGCGACATGAGGCCAGGTCCGCGCGCGCCGACCTCATCGAGGCGCACTACACCGCGGCTCCGCGGCCGCTCGCTGACGTGCTCGGTGAGGCGCCGTTGACCGCGGGCGATGAGTGGCGGGTGGTCGAGGCGACCGGCATCTTCCGCCCACCGGCGATCCTGGTCAAGAACCGCACCAACGAGGGCGAATCCGGCACCGAAGTCCTCGGCGTCCTCGATGTGGCCGGAGGACCGAGCGTCCTCATCGACCTGGGGTTCGCCGCGCGCCGCAGCGGCACGGCCGAGACCCCGCTGCCGCCCCTGCCCTCCGGTGAGGTGACCGTCACCGGTTGGGTGCGTGGGTACGAGAAGGATCGCTCGGTGGAATCCGGGTCCGATCAGGTCGTGGCTATTTCTGCGCAGAGCGCCACGCAGGTGGTCGCCGGCCGGGTCGTCGGCGGTTATGTCATCGCGCAGACGCCCCTGGCTGGCTTGGCCGCCTTGGAGAAGCCGAGCACCGGCCTCGGCCCGCATCTGGCGTATGCGATCCAGTGGTGGCTCACGATGTGGGCCGGGTTCGCCTTCGTGTATGTCGGCATCCGCAAGGAACTCGAGCAGGAGGCCGCCGCAGGCACCGGGGCCTCAGACCCGGACCGGCCGTCACCGGCGCCGGTCAAGGCCCGCAAGGGCCGGAACACTCTGGCCGAGGAAGAGGACGCCGAGGTCGAGCGCCGCCTCGGGGGCTGAGCCCCGGGCGCGCGGTTCAGCCGGTGGGGGCGTCCGCGAACTGGGTGTGATAGAGGTCGGCGTACAGCCCGCCCTCGGCCAGCAGTGCCTCGTGGGTGCCCCGCTGGACGATGAGGCCCTCGTCGAGCACGAGGATCTCGTGGGCCCGGCGGATGGTCGAGAGCCGGTGCGCGATGACGATCGCGGTGCGGCCCTCGAGGGCATCGTCCAGGGCCCGCTGGACGGCGACCTCGGACTCGCTGTCCAGGTGCGCGGTCGCCTCGTCGAGGACGACGATGTCCGGCTCTTTGAGCAGCAGCCGGGCGAGCGCGAGCCGCTGCTTCTCGCCCCCGGAGAGGCGGTGTCCGCGGTCCCCGACGACGGTGTCCAGGCCGGCCGGCAGGCTGGCGACGAGGTCCCAGACCTGAGCCTGCCGCAGCACGCGCTCGAGGTCTGCATCGGTGGCATCGGGCCGGGCATAGCGCAGGTTGGCGGCAATGGTGTCGTGGAAGAGGTGCGCGTCCTGGGTGACGACCCCGACCCGGTCGTGCACCGAGTCCACCGTGGCCTCACGCAGGTCCATCCCGGCGATCCGGACCGATCCGCCGGTGGGGTCGTAAAGCCGCGGGATGAGCGAGGTCACCGTGGTCTTGCCGGCCCCGCTGGGTCCGACGAGCGCGACCAGACGCCCGGGTTCGACGGTGAAGGAGATGCCGCGCAGGACCTCTCCGCTGCCCTTGCGGTCGCCGGTGATCCCGGCCTCCAGGGAACGCAGTGACACTGCATCGGCCGAGGGGTAGCGGAAGCGGACGCCGTCGACCTCGACCCGGGCACCGACCGGCAGTGGCCGCGCCCCGGGGCTCTCGGCCACGAGCGGGCGCAGGTCGAGGACCTCGAAGACCCGCTCGAAGGACACCAGGGCCGTCATCACGTCGACCCGCACGTTGGACATCGCGGTGAGGGGTCCGTAGAGGCGGCTGAGGAGGGCGGCCAACGCGAGCAGGGTGCCCACGGTGAGGCCGCCCTCGATGGCGAGCACTCCCCCGAACCCGTAGACCAGCGCCGTCGCGAGGGCCGCGACCAGGCTCAATGCCACGAAGAAGAAGGTCCGGTTGAGTGCCACTTTGATGCCGATGTCCCGCACTCGCCCGGCGCGCACGGCATACTCGCGCTGCTCCTCGCCCGGCCGACCGAACAACTTGACCAGCAGCGCCCCGGCGACGTTGAACCGCTCGGTCATCCGGGAACCGAGGTCGGCGTTGAGGCTCATCGACTCGCGGGAGAGCTCGGCGAGCCGCCGGCCCATGATCCGCGCGGGCACGAGGAAGACCGGCACGAGGAGCAACGCGGCGAGGGTGAGCTGCCAGGAGAGGGTGGCCATGGCGCCGACGATGAGGACGACCGAGATCGCGTTGCTCACCACGCTGGAGAGCACCGAGGTGAAGGCCTGCTGCGCCCCGATGACGTCACTGTTGAGCCGGGCCACGAGGGAGCCGGTCTGGGCGCGGGTGAAGAAGGCGATGGGTTGACGCAGCACGTGCGTGAAGACCTGGGTACGCAGGTCGTAGATGAGGCCCTCCCCGATCCGGGAGGAGTTCCAGCGGGAGGCCAGGCCGACGACGGCGTCGATGACGGCGAGGGCCGCGACGATAACGGCGATCCGGATGACGACCTCGCGGTTTCCCGGGATGACACCATCGTCGATGAGCCGTTGGAGGAGCAGCGGGGTGGCGACGACCAGCACCGCGTCAAGGCTCACCAGGGCGAGGAACCCGACGATGACGCCTCGGTAGGGCACGGCGTACCGCAGGACTCGGCGGGTGGTGCCGGGTGCGAGTTTGGCCGCGCGGACGGAGCCGTCCTGACTCAGGCTGTGCATTGCTCGCCAGTTGCTCACGCTCACACCAACACCCTCTCGAATCGACCTGCGGACCGCCCTCTCGAATCGACCTGCGGACCGCCCTCCATCCTCGCATCCGCGACCGACACCGCAGCCCACTCAACAAACGCTTGCGTGACGGTCGTCACACAGGCACGATAGGCTGCAACGGCCGCCGCCGGAGGTGGCCCGGACCCTGGAGGTATGCCGTGGCCGAGCCTCGCGCCCGCAAGGTCGTCCTGACCGAGGACGAGATGCCCACTCGTTGGTACAACATCCTGCACGACCTGCCGACGCCCCCGCCGCCGCCGCTGCACCCCGGCACCGGCCAGCCGGTCGGACCGGAGGACCTGGCCCCGCTCTTCCCGATGGACCTCATCCTCCAGGAGGTGTCCGGGGAGCAGTACATCGACATCCCCGAGGAGGTCCTGGACGTCTACCGACTGTGGCGCCCCTCGCCGCTCATCCGCGCCTACGGCCTGGAGCGGGTTCTGGGGACCAAGACCCGGATCTACTACAAGTACGAGGGCGCCTCCCCCGCGGGTTCGCACAAGCCGAACACCGCTGTCCCGCAGGCCTATTACAACAAGAAGGCCGGCATCACCAAGCTCACCACGGAGACCGGGGCCGGTCAGTGGGGCACCGCACTGTCCTTCGCCTGCGCGCAGTTCGGGATGACCTGCGAGATCTGGCAGGTCCGGGCGTCCTACGACGGCAAACCCTACCGCAAGGTCATGATCGAGACTCTCGGCGGCGTCATTCACCCCAGCCCCTCGACGCTCACCGCGTCCGGTCGGGCGATCCTCGAGCAAGACCCGCACAGCACCGGATCCCTCGGTATCGCGATCTCCGAGGCGGTCGAGGTCGCGGCCCAGAGCCCGGACGCCAACTACGCCCTCGGCTCGGTCCTCAACCACGTCATGCTGCACCAGACGATCATCGGTGAGGAGGCCCTGCTGCAGTTCGAGCACTTCGAGGACTGGCCCGACCTCGTCGTCGGATGCGCCGGCGGCGGCTCCAACCTCGCCGGCCTGACCTTCCCGTTCTTCCGGGAGCGCTGGCTCAACAACCGCAAGGTCGTCATCCGGGGCGTCGAACCGGCCTCGTGCCCCTCCCTCACTCAGGGCACCTACGCCTACGACTTCGGCGACACCGCGGGGATGACCCCACTGATGAAGATGCACACCCTCGGGCACGACTTCATCCCCGACCCGATCCATGCCGGTGGGCTGCGCTACCACGGGATGAGCCCGCTCGTCTCGCACCTCTACGAGACCAAGGAGATGGAGGCGGTCGCCAAGACCCAGCGCGAGTGCTTCGACGCCGGCGTCCTCTTCGCCCGCGCCGAAGGCATCATCCCGGCACCGGAGTCCACCCACGCGATCGCCGAAGCCGTGCGTGCGGCCAAGGCGGAGGAGCACGGCTCGATCCTCATCGGCCTCTCCGGGCACGGGCTCATCGACCTCGGCGCCTACCAGGCGTACCTGGCCGGCGAGCTCACCGACCACACCTGGGCGGACGACGAACTCAAGAAGTCCGTCGCCGATGCCCTGACCCGCCTCCCCGCGATCCCGGCCTGATCTCAGGGTCACCCGCCCGTATGCCGTCGACCTCACGCAGAGGAGGTCGACGGCATACGGCTGTCACGCGAGCGTGACCAGGTCGCGGTAGTCCGCGCTCCAGAGGTCCTCGACGCCGTCGGGAAGCAAGAGGATGCGTTCGGGTTCCAGAGCATCCACCGCGCCCTCGTCGTGGGTCACCAGAACCACCGCACCCTCATAGGTGCGCAACGCCCCGAGGATCTCCGCCCGCGAGGCCGGGTCGAGGTTGTTCGTCGGCTCGTCGAGGAGCAGGACGTTGGCCGCCGAGACGACGAGGAGCGCCAGGGATAGCCGGGTCTTCTCGCCACCGCTGAGCACTCCCGCGGGCTTGTGCACGTCGTCCCCGGAGAAGAGGAACGAGCCGAGCACGGCGCGCACCTCGGTCTCACCGAGGTCGGGGGCCGCGGACTTCATGTTCTCCAGGACCGTGCGGGCCACGTCGAGGTTTTCGTGCTCCTGGGCGTAGTAGCCGAGCTTGAGGCCGTGCCCTGGTTCGACCTGGCCGGTGTCCGGTGCATCGACGCCGGCGAGCATCCGCAGCAGGGTCGTCTTGCCTGCTCCGTTGAGACCGAGAACGACGACGCGCGAACCCCGGTCGATGGCAAGGTTGACGTCGGTGAACACCTTGAGCGAGCCGTAGGAGCGGGAAAGGCCGAACCCTCGCAGCGGGGTCTTGCCGCACGGGGCAGGCTTGGGGAAGCGCAGTTTGGCAACCCGGTCGTGCTGACGTTCGGCTTCGAGGCCGGAGAGCAGCCGCTCGGCGCGGCGGGCCATGTTCTGGGCGGCCACGGTCTTGGTCGCCTTGGCGCGCATCTTGTTGGCCTGCGCCATGAGGGCGGCGGCCTTCTTCTCGGCGTTGGCGCGTTCGCGCCGGCGGCGCCGCTCGTCGGTCTCCCGCTGCTGCAGGTATGCCGTCCAGCCCAGGTTGTACTGGTCGAGTTCTGCCCGGTTCGCGTCGAGGTGGAAGACCTTGTTGACCACGACCTCCAGGAGCGCGGCGTCGTGGCTGATGACGACGAGCCCGCCCCTGTAGGCCTTGAGGTGATCGCGCAGCCACGCCACGGAGTCGGCGTCGAGATGGTTCGTCGGCTCATCGAGCAGCAGGGTCTGCGCACCCGAGAAAAGGATCCGCGCCAGTTCGATCCGGCGCCGCTGCCCACCCGAGAGCGTGCCCAAGCTCTGGCCGAGGTGCCGCTCCTCGAGCCCCAACGCAATGGCGATGGAGGCGGCCTCGGACTCTGCGGCATACCCACCGGCGGCGGTGAACTCGGAGTCGAGTCGGGAGTAGCGCCGCATGGCCCGCTCCTGGCGCTCGCCGCTCTCCTGGCCCATGGCCACCTCGGCGGCCCGCAACTCCCGGATGATGGCGTCCAGACCGCGCGCTGAGAGGATCCGGTCGCGGCCGGTGACGTGCAGATCGCCAGTGCGCGGGTCCTGGGGTAGGTACCCCACTTCGCCACTGCGGGTGACCGCCCCCGCCGCCGGGAGCCCGACCCCGGCGAGCACCTTGGTGAGCGTGGTCTTTCCCGCCCCGTTGCGACCGACGAGCCCGATCCGGTCCCCGGGAGCGACGCGGAAGGTCGCGCCGTCGAGGAGCAGCCGGGAGCCGGCACGCAGCTCCAGACCGGCAGCGGTGATCACGAGAGGTCCTTGACGAAGGTGGGTTCGGAGGGCGACGCGCCGCGTGTGTTGAGCCCGGTTGGGAAGCACTCGGTGTCGTCGCCCGTTTAGTGTAGGTCCCGTCGCACCACGCGGCGGCATCGCAGCGTCCAGGGAAGGCCCGGATATGAGCTTCAACGAGAACGTCACCCTCGACACCTCGCAGGTCGAGTCCGGCGGACGCGGCGGTAGCGGCGGCGGCCCCGGGGGCATGGTCGTCGGCGGCGGCATCGGCGGCATCATCATGCTCATCCTCGCCCTGCTCTTCGGGATCAACCCCAACGACATTGGCGGCACTGCGACCCCGGCACCGCCGGTGGATGCCGGCGGACAGCAGTCCTCCGGCGGCTTCTCCGAGTGCAAGACCGGTGCGGACGCCAACAAGAACACCGAATGCCGCATCATCGGCACCGTCAACTCCGTCCAGGCGTACTGGAGCACCGAGCTGCCCCGCTACAAGAGAGAGTGGACGCCCGTCAAGACCGTCCTCTACCGCGGCGCCACCCAGTCGGCCTGCGGCACCGCGAGCAACCAGGTCGGCCCGTTCTACTGCCCCCTCGACAAGAAGGTCTACCTCGACGCAAGCTTCTTCCAGATCCTCGAGCAGCGCTTCGGCTCGAGCACCGGTCCGCTCGCCCAGGAGTATGTCGTCGCCCACGAGTACGGTCACGCCCTCCAGGACCAGCTCGGACTGCTCGGCCGGGCCCAGCAGGACCCGCAAGGCCCCGAGTCCGGTGCCGTCCGGATCGAGCTCATGGCCGACTGCCTCGGCGGAGTCTGGGCCAAGCATGCCTCCACCGTGCCCGATGAGGACACCGGCAAGCCCTTCCTCAAGGCGCTCACCGAGCAGGACATCAAGGACGCGCTGTCGGCCGCCTCGGCCGTCGGTGACGACCGCATCCAGGAGGCCACCCAGGGTCGGGTCACCCCGGAGTCCTGGACCCACGGCTCCTCCGAGGCGCGCATGCGCTGGTTCCTCCAGGGGTTCAAGTCCGGCAATCTCAACCAGTGCGACACCTTCTCGGTCGACTCGGTCAACTGACGTCCCCCGGCGCCAGCCAAGCTTCCCCTCAGAAGTGCTGGTCGATCAGGATGGGGTTGCCATCGGGATCGGTGATGACAAACATGGCCGGGCCCGACTCGGCGGCGGCCGAGGACCCGTCAGGCGCCTGAAGCGGCTCCGGCTGGGCTCCCTTGTCCACGACTTCTCGATGGACCGCGCGGATGTCGGTGAACGACTCGAGCTTCTCCATGCGGTTGGTCAGACCCGGATTGAAGGTGAGGATGTTCTTCTCGAACATGCCCTCGAACAGTCCGATCATGGCCTGTCCGTTGTGCATGATCAGGTAGTTGAATGACGACGTGTCTGTGGTCGCCTCGAACCCGAGGCTCTCGTAAAACGCCCTTGAGGCAGCCAAGTCCGCGACGGTGAGGGAGACCGAGAAGGCACCGAGCTCGACAGTTCCCGGAAGGCCAGGGTCAGCCGCCGGCACGGTTGGGAGGTTTTCCAGGGGGTTGCTCATTCCGCCAGGGTACTCAGTCGGTCGCGTTGGCCACCTCGCGAACGAGGGCGAGGAGCTGGTCGCGGGTCGTGATCGGGGCACCAGTCGGGAAGCTGCTCGTGAGGTAGTGCTGGGCGTACGGGAAGCAAGCCACCTCGAAGGGCTCGGGTAACCGCATGCTCGCTGCGACGGTGTTCTGCGGAAGCTGCACGGCGTTCAGGGGCACCTGGAGCGCAGCGGCGACCTCACCCGGGTCGAAGACCAGCCCGAAGGGGGGTGCCCCCGGCCGCCCCAAACCGCCGCCATAGTCGACCGACAGGTTGCCCTCAACCCACAGCCGCTCGTCCAGACCGACCGTGGTGGCCACCGCGAGATCCAGGCTCCCGGTGATCCGGTTGGCCCCGGTGTCCGCGACGATGTCGATGAGCACCTCGCCGGCATAGGTCGTCGTGAGCATCGCGTGGGTCGCGCTGGGGCGGGCGAACCCGCGACCCGGCTCGTGGCTGATCGTGTTCGACTCCACCTCACAGATGACCCACGTGAGCATCCCCCGCTCCCGGTGCTCAGCGATGAGCGAGAGCTCCAGCCGAACCCCCCAGAACACCGAGGTGTGCACAGCGAACGCTCCGATGATGCACATCGGTCGTGGCTGGCCACCTGCGAACATCGTCGCGGGGAGCAGGTCGTAGCCTTCGGGGAGCAGCGCGCTCGCCGCGGCGAGGTCGGTGATCTCGTAGGCGAGGAAGGCGGCATACGGCTCGACAACAAAGCCGATCTGCGCGTCGCGGCCACCGGCCCGGTCGATGACCCAGTCCTGCGCCCGCAGCGGCAGCCGGCCGAGCATCTCGGCGCGCTGGTGCAGCCGCCCCACCTCACCCGGCGTCACCATCCGCTCAACGCGCCGCGCGAAGCGACGCCGGTCCTCGGGGCTCAACTCCGTCATGCCGGCAACCCTACGGCTCGCCGTCGCGCACGCTCACCCGCACGGCCCGGCCCCGCTCGATCGCCCGATCGAGAACGGCCCGGTTGGGATCCGGCAGGTCATAGAGCTCGCGCCGAGGCAGATCCCGTATGCCGTGCAGCCGCGGGTCCTCGAGAACCTCGCCGACCAGGGTCCGGTCGCCACCCACAAGGAGGCCGACGCACCCGGCGTCCCCGAGGACCCTCACGAGGTGATCCCGCACAGCCCGCACGAGTTCGTCGGCCTGGTTGCCGCGCCGACGGGCGAAGCGCTGCTGACTCCACCCGCCCGCAGCGGTGCGGGACTGCACGTGCCGGGTGCCGACCTTGTGCGCGACGAGAGCCGACTGCGCGACGAGTGCCACGGCATACCCACCGCGACGGACCAGGAGCACCGCGAGAGGAGAGGCGTCAAACCGATCGACCGCACAGATGCGTTGCGGGCCATCGGGATTGGCAGCCTCGAAGCGCGCTAGCCACGCGTCGAAGCGCTCCGGAGCGACCTCGACCAGGCGCGTGCTCGGCACCGGGGTCTAAAGGTTGAAGCCCAGCGCCCGCAACTGTTCGCGGCCGTCCTCGGTGATCTTGTCCGGACCCCACGGCGGCATCCACACCCAATTGATCCGGTGCGAGGCGACGAGCCCTTCGAGGGCCTGGGAGGTCTGGTCCTCGATGACGTCGGTGAGTGGGCAGGCCGCCGAGGTGAGCGTCATGTCGACGATGGCGTGGTTCTGGGCGTCGAGGGTGATGCCATAGACCAGGCCGAGGTCGACGACGTTGATCCCGAGCTCAGGGTCGACGACGTCGCGCATGGCCTCTTCGACGTCGGCGGCGGTCGTGGGGTTGGCGGTCATAGCCGGACTCCTTCGGTCTGGTGCAGGGCGTCGGTGAGGGCCATCCAGCCGAGGAGGGCGCACTTGACGCGGGCGGGGTACTTCGAGACACCGGCGAGCGCGACGCCGTCGCCGATGAGGTCTTCATCCCCGGGGTCATCGCCCTTGGAGGTGAGCATGGTACGCATCGAGGCAATGGCGCGGCGGGCGTGCGCGACCGAGGTTCCGGTGAGCTCCTCGGCGAGGATCGAGGTGCTCGCGACACTGATCGAACAGCCGGCGGCATCGTAGGAGATGTCCGCCAGTTCCGGTTCGCCCGCGCCGCCCGCCTTCACGTGGACCCGCAGGGTGATCTCGTCACCGCAGGTCGGGTTCACGTGGTGCACCTGCGCCTCGTACGGCTCCCGCAGGCCGGCCCGCACCGGACGCTTGGAATGCTCGAGGATGATCTCCTGATAGAGGTCCATCAGGCGGCTCCGTGGGTGCCGAAGATCTGCGGCACGGTGTCGAGCGCGGCCAGGAGCGCGTCGACCTCCGCCGGGGTGCTGTATGCCGCGAAGCTGGCGCGCGTCGTTGCCTGGGCCTGCAGGGCCCGGTGGAGGGGCCACGCGCAGTGGTGGCCCACCCGGACCGCGACACCGGCGTTGTCGAGCACCTGACCCACGTCGTGGGCGTGCACCCCGTCAACGACGAAGGCCACCGCTCCCCCGCGCTCCGTGGCGTCCGGGTCACCGAGGACGCGCACCCACGGGCGGGACCGCAGGCCCGCGAGGAGACGGGAGGCGAGCATGCTCTCGTGGGCATGGACGCGGTCCAGACCGAGAGCGGTGAGGTAGTCGCAGGCGGCCGCGAGCCCAACCGCCTGGGCGGCCACAGGGACCCCGGCCTCGAACTTCTGCGGGACCGGGGCGTAGGTCGCACCCTCCATGGTCACGGTCGCGATCATCGAGCCGCCGGTGAGGAAGACCGGCATCTCGTCGAGCAGCTCCGGGCGGCCCCAGAGGACCCCGATCCCGAGCGGGCCGAGCATCTTGTGGCCGGAGAAGGCGAGGAAGTCGACCCCCAGGTCGTGGACGTCGACCGGAAGGTGGGGCACGGACTGGCAGGCGTCCAGGACGACCAGGGCGCCGACTCGATGTGCCCGGGCCATGAGGTCGCGGACCGGGTTGAGCGTGCCGAGGACGTTGGAGACGTGGGTGAACGCGAAGACCTTGGTGCGCTCCGTGAGCAGGTCATCCAGGCCACTGAGGTCGAGAGTGCCCTGCGCGGTCGTCGGAACCCAACGCAGGGTGGCGCCGGTGCGGCGGCACACCTCCTGCCACGGGATGAGGTTGGCGTGGTGCTCCATCTCGGTGACGAGCACCTCGTCCCCCGGACCGAGCAGGAAACGCTCGCCCCGGCCACCGCCGCCTCCGGCGGTGGAGTTGGAGAAGGCGTAGGCGACCAGGTTGATCGCCTCGGTGGCGTTGCGGGTGAAGACGATCTCCTCCGGGGCGGCCCCGATGAAGGCGGCGATCGTCGCCCGGGCAGCCTCGTAGGCGTCCGTGCCCTCCTCGGAGAGCTGGTGGGCGCCCCGATGGACCGCGGCGTTGGTCCGCTCGTAGAAGGCCCGCTCGGCATCGAGCACCTGGCGCGGCTTGTGCGAGGTGGCCCCGGAATCGAGGTAGACCAGCGGCCGCCCGTCGCGGACGGTGCGCGTGAGGATCGGGAAGTCCGCCCGGATGCGGGCGGACTCCTCCGCGGTGAAGGGGGTTGCGGCCATCGCCTCAGGCCGGGGTGCTCTGGAAGCGGTCGTAACCCTCGGCCTCGAGCCGGTCGGCGAGCTCTGGCCCGCCCTGCTCGGCGATCCGGCCGTCGACGAAGACGTGCACGAAATCGGGGGTGATGTAGCCGAGGATCCGGGTGTAGTGCGTGATGAGCAGGACCCCGCAGCCGGTGGACTCCTTGGCCCGGTTGACCCCCTCGGAGACGATCCGCAAGGCGTCGACATCGAGGCCGGAGTCGGTCTCGTCGAGGATGGCGAAGCGCGGCTTGAGCAACTCCATCTGGAGAATCTCGTGGCGCTTCTTCTCCCCACCGGAGAAGCCCTCGTTGAGGCCCCGCTCGGCGAACGCCGAGTCCATCCGCAGCTCGGCCATCGCGGCCTTGACCTCCTTGACCCAGGTGCGCAGCTTGGGCGCCTCACCGTCGACGGCGGTCTTGGCGGTACGCAGGAAGTTGGAGACGGTGACCCCGGGAACCTCGACCGGGTACTGCATGCCGAGGAAGATCCCGGCCCGAGCCCGCTCGTCGACGGCCATGGCGAGCACGTCCTCACCGTCGAGGGTCACCGAGCCGGAGGTCACGACATACTTCGGGTGGCCGGCGATGGAGTAGGCCAGGGTCGACTTACCGGACCCGTTCGGGCCCATGATGGCGTGCGTCTCGCCGCTGCGGATCGTCAGGGTGACGCCACGGAGGATCTCCTTGGCCCCCTGGTCGGTCTCGACGCTGACGTGGAGGTCCTTGATCTCAAGGGTGGACATGGCGGCTCAGTTCTCCTCGGCGAAGGCGACGAAGACCTCGTCGCCCTCGATCTTCACGGTGTGGACGGCGACCGGGACGGTCGCGGGGGGTGAGTCGGGGGCGCCGGTGCGGACGTCGAAGCGGGATCCGTGCAACCAGCACTCGATGTGGCAACCGTCGACCTCGCCCTCGGCGAGCGAGACGTTGGCGTGGGTGCAGGTGTCGTCGATGGCGTGGACGGCGCCGTCGTCGGTGCGGATCATGGTGACCCGGCGGCCGTCGATCTCGGCGAGAGCCGCACCGACGCTGGGCAGCTCGTCGAGTCCACACACGCGGACGAAGTCACTCATGCGGCATCACCGGCGAGTTCGTGCTCGATGACCTCCATGAGGTGGGCCTCGATCTCGGGGATGCCGATCCGGGCCACCACGGCAGCGAAGAAGCCACGGACAACGAGCCGGCGGGCCTCGTCCTGCGGGATCCCGCGCGCCATGAGATAGAAGAGCTGTTCGTCGTCGAAGCGGCCGGTCGCCGAGGCGTGTCCGGCCCCGGCAATCTCCCCGGTCTCGATCTCGAGGTTGGGGACCGAGTCGGCGCGCGCCCCTTCGGTGAGCAGCAGGTTGCGGTTCAACTCGTAGGTGTCGGTGCCCTCGGCGCTGGCCCGGATGAGGACATCGCCGACCCAGACGGAGCGCGCGGTCTGACCCTGCAGGGCCCCCTTGTACTCGACATTGGACCGGCAGTGCGGCGCTGCGTGGTCGACGAAGAGGCGGTGCTCCAAGTGCTGCCCGGCGTCGGCGAAGGACACCCCGAGCCCCTCGAACGAACCCCCGGGACCGGCGTAGGTCACGTTCGTGGAGAGCCGGACGATTCCGCCGCCGATGCTCACCGCGATGTGCCGCACGCGGGCGTCCCGCCCGACGACGACGTCGTGCTGGGCGAGGTGGGTGCTCTCGTCGTCCCACTCTTGGAGGGTGACCACGGTGAGGTCGGCGCCGTCCCCGGCGGTGATCGTGAGGACCTCGCTGTATGCCGCCCGGCCGGCGTGCCCGAGCACGACGGTCGCCTTGGCGTGGTGGCCGACCCGCAGCCACAGGTGGCCGTGGACGAGCTGGCCCTCATCACCGCGCAGGGTGATCCGCACGGGCTCGGCGAGCTCGGCGCTCGCGGGGATGTCGATGAGGCCAACGCCCCCGCTCTGTGCGGCGGCGACCGCGGCGGCTCGGTCACCAGGCTTGGGGAGCCCGGCGCGCTGCCACTCCGGCACCGAGACACTCGAGACGCTGACGCCCTCCGGCAGGTGCTCCTCCCAGTCCAGGCAGAGCCCGGTGGCCTCGTCGCGGAACAACTCGCCGAGACGGCTGACCGGGGTGAAGCGCCACTCCTCCTCCCGGCCGTGCGGCACGGGGAAGTCGCTCACGGCATACGAGGTGGTGCGCTCGGCGCGCGACTGGTCGGGGACCATGGTCGCGCCCGCGTGAATGTGAGCGCCCGGGGATGGACGCTGAGGGGTGAGCAGGCTCATCGTCAGCCCACTGCTCCTTCCATCTGCAGCTCGATGAGCCGGTTGAGTTCGAGGGCGTACTCCATCGGGAGTTCCTTGGCGATCGGCTCGACGAACCCACGGACGATCATCGCCATCGCCTCCTCCTCGGACAGACCCCGGGACATGAGGTAGAACATCTGGTTCTCGGACACCTTGGAGACCGTGGCCTCGTGCCCCATCTGGACGTCGTCCTCGCGGATGTCGACATACGGGTAGGTGTCGGAGCGGCTGATCGTGTCAACGAGCAGGGCGTCGCAGACCACCGAGGACTTCGAGCCGTGCGCGCCCTCCTGGATCTGGACCAGACCCCGATAGGAGGTCCGCCCACCACCACGGGCCACCGACTTGGAGACGATCGAGCTCGAGGTGTTCGGGGCCGCGTGCACCATCTTGGAACCGGCGTCCTGGTGCTGGCCTTCGCCCGCGAAGGCGATGGAGAGGGTCTCGCCCTTGGCGTGCTCGCCGAGCAGGAAGACCGCCGGGTACTTCATGGTCACCTTGGAGCCGATGTTGCCGTCGATCCACTCCATCGTCGCGCCCTCGGCGCACGTGGCGCGCTTGGTGACGAGGTTGTAGACGTTGTTGGACCAGTTCTGGATCGTGGTGTACCGGACCCGGGCGTTCTTCTTGACGACGATCTCGACGACCGCGGAGTGCAGGCTGTCGGACTTGTAGATCGGGGCGGTGCAGCCCTCGACGTAGTGCACATAGGAGCCCTCGTCGGCGATGATCAGGGTCCGTTCGAACTGGCCCATGTTCTCGGTGTTGATCCGGAAGTAGGCCTGCAGCGGGATGTCGACGTGCACCCCCGGCGGGACATAGATGAACGAGCCGCCCGACCAGACCGCAGTGTTCAGTGAGGCGAACTTGTTGTCCCCGGCCGGGATGACGGTCGTGAAGTACTCCCGGAAGAGCTCCTCGTGCTCACGCAGCCCGGTGTCGGTGTCGACGAAGATGACACCCTTCTGCTCCAGGTCCTCGCGGATCTGGTGGTAGACGACCTCTGAGTTATGGACGACCATGCCCTCCGCGATGAAGTTGTGCGGACCGTCAACCTCAATGTCCCAGACGGGCTCGACGCCGTGCTCTTC
Source organism: Nostocoides sp. (assembly GCA_016716625.1). Classification (GTDB taxonomy): domain Bacteria; phylum Actinomycetota; class Actinomycetes; order Actinomycetales; family Dermatophilaceae; genus JADJVJ01. The sequence goes on from JADJVJ010000001.1 coordinate 1,470,568, forward strand.
AATGCCGGAGACGCGGGCGAATCCCAGATGTTCCGTGCAATGGGTGCGGAAGGTTGTTCCCCGCGCAGTGGTGTTGGAGTGGACGTAGGCGCGCCGTCCGAAGCGGCTGGTGCGCTTGGGGTTGCGGCAGTCGAGGCGTTCGAACTCCCCCGTGATGTGAAGCCGGAAGCCGGTGATCATCCGCCTGGAGTCGATCGGATGCTTGGATTGGAACTCAAACGGGCCAGAACCCCGAAGTCCCGTCGTGGCGACGAGCTCAAGTCCTTGGCGGAGCAGAGCAGAGTTGCCGCTGGTGAGCAGGACCGAGCCTGAGCGCGCGGGACCCACATAACCATCCGCGTCGACCCAGCCGCCCAGGAAGGCGAGCCGCTCCTCCTCCGGGAGAGAGAAGACCCACGCTGGGATGGACTTTGTCAGTGAGGTCCCGGCGAAGCCTTGGGCCCAGAGCCACTCCACGAGTCGCTTGGAGTTGACCACCAGACGCAGATCGTCAGCGGCAATCGCCCGGAGACCGAACTGCTCCTTGAGCACTCGGGACAACTCGCTCCGGACCTCGACGTCGGCAGTGACGGCCGCGAACTGGACCCGGTGTGTACGCCCAGATGACTGTGTGTTGCCGTCTCCGAGGAAGTAGCCGAGGAGCCAGAGCAGATCGGCGGACGACGTGGCGGGCCCGAAGTCCCCGCTGAACTGCCGTGACTCACCAAAGCTGGGGAGACCTCGCGGGACGGCCACAAGGTCACCAACGCTCAGCTCAGCGACCGTCTTCCAAATCCGGCGGTACCGGGCACGCTTGCGACCCGGCCGTCGGGCATCCTCCAAGACGAGGAAGGGGTGGTTGTCCGTGGCACGAATCGTGCGGTTCCCGACGGTGACGGCATACGTCAATCGGGTGCCCGTCTGTGCCGCTGCCCGAACAGGTGCGAGCACGAACGACCCGCTGCTCTCGTCCAGCGCAAAGACTCGGTCCCCGGCCTCAATACCTTTGATCGGCACGAGACCCCGGCCGGCCGTCCACACCCTGGTGTCGGCGGCCAGGCACTCATACTGGGCCGCCACCCCGGCGACGAGGCGCTGCTTCTCGGCCTCGGGGATGCCGAGCCGGTCGTAGGTGTTCTTGATGTCCTCGGGCAGGTCCTCCCAGCTCGTGGCCTGCTTCTCGGTGGACTTCACGAAGTACTTGATGTTCTGGAAGTCGATCCCGCTGAGGTCGGCGCCCCAATGCGGCATCGGCTTACGGTCGAAGAGGCGCAGCGACTTCAGCCGGAGCTCTCTCATCCAGGCGGGCTCGTTCTTGCGTCCCGAGATGTCGAGGACGACCTCCTCGCTCAAGCCGCGACGGGCCGAGGACCCGGCGTCGTCGGAGTCGGCCCAGCCGTACTCGTAACGGCCGAGGTCCTTCAGGCCGGGGTTGAGTTCCTCGATGCTGCTCGTCATGGCGTTCGCCTTCCGACGGGTGTGGGGATGAAGGTCGTGCAGACGTGTTCGCCGTGGGCGAGGGTCGCCAGACGTTGAACATGGACGCCGAGGAGTCGGGAAAACGCCTCGGTCTCGGCCTCGCAGAGTTCGGGGAACTCCGCGGCCACGTGCTGGACCGGGCAGTGCCCCTGACAGAGCTGTATGCCGGTCAGCGGGCCTGGGTGGTCGGGGTCACCGACCGGCCGCGCCGAGGCGGCAAAGCCGTCGGCCCCCAGGGCGTCCACGAGGGCCTCGACCCGAGATTCGACGGCGTCACCGGCGGAGGCGACGCGCACGGCATACCGGGACTCGAGTTCCCCGACCCGGCGCGCGGCGAAGGTCGCCACGGCTTCCGGTCCGGCGGTTTCGGCGAGGAAGCGCAGGGCCTGCCCGGCGAGCCGGTCGTAGTCCGAACTCAGGGATCGGTGCCCGGCCTCGCTGACCACCCAGAGCTTGGCGGGACGACCCCGGCGACGGGGCCGGGACTCTGGATGGGTGGCGATGAGGCCGTCGGCGGCGAGGCTGTCCACGTGCCGCCGAACCGCGGTCTCGGTGAGGTGGAGCGCCTCGACCAGCGCCGAGGTGGTCAGCGGTCCCTGTTCGCTGATGACGCGAAGCACGCGCTCGCGAGTGCTCGACTCGTTCGTCGGCACCCCCGCTGGGATCGCGTCGGCAAATACCACACACCTATGTTAGGTAATTCTCGGCTCCGGGTCCACTTCGGCGAGGCGCGTCGGCTCGGATTCGCTCCCGGACTCCTCCTCGGACTCCACGATCGGCAGGAACACCGAACGGAGCCGGGGCCGAGGCGGCGCCACCGAGCCCTCCCCGAAGAAGCGCCGGCGCAGGGGTGCGGTGAGCACGCCGAGGGGGGCGGTGAGGACATAGCCATAGGCCACGAGGAGGCCGGTCACCCCGGGGGCCAGGACCAGTCCGACAAGGATGAGGACGACGACGGTGGCCGTGCCCAGCCGTGCGCGTGGGGTCGTCGGCGCGAGCAGGTTGCGGAAGGAACGGAAACGGATCGTCATGACCATGAGCAGCGCCGGGACGACGCTCACCGAGAGCGGGAACCACAGTTTGAACAGGCCTTCGGTGGGACCCAGCCGCGGGTGGTCCAAGGCGAAGATCGTCGCCATGACCACGGCCGCCGCCCCCGGTGAGGCTAGGCCGACGAAGTACCGCTTGTCGGCCGCCGGGTCGATCGTCACGTTGAACCGGGCCAGCCGGAACGCCGCGCAGGCAAGCCAGAAGAACGCGAAGACCCAGGCGAGGATGGGCCACTCGTCGAAGACCCAGGTATGCACGAGCACCGCCGGGGCCAGCCCGAAGGAGATGAGGTCGGCGAGCGAGTCCAGTTGCAGCCCGAAGGGCGAGGTCGCGCCAACCAATCGGGCCACGAAACCGTCGGCGATGTCCATGAGGATCGACACCCCGATGAGGATCGCCGCGACCCGGTACTGCTCCTCGAAGGCCAGCAGCACCGAGGAGAACCCGCTCATCATGTTCAGCGTCGTGAAAATGCTCGGGAGGATGACCCGAAAGCGCTCCTTGGGCGGGACCTGACGCAACGAAACGACCTCCGCACCCGTCGGCGAGACGAGCCGCCAGCGGCCGAGGATGCGTCTCTGGGTGCCGCCCCGGATCGGGTCGAACCTGTCCTCGGCGCTCACGAGGCGCCGCCCGGAGAACGAGCGGGCCAGGTCGCGAGGACGCTCTCCCCGGCGACGACCCGATCCCCCGTGGCCACGTGCACCGTGCACGTCGGTGGCACGAAGACGTCCATCCGCGAACCGAACTTCATCAGACCGATCCGTTCCCCGGCGGCGAGTTCCTGGCCGACAGTGACCCGGGTGACGACCCGACGAGCGAGCAGCCCCACGATCTGACGGAACATCACCACCCGTCGCTCACCGGCCACGTCCTGCTCGACGGTGAGGTCGCTGCGCTCGTTGAGGTAGGCGCTCTCGTGCTTGTACGCGGCGAGCCACTTCCCCGGTTGGTAGGTCACCTCGGTGACCCGCCCGGCATACGGGCTGCGGTTGATGTGGACATCGACAACGGAGAGGAAGATGCTCACCTGCTGCCACTCGCCCTCGGGGGCGACGTCCTGCTGGCCGGGGCCGGCGTACATGACCTTGCCATCTGCCGGAGACAGCACAGTGTCGGGGTCCGAGGGCAGGGTGTCGCAGCGGCGGTCGGGGTCGCGGAAGAAGAGCGCGACCCCGGCGGGTAGGGCGGTCAGCGCCAGCGCGAGACCCCCTCGCCCGGTGAGAGCGGCGATCGCGGCGGGCAATGCGGCGATCGCGGTGGCGGGAGCGGCCTCCCGGTCGATGCGGAGCATGGGGACCACCATAGGATGTTGCGCCATGGCCGCGGTTGAGGTGCGCGATGTGCACCGCTCGTACGGGCGGGTCGAAGCCCTCTGCGGAGCGAGCTGGAACGCGTCGGCCGGAACGGTCACCTGCCTGCTCGGCCCCAACGGCGCGGGCAAAACGACAACGGTCGAGTGTCTCGAGGGGCTGCAGCGGGTCGACCGGGGCATGGTGCGGGTGCTGGACACCGATCCTTGGGGCGCCCCCGCGACGCACCGCTCTCGCGTCGGGGTGATGCTCCAAGACGGGGGGCTACCGAACACCTCCAGACCGCTGCCGCTGCTGCGGCATCTCGCCGCCCTCTACGCCAGCCCCCGGGAGGTCACCGCGCTGGCCGAGCGGCTCGGGATCCCCGAGTTCGCTGGCACGCCGATTCGGCGGATGTCCGGCGGGCAGAAGCAACGGGTGGCCCTGGCCGCTGCCCTCGTCGGCGACCCCGAGGTGCTTTTCCTGGACGAACCGACCGCCGGGCTGGACCCGCACGCCCGCCTTGAGGTGTGGCGGCTCATCCGCGAGGAGGCCGATCGCGGAGCGGCCGTGGTCGTCACCACGCACTCCTTCGAGGAGGCCGAGCGGCTCGCCGATGCCGTCGTCATCATGGCGGCCGGGAGGGTGGTCGCCTCCGGCACCCTGGCGGCGGTCCGCAGGGAGCGCACCCTCGAGGACGCCTACTTCGACCTCACCAGTGGGGGTATGCCGTGAGCGCACCCGCCGTCCCCGCGGCCCGGATCCGTTCGCAGGCACGGTTCGAGACGATGACCTTGCTGCGCAACGGGGAACAGCTCCTCGTCGCGGTGGTCTTGCCGGCCATGGCCTTGGTCGGCCTCACCGTGTCGCAGTCCCCATCCCTCGGGCCGGGGCGCCGGGTCGACCTCGCCGCGGCCGGGGTCCTGGCCCTGGCGGTGGTCTCCACGGCCTTCACCGGGCAGGCCATCTCCACCGGGTTCGACCGCCGGTATGGCGTGCTCCGCTATCTCGGGGTGAGCCCGCTCGGCCGCTCCGGCCTGCTCGCCGGCAAGGTGCTCGCGGTTCTCGCGGTGCTCGCCGTCCAGGTGTTTGCGCTCGGCGCGCTCGCGCTGGCCCTGGGGTGGCGTCCGGTGCTTGGGGGGCTGCTCCCCGCCCTGATCACCCTCGTCCTCGGGGCGGGGGCGTTCGTCGCGCTCGCCCTCCTCCTGGCCGGGACCATTCGGGCCGAGGCCGTTCTGGCCCTGGCCAACCTGGTCTGGGTTCTCCTGCTCGGACTCGGTCTGCTCGTGCCCACCGCGGTCCTGCCGGGCGTGCTGGCCCGGGGCACGCCATACCTTCCCTCCGGAGCGCTCGGCGACGCTCTGCGGGCGGCCCTGGTCCACGGACAGTGGCCATGGAGCCAGTGGCTGGTCCTCGTGGCCTGGGGCGCGGTCGGTGGCTGGGTCGTGAGCCGAGTGTTCCGCTGGGCCGCCTGACGGTCGGTGTACCGGGGGGACGTAGCCTGTGTGGGTGTCCTCGCCCACCGTTGCTCCGCCCGTGACCGCTCCCCCGCGCTGGGTGCCCCTGGTCCTGCTCGCCAATCTGGTGTGCCAGGTCGGCATCATCGTCACCGGAGGCCTGGTCCGGGTCACCGCGAGCGGGCTCGGCTGTCCCACCTGGCCGGAGTGTGTCCCGGGGTCGTTCACACCGGTCGCCCACCAGGAGGAGGGCATCCACAAGATCATCGAGTTCGGCAACCGCCTGCTGACCTTCGTGCTCGTCGCGGTCGCGCTTGCGGCCGTCGTCGCGGTCTTCAAGCACGTCCCGCGGCGCCACCTCAAGGTCTCCTCAATCATCGTGCTGCTCGGGGTGCCGATTCAGGCCGTCATCGGCGGGGTTGTCGTCCTCTTCCACCTGCACCCGGTGTGGGTGTCGCTGCACTTCCTGGCCTCGATCGTCATGTCCGCCGCGGCGGCCTATCTCTTGGCCACCCGCGACGAACCCGAGGGCGCGACGGCGCCGGTGGCCCCGGTCCTGGTGCGGCGGCTCGGCTGGGCTGCGGTCGGCGTGGCCAGCGTCGTCATGGTGCTCGGCACCATCGTCACCGGAGCCGGTCCGCACAGCGGGGACGACACCAAACCCTCACGCCTTGCGCTCGACCCGCGGGCGATGTCCTGGCTGCACGCGGATGCTGTGTTGGTCTTCGCTGGGCTGGCCATTGCCCTCGTCGTCGCGACCCGGCTCGTTGACGTCCCCGGTCGCACGCGGCGGGCCTGGACGGCCGTCCTGCACGTGACCCTGACCCAGGGAGCGGTGGGTTATCTGCAGTACGCCCTCGGGGTGCCGCGGGGGCTCGTCATCGTGCACATGCTGCTTGCGGCGTTGCTTGCCGTCGCTCTCACGTATGCCGTGGTCTCGCTGCGCACCCGCGAGTCCACCCCCGCGGCTGCGCCCTAACCTCTCCTAGCAGAGGTGAGCTTCAGGACCGAAGGATGCATCATGTGGTTCTGAAGCCAAGGTCTGCTAGCAGAGGTTGGGTCCCCGGTGGGGGGCACAGTATGACGTCACAGGGGTCACAGGGGTAACACGGGTCACAGGGGTAGCACCGGGAGGCGTTAGCGGCCCGGGAGGGGCGCGTAAAGCAGCGGGTCGAGGGCCACGGCCAGGAAGACGACCGTGACATAGGTGATCGAGTAGTGGAAGAGCCGCATCGGCTTGAGCTGCTTCTCGCTGGCTCCGAGCTTAGCCAGCCGCAGCAGCCGGTGGGCTTCGAAAAGAAAGACCGCCGCCGCGAGCACCGCACCGCCGAGGTACACCCACCCCATCGAAGCCACCGGCACCAGGACCAGGCTCATCACGACCATGACCCAGCTGTACCCGACGATCCGCCGTGCGACATAGGTCGGGTCATGCTCGACGGGTAGCATCGGCACGTGGGCCGAGGCGTACTCGTCCTTGAACGCCATCGAGAGCGGCCAGTAGTGCGGCGGCGTCCAGAAGAAGATGACGAGGAAGAGCACCACCGCGGGCCAGCCCACCGTGCCGGTCACCGCGGACCAGCCGATGAGCGTCGGCATGCATCCGGCCGCTCCACCCCAGACGATGTTGGACTCGGTACGCCGCTTGAGCAGGATCGTGTATCCGACGGCATACATCAGGATCGCGGCGAACGAGAGCGCCGCCGACGCACCGTTGACGAAGACCGCGAACCACACGGTCGACACCACGGTGAGCACGGCACCGAAGATGAGCGCCGCCCGCACGGTGACCGCCCCGGTGACCAGCGGCCGGTTGCTCGTGCGGTGCATGACGGCGTCGATGTCGCGGTCATAGACGCAGTTGAAGGTGTTCGCCGCGCCCGCGCTCAGCGACCCGCCGATGAGCGTGGCGAGCACCAGCCACACCTCCGGCACTCCGCGCTGGGCCAGGAACATCACCGGCACCGTGGTGACGAGCAGCAACTCGATGATCCGCGGTTTGGTCAACGCGACATAGGCCCCCACGGTCCGCGCCCACGACCGCTGGCCAGCGGTCGTCCGGGTCGGCGTGCTCACCGGAGTGGTTGCCACGAAGGGTCCTTGTCGAAGGGGTCGAGGGAGCGCTCTGACGCTCGGTGGTCTGAGCCAGTCTACGGGGGCAGCGGACGGCTAGGGTTGTCGCCGTAGCCCCCGAGCCCAGGAGTGAACCGTGAGCCCGACCACCTCTCGCCAGGCATCCGCCCCCAAGGCTCGTCGAGCCGGCTGGACCGCCACCGACGTTCGCGCCGTCGACACCGCGCGGCTGCTCGCCGCTGACGCCGTCCAGAAGGTTGGCAACGGCCACCCGGGGACCGCGATCTCGCTCGCCCCGGCCGCCTACTTGCTCTTCCAGAACGTCATGCGCCACGACCCGAGCGACCCCGGCTGGCTTGGCCGCGACCGGTTCGTGCTCTCCGCAGGGCACTCCTCGCTCACCCTCTACACTCAGCTCTTCCTCTCCGGTTACGGGATGACCCTGGATGACCTCAAGGCCCTGCGCACCTGGGGTTCGCAGACGCCCGGGCACCCCGAGGTCCACCACACACCCGGGGTCGAGGTGACCACCGGCCCGCTCGGCTCCGGCCTGGCGACCGCGGTTGGGATGGCCATGGCCCAGCGCCGCCAGCGCGGACTCTTCGACCCGGACGCCAAGAGCGGCGAGAGCATCTTCGACCACCACATCTGGGTCATCGCCGGCGACGGCTGTCTCCAGGAAGGTGTCGCCTCCGAGGCCAGTTCGCTTGCCGGACACCAGGAACTCGGCAACCTCACGGTCATCTACGACGCCAACCGGATCTCCATCGAGGACGACACCGCGATCTCGTTCTCCGAGGACGTCATGGCCCGGTATGCGGCCTACGGCTGGGAGACCATCGAGGTCGCCTGGCGCCAGCAGGACTCCCCCGCCGGCGGGCCCGGCTACGTCGAAGACATCGACGCACTGCTCGCCGCCCTGCAGCGCTCCCGGCGCTCGCGAACCAGGCCGACCCTGATCAAGCTCAACACGGTCATCGCTTGGCCGGCCCCGACCAAGCGGGGCACCGGCAAGGCGCACGGGTCCGCCCTGGGCGCACCCGAGATCGCGGCCCTCAAGGAGATCCTCGGCTTCGACCCCGCGAAGAGTTTCGCGGTCGACCGCGAGGTCCTGCGCCATACCCGCAAGGTCGTCACCCGAGGTAAGGCGGCCCGCAAGGCCTGGGACAAGCAGTTCTCCGTATGGCGTGCAGCCCACCCCGAGCGCGCGGCCCTGCTGGAGCGGGTCACCGCGGGCCGTCTCCCCGAGGGCCTTGCCAAGGCGCTGCCCACCTTCCCGGCCGACGCCAAGGGGTTGGCGACCCGGGCCGCGTCCGGCAAGGTGCTCACCGCCCTCGCCCCGGTCATGCCCGAGCTGTGGGGAGGGTCGGCCGACCTCGCCGAGTCCAACAACACCACGATGGACGGCGAGCCGAGCTTCGTCCCCAAGAGCAAGCAGACCCACGAATGGCCGGGCGGCCCCTACGGGCGCACCCTGCACTTCGGCATCCGCGAGAACGCCATGGGCATGATCCTCAACGGGATCGCCCTGGAGGGCCTCACCCGGCCCTACGGCGGGACCTTCCTGGTGTTCTCCGACTACATGCGCCCGGCGGTCCGGCTGGCCGCCATCCAGGATCTGCCGGTGACCTTCGTCTGGACGCATGACTCCGTGGGGCTCGGGGAGGACGGACCCACCCACCAGCCGATCGAGCACCTGGCTGCGCTCCGGGCAATGCCGGGTCTGGACGTGGTCCGGCCGGCCGACGCCAACGAGACCGCAGCGGCCTGGGGTGAGATCCTCCGCCGAGGCCGCCCCGCCGGCCTGGCCCTCTCCCGGCAAAACCTGCCCGTCATCGACCGCACCGTGCATGCCCCGGCCACGGGCGTCGCCAAGGGCGGTTACGTCCTCATCGACGGCGGGCCCGACGGCACGCAGGCACCCGAGGTCGTCCTCGTCGCGACCGGCTCGGAGGTTTCGGTCGCGCTGGCCGCCCGGGCCCTGCTCGAGAAGGCCAAGGTCCGCACCCGGGTCGTCTCGATGCCGTGCCGGGAATGGTTCGAGGAGCAGCCTGCTCGGTATCGGCAGTCCGTCCTGCCGCCCTCGGTGCGGGCCCGGGTGAGCGTCGAGGCCGGCGTGGCCCAAGGGTGGCGAGACCTCGTCGGGGATGCCGGCCGGTGCATTTCCATCGAGCACTTCGGGGCCTCCGCGGACGGCGCCACCCTCTACCGCGAGTTCGGCATCACTGCCGAAGCGGTCGCCAAGGCCGCCAAGGAGTCCCTCAAGCAGGCAGCCCAGGAGGCTCGGTCATGACCAGTGCGGCAGTGCAGGCCCTTTCCGCCGAGGGTGTCTCGGTGTGGCTCGACGACCTTTCCCGCGAACGACTCACCTCGGGGGGCCTGGCTCGGCTCATCGAGGACGGGCTCATCAGCGGGGTGACCACCAACCCGTCGATCTTCCAAGCGGCCCTGGCCGACGGCGACGACTACGCCGCGCAGGTCGCCGACCTCGCCGCGGGGGGTGCATCCGTCGAGGAGGCGGTTTTCGCGATGACCACGCGCGACGTCCGGGACGCCTGTGACGCCTTCGCGGCGGTCTATCAGGCCACCGACGGGGTCGACGGCCGGGTGTCCATCGAGGTCGACCCACGCCTGGCTCACGACACCGCGCGCACCATCGCCCAGGCCAAGGAACTTGCCGCTGCGGTCAACCGACCCAACGTGCTCATCAAGATCCCGGCCACCGTCGAGGGCCTGCCGGCGATCAGCGCCGTACTCGCCGAAGGGATCTCGGTCAACGTCACCCTGATCTTCTCCCTCGACCGCTACCGCGCCGTCATGCACGCCTTCCTCGCCGGGCTCGAGGAGGCCCGCCGCGCGGGCCACGACCTACGCTCGATCCACTCGGTGGCCTCGTTCTTCGTGAGCCGGGTCGACACCGAGGTGGACAAGCGCCTCGATGCCCTGGCGGAGCGCCGACCCGACGCGGTCCAGGCACTCAAGGGCAAGGCCGCGGTCGCCAACGCACGGCTGGCTTACCACGCCTACGAGGAGGTGTTCTCGACCCCTCGCTGGCACACCCTGGCTGCCGACGGAGCCCGCCCGCAGCGGCCGCTATGGGCATCCACGGGCGTCAAGGACCCGGCATACCCGGACACCATGTACGTCACCGAGCTCGTCGCGCCCGGCACGGTCAACACCATGCCGGAGAAGACCCTTGACGCCGTCATCGACCATGGCGAGATCACCGGGGACACCGTGACGCCGTACTACGCCGAAGCCACCGAGGTGCTCGACAGCCTCGAGCGGCTCGGAATCCACTACACCGAGGTCACCGCGCTGCTCGAGCGCGAGGGCGTCGAGAAGTTCGAGAAGTCCTGGGGAGAGCTCCTCTCCGGGGTGGAGCGTGCCCTGCAGGAGGCAGTCAAGTGAGCACCGTCGGAGTCACCATCAGCGGCGCGGCCGAGGCGGCTGCCGCCGAGCACGTCCCCACCCTTGTCGCCGACGGCTTCGCCAGCCGGCTTTTCGCCGGCGACGCCACCCTGTGGGGTCCGCAGGCCGAGGAGGAGTCCGCCAAGCGCCTCGGCTGGGTCGGGCTGCACCGCACCTCCCGACCGCTCGTCGGTGAGGTCGCCGCGCTCAAGGCCGACCTCGACGAGCACGCACCCTACGACCGGGTCGTGCTGTGCGGCATGGGCGGGTCCTCCCTGGCTCCCGAGGTCATTTGCGCCACGGCCGGGGTCCCCATCGTCATCCTGGACTCCTCCGACCCGGATGTCGTCCGCGGGGCACTCACCGACCTGGAGCGCACCGTCGTCGTGGTGTCGAGCAAGTCCGGCTCCACCGTGGAGACCGACAGCCAGAAGCGGGTCTTCGAGGGGGCGTTCACCGCCGCTGGAATCGACCCGACGAGCCGCATCATCATCGTCACCGACCCGGGCAGCCCGCTCGACGCCTCAGCTCGGGCCGCCGGGTACCGGGTGGTCAACGCCGACCCCATGGTCGGTGGCCGGTTCTCCGCGCTGACTGCTTTCGGCCTGGTCCCCTCCGGCCTCGCCGGAGCCGACATCGAGCAGCTCCTCGACGACGCCGAAGCCATCGCCGACACTCTCGCCGCGGACTCCGAGAGCAACCCCGCGCTCATGCTCGGGGCCGCCATGGCCGGCACCGCGCCGCTGCGCGACAAGCTCGTCCTCGTCGACGACGGCACCGAGAACCGCGGGTTCGGGGCGTGGGCCGAACAGCTCATCGCCGAGTCCACCGGCAAGTCGGGTACGGGCATCCTGCCCGTCGTCGCCGATGGCGGCGCCCCTCACCGGATGTATGCCGACGGGCTCGTCGTTCGTCTCGTGGCCACCGACCGAGATGAGGACGTACCCGCCGACGGCACCGGCGTCATCGTCGATGGCTCCCTCGGGGCCCAGTTCCTGCTGTGGGAAGTCGCCACCGCGGTCGCCGGCCGGCTCCTGGGGATCAGCCCCTTTGACCAGCCGGACGTCGAGTCGGCCAAGGCGGCCGCCCGCGAACTCCTCGACGCCGGCATCGGGGCCGGCGCCGCACCGGCATACACCGACGGCGCGGTCGAGGTGCACGCCCTCGGCGGCGACTGGCTCGGTGAGGCGGTCACCCTCGACGAGGCCGTCGAGGCCCTGCTCAGCGAGCTCGACCCCGATCACGGCTACATCGCCGTCATGGCCTACCTCGACCGGGAGGCCGACGCCCCCTTCGAGTCGGTCGCACGGGCCCTCTTCGAGCGGACCGGACGTCCGTGTACCTTCGGCTGGGGCCCGCGCTTCCTACACTCCACCGGCCAGTACCACAAGGGTGGGCCAGCCACCGGGGTCTACCTCCAGGTGACCCGGACCCCGCGCGAGGACCTGTCCATCCCTGGTCGGGAGTTCACCCTCGGGCAGTTCATCGCCGCCCAGGCCGGTGGGGATGCCGCGGTCCTCGCCGATCATGGACGCCCGGTGCTCCGCCTCCACCTCACCGATCCCGAATCGGGACTGCGACAGGTCAGCGACCTCCTCGGCGGGGCGGCTCGGTGAGCCCTGCGCGGGTCACCGCGACGAGCAACCCGCTCCGCGACGAGCGCGACAAGCGCCTGCCGAAGATCGCCGGGCCGAGCGGCATGGTCCTCTTCGGGGTGACCGGAGACCTCGCCCGGCGCAAGTTGCTGCCGGCGATCTACGACCTGAGCAACCGTGGCCTGCTGCCGCCGGGGTTTTCCCTTGTCGGGTTCGCGCGGCGGGACTGGGCCGACCAGGACTTCGGCAAGATCGTCTACGAGGCGGTCAAGGCCAACGCGCGAACCCCCTTCCGGGAGAGCGTCTGGCGTTCGCTGGCCGAGGGGATCCGGTTCGTCCCTGGGACCTTCGACGACGACGGAGCCTTCGACCTGCTCGCGCAGACCGTGCAGTCCCTGGACACCCAGCGGGGCACCGGCGGCAACCATGCCTTCTATCTCTCCATCCCGCCGGGGTTCTTCGCCCAGGTATGCCGTCAGCTCGAGCGCAGCGGACTGTCCACCCCCTCGCCGGGTTCGTGGCGTCGGGTCATCATCGAGAAGCCCTTCGGCCGGGACCTCAAGACCGCCCGGGAACTCAACGCCATCGTCGAAGGGGTCTTCCCGGTGGACTCGGTGTTCCGGATCGACCACTACCTCGGCAAGGAGACCGTCCAAAACCTGCTCGCGCTGCGGTTCGCCAACCAGCTCTTCGAGCCGGTCTGGAACAGCCACTACGTCGACCATGTGCAGATCACCATGGCCGAGGACATCGGAATCGGTGGCCGAGCCGGGTACTACGACGGCATCGGTGCGGCCCGGGACGTCATCCAAAACCACCTGCTCCAACTGCTCGCCCTCACCGCCATGGAGGAGCCAGCGAGCTTCGACGCCGAGGGGCTGCGCGCGGAGAAGGAGAAGGTGCTGCGCGCCGTCCGCCTCCCCGCAGACCTGAAGACGGCGACCGCCCGCGGACAGTACGCCGCCGGGTGGCAGGGCGGGGAGAAGGTGGTCGGCTACCTCGAGGAACAGGGCGTCGCCAAGGGCTCGACGACCGAGACCTACGCGGCGATCCGGCTCGACGTCGACACCCGCCGCTGGGCCGGGGTGCCGTTCTATCTGCGCACCGGCAAGCGGCTCGGTAAGCGGGTCACCGAGATCGCCGTCGTCTTCAAGAAGGCACCGCACCTGCCGTTCACCGACACCGCGACCGAGGAACTCGGCCAGAACGCCATCGTCATCCGGGTCCAGCCGGACGAGGGCGTCACCATCCGGTTCGGCGCGAAGGTGCCGGGCGCGCAGATGGAGGTGCGGGATGTGACCATGGACTTCGGTTACGGCCGAGCCTTCACCGAGTCCTCGCCGGAGGCCTACGAGCGGCTCATCCTCGACGTCCTGCTCGGCGATCCACCGCTCTTCCCCCGGCACGAGGAGGTCGAGCTGTCCTGGCAGATCCTCGACCCCATCGAACGGTTCTGGGCGACCCGAGGGGCTCGTCCGGACCAGTACGCCTCCGGCGGTTGGGGTCCGCGCAGCGCCGATGACCTCATGCGTCGCGACGGCCGCGAATGGAGGCTGCCATGATCGTCGACCTGCCCGACACCACGACCTCGGCGGTAAGCCGACGCATCGTCACCCTCCGTGCCGATGTCGGGTCCATGGCGCTCTCCCGGGTGCTCACCCTCGTCGTCATCGCCACCGAGAGCGAGGCCGAGGGCGCCATCGCGACGGCCATGGCGGCCAGCCGCCAACACCCCTCGCGGATCATCGTCGTCGTCGTCGGCTCACGCCGTGGCACCCCTCGCCTCGATGCCCAACTCCGGGTCGGTGGCGATGCCGGGGCCAGTGAGGTCGTCGTGCTGCAGCTCGCCGGACCGCTCGCCGACCACGGACGGAGCGTGGTCACTCCGCTGCTGCTCACCGACTCCCCCATCGTCGCGTGGTGGCCCGGTCAGGCGCCGAATGATCCGAGCGGCGACCCGATCGGAGCCATGGCGCAGCGGCGGGTCACCGATGCGGTCGCCTCCCGAGGAGCCCCCAAGTCCGTCCTCGCCCGGCTCGCCGCCGCGTATGCCGACGGCGACACCGATCTGGCGTGGTCCCGGGTCACTCTGTGGCGTGGTGTGCTCGCGGCGGCTCTCGACCAGGCACCCTTCGAGCCGGTGACGGCTGCCTCCGTGGTCGCGGCGCCGGATTCGCCTTCGGGCGATCTCTTGGCGGGCTGGCTCGCTGTGCGCCTGCGATGCCCGGTCACCCTCACCCGTTCCCCGAATCGCACCGGCATCATCTCGGTGCGGCTCGAGCGGGCCAGCGGCCCCATCGACCTGGTCCGGCCCGTCGACGGCAACACCGCCGTGCTCACCCAGGCCAACGGGCCCGAGCGGGCGATTGCCTTGCCGCACCGGTCCGACGCCGAATGCCTCAGCGACGAACTGCGACGGCTCGACCCGGACGAGGTCTACGAGGACGCCCTGCGCCGCGGCATCCCCACCCTGCGGACCTCGCGGCGCACCGCGGCCGAGGCCGAACGCGCGGGCGCCACCCCCTCGGTGGCTGCGGCCAAGCGGGCCACGGCCAGGATCGCCCGGCAGGCGCGGCTCAACGCCAGCGGTGCCATGATCGAGGCCGCTAGTCCGGCCGCGGCGCCCAAGGCCAGCCGATGACCACCAGCGTCCTCGTCCTGCGATCGCCGCAGGAGGTCGCCGATACCGCGGCCGGGGCCTTGGTGGACCTGCTCGGCGAGGTCCTCGCGGTTTCGGACCGGGCCCGGCTCGCGCTCACCGGAGGGAGCCTCGGCTCCCGGATCTGGGCGTCGGTCCTCGCCCACCCCGGCCACGCGGAGGTCGACTGGTCCCGGGTGGCGCTCTGGTGGGGTGACGAACGCTGGCTCCCGGCCGGTGACCCGGACCGCAATGACACCCAGAACGACGCCGCGGGCCTGTCCCGGCTCCCGCTGGACCCGGCCACGGTGCATCGGGTCGCCGGCCCCGAGGCGGTGAGTAGCGCGCAGGAGGCGGCCACGGCATACGCGCAGACCATCCGGGCCGACGGCGGGGGCGAGTGGGACGTGGTGCTCCTCGGCATGGGCCCGGACGCGCACATCGCCTCCCTCTTCCCGCACCACGAGGCCCAGCGGGTCACCGACGCCATCACCGTTGCCGTCCACGACTCCCCGAAGCCGCCGCCGACCCGAGTCTCGTTGACCTTCGAGGCGCTCCGGCGCTCCCGCAGCGTCTTCCTGCTCGTGGCTGGTGCGGACAAGGCGTCCGCGGTCGCGTCGGCGCTCGCGGACGACGCGGACCCGTGGGACACCCCGGCAGCCGGGGTGAGGGGCCGCGTCGAGACGGTGTGGTTCGTGGACGAGGCGGCCGCGAGCCACCTCGTCCACGAGTGACCGGCCGGCCGCGTTTGCTACTGGATGAGGCCGCGGTCGCGCAGGTTGCTCAGGGCCTCATCGAGGATGGCGGCCCCGTCGGCGTCCGAACGCCGTTCCTTGACGTACGCCAGGTGGGTCTTGTATGGCTCCACCTTGGTCGGTGACGGCGGATTGTCCCGGTCCTGACCGGCCGGGAAACCGCAGCGCGGGCAGTCCCACTGCTCGGGCACCCCGGACCCGGCGTCGGTGGAGAAACTCGGGGTCGTCTGGTGGCCGTTGGCGCACCAGAAGGAGATCCGCACCCGCGGTGCCACGTCGCCGCGCTCCGCCTCCCCCATGGGTCCGGCACCGACGCGACTGCCACGAATGGCGTTTCCACCCGCCATGATCAGACGGCGAAGCGCTCGAGGACCCCGAGCGCCACGATCGAGACGAACCAGATGATTCCCGCGGCGACGGTGATCCGGTCGAGGTTGCGTTCGGCGACCGATGACCCTCCGAGCGAGGTCGACATCCCTCCGCCGAACATGTCCGAGAGCCCGCCACCCTTGCCCTTGTGCAGCAGGATGAGCAAGGTGAGGAAGAGGCTGCCCAGGACGATGAGCACCTGGAGGCCGATGCGGACGGCAGTCATTCGTGAGGGGTCCTTCGCGTGGGGGGAGCGTGGTGCCCGACCAGGATAGCCCGCGACCACCCCTACCGGGGTATGCCGGTGCCGCGGGCGTCCTGGGTCGGGTTGCGGTCAGGTGGTGAGGTGGTCCCGGAACCGGCAGATCGCGGCGAACTCCCCGGCATCCAGGGAGGCGCCGCCGACGAGGGCACCGTCGACATCGGGCTGGGCCATGATCGCGGCCACGTTGCTCGACTTCACCGAACCGCCGTAGAGGACCCGGATCCCGTCCGCGACCTCGGAGCCGTACAACTCGGCGAGGACGGTGCGGATCGCCGCACAAACCTCCTGGGCGTCGTCGGGAGTGGCGACCTCGCCGGTGCCGATGGCCCAGATGGGCTCGTAGGCGATGACGATGGTGCGCGCCTGGTCGACGGGCAGCCCGTCCAGTCCGGCCCGGATCTGGGCGACCACGTGGGCGACGTGCGTGCCCGCCTGGCGGACCCCCAAGCCCTCCCCGCAGCAGAAGATCGGGGTGAGCCCGTGCCGGTAGGCGGCCCTGATCTTGTCGGCGACGACCGCGTCGGTCTCGTTCTGGTACTCCCGACGCTCGCTGTGCCCGACGGTGACGTAGGAACAGCCGAGCTTGGCGAGGAAGGCCCCGCTGATCTCGCCGGTGTAGGCGCCGCTGTCGTGGACCGAGAGGTCCTGGGCGCCGTGCTTGAGCTCGAGCCGGTCACCGTCGATGAGCGTCTGGACGCTGCGGATGTCGGTGAACGGGGGCAGGACGGCCACCTCGACGGCGGCGAAGTCATGCGAGCCGTCGCGGAGGGTCCAGTCGAGCTTCTGGACGAGGTGGGTGGCCTGGAGATGGTCGAGGTTCATCTTCCAGTTCCCCGCCATGAGCGGGGTGCGGCCGGCGGCCATGGTCATGCTCCTTCGTCGTGGGGTGGTGGCCGTCAGGCCTTACCGAGGATCGCGATACCGGGGAGTTCCTTGCCCTCGAGGTACTCGAGCGAAGCGCCACCCCCAGTCGAGATGTGGCCGAACTGCTCGTCGGCGAACCCGAGCTGACGGACCGCCGCGGCCGAGTCTCCGCCGCCGACGACGGTGAGCGCACCGGCCGCGGTGGCGTCGACGAGCGCTTGCGCGACCGCCTTGGTGCCGCCCGCGAACGGGGCCATCTCGAACGCCCCCATCGGGCCGTTCCAGAAGACGGTACGGGCGTCGGCGAGCCGGCTGGCGTAGTGGGCCGCGGACTCGGGTCCGATGTCGAGGCCCATCATGTCGGCGGGTATGGCGTCCGCCGGCACCGTGGCGGTCTGCGTGTCCGCGGAGAACTCCCGGCCGCAGATGACGTCCGTGGGCAGCACGATCTCGACACCACTGGCCGCGGCCCGCTCGAGGTAGCCCTTGCAGGCCTCGATGCTCCCAGCGTCGAGCAGGCTCGTGCCGACCTCATGACCCTGGGCCGCGAGGAAGGTGAAGAGCATGCCGCCGCCGATGAGCAGCCGGTCGGCCTTGCCGAGGAGGTTGTCGATGACCGCGAGCTTGTCGGCGACCTTGGCGCCGCCGAGAACGACGGCATACGGCCGCTCGGGGTGCTCGGTGAGCCGACGCAGGACGCCGACTTCCGCGGCCACGAGGCCACCCATCGCGGACGGTAGCCGGGTGGCCACGTCATACACGGAGGCCTGCTTACGGTGAACGACACCGAACCCGTCGGAGACGTAGGCGTCGGCGAGAGCGGCGAGGGCGTCGGCGAAGTCCGCCCGCTCCTCATCGGTCTTGGCCGTCTCGCCCGGGTTGAACCGGAGGTTTTCGAGCAAGACGACGTCGCCGTCAGCCATCGCCGCCACCGCAGCCTGGGCGCTCTCGCCGACGGTGTCGGTCGCGAACGTCACCTCCTGGCCGAGGAGTTCGGAGAGCCGACCGACCACGGGACGAAGGGAGTACCGGTCCTCGGGGGCACCCTTGGGGCGCCCGAGGTGGGCGCACACGATGACGCGTGCGCCCCCCTCGGTGAGGGCCTTGATCGTCGGGACGCTCGCCCGCAGGCGGCCGTCGTCCGTGATCGTCGTGCCGTCCAGCGGCACGTTGAGATCGGACCGGACGAGGACGCGCTTGCCGCGAAGGTCACCGAGGGAGGCGATGCCACTCATCTCGGAGAACGCCGCCTCAGAGGGACTTGCCGACGAGCGCGACGAGGTCGACGAGGCGGTTGGAGTAACCCCACTCGTTGTCGTACCAGCCGACGACCTTGACCTGGTTGCCGATGACCTTGGTCAGCGGGGCGTCGAAGATGCAGGACGCCGGGTCGGTGGTGATGTCGGTGGAGACGATCGGGTCCTCGGAGTACTTGAGGAAGCCCTTGAGCGGGCCCTCGGCGGCCGCCTTCATGATCGCGTTGACCTCTTCGACGGTGGTCTCGCGACCGGCCTCGAAGGTGAGGTCGGTGGCCGAGCCGGTCGGTGTCGGCACACGCAGGGCGTAGCCGTCCAGCTTGCCCTTGAGTTCGGGCATGACCAGGGCGATCGCCTTGGCCGCACCGGTGGAGGTGGGCACGATGTTGAGGGCGGCGGAACGGGCCCGGCGGAGGTCCTTGTGCGGGGCGTCGAGCAGGTTCTGGTCACCGGTGTAGGCGTGGATCGTGGTCATCAGGCCCTTGACGATGCCCAGGGCGTCGTGCAGCGGCTTGGTCATCGGTGCCAGGCAGTTCGTGGTGCAGGAGGCGTTGGAGATGATGTGGTGGTTCGCCGGGTCGTAGTCCTCGTGGTTGACGCCCATGACGAAGGTGGCGTCCTCGTTCTTGGCCGGGGCCGAGATGATGACCTTCTTCGCGCCACCGTCGATGTGCGCCTTCGCCTTCGTGGCGTCGGTAAAGAAGCCGGTCGACTCGATGACGATGTCGGCACCGACACCGGCCCAGTCAAGGTTCGCGGGGTCGCGCTCGGCGAACGCCTTGAACGACTTGCCGTTGTACGTGATGTCGGTGTCGGTCGAGGTCACCTCACCGTCGAGCCGCCCGAGGATCGAGTCGTACTTGAGGAGCGTGGCCAGGGTCTTGTTGTCGGTCAGGTCGTTGACGGCGACGATCTCGATATCGGCGCCGGAGGCCAGAACGGCCCTGAAGAAGTTGCGGCCGATGCGGCCGAAGCCGTTGATCCCTACGCGAACGGTCACGGTGGGTGCTGCCTTCCATCTGTGGTGGGATGCCGCGGGTCACGCGGCGCGGTTGTCCACCCCCCACCCTAGTCCCGAAAACGATGGCGCACCGGCCACGGGGAGGGGTACGGGAGGGTAACAAGCGGTGAACGCCGCCGACCCCGTCCCACCCCTGTCCCGATCACCCCCAGGAGCGTATGTCGGAGCCGTTGCGTGGGGGCGCTCAGGCGTCCAGCAAGTCCGGCGGCAGGCTGGCTTCGGTGCCCGGGATGCCCTCGTCGCTGGCTCGCTTGTCGGCCATCGCCAGCAGCCGGCGAATGCGGCCGGCCACGGCGTCCTTGGTCATCGGCGGGGAGGCGAGTTGGCCGAGCTCTTCGAGGGACGCCTGCTTGTGTTCGACCCGGAGCCGACCGGCCTCGCGGAGGTGGTCGGGAATGTCGTCGCCGAGGATCTCCATCGCCCGATGGACTCGTGCCCCGGCGGCGACCGCGGCACGAGCGCTCCGGCGAAGGTTGGCGTCGTCGAAGTTCGCGAGCCGGTTCGCGGTGGCCCGGACCTCTCGGCGCATCCGGCGCTCGTCCCAGGCCAGGAAACTCTCGTGTGCACCGAGCCGGGTCAGCATGGCCCCGATCGCGTCGCCGTCGCGGATGACGACCCGGTCCACGCCGCGGACCTCACGGGCCTTCGTGGCAACCTCGAGCCGACGGGCGGCGCCGACCAGAGCGAGGGCCGCCTCCGGTCCGGGGCAGGTGATCTCCAGGGCCGAGGAACGTCCCGGCTCGGTGAGCGAGCCATGAGCGAGGAACGCGCCACGCCAGGCGGCCTCCGCGTCGCAGGTGCTCCCCGAGACGACCTTGGGCGGCAACCCGCGCACCGGGCGGCCGCGGCTGTCGATCAGGCCGGTCTGCCGGGCCAGCGCCTCCCCTTCGGCGACGACCCGGACGACATAGCGGCTTCCCTTGCGCAGCCCCCCGGCGGCGAGGACGAGCACCTCGGGGGTGTGTCCGTAGAGCTCGATGATGTCCTTGCGGAGCCGACGGGCGACATTGGCGGTGTCGAGCTCGGCCTCGACAACGATCCGACCCCCCACGATGTGCAGCCCCCCGGCGAACCGGAGCAGAGCAGAGACCTCCGCCTTGCGGCAGCAGGGCTTGGTCACCAGGGACCTGCTCAGCTCGTCCTTGACGCGCGCCGTCATCGCCATAGGGGGCATCCTGCCACGGTCACGGGCCCGTCGATGCACTGCCGAAGACGTCCTGGAAGGCGGAGGCGAGCCGCAGCGGATCGTGCACGCCGAGCCGATGGCGTGCGGACACCGGCACGATGTGGGGGCGGGCCCCGACCCGGCGGCAGGCGGCGTCGAGCTCGTCCTCATCGTCGACAACGGCGGGGTCGACGACGACGGCGTCGAGGGTGACCTCGGGCGCTAGGTCGATGAAGGTCTCCAGGTGCCGGATCGCGGAGAATCCGGCAGTCTCCCCCGTCCCGGGCTCGAGGTTGAGCACCAGGATCCGACCCGCGCGGGTCACCTTGAGGGCGTCCCGCAGCTCGGGGACGAGCAGATGCGGCATGACCGAGGTGAACCAGGATCCCGGCCCGAGGATGACCCAGTCGGCCGCGCGAATCGCCGCGACGGACTCCGGGTATGCCGGTGGGTCGTGCGGCAGCAGCTCGATGCTCTCGACGGACCCTCGGGTCTTGGCGACCGTCGCCTGGCCGGTCACGTCGGTGAGCGCGGCCGGGTCTTCGGTGACCAGGCCGCGCACCGCGGCCGAGATGGTGAGCGGCACCGCGGCCATGGGAAGCACCCGACCGCGGGCCTGGAGGAGCCGGGCGACCAGGTCGAGTCCGGCGACCGGGTCCTCGTGCAACTCCCAGAGCGCCACGATGAGCAGGTTGCCCAGGGCGTGCCCACCGAGTGGACCATCTCCAGCGAACCGGTGCTGGAGCACGTCCCGCCAGACATGACCCCATTCGGTGTCCGAGCAGAGCGCCGAGAGCGCCATCCGCAGATCCCCTGGCGGGAGCACACCGAACTCCTCCCGCAGGCGTCCACTGGACCCGCCGTCGTCGGCGACCGTGACGATCGCGGTGATGTCGTCGGTGAGCAGCCGGAGCGCGGAGAGGGTCGCGGCCAGCCCGTGGCCCCCACCCAGCGCGGCGACGATGGGCGCGCTCATTCGTGCCCGAGGTCGCGGTGCACGACGAAGGTCGCGATTCGGTCGGTGACGAGCCGGCGCGCCAGGGCGGCCGCGACGGCGACCGAGCGGTGCTTGCCGCCGGTACAGCCGACGGCCAGGGTCGCGTAGCGCCGCCCCTCGTTCAGGTACCCCTCGGTCACGGTGTCCATGACGGCGACGACGCGCTCGACGAACTCGGCCGCACCCGGCTGGGACATCACGTAGTCCGCCACAGGGGCGTCCTCGCCGTTGAGGGCCTTGAGCTCGGGCACCCAGAACGGGTTGGGCAGGAAGCGCATGTCGAGGACGAAGTCAGCATCCAACGGGATGCCGTACTTGAACCCGAAGGACATCACCGCCAACCGCAGGCTGGGTCCCCGCTCGTAGCCGACGATGGGCGCGATCTTGCGGGACAGCTGGTGGACGTTGAGGCCCGAGGTGTCGACCACGATCTGAGCTGAGGCCCGCAGGTCCGAGAGCAGGGCCCGCTCTCGGGCGATACCGTCGAGCAGTCGCCCTTCTCCCTGGAGTGGGTGCGGCCGGCGGACGCTCTCGAAACGGCGGACCAGGGCCTCATCGGAGGCGTCGAGGAAGACGAGTTGCGGGTTCCACCCTGTGGCCTTGAGCTCGTCGATCGAGGCGCGCAGGGCCGCGAAGAAGAGCCGGGCGCGGACGTCGACGACGGCGGCCACCCGAAGATCCAATCCTCCCGCGGCGCGGGACTTGGCGGCGAGGTCGGCGACCTGGGAGAGCAGTTGCGGCGGGAGGTTGTCGACGACATACCAGCCCTGGTCCTCGAGCACCTTGGCCGCCGTGGACCGGCCGGCGCCGCTCATCCCGGTGAGGATGACGAGATCCTCGGGATGGATGAGGTCGCGGGTCACGCCGGGGCTCCTTCGTCGTCGACGACCTCGCCGGTGCTCAGGTTGACGGCGGGTTCGTGATGTTCTGCCCCTAACTCTGCCGCAAGGACGGCTGCCACCGCAGGTCCGATCCCACGAACCTCGGTGAGCTCCTGCAGGCTGGCCGCCCGGATCCGCTTGACCGATCCGAAGTGGGCGAGCAGCGCCGCCCGTTTGGCCTCGCCGAGGCCCGGTATGCCGTCGAGCCGACTGCGGGTCATGGCCTTGCTGCGGCGTCGGCGGTGAAACGTGTTGGCAAACCGGTGGGCTTCGTCGCGGACCCGCTGGAGGAGATAGAGCCCCTCGCTCGTGCGCGGCAGGATGACGGGGTAGTCCTCGTCCGGCACCCAGACTTCTTCGAGGCGTTTGGCGAGGCCGACGACGGGTACGTCACGTACGTCCAGGTCCGCCAAGACCCTGGCGGCGGCGTTGACCTGGGGCAAACCACCGTCGACGACGAGGAGCTGAGGCGGGTAGGCAAAGCGCGTCGGTCGGCGCGCGGTCGGCTCGGCGTCCGCGCCCGCTGGCCCCGCTGCCGCCTCCAGGGCGCCGGCGCGGTCCTCCTCGGCCCTCGACCGGCGGAACCGTCGGGTGAGCACCTCACGCATGGCCGCGGTGTCGTCGACGGCCGCGCCCTGCTCCGGCCCCGGGTCCGCCCCCTCCCCGCGGATGATGAACGAGCGGTACTCGCTCTTGCGCGGCAGGCCGTCCTCGAAGACGACCATTGAGCCGACGACATTGGTCCCCTGGACGTGGCTGATGTCGACGCATTCGATCCGCAGCGGAGCCTCGTCCAGTCCGAGGGCGTCCTGGAGCTCCTGGAGCGCTTGGCTGCGCGCGGTGAGGTCACCGGCCCGAGCGACCTTGTGCCGCGCCAGGGACTGGGTGGCGTTGCGCGCGACGGTCTCCATGAGCGTGCGCTTGTCGCCGCGTCGCGGAACCCGCAGGTCCACCGCGCTCCCGCGTTGGCCACTCAACCAGGCAGCCACCGTGGACGCCCCGGTGGGCAACACCGGCACGAGCACCTCCTTGGGGACATCGTCGGCGGAGTCCGAGCCGTAGACCCGTTGGAGCAGGTGCTCGACAATCTCCGGGGTCGACTCGGCGTCCCGTTCGGCCACCCAGCCGCGTTGCCCACGGACCCGGCCACCGCGGACGTGGAACACCTGGAAGGCCACCTCGAGCTCGTCCTCGGCGAGCCCGAAGACGTCGGCGTCGGTGGCGTCCGGCAGGACCACGGCGGAGCGTTCGAGGACCCGCTCCAAGGCACCGAGGTCGTCGCGGATCCGGGCCGCCTGCTCGAAGTCGAGCTCGGCGGCCGCGCTGCGCATCTGTGCGGTGAGCCGGCCGACGAACCGGGCGCTCTCCCCGGCCATGAAGTCGCAGAAGTCCTCGGCGATCGCCCGGTGCATCGCCGCGTCCACCCGGCCGACGCACGGTGCCGCACACTTGTCGATGTACCCGAGCAGACACGGGCGGCCGACCTGCCCGGCGCGGCGGAAAACGCCCGCTGAGCACGTCCGGATGGGGAACACCCGCAGGGCCAGGTCGAGGGTCTCCCGAATCGCCCAGGCGTGCGCATACGGACCGAAGTAGCGCGTGCCCTTGCGTTTGGCACCCCGCATGACCTGGGCCCGGGGGAACTCCTCGGCCATGGTCACCGCAAGGTACGGATAGGACTTGTCGTCGCGGTAGCGCACGTTGAAGCGCGGATCGAACTCCTTGATCCAGCTGTATTCGAGCTGGAGGGCTTCGACCTCGGTCGCCACCACGGTCCACTCCACACTCGCCCCGGTACGCACCATGGTGGCGGTCCGGCTGTGCAGGGCGGTGATGTCCTGGAAGTAGGAGGTCAGCCGGGAGCGCAGGTTCTTGGCCTTGCCGACATAGATGACCCGTCCGTCCTTATCCCGAAACCGGTAGACGCCCGGCTCCGCGGGAATCTCGCCCGGCTGCGGGCGGTATGACGAGGGGTCGGCCACGGCCGCCAGCCTACGGCGCCGGACCGACAGCCCCGCCAGGCGCCAAGCGCCCTCAGGTCACGGTGAGCGATCGCCCCATTGACGACCGAGGTGGCCCGACACCCCTGGTGTGCACCCCCCGCCGAAGACGCCGTGAATTCACCGCCGTTGGGCTGGGTCACCACGACCTTGGCGGTCTGTCGGCAACGCCGCCGCCGACCGGGATATCGGCGGACTTCAGCACGCCACCAGCCGCGGGCGCACAACCCGCCGGTGACGACGAGGTCCCGGAGGTGGAGCTGCTGCACCTCGCGGCAATGCCGCTCTCGTGACGGCCGTGAACACCCCGGCATACGCGGTCGCGGCGTCGGCCAAGTCAACATTTGGGTTACGAAACGGTGCAGTGTGCTTGACACGGGCAGCACCGCCGATAGAGGGTGAGCCCGACCGCACCCGCCACTGGGTCGGTCTGCGTCGCTGCTCATCTCTCACTGCAGCCGCGGCGGTAGTTCAAATGGACTTGGCCCCTGAAGGGTCACTGAGGAAGGAATTGTCGATGCGGAATCGCTCCCTCGCGAAGGTGGCGGCCGTGTCTGTTGCGGGCGCCCTGGCTCTGGCCGCGTGCTCCAACAGCACCCCCAACAACAGCGGCGGCCTGAACAGCGGCAGCGCCGGTACGGGCACCCAAGGCGCCATCAAGATCGCCTTCCAGGGTCCGCTCTCGGGCGAGAACGCCCAGCTCGGAATCAACGAGATCAACGCCACGAAACTCGCCCTCGACCAGTGGAACAAGGCGAACGCGGACCTCCAGGTCCAGCTCGTCGAGCTCGACGACGTGGGTGACCCCGCCAAGGCCCCCGCTGCGGCTGCCAAGGCCATCCAGGACAAGGAGATCGTGGCCGTCGTCGGTCCGTCCTTCTCCGGTCCCACCAAGGCCGTGTGCAAGACCTACGAAGAGGCTGGCCTGGTCCTGGTGAGCCCGTCGGCGACCAACCCTGACCTCACCAAGACGCTCAACTGCGCCGCCTTCCACCGGGTTGTCCCGCCGGACAGCCTCGAGGGTGACCTTGCTGGCCAGTGGCTCGCCAAGAAGGCCAAGACGGTCTACCTCGTCGACGACCTCACCGACTACGGCAAGGGCGCAGTCGACGCGGTCGAGGCCGCGGTCAAGGCCGGTGGAGCCACCGTCGTCAAGCGCGAGGGCGTGGACAAGGACAAGACCAAGGACTACTCGGTCATCGCCCAGGCCGTGAAGGCTTCCGGCGCCGAGGCCGTCTTCTACGGTGGCTACGACGCCCAGGCGGCGCTCTTCGCCAAGGCCCTGACTGCGGTCAACTACCCCGGCCTGCGGATGTCCGGCAATGGCGTTCTCTCCACGGTCTTCTCGACCAACTCCGGTGCCGACGGCGATGGCTGGTACATCTCCTGTGGCTGCCTCGATGCGACCAAGGCCGACAACGCCAAGGAGTTCACCGCGGCATACAAGGCCATGTTCAACACCGACCCGTCGACCTACTCCCCCGAGTCCTACGACGTGACCAACGCCGTCCTCGAGGCCATCAAGGCCGCTAAGGCCAAGGGCACCGTGGACCGCAAGTCGGTCTGGGATGCCGTCAAGGCCCTCAACTACAAGGGTCTGACGACGACCATCAAGTTCGCTGCCAACGGTGACGTCGAGAACCAGGTCATCAACCTCTACAAGCAGGACGGCGGCAAGATCGGCCTCGTCGGCGACATCAAGACGAGCTGACCTCGCAGGACTGTGCCGACCCGTCTAGGGTCGTGTCAGGGGGGCGCCCCACCCCAACCGGGGTGGGGCGCCCCTTGTCGTCCCTCTCCCCCCACCCGCCCCGCCTCTGCCTCCCCCGTCCAGCGAAGAAGGGACCACCTCCGTGAACTGGCTCCAGAATCTGCCCGACTATCTGGTCCTCGGGTTGACCCGAGGATCGATGTATGCGCTCGTCGCCTTGGGTTACACGCTTGTCTACGGAGTGCTCCAGCTCATCAACTTCGCGCACAGCGAAGTCTTCATGGCGGGCGCCTTCGGCAGCTATCTCGTCGTGAGCCAGCTGGCCCCCGGGGAGCACGGCTTCCTCGGGGCGTCGATGATCGTGCTTGCCGGTCTGCTCACCGGAGCGATTGTCTCCGCGCTCATCGCGTGGACCCTGGAGTTGGTCGCCTATAAGCCTCTGCGACAACGGGGAGCCCCCAAACTCGCCTTCCTCATCTCCGCGATCGGGATGTCGTTCTTCCTCGTCCAGCTCTTCGGCAAGCTTTTCAACCGGTTCTCGGGTAACCCGTTCCCGGAGAATTACCTCGACAAGAACGCTCCCGTCCTGGAACTCGGTGGCGTGACGGTCACCCGGATCCAGGTCATCATCATCGTCGCGGCCCTGCTGACGATGATTCTGCTCGACCGGATCGTCAACGGCACCAAGCTTGGCCGGAGCATCCGTGCGGTTGCCGAGGATGCCCCCACCGCGGCCCTCATGGGGATCAACATCGACCGCACCATCTCGCGGACCTTCCTCATCGGTGGCGCACTCGCCGGGGTCGCCGGCTTCCTCTTCGGTCAGGCCTTCGGCTTCGGCAACACGATGGGCTTCGACCAGGGTGTCAAGGCGTTCGCGGCCGCCGTCCTCGGCGGCATCGGCAACCTTCGCGGCGCCATGATGGGTGGCCTGCTCCTCGGCATCGTGGAGGCGATCGTGCCACCGCTGCCCTTCATCGGCATCGAGTGGACCGACGTCGTCGCCTTCGTCGTCCTCGTCGCCATCCTCGTCTTCCGACCCACCGGCCTGCTCGGTGAGAAGCTGGGGCGTGCAGCATGAGAAACGTTCCCTGGTACCAGAACCCGACGGTGAAGCGGCTCTTCGGCTGCCTTGCCCTGGGCCTCGTCCTCTCGCTCATGATCGGCAAGCAGCAGGGCTCCCGCGACGACTACTACGTGGGGATCAAGAAGGCCCTCTTCGGGCCCTCGATCCTCGGCCCGCGGATCATCCTGTTCCTCCTCGTCGGGGTGGGGGTCTTCTTCCTCATCACCTACTGGTCGCGGATCAAGCCGTACCTCGGCCGCCCAGGCATCAAGCCGATGGCCATCGGGGCGCTCGGCGTCGTCATGGGCTACGTCCTGCTCAAATGGACCGACAACAGCCGGGCGGCCGCTGACGGAAAACTCGGCACGCTCTCGGACGCGGCATCCAGCACCGAAGGCCTCTCACCCATCGCTCAGACCTTCTTCACCATGCCGGTGCCATGGATCCTGTTCTTGGTCTCCCTGATCGCGACCCTGATCGCGGTCATCCTGCGCAACCGGGTCCTCGGCTACGCGGCGGCGGCGATCTGTGTCGTCGCGGGACTCTGGGGCTATCTGGCGCACGGCTACGTTCAGAGCTTCCTCGGTACCCCGGACCACTCCCTGGGGTCCGCCTTCCAACTCCTGGCCTACCTGACGATCGCCGGAGGAGCCCTCGTGGCGGCGCGTTCGCACCTCGAGGTCGCGGACACCAAGAACTTCATCCGCCGGGCCTTCGCCTGGCGCCCTGGTCTCTTCCTCGCCGCCATCGGCAGTCTCGTGGGGCTGGAATCGCTGCTCCAGGCCACCTGGTTCTCACCGCAGGGCCGCAACGCCACCCTGGTCGACATGAGCGCGCTGTTCGCGGGCAGCGGCTTGGCGCCCGTGAGCCAGCAGTTCCTTCGATGGGGCGCCTTCGTCCTGCTCGGCGCTGCCATTCTCGTCGGCCTTGTCGCCACCCTCGGACTCGCTCGAAAGAAACTCGGCTGGGTTGCCTTCGGTGTGGGCGTTGTGGGAGCCCTGCTCACTCTGCTCACCCTGTACCTGGCCACCGGGTATGCCGCCAGCGAGGGTTTCGAGGGTGCCACCGGACACTGGCAGAACCTCGGCGCCGGGGGCTGGCTCGCCGCGATGGCGTTCGTCATGCTGGCCGGCGCCGGCTGGATCGTGGCCACCCTGGACGCTCCCGTCCAGGTCGAGAAGGCCGAACGCGACCTGATGAGTTCGGACACCGTCGGCGGCAGCGTCCGACACATCCCGGGGATGAAGTACGCGCTCCTCATCGCCGTCATCGCGGTGGCGCTCTTCTACCCGCCGACGATGACCGAGTACTGGCAGAACGTCCTGGTCTCGCAGATCGGCATCTTCGTCCTGCTCGCCATCGGCCTCAACGTCGTCGTCGGCTGGGCCGGTCTGCTCGACCTCGGTTTCATCGCCTTCTATGCGGTCGGGTCCTACACCACTGCCTGGCTTGTCGGTTCGCTGCCGGCCAAGCCACCGTTCACGGTGTCTCCGCTCTGGGCGATCCCGGTCGCGGTCATCTTCGCCCTCATCGCCGGCGTCATGCTCGGCGCACCGACCCTACGCTTGCGCGGTGACTACCTGGCCATCGTCACGCTCGGTTTCGGTGAGATCGTGCGGATCGTCGCGGTGAACGCCGAGTCGATCACGAACAGCACCCGCGGGCCCTCCCCCGCGGTGCCGCACCCGGCCATCTCCATCGGCCCGCTGCAGTGGGAATGGGGCTTGAACTACCTCCAGTACTGGTACCTGCTGCTCGTCATTATGGTGCTCGTCATCATCGGCTTCCGTCGCCTCGAGGACTCGCGCCTCGGCCGGGCGTGGGCCGCCATCCGGGAAGACGAGGTGGCTGCCCAGGCCACCGGAGTCAACACCTTCCGTGCCAAGCTCTTCGCGTTCGCTATCGGCGCGTCGACCTCGGGCATCGCGGGTGTCTTCTTCGCGAGCCAGGTGGGGTACTTCAACCCGCAGAACTTCACCCTGGAATACTCCATCCTCGTCGTCGCGTATGTCGTCTTCGGCGGCATGGGCTCGCTCCCGGGCGCCATGGCCGGGGCCGCGGTGCTCACCTGGTTGCCCGAGTTCCTCAAGGAACAGGTGCCGGCCGAGGACCGGCAGATGTGGATCGGCGCCGTCATCCTGCTCATGATGATCTTCCGGCCAGCCGGTCTCATCCCGGCCACCCGCCGGGAGACCGAACTCGAAGGTATCGACGAGGCACCCCGGATCGAGCCCAGAGCCGTACCCGAGAGCGAGTCGATGGGAGCCACGTCATGACCATCTCCGTCCCCGAGACGAGCAAGCAGCTCATCGACCACGATGACGTCATCTACGACATCAAGAACGTCACCCTCCGCTTTGGTGGGGTGACCTCGCTCAACGACGTCACGATGCAGATGTATCGCGGGGAGATCCTCGCGATCATCGGCCCCAACGGTGCCGGGAAGACCTCGCTCTTCAATGCCCTCACCGGGGTGTACCACCCGCAGGAGGGCACGATCAGCCTCGCGGGTCGTTCCGGCGACAGCCATGCGATGGTCATCGGCAAGAAGACCCACATCATCAACCACATGGGCGTGGCCCGGACCTTCCAGAACATCCGGCTCTTCCCGGCGCTCACCGCGCTGGAGAACGTCCGGGTGGCCGTGGAGACGCGGCAGAAGTCCGGCCCAGTGTCCGCAATGCTCGGGATGCCGTGGCAGCGCAAGGA
The DNA here is from genome assembly GCA_016716625.1 of Nostocoides sp. GTDB lineage: Bacteria > Actinomycetota > Actinomycetes > Actinomycetales > Dermatophilaceae > JADJVJ01. The sequence goes on from JADJVJ010000001.1 coordinate 1,500,601, forward strand.
GGACCGGGAGTCCATCGACAAGGGTCTGGAGCTGCTCCGCTTCGTCGGGCTGCGGGAGAAGGCCAACGAACTGGCGGGCTCGCTCGCCTACGGCGAACAACGGCGCCTCGAGATCGCCCGCGCCCTGGGCACCAACCCGGGCGTCATCCTGCTCGACGAGCCGGCCGCGGGAACCAACCCGTCGGAGAAGCGTGAACTTGCCGAACTCATCCTGCAGATCCGGCGGGAGCGGGGCGTGTCGGTGCTCCTCATCGAACACGACATGAAGCTCGTCATGTCGATCGCCGACCGGCTGGTCGTGCTCAACTTCGGCGGCAAGATCGCCGAAGGCACCCCGGAAGAGATCCAGAAGGATCCGGTCGTCATTGCGGCCTACCTTGGGACCAGTGCCGAGGAGGCCGCCGAGGAGCTCGAGGCGCTTCCCGAACTGCACACGCTCGCGCTCGATGATCCGGACGCGAACATCATCATCGAGACCCCGCACGTGCCCGCTGAGGAGGAGAAGGCATGAGCCTGCTCGAGGTTGACGACATCGAGGTCCGTTACGGCGCGATCCGTGCGCTCAAGGGTGTGTCCTTCCATGTCGAGGAGGGCGAGGTGGTCGCCCTCCTCGGGGCCAATGGCGCCGGGAAGACGACCACCCAGAAAACCGTCTCCGGCATGATGCGGCCCTCCCTGGGCGAGATCCGGTTCGACGGCGAGCGCATTGACGGGGTGCCGGCGCACACCCTCATCCACAAGGGAATCTGCCACGTCCCGGAGGGCCGGCGCGTCTTCCCCCGGATGTCCGTGCTGGAGAACCTCGAGATGGGTGCCTTCCGGTTCAAGACGCACGATGAGGCCGTCCTGGACCGAGTCTTCGAACTCTTCCCGCGTCTCAAGGAGCGGGTCAAGCAGCTCGGCGGCACTCTTTCCGGCGGTGAGCAGCAGATGCTGGCCATCGGCCGTGCCCTGATGGGTAAGCCGCGGCTGCTCCTTCTCGACGAACCGTCGATGGGTCTGGCGCCGCTGGTCGTCCAGCAGATCTTCGAGATCATCAGGGAGATCAACGACGACGGTGTCACCGTCCTCGTCGTCGAGCAGAACGCCACCCAGGCGCTCGGCCTCGCGGACCGCGGGTACGTCCTGGAGACCGGGGAGGTCGTCCTCTCCGGCACCGGTGCCGAACTGCTTGCCGACGACCGCATCCGGGCGGCATACCTCGGTGAGGAGATCGCCCACTGACGGCCAGAGGAGCACTCCGGCAGGCCGGGACCGCGTGAGCGGTTCCGGCCTGCCGGGTTCACGGGCCGGTACGGGTTGCGCTCTTGCGGGCGGCCGAGCGGGCGGCCGGAGCCTTGGCCGGGGCCTTCGCCGGAGCCTTGGCCGGGGTCGTGGCCGCCGTGCGGGCCCGGCTCGTGGCGGGCTCCCGGGCGACGGTACGGGCCGTGCGGGCAAGGATCGGCGCGAGGAAGCGACCGGTGTGCGATTCGGTGAGCAGGGCCACCTGCTCGGGGGTGCCCTCGGCGATGACCCGCCCGCCGCCGCTGCCGCCCTCGGGACCGAGGTCGATGATCCAGTCGGCGTTCTTGATGACGTCGAGGTTGTGCTCGATGACGATGACGGTGTTGCCCTTGTCGACCAGCCCCTGGAGCACAAGCAGGAGTTTGCGGATGTCCTCGAAGTGCAGGCCGGTGGTGGGCTCGTCGAGCACGTAGATGGTCCGGCCGGTCGAGCGTTTCTGCAGCTCGGAGGCCAGTTTGACCCGCTGCGCCTCGCCGCCGGAGAGGGTCGGGGCCGGCTGGCCCAACCGGACATAGCCGAGCCCGACGTCGTTGAGGGTGCTCATGTGTCGGGCGATGGCCGGGACCGCGGCGAAGAACTCGGCGGCCTCCTCGATCGGCATGTCGAGGACGTCGGCGATCGTCTTGCCCTTGAAGTGCACCTCGAGGGTCTCCCGGTTGTACCGCGCTCCGTGACAGACCTCGCAGGGAACGTAGACGTCGGGGAGGAAGTTCATCTCGATCTTGATCGTGCCGTCTCCGGAGCACGCGTCACAGCGGCCGCCCTTGACGTTGAACGAGAACCGGCCCTGCTGGTAGCCGCGGATCTTGGCTTCCGTGGTCGTTGCGAACAGTTTGCGGATGTGGTCGAAGACGCCGGTGTAGGTCGCCGGGTTCGACCGCGGGGTACGACCGATCGGGCTCTGGTCGACGTGCACCACCTTGTCGAGGTGCTCCAGTCCGGTCACCGTCGTATGCCGTCCGGGCACGTGCCGGGCTCCGTTGAGACGGTTGGCGAGGACGTTGTAGAGGATGTCGTTGACCAGGGTCGACTTGCCGGAACCGGACACCCCGGTGACCGCGATGAGGGTGCCGAGCGGGAAGCTCACGCTGACGTTGTCGAGGTTGTGCTCGCGGGCTCCCTTGACGGTGACCGCCCGGCCCCGCTCGCGCGGCCGGCGCACGGCCGGGGTGGGGATCTCGAGCCGCCCGGAGAGGTACTTCCCGGTGATCGAGTCGGCGTGCTCGAGCAGTCCCCTGACCGGGCCGGAGTGGACGACCTGGCCGCCGTGCTCCCCCGCCCCAGGACCGATGTCGACAACCCAGTCGGCGGTGGCAATGGTGTCCTCGTCGTGTTCGACGACGATGAGGGTGTTGCCGAGGTCGCGCAGCCGGGTCAGGGTCTCGATGAGCCGGTGGTTGTCGCGTTGGTGGAGCCCGATCGAGGGTTCGTCGAGGACGTAGAGCACTCCGACCAGGCCCGACCCGATCTGGGTGGCGAGTCGGATCCGTTGCGCCTCGCCGCCGCTGAGCGTCCCGGCCGCGCGGTCGAGGGAGAGATAGTCCAGACCGACATCGAGGAGGAACCCGAGCCGGGCGTTGATTTCCTTGATCACCCTCTCGGCGATCTGCCGTTCGCGGTCGGTGAAGTCCACGGTGTCGAGGAAGGCTGCCGACTCGCCGATGGCGAGCGCACAGACCTCGGCGATGGAGCGCCCCCCGATGAGAACGGCGAGAGACTCCGGCTTGAGCCGGGCTCCACGGCATACTGGGCAGGGAACCTCCCGCATGTAGCCCTCGTAGCGTTCCCGGCTCCAGTCCGAGTCGGTCTCAGAGTGCCGGCGTTTGATAAACGGCACGGCCCCCTCGAACCCGGTGGAGTAGGACCGTTCGCGCCCGAACCGGTTCTTGTAGCTGACGTGAACCTGATAGTTCTCACCGTGCAGGAGCGCCTCCTTGGCCCGCGCGGGCAGCGCCCGCCACGGGGTGTCCATGGAGAAGGTCAGGTCACGGGCCAGACCGGTCATCACCCGCTGGAAGTATTCGGCGGCTCCGCTGCCACTGGCCCAGGGGGCAATGGCCCCCTGCGCGAGCGAGAGCTCCTCGTCGGGCACGATGAGGTCGGGGTCGACCTCGAGCTCGGTGCCGAGTCCGGTACACGCGGGGCAGGCGCCGAAGGGGCTGTTGAAGGAGAACGAGCGCGGCTCGACCTCGTCCATCGCCAGCGGGTGGTCGTTGGGGCAGGCCATCCGTTCGGAGAACCGCCGCTCCCGGGCGGGGTCGTCGAGGTCGCGGTCGACGAACTCGACGACGAGCAGGCCCCCGGCGAGGGTGAGCGCGGTCTCGACGGAGTCGGTGAGCCGGCGCTTGGCCCCGGCGTCGGAGCCCTTGGCGACGAGCCGGTCGACGACGACCTCGATGGAGTGCTTGACCTGTTTGGCGAGGGTTGGCGGCTCGGTGAGCGAGACCACCTCCCCGTCGACCCGGGCGCGCGCGAAACCCTTGCTCTGGAGCTCGCCAAACAGTTCGGTGTATTCGCCCTTGCGGGAGCGCACCACCGGCGCGAGCACCTGGAACCGGGTCTTGTCCGGCAGTTCGAGGAGCCTGTCGACGATCTGCTGCGGGGTTTGTCGGGTGACCGGCTCGGAGCAGGTGGGGCAGTGCGGCCGGCCGGCGCGGGCAAAGAGCAGACGCAGGTAGTCGTAGACCTCGGTGATCGTGCCGACCGTCGAACGCGGGTTGCGGTTGGTCGACTTCTGGTCGATCGACACCGCCGGCGAGAGCCCCTCGATGAAGTCGACGTCCGGTTTGTCCATCTGCCCGAGGAACTGCCGGGCATAGGCCGAGAGCGACTCGACATACCTCCGCTGGCCCTCGGCAAAAATGGTATCGAAGGCCAGGCTCGACTTCCCGGACCCGGAGAGGCCGGTGAAGACGACGAGGGCGTCGCGGGGCAGCTCGACGGAGACGTCCTTGAGGTTGTGCTCCCGGGCACCACGCACGATGAGATGGTCATGACTCACGCCCGCAACTCTAGGTGGCGCCACTGACAGTCCTCGCACCTCACCGAGCGCGCGGAGTAAGGTCAGCCAGTATGCCGGACCTGGGCCTGCTGAAGCGGCACACCGAACTCCTGCTCGGCTCGGCCCGAGAGCTCACGGACACCTCGGCGCCGAGCCTGTGCACGGGGTGGTCCCGCGGGCACGTGCTGACCCACATCGCCCGCAACGCCGACGGGATGGCAGCGCTCTGCCGGTCCGCTCTCGAGGGCACCGGAGAGACGATGTACCGCTCCGACGAGAGCCGGGACAGCGACATCGAGGCGGGTGCGCACCGGCCGGTCACGGCCCTCGTCGATGACCTGGCCACCAGCGCAGCCGTCCTGGACCCGCTGCTGACCCGCCTGGGCCCCGAACACGCCGACCTCACCGTCGAACGCACCCCCGGCGGGCATCGCTTCCGGGTCGGCGACCTCATCGGGCTGCGGCTCCGCGAGGTCGTCTACCACCACGTCGACCTCGCGACCGCGTTCACTTTCGCCGACGTCGAAGCCGACCTGGTCGCCGCCTTCCTGAACGACGAATACCTCCGCCTCGGGGCCGAGCCGGGGCATGCCGCCCGGGCGGCCGACCTGCTCTGGCGCGCGCGCGGCATACGCGACTGAACCGAAGGCCGCCCATATCCCGGATGCCGGCCCCGGCCCCACCCGGCAGAATGGCTCGCTATGACTCCCCCGATCGCCATCGACAAGGACGAGGTTGCCCGCAGCGACGCGCGGCTGCTCACTGCCCGTCGGGCCCTCAAGGACCACTTCATCGGTATCGATGGCATCATCGACGAGCTCTGCGACGCGATCCGCCTCTGGTACGTCGCGCCCCAGGTCCTCCGGCGACCGGTGATCGTCAATCTCTGGGGGATGACCGGGGTCGGCAAGACCGATCTCGTGCGACGACTGGCCACCGAGCTGGGCATCCTGGACCGGTTCGTCGAACTGGAACTGACCAACGGGGACACCACCACCTGGCATTCGTCGGTGGCCTCGATGCTCGGGGAGTCGGGAGCCCTTGAGGGGCAACCCACTCTCCTGCTCTTCGATGAGATCCAGCGCTTCAACACCCTGGACCACATGGGGAACCCGGTCCAAAACACCAAGTTCAGCGACTTCTGGGAACTGCTCTCCGACGGACAACTCTCCCGTCGTGAGTCACCGGAGATCAGCTACCTCATTGCGTCTCTGGCCGAGACGGAGCGATCACTGGCTGCGCAGCGTGCCGAGGGCAACAAGGTCGATGACCGACTCGGGGTGTGGCGGGCGCAGGAGTTCAAGCGAGCCACCCGCTCCACCGTGCCGTTGGAAACTATCGCCGAGATGACCACGCAGGCCGCGGTCGAGAGCCTGCGGTCGGTGCGCCTGAGCCAGGAGATCTACAAGCCGATCGACTGCACCCGGTGCCTCATCGTCATCAGTGGCAACCTCGACGAGGCCTTCACCATGGCCGGAGAGGGGGCCGAGGCGGATATCGACGCCGATGTGTTTGCTGCGCACACCGCGCGGATCACCGTGGTGGACATCAAGAACGCCCTGCAACGCCGGTTCAAGCCGGAGCAGGTGGCGAGGTTCGGCAACACCCACCTGATCTACTCCAGCCTCGGTCGGGCGAACTTCGAGGAGTTGATCGACCGCGAGGTCGCCAAGGTGGTCACCGCCACCAAGGAAGCCTTCGGCATCACCGTGGTGGTCGATGTCTCCGTGAGAGACCTCATCTACCGCAACGGCGTCTTCCCGGTTCAGGGGGTTCGACCGGTGCTGTCGTCGGTGTCGGACATCCTCGAAACCAACCTTGCCCCCTTCATCCTGGAAGCCCTGATCAGCGGCAAACGCACCATCTCCTTCTCGTATGACGTGGCGAAGCGGGAACTGGTCGTGCGTGTTGGGAAAACCCGAACGACCTTGCCCTTCACGGGTCGACTGGACCGCATCCGCGAGTCGAGTTCGCTCGACAAGGTCGCCAACGTCGCGGTCCACGAGAGCGGTCACGCCCTCGCGCACGTACTGCTCTTCGGTCTGGCCCCCATTCAGTTGACCGCCAAGGTTGCCTCCGCGTATGCCGCCGGGTTCACCTTTGCCCACACCATGCACGCCACCGAGGCCTCGCTCATCGCCCAGACCATGGTCATGCTCGCGGGAGGTGTGGCCGAGGAGATCGTGTTCGGCAAGGAATGGGCTTCGGTGGGACGGGCCGCGGACCGCGAGAAGGCCACGCGGACGATCATCGACTTCGTCCGACGGTACGGCTTCGACCGGGAGTTCCAGGCCGATTACATGCTCGCTGACGAGTACGCGATGGATCGCTCCGTGCCCGAACCGGACATCGAAAAGATGCTCACCCGCCTCGTCGCCGAGACCCGCCAACTCCTCATCGCCCACGAGGGCCCGCTGCGTGCGCTGGCCCGCGCCTTGAGCCGGGAGGGACGCATGGGCGGTGAGGCCATCGCCGCCGTGCTCCGCGAGTTCGACCTGGAGGTCCAGGTCCGTCCCGAATCGCACCAGGTGATCCCGGAGTATGCCGCCGCCCTCGAGGCCGGCCCCTCCGAGGCCGGTCCCCTTCCCGGCATACCATCGGCGTCATGACGTACACCGGTGCGGTAACCCCCGGCGGGCCCTGGGACACGCGCGAACTCGAGCACGCGACGATCCGCAAACTCGCGGTCTCCGCGATGCACAACAACGTCTACCTGGTGACCTGCCGGCCCACCGGCGAGCAACTGCTCATCGATGCGGCCGACGAGGCCCCCCGCGTGCTCGAACTCATCGCCGCCGGTGGCGGGGCGGGCTCAGGCACCGGCGGGCTCCGCCACCTGGTGACCTCGCACCGGCACTGGGATCACACCCGTGCCCTCGTCGAGGTTGCCGCAGCCACCGGGGCGGCGACCTACGCCGGCGACCTCGACGCCGACCACCTGCCGCTCACCCCCCAGGTACGCCTCACCGCCGGGGACGTCATCCGGTGCGGCGACCTGGCCCTCGACGTGCTGCACATCGCCGGCCACACCCCCGGATCGGTGTGCCTGGCCTACCGCGACCCCGCTGGGTCGACGCACCTGTTCACCGGGGACTGCCTCTTTCCGGGTGGGGTGGGGGCCTCCTCGATGTTCGACTACCAGTCCTTCGATTCGCTGTATGCCGGGGTCGTCCGGGAGATCTTCGACCGGTTCGACGACGACACCTGGGTCTATCCCGGTCACGGTGGCGACACCACGCTTGGGGCCGAGCGGCCGGCCTTGCAGGAGTGGCGCGAGCGCGGATGGTGACCGGGCGCCTTGAGCGCGTGCCGGCCCCGGTCCTCGTGCTCACCGGGGTGGTCTCGGTCCAGTTCGGCGCGGCGGTGGCGATCACCCTCATCGCGAGCCACGGGTCGGCGACGGCGGTGCTGTTGCGGCTCGGGATCGGGGCGCTCCTCATGGTGGCGTTCGCCCGGCCCGCGCTGCGGGGCCACACCCCGGAACAGTGGCGCTCCGCGGTGACCTTCGGGGTCATCCTCGCGCTCATGAACTCGACCTTCTATGCGGCGCTCGGACGGATCCCGCTCGGCGTTGCGGTCACCCTGGAGTTTCTCGGGCCACTGCTCCTGGCCGCCTGGACCTCCCGCCGCAGACGCGACCTCGCGGCCGTGGTGGCGGCGCTCGCCGGGGTCGTCCTCATCTCCGGTGCGTGGAAGGCGTCCTGGGAGCGCCTGGACCACCTCGGCCTCGCGCTCGCCCTGCTCGCGGGGGTGTTCTGGGCGCTCTACATCATCTGGAGCGGCCGCACCGGGGCGGCCTTTCCCGGAGTCACCGGGCTCACCGTCTCCCTCGTCGTGGCGGCGGTGCTCTGCCTGCCGCTCGGGGCGGCCGGGCTGGTCGCCCTCACCGGGCTCGACCTCGGCAAGGGAGTCCTCGTCGCGCTGCTCTCCTCGGTGGTCCCCTACGGCCTGGAGCTCATCGCCTTGCGGCGGATGAGCGCCCAGGTGTTCGGGGTGCTCATGTCCACCGAACCGGCGCTCGGCGCCCTCGCCGGACTCCTCGTCCTCGGTCAGCGGCTCGCCGGCTGGCAGGTCGCCGGGATGGCGCTCGTCGTGCTCGCGAGTGCGGTCGTGCTCGGCTCCCGGCGCGGCCCCGGCCCGGAGCCGGCCGAGGCCGCCGCCGACCTCGGCTGACCGCGGCCACCGGACCCGCGGGTCAGCGCAGAACGAACCCGGGCACAAGCGGGTCCGCCGGGTCGACCGTGAAGGTCGACTCCCCCACCCGGTATGCCGTGCCGGTCACCTCGGGGATCACCGCGACGGCACCCTCGGCCTCGGTGTGCCCAGCGACCCGGGCGGTGAAGGTCGACCCGACGATCGAGGAATGCACCAGCAGGTCGCCGTCACCGAGTTCCCCCGCGGCGGCAAGCAGGGCCACCCGGGCCGAGGTGCCGGAGCCGCACGGAGACCGGTCGACCTCGCCGTCCGCGAAGACCGTGACATTGCGCTGCCAGAGAACCCGGCCGCCCGCTGCCTCGGTCGCGGCGACGGCCTCGCGCACGTGCGGTTCGCTCGATCCCTGGTCGGGCGTGAGGTCGTGGGTGAAGATCGTCCCGTAGATCCCCGAGAGCCGGGGGTCGCTCCGGTGCTGCGCGGCCCCGGCGGCGTTGAGGGTGTCCCGGATCTGCCGGCCCCGGGCAATGAGCGCGGTGTAGTCCGCGGACGCGACCCGAAGACCGACCGCGCTCGCCGGCAGGACGGCATACATCGCGCCGCCATAGCCGATGTCGACACTCACCGAACGATCCGGGAGATCGACGGTCACAGCGCGCGCCACGGCATACGAGGCGACGTTGCGGAAACGGGCCGACACCACCCGGCCACCCGCGGTGCGGACCACGGCGGCGACCCGGCCCGAGGGGACGTCGATGACGACCTCGCTCTCCCCGTCCGCGGGCGCGGGCACCCGGCCCGACTCCACCGCCCAGGTGCCGAGCGCGATCGTCCCGTGGCCGCACGCGGTGGAGAATCCGTCCTTGTGCCAGAAGAGCACCCCGAGATGGGCACCGGCATCGTCGGGTGGGACGACGAAACCGCCGTACATGTCCGCATGACCGCGAGGTTCGGAACAGAGCAGCGCCCGCAGCCACTGGGCCTGCGGGTCGTGCAACGCCACCTCACGGCGGTCGAGCACGCTCAGGCCCTCCCCGAGCAGGGCAGGCTGCGGCTCCTCGACGATCCGAAACGGCTCGCCCCCGGTGTGGTAGTCGACCGTGTGCACGCGCTCGGGGCGGCTGCTCACAGGAGGAACCCCGCCGGATAGGGGTCACTCGGGTCGAGGAGGTACTGCGCGGTGCCGGTGATCCAGGCCCGTCCGGTCACCGACGGCAGGATGCCGGGCCGGCCGCCGACGGTCGTGACCTCCCGGATCCGTCCGATGAACCGGGAGCCGATGAAGGACTCGTTGACGAAGTCCGCGCCGACATCGAGCATCCCGCGGGCGTGCAGTTGCGCCATCCGGGCGCTCGTCCCAGTGCCGCACGGCGATCGGTCGAACCAGCCGGGGTGGATGGCCATGGCATGTCGGCTGTGCGCTGCGGTGGACCCCGGCGCCTCCAGGTAGACGTGGTGGCACACGGCAATCTCGGGATGCTCCGGGTGGACCACCGGACGCTCAGTGTTGATCGCGTCCATGATCGCCAACCCAGCATCGAGCATCCGCTGCTTGTGGGCCCGCTCGAACGGGATGCCGAGGTCCTCAAGCCTCACGATGGCATAGAAGTTCCCCCCATAGGCGATGTCGTAGCGCACCCGCCCGAACCCCTCGACCTCGACCTCCTCGTCGAGGGCATGGCAGTACGAGGCGACATTGTCGAGGGTCACTGCCACCGCGCGGCCGTCCTCGACCTGGACCCGTGCGGTGACCAGCCCCGCGGGCGCGTCGAGCCGGATGACGGTCTCGGGTTCGCTGACCGCCACCATCCCGGTCTCGACGAGAACCGTGGCCACCCCGATGGTGCCGTGCCCGCACATCGGCAGGCATCCGGACACCTCGATGTAGAGCACCCCCCAGTCCGCATCCGGTCGGGTGGGTGGTTGCAGGATCGCGCCGGACATGGCCGCATGGCCACGGGGTTCGTACATGAGCAGGGTCCGAAGATCGTCCCGCTCGGCCAGGAACCGGAGGCGCTTCTCCGACATGGTCGCGCCGGGAAGGACGCCCACACCGCCGGTGATGACCCGGGTGGGCATACCCTCGGTGTGACTGTCCACCGCGTGGTAGACGACTCGGCTGCGCATGTCAGTCGATCCCGGCGTCGATGAGCGCCTGGGTGGCGTCCCGAACGATCCGCTCCTGCTCCACGGTGAGTGCCTGACGCGGCGGCCGGCAGCGGCCACCAACCCGCCCGATCATGTCCTGGCCGAGTTTGATCGCCTGGATGAACTCGGTCTTGCTGTCCCAGCGGAGCACCGGGTGGAGTTGCCGGTAGAGCGGCACGGCGGTCGCAAGGTCCCCGGCGAGCGAGGCCTGGTAGAGCCGCACGCAGGCCTTCGGGAAAACCTGCGGGTACCCGGCGACCCAGCCGACGGCACCGGCCAAGGCGACCTCGAGGACGGTGTCGTCGGTGCCGATCATGAGGTCGAGATCCGGCGCGAGTTCGGCGATCTCGTAGCAGCGACGCACGTCGCCGCTGAACTCCTTCACCCCGACGATGAACCCTTCGGCGCTCAGCCGGGCGAGGATCGGGGGCGTCAGGTCGGTCTTGGTGTCGATCGGGTTGTTGTATGCCGTTACCGGCAGCCCCACGCTCGCGATGAGCTCGTAGTGTTCGAGGATGGCCCGCTCATCGGTGCGGTAGGCGTTCGGGGGCAACGCCATAACCGCGTGACAGCCGGCGTCCTTGGCGAACTGGGTATGCCGTCGGGACTCGAGCCCGCCGTAGGCGCCGACCCCCGGCATGACGGTGAACCCGGCTGGTGCCGCGGCCACCGCGGTCTCGACGACCCGGTCGCGCTCCGCGGTGGTGAGGGTCTGGTACTCCCCGAGGGATCCGCTGGGCACTACCCCGTCGCATCCCTGTTCGGCCAACCAGGACACGTTGTCGGCATACGCGCCATAGTCGACGGACAGGTCGGCCTGGAACGGCAGACTCGCGGCGACGAGGACACCGTGCCAGGGTTTGCGGGGGGCGTCGGTCATGTCGGCTCCTTCATCGCGGGGTTCTCAGACCTATGCATATCACTGCGGGCGGCGAGGTCGCCGAGGCGTACCGGCGTCGCCAGCAGACGTTCCTCCACCCGGTCCGGGGTGCCGCACAGCATCCGGGTGGCCGGCCCGCAGATCCGCCCCTGGCACCAGCCCATGCCCGCCCGGGTGTGGTGTTTGAGAAGCCCGGGATCGAGGTCGCCGTGCTGCGCGATGACCGCCCGGGCGGCCCCGAGGCGGGTCTCCTCGCAGCGACAGAGCACGGTGTCGTCGGGCTGGTCGTGGAGCCAGCCGTGCAGCACCACCGTGCGGGCCTGGACGAGGTCGGCGAACCGACGCAGCGACGCAACCTCCCGCCGGAGCCGTGCCACCTGCGCATCGTCGAGCCGCTCCCCCTGGGCCGCCCGGACTCCGAGCCCGGCGAGCCGGCCCTCGGCGAGCGCGAGCCCGGCCCCTCCGACCCCGCAGGTCTCCCCCGCCACGAGGAGCCCGGGGATGCTGCTCGCCTGCCAGCCATCGACGGCGACGACCATCTGACCGTCGACGCCACGCCGCATCCGGGGCCGGTGCGGGGTGAGCAGGTCCAGGCGGGGCACGAAGCCCCAGCTCACCCCGAGTGCGTCGACCTCGATCTGCTGTGCGGAGCTGCGGTCGACCCGTCCGCTGCGGTCGAGCCGGGCCACCTCGACCGCTTCGAGCCGCTGCGCGCCGAGCGCCCGCACGACGACGGTGGCCGACCGTAGCTGCACCCGGTGGCGGGCGAGGAGTGCGGCGTACCCGGCGGCCTCGCGGACCTTGCCCGGCTGTGCGACCACGGCCGGGAGGCCCCGGGCCCAGCCACCCGGTCGGCCGGCCTCACAGAGGGCGAGCACGCGCGATCCTCGGGCGGCCAGTCCGGCAGCGACGGGGAGCAGAAAGGGCCCGCTGCCCGCGACCACGACCCGCTGACCGGGTAGGACATCGCTGCCCTTGAGCAGGGACTGCAGTCCACCCACGGTCATCACACCCGGGAGGTCCCACCCCGGGAAGGGCAGGGCAAGGTCATGAGCGCCGGTCGCCACGAGCAGCCAACGGGCGGTGATCACCCCGGGGCGGGGCGAGGTCGGGGTGAGGTGGACCCGCCACGCTTGTCCGGTGCGCACCGTCGCCCAGACCTCGGTGCCACGGCGCAGATCGAGACGACCGGCCCGCTCCCCCTCGGCGAGCCGCTCCCGCAGCCCGGCATAGGTCGCCAGATCGTGGTGCAGATCCTCCCCGCGGCCCAAGTCGCTGCCCGCCGGGGGGAACCGCCAGTACTGCCCGCCAACCTCCGCCCCCGCGTCCATCAGGACGACCCGCAGCCCGCCCTCCAGGGCCGCAGCGGCGGCCGCCATACCCGCTGGTCCGCCACCGACGATGGCGAGGTCGGCGACGGTCTCCAGCGCAGCGCTCTCAGAGGGCGGAGGCGCGGACGCTGCCGGTTCGGCGGAGGTCACCTCGAGGCCCTCGGTGGCGATCACCTGGCAGGTCCGCACCCCGCCCGCTCCGTCGATCGTCGCCAGACAGTCGAAACACACCCCGATGCCACAGAACACCCCGCGCGGGGCATCCGCGCCACGGGTCCGCCGAACCGCCGACACCCCGGCTGCGAGCAGGGCCGCGGCGACGCTCTGCCCCCGGCGGAACGGGATCTCGGCGCCATCGAAGCGGAAGGTGGTCACGAGGCCTCCTCGGTGAGCAGCCGATTCGGTTTCAGCCCCGCGAACGCGTCGACGAGCCCTGGGTCGTCACCGGTGAGGTATGCCGTGACAAGGGCCGCGGTGCCGGTGGCCAGCCCGATGCCGGCCCCCTCGTGGCCGCAGGCGTGCAGCAGCCACGGCAGCCGTGGGTCCGGCCCGATGACCGGCAGATGGTCGGGGCAATAGGGCCGGAAACCTCGGTAGACCCGCAGCAGTTGCCGGCCGGCGAGGACCGGGTAGAGCCGGACCGCCTGGGCGGCGAGTCGTTCGACGACCTCGACGCGCAGCGCCAGCTCGAAGCCGACGCGTTCCCGGCTCGCGCCGATGAGGATCGTGCCCCCGGGCGTGGACTCGACGACACACGAGGTCTCCAGGCCCGCGTCCGACGACGCCACGTTGGCGACATAGTCCGCGGAATAGACTTTGTGCCGGATCATCGGCGGGCACGGCTCGGTGACCAGGATGAACCCGCGTCGCGGTAGCACCGGCACCGGTGCGCCGAGGAGCCGGCCGACCGCGCCACCCCAGGTCCCGGCCGCGTTGACGACCGCATCCGCCCTATGGACTGCCCCGGAGGCGGTACGCACCCCTGGCCCGGAGAGGGTGCCGCCGATGACCGGGTCACCAAGGAACACCCTGGCCCCGGCCGCGCGGGCATCGGCGAGGAGGGCGTGCGCGGCGAGGACCGGTTGCACCTGGGCGTCCTCGGGGTAATGCATGCCGCTGGCGAGGTCCGGCGCCAGGTACGGCTCGAGGTCGTGGACGTCCTCGACCGACCGGGCCTGCACCCCGGCAACCCGCTGGCTGGTGGCGAAGGCATCCAGGGCCGCCGTCGCTTCCGGCGAGGTGGGCACGACGAGCCCGCCCTTGTCCTGGAGCTCGAACCGTTCTCGCCCGAGGTCCTCCCCGAGGTCGTCCCACAGCGTCCGGGAGAGCCGGGCGAGGTCGAGTTCGAGCCCGGGAGCCTTGTCGGAGAGCAGGATGTTGCCCTCGCCGCGGCTCGTCGTTCCGGACGCCGCTCCCGCGCCATCGAGAACGACGACCTCGACGCCCGCCCGGGCGGCCCATCGGGCGATCGCGGACCCGATGATCCCGGCACCGATGACGAGGACCTTCACTGCGGCTCATCGCCTCCTCGCGCGGTCCCGCCCGCCGCGGTGGCCAGGCACGCCAATGCTACGTTGCCACCATGGACGTCATCGGAGTCTCCGTCATCGCCGGCCGGAGTGTTGCGGGCGAGGGAGCGCCCTTTCACGCCCGGGCCGCGGCGACCGGGGATCCCGTCGATCCGCCCTTTCGGACAGCGACCGCGGACCTTGTCGCCGAGGCGTGCGCCGCGGCGGCCGCCGCGTTCCCGACATACCGGGCTCGTCCGCTGCACGATCGTGCCGATTTCCTCACCGCGGTCGCCGAGGAGATCGAGGTCCTCGGCGAGGCGCTGACCGACCGAGTTCAACTCGAGACCGGGCTCCCCGAGGCTAGGGTCCTCGGCGAACGGGGCCGCACCGCCGCCCAGGCCCGACTGTTCGCCGACGTCGTCCGCCGCGGCGACTTCCTTGGCCTGCGCCTCGACGCCGCGCTCCCCGACCGCACCCCGCTGCCCAAACCGGACCTGCGGCTGCGCCGGGTGCCCCTTGGCCCGGTCGCCGTCTGGGGTGCGAGCAACTTCCCGCTCGCCTTCTCCACGGCCGGGGGCGACACCGTCTCGGCGCTCGCGGCCGGCTGCCCGGTGATCGTCAAGGGCCACCCCGCTCATCCCGGTACCGCCGAGCTCGTCGCCCACGCGGTGACCCGGGCCGCCGAGCGCACCGGCATGCCTGCCGGGGTGTTCTCCCTGCTCCAGGACGGGGATGTCAGCGCGGCAAAGGCGCTCGCTGTCGACCCCCGGATCGCGGCCATCGCCTTCACCGGATCCCGGGCCGGTGGCCTCGCGCTCGCCGCGCTCGCGGCCGGTCGCCAGGTGCCGATCCCGGTCTTCGCCGAACTGTCGGCGGTGAACCCGGTCATCCTGCTGCCCGGAGCCGTGGCGTCGGACGCCGCTCGCGCCCGGCTCGCCGAGGGCTACCTCACGTCACTGACCTTCGGCGCCGGGCAGCTGTGCACGAACCCGGGCCTGCTCTTCGTCCCCGTCGGCGAGACCGGGGATGCCCTGGTCGCCGAGATTGCCGAGCGGGTCCGGGCGACGGCCGGGGCGACCATGCTGCACCCCGGGATCAGTTCCGCGTATGCCGTGGGCGTCGCCCAGCGCGCAGGGGTCACCGGCGTGGTCGAGGTCGGCGTCGGCTCAGGGAGCGCGCTGGCGCCGGCGGCCACGGTGCACGAGTGCTCGCTGGCCACCTTCGCCGCGGAGCCTCAACTGGCGGAGGAGGTCTTCGGCGCCGCCGGACTCATCGTCCGGTATGACGACGCCGACGGGCTCGTCGCAGCCCTGTCCGGGCTTGAGGGACAGCTCACCGCGACCCTGCACGGATCGGACTCACCGGCGGACCTGGCCTCGGCGGCCGCGGTGCTGCCGGTGGTCGAGGAGCGCTCCGGAAGGGTCATCTGGAACGGCTGGCCGACGGGGGTCGAGGTAACCCATGCCATGGTCCACGGCGGGCCCTATCCGGCCACGACGGCTCCCTCAACGACCTCCGTCGGCACGCTCGCCATCGAGCGTTTCCTCCGGCCCGTTGCCTACCAGAACCTGCCGCAGAACCTGCTTCCCGAGGAGTTGCGCGACGGCAACCCGTGGGGAGTGACGCGGATGGTGGACGGTCAGCTGAGCTGAGCGGCGTCGCGGCGGGACTTCCACAGGCTCGCGATCGTCGTTACGCCGAGAATGACGACAATCGCCCCCAGCGAGACCGAGATGGGAATCTCCGGGACGTTGACGTGCGCGCCTCCGTTGATGAACGGCAGCGTGTTCTCGTGGAGGGCGTGCAGCAGGAGCTTGACCCCGATGAAGGCGAGCAGCACGGCCAGCCCAATGCTGAGGTAGATGAGCTTCTTGAGGAGCCCGCCGATGAGAAAGAAGAGTTGCCGCAACCCCATGAGGGCGAAGAGGTTGGCGACCAGAACGATGTAGGGCTCCTTGGTGAGCCCGTAGATCGCCGGAATCGAGTCGAGCGCGAAGAGCAGGTCGGTGGTCCCGAGCGCGAGGATGACGAAGAACATCGGGGTGGCTAGGCGTTTGCCGTTCTCGAGGGTGAACAGCCGGGTGCCGTCGTACGTCTTCGTTGCCGGGAATCGGTCCTCCATGAACCGCATGAAGCGGTTCTCCTCGTACTCGTCGTCGTCGCTCTCCCCCTCCTTGGCGAGCTTGATCGCGGTGTAGATGAGGAAGACCCCGAAGATGTAGAAGACCCAGCTGAACCGGGTGATCGCCGCCGCCCCGACCCAGATGAAGAGGCCACGCAGGACGATGGCGATGATGATGCCGACCATGAGCGCGAACTGCTGGAGCCGCTCGGGCACCGCGAACTTCGCCATGATGAGGATGAAGATGAAGAGGTTGTCCACGCTGAGGGAGTATTCGGTGAGCCAGCCGGCGAAGTACTCCCCGGCGAGTTGACCACCCTTGAGCCACCAGAGTGCGAGCCCGAAGATCACCGCGGCGCCCACGTAGACCGACAGGGCGACAGTGAGTTCGCGGGTCGACGGTCGGTGCGGTTTGCGGGCGATCCAGAGGACGTCGAAGGTGAGGATGACGGCGGCGATGCCAAGCGTCACCCACCACACCCACGGCGGCAGGTCCAGGGCCGGTGTCCCGGCGAATCCGGTGAGCGTGGTCGGGAAGGTCACCGGGTCAGTCTAAGTGGGTGGCGCCGGACGCCGAGACTCCGGCAGTTTGGCGACGACGAGTGCATACTGGTCGCCCTCCCAGGGCTGGTCCGCCCAGGCTCCCGCCTTCCCGAGCGCGTATGCCGCGCACGGACCCGCGCTCACTTGGTCGCCTCGGCGAGTTGGCGGAGCTCCTTCTTGAGGTCGCCGATCTCGTCGCGCAGCCGGGCGGCGAGCTCGAAGTGCAGGTCCCCCGCGGCTTGATGCATCTGCGCGGTGAGTTCCTGGATGAGCCCGGCGAGGTCGGTGGCGGCCACCCCGCTCGCGAGCCGCGTGGCCGAGAGCGGACGTGACGGCATACCCGTCGCCGAACTCCCCCGCCCGCCGTCGGCCTTGCCGCGGCTGCGTGCGCGACCCGACCCGAGAAGCGCCTCGGTGTCGGCGTCCTCGCGTTGCAGCAGGTCGGTGATGTCGGCGATCTTCTTGCGCAGCGGCTGCGGGTCGATGCCGTGCTCGCGGTTGTAGGCGAGCTGTCGCTCCCGACGCCGGTTGGTCTCGTCGACGGCCTCGGCCATCGAGGGGGTCACCGTGTCGGCATACATGTGGACCTGACCGGAGACGTTGCGGGCCGCGCGGCCGATGGTCTGGATGAGCGAGCGGGTGGAGCGCAGGAAGCCCTCCTTGTCGGCGTCGAGGATGGAGACCAGGGAGACCTCGGGCAGGTCGAGGCCTTCACGGAGCAGGTTGATCCCGACGAGGACGTCGTACTCGCCGAGCCGCAGCTCGCGGAGCAGCTCGACCCGGCGCAGGGTGTCGATGTCGGAGTGCAGGTAGCGGACCCGAACCCCCTTGTCGAGCAGATAGTCGGTGAGGTCCTCGGCCATCTTCTTGGTCAGCGTCGTGACGAGGACCCGCTCGTTGCGGGCGGCGCGCTCGTGGATTTCGTGGAGGAGGTCGTCGATCTGGCCCTTCGTCGGCTTGAGGATGACCTCGGGGTCGATGAGCCCGGTGGGGCGGATGATCTGCTCGACCACCCCGTCGGCCTTGGCGAGCTCGTAGGCGCCGGGGGTGGCGGAGAGGTAGATGGTCTGGCCGATCCGTTCGAGGAACTCCTCCCATTTCAGCGGCCGGTTGTCCATGGCGCTCGGCAATCGGAAGCCGTGTTCGACGAGGGTGCGTTTGCGGGAGGCATCGCCCTCGTACATCGCCCCGATCTGCGGGACGGTGACGTGCGACTCGTCGATGACGAGCAGGAAGTCCTCGGGGAAGTAGTCGAGCAGACAGTTGGGCGCGCTTCCCGGCATCCGCCCATCCACGTGCATCGAGTAGTTCTCGATGCCCGAGCAGGACCCGACCTGGCGCATCATCTCGATGTCGTAGGTGGTCCGCATCCGCAGCCGCTGCGCCTCCAGCAGCTTCCCCTGCTTCTCGAAGAGCGACAGCTGCTCCTCGAGTTCGCGTTCGATGCCGCCGATGGCCCGCTCCATCCGGTCCGGCCCGGCGACGTAGTGACTCGCCGGGAAGACGTACATCTCCCGCTCCTCCCGGACCACCTCTCCGGTGAGCGGGTGCAGGGTGTAGAGCGCCTCGATCTCGTCCCCGAAGAACTCGATCCGGACGGCGAGTTCCTCATACATGGGGATGATCTCGACGGTGTCCCCGCGCACCCGGAAAGTGCCGCGGGTGAACGCCAGGTCGTTGCGGGTGTACTGCATGTGGACGAACTTGCGCAGCAGGTCGTCCCGGTTCACCTCGTCACCGATCCGCAGGGGCACCATCCGGTCGACATACTCCTGAGGGGTGCCTAAGCCGTAGATGCACGAGACGCTGGCGACGACGACGACGTCCCGCCGGGTCAGCAGCGAGTTGGTCGCTGAGTGCCGCAGCCGCTCGACCTCGTCATTGATCGAGGAGTCCTTCTCGATGTAGGTGTCCGTCTGCGGGACGTAGGCCTCGGGCTGGTAGTAGTCGTAGTAGCTGACGAAGTACTCCACCGCGTTGTTCGGCAGGAGCTCGCGGAACTCGTTGGCGAGCTGCGCGGCGAGGGTCTTGTTGGGGGCCATGACCAGGGTGGGCCGCTGGACCTGCTCGATGAGCCAGGCGGCCGTCGCGGACTTGCCGGTACCGGTGGCCCCGAGCAGGACGACGTCCTGTTCGCCGCGGTTGATCCGCTCGGCGAGCTCGGTGATGGCCTGCGGCTGGTCGCCGGCAGCCTGGAAATCGGAGACCACCTGGAAGGGGGCCACCTTGCGCTGCAGCTCGGTCACGGGACGCATGAGGACAACGGTATGCCGTGCCGCCGACAGTGCTATCCCTCCGCGCGCCAGCCGGTGGCCTGCGCCCAGGCGAGCACGCGCTCATGGACCGCGTCGAACCACGGCTCCTTGCGTTCGGGATAGTCGTCCCAGGCGATCGGGTTGGCGACGATCGACGCCTTGAGCGCGGCATACTCCGCGCGCGCGCCCGGGTCGGCGCGCAGCCAGTCCCGGAACCGCAACGCCCACAACCAGCCTGGTGAGCCGACCTCCCGCACGTGGACGTGCACCACCTGGCCGGGGTCGCAGCCACCATGGAACCGCTTGGGCCACACCCGCCCGTCCTTGCCGTTGTCGGCGACAGTCCCTGCCATCCGCGGGTAGCCCGCGTCGGCGAGGGCGCGCACGAAACCCGGGTCGTCGGCGTCGCTGAGGGAGTCCACCCCCACCTGGAGGTCGATGACGTCCTTGGCGGCAAGTCCGGGCACGGCCGTGGACCCGATGTGGTCGACCCGCTGCGCCCGGCCCCCCAGTGCGTACGCCACCCGCGCCGCGAGCCGTGGTCCGGTCGTGGCCCACTGCGGGTCCACGGTGAGCACGACCTCGACCGGGCGCCGGTGCCGTATGCCGTGGCGCACGTTGTCCTCGAAGGGCACCAGGCGCTCCTCCCAAAGCCGATCCACCTGCGCGAGCAGCGCCGCCGAACTCCCCTCGTTGTCGAGCCAGACATCCGCGGCGGCCCGGCGGGCAGCATCGTCGGCCTGGGCCGCGATCCGGGCGGAGGCGTCCTCGGCGGCCATCCCACGGAGGCGGACGAGGCGGTCCAGCCGGGTGTGCGCATCGGCCCCGACGACCAGGGTGAGGTGGTACTGGGCGGCCATGTCCTTCTCCACGAGGAGCGGCATGTCATGGACGACGATGGCGTCGGCGGGCGCCTCGGCGAACCTCTGCGCGGTCCGGGCCCAGATCGCCGGGTGGGTGATCGCCTCGAGGTCGGCCAGGGCCGCCGGGTCGCCGAAGACGAGCCGCCCCAGCTCGGCCCGGCGCAGGGTGCCGTCGGTTGCGAGCACCTCGGGCCCGAACCGGGCCACGATCGCGTCGAGCGCCGCAGTACCGGGTTCGACGACCTCGCGCGCGATCGCATCCGCGTCCACGACGAGGGCGCCCAACTCGGCGAGCCGGGCCGAGACGGTCGACTTGCCGGACCCAATCCCTCCGGTGAGCCCCACGCGCAGCATGGGGCTCACGTTAACGGAGCGGCTCAGGAATCGTCGCCTCCGGCGTGCGCTCCTGGGGAGGTGGCGCACGCCATACTGACTTTCGGTAACCTCACGGCGCAGGTCGGCTCGACACGGACTAAGTTGCAGATCATGAGCGACCTCTTCGACGCCCACCCGTATGCCGACCGGTTCCCGGTCAACCGCACCCTGCCCGAGCACGGCCGTCCCGCCGAGGAGATCCTCGCCGAGTTGCGCGCCCTGGCTGCCGAGGAGGACACCGCCTGGGAGGGTGGGCAGTGTTCGGGGACGATGTACTGCGGGGACCACGAGCACTACGCCTTCCTCACCGAGGCGTTCGGGCTGTACGCGCACGCCAACGCCCTGCAACGGGACATCTGCCCGAGCGCGACCCGGTTCGAGGGCGAGGTCGTCGCCATGGCGCTGGACCTCATGCACGCTGACGCCGCGGTCGCGGCCGACGCCAGCGCCGACCCGGTGGGGATGGTCACCAGCGGCGGGACCGGCAGCATCCTCCAGGCGATGCTCTCCTACCGTGACCACGCCCGGGCCACCCGCGGGATCGAACGCCCCAACATCGTCCGCCCGGAAACCGCGCACCCGGCCTTCGCCAAGGGGGCCCACCTCTTTGGTCTCGACCTGCGCACCGTGCCGGTCGACCCGGTGACCACCCTGGTCGACCCGGCCGTCGTCGCCGAGCACATCGACGAGAACACCGTCGCCCTCATTGGCTCGGCCGGCAATTACCCTTACGGCACCATCGACCCCATCGCCGAGCTCGGGGCCCTCGCCCTCGACCGAGGGGTCGGGTTGCACGTGGACGGCTGCCTCGGCGGATTCATCCTCCCCTTCGGTGAAGAACTCGGGTATGACGTGCCACCGTTCGACTTCCGGGTCCCCGGGGTGACCTCGATCTCCGCGGACACCCACAAGTACGGGTATGGGCTCAAGGGCACCTCGACGGTCCTCTTCCGCGACCGGGCGCTGCGCACCGCCGCCTACTTCCACATGCTCGACTGGACCGGGGGCAAGTACTTCTCCCCCGGCATGGAGGGCTCGCGGAGCACGGGTCTGCTCGCGTCGGCCTGGGCCTCGATGGTGGCGACCGGGCGGGCGGGCTACCGCACCCATGCCACAGCGATCTTCGAGACCTCGTTCGCGATGCAGGAGGCCGTCCGCTCCCACCCGGAACTGCGGATTCTCGGCGAGCCGACGTTCCTCTTCGCCTTCACCTCGGAGGCGTTCGACCCCTATCACGTGGCCGACCACATGAAGACCCGCGGCTGGCGGTTCAACGGCCTGCAGTACCCCAACGGACTGCACCTGGCGGTCACCCGGCCGCAGACCCAGCCCGGGGTGGTCGATCGGTTCCGGACCGACCTGGCCGACGCGGTCGCCTACGCCGGCGAGCAGGGTGCGCTGCCGCCGACCTCCGCGGCGATCTATGGGGGCATCCCGGGTGGACTCACCCCGGAGGCAGAGCACATGATCGGCTCCATGATGGACCAGATCATGGACGCCCAACTCTCGGTGCCGAAGGCCTGACCTTGCCGACCCTCCCCGACGACCTCAATCACCGCGTCGTCCTCACCGTCGACCTCGGCACGGGTGGACCGAAGGTGGGGTTCGTTGGGCTCGACGGCAGCATCCTGTGGAGCGGTTTCGCCCCGACGGACACCACTCGTGGCCCCGGTGGCCGGGCCACCCAGGACGCGGACCACTGGTGGCGAAGCATCGTCCGGCTGACCCGGGCGGCCCTTGCCGACGGGGTTGTCGACCCGGCCCGGGTCGTCGCCATTGCCGTGACCGGACAGTGGAGCAGCACCGTCCCCGCGGACTCCGAGGGCCACCCGGTCGCTCCGTGCCGCCTCTGGCTCGACACCTCCGCCGCCGAGCACAGCCGCGCCCTCGTCGGCGGCCCCGTGGTGGGCTACCACCCGACCCGGATGCCCGCGTGGATCCGGCGCACCGCGGGCGTCCCCTCCCCCTCGGGCGGCGACCCGGTGAGCCACATCCTCGGCTTCACCCGCGACGAGCCGGCGGCGGGGGGCAGCGCCCGGTGGTTCCTCGAGCCGGTGGACGCCCTGACCATGCGGTTCAGCGGCGTTGCCTCCGCGTCGGCGGCCTCGATGTGCGGGGCCTGGTTGGTCGACGTGCGGGGTGACCGCACGGCATACGACCCCTACCTGCTTACCCTCGCCGGGATCGACGGCAACCGGCTGCCCCCGCTTGCCGAGGGGCTGCGGGTGGTCGGTCCGATTCGTCCCGAGGTCGCCGCCGAGCTGGGCCTGCCCGAGTCCGCTGTTGTCGTCGGCGGAGTGCCCGATGTGCACAGCGCGCACCTCGGCTCCGGAGCGGTCGGCCCGGGCGCGGCCCACGTGACGATCTCGACGACGTCGTGGATCTCCTGCGAGGTGGCCGCGAAGAAGACCGACCCGCTGCATTCCATCGCGACCGTGCCCGGGCTGCGGCCGGGCAGCTACCTGGTCGCGGACAACCACGAAGCCGCCGGGGCATCGCTGGCCTGGCTCGCCCGGACCTTCCCCGCGCAGGACTACGACGAGTTGTGCGCGGAGGCGGCGACCAGCCCGGTCGGCAGCCGCGGCGTCATCTTCACCCCCTGGCTGGCCGGGATGCGCTCCCCCGTCGACGACCGCTCGGCTCGGGCGCTCTGGCACGGCATGTCCCTGGAGACCAGCCGGGCGGACCTCGTCCGCGCCCTCCTGGAGGGGGTTGCGGTGCAGGCGGCCTGGCTGCTCGGGCCGGTGGAGAGCTTCGTGGGTCAACGGCTCGACCCGGTGCGGATTTTCGGCGGGGGCGCCCGCTCCGACCTGTGGTGTCAGATCCACGCCGACGCCATGGACCGGACCTTGGAGCGGGTCGCCGACCCGATGAACGCCCAACTGCGCGGGGCCGCCTTCGTCGCCGGGCTCGCGCTCGGCGTGCTCGCCTGGAGCCACGTGGCCCAGCTCGTGCCGGTCGACGGTGTCTTCCGGCCCCAACCCGCTGCGGTCTCGGTGTATGCCGCGGCGCGTAAGGCCCTTCCCCGGCTCCACCGAGCGACCCGGCCGGTCAGGACACCTAGCAGCGGCCGACGGTGAAGCCCGCCGATTCGATGTATTTCCGCACCGTATGCCGGTGCGGGAATACATCGAATCGGCGAGGCGCGAGGCGCGAGGCCTCGTGGTACCTCAGTTTCCGGTGAGCTTCTCGCGCAGCGCGGCCAGGGCCTCATCCGAGGCCAGGGTGCCCTCGGCGACCGGGGCGGCCGGCCGGGGCGTGTCGCTGTCGTCGCCGGTCTCCGAGGAGTATGACGCCGGGATCTCGGCGTTCGCGGCGGCGTCGGCGTCGGCCTTGACGGCTTCCTCGACCTGCGAGCGGTGCGCCTCCCAGCGGGCGTAGGCGTCGGCGTACTGCTTCTCCCACGCCTCACGCTGCTTCTCGTAGCCCTCAAGCCACTCGTTGGTCTCCGGGTCGAAGCCCTCCGGGTACTTGTAGTTGCCGGCCTCGTCGTACTCGGCGGCCATCCCGTAGAGGGTCGGGTCGAACTCGACCTGGTTGGCACCATCCTCGTTCGCCTGCTTGAGCGAGAGCGAGATCCGGCGACGCTCGAGGTCGATGTCGATGACCTTGACGAAGATGTCGGAGCCCACGGTGACGACCTGCTCGGGCAGTTCGACGTGACGCTCGGCCAGCTCGGAGATGTGCACCAGACCCTCGATGCCGTCCTCGACGCGCACGAACGCACCGAACGGGACGAGCTTGGTGACCTTACCCGGGACGACCTGACCGATGGCGTGGGTTCGGGCGAAGTGCTGCCACGGGTCCTCCTGGGTCGCCTTGAGCGAGAGCGACACCCGCTCGCGGTCCATGTCGACGTCGAGCACCTCGACGGTGACCTCGTCGCCCACCTCGACAACCTCGTTCGGGTGGTCGATGTGCTTCCAGGACAGCTCGGACACGTGCACCAGACCGTCCACGCCGCCGAGGTCGACGAACGCACCGAAGTTCACGATGCTGCTGACGACACCGGAGCGGACCTGACCCTTCTGGAGTTCGCGGAGGAAGGTCGTGCGGACCTCGGACTGGGTCTGCTCGAGCCACGCGCGGCGGGAGAGCACGACGTTGTTGCGGTTCTTGTCGAGTTCGATGATCTTGGCCTCGATCTCCTTGCCGACATACGGCTGGAGGTCACGGACACGACGCATTTCGACAAGGGAGGCCGGGAGGAACCCACGCAGACCGATGTCGAGGATGAGGCCGCCCTTGACGACCTCGATGACGGTGCCGGTGACCACGCCATCCTCTTCCTTGACCTTCTCGATCGTGCCCCAGGCGCGCTCGTACTGGGCGCGCTTCTTGGAGAGGATGAGCCGACCCTCCTTGTCCTCCTTCTGGAGAACGAGGGCTTCGACCTCGTCGCCGACCGAGACAACCTCGGAGGGGTCGACGTCGTGCTTGATGGAGAGCTCGCGCGAGGGGATGACACCCTCGGTCTTGTAGCCGATGTCGAGCAGGACCTCGTCCCGGTCGACCTTGACGATGCGACCTTCGACAATGTCGCCGTCGTTGAAGTGCTTGATCGTCGCGTCGATCGCGGCGAGGAGGTCCTCCTCCGTGCCGATGTCGTTGATGGCAACAGAGGGGGCGGTCGTGTCGACCGAGGTGACAGTCATGTAGTAGGAACTCCGATTGTGGACAGATGGACTCGATGGATGATGGTGATGGCACTCGCGCACGCAAAAGGGCGCACGAATGCCCGGTCAGCCTACCGGCGACCGGCACCCGGAACCAACTCCGTGGACCCGGCGTGACCAGCGAGGTCGCCCGGCGGGAGATCCCCGCCGCGGAGTCCGTCTCCGCCAACCGCTCCTGGTGGGACGGGCAGGCCGCGGACTACTACGCCGAGCACGGTGCCTTCCTCGGCGACGTCGGCTTCATCTGGGGGCCCGAAGGCTGGACCGAGGCCGAACTCGACGTCCTCGCCCTGCGCCCCGGTCTGCGGGTCCTTGAGATCGGCGGCGGGGCCGGGCAGTGCGCCCGGTGGGTCCAGCAGGCGTATGGCGGGCAGGTCGCCTCGAGTGACCTTTCCTTGGGCATGCTCCGCACCGGCCAGAGCATCGACGCGGCCACCGAGCGCCGGCTGCCGCTGCTCCAGGTCGACGGGCGGGCGCTGCCGTTCGCGTCGGCGAGCATGGACCGGGTCTTCACGGCATACGGGGTGATCCCGTTCGTCGCCGACCCGGCCACCGTCTTCGCCGAGGTGGCCCGGGTGCTTCGGCCCGGGGGACGCTTCGCCTTCTCGACCTCGCACCCGATCCGGTGGGCCTTCCCGGACGACCCCGGGCAGGGCGGGCTCACCGTCACCCAGAGCTACTTCGACACCCGGGCCTATGTCGAGACCGAGAGCGGCCGGACGGCGTATGCCGAGCACCACCGCACCCTCGGAACACTGCTCGCCGGGGTCATTGCCTCGGGGCTCGTCCTCGCCGAGGTCCGCGAACCGGAATGGAAGGAGAGCACCCACGGCACGTGGGGCGGATGGTCTCCGCTGCGCGGAGGGCTCATCCCGGGCACGCTCATCGTCGCCGCGGACAAGCCAGCGTGAACGCCGGGCGGCTCAGCGGATCGGCGCTGCCGCCGTCGGCCCGTTGGCCGCGATGAGTTCGGGGTGCTCCCGGAACCAGCCGATCGTCCGCCGCCTCAGCGTGTCTCCCGCAGTCCGGCAGGCGGATCGGGGCTCAGGTCAACCGCGCGTGTCCGAATCATTCGATCCGGACGCGTGCGCGGCAACCGTGCCGGAGCGCGCCGCGAACAGCCCGCCGACCAGGGCGAGGAGGCCGAGTGCACCGAAAACCCACGGCGCTCCCGCGAGAAGGCTCAGCTGGCTGCCACTCTTCTTCGCCGACTCCACGTTGGCGGCAACGGTCTCATCGGTGAAGCCGAAGTCCAGATCGAGGACGGTGGTACCCGTGTCGGTCTTGCGGATCTGCTTTTCCTGCTGCTTGATGAAGGAACCCGTCACCGGGTCGATCCACAGGGTCTTGTCGCTGCTGTAGGTGCCCTGGATGTCCGAGGCGATCTCTGCCGACTCGTCCTGAGAGACCATCTTGAACCGGTAGGTGTTCAGTCCACCAATGGCTTCCTCACCGTCGAAGGTCGCGTCGACCGTGCGCTTCAGAACCCCGTCCCACATGGCGTATGTCTTCTGCTCCACACCGAAGGGGAATTTGTTGACCAGACCTTCATGCTTGGACTCGGCACTCACATAGCGTTCTTCGTGCACCGGAAGAGCAGTCACCCGATCCGTCGCGAAGGTGTCGGTGCTCGCGGTGATGAGCGTCGACGAAGGCGAGGTGTCCTCGCTGCAGTCCTTGGTCGTGCCATCGTCCTTGACGAGGCAGCTGAAGGTATCGAAGACGACGACACCATCGTCCGAGAGCTTGCCGTTGGCGACGGTGTGGCTGAGAGCCTTGACGGGCGATGAGCCGCCCGACGGCAGTACCGCGGCCTGTCCGCTCAAGCGCGTGTACGAGTCGATGTTGAGTGGCGTCTTCTTGACCTGCGCCGGAATATACAGCAGAGCCAGGAGGGCAGTTGTGAGCAGGAAGGCTCCAAGCCCGAAGAGCACAAGGCTGACAATTCGACGCATGTGTGGCACGCACCTTCGCTTCGAGGTCGGATCAAGGACCCGTGGATTGCAGGGTGACCCTACCAGCCGGTACCGCGGCATAGCGACAACTTCACAATGTCGCGCCCTGGCCTAGTCTGGCGTGCGTGTCGACCGATCCCGTGCGCCTGCACGGCATGCCGCTCACGCGCTTCCCGGCCCTTGACGGCCTGCGCGGAGTCGCAGCGCTCATGGTCTTTGCCACGCATGCATCGTTTCTCACCGGCATGAGCGGCCAGAACACCCTCGTCGGCCGTCTTCTTGCGCGTGGCGACTTCGGTGTCGCCCTCTTCTTCGCACTCTCGGGGTTCCTCCTCTCCCGGCAGCTGCACCATTCCCTGGCGTCGACCGGATCCGTGCGCGGGGGCAGGTATCTTCTTCGGCGGGTCGCACGGATCTTCCCCGCCTATTGGCTCACTCTCGGCGTCCTCGCCGTGCTGACCTCGGCGTCCTGGCGTGATGTCATCGTGCACGCGCTTGGCCTGCAGATCTATGTGTCGGACTCGTCGATCGCGGCGTTCGGTCAGTCCTGGAGCGTGGCCACCGAGTTCTCCTTCTATCTGGTGTTGCCTCTGCTCGCCCTGGGCCTTCATCGGCTCCGTGCCTACCGACCTCAGTGGGTCGTTCCCCTGCTCTGCTCCGCCGTCGCGGCAACCTCGCTCAGCACCCTGCTCGTGCCCGCGGCCGTTCTTGGCCAGGACCTCGTACTCGAACGTCTGCTGCCCTGGCGGGCCCCCTTCTTTCTCATCGGGATCCTCGTCGCCGAGATGTTGATCACCCCGACGAGTCGTTCTTCGCGGTGGCTCCGCCCGCTCGCCGCACAACCGGCTGCCGCGGTGGCGCTCGCAGCATCCGCATACCTTGCCGGAACTACCCCGATCGCCGGATCGCTACTCCTCGAACCAACCGCTGGCGTGCCGCTCTTCCTGCGTACCCTGCTCGCGTGTGTCGTCGCCGGCGCACTGCTCGTGCCACTCACCCTCGGACCCACGTCGACTCTCACTCACCAGCTCTCGCGCCCGACCACCCGATGGCTCGGCACGGTGAGTTACGGGGTCTTCCTATGGCACCTACCCGTCCTCGAAGGACTGTATGCCCTCAGTGGCGCTCCCCCTTTCCGAGGTGGGATTCTCCCGCTCGTGGCCGTCGGCCTACCACTCAGCCTTTTCCTGGGGTGGGTGAGCCATTCGATGATCGAGCTGCCCGCTTCCCGGCTCGCCGCCCGATGGACCCGAGATCGCCGCAAGGCAGAAGGCGACAATCAAGGCGACACGGACCCCTCCCTCGATCAGCCTCGATCCCGGTAGCTGAGGCCCGATCACGGCGACGGTGAAGGCCGACCCGAGGCTCAGACAGATCAGCAGCGCCACCCTGTGGACCTCGCGAAGCCTCGCCGCCCCGAGCATGGTCACGATCCCGGCCGCTAGGCCCGCTGGGCCAGCGAGAACCCCCGACAGCACGACCGAGGCCGAGCCCACCACTGGTCGGCTCGGCCCGTGGCGTCCAGTCTCCCGGGCGGCATACTCACGCGGGGCCCTGAGGGCGGCCCGCCTCCACGGCCGCCAGAGCGCTGCGACCACGAGAGCGCCCGCGGCCAGCCCGCCCAGAACGAGCGCCCAGCGGTATGCCGTCTCCGGCGTGAACCCGACCGTGACAGTCCCCCCGACCCCCGCCGGGACGACGAACCCCTGGCGATGCCCGTCGACGACAATCGGTGCCAGCCGATGACCCTCGATGCTCGCGGACCAGCCTTCGCTGACGTTCAGGGTGAGGGCGAGGACCCGAGCGTGGGCGGCGGCGGTGACGAGGACAGTGCCCTCCGTCGCGCTCGTCCACTGGCCAGCGGCCCCGATGGGGTGAGCCGGAGCAAACGCCGTGGCATCCCTGACCAGGAGCGTTCGGGCGGGCAGGAAGCCGTGCCACCGAGACACCGAGACGACATCCGAACGTCCGGAGAGTGACACGGGGGAACAGGCCCGCCAATGGACCGGCGCCAGCGAAAGCAGCCCCTCTCTGGTTGCGGTGACCCGCGTGGGGACTGATCTCCCGTTGATCGTGACGGTGGGACCCGATCCACACTCTGCTGAATCCGACGCGGGAGCTGGGAGCAACTCGGCGCCGAGCGTGGAGACTTCCGCGAGCTCGAGGGCAGCCACTGAGGAGCGTGAGCCACTGAGGGGGGAGAGGAAGGTCAGCGCGATACGTCGTGTGGTCACTGTGTCCAGGGTGATCGTGCCATCGGCGGCGGGCCTTTGGATCGTCGAACGCCCGCCGGCCTCGACCCGAACGACAGGGCTCCCCTTCGCGAGCCACCCTGCACGCGTCCGAAGTCTGAGCCCGGTCAGCGTCACCGACTCCTTGAGTTCGATCGTCACTGTGGGGCTGGCGTCCTCAACCGCTGGACTCCAGGCTGTGCGCACATCACCATCGAGAACCACCTCGGGCGCCGCGGCCACGGCGCTGGTCCGAGAACTGCTTGCGGAGACAACCGCACCCGGAGTGACACCAAGGACACCCCCTTCACGGCCCGCGCGCAAGGTCCCGGACAGCAGCCAGTCGCTCGGGGTCTGGGTGGTCATCCGGTAGGTGGCAACCCCACCAACCTCAGGATCGACGCTCTCGCCGCCGAAGCAGTGCAGTTCCTCAGTGACCACGAGGCAGCCGTCCCGGCCGATGAGCCCAGATCCGAGGACCACCACCGTCGGAGGAGACGTGGTGGCCGCCGGCGGAAGAGCAAGGACCTCGCGAGCCACGACCCCAGGCATCGCGACCTCGGCAAGTCCCGTCAGGGCGTTGGCGGGGTCTCCCTTGGAGGTCCGCAGAATGGTGATTGCCAGGGTCGCTGTCCGCGCACCACCGAGGTCGATGCGGTTCGGCCCAGCGCCAAGTGCGGCGACAACCGCACCGGACGCAGTGCGCACCTCGATCAGCGTCGCCGCCGCGCGCTGATCTGGGACAAGGTCCGACGGTGTGGCCGGGGTGACGACCACGTGGTCCACGGTGCGCTCCGTCTCGAGGTGGATGGTCAGGGTGGGTTTGTCCGTCCACTGGGTCAGCCAGGCCGACGCGGGATCCCCGTCCAAGGCCGCGAACGGGCGAGCCGCCGGCGCGTATCCAGCGAAGGTGTAATCGTCGGCGAGCGACGAAGAGGCCGAGACCCCGGCAATGCCGGAGTACTGCATCGTCGACAGGGGTCCGTCCTGAACGGGTCGGTAGTCGCGCGACCCCGGCACCCCGCCCTCGGCCAGGGTCGCGGAAGCGTCCTCCCCCCGGGGGGCTCCGAAGGCCCGGTCGCGCGCCCGGATGCCGTCAGTCAAGATCGTCGGCACTCCCCCGAGCCCGGCGCGGGCTGCTGCCTGGACTCCGGCCGAGTCGTCGAAGAGAACGGCCCGAGACCCGAGCCCCGCGTCAGCCAGGAGCGGCAAGTCGTCACTGCTGCCGGTAGCGACGGCAAGGTCCGATCCCTCGAGCAACGTAAAGTCCCCCGCCACCAAGCCCTGCAGCCGGTAGACCTCCACGGGGTGGACACGCACGCCGCTGGCGTCCACGAAGGGCACACCAAAACCGCGAGCAAGGGTCATCCCCGGGGTAGCGCGCAGCGCCGACCGAGCGAGCGGCACCGGCGGCTGCCCGCTCGCGGTCGTTGCGAGGTCGTTGCGAAGCACGACATAGCGGACGCCCCCTCGGCGAAGCACCTCCTCGGCACCAGCGATCGAACGTCCCGTCTGCAGTCGGCGCTCCAGTTCGTCGAGCAGCCGGATGGCCCCCGCCGGCGCGAGCGGAACAGCGTCGCGCACGGCATACCGGGTCCTGGTTGTCCCGCGCAGTGGCTCATCGATGGTGCGGCCCCAGGTGTACTCGCCAAAACTCGCGGCTGGCACCAGAACGGCGCCCCCGTCGTCCTGCTCGTCGAGCCAGGCGCCCACCTCAACCCAGGCACGAGGGAGCTCCCCATGGCCTCCGCGCGCCACGATGGCACCGGTGAAGCCAGGAGCAGCCGCGATCACGACGAGCACGGCCGCCGCGGGGACCGCGCGCCGCCGAAGACCAGACCAGATCGCCCCCGACGGCAGACGCCGGGACGCGACCACGGATACCAGGTGGGTCAGACCGATCATGAACGGCAGCCGCACCAGAAGGTCGGCTTTGTGGATGTTCCGGAAGGGCGCCCAGGGGCCGTCGAGGAGACGTTGGGCCCCAGTCACCAGCGGTGAGTCGAGAGGCCCCGAATGGGGCAACGACATGGCGAGCACGCCGATGACGAGCAGCACCCACCAGAAGCCGCGCAGGGGCAATGACGTCAGTGCCAACCCACCGAGACCAAGAGCTGCGACCGCAGCCGTGAGGACGATGAGGACGGGCGAGGTGGCGAGCTCGAAGCCCGCCGGCCACCACGGCCCGCCCGGCGT
The DNA here is from genome assembly GCA_016716625.1 of Nostocoides sp. Taxonomy (GTDB): domain Bacteria; phylum Actinomycetota; class Actinomycetes; order Actinomycetales; family Dermatophilaceae; genus JADJVJ01. The sequence goes on from JADJVJ010000001.1 coordinate 1,532,124, forward strand.
CAGGAGGTGCCCAACCCAGTTCGTCGTGCCGCGGAAGACATCGAGCAGGGTGATCGGTTCGGCCACGATCCTGGCGGTTTCGATCCACGACAGGAAGGGCGGCGCGTACCGGCCCATGAGGATCAGGGGGCCCAGCCACCAACTGGTGGCCGCAAGCACCGCAACGATCCAGCCCCAGGTGAGCCGGTCCCGCCACCACCCTGTGCGAGTGACCAGAAAGAGCGCTGTCGGCAGGAGCGCCACCACAGTCGCGGTCGCGTTCACCCCTCCGCAGGCGAGCACCGCCAGACCGCTCAGCGTACTGGCGCGGCGGGCGCTCAGGCGCCGCTGCCAGCCGAGCACAATCGGCCAGAGGATCAGCGGGCACAGGAGCTGGGGCTGAACCTCAGAGCTGAGCACCCCGATCGAGCTCACCACCTTGGGGGCAAGCACCCACGCCATCGCTCCCACGACCCGAGAGGTCTGCGAGCCGACGTCGAGGGCTCTGAGGAGGCCGAGCGCACCGATGAACCCCACCGTGAGAAGGACGGTCCACCACACCCGTTGGACGAGCCACGCAGGGGCGACTTCGGAGCCGACAGCGAAGAAGGGCCCCATCGGGAACAGATACCCGTATCCCTGATTCGACAGACCGCCCCAGGTGTTCTGGGGGTCCCAGAGGTGAAGCGCCCGACGAAGCAGCCCCCAGGGGTCGAGAACGAGGTCGTACTTAGTGTCCCAGCTCAGCGAATACAGGGGTGCGGACCAGGCGACCGACCACGTCACGAGGAGGCCCGCCAGGACACCGACCCGAGGCGTGCTCGGTCGCGTCACCGGCGTCGCAGAACGAGCATGAGGTTCCAACTCGCGACCTCTCGCACACCAGGCACCCGAAGCAACGGGTCGGCCCACTGGGGGTGATAGCGCGGTGCTGCCTCGAGAATCACGACCTCGGGGTGGCTGCGTGCCCAGCGCAAGCCGCCACTCACGGTCGCCGCATGCATGGTCTCGCCGAAGCGATTCTTCGGGGGCCGTCCGTGGCGACGTTCGTAGCGGCGGCGAGCATAGTGACCGCCGAGAAGGTGCCAAGGCGAGGTCTCGTGTCCGCCCCACGGCGAGTACCAAGCGGTATAGCTGATGAAGATGAGCCCTCCAGGCTTGGCCACCCGAACCATCTCGTCCGCGACGACTCCCGGGGCGTGCACATGCTCCAGCACATTGTTGGACATCACGACGTCCGCCCAGCCGTCGGCGAACGGCAATTGCTCACCCCGGCCGACAACAGCACCCCGGTCTGGACCGGAGCGCAGGGCCTCGTCATCGAGGTCTACGGCGAGGTACCGAGCCCCGCGCGCGACGAACTCCCGGCCGAACTGCTCCTGGCCCGCCCCGATGTCGAGCACCGTGCGCCCCTGGAGGGCCTCATGTCGAGTGATGAGTTCGAGAGTGTCGTGAGCCACCTCCGTGTAGAAGCGCTCCGGATCAGACTGTTCGTCGAGGAAGGACCGAAAGAGGGATACGGACCTGGCTACCGTCCGGTATCTTTTTCTCGACGAGCCCCGCATACGCGCATCGTACAGATCCAACGATTGCGACATCGCCCTCATGAGCGGGCCCATGACCCAAGGAGACGATCCGTGCCTTTGCGCGTTCTGCTCCTCAATTGGCGGGATGCGAACCACCCCGAGGCCGGGGGTGCGGAGAAGTACCTCGAGGTCGTTGCTCGCGGGCTGGCGGCCCGAGGGCATGACGTCACCTTCCGGACCGCGTGGTATCCGGGCGCCATGCCCGAAGAGATCATCGACGGGGTTCGCTATGTGCGCCGGGGTGGGCGTCTCGACATCTACCCTCGAGCACTCGCCGCTCACGTCATCGACCGGTATCGCCCCGACATCGTCGTCGACGTCCAGAATGGTGTGCCCTATCTGAGCCCGCTGACCTTCCGCGGACCCGTGGTCAATCTGGTCCATCACGTCCATTTGGAGCAGTGGCCGGTGATTTTCGGTCCACGACTGAGTCGCCTCGGCTGGTGGCTGGAGTCCCGAGTTGCGCCGCGGATCTACCGGAAGACCTCGTATGTCGCGGTGAGTCAGTCGACCCGTCGAGAGCTCATCGGGATCGGTGTGGATGCTGAGCGGATCGAGGTCATCCACAACGGAACCGATGTGCTCCACGTCGAGGGCTTGCGGCGATCCCCGCACCCATCGCTCGTCGTCCTCGGGCGGCTCGTCCCACAAAAGAGGGTGGAGATCGCACTTCGGGCCGTGGCCGCCCTGGCACCAGCAGTCCCGAACCTGACCCTGGACATTGCCGGGTCGGGATGGTGGCAGCCTCACCTTGAGGAGCTTGCACGAGAGCTCGGGATCACCGATCGAGTGACCTTCCACGGCCACGTCTCGGAGGCCGAAAAGCACAAGCTCCTCGCCTGGGCCTGGATCCATGCCTTTCCCAGTCTTAAGGAAGGCTGGGGTCTGGTCGTGGTCGAGGCGGGCATCCATGGCACCCCCACGGTGGCTTTCGCCGATGCGGGCGGGCCCACCGACTCCGTGCTCGACGGCCGGACCGGCATCCTCGTCGATGGGGACGGCGATGACTTCACCGCGGCCCTCAGGGCCCTCATCGCGGACGCCGAGCGCCTCGAGGGTATGCGACAGGAAGTCCGGACATGGGTGCGGAGGTTCCACTGGGAAGAAACGATCGAACGGTGGGAGGGTGTCCTCCTCCATGAGGTCGCTACCGCGCAGGGGTCGACCCCGACGCGCTCGCCCGTCTAGGGCTTCTTCACACCGTTGGGATCATGGATAAGGCCGCCCCGGGTGGGGCGGCCTTCTCCATGATCCGATCTGGTCAGGTCGGGTCAGGTCAGGTCAGCGACCGTCGTAGAGAACGACCTTCGCCGACAGGTCTTCGGCGTTCGCTCCAGGCGTAATCGCCCCGACCCCGCCGAAGACGGCGACCAACGAGACGATGATGCCGGCGATGACTGATCCGGCGGTCTTTGCGGCTGCTGACATGCGCTGAACCATACCAGACCCCCTCGGGCCTAAGCGGGCGCTTTCGCACGACTTTGTCGCAGTGTTTCGACGGCACTGAGTCCCCCGACGACGAGGGCGGTGAGTAGTGTCGCGGTCCACCCCACGCGGACCGACCAGAGTTCCCGGGCACCTTCGAGTGCGGGAGGCGCGAGGCGAACGACAAGAACGTTCTCCGTGCTGATGAGGAGGCTCCCCGCCCGCCTGACATCGTCTTCCACCGCCAGGCCCGCCGCCGTGCGTTCGAGAACAATCGTGTCGACTCCGACGAGCCTAAGGGCCTCCACCGGGGAGTCGCCCTCGGCTATGCGTTGCGAGACCTCGGCGGCCCGCACACTTTCGCCGCTGACCGTCCCCGAACGCAGGGGAAGGGAGTCATCGAAGAGGACGATGCGTGACATCATCCGCGGGGCCAGCGTGAGGCTGACTCGCCCTTCATTCCAGGGGTACCGCCGGTACTGGGACCACGGGAGAAGACCCACGTCGCCGTGGGCATGTGCGCTGAGTTCCGCCATTGCGGCCCGATAGTCAGCAGGCACCTCGACCGCGGAGAGCCGGCCCAGACCACCCCACGCGAGGTATGTCGTCAACGCCACCGGCAGAGTCAGCAGCAGGGGCGTCAGTAACCCCGCAGCGGCCCGCCACCCACGCGAGCTGACCGCGTGGGCGATGAGCCCCGTTCCGGCGGACGAAATGATGACCCAAGGTCCGAGAAACTTGTGAGAGTCACGGAGGATGCCGCCGCCCGGAGGCCCCAGGACCAGCGTCATCCACAGCGGCTCGAGGGCCGGCGTGATGCTCAGGAGGACCACTGTGGTCGGGACACCGAGGGCAGCCACGAGGGCCCGCCGCGCGTTGCCCAAGGGCATGGACATCACGCAGACCACGCCGAGGAGGGCGAGGACGGCCGCCGCGCCGGCGTTGACCAGGAGCATGCGCGCTTGCGGGTGGGCTGCCACGTTCCAGAGCCCACCGCCACTGACGATCGATCCGAGAACTCCGAGGCGGGAATCTGCCTGGGGCACGAATGCGGTGGCACTAGCCCCCGCCGAGGGGTCAGCGTCCGCGGCAAGGGCAGGCAGCGCCCAGACCGCGGCCATCCCAGCCCCCACGACGACGGTTGTCAGCAACGCTGGCCGCACCGTGGCCCAGCGGCGCCCCACTGCGAGAACGATGAGGCTCGGCACGACAGCCGACAGCACCATGATCAGGGTGTTGGCGCCCCCAAGACCGGCGGCGACCGTCAGGCCCGCCAGAGACCGGGCCGATCCGTTCCCGCGTGCCAGGCGGACGACCTGGAGCAAGGCCCAAGGCAGCAGCGCAAGCCCAGCGATAATGGTCCACTGACCGACCATGAGACGCTCGTAGACGAACGGATTCCATACCCCGGCGACGACGGCGGTGCACCGCGCGAGCGGACCGATGACACCCCCGATCTCTCCGGCGAGGGCGGCGGTACCCGTCCCGAGGGCGACGAGAACCCCGCCAAGGATCAGGGACTGGGCGAGTCCCGCCCCGACGACCTGACCCACCAGCACGGCGACGGCATCGCTCGGCACCGCCCGTGGGGCGGGAGTGTCAACGCCGGTGACGAAAGGGGTCCACCTCGGGTCCGGCGACCAGGCCATGTCATAGCTCACAGCAACTCCGGGGCCGAGCACCGGGCCCAGGATGACGAGTGCTTGGATAGTCGCGAGAACCAAGGGCACGCGGTCTGCCAGGACCTCGCGCCGCCTGAGTCTGCTCAGCCAGAGCCCACGGTCCATGGAAAGCCACCCTAGTGACCCGGTCCGGGGCTCGCCCTACCCTTGCTCTGTGGCTGCGTCCCGTTCCGTGGTTCCCGTGAGCAACGACCCCACCGAGCAGGTGGTGGCCAAGGGCGCCCACGTCGCTGCGCTGACCGGGCTGCGCGGCTTTGCCGTGCTCGCGGTGGTGACCGTCCACGCCTCAGCCGTGACGGACTACCCGTGGCTCGGGCTGCACACCTACGGTCCCATCTCGTTGTTCGTGCTCTCGGGCTTCCTGCTCTTCCCACCCTGGTCGCGCTGGCTGCTGGGCATGGCCGACAAGCCATCGGTCGCCACCTTCGCCTGGCGCCGGGTGTGGCGGATCTTCCCCGCGTATCTCGTGACCTTCGCCCTCGTCACGCTGCTGTATCCGCCCTCGAGACCGAGCGATGCAGCGGGCTGGCTCCGCTCCCTGACCCTCACGCAGACGTTCACCCCCGGAGGGCTGACCGCGGGGATGCAACACGTGTGGAGCATGGGCACCGAACTCACGTGGTATGCCGTGCTCCCCCTGGCCGCCCTCGGTTCGATCGCCCTGGCCCGTCGATTCGATGCACGCCCAGCCCGGGCGATCACCGGCCTCCTCCTGCTCGCTGCCCTGGTCACCGCTGCCTGGCGCTGGATGTTGAGCCTCGACGCGAGGACCGCCGATGAACTGTTGACCTGGTCTTTCTGGTTTCCGGCATACGCCGTGTGCTTCTTCGCGGGTGCCTGGATCTCACATCAGGTCGTCGCCGTGGCGCCGACGGGGCCACGGTCGCGTCGGCACGGCGCGGCCCTCCGGTTCGCACAGCGACCGCGGCTCGTCCTCGCCATCGCCCTGCTCGCCGCGGGCATTGCGAACTCCCCCTGGGGAGGAGGGTGGGGCTGGAGCCTGGACAGCAACACCGAACGCACCGTTCGGTTCCTCTTCACCGTTGCCCTGGCTCTGGCCCTCCTCGCCGGGATCGGTGGTGCTCAGCCCGGCACGGCACTCTCGCGAGCCTTCTCGGCCCCATGGCTCGTCGCCATCGGACGCTGGTCCTACGGCATCTACCTCTGGCACCTTCCGGTGCGCGAGATACTCTTGGACCAGATGACCCCGCCGCCTTCCGTGATCGGGGTGGTTGTCTGGCTCGCAGTCCAGTTCGCCGTGTCCGTGCCCCTCGGGGCAGCGACGTATGCCTTCGTCGAGAAGCCGACGATCGCGTTCGCTCGGCGAGTGCGGCGAGGTCGCTGACCCTAAGCCGTCGGCCCTTTCTATGCTCTAATGTGCTGTGGCGAAGAGGAGCCCCGCGGCGAACCGACAACAGAGCCACACCGGCGGCCCCGGACTCAACCACATTGCATCCCTGACCGGGTTGCGTGGTTTCGCCGCAGTGGCTGTCGTCGCCGTCCACGCGTCGGGACTCACGGCCTATCCCTGGTTCGGTCTGCACACGTTCGGCCCGATCACGCTCTTCGTCCTCTCGGGGTTCCTTCTATTCCAGCCCTGGTCCCGCTGGATTGTCGGGCGGGGACCACAACCCGACCTCGAGCGCTATGCCCAACGCCGGCTCCTGCGCATCTTCCCGGCATACCTCGTCGCCCTGTTTCTGGTCGCGCTCGTCTACCCACCGTCCCGACCGCCCTCGATCGAGCAGTGGCTCCTCTCGGCGACGCTGACGCAGACCGCCTCACCGGTGGGACTTCGTCCCGGCCTGGAGCACGCCTGGAGTCTGGGAACCGAGCTCACGTGGTACGTGGCGGTCCCCCTTGTCGGACTCACGGCGTTTGCCCTCTGTGCACGCGCACGCCTGCGTCCCGTTGTCGCCATGACCGCGATCCTGGCCGCGTCCGTCGCCATCACGGCGGCGTGGCGGGTCTATACCTCGAACCACACCCAGGACCTCAGCACCGCCTTTACGGCGTCGTACTGGCTCCCGGCATACCTGGTCTGCTTCGTCGCTGGATCGTGGTTGTCCCACGTGCTGTTCGTGGACCCGAACGGTGGGCGCCTTCGACGCTCCATGGAGTGGTTCGCGCAGCGGCCAGGGGTCGTGGCCGCCAGTGCCCTGGTCGTTGGAGGGGTTGCCAACTCACGCCTGGGCGGGGGCTGGGGGTGGGTTCCCTCGACCCCAGCCGAGCAGTCTTTGCGGTTCGGCCTCACGACCCTGCTGGCCGCTCTCCTCGTCGTCGGCCTGGCCGCCAGCCCACGACCGACGTTCCTCACGGCGGTCTTTTCCCACCGAGGCATGGTTGCGGTGGGTCGATGGTCCTACAGCCTCTACCTCTGGCACCTTCCGGTCCGCGAGATACTCGCGCGCTACGTGAACATCCCGGATGGTTTCCTCGGGATGCTCCTGTGGTTTGGGCTTGTGCTGGCTGTCTCGCTCCCCCTGGCCGCTGCGTCCTACGCCTTCGTGGAGCGACCCGCCTTGAGGATGTCGCGAACGCTCACCCAGAGGTCAGGGCTCCGCGAGACACCTTAGAACTCCTCGTGACGGCGACCGGGGGGAGGCTCCGGCCATGGCCCACGCGGTGCCTGAGCGAGGTAGAGCAGGCCGGACGCGAACGCACATGACCGACTGCTGATGAACCTGTCGACCCGGTTGACGGGCGGAGGGAAGAAGGCCGGCACACCTTCGCGCCGCACCACGGTGAATCCATAGCGCGCAAGGATCTCGGCGAGCGCCCGGTGGGTAAAGAGCTTGAGGTGGCCTTGGACCTGGTTCCCCTGACCAAGGATGCGATGACGTCGACCCAGCGCGACCTCGCTGCTGGTCTCCGTACCGAGCGGCTGCACCCCGAGCGGCACCAGGATCCTGTTGGCCCACGAGACCATGTTCGGTGTCGAGACGATCAGGGTTCCCCCGGGCACCAGGACGCGACGAATCTCTCGCAACAACTGGTCGGGGTCGGGCACGTGCTCGATGATCTCCCCGGCCACAACGCAGGCAAAGCTGCCCGTCTCAAGGGGCAATCCCTGCGTGACATCCCCCTGAACGTAGGTCCAGCGCTCGGTCTCGACATCGTCATAGACGTCCAGGCCGGTCAGCGCACCCAGACCGCGGTCGGCGAGTTGGCTGAGGAGGAACCCGCGCCCGCATCCGAGGTCCAGGACCGACTCGGGTGTGAGTTCCACGATCAGGTCGATCATCCGGGAGAGCCGGGGGTCAACGCGCGAGATGTAGGTAACGTTGCCGCGGTAGTACTCCGCAAAGCTCATCCCACACGTCCTACCTGAGTATCCCCGGTCTCCGGGCTTGGTGGCTCTCCGGCTCGGGGCTCTGCGGCCCGGCCGCCGCGTCGCGCCCGCCCCGGGTCGGCGCGGGGTTCATCGCCATCGACATCGGCAGAGGCGTCCCCGCCCTCGCCCTCACTCGAGTCACGACGCGGGGACAGGTAGCCGCCCGCGAGAACAAGGCCCAACCCCAGCAGCACTCCGCCCAGCCCCCGTACGCGCCGTTCGTCGGCGATCTGTCCGCAGACCAGACGTGAGATCGGCTCGACATCGGGGTAGAGGGCGCTGCCACAGCGATAGGGCGCCCCTGCAAGGTTCGTCCCGCCGAGAGTCTCGACGAGAGAACCCACCGACACCGACACCACGCCGAGGGCAAGCGGCGCTGCGACGAGAACACCGGGAAGCCAGCGAAAGGGGAGCACGCGTGGCGCGACGTACTCGGTGAGCAGAAGCGTTCCGGCGGCAGCAATGAGCAGGGTGAGCGCAAGGACTCGCGCGGCATCGAGATCGGTCCGGCATACCAAGTCAGCGAGTTCGCCCCCGACCGGAGCCGAGGGGCTCCCGCAGCCCGACGCGCCCACATCCGAAGGCACGTTGACCGGTGTGACCCAGACCAGAACGGCCAGGGCGGCCAGCAGCGCAGCGCCGATGCGAGCCACGCGGACGTACCAGGGCGGCGCCGCTTGCCAGGGCGTCATGACGATGTCTCCTTCGAGTTCTCCTGAGCCGCTGAGCTACCGTACCCAGACCGATGAGCTCTTCGATGATGCTCGACGAGCGCTGCGAGGAAGAGTAGCCACACGGCGAGGCCTCCTACGTGATGCGCGAGCGTATTGTCCAGAACGCGTGGGCCCGGAGACGTTAGAGGCACCCGCGAGCCCTGGAACCAGGCCACCGGGACAAGCACAAGGGCGCTCATGGCCGCCAAGGGCAGTACCCGGGCCCGCGACCGCCACCGGTCCACGGTAACGACCAGAGCCGTCACAAGGCCGGCGATCGGACCGACGGTAAGCCACACGGCAACGAGCACGGCCAGTGGGGCGCCCACTCGGCCGAGCGCCCCGCGGACGGCGGACGCGGGATCCCTTCGCTCAGCCATCTCTCCCCCTCTGGAGTGCCCTTGACCGGGCGCCGTGTCGAAGGCCTCGCCGCAACCATGGCCACAGGCCGACGGTGAGGGCCGCGGCAACGGCCGCCGCCGACACCCACCACGCGAGGACCCCTGCTTGCCGCGGCCCGTACTCCATCCGGACAAGGGCCCCGGGCGGCAGGTCGACCCGCCAACCGGCGGCATACCCGTCGACCACGAGGGGCGCGCCGAGAGACTCCCCCGCCGTCACGGCCCGCCACCGGGCGTCATAGGCTTGGCCGCTCGACAGCAGGCAATCACCACACCCGTCAGGAAGCCGAACGGTGACGGCATCGGGTTCGGAGGCGATGATCTCGACCGATGGGTTGGCTCTGGGGGCGATCGTCCGACCCTCAGAGAGGTGCAGCAGGTCGACGGCATAGTCCGCGACCGAGCCGACCCAGGTCCGGCCCTGCGCCAGCGTGAACGGATCGCCACAGGATTCCAGCGGAACCGACTCACCCGCGAGCAAGTCCTCCCGGTATGCCGTGACCTTGGCGCGCACCGGATCGCCGCCGACGGTCGCCACCGTCACGCACTCCGGCGCGGGACCGGTGCGCTCCGCCCTGGGTAGTCCGAGGTCAGTGATCCGTACGAAACCCAGTCCGCTCCTCTGGGTGAGCAAGACGCGCACGCGCGTTGCTGTCGTGGGTCGAGGGAGCTCGATGGTGTTGCGACCTGGGCCGAGGGTCACCGCAAAGGGCTCGGCGTCGTCGATGGAAACCAGCGCGGAGGTAGCAATATCCAGCCCCTCATTCTGGGTCAGGCTGAACTGCGCAAGCTCCCTTCGCGGGAAGTCGACGGCGATCCACTCCCCAACGACGGGCGAGTCGGGCACCCATGCGGTGTCGAGCTGGGGAGCGTCTGCTGGCCCATCGAGTGCCAGCGCCGCACGCGCGCTTGGCTTGTCGAACAGCCGCGAACTCGAGGTGACCGTGACCTCACCGGTGTCTCCTGCCAGGGCAGCGAGCGTGGCGTCCGTTGCCGCGCTGCCGAGGCGGAATCGCCCCGCCACCCCAAATGTCCGAGTGTCGGGAAGGGTGAGCACGCGTTCCAGGGTGGCCTCCCCGGGCTCGAGTCCGTTCTCGTCCCCCGACTGCCGCTCCAGCACGACGTCCAGCGGGATGGTCGACAGGTTGATCCCAGCCTGCTCGGCAACGGGACCTACGCGCCGGGCCAGGTCGCTGCTCACCGACACGACCTTCTTCACGTGCAGCCCGGGTGCCGAGATCTCCGCGAATCCCACCGGTCCGCTGCCGAACCCGCTCACCCCCGTGATCGTGATGGAGAGGTCGCGAACGCGCTCCGCCCCTAAGGTGACTGCGGAGGGGAAGGTCGTCCACTGCGTGAGCGGCACATCGCGCACGATGGTCCGGGTTTCGGTGCGAGCCGTGACCCTGACCGAGGAGATCCAGTTCGCGCCGGAGTTGAAGGGGGTCAGCGTCAGCGTCGGCAGGGCGAGCGGGGACTCCGGGATCACGTGCACGGTGTTGCCCACACCGGTGCCGAAATTGCCGACCCGCCAGGCAGTTGTGAGGTCACCATCGAATGCCTTCTCGACATTGCCCGAAGGGAACGGGCCGAAGAGCAGCCCTCGGCCCGAGGCCGTGACGGAGGCTGAGCCTTCTTGCGTGGCGGTGGTTTGCGCCGACGGCTCGAAGAGCTCCAGGCCTCGGCCGGTGTCCTCGTCCGCACTCAGGACGGGGCCGACGCCGGTGGGATTGCTGGTGCTCCGCTCCCGCCGAAGGTTGCTGTCGGTGATGACCATCCGAGCGCCACCGCCCAGCGCGCTCGCCAGATCGTCGTCCGCAAGCGCGCCCGACAGCAGGAGGGCCGGGCGGTCTTTCACCAGCCCCGCGGCGGTCAGGCCCGGCAGTGCCCCTCCGGAACCGTCGATGACGAGCGCCCCAGTACCGGGAGTCAGCCGCACCGGAGAACCGCTGCTCTGGGTGACCGACCGCACCGTCACCGCACCGGGAGCGCCATGGCTCACGGCATCAGCGCCAAGGACCGTCGGTGCGCCCAGCCCAGGGTCGGCATCGAGCCCCTTCTCCACCCTTGCCCCATCCAGGTCCGCATCGACCACGTCGTAGCGCCCGACAACGTCTCCGACGCCAAGGTACGCCGCAAGGGTGGACATCGTGCCGGCGGGGAGGGTCCCGAGTTGGAGTCGCCGATCAACCTCGGCGAGCATGGCCGCGGAGTAGAGGCCGCCGGACAGGGCGGAGTTGCGATAGACGAAGGGCCGAGTAAAGAGCGACGGCCCGAGTTCGTCCGGACCGCTGTAGCCCCATGCATAGTCAGCGATCCCGACACCGGGCGCCATCATCACTCGGCTGCCGGTGTTGCGGGAGTTCACGAGTTCGGCAGTCCCCGTCCAGTACTTCGGGATATCCATGGGGATCCAGAAGAGCTCTCCCGCGAGAGCCGGGGCCATCCCCCCGAGGAGCGCCGCCGTCGCGGCCAGCACCGCAATGAGCCGTTGGAAAGAACTGACCAGGCGCTCTGCGAGGGCCACCGATGCGAGAGCGACGAGCACGGCAAGCCCCAGCTCGAGCACTCCCCCGATCTTGTTCGTCGTCCGGAAGGCTACGAGCCCGGGCACGGTGTCGAAGGCCCACGCCATCGACCTGCCCCACGCGCTGTTCCCGCCGGCAAAGGGACCGGCCATGACGAGAGCTCCCACAAGCACGCATGCCGCGCCGAACACCCGGGCCTGGTGGCGCGACAGCAGGACGCCGAGCCCGGCCAGCACGGGAGCACCGAAGGTCAAGACGACAACGAGTGGGCTGAGGACGTAGGAGATCCGGCCCGGGTCGAAGGGCCCGGCACCATCGGCGCCGTAGAGGGTCCACATCCCCAGGCCGCGGAGCACTTCCGGGAAGGAGTTCGCCATGTTGATGGCCTGCACACTCTCGGTGCTCTCCGCCACGGAGCGCCCCGCGGTCAGCGCACTCAGGGCCGGCACGAGCCAATAGGCGGACATCACGGCATACCCGAGAAGGCTTCCCACGACGATCTTGACCACGGCCCCGATCCGCGCCCTCTCGACAAGGAGCGCGTGTAACGCCACGGGAAGCAGCACGAGGAGCTGGATCAGCGGCACAACCCCGGCGTTGACGCCCCCCATGGCGACCAGAGCGAGCGCGGCAAGGACCGCCCACCGCCAGGCTCCCGAACGGAAGCCGCGAAGCCAGCACAGGACGAGCCAGGGCAGGAGGGCATAGGGCTGCAGAGTGGGGGTGGTCCCCCCGCCGACGACAACATAGGGATTTGCCGCATAGGCGAGCGCGGCGGCCACACCCGCCACAGCGCGGTAGTTCGCTCTGGTGCCGTCGCCGAGAAGGTCCCGGACGAGGGCTCGGGCTCCCAAGGCGGCGACGAACAGCAGGCCAAGCCGCCACAGGCGCATGGCGAGCCATGGCGGCAGCCCCAACCACTCCAGGGCCGCGAAGAGGGCTGCGAGGGGGGCGGTGCCCACGTTGTAGTTCGGTGAGCCCAGCGTCGGAGTGTCCAGCCATGAGCGGGAGAAGCGTTGCGCTGTTTGGAGGGGTTGAAGGAAAGCCTCCGGCTTGGTGTCTGGGGTGAAGAGTCCGGCACGCTGAAGGACAAGGGCCGCGAGCGCCACACCGAGGAAGGCCAGGACGCCATACTCCACGCGCGGATTCGACCCTGGGCTCTTGCGAACCCCGGCCTGGGTGTCCTTCACGTCACTCCGAGCGGTCGGCAACTCTTGTGCGGGTCAATCTACCGAGTGCGCGAGGCGCCGGCGGATTCGTCGTGAGTTTCGGTCAGTGTGCTGCGGCATGCCAGGACCGGCCGACGCCGATGTGCACCTCGAGCGGCACGTCCATCGTCACGGCCTGGCCCATCTCGCGGCGGACGAGCCGCTCGAGGGGCTCCAGCTCACCCGGGGCAACCTCGAGGACGAGTTCGTCGTGGACCTGCAGGAGCATCCGCGAACGCAGCCCCTCGGCCCGCAGCGCGCGGTCGACGCCGATCATGGCGAGTTTGATGATGTCGGCGGCCGACCCCTGGATCGGCGCGTTGAGGGCCATCCGCTCGGCCATCTCCCGCCGCTGCCGGTTGTCGCTGGTGAGGTCGGGCAGATAGCGACGCCGACCGAGCATGGTCTGGGTGTACCCCACCCCCCGGGCGACCTGGACGACCTCGTCGAGATAGTCCTTCACCCCGCCGAACCGGGCGAAGTACCCGTCCATGAGGCCCCGGGCCTCCTCGGTGGTGATGGTGAGTTGTCGGGAGAGCCCGAACGCGGACAAGCCGTAGGCGAGGCCGTAGCTCATGGCCTTGACCTTGCTCCGCATGGCCGCGGTGACGTCCTCGGGCGGCACCCCGAACACCTGCGACCCGACAAAGGAGTGCAGGTCCTCTCCCGACGCGAAGGCGGCGATGAGGCCGTCGTCCCCGGAGAGGTGGGCCATGATCCGCATCTCGATCTGGCTGTAGTCGGCGGACATGAGGGTTTCGTAGCCGTCACCGACGACGAAGGCTTCCCGGATCCGGCGGCCCTCCTCGGTGCGCACCGGGACGTTCTGCAGGTTGGGGTCGGTCGAGGACAGTCGTCCGGTCGCGGCGATGGTCTGCAGGTATGTCGTGTGGATCCGCCGATCGCCGCCGACGGCGGCGATCAGCCCGGCGACGGTCTGCCGCAGCCGAATCGCGTCCCGATGCCGCAGCAGGGCCTCGAGGAAGGGGTGCTCGGTCTTGACGAAGAGGTCGGCGAGGGCTTCGGCGTCGGTGGTGTACCCGGTCTTCGTGCGGCGGGTCTTGGGCAGAGCAAGCTGGTCGAAGAGCACCTCCTGGAGCTGCTTGGGTGAGCCCAGGTTGACATCTCGTCGCCCGATCGCCTCCCAGGCGTCCTCCTGGGCGGCCCGCACCACGGTGTCGAAGTCTCGTTCGAGGGCGGCCAGGGAGTCGGCGTCGACGGCAATGCCGGTGCGTTCCATCTCGGCGAGGATGCCCAGAAGGGGCAGTTCGACATCCGCGAGCAGCCCAGCGCCGCCGGTCGCCTCGAGCTCACCGGTGAGGGAGGCCGAAAGATCGAGGACGGCCCGAGCGCGGATCATGGCCTCCTCGAGGGCCTCGTCGTCATCACCGCCGAGGTCGAGCATCCCCTGCCCGGAGGCGCTCTCGGTATCCGCGCTGAGCTCTCGCCCAAGGTGCCGCACCACGAGATCGGCGAGGTCGTAGGAACGCTGGTCTGGGCGCACCAGGTAGGCGGCGAGCGCGGTGTCGCTGACGATGCCCCGCACCGGGAGCCCCCGGGAGGCCAATGCCTGGACCTGGGGCTTGGCGTCGTGGAAGACCTTCGGTGCGTTCGGGTCGGCGAGCCAGTCGGCAAGCGCGGCCTCGGCCTGGCTGCCGAGCCGGGTGAGGTCGACGTAGGCGGCCGCACCCTCGTGCGGGGCGACCGCGAGCGCGTCGCAGTCACCGACTCCCTGCCGGTAACTGGCGCCGACGGCAAGCACGCCAACGGGGACCCGCGACCCGGCATAGCCGTCGGCGAACCGGGCGCGGACCCCGGCGTCGTCGAGGCGATCCCCCTCGATCTCGAAGCCGCCCGCGACCTCGTCGGCGGCCGTGGAGAAGGTCGCGAACAACCGGTCGCGCAAGACCCGGAACTCCAGGCCGTCGAAGACGCGGTGGACCTCCTCCCGGTCCCAGGTGCGGCGTTCCAGGTCTTCCAGGGCCACCGGGAGATCGAGGTCGCGGATGAGGGTGTTGAGCCGGCGGTTGCGCAGCACCTGGTCCAAGTGGGCCCGCAGGGCGTCACCGACCTTGCCGCCGATCTGGTCGACGTGCGCGACGACCCCGCCCAGATCGCCATACGTGGTCAGCCATTTGGCCGCGGTCTTGGGACCCACCCCGGGCACTCCCGGAAGGTTGTCGCTGGACTCCCCGACCAGGGCGGCCAGGTCGCTGTAGCGCTCGGGCGGCACCAGGTACTTGGCCTCGACCGCGGCCGGGTCCATCCGCCACACCTCCGAGACCCCGCGGACCGGGTAGAGCATCGTCACGCCGTCATCGACGAGTTGGAAGGCGTCCCGATCCCCCGAGCACACGACGACGTCGAGGCCGGCGGCCCTGGCCTGGGTGGTGAGGGTGGCGATGACGTCATCGGCCTCATAGCCGGCCAGTTCGACATGCCGGATGCGCAAGGCATCGAGCACCTCACGCAGGAGGGCGAGCTGGCCGGTGAACTCGGCCGGTGTCGCTGAGCGCCCGGCCTTGTACTCGGCATACTCGGCGGCACGGAAGGTGCTCCGGGAGACGTCGAAGGCGACGGCCACGTGGGTCGGGTCCTCGTCCCGGAGGACATTGATGAGCATTGCGGTGAAGCCGTAGACCGCATTCGTATGCTGTCCTGTGCTGGTCGAGAAGTTCTCGACCGGCAGGGCGAAGAACGCCCGGTAGGCGAGCGAGTGTCCGTCGAGGAGCAGCAGGCGGTTCACACGTGGCAGCCTATTGCCCGCCACTGACGATGCCGAATGCGCCAGAGTGCGCCAGCCGGTGACGACCCGGAAGGACATCATGACGACCGCGCCAACCCCGACGACCCTCATGGAGCGCATGGAGATTGAGATCCTCGAGGCCACCCCGGAGCGGCTCGTCGGCCGAATGCCGGTCGCCGGGAACACCCAGCCCTACGGGTTGCTCCACGGCGGCGCCTCGGTGGTGCTCGCCGAGTCGCTCGGTTCGATGGGGGCCGCGCTGTGCGCCGGTCCGGGCAGGGCGATCGTCGGACTCGACATCAACGCCACCCATCACCGGGCGGCACGCTCGGGCTTCGTTACCGGGGTCGCCACACCCATCTCGGTGGGCCGAACCCTGGCCTGCTTCGAGGTCATCATCACCGACGAGGAGGACCGCCGGATCTGCACCTCGCGGATCACCTGCCTCATCCGCGACGGCGTCCCCGGGGCCTAAGCGACCCCGCCCGCCGGCCCGCCCGATCAGGTGAGCAGCCGAGCCCGCACCGATCGGCGGCGCCGCAGCACCTGGACCGCGGACTCCACGCTCTCCGGCTCGAGTTTGCGGCGCAGCGTCCGCATCGGCACGACCCGGCGGACCATGACCGGGGAGAACCCGAGGCGCGCGAAGAACCGGTTGGCGTCCTTGCTCGTCGACGGCACGTTGCTCACGATGACCTCGCAGTCGAGGCGCGAGGCCGAGGCGAGGACCGCGGAGAGCAGGGACTGGGCCACGCCCTTGCGACGGGCCCCCGGGCTCACGTGGAGCAATTCGATGGTGAGTTCAGGTTCGGCGGTGAGACCGAAGAGGTTCTGTGAGGTGACCGCGAAACCCACCGGCTCCCCGTCAAGCCGGGCGAGGTGAGCCATGACATCGGAGCGGCCCAACGCGACCAGAAGGCGTTCGGCGGCGAGCCGGTTCGACCCGTCATGGCTCACGCCGAGGTCGCAGCGCGCCGCAGACCACAAGGCCATCAGTTCGGCGAGGTGCTCCTCACCGACGGTGAGGACCTCGATCGGCCGACGAGCCATAGAGACCTCCATGTCTGGCGGGACGAGACCCTGCATCTCGCCGATCCCCAGACCATACGGCCTCGGCCGCGGTGATGGAAGTCTTGACTACCCCCAGTAAACCGTTCGGCTGATCTCAGGCCTTCTCCATGCTCTCGATCACGGCGTCGGCGACCTCACGCATGCTGAGCCGCCGGTCCATCGCCGACTTCTGGATGAACCGGAACGCCTCGGCCTCGGTGATCTTGAGCTTGCTCATGAGCACACCCTTGGCTCGGTCGACGGCCTTGCGGGTCTCCAGCCGGTCGGCGAGGTCGGCGACGTCGCTCTCCAGCGCCATGAGCTCGCCCCAGCGGGAGAGGGCGATGTCGATCGCCGGGGTGACGTCGCTCGCGGTGAACGGCTTGACGACATACGCCATCACGCCGGCGTCGCGCGCCCGCTCGACCAGTTCGGTCTGGCTGAACGCGGTGAGCATGACGACCGGGCAGATCCGTTCGCGGCCGATCTGTTCGGCGGCGGTGATGCCGTCCATGACCGGCATCTTGACGTCCATGATGACGATGTCGGGACGCAGCGAGGTCGCGAGTTCCACGGCCTGCTCCCCGTTGCTCGCGTGGCCGACAACCACATACCCGCGCTCGGTGAGCATCTCGGCAAGGTCGAGGCGGATGATCGCCTCGTCCTCGGCGACCAGCACGCGGGTAGGAACCTTGCCGGCTCGGCGAGTGGGGCCGGGTGATCCGACCGGCGTCGGGCTTTCAGTCATGTGCCGGGAGCGGGACTCGAACCCGCACGCCCGTAAGGGCAGAGCATTTTGAGTGCTCCGTGTCTGCCATTCCACCACCCCGGCCGGGGGTTACGAGTGTAGTCGCGTCGCCCCTACTCCCCCTCGGCGAGCCGCTCGTATGCCGGTGCCGAACGGTTGCGAGCGTCTCCGACGCGGTGCACCCGCAGGGCGTTGGTCGACCCGGGGATGCCGGGAGGGGACCCGGCGACGATGACGACGAGGTCACCCTCGTCGACCCGGCCGGCCCCGAGGAGGACCTCGTCCACCTGCATCGCCATCTCATCGGTGTGCTGCACCGCGTCAACCAGGAAGGTCTCCACACCCCAGGTGAGCGCGAGCTGGGAGCGGGTCCACTGGTCGGGGGTGAAGGCGAGCATCGGAATCCGGGGGCGAACACGGGCAAGCCGCCTGGAAGAGCCCCCGGTCTCGGTGAAGGTCACCAGGTACTTCACGCCGAGCAGGTCGCCGATCTCGGCAGCGGCGGCGGTTACGGCACCACCCTTGGAGTTCGGACGGGTGCCGAGCGGCCGGATCCGGTGAAGACCGTGATCTTCGGTGTTCTCGATGATCCGGGCCATGGTCTTGACCGCTTCGAAGGGGTGCCGGCCCACGCTTGTCTCCCCGGAGAGCATCAGGGCGTCGGCGCCGTCGAGGACCGCGTTGGCGGCATCGGAGGCCTCGGCCCGGGTTGGGCGGGAGTTCTCGACCATGGACTCCAGGACCTGGGTGGCGACAATGACCGGCTTGGCGCGGCGGCGAGCGATCTCACAAGCCCGCTTCTGGACCAGCGGAACCTCCTCGAGCGGGAGTTCGACGCCGAGGTCTCCGCGGGCCACCATGACCCCGTCGAAGGCGCGGATGATCTCGTCGAGGTTCTCCACCGCCTGCGGCTTCTCGATCTTGGCGATGACCGGGAGCCGGATGCCTTCCTCGTCCATGATCGCGTGCACGTCCCGAATGTCCGCGGCGTTGCGAACGAAGGAGAGCGCGACCATGTCCACCCGCAACCGCAGGGCCCAGCGAAGGTCTTCCTTGTCTTTCTCGCTCAGGGCCGGCACGCTGACGGCCACGCCGGGCAGGTTGATCCCCTTGTTGTTCGAGAGCACTCCGCCCTCGATAACCCGGCAGACCACATCGGTTTCGGTGACGCCGGTGATGATGAGGGAGAGTTTGCCGTCGTCGATGAGGATCCGGTCGCCGATCGAGACGTCACCGGGCAGTCCCTTGTAGGTGGTCCCGACCTCGTGCACGTCACCGGCGACCTCCCGGGTAGTGATGACGAACTCGGCCCCGGGTTCAAGGTTGACCGGACCGTCGGCAAACCGGCCGGTGCGGATTTTCGGGCCCTGCAGGTCGACAAGCACCCCGACGGCGCGGCCGACCTCGTCGCTCGCTCGGCGGATGTCCAGGTAGGTCTGCTCGTGGACCGAGTAGTCCCCATGGCTCAGGTTGAGCCGGGCGACGTCCATCCCGGCCCGGACGAGTTCGCGGATGTTGTCAGCAGTCGACGTGGCAGGTCCGAGGGTGCAGACGATCTTCGCGCGGCGCATAGCGACACAGTGTAGAGCGAAAACGTTTACCTATCGTGTCCCTTCCCACAACGGACGTGGTTTTCCGCCGTGCGGCGACGGAGGCGCACGCGGGCGCCCTGGCCGACCCTTCAGACCGTGAGCGGCCGGTCCGTCGGGTTGATGGGACGGGGCAGCCGCGAGGGTTTGCCCATGAGCCAGGAGTCCACTCCGGCTGCGGCCGAACGCCCCTCGGCGATGGCCCAGACGATGAGCGACTGCCCGCGACCGGCATCTCCGGCGACGAAGACACCCGGCACCGTCGTCATGTAGGAGGCGTCGCGACGAACGTTGGAGCGTTCGTCGCGGTCGACCCCGAGCTGATCGAGGAGGCCCTCGCACTGCGGTCCGAGGAAGCCCATGGCAAGCAGCACGAGCTGGGCCGGGAGTTCGGAGTCGGTGCCCTCGACCTTCTCGAACCCGCTGGCGCCGAGCCGCACTTCGTGCAGCCGAAGCCCCCGGACCCGGCCGTCGGCGTCGCCGAGGATGGCGGAGGTGGAGACGGCATACAGGCGCTCGCCGCCCTCCTCGTGCGCGGAGGCGACCCGGAAGATCATGGGATAGGTCGGCCAGGGCGCTCCAGCGGCCCGCTCCTGGGGCGGCTGCGGCATGATCTCCAGGCTGGTCACCGACCGCGCGCCCTGACGCAGCGCAGTGCCGATGCAGTCGGCGCCGGTGTCCCCGCCACCGATGACGATGACGTCTTTTCCGGCGGCGGTAACCTGTCCGGACACCTTCTCCCCGAGCGCGACCCGGTTGGCCGGTGGCAGGAAGTCCATTGCCTGGACCACTCCGTCGAGGTCCCGGCCGGGGACCGGCAGATCCCGTGGCACGGTGGCCCCGATGGCGAGCACGACGGCGTCGAACCGGCGGCGGATCTCGGCCGCGGTGATGTCGACCCCAACGGTGATCCCGGTGCGGAAGCGGGTGCCCTCGGACTTCATCTGACCGATCCGGCGCTCGACGACCGACTTCTCCATCTTGAACTCGGGGATGCCGTAGCGGAGCAGACCGCCGGGCTGGTCGGCGCGCTCGTAGACCACGACGGTGTGTCCGGCCCGGGTCAACTGCTGCGCGGCCGCGAGTCCGGCCGGTCCGGAGCCGATGACCGCGACGGTCTTGGCCGAATGCCGGTCCGGCGCCACCGGCTGGATGACCCCGTTGTCCCAGGCCTTGTCGATGATCGTCACTTCCACCTGCTTGATCGTCACCGCGGGCTGGTTGATCCCCAGCACGCACGCGGTCTCGCAGGGCGCCGGGCAGAGCCGTCCGGTGAACTCGGGGAAGTTGTTCGTCGCGTGCAGGCGGTCGATGGCCCCTCGCCAGTCCCCCCGCCAGGCAAGGTCGTTCCACTCGGGGATGAGATTTCCAAGGGGGCAGCCGCTGTGGCAGAACGGGATTCCGCAGTCCATGCAGCGGCCGGCCTGGCGTTGGAGCTGGCCGACCTCCTGCGCCTCATAGACTTCTTTCCAGTCCTGGAGGCGGATCGGAACGGGACGCCGAGCGGGCAGTTCGCGCTCGCGGGTGGTGAGAAAGCCGGTCGGGTCAGCCACGAGATGCCTCCATGATGCGCTCCCAGACCTCCGGTCCGTCGAGGTCGAGTCCGTCCGCCTCGGCGGTTGCCCGCACGTCAACGACGCGTTGGTAATCCCGCGGCAGGACCAGGGTGAACCGGGACCGGGCCGAGCCCCAGTCCGCGAGCAGGCTGCGAGCGACCGCGGAATCGGTCCACTTCGCGTGGTTGGTGAGCAGCTCGTGCACGACGTGTTCGTCCTCGGGACGCAGCGGCAGCATGTCGACGAGCTCGGGGTTCACCCGCGTGCGATCGAGGTCGAGGACGTATGCCGTGCCGCCGGACATCCCGGCGGCGAGGTTGCGCCCGGTCGGGCCGAGGATGAGGGCCCGCCCACCGGTCATGTACTCCAGGCCGTGGTCGCCGACGCCTTCGACGACCGCGGTGGCGCCGGAGTTGCGCACACAGAAGCGTTCGCCGACCCGGCCGCGCAGGTAGATTTCACCGCTCGTGGCGCCATAGCCGATGACATTGCCGGCGATGACGTTCTCCTCGGCGACGAGCGCCGAGGACGCCGGTGGCCGGACGGTGACCCGGCCCCCCGAAAGGCCCTTGCCGACATAGTCGTTCGCGTCGCCGACGAGCCGCAGCGTGATCCCCGCGGGAAGGAAGGCCCCCAGGCTCTGGCCGGCCGAGCCGGTCAGGGTGAAGTCGATGGTGGAGTCGGCGAGGCCGTATGGATGGCGCTTGGTCACCTCGTGACCGAGCATCGTGCCGAGGGTCCGGTGGACGTTGCGGACGGTGAAGGTGCCGGTGACCGGGGTGGCATCCTCCAAGGCTGGCAGCGCGGCGGCGATGAACTCGTGGTCGAGCGCCTTCTCCAGGCCGTGTTCCTGCCCGATGAGCTGGCGCCGGCCGGAACCGTCCGGGCTGTCCACGGCGGTGAGGATCGGGGCCAGGTCGAGCCCGGAGGCCTTCCAGTGCGCCACCGCTTCGCTGACGTCCAGGTGCTCGATGGCGCCCACGGCCTCGGCGATGCTGCGGAAGCCGAGGGCGGCGAGGTGCTCGCGAACCTCCTCGGCGATGTACTCGAAGAAGGTCTCGACGAACTCCGGGGTGCCGGTGAACCGGGAGCGCAGTTCCGGGTTCTGGGTGGCGATGCCCACGGGGCAGGTGTCCAGGTGGCACACCCGCATGAGGATGCAGCCGGAGACGACGAGCGGCGCGGTCGCAAACCCGAACTCCTCGGCACCGAGCAGAGCAGCGATGACGACATCCCGGCCGGTCTTGATCTGGCCGTCGACCTGGACCACGATCCGGTCGCGCAGGCCGTTGAGGACCAGGGTTTGCTGGGTCTCGGCGAGGCCGAGCTCCCATGGTCCGCCCGCGTGCTTGAGCGAGGTGAGCGGTGAGGCCCCGGTGCCACCGTCGTGGCCGGAGATGAGGACCACGTCGGCGTGTGCCTTGGAGACCCCCGCGGCCACCGTACCGACCCCGATCTCGGAGACGAGCTTGACGTGCACCCGAGCCTGCGGGTTGGCGTTCTTGAGGTCGTGGATGAGCTGGGCGAGGTCCTCGATGGAGTAGATGTCGTGGTGTGGTGGCGGGCTGATGAGGCCGACTCCGGGCGTGGAGTGCCGGGTCCGGGCCACCCAGGGATAGACCTTGCCGCCCGGGAGTTGGCCGCCCTCACCGGGCTTGGCCCCCTGCGCCATCTTGATCTGGATGTCGTCGGCATGGGTGAGATACAGCGACGTGACCCCGAATCTGCCGGAGGCGACCTGCTTGACCGCCGAGCGCCGACTCGGGTCCATGAGGCGCTCGGCGTCCTCGCCACCCTCACCCGTGTTGGAGCGGCCGCCGAGCCGGTTCATCGCCACGGCGAGGGTTTCGTGGGCCTCCTGGGAGATCGAGCCATAGCTCATCGCCCCGGTGTTGAACCGCGTGACGATCGCCGAGACCGGTTCGACCTCCTCGATCGGCACTGGGGTTCGCTCCCCCGCGGAGAACCGGAACAGTCCGCGCAGGGTCATGAGCCGACCAGCCTGCTCGTCGATCCGCTGGGTGTACTGCTTGAAGATGTCGTAGCGCCGGGTGCGAGTGGCGTGCTGGAGCCGAAAGACCGTCTCCGGGTCGAAGAGGTGCGGCTCGCCCTCGCGGCGCCACTGGTACTCGCCACCGACCCACAGTTTGCGGTGGGCCAGGCGGATGCCGTCCGGCGGGTATGCCGTGGCGTGTCGGGCGGCGGCCTCGGCGGCGACGACGTCCAGGCCGATACCACCGAGTTGACTCACCGTCCCGGTGAAGAACTCGTCGACAAGCTCCTGGGAGAGCCCGATGGCCTCGAAGACCTGGGCTCCGCGGTAGGAGGCGACGGTCGAGATGCCCATCTTCGACATGACCTTGAGGACGCCCTTGCCGAGGGCCTTGATGAGGTTCTTGACCGCCTTCTCCTCGGACACTCCGGTGATGAACCCGGAGCGCACCATGTCCTCGACGCTCTCCATCGCGAGGTAGGGGTTGACGCAGGCCGCGCCATAACCGATGAGCAGGGCGACGTGGTGAACCTCGCGGACGTCGCCGGCCTCGACGACGAGCCCGACTTGGGTGCGGGTCTTCTCCCGGATGAGGTGGTGGTGGACGGCGCTGGTGAGGAGCAGCGAGGGGATCGGGGCGGCGTCCCGGTCGGAGTCTCGGTCCGAGAGCACGATGAACCGGGCGCCACCGACAATCGCCTCGTTGACCTCGGCGAAGATCTCGTGGAGCCGGGCGCGCAGCGCGTCCGCTCCCCCGGTGACGTCATACGTTCCCCGGATGACGACGGTGCCGAACCCCGGCAGATCCCCGTCGTCGTTGATGTTGACGATCTTGGCGAGCTCGTCGTTGTCGATGACCGGGAAATCCAGGGTGATCTGACGGACGTGCGCCGCGGAGGCACCCAGGGCGTTGCCCTCGGGGCCGATCGCCGAGCCGAGCGAGGTCACGAGTTCCTCGCGGATGGCGTCCAGCGGGGGGTTGGTCACCTGCGCGAAGAGTTGGGTGAAGTAGTCGAAGAGCAGACGCGGGCGCTCGGAAAGGACCGCGATCGGGGTGTCGGTGCCCATCGAGCCGAGGGCCTCTCCCCCGGTGCGGCCCATCGGGGCGAGGACGATCTTGAGTTCCTCCTCGGTGTAACCGAAGGTCCGCTGCCGCCGGGCCACCGAGGCCGGGGTGTGCACGACGTGTTCGCGATCGGGGAGGTCGGCGAGCCGGATCATCCCGGCGTGCAACCAGTCAGCGTAGGGGTTCTCCGCGGCCAGGGCAGACTTCACCTCGTCGTCGCCGATGATGCGTCCGGCGGCGGTGTCAACGAGGAACATCCGCCCCGGCTGCAGCCGGCCGCGGCGCACGACGCGCTCCGGCGCGATGTCCAAGACCCCGGACTCGGAGGCGAGCACGACGAGTCCGTCGTCGGTGACCCAGAAACGTCCCGGGCGCAGGCCGTTGCGGTCGAGGACGGCGCCGATGAGGGTGCCATCGGTGAAGCTCACGCAGGCCGGTCCGTCCCAGGGCTCCATGAAGGTCGAGTGGAACTCGTAGAACGCCCGCCGGGCGGGGTCCATGGACTCGTGGTTCTCCCAGGCCTCCGGGATCATCATGAGCACGGCGTGCGGTAGCGAACGGCCACCGAGGTGAAGCAGCTCGAGAACCTCGTCGAAGGAGGCCGAGTCCGAGGCCCCGGGGGTGCAGACCGGGAAGATCCGGCTGAGGTCACCACCGATGAGGTCACTGGTCAGCTGGCTTTCCCGTGCCGCCATCCAGTTGCGGTTGCCCTTGACCGTGTTGATCTCACCGTTATGCGCGATGAGCCGGTAGGGGTGGGCCAGCGGCCAACTCGGGAATGTGTTCGTCGAGAACCGCGAGTGCACGAGGGCGAGTTCGCTGGCGTAGAGCGGGTCGGTGAGGTCGGGGAAGAACGGGGCGAGCTGGCCCGTGGTGAGCATCCCCTTGTAGGTGATCGTCCGCGCCGAGAGGCTCGGGAAGTACACCGTGGCCTCCCGCTCGGCCCGCTTGCGGAGCACGTATGCCGCCCGGTCGAGATCGATCCCGCGCAGGGAGCCGTCGCGGGCGGCGACGAAGAGCTGGCGGAAGTACGGCATACAGTCCCGGGCCGCCTTGCCGACCAAGGTGGGGGTGACTGGCACTCCGCGCCAGCCGAGGATCCGCAACCCTTCTTCGTCCGCGAGGTCCGCGATCCGGTGCTCGACCTCGGCCCGCTCGGCGGCGTCACGCGGCAGGTAGGCCATGCCGGCGGCGTACGCCCCGGCCGGGGGGAGTTCGAAGTCGACGTTCTCGCGGAAAAACGCGTCCGGGATCTGGGTGAGGATGCCGGCCCCGTCACCGACGAGCGGGTCCGCGCCGGTGGCGCCGCGGTGATCGAGGTTGCGCAGCGCCTCGAGGGCCAGCTCGACGATGTCGTGCCCGGCCCGCCCCCGCATGGTGGCCACGAACGCGACCCCGCAGGCGTCGTGTTCGTGCTCACGGCGGTAGAGCCCGACATTGGCGGGCTGGGTGGAGAACTTCTCGACGGTCACGTGCAGACACCGTCCTCGTGGTCGGCGGGCATCGGCCCGGGGCGCAGCAAGGTCAGCGCGGACAGCTCTGGCCACGTGCGAGCGATGCTATCGGAGGCCCCTGGCGTCTTGCTATCCGGTCGACCCGATCTCACAAGTCGAGACTTCAAGGGGCGGGCGTGCTCTCAGCCTCGACGGCCGCAGCGCCGATAGACCCAGATGCCGAGAAGGAAGACCGCGATCGAGGTCCAGACGTTGAGCCGCTGGCCGAGGATGAGTTCGGCCTCGTCGGTGCGCATCTTCTCGATGATGATCCGGCCGATGGGGTAGCCCGCGATGTAGAGGCCGAAGAGTTGCCCGGGCGCCAGTGTGTGGCGGCGGTCCCACCACAACAGGAATGCGGCCAGCGCGAAGACCCAGATCATTTCGTAGAGGAAGGTCGGGTGGAAGGTGCCGAGGACGACGCTCTGGCCCGCAGAGTCGAGGACCGCCCGCCCGGCGCCTTGGTCCCACTCGTGGATGGTCAGGCCCCACGGCAGATCGGTCGGACCGCCGAAGAGTTCGTTGTTGAACCAGTTGCCGATCCGCCCGATGCCCTGGGCGATGGCGACCCCGGGGATCACGGCGTCGGCAAAGTCGAGAAACTTCACGCCGTGCCGACGCGATCCGATCCACGCCCCGAGGGCCCCGAGCGCGATGGCCCCCCAGATGCCGAGACCGCCGTTCCAGATCTTCAGGGCGTCAAGCGGATGTCCGTCCTTGCCCCAGTAGGGGTCAGGGGTGGTGATGACGTGGTAGATCCGTCCGCCGATGATCCCGAAGATGACGGCATACACGGCGACATCGAGAACCTGACCCTTCTCCCCGCCGCGAGCGACCAGGCGTCGGCCGCCGAGCCAGATGGCGACCCCGATGCCGGCGAGGATGCACAGCGCGTAGGCCCGCAGCGGCAGTGGTCCGAGGTGGACCACCGAGGTCGTCGGGCTGGGGATCGTCGCCGCGAGGGAGGGGAGGGAGAGCACCTGGCGATGCTACTTGCTCGACGTGGCGGCGGCGGCGACAGCCGCGCGCAGCAACTCGGGAGTGGCCAGGACCCGGACGTCGACGAGCTGGCCGTTGATCCTCACCGAGGGGGTGCCCTCGATCTTGGGGTCCTTCCACGGGGTGGTCGTCCGATCCTCGATGTATGCCGTGAAGCGCCCGTCCGCCACGCAACTCCGCCAGGCCGACAGTGCCTCACCGGAAAGCCCGGAGGCTCCGGCGATGCCTTCCAGTTCGGCGTCCGACCAGCCCTTGCCCGGGTCGGCGGCCGGGGTGGAGAACACGCCGTCGTGGAACGCCTGGAAGGTGCCCTGTTCGGCGGCGCAGACCGCTCCGGCCGCGGCGCGCTGCGAGGCGGTGTTCTTGGCCTGCTCGTCGATGAACGCCATGACGTGGTAGCCGACGCGGGCCTGCCCGGATTCACCGAGCTCCTTGAACGTCGCGCCGACGGCGCTCTCGAACTCGTGACAGTGCGAGCACTGGAAGTCCTCGAAGACCTCGACCAGGGGCGCCCCGGCCCTGGGGGTGACCTCGGGGTGCGCGTTGATCGCGCGGGTTCCCTCGAGCAGGTGCTTCGGTGTCGCGGTTCCCCCCGAGGCGCTCGGCGTCGAGGACTTCGAGGTGAGGATGACCCCGGTGACCGTGCCGACGATGGCGACCAAGGCGACCACGGTGGCGAGGACGATCTTGTTGACGCCACCGCGGCCGGTGGAGGCGGCCGCCTCGATCTTTGCCCGACGGTTGCTCACTGCGGCCCCGGGGTCACTTCGTCGTGGCCGCGGTGATGGCCTCGGTGAGCTTGGCCGGGTCGTAGGACTTGCCGTCGGCGGCGACGAGCGACTTGAGTTCGATGTCCTTGCCGTTCAGCCGCAGCGTGGGGGTGCGGGTGACGCCGTCCTTGCCGCTCTGCTCCTCGACGGCGGTGAGGTAGTTCTCGTACTTCTTGGCCTTGACACAGGCGTCCCACGTGGTGAGGGCGGCCCCGGAGATCCCGGCACCCTCGGCAAACGAGCGCAGCTGGGCATCGCTCCAGCCGTCCCCCTCCTTGGCGGGCTGATTGGCATACACGGCGTCGTGGTAGGGCTGGAACTTCCCGGCATCGGCCGCGCAGAGCGCCCCAATCCCGGACCGCATCGAGGAGTCGTTGCGGAGGTTGTCATCGAGGAAGGTCTTGATGTGATAAACCACCTTGACCTTGCCCTCGGTGCCCAGCTTGGCGATGGTCTCGCCCATGGCGTCCTCGAAGATCTTGCAGGC
The DNA here is from genome assembly GCA_016716625.1 of Nostocoides sp. Taxonomy (GTDB): domain Bacteria; phylum Actinomycetota; class Actinomycetes; order Actinomycetales; family Dermatophilaceae; genus JADJVJ01. The sequence continues at coordinate 1,559,477 of JADJVJ010000001.1, forward strand.
CGGGCATTGGAAGTCCTCGAAGACCTCCAGCGTCGGCGCCCCGGTGACGACCGTGGCGTCGGTGAACGCTGGCAGCCCCTGACCCATCGTCGTGCCAGCCGGGACGGCCTTGCCGCCGGCGGTGATCGCGTCGGTGGCGGATCGCTGGTTGAGGATGACCCCGGTGACCACGGCGATGATCGCGACCACGGCCACCACGGTGGCGACGATGATCTTGTTGACGCCACCGCGGCCCTGCGCGGCGACGGCCTCGATCTTGGCCTTGCGGTCGGTGCCGGCCTGCGGGTTGCGGGGCGGACGCGAGCTCTTGCCCATGGTGTCAATTCTCCTTCGGGGCGCCGAACAGGACGCGGTCAAGTGAGGCCAGTGAGTCCGGACGCCACCAGAGCCACGCGCCACACAGGGCGAGGCCGACGTCACGGGCAATCTCCTGAGGATACTGCGTGTCTTCTGCGGCGATGGCTCCGCCACCGCCGAAGCAGCCACAGTCGATCGAGAGTCCACGGGCCCACGCCTGGGCGATCCCGGCGACGAAGACCACCATGAGAAGGGCCCCAGCGGCACCGGCGAACCGGGTGAAGAGCCCGAGGACCAGGAGCACTCCGAGGACGATTTCGAGCCACGGCAGGATCAGGCCGATCCATCCGGCGAGCTCGAACGGCAGCACGTCAAAGGCCTGGACGGCCCGCTGCGAGGTGAGCGGCTTGCCCACCTTGACCGCACCGGCATAGATGAGCACCCCGCCGAGGATGAGCCGGGCGAGCAGCCCGATGACGTCCTTGACCCGGCTGCTCATCGCTCTCCCTCTCGGACACCTTCACGGACCCCGGCCGCGAGTTGCGCGACCAGTTCGCGCAACGACTCCAGCCGCTGCGAAAGTTCCCCGTCCCCGGCAAGCACGCGGACCAGGGCCGAGCCGACGATGACTCCATCCGCGACCCCGGCCAGTTCGGCGGCCTGCTCCCGGGTGGACACTCCCAGCCCGACACAGATCGGCTGCGCGGTCACCTCCCGGGCGCGCCGGACGATGTCGTATGCCGCGCCACTCACGCTCGTGCGAGCCCCGGTGACTCCCATCGTCGAGGCGGCGTAGACGAACCCGCGACAGGCCGAGGTGACCACGGCGAGCCGCTCGGCGGTCGAGGACGGCGCGATGAGGAAGCACCGGTCGAGCCCGTGGGTGTCGCTGGCGGCGAGCCAGTCCTCGGCCTCTTCGGGGATGAGGTCGGGGGTGATGAGCCCGGCCCCGCCGTGCTCGGCGAGGTCGGCGGCAAACCGGTCGACCCCCCGGCGCAGGATGAGGTTCCAGTAGCTCATGACGAGCGGCGGGGCGCCGTGGGCCCGGACCGCCGCGGTGGCCCGGAAGACGTCGTCGACGCGGCTGCCGCAGGCCAATGCCGCGGCGGCCGCTGCCTGGATGACCGGACCGTCCATGAGCGGGTCGCTGTAGGGGACGCCGACCTCGACGATGTCGCAGCCGCCCTCGACGAGGGCGATCATCGCCTCGATCGAGCCCTCAACGCTCGGGTAGCCGACCGGAAGGTAGCCGATGAGCGCGGCCCGACCCTCGGCACGGCAGCGGGCGAGGACCTCGCCGACCCCTCGGCTGGTGGTGGCGGTCACGACGTTTCCCCGTCGAGGAGCCCGAAGTAGGTCGCGGCGGTGTGCATGTCCTTGTCGCCGCGCCCGGAAAGGTTGACCAGCAGCAGGGCGTCCGGTCCGACCTCGCGGCCGATCTCCATCGCCCCGGCGAGGGCGTGGGCCGACTCCAGCGCCGGGATGATGCCCTCGGTGCGGCAGAGCAGCTGGAAGGCCTCCATGACCTGCCCGTCGACGGCATACCGGTATTCGGCGCGTCCGGAGTCACGCAACCAGGAGTGCTCCGGCCCCACGCTCGGGTAGTCCAGGCCCGCGGAAATCGAGTGCGACTCGACGGTCTGGCCGTCCTCGTCCTGCATGAGGTAACTCATCGCCCCATGCAGCACGCCCGGCGAGGCCGAGGCGAACCGGGCCGCGTGCCGCCCCGACTCCAGCCCCTCTCCGCCGGCTTCGATGCCGATGAGCCGGACGCCGGCATCGGGGACGAAGGCGTGGAAGATGCCCATGGCGTTGGAGCCGCCGCCGACACAGGCGATCACGGCGTCGGGCAGTCGTCCGGCCTCAACGAGGATCTGGGAGCGGGCCTCCTCGCCGATGATCTTGTGGAAATCGCGGACCATCTCGGGGAACGGGTGCGGGCCCGTCACCGTGCCGATGAGGTAGTGCGTGGTGTCCACGTTGGTGACCCAGTCCCGCAACGCCTCGTTGATGGCGTCCTTGAGCGTGGCGCTGCCGTGCTCGACGGCGACGACCTGGGCGCCGAGCATCTTCATTCGGGCGACGTTGAGGGCCTGGCGTTCGGTGTCGACCTTGCCCATATAGACCGTGCACTCCAGCCCCATGAGGGCGGCCGCGGTGGCGGTCGCGACGCCGTGTTGGCCCGCCCCGGTTTCGGCGATGACCCGCCTCTTGCCCATCCGCTGGGTGAGCAGGGCCTGGGCAAGCACGTTGTTGATCTTGTGGGAGCCGGTGTGGTTGAGGTCCTCGCGTTTGAGGAAGACCCGCGCTCCCCCACAGTGCGCGGCAAACCGCGGCACCTCGGTGAGGATGCTCGGGCGCCCGGTGTAGCTGCGGTGCAGTCGGGCCAGCTCGGCCGCGAACTCGGGGTCCACGGCGGCCTTGAGTCGGGCCTCGTCGAGCTGTTCCAGGGCCGGCACGAGGGCCTCTGGGACGTAGCGGCCGCCGAACGGTCCGAACCGTCCTGGCCGGGGCGCGGGTGCTTGAGCAGGCGGGGACGCGGGCGCTTCGGGGTGCTGGCTCATGTCCTGATTCCTCTCGGGGCCTCGATGATGGCCCGGGCGGCGGTGACCGGGTCGCCATCACGGACCAGGGCCTCGCCGACGAGGACGGCGTCGGCGCCTTCGGCCGCGTACCGGGCGGCATCGAGCGGCCCGGTGATGCCGGACTCGGCGACCGCGATCCGGTCGGCGGGGATGAGCGGACGGAGTCGCCCGAAGGTGTCCGGGTCGATGTCAAGGGTCTTGAGGTTGCGGGCATTGACTCCAATGACGGTGGCCCCAAGATCCACCGCCCGCCGGGTCTCCTCCTCGTCGTGGACCTCGACGAGGGCGGTCATCGACAGCGATTCGGTGAGCGCGAGCAGCGGGGCCAGTTCGGCATCGGTGAGGGCGGCGACGATGAGCAGGATGATGTCCGTGCCGTGGGCGCGGGCCTCAAGGACCTGGTAATCGCTCACCATGAAGTCCTTGCGGAGCACCGGCACGTCCACGGCCGCGCGGACCGCGTCGAGGTCTGCCAGGCTGCCGCCGAAGCGGCGCTGCTCGGTGAGCACACTCACCGCGCTCGCCCCACCGGCCACGTATGCCGTGGCGAGGCTGGCGGGGTCGGGGATCTCGGCGAGCGGGCCCTTGCTCGGGCTGGCGCGCTTGACCTCGGCGATGAGCGAGAGCCCCGGCGCGCGCAGCATCGCGGCCGCGTCCCGGGCCGGCGGGGCCGCCAGGGCGCGGGCGTGCTGCACGTCGAGCGGATGCTCGGACATGCGGATCTTCAGATCGTCACGGACACCCGCGACGATCGTGTCGAGGACGGTGCTCAGGACGTCGCCCGGCCTCAGCGGGCGCTGCCGTTGCTCGCCCGGCCGGCGGCGCCGTAACCCATCTTGGCGAGGACCGGCCCGGCGATGGCGCCGACCGCGATGATGGCAACCGATACCCAGAGCAGCGGGAAGTTCAGCCACGCCACGGCCAATGAGCCGAGGGCGAACCCGACGATCAGGATGATGACCGATGTCCAGGCCGCGGTGCTGTGGCCGTGATCCTCGTGGTGCGCCATGGGTTGACCTTTCGGGGGGTGCGCTGGTGTCGCGACCATTGTGTCAGGTCAGGGGGCGGTCGTCGTCGAGGGTGGGGTCCCGACCGGCGGAGAGCTCGTCCCAGGCCCGGTCCACCCGTTCTCCGCGCGATCCGGCGACGTCGTCGCCGCGCTGTTCGTAGCGGGCACCGAGCCCGGTCCAGGTGCGGCTCCCCAGGAGAGCGGCTCCCCAGGCAAGCGCCCCGAGCAGTGCTCCAGCGAGGGCGACCCAGGGCCAGATGCTCATCGCCGTCGTCACCGGCAACGAGCCCGCGCGTCCGGCCGCAGTGCCCGCGATGGGGCCGAGGATGGCGTGCGGACTGGTGAGCGCCCGCAGGGTGAGTCCGAGGACCAGGGCGAGGGCGGCGGCATACGCCAACAGCCCGATCGCGCGGCCGAGGCGCCCCGCGGTGACCAGGGCGACCGCGGCGGCGACGACGAGCAGGCCGAGGGAGAGCAGCCCGGGCACGGCCTGACTGCCGAGGGCGGTGAGCGGGGTGGCGCCCAGGACCACATCGGTGCTCGTCCCGGTGATCCAGGGCCTAAAGCTCGCGATGACGAGGACGAGGCCGGCCAGCGCGCTGAGCAGGATCACCGTCCGCTTACTCGTCACGGCGAGGCCCCGTCGACGGTGCGCATCGCCGATGCGGTCGCGATGGCGCGCAGCACGGCCGCGGCCTTGGCCTGGCATTCCTCGTGCTCTCGCTGGGGCACCGAGTCGGCGACGATCCCGGCTCCGGCCTGGACGTAGGCGACGCCCTCCTTGATGACCGCGGTGCGGATGGCGATGGCGAGGTCGAGGTCTCCGTGGACGTCGAAGTAGCCGACGACGCCGCCGTAGAGGCCTCGACGGCTCGGCTCGTAGTCCTCGATGAGGGCCAGCGCCCGCGGTTTGGGAGCCCCCGACAGGGTCCCCGCGGGGAAGGTCGAGACGAGCACGTCATAGGCGCTGCGTCCCGGGGACATCTGGCCGACGACGGTCGACTCGATATGCATGATGTGGCTGTACCGACGGATGTCCATGAACTCGACCACGTCGACGGTCCCCGGCCGGCACACCCGCTGGAGGTCGTTGCGGCCGAGGTCGACGAGCATGACGTGCTCGGAGCGTTCCTTGGGGTCGGCGATGAGCTCATCGGCAAGCCGGGCGTCGTCCTCGGGGCTCTTCCCGCGGGGCCGAGACCCGGCGATGGGGTGGGTGATCGCCTGCTCGCCGGTGACCCGGACCAGCGCCTCCGGGGATGAGCCGACGATGTCGTATGCCGTGCCGCCGTCGGTGCCGGGGATCCGCAGGTAGTACATGTAGGGGCTCGGGTTGCTCGCCCGCAGCGCCCGGTAGACATCCAGGCCGCCGGCCGGGCAGTCCATCGAGAACCGTTGTGAGAGAACGACTTGGAAGACCTCGCCCGCTCGGATGTCCTCCTTGGCGAGGTCCACGATCTCCTCGTAGCGCTCCTGAGTCATTCCCGGTCGCACCCCCGCGAGGGCCGCTGCGGCGATGGTCGGGTCGACCACGGCGACGGTGCTGCTTGCCCCTTCGCCGAGCGCCGCCGTCATCGCGTCCAGTCGCCGAACCGCGTCGGCATGGGCCCACTCCATGCGTTCGTCGGTCGCGTCGTAGTTGATGGCGTTCGCGACGAGGAGTACCGAGCCGTCGGAGTGATCGAGGATGGCCAGGTCGGTGGCGAGCATCATGGACAGTTCGGGCAGGCCGAGTTCGTCCGGGGCCGTGGCCGGGACCCGCTCCCATCGCCGGACCGCGTCGTAGGTGATCGCCCCGACCATCCCGCCGGTGAGCGGAGGCAGGCCCGGGATGGGGTCGCTGCGCAGCACGGCCATGGTGTCGCGGAGGGCGTCGGTGGCCGCTCCGGTCGTCGGCACACCGACCGGCGGTTCGCCGATCCAGTGCACGCTGCCGTCGCGCTCGGTGAGGGTGGCCCGGCTCGCCGCCCCGATGATCGACCAGCGCGACCACACCCCGCCGTGCTCGGCCGACTCCAGCAAGAAGGTCCCGGGCCGGTCCTGGGCAAGCTTGCGATAGATCCCCAGCGGGGTCTCGGCGTCGGCCATGAGCCGCCGGACCACGGGGATGACGCGGCGGCTCGTGGCGAGCGCGCCGAAGACGTCGAGGTCGGGCCAGGTCCGGCCGAAGCCAAGGTCCGGAAGGACGTCGTGGGGGGTGCTCACGACATACCGGCCGACGGGTTGGGCGTGCGGTCGACGACCGCGCCGAGGTCCCCGGCATCGAAACAGCTGCGATCGCCGGTATGGCAAGCGGCGCCCACCTGGTGCACTCGGACCAGGAGGGCATCGCCGTCGCAGTCCAGGGCAACCGAGCGCACATGCTGGGTGTGGCCGGAGGTGTCGCCTTTGCGCCAGTACTCCTGGCGGGAGCGCGACCAGAAGGTCACCCGCCCCGTGCTCAACGTGCGGTGCAGGGCCTCGTCGTCCATCCAGCCGAGCATGAGGACCTCCCCCGAGTCCGCGTCCTGGATGACCGCAGCGACCAGGCCCGCGGCGTCCCTGGAGAGACGCGCGGCGAGGGTGGGGTCGAGTCCGGCGGGCACGCCCTTCATTGTGCCGTGTGCTCGACGAAGGGTGATGATGGGTCCATGACCGAACCGATGACCGCTGCCCGGACCGAGCGAGAGGCCCTCTGTGACCTCTTCGACCAGATGGGTCCCGACGCCGCGACGTTGTGCTCGCCGTGGCGGACCCGGGATCTGGCGGCGCATCTCGTGCTCCGCGAACGCCGGCCTGACCTCGCCGCCGGACTGTTCGTGCCCGCCCTCAGCCCTCGGCTCGAGCGAGCCCAGCGAGAACTCGCCGACACGGACTGGGCCGCGTTGGTCAGCACCGTGCGCAGCGGACCTCCGTTCTGGCACCCGGCACGGTTGTCCGCCGTTGACGGCGCCATCAACACGATGGAGTTCGTCATCCACCATGAGGACGTGCTGCGCGGTGACGGCGAACCGCGGGCCCGACGCGAGGTGCCCGGCTTCGTCGCCGACGCCACCTGGGCGGCTCTGGGGCAGATGGCGCGGATGTTCCTGCGCAAGGTCGAGGCCGCCGTCGATCTGAAGACCCCCGGGCGCAAGACCATCCGGGCGGGCCGAGGACCAGCGGTCACGGTGAGCGGAGAGCCGGTGGACATCGCCCTCTACCTCTACGGCCGCAAGCGGGCCGCGGACGTCTCCATCACCGGCGATGAGCGGGGCGTCCTCGGCCTGGAACGGGCCAAACTCGGCATCTGACGTCACGGGCCAGCAGCGCGTCAGGCGGGCTCGATGATCTAACCTCTGCTACTACAGGTTAGTTTCAGAACCGAAGGATGCATCATGCGCCTCTGAAGCCAAGGTCTGCTAGCAGAGGCTAGGTGCGCCCAGTCCGCCGGGATCAACGCTCGGGTCTGCGCCTCGTTCACCGAGTGACGTCGCCGTGCCGCCGTACGGGTATGCCGTCCGCGGCCAGCGCCTCTTTGACCTGCGCAATCGTCAACTCACCGAAGTGAAAAACACTTGCCGCAAGCACCGCATCCGCCCCGGCCCGCACCGCTGGGGCGAAATGCTCGAGCCGGCCGGCGCCGCCGCTGGCGATGACCGGGATGGACACCTCGCGGCGCACCGCCGCAATGAGGTCGAGGTCGAAGCCGTCCTTGGTGCCGTCGGCGTCCATCGAGTTGAGCAGGATCTCTCCGGCGCCGAGGTGCTGCGCCCGCACACACCACCCGACCGCCTCGAGGCCGGCGCTCGTGCGGCCGCCATGCGTGGTCACCTCGAAGTGCCCGTCCGCCGGGTGGCGCCGTACATCGGCGGAGAGCACGATCACTTGCGACCCGAAGCGGTCGGCAACCTCCGCGATGACCTCGGGTCGCGCGATCGCGGCGGTATTGACCCCCACCTTGTCCGCGCCCGCACGCAGCAGCCGGTCCACGTCCTGCACCGTGCGCACTCCGCCGCCGACGGTGAGCGGGATGAAGACCTCCTCGGCCGTCCGCTGGACGACATCGAGCATCGTCCCCCGGTCGCTGCTACTTGCGGTGACATCGAGGAAGGTCAACTCATCGGCGCCCTCGGCCCCGTAGCGCCGCGCCAGCTCGACCGGGTCGCCAGCGTCCCGGAGGTTCTCGAAGTTCACCCCCTTGACCACGCGCCCAGCGTCGACATCAAGGCAGGGGATGACCCGGACCGCGACACTCACGATCGCCACTCTAAATGAGGTGCGGCAGCGCGCTCGTACGGGTCCGGCCTACGCTGACTGCCCATGTGGCACCAACTGCGCGAGCCCGCAGACCCGGAGGCTGTCACCCGGGTGGTGGCCCTGGCGCGCAAGGCCGTTCCGCGCTGCGGCGACACCGTCGTCGTCGCCATCGACGGGCCGAGCGGCTCGGGCAAGACCACACTCGCCAAGGGTGTGGTCGAGACCCTCGACTGCCCGGTCGCGCACATGGATCTGATCTTCCCCGGGTGGGACGGTCTGGCCGAGGCGGTGGATCTGGTGACGACTCAGGTCCTGGAGCCGATCGCGCGAGGCGAGCAGGCGGCATACCGGGTCTGGGATTGGGAGCGGAACGGCTGGGGCGAGAGCGTGACCCTCCCCCGCCACCGGTACCTCGTGCTCGAAGGGTGCGCGAGCAGCGTGCTACCGGCCGGCTCGTATGCCGCGGTCCGCGTCTGGGTCGAGGCTCCCCGTGGGACCCGGATGGCGCGCGGAATCGAGCGAGACGGCGAGGACTTCGCGCCGCATTGGGAGCGTTGGGCCGCACAGGAGGACGCGCTTTTCGCCGCCGACGGCACCCGGGCCCGCGCCGACCTCGTCATCGACACCGCCGGTCTGCGCTGACCGTCAGGACGACATCGTCAGGACAGCAGTGCAAGGTCACGCTGGATGTAGCGCAGATGCGCCCATTCCTCCTCGAGGATCACCCGCACACAGTCCCCGACGCTCGGGCGCCAGTCCCCGCCCCACGGGTCTGCCCGCTCTTGCGCGAGCAGGTCATTGCTGACCAGGGCGAGGAAGTCGGTCACCATCTGCTGGCGCTCGGCGCGCACCGCGAGCACCTCGGCGTAGGTCGGCGGCTCGGCGCGAAAGATGCTCGTGTCGAAGCCCATCTCGGCCGCACCGGTGAAGATCTGACCGATCTCATGGAAGGGCTCCGGGACCTTCAGGATGGCCGAGCGCAGCCAACAGTCGGTCGCCAGGATCAGATGCCGCAGCGTTTGGGACAGGGACCACTCCTGCGGGACGTGCGCGTCGACGAGCTCGGCCGGGGTGCTGGCCACGGTCTCTGCCCAGGCCGCCTGCACGGCCACCCACGCCTCGCGGAGCCCCTCCGGGATCTGCGCGTCCTTGAGCTCCCGGCCCGGGAACCGGCGGTTGAGCTCGGCCTCCACCAGGGGCACCACATCCACCCCGTTGACCGTGAGGCTGCCGAAGGCGAGGTCATGGCTATCGATGTCGAGACCGCCGACGTCGACGCTGCGCATGCTCACACCCGAGAAGTCGACGTAGCGCATCCGGGCGCCCTTGAAACTCGCCTGGACGAAACTAGCGCCCTCGAACTCGTCCGTACCAGAGAAGGTGGTCATGACCCCAGCATGACCGAGGCCACCGACACCGACCAGCCTCGGCGGGGTTGAGCCTGCCGCGCCGAACGGTCGCGACAGGCTCAACCCTTGACGCAGAGCAGCGTCGACAAGCGGGCTACCACCTCGACCAGCGGCTCCGGACCCGTGGTCTGCGCCCGGATGACGGACTGCAGGTCCTTGTACGCCCCGGGGATCTCGTCGAGCACACCCCGGTCCTTCCGGCACTCCACCCCCGAGGTCTGGGCCTCGAGGTCGTCGACGGTGAAGGTGCGCCGCGCCGCATTCCGGGACATCCGCCGCCCGGCACCGTGCGAGGCCGAGCAGTAGGCCAGCGGGTTGCCCAGGCCACGCACGACATACGACCCGGTTCCCATCGAGCCCGGGATGAGCCCAAGGTCACCGGCCCCGGCGCGGATCGCGCCCTTCCGGGTCACGATGACCTCCACCCCGTCGTAGGTCTCCTCGGAGACGTAGTTGTGGTGGCAGGACACCGTCTCGCCGAACTCCACCCGTGGGAAGTGCGTCCGAACGACATCCGTGAGGATCCGCATCATGACGCTCCGGTTGAGCAGCGCGTACTCCTGAGCCCAGTAGAGGTCGGCCAGGTATGCCGTCAGCTGCGGGCTCCCGGCGAGGAACACCGCGAGGTCGCGATCGGGCAGGGCCTGGTTGTGCGAGAGCCCCTTGGCCGCCTCGATGTGTTCGCTGGCGAGGACGTTGCCGATGTTCCGCGAGCCGGAGTGCAGCATGAGCCAGATCACGCCGTCCTCGTCCGCGGTCACCTCGCAGAAGTGGTTGCCGCCACCGAGTGTGCCGACCTGCGAGAGCGCCTTGGCCCGCAGCCGCTGAACTTTGGGGTGCAGGCTCTCCCACCTCTCGAAAAGCCCCTGCGCGGCCCCGGCCAGGGTGGCATCGGACTCGAGCTGGGCAGCGGTCCCGCTGTGCGCGGCGAAGCCGACCGGCAGGGCCGCCTCGATGTCGAGCCGGAGGCGCCGCAGCGTGTCCGGGAGGTCGGCGGTCGTCAGCGAGGTACGCACCGCCGTCATCCCGCAGCCGATGTCGACACCGACCGCCGCCGGCGACACCGCGTCCCGCATGGCGATGACCGAGCCGACCGTTGCGCCCTTGCCCAGGTGGACATCGGGCATGACCGCCACGCCGTGGACCCAGGGCAGGGCGCTGATGTTGCGGAGCTGCGCGAGCGCCTCCGGCTCGACCTCCGCGGGGTCAGCCCACATGCGGGTCGGAGCCATCGCGCCCGGTACGGACACCGGGAAGTCGATGGTGGACATGACTGTCTCACAACCTTTCTCGTCAAAGGGAGACCGCAATCGGGGGGGTCGCGGCCCTCAAGGATGCGACACAGCGGCCATCCCTCGCCATCGATTATCCGCGGGCTGCCTCTCCGCGGGAGCGATGTGACAGGCTCAGGCCATGGCCGCCCGACCCTTCCCTCGCTGGGTCACGGTGGTCGCCATGGTCGCGGTCGCGGGCAACCTGCGCCTGCTCATGGCGAGCCTGCCGCCGCTCACCGCCTCGATCCGGGCCGACCTCGAACTGGACGCCCGGGCGATCGGGGTGCTCACCATGATCCCGGTGCTCTGTATGGGCCTGCTCGCACCCCCGGCCAGCACGATCGGGCGACGCCTCGGGGTGTCCCGCGCGATCGGGGTGGGCATGACCACCGTCCTGCTCGGCACGGCGCTCCGCGGCCTGCTCGGCACCAACACCTTGGCCCTGTATGCCGGCACCCTGATCGCCGGAGTGGGCATCGCGCTCACCGGGACCCTGCTCCCGGGACTGGTCAAAGCGACCTTCGCCGAACGCCGCTCCGGCCTAGGCACCGGACTGACGATGTTCGCCATGATGAGTGGGGCCGCCGTGGCCGCGGCCGCCTCGGTCCCGCTGCAGGAGCGGCTCGGCGGGTGGTCGGTTTCGTTGCTGTTCTGGGCCGCGCCAGCGGTCCTGGCCACCGCGCTCTGGGTGCCGGTCTCGCAGGCTGCCGCACGGCATACGCTGCCCGAGCCCATCGCCGAAGAGGTGCGCCACGCCCTTCCCTGGCGGTCAGGCACCGCGTGGCTTCTCGCCGGGTACCTCACCGCCCAGTCCTGGCAGTTCTACTCCTCCCTCGCCTGGCTCTCCCCCACGTATGTCGCCCACGCCTGGGCCGCCGGTTCGGCCGGGCTGCTGCTCTCGGTGTTCACCGGCGCTCAGCTCGTGAGCGGCTTGCTCGCCCCGGCGCTGCTCGACCGCACCCGCGACCCGCGGGGGCTGCTCCTGCTGAGCTGCGGGGTCGGCCTGCTCGGCGAACTCGGCATCCTGCTCGCCCCGCACGCCGCCCCATGGCTCTGGGCGGTCATGCTCGGCGCCGGACAGGGTGCCTCCTTCGCCCTCGGGTTGGCGCTCCTGGTCCGGTTCGCCGCCACCCCGCGGGACAGTGCCCGGCTCACGGCGCTGGTGTTCCTAGTGTCCTACACGGCGGCGGCATTCGGGCCGATGGTCATGGGGGCCAGCAGGGACCTCACCGGGGACTACCGGGTGCTCTGGCTCGTCCTTGCGCTCGTCATGATCCCGCAGATGGTGCTCGCCAGGCGGATCCGACCCGATCTGCCTCAGGTTGCCTGACGCCGTGAGCGAATGAGGTCGGCCAAGCGCCGGGCCTGCTCCCGTCCGCGTTCGCCATCGGCTCGCTGAATGGCCATCACCGCGAGAGCGTCACCCTCGGCCAGGTCCAGACTCACCCACGGGTCGCCGTCCTGGAAGCGGATCCGCTCGATCTCCGTCCACGGCACCGTGCGGCTCAGCATGAGGTTGCGGACCCGAAGGCCGTCCGGGGTGGCGTCGGCCCGGATCGAGGCGTACCGCCACATGAGGGCGAACATGAGCAGGCCGAGGGTGACGAGCATGAGCTGGTCCCCCGGCTTCCACCCCGTCGAGCCCATGAGGACGGCGACCACACCGGTCAAGGCCAGTGCGATCCCGCCCATGGTGAGCGGGAGGATTCGCCCGCGGCGGGGCCGGAAGCTCAGTGAAGACTCCTCGCTCACGTCAGCCCTCTCAGAGCCGGCACGCGGCAATGTCGGTGACGAGGATGGCCCGGGCCCCGAGCTCGTAGAGCTCGTCCATGACGCGGTTCGTGCCGGAGCGCGGGACCATGGCGCGGACCGCGACCCAGTCCTTGTTCTGCAGCGGCGAAACCGTCGGCGACTCTAGCCCGGGGGTGATCGCGCAGGCCGCGTCGACGTGCTCCACCGGGACGTCATAGTCGAGCATGACGTAGTGCCGGGCGGTGATGACTCCGAGGAGACGGCGGCGCAGCACCTCGATCCCGGCCTGCTCCTCCGACCCGGCCCGGCGGACGAGGACGGCCTCGCTGCGCAGGATCGGCTCGCCGAACACCTCCAGGCCCTGGCTGCGCAGGGTCGCTCCGGTCTCGACGACGTCGGCGATGACATCGGCGACCCCGAGGGTGATCGCGGTCTCCACGGCCCCGTCAAGGCGCACGACCTGGGCGCTCACCCCGTGGTCGGCGAGGTGCTTCTCGACGAGGACGGCATACGAGGTCGCGACGCGGTGACCCTCGATGTCGGCCAGGGTGGCGACCGTTCCGGGACGCGCGGCATAGCGGAAGGTGCTGCCGCCGAAGCCGAGGGTCATGAGCTCCAGGGCCGCGGACCCGGAATCCAGGAGCAGATCACGACCGGTGATCCCGCAGTCCACGGTGCCCGAACCGACATAGACGGCGATGTCGCGCGGCCGTAGGTAGAACAGCTCGACACCGTTGGCCTCATCGGTGATGACGAGTTCCTTGGCGTCGCGCCGGGTTCGGTAGCCCGCCTCCTTGAGCATCTCGGCGGCGGGTTCGGCGAGCGAACCCTTGTTGGGGACGGCAATGCGCAGCATGGAACGGCTTCCGGCTCAGAGGTGGGCGTAGATGTCGTCGGGGGTGAGGTCGGTGGCAACCATGAGGACCTGGAGATGGTAGATGAGCTGGCTGATCTCCTCGGCCGTCTTCTCCCGGCCCTCGTATTCGGCGGCCATCCACACCTCGGCCGCCTCCTCGACGACCTTCTTGCCGATCGCGTGCACCCCGGCGTCGAGGGCCGCCACCGTGCCCGAACCCTCTTCGCGGGTGCGCGCTTTGGCGACGAGCTCGGCATACAGGGAGTCGAAAGTCTTCACAACGTCCAAGGGTACGGCGGCCCGGGTGGATGCCCGGGCCGTCGTCCGCCCCGTGAGTTTCGGTCAGCGCCCGGCGAGCACCGGCTCGGCGTCCTGCTCGGCCTTGGCCTGACGGGTCACCTTGACCCACTGGCTGAAGCCGTAGAGGACGAACATGCCGTAGAAGATGTACATCACGGCCGTGGGCACGTAACCGGTCGCGAAGCCCAGGGGCACCCCGATCAGGTCGACCCCGATCCAGGCGAGCCAGAACTCGTTCCAGCCGCGGGCCATGGAGTAGGTGGCGACGATGGAGCCGACGAAGATCCAGGCGTCGCACCAGTAGAACCACCACTGCGGCGTCCAGAACGGGTTCGGCGAGAGGTTCCACAGGGCCACGAAGACCTGGTGGACGACCACGGTGCCGATCAACCAGAAGGCAATGAGACCGAGGCGTTCCCGGGAGGTGGCCCAGCGCGGGGTGATCGCGGCCTGGTCGGTGCTGGCCCCGCGTTCCTTGCGGATCTGGTTCCACCGCCACCAGCCGTAGGCGCTGGTGATGATGAAGAAGACCTGGCGTCCGGCCTGGCCGAAAAGCGGGATCCGCTGGTCGGCGGCGAAGAGCGCACCAAGGTAGACGAAGAACAGAATGATGTTGGCGCTGATGCCGATCGGCCAAGCCCAGACCCAGCGCTTCATGCCGTACCAGGCGGAGACGACGCCGATGAGGACGCCGATGACCTCCAGACCATGGATCTGGTAGCTGCCGATGGGGATGGTCCAGTCGATGAGCTGCTGGAAGAGGTTGCCGCTCGCGGTGTCCGCTGCGGCGAGAGTGGTGATCATGAGAGGTGTTCGTCCTTCGGGTTCGATCTGATGACGGACGAACTCCGGGGACGTGCACACCCGGGCCCACCGCGTGCGGTGAGCACACGGCATACCCGACGTACGTGCTGCCTACCATCCGGACTTTCACCGTCGGTCTCGGAGTTACACCGAGTCAACCGGCCGCTGGCTGCGGTCGGGTCGCGGACTGTTACCGCCGGTTCGGAGTTACACCGACCCCGGAGCACGTGAGAGCGATTATGCCGTATGGCTCGCCGGGTCGATGTATGTGCGTACCGGCATACGGCCCGCACATACATCGACTGCGGACATCGCGACCGACTCGTGCGAAGTCAGTGGGTATGCCGTGCGGCGAGCTCGCGGAGGTGGTCGATCGCCTCGGCGGCGGACGGCGCGCCATACACCGCAGAACCAGCGACAAAAACGTCGGCCCCGGCCTCGGCGCACTGCTCGATCGTCGATGCCGACACGCCCCCGTCCACCTGCACCCAGATCTCACCCCCGTGCCGCCGCACCGCCTCGCGGACCTCACGGACCTTGGGCATCTGGTCGGCCATGAAGGACTGCCCACCGAACCCCGGCTCGACCGTCATGACGAGCACCATGTCGACCTCGGGGAGCAGATCGACATACGGTGAAAACGGGGTCCCCGGCTTCACCGCGAACGCGGCCCGCGCCCCCGCCGCGCGGATGGCCCGGGCAGTGCGCACCGGGTCGGCGACGGCCTCGATGTGGAAGGTGACCGAGCCCGCCCCGGCCTCGGCATAGGGCGGCGCCCACCGGTCGGGGTCCTCGATCATGAGATGGCAGTCGATAGGCACCGGCGAGACGCGCAGCAGCGCCTCAACCACCGGCAGGCCCAGGGTCAGGTTGGGAACGAAGTGGTTGTCCATGACGTCGACATGGGCCCAGTCGGCATCGGCGATCGCCTCGAGTTCGGCCTGGAGGTTGGCGAAGTCGGCGGAGAGGATGGACGGCGAAATCTGCACGGCGCTAACCCTACGAGCAACCCTATGAGCGCTTGCGCAGCAGCGCGAAGAACATCGCGTCGGTGCCGTGCCGGTGCGGCCACAGCTGGACGTACGGCCCCGGACCCACCCCCTCGATCTCCCGCCCCGAGGCGTCCCGGAAGAGTGGCCGGGCATCGAGCACCTCGACATCGGAGCGTTTCTTGAGCACGTCGCCGACGACGAACGTCGTCTCGGCCAGGTGCGGTGAACAGGTGGCGTACCCGACCACTCCCCCGGGCGCCACCGCATCGAGCGCCGAGGCCAGCAGCGCCCGCTGCAGCGGCCCGAGCTGCGCCAGATCCGCGGGGGTACGGCGCCAACGCGCCTCGGGTCGCCGCCGCAGCGCACCCAGCCCGGTGCACGGGGCGTCGACGAGCACCCGGGAGTATGCCGTGGGCTCGGCCTCCCCGATTTCGCGCCCGTCCGCGGTGCGCACTTCGATGGATCGCCCACTGCCAGCGGCGTATTCGGTCATGGCCCGCAACGAGGACCGGACGAGGTCGGCGCGATGCGGCGAGACCTCGACGGCCGTGAGATCAGCACCGGCGGCCACCGCGAGACCGGCAAGGACACCGGCCTTGCCGCCCGGTCCGGCGCACAGGTCAAGCCATCGCTCCGGTACCTCACCGCCAACCCCAGACCCGCCGCCCCGAACCTCGGCCTCGGCCAGGGCGAGGGCCAGCAACTGCGACCCCACGTCCTGAACCGCGGCTCGACCGTCCCGGACGGCCGCGATCCGGGACGGGTCTCCGCTACCGAGCACCACCCCGATCCGGGAGAGGGCACTGGGCCGTGCATCACCGGCGCCGCGGTCGGCCAGCAACGACTCCACGTCCGCCAGACCCGGGCGGGCGACGAGATGGACCTCCGGGGGGACGTTGTCGGACTCGAGCAACGCGACAAGCTCATCGTCGATGGACTCGGGGGCAGCACCGCCATGGCCGACGAGCGCGGCCCGCACAGCCCGAACAACCCACTCCGGGTGCGAGTGCCGCACGGCCAGGGCCGCGGGGTCGGGCCTGGCCGGGGCAACGGCCTCCACCCATGCATCGAGATCCCGCTCGCCAATCCGCCGCAGCACGGCATTGACGAAACCCCCGGCGCCGGCACCGGCGACGACCTTGGCCAGGCCAACGCTCTGGTCTGCGGCGGCGTGGGCGGGCACGCGCATCCGGAGGAGTTGATGCGTGCCGAGCCGAAGACAATCGAGCACCGCAGGGTCGATGGACTCCACCTGCCGACCGGATGCCGCCGCGATGATGGCGTCATACAGCCCCTGCCAGCGCAGGGTCCCGAAGGTCAGCTCGGTCGCGAACGCCGCGTCCCGGGGGTCGAGTCGACGGTCCCGGAGCACCGTGGGGAGCTCGATATTGGCGTACGCCCCGTCGGCCACCGCCCGCAGCACCGTGTAGGCCGCGAACCGGGTCGGCTCGGCCGCCCGCGTCCGCTGCGAGGGTGCGGTGCGGGAACGTCTGCGGGGTGGGCCTACCGGCGGCATGCCGCCCATCGTCCCACCCCCGGCGCCCCCGCATGGCACGCTGGGCGCATGACCGATCTGCCTGCCGCCCCACCGCCCGCACCCGTCCCCGCTGGCCCAGACCGGCTCATCATCCGGCAACGGCTCACCCTGATGGTCAACCGTTACGAGATCCACACCGTGGTTGGGGACTGGCAGGAGGGTCCGCTGCTCGCCGTGGCCCAGCAGAAGCGGATGGCCTTCAAGGAGCAGGTGACCTTCTATACCGATGAGTCCCGAACTCAGCCGGTGTTCGCGTTCAAGGCTCGACGCACCATCGACCTCGGCTCCGGCTACGACGTGACCGACGCGCACGGGCAGGCGATCGGTTTCTTCAAGAAGCAGTTCGGTGCGAGCCTGCTCCGTTCGACGTGGGACCTGCAGACCCCGGACGGCCTGACCTCAGTTGGGCAGGAACGCAACCAAACCATCGCCGTGCTCCGGCGGATCTGGGACATCATCCCGATCGTCGGCGGCATTCCCGTCCCCTTCCTCTTCCACTTCGACTTCGTGGCCGGTGACGGGACGAGGGTGTTGAGCAGCATGCGCAAGGCCGGGCTCCGCGACACCTACCGGCTCGAACTGCCCGAGGTCAACGGCTGGCGGATCGACTGGCGGGTGGCGGCCGCCATGGGTGTCGCCCTGGACGCACTTCAGTCCCGGTAGCCCGCGAGCCCACCCGAGCCGCGCATCCGGGGTCGAGCCTCAGCCGAGCCGCTCGCCCTCGCTGATCCGCATCCCGCGGGCCCAATCGGCGGCCGGCATGGGCCGCTTCCCGACGGGTCGCACCTCGCCGAGCAGGACCGCTCCCCCGGCCACCCCGACCGCCACCGCTCGCTTGGTCACCTGGAGTTCCCCAGGAGCCAGCCTGACCTGCGGGTATGCCGTCACCGGGCCGATCCCGAGCCGCTCGCCGCGGAAGGTGCTCCAGGCCCCCGGTGACGGGGTGCAGCCGCGGATCAGCCGGTCGACGGCATACGCCGGCAGCGACCAGCGGATCCGGGCGTCCTCGGTGGTGAGTTTGGCGGCATGACTCACGCCGTCCTCGCTCTGCGGGATCGGGACCAGCGAGCCGTCGGCGAGCCCGTCGAGGGTGGCCGTGAGGAGGCCGGCCCCGGTCTCGGCGAGCCGCCCGAGCAGCGTCCCGGCGGTGTCGTGCGGGCCGATCGGCTCGGTGAGGCTGCCGAAGACCGGCCCGGTGTCCAGGCCCTCCTCGATCCGGAAGGTGCAGGCCCCGGTGATCTCGTCCCCGGCCATGATCGCGCGCGGGACGGGGGCGGCTCCGCGCCAGGCCGGCAGCAGTGAGAAGTGCAGGTTGATCCATCCGTGCCGGGGGATGGCAAGCAGGTCGGCAGGCAACAGCGCGCCGTAGGCGACCACGGGGCAGGCGTCCGGAGCCAGTTCGATGAGGCGTTCGCGAAGGCCGGGAGCGCGCGCACTGGGCGGGGTGAGCACCTCGATCCCGTGCGCGCGCGCAACCTCGGACACCGGGGAGGAGTGCAGGGTGCGACCCCGCCCGGCCCGGGCGTCCGGCCGGGTGAGCACCGCGAGCACCTCGTGGCGGCTCGCGAGCAGCGCCCGCAGGGCCGGGACCGCGGTCTGCGGGGTGCCGGCAAAGACGACCCTCACCGCCGCCTGCCAAAAGCAGAACCGTATGCCGTGCCGCCGGCTCCACCGTGCGGGCTCACCTTGACGACGGGATCGACTGCTCCCCATTCGGTCTCGCGGATGACCCGCATGGCCTCACGGCGGGCATCCCGATCGAGCCGGTCGATGAAGAGCACCCCGTCGAGGTGGTCGGTCTCGTGTTGGATGCACCGGGCCAGCAGCGCGGACCCGACGATCTCCACGCTCTCCCCGTGCAGGTCCTGCCCGCGGGCGATGAGCGTGGTGCGCCGTGGGGTGTCGAACCTCAACCCCGGGAAGGAGAGACAGCCCTCGGGGCCGGTCTCTTCGTCCTCTCCCAGGCTGAGGTCGGGGTTGATCAGGTGCCCGACAACGCCGTCGACGTGAAAGGTAAAGACCCGCAGCCCGACCCCGAGCTGGGGGGCGGCCAGCCCGGCACCACCGGCGGCGAGCATGGTGTCGGTGAGGTCGCCGACGAGCCGGCGGAGTTCGGCGTCGAAGTCCACGACCTTCTCGGCGGGGGTCCGCAGGACCGGGTCGCCGAAGAGCCGGATCGGGGTGACGCTCACGGCTCGGTGGCCCCGGCCGTGGCTGACCCGGGTCCCTCGACGAGGAGGCGCCGCAGCACCTCGGTCGCGGCGTGCGTGGCGGCATCGTCGACGTCCAGGTGCCAGACGAGGCGGACCTGGCGCGCGCCCATGGCGTACCCACGCACCCCGCGCCGCAGCGCGGCCTCGACGAAAGCCGTTGCCTGCCAATCGGTGTCACTGAGGTCCAGCACGAGGATGTTGGTTTGGACCCGGTCGAGGTCGACGACCGGGGCGACGGCGGCCAAAGCCTCCGCGCAGCGCCGGGTCCGGGCATGGTCCTCGGCGAGCCGCTCGATGTGGTGGTCAAGGGCATAGAGCCCGGCGGCGGCGAGGATGCCCACTTGACGCATCCCGGCGCCGTACCGCTTGCGCCATACCCGCGCCTCGCGCATGGCCTCGGCAGACCCGACGAGGAGCGAACCGATCGGCGCACCCAGGCCCTTGGACAGGCACACCGAGACGGTGTCGGCGCACCTGGCATATGCTGCCAGCGGGACCCCGGAGGCGACATGGGCGTTCCACAGGCGGGCACCGTCGAGGTGGACGCGCACCCCGGCCGCGCGGCATACCGCGGCGACCTGTTCCATGGCGGCGAGTGGCTGGATCACCCCACCGCCGAAGTTGTGAGTGTTCTCGAGCACCACGCACGCGGTGCCCACCTGGTAGGGGCCACCCCCGACCGCCATGAGGTCGAGCGGGGCGGCCGGGTCGAGCAGACCACCGCGGCTCACCCAAGTGCGTGAGGTGATCCCGGAGAAGACGGCCGCGGCCCCGAGTTCGGCCCGCACGACATGCGCGAGGGAGTCGGCGATGATCTCCTCCCCCGGACTCACATGCAGCCGCATGCCGAGCTGGTTGGCGAGCGACCCGGTCGGGGTGAAGAGTGCGGCCTCGTGGCCGAGGAGTTCGGCGACCCGTGCTTCGAGCCGACGGACGGTGGGGTCCTCACCGAAGACGTCGTCCCCGACCTCGGCCGCGGCCATCGCGGCACGCATCGCCGGAACCGGGCGGGTCAGGGTGTCCGAGAGTAGGTCCGCGACGATGGCCGGTCCGGATGAGGTCGTCATCGCCTCAGTCCTGGGTGAGCATCTCGGCGACGAGGAAGGCCAGTTCGAGGCTCTGCTGGTGGTTGAGCCGCGGATCGCACACGGACTCGTACCGCTGGCCGAGGTCGGCGTCGGCGATCCGCTCCGAACCCCCGAGGCATTCGGTGACGTCGTTGCCGGTGAGTTCGACGTGGATGCCACCGGGGACGGTGCCCAGGCCGCGGTGGACCTCGAAGAAGCCGCGGACCTCCTCGACGATGTCGTCGAAGTCGCGGGTCTTGAACCCCGAGGCCGACTCGAAGGTGTTGCCGTGCATGGGGTCGCAGATCCAGGTCACACTCGCACCGGAGGCGGTGACCCGCTCCACGAGCGGAGGCAGAGCGTCCCGGACCCGGCCGGCGCCCATCCGGGTGATGAACGTCAGCCTCCCCGGCTCGCGGGCCGGGTCGAGGACGTCGATCATCCGCAGCACGTCGTCGATCTCGGCCTTCGCGGAGACCTTGACTCCGATCGGGTTGCGGACCCGGGCGAGGAAGTCGATGTGCGCGCCGCCGAGGTCACGGGTGCGTTCGCCGACCCAGATGAAATGGCCGGAGGTGTCGTAGAGCTCACCGGTGCGCGAGTCGACCCGGGTCAGCGGCCGTTCGTAGTCCAGGACGAGGGCCTCGTGGGCGGAGAAGAACTCGGTGGTCTTCATCGCCTCGAAATCGGCCCCACAGGCGAGCATGAACTTCATCGCCTTGTCGATATCGCGCGCGAGCCGCTCGTAGCGGGCGTTGGCGGCGTTCGCGACGAACCCGCGGTTCCAGTCGTGGACGTAGCGCAGGTCGGCGAACCCACCGGTGGTGAAGGCCCGGACCAGGTTGAGGGTGGCGCTGCTCGCGTGGTAGGCCCGAACGAGCCGCTGCGGGTCGGGGGTGCGGGCCTGGGTGGTGAAGTCGAAGGCGTTGACCATGTCGCCGCGGAAGGCCGGCAGGGTCACTCCGGAGCGGGTCTCGGAGTCGCTGGAGCGCGGCTTGGCGTACTGGCCGGCCATCCGGCCCACCTTGACCACCGGCACCGAGGCGCCGTAGGTGAGCACCGCGGCCATCTGCAGGATCGTCTTGACCCGGTCGCGGATGTTGTCGGCGGTGGCCGCGGCGAAGGTTTCGGCGCAGTCGCCCCCTTGGAGGACGAAGGCCTCACCCCGGGCGGCCGAGGCCATCCGGGTCTTGAGCACGTCACACTCACCGGCGAAAACGAGCGGCGGATAGCTCGCGAGCGTGGCCACGGCCTCCTCGAGGGCAGCCGGGTCGGGCCAGGTCGGCTGCTGGGCGGCCGGCAGGGTGCGGCCGACGTCGAGCTGACGTCGGGGGTCATCTGGCGCGAGGGTGCTCACGACAGACAAGGATAGGTGCCTGGTTCCGGCATACGGACAGCGCGCCCGCATGCCGGGCGGTTGAGTACCTCGGCCGCGGGTTGCGGCGGGGGCCGGGTCAGCTGGCCCGGCGTCCGGTGAACGGGCCGTCGTCGAGCCCATCGGCCTCGAGGGCCTCTTCGAGCTCGGAGACCGCACGACCCGGTTTGGCGGCCTCGGCGGCCTCCCGGGCCTTGATCTTCTTGGCCTTGGCGATCCGGTCCTTCTGGACACCGGCATACATGTCGACGTACTCCTGGCCGGAGAGTTCCATCATGGCGTACATGATCTCGTCGGTGATGGAGCGCAGCACGAAGCGGTCGCCTTCCATCCCCTGGTAGCGGGAGAAGTCCAGCGGCTCCCCGATCCGGACGCCGATCTGGATGAGCTTGGGCAGCACGCGACCGGTGGGCTGGGCCTTCTCGGTGTCGATCATTGCGACCGGGATGACCGGCACCCCGGCCTCGAGCGCCATCCGAGCCACCCCGGTCTTGCCCTTGTAGAGCCGGCCATCGGGTGAGCGGGTGCCCTCGGGGTAGAGCCCGAGCAGATGCCCGCCGCGGAGCACCTTGAGCCCCGAACGGAGTGCGGCCTCGCTGGCGCGGCCACCGGAGCGGTCCACGGGCAGCTGTCCGGCGCTCTTGAAGAACCACTTCGTCAGCCGCCCCTTGAGCCCGTCGCCAGTGAAGTAGTCCGACTTGGCGAGGAAGGTCATTCGCCGCGGCACGACCAGCGGCAGGAAGATCGAGTCCGAGAAGGAGAGGTGGTTGCTCGCGAAGATGGCCGGGCCGGTTTCCGGGATGTTCTCGGCTCCCTCCACCCACGGGCGGAAGAGGAGGCGAATGATGGGGCCGAGGATGATCCGCTTGAGGATCCAGTAGAACACCGGCCACCGCCTTCCCGAGTCGTCACAAGGTCGCCCAGGGTGCCCGGGGCTGTCCCGAACTCTAATGGTTCGCGGCTGCTTGTCCAGGGTGCGCCACATGGCAGGATCGAGGGGTGGCCAGACCCGACGAGCGCCCGAGCGAGGACATCGACCGCGAGTTCGACGCGATTGTCGCCGGGCTCGACGTCGACCTCACCGGGGTCGAGCCCACCGCTGAACCCCTCGACGACCCCGCTGTCGAGCCCTCGGCCGAGCCCTCGCCCGACGCACCGGAGACGCCGGCGAGCACCTCCTCCTGGCTCGTCGTCCCGGCGGAGGTATGGCGTGGGCCGACAACACCCGAGCCGATCGCCGCGACCGATGACCCGCAGGGCCTCGCCGAGGACGCCGGGGAGGACGAGGAGGGGTTCGAGCCACCGCCGGTTGAGCTGCCCGCGGCCGAGGACCTGTCCTATTGGGGGGCCGTCGTCGGCATCGTCGCCGGGCCGCTGCTCGTCTTCTATGGCGTGTACTGGGGGTCCTTCAAACAGTGGCTCTGGGTGGGTGCCGGGCTGGTGGCCTTCGTCGGCGGGTTCGCCCTCATGCTCACCCGGCAACCCGCGCACCGGGATCCCGACGACCCCGACGACGGCACCCGCGTCTGACCATCGCCGCTGGGTCCCTCAGGGCGTGGCGCGTGACAGATCGACCCAGAGCGGGCGATGGTCGCTCGCCCGGGACATCAACCCCTCGAGCTCGCGGTCCCTGGGTTCCCGGCCTACCGCGGCCGGGACGGGAACCAGACCCGGTGAGGCGAACACGGCATCGAGGCAGCGCACCGGCTCTCCCGCGGGGAAGGTCGGGCGCAGCGGCGACACCAGCCGCGTCCAGCCGCGCTCACCGAGAACCCGCCAGGCGGCACCCGCATCGTCCTCGTTGATGTCCCCGGCGATGACCAGCTGATCAGCCGACGGCACACCGGTGCGGATGAGCTCGACGTGCCGCAAGCGTTCGTCCGCGTCCAGGCTCAGATGGACACTGGCCACGGTGACCCGCCGCGCGGTCGAGGCCTGACCCGGCAGAGCCACCTCGACCCAGGAGTAGGACCGCACCCCTTCGCGCAGCCCCCGCAGCCAGGGCACCGGGAGCCGGGCATACCCGACGGCATACACGGGGAGGTCGGGCGCGGTGAGCACCGCCGTGCCGCCACCGCGGGTGCGCCCCTCCGGCCAGGTCAGACCGGCGCGCTCGGCGAGTTCCCGGGTGCGCGCCCCCGGCCAGAGCCGCCGGGAGACCTCCTGCAGGCAGAGCACATCGGGCTCGACCCGAGCGATCACCTCGGCGGCGGCCCGCCAGTCGTCGCGGTAGGCCCGCACGTTGTAGGTCATCACCCGCAGCCGCGGCGGGCTCACGACGCGTCGGCTCCCTGCAGCCCGGCGCGGGCCAGGTCGGCCGCACCGACCAGGCCCGCCTCGTTGCCGAGTTCGGCGGCGACGATCCGCGCCTCGGGGCGATAGCCGCGGCCGGTGAGGTGAGATCGGTATGCCGTGCGCGCGGGTTCCAGGAGCAGGTCACCGGCGGCGCTCACTCCCCCGCCGATGACGAACATGCCGGGGTCGAGGGCGGCGGCCAGGTCGGCGATGCCGATGCCGAGCCAGCGCCCGATCTCCTCGAGCAGTTCCCGGGCGAGCCGGTCGCCCTGTTTCGCGGCCTCGGTGACCAGCGGGCCGGTGATGTCCTCGGCATTGCCGACAACGGAGCGGAAATGGTCGGTGATCGTCGGACTACCGGCGGCCATGAGCGCCCGAGCCTCCCGGACCAGGGCGTTGCCGGAGGCGTACTGCTCCCAGCAACCGCGGTTGCCGCACTCGCAGCGGATCCCGTCACGGACGACCTGCATGTGGCCGAACTCGGCCGCAATGCCGAAACGCCCACGGATGACGGCCCCGTCGATGAGGATCCCCCGCCGATCCCGGTGCCGAGGTTGACCAGGACGATGTGGCTCTCGCCCTTCCCGGCCCCGAAGCGGTACTCGGCCCAGATCGCCGCGTTGGCGTCGTTGTCGACGAAGATCGGCAGGTTGAGCCGGCCACTCAGGGCCTCCCGGAGGGGCTCGTTGCGCCAGGACAGGTGCGGGGCGAAGACCACCGTGGCCCGATCGGCGGCGACGAATCCGGCGGCCCCGATTCCGACCGCGAGGACGGCATCCTCGGCGCTGGCCAGCAGCTCTTCGACCACCGAGACGATGGTGTCCTCGACGACCTGGGGGCTCTTGCTCCGGTCTGGGGTGTCCCGGCGGGTGCGGTGCAGCACACGTCCCTGCGGGTCGACGACCCCGCCGGCGACCTTGGTCCCGCCGATGTCGATCCCGATCGCGAGGCCGGTCATCGGTCGGCCTGATGCTCGGCGTGGCGTTCGGTCTCGCGATCGGCCTGACGCTCGGCCTGACGCTCGGCGTGGCGCTCGGCCTGACGCTCAGCGAGGTCGCCGAGCGCGGTCGCGGCGAACGCGGCAAGGTCGGCGAGCCGCTCCAAGAACTCGGGGCTCACCTCGCGCAGAACCCGGGCGCCACGGCATACCGGACACCACTCACAATCGGCGGCGTGCAGCGGCGCCGAGCCCCCGTTCGGCCTCGGCCCTGGTCTCGCCCACGGGCTCTGCGGCGGGCGCGCTCGGGACACTCCCACGCTCCTGGCCAGCGTCCGGGATGAGGCCACGAAGACTGTCGGCCAGCCGGGCGGCCTCCGCCTCGACCGACCACACGGGTTCGGCGGTCATGGGGCTCAGAAGGACTCGACGCGCTTCTTCAGCTCTTTGAGCGCGGTGTCCACGATCATCTTCTCCGCCTTGCGCTTGAGCATCCCGATCATCGGGATCTTCACGTCGACGGCGAGGTCGTAGGTGACCAACGTGCCGGTCGCGCTCGGGGCGAGGGTGTAGGTGCCGTTCATCGCCTTGAGGACATCGGACTCCACGAGCGACCAGGAGACCGAACCGACCCCGTCCTCGTCGATGTCCCAGTCGTACTCCAGGACGTAACGGTCCTTGATCGCGCCGGCGTCCAGGACGAACCGGACCCGGTCCGCCCACCCGTCGCCGTCCTCGCTCACCACGGTGCACGAAGTCACCTGCTTGGCCCAGGTGGGGTACTGCTCGAAGTCGGCGACGACGTCGAGCACCTCTCCCGGGGAGGCGGCGATCTCGATGCTCGACTGCGTGCTATCGGCCATGGCCGAAGGTTACCCCGTGAGAGGCGCCACCGATGCACCCTGACAGACCCGAGGGCCGGTTACAGTGGCGGCATTCCGCCCACCACCTGCGCTCCGAGGCCACCTCGGACCGGCATCTAGGAGACTCGAACACCGTGCGTGAGACCTCCACCCCCACGATCATTTCCCCGACCAGCCCCGGCAGCCTCGCTGACCTGCCGCTGCGGCGCGTCGCCGACGACCCGAACAAGGTGGCCTTCTCGGTCCGCGAGGGCGCCACCTGGCGCGAGGTGTCCACGGCCGCCTTCCTCGAGGACGTCGAGCTCGTCGCCCGCGGCCTGGTCGGCGCGGGCATCGAGGCCGGCCAAAGCGTGGGCATCCTCTCCAAGACCAGATACGAGTGGACCGTCCTGGACTTCGCCCTCTGGACGGTCGGTGCGGTGCCGGTGCCGATCTACGAAACCTCCTCGGCAGACCAGATCGAGTGGGTCCTGTCCGACTCCGGCGCCGTCGGGGTCTTCGTCGAGACCCCAGGGCACCGGGAGGCGGTCGAGGCAGTCCGCGGCTCGCTGCCCGCACTGACCCACATCTGGGGCATCGATGCGGGTGACGTCGAGGCACTCAAGGCCGCCGGGGCCAGGGTCGACGCCGGGGTGCTCGCCGAGCGCCGCGCGGGCCTTACGCGCGAGAGCCTGGCCACGATCATCTACACCTCGGGCACCACCGGTCGGCCCAAGGGTGTCGAACTCACCCACGGCTCCTTCCTCACCCTCGCCGAGAACGCGGTCCATGCGCTCCCCGACGTCGTCGGTCGGGAGGGGGCCTCCACGCTCCTCTTCCTCCCGCTGGCCCACGTCTTCGCCCGCTTCATCGAGGTGCTCGCCGTCGCCGGGATGTGCCGCATGGGGCACAGCTCGGACCTCAAGACCCTGCTGGACGACTTCGCGTCCTTCCAGCCCACCTTCATCCTCGCCGTGCCCCGGGTGTTCGAGAAGATCTACAACTCGGCCGAGGCCAAGGCCGAGGCCGGCGGCAAGGGCAAGATCTTCGCCGAGGCCACGGCCACCGCGATCGCCTGGTCGCAGGCCCAGGACTCCGGCGGAGCCCCGCTCGGCCTGCGCCTGAAGCACACCCTCTTCGACAAGCTCGTCTACGGCAAACTCCGGGGCGCGATGGGTGGCCAGGTCCAGTACGCGGTCTCCGGTGGGGCGCCCCTGGGCACCCGGCTCGGTCATTTCTTCCGCGGCATCGGGGTGACCATCCTCGAGGGCTACGGCCTCACCGAGACCACCGCTCCGGCGACGGTCAACCTGCCGACCGCGATTCGGATCGGGTCCGTCGGCAAACCACTACCCGGGGTGGCCGTCCGGATCGACGAGGACGGCGAGATTTTGCTCAAGGGGGTCGGGCTCTTCCGCGCCTATCACGCGAACGAGGCCGCGACCGCCGAGGCGATCCAGGACTCCTGGTTCCACACCGGCGATATCGGCGAACTCGACGACGAGGGGTTCCTGCGGATCACCGGCCGCAAGAAGGAGATCCTGGTCACGGCGGGCGGCAAGAACGTCGCCCCGGCCGTCCTCGAGGACCGGCTCCGCGCCCACCCGCTGGTCTCCCAGTGCATCGTCGTCGGAGACGCCAAGCCGTTCATCGCCGCCCTGGTCACCCTCGACGAGGAGATGCTGCCGATGTGGGCGGCCAACAACGGCCTCGGCGGGATCACCGTGCCCGTGGCCCGGACCAACGAGGCGGTGCTCGCCGAGATCCAGCGGGCCGTGGACGAGGCCAACAAGGCCGTGTCCAAGGCCGAGGCGATCCGCAAGTTCGCCATCCTCGACAGCGACTTCAGCGAGGCCAGCGGCCACCTGACCCCCTCGCTCAAGCTGAAGCGCAACATCGTCATGCGCGACTTCGCCGACGAGGTCGAGCAGCTTTACGGTGGCTGAGGCCGCGGCCCCCGCCCGGACAGCCCTCATCGCTGGCGGCGCCTGGGTCGCCGCCTTCGCGATGCTCCAGTGGAGCGTGGTCCGCTTCGAGGTGCCCATCGTGCTCACCCTCACCGGGTGCGCCGCCCTGCTCGGGTTCTCCCTCGCGCAACGTCGCGGGTATGCCGGGCCGGTCCCGTCCGCGGTCGTGGTCGCGGTGCTGCTCTCCTCGGCCCTGGTCACCTGGCGGGTCCCGCTCTTCACGTACGTGCCCGCCGGTCCACGAACCGCCATTCTCGTCACGATCGCGCTTGCCGCGGTCCTGACCTCGCTGCTGCTCGCTCGCCCGACGCGGCGGCGCTGCGTCACGGCATACGGGATCGCGGTCCTCACCCACGTCGCCGTCGCGGCGCAGGCGATCATTGCCGACCCCACGCCCCGCATCGACGTGTGGCACCTGCTCAACGAGGGCGCCGACGTGCTCAAAGACGGCGGCAACGTCTATACGGCGACCTGGCCGCAGTCCCCGGGGGTCAAGGACGCCTTCACCTACCTCCCGTGGACGCTGGTCCTGCTCGCCCCGGGGCGGTGGTTCGCCGGCGATGCCCGCTGGATGCTCCTGATCTGGTCGCTGGTGCTGTTGCTCGCGCTCGCGCTGCTCGCCTCTGGGAGGCCGCACGCGTGGTGGCGTGCCGGGGTCGCGGCCGCCGCACTCGCGGTCGTCCCCGGATCCCTCACCCAGGTCGACCAAGCCTGGACCGAGCCGCTGCTCGCCGCGCTCCTCGGGGTGTGGGCCGCGCTCGTCGCCCGCGGCCGGGCCTGGTGGGCGGTCATCCCGCTCGCGCTCGCCTGCGCGAGTAAGCAGCATCTGGTCCTCCTGGTCCCCCTGTTCCTGCTCTGGTCCCGGTTCGGCTGGAAACGCACACTGGCCACCGGAGCCCTCAGCGCCGCCCTCATCGCGCCGTTCGCGCTCGCCGACCTGCCCGCGTTCGTGCACGACACGATCACCCTGCTCCTGGGCTTCCACCCCATCCGGTTCGCCAACACCTGGTATCTGCTCGCGCTCAACGTCTACGGATGGACGCCGCCGTTCTGGCTGACCACCCTGGTCATGGGCCTCGTCGTGCTCATCGCCGCCCTCGTCGTGGCGCGCCGCCAGCCCGCGCCGAGCGAACTGCTGACCTGGTGCGCCTTCGTCCTGCTCGTCGCGAACCTGGTGAACAAGCAGGCCTTCTACAACCAGTTCTGGCTGAGTGGGGCGCTGCTCGCGCTCGCGTTCGCGGCATCCTCGCTTACCCCGTCGCACTCCCCCGAAGGTCCACCGGAGCCTGCCTCGGCTCGCTGACCCACACGGCCCGGGCCCGGGACGCCTCGGCTGCCGAGATGAGCCCCGCCTCTCGAAGGGTGGCCACGGCCCGACCCTCCTGTGGGTCCAGCGGGAGCCCGAGTTCGGCGGCGAAAAGCACCGTGACGACACAGTCGGCGCACCCGTGCCCGGCGATGGGGCAACCGGCGCAGTCCATCGTCATCGCCGCGCCCCGGGCCAGGGCCCGGCTGTGCTCCAACGCCGGGTCGGGGCGGCCCGAATCCTGCGAACGCCCCAAGCCTCGATCGGTCCAGGCCATGGCGATCACCTCTCTCACACCCGTGGTCGACCCACTGTCGACCGCTGGAAGTCAACGCTAGAAGGGCCCACCGACAGTGGGTCTTCGCCCAGGCACCCGGGCCACGCCCGGAGCTGCCGGGGTGCGGGACATTGTCGGCGCCGCGCCCTAGCGTGCACGCCATGAGCCACCCCGCGCGCGCCGGCATCCAGGGCACCCTGGACGAGCTCGGCACGCCGCTGGCCGGGGTGACCTTCGTCGTGGTCGACCTGGAGACGACCGGGGGCAGCCCCGCGGACTGCGCCATCACCGAGATCGGAGCCGTGAAGGTCCGTGGCGGTGAGGTCCTCGGCGAGTTCCAGACGTTGGTCAACCCCGGGGTGCCCATCCCGGCCGTCATCTCGGTCCTCACCGGCATCACCGACCCCATGGTGGCCACCGCCCCGCGGCTCGGACCGGCCCTGGCCGCTTTCCTCGAGTTCGCCACCGGTGCCGTGCTCGTGGCCCACAACGCCCGCTTCGACGTCGGATTCCTCCGGGCAGCCTGCACCCAGACCGGCCGCGAATGGCCCAAACCGCCGGTCCTGGACACCGTCCACCTCGCCCGGCAACTCGTCACCCGCGACGAGGCCCCCAACCACCGGTTGGCCTCGCTGGCCCGGCTCTTTCACGCGACGACCACTCCCAACCACCGCGCCCTGGCCGATGCGCGCGCCACCGTGGACGTCCTCCATGGCCTCATCGCCCGGGTCGGCACGCTCGGGGTGCACTCACTGGAGGAGTTGCTCGACTACTCGGCGCGGGTCCCCGCGGCGCAGCGGCGCAAACGCCACCTCGCCGACACCCTCCCCGACGAGCCGGGGGTCTACCTCTTCAAGGACGCCCACGACCGGGTCCTGTATGTCGGGACCTCGGTGCGCATCCGCACCCGGGTCCGCAGTTATTTCACGGCCTCCGAGCAGCGCCGCCGGATGGCGGAGATGGTCCGCCTGGCGGCGAGCGTCACGCCGATCGTGTGCGCCACCGCTCTGGAGGCCCAGGTCCGTGAGTTGCGGCTCATCGCCGAGCACAAGCCGCGCTACAACCGCCGCTCCCGCAACCCCGACAAAGCCCTCTGGGTCAAGCTCACCTCGGAGACCTTCCCCCGGCTCTCCATCGTGCGCACCGTCGCCGACGACGTGTCCCGGTACGCCGGCCCGTTCTCCTCGCGCGCCGCCGCCGAGTCCGCGGTCGCCGCGATCCACGAAGTCGTCGCACTGCGTCAATGCACCGAGCGACTCTCGACCCGGCGCCCCAGCCCGGCCTGCGCCCTGGCCGAACTCGGCCGGTGCGGCGCACCGTGTACCGGTTCGCAGTCCCGCGGGGACTACGCCCAAGTCGTCGCCACCGTTGAGGACCTCCTGCTCGGGCTCGACCACGAGCTGTTCGACCGGCTGCACACCCGGCTCGGGGTGCTCAGCGCCCAGCAACGCTTCGAGGAGGCCGGCCGGGTTCGGGACCGGTTTCGCGCCCTCGCCAAGGGCGCCCACCGCAGCCAGCGGCTGGCTCCGCTCGCCGGGATCGCCGAACTCGTCGCCGCGGCCCGCTCCCCGCTCGGTGGCTGGGAACTGGTCTGCATCCGTCACGGCCGACTCGCGGGCAGCACCCGTTCTCCGCGGGGAGCCGACCCGATGCCGTATGTCGCGGCGCTGCGGGAGTCCGCCGAGGTGGTGCGCGCGACCGGGACCCTCGCCCCGGCCGCGATCCCCGAGGAGACCGAGACCATCCTGCGCTGGCTGGAGTCCCCCGGGGTCCGGCTCGTCGATGTCGAGGGGGCCTGGACCTGCCCAGTCGCCGGAGCCGCCCCGGTCCACGACCTCCTTGAGGCCGCTTGGGCTGCCGAGCACCGGAGCACCGCGTAGGCTGCCGAGCGTGATCACTGCCATCGTCCTCATCTCGGCTGACGTCGACTCCATCCCCGAGGTAGCCCAGGAGATCGCCGGGCTCGACGGGGTGACCGAGGTTTACTCCGTGGCCGGCGACGCCGACCTCATCGCCATGGTCCGGGTCCGGGAGCACGAGCAGCTCGCCGACGTCATCGCCGACAAGCTCAACAAGGTCGCCGGGGTGACCGGCACCGCGACCCACATCGCGTTCCGCACCTACTCCTCGCACGATCTCGAGGCGGCGTTCAGCCTAGGCCTCGAGGACAGCTAGCGCCTCAGGCGGAGTGGCCCCGGTTCGAAGCCGCCACCCAGCGGGCCAGCAGCGTACGGGCGCGGCCGTCGTCCACCGCGGCCGCCGCGGTCTCGATCCCGCGCCGAACGGCCGCGTGCAGTGAGCCCTGGTCGACCACGGTGCTGTGCCCGGCGTCGACGTCTCGCACCGCGAGTGCCATCCCGGCGTTGAGCAGGACCGCGTCACGGACCGGTCCGCGGACGCCGTCGAGGAGATCCCGAGCTACCTGGGCGTTGTAGCTCGCCTCGCCCCCGCGCAAGGCCTCCAGGGGCGCCGACTCAAGTCCCACGTCCCCCGCACTGAGCGAGTATGCCGTCACGCTGCCTTCGCGGACCCACCAGAGCGTCGAGGTCGTCGCCAGGGTGAGCTCATCGAGGCCGTCATCGCCACGGAACACCGCCGCGGCCCGGCCGCGGTCGGCGAACACCCCGGCGATGATGGGCGCCATCCGGGCATCGGCGACACCGACGGCGGCATACGCGGGCTGCGCGGGGTTGGTGAGTGGCCCGAGGACGTTGAAGGCGGTGGGCACCGCGAGCTCACGCCGGGCGACCGCGGCGTGCCGCATCGCCGGGTGAAAGGCCTGGGCGAAACAGAAGGTCAGCCCCACCTCGTGGGCCAGCGCCTCGACCTCGGCCGGAGTCAGGGTCAGGTTGACCCCGAGCGCCTCAAGGACATCGGCCGAGCCGGAGGAGGAGGACGCGGCCCGGTTGCCGTGCTTGACCACGGCCAGGCCGGTGGACGCGGTGACGATCGCCGCCATCGTGGAGATGTTCACGCTGTGCGAACGGTCACCGCCGGTGCCGACGACGTCGATGGCCGGGCTCGGGCCCTGGATCCGGTGGGCGAACTCGAGCATGACGTCGGCGAGGCCGCGCAACTCGGCGACGGACTCGCCCTTGGCACGCAGCGCGGTGAGGAAAGCGGCGAGCTGCACCGGGGTGGCGTCGCCGGCCATGACGCTCGTCATGGCCCAGCGGGCCTGCTCGGCGGTGAGGTCTTCCCCGCGGAGCAGCCGGGTGAGCAGGTCGGGCCAGCTGAACGAACCCGCGGTCGGATCCGTCACGCCCGGGCGTCCGCACCGCGGGCGAGACCGGCGATGGCCTCGGCGAGGGCGATCGGGTCGAGCGGGTGCGGCACGACGTCGTCCGCGAGCGACCAGCCGGCAAGCCAACCGTCCTGCGGGCGACCGGTGAGCACGAGAACCGGCGGGCAGTCGAAGATCTCGTTCTTGAGCTGCCGACACAGCCCGAGCCCACCCGTCGGGACGGCTTCGCCGTCGAGGACGACGACGTCATACCCGCCGGCATCGAGCGCCTCGACCACGGCGGGAGCGGTGGCGCACTCGCGCCAACCGACGATCTCGACGTCACGAGCAGGGCGGCGCCCGGCGGCGGCACGGACCGCGTCACGGGTGGTGATGTCGTCGCTGTACAGCAGAACGGTGACCCGGTGGGCCACCTGGCCGGACTCGCGGGCCGCCGCGATGGGGTCGAAGGGGGCCTCCTCGGCCGCGTCCTCGGCGGCGAGCCCCTCGCCGTCCTCGGCCTGGGTGGTGGGGTCCTCGGTGACGTGCGCAGCGGTCATGAGGCCGATGCTACCCGCGAGAGCGGCCCCCGCGGCGACCCGACCAACGGGCCCGGCGGGGCAGGCTCAACGACCGGTCCGGGGAGGTTTGTTCCGGAAATGGGGGGGTCGGGTGACGACATTGCGCCGTTTGTCGCCATAATGGGCGCGTGGCGACTTCGGCATCAGCTCAGAACCGTATCTCCGGACCTGTTGCGAGCATCCCCGGACAGGGTCCGGCGACGCGTCCCAACATGGTGGCCGTGGGCACCATGGTGTGGCTGTCCAGCGAACTCATGTTCTTTGCGGCACTCTTCGCGTTCTACTTCACCCTGCGCGGCCATGAGCCGGCAATGTGGGCCGAGCGCACCGACCTGCTCAACATCCCGTTCGCAACCGCGAACACCCTGATCCTGGTGATCTCCTCGGTGTGGTGCCAGCTCGGGGTGTGGCAGGCCGAGAAGGGCCGCCCGGGTCGCCCGGCGGGGGCCTCCCTCTTCGCGTTCAAGCAGTGGGGGATGCGCGAGTGGTACGTCCTCACCTACATCTTCGGCGCCATCTTCATCGCCGGCCAGGTCTACGAGTACGCCCACCTCGTCGCCGAAGGCGTGACCCTGGGCAGTGACGCCTATGGCTCGGTGTTCTACCTCACCACCGGCTTCCACGGCCTGCACGTCAGCGGTGGTCTCATCGCGTTCCTGCTCATCATCGGCCGCACCTTCACGACCCGCCGCTACAGCCACGCCCAGGCCACCGGCGCCGTCGTCACCTCCTACTACTGGCACTTCGTCGACGTCGTGTGGATCGCCCTGTTCCTCATGATCTACGTCCTCAGGTGACCTCTTGACCTCTCCCGCACCGCAGTTCAGCCTTCTCGACGTCAACGGAAACGACAGGATCGCATCGTGAACGCACTGGCCGCCCGCCGCCGCCACCCGGCGGCGATCGCCATCTTGATCATGTTGGGACTCATCCTGACCGGCGCCCTGTATGCCGCCGTCGCACCTCGCCCGGCCGACGCGGGCACCGCGAGCGCGGACACCGTGGAGATGGGTCGGGGTCTGTTCCTGGCGAACTGTGCCTCCTGTCACGGCACGAACGCCGAGGGTCTCAAACTCGGTGACGGTGACCGGGTGGCCGGTCCGACCCTCGTCGGCGTTGGCAAGGCGGCCGTGGACTTCCAAATGGGCACCGGCCGGATGCCGATGACGGTCCCGGGGGTCCAGGCCCCGCGGATGGACGAGATCAAGTTCACCGAGAAGGAGATCTCGGCGATCGGTGACTACATCGCCTCGCTCGCCCCCGGCCCCAACGTGCCCTCCGAGGAGGCCGTCGACCCGACCAAAGGTGACGCCGCGCGCGGTGGCAGCCTCTTCCGGGTGAACTGCGCCATGTGCCACAACTCCGCCGGCGCCGGCGGTGCGCTCACCCGCGGCAAGTACGCCCCGAGCCTGAGCGGGGTCATCCCCCGGCACATCTACGAGGCGATGGAGACCGGACCGCAGAACATGCCGGTCTTCAGCGACCGCAACCTCAGCGCCACCGACAAGCGCGACATCATTGCCTTCCTCAAGACCGTGGAGAACCAGCCCAGCCCCGGCGGTATGACGCTCGGCTCCCTCGGCCCGGTGGCCGAGGGACTGTTCGCCTGGGTCTTTGCGCTCGGCCTCCTCGTCGCCTGCGCCATCTGGCTGGGCAAGAAGGCCGCCTGACCCCTCGCCATACGACCGACTCACCGACCCCGCATCGACAGGATCGACATTCGATGAACGAGCAGGACAGCACCGAGTTCGGTGCCACCGCGGTCCGCCTGGACCAGGGCCACATCGAGGGCCACGGCGGCATACCGGAGCGCTTCGCCAACCCCGGGCTCCCCGCGCACACCCCGCGGATGGCCGACCTCTCCGACGCGGGCGCGAAGCGCGCCGAGCGTCAGGTCGTGGCGCTCTTTACTCTTTCGATCCTCGGGACGGTGGCTTTCCTCGCGTCCTACTTCCTCATCGGACTCGACCGCACGATCTTCATCCCGGGCATCGGTGAGATGGGCGCCTCGAACGCTGCGCTCGGGGTGTCTATGGCGCTCACCCTGCTCGGGATCGGCTTCGGCGCGGTGCACTGGGCCAAGACGCTCATGCCCGACGAAGAGGTCGTCGAGATGCGGCACCCGCTGCGCAGCTCCGACGAGGCCCGGCAGGCGGTCGTCACCACCCTCACCGATGGTGGCGAGGCCTCCCAGATCACCCGCCGACCAATGATCAAGTACACCCTCGGCGGCGCGCTCGGCCTCATGGCGCTGCCGGTGATCGTGCCGGTCGTCGGCGGCCTCGCCCCGTGGCGCTCCCCGGCAGAGGAACTCTCGCTCACCTTCTGGGACGGCGGGGAGTCGACCGGGGGCCACGCCCCGACCTTCAAGGCCATGCGGCTCATGCGGGACCCGCAGAACACCCCGATCAAGGCCGAGGACGTGACGATCGGATCGGTCTTCCACGTCATGCCCGAGGGCCTGCTCCCTGATCTGGAGACCGGCGAAGGCGGAGCCAAGCACCAGCTCGAGGAGAAGGCCAAGGCGGCCGTGCTCCTCATGCGGCTCAACCCCGACGACATCAAGTCGCAGAAGGAGCGGGACTGGGGTTACCAGGGCATCGTCGCCTACTCCAAGATCTGCACCCACGTCGGCTGCCCGGTGGGTCTCTACGAGCAGCAGACCCATCACCTGCTCTGCCCGTGCCACCAGTCGACGTTCGACGTCACGGACGACTGCAAGGTCATCTTCGGCCCGGCCAAGCGGGCCCTGCCGCAGCTGCCGATTACGGTCGATGCCGAGGGCTACCTCGTGTCGAAGGCACCTTTCGCCGAACCCATCGGCCCGAGTTTCTGGGAGCGTGACTGATGAGCACCTCGACGACGAGCCGTCCCGCCGACGGCCTGCGTGACGAGGACACCACGGTGAGCGCTGCTGCCCCGGGGGCCGCGGCCCGCAAGCTCGGCGGTGTCGCCGGCTGGGTGGACGACCGCACCGGCTCCGCCAAGGGTGTCGGCTACCTCATGAAGAAGGTCTTCCCGGACCACTGGTCCTTCATGCTCGGCGAGATCGCGATGTACTCGATGATCATTTGCCTGCTCACCGGGGCCTTCCTCACCTTCTGGTTCGTGCCCTCCGCGGGGCACACCATTTACGAGGGCTCCTACGTCCCGCTCCGGGGCGTGTCCATGTCCGAGGCCTATGCCTCGACCCTCAACATCTCTTTCGAGGTCCGCGGCGGCCTGCTCATCCGGCAGATCCACCACTGGGCGGCGCTGATGTTCGTCGTCGCGCTCACAGTGCACATGTTCCGGGTCTTCTTCACCGGCGCGTTCCGCAAGCCGCGCGAGATCAACTGGGTCATCGGCTCGGTGCTCGCCCTGCTCGCCATCGTCGAGGGTTTCGCGGGCTACTCCCTGCCCGACGACCTGCTGTCCGGGACCGGTATCCGGGCCATGCAAGGCTTCGTCCAGACCGCCCCGGTCATCGGCTCCTATCTCTCGTGGGGCATCTTCGGTGGCGCGTTCCCGGGCGAGATGATCATCCCCCGGCTCTACTCGGCGCACGTCCTGCTCATCCCGGCCCTGCTCATCGGCCTCTTCTCGGCGCACATCATCCTGGTCGCCATGCAGAAGCACACCCAGTTCCCTGGTCCGGGGCGCACGAACGACAATGTCGTCGGCTTCCCGGTGATGCCGGTGTATGCCGCCAAGGCCGGTGGCTTCTTCTTCATCGTCTTCGGCGTCATCGTCCTCATCTCCGGCCTCGTCGGCATCAACTCCGTGTGGGTGTACGGGCCGTACGACCCCTCCCCGGTGACCGCCGGCTCACAGCCGGACTGGTACATGGGCTTCGCCGACGGCGCCCTTCGCCTCCTTCCCGGGTGGCTGGAGTTCTCCTTCCTCGGGGTCACGCTGAGCCTCAACATCGCTCTCGGTGCGCTTGTCCTGCTGCCGCTGGTCTACACGGTGCTCGGGGTCTATCCATTCGTTGAGGCCTGGCTGACCAAGGACAAGCGCGAGCACCACCTGCTCCAGCGTCCGCGCAACGCCCCGACCCGGACGGCTCTGGGCATGGCGGCCATCACGATCTACAGCATCTTCATGTTCGCCGCGGGCAACGACATCATCGCGATCAAGTTCGGGATGTCCATCAACGACATCACGGTCATGTTCCGCTGGGGGCTGTTCCTGCTTCCGCCCCTCGTCTTCTGGGTCACCAAGCGGATCTGCCTGAGCCTGCAGCGGCGTGACCGGGACACCGTCCTGCACGGGCGCGAGACCGGGACGATCCTGCGCTCCCCCGCGGGTGGCTTCTCCGAGCGGCACGAAGAGATCTCCGCCCAGGACCGGTGGACCATGGTCGAGCACGAGCCGGTCGCTACCCTGGAGCTCGGCGAGTCTGTGGACTCCAACGGGGTCGCCGCCCCGGACTCGAAGACGCTAGCCCGGCGCCAGAAGCTCTCCCGCTTCTACTACGGCGACGCCGTCAACCCGGTCACCCCGGCCGAACTCGACCAGGCCCACCACGACCACCACGGCGAGGCCGAGACCGACGCCATCGAGGGTGGTCGTCACTGACCTTGCCTCGCCCACTCGGCTAACGACGTCGGGCCGGGTCCCCCTGGTGGGGATCCGGCCCGACGTCATACCGAGGTCCTAGCCCCGGGCGTCGGCAACCGGTCAGCCCCAGCCCCACTCGTGCAGGGTGTCGTCCTCGATCCCGAAGTGGTGTGCGATCTCGTGGACCACGGTCACCGCGATCTCCTCGCGGAGTTCCTCCGCGTCGGCACACATCCGGGTGAGCGGACCGCGGTAGATCATGATCCGGTCCGGCAGCGCTCCCGCGGCCCACCCCTCACCGCGCTCGGTGAGCGGAACCCCGTCATAGAGCCCGAGCAGGTCCGAGTCCGCGGAGTCCGGCTCGTCCTCGACAAGGACGACAACGTTGTCGAGCAGGTCGAGCAACTCCTCGGGGACCGTATCGAGGGCATCGGCGACCGCCGCGTCGAAGGCGGCCTGCGAGATCGGCTCCACACGACATACCTTCGCACGCCCCGCCCTCCCCGCCGATTCGATGTAATCCAGGGCCGTATGCCGGTGCGCACATACATCGAATCGGCTGAGAGGGCGGAGGCGCCGTCTGCGTGGCTCAGCGGGCCCTCGACGGGGCGGCAACGGCCGCCGTATGCCGTGTGGTCGCCGAATCCTCCGGGCTGCGGGCCCGGGAGGTCACCCTGGTGGCCGGAGCGAGCGCCCGAACCAAGGTGCTCGAACTCGACGTCCCGGCTGCGGCGGTGGCCGCGGACCGACTCACCGAACTCCTCGACGGCCCACCCTGAGGAACCCTTCAGAAGCGAGAGGCCCCACAGCACACAGCTGCGGGGCCTCTCGGAGTCCCTGGGCGTGGCCGCCCCTAGAGAGCGTGCGGGCCCTTCCAGTACTCGAAGGTCCAGCCGACGACGGCCGGGATGGCGAAGAAGACGCCGATGATGAAGAGCCACCAGCCCACGGCAAGGCCGAGGAAGCAGGTCGCCGCGGCGAGCGCAAGGAAGAGCGGCTGCCAACTGTGCGGGCTGAAGAAGCCGTACTCACCGGAGAGGTCGTCGACCTCACCGAGCGGGTCATCCGAGGGGTCCACCGGCAACTGGCGCCGGAAGACCAGCAGGGCACCCCAAAGCATAAAGCCGAGCAGCCCACCGAGGATGAGGCCGACGACACCGACCGGTTCGAAGCCGTATCCGGCGATGTGAGTCCAGTAGGCGTAGATGCCCGCCATGAGGAAGGCGAAGACGCCGATGATGAACCCGAGGCGGTCCATGACCTTCATGGGTCAGTTCTCCTTGCTGTCGCGGCCGGCGGCGGAACTCCCGAGGTCTTCGACGAGTCCGCTCGAGGCGCCGACCACCTCGTCATGCACGCCCGGAACGGCGGCCTCGGGGTGGTGCAGGTCGAAGGCCGGGCGCTCGGACCGGATCCGCGGGAGCGAGTTGAAGTTGTGCCGCGGCGGCGGGCACGAGGTGGCCCACTCCAGCGAGCCGCCGTATCCCCACGGGTCGTCGACCTCGACCAGCGGTGCGGTCTTCCACGTCTTGTAGACGTTGTAGAGGAACGGGATCATCGAGACGCCGAGGATGAAGGCGCCCGCGGTGGAGATCTGGTTCCCGATCGTCCAGCCGTCCTCGTAGAGGAAGTCCGCGTACCGCCGCGGCATACCCCAGATCCCGAGCAGGTGCTGGATGAGGAAGGTGGTGTGGAACCCGATGAAGGTGAGCCAGAAGTGCCACTTGCCGAGCCGCTCATCGAGCTGGCGCCCAGTGAACTTCGGCCACCAGAAGTAGTAGCCGGCGAACATCGCGAAGACCACCGTGCCGAAGACGACGTAGTGGAAGTGGGCGACGACGAAGTACTGGTCGGAGAGGTGGAAGTCCAGCGTCGGCGAGGCGAGGATGACCCCGGTCAGACCACCGAAGAGGAAGGTGGTGAGGAACCCGAGAGCCCAGATCATCGGGGTCTTGAACATGAGCTTGCCCTGCCACATGGTGCCGATCCAGTTGAAGAACTTCACCCCGGTCGGGACCGCGATGAGCATCGTCATGATCGCGAAGAAGGGCAGCAGGATCTGGCCGGTGACGTACATGTGGTGCGCCCACACCGACACCGAGAGCGCGGCGATAGCGATCGTCGCGTAGACGAGCGTCTTGTAGCCGAAGACCGGTTTGCGGGAGAACGCCGGGATGATCTCGGAGATGACCCCGAAGAAGGGCAACGCCAACACGTAGACCTCGGGATGCCCGAAGAACCAGAAGATGTGTTGCCACAACATGGCTCCGCCGTTGGCTGGGTCGAAGACGTGCGCCCCGAACTTGCGGTCCGCGCCCAGCGCGAAGAGCGCCGCGGCCAGGGCCGGGAAGATGAGCAGGACGAGGATCGAGGTCACCAGGACGGTCCAGGTGAAGACCGGCATCCGGAACATCGTCATCCCCGGGGCGCGCATGACCAGGATGGTGGTGATGAAGTTGACCGCACCGAGAATGGTGCCGAAACCACCCATGGCGAGGCCGAAGACCCAGAGGTCCCCGCCCAGGCCTGGGCTGTAGGTCGCGTTGGACAGTGGCGCGTAGGCGAACCAGCCGAAGGCCGCCGCCCCACCCGGGGTGAGGAAGCCGGCCGCGGCGATGAGCCCGCCGAAGACGTAGAGCCAGTAGGCGAACATGTTGAGCCGCGGGAAGGCGACGTCGGGGGCGCCGATCTGCAGCGGCATGAGGGCGTTGGCGAACCCTGCGAACAGTGGGGTCGCGAAGAGCAGCAGCATGATCGTGCCGTGCATGGTGAAGAGCTGGTTGTACTGGTCTTCGTTGGCGACGAGCTGCAGCCCGCTCTCGGCGAGCTCGGCCCGGATGATCAGGGCCATCAGGCCGCCAATGAGGAACCAGATGAACGAGGTGATGAAGTAGAGGTTGCCGATCGCCTTGTG
This sequence comes from Nostocoides sp., assembly GCA_016716625.1. GTDB lineage: Bacteria > Actinomycetota > Actinomycetes > Actinomycetales > Dermatophilaceae > JADJVJ01. Next base: position 1,600,049 of record JADJVJ010000001.1, read on the forward strand.
GTCGGTCGTCGTCAGCCACTTCACCGCCACCGAACCGGGGGCGATGCGCTTGGTGGGCGCAGCCTCACCCGTGCGCAGCATCGTGCTCTCGGTGACCGCACTCATTCCATACCTCCCGAGGTCAGGAGGTCCTGGTCCTCCATGAGCTTCTCCCGGCTGAACTCATCCCCGAGCATCCCGGTCTGACCGAGCGCCCTGAGATCGGCCATGTGCTTGTCGAAGTCTTCCTGCGAGACGACCTTGACGTTGAAGAGCATTCGCGAGTGGTACGCGCCGCAGAGTTCGGCGCACTTGCCCGAGAACTGCCCGATTTCGCTCGGCGTCACCTGGAAGCGGTTGACCCGTCCGGGGATCATGTCGAGCTTCTCCAGGAAGGCCGGCACCCAGAAGGAGTGCACCACGTCCCGGCTGGTGAGGATGAACTCGACCCGCTTGCCGACCGGCAGGTACAGCGTCGGGAGGGTCTCCTCGACTCCCTCCTTGCCGGTCATGACCGCCTGGGTGCCGACCTCGTGGACGTCGGCGTTCAGGTAGTTGAAGTCCCAGCTCCACTGCTTGCCATAGACGTTGACCTTGAGGTCCGCCTTCTTACCGGTGCCCATGACCTCGGATTCGGTCTTCGCGGTGAAGTAGAAGAAGGTCACGATCATGAAGATCGGCACGATGGTGTAGAGCACCTCGATGGGCACGTTGTAGCGCAACTGAGGCGGCAACGAGTCGTCACCGGGCTTGGCCTTGTAGCGCCACATGCACCAGAAGATGAGACCCCAGACGAGGATCCCGACCCCGAAGAGGGCGATCCAGGCCCAGATCCACAGGGTGGTAATGGTCTTGGACTCCTCGGTCACCCCCTTGATGAGGAAGCCGTCGGAGAGCTGGCCCTGACACCCACTGAGCAGGAGCGCAGCCACGAACGCTAGGGATGTTCCCATCGCGACGCGGCGGCCCCGGGGTCGAGGCAAGAAGAGGTCGTGCTGGCGCACCGGTGCACCCTTCGTCAAAGGCGGGCATCGAACACTGCACACAGTACTACTCCCCCAGGCACTTCGGTCGGTGGGGTCAGTTAACCTGCGGACGTGCCGTCCGACGCTGTTTCCGCCTCTAGCCGACGGGTCTGGCTCGATGCCACCTCGGGGCCGCTGCACCCTGCCGCGGTCGAGGCGTTGGGGGCCTGCGCGGGGGATGCCGCGGACCCCGGGGCACGGCATACGCCAGGTCGGGCGACTCGGCACGAACTGGACCGAGCGCGGTCACGCTGGGCGGAGGTGCTGGGTGTCGAGCCTCGCGCGCTCTCCTTTCTCCCCAGTGGAGCCCATGCCCTTCGGGTGGCACTCGATGGTCTGCGGCATGCTCGGCGACGGGTCGGCTCGCAGGTCCTCGCCTCGGCGGTCGAGCGGGCTGTCGTGCTCACCAACGACCCGCCCCCACAGATCGTGCCCGTGGACCGGTTCGGGCGTGTCGACCCCGCCGAGGTGGGCTCCCGGCTCACCGGCACCAGCGCCGCGGTCGTCGCCCAGGTGGCCAACGGGGAAGTGGGCACCGCCCAGAGAGTCGAGGAGCTCGCCTCCGTATGCCGTGTGCGCGGCGTTCCGCTGGTCCTCGACGCGACCGCCTCCGGGGGGCATGTGAGGACCCCGCAGGGCTGGGACGTCCTCGTCGCCGACGCGCAGAGCTGGGGTGGTCCCCCGCTCGGGATCCTCGCCGTCCGCCCGGGCACCCGGTTCCTGCTGCCCTACGCCGCCGAGGCCGAGGAACGCCGCGCGGTCGCCCCGCCATGGCCGCCGCTGGTTATCGCGGCCGAGGCAGCGCTCCTCGCGACCGCTGCGAACGGGGAGTCCGACGCCGCTCTGCACCGCCGGCTCACCGATCGAATCCGGGCAGCGGCCCGGGCCGTGCCGGATGTCGAGGTGGTCGGCGACCCGGTCGACCGGCTCCCGCACGTGGCGTCGTTCTCGGCGCTTTTCGTCGACGGTGAGGTTCTGGTCGAGGAGTTCGACCAGCGCGGCTTCGCGGTGGCCTCCGGTTCGGCGTGTGTCTCCACCCGGCTCGAGCCGAGCCATGTCCTGGCGGCCATGGGAGCGCTCACCCACGGCAACGTCCGGATCACCCTGCCGTGGCCCGCGTGCGCCCCCGCCCTGGAGGAGGACGTCGAGAGATTCTGTGCCACCTTGCCGGAGGCCGTCGCCGCCGCCCGCACCCGGCTTGGGGTGGCCGACCTGTGAACCTCGTCGACGCCCGCGGCACCCGCTGCCCGATGCCGGTCATCCTGGCCGCTCGAGCCGCTGGCGACCTCGTTCCCGGCGACGTTCTCGTCGTGCTCGCCGACGACCCTGCGGCCGCGGCCGACCTGCCGGCCTGGGGACGGTTGCGGGGTCACGCGGTGCGCGGCGTGGACCACGGCGACCACACGGCATACGAGGTGGTCATCGGGGGTGCCAGTGCGGCGCGGTGAGCGCCACCTCGAGCCGGGCGAGGTAGTCCGCCCGAGGGATGGCGTGCACGCCGAGTGAGGCCAGGTGTGCCGTCACCCACTGGGTGTCGATGACCCGTCGTGGGTCGCCGTCGGCGAAGAAGGTCTCGACCAGTCCGATGAGCGCCACCTTGGAGGCATCCCGGGCCGCCGAGAACATCGACTCCCCGGCGAACAGGCCGCCGATCGCGACGCCGTAGAGACCACCGGCCAACTCACCGTCCTTCCATGCCTCCACGCTGTGCGCCCAGCCGAGCCGATGCAGCTCGGTGTACGCGCGCGCGACCTCGTCGGTGATCCAGCCCTCGGGCCGATCCGGGTCGGCACACCGGGCCACGACCTCGGCGAAGGCTGTGTCGACGCGGACCTCGAAGCGCCGCATGGAGCGGCGCAGGCTCTTGGTCACCTTGACCTCACCGGGCAGGAGAACACCCCGCGTGCTCGGTGACCACCACCCGATGGGGCGACCGTCGCGATCCCCCACTCCCATGGGGAAGAGCCCGCTGCGGTAGGCCGCGAGCAGGGTCCCTGGAGCAAGGTCGGCTCCCAGGGCGAGCAGGTCCTCACCCGCGGGCGCCCGGGCCGGGTCGACGAGTTCCCACGCGCACTCGGGCGGCTCAATCGGGGCCACCGACGTCCTGCCTTAAGTTACGGCCGGGAGCAGTGGACGTGTGGCGCGATCTCCTCCGCCGCGAGGTCCCCGTAGGCCGCCCGCACTCGGGCCAGGAAGCCGGAGGTGGTGATCGAGTACTCCTGCGTGCCCACTGTCTCCAGGACGTAGGCGGCGAGCGTCGAACCGATCTGCGCGCACCGCTCGTAGCCGAGCCCACCGGCCAGCCCGGTGAGGAACCCGGCCCGGAAGGCATCGCCGACCCCGGTCGGGTCGACCCGCTCGACGTCGGGCACGACCGGCACATGAATGGGCTCGGCGCCCCTGGGGGTGATCGTCACGCCGTCACCGCCGCGGGTGATGACCCGGGTGGTCACCCTCTCGGCGATGTCCTCGGCACTCCACCCCGTCTTGGTCTCGGTGAGATGGGCCTCGTACTCATTGGTGAAGAGGAAGTCCGCACCGTCGATGAGCCGCCGGATGAACGGCCCGTTCGCGAAGGCCAACTGTTGGCTCGGATCGGCGATGAACCGGATTCCCCGAACCTTGCACTCCTCGGTATGCCGGAGCATGGCGTCCGGATCATTCGGCGAAATGAGCACGAGGTCGAGGTCCCACTGGCGGTGAATCGGTCCGAGCTCGATCATCCTGGCGTCCGACATCGCGCCGGCATAGAAGGTCGCGATCTGGGCCATGTCATCGTCGGTCGTGCAGACGAACCGCGCGGTGTGCTTGGTCTCGGAGATGTGTACGTGGTCGGTGATGACACCGTGACGGGAGAGCCAGCTGCGATAGTCGGCAAAGTCCTCCCCCGCCGCCCCGACCAGCAGGGGCCGTTGACCGAGGGCGGCCATCCCGAAGGAGATGTTCCCGGCGATCCCGCCGCGACGCATCTCTAGGGTTTCGGCAAGGAAACTCACCGAGATCTTGTCGAGGGCCTCCACGACGAGGGAGTCGGCGAACCGCCCCTTGAAGGTCATGAGGTGATCGGTGGCTATGGACCCGGTAATAGCGACGCGCACCCGAACAACCTACCGCGGCGTAGGGGTGTGACCTAGGTCACTGACCGCCTATCCTGAGCGTATGCCGCCCACTCTCCTCTGCCACCGAGACCTCGAGGGGGTGTCCGTCGGCGAACTCGCCGCGAACGGGGCCGAGGTCGTTTTGCACCTCAGCCCGGCGCGGGTCCGTGAATCCGAGGCCGCGGACATCGTCATCCCAGAGGGAGCCTGGTCCTTCGTCCGGACCCTTACCTGCGGGGCCCGGGCAGGCCTGGGATAGCGCAGGACCGGACCCCAGGGGCCCGGTCCTGCGTGCTGGTCGCGCCGTCGCGCGGTCGCTCAGTGGTGGTCAGCTGAAGCTGTCGCCGCAGGCGCACGAACTGCCCGCGTTCGGGTTGTCGATGGTGAAACCCTGCTTCTCGATGGTGTCCGAGAAGTCGATCGTCGCCCCGTCGAGGTAGGGAGCGCTCATCCGGTCCACGACGACCTCAACGCCGTCGAAGTCGGCGACCAAGTCACCGTCGAGGCTGCGCTCGTCGAAATAGAGCTGATAGATGAGCCCGGAGCACCCTCCCGGCTGCACCCCGATCCGAAGGCGCAGGTCGTCCCGGCCCTCCTGGGCAAGCAGGGACTTGACCTTGCCCGCGGCGACATCGGTGAGGATGACACCGTGTGCGGCGGTCGAGGTCGTCGTGCTGGTGGTGTCGATGGTCACGTCACTCATGGCGTCGTGTCGTCTCCTTGGTCTGAGTGCCTGGGCTGACCTCGGTGTCAACCAGCGGCGCGGCGGTCGTGTTCCCGAAGCGTCTGACCAGGATACGTGCTCACCGCCTCAACTGCGCCGCGGCGACCAGGTCCGGGCCACACGGGCGGCCCGCTCGGTGAGATGACCCACCGGGTCGGCGAGCACCTCGCCGACGGTTCCGGGGTGCTCAGCGAGGGCGTAGCTGCCGGACAGACCGAGCGCCATGAGTTCGCGCCGACCCACGCAGGCCTCCCCGGCGAGCGCAACCGAGGGCACTCCAGCACCGAGAGCGGCCCCGGCGACTTCGGCCACCACCGAGCCGCGCAGCGCCTGCCCATCAAGGGTCCCGGTGCCGGTGACGACCAGGTCGTGGCGGGCGAGCGCCGCACCGAAGCCGGTGAGGCGGAGGACCTCCGGGGCCCCCGCGGCCCGGCGGGCGCCGAGGAGCATGAGGCCGTAGCCCAGGCCACCGCCGGCCCCGGCTCCGGGTTCCCGGTCCAGCCGACGCGGCATACCGGTGAGGAGGTCGACGCGCACCGGTCCCGCGCGGCGGACGAGATCGGCGAAGTGGCCAAGGGCCCCCTCGAGCGCCTGGGCAGTGGCCGGAGATGCCCCCCGGTCCGGGCTCTCCAGGGCGCTGGTCCCGGAGAGCCCGAGCAGGACGCCCTCACTGCGAGTGAGCACGACGAGGTCGGTGTCGGCGAACCTCGTGGCCACCTCCGCGAGTCCGGCCAGGGCATGGGCGGGTGCGGCGGCCAAAGCGGTCCCGCCTCGGGCCAGGTGCTCGGCGGGCCCGGCACCGAGGGCGCCCAACGCCCCGGCGCCGCCGTCGTTGGTGGCCAGGGAGTCAATGCCGACGACGATCCGGGTGGCGCCTTCGCTCAGGGCCGCGGCGATGAGCTCGCCGACCCCCCAACTGCTGGTGAGGGCAGGGTCGCGTTCGTCGGCGGCGAGCAGGTGAAGCCCGGCCGCTTGGGAGGCGTCGAGGTATGCCGTGCGCTGCCCGCCGGTCTCGGCGAGGAGCACCTCGGCGGGCACCGGGCGAGAGAGCGGGTCGCTCACGGTGAGGGCGACGCTCCGGCCAGCGACGGCGGGGGCGAGCACATCGAGCAGGCCGGGTCCGCCACTGCCCAACGGGTGGGTGTGGATTCGGTCATGCGGTGCGCCGACGGCCCACCCGGCGGCGATCGCGGCGGCCGCCTGGGTCGCACCGAGCGTCGCCCCGAACGCCTCTGGGGCGATGAGAACACGCACAGCGTCAGGGTAGTCGCACCCTACGATCGGGGCATGAGCACTGCACCCCTCCCCCTCCTCGTTCTTGGCTCGGGGCGTGATCTGCACACCGAGCGTGGCGTGGAGTGCCCGGGCGATCTACCGCCGAGCTCCGATCCCTCGCTCGTGGAACGCGCCCGGGCGGCCAAGGCGGCCCTTGGGGATTCGGTCTTCATTCTCGGCCACCACTACCAGCGCGATGAGGTCATCGAGTTCGCCGACGTCACCGGGGACTCCTTCAAGCTCGCGAAGGAGGCGGCGGCCCGACCCGCGGCGCCCTTCATCGTGTTCTGCGGGGTCCACTTCATGGCGGAATCGGCGGACATCCTCACCGCGGATACCCAAACGGTCATCCTCCCCGACCTCGCGGCGGGCTGCTCGATGGCGGACATGGCCGCCATCGACCAGGTCGAGGACTGCTGGGACGAACTCGCCGAGCTCGGCCTCGCCCAGTCCACGGTGCCGGTGACCTACATGAACTCCTCGGCCGCGATCAAGGCCTTCACTGGCCGCCGTGGTGGCACGATCTGCACCTCCTCCAATGCCAAGACGGCGTTGTCCTGGGCGCTGGAGCGTGCCGGGGAGGGCGGCAAGGTGCTCTTCCTCCCCGACCAGCACCTCGGCCGCAACACCTACGTGAATGACCTCCGGGGTGGGCTCGATGACTGTGTTGTCTGGGATCCGCACAAGCCCATGGGCGGGCTCACCATCGACGAGCTCCGATCGGCCACCATGATCCTCTGGCGCGGGCACTGCTCGGTGCACGGCCGGTTCTCGGTCGAGGCCGTGCAGGCCGCCCGCCGGGAGATTCCTGACGTCAAGATCATCGTTCACCCCGAATGCCGTCACGAGGTCGTCGAACTCGCCGACGAGGTCGGCTCCACGGAGCGAATCATCAAGACCATCGCGGCCGCCCCCGCAGGCACGGCCTGGGCGGTGGGCACCGAACTCAACCTGGTGAGTCGACTGGCGCGGCAGTTCCCCGATCAGCGAATCGCCTTCTTGGAGAAGAACGTCTGTTACTGCTCGACGATGAACCGGATCGACCTGCCGCATCTGGTGTGGGCGCTCGAGTCACTCGTCGACGGCATGGTCGTCAACCCGATCCGGGTGGATCCCGACGTGGCCCACCACGCCCGGGTGGCTTTGGATCAGATGCTTGCCCTGCCCGGCGAGACCCACAAGGACTGACCCCGCCTGCGCGCGCAGGAAAGGCTGCGGATCAGCGCCGAGGCATGGCCCCGAGCCGAGCCAGCAGCACCGCCTCGGCGACGCAGGCCCGCTCGAACTCTGCCAGGTGCAGCGACTCATTCGCGCCGTGGGCCCGGGTGTCCGGGTCCTCCACCCCGGTGACCAGGATCGCCGCGTCGGGGAACCGCTGCGCAAAGGCCGCGACGAACGGGATCGACCCGCCCACCCCGATGTCGACCGGTTCGACACCCCAGGCGTCGGTGAAGGCCGCCCGGGCCTCGTCGTAGATCGGCCCCGAAGCGTGCGCGGCGAACCCGTTGCCGCGGTCATCGAGGGTCACCGAGATCTGGGCACCCCAGGGGGCGTGTGCCTCCAGGTGAGCCTTGAGCAGCTCGAAAGCGTCCAGGTCGTGCTCATCCGGGGCGATCCGCATGGAGATCTTCGCCGAGGCCGCGGGAACGAGCGTGTTGGACGCGGTCGCCACCGACGGTGCATCGATGCCGATGGTGGTGATCGAGGGTCTCGTCCACAGCCGGGAGAGCAGGGAACCCTGAGTGCCGAGGACCGCGACCCCGTCGAGCAGGCCGGACTCGGCGCGGAGCCGATCCTCCGAGTAGTCCAGGTCGGCGGCCTCGCCCGCACGCAGCCCGGCGACCGCGACATTGCCCGCGTCGTCATGGAGCGAGGCGAGCAACCGGACCAGGGCGGTGAGCGCGTCCGGCACCGGGCCGCCGAACATCCCTGAGTGGATCCCATGGTCGAGGGTGCAGAGTGTGACCACGACCCGGATCATGCCGCGCAGGGTCGTGGTCAGCGCCGGCTCCCCGACCGCCCAGTTCGTCGAATCGGCGAGCACGATGGCGTCCGCTCGGAGCTTGTCGCCGTGCGCCGCGAGAATCGCCGGCAGGCTGTCCGAACCGATCTCCTCCTCGCCCTCGACGAAGACCGTCACCCCCACCGGAGGCCGGGAGTCGTGTGCCCGCAGAGCCGCGATGTGGGCCATGATCCCCGCCTTGTCGTCCGCGGCCCCCCGCCCGTAGAGCCGGCCGTCCCGCTCGGTGGGAGTGAACGGTTCGCTGTCCCACTCGCTCGCATCCCCCGGCGGCTGGACATCGTGATGGGCATAGAGCATGACTGTCGGAGCTCCTTGCGGGCCCGGCAGGGTCCCGATGACGGCCGGCCGGCCGCCCTCGCGGACGATCTCCACCCTGAGTCCCTCGGCCCGAAGCAGCGCCGCGGTGGCCTCGGCGGAGGCGTCGACATGGGCCTGATCGAAGGCCCCGAGCGAGACGCTCGGGATCCGGGTGAGGGCTTCGAGATCGGCACGGATCCCAGGCATGAGGTCCGCTACTCGGGCGCGGAGGTGGGCAATCTGGTCGGCGGTGAGCGCGTCGGTCACACGATCGACCCTACCGACTTCGGTGCGCGCACGGCATACGCCCACCGAGCACCTAGAGTGGGGGCCGTGTTCGGACGCAAGAAGACGTTGAATGAGCGGTCCGCCGAGGAGGCGCTGCACCCGGTGCGCGAGGGCGCCAAGAACCGGCCGACCCCCAAGCGGCGCGACCAAGAGGCCGCGCGCAAGCAGCCGCTCATCGTGACCGACCGCAAGCAGGCCAAGTCGGCCGCCCGCGCGCAGCGAGGTGAGCAGATGGCGCTACGGCGTCAGGCCATGATGACCGGCGACGACCGCTACCTGCCCGAGAGGGACAAGGGTCCGCGTCGGCGGTTCATCCGCGACTTCATCGACGCCCGCCGCAACCTCGCCGAGTTCATGCTCCCCATCATGGTCATCGTGCTCGCGATGAGTTTCGTGCGCACTCAGGCCGTGCTCCTCGCGGTGACCCTGGGCACCTACGGGATCATCCTGATCTCATTCATCGACGGGTTCCTCATGTGGCGCAGACTCAAGGCCCGGCTCACCGAGAAGTTCGGCGGCCCGGTCAAGGGCGACGCGATGTACGCCATCATGCGCACCTTCCAGATGCGCCGTACCCGGATGCCCAAGGTCCAGGTCGCCCGAGGTCAGTACCCGAGCTGACCGGCCGTATGGCGGCCGCACCGCAGCGTTCGGCTCAGGGGGCCGGCTCCAGAGACATCGGCCCGTAAACCAGGACCCCATCCCGGTAGAGGCTCACCTGCGCCACCCCGGCATCGGCAAGCTCCCGCCAGGTCTCCCCGAACCAATTCTCCGCATCGGACTGGGTCGGGAACTCGCTTCGTGAGGTCGGCTCGCCGCTCACCTGCCCTCCGTCGGCTCCCTCGAAGCTCCAGGTCCACGCCTCGCTCATGACTCGCGGACCCCGACCTGGACGAACGGCGGCCGGGTGACCTGAGCCGGTACGCCCCGTCCGCGGACATCGATGACGACCTCGTCGCCGAGGGCCACCGAACGATCGAGCAAGGCAAGCGCGATGCCCTGCTTGCGGGTCGGGGAGAACGTCCCAGAGGTCACTTCCCCGACGACCTGGTCACCCACCTTGACCTCGCAGTGGGAGCGCGGGATGCCACGTCCGGTCACCACGAGCCCCCGCATGAGGCGCGAGGTCTTGGCGGCCCGCTGCTCCAGTAGCGCCTCCCGGCCCCAGAACTGCGGCTTGTCCCAGCCGACCGCCCAGGCCGCGGCGGCCATGACCGGGGTGATCTGCGGGCCCAGGTCGTTGCCGTGCAAGGGGTACCCCATTTCGGTGCGCAGGGTGTCCCGGGCGCCCAGGCCACACGGCATACCCCCGCGCTCGGCGACGGCGGCGGCAAGCCGGTCCCACACCGAGGCGGCAACCTCCCAGGCGGGCACGATCTCGTACCCGCGTTCCCCGGTGTACCCGGTGCGGCAGACGATGACCGGCAGCCCCTCCCAGTCGACCTCGACGAAACTCATGTAGTCGTGGTCCACCGGGAAACCGAGCGCCCGCAGCACCTCATCGGACTGTGGCCCCTGGACGGCGATGACGCCGTAGCGGTGGTGCAGGTTCTCCACGGTGATCCCCGCGGGTGCGGCTTCGGCGAGGAGCTCGACGACCCGGGTCGTGTTCGCGGCGTTGGGGATGAGGAAGACGTCATCGTCGGCCCGGACGTACTGAATGAGGTCGTCGACGACGCCCCCGTCCGCCGAACAACACATCGTGTACTGGGCCTGGCCGGGACCGATCTTGCGCAGGTCATTGGTGAGGCAGGCGTTGACGAAATCGACCGCCCCCGCCCCGCTCACTCGGGCCTTGCCGAGGTGGGAGACGTCGAAGATGCCGACCCGTTCGCGGACGGCGGTGTGCTCGGCGACGACGCCGCCGCCGGGGTACTCGATGGGCATCTCCCAGCCACCGAAGTCGGCCATTTTGGCGCCGAGAGCAACGTGACGGTCATGGAGCGGCGAGTGGAGGAGGTCGGTCATGTGGGCACGCTACCGCGACCGGCGCAGGTATCGTGCAGGACGTTATCGACCCCGACTCAGGAGCCTCTTTATGCCGACCCTGTCCGTGACCACCCGATCCTCCGCGGAGATCGCCGCCGATGCCCTTGTCGTGGGTGCGCTGCGCGGTTCCGACGGGCCCGAGCTCGCGCCGGGTCACGGGTTGCCGCGCCAGGCCGAGGTGCATCTGCAGGCGGTGCTCGCCGCGCTCGACGCCACTGGTGACCTCGGCGAGGTGCACCGGGTGGTGTCGGTTCCCGGCGTCCGGGCGACCACGGTGGTGGTCGCTGGGCTCTCCCGCTCCGAGGCCGCCGAACCGGACGCCGCGACCATCCGCCGGGCCGCGCAGTGCGCCGTGAAGAGCGTGGCGTCTAAGGCCGCAGTGGCGATCGCCCTGCCAGCGGGCGACCTCGCCCGCGTGGCCGCGGCCGCCGAGGGTGCGTATGCCGGGTGCTACAGCTTCGTCAAGCCCACCCGATCCGCGCGAGGCCGCACCGCTGCCCTCACCGCGAGCGGCTCCCGAACCAAGATCACCGTGGTCTCCGGCGCCGGCCAGGCCAAGCCGGTCAAGGATGCCGTGGCCCGGGCCGCGGTGCTCGGTGCCGCCCAGGACTGGGTTCGTGACCTGGTCAACGCTCCGCCGAACCTGCTCTATCCGCAGTCGTTCACCGAGGCGGTGAAGTCGCGAGTGGCCGCCTCATCGGCCAAGGTGACCCTTTCGATCCTCGACGAGAAGGCTCTGGTCAAGGGCGGGTTCGGCGGCATTGTCGGAGTCGGCCAGGCCTCGAGCCGGCCACCCCGGATGGTGACCATGACCTACTCCCCGCAGGGCGCCCGCGGCTCGGTGGCCCTCGTCGGTAAGGGCATCACCTTCGACACCGGCGGGGTCAACCTCAAGCCGGTCACCGCCATGCTCGGGATGAAGGCCGATATGGCGGGCGCCGCGGCCGTGGCCGCAGCCGTCCTCGCCGCGGCCGAGCTGGGGCTGCCGATCACCGTTCGCGGCTACCTCTGCCTCGCCGAGAACATGCCCGGTGGACACGCCCAGCGACCCAACGACGTCGTCATCATGCGCAACGGCACGAGCGTGGAGATCCTCGACACCGACGCCGAGGGCCGGATGGTGCTCGGCGACGGGCTCAGCCTGGCCGCCGAGGCACAGCCCGATGTCATCGTCGACATCGCCACCCTCACCGGCATCCAGCAGATCGCCCTGGGTCGGATCGCCGCAGTCATGGGCAACGACGACGACTTCCGTGCCGACGTCCTCGACGCGGCCGCTACCGCGGGTGAGGACGCCTGGCCGATGCCGCTGCCCGAGCAGCTGCGCAGCAAACTCGACTCCCAGGTGGCCGACCTCGCCCACAAGGGGGACCGTGACGGGGGCATGCTCACCGCGGCCATTTTCCTGCGCCATTTCGTGCCTCAGGGTGTGCCGTGGGCGCACCTGGACATCGCCGGTCCGGCCTTCAACGACACCCCCGGGCCCTACGGCGAGGGCCGCGGCGCGACGGCATACGGGGTGGCCACGCTGTTGCGGCTGCTCGAGGCCCGCGCCCGCGCCTAGGTCCGGTCGCTCAGCGACGGCGCTGTCGGGCCGTCCACGCGCGCATCCGCGCGGGATATCCGGTCAGGTTCACGTCGTAGACCGGGATACCGAGGCCCCGGGCCAGGTCGAAGGCCTCCGGGCGAGAGCGGAAGGCCCGCCGGGTCCATTCCCCGTCGTGGGCGATGAGGACCACCGTTGTTGCGGTGACGTTGGTCGCCGGTTCGACGTACGCCTCCACTCCCCGACGGGAGGTGATGAAGTGCCGGAAATGGGCCGCCGACGCGGCCGGGTCGCTCACCGATTCGGACCGCGACCGGGACGGGCCCTCGCCGCGAAGCCTGCTCCACCACGCCATAGTCGCCCAGGGTAGACGGCAGGTGGGCACGAACGCTGAGCACAGGGTGAGCGGGACCTGTGAAGAGTGACAAGATGGGTGTGCCCCACCTCACACCCGGCCCTCCCGCGACCGAATGGAGCAGTTCGCATGTCCGAGTATGACGTCGTCGTCCTCGGGGGCGGCAGCGGCGGCTATGCGTGTGCGTTGCGGGCGGCCCAACTGGGCCTGCGGGTGGCACTGGTGGAGGCCGACAAGCTCGGCGGGACCTGTCTGCACCGCGGCTGCATCCCGACCAAGGCGCTGCTGCACGCGGCCGAGGTCGTCGACATCACCCGCGAGGCCGGCCGGTTCGGGGTGCGGGCCACCCTCGAGGGGATCTCGATGCCCGAGGTCGCGGCGTACCGCGACGGGGTCGTCGCGCGGCTCCACAAGGGGCTGCAGTCGCTGGTGTCCGCGCGGTCGGTGGACTACGTCCAGGGATGGGGCGTCCTCTCCAGCCCGAGGACCGTCACCGTCGGCGATCGGGTGCTCACCGGAGGGCACATCGTGCTCGCGACCGGTTCGCAGCCCCGCTCCCTGCCCGGCCTGGAGATCGGTGGCCGAGTCGTGACCAGCGACGAGGCGCTGCGGCTGCAGCAGGTGCCCGAACGGGTCATCGTCCTCGGCGGTGGGGTCATCGGGGTGGAGTTCGCCTCGATCTACCGCAGTTTCGGGGCCGAGGTCACCATCATCGAGGCGCTGCCCCGGCTCGTGGCCGCCGAGGACCCGGCGGTGAGCACGGCGTTGGAGCGCGCATACCGCAAACGCAAAATCGCCGTCCGTACCGGCGCCCGGTTCGCCTCGGCCGAGGACCGGGCCGACGAGGTGGTCGTCCGGCTCGAGGACGGCACCGAACTAGCCGCCGACCTGCTCCTCGTCGCGGTCGGCCGGGGACCGGTGACCGATGGCCTGGGTTTCGCCGAGTGCGGCGTCGCCATGGAGCGCGGGTACGTGATCACCGACGAGTACGGCCGCACCTCGGTCCCGGGGGTGTACGCCGTCGGCGACATCGTGCCCGGGCTGCAGCTGGCCCATCGCGGCTTCGCGCACGGGATCATGGTGGCCGAGCACATCGCTGGGCTCGATCCGGCGCCCGTCGACGAGACCACGATCCCGCGAGTCACCTACTGCGAGCCCGAGATCGCCTCGGTCGGGCTGACCGAGGAGCAGGCCCGCGAACGCCATACCGACGTGGAGACGGTCGAGTACAACCTCGGCGGCAACGGCAAGTCGCAGATCCTCGGCACGCAGGGTTTCGTCAAGCTCGTCCGGGTCGCCTCCGGGCCGGTGGTGGGGGTTCACCTGGTCGGCTCGCGGATGAGTGAGCAGATCGGTGAGGCCCAGCTCATCGTCGGCTGGCAGGCGCACCCCGAGGATGTCGTGACCCACCTGCACGCTCACCCCACCCAGAACGAGGCCCTCGGCGAAGCGCACCTGGCGCTTGCCGGGAAACCGCTGCACGCGCACAACTAACATGGTCACCGTCGCCGCCCAGAAGGAGAACGAAACGTCATGTCCGAAGTCGTGAAGATGCCCGCGCTCGGCGAGTCCGTGACCGAGGGCACCGTGACCCGGTGGCTCAAGGCGGTCGGTGACCAGGTGGCGGTCGACGAGCCGCTGCTCGAGGTGTCGACCGACAAGGTGGATACCGAGATCCCCTCCCCGGTGGCCGGGACCCTCCAGCAGATCCTCGCCCAGGAGGACGACACCGTCCCCGTGGGTGCAGACCTCGCCGTCATTGGCGAGGGCGCCGCCCCGGCCGAACAGGCCCCGGCTGCTGCCGCTCCGGAGCCCGAAACGGTGCCCGAGCCGGAGCCTGCACCAGCACCCGAGCCGGAGCCCGCACCAGCACCGGCGCCGGAGCCCGCACCCGCGGCGGAGCCCGAGCTTGTCGCCCCGGCAAGTTCGGATGACGCCGGCACGACCGTCACCATGCCCGCGCTCGGCGAATCGGTCACCGAGGGCACCGTGACCCGGTGGCTCAAGGCAGAGGGCGACACCGTCGCCGTCGACGAGCCGCTCCTCGAGGTGTCGACGGACAAGGTCGACACCGAGATCCCCTCCCCCGTCGCCGGGGTACTCACCCGGATCATCGCCGGGGAGGACTCCACGGTCGCGGTCGGTGGGGCTCTCGCTGTCGTCGGCGGTGCGCTCCCCACCCCAGCCCCGGCGCGCCCTGCTCCGGCCGCTCCGGCTGCGGAGCCGGTCGCCGCTGAGCCGCCCGCACCGCCCGTTGCTTCCGCGCCTCCGACGCCTCCCGCGCCTCCCGCCCCTCCCGCGCCCCCGGCGGAACCGGCCCCGAGCCCGCAGAGCGAGCCTGAGCACGCTGCGCAGGCGCAGCCGGTTTCACCTGCCAGCGAGGACGGTCAGCCCGGTCACGGGGACCGCGATGCGGCCGCCTACGTCACCCCGCTCGTCCGCAAACTGGCCGCCGACCACGGCATCGACCTTGGCGCCGTCTCCGGGACCGGGGTCGGGGGCCGTATCCGCAAGCAGGATGTCCTCGCCGCGGCCGATGCGGCCAGGGCTGCCGCGCAGGCTGCGGCCGCACCGGCTCAGCCCGCGAGCGCGGCGCCCGCCGCCGACACGGCGGCCGGCGCGCCGCCCGCCGCCTCGCCGAGCGCACCGGCCGCCGATTCCCGCCGCGGGACGACGCAGCCGATGTCGCGACTCCGCAAGATGATCGCCCGACGGATGGTGGAGTCCCTCCAGGTGTCCGCCCAGCTCACCAGCGTCGTCGAGGTCGACGTGACCAAGATCGCGCGCCTGCGGGACCGGAGCAAGGCCGACTTCGAGGCCCGCGAGGGCACCAAGCTCAGCTTCCTGCCGTTCTTCGCCCTCGCCGCGGTCGAGGCTCTCAAGGCCCACCCCACGGTCAATGCGAGCATCGACGGCGACGATGTCATCTATCACGGGGTGGAGCACGTCGGGGTCGCGGTGGACACCGACAAGGGCCTTATCGTCCCGGTCGTCAAGAACGCCGGAGACCTCAACATCGCGGGGCTTGCCAAGGCGATCGCCGATGTCGCCGAGCGCACCCGGACCAACCGGATCACCCCGGATGACCTCGCCGGGGGGACCTTCACCCTGACGAACACCGGCTCCCGCGGTGCGCTCTTCGACACCCCGATCATCAACCAGCCCCAGGTCGCCATCCTCGGCACCGGAGCGGTGGTCAAACGCCCGGTCGTGGTCAAGGACAAGGACGGTGGCGAGACCATCGCCATCCGCTCGATGGTCTACCTCGCGCTCTCCTACGATCACCGAATCGTCGACGGCGCCGACGCCGCCCGCTTCCTCTCCACGATGAAGGCACGCCTCGAGGAGGGCGCGTTCGACCTCTGATGGATACTCCGCAGCGAGTCCTTGTCGCCGGCTCGACCGGCCTCATCGGCACGGCACTGTGCCGTGCGTTGCGGGATCGCGGCGACGAGGTCGTCCGCCTGGTCCGGGGATCTCCGGGCAGAGGAGACGAACTGGGGTGGGACCCGGTCTCGGGCACCCTGCCGACCGGGTCTCTTGACGGTGTCCACGCCGTCGTCAACCTCGCCGGAGCCGGCGTCGGGGACCACCGCTGGACTCCCGACTACAAGCGGACGGTCCTGGCGTCGCGGGTTGACACCACCCGCACCCTCGCCGAAGCGATCGCTTCGGCGGGACGCCCGGTCCGATTCGTCGCGGGCAGCGCGGTCGGCTATTACGGCGACCGGGGGGAAGAGGCGCTGGACGAGACCAGCGAGCGCGGTGAGGGCTTTCTCGCCGATGTCGTCCTCGCCTGGGAGAGCGCCGCGGACGCGGCTCGGCAGGCGGGGGCGCCGGTGGTTCATGCCCGCACCGGGATCGTGCTCAGCCGAAGCGGTGGGGCGCTCGCCCGGCTGCTTCCCCTGGTCCGACTCGCTCTCGCCGGCCCGATCGGCAGCGGCCGACAGTTCTGGCCGTGGATCACCCTCGTCGACGAGGTGCGCGCCCTGATCCACCTCATCGACCGGCCCGACATGGTCGGCCCGGTGAACCTGGTCGGCCCGGCGCCTGCGCGGCAACGGGAGGTGGTCGCCGCTCTCGCCTCGGCCGCTGGGCGCCCGGCGCTGCTTCCGGCGCCAGCGCTGGCCTTGCGGCTGGTTCTCGGCGAGTTCGCCGACGACATCCTCGGCAGCCAGCGCGTTATCGGCACCGCTCTCGTGGACAGCGGATTCACGCACGTCCATCCGACCGTGGAGCAGGCTGCGGCCTGGGTCCTTGAGGGCGAAACCCCCGCCTAACCCGCTCTGATCTGGTTGACCCGCCACCCCTGCGGTGTCCAGACGAGGTCGAGTTCCACCGGCGGGGCGGTCGTCGCCGCCTCAGCGCCGCCAACCCGCGCAGCGCCGTCCCCGCCGAGGACCTGGTATGCCGTCGTGGTCACCGTGGCGCGCACGGTCGCGGCCTCTGCCCCGACCCGAACCCAGGCCGCCTGCTCCACGGTGAACCCGAGCCCCGAGTAGCGGTGCCCGGTCCGCAGGAGTTCCTCGATCGCCCGGCGGTCCGCACTCAGCGCCGCACCGGGCGCCACGTCGACCCGGTGCAGCGCATCGGCCGAGGCCTCCGTCAGCGCTCGCGCGCGGGCATCGGCGAGCTCCTGGACGAGCTCACGCGCCGGGACGCCGCGCAGGTCCCGGACCCCGCTCAACTCCCGGACCACCACGGTCGAGCGCACCGGAGATGCGGAGAGCAGACCGGTGGGCGGGTCGGCCGCGGCAGCGCGGGCGGACTCGCGCAGGGCCCGGACTCCGAGCAAACCCCCGGCAATGAGTGCAGCAACCCCCATGGCGACCACGGTCCGACGGGTCGCGCGCAGCAAGCGCGCCCGAGCGCTCCCCCGTGGCCGGCGGTGACGACCCCCTTCGGCGGCCTCCGGGCCGGGCGCGGCCAGGTGCCCCAACTCCCCCGGCTGGGCCGCCGCCCGCAACCTGCGGGTGATCAAACCCACCTCCTCCACGCTCGGGGCGAGCCGCACCGAGCGTGCCGGGCACACGGCATACACGGCGCTCGCCAGGTCGAGGGCGCATGGTCGGTCGGCGGCGTTGTAGGACAGCGCCGGCTGGAGGACCTCGGCGAGGGCGCACTCCTCGGGTCCCCCTCCCCGTTCCGCGAGCACCTCGCGCAGGGGTCGGCGGAGCATCCAGGCCGGTGGCAATTCCCCCACCAGGGCGACCCACCCGACAGCAGCGAGGGCATAGACATCGGCGGCCGCGGTCGCACCGTGCCCCTCGGCGACCTCGGGCGCGGTGAACCCGGTGGTCCCCCAGATGTCCGGCTCGACCTCGGGAGCCAGCCGCGAGGCACCGAAGTCAAGCAGCCGCGGCCGGCCCGAGGCGTCGAAACCGATGTTTCCTGTGGTGAGGTCACCGTGGACGATGCCTTGCCCATGGAGGCGGGCGAGCCCTTCGGCGATCGGTGCCAGCACGGTCACGCACTCGCGCGCACTCAGATGGCCCCTGGCGCTGAGCACACCTGCGAGCGAGCCCCCCTCGAGCAGTTCCATGACGATGACGACGCGGTCGCCGAGGTCGAGCACCTCGTGGATCGCCACGCCAACCTCCCCGGCCGCCACCGCGGCCACCGAGGCCTCCTGAGCGACCCCGACCAGGGTGGCGGCTCCTTCGCCGCCGATCGGGATCACCTTGAGCGCGACCCGCTCACCGGCCGGGGTGCGGCCCAGCCAGACCTCACCGGTCCCTCCTCGCCCGAGGAGGGACTCGACGGCATACCCGGGAACGGTCGGCGGCATGCACCCACTGTGCCCGACCCCGCCGCCAGGCCCGGCAGTTATCCACAATGCCCAGGTCAGGGCGCCGGGCTCGGCCCCCGGTAGGCTCCCGAAGGTGACTGCCGACGCGCCCACGATCCTGGCCACCTCGGGTGGCTACCGCTACGGGCGAAGGACTCGGTTGGAGTTCGACGCCCTCGTCCATCACGCTGTCGAGCTCTCCGGGGTGACCGGCCGGGCGCCGCGGCTCACCTTCGTCGGCACAGCCAGCGGGGACCAGCAGTTCTTCAACTCCTGGGTCCGCGACGCCGGGCGGGTCGCCGGCTTTGACGTGACGACCCTCGACCTGTTCCCGATGCCCAACCTCGACGATGTCCCCGGGCACCTGCTCGAGGCGGACGTCGTCTGGGTCAACGGCGGCTCGGTGGCCAATCTGCTCGCCGTCTGGCAGGTCCACGACCTCGGCGCCGCGATGCGAGCCGCTTGGGAGGCCGGCGTCGTCCTCGCCGGTGTCTCGGCCGGCTCGATCTGCTGGTACCTCGGCGGCTGTACCGACTCCTTCGGCCCCGACCTCCGGGCGGTGACCAACGGCCTGGGTCTGCTGCCCTACGGCAATGGTGTGCACTACGACTCCGAGGAGAGCCGTCGCCCGACGATCCACGCCCTCGTCGCCGACGGCACCCTCCCGACGACGCACTGCACCGAGGACGGGGTCGGACTGCACTACCGCGGGACCGAACTCGTCGAGGCGGTCACCGAACTCGACGGGAAACAGGCGTATGTCGTGCAGCGCACCTCCGCCGGGGTCGACGAGACCCCGATCCCTGCTCGCCGGTTGCCGAGGCCCTAGCGCCCCGGCGCCCCGGTCAGGAAGGGCGCCGGGCCAGCGCCGAAGGCCACCACACCCGGGGACCGATGTCGTGGGACATCGCCGGGACCAGGAGCGAGCGGACGATGAAGGTGTCGATCAGCACACCCAGGGCGACCGTGAACGCGATCTGGACCATGAAGACGAGCGGGATGACGGTGAGCGCGCTGAAGGTTGCCGCGAGCACGATCCCGGCGCTCGTAATGACCCCACCGGTGACCGCGAGGCCGACGAGGATGCCGGGGCGGGTGCCGCGTTTGATCGACTCCTCGCGAACCCGGGTCATCAGGAAGATGGAGTAGTCGATGCCGAGGGCGACCAGGAAGACGAAGGCGTACAACGGTACCGAGGCATCCCCGCCGGGGAACTTCAGCACGTGGTTGAACACGATCGCCGACACCCCCAGGGTCGCGCCGAAGCTGAGGATGTTGGCGACGACGAGGACCAGTGGGGCGATGATCGAGCGCAGCAACAGGCAGAGGACGAGGAAGATGAGCCCGAGAACGACCGGGACGATGAGCAACAGGTCCCGGACGTTGGCGGCCTTGAGGTCGATGTTCGTCGCGGTGACGCCGCCGACGGCTGCCTCCGGGGACGCCGCGTCGAGGGTGGTGCGCAGCCGCTTCACGGTGTCCTCGGCCTCCCTCGAGTCGGAGGCGTCCTTGAGAGTGGCCTGCAGGAGGACCTTGCCGTTCTTGACGACCCGGTCGGCCACGGGAGCACCCGGTCGGGCCGGGGCGAGGCCCTCGTAGGCCGTGTCGACCCCGGCGTCGGCCTTGAGCACTTCGAGGGCACGGTCCGCGGCCGCCTCCGGGACCAGCACCTGGGCGGGGCTGCCGGAGCCCGACGGGAAGTGCTTGGAGATGACCTCGGTCGCGGTCACCGAGTCGACCTTGGTGAGGAAAACGTCGGAGGCGGCGATGCCTTCGGCCTTGAAGGTCGGCACGAAGGCGCTGGCGGCCACGAGCAGCAGGACGGTGATGACCCAGATCTGGCGGGGGCGACGGCCCACGAGAGAGGAGACCCGGCCCCAGATTGACCGCGAGCCGACGGCGTCGACCGAGTGGACGTGGTCGGGCTTGGGGACGAACGGCCAGAAGGCCCACCGGCCGAGGAGGACCAGTACGGCCGGGAGGAAGGTCAGTGACGCGAGGACCGCCCCGAGGATGGCGAAGGCACCCACCGGGCCCAGGCCCCGGGTCGAGGCAACGCTGCCGAGCAGGAGGCAGAGCAGCCCGACGATGACGGTGGCGGCCGAGGCGGTAATCGGCTCGAGGACGGCCCGCCAAGCCCGGCGCATGGCGCCCCAGGCGTTGCTGTCGTCGTGGAGTTCCTCGCGGAAACGCGCCACGAGGAGCAGTGCGTAGTCGGTCGCGGCCCCGATGACCAGGATCGACATGATGCCCTGGGACTGTCCGGAGAGGGCGAGTTGACCGTTCTTGGCGAGGTAGTACACCGCGAGCGCGGCCATCCCGAGCGCGAAGATGGAACTGATCAGGACGATGAAGGGCAGGATCGGGCTCCGGTAGACGATGAGCAGGATGACGAGCACCACGCTCAGCGTGACGAGCAGCAGGATGCCGTCGATGCCCGCGAAGGCGGCGCCAAAGTCGCTGATGAGCCCCGCCGGGCCGCCCACGTGAAGCTTCAGGTCACTGCCGAGGGCATCGGCGGCGGCGGCTCGGATCGCCGCGGCACCCTCGACCAACGCACTGGTCTCGTTGATCGTCGCGGTCGCCTTCTTCTGGTCCAAGGCGATGCCGATGAGCGCGGCCTTGCCGTCGGCCGCCGGGATGGCGATCGGTGGGCCCTCCTTGGCGGCGAGGAATTCCCCGAGGGTGCGGTCCGGGCCGAGCTCGGTGAGCTTGAGCGTGGACAGCGAGGACGCGAACGACTGGATCGTGCCGAGGTCGGCCGGGGTGAGCGCGCTCTCCTTTTCGATGACGACGAGATAGGGGATCTCGGCGGCGTCGGTGAAGGAGGTGACCGCGGTGCTGACCACGGTCGCCTCGGCGTCGGAGGGCAGGAACTGTGAGTTGTCGTTCTCCGAGACCTGGCCGAGTTTTCCGACCAGAGGTCCGCCGACACCGCCAATGGCAAACCAGGCGAGGACAACGACAATCGCCCCCCAGATGGCCGCACGGGGTCGCTTCAACGAGGTTTTCTCGACACTCATGTCGGCACCCTAACTGACGAAAGTGAAGGGGACCGACCCTCGACCACGCCCACGGGCGCGCCGACGGCATACGCTCCTCTTCATGGAGTTCGAGTACCTGGGGTTCGCACCCGACCTCGTCGACTACGAGGCGGCGTGGGACCGCCAGCGCGAGGTGCACGCCGAGGTGGTGGCCGGCTCCCGGCCCAACACCACTCTCCTCCTGGAACACGCGGCGGTCTATACCGCGGGTAAGCGGACCGAGCCGCACGAACGGCCGTTCGATGGCACCCGGGTTATCGACGTGGACCGCGGCGGCAAAATCACCTGGCACGGCCCCGGCCAGGTCGTCGGCTACCCCATCTGCGAACTGCGTGAGGTGCCCATCGACGTCGTCGCCCACGTCCGCCGCCTCGAAGAGGTCATGATGCGCACCACTCGGGACTTCGGGCTCGACACCGTCCGGGTCGAGGGTCGCAGCGGGGTGTGGGTGCTCGCCGACGAGCGGGGGCCCGACCGCAAGCTCGGCGCAATCGGCGTCCGGGTGAGCCGGCGGGTCACCATGCACGGGTTCGCGCTCAACTGCGACGCCGACCTGAGCTGGGCGGACAACATCGTCGCGTGCGGAATCCCCGACGCCGGGGTCTCCTCGCTGAGCCGCGAACTCGCCCGTCACATCACCGTGCGCGAGGTCCTGCCCCACCTCGAGCGGCACCTCGCCGAGGTGCTCGGCTGAGCCGGTGCCTCTCGTTGTATGCCGGGCGCGCGCGGCTCGCCGCGTAGGCTGGCCCGCGTGACTGTCGTACCCGAGGGACGCCGCCTGCTCCGGGTGGAGGCGCGGAACGCGCAGACCCCCATCGAGCGCAAGCCGGAGTGGATCCGCACGACCGCGACGATGGGTCCGCAGTTCACCGAGATCCACGGCATGGTCCGGCGCGAGGGTCTGCACACGGTGTGCCAGGAGGCGAGTTGCCCCAACATCTTCGAGTGCTGGGAGGACCGGGAGGCCACCTTCCTCATCGGCGGTGACACCTGTACCCGACGCTGCGACTTCTGCGACATCGCCACCGGCCGCCCGGGGGCCCTCGACCTGGATGAGCCCCGCCGGGTGGCCGAGTCGGTGCGCTCGATGGGGCTGCGTTACTCCACGGTGACCGGGGTGGCCCGCGACGATCAGCCGGATGGGGCCGCGGGACTGTACGCGGAGACGATCCGGGCCATCCACGGGCTCAACCCGAACACGGGGGTGGAGATCCTGCCCCCGGACTTCGGAGCGCGCCCCGAGCTCGTCGGCCAGGTCTTCGAGGCCCGCCCCGAGGTGTTCGCGCACAACCTGGAGACCGTGCCTCGGATCTTCAAACGGATCCGCCCGGCCTTCGGTTACGACACCTCGCTGCGGGTGCTCACCATGGCCCGGGACGCCGACCTGGTGACAAAGTCCAACCTCATCCTCGGCCTGGGTGAGGAGGAGCACGAGATCGAGGCCGCGATCCGCGATCTGCACGACGCCGGCTGCCACATCCTCACGATCACCCAATACCTGCGGCCCTCACCGCGACACCACCCGATCTCCCGATGGGTCAAGCCGCAAGAGTTCCTGCACTGGTCGCAGTTCGCCGAGGACCTCGGCTTCCTCGGGGTGATGGCCGGTCCCCTGGTCCGATCCTCCTACCGGGCGGGTCGGCTCTGGGCGCAGGCGATGACCCGGGCCGGGCGGCCCATCCCGGCCCATCTGGCGCACCTCGGCGACGGCGGCGGCACCCCGGCGCGGCAGGAGGCGGCGACCCTCGTCACCCGGGCCGGCGGAGCCGTATCCTAGGACGTCACCACCTCCCGACCCCCAGGAGCACTGGACACCCATGTCCGAGACCCCGAAGAAGCGTGGCCGCTTCCGCCAGATCCGCGACGCCTACGCCGCGATCAAGTCCCTCGACCCCGCGGTCGGCCGGTGGATGCTCATCGCTGCCCTGGTCACCTTCGTCGTCATCCTCGGGATCGGTGTGTGGGCGGGCGGCTTCTGGATCCTGTATGCCGTGGTCATCGGACTGCCGGCGGCCGCGCTCGCCGCGACCATCGTCATGAACCGCCGCGGGAATGCGGCCATGTATGGCGCCCTCGACGGCAAGGCCGGCCGCACCGGTGCCGCGTTGCAGGGCATGGGTCGCCGCGGGTGGTACGCCCCGCTCGAGCCGGTCGCGGTCGACGCTCCGCGGGGCGTGAAGGTGAACGACCTCACCGGGGCCGCGATGGTCTTCCGCGCGTTGGGCCGGCCCGGCATCGTGCTCATCGCCGAGGGTCCGGCGGCGCGGGCCCAGAAGTTGCTCAAGGCCGAGGAGAAGAAGGTTGCCCGGGTTGCCCCCGGCGTCCCGGTCCACCTGTGGGTGAGCGGGGACGAGGAGGGGCAGGTGCCGATCAAGAAGCTCGGCGGCAAGCTCACCCGGATGCGTCCGGTGCTCACCAAGGCCGAGGTCGCGGTCGTCAACAAGCGACTGAAGTCCCTCGGTGGGATGCGTCCGCCGATCCCGGCCGGGGTCGACCCGCAGCGCGTTCGGATGGACCGCAAGGGCCTGCGCGGTAAGTGAGGTCGGTGAGCGGCCTCAGGCTGGGGTGAGCGAGAGCCACTCAAAGGCCGCGAGTTGCGCCACCAGACGGTCCTCGTCACCGGCGAGCCGCTCACTGAACTCTCGACCCCACTCGGAGAGACCGGCCCGCCAGCCGCCGCGAGCGAGTTGGGTCTCGACCTCTTCCTCGA
Source organism: Nostocoides sp. (assembly GCA_016716625.1). Lineage (GTDB taxonomy): Bacteria > Actinomycetota > Actinomycetes > Actinomycetales > Dermatophilaceae > JADJVJ01. Next base: position 1,624,190 of record JADJVJ010000001.1, read on the forward strand.
GGCGTCCGCGGACATCGAGGGCGAGCGTGAGCAGCGGGCACACCGCGGAGAGGCCATTCCGGGCCAGGGCGCGATCTGGGGTGGTGCTCATCGGGGCTCCTCCTAGCGGGGTGATGCGTGACACCTCGAAGGAGTTCCCGGGCCGGCCAGTGATACCGCGCCAGGACCGGATCGTGAGATCCTCGTCCGCGTTACGTCGCCGAAACACATGAGTGACCGCGGAGAAACGCCGTCCGCGTAGCCTCGCGGGCAGTCGGGCTGAGGAGTGCCCGCGATCATCCATGTCAGCCCAGGAGGTTCACCCGTGTTCAGCTCACCCGATGAGGTTCTGAGCTTCATCAAGGACGAGGACGTCAAGTTCGTCGACATTCGCTTCTGCGACCTGCCCGGCATCATGCAGCACTTCAACGTGCCCGCCGCGTCGCTCGACGAGGACTTCTTCACCGTCGGCCAGGCCTTCGACGGCAGCTCGATCCGCGGCTTCCAGGCGATCCACGAGTCCGACATGAAGCTCCTGCCGGACGTCGCGACGGCATACCTGGACCCGTTCCGCGCGGAGAAGACGCTCGTCATGAACTTCTCCATCGTCGACCCGTTCACCGACGAGCCCTACAGCCGCGACCCGCGCAACATCGCGGCCAAGGCCGAGGCCTACCTGAAGTCCACCGGCATCGCCGACACGGCCTACTTCGGCGCCGAGGCGGAGTTCTTCGTCTTCGACGATGTGCGGTTCAAGACCTCCGCGAACGAGAGCTTCTACTACCTCGATTCCAAGTCCGCGGTCTGGAACACCGGCCGCGTGGAGGAGGGTGGCAACCTCGGATACAAGCCACGGATGAAGGGCGGCTACTTCCCGGTCTCCCCGGTCGACCACTTCGCAGACCTGCGCGATGAGATGTGCCTCAAGCTCAAGGACGTCGGGATCACCGTGGAGCGCAGCCACCACGAGGTCGCCTCCGGCGGCCAGCAGGAGATCAACTACCGGTTCAACACCCTGCTGCACAGCGGCGACGACATGATGAAGTTCAAGTACGTCATCAAGAACACCGCGTGGGCCAACGGCCAGACCGTCACCTTCATGCCGAAGCCGATCTTCGGCGACAACGGCTCCGGGATGCACACCCACCAGTCGCTGTGGAAGGACGGCGAGCCGCTCTTCTATGACGAGCGCGGTTACGGCGGGCTCTCCGACCTCGCCCGCTGGTACATCGGCGGGCTGCTCAAGCACGCGCCCGCGCTGCTCGCCTTCACCAACCCGACGGTGAACTCCTACCACCGGCTCGTGCCGGGGTATGAGGCACCGGTCAACCTGGTCTACTCGGCCCGGAACCGCTCGGCGTGTATCCGCATCCCGATCGCCGGGGCCTCGCCGAAGGCCAAGCGCATCGAGTTCCGGATCCCGGACCCGTCGTGCAACCCCCTACTTGGCGTTCGCCGCGCAGCTCATGGCTGGGCTCGACGGCATCCGCAATCGGATCGAGCCGCCGGAGCCGGTGGACAAGGACCTGTACGAGCTGCCGCCGGATGAGCACGCCGAGATCAAGCAGGTCCCGGGTTCGCTCGCCGAGGTGCTCGACGCGCTCGAGGCCGACCACGAGTTCCTGCTCGAGGGCGGGGTCTTCACCAAGGACGTCATCGAGACTTGGGTGGAGTACAAGCGCAAGAACGAGATCGACCCGATTCGGTTCCGCCCGCACCCGCACGAGTTCGAGATGTACTTCGACATCTGATCCGGGGCCTTTCGGCCTCTGTCGGTAGTCGCCGAAAACGGCGCCTGCACTGCGGAAACGTCGTTCGACGTCTTCCCACGGCAGGCGCCGCTTTTCGTTGTCGCGCGTACCCGGGAGGATCCACGTCGTCCCGACAGGTTCTGTGACCCCACAGCATGCGCCGGCATACCGGGAGGTCGACCCCTCGGTGAGTGGTCGGCGGCCCGGTTTCACCGCGCACAGGCGCTCGAGCTGAGCCACCCGGCTTGCGACACGCACGGCCACGGCGGGCCACAAGAGTTCGCCCGGACCTCGCCCGGTGTTCACCCGCGTGTCGCGGCCGAGGACGAACGTGGGGAGCGTGGGCACCGACCCGACCGAAACCGAGCACGAATCCGAGCACCAGGGCGATCCGGCCCCCGATCAGATGATCGGCAGGCTGCGTTCCTGGGCGGCGCGTCGCCCGAGCAGCTGGTACCGCCGGGGAGCACTCGCCGACCTCGACCTGCTCGACCCCTCGATCACCGACACCGAGGCCGTTCAGGTGGCCGCCCGCCTGCTGCACCTGCGCGCCCGAGACGACGACCCGATCACCCGGCCGATGATCGGCCGGGCCATCGCCGAACACGTCTATCTCGATCCGAGTGTCCCCATTCACGCCAGCGACATTGACCTCGTCGTCAGCCAACTCGCGTCCTCGGGCTACCCGCTGCCCCCGACCGAGCGCTGAGCACGCGACCCCCTCACCCTTCGTCGGTGGCGTTCGCGGGCCCAAAACCCTAGCCCAAGAAGAGCACGAGTTACTCGCCAGTTGGCGAAACTGTGAGGTAGTGGACAGGTCCGAAGGCCCTGCTGGGTGGTGGCGTGGACCGTGACCGGAGTAACTTTCGAAGTGGCGGAGCGATGAGGCACCGCGCGAGCAACGTCCAGGTTGCCGCGTCCCGCATCGCGTCCGGCACAACGTCCCGACGAGCAGGCAGGACCACTCGATGAAGATCGTCGTACTCGTGAAGTACGTACCCGAGCCCACCGCGACCTGGAAGTTCGCGCCCGACCACACTCTCGACCGGAGCGCGGTCGACGGTCGGCTCTCCGAACTCGACGAGTATGCCGTGGAGCAGGCCGTTCGTCTCGTCGAGTCCGGCGCTGCGAGCGAGGTCACGTACATCACCGTCGGCCCGGACAAGGCCCGCGACGGCCTACAGAAGGCCCTCGCCATCGGGGGCACCGCCGCGATCCACGTCAGCGACGAGGCCATGCACGGCTCTGACTCGGTAGCGACCAGCCTCGTGCTCGCCAAGGCCGTCGAGCGGGTCGGCGCCGACCTCGTTCTCACCGGTCTCGGCTCGACCGATGCCGAGATGTCGGTCATCCCGTCGATGGTCGCCGACCGGCTCGGTTTCCACCAGGCGACCTTCGCTGGCGAACTCACCGTCGATGGCGGATCGGTCTCGATCAGCCGGACCACGGATGCCGGCACCGAGCGCGTGACCGCGGCCCTGCCGGCCGTCGTCTCGATCACCGACCAGACCCCCGAGGCCCGCTACCCGGCGTTCCGGGCGATCATGATGGCCAAGAAGAAGCCGGTCGAGCGGCTCACCCTCGCCGACCTTGGCGTCGACGCCAGCGCGGTCGGCCTGGCCGCCGCCGGGACACAGGTGCTGAGCATCACGCCCTCCCCGGCCCGCGCCGCCGGGACCGTGGTCACCGACGACGGCACCGGGGCCGCCCAGCTCGCCGACTTCCTCGCCGGCCGTGGCCACCTCTGAGCTGGCCCGCCGCCCCCGCCCCCACGACCTGCACTGACCCCAGGAGATCCCCGTGACCGCAGTCCTCGTCCTTGCCGACCTCACCCCGAGTGGGGTGCGCAAGGCTTCCCTCGAACTCCTCACGATCGCCCGCGGACTCGGCGAGCCAGCCGCTCTCGTCTTCGGTTCCCCGAGCGAGGCTGACATCGCCACCCTCGGTGAGTACGGCGCCCAGAGCGTGTATGTCGTGTCCTCCCCCGAGGTCGACCAGTACCTATCGCTGCCCAAGGCCGAAGCGGTCGTCGACCTCGCCGGTCGCCTGCAGCCGGCCGCGATCCTGGTGACCTCCGGCCCGGAGGGCAAGGACATCGCGGCCCGTGCCGCGGTCCGGCTCGGGTCGGGCATCGTCACCGACGCCATCGGAGTCAGCCTGGACGGTGGCCGGGTCACGGCTACCCAGTCGGTCGTCGCCGGCCAATTCCATGCCACCACGGCGATCACCAAGGGCATCCCGGTCGTCACCGTTCGCCCCAACGCGGTGAGTGCCGAGCCGGCCCCGGCCTCCCCCACCGTCGAGTCCCTTGAGGTGGCCTTCTCGGACGCCGCCAAGGGTGCGACCGTCACCGCCCGAGAACCCAAGGCCTCCTCGGGACGGCCCGACCTCACCGACGCTGCGGTGGTCGTCGCCGGCGGCCGCGGGGTGGGCTCCGCCGAAGGTATGGCGGTCATCGAGCAGCTCGCTGACGCTCTCGGCGGGGCGGTGGGGGCCACCCGCGCCATCACCGACCTCTCCTGGGCCAGCCACGATCTCCAGGTCGGCCAGACCGGCAAGACGGTCGCGCCGAGCCTCTATGTCGCGGCCGGTGTCTCCGGCGCCATCCAGCACCGGGCCGGGATGCAGTCCAGCAAGACGATCGTCGCGGTCAACAAGGACCCCAAGGCCCCGATCTTCCAGATCAGCGACTTCCGGGGTGGTCGGAGACCTCCACGAGGTGCTCCCCGCCCTGGTCGCCGAACTCGCCCGGCGCAAGGGCTGACCGGCCAGATGACGACCGAGGCCCCCCTGCGTCAAGGACTTCCCACATGCTGACGGCCCGGCTCGTCATCGGGCTTGCGATGACCGTCGTCCTGCTCGGCATCGCTGGGGCCAGGTTGCGCTACTTGTGGCGTCTCGGCTCGGCGGCCCAGCCCATCGAACCGGGTCGCCGCACGAGCACCGGCGAGATCGCCAAGGCCGAACTCGTCGAGGTCGTCGCCCAGCGCAAGCTCTTCCAGTGGACCGGCGCCGGGCTCGCCCATGCCGCCGTCTTCTGGGGGTTCTGCGTCCTCCTGTTGACCATCGTCGAGGGCTTCGGGTCGCTCTTCACCCCCACCTTCCAGCTGCCCGTCATCGGCAACTGGCCCGCGCTGGGCTTCTTCGAGGACCTCTTCGCGCTGCTCTGTGTCGCGGCGATCGTCGCCTTCACGATCATCCGGATCCGCCAGTCACCGCGGACCGAGGGCCGCAAGAGCCGGTTCTTCGGCTCCCACCTCGGACCGGCCTGGTTCGTCCTCTTCATGATCTTCAACGTCGTCTGGACGTTGCTCATCGCCCGCGGCGCCCAGATCAACGCCCAAGAGGTCAACACCACCGACCGGCTCCCCTTCCTTCGGGGGGCGTTCGCCTCGCAGTGGTTCGCGAGCCTGCTCGAGCCGCTCGGACGGCATACCAACGAGATCCTCGAGACGGTCTTCCTCCTGCTCGCGCTCGCCGTCCTGCTGGGCTTTACGGTTTTCGTCACTTACAGCAAGCACCTGCACATCCTGCTCTCGCTACCCAATGTCGGACTCGCCCGACGGCCGCGCGCCCTCGGCGCGCTGCTGCCGGTCTACTCATCCGGTAAGGAGGTCGACTTCGAGGACCCGGGCGAGGACGACCTCATGGGCGTGGGCAAGGTCGAGGACTTCACCTGGAAGGGTCTGCTCGACTTCGGAACCTGCACCGAATGCGGCCGCTGCCAAAGCCAATGCCCGGCGTGGAACACCGGAAAACCGTTGTCTCCCAAGGTCCTCATGATGACCCTGCGGGACCACGCCCTCGCCAAGGCCCCCTACCTCACCGCGAGCGAGGAGGCCCGGGCAGGCCTCACCCCCGAGCAGCAAGCGGTCGCCACCCTGCCGCTCGTCGGGCCCACCGGGTATGCCGTCGAGGACCCGCTCGCGGCCTACACCGCAAGCGGCCCGGTGGCGGTCATCGACCCCGACGTGCTCTGGTCGTGCACCACCTGTGGGGCCTGCGTCGAGCAGTGTCCGGTCGACATCGAACACGTCGACCACATCGTCGACATGCGCCGTCACCAGGTGCTCATGGAATCGGCCTTCCCCGAGGAGGCCTCCGTCATGCTCAACAACCTCGAGCATGCGGCCGACCCGTGGGGCCGCGGCGCCTCGCACCGGCTCGACTGGGCAGAGAGCCTGGACTTCGAGGTCCGGGTCTTCGGCGCCGCGGGTGAAGAACGCATTCCCGACGACGTCGACTACCTCTTCTGGGTGGGCTGCGCCGGGGCCCTCGACGAGACCGCGATGCGGACCACCCGGGCCGTGGCCACCCTGCTCCACGAGGCCTCCGTCGAGTTCATGGTCCTCGGTGACGGCGAGGCCTGCACCGGAGACCCGGCTCGCCGGATGGGGCACGAGTTCCTCTTCCAGATGCTCGCCCAGCAGAACGTCGAAACCCTCAACACCGCCGGTGCCCGGCGCATCGTCGTCACCTGCGCGCACTGCTTCAACACCCTCGCGAACGAGTACCCGCAGGTCGGCGGCCACTACGAGGTGGTCCACCACTCCACCCTGCTCGCTCGGCTCGTCGCCGAGGGACGCCTCACCCCGGTGGCCGAGGTCTCCTCCTCGGTGACCTATCACGACCCGTGCTACCTCGGCCGGCACAACCGGATCTTCAGCGCCCCCCGCGAGGTCCTCGGGGCCGTGCCGGGGCTGCGGCTCACCGAGCTGCCGCGCAACCGGGAACGGTCGTTCTGCTGCGGCGCCGGCGGCGCCCGGATGTGGATGGACGAGAACCTCGGGCAGCGAATCAACGTGGTCCGCACCGACGAGGCCCTCAGCGTACGCCCGGACGTCATCGCGGCCGCCTGCCCCTTCTGCATCACGATGCTCGGCGACGGCGTCGCCCAGCGCCAGGTCGAGGGGACCGCCGCCGCAGGCATCGAAGTCGTCGACATCGCCGACGTCCTGCTCCGCTCCATCCGACCCGACCTCACCACCGACCCCGTCACGACCCAAGGACAGCAACCATGACCGACACGACCGAGAGCGTCCACTTCGGCGGCGCGGGGCTCGACCTCGCCACCCTCAACCTCATGCTCGAGGCACTGGGGGACTTCGTCGACGCCTCGCTCGACCCGCAGCTGGTCCTCGACCTCGACCACGAGGACCGCTGCCCAGAGGACATCGTCCGGGCCATGTCCGACCCCGAGACCCTCGGGGTGCAGCTCGTCTTCATCCCCGAGGCCTACGGCGGGATGGACGGTGGGGCGTTCGATGCCTACCGGGTGTGTGAAGCGATGGCCCGCAAGGACATCGGCCTGGCCACCGCGGTCTTCGCGACCTTCCTCGGCTCCGACCCGATCGTTGTCGGCGCCACCGAGGACCAGAAGCTCGAATGGCTCGGCGCGATCGCCGAGCAGGGTGTCGTCTTCGCGTACGGCGCCACCGAGCCCGAGGCCGGGTCCGACCTCGGCGCCATGACGACCACGGCGACACCGAAGGTCGACGAGGACGGCACGGTCACGGCATACGTGCTCAACGGGCGCAAGCAGTGGATCTCCAACGGCTCCATCGCCGACTTCACCACCATCCTCGCGGCCACACCGGAGGGCCCGACCTGGTTCGTCGTGCCCAAGGACGCCCCCGGCTTCAGCGCCGGACCGCCCGAGGACAAACACGGCCTTCGGCTGTCCAACACCGCGGCGCTCTTCCTTGACGACGTCGAGGTGCCGGCCACCAGCCTCATCGGCACCGAGCCGGGCAAGGGCCTGGTCCAGGCGCAGCAGGTGTTCGGCTACACCCGACTCATGGTGGCCGCCTTCGGCCTCGGCGGCGGCTGGGAAGCCCTGGACCGGGCCATCGCCTACTCCCTGGAGCGGGTGCAGGGCGGCGGACCGCTCGCGGAGAAGCAGGGCTTCACCCACAAGCTCATCGTCCCGCACGCGGTCCGGCTCGAGGCTGCCCGCGCCTTCATGGAGGACACCGCGGACAAGATCGACCGGGGGCTCGGTGACAACGGCGCGATGAACACCGAGGGCGCCATCGCCAAGTACCTCGCCACGGAGGCCGGGAACGCCGCCGCCGACGCCGCCATCCAGGCTCACGGCGGTTACGGCTACACCCGCCCGTATGTGGTGGAGAAGATCAAGCGCGACGTCCGGATCACGACGATCTACGAGGGCACCTCGGAGATCATGGAGATGACCATCGCCCGGGACCGGTGGCAGGCGCACCTGAAGTCCGCGTTCCAGCTGTATCCGCGCCGAGCCGCCTCGCTGCGCGCCCTGCACAACCGGCTGCCGAGCGTCGGCGCCGATGTCGCGGCCCTAGCCTGCGAGACCCTCGGGGTCGTGTTCGAAGCGGCCCGCGCCGGAAGGCTCACTCGCAACCAGCACGTCCTCTTCCGCCTCGGCGAACTCGTCGCCGCGGTCGAGGGGGCTGCCGTGTTTGCCGAGCGCGCCGCGGCCATGGTCGATGCCAACGCCTTCGAGAAGACCCCAACCCGGTTCGACGGCACCGCCTTGTCGGCGATGTCCCGGGTCTTCGCCCGCGAAGCCGCCCAGAAGATCGCCCAGGAGGGCGCTCGCTGGGTCGCCGGATCGGCCGACCCGGGCAGCCCGGCGCTCGGCATGCTCAGCGCCATCCCCGCGGACGCCATTCGCGCCGCACAGGTGGGGCTGGTCACCGACATGAACCTCGTCGCCGACATCCTCTACGGCCGCTAAGCCCAACCAACTCCGCTCCCCTGACCACCGACTCTGACGTCACCTGAGGACCCCGCCATGAACAGCCCCACCCCCGTCGCCATCGTCGGCCTCGCCGCGATCATGCCGCAGGCCCCCAACCGGGATGCGTTCTGGCGCAACATCACCTCGGGGACCTACTCGATCACCGACGTGGCTCCGGACCGGTGGGACAAGGCGCTCTACTACGACCCCGACCACTCCGCCCGGGACAAGACCTACTCCACGATCGGTGGCTGGGTCCGCGAGTTCGACTGGAACCCGATCGCCTGGCGGCTGCCCATCCCGCCGACCGTTGCCGCCCAGATGGACGAGGGCCAGCAGTGGGCGATCTCGGCTTCCCGGGAGGCTCTCCTGGATGCCGGATGGCCGGGTTGGTCGATCAACAGCGATCGCATTGCCGTCATCTTCGGCAATGCGATCGGCGGGGAGAAGCATTACCTCTCGAGCATGCGGGTGCGCATCCCCGAGGTCATCAAACGCCTCGAGGAATCGGCCACCCTGCGCGGCCTTTCCCCTGAGGTGCAGCGGGCCATTGTGGAGGAGACCCGGGCGGGATACCTCGACAACACCTTCGAGATCACCGAGGACACCATGCCCGGCGAGCTCGCGAACGTCATCGCGGGCCGGGTGGCGAACCTGTTCAACCTGCGCGGCATGAACTTCACCACGGACGCCGCCTGCGCGAGCGGGCTGGCCGCCCTCAACGCTGCCGTCGACGGGCTCGTGGATCACCAGTACGACGCCGTCATCACCGGTGGCATCGACCGCAACATGGGCATCGACGCGTTCGTCAAGTTCTGCAAGATCGGCGCCCTGTCCGCGACCGGGACACGGCCCTTCGATGCCGGAGCCGATGGCTTCGTCATGGGTGAGGGCGCGGCCGTGTTCGTCCTCAAGCGACTGGAGGATGCCGAGCGCGACGGCGACAAGGTGTATGCCGTCATACTCGGGATCGGCGGGTCCTCCGACGGCAAGGGCAAGGGCATCACCGCGCCCAACCCGGTCGGCCAGCAGCTCGCCGTTCAGCGGGCCTGGGAGCGCGCCGGCGAGGACCCGGCCACGGCCGGTGCCGTCGAAGCGCACGGCACCTCGACGCGCGTCGGTGATGCGGCCGAGCTGTCCTCGCTCACCGCGGTCTTCGGCGCGAGCGGTGCGGCTGCGCGCTCGATCGCATTGGGCTCGGTGAAGTCGAATATCGGCCACCTCAAGGCCGCGGCCGGAACCGCGGGTCTGTTCAAGATGGTCAAGTCGCTGGAGCAGCGCACCCTGACTCCGAGCCTCAACTTCAACACTCCCAACGAGAACGTCGACTGGGACACCACTCCGTTCGCGGTGAACACGACGTTGCGGGAGTTCCCGCAGGGTGTCGCCGGGGTGCGGCGCGGTGCGGTGAGCGCGTTCGGTTTCGGCGGCACGAACTTCCACGTCGTCCTCGAGGAGTACGTCCCCGGTCGGCGCAAGCCCACCCCGAAGGTGCACGCCTCCGCCCAGGTCCCTCTGCGGCCGCCACCGTCGCGCCCGCCGTGGCCACGGCCGGGGGTGCGGTCGGTGCCGTGGTGGGTGCCGCGGCCGGTTCAGCCGCCGCGGGAGTTGCCTCAGTGTCGTCCTCGCCCATCCCCCGCCTCGCTCCGCTGCGCGGTGCCCTCGTCCTCGGCGGCAGTGACGACGCCGACCTGCTCCGCCAGGTGAGCGCGGCCTCGGTCGCGGCCCAGGCCGGCACGGCTCCCGCGCCGACCGCTCCGGACCCCGCCATCGCGCGCGCTGCCGTGCGGGTGGCCGTCGACTTCGCCGATGCCGCCGACCTGGCGAACAAACTCGGCAAGCTCGAGAAAGCCTTCGCCTCGGGCAACCCCGCGGCCTTCAAGCTGCTCCGGCAGCAGGGTGTCTTCGTCGGCCGTGGCCCGGCCCCCAAGGTCGCCTTCCTCTACACCGGTCAGGGCTCGCAGTACGTCAACATGCTCCAGTCGCTGGCCGCGACGCAGCCGCTCGTCAAGGAGGTCTTCGACGAGGCCGACCGGGTCATGACGCCGCTGCTCGGCCGTCCGCTCACGTCATACATCTTCGTCGACGGTTCCAACGAGGCGGCCGTGAAGACGGCCACCCAGCAGCTTATGCAGACCGAGATCACCCAGCCCGCGGTGCTCGCCACCGACCTGGCGCTGACCAAGCTCTTCGGCGCCTTCGGGGTGCAACCGGACATGGTCATGGGGCACAGCCTCGGTGAGTACGGCGCCCTCGTGGCGGCCGGGTCGCTGAGTTTCGACAGCGCTCTGGAGGCGGTCAGCGCCCGCGGTCGGGAGATGACCAAGGTCTCGGTCGCCGACAACGGCGCCATGGCCGCGGTCTTCGCCCCGATGGCCGAGATCAAGCGGATCGTCGGGCAGGCTGACGGCTACGTCGTCATCGCCAACATCAACAGCACCTCCCAGGCCGTCGTCGGTGGGGCCACCGATGCCGTCGAGCGGATCGTCGGGGCCTTCCAGGCCGAGGGGTACACGGCCACCCGGATCCCAGTGAGCCACGCCTTCCACACCTCGATCGTCGCGCCCGCCTCCGGGCCGTTCGTCGATGCCCTGCGGCGGCTCGACATGCGTCCCCCGCAGCTGCCCATCGTCGCCAACGTCACCGGTGAGTTCTACCCGGCGGATGCCACGAGCGAGACGATGCTGGAGATGGCCGGTCAGCAGATCGCCTCGCCGGTGCAGTTCGTCCATGGGCTGCAGACCTTGTATGCCGCCGGCGCCCGGGTCTTTGTCGAGGTCGGGCCGAAGAAGGCCCTGCACGGGTTCGTCGAGGACGTTCTCGGCAGCAGCCACGACGACGTCATCGCGCTCTATTCCAACCACCCCAAGCTCGGTGATGTCGCCGCGGTGAACCAGGCCCTGTGTGGCTTGTACGCGGCTGGGCTCGGGTTCACCGACCTCCCCTCGACCGCTGCCCCGGCCGCTCACGGTGCGGCCGCGACGGCATACGCTCTCCCCTCCTTCGAAGGTGGCACTGTGTCCGACGAGACGATCACCGAACTCGGCAAACTCTTCGCCGGCGTGCTCGAGCAGGGCCTGCGGCTCTACTCCGGCACCCCGACTTTCCCGCCCCCTGCCGAAACGTCCGCCTTGGGGTCCCCTGCACGGCACCCCAACCCCCAAGAACCGGCAGGGGGCGGGAAAGTCGAGCCGCTGGTGATCACCGGGGCGGCCCTCGGGCTGCCCGGAGTGCCCCGGACCTTCGACGACGCGAACATCTCCGCGATCCTCGCCGGCCAGCAGTTCATCGAGTCGATCCCGGCCGAACTGAGGCAGCGGATGGTCGACATGCGGATCACCCGCCTGGTCAAGGACGCCGCCGGTGGCGGTTCGTTCCAGACGATCAGCGATCCGGCCGAGGTCATCAAGCTCGCCGCCCGGCACGCGCCCCTCGACGTCGTCGAGCAGTTCGGCATCGACGCCGCCCGGGACGAAGCCCTCGACACCTCGACGCGCCTTGCCCTGGGGGCCGGGTTCGACGCGCTCCGCGACGCCGGGATCCCGCTCGTCATGCGCTACAAGACCACCACCCTGGGCACTCAGCTGCCCGACCGCTGGGGTCTGCCCGAGGACCTGCGGGACGACACCGGCGTCATCTTCGCCTCCGCGTTCCCGGGCCTGGACCGGTTCGCCGAGGCCGCTGAGGGCTACGCCCGGGACAAGGCCCGTCGCGAGCACCTGCTCGCGCTGGAGGGGGCGCGCGCGACAATGGCCGCCGACCACCCGGCCGGCGCCGAGATCGACCGCCTCATCGCCGAACTCCGCGAAACCCTGGAACGCGAGCCGTACTCCTTCGACCGGCGCTTCCTCTTCCGGGTGCTCTCCATGGGTCACTCGCAGTTCGCCGAGATCATCGGGGCCCGCGGCCCCAACACCCAGATCAACGCGGCCTGCGCAAGCACGACTCAGGCCGTCTCGATCGCCGAGGACTGGATCCGCGCCGGCCGCTGCCGTCGGGTTGTCGTGATCTCCGCGGACGATGCCACCGGGGAGCACGTCGGCCCGTGGATCACCGCCGGCTTCCTGGCCTCCGGTGCCGCCGCGACGGATGAGCGGGTCGAGGATGCCGCCACGCCGTTCGACCGCCGCCGCCACGGCATGATCGTCGGAATGGGCGCGGCCGCCCTCGTCATCGAGGATGCCGCCTCCGCGCGCGAGCGGGGCCTGCAGCCGATCGCCGAACTGCTCGCTTCGGTCACCGCGAACAGCGCCTTCCACGGCTCCCGGCTCGACGTCTCGCACATCGAGGGCGTCATGGAGACGCTGATCCGCGAGGCCGAAGGGCGCGGCATCCGTCGCGATGACATCGCCGCCGCGACGATGTTCATGTCGCACGAGACCTACACGCCGGCGCGTGGTGGCAGCGCCGCCGCCGAGATCAATGCCTTGCGAACAGTGTTCGGGGACAAGGCTTCTCAGATTGTCATCACGAACACCAAGGGCTTCACCGGACATGCCATGGGTGCCGGGGTCGAGGACGTCGTCGCCGTCAAGGCCCTGGAGACCGGCATCGTGCCGCCGGTGCCGAACTACAAGGAACCCGACCCCGACCTGGGCCAGCTCAACCTGAGCACCGGAGGTTCCTACCCGGTCGACTATGCGATCCGGCTCGCCGCCGGCTTCGGCTCGCAGATCGCGATGACCCTCACCCGGCGTGTTCCCATGCCCGACGGCCGCCGGCGCACCCCGGGCGAGCTCGGCTATGCCTACCGCATCGTCGACCCGGCATCCTGGCAAGGCTGGCTCAACCGGCTCTCCGGCCACGACAGCAGCCAGCTCGAGACCGACCACCGTCGCCTGCGGATCGTCGACGTCGGAGCGCCCAAGACCCCACTGGTGTCCACCGTTCACCTCCCGGTTCCGTATGCCGATCGGCTGGCTCCCGTCGCCGGTATGCCGTCCGTTCCCGCCCCCGCCCCGGCACCAGCCCCGGCCGCGCCCGCTCCGGCTGCTCCGCTGGCTGCAGCGCCGGCTGCTCCGGCCATCGTGGCGGCACCGCCGAGCGCCCCTGCGGTCACTGAACCGGCCGCCCCGGCGGGTGACCCGATCCTGGACCAGGTGACGAGCATCGTCGCCGACATGACCGGCTACCCCACCGACCTGCTCGACCCCGACCTCGACCTCGAAGCCGACCTCGGCGTCGACACCGTCAAACAAGCCGAAGTCTTCGCCGCCGTCCGCGCCCAATGGAACCTCGAACGCGACGACAACCTCCAACTGCGCGACTTCCCCACCCTGCACCACGTCGCCGGCTGGGTCCGCGACAAACTCGGTCTCACCGCACCCACCACCGCCGCCCCGCGGCGGCTGCGGCTCCGGCCCCCGCGGCACCCGCCGCCGGCGGAGGTGGGGACGAGATCCTCACCACCGTCACCGGCATCGTCGCCGACATGACCGGCTACCCCACCGACCTCCTCGACCCCGACCTCGACCTCGAAGCCGACCTCGGCGTCGACACCGTCAAACAAGCCGAAGTCTTCGCCGCCGTCCGCGCCCAATGGAACCTCGAACGCGACGACAACCTCCAACTGCGCGACTTCCCCACCCTGCACCACGTCGCCGGCTGGGTCCGCGACAAACTCGGCCTCACCGCACCCACCACCGCCGCCCCGCGGCGGCTCCGTCTCCGGCCCCGCCGCCCCGCCGCCGGCGGAGGTGGGGACGAGATCCTCACCACCGTCACCGGCATCGTCGCCGACATGACCGGCTACCCCACCGACCTGCTCGACCCCGACCTCGACCTCGAAGCCGACCTCGGCGTCGACACCGTCAAACAAGCCGAAGTCTTCGCCGCCGTCCGCGCCCAATGGAACCTCGAACGCGACGACAACCTCCAACTGCGCGACTTCCCCACCCTGCACCACGTCGCCGGCTGGGTCCGCGACAAACTCGGCCTCACCGCACCCACCACCACCGCCCCCGCGGCGGCTCCGTCTCCGGCCCCCGCCGCCCCCGCCGCCGGCGGAGGTGGGGACGAGATCCTCACCACCGTCACCGGCATCGTCGCCGACATGACCGGCTACCCCACCGACCTCCTCGACCCCGACCTCGACCTCGAAGCCGACCTCGGCGTCGACACCGTCAAACAAGCCGAAGTCTTCGCCGCCGTCCGCGCCCAATGGAACCTCGAACGCGACGACAACCTCCAACTGCGCGACTTCCCCACCCTGCACCACGTCGCCGGCTGGGTCCGCGACAAACTCGGTCTCACCGCACCCACCACCGCCGCCCCCGCGGCGGCCGCGGCCGCGGCCGCCGCGGCACCCGCCGCCGGCGGAGGTGGGGACGAGATCCTCACCACCGTCACCGGCATCGTCGCCGACATGACCGGCTACCCCACCGACCTGCTCGACCCCGACCTCGACCTCGAAGCCGACCTCGGCGTCGACACCGTCAAACAAGCCGAAGTCTTCGCCGCCGTCCGCGCCCAATGGAACCTCGAACGCGACGACAACCTCCAACTGCGCGACTTCCCCACCCTGCACCACGTCGCCGGCTGGGTCCGCGATCGGCTGGGCAGTAGCGCAGCGGCCTCGCCTGCGGCAGCAGACGGTCCGGCGGCCACCACACCGGACGCACCCAGTGCTCACCACATGATCGTCGGTGACCTCGCGGCCATCGACGCCCTCCCCCGGCGCGTACCGGTACCGGCCCTTCGGGCCACCGCCGAGGCCTGCCTGGACACCGGTGTAACCCTTGCCGACGCACGAGTCGTCGTCATGCTCGACCAGGGCGGCGTCGGCGAGGCGCTCGTCAAACGTCTCGAGAAGGCCGGAGCCAGCGCGCTGACCCTGGCCGCCGGGATCTCCACCGAGGAAGCCTTGTCGTGCCTCGACGGCTGGCTAGCCGACGGACCCATCTCGGGTGTCTACTGGCTCGCCGCCCTCGACGACGAGGGGGAGCTCACGGCATACGATCTCGCGGGCTGGCAGGAGGCGCTCCGGCGCCGAGTCAAGGTCCTCTACGCGACCATGCGCCGGCTTTGGGACACCAGCCCCTTCCTGGTCTCGGCGACCCGACTCGGGGGCTACCACGGCTACGACGTCGGCGGGGCGACCTCCGTCCTCGGCGGCGCGGTCGTCGGGTTCACCAAGTCCTACAAGAAGGAACGGCCCGACGCGCTCGTCAAGGCGGTCGACCTGCCCGCGAGCCGCAAGACCGCGGCCATCGCCGACCTCCTGCTCGAGGAAACCCTCAAGGACCCGGGCTGTGTCGAGGTTGGCCGGGTGGAAGGTCGCCGGTTCGGCGTGGCCTTCCTCGAGTCGCCGTTCCCGGCCCTGAGTGCCGACGGCAGTGCCGAGGGCGCGGGCGGACTTGCCCTGACCTCGGAGACCGTCTTCGTCGTCACTGGCGCTGCCGGCAGCATCGTCTCGGCCATCACCGCCGACCTCGCGCGGGCCAGCGGCGGGGTGTTCCACCTCTTCGACCTCACCCCGACGCCGGACGAAGGTGACGCGGACATCGCCACGTTCCGCAGCGACAAGGCCGCGCTCAAGGCGATCATCGCGGGGCGGCTCAAGGCGGCCGGCGAGAAGGCCACCCCGGTCGTCATCGACCGGGAGATCGCCCGGATCGAGCGGCTCGAGGCGGCCCAGAGTGCCATCGACGCCGTCCGGGCTGCCGGCGGCACGGCGCACTATGTCTCGGTCGACCTCACCAACCCGGAGGCGGTGTCGGCGGCCATGGAGCAGGTCCGTGAGCGCAGCGGTCGCATCGACGTCCTGCTGCACGCGGCCGGACTCGAGATCAGCCGGAACCTGCCGGAGAAGGAGCCCCGCGAGTACGACCTCGTCTTCGACGTGAAGACGACGGGCTGGTTCAACGTCTGGCAGGGCGCCGCCGGTCTCGACGTGGGCGCCGTGGTTCTCTTCTCCTCAGTCGCCGGACGTTTCGGCAATCAAGGCCAGACGGACTACTCGGCAGCGAACGACCTGCTCTGCAAGGTGGCCTCGCACATGCGCCGCACCCGCCCCGCCACTCGTGCCATCGCGCTCGACTGGACCGCGTGGGGCGGCATCGGTATGGCGACCCGTGGCTCGATCCCCAAGATCATGGAGATGGCCGGGGTGCAGATGCTCCCGCCGGAGGCCGGGGTTGCCTGGATCCGCCGAGAGCTCGTGTCCTCAGACTTCTCCGGGGAGGTCATCGTCGCCGGAGACCTCGGGGCGATGGCCGCCGAGGCCGACGCGCACGGCGGGGTCGACTCCGCCCGCCTGGCCGGCGAGGTTGGACCCATGGTCGGGCAGGTGCGGGCGAGCACGAACGACGGCCTCGTCGTCACCGTGACCCTCGACCCGCCCTCGCAAGGGTTCCTTCAGGACCACCGCATCGACGGCACCCCGGTCCTGCCCGGCGTCATGGGGATGGAGGCCTTCGCGGAGGCGGCCGCGGTGCTCGCACCCGGCGGGTACTCGGTTCGTGGCATCGAGGGCGTCACCTTCGCGGCCCCGTTCAAGTTCTACCGCGACGAGCCGCGGGAGGTCACGGTGTATGCCGTGGTGACTCCGGATCCGGCCGGTGGCGAGGATCTCGTGGCCCACTGTCGGCTCACCGGATCTCGGGCCTTGCCCGGGTCGGAACGCCCCACAGTGACGACGCACTTCACCGGAAGGGTGCGGTTGTCCCGGGATGCTCCCGCGGCGGAGCGCGCCGAGGTTGCCGATGCGGCCGAGCCGGCGCTGTCCGCGGCGCAGGTCTACACGTTCTACTTCCACGGTCCGGCATACCAGGTCATCGAGGGCGCCTGGCGCGACGGCGAAGGGTCCGCGGCCCGGCTCACCGACCCGCTGCCGCCGAACCACTCCCCGGAGGATGTGCCGGTGCTCTCCGCGCCGCGCCTTGTCGAACTGTGCTTCCAGACGGCTGGGCTGCTCCAGGCCGGCCGCGACGGGGTGCTCGCCCTGCCGCTCGGGGTGGACCGCGTCCGGGTGCTCGCTGACCCGGCTGGCGCTCAAGGCCCCCTACTCGCCAAGGCGGAAGCCAGCGGTGAGGCGTTCGATGTCGTCGTCGTCGATGCCGATGGTGGCGTCGTCGTCAAGCTTGAGGGGTACGCCACGATCCCGTTCCCGGCCGCGATTCCCGGTGACATCGCCGAGACCTTGCGCGCCACCTACCAGCACTGAGCACGACGACTGAAGTGAAGGAGCGGGCCCCGATGAGCACCCCCGAACGTCTCGCGGTCATCGACCACGGTGAGCCCGCGGTGCGCGTCATCGCGGCCTGCGCCCGTCAGGTCCGATCCGACGGCCGGCCGGTGACAACCCTTGCGGTGGTCACCGGATCAGCCCATCGGGCGTGGTGGTCGCGGGAGGCCGACGAGGTCCTCGACCTGGGCTCGCACGCCGACCTCGAGCCGCAGGTCCTCGTCGAGGCCCTGCGCGCCCGAGGCGTCGACGCGGTGTGGTTCGGCGCCCTCCCGGGGCGCCCCGGCCCGACGACTGATCTGGGCCTGCTCGCCGACCACGTCGCCGCGTGTGAGGACGCGGGGCTGCTCGTCGTTGGGCCGTCCAGCAAGGTGCTGCGCTCGCTGTCCGACGACGGAGCCCTGGGTCGACTGGCGGAATCCGCCGGGGTTCGGCTGGCCACCGAGCACGCCACGGGACCACTGCTCTCGGTCGACCTGCTCCGGGACCGTGAAGGCCGAGTGTGGAGCCTCGGTGTGCGGGACACCGTGACCACCCCCGAAGGGCTCACGGTGCTCTCGGAGTACCCGGCGAGCAACCTTGGCGTGGAGCTCAGCCGCGAGGTGGTGGCGGCCGGGCGCGCACTCATCGGAGCCGCCGGACTCCTCGGTGCTGCCGTCGCCCGGTTTCGGGTGGACGAGCAGGGGGTGGGCTGCGTCGCGTTCACCCCCTCGGGACGCCCGGAGCATGCCCTGGTCGAGGAGAGCAGCGGGGTGAGCCTTGTCGAGGAGCAACTACGGATCGCGGCAGGCGACGGCCTGGAGGGCGACGCCCCCGCCCCGGACGGCCAGGTCGTCGAGGTTGCACTGCTCGCCCGTGACCTCGACCGACGTGGCCTGAAGACCGGTGGCCGGGTGGAGCTGCTCAGCTTGCCGAGCGGCACCGGAGTGCGGGTAGATACTGCGCTGCGCGAAGGGGACGTGCTCGATGCGCACGCCGATCCGGTCATCGCGACCATCACGGCGTGGGGCCGCACCCGCGAGGAGGCGTTGGGCCGGGCATTGCGGGCCGTCGGTCGCACCGGAGTCGTCCTCTCCGATGGCGCAACGAACCGCTGCGGCCTGGTCGCCTTGCTTTCCAGCGACGCCGTCCGCTCGGGGCCGGTGACCAGCCAGTGGTATGCCGAGCAGCTCACCGCTGGCGCGTTCCGCGGCGATCTGGACCCGGTTGCCCTCGTCGCGGCAGCGGTCGAGGTCTACGACCAGGACTTCGCCGCCGTCCGCCAGGCGTTCCGGGCCAGTGCGGCCCGTGGCCGGCCCACGCACCCGGAGGCCGTGGGCAGCCGGGTCCAGCTCCGTTACGGGGGCCGAGTCGTGGGCCTTCGGGTGGACCGGGTGGGCAGCAAGACCTACCGGATCCGGTCCGCCGGTGACGTCGTCGACGCCGTCGTGGAACACCTCGGCCCGCACGAGCTGCGGCTGTCGGTGGCCGGGCGCAAGCACACCGTCATCACTGCGAGCGAGGGCGACGCCATCAGGATCGAACTCGACGGGGTGGCGCACTGCCTCACCCGCGAGGATGGCGTCGTCGTGCGCACCGGGTGGCCAGCGCTCGTCGAATCGCTCCGGGTGGAGGTCGGCGACCGGGTGACCAAAGGCCAACCGCTCGCCGTCCTGGAGTCGATGAAGATGGTGACCACCGTCGGCGCCCCGCTGGCCGGTGTGGTGACCTCGGTCGAGGTCCTCCCCAACGAACAGGTCGAGGGCGGCGCCCCCTTGTTGCGGATCAAGGCCGACGACGACGCCGCCACCACCGACGAGGAACCGGTCGGGGAACGCGTTACCCTCGCAGAGCTCGCCGGGCATGAGGCCCCCGGGCGAGACGACGTCTTCGGTGCCATCCGCGACTACCTCCTCGGCTACGACCTCGACCCGGCTGGGCTCACCGATGTCCGCACCGCCTACGCCCGGCTCGTCGAGGAGAGCGACCCGGGTGACCCGGTCCTGCTCGCCCGCGAGGACGCCATCTTGGATCTCTACGCCGAACTCGCCGCGCTCTATCGGCCACGAACCGAGGCCGAGTCCGCCTCCGACGACCTCCCCGGGGCGGGCAATGCCCAGGAGTACCTGCATGCCTTCTTGCAGTGGCTCGACCCAGACCGGGCCGGCATCCCCGACCGTTACCGCAAGCGGCTGGTGAGTGTGCTCGCCCGCTACGACGGCACCACTCTGCAGGACTCGGACGGGCTCTTGGACGCCACCGTCTGGATGTTCCGGGCCTTCTCCCGAGTTCCGGAACTCACCTCGCTCGTCGTGGAAATGCTGGGCCGCCGGCTGCGCCACCTCGAGGTCTTCCGGGGCCTGTCCGGACCCGAGGAACGTGCTCGGCTGCATCGCCTGGTCCAGGCCACCCAGGGACGCCAGCAGGGGGCCACCGACGCGGCCCGCGATGTCCTCTTCCATGTCTGGGACGAGCCCGTGCTCTCCCGGGTCGTCGAGGAAACGACCGCAGAGATGGCCGAGCATCTGCATGCCCTCGCCGGCGAAACCGAGGGCGCACGCCGGGGCGAACTCATCGACCGCCTCGTCTGGTCCCCGCATCCGCTGCGCTCGCTGCTGCTGCGGGCCTGGATGGCGGCGGAGACCCGCTCAGCGAACCCCACGGCATACCGGGAAGCCATCCTCGAGAGCTACACCCGCCGGTTCTACCGCATCCGTGATCTGCAAGACCTGCGGACTATCGAGGTCGACGGCCACCCTGTGCTCGAGGCGCGCTACACACACGAAGGGGCGCCGATCCGCCTCGTCGTGAGTTATGTCGCGCTCGACGACCTGCCCGCGATGTCCCGGCTCATCGGCCACCAGCTCACCGCCGAGGACGCCAGCGACGCACCGCTCGCCGTCGAAGCGACCGGCTTCGCGCCGGCAGCGCGGGAACGGGTCATCGTCGACCTGGTCACCTGGCGCTCCGCCGAACGTCCCTCCATCGAGGAGATGGCTCAACACGTCGAGGGGCTGCTCGCCGAGGTCGATTTCGGGCGTCCGCTGCACCGTCTCGACCTGACCATCACCAGCCTGGTCGGCGACGGCCCGGAGCGGGACCGCACTCAGCACCTCACCTACCGGCAACCGCCCGGAACCGGATTCGTCGAGGATGTCCTCTACCGCAACATGCACTCCATGCTCGGCAAGCGGCTCGACCTGTGGCGCCTCTCCAACTTCGTGCTCACCCGCCTGCCCTCCCCCGAGGACGTCTACCTCTTCGACGGCGTCGCCCGGAACAACCCCAAGGACCATCGGCTTTTCGCGCTCGCCGAGGTCCGTGACCTCACCCCGGTCACCGACGACGCCGGTGTCGTGAGCTATCCGCGGCTCGGCCGGATGGGGCTCGCTGCCCTGGCGGCCATGCGCACCGCCCTGGCGCGTTTCGGACCGCGGGAGCGGCCCACCGCGAACCGGCTCGTCATCACCGTCCGTCCGCCGTGGACCATTGATCAGTCGGCCTGGGTGCCGCTGGCCGATGCGTATGCCGGACTGGCCCGAGGTATGGGGCTGGAGAAGGTCGTGCTGCACATCCACCTGCCCAGCGAGGCGGAGGAGTCGGGGACGGCCGGGCCGGGTGAACCGGTCCTGGTGGACAAGATCCTCACCCTCGAAGGACTGGGCGGCGAGGGGATGTCGATCCGGCTCGACAATCCGGGGCCCAATCCCATTCGTCCGCTCACGGCATACGCCCAGAAGGTGCTCACCTCGGCACGGTTCGGGGTGCCCTACCCCTACGAAATCGTCCGAATGCTCACCCCCGGACCGAGCGACTCCTCGCCGTTCCCGCGGGGTGCCTTCGTCGAACTCGACCTCGGCGACGACGACGAACTCGTCCCCGTGGTCCGCGAGCCCGGCAAGAACACCGCGCACCTCATCGTCGGGACCTTGACCAGTTTCACCGAGGTCCATCCGGAGGGCATCCGTCGGGTCGCCATCCTCTCCGACCCCACCCAAGGGCTCGGCAATCTCGCCGAGCCGGAGTGCCGTCGGATCAACGCCGCCCTGGCGCTCGCCCTCAGGGAGCGCATCCCGGTGGAGTGGTATGCGGTCTCCAGCGGGGCCTTGATTGCCATGGACTCGGGCACCGAGAACATGGACTGGATCGCACTCACCCTGCGTCGGCTCATCGAGTACACCCAGGCCGGCGGCGAGGTGAACATCATCGTTACCGGGATCAACGTCGGCGGCCAGCCCTACTGGAACGCCGAGGCGACGATGCTCATGCACACCAAGGGCATCCTGGTGATGACCCCGGCGAGCACCATGGTGCTCACCGGCAAGCAGGCCCTCGACTTCTCCGGTGCAGTCTCCGCGGACGACAACGCCGGTATCGGCGGCTACGACCGGGTCATGGGCCCCAACGGTCAGGCGCAGTACTGGGCGCCGAGTTTCCCTGAGGCATGCTCTCTGCTGCTCCAACACTACGACCTGACGTATGTCGTTCCCGGAGAACGCTTCCCGCGCCGCCGCCCGACCTCCGACCCGACCGACCGAGACGTCCGCAGCGCCCCCCATGCGCCCACGCCAGGGTCGCTGTGCCAGACCGTCGGCGACGTCTTCAGCCCGGAGATCAACCCCGAGCGCAAGCAGCCGTTCGACATGCGCTCGGTCATGCGCTCGGTGACCGATGCCGACGCCGAACCGCTCGAGCGATGGCTCGCCTGGCAGGATGCGGACACCTCCATCGTGTGGGACGCCACTGTCGGCGGCATCCCCGTCTGCATGATCGGGCTCGAGTCGCGCTCGGTGCCTCGGCGTGGGTTCGTCCCGAGTTACGGACCGCCGGCGTGGACTTCGGGAACCCTCTTCCCGCAGTCCTCACGCAAGACCGCGCGAGCGGTCAACGCGGCCAGTGGCAACCGGCCGCTGGTCGTCTTGGCGAACCTGTCCGGCTTCGACGGCTCCCCGGAGTCGATGCGCAACTGGCAGCTCGAGTACGGCGCGGAGATCGGGCGGGCGGTGACCAACTTCGTCGGACCGATCGTCTTCGTCGTCGTCTCGCGCTACCACGGCGGGGCGTTCGTGGTGTTCTCCAAGGCCCTGAACTCGGCGATGGAGATCGCCGCTGTCGAGGGGTCCTACGCCTCGGTCATCGGTGGCGCCCCTGCCGCCGCAACGGTGTTCGCCCGCGAGGTCAAGCAGCGCACCGAGGCCGATGAGCGGGTCGTGAGCGCCCGCGCCGAGGCCGCGGCGACCAAGGGTGCCAAGGCCACCGCCCTGCGGGCCCGGGTCGCCCGGGTCGTCGAGGAGGTCCGCTCCGAACGGCTCCGCGAGGTCGCGGACGAGTTCGATTCGATTCACACGATCGAGCGTGCCCTGCGGGTCGGGTCGGTGGACCTCATCATCGAGGCAGCTCGGCTGCGTCCGTATGTCGTCGACGCCCTCGAGCGCGGAATGGCCAAGCACGGCGGGCGGTAGCCCGAAAGAGTCAGTTCGGCCCGGCCGGGCGGACCACCGGCTCGGCGAGCCAACTGTGGATCGGTTCGGCGGCCGCGAGGTTTCCGTTGCCCGGCAGGGCTTGCGGCGGCCCGTCCGGGTGCGTGGTCACGACGGTGAGGACGAAGTGCCCATCGCGGCGCCACCACCCCGGGAAGGTTGCGCCGCTCTCACCCTGCACGACCTCCAGAGCGGCCCAGCCGTCCGGGCCCACGCTGTCCTGCACGCGGACCTCCACGCTGCGAGTGTCGGCGCGCAGGCCGACTTTGAGCACCTTGAGGGCGGCTTCTTTGGCAGACCACAACAGGTTGGCGTCGACGGCGACCTGGCCCCGGGCGCGCACCCAGGCCGCCTCGCCTGCGGTGAGGAAGTCCTCGACGAAACCAATGGTGCGCTCTTCGACGAGTTCGAGGTCGATCCCGACCGGACCCCGGGCCTGGCTGCCGGCCGGGCGGATGAGCGCCACGGCATGGCCGGCGCGGTCGGTGAGCGAGACCTCGAGGTCGAGGACCGCGCCGTCGAGGACGACATAGGGTGCGCCGCTCGGGTGGTTGAGCATGCCGATGCGCCCGCAGGTTGCCGGGTCGTCACCCAGGCTGAGGACCGCGGCCACCGCCCGCTTGCCCACGGCCCGGCGGAGCAGGAACTCGGTGCGACGCTTGGTGAACCGGATCTGGGCGAGCCGCTCACGTTCGAGCGCGGCCAGCCAGTCCTCGCCAGCGGGGATGGTGTCCTCCCCGCAGGCGTACCACAGCGGTCCGGTCACGGCGCGATCAACTCAGAACCCGAAGTCCCCGCCACCGAAGTCCCCGCCACCGATGTCCCCGAAGCCTCCTCCGGAGTCGCCCCAGCCACCGGAGTCGCCCGCCCCACTCGCCTCTCCCCAGCCACCGGAGTCGGCGGACTCGTTGCCGCCGGTGTCGCTGGACTCTGCGCCCTCGCCGACTCCGCTGGCCTCGCCGACAGCAGCCGCCTCCGGCGAGGAGTCGTAGCCCTGGAAGAGCATCGAAGCCATCGCCGAGCCGATCATCATGCCCGCGACCGTACCGAGCATGCTGCCGCCGATGACCCGGCCCATGGAGAGGCCGCCGGCCCCCGCGAACGAGCCACCGGACAGGGTGCGCGGCAGGTACCCCGGCTGGCGCATCTCCGCGCGAGTAGCGGCGCGCGCCAGGTCGGCCGGTTCGGCGGAGGTGGCCCGCTCACCTGGGGGCAGTGACTCGCCCAGTTGCTGCAGCAATTGTCGGCGCTGCTCCGCAGTGAGCTGGGCGAAGGCCTCGGCGTGGACGGCCTCGATCTGCTCCGGGGTCGCCGTGCGGAGCAGGTACCGGTAGCGGGCGACGGCCCGCTCGTCCTCGCTTGCTTCGGCGCCGCGTCCGTGCGCTCGGGGCTGTTCACAGGCGTTGCCGGCGTTCTGCCACGGCCGCGCCGGTTGCTCTGGGCGTCCGAAGAGCCGGTCGAGAATGCCCATGGGTGCTCCCTGTCTCGATGGGTCGACGCCAGCCGCCGGACCCTTCATGCGTGCCAACGCCATCGTGCCCCATCGGCGTTCCCGACCGACAGGGGCGGCATACGGGACAATGGGCTGGTGACCGACGCGGCGCTCAGGCGTAACCTCCTCGAACAGCTCATGGACGCCGGGCGGCTCGTCGTCGAGCGGGGCCTCGTCCTCGCCAGCGGTGGCAACCTCAGTGTCCGGGTGCCCGGCACGGACACGATGCTCGTCACCGCCTCGGGCACCTGGCTGGACCGGCTTCGACCGGGGGACTTCGCGGAACTGACCCTCGGCGGCGAACACCGCGGCGGTCCGCGCCCCTCGGTCGAGTGGCGCCTGCACGCCCGCACGTATGCCGTGCGTGCCGATGTCGAGGCCGTGGTCCACCTGCACCCGCAGCATGTCCTGCTTGTCGACCTGCTCGGTGAGCGGATCCGGTTCACCACCCTGGACCACCGGTTCTATCTCGGGAGCGCGGGGCGGGTGCCGTTCGCGCCAGCGGGGAGCATCGAGCTCGCCGAGTCGGCGGCCCAGGCCGCGCAGGACCATGACGCCGTCGTCCTCGCGCACCACGGATGCTCAACGCTTGGCGCGACCGTCGAGATGGCCCTGCGTCGGGCACTCAACCTCGAAGAGGCCGCAACGATGACCTACCGTCTGCTGCTCGCCGGCAACCACGAGGCGGACTTTCCGGAGGAGTGGCGGGACCGGATCATCGACGTCTGAGCACCCGACCTGAAGGGTTTTACTTCACTTTCACATGATGAAAGTATAATCTTCATATGTTGGGAATGAAGGCTGAGCCCGGATCCTGCACTCTCCTCGGTGACGTCGTCGCCTCGCGGGGGGCCGTGGACCGCCGCGCACTCCACCACACCCTCGAGGAGGCCCTGCGTGCCGTCAACGCCACGGTGCCAGCACACAGCGCCTTGAGGGTGACCGTGGGAGATGAGTTCCAGGGGCGCTACGACACCGTCGGGGCGGCGCTCGATGCGGCGCTGCGGACTCGCCTCGAACTGCTCCCCCGCATTGACGTGCGCGTCGGCATCGGACGTGGAAGCGTTGAGGTGTTCGACGATGACCGCGGCCTCGAGGATGGACCGGGATGGTGGGCCGCTCGGGCGGCCATCGTCGCCGTCGCGGGGACTTCCACGCGGGCCGCGACTCGCTCCCTCCGCACGGCATACGCCCTGCCGCTCACCGCCGGCGACCCCCATGAGCAGACTCGGACACCCGAGGAGTGGGCCATCAACGCGGCGCTCATCACCCGGGACGCCCTCATCGGCGGACTCGACGAGCGCTCCCTGCGCATCCTGCGCGCGCTGGTGCGCTCACAGGCCACCCAGGCCGAGATCGCCGAACTGGAGGGGATCAGCCCCTCGGCGGTCTCCCAGCGGGTCCGCACGGGCGGCATCGGTGCCATTCTGGAGTCCCACACACTGCTCAGGAGGCTGCCATGACCTGGCTCGGCGCGCTATTGACGGCCGTCGGGTTGACCGACCTGCTCCGCGGGTTCGGACTCAACCGGCGCTGGGCGGCGGCCATCGGCGTCACGAGTGGAGTGCTGGCCATCCCCGTGGCCGGGCGTGGGGGCTGGGGGGATGCCGCCGCAGGCGTGCTCGTCGGCGCCATCGTCATCCTCTGGGTGTACCTCACCCGACGTGCGGGATCGGCGCGGCCGCATGCCGCGGCCCTGGCCCTTGCGGTGCTCGGCGTGGGGGCGGCTGTCCTGGTCGCCTTCTCCGGCCTCTCGGTCAAGCCAGGCGGCTCGGTCCTGGAGGACTGGCTGCGTTCCCTCGAGGTGGGGCCGGTGCGGTTCGTCGAGGCCAGCCACGCCATGCTGCTGTTCGGGGTTCTCCTGGTCAATCTCGCGACCGGAAACCTCGTCGTCCGGCTCGTCCTGGTGAGCACCGGGGCCCTGCGGCCCGCCGACATCAACCCCGCGCCACCCTCGACCCCCAGCACCGGCCCGGCCGCCGAGTTGCGCGGCGGTCGGCTACTCGGCCCCATGGAGCGGCTGCTCATCGTCGGGCTCGGCCTCGCCGGGCAGCTCACCGCCGCGGGCCTGGTCATCGCGGCCAAGGGCCTCATCCGGTTCCCCGAACTGCAAGCCAAGCGCAGCGATACCGAGGAGGTTCAGGGCGCCGGGATCGACCAGGTGACCGAGTACTTCCTCGTGGGGTCATTCGTGTCCTGGCTCTTCGCCCTGACCAGCCTGGTCAGCCTCGGCCTGGTGCAGTAGGCGAGACGCGGCGGTCAGCTCACGTCGCGCGGCACCTGCCCGAGCGAGGCCTCGAGCACCCCGCGCTCGGTGGCGATGGCCGAGACGAGCCGGGCTGGGGTGACGTCGAAGGCCGGGTTGAACCCGCGGGAGCCCTGCGGCGCGACCAGGGCGCCGGCGACGTGGGTCACCTCGTCCTCGGAGCGAAGCTCGATCTCGATGTCCCCGCCGTGCGCGGTCGCGAGGTCCACGGTCGACCATGGCGCCGCGACCATGAACGGGATTCCGGCATCGGCGCAGGCCAGCGCCACGCCGAGCGTTCCGATCTTGTTGGCGACGTCCCCGTTCCCGGCAATCCGGTCCGCCCCGACAACGGCGACATCGACCAGACCCCGCAGGATGGTCGACGCGGCGGCACCGTCGGCCTGGACGACATGGTCGATCCCGGCGTCGGCGAGCTCGTATGCCGTGAGCCGTGACCCTTGGAGCAGGGGCCGGGTCTCGTCGGCATACACGATCTCCAGCCGGCCACGCTCGTGCAGTTCGCAGAGCACGCCGAACCCCGTGCCCCACGCAGCGGTCGCGAGTGCCCCGGTGTTGCAGTGCGTTATGGCCCGCAGCCGTGGGCGGTCGATCCGAGCGAGCAACCAATCGGCGCCGAGCCGTGACAGCTCGCGGTTCGCGGCCTCGTTCGCGGCCGCGACCCGGTGGGCGGCCGACAGCACGACCACCCGCCCCTGAGGCATGAGCGGACGCACCTGGTCGACCCCCCAGGCAAGGTTGACCGCGGTGGGCCGGGCCAGCCGCACCCGCTCGACCGCCGCCTGCACCTGCGCCGGGCTCCACCCGCGCCGGGCGCCCTCGTCCATCGCGAGCGCCACTCCCATCGCCCCGGCAACCCCCAACGCTGGCGCGCCTCGGACCGCGAGTTCCTGGATCGCCGTGACGAGGCCATCGGTCGTGGTGATCTCCCGATCGACCGCTTGGCCGGGCAGCAGGGTCTGGTCGAGCAGCCGGATACCGCCGCGACCGTCCGAGCCGATGGTTTCGTCCCACCTGATCGCGGCGATCGTCATGACTGCTCCTTGGTCTGGGGGCCGACGCCCAGTTGGTCGAGGACGAACGCCCACTCCCACGCAATCTGCTCCCACGCGGCGTAGCGGCCGCTGCGCCCACCGTGTCCGGCGACCATCTCGGTGCGCAGCAGGATCGGTCGCGTGGCCGGGTCGTTGGTCACCGTTGCCCGCAGCCGGGCCACCCACTTGGCCGGCTCGGTGAAAAACACTCGGGTGTCGTTGAGGCTTGTCGTGGCGAGAATCGCTGGATATCCCTGTGCGGACAGGTTCTCGTAGGGCGTGTACCCGCGCATACACGCATAGACCTCGGGGTCGGCCAGCGGGTTGCCCCACTCCTCCCACTCCCCCACGGTCAGCGGGAGGTCCGGTCGCAGCATGGTCGTCAGCGCGTCGACGAAGGGCACCGCCGCGTGCACCACCCGCCAGCGAGCCGGGTCGAGGTTGACCACCGCACCGACGAGCAGTCCCCCCGCCGACCCACCTTCGAGCGCCATCCGCGCCGGGTCACCCCAGCCAGCCGCGATGAGTGCGTCCGCGCAGGCCAGGGTGTCGGTGAAGCTGTGCGGCTTGTCGAGCAGCTTGCCGTGGTCGTACCAGTGCCGGCCCATCTCGCCGCCACCGCGAACGTGGGCGACGGCATAGACGACTCCGCGGTCGATAAGGCTCAGCCGGGCGACGGAGAAGTAGGGGTCACTGGAGACCTCGTAGGCCCCGTATGCCGTGACCACGGCCGGGTGCGAACCGTCCGGGACGAGGTCGGCCCTGTGGACGACGGAGATCGGGACCGAGGTGCCGTCCGGTGCACTCGCCCAGAGCCGACTCTCGGCGTAGTGGGCCGGGTCGAAGTCCCCGAGCACGCTCTGCTGCTTGAGCAGGGTTCGCTCCCGGGTGGCCAGGTCCAACTCGAGCACGGTGTGCGGGGTGACGAAGGACTCGACGACGATCTGGAGAGCGGTTGCCGCGTACTCGAGGTTGCTGCCCAGGCCGAGGGTGCGCACCGGTGCGTCCACCTGCACCGCCCACGGGGTGCCGAAACCGCCAACGGCGGTGTCGTCGCGCGGAATCACCCGCAGTGCGGTCTGCCCTTCGGCGCGCAGCGAGAGCACCACGGCGTCGGCGAAAGCATCCGTCCCGAGGAAGCGCTCCCCCGGGGTGGAGTTGAGCCAGGGAACCCACTGCTCGTGGCTAGTGGCCTCGAGTGGCGCCCAGGCGAGGTCTCCCTCGGGATTGTCGGCGGTGTGCACGATGACGAGCCGGTCGTGGCAGGGCTCCACGTCGTATTCCACGCCTTCACGTCGCGGAGCAACCACCCGCAAGGCGCCCAAGGGGTCCTCGGCCGGCAGCAGGCGCACCTCGGTCGTGGTCTTGGTGCCCAGGCCGACGATGAGCCACCGTTCGTCGCGGCTGGTGTCCAGGCCCATCCAGAAACGTTCGTCGGTTTCACGGTGGAGCAGGACGTCCTCGGCCGGATCGCGGCCCACCCGATGGCGCCACAGTTCGTGCGGGCGCCAGG
The DNA here is from genome assembly GCA_016716625.1 of Nostocoides sp. Classification (GTDB taxonomy): domain Bacteria; phylum Actinomycetota; class Actinomycetes; order Actinomycetales; family Dermatophilaceae; genus JADJVJ01. Next base: position 1,653,586 of record JADJVJ010000001.1, read on the forward strand.
CGTCATCGACCCTGAGGTAGAAGAGGTACTCCCCGCTGGCATCGAACTCACAGCCGTAACCGATGCCGCGCACACTGTCGTCGAGCACCTCGCCGGTCTCGATGTCGCGGACCACGACATCGAAGCGCTCATCGCCCGCGGTGTCGACGGCGAACGCGACGCGAGTGTGGTCCCGACTCACGGTGAGCGCACCGAGCGCGAAGAACTCGTTCTCGCCGGCCTCGACATTGCTGTCAACGATGACCTGCTCGCCGGCGACGGGTCCGCCGTCGGTCTCCGGTCGCGCCTCGCCGCTCACCCGGGGTGACCGGGCGGACACGGCATACTGCTGACCCTCCACGGTGCGCGAGTAGTACCACCATGGCCCGCTCGCCACTGGAACGGAGAGGTCGCTTTCCTTCACCCGAGACTTGATCTCCTGGAAGATGCTGCGCCGCAACGGTTCCAGGTGAGTGGTGCGGGCTTGGGCGTAGTCATTCTCGGCCTCGAGGTAGCCCACGACGTCCGGGTCCTCGCCGTCGCGGAGCCACTCGTAGGGATCCTGCACGACGTCGCCGTGGTGCTCCCGGAGGATCGGCCGCACCGGCGCAACCGGCGGCGCGGGGAGGGCGGCCGGGTCGGGGCTGGTCGGGTCAGCCACCGGTGAGGCACCGAGGGCCGAGGAGGACCTTGAGGTCTCCGAAGAGCTCCGGAGAGGCGCTGACCCGATAGGCGTCATCGAGGCGCAGGAGCACCGCCCGGCCCGGCTTGGTCAGCCGAAGATGGACCTCGGTGGACCCGGGGTGGTTGGCCAGCACGCCCTTGAGTTCGCCGATCCGGCCTGGGGTGGCCCGCGAGGTGTCCATGGTGAGCACGACCGGGCCGCGAGGACCCTCGCTCACATCGGGCAGCGTGAGGTCGGAGGCATAGATGGACACGGTTTCGTCGCGCCGATTGATCCGGCCGCGGATGACGGCGACAGTGTCCTGGGCGAGCATGGTTGACACCGTCTCGTAGGTGCTCGGGAAGAACAGACACTCGATCGATCCGGCGAGGTCCTCCAGGGCGGCGATGGCCCAGAGGTCGCCCTTCTTGGTGCGCTTGACCTGGAGCGAGGTGATGAGGCCGGCGACGGTCACGGTCGAGCCGTCGGGTCTCCCATCGTCCCCCGAGGTCAGCGCCGCGATCTGGACGTCGGCGTGCTGGGTGAGCAGGTGCTCGACGCCGAAGAGCGGATGGTCGGAGACGTAGAGCCCGAGCATCTCGCGCTCGAAACTGAGCAGAGTCGACTTGTCCCACTCGACGGTCGGCACGGCGCTCAGTCCCATGAGCGCGACCTCCGCGGGGGCGTCGGCATCCTCGAAGGCCCCGAAGAGGGAGTCCTGACCGATGGCCTCCTGCTTCTTCGTCGCGACGAAAGCGTCGACATACTCCTCATGGATCCTGATCAAGCCCATCCGCGACTCCTGGAGCCCGTCGAAGGCGCCGGCCTTGATGAGTGACTCGATGGTTCGCTTGTTGCAGACGGTGAGCGAGACCTTCGTCATGAAGTCCTGGAAGCTGGAGAAAGCGCCCTTGGCCTCCCGGGCGGCGATGATCTCCTCGACGACGTGGTGGCCGACGTTGCGGACCGCCTGCAGGCCGAAGCGGATATCGGTGCCGACAGCCGCGAAGGGCCCGATCGAGTCGTTCACGTCCGGCGGGAGGACCTTGATCCCCATCCGCCGGCACTCCCCGAGGTAGAGGGCGGACTTGTCCTTGTCGTCGCCGACGCTGGTGAGCAGGGCGGCCATGTATTCGGCGGGGTAGTTCGCCTTGAGGTAGGCCGTCCAGTAGGAGACCAGACCGTATGCCGCGGTGTGCGCCTTGTTGAACGCGTAGTCCGAGAACGGGACGAGCACACCCCACAGCGCCGCAATCGAGGCATCCGTAAACCCATTGGCGCGCATGCCTTCGGAGAAGGGGACGTACTCGGCGTCGAGGACCTCCTTCTTCTTCTTGCCCATGGCCCGGCGGAGCAGATCGGCATTGCCCAGGGTGTACCCCGCGAGCTTTTGCGCGATCTCCATCACCTGCTCCTGGTAGACGCAGTTGGACAGGACGAGGCCCTCGGAGACGAAGTTGTGCACGTCGGCGACGGTGATGTCGTACACCGGCTCGCTCTCCCCGACACTCACCTGCTCGACCAGGGTCCAACCGAGGGCCGCGAGCATCCGGTCGTCGGCGGTGCCCATCTCGTCGAGGTAGGCACGTGAGGTGGCGTTGAGGGGGTAGAAGTCCGAGCCGTTGTCCACGGGGTGGCTCGTCTTCGGCGCGTCGACCCTCCCCCTGCGCCACAGATGACGGTGCAGTCCCGACAGGCTCGCTGGCCCCTCCCCCATCGCGTTCCGAGTCCTGGGCGCAAGGGCGGGGTCGGTAAGCAGCCCCCCGCGGGCGTTGGCGAGCATGCGGGAACGCGAAAGCCCACGCCCACGGTGGGCGGTCACGATGCTCTCGGCCGGGGGCACCTTGGACTGCTCCACCATGAGCGGCGCGATGAGTTCCCGGAAGCGACCGTCATACACGTGGATCGTCCAGGCGGTCTGGGTCCCGAACCGTGCCGATTCGTACGTACCGGCCTCCGCTACCCGGCTTGGGATGCCGAGCCCCGTGAGCAGCTCGTGAACGTCCCGGGCGAGCCGCCCGCTGACCGTCTTGTAGAAGGCGAACCGCGGGCTCACGTGCCCATCCCCGTCCCAGAGGGCGGCGAGGAGCCTGCAGCGGGCCTGGACGCTCGCGCGCTTGCAGGCTTCCGGGATGAACTTGTGCGCCGACGTGGTCTTGGCGGTGTACCCCAACGATCGCAGCCAGCGGTTGATCCCGATCGTCGGCAGGGTGCCACGCCGGGGGTTCCCGCCACGGCCCACACCCGCCGGGGCTGCGGCGAAGCGGATCCGGGGAGCTCGACGCTCCGGACATTCCACGACGGGGTAGGTGTCCTCGAAGAGAGTGACCGCGAGCCGCGAAACCTCCTCGCGGAGAACCTCACTGGCGCTGATGAAGGTGTTGTCGTAGAGCGTGATGTAGCCGTCGGCGATGAGGTACCCCAAGAGAGCCGCCTCCTCCGGCGTCACCGCGCTGGGATGGCTGAAGTCCTGGGCGGAACGGGGCTGCGCGATCCGGTCGATCCCTGGTCGCAGATCGCCGGCGGCCACCCAGCCGCGTGGCGTGAGGACCTTGTGCTCGGCGCTGAGGCGCAGGGTGCGCCCGTCGCGGGTGGATACGGTGTGCACCGCCTTCGGTGCCAGTTGCCACCAGTGGGTGACCTGTCGTCGCACGCTCTCCCCACGCTCGTCGACCCCGAAGGTGTGGAAGCCGGCCCGCACCCGCTCCTCGAGCTCATCGATGCGGACCCGTTCCCCCGTGTCGGCATCGACGATGAGGGTGTCCCCAGCCACGCACAGGCCGTAGGTGGTCCCCAGGATCGGTTCGAGTGCGTCGACCATTTCGCGCTGCAGTTTCCCCTTGAGCTGGGGGTCGAGCGGGGTGAGTTCCTGTTTACCGTTCTTGCGCAGGGCGAAGTTCGTGTGCGCGTTGACGCCCATGGGTCCGGGGCGATAGAGCGCGAGCGCGGCGGAGATGTCCTCGAAATTGTCCGGCTGCATGACCTTGAGCAGGGTCCGCATGCCGCCACCGTCGAGCTGGAAGACCCCGAGGGTGTCCCCTCGCGAGAGCAATTCGTACGTCGCCGGGTCGGTCATGTCCTGGGAGAGCACGTCGAGGTCGATGTCCTCGCCGCGGTTGCTCCGGATGTTGGCGATGGCGTCGTCGAGGATGGTGAGGTTGCGCAGCCCGAGAAAGTCCATCTTGACCAGGCCGAGAGCCTCACAGTGCGGGAAGTCGAACTGCGTGATGACCTGGCCGTCCTGGAGCCGTCGCATGATCGGGATGACGTCGATGAGCGGCTCGCTGCTCATGATGACCCCGGCGGCGTGCACTCCCCACTGTCGCTTGAGGCCCTCCAGGCCACGGGCGGTGTCGACGATCTCGCCGAGCTTGGGGTCGCTGGCCACGAGCGCCCGGAACTCCGACCCCTCGGCATAGCGTTTGGCTTCCGGGTCGTAGAGGTCCGCGAGCGGAACTCCCTTGCCCATGACGTCGGGCGGCATCGCCTTGGTGAGTTGCTCCCCGACCGGGAAGGGGTGCCCCATGACCCGGGCGGCATCCTTGACCGCCTGCTTGGCCTTGATCGTGCCGTAGGTGACGATCTGGGCGACCCGCTCCGCCCCGTACTTCTCGGTGACGTAGCGGATGACCTCACCGCGCCGACGCTCGTCGAAGTCGACGTCGAAGTCGGGCATCGACATTCGCTCGGGGTTGAGGAAGCGTTCGAAGATCAGCCCATGCGGGATCGGGTCGAGATCGGTGATCCGCATCGCGTAGGCACACATCGAGCCGGCGCCCGAGCCCCGGCCGGGGCCGACCCGGATCCCCTGCTGCTTGGCCCACTGGATGAAGTCGGCGACGACCAGGAAGTACCCGGCGTACCCCTTGGAGACGATGACCTCGATCTCGAAATCCGCCTGGGTGCGCGCGTAGTCGGGTATGCCGGCGGGGAAACGGACCCGCAGGCCCCGCTCGACCTCCTTGACGAACCAACTGGCCTCGTCTTCCCCGGGTGGGCATGGGAACCGCGGCATGTAGCGGCCTTCGCCCTCGGTGAAGGACACCTCGCACATCTCGGCGACGAGCAGGGTGTTGTCGCAGGCGGAAGGGAACTCGCGCCAGGTCTGCCGCATCTGGGCCGGGGATTGCAGGTAGTAGCCCTCGCCGTCGAACTTGAACCTGCCCGGGTCCATGAGCGTCGAGCCGGACTGAACGCAGAGCAGGGCCGCGTGCGCGGTGGCGTCCTCGGGGTTGGTGTAGTGGCTGTCGTTCGTCGCGAGCAGCGGCAGGTCGAGTTCCTTGGCGAGCCGCAGAAGATCCTTGATGGTCCGCCGCTCGATGTCGTTGCCGTGGTCCATGACCTCGCAGAAGTAGCTGTCCGCGCCGAAGATGTCCCGCATGTCGCTGGCGGCCTGCTTGGCAAGGTCGTACTGGCCCAAGCGGATTCGCGTCTGGATCTCCCCGGAGGGGCACCCCGTTGTGGCGATGAGTCCGCGGCCGTAGGTCGCGAGCAGCTCGGCGTCGATCCGCGGCCACTTGGCGTAGACCGCCTCGAGCGAGGCCTGGGAGCCGAGCCGGAAGAGGTTCTGCAGGCCACGGTTGTCCTTGGCGAGCAAGGTCATGTGGGTGTACGCGCCGGAGCCCGATACGTCATCCCCCGGGCTGGTCCGCTCATCCCCCCAGCGCACTCGGGTGCGGTCGGTGCGGTGGGTCCCGGGGGTGACATAGGCCTCGAGGCCGATGATCGGCTTGACCCCGGTGCCCTGCGCCTTCTTCCAGAACTCGTAGGCCCCGAAGAGGTAACCGTGGTCGGTCATCGCGACCGCCGGCATACCCAGTTCGGCGGCTTTGGCGAACAGGTCCCCGATCCTGGCCGCTCCGTCGAGCATCGAGTACTCGGTGTGCACGTGCAGGTGCACGAAGGAGTCCCCCTGCGGGGTCGTCTTCGGCGGCTGAACGGACATCGCCTGCCATCCTAGGTCGGCTCTCGGACACCGCTCGGCGTGTCGGGAGGCGTGTCGAAGCGTCAGCCGGCAGCGAGCCGGTCCAGCGCGATGCGAAGGTCCTCGGGATAGCGGCTCTCGAAGCTCACCCACCGCCCGGAGCCGGGGTGGTCGAAGCCGAGGCCCATGGCGTGCAGCCACTGCCGGTCCAGCCCGAGCCGTCGGGCGAGCACGGGGTCACCGCCATAGAGCGGATCCCCGACGCACGGGTGCCGAATGGCGGCCATGTGGACCCGGATCTGGTGGGTTCGTCCGGTCTCCAGCTGTACCTGGAGCAGGCTCGCGTGCGAGAAGGCCTCGAGCAGCTCGTAGTGGGTCACCGCCGGCTTGCCGGACTCCATAACGGCGAACTTGAAGTCGTATGCCGGGTGCCTGCCGATCGGAGCGTCGACGGTGCCGGCGAGCGGATCGGGCAGCCCCTGAACGAGTGTGTGGTAGGTCTTGGCGACCCGGCGCTCCTTGAAAGCCCGCTTGAGCACGGAGTAGGCCCGTTCGCTCTTGCAGACCACCATGAGGCCGGAGGTGCCCACGTCGAGCCGCGAGACGATGCCGGCCCGCTCACTGGCCCCGCTGGTACTGATCCGGTAGCCGGCCGCCTTGAGCCCGGCGAGCACGTTCGGGCCGCTCCATCCGACACTGGGATGGGCGGCCACCCCGACCGGCTTGTCCACCACGACGATGTCCTCGTCGTCATGCACGATGCCCATCCCCGGCACCGGCTCGGCGACGATCTCGAGCACCGGCTTGTCTGCGTTGTCGGGCAGGGTGACCTCGAGCATCGCTCCGCCGAGAACGCGGTGGGACTTGCCCACGACCGTACCGTCAATGCGGACGTGACCGTCGGCCGCCAGTTCGGCTGCTCGGGTCCGGGAGAGCCCGAGAGCTCGCGCCATGGCGGCGTCCACCCGCTCCCCGTCGAGTCCCTCAGGAATGAAGAGGGTTCTGGTCTCGCTCATGGGTGGGCTTCCTCGCTCTGGTCGCGCATCGGGATGCCGCGCAGCGCGAGCCATGCCAGGCCGGCCGCGGCGAGGACGATGGCGATGTCCGCGACATTGCCGACGAAGAGACCGAAGTAGTCGAGGAAGTCCACGACATGTCCGCGTCCCGGGCCAGGGGTGCGCACAGCCCGGTCGATGAGGTTGCCCACGGCTCCACCCAGGAGCACCCCGAGAGTGAGCACCCACGGCTTCGATGTCGTCGTCCACAGGCTATGGGCGAGCCAACCGGTGATGGCGAGCGCGACTGCGGTGAGGACCCACGTCATACCGTCGCCCATGGAGAAGGCGGCTCCTGGGTTACGGATGAGGTTGAGCCGGATGGCCTCCCCGATGAGGCCTCTCGGCTCGCCCGGAGTGAGCGCTCGCAGTGCCCAGAACTTCGTTACCTGATCGATCAGAGCGATCACTGCGGCGAGCCCTAGCCCGGTCCACCGCCAACGCCGCAGGTATGGCGTTGGGGCCGGGGCCGCGGTCAGCGCCGCTCCTGCGTGCGTTTGCATGGCAGGCACAGGGTGGCCCTGGGAGCCGCCTGGAGTCGGGCCTTGCCGATGGGCTGCCCGCAGGACTCGCAGATGCCGTAGGAGCCGGTGTTGAGCCGCTCCAGGGCGTGCAGGTTCTGCTCCAGCATGTCGCGGGAGTTGTTCGCCAGCGAGATCTCCTGCTCGCGCTCATAGGTTTTGGCGCCCGCATCGGCTTGGTCGTCACCGGCACCGTCACCGGAATCCCGCATGAGGTCGACGAGGTCCTCTTCGGCGACCTTGAGTTCCTGCCGGAGCTGGGCGATGTCGCTCTCCAACTCGGCGCGGATGTCCTTGAGCTCCTTGGCCGTCCACGGGGTTTCGTCGCTGCGGTGCGCGACGGCGCTCTTCCGGGCGGCCGACTTCGTGGCCGGGGCTGCCTTGGTGGCGCTCGTGGCGGGCGTGGCCTTCTTCGCGGGAGCCGCAGCCTTCTTGGCCGGTGCCGCCTTCTTCGCGGGAGCCGCAGCCTTCTTGGCCGGCGCCGCCTTCTTCGCAGGGGCCGCGGCCTTCTTGGCCGGCGCCGCCTTCTTCGCGGGAGCCGCGGCCTTCTTGGCCGGCGCCGCCTTCTTCGCGGGAGCCGCGTCCTTCTTGGCCGGTGCCGCCTTGGTGGCCGGTGCGGCAACCGACTTCGCACCGCGGGCCGCGGAAGCGACCGCCTTCGCGGCGCCCGAGGCAGCCCTCGACGTGATCTTCTTCGCCGCCTCGACAGCGCGCTTGGCCACCATGATCGTCCTCCGCATCAGTGGCCGAGCCCCCCATAGTCGGGGCGCTCGGTGGGGCGAGGATATGCCAGCGGATGAGGGACCTCCAACCCCGACACGCATCGAGGGCGGGCACCGCACCGGTGCCCGCCCTCGACGAACGACGTCGCGACGTGTTCTCAGTGCTGGTCTGCGGCCTCGGCCTCGGCGGCGTGCTCGACCTCAGCGGCCTCGGCCGGGGCGTCCTGCCCCACGTGCTCGAGGTCGGCCAACTGACCCTTGATGAACCCCTGCAGGCGCGAACGGTAGTCACGCTCAAAGGTCTGCAGTTCCTCGATCTTGCGCTCCAGAAGGCCACGCTGCTGGCCGAGAGCCTCGAGGATCGAGGCCTTCTTCTGCTGAGCCTCGGTGATCATCCCGGTCGAACGCTCCCGCGCTTCGGTGACCATCGTGTCCCGCTGCGAGGTGGCCTCGGCGAGGAGTTCGTCATGCCTGGCCTGGCCCGTCGAGATGAGCTCGTCGTGGCGGGCCTGGGCCGTCCCGATGAGTTCCTCGTGCCGACGCTGACCAGCCCCGATGAGTTCGTCGTGCTTGGCCTGACCGGTGGAGAGCAACTCTTCGTGGCGCGCCTCGGCCTCGGCAACGAGTTCGGAGCGGCGCTGCTCACCGGCGGCGACGTGCTCGTCGTGGAGGCGCTGGGCGAGCGCGATGACGCCGGCGGCACTGGTACCACCGACGAGCGCGGCGGCCTCTCCGCCACCCTCCGCGGGGCGGGAAGCAAGCTGCTGTTCCGCCTGGCTGGCGCGGGCCTCGGCCTGCGCGACCCGAGCCTCGAGCGCAGCAATCTGCTCCTGCGCCCCGGCCGCAGCCTGTTCGAGCTGACCCCGGTCCGATGCGGCGCCCTCGTGCTCGGAGACGAGCTGGGCCATCCGCTCGTCACGCTCGGTGACCTGCGAACCGAGCTGGTTGACCTGCTCCTGCAGAGCCGTGACCTGGCCCTCGAGGTCGCTCTTGCGAGCCTCCAACTCGCCACGGGCACCCTCGTGCTCGGCGAGCTTGGCCTGCAGTTCCTGAACCTGGTGTTCGGCCGCGGCGACCTGGCCCTTGAGTTCGGCGTTACGTGCCTCGACGTCACCGCCCTTGCCCTCGAACTCGGCGAGCCGCGCGCTCAGTTCGGCCTTCTCACCCTCAAGGGCGGAGACGCTCGACTCAAGCTCTGCCGTTCGGCCACGCAGGCGCTCGGCCTCCTCGGCGGCGGCCTTGTCGACGACGACGCCGCCCGGGCCACCCTCTCGCGCGGTCGCGAGCTCGGAGCGCAGGTCCTCGGAGTCCTTGGACATCCGCCGCATCTCGGCGACGATGTCGTCGAGAAAGTCGTCGACCTCGCGCTCGTCGTATCCGCGACGGAACTGCGTCTGCGTGAACGTCTTGTTAAGGACGTCCTCGGGGGTGATGGCCATGTGCGCTCCTTGTCCTGACGTGGTGGGGGCTGCATCGATCGACGCCCAGAGGAACGTGGGGTCGGTCGATGCAGCGCATCCGCATCCGAGGGTAGTCGATCCCCTGGGGAAGCGCACTAGCCCCATCTTTACCGAGAGGGCTCACCCGTCACACCGCATACGGGGCCGACGGGCGGCTCAGCCGAGGATGAAAAGGATGATCTGAAGCCCGATAAGGAGGACGATGAAGGCGAGGTCCACGGCGATGCCGCCCAGCGAGATCGGCGGGATGGCCTTGCGCAACGCCTTGATCGGGGGGTCGGTCAGGGTGTAGACGACCTCGGCGACGACGAGCATTGGGCCCGAGGGCCGCCATGAGCGCGCCACCGACCGCACCATGTCGAGCAGCCCGCGGCCGATGACCACGAGGAGATAGACAAAGACGACGAAGTGCGCCGCAGCGAAGAAGGTCGCCATGGGCGGGGTCGAGACTCCCGCGTCAGCTCTGGTTGAAGACGCCGCGGCTGGTGCTCGGCGCACTCTCCTCGGCGTTGACCTCGACGCTCTCCGGTGAGAGCAGGAACACCTTGGAGGTCACCCGCTCGATGTCTCCGCGCAGGCCGAAGACCAGCCCGGCCGCGAAGTCGACGAGGCGCTTGGCGTCGGCGTCGGTCATCTCGGAGAGGTTCATGATGACCGGGACGCCTTGGCGGAAGTTCTCCCCGATGGTCTTGGCCTCGTTGTAGGTGCGCGGGTGGATCGTCGTGATCCGCGACAGGCCCCCGACGCGGTTCGAGGCGACGACGTCGTGGGAGCTCACCGGGCGCAGCTCGCGCACGCTGGCGACCTCCTCATGGGATCCGGCCTCCGAGCCGTAGTCGTCGTACTCGTCGTCATACGCGTACTGGTCATCCGCGCGCTCGGTCTGGGCGAGCCCGAGGTACGCCAACGTCTTGTGCATCGCGCCAGCCATGTGAAGTGCTCCTCGTGCGGGTGGTGCCGGGGTTGATGTGTCTGTCGTGAATGAAGTTACCCACGGTGCGCACGAGAACCCAGGATTGCCGTCCCGACACGCAGGTGTGTCGCCCCGTGGCGCACGGCCGCTTCGAGGTCCCCCGACATGCCGGCAGAGATCCAGGTGGCTTCCGGAGCGACCCGTCGTATGCCGTCGGCGACCCCCGCCAGGCGGGCAAACGCGGCATCGGGGTCTACGCCGAGCGGTGCCACCGCCATGACCCCGCGCAGCCGAAGGAAATCCGAGGCGACCACGAGTTCGGCGAGGTCATCGGCCTGCCGGGGGTCGACCCCACCGCGGCCGGGGGAACCGGAGAGGTCCACCTGGATCAGGACATCGAGACGGCGATGGAGCCGCTGCAGCGCTGCGGCCAGGGCCCGGACCAGTCGCGGCCGATCGACGGAATGGACGACGTCGGCATAACCGGCCACCGAGGCGGCCTTGTTGGTCTGGAGTTGGCCGATGAAGTGCACGGTGACCTCGTGCCGGGCGGCAATCTGGGCGACCTTGGCGGCGGCCTCCTGGTCGCGGTTCTCGCCAATGTCGCCGACCCCCAGGGCACGAAGATGGTCGATATCCGAGGCGGGCTGGTTCTTGGTGACCACGATGAGCGTCGGGATATCCGAGCGGCCGGCAGCCCGGCAGGCGTTCTCTATCCGGTCGCGGGTCTCGGCAAGGCCGGCGGCAATCTCGGCGCGGCGGGCCGACTCGGGCCGGGTCATCAGCCGACCCGCTCCGGGTCGAGCATGATGAGCCCGGCCCAACGCCCGGTGGGCGCGTGTCGGCGATGGGAGAACAGGTCCATCCGCTCGCGGGTGCACCCAGGCAGCCATTGGATCGCGACTCCGTGCGCAGCGAGCTGAGAGACCACTCCACCCGGCACGTCGATAGCCGGGGTGCCCGTCCAGGTCACCGTCGCGGACTCCGGCACGAGGGCGGCCGCTTCCGCGCGTAGCTCCGCCTCGACCTCGTAGCACCGACCACACACCGCGGGGCCAACCCAGGCCCGCAAGTCCGCGGCACCTTGGTCGCGCATCGCCGAAATTGCCTGTCCCACAACACCCTTCATCATTCCCGGGCGTCCGGCGTGGACGGCCCCCACCACCCCCGCGGCTTCGTCGGCGAGCAGGATCGGGACACAGTCGGCCACCATGACGACCAGCGTGACCCCCGGCGTGGCGGTGACGACCGCATCGACCGACGGCGGCGCGCCCGGCTCTCCGATGACCGCGACCTCCGCCCCGTGACACTGGTCCATGAACACGAACCGGTCCAGGCCAGCACCCCAGGCGTGCGCGAGCCGGCGCCGGTTCTCCCGGACGTGGGCCTCGTCGTCACCGACGTGAAGACCCAGGTTCAGTCCGGCATACGGGGGCGCGCTCACGCCCCCTTCGACGTCGGTGAACCCCCAGCGCACGGCGCCGACAGCGCCCTGAGCGGTCCACACGGCCGGTGGACTACTTAAGGAAGTCGGGCACGTCGAGGTCGTCGCCCTCGTCGAATCCAACGGTCCGCGGCGGGGTGGCCCGGTGGACCTCGACCTCCGGCCGTCCGGTGGGGGTACGGTCCATCTCGACCGCGGGCCCGCTGTCCCCGCTGGCCATCGGGGCCGGGGGTTCCTCGGTGGCCACCGCAGCCGGAGTCGAGGCCGCCGTTGCCGTTGCCGGCGGCGGCGTGGTCGAGGCCCGCCCACTGGCGATCGTGCCCAGCGCGCGGTCGTCCGTGCGCTTGGTCGGCGTGCCCCCATCGAAGCCAGCGGCGATGACGGTGACCCGCACCTCGTCGCCGAGGGCGTCGTCAATGACGGTTCCGAAGATGATGTTGGCCTCGGGGTGCGCGGCCTCCTGGACCAGGCGCGCTGCCTCGTTGATCTCAAAGAGCCCGAGGTCGCTGCCGCCTTGAATGGAGAGCAGAACACCGTGGGCGCCATCGATGCTCGCCTCGAGGAGCGGACTCGAGATCGCGAGCTCGGCGGCTTGGACGGCGCGGTCCTCACCGCGGGCCTGACCGATGCCCATGAGGGCCGAGCCCGCACCCTGCATAACCGACTTCACGTCAGCGAAGTCGAGGTTGATGAGCCCCGGGGTGGTGATGAGGTCGGTGATCCCCTGGACGCCGGAGAGCAGGACCTTGTCGGCCTCGTGGAAGGCGTCAAGCATCGAGACGCCGCGGTCTCCAATGGAAAGCAGCCGGTCGTTGGGGATGACGATGAGGGTGTCGACCTCGTCACGCAGGGCAGCCACGCCAATCTCCGCCTGGCTCGCCCGACGGCGCCCTTCGAAGGTGAAGGGGCGGGTGACCACGCCGATGGTCAGCGCGCCGAGCCCGCGGGCCAGCTTGGCGACCACCGGGGCGCCACCGGTGCCGGTGCCACCGCCCTCTCCCGCGGTGACGAAGACCATGTCGGCGCCCTTGAGGACCTCTTCGATCTCCTCGGAGTGGTCTTCGGCGGCCCGGCGCCCGACCTCTGGGTCGGCCCCCGCGCCGAGGCCCCGGGTGAGTTCCCGGCCGACATCGAGCTTGACGTCGGCATCACTCATCAAGAGAGCCTGCGCATCGGTGTTGATGGCGATGAACTCGACCCCCTTGAGGCCGACCTCGATCATCCGGTTGATCGCGTTGACGCCGCCGCCGCCGATGCCGACGACCTTGATGACGGCCAGGTAATTCTGGGGTGATGCCACGGCTCGGGCCTCTTTCGGGTGGTGGTGCAACGGAGTTCTGGGGCTGGATCGTTACCCGGAAACCTTCAACCTCAACTAAAAGGTCACGGTAAGGTCACGATCCGTGCTCCTGACGCTAGGCAAACTCGCCGCCGTGACCAACGACCTCGCGGGCGTGTCGCCGAGAAAGCACCGCCCCGCGCGTCTCTGGCACCACTTGTGCCCCACATATCTCAGGAGTCACATCGGTCCCAGGGGTTGTCGATCACTCCGCGCGTCCTCCGCGGGAGCGTCAGCGGGTCACCGGGGTGTTCGGCGCACTGACATCGATGTGAACCGGTCGAGGCTTCGTGCGGAGCAGGGCGGTGAGCACGCGCGCCTTGCGCTCCCCTTGCGAGCCGTCCCCCCAGGTGACGCTGACCGAGCCCACCTGGAGCGTGACCAGGTTGGCGCTGGTCACCTCGATGCGGGTCACCGTCTTCGCAAGCGGGTCCGGCAACGCCGAAACCACCGCGAGCGCGGTCCTGGCGGCCTCCGGAGAGGTCGCCGTAGCCCCGGTGGCCACGACGAGCGGCACGCCCTTGGGCGGCGATGTCACCGTGGAGAAGACAATCCCGTGGCGATCCGCAACCTCTAGTTGACCTTTAGGGTTGCGGAGGGCGATCGCGGGCGTCCGCGGAACGACCTCGACCCGGATCGTCGACGGCCAGTCCCGCGTCACGGTGGCATCCTCAATGCTCACTCGGCCCCGGACGCTCTCCGCAAGGGCGCCGGTGTCGAGCCGGACCAGTGGGGTGCCGAGGGCCGGGCGAACGAGCGCCTCGACGGCGGCAGCCTCGGCCCCGCTCACCCCATCGACGGCGACACTCGCCGCCCGCAGGTACGGACTCCAGCCGACGAGCCAGGTGAACGCACCGATCACGACCAAGCCCCCAACCAGCAGGAGCCAGCGACGCCGCACGCGCCGACGTTCTCCGTTGAAGCGTTCCGCTCCCCCAACCAGCCCAGCCTCCGCCTCGGCCAGTGCCCGCTGATCTGGTCTCATCCGGCATCCTCGCGCCCGGCGAGGGCCGTGAGCAGGTCGGCCCCGAGCTTGGTGACGTCCCCAGCGCCGATCGTCAGGACAAGGTCCCCGGGCCTAACGCCGTCGAGGACGAAGGCCACCGACTCCTGCCGTCCCGCCCCCACCAAGAGGCGGCGCTCCCCCGGCAGGTCCCGAAGCACCGACCCGATGGTCTCGCTGGACACCCCGGGCATGGGCTCCTCTCGGGCCGCATAGATGTCGAGGATCGCGAGGTCGTCGACTCCGGCCAGAGCCTGGGCGAAGTCCCCGGCGAAGTCGCGGGTCCGACTGAACAGGTGCGGCTGGAAGATCGCCCTGAGCCGGTGGGTGCCCGCAACGACCCGGGCGGCCGTGACCAGAGCGGCCACCTTGGGCGCGTTGTGGGCGTAGTCGTCGACGACAGTCACGCCGCCGACCTCGCCACGCACCTCGAAACGTCGGGCCGCTCCCCCGAACTCCCGCAAACCCCGCAGCACCTCGGCCGCACCAGCTCCGAGAACCTCCGTCACCACCAGATAGGCCGCGGCCGCGTTGCTCACGTTGTGCAGACCGGGAACGGCGAGCACGAGCGGCACCACCTGATCCCCCACCGTAAGCGAGGCGGTCATCCCGAGGCCCTGGGCACGAACCTCGCTGATTACGGCATCGGCGGACGGACTCTGGCCATAACTGAGCACCCGCAGGCCCCGGCCCCGCGCATAATCGGCGAGCCGCAGGGCACCGGGGTCGTCCGCACAGGCGATGAGCACCCCGGATCGCGGCATGGTGTCGACAAAGGCGGCATACCCGGCCTCCACTCCGGCGGCATCGCCGTAGAAGTCAAGGTGGTCCGGCTGGACGTTGGTGACCACGGCGATGTCGGGTCGATAGGCCAAGAACGAACCGTCGCTCTCATCGGCCTCGATGACCGCGTCCCCGCTGCCCCAGCGGGCGTTGCCGCCGAGCGCGGCCACGTCTCCTCCGGAGGCGAGCACCGGATCCAGACCCGCAGCCGCCATGGCGACGGCCACCATCGAGGTCGTCGTCGTCTTGCCGTTGGCTCCGGCAATGGCGATCCGCCGCCGCCCGGAGGTCACCGTCGCCAGCGCCTGGGCCCGGTGGAGCACTCGGATCCCGCGCTCGCTCGCGGCGAGCAACTCGGGATGAGCGGCCGGAATGGCGCTGGAGACGACGACGGTGTCCACGTCCGCCAGGTGGGCGGGGTCATGGCCGACCACGACCGTCGCGCCCTGCTCGGCGAGCGCCTCCAACGCGGCGGAGGCGTTCCGATCGCACCCGCTGACCTGAACTCCGCGGGCGAGCAGCAGCCGCGCCACGGCCGACATACCGGCGCCGCCGATGGCGATCAGGTGGACGTGACCCAGGTCGAGCAGCGCGGGTGGCTCGCCGGTGACGTCGAACCTCGGGGTGGCCTTCACCGCACCGCTCCTTCGACGAGGTCGGCGAGCAACTTATCCCCGTCGCGTTCGCCGGCCTCGGCCGCTGCTGCCGCCATGGCGGCCAGAGCCCCCGGATCGGTGACGAACGGTATGACGACCTCGCGGACCCATGGGGTGGTGACCTCGGAGTCGGCCACGAGCAGCCCCCCGCCGCGACCGACCAGGTCCGCGGCATTGAGTCGCTGTTCCCCGTTACCGATGGGCAGCGGGACGTAGATAGCCGGCAGCCCGACCGCGCTCAGCTCACAGACCGTGCTTGCCCCCGAGCGGGCGACCACCAGATCGGCTGCGGCGTAAGCGAGTTCGATCGCCTCGGCGTATTCGCGGACGATGTAGGGGGCACCGCCGGGAACGGTCGCGGGCGCGAAGCTTTTGCCCCGTCCGCACAGGTGGATGACCGCGACGCCGGCGGCCGAGAGCTCGGCAGCAGCGCCCGCGAACGCCTCGTTGAGCCGCTGGGCACCGAGCGATCCGCCGGTGACCAGGAGCGTGGGCAGGCCCGGGTCGATCCCGTATGCCGTGCGCGCCTCCACCCGTCGGGCCGCCCGGTCCAGGTCGGCGATCTGGCGACGCAACGGCATACCGGTGCGTACCGCACCGCTCAGCGGCGTCCCCGGGAAGGTCACGGCGACGGCGCGGGCGAACCGGGCACCGACCCGATTGGCCAGACCCGGGCGGGCGTTCTGTTCGTGAACCACGACCGGGACCCCTAGCCGACGAGCCGCCAGATAGACCGGCGTACTCACATAGCCCCCGAATCCCACGACAACCTGGGCCTGCTGCGCCCGCAGGATGTCGAGCGCCGCTCTGACCGAGCCGGCGAGCCGTCTGGGCAGCCGGAGCAGGTCGAGGGTGGGACGTCGCGGCAGCGGTACCCGCGGGATCGTCAAGAACGGATAGCCGCGTTCCGGTACCAAACGTGCCTCGAGGCCGGTCTGCGTGCCGACGCAGGTGATCACCAATTCCGGGTGCCGTCGACGCAACTCGTCGGCCAGGGCCAGCAGCGGCGAGACGTGACCCGCGGTGCCGCCACCCGCCAGGACGACCGAACGCAGCGGTGCGCTCACCGACGGCCTCGGCGGGCGACCGCCGGGATGACCGCGACCGAACGCCGCAGCACCGACGTCGTCGCGGAGAGCCGCTGTGCGCAGCCCGGTTCGGACCGGGCGAAGGAGAGCAGGATGCCGAGGGCGAAGAGCGTCGTCACCAGGGAGGAACCACCGGAGGAGATCAGCGGCAGCGGCAGACCCACGACGGGCGCGAGCTGGATGACCGCTCCGATGTTGACCAGGGCCTGGAAGAGGATCCACGCCATAATCCCGGCGGTGGCGACCCGCACGAAGAAGTCCTCGGTGCGCAGCGCGAGGCGCAGGCACCCCCAGACGAGGCCCGCGAAGAGGGCGAGCACGGCCAGGGTGCCGGGCAGCCCGAGCTCCTCCCCGATGATGGCGAAAATGAAGTCGTTGTGCGGCTCGGAGAGCAGACCCCACTTCTCCCGACTGGCACCGAGCCCGACCCCGAGCCAACCGCCGTCGGCGAGGGCGTAGCGTCCATGAATCGGCTGACGGGCTGCCCCGTCGATGTCGGTGTTCCGCCCCAGCCAGACATCGAAGCGCCCGAGCCGGTTGGAGTTGTTGACGATGTAGGCCGTCGCGACCACCCCGAACGCCGCGATCGCGCCGACGAACCAGCGCACCGGGACCCCGGCGGCGAAAAGGACGGCAGCCACGATCGCCGCCAGCACCAGGGTGGTCCCGAGGTCGTTGCCGAGCACGACCAGGCCCATGCTGAGCGCCGCGATCGGGACCAGATAGGGCACGACGACGTGACCCACCCGCCCGAGGTAGGGCCGCTTGCGGGTCAGGATGAGTGCGCCGGTGAGGGCGAGCGCGATCTTGATGCCCTCGGAGGGTTGGCCCGAGATGGGGCCAAGCACGAGCCAGGCCCGGTTGCCGCCCTCGCCGTCACCGAAAAGGGTCGTGAAGACCAGGAGCTGGGCGATGAGGGAGACACCGAGGATCGGCAAGGCGAGACGCTTCCACCAGAGCACGGACACCCGGGAGGCGAGATACAGCACAGCGCCGCCGATGACGGCATAGAACAACTGGCTCTTGACGATGGCGAAGGGCGACACCGAGCCGGTCTCCTGCAGCGAGACGACGGTCGAGGCCGACCAGACCATGATGAGGCCGAAGATGACGAGGAATCCGGTCACCGAGAGGATGAGGTAGTACGTCGTCACGGGCGAGTCGAACCGGGCGAACCAGGTGTGCATCCGGTCGGTCAGGCTCTCCCGACGGCGGGCCGCGGGCGCGGTGGCCGAACTCATGACGTCACTCAGGCGTGGACACGAGCCGTCGCACGGCAGCAGCGAAGGCGTGACCACGGGCCTTGTAGTCGGTGAACATGTCCATCGACGCCGCGGCTGGCGCGAGCAGCACGACATCGCCAGGGGCGGCGAGCGTGCGTGCAGCAGCGACGACACGATCCATGGCTCCAGTGTCGGTGTCGGCGATGTCGATGACCGGGATTGTCGGCGCGTGTCGGGCAAGTGCCTCGGCGATGAGTGCACGGTCGCGGCCGATGAGCACCACCCCGGCGAGCCGGTCGGCGCTGTGCTCGATGAGATCGTCGACCCGGGCCCCCTTGAGCAGCCCGCCGGCGATCCAGACGATCCGTTCGTATGCCGTGAGCGAGGCCCCGGCCGCGTGCGGATTGGTCGCCTTGGAGTCGTCGACGTAGCGCACGCCGTCGACGACCGCGACCTCGGCGATCCGGTGCGGCTCGGGGGTAAAGGCCCGTAGCCCTTCCCGGACCGCGACCGGGGGGACGCCGTGGGCCCTGGCCAAGGCGGCCGCGGCGAGGGCGTTGGCAAGGACATGCGGGGCGAGGGTCAGCGCGCCGCCGCGTACATCGTCCACGGTGGCCAGCTCGGCGGCGCTGGTCCGGCGGTTGTCGACGAAAGCCCGGTCGGCGAGGACCTCCTCGACGACCCCGACCATGGACGGGGCCGGCACCCCCAGGGTGAACCCGATGGCGCGGCAGCCTTCCTGGACCTCGGCCTCGGCGACGAGCTGCTCGGTCTGCGGGTCCTGCACGTTGTAGACACAGGCGATCTCCGTGCCGGCGTAGATCCGGCCCTTGGCCGCCCGGTAGGCCTCGTAGGAACCATGCCAGTCGACGTGGTCCGGGGCGATGTTGAGGCAGGCGGAGGCACGCGGCTGAATCGAATGCGACCAGTGCAGCTGGAAACTGGAGAGTTCGACGGCGATGACGTCGTAGGGGCTCGGGTCGAGCACCGCCTCGAGGATGGGGCGGCCGACATTGCCGGCGCTGCACGCCCGCAAACCAGCCGCCTGGAGCATCGAGGCGAGCATCTGCACGGTCGTGGTCTTGCCGTTGGTCCCGGTGACGGTGAGCCACGGGGCGGCACCCTGCGCGGCCCGCATCCGCCAGGCCAACTCGACCTCGCCCCAGACCGGGGCCCCGGCCGCCGCCGCAGCGGCGAGCAAGCTCTGGTCCGGCCGCCACCCGGGAGAGGTGACGACGAGATCGACCGGGGCAGACGGCATACGGTCGACGGCGTCCGGACCGAAGCGCAGACTCGCGCCGAGGATGTCCACGATGCGCGCGCGTTCGGCCATCGCCGAGCCGTCCACCGGCGCGGCGGCGTCGACGACCTCGACGACCGCGCCACGTTCCAGGAGCGCGTCCGCGGCCGCGAACCCACTCACGCCGAGCCCGGCCACAACGACTCGTAGTCCCGCCCAGTCAGCATCCCGGTGGGTGAGCTCGGTGAGATCACGGGTCATGCGCCGACCATCCACTCGGCATAGAAGAGCCCGAGGCCGAGCGCCACGCAGAGTCCGGCGATGATCCAGAAACGGATGACGATCGTCACCTCCTGCCACCCCAGCAGCTCGAAATGATGCTGCAGGGGTGCCATCCGGAAGACGCGTTTTCCGGTGGTCTTGAAGGAAGCCACCTGGATGATGACGGAGAGGGTGATGGCCACGAACAGGCCGCCGAGGATGATGACGAGGAGCTCGGTGCGGCTGACGATGGCAAGCCCGGCGAGCGCGCCGCCGAGGGCGAGCGAGCCGGTGTCCCCCATGAAGATCTTCGCCGGCGCGGCATTCCACCAGAGGAACCCGAAACAGGCCCCCATGACGCAGGCCGCGACGAGCGCGATGTCATGCGGATCGCGGACCTCGTAACACTTACTGCTCGGGTTCCACTGGCAGTTCTGGTTGAACTGCCAGATCCCGATCAGGACGTAGGCCGCAAAGACCATGACGGAGGCGCCGGTGGCGAGACCGTCGAGGCCGTCGGTGAGGTTCACGCCGTTGGAGGTGCCGGCGACGATGATGTTGGCCCACAGGATGAAGAGCAGCAGCCCGAGGACCGGTCCGGCGAAAGCGAGATCCAGGGGCAGGTCACGCACGAAGGAGATGTGTGTCGAGGCCGGAGTGCGGAAGGAGGAGTTCTCGAAGCGGAGGGCAAGTACCGCGAAGAGCACCGCGACGAGCGTCTGACCGAGGAGTTTCTGGCCCGAGCGCAGCCCCAGGGAGCGCTGCTTGCTGATCTTGATGAAGTCGTCCAGGAAACCCACGAGCCCGAGACCGGTCATGAGGAAGAGGACGAGCAGACCGCTCACCGTGGGCGGGGTGACCGAGAACACGTGCGCGGCGGCGTAGCCGAGCAGCGCCGCCGCGACGATGACCGCGCCACCCATGGTGGGGGTGCCGCGCTTGGTGTGGTGCGCTGTGGGCCCATCGTCACGGATGAACTGGCCGTAGCCCTTGCGGACGAGGTAGCGGATGAACATCGGCGTACCGAAGAGAGTGCCGACGAGGGAGACGAGCGCGGCGATGAGCACCGCCTTCATGGCTGGACCTCCTCCTGCGCGACCCGGTCTCCGAGCCACCGTAGTCCCGCGTCGCGGCTCGACTTGAACACAACGACGTCGCCGCGCCGCAACTCCTGCCCCAGCAGCACGGCCGCAGCCTCCGCGTCCGGGACTAAGCGCACGTTCGTCGTGCCCTCGGTCTCCCGGGCGCCCTGGGCGATCGGGGCCGCAGCCTCCCCGACGACGAGGAGCTCGTCGACCTCGCGGGAGAGCGCATACGCCCCCACCGCAGCGTGCAGGGCGTCGGAGTCGGCGCCGAGTTCGAGCATCGCTCCGAGCACGGCCCAGGAGCGTCGCCCGGCACCAAGGTGGTGCAGGGCATCGAGGGCGGCCCGCATCGAGTCGGGGTTGGCGTTGTAGGCGTCGTTGATCACGGTGACCCCGTCGGGGCGTTGCGTGACTTGCATCCGCCACCGGCTCAGCGGGGCCGCCGATTCCAGGGCGAGGCACGCGGCGGCAAGGTCCAGGCCACACTCGAGGGCAACCGCGACGACGGCCAGCGCGTTGCCGATGTGGTGTCGACCGATGACCGTGAGCGTCAGCCGGTGCTGAAATCCCCCGGCCCGGACGGTGAACCGCGCGGCCCCGTGCGGGGTGAGTTCGACGTCGATGGCCCGGACGTCGGCGTCCGCCGCCTCACCAACGAAGACCACCCTGGCGTTGGTATGCCGGGCCATTGCGGCAACGACTGGGTCGTCGGCGTTGAGCACAGCGACACCGTCCACGGGAAGAGCTTCGACGAGCTCTCGTTTGGCCAGGGCGATCGCCTCGACCGAGCCGAACTCTCCGACGTGGGCCACCCCCACGTTGAGGACGACCCCGATGTCGGGCGGGGCGATGCCGGCAAGGTAGGCAATGTGGCCGATCCCGCGGGCCCCCATTTCGACCACGAGGAACCGGGTGCTCTGCTGGGCTCGGCACAGGGTGAGCGGAACCCCGATCTCGGAGTTGAACGAACCCTCCGGGGCGATCGTCTCGGCGGCCGACGCAAGCACCTGGCCGAGGAGATCCTTGGTGCTCGTCTTACCCGAGGATCCGGTGATGCCGATGAGGGTGCAGTGGGGCAGCGCCTCGACGACGGCGCGCCCCAAGACGCCAAACGCGCGCTCGGTGTCGTCGACGACCACGCAGGGCACACCATCCAGCGGCCGTGTCGTCAGGGCCGCCACCGCACCGAACTGCATTGCGCCAGAGGCGAACTCGTGACCATCGGCGAACTCGCCGATCCGGGCGACATAGAGCGAGCCGGGCGCGGCCTGCCTCGAGTCGGTGACGACCGGCCCAGCGACTGTGACCTGCGCGCACTCGGCAGGGACGACGAGACCTCCGGTGACCTCGGCGATCTGAGCGAGGGTGAACGGGATCACGAGGGCTCTCCATTCAGCCGGGCGAGAGTCTCGCGCACGACGACGCGATCGTCGAAGGGGTGCACCACACCCGCGATCTCCTGACCGGGTTCGTGTCCTTTGCCGACGACGGCCACGGTCGCCCGAGGGGAGGCTCCGGCCGCGCGGGCCACGGCCTGGGCGATGGCCGCTCGCCGATCCGCGACCTCGAGCACCTCGGCGCCGGTGGCCGCCACGAGAGCGCCGGCGCGGACCGCGGCCCGGATGCTCGCCGGATCCTCTCCTCGAGGGTTGTCATCGGTGACGATGACGATGTCGGCCAGCGCGGCGGCCGCGCCCATGTCGGCTCGCTTGTCCCGGTCCCGGTCGCCGCCGGCGCCGGTGACACAGATGAGCAGCCCCTCGGTGCTCGGACGCAGGGCACGCAGGGCGGACCGAATCGCCTCCGGGGTGTGCGCGTAGTCGACGATGCAGCGAGGACCGGAGCCGGCCTCGATCAGTTCCATCCGGCCCGGCACCCGTGGGTCGGCCCGCAGACCCTCCTGCACGCGTGGACCCGAATGGCCCAACGTGCGCAGAGCGGCCGCCGCCAACGCGGTGTTCGTCACGTTGAAGTCCCCCGGGAGCGCCGAATGCAGGTCAAGTGCCTCATCACCGTGGGTGAGAACGAAACGCTGGTCGACCCCGGCCCGGATCTGCCAGTGCGCATCGGCGACACCGAGGGTCTCCACCGGGACGGTGGCGATCTCCGCGAGGCGCCGCCCCCAGGAGTCGTCGACGCCGACGATGCCGCGGCGGCTGTGTGCCGGGGTGAAGAGTTCGGCCTTGGCCTCGAAGTAGCTGGTCATGTCGTCGTGGAAGTCGAGATGGTCCTGAGAGAGGTTGGTGAACACGGCCAGGTCGTAGACCACTCCGTCGACCCGGTGTGAGGCCAGCGCGTGGCTGCTCACCTCCATGACGCAGGTCTGCACTCCCTGCTCGACCATGACCGCGAGCAGAGCGTGCAGGTCCGGGGCCTCCGGTGTGGTCCGGGTGCTGCGCAGGCTCCGCGCACCAATGCGGGTCTCGACCGTCCCGATGAGCCCCGTGGTCACCCCGAGCGCGTCGAGCGCGCCGGTGATCAGGTATGCCGTGGTGGTCTTGCCGTTGGTCCCGGTGATCCCGATGAGGTGGGGGCGGCGAGTCGCGGTGCCATAGACCTCGGCGCAGAGCGCCCCGAGGACGGCCCGCGGGTCATCGACGAGGAACACCGGCACGCCGGTGGCGACGGCGCGGCTCGCTCCCTGTGGGCTGGTGAGGATCGCGACCGCTCCCCCTGCGACGGCCTGGGCGGCGAAGTCGGCGCCGTGGAAGTGCGCGCCCGGCAGGGCGGCATACGCATCCCCGGGACGAACGGTCCGAGAGTCCTGAGCGACCCCGGTTACCCAGAGCGGCCCGTCTGGCGCGGGGCCCTGAACACGCCAGTGCGACCGCGCGGCGAACTCGCCGAGGTCGACCGGCGCGACGGAGTGCGGACGCGGCGAGGTCACGAGGTTCGAGCCTACCCGCCGGTTGACGTCTTCTTGGAGCGCACCACGTCGGCGTCGGAGCCCGTCGGCAGGGCATCCAGGCGCAGCGGGAGATCGGGGGCCTTGACCCCACTGGGCGGGATGTGCAGCTCCTGGAGGGCGTACGACATGACGTCCTTGAAGACCGGGGCCGCGACCACGCCGCCGGCGTTGCCGCGGATCGGCCGCTGCAGGATCACGGCCACGACAAGCCTGGGGTCCTCGGCGGGGGCATAGCCAATGAACGAGCCGGTGTGGCCGCTGTAGGCCTTGAGGAGCGGGTCATACCGCGACGCGGTTCCGGTCTTGCCCGCCACCCGGTAGCCGGGGATGGCCGCACGGCGAGCGGTGCCGTCGGTGACGACGGCCTCAAGCATGGCACTGACTTGGCCGGCGGTCTTCTCGGAGAGCACCCGAACCGGGGTCGCATCCACCGCCGGGGTGAGCGAACCGTCGTCCTCGGTCGTGCTCTCGATGAGCCGGGCCGGGACCCGAACGCCCTTGTTGGCGATGGTCTGGAACACCGAGGTGGCCTGGATGGCGGTGAGCGAAATACCCAGGCCGTACATGATCGTGTACCGCTGCGACCCACTCCACTGCTTCCACGGCGGCAGCAGGCCCTGGGACTCCGAAGGGAAGCCCATGCCCGAGGTCGAGCCCATGCCGAACTTGTGCAGCCAGGACTCCTGCTGCGCGGTGCTCAGGTGCTCGCCGATGAGGATCGTCCCGATGTTGCTGGACTCGGCTAGGACCCCGTTCACGGTCCGGAACTCCGTCGGATGGTCATGACTGTCCCGGAACACCTTGTCGGAGCGCTTGAGCCGGTTGGGGATCTCCACGGCCGTCGTCGGGCGGACGACACCCTCCTCAAGGGCCGCCGAGATCGTCATGACCTTGGCCGTCGACCCCGGCTCGAAGACATCGACGAAGGCCTTGTTGCGGGTATCGATCCCCGGCTTGCCGAGATCGGTGCCGGGGTCAAAGGTCGGGTAGGAGGCGACCGCAAGGAGTTTGGCGCTGCGCGCGTCCATGACGACGACCGTGCCGGAGAGCGCACCAACCTCGGTGACCTTCTGGGCGATGGCGTTCTGGGCGTACCACTGCAGGTTCGAGTTCAGGGTCAGCGTGACGTCCTTGCCGTTCACGGCCGGCACTGTCGTGCTCGTGCCGCTCGGGATCATGCCGCCCGATCCCCCCTGTTCGAAGGTCATCTCGCCCGAGGTGCCCTTGAGGTGGGCGTTCATCATGACCTCGACCCCGGAGGCGGGCTTGTCGTCACCACCGATATAGCCCACCAGGCTCGCCGCCGTGGCCCCCTGCGGGTAGGTCCGTTGGTTGCGGATCTCGGCGGCATCGAGGTACACCCCCGGGATACCAAGGTCCATGATGCGATTGCCCTGCAACGGGGTGATGTCCCGGCTGAGGATGACATAGCGGTTGGAGCCCTTGCGAGTCAGTGGGGTGATGAGGCTGCTTGCAGGTACTCCGAGCAGCGGCGCCAGCCGGGAGGCCGCCGACACGACGGCGAGCTGCGCGGTCGCCTCGCTGCACTCACGCTGCCCCGTCCGGTAGGTGCACACGGCCGTGGGGTCCACGGCGAGTGTCTGTTTCACCGCGTTGGAGGCCAGCACGATGCCATCCGAGGTGAGGATCCGGCCCCGCTGAGCCGGGATGGCGGTGGTCGTGATCCGACCCTCACGGGCCTGCTCGGCGACCGCGGCGCTCTCGAATCCTTGGATCCGCACGAGTTGGGCGGCGAAGATCGAAAGGATAAAGAGGAGCGCGACCGACAGCGCTCGCATTCGGCGGGCGGGGTGACCCGTGGCTCGTTGCCGTGTCGGGCGTGGCGGACCCGGTGGGCGCCCCCCGCGCGCCCGGGTGCGCGCGGCCGGGGTCGTCCGAGCGGTCGAGCGCGGGCGCGCGCTCCGCGGCGGCGCCGCGGAGGTGCGAGGCGTGGCCGACCGCGGGGCGACACCCTTCCCCGACGCAGGACGCGCCGGACGCGCCGGGGCCCCTGCGCGAGTGGGACGTGTGGGACGTGTGGGACGAGTCGTCATGGGCCCTCGCCGAGAGAGCCCGGGCCCCCGCTGACCCGCCGGGTGGTCGACGTCGCGTTATTGCGAGTGTCGACGCGCGTGATCGTCACCGTGACGGTGCCGTCGAGCGCGACGGTCCGCACGGTAGTTGTCTTGATCGGTCCTGCGAGCACGGTCCTCGTTGTCGTCATCGTCGGGGGCGCCAGATCCGTGGCATCGGCCGCGGCCGATCCACCCACCACCACTCTGAAGCCTTTGACCGGCACCGCGGGCTCCGCCACGCCGAGGACCTTCCCATCGGAGAGCCGAAGAAAGGCCGGTGCCTGGGCCGGGACCATGCCGAGCGATTGGGCGCGTTTGGCGAGCTGTCCCGGGGCGCTCAGCGAGTCCACCTTGCGGGAGAGGTAGTCCTCGATGTCCC
The DNA here is from genome assembly GCA_016716625.1 of Nostocoides sp. Lineage (GTDB taxonomy): Bacteria > Actinomycetota > Actinomycetes > Actinomycetales > Dermatophilaceae > JADJVJ01. Next base: position 1,679,308 of record JADJVJ010000001.1, read on the forward strand.
CGAGCTCGTCGGAGGTGACCCGTAGTTCGCGGAGTTCGAAGGCGCTCGTGGCCATCGAGGTGTTGAGCATGAGCAGCCCCATGAGCCCGCCGATGAGCAGCGAGAGACAGAGCATGACAAACCCGATCCGACCGTCACCCGGCGGCCGGCTGACCACCCGCAGCGGGCGCGGCTCCCGCCGGGTACGCAGGGGCCGCGGCATCGCCGACCGCAGCGCGGGAGGGCTCGAGGCGAGCTGGCTCATCGAGAGGCACCTTTCGAGGGCCGGACACGGACCGCGGCGCGGAGCCGCACGGAAGAGGATCGAGGGTTGTCGAGGCGTTCGCGTTCGCTGGCCTGCTCGCTGCCGCGGGTGAGGAGTTCAAAGGTGGGCGCGAGCTCCGTCGGGATCACCGGAAGGCCGTGCGGTGCCGAGGTTGTGGTGCGGCTGACGAGCTCGGTCTTGGTGATCCGGTCTTCGAGAGAGTGGTAGGAGAGCACCGCAATCCGGCCGCCGACCGCCGTGGCGTCGAGCATGCGGGGCAGCGCCCGCTGCCAGCAGCCGAGCTCGTCATTGACCTCGATCCGCAACGCCTGGAAGGTCCGCTTGGCCGGGTGTCCCCCGGTGCGCTGAGAGGCGGCCGGCACGCTCTGCCGGAGCAGTTCGACAAGTTCGGCGGAGGTGGTGAGCGGGTGGCGGTCGCGCCGCGCGACGATGGCCTGGGCAATCCGGCGGGCGAACCGCTCCTCGCCATACTCGGAGAGCACCCGGCTCAACGCACCGACCGGGTAGGTGGCGAGCACCTCGGCGGCGGTGATCCCCGAGCTCGGGTCCATCCGCATGTCCAGGGGTGCGTCCTGGGCGTAGGCGAAGCCGCGGTCGGCCGCATCGAGCTGCAGGGAGGAGACCCCGAGGTCGAAGAGTGCGGCGTCGACCGTGCGTCGCCCGGCCCGGGTCTCGATCGCATCGAGGATGACCTGGACATCGTCGTATGCCGTGTGCACGAGCACGAGCCGGTCGCGCAGCGGCGCCAGGCGTTCCCCCGCGAGGGCCAAGGCTTCCGCGTCCCGGTCAACGCCGACGATGAGTGCCTCCGGTGCGGCCGCGGCCATCGCCTCGGCGTGCCCCCCCATGCCCAGAGTGCCGTCGACATACACCGCCCCGGGCCGTTGCAGGGCCGGGGCGAGCAGTTCGACGACGCGCGCACGAAGCACCGGGCGGTGCCGCTCTGCGGCGGTGCCTCTCTCGGCCATCCGGGTCCTCGCTGGGGTTGTCGTCATCGGTGTCTTCGCTGGGCGTTCTGGGTGGTGGCGGCTGGTCCTGGGTCGGGTGTCGGGGCTGGTCCCCATCCGAGGCGGGCCCGCTGCGGGGGAAGTCGCGTCGGGATCGGCATCGGCTGGAGGCCAGTTCGGACACCCGGTCGAGGTCACAGACCGGGGATGACGACCTCCTCACTGCCCTGGGAGTAGGTGGCATAGCCCTCGGCGTGCTCGTCCTGGTAGGTCGCCCAACGGTCAGCGGCCCAGATCTCGAGGCGATTTCCGTTGCCCAGGACCGCACAGTCACGGTCGAGGCCCGCCCACGTCCGCAGCGTTGCGGGGACGGTGATCCGCCCCTGACGGTCGGGCGCCTCCTCCGGGGTGGCATTGGCCCGGAACATCCGCACCATGGCCCGGACGTTGGCCGCTGAACTCGGCACCTGCGCCATCGCCCGCGAGATCGTGCGGAACTCGGCCACGGGGAAGAGGTAGATGCAGCCCTCCTGGCCGGTGGTCATGACGAGCCCCGCGCGGAAGTCCTCCCGGTAGCGCGCCGGGATGAAGAGCCGACCCTTGTCGTCCAGGCGGGGGGTGAAGGTCCCGTGGAAGTCGGACTCGACCGTCATGGCCCCCACCTCCTTCGACCCTGGGACACCACTACGTTGCTCGGTTGCCCCACCTTACTCCACTTATCTCCCCTTCGTGACCTCATTTTCCTCATCAATCACAGATTTCCAGCTTTCATGCAGGCCAGATGGGGTGGAGCGAAATGGAGGAAGAATCCACATCTGTCGCCTCCGGGTCGCCGCCGACCGGGATTTCTGCAGCTGTTTCCGATCCGAGACCGCCCCTCCCTGCCGTTCTTCGGCGACGTAAGGCAAGATCGGCAGAGGCAGGAGGGCGCGCGATGGGCGCGCGGAGAATCAACAGACCCAGGAGGGGCAGCGCGTGACGACCCACTCACCGTCCGGGCCACACGCCATACCGCTCGACGAGGTGCGGGAGCGCAGTGGCCGACTCATGGCCGCCATGAACTCGGTGATCGAGGGCAAGGCGGGAGTGGTCCAGACCGTGGTCTCGGCACTCCTCGCCGAGGGCCACCTCCTCATCGAGGACGTGCCCGGGGTCGGCAAAACCCTGCTCGCCAAGACCCTCGCTCGGGCCATCGACTGCTCGGTGCGTCGGATTCAGTTCACCCCCGACGTCTTGCCCAGCGATGTCAGCGGCGTGTCGATCTTCAACCAGGAGACTCGAGGCTTCGAGTTCCGCCCGGGTGCGATCTTCGCCAACGTCGTCATCGGGGACGAGATCAACCGGGCCTCCCCCAAGACCCAGTCCGCACTCTTGGAGGCCATGGAGGAGAACCAGGTCACGGTGGACGGGATCACCTACCCGCTGCCGAACCCCTTCCTCGTCATGGCCACTCAGAACCCCATCGAGATGGAAGGCACCCACCCGCTGGCCGAGGCCCAACGGGACCGGTTCACGGCCCGCCTCGCCATCGGCTACCCCTCGGCTGCGGCCGAGGTCGAGATGCTGGACGGCCATGCCGGAACCTCACCCCTGGAGCACCTCGCCCCGGTGACCGATGCCGCCGACATCGTCGCGATGATCGCCTCGGTCCGCGAGGTGTATGCGGCCCCGGCGATCAAGCACTACATCGTCGACCTCGCCTCGGCCACCCGCTCGCACCGGGCCGTCCGCCTCGGCGCCTCACCGCGTGCCGCCCTCCACCTGTTGCGGATGGGTCGCGCCCATGCGGCCCTGGCCGGTCGCGATCACGTCCTGCCCGATGACCTGCACGCCATCGCCGAGCCGGTGCTCGCCCATCGCCTCATCCTCACCGGCGAGGCGCACGCGGCCCGAACCACGGCCGCAGACATCATCGCCGAGTTGCTGGCGACCGTTCGTGTGCCGGCGACGGTGAGCTGAACCCGCAACGGCCATGGCGAGCCTGCGCAGCCTGTGGAGCGCCCTGACCACTCGGGGCTCGGCCTTCGTGGCCTCGGGGGTGTGCCTGCTCCTCGCCGGCTTCCTGCTCGGCCAACGCGACCTCGCTCGAATCGGCCTGCTCCTGCTCCTGCTCACCGCGGGGGCGCTCTGGTTCGGCCGTACCCGTGGCCTTGCCCTCGACGTGTCCCGAACGGCCGCTCCCCCCACCGCGCAGATCGGCGAGCCGGTCGTCATCACGGTGCGCGTGACCAACCCCGCAGGCTCGTCCAGCCCGGTGCTCCTGGCCGAGGAGCAACTCAGTTACCTGCTCGGCGACCGCCCGCGCTTCGTCCTGCCCGCACTCGACCCTGGCGGTCGGTGTGAGGTGCAGTATGTCGTCCGCTCGCCGATCCGCGGCGCCCACCAGCTCGGGCCGCTGGGGACCCGGGTCCGGGATCTTTTCGGCCTCTCGCTCAAGCTCGCGGACGTGGGCGAAGGGACCGAACTGCTCGTCGTCCCGACGCCGGTGCCGCTGCATGCCTCACCGCCAGGTTCGACCGGTCTCGGTGAAGAAACCGGCTCGGCGGCAACCCTTGCGCTGCACGGGGACAACGAACAGGGCATCCGCGAGTACCGTCAGGGCGACGACCTCCGCCGGATCCACTGGCCGGCCTCGGCCCGCACCGGCGACCTCATGGTCCGGCAGGAGGACCGGCCGATCCGTCGCCAGGCCCTCGTCCTGCTCGACACCCGGGAGTCCGCGCACACCGGCATGGGAGTCTCCTCAAGCATCGAGTGGGCGGTCGTCATGGCGGCCTCGGTGAGCGCGCACCTGCAGGCCCGGGGCTACAGCGTTCAAGCGCTGACCCCCGCAGGCGGCGGGGAGGTCACCGTGAGCGAGGACCTCCCCGGCACCCTGGTCGCCCTTGCCAAGGCACGGCCCACTCCCCCCGAGAGCCTCGAAGAACTCCTGCATGCGGCGCGCGGCCTGAGCCGGCGCGGTGGGCTGGTGATCTTCATCGGAGGAGCGCTGCGCGAAGGCTCCGCCCGCTCCGTCGCGGGTCTGCGCCAGCCCGGATCCGCCGGCTTGGCCTTCCTGGCCGCCGCCCCGGGCTCGGCGAACGGCAACGGTGGCTTGGAGGTGCTCCGGGTCTCCGGGGTGCGAGCCCGCACCTACGATCGCACCCTGCCCCACGCCGATGCCTGGGCAACCGTCCTCGACGCGACCGTGGGGGCGTCCTCATGACCCGCGGGCAGCCGACCATGACGTTTCTCGCGGCGGCCGCGGTTGCCGTGGTCGCCGCCCCGGTGACCACGCTCCTGGTGAGCACCCGGTGGACCCGGGTCGCCATGGTGGCCATCCTCGTGGTCGCGGCGAGCGGATGGGCCCTGCGCCAGCTCCGGGTCCGCCCCGGCTGGGTCCTGATCGCCCAGCTCGTTGCCCTGGTCGCCGGCTACCTCGGTGCGGTCCTGCCGTCCACCCTGTGGTACGGCCTGCCGACCCTGACCACAGCGCGGCGCACGTTCGACATCGTCCTGGGCGCGGCCACACATCTCGGCGGCTACTCCGCCCCGGTCCCGCCCTCCCGGGAACTCGACATCGTCTTGGCCACCCTCGTCGGGCTCATCGCGGTCGCCGTTGATGCCGTAGCCGTCTCGCTGCGGCGACCTGCCGCCGCCGGGTTGCTGCTGCTCACGGCATACCTCGGGTCCTCGTCAAACACGCCCACCGGCAACTCGGCGATCTGGCTGGTCGCCCCGGCGGGGCTGTGGCTGCTCATGCTCGCCCACCAGGGGATCTCGGCGGTGCACAGTTGGGGCCCGGCCTTCCACACGGTGCGGGGTCGCCGCCGCGAACCCGGGGACTCCCTGGCCGGCCTGGGCCGACGCCTCGGAGTGCTCGCGATCGGGGCCGCGATCGTCCTGGGGACGATCGCCCCCCTGCTGCCGACGCGGTTCCTGGCCGGCGGACTCGGCACCGGGGCGGACGAGTCGGGCGGCACGCCCCGTGGGGTCTCCATGGCGTCGAGCGCGGACGTCAGCCGCGATCTCATCACCGGTTCGGACCGCGTCGCCTTCCGCTACCGGACGCCCGCGGGAGCGGCTCCGGTCTTCGCGGTCCACGTGCTCAACCGCTACGAGGGGGGCGTGTGGACCAACGACCGCTCCCGGGGCGCCGCCGAACCGGCCACCGCCCTCGAGCCGCCACCGTTGGACTCGGTGATCACGACGAAGTCCACGGATATCGAGGTCTTCGACAACGACGTCGCTCCCCCGCAGGTCGCCCTGCCCCCACTGACCGTCGGCAACCCGTTCCCGGGCGCGAGCTGGACCGTCGACGACTTCGGCACCGTCCGGTTGTCGGGCACCGTCCGGGAGTACACCGCGTCCTCGTTGAACCTGACGATCCCCGAGGACTTCCTGGCCAACCTGTCTGCCTCCAACGTCCGGCCATCGACGGCGGCGGCGGTCTTCATCGAGGACACGCCGAGCGGGGCCGACCCCGATCAGCCGAACGACACCCTCGGCCGGGTGCTCGAGTCCATCATCGACGGGGAGGAAACCCCCGTCGAGGCGGCCCGCAAGATCCAGGCCTACCTGCGCTCACCCGAGTTCTCCTACTCGCTCACGCTCACCGACGAAGGGATCGGTGGCGACCCGCTGCTGAGCTTCCTGCGGACCAAGCGGGGCTATTGCGTACAGTTCGCGGGCGCCATGGTCGCCCTCGCCGACCGCGCCGGCATGCCCGCCCGCCTCGTCGTCGGCTTCCTCGGCGGCACCCGGGAAGGCGACGACTACGTCGTGCGCGGCAGAGACGCCCATGCCTGGCCGGAGATCTACTTCGACGGCATCGGCTGGTTGCGCTTCGAGCCCACCCCGGGCGGTCGTGGCGGCATACCCCCGGCGTACAGCCTGACCCAGCCGAGGACCAATCCCAGCACGGGACCCAGCGCGTCGAGCAGCCCCAGGCCGTCGGTGTCCGCCCTGCCCCGAGGCGAGCGCCCGGACGCGGACCTCGTGCGGCCCACCGGGATCGCCGGCGGCATCCTTCCCACGTGGCTCACCCAGAACTGGCCGTATGCCGTCGGCCTCCTCTCCCTGGCCCTGCTCCTTTGTGCCGTCCCCCTGGCGGCCCGGGCCGTGCGGCGACGACGCCGCAGACGGGCGGAGAGCCAAGCCGCGCGCACCGAGGCGGAGTGGGCCGAACTCATCTCCCGGCTCGGCGACCTGGGGGTCCACCCACCCGAGGGCGCCTCGCCCCGGCAAACCGGCCGTTTCATCGCGACGACCGGCCGGCTCCCGCAGGAGGCCATTTCGCACGTCGGGTCTGCCGTGGCCCTCCTCGAACGTGCCCGCTATGCCCGGCCGGAGCAGGCGGAGGCGAAGGCGGGCATGACCGGGGCGATCGAGGAGCACGCGGACGCCATCCTCAGCGCGGTGGCAGCCCGGGTACCGCGCAGCGTGCGCTGGCGCGCAGCGCTCTGGCCGCGGGACGGCCTCTTCTGGCGCCGGCAGTCCAGCGGCGAGGAGAACAGTCAGTCGAGGTAGTCGCGCAGAGCCTGGCTTCGGCTCGGGTGACGCAGCTTGCTCATCGTCTTGGACTCGATCTGGCGGATCCGCTCGCGGGTCACCCCATAGACCTTGCCGATCTCGTCGAGGGTCTTGGGCTGACCGTCAGTGAGCCCAAACCGCATGGACACCACCCCGGCCTCTCGCTCGGAGAGGGTGTCCAGGACGCTGTGCAACTGCTCCTGGAGGAGGGTGAAGCTCACCGCGTCCGCCGGAACGACGGCTTCGGAGTCCTCGATGAGGTCACCGAACTCGGAGTCGCCGTCCTCGCCGAGGGGGGTGTGCAGGGAGATCGGCTCGCGACCGTACTTCTGGACCTCCACGACCTTCTCCGGGGTCATGTCGAGTTCGCGAGCCAACTCCTCCGGAGTGGGTTCGCGGCCGAGGTCCTGGAGCATCTGGCGCTGGACGCGGGCGAGTTTGTTGATGACCTCGACCATGTGCACCGGGATCCGGATGGTGCGGGCCTGGTCGGCCATCGCCCGGGTGATCGCCTGACGGATCCACCACGTGGCGTAGGTGGAGAACTTGTAGCCCTTGGTGTAGTCGAACTTCTCGACCGCCCGGATGAGACCGAGGTTGCCCTCCTGGATGAGGTCGAGGAAGAGCATCCCGCGACCGGTGTAGCGCTTGGCGAGCGAGACCACGAGCCGCAGATTGGCCTCCAGGAGGTGGTTCTTGGCCTTCTTGCCATCCTGGGCGATCCACCACAACTCGCGCTTGAGGGTCATCTCCACGGCGTCGCCGGAGTTGAGCTTCTCCTCGGCGAACAGCCCGGCCTCGATCCGCTTGGCGAGTTCGACCTCCTGCTCGGCGTTGAGCAGGGCGACCTTGCCGATCTGCTTGAGGTAGTCCTTGACCGGGTCCGCGGTCGCACCTGCCGTGACGACCTGCTGGGCCGGGGCGTCTTCCTCGTCGTCGTCGCGAATGACGAAGCCGGTGCTGTCGTCCTCGTCGTCCTTGGCCGCCGCCGGCTTGGCCTCGCCGTCCTCGTCCTCGCCATCGTCGCCGTCGACCTCGACGACGCCAACAGCGTCAACCACGTCCACGACAAGGTCGACCTCGGTGACCAACTCGACGTCCTTGAGGTCCACGACCTCCTCGGGGTCGAGATTCTCGCCGGGACCTTCGCTCGCGGTGGCCGCGCTCTTGCGGGCGGTCGTCTTGCGCGTGCTGGCTGATCGGGTCGTCGTCGGCGCGGGAGCTGCCGGGGCGGCCGCCGCGGAGGCTGCCGCCCTCGTGGTCCGGGCCGGCGAGGTCTTGGCGGCGGGCGCCTTCGCAGCCGGCGTGGCCGCAGTCTTGGCGACGGGCGCCGACGACGCAGCCTTCTTCGCGGCGGGCGCAGCCTTCGTGGCCGCAGCCTTCGTGGCCGCCGGGGCAGCCTTCGTGGCCGCCGGGGCAGCCTTCTTCGTCGTGGGCGCGGCCTTGGCGGGCGCAGCCTTCGTGGTCGCCGGGGCAGCCTTCGTGGCCGCCGGGGAGGCCTTCTTCGCCGCGGGCGCAGCCTTCGTGGCCGCCGGGGCAGCCTTCGTGGCCGCCGGGGCGGCCTTCTTCGCCGCGGGCGCGGCCTTCGTCGCGGGCACAGCCTTCGTCGCCGGAGCCGCCTTGTTCGCCGCGGTCGGAGCCTGTACCTCCACCCCTTGGTCGCTCAGCGCACCAAGGATTGCCTTGCGGCGCACCGCGCTACGCACGCCGGCCTCAGTGAGGGCCGCTGCGAACGCGTCGCTGGAGACGTGGCCACTGGTCTTGCCCCGCTTGAGGAGGGTCTGCAACGCGGTGTGCGAGAACTCCTTGGGAAGGCTAGGCACGGGAGCGGGGCTCTTCGAGGTCACCGGCGGCACCGACTACCTTTCGTGAAGACGCCGAGGCCAACGACGGGCAGGCGTAAGCCAGCTCGAAAGTCGGGACGAGGCGCGAGGGGTGGCACAGGACAGGCCGTCATCCGGCCTGGGGGCGTGTGGAGCCCTTCCATTATAAAACGCCGCGCGCCCGACCGACGCCAATCGGCGCGGGTCGGGCGGCGAGAAGGCTCAGGCCTTGACGGCGAGGACCGCGCAGGGTGCGTCGAGGAGGATGCGCTGCGCGTTGGACCCGAGGATGAGCTTGCCGACCGGCGTACGGCGGCGCAGTCCGATGACGATCAGGTCGCTGTCCACCTCGTTGGCCACCGCGATGAGGTCCTCGGCGGGCTCATTGCCTCGGACGAGCTGACGCACCTCGAGGTCCAGGCCATCGCCGGCGAGGTCCTCGCTGATGCCGCGCAGGCGGGCCTCGGTGTCGAGAGTGCCCTCTTCGACGTACTCGCGGTTGCCACGGTGGGAGTTGATGACCACGAGCTTGGACTTGCGGAGCTTGGCCTCCGCGACCGCCCTCGACAGCGCGGCCTCGCCCTCCTTGGTGGGGACGTATCCGACAACGATGGTCACGTATTGCCTCCTTGCACGACATTGACGGGGCCCGGGACCGGGCGATGCGACAGGATGACGCTACCCGATCGGCGGCACGGAGTGTGAGGGCCTCGCGTACTGAGTGCGGGCAAGGCTCTCTCGGATGAGCTTCCCGACGGCGCCGCGTTCGATGAGGAAGCCGTCGTGCCCGTGCTCTGAGTCGATGACGACGAACCGGCTTCCCGGCCGGGCGGCCGCCATGTCGGCGCTCAGGTGCAGCGGATAGAGCCGATCAGAGGTGACCCCGGCGACGACGAGATCGGCCGTGACCCGACCCAGCGCGGCCTGCCAACCACCACGTCCGCGGCCGATGTCGTGGTGGTTCATCGCCTCGGTGAGGACGAGGTAACTGTTCGGGTCGAAGCGGTCGCCGAGTTTGGCGGCGTGATGGTCGAGGTAGCTCTCGACGGCGTAGCGTCCACCGGCCACGGGATCCTCGCCACGTTGCGGTTCGCGACCGAAGCGACCCGCGAGTTCCCCGGCCGCGCGGTAGGTGATGTGCGCGATCTGACGGGCGTGCCCCATCCCCGTGAGCGGGAAGACCGCGTCGTAGTAGTCACCACCGGCAAAGGCCGGATCGTCGCGGATGGCGAGGAGTTGTGGGCGGGACCACGCGATCTGGTCGGCAGTGGCGTATGCCGTGGAGGCCAGCACGATGGCGCTGGCGACCCGATCGGGGTGGGTCACTGCCCACTCCAGGGCTCGCATGCCACCCATCGACCCACCGAGGACGGCTGCCCACCGGTGAACCCCGAGGGCGTCGGCAAGACGGGCCTCGACCTCGACCTGGTCCCGAATGGTCACCACCGGGAAACGCGACCCCCAGGCACGTCCGTGCGGGTCCGGGGAACTGGGCCCCGTAGTGCCCTGGCAGCCGCCGAGGACGTTGGCGGCGACGACATACCAGTGATCGGTGTCGAGCGGGCACCCGGGGCCAATGAGCCCATCCCACCACCCCGGCGACGGGTGCGCCGGGGTCGCCGCCCCGACCACATGGCTGTCCCCGGTCAGGGCGTGTTCGACGAGAATGGCGTTGTCACCGTCGGCGTTGAGCGTGCCCCAGGCTTCATAGGCCACCGTGACCGCAGGCAGGTCGCCCCCCAGTTCGGTGCTCAGGGGACCCACCTCGACGAACACCCGGTGGCCCACCGCGCCACCCGTTCGCCACAGGCGGGGCTGCCGCGTCGTGGCCGCCCCTGCGTCGTCTCTCACTGCCTGCTCCTTGGTCGCGGTTGCCGCGCCAGGACTCGGCGGGCCAGGTCCTCACCCGGGGCACCCCACCGCGAGGAGGGTTGCCGGCCAGCAAGCCGGGGCTTGGTGCTGGCACTCATGACCTGGACAGATCATAAGGAGCCCCTGGCCCCTCGTGAATCACTGTCCGCGTCGTGGAACCCTCGCGTGCGAAGCCGCCACGCTCGATCCGCGCACACCAAGGGAGACCAGATGGGAGAGCAGCTGGCCGAGCCGATGGCCGGGGAAGCACCGAAGAGCCCGTCCCAACAGGACGCTCGCCAGCGCACCATCACCACGAACCCAGGCCACGTGCGCAGCGACCGCGCATATGTCGGCCGCGGCGGAACCCACAGCATCGGGGGTGAGTCGCACCAGGAGGAGCAGCCCCCGCAGATCCGACTCGAGGTCTGCTCGAAACGGCAGCGCCGTGCCCAACAGGCTGCGCAGGTCGGGGTCGACGGCGTCCTCGGGCAGGATCCCCGGGCAGAGCCAGCCCAGCAGGGCGTCCCGGAAGTTTGTCTCGCCCAGGGGGAGGACAAGGCTCGCGGCGCCCACGGCCGTCGCGATCGGCGATGAGCGCGAGGTCCACAGGTACTCACCCCAGGCCTGGGCGGCCTCCACCCGGGTGCCGTTGCCCTCCGTATGCCGGGTGAACGCTGAGAGCGCCTCCGCGAGGTCCCCGGAAAAGGAGACCGACAGTTCGAGGTCGCCCCGGGAGGCATGCACAGCAGGCAGCCAGTCCAGAGCGGAGGCCACCGCGGGCACCTCGCTCACCGACGGTCGCGGACGCGCCGGTCCCCGCCAGAGAACCATCTCCCCCGAGTCCGCAGGGTCCTCGACGATCAATGCCTCCTCGCAGGTGCCCTCCTGGACGAACCGGGCGAACGGGACGGGGAGGCCGCAGCCCTGCGCGAGCAGCTGCGTTTCGAGCATGACCTCACTGCCCTCGCCGGGGATGTCCTCATAGACCAGGATCGACACCCAGCGTGCCCGCCCCTCCCGGACCAGCGCCGCCAGGACAACCCTGGCCACCGGTGCGTACTGCTCGGGCTCGGTGGGGAGGTCCACCCGTCCGAGGCCGACGATCCTGGCCCCATCGAAGCCGACCACCACGAGGCTGCGCCGTGGCGGGAAACCGATGAGGTAGGGCAGTGCGGCGAGCAGTTCCTCAGGGGTGCTGACCCGCAGCGGGGCGTGCGCGGAGGTCGCGGCCGGAATCGTCATGACCCCACCCTGGGGCCGCAGCGACCCACCGCACAGAGCGGGTGGGACCGTTGTGGACGGCCCCACCACCTGTGGAGGACGCCACCACCCAAGAGGGGACGTCGGGGGGACTACCGGACGACGTGGCTCTTCACGGTCTGCGGGCCAGGCGTCGAAGCGCCCGGCGCCGAGGTGCTCGACGGGCCGCTGGCAGGGGTCGGCGCGGCGCGCTCCCACTCCAGGAAGGCCTCGGTCTCCTCGACGAGCCCACGGACGAGCCAGGTGACGACGAAGGCGTCGTCGGCCAGCCCGAGCGGACCGAGCAGTGCCTCGGGGAGCACGTCGACTGGCGAGACGACATACGCGATGGCGGCCGCCAAGGTCAGCAGGCGGACGAGCGTCGTGCCGGGGTACTGCCCGGCGACGGTGGCCCGGAGCAGTCGCGGGAGCGCAGCAGCCCGGGCGGCGAGCGAGGGACCACCCGGCCGGGTGGCGAGACGCAGTGCGGCCGCGAGCGAGCGCACCGTCATGGTCTTACGGGTCATCAGCCTGTCCTCAACTACTCGTGATCTGCGGGGCGAGCGGCGGGAACTCGGTGCGGGCGCTCTCGGCGATCCGGTGCATGAGGAAGGCGTCCAGCCCTCCGCCGATGGCACCGCCGACGATCGGGACGTTGCGGCCGAACCGGGAGAAGGTCTTCTTTCCGGCGGTGGTGAGCAACCGGAAACCGACGGCCTTGTTGAGGACCATGAGCGCCGAGTGCGGGAGCTGCTTGGCGGCCAGTCCGGTCAGCACGCCCGTGGGGGCCACGACACCCACCTTGGCGAGCAGCTCGTCGGCGTCGGCGCCGACCAGTGCAAGCAGGACCGCGCTGCGGATCTTGTCCTGGCGCAGGTCGTAGCCGCGGACTGTGGCGATCGCCGCGGTCATCCGGGTCGCCAGGAGATAGAACGCGAGCACGTTGGCGGGCAGTGCGACCGGCAGGGTGATGAACCCTCCTACGCTCGTGGCGAAGCCTTCCGCGCCGGCGAGCGCGATGTGCTTGCGGACGATGGCGTCGACCTGGGCCTGCGGGTCGGTGTGCTTGCGGGCGACGTCCCGGACAACCTCCTCCGCGGAATCGAACGGCCCCTTGCCGTCGATCCCCATGGAGAGCAGGGTCATCACCCAGCTGTTGGCGACGTTGCCGATGGCACCGCCGTCCGCGGGCGCGTCCTGCGCCTGCTCCAACGCGCTGCGCGTGTCCTTGACGGCGCCCTTGGTGTTGTCACCGAAGCCGAAGAATCCCACGAAAGTCCTCCTGGACAAGGATGGTGGGCGATCTGCCCGTTGACCCAACAACGCCAGGTCAGGCGCCATTCCCATCCTCGCACGCAAGGCGCGGCCTACGCTGTGCGTCATGTCCGCTGACCTGCTCGCACTGGTCAGCGCTCCCCCATCCTCCGGGGTCGATCTCACGGCTCTTGTGGGAAGCAGCCTGCGCTGGGTCGGTCCGGCCACGCAGGCCGCGCAGCGAGTGGCGGACCTTGAGACCAAGCTCTCGCCGCGGTGGGTCTGGTGGTCGGCCCGCACCGATGCCGCCGCGACCGTCCGAGCGGGTGTGCTGCTCCGCCGCTGCCACGACCTCGCCGAGGTGCACCGGCTGCTGTACGGGCGGTGGTCGGCCGCGCCCGAGGACGTCTGGGCGACCGCGCACGGCATACCCCTGGACGAGGTTGCGCAGGCGCCCCCCGACGACCTCTTCGCCGTCGTGGACGAGAGCCCCCGTCTTGTCGGCCAGGACGGCCTGCTCCGCGGCGACGCCCTCAGCGGGCGGTGGCTCAATACCCCCGAGCGACTCATCCAGTGGGCGGAGGCGGCGCTCACCTGCGCCGCCCACCAGCTCGGCCATCCCCGCTCAAGGGCCGCACCACTGACCTTCGCCACCGAGTCGGCCACCGCGCTGCTCTGCCTCGAACTCGAACGCGACGGTCTGCCCATCGACCGCAGCCGCCTCGAAGCCCTCATCACTAAGGTCGCCGGGGAGCGTCCGCTGAGCCTCGCCGACGAGGCCGACCGGCGCCGGGAGCGCGATGCCCTGGTGCTCGCCCACGCCCCGGGCCGCGAGGGCACCGACCTGCGCAATCCGGCCGCCGTCAAGGAGCTTCTCGCCGGGGCTGGGATCGAGGTCCCGGACACCCGCAAGTGGACCCTCGAGCCGTATGCCGCCACGAGTGCGCTCGTCCGCTCTCTTCTCGCCTGGCGGGCGGCGGAACGGATCGCGACGACGTACGGGTGGCGTTGGCTCGACACCCATGTCGGCGCCGACGATCGGCTCCGTGGTGCGTGGACGGCCTGCGACGGCGGCGCCGGCCGGATGACCGCGGAGGCGGGACTGCACAACCTGCCGGTGCTGCTCCGGCCGGGGGTGGCGGCGCACGCGGGACGAGTCCTGGTCCGCGCGGACCTCGGCCAGATCGAACCCCGCATCCTCGCCGCGGTGTCGGCGGACCGTGCGTTCGTCGAGGCGAGTGCGGCCGACGATCTCTACGCCCCCGTGGCGGCCCGCCTCGGGGTGGAGCGACCGGTCGCTAAGATCGCGGTGCTCGCGGCCATGTACGGGCAGCGGTCCGGGGCCGCCGGGGAAGCCCTGGCCGGACTCGAGCGGGCCTTCCCGCAGGCCATGGCGGTACTCGACGCCGCGTATGCCGCCGGGCTGCGCGGCGAGCCGGTGCTCACCCACGGCGGTCGCCTGGTGCACACCCGCGCCGGGCCGAGTTCCCCCGTCCCGGGCAGCGACCCTGGGGTGGATCGGGCCCGGGGTCGGTTCGCGCGCAACGCTGTCATCCAGGGCGCCGCGGCGGAGTTCTTCAAGGCGTGGGTGGCCCTGCTGCGGCAACGACTGCGGCCGCTGGGCGCAGAGGTGGTGCTCTGCCTGCACGACGAGGTGCTCGTGCATGCGCCCGCGCAGCACGCCGAGGAGGTCGTGGGTCAACTGCACGCCAGCTTGAGCGAGGTGGGGCGGTGGTGGTTCCCCGGCGTACCGGTCAGGTTCGTCGCCGACGCCGGCGTGCTCAGCCGCTGGTCCGAAGCCAAGGGTTGACTCGCCGCGACCTCGGCCACGCCCCGAGGCGGGTGACTCAGCTCTGGCCGCTCGAGCCGTTGTGCCCCTCGACGGAGCGCAGGAAGTCCTCGACGTCGCTGGCTAGTTCATCGGCGGTCGGCAGCGGAGTGGGTTCGTTGGCGAGCAGCGAGGGACGCTCGGTCCCCTCAAGGTAGGCGTCGTACTGCTCCTCAAGACCGGTGACCATGGCCGAGGCCTCGGTGTTCTTGGCGATCTCGGCGGCAATCTCGAGCTGGCCGACCTGGGCCTTGGCGACAAGGTCGTCATTGGGCAGGTTGAGCCCGGTCACGTCGACGACGGCATTGAGCGCAGCGAGCGCCCCCTCGGCCCACTCGGTCTGGGTGAGGTAGTGCGGCACATGGACGGCGAAGCCGAGCGCATCCTCGCCAGCCTCCCCGAGCCGCAGTTCGAGCAGGGCGCTGAAAGAGGCCGGCACCGCAACCCGGCCGAAGGGCGAGACCCGCTCACCGATGAGGTCACTGCGGGTGGCGTGCGCGGTGTAGGACACCGGGCGGGTGTGCGGCACCGCCATCGGGATGCCGTGAACCGAGACGACAAGCGAGATGCCCAGGTGGTCGGCGACCTGGCGGACCGCAGCCACCATGCGCTCCCACTGATAGTCCGGTTCCGGACCCCGGAGCATGTAGTACGGCGTGCCGTCCCGGTCCTGGAGCCGCAGGAGCTCGATCTTCGGGGCGTCGTAGGACTCCCACCGGTTGGTCTCGAACACCATGATCGGGCGGCGGGCACGCAGGTCGAGGAGCTGGTCGACGTCGAAGGTGGCGACCAGTTCCGAGGTGCTTGTCGCGAGCAGATGCGTGGAGAGAACGTGCTGGACCGAGCCGGCATCGACGAAACCACCGAGCGCGACCAGGAGAACACCGCCGGGACTCGTTGCCGCGGCGGCGGCCGGTTGGAGCCGGTAGAGCGTGGTGGGGTCCTGCACGATGGTCAGCCTTCCAGGTTGCGGTGGGTCATGGGGTGAACGTTGCGCGACTGCCGGCCATTCCGCGACGAACCTCACCCAGGGCGGCGAGCACCCGTTTGCTCGACACCGGGTATGCCGTGCCGAGACTCTGCGCGAAGAGGCTCACCCGCAGTTCCTCGATCATCCAGCCGATCTCGCGCACCTGCGCCCGCCGGCGGGCGGCCTCGGGGAGCTCGGCGAGCAGCACGGCATACGCCTCCTCGACGGTGTCGATCTCGGTCTGCAGGGCCCCCTCTCGGGCGTTCGTCGCGGCCCGGCTCAGCCGGTGGTCCAGGCCGCGCAGGTACCGCTCCAGGTCCGGCATCCGACGAAGTCCGGTGGCCGCGAGGAAGCCGGGGCAGATGAGCGAGTCCAGGTGCGCGGAGGCGTCGGCGATGGTGGCCCGGAGGTGGGCCGGGGCGCGGCCGTGGGTCTGGCTCTGCGCCATCCCCGCCAGGCTCTGACGTACCCGATGGGCCAGCTCGAGGGCGGGCAGGACCGCCCGCACCACCGCGAGTGAGCGGGCCGGCAGGTGGGTGCGGACCGCGCCCAGGGCGGCGGCGTATTCCGTTGCGGTGCGCACCGGTTCGGGGGACAGACCGGCGAGGATGTCGTCGACCGCGGCGTCCACGGCGTCGGCGAGCAAAGCGGGCACCGAGCCGTGCGGGTTGTGTGACAGGGTGAGTTTGTCGGTCGTGCTCAAAGAGGCGAGGATCCGTTTCCACGGCGGGGCCACCTGGCCCAGGAGCAGTCGGCGGACCCCGCCGTGGTGCAGTTCGCGGGCAAGGTCGGGGTCGTCCAGGACCCGCATTGCGACCCTGCCGCCCTCGTCGACGAGGGCCGGGTAGCCGGTCACGGCCAGCCGACCCGACCGCCCGGCGAAACTCTCCGGGACCCCGTCGTCGGGGAATGCGGTGAGCTGGCTCCGTTCGAGGTCGGCGCCGGCTCGGGCGATCCGCTCCCGAACTGCGGGTTGGGTCGCTCCGCGGAGCACCTCGAGGTCCTTGCCTGAGGCGAGCACTTCCCGGCGCCGACCCTCGACGCTGAAGGTCACCCGCAGGTGGGCCGGAACCCGCTCCCAGTCGAAGTCGCCAGGGGCCACGGCTACCCCACGCTCCTCCTTGAGGACCCGGGAGAGCTCCTGCGTGACGGCACCCCGGGCCGGGTCGAGCCGGTGCAGGAGGGCTCGGGCCGTGTCCGGAACCGGGACGAGCAGCCGCCGGGCCTCCTTGGGCAGCGAGCGCAGCAGCGCGCCGACGAGGTCCTCCCGCATCCCCGGAACGAGCCAGTCCAGGCCCTGGCCGCTCACCTGGTTGAGTTGCGCCGCCGGGATGTGCACGGTGACGCCGTCGGCGGCGTCCCCCGGTGAGAAGTGGTAGGTGAGGTCGAGGTCGAGGTCGCCGTCACGCCATCGGCCCGGATAGTCGCTGGCCAGGACCGCTCCGCCGCCCTGGTCGCGGATGTCGGCCTCGGTCAGGGTGAGCAGGTCGGGGTTGCGCCGGGACTCCCCGCGCCACCATCGGTCGAAGTGACGGGCGGAGAGGACGTCCTGCGGGATGCGGGCGTCGTAGAAGGCAAAGAGGACGTCATCGCTCACGGTGAGGTCACGTCGGCGCGCGCGTTCCTCGAGTTCGCCGACCCGGGCCAAAAGGGCGCTGTTGGCCCGCCAGAAGGCGTGCTGGCCTTCCCAGTCGCCCTCGACCAGGGCGTGCCGCAGGAAGAGTTCGCGGGCGGCCACCGGGTCGATCCGGGCGAACTGGACCGGCCGATCCACGACCAGGGGTATGCCGTACAGGGTCACCCGCTCACTGGCGAGGACCGCCCCCTGCCGCCGTGACCATCGGGGCTCACTGTAGGAGCGCGCCACCAGGTGGCCGCCGGCCTCCTCGGCCCACTGTGGGTCGATGGCCGCGACCCGGTGAGCCCAGATCCGGCTCGTCTCGACGAGCTCCCCGGCCATGACGAAGTCCGGCTGACGGCGGGAGAGCGCCGACCCCGGGGAGATCGCGAACCGGGCCCCGCGGGCCCCGAGGTAGTCGCGGCGGACCTCATCGCGCAAGCCGATCTGCGACAGCAGTCCCGCGAGCAGGGCCTGGTGCACCCGGTCCCAGTCCGGCGCGTTCTCGCCCGCCGCGCCGCTGCGGGCCGGGTCGATGCCGACCCCACGGCATACGCCGCGCAGTTGGGCGTGCAGGTCCTGCCACTCCCGGATCCGCAGGTAGTGCAGGTACTCGGCCCGGCAGAGCCGGCGGAAGGCACTGCCGGAGAGCGCCTTCTGCTGGGCCTGGAGGTAACTCCACAGGCCGTGCACGGTGGCGAAGTCCGAGGTCTTGTCGACGAACCGGGCATGGGCCTGATCGGCCCGCTCACGCTGGTCCTCGGGACGTTCCCGCGGGTCCTGGATGGACAGTGCGGCGACGATTGGCAGCACCTCGCGGACACAGCCGAGCCGGTCGGCTTCGACGATCATCCGGCCGAGCCGAGGGTCGACCGGCAACCGGGCGAGCGTGCGGCCGGTGGCGGTGAGCCGATGCCCTTGGGTGAACGCGCCGAGCTCGGTGAGCAGGCGGGCGCCGTCGGTGACCTGCCGCTGGTCGGGTGCTTCGACGAAGGGGAACCGCGCGAGGTCACCCAGGCGCAGGGCGGCCATCTGGAGCATGACCGCGGCGAGCGAGGTCCGCAGGATCTCGGGCTCGGTGAACTCGGGCCGGCTCTCGAAGTCCTCCTGAGAGTAGAGCCGGATCGCCACCCCGGGCGCGATCCGGCCACACCGCCCGGACCGCTGGGCCGCACTGGCCCGGGAGATGGGCTCGATGGGGAGCCGTTGGACCTTGGTGCGTTGGCTGAACCGGGACATCCGAGCGGTGCCGGTGTCGACGACGAAGCCGATCCCGGGGACGGTGAGCGAGGTCTCGGCGACGTTCGTGGCGAGGATGACCCGCCGAGAGGGACCGCGGTGGAAGACCCGGTGCTGCTCGGCGGCCGAGAGCCGGGCATAGAGCGGCAGGATCTCGGTGCCGGGAAGGGCCAACGTCTCCAGGGCCTCGGCCGCGTCCTTGATCTCGCGTTCGCCGGAGAGGAAGACCAGGATGTCGGTGGCGTCCGCACCTGGGGCCACTTCGGTCCAGAGTTCGGTGACCGCCTCGAGGATGCCGGTCACCTGGTCCCGCTCGTCGATGATCCGACCCTCGGCGTCCCGCTCGATGAGCGGCCGGTAACGGACCTCGACGGGGAAGGTTCGCCCGGAGACCTCGATGACGGGAACCTCACGAACCACCGCCCCGTCGATGTCGGTGGCGAAGTGGCGGGCGAACCGTTGCGGGTCGATCGTCGCGCTCGTGATGACGATCCGCAGGCCCGAACGCCGCCGCAGCAGGGCCTTGAGGTAGCCGAGAATGAAGTCGATGGTCAGGCTGCGTTCGTGGGCCTCGTCGATGATGAGGACGTCATAGGCGCGCAGGTCATGGTCCCGCTGGAGTTCGGCGAGCAGGATGCCGTCGGTCATGACCTTGATGGCGGTGCGGTTCCCGGTGCGGTCGGTGAACCGCACCTGGTAGCCCACGGTGCCCCCGAGTTCGGCCTCACCGAGTTCCTCGGCGATCCGCTCGGCCACGGAGCGGGCGGCGATCCGGCGGGGCTGGGTGTGCCCGACGATGCCGCCGTGGAGCAGCCCGGCCTCCAGGCACATCTTGGGGATTTGGGTGGTCTTGCCGGACCCGGTCTCCCCCGCGATGACGACAACCTGGTGTGCGCGCAGCGCTGCGACGATCTCCGCGCGCGCGGCCGTGACGGGGAGGTCCTCGGGGTAGGTGGCCGCGAGATTGGCGGGCAGGGTCAGCGCGCGGGCAGGACGCGGACCACGGGAGCGGCGCTGTGATCGGGACTCCGCGCGCATGAGGACGAGGATACGGGCGGGTGCGGTGAGGGCCCGAGCCGATTGACCACGCTCTGGGTCAGCCAACTCCCCCGGAGCAGGGCTTCCCCGGTGACGAAGTGGACCTTGGCGTCCTTCCCGTTGCGCACGGCCAGCCGCCAGTCGTCGAGCAGGGCGCGGTCCAGGCCCGAGCGCGCCGCGTTGACGCCCTTGGTCAGCAAGCCGCGCGCGGTGAACGACCCGCCGGTGGCGATCGCCGGCAGGGACGGCGCGTGCGCGCCGGGGCGGGCGAACGGGGTTATCCGCAGCGGGCCGCGGACCTCATCGACCTTGGCTCGGGTGGCCGCCGCCACCCCGGCGCGAATCCGCTCGGCGCGGGAGAACTGACCGGTGAGGGCCGAACCGGCCTTGAGCGCGCTCCCGGTGCCGGTCGTCGCCGCGAAGGCGACGTCCGCGGCGAGGTCGCCCCAGGACCCCTCGTCGTAGGCGAGCAGCATCACCGCGTCGCTCACTCCCCCGGCCCCGGCGCCGACCACCCCCGCGGCCTTGAACCCCGGGTGCAGGGTGCCTAGGGCGCCGAGGGCAGCCACCCCATCGGCCAGTTGGGCGGCGCCGCGCACGCTCCGGTAGGCCAGGCCGTCCTGGAGCCGGTCCCGGGCCGCGGCCGCGAGCCGGTCGGCGCACCGCGTGTCCGCCTCGGTGAACCTGGCCCAGGCCGCCGTATGTCGTGCCCGCGCCTCCTGCGCCCGGGCCACCTCGCGACGCTGGTCGGCGAGCAGCACCTCGTAGAGCGGATCCCCGCGGCCAAGGCCGCCGGCCGCGAGCCGGGCCAGCTCGTCCTCGAGGAGCAGGATCTGGCGCTGGGCCTGGCTCTCCTCGTACACGCAGGCCTGGATGATCGGCTGTTCCCGGCCGAGCACCTCGGCAAGCTCGATCAGCGCAGCGGCCGCCACGGCATACCGGTCGACGACGAGGTCCAGGCTGGGCGGGAGCCCGGCGAGCCGGGTGGCGAAGACCACCCCGGCCGGCGACTCCCACACCGTGCTCGCCTCCCGCAGCCGAGCCAGCAGGCCGGCGAGGTCGGCCATCTGCTGCGCCCGGGCACGAAGGTGGGCGGCGAGGCCGCGGACGACCTCGGCGTCACCGGGCAGCGGTTGCAGGATCATCCGGTGACCCCGCCCGCCCACGATCGTGTGAGCACGGACTCGGTGAGGACGTACGCCGTTCCGGCCTGGGCGGCCGCCTCGGCGAGATCGAGCAGGGCGTCGACGAGCAGAAAGCGTTCGTGTCGCCAGTTGCCGAGAACCTCGTTCAGGGCCGCGCCGGTGGCTCCACCGCCGAGTGCCCAGCGGGCCGGCTCGACGTCACCGGTTGCAGCCAACTCGGCGCCGACGTCCGCGAGCGCCAGGGCGAGCTCGCGGACGACGGACGCATCGACTCGGATGACCGCCATATGCCGACGCTAATCCCGAACGCCGGCGGCACCGATAAGTTATCCACAATCCGCTGGTCAGCGGGCGGCGGCGAACCCCTGTTCAAGGTCGGCGAGGATGTCCTCGATGGTCTCCAGCCCGACCGCGAGCCGGACCAGGCCGGGGGTCACGCCGGCGGCCAGCCGGTCGGCGTCGCCACCCTGGCTGTGGGTCGTCGTCGCCGGATGGATGGCCAGGCTGCGGACGTCTCCGATGTTCGCGACATGCGAGTGCAGGGTGAGCGCCTCGACGAACCGCTGCCCTGCCTCCTTGCCGCCGGCGATCTCGAAGGCGAGCACGGCCCCGGCACCCTTGGGCGCGTACTTCGCCGCCCGCTCGTGGTGCGAGTCGCTGGCCAGCGAGGCCCACCGCACGGATTCGACCTGGTCGTGAGCTTGAAGGAACTCGGCAACCCGCCGGGTGTTCTCGATGTGCCGCTCGATCCGCAGACTGAGCGTCTCCAGGCCCTGGGCGATGAGGAAGGCATTGAACGGCGAGACCGCGGGGCCGAGGTCGCGCAGCAGCTGGACCCGCGCCTTGAGGATGTAGGCCAAGTTGGCCCCGAGCGCGCTGCCGACACCGAGGTCGCGAGCAAAGACCAGGCCGTGGTAGCTCTCCTCGGGGGTGTTGAAGTTGGGGTAGCGCGCCGGGTCTTTGCCGTAATCGAAGGTGCCACCATCCACGATCGCCCCGGCGATCGAGGTCCCGTGCCCGCCGAGGTACTTCGTCGCCGAGTGCACGACGATGTCGGCGCCCCACTCCAGCGGGCGGATGAGGTAAGGCGTGGCAATGGTGTTGTCGACGATGAGCGGAACCCCGACCTCGTGGGCCACCGCGGAGACCGCCTCGATGTCGAGGATCTCGGCCTTCGGGTTGGCGATGCTCTCCCCGAAGAAGACCTTGGTGTTCGGCCGGACCGCGTCCCGCCACGACTGCGGGTCATTGGGGTCCTGCACGAAGGACACCGTGATGCCGAACTTGGGCAGGGTGTACTTGAAGAGATTGAACGTGCCACCGTAGAGCGCGGGAGAGGCCACAACGTGGTCACCGGCCTCGGCAACGTTCAGGATGGCCAAGGTCTCGGCCGCCTGCCCCGAGGCGACGAGCAGGGCCGCCACCCCGCCCTCGAGCGCGGCGATCCGCTGCTCGACGGCGTCCTGGGTGGGGTTCATGATCCGGGTGTAGATGTTGCCGAACTCCTTGAGCGCGAACAGGTTTGCCGCGTGCTCGGTGTTGTTGAAGACGTAGGACGTCGTCTGGTAGATCGGCAGCGCCCGGGCTCCGGTCGCGGCATCGGCCTGCTGGCCGGCGTGGATCTGGCGGGTCTCGAAGCCCCAGCTGGACGGGTCGGACATGGTGCTCGTGCTCCTTCATGAGTGGTGCGCGCTTGCGAAATGCCGGTTGACATTCGCCAGGTCCTCACCCGGGGCACCCCACCGCGAAAGGAGGGTTGCCGGCCAGCAAGCCGGGGCTGTCGCTGGCACTCATGACCTGCCGAAGAGGCTAGGCGAGCCCACGGCATACCGTCCAACGCGTGGTCGCCACGTCTCACTAGACGGACGCGCCTACGATGGGGGGATGACCTACCGCGTGGACGACTACCAGGCCGCCGCCAACCGCTACGACGCCGGTATGCCGTACCGCCGGGTCGGCCGCAGCGGGCTCGTCCTGCCGGCGATCTCCCTCGGGCTCTGGCACAACTTCGGCGGAGATGTCCCGCTGGACCGGCAGCGGGCGACACTGCGCCGGGCCTTCGACCTCGGGGTCACCCACGTCGACCTGGCGAACAACTACGGCCCGCCGTACGGCTCCGCCGAGGAGAACTTCGGGACCATCTTCGCCAGCGACTTCGCCCGTTACCGCGACGAGCTCATCATCAGCAGCAAGGCCGGGTACGACATGTGGCCGGGTCCCTACGGCCAGGGCGGCGGCTCCCGGAAGTACGTCATCGCGAGCTGCGAACAGAGCCTGAAGCGGATGGGCCTGGACTACGTCGACATCTTCTACAGCCACCGCTTCGACCCGGACACCCCGCTCGAGGAGACCCTCGGGGCCTTGGACGCCCTCGTGCGGGCCGGCAAGGCACTCTACGTCGGGATTTCGTCCTACTCCGGGGCCCGTACCCGCGAGGCGGTGCAGATCCTCCGTGACCTCGGCACCCCCCTGCTCATCCACCAGCCGTCGTACTCGCTGCTCAACCGCTGGGTCGAGGAGGACCTGCTCGACGTGCTCGGCGAGAACGGCGTCGGGTGCATCGCCTTCAGCCCGCTCGCCCAGGGCATGCTCACCAACCGGTATCTCGATGGGGTGCCCGCGGACAGCCGGGCCGCCCAGGGGAAGTCGCTGGACCCCGACCTGCTCACCGACAAGGCCCTGAGGCACATCCGGGCGCTCAACGACATCGCGGCCGCTCGCGGGCAGAGCCTGGCCCAAATGGCCATCGCCTGGGTGCTGCGCGATGAGCGGGTCACCTCCGCCCTCATCGGCGCCTCGAGCGTCCAGCAGCTCGAGGACTCGCTCGCCGCGACCCGGAATCTGGCCTTCACTGCCGAGGAGCTCGCCGCGATCGACGAGCACGCCGTGGAGTCCGGGATCAACCTCTGGGCGCAGTCGTCGGCGAACTGAACTCCGCACTCAACCCCGGGCGCCGACTCACCCGGCGCAGCCACCACAACCCCACCACGGGCAGCACGAGTGGAACGAACCCGTACCCGGACCCGAAGTGCGACCACACCGTCTTGTCCGGGAAGAGCGCGGGTATGGCGGAGGACAGCGCCCCAACGAGGAGCACCCCGACGAGCTCGATGGTCACCGCCACCCAGGCCACGCGGGTCCACCGCGGACCACCCTTGAGCAGCGCAACCGTCGCGACGAGATAGATGAGGGCCGCCGCCGCGGAGAGCGCATAGGCCAGCGGAGCCTTGCCGAACGAGGCGATGAGCTGGACGCTCGACCGACCGGTCGCAGCGAGCGCGAGGACGGCATAGACCGCGACGATGAACCGGCCCGGTCCACGCCCGGTGTCCCCCTGGACGCTCATGGCGCGACCTGCCAGATCTGCAGCAACCGGGCGGTCATGACGGCCACCCCGAATGCCCCGATGGCCACCGCTCCCATCGACCATCGGGTCTTCTCCTTGATCGCCAGGAACGCGGTGCCCACCGGCACGAACGGCAACGACACGGCATATGCGGCGAAGGTGAGCCGCTCGGTCTCGTCGGGGATCCGGCTCATGCCGCCTAGACACTGGACCATGAGGACGAGCAGCCCGACGAGGACCAGCGCGCTGATCAGCAGGAGACGGTCGTCGACGAGCCGGTCGCGCAGGGCGTAGCCGCCGGAGACCACGAGTTGGAGGACGGCCAGGCCGATGACGACATACGAGAGGGTGACGCTCACGACCGGCGGAACCCCGCAAGGGCACCGCGGATCCCGTTCACCAGCAGGTCCAGATCGTCCTCGGTCACCACCAGGGGCGGGGCGAGCCGGATGGTCGCGCCATGGGTGTCTTTGGCGAGTATGCCGTGGGCGATGAGGGACTCGCAGAGCACCCTGCCCGAGGGCCCATCAGGATCGAGGTCGAGCCCGGCCCACAGGCCACGGATCCGGACCGCGCGCAGGCCGTGTCCGACGAGAGGTTCCAGGCCGGCCTGGAGCCGCGCGCCGAGGATGCGCGCTCGCTCCTGGAACTCCCCGGTGGCGAGCATGTCGACCACCTCGTGCGCGATCGCGCAGGCCAGCGGGTTGCCGCCGAAGGTGGAGCCGTGCGAGCCCGGGGTGATCACCCCGAGGACATCCCGGTCGGCGGCGATCGCCGACACCGGGATGATGCCGCCGCCGAGCGCCTTGCCGAGAATGTAGATATCGGGGACGACGTCTTCATGATCACAGGCGAACGTGCGACCGGTGCGGGCCAGGCCGGACTGCACCTCGTCGGCAAGCATGAGGACGCCGTTGGCATCGCAGATTTGCCGGACCTCGCGCAGGTACCCCGCCGGCGGGATGAGCACCCCGCCCTCTCCCTGGATCGGCTCCAGGAGAACGGCGACGGTGTCCTCGTCGATCGCCTCGCGCAGAGCGGCGGCGTCGCCGTAGCTCACCGAGACGAAGCCCGGGGTGTACGGCCCGAACTCGTCGCGGGCCACCTTGTCGTCGGAGAAGCTGATGATGGTGGTCGTGCGGCCGTGGAAGTTGCCCTCCATGACGATGATCCGGGCCCGGTTCTCCGGGACGCCTTTGACCTGGTAGCCCCATTTGCGGGCCACCTTCAGGGCCGTCTCGACGGCCTCGGCTCCGGTGTTCATCGGCAGGACCATCTCTTTGCCGGTGAGGTCGCCCAGGGCCTCGGCGAACGGGCCGAGTTGATCGCTGAAGAACGCCCGACTGGTCAGGGTGAGGGTCGCCAACTGCCGTTCGGCCCGGGCGATGAGGCGCGGGTGGCCGTGCCCGAAGTTGAGCGCGGAGTAGCCTGCGAGGCAATCGAGGTAGCGACGGCCCTCGACGTCGGTGACCCAGGCACCTTCGCCGCGTGCAAGCACGACGGGCAGAGGGTGATAGTTGTGAGCGGAACGGAGTTCGCACAACTCGATGTGGGCGTCTGTGGGCGCCCCGTGCGGGATCGGCATATCGCTGGAGACCTCCTCGGTGATCCCAGCCTATGCCAGCGGCCGGGACCCCCGAGTGAGGTCAGCGGGTGCATCCCGGGTCAGCGGGTGATCTCCAGTTGGGCGTCCCAGAGCAGGTCCGAGGTGGAGCCCGCGGTGTACTGGTGCACCTCGACGGCGATGACGTTCTCACCGACGGTGAGCAGGCTCGCCGGGATGACCAACTCCTGGATCGAGTTCGCCTTACTCGAACCGAGCCCAGAGGAGGCCTTGGTGCTGTCCAGGACCGTGCCGGTCGGCATGTTGCTGCGCCCGACCTCGACCCCGTTGACGTAGATGACCGCGCCGTCATCGCGCTTGAACCGGAGTTTGGCGTCCAGCACGGCCGGCCCTGCCGGGATGCTCAGCGTGTGCCGGAAGTAGTACGTCCACCGGTTACGCGTAAGCGGCACGGTCGTGGTCTGGCCGAGGTTGAAGCCGAGCGAGCCCGGACCCGAGGCCCAACCGCTGTCGTCATAGCCGAGGCTGCTCCACGCACCGGCCGGCAGACCGGTCGCCGCGTAACCCCAGGTCGCGCCGAAGTCGAAAACCGTCGAGGTGACCGGCGGGAGAACCTGGCTGTTCGGGCCGCCCGGAGTAGCCAGCGGGCCGTCGCTGACCTGCCAGTTCGCCATATCCGCGTTTTCCAGCGCCGGATCGATGAGCTCCAGGCTCGCCCCCGTACCATCCGAACCGGGCTGAGGCACATACGTGACCGTGTCGACGACCCTCGCACCATCAAGGATCGTGATGTCCTCACCGGCATTGTCGAGGGCTCCAGAGTACTGACCCGCCATGAGATAGGGCGTCCCCCCGAAGGTGCTCTTCAGGGCGGCATCGCTGGAAGTCCAGACGGCATACGCCCTCGGTCCCACGACCGTGCCGGGTGCCAGGGTGTAGCCCGAGCCGAGGGCCGCGATGGTCCACCCGCTGGCGTCGACAGCCGTCGATGCCGGGTTGTAGACCTCCAGGAACTCGGG
Source organism: Nostocoides sp. (assembly GCA_016716625.1). Taxonomy (GTDB): domain Bacteria; phylum Actinomycetota; class Actinomycetes; order Actinomycetales; family Dermatophilaceae; genus JADJVJ01. The sequence goes on from JADJVJ010000001.1 coordinate 1,705,968, forward strand.
CTGAGAAACTGCGGGGTCGTACTGGATCTCGGTGATGACCAGTGAGGCGTTCGGGTCTTGAGAGGTCGGGATGGGGTTCGGGGTGTGCGCCGCGAACTGGTTACGCCGCTCCTGGATGCCCTTGACCGTCGTGGTGCGCGAACTGGAGAGACGTCGGCTGGACCAGGTGTCAAAGTCGAGCTGGATATCGCCGGCATACGCCTGGGTCAGTTCGTCAAAGCGCGCGAGCAGTTGCGGTCCGTGGACCAACTTGTCGTAGAGGGTCCGCGCACGTCGGTAGTGCATCTGCGTGAACCCGGGGAGTTTGGCGAGGTTGCGCCACACCTGGCCGGAGTCGGTCGAGGGGAAGATGAAGTCGCCCTTGGGGTCCGAGCCATTGTTCAGGATGCCGTCGAGGTCCCAGGAGTAGATCTGCCAGCGCCCCGTCACCGGGCTGCGTCCGAAGTAGAAGTTCTTCGATCCCGAGTCCCAGTGCCGCATAGCCACCGTGAGCGCCGTGTAGTTGGCGATCTGCGGCAGGTCGAGGTTGTCCTGCAACCATGCCCACTTGGCCGGGCTGTCGGGCAGGGCGAGTTTCTGGGTGAGCTCGTAGATCTCCGAGTAATCGCCGTCGTCGGGGTTCTTCTTGACCACGTCACCGGAGGCCACGAATGCCGCAAGGGTGTCGTAGGTGCGCAAACCTCCGGCCTCGATCTTGTAGAAGGGCGCATCCTTGAGTCCGTGGTTTGCCCGCCACACCGAGTCGAGATTCTCGAGCACCCCGAAGACACCGAAGAAGCTGCCGTTGCGATGGATCCGCATGGTCTGGTACTTCGCCGTGGCTTCGCCGGAGTCACCAATCATCTCCCAGCCGAGTCGGGGCCGAGGGATGTTCTCGTTCTGAAGGTCGAAGCCCTTGAGCGGGTAGGAGTATGGCGCGCCGAAGTCGAAGGTGTAGCCGGCGGGGAGCTCGACATCCCACTTCGCCTTCTCGTCCTGGCAGCTCGAGTGGCCTTTGATGTGCATGAGTCCGCCGTCGAGGACCGTGCCGTTCCACACGAAGGTCGCGTTGGCGTCCACATCATCACAGCGGTGGTTGGTGATCATGTCCTGATACACCGACTCCTCCATGAACCACTGCAGCACCGGATACTGCGCCGAAGCCCACTCGGAATCGGCGTGCACGTACCCGTCATACGGACGCGAATCACCCACCGCGGGATAACTCGCCGACTGCACCCCACGCGCCGCGGCCACCTTGAACCGCACCAATTCACCCTCGCCAGCCCCCGGCACCGTCGCGGCATACACCCCGTCATCCACACCACCCGGAGAGGCAGCATCATCCAGCATCGGCACCGTCACCTCAGCGCCATACATCACCTTGTAGATGAGATCAATCGTGGAACCGACCGGTGCGGTGGCCGTCAGCACCTGATCCTCACCCGCCGCCGGATACCCCGCCGGCGCACCGATGACCAGCGGCAGCGGCGGGATGGAGTTCTCCGCCGCAGGGGAACCAAAAGCCGCCAGCGAGGCATGCCAGTTCGCCGCCAACGCATTATCCGAAGCGTCGGAGTTGAACTCCAACGACGGACCAGAACCATCCGGGCTCACCGGCCACGGCGCCGCGTCGTCATACAACACCGCATCAATCACCGCAGCCCCGGCATCGACAAGAGTGACCTGCTCCCCACCATTACTCAAACTGGTCCCCGCGAAAGAGAAATCAGCCGCAAAACCGTACTTCGCCGCGAACAGCGCCGGATCGCTCGTGCCGACCAGGAAGCCACCCGCCGGGATCATCGTCCCGGCCGGAAGCCCGAGATCAGGGGTAGCGATCGTGATCCCCGCGCTGAACTTCCACCCACTGACATCAACATCGGTAGCCCCATAGTTCTTCACCTCAAGGAACTCCACCCCCGCGAACGCCGGATCCGCGCTCGAAGCGTTGTAGAAGATCTCGTTGATACTCACCTCCGCCGCATCCGCAGCCGCCGGCGCGACAGCCGCCCCCAACGGCACCAACGCGGCCGCCGCACCCAAGCAACCCGGCGACGAACCCTTCGAGACATGATGCCCATGACAGCCTCCCTCTCTAGCGCCGGACCCCCCGAGAGCCCAGCCGCGGCCCCACTCTGGCACGCATGCACAGCGACACCCAAGAGGCGCACCAGGATCTCAACCGTTCGGACGAGCCACCTCTCGATCCTCACGAGACACGCCGCCGAAACCCCGGTCACCCGGGCCAGGCCGCCGAACGGGTCGACGCCGGCTGCGGCCACCGCGTAGCAGACCCTGGCGAGTTCGACCGCGGGGCTGGCGACCGCGGACCGGACATCGGCGGGGCCAGCCCGGGTCAGCGGGTGATCTCCAGTTGGGCGTCCCAGAGCAGGTCCGAGGTGGAGCCCGCGGTGTACTGGTGCACCTCGACGGCGATGACGTTCTCACCGACGGTGAGCAGGCTCGCCGGGATGACCAACTCCTGGATCGAGTTCGCCTTGCTCGAACCGAGCCCAGAGGAGGCCTTGGTGCTGTCCAGGACCGTACCGGTCGGCATGTTGCTGCGCCCGACCTCGACCCCGTTGACGTAGATGACCGCGCCGTCATCGCGCTTGAACCGGAGTTTGGCGTCCAGCACGGCCGGCCCTGCCGGGATGCTCAGCGTGTGCCGGAAGTAGTACGTCCACCGGTTACGCGTAAGCGGCACGGTCGTGGTCTGGCCGAGGTTGAAGCCGAGCGAGCCCGGACCCGAGGCCCAACCGCTGTCGTCATAGCCGAGGCTGCTCCACGCACCGGCCGGCAGCCCGGTCGCCGCGTAACCCCAGGTCGCGCCGAAGTCGAACACCGTCGAGGTGACCGGCGGGAGAACCTGGCTGTTCGGGCCGCCCGGAGTAGCCAGCGGGCCGTCGCTGACCTGCCAGTTCGCCATATCCGCGTTGTCCAGCGCCGGGTCGATGAGCTCCAGGCTCGCCCCGGTGGCGTCCGAACCGGGCTGCGGCACATACGTGACCGTGTCGACGAGTCGCGCACCGTCATAGATGGAGAGTTCCTCCCCGGCGTTGTCGAGCGAACCGGAGTACTGGCCGCCGACAAGGTAGTTCGCGCCGTCGGGGCCCGAGCGCAGGACTGCATCGGCCTTGGTGAAGATGAGGTACCCACCGGCCGGGATGACGTTGCCTGGTCCGACCGTGAGACCGACCGCGGGAACGGTCCAGCCGGAGATGTCGACCGCGGTTGTGCTCGGGTTGTGCAGCTCGAACCACTCGGACCCGCCCGCAACCGGGTCGTACTGGATCTCGTTGATGACAACGCTCGCGCCCGGGTCTTGGCTGAGCGGGATCGTGGCCGGGGTGTGCGAGGCGAAGACGTCCCGGCGCTCCTGGACACCGCTGACCATCCGCGCCCGCTGAGTGGCCAGGCTGGGGCCGCCCACTTCGTGCGGTCGAGGGGCGATTTCGTTGGCGAAGGGCAGGCTCAACTCGTCAAAGCGAGTCACCAGACCGTCGCCGGTGTGGAAGCGGTCGGTAAGGGTGCGCAGCCGCCGGAAGTGCATCGCCTGGTAGTCCGGCATCGCGAAGAGGGATTTCCAGAGCCAGGTGTAGTTCGCCACGAGCGGGGTGATCATCGGGGCGTTCTTCGTGGCGGTGGCGTCGTAGATGACGTCCATGTCCCAGAGGATGATCTGCCAGCGGCCGGTGGTCGGGCTCTTGGTGACGTACCAATTGTAGGTGCCGGTGTCCCACTGCTTCTGCAGGGCGATGAGCGCGGAGGCGTTCGCGATCTCGGGAAGGTCGAGGTTCTCCCGGAGCCATTTGGTCTTGGCGGGGCCGTCGGGAAGGGCCAACTTCTGGGTGAGCTCCCATATGTCGGTGTAGTCGCCGTCGTCGGGGTTCTTCTTGACCACGTCACCGGAGGCGGCGAGCAGCGCCGGGCTCGCGTAGGTCCTCAGTCCGCGTGCCTCGACCTTATAGAACGGCGAATTGCCGAAGCCGTGAGCGTTGCGCCACGTGCCGTCGAAGTTCTCGATGATGCCGAAGTTGCCGTGGAATGACCCGTTGCGCTGGACGCGCATCGCCTGGTACTTCGCCGCGGGGATACCGGCCTGGTCGAGGGTCTCCCAACCGACGCGCTGCCGGGGGCTGTTCTCGTTCTGCATGTCCCAGCCCTTGAGCGGGTAGCTGAACGGAGCACCGAAGTCGAAGGTGTAGCCGGCGGGGAGCTCGACATCCCATTTCGCTTTGGGAGCGAAGCACGTCGAGTGGCCTTTGATGTGCATGAGTCCGCCGTCGAGGACCGTGCCGTTCCACACGAAGGTCGCGTTGGCGTCCACATCATCACAGCGGTGGTTGGTGATCATGTCCTGATACACCGACTCCTCCATGAACCACTGCAGCACCGGATACTGCGCCGAAGCCCACTCGGAATCGGCGTGCACGTACCCGTCATACGGACGCGAATCACCCACCGCGGGATAACTCGCCGACTGCACCCCACGCGCCGCGGCCACCTTGAACCGCACCAATTCACCCTCGCCAGCCCCGGCACCGTCGCGGCATACACCCCGTCATCCACACCACCCGGAGAGGCAGCATCATCCAGCATCGGCACCGTCACCTCAGCGCCATACATCACCTTGTAGATGAGATCAATCGTGGAACCGACCGGTGCGGTGGCCGTCAGCACCTGATCCTCACCCGCCGCCGGATACCCCGCCGGCGCACCGATGACCAGCGGCAGCGGCGGGATGGAGTTCTCCGCCGCAGGGAACCAAAAGCCGCCAGCGAGGCATGCCAGTTCGCCGCCAACGCATTATCCGAAGCGTCGGAGTTGAACTCCAACGACGGACCAGAACCATCCGGGCTCACCGGCCACGGCGCCGCGTCGTCATACAACACCGCATCAATCACCGCAGCCCCGGCATCGACAAGAGTGACCTGCTCCCCACCATTACTCAAACTGGTCCCCGCGAAAGAGAAATCAGCCGCAAAACCGTACTTCGCCGCGAACAGCGCCGGATCGCTCGTGCCGACCAGGAAGCCACCCGCCGGGATCATCGTCCCGGCCGGAAGCCCGAGATCAGGGGTAGCGATCGTGATCCCCGCGCTGAACTTCCACCCACTGACATCAACATCGGTAGCCCCATAGTTCTTCACCTCAAGGAACTCCACCCCCGCGAACGCCGGATCCGCGCTCGAAGCGTTGTAGAAGATCTCGTTGATACTCACCTCCGCCGCATCCGCAGCCGCCGGCGCGACAGCCGCCCCCAACGGCACCAACGCGGCCGCCGCAACCCAAGCAACCCGGCGACGAACCCTTCGAGACATGATGCCCATGACAGCCTCCCTCTCTAGCGCCGGACCCCCCGAGAGCCCAGCCGCGGCCCCACTCTGGCACGCATGCACAGCGACACCCAAGAGGCGCACCAGGATCTCAACCGTTCGGACGAGCCACCTCTCGATCCTCACGAGACACGCCGCCGAAACCCCGGTCACCCGGGCCAGGCCGCCGAACGGGTCGACGCCGGCTGCGGCCACCGCGTAGCAGACCCTGGCGAGTTCGACCGCGGGGCTGGCGACCGCGGACCGGACATCGGCGGGGCCAGCCCGGGTCAGCGGGTGATCTCCAGTTGGGCGTCCCAGAGCAGGTCCGAGGTGGAGCCCGCGGTGTACTGGTGCACCTCGACGGCGATGACGTTCTCACCGACGGTGAGCAGGCTCGCCGGGATGACCAACTCCTGGATCGAGTTCGCCTTGCTCGAACCGAGCCCAGAGGAGGCCTTGGTGCTGTCCAGGACCGTACCGGTCGGCATGTTGCTGCGCCCGACCTCGACCCCGTTGACGTAGATGACCGCGCCGTCATCGCGCTTGAACCGGAGTTTGGCGTCCAGCACGGCCGGCCCTGCCGGGATGCTCAGCGTGTGCCGGAAGTAGTACGTCCACCGGTTACGCGTAAGCGGCACGGTCGTGGTCTGGCCGAGGTTGAAGCCGAGCGAGCCCGGACCCGGGCCCAACCGCTGTCGTCATAGCCGAGGCTGCTCCACGCACCGGCCGGCAGCCCGGTCGCCGCGTAACCCCAGGTCGCGCCGAAGTCGAACACCGTCGAGGTGACCGGCGGGAGAACCTGGCTGTTCGGGCCGCCCGGAGTAGCCAGCGGGCCGTCGCTGACCTGCCAGTTCGCCATATCCGCGTTGTCCAGCGCCGGGTCGATGAGCTCCAGGCTCGCCCCGGTGGCGTCCGAACCGGGCTGCGGCACATACGTGACCGTGTCGACGAGTCGCGCACCGTCATAGATGGAGAGTTCCTCCCCGGCGTTGTCGAGCGAACCGGAGTACTGGCCGCCGACAAGGTAGTTCGCGCCGTCGGGGCCCGAGCGCAGGACTGCATCGGCCTTGGTGAAGATGAGGTACCCACCGGCCGGGATGACGTTGCCTGGTCCGACCGTGAGACCGACCGCGGGAACGGTCCAGCCGGAGATGTCGACCGCGGTTGTGCTCGGGTTGTGCAGCTCGAACCACTCGGACCCGCCCGCAACCGGGTCGTACTGGATCTCGTTGATGACAACGCTCGCGCCCGGGTCTTGGCTGAGCGGGATCGTGGCCGGGGTGTGCGAGGCGAAGACGTCCCGGCGCTCCTGGACACCGCTGACCATCCGCGCCCGCTGAGTGGCCAGGCTGGGGCCGCCCCACTTCGTGCGGTCGAGGGCGATTTCGTTGGCGAAGGGCAGGCTCAACTCGTCAAAGCGAGTCACCAGACCGTCGCCGGTGTGGAAGCGGTCGGTAAGGGTGCGCAGCCGCCGGAAGTGCATCGCCTGGTAGTCCGGCATCGCGAAGAGGGATTTCCAGAGCCAGGTGTAGTTCGCCACGAGCAGGGGTGATCATCGGGGCGTTCTTCGTGGCGGTGGCGTCGTAGATGACGTCCATGTCCCAGAGGATGATCTGCCAGCGGCCGGTGGTCGGGCTCTTGGTGACGTACCAATTGTAGGTGCCGGTGTCCCACTGCTTCTGCAGGGCGATGAGCGCGGAGGCGTTCGCGATCTCGGGAAGGTCGAGGTTCTCCCGGAGCCATTTGGTCTTGGCGGGGCCGTCGGGAAGGGGCCAACTTCTGGGTGAGCTCCCATATGTCGGTGTAGTCGCCGTCGTCGGGGTTCTTCTTGACCACGTCACCGGAGGCGGCGAGCAGCGCCGGGCTCGCGTAGGTCCTCAGTCCGCGTGCCTCGACCTTATAGAACGGCGAATTGCCGAAGCCGTGAGCGTTGCGCCACGTGCCGTCGAAGTTCTCGATGATGCCGAAGTTGCCGTGGAATGACCCGTTGCGCTGGACGCGCATCGCCTGGTACTTCGCCGCGGGGATACCGGCCTGGTCGAGGGTCTCCCAACCGACGCGCTGCCGGGGGCTGTTCTCGTTCTGCATGTCCCAGCCCTTGAGCGGGTAGCTGAACGGAGCACCGAAGTCGAAGGTGTAGCCGGCGGGGAGCTCGACATCCCATTTCGCTTTGGGAGCGAAGCACGTCGAGTGGCCTTTGATGTGCATGAGTCCGCCGTCGAGGACCGTGCCGTTCCACACGAAGGTCGCGTTGGCGTCCACATCATCACAGCGGTGGTTGGTGATCATGTCCTGATACACCGACTCCTCCATGAACCACTGCAGCACCGGATACTGCGCCGAAGCCCACTCGGAATCGGCGTGCACGTACCGTCATACGGACGCGAATCACCCACCGCGGGATAACTCGCCGACTGCACCCCACGCGCCGCGGCCACCTTGAACCGCACCAATTCACCCTCGCCAGCCCCCGGCACCGTCGCGGCATACACCCCGTCATCCACACCACCCGGAGAGGCAGCATCATCCAGCATCGGCACCGTCACCTCAGCGCCATACATCACCTTGTAGATGAGATCAATCGTGGAACCGACCGGTGCGGTGGCCGTCAGCACCTGATCCTCACCCGCCGCCGGATACCCCGCCGGCGCACCGATGACCAGCGGCAGCGGCGGGATGGAGTTCTCCGCCGCAGGGGAACCAAAAGCCGCCAGCGAGGCATGCCAGTTCGCCGCCAACGCATTATCCGAAGCGTCGGAGTTGAACTCCAACGACGGACCAGAACCATCCGGGCTCACCGGCCACGGCGCCGCGTCGTCATACAACACCGCATCAATCACCGCAGCCCCGGCATCGACAAGAGTGACCTGCTCCCCACCATTACTCAAACTGGTCCCCGCGAAAGAGAAATCAGCCGCAAAACCGTACTTCGCCGCGAACAGCGCCGGATCGCTCGTGCCGACCAGGAAGCCACCCGCCGGGATCATCGTCCCGGCCGGAAGCCCGAGATCAGGGGTAGCGATCGTGATCCCCGCGCTGAACTTCCACCCACTGACATCAACATCGGTAGCCCCATAGTTCTTCACCTCAAGGAACTCCACCCCCGCGAACGCCGGATCCGCGCTCGAAGCGTTGTAGAAGATCTCGTTGATACTCACCTCCGCCGCATCCGCAGCCGCCGGCGCGACAGCCGCCCCCAACGGCACCAACGCGGCCGCCGCAACCCAAGCAACCCGGCGAACAGTGGAACGTGAACCAGCAGCCACGGCAGTCTCCCTCACTCGCGCCGGACCCCCCGAGAGCCCAGCCGCGGCCCCACTCTGGCACGCGCCCACACCCACACCCAAGAGCCCCAACAGGATCTCAACCATTCGGACGAGCCACCTCTCGATCCTCACGAGACACGCCGCCGAAACCCCGGTCACCCGGGCCAGGCCGCCGAACGGGTCTTGAGGGACGCCTCGGCCGCATCGAGGGAGTCGAGGACCGCGTCCAGCTCCTGCGAGGTGAGGGCGGCGACCCCAGCCGGGGCCGGGCCCGTGGCCAACTCGGTGCGAATCGCCGCGATCGAGGCGACCAGTGACTCTCGCTGGGCGAGCGCGGCGGCCTTCGACGCGGGCGTCACCGTTGCGGGTAAGGCAGCGGCTTGGGCGTTCAGGACCGCGGCCCGGCCGGCAACGGTGCACGCGACCTTCGCCGAGTGCACGCCCACGGCGGCCACCGAAGCCTCCCTGGTCGCGGCCTGGACGTCCTCGAGCACGACGTCCAGGCCGCGGACGAGCAGCGGGGCGGCGTAGCCGGCCCGAGCGAGTTCGACCGAGAGGCTGGCGCCCGCGGACCGGACATCGGCCAGGGTTCGGCCGTATCGGTCGAACCCGTAGGTCCAGATCTCCACACTCGTGCCCACCGGGAGCCGAGCTCGGACCCAGTCGCGGGCCTCGGCCGCCAGGCACTCCCCCGGTGCCCCGTCTCGGCCGACCTCGGGAGCGTTGACGTTGACCAGTCGGAGCCTGAGCCGCCCGCTGGGTCCGACCACGTCGAGGGTGTCCCCGTCGATGACCCAGCGCACGCTCACCGGCACGTTCGGGCTCGGTGTGGGCGACTCTCGCGAGGGCGTGGTCCGCGGCAGCAGTGTGCACCCGGCGAGGCTGGCCGCAAGCGCTACGGTGCACACGGCATACCGGGGCACTCGCATGCGAGGAGTATGCCCTCGCCGACCGACGCTCCCCGCCTCCGGCAGCTTTCAGGCGCTGCCGGTGCCGCTGGTGCGCAGGACGAGGTAGCCCTGGGCGAGCAGGATGACGGCGAGCGCGACCAGCGCGTCAGGGGGCAGGTTCACCCCGAACTTCACCCGGTCGAGCACAACGAGGCCGACCTGGAGCAGCACGATCCAGCCCATCGTGACCACGGCGAGTTCGGCGTAGGCCAGCGAGGCACTGTAGACCACGAAGAGCACCCCGAAGCAGCCGACGCCGAGCACGGCCCAGCCAATCCCCTCGGTGAGGTGGAACTCCTTGGCGGCGTACGCACCGAGCAGGTCCAGGGCCGCGAGGGCCACCATGGCGAGCGTGGCCAGGGCCGGCGTGCCGAGGAACTCCACGGCCCGGGTCAAGGTGGGGCTGGCAGGGCTCATCACGGCTCCTCGTTCGCAGGGACCTGCAGCAGGTGTGCCAGCCAAGAGCGGCCGGGGATGCCGCTGATACTTCTCGGTCAGTCGTTCCAGAGTTCGGCCAGCCGCGGCGCCGCCGCCCTCCCCTGGACCAGAGCCGTCTCGAACGTGGCGAGCGTGCGGCGCATGTCGAACGGGTTGAGCCCCATGGCGCGTCGCGAGGGCTTGTCCGGGTGGGCGAGGTATCGGCGGACCTGCGGACCGAGCGCCGCGAGCTGGCGGCCGGGACGGTTCTTGGGCCGCACCGCCACCGGGAACGGCGCGAGGGTGAGCACTCGTTCGTGACCGGCCGCGAGGTCGATGTTGGCGATGGACCGCATGCCGCCGTCGATGTACCGGCGGCCCTTGATCTGAACGGGCGGGAAGAACCCCGGCACGGTGCAGCTCGCGGCCACGGCGCGCTCCAGGGGGACGCCGGCGCCGTTGTCGAAGACGACCGAGACCCCGGTGAGCGCGTCGACGGCCGTGATGAGCAGACGCTGCTCCGGCCAGGGCTGGTCGTGCAGCGGCCCGGCGACGATGGCGAGCCACTCGGCCTCGGTCATCGTCTTCGCGTGCAACGCCGCCCGACCGAGAAGCGCACGACCGGTGCGCGCCTCGGGAGCGACCTGGGCGACGGCGAACCTGGTGGCATCGAGCAGACCCCACCGGCCCATCCCGCGCAGCGCCGGGGCTTGGGTGATCTCCCGCAGCGACTCTCCATCGTCGCGGCCCAGCCGCAGGTGGGCACCGACGACCGAGCCCGCTGAGGTGCCGATGACGGTGTCCGCGGTGCGCACGTCGACCCCGCCCTCGCGCAGCCCGAAGAGGTAGCCGGACTCCCAGGCGATGCCGGTCGCCCCGCCGCCGGCGAGCACCAAGGCGCGGGGGCGCGGCTGACCCGGGTCGTATGCCGTGAAGCCAGCTTCCAGCCAATCTGAGGGGAGTGTTTGGGTCACCACTCCATTGTTACTCGCGAGTTCTCTGGGTCCTGACCAGATCGGGGGTCGGGCCGGTCACACTCGCGGGAGACTTCAGACAGCCCGCTCGCGGCCCGGCCGCAGCACGCCAAGGTTGACCTGGACGAGCCGCTCGTCGCTCAGGCGGACCTGCGCAAGGGTGGCGCCGACGAACTCGACCGAGCCCTCATGGAGCTCTCCGGTGGACGAGGTGAGTGAGACCAGATCGCCGAGCCGGGGACGCCATATGGGTTCCGGCCCCGAGGGCTCCGGCAGCGCCTCCCGGGGCTGCCGAGCGGAGGGCGGCTGCGCGGAGGGCGGCTGTGCGGAGGGCGATGGGTCCGGGAGCTGGCGTGGCCGCCCTGCGGTGAGTCGGGCGAACTCGGCGAGGTAGGCATCGCTCATCGCCACCACCCGGCCGCGGTAGGTCCAGGTCACCAGGTGATCGCGGTTGAACGTCGGGCAGCACTTGGCGCACGAGACGACCCGGCGGGGGCGACGGTGGCGCACGACCTCGTGGCCGCGGGCGCAGGTCCCCCGCCAGTCCCCCTGGACCCTCGGCGTCGACGGGTCGAGGCAGCGCGTACCGGTGGAGCCGATGCGCTGCGCGGTGGCCCGCCAGAGCGCGTCGTGGCCGTGCTGCGGTCCGACGAGCGCGTGCGCAATCTCGTGGAGGATGGTGTCGCGGACCTCGGCCTCGCTGTGCAACCGGGTCAACGGACGGCTCAGGGTGATCGTGCGACTCCCGAAGTGGCACGCACCGGCCCGGGTCTTGGCCCGGTCGAGCGAGACCCGCCAACCGGTGAGCCCGTGTTCGCGCAGCAGTGCCCTCGCAAGACCGAGCGCCGCCATGACGTCCATAGAGGGAGCCTAGAGGGCACCGCTGACGGCGACGGCATACGCTCGAGGGGTGAGTCTGGAGGTCGACTTGCTCGATCGAGCGCGCGGCGTCCTGGTCGGGCAGGCGGTCGGGGACGCGCTCGGCGTGCCGTACGAGTTCGGGTGCCGGGCGCTCGATCCGGTGCCGGCGATGCTCGGGGGCGGCCTCGGGGGTTTCGCGCCCGGGCAGTGGAGTGATGACACCGCGATGGCGCTCTGTATCGCCGAGGTCGCCGCGACCGGGACCGACCTCGCCGCTCCGGCCGCTCTGGATGCGATCGCGCTGGGCTTCGAACTCTGGTTCAGCAGCGAACCGCCCGATGTCGGCGTGCAGACGCGATCTGTCCTCGTGGACGCCGCGGGGCGTGCGGGGAGCCCCGCGCAGCGGCTCGGCTCGGCGGCACGGGCACTGCATGAGCGAACCGGGCGGACCGCCGGCAACGGCTCACTCATGCGGACAGCGGTCGTCGCCCTTCCTGGGCTCTGCGGACCGGCAGCGCCCACCGGCGAAGCCGCCGTCGTGGCCGCGGCCCGCGCAGTGAGCGACCTCACCCACGCCGACCCACTCGCCGCGGACGCCTGTGCCCTGTGGAGCGTGGCGGTGCGGCGTGCAGTGCTCGGCGCCGCTGCAGCCCATGACCTCCCTGGGCTGTTCGACTGCTCGGTGGTCCCGCAGGCGCGCCGGGGCCAGTGGGAGGGGCGGCTGCAGGGGGCGCTCGCGGCGCAACACCCGAGCGATTTCCCCGACAACGGGTATGTCGTGACCGCTCTGCAGGCCTGCGTGTGCGCGCTGGCCCGGGCGCCCCGGCGTGAAGGCTCCGGGTTCTTCGTCGACGCGGTGACCTTGGCCGTGCATGCCGGACACGACACGGACTCGGTCGCCGCCATCACCGGTGCCCTGGCGGGGGCGCTCGTCGGGCGATCGGCGATCCCGCTCGAGTGGGCCAGCGCCGTTCACGGTTGGCCGGGGCTGCGGGCTGCCGACCTCGATCGGCTCACCGTGAACACGCTCGGTGGTGGGTTGTTGGGGTCGGGACCCCAACAACCCGCCACCTAGGCAACACGCAGCGAGCTCGAGGCCCCAGAACTCACGACGTCACCATCCTGCATCGCGACACCTCGCTCGCTCAGGCTCGGATGACGCGGCTGCGCCCGCGACTCCGCCTCCCGACGTGGCGGTCATGCACGCTGCGGCGAGCCGCCCGGAGTACACGTGACAGGCTGTGCGCAAAGGCGGCGAACCTAGGGAGTGATCGTGACCGACAGCGACTACGACGACTTCGCCGAGGCGTACGCACGGCAGAACGAGACCGGGCTCTTCAACGCCTACTACGAGAAGCCGGCCATGCTCGGGCTTGCCGGGGACGTGGCTGGACGACGGATTCTCGACGCAGGGTGCGGGTCCGGGCCGACCATGGCCAAGCTAGGTGAGGCCGGCGCTGAGGTGGCTGGCTTCGACCGAAGCACCGGCATGATTGGGTTTGCGCGAGAACGGTTGGGGCAGGAGGCCGACCTCCGTGTCGCGGACCTGGCCGACGCGTTGCCGTACGGGGACGCCGAATTTGACGACGTCATCGCCTCCCTCGTCCTCCACTACCTTGAGGATTGGTCCGGACCGCTGGCCGAGCTTCGCCGAGTCCTCAAGACGGGCGGCCGTTTGCTGGTCTCGGTCAACCATCCAGTGATCTTCCCTGTCGTGTACCCGGACTCTGACTACTTCGCTGTCACGAAGTACACCGAGGACTACGACTTCGCTGGCCACAAGGTCTGGCTGACCTTCTTTCACCGCCCATTGCACACGATGACGGACTCGTTCACCGCTGCTGGCTTTCGAGTTGCAGCCATTAGCGAGCCGCCACCCGCAGCGGACACGCCGCCCGAACTCCTCCCTGATGGCCTGGAGCCAGATAAGTCGTTCCTGTGCTTCCTGTTCTTCGTGCTTGAGGCTGTCTAACCGTCATGATGTGGTCACGCCGCGTACCAATATGGCGGCCTCTTCGCTCCGTTCTCTCAGCAGCGCGAACTCGGCTTGCTGGTCCGCAGAGCGGCCCCAACGTTGGATCCGGTGAATATGGATCGCTTTCAGCTGCAGCCGGAGGTGCTGCCGCAGCCCTCGCAGACGTAGCAGGAACCGGCCGGACGCATCTTCGTCCCGCAGGTCATGCACATCGGGGCATCGGCGGCCTTGGTGTCACCGAAGCGGGCGAGCAGGTCCGCCGAGGAGTGGATGTCCCCGGAGACCTCCCGGGCCGACGCGGCGCCGGCACCGGAGTGGATCTGCGAGGCGTCCAAGCGGACCGACTCCGCCTGCGGCTCCGCGGACGGAGCACCCCCCGCAGGGCTCGCGGCGGAGGCCGCAGCCGGCGCGGACTGCTTGGGCTCGGCGGCCTTCTTCGGTGCCTGGGCCCCGATGCCCTGGGCGAAGGACTCGATCTCGTCCTCCAGTGCCTCGGCGTCAGACTCGTCGACCTCGGGTGCGGCATACGAACCGGTCTCGAGCTGGCGGGCCCGCTCGGTGGCGGTGTGGATGCCGTAGTAGGAGCGGGTGTCGAAGTCGAGGTAATCCAGGGCCAGCCGACGGAAGACGTAGTCCATGAGCGACTGCGCCATCCGCACATCCGGGTCGTCGGTCATCCCGGCGGGCTCGAAGCGCATGTTGGTGAACTTCTCGACGAAGGTCTCCAGCGGCACGCCATATTGCAGCGCCACCGAGGTGACGATCGAGAACGCGTCCATGACCCCGGCCAGGGTCGAGCCCTGCTTGCCGAACTTGAGGAACACCTCACCGAGGCGACCGTCGTCGTAGGTGCCGGCGGTGAGGTAGCCCTCCGCGCCACCGACGGTGAACGAGGTGGTCTGGGAGATCCGGCGCTTGGGCAGGCGCTCGCGGGTCGGCTTGTAGACGACCTTCTCCACGACGTTCGGGGCAGCCTCGGCCGCCGCCTTGTCCGCGGCAGCGTCCTTGGCCGTCGACCCACCATCGGAGAGCGGCTGGCCGACCTTGCAGTTGTCGCGGTACACCGCGAGCGCCTTCAGGCCAAGCTTCCACCCCTGGACGTAGACGTCCTGGATCTCCTCGACGGTCGCGGTCTCGGGGAGGTTGACGGTCTTGGAGATCGCCCCGGAAAGGAACGGCTGCACCGCGGCCATCATCCGCACGTGACCCATCGGGGAGATGGCGCGTGCGCCCATGGCGGTGTCGAAGACCTCATAGTGCTCGCTCTTCAGGCCGGGGGCGTCGATGACGTGACCCTTGTCGGCGATGTACTCGACGATGGCCTCGACGGTCTCCTCGGTGTAGCCGAGTTTGCGCAGGGCCCGCGGGATGGTCAGGTTGACGATCTGCATGGAGCCGCCACCGACGAGCTTCTTGAACTTCACCAGCGAGAAGTCCGGCTCGATGCCGGTGGTGTCGCAGTCCATCATGAAACCGATGGTCCCGGTCGGGGCGAGCACGGAGGCCTGGGCGTTGCGGTAGCCGTTGCGCTCACCGAGCTTGACCACCTCGTCCCACGCCTTGGTGGCCACCCGGTGAATGTCCTTGTCCATCGTGGTCATCGTGCGGATGGCGTCATTGGCAGCGGCGTGCTTGCGCATGACCCGCTTGTGCGCATCGGCGTTGCGGGCGTACCCGACATACGGACCGACGACCCCGGCGAGCTCTGCCGAACGCCGGTAGGCGGCACCGGTGAGCAGCGAGGTGATCGTCGCCGCGATGGCCCGGCCACCCTCGGAGTCATACCCGTGGCCGGTGGCCATGAGCAGGGCGCCGAGGTTGGCGTAGCCGATGCCGAGCTGACGGTAGTCCCGGGTGGTGTCCCCGATGGACTCGGTCGGGAAGTCCGCGAAGCAGATCGAAATGTCCATCGCGGTGATGACGAGCTCGACGACCGCGGCGAAGGTGACCGCGTCGAAGGAGTCGTCCTCGCGCAGGAACTTCAGCAGGTTGAGCGAAGCCAGGTTGCACGAGGAGTTGTCCAGGCTCATGTACTCCGAGCACGGGTTGGACGCGGTGATCCGGCCGGTCTCGGGGTTGGTGTGCCAGTCGTTGATGATGTCGTCGTACTGGATGCCGGGGTCGGCGCACTCCCACGCGGCCGCCGAGATCTTGCCCATGAGCTCGCGGGCGTCGACGGTCTCGATGACCGAACCGTCCTTGCGGGCGCGCAACGCGAAGGCGGCGCCGTCCTCGACGGCCCGCATGAACTCGTCGTTGACCCGCACCGAGTTGTTCGCGTTCTGGTACTGGACCGAGACGATGTCCTTGCCGCCGAGGTCCATGTCGAAGCCGGCGTCGCGCAGGGCCCGGATCTTGTCCTCCTCGCGGGCCTTGGTCTCGATGAACTCCTCGATGTCGGGGTGGTCGACGTCGAGCACGACCATCTTCGCCGCGCGGCGGGTCGCCCCACCGGACTTGATGGTGCCGGCGGAGGCGTCGGCACCGCGCATGAAGGAGACCGGACCGGAGGCGGTGCCCCCGGAGCTCAGCAGCTCCTTGCTCGAACGGATCCTCGAGAGGTTAAGACCGGCACCGGAGCCGCCCTTGAAGATGAAACCCTCCTCCTTGTACCAGTTGAGGATGGAGTCCATGGAGTCGTCGACCGAGAGGATGAAGCACGCGCTGACCTGCTGCGGGCTCTTGGTGCCGACGTTGAACCACACCGGGGAGTTGAACGAGAACACCTGGTGGAGCAGGGCGTAGGTCAGCTCGTGCTCGAAGATCTCGGCGTCGGCGTCGCTGCCGAAGTACCCGTGGTCCTTACCGGCCTTGACGTAGGTCAGCACGACCCGATCGATGAGTTGACGCAGGCTGGTCTCCCGCTCCGGCGTGCCGACCGCACCGCGGAAGTATTTCGTCGTGACGATCGTGCTCGCGTTGACGCTCCAGAACTCGGGGAAGTCCACCCCACGCTGGTCGAAGATGGTCTCCCCCGTCTTCCAGTTTTGCTGGACGACGTCGCGCTTCTCCCAGGTCACCTCGTCGTAGGGGTGGACGCCGGGCGTGGTGTAGATCCGCTCGACAGTCACGCCCTTGCCCCGCGGGGTCTTGCGGGCGCCGGTGCGGGAGCTCGTCGTCTCGGTCATGTGGTTTCCCTCTCTCGGTCCGGCCCTCTCGCCGGGTGTGGTCGGTGCTCTCGGTCCGTGGTGCGCCGGCGCGTCCGGGTGGACGCTGGCGCGGTATGCCGGCCAGCTAGTGACGCGTGGCCGGCATACCGGGTTCATGGGGCGCCCCGGTGATGGGTGCGCGGGATGGGTCGCTGCTTGAGCGCTCGGCGCGCAGCAGCAGGATCGCGGCCTCGAAGTCCTCGAGGTTGTCGAAGGCCCGGTAGACGCTGGCGAACCGCAGGTAGGCGACCTCGTCGAGCTCGCGCAGCGGCTCCAGGACGGCGAGCCCGACCTCGTGGGCGTCGATCTCGGCGCTGCCCTGGGCCCGGACGGTCTCCTCGACCTGCTGCGCGAGCCGGGCCAGATCGTCCTCGCTCACCGGGCGCCCCTGGCAGGCCTTGCGGACCCCGACGAGGACTTTCGATCGGCTGAACGGCTCGGAGGTGCCGGACCGCTTGAGGACGCTGAGGCTCGCCGTCTCGATGGTCGTGAACCGGCGGTTGCACTCCGGGCACTGACGCCGCCGGCGAATGCTCACGCCGTCGTCGGTGGCGCGCGAGTCGATGACCCGCGAGTCGGCGTGACGGCAGAACGGGCAGTGCATTGGGGGCCGACTCCTCTCGCGGGGCGCTGACGACTCTCTGGGGATAGCGCGGTGCAGAACCTGGGGACACGGTGTGGGTAACCCGGCACGTTCTGTGCACAAGATGTGGATGAACTACATCGGTGTAACCACTACATGTAGTGGCAATCCTGACGTACCGGGGCGGCGAGCGCAAGGGTTGTCGGCATCGAATTACGCCGCTGAGCACGCCCTCGGCGTGTCGCGGGAACCCCCGGGGGTTGAAACGGCGCCGGACGGTGGCCCCCTCGCACCACCGCCCGGCGCCGGGCTTATGCGTCCCCGCGAGGACTACTCCGAAGGGGTGACGGACTGGTGGACGAGAGCTGCCGTGAGCGCCCAGTGCCAGTCGGCTGCGCTCGCGCCACTGCGGCCCCCAGCGCCGCAGCCGCACGTCCAGTGCCAGCGTCCGAGGGCGTCGTGGGTCACCATCGGGTGGTGGGAACGGCGGGTATGCCGTCGACGCAAGGTCCTCATGCATTCCAGGATGCCGACGCCGATGTCGTGATACCCCAGAACCCCCCGTTGTCGGCCGAAGGACGCCGAGATGCCAGCCATTCGGACGAGGTGGGGGGTGCCGACCACACGACATACGGTGGTCGACACCCCCCCACGGAGGCGCCTGGAGCCGGGTCGAGGGGCTCCGGACACGATGTGGCCCCGGCTAGGGGGCGGGGATGACCAGCTGTTGGCCCGGGACGATCTGCGAGGAGCTGAGGTCGTTGGCCACCCGAAGGGCGACGACCGCGCGCTGCACCGACATCCCCGGCAGTTCCCGAACGGCGATCTCGCTGAGGGTCTGACCGGACTCCACCGTGACGACATGCGAGGCGGGCGCATCGGCCGAGGTCACAGTCATCCCGCCCCAGCCCATCGTGACCACGAGGGCCAACGCCCACAGCCAGCGGCCCCACCGCGGCAGCCCCGCCCCCTGCGCGGCACCCCCGTCGATGACGACGAGCTGCGGACGGGGTCGCGCCGGCGCCACCGGCTCCCATGCGATCGCGCTCATGATCTCCTCCTTGACCTGGTCCGAGCATCGAACCCGTGTTCGACTGGACGTCTGTACGAATGTCTAGCACACCCGTACGACACGCGCAAGAATTTCTTCGTACACGTGTTTGAAGTCGCTCGGCGACTCTCGTACGATGAGCCATAGCGACAAGCCAAACAGGAGCCACTGACAGTGCTCCTCCTGGCCCGAGGAGAAGCGAGCGCACATGACCCCCCCGTCCGAAGACGAGACCGTCCGCGAACTGCCCGAACGCGACCTGGACACCACGCTCACGGCACGGCAGAGCCGCATCCTCGAGGTCATCCGCAACCACATCGAGCGCCGCGGGTACCCACCGAGCATCCGGGAGATCGGCGAGGTCGTCGGGCTCACCTCACCGAGTTCGGTCGCCCACCAACTCGCGGCCCTGGAACGCAAGGGATACATCCGCCGCGATCCGACGCTGCCGCGGGCGATGGAGGTGCTCGCCCCGGGATCCGCCGACCCGTCCATGGAGAACCACGACCCGACCGGGTCCGGCGATGCCCGCCCCGAGGCCTCCTATGTCCCGGTCCTTGGCAACATTGCCGCGGGCGTGCCGATCACCGCAGAAGAGGTCGTCGAGGACGTCTTCCCGCTCCCCCGCCAGATCGTCGGCGAGGGCTCGCTCTTCCTGCTGCGGGTCGTCGGTGACTCGATGATCGAGGCTGCCATCTGCGACGGTGACTGGGTGGTCGTGCGCCAGCAGCCGACGGCCGACAACGGCGACATCGTCGCGGCCATGCTGGATCACGAGGCGACGGTGAAGACGTTCAAGCGCCGTGACGGCAAGGTCTGGTTGCTCCCGCACAACCCGGCCTTCGAGCCCATCGACGGCGACCATGCCACGATCCTCGGCAAGGTCACCGCGGTGCTTCGCCGGATCTGAGCAGGCCGCTCCCGTCCCCGGTTCTGCTTACCCGAGCCGGGCCGCCACGCCCTCCAGGAGCGGGCTCAGTGGTACGTCGAGCCGCAGCGTGGCAAACCCGTCCCCGCGGCACCACCCACGGGTCACGATGGCCACCGGTATGCCGTGGCCATGCGCTCGGCGGACGAACCGAAGCCCCGAGGCGACCGCGAGCGATGACCCGAGCACGATGACGGCGGACGCGACGTCGGTGAGCGCCGTGCACAGCTCGACCCGTCCCGCGGGCACCGATCCGCCGAAGAAGACGACGTCCGGCTTGAGCGTGTCCGCCGCGCACTGCGGACACCTGGGAGTCCTGAAGTCGGCGACCGCGCCCGCCGACAGCACGGCGTCACCGTCCGGGCGGATCTGGCTCGACACCTGGGTGCCATCGGCAGCGGACGCGCCGACCGAGCGTAGGAAGCCGGGGTTGTCCCCGCTCATGGCCTCCTGGACGTCGCTGCGGGGAAGGGTCGTCCCGCAGGTGAGACACACCACCTGTGCCAGGGAACCGTGGAGTTCGACGACGTCCATACTTCCGGCCCGTTGGTGCAGGCCGTCGACGTTCTGGGTGATCACCGTCCCGAGGACCGCGGCCCGCTGCAGCCTGGCCACCGCCGCGTGCCCCACGTTCGGGGCTGCCGCGCCGAACCGGGCCCAGCCGGCATACGAGCGCGCCCAGTAGCGTTGCCGGGCCTGACGGGAACCGACGAACTCCGCATGCGTCATCGGGGTGGCGCGGGAGACCCCGTCCGGTCCGCGGTAGTCCGGGATGCCGCTGTCGGTGGAGATCCCGGCACCGGTAAGGACAAGGGCCTTCGCATGCTGTGCGAGCAGATCGGTGAACGCTTCGACCGCGACCTCGAGGTCGACGCCGGTGGCCGCCCCCGGCAACTCACTCATGACCACTCACCACATTGACCGCTCGCCGCATAACCCCCAGTTATACAGTGTGCTCCATGATCGACGCGCCCGCCCTCCGAGTCATCCGCGCCATCGACACCGAGGGCAGCTTCACCGCAGCCGCCGCCTCACTGGGATTCACCCAGCCGGCGATCTCGCAGATGGTGCGCCGTCTTGAGCAACGCCTCGGCACCGTCATCGTCGAACGCCGGGGGCGCACCGTGCACCTCACCGAGGCCGGCCAGGTGCTCGCCCGGCACGCCGCGACCGTCCTCAACGCCCTCGACAGCGCGGAGGAGGAGGTGGCCGCGATCGCCGGTCTACGCGCCGGGAGGGTCCGGCTCATGGCCTTCCCCTCGGCCTCGGCAACCCTGGTCCCGCGCGCGCTGGCCCTGGTCAAGGCCCGCTACCCGGAGGTGACGATCAGCTTCACCGAGGCCGAACCGCCGGAGTCGCTGACCGCCCTGCGGTCGGGCGACTGCGATCTCGCGGTCGCGTTCGCCTATGACGGGGTCGACGTGGGGCGCGGCGAAGAGGACCTCGACGGCTTCGTCGCCACGGTTCTGCTCGAGGACGAGGTGCGGCTCGCCGTGAACCGCAACCATCGCCTCGCCCAGCGCGAAAGCGCCACCCTGGCCGACCTCGCCGACGACCCCTGGATCGCGGGCTGCCCACGCTGCCGGGGGCACCTAGTCTCGCTCTGCACCCAAGCAGGGTTCGCTCCTGGGGTCGCCTACGAGACCGAGGACTATGTCGCCGTCCTCGGCCTGGTTGCCGAGGGACTCGGGGTCGCGCTCATCCCCGACCTCATCCTGCGCACCGTGCACCACCCCGAGGTCGTCGCTCTCCCGATTCGCCCCGGCTCCCGGCGTTCGATCATCGCGGTGACCACGGCGGACCTGGGCCGCGTGCCCGCCGTGGAGGCGACGATGCTCGCGCTCGAGGAGGCCGCTCGCGTCATCCCGCAGACACCGACCTGCGCCGCGCTCTCCTCACGGTGACCCCCTCGCCCGGGCGGTCACGACCCGAACGCCCCCCTCGTCGG
Source organism: Nostocoides sp. (assembly GCA_016716625.1). GTDB lineage: Bacteria > Actinomycetota > Actinomycetes > Actinomycetales > Dermatophilaceae > JADJVJ01. The sequence goes on from JADJVJ010000001.1 coordinate 1,727,373, forward strand.
TCACGGTGACGGCAACCGCGCCGTCCCGGTCCGTGCGAAACACCTCCGATCCCCCCTCCCTGAGCATCCGGAGATGCTCCGGGGTGGGGTGCCCGAAATCGTTGTCCGCGCCAACGCTGATGACCGCGACCGGAGCCATGACCAGCGCCATGAAGCGCTCGTCGAGGTTGGCCGAACCGTGGTGCGGGCTCTTGAGGATGTCGAGGCCCTCGACGGCCGCCGCCAGGGCGGGTTCCCGGACGATGCGGCCCGCGAGTTCGCTCGCGGCCTCGCGTTCCAGGTCGCCGCTGAACAGCGTCCGTACCCCGAAGGCCTCGACGAGGACGACGACACTGTTGTTGTTCGGGGCCGACCCGCCGGCGATGCGGCGGGCCGGGGCCAAGACGGTGAGCTGGACCTCGCCGACCCGATAGACCTCGCCCGGCTGCACGACCCGCCGGGGAAGCCCCGCGGTGGCCCGGGCGACCTCGCGTACCTGGCCCTCTGGTTCGGCGAGCGGTCCGGTGAGGACGAGCTCGGTATGCCGGCCAGCCAAGGCCCCGCTCAGCCCGCCGACGTGGTCGAGGTGGAAGTGGGTGAGGACAACAAGGTCGAGGGTGCCGACGCCGAGCCGGTCAAGGCACTCGCGGGAGCGTTCCGGGTCCGGCCCGGCGTCGAGCAGGACGGCCCGACCAGGGCCGCTTCGCACCACCGCGGCATCGCCCTGACCGACATCGCAGAAGACGAGCACCCAGCCCGGCGGGGGCCACGTGAGCCAGTGGGTCGGGAGCGTGAGCGCCCCGCCGAGCAGGACGACCGCCAGCACCCCCACCGGGCGGCGACGGACCACGCGTTGAGCGCTCGCGGCCCAGAGCAGCACGGCAAGGCTGAGCGCCGTGAGCAGCAACGCCCCGGCCCACCCACCCGGCCACGGCACTGTCCCCGACCCCATCTCCCCGAACCTCCGGGCGACACCCGTGATGAAGGCCGCGGGCCAGCACGCGATCATGCCGAGGGCGCCCGCGGCCGCTGGGCTGAGCAGGGCGAGCAGAGAAGTCGCGACCCCCAGCAGGGTCGTCACGGGAACCAGGGGCGCCACGAGGACGTTGGCGAGCACGCCCGCGAGGCTGACGTATCCGGACATGGCGGCCACCACGGGGCCCGTCGTCACCTGGGCAGCCGAGGCGACGGCGACGGCATACGCGAGCGGGCGCGCCACGTCGGGCCACCGCGCAGCGAGCCGGTCCCCCCAATCGCGCGCCAGGAACACCAACCCCGCGGTGGCGAGCGCAGAGAGGAGAAAGCCCACCGAGCGGGCCAGCCATGGGTCGACGATGAGCGCCACCACGATGGCCGCCCCGAGCGCGGGCGCTGCCGCGCCCCGGCGTGCGGCGAGCAGGGCCACCAGTCCGACCGCTCCCATGAGAGCCGCCCGCACGACGCTCGGCTCGGGGCGAGCGACGACGACGAACGCCGCGAGACCCAACGCGCCGAGCACGATCCGCGAACGTCGGCGCAACCCCAGGCGAGCGGCCACCCAGAGAACGGCGCCGAGCACGATGGAGACGTTCGCCCCGCTAACGGCGTTGAGGTGGGCCAGTCCACTGCGACGCATCGCGTCGGTGAGGTCCTCGGGGAACAGCGAGGTGTCCCCAACGACCAGGGCCGGTACCAAGGCTCGGGGATCCTGCGGACCCGCGGCCACCGCGGCCCGCAACCCGGCCCGAACCGGCTCACCGAACCCCACCCACCAGGGTGCGGCCGCCACCGGCCGCGGGCTCCCCCGCACCTGGAGAACTGCGAGCACCGCAGAGTCCTCGGCCACTCGCAACGTCCCGTCGACGACCACGACGTCACGCCAGGAGGACTCCAGCAGGGCCGCCGACCCCAGCAGGAGCACGGGCGTGGCGCACGACGCCGACGCCCCACGCCCCCAGATCTGACGCACCTGGCCGGTGGCCCGGACCCGGTCACCGCCGCGCGCATCGGGCGCGAGCCGCTGCGGGTCGGCGGTGAGCACGACCTCCGCGGTGACCGTGGCTCGCTCCACGGCGAGCGCACGCACCGGCCCATGCTCGGCGAGGACTCCCTGGATGCCCGCGCTCAGCAGCACGAAAGCGCTCGTCATCCCCGCCAGCGACAGCACGGTCCACGCAGCGGGTGCGCCCCGACCACCCCGGCCACCGAGCAGCGCGGCCCCGCCAGCAAGCACCCCCGCGCACACCGCCGCGACCAGCCGTCCGGCGCCCGAGAGCCCGAGGAACGCGGCGAGCATCGCCCACGCCGAGATCGCGGCGAGGAGCAGCCGCGCGTCGATGGCGGGCTCCGGTGGGGGGTCCCGCCAGTCCGCCGCCGGTGGGCCGGGCCGCCCGCTCACAGAGTGACCAGGGGGCGCAGCTGGGAGAGCAAGCGGTCGCCGATCCCGCTGACCTCGCCGAGTTCCTCGACCGAGGTGAACCTGCCATGTTCGGTGCGCCAGGCCAGGATCCGGGCGGCGAGCACCGGTCCCACCCCGGGTAGTGAGTCCAGGGCCCCGGCATCCGCGGAGTTCAGCGAAACCCGGCCACCGGGTGCACCCGCCGACCCGCCCGATCCCCCGGGGCCGACCGGTCCGGTCGCCGCAGACGTCAGGGCCTCGCCCTTGGCGAGGACCCGAACCTGTTCGCCGTCAACAAGGGGTCGCGCCAGGTTGATCAGCGAGAGGTCGGCCGCCGAGGTCGGCCCCCCAGCCAGCCGCACCGCGTCCTCGACCCGACCGCCCGCCGGGACGGACACCACCCCGGGTCGGCGTACCTGACCCACGACGTGGACCAGCAGCGCCCCGCTGGCCCTGGGTATGCCGGCACCGCCGACGCTCGGCGAGCCCGCTCCGCCCGAGTGCGCGGTGACCCCGACCGGCACGGTCGCCACCGGGCGTGGCACGGTCGGTGGGTCCGCTGAGGCTCGCACGGCCCACCAGAACCGCAGTCCGAGGACCCCGGCCGCGAGGAGCAGGACCAGCCCCAGGGCGAGGACCGTGCGCGCGGAGGGTCGCCAGCGGGCCCGCGCCACCGGCTGCGGAACCTCGGCGGCATCGCCCACCGCCACCGCCGCGGAGCGGAGCGGGCTGAGTGCCCCGTGCAGCCGGGCCCACCCACGTTCGGAGAGCGTTGGAGGGTGACGGGCGGACGCCATACCCGGACGCTAACCACGGGGGTCGAGCCCTCCCCACCCGCGCAAGGCCGCTGTGGACGACGCCGCCCTCACTCCCCTCGGTGTGGACGAATGGACCGCAACCACGCCTCGATATTGCTGCGGTGCCGGTGCAGGACGAGCATCCCGATGACCACGAGCCACCAGGAGAAGTACGGCGGCATGGGCACGACGTGAAACATCCCATTGAGCCCGCCGCCGACGGCGAGCAGCACCGAGACGATGATCGAGGTCCGCCCCACGGAACGGACGAGGGCGAAGATCACGGCGAAGGCGATCAGGACCGCGAGGGCGACCCAGGGCTGTGCGGCGAGGATGACTCCGAAGGTCGTCGCGACCCCTTTGCCCCCGCGGCCCCGCAGGAACGGGCTGAACATGTGCCCGAGGACGACACAGACTCCGGCAAAGAGCGCCGCGTACCACCCGAGCAGCCGATCGGAGGCAAACACCGGAACCCAGCCCTTGAGGACGTCGAGGACGAGGACCCCGACGCCCCAGCCGGCACCCAGGACGCGACCGGCGTTCGTTGCCCCGGGGTTTCCCGAACCGCTGGAGCGCAGATCCTTGCCGAGGAGCCGGGCGAAGGTCGCCGCGGGGTTGAGCGATCCGATGACGAAGGACACCACCCCGACACCCAGAAAGGAGAGCACCCCCAGGGCGAACTCACCCTCGGAGAGCTCGGTACGCATGGGCTCGCCTAGCGCCCTGCCGTGGGCGAAGTCGCCGGCAGTGGGACCACCGCGACCGCCAACGTGCCGGGCCCAACGTGGGCACCGACGACGGCCCCCAACTCGACGACCTCGACCCGGTCGACGGTGTCGCCGAGCCGGGCCGCAAGCCGCTCGGCGAGCATGGCCGCCCGCTCGGCGGAGTCCAGATGATGCACCGCGACGCGAGGCACCTCTCCGCGGGCCGCGGCCGACTCGACGGCCTCGGCGGCGAGATCCTCGAGGCGGGCGATGGCTCGGCTCGAGGTGCGGACCTTCTCCAGCGGCACGATGTGCCCCTCCCGCAACCCGAGGATCGGTTTGATCGAGAGCGCCGAGCCGACCAGGGCGCCGGCCTTGCCGATTCGTCCGCCGCGGCGCAGGTACTCCAGGGTGTCGACATAGAAGATCACCGTCGCCGCCCGGGTGATCCGTTCGATGTATGCCGCCACGGTCGCGCCATCGACCGCGCCACCCTCAGCCGCGCCACCCTCAGCCACGCCCTCGGCCCTCGCGGCGACCAGGTCGGCCCCCGCGAGCACGGCGTACCCCATCGCCATACCCAGGGCGCGGGAGTCGACGACGTGCACGGGCACCTCGAGGTCACGGGCCGCAAGAACGGCCCCACCCACGGTGCTGCTCATGTCGGCGGAGATATGCACCGAGACGATCTCGCGGGCGCCCGACGCGATGGCCTCGGCGTAGGCCTCGAGGAACGCCTGCGGGGCCGGCCGTGAGGTCGACACCGGCACGAACGAACGCAATGCCGTCGCGACATCGGCGGCCGTGACGTCGACCCCTTCGGAGTGCTCCTGACCGCCGAGCACCACGTGGAGCGGGACGACCAGGATCCCCCGCTGCGCGACCACGGCCGGGGGCAGGTATGCCGTGGAGTCGGTGACGATCGCGATGGTCATTGCCGCACCGGTTGGCCGTTGACGCAGGTCACGAGAATACGAACGGAGTCTCCGCTGGTGCGGAAGACCACCTTGAGCACCCCGTTGCTGCGCTCCCAGGTGGCCGACCATCCGGAGAGCGGCTTGACCCCGACGATGCGCGGGATGTTCTCGACGCAACGCACGGTGACCGAACCACCCCGGCTCGCAAAGGTCGTGCCCCCAGCCTGGGGGGAGGTCGGTGAGGCGGTCACAGTCACGGTGCGCGTGACCGTCGGTCGCGGGCGCGAGACGGTGGACCCGCCGGGCACGGTGACCGTGGGACCTGGCACGACCACCCTGCTAGGGGACGGCGAGGGTGAGGGCGTCCCCGCGGTCGGCGTCGCAGAGCCCGACGCCCCTGGCGACTCGGGGACCACGACCGTCGAGGGCTCCGGGCCGTTGGCGTGGACGATGGCCCGATCCGAGGGCGAGGCCTCCCCGAGTCCAGCGCCGACGCTCGAAATGGCTACCCAGGTGGCGACCCCGGCGAGGGCCACCAGGAGTGACCAGGCGCCGAGGAGACCGCTCACGGTGCGCAGTCGGGAGCCGGACATGGGGAGTTCCTTCGTGGGAGGAGGCGTGGCCTTGAGTTACGGTAGCGCCTGTGGCGCACTTGTTGGTGATCGAGGACGACGCGGCTATCCGGGCATCGATGATCCGCGCCCTCGGCGACCTCGGCCATGCGGTGAGCAGCAGCCCGACCGGCATGGCTGGTCTGCAGAGCGCGCTCGACGACAACCCCGACCTCATCCTGCTCGACCTCGGTCTGCCCGACCTCGACGGCCACTCGGTCCTCAGCATGCTCCGGGCCGTGGGCCAGGTTCCGGTCATCATCGTCACCGCACGCGACGACGACCCCAGCGTGGTCAAGGCCCTCGACGCCGGGGCGGACGACTACATCGTCAAACCGTTCACCTCCGAACTGCTCGACGCCCGCATCCGGGCCGTGCTGCGCCGGGCGAGCTCGAGCAGCGAGCCGGCGACGATCACCGTCGGCGAGTTGAGCATCGATCCCACCTCGCGCCAGGCCCGACTCGGTGACCAAGCGCTCGACCTCACCCGCCGTGAGTTCGACCTGCTCTACCTGCTGGCAAGCCGGGCCGGCGAGGTGGTCACCAAGCGCGAGATCCTCAGCGAGGTCTGGCGTCAGGTGTATGGCGGCGGTGAACGGACCGTCGATGTCCACCTGTCCTGGCTGCGCCGCAAGCTCGGCGAGACCGCGAGTGAGCCGGTCTACCTGCACAGCGTGCGGGGTGTCGGCATCCGCCTGGACGCCCCACCCTCCTGATGCGCACTCGCATCATCTGGCTTGTCGCGGCCACCACCTCCGCCGTCGTCGTCGCGTTCGTCGTCCCGCTCTGCCTGCTTGTCCAGGGGGTCGCCCGCGACCGGGCGCTCAACCGAGCCCTGGACCAGGCGCAACGGGTGGCCACCCTGCTCATCTCGGTCGACAACGTCGGCGACTTGGACCGCAGCGTGACCGGCCTGTCCTCGGAAGGGCCCCGGGTTCTGATCGCCCGCGGCGACGGAACGGTCGTCGGAGCGACCACGATCCCGTCCGAGTCGATGAACGCGATCGCCAAGGCCCGCTCGTCGACGACCGCGTTCACCGAGGAACTCGCCACCGGCATCGATGTCCTCGTTCCGGTCATCAGCGAGACCGGGACCGATGTCGTGCTCGCGCACGCCTCCGACTCCGAGTTGCGGGCCGGCGTGGCCCGCGCCTGGCTCGTCATCGGTGGACTTGGAGCGCTCCTCATCGCGGGGGCGATCGCGATGGCCCGAGAGTTGAGCCGGCGGATCAGTGTCCCGGTCACCGACCTCGCCGAGGTCGCCCACCGGCTGCGCGGTGGGGACATCGGAGCCCGCGCGACTCAGGCCGGTCCCCCCGAGGTGGCCGAGCTCGGCGGCGCCCTCAACCAACTCGCCGAACGAATCGAGGACCTCATCGCCGCCGAGCGCGAGAACGTAGCCGACCTCGGTCACCGGCTCCGAACCCCGGTGACGGCGCTTCGGCTCGACACCGACCTCGTCGCCGACGACGGTGTCGCCGAGAGGCTTCGCGACCACGTCGACCACCTGCAACGCAGCATCGACGCGGTCGTGCGCGACGCCCGCCGACCGGTGCGCGAACCGCTGCCGGCAGCAACCGAGGTATGCCGGGTCGTCCGGGCGCGCTGTGACTTCTGGCGGCCGCTCGCCGAGGACCAGGATCGGGTGCTCACCATCGACATCCCCACGGCGGCTCCGGCGCATGCCCGGATCCCGGAGCAGGACCTCGAGGAACTGCTCGACACTCTCCTGGACAACGTCTTCGCTCACACCCCCGAGGGCGCCCCGGTCGCGGTCCGGGTGCACTCGGCCCCCTCCGGTGTCGTCGTCGATGTCGCCGACGGCGGACCGGGCCTGCCGGACGGGCCGCCGCAGCGGGGTAGTTCGGGCAGCGGCTCGACCGGTCTCGGCTTGGACATCGTGGCGCGGATCGCCCGACAAGCCGGCGGGCAACTCCACCTGCGGCGCAGTTACCTGGGCGGCCTCTCGGCAACCGTGTCACTGCCGCTCGCCCCGGCCCCCGAGCCCGACGGCGCGGAACCGGTCCTCAGGCCTCGAGCGGCACGACGTTGACCAACCGCGGCGCCCGGACGATGACCGTCCGGATGCCGCTGCGGGTCGCTTCGGCCACCTTGGGTAGGCCGAGCACCTGAGCACGCAGCGCCTCCTCGGTGATGTCCGCGGGCACCTCAAGCCGGTCCCGGACCTTGCCCTTGATCTGCACCACGCAGGTCACGCGGTCCTCGCGCAGATAGGCCGGGTCCGCGACCGGAAAGGCTGCGTGCGCGAGGGACTGCGGGTGGCCGAGGCGCGACCACAGCTCCTCGGCGATATGCGGGGCAAGCGGGGCCACCATGAGGACGAGCGCTTCAGCGGCCTCACGGGGCACACCGTCGGCCAACTTGGTCAAGGCATTGTTGAGCTCGGTGAGGCGGGCGATCGCGGTGTTGAACCCGAGCGAGCCGAAGTCGGCGCGGACGGCGTCGATGGTTCGGTGCAGGATCCGTGCGGTGTCCGCATCGAGCGGGGCGTCGATGACCCGCACCTGACCGCTGTCCTCGTCGATGACATTGCGCCACAGTCGCTGCAGGAAACGCAGCGACCCGACGATGGCCCGGGTCTCCCAGGGCTTGGACTGCTCGAGCGGACCCATTCCCATCTCATAGAGCCGGAAGGTGTCCGCGCCATAGACGGCATACATCTCGTCCGGGCTCACCATGTTCTTGAGCGACTTGCCGATCTTGCCGAACTCGCGCTGGACCGGCTCACCCTGGAAGGTGAAGGTCTGCCCGGGACCTTCCTGCACCTCGCTGGCTTCGACGTACTGGCCGCGACTGTCGGTGTACGCCGGCGCCTGGATGTACCCCTGGGAGAAATAGGTCCGGAACGGCTCGTCGCTGCTCAGATGGCCGAGGTCGTGCAGCACTTTGTGCCAGAACCGGGCATAGAGCAGGTGCAGCACGGCGTGCTCCACGCCGCCGACATACAAACCGACCCCGCCCGGGTCGCTCGCCCCGGCCGGGGCTCCGGCGACGGCCTCGCCGCGCGGGCCTATCCAATAGCGCTCGTTGGCGGCATCGACAAGGGCATCGTCGTTGAGCGGGTCGAGGTAGCGCAGGTAGTACCAGCAGGACCCGGCCCAGTTGGGCATGGTGTTGGTCTCCCGGCGGAACCGGCGCGGGCCCCGCCCATCGCCGAGGTCGAGGTCGACCTCGACCCAGTCCTGGACCCGCGAAAGTGGCGGCTCGGGCTCGCTGCTGTTGTCATCGGGGTCGAAGGTCTTGGGGCTATAGTCCGGCACGTCGGGCAGCTGCACCGGAAGCATCGCATCGGGCACCCCATGAGCGACCCCGTCTTCGTCGAAGACGATGGGGAACGGCTCACCCCAGTAGCGCTGCCGGGAGAAGAGCCAGTCCCGCAGCTTGTAGCTCACCGTGCCCTCGCCGAGGCCGCGATCCTCAAGGTATGCCGTGATGCGCGCCTTGGCCTGCGTGACGTCGAGGCCGTTGAGGCTCACCTCGTCGTTGGCGGAGTTGATGATCAGGCCATCGCCGGTCCACGCGCTGGCGCCGTCGTGCTCGGGTCCGGGCTCGACGGTTGGGACGATGTCGAGGTCGAAAGCGGTGGCGAACTCGTAGTCGCGCTGGTCCCCCGACGGCACCGCCATGATGGCACCGGTGCCGTAGCCCATGAGGACATAGTCGGCGACGAAGACCGGGATGCGTTGCCCGCTCAGCGGGTTGACCGCCCAGCCGCCGGTGAAGACACCGGTCTTCACCTTGGTCTCGACCTGACGCTCGACGTCGCTCTTGCGGGAGGCGGCGAGCCGGTATGCCGCCACCGCCGTCCCCGGGCCGGCTTCGCCGCCGGTCCACGCCGGCCGGGTGCCTTCCGGCCAATCACCTTGCGGCACAAGGCTGTCGACGAGCGGGTGCTCCGGGGCAAGGACCATGAAGGTGGCGCCGAAGAGGGTGTCCGGGCGGGTGGTGAAGACCTCGATCTCGGCGTCCTGCCCGGCCACCGGGAAACGCACCGAGGCGCCGGTGGAGCGGCCGATCCAGTTGCGCTGCATGATCTTGACCTTCTCCGGCCAGTCGACCCGGTCCAGGTCGTCGGCGAGCCGGTCGGCATACGCGGTGATCCGCATCATCCACTGACGAAGGTTCTTCTTGAAGACCGGGAAGTTGCCGCGTTCGCTGCGGCCCTCGTTGGTCACTTCCTCGTTGGAGAGCACGGTGCCGAGGCCCGGCGCCCAGTTGACCGGCGCTTGCGAGGTGTAGGCGAGCCGGTACTCGTCGAGCACCCTGGCCCGCTCGGCATGACTGAGCTCGGCCCAACTGCGCGCCTCGGAGGAGGGCAGCGCCCGCTCGCCGCGCTCGAACTGCTCCACGAGGTGCGCGATCGGCCGGGCCCGCCCCAGGCCCCCGTCCGGGCGCACCGCGCTCTCGTCATACCAGGAGTTGTGGATCTGGAGGAAGATCCACTGGGTCCACCGGTAGTAGTCGGGGTCGATCGTCTCGATGGCCCGCCGGTCGTCGTGGCCGAGGCCGAGACGGCGCAGCTGCCGCTTCATGATGACGATGTTGTCCTGCGTGGTCGTGCGCGGATGCGCTCCGGTCTGGACGGCATACTGCTCGGCCGGCAGGCCGAAGGCGTCGTAGCCGAGGCAGTGCAGCACGTTCTTGCCGAGCATCCGGTGGTAGCGGGCATAGACGTCGGTGGCGATGTACCCCAGCGGGTGCCCGACGTGCAGGCCCGCGCCGCTGGGGTAGGGGAACATGTCGAGGACGAGCAGGCTGCCGCCCGGGTAGGCCGCGGCGGCGTCCGGGTCGGCGAGGGAGCCGGCCGGGTTGGGCGCATGGAAGGTCCCGCGCTCCTCCCACCGGTCCTGCCAGGCCGTTTCGATCGCGCCGGCCAGGGCAGCGGTGTAGCGGTGCGGGGTCTGCTCGTCGGGGGTGCTCATGGTCTCTTCCGGCAGCGGCTGGGGGGTCTGCGGAGATTATCGCAGCGCGACCGGCCACCCGGAGCCGGTGCCCAGATCAGACGAGCGCCCGGAGCACCCCGAGGACGATAAGCGCCTGCGCGAGGTGGTAGGTGACCATCACCGCGAGGTGGCCCCATGGCCGACTCTCGACGAACTTGTCAAGGGCGAGGAGGGTGTCGCTGGCGAGGAAGAAGGCCGCCCCGAGCCCGATGAGGAGATGCCCGGTCAGCCAGCCGAAGAGGGCCATCAGGCCGATGACCCCCATATAGACCGCCACCGGAGTGATCAGGGTCGCTCCCCCGGAACGCCAGACCGCGGGTAGGATTTCCCGCCCCACGACGAAGGCCACGAGCACGACCAGGCCACCCGTGCTCACCCACAACACCCCGCCGGTGAGGCCCAGTGAGGTGAAGGTGACGGCATACAGGAGCTGTCCGAAGAGGAAGGCGCCCAGGCCGAGGAGGAACCGGGCCTGGGTGTCACCGAGCAGGGCAACGTCGCCGAGGAGGCAGAAGACCAGGGCCGCGACAAGGAGCCAGCCCGTGCGCGACTCGGTAGCCCCGACCGAAAGAACCACGGCGATGAGGCCGATCATGGTGAGCGGCTTGGCCCAGCGCTCCACCACCGGGCGGCCGGTGGCGACGGCCACCCAGTTGGCGACGGCGGCGAGGGCAGAGAGCAGCGCCCAGAGTGTCCAGGAAGCCATCGGTCAGCGGCCCCGCACCGGCACGGCCTTGGGCGCCCGTGCGAACTCGAGATGACCGTCGTCGATCCGGCCACGGGTCATCACGGCGAGGTCGTAGAAGTAGTTCTGCTTGACGCTCCAGGGGTAGGTGCTCCCTTGGCGTGGCAGCACGTCCGCGGATCGCTGGATATAGCCCGAGGTGAGGTCGATGGCGGGTCGGCCGATGCGATCCGGCTCGTCGTAGCGCGGGGTGGCGCTCGTCCACCCGCCGGAGTCGAGGTGGTTGATGAGGGCAGAGAACCAGCGGGCCGCGAGGTCCGCCCGCAACGTCCAGGAGGCATTGGTGTAGCCCGTGCACCAGGCGAGGTTGGGCACGTCGGAGAGCATGAGTCCCTTGTAGACGAAGCCGGTGGACACCTCGACCGCACGGCCGTCGACCCGCACGTCGATCTTGCCCACGGGAGCGAGCCGGAGTCCGGTGGCGGTGACGATGAGGTCGGCGGGCAGGTGGCGACCGCTCGCCAGGACAATGCCGGTGGCGTCGAAGCGCTCGATGTGGTCGGTGACGATCTCGGCCCGCCCCGCCGCGATGGTCTCGAAGAGGTCGGCGTCCGGCACGACACACAGCCGCTGATCCCACGGGTTGTAGGGCGGGTTGAGGTGGGTCTCGACCTCATAGCCCTTGGGCAGGTGCCGACGAGCGTTCGCGGCGAGGGCGGCGCGCCCGAGCCGAGGTAGCCTCCGGACGATCTGGTAACTGGTCTGGGTGAGGGCGATGTTCTTGGCGCGGATCAGCCGGTGCACCGCCTTCGGGCTCATGACCTTGCGGGCGAGGTTGGCCACCACGTCCTGCCCGGGCAGTGACATGAGGTAGGTGGGGGTGCGCTGGAGCATGCTCACGTGGGTGGCGCCATCGGCAACGAGCGCCGGGAGGAGGGTGACCGCGGTCGCCCCGGACCCGATGATGACGACCCGGCGTCCGGCCACCTCCAGTCCCTCTGGCCAGAACTGCGGGTGGACGATCTGCCCCGTGAAGTCGTCCTGGCCAGGGAAGTCGACGACATGGCCACGGTCGTAGTCGTAGTAGCCCGTGCCGAGATAGACGAACCTTGCGGTGTGTTCCACGGCGCCGTCCGCGGTCTGCGCCGTGACCCGCCACTGGGCGCGCTCGCTGTCCCAGTTCGCGGACGTGACCCGCTGGCCGTAGTGAATCTTCTCGTGCACGCCATACTCGCGGGCGGTGTCGTCGAGGTAGTCAAGGATCGCTTGGCCCCCGGCGATGGCCTGCGGGTCGGTCCACGGCTTGAAGGGGTAGGCCAGGGTGTACATGTCGGAGTCCGAGCGGATCCCCGGGTAGCGGAAGAGATCCCAGGTGCCACCGAGCCGCTCCCGCCCCTCCACGATGGCCCACGTCTTGGTCGGGCAGAGCTGCTGGAGCCGCACGGCCGCATCGATCCCAGAGAGGCCCGCGCCGATGATGAGGACGTCGAGGTTCAGGGAAGTCACCGGCCCACCATACGATCGTCAGATGCTGACCACGAGACCCTCCTCACCGAGCGCGACGATCCTCACACCCGCGCGATGATCTGGTTCGCCCTCATCCCCACGGCTCTCGTCGGTGGCTTCCTGCTCTGGGCGTGGCGCCGGATCGCGGTGGTGCCCCAGTGGGGCCGCCGCTGGGTGCCGGTGACCGTCGGAGTGGGCTTTGCGCTGGCGTTCGCCGCCGTCTTCGCCGGCTTCGACGCTTACGGGGGCCAGTTCTCTCCCGCGACGATGCGCCCGTGGGTCTGGGTGGGCATGGTCTTCCTGCCGTTCTGCCTCTACCTCTTCCTCGGCCTGCTGCTCGGGTGGCTGGCCGCCGTGATGGTGTATGTCGTGCGCTGGCGCTCCGATAAGGGCGTCGCCGCCCGCCGTCGGCTGAGTCGGGTGGTGGCACCGGTGGCGGTGGTCACCGCGGCCGCGGTCACGGCATACGGGGTGGTCCGGGCGGCCGACCCGGTGGTCACCGAGCACACGGTCACCGTGGCCGGGCTCCCGGCCGAGCTGGACGGGATGCGCGTGGCGGTGATCACCGACCTGCACGCGGGGGCAGTGCGGAGCGCGGACTTCACCTCCCTCGTCGTGGCGCGGACCAACGCGGCCCGGCCCGACCTCATCGTCATCGTCGGGGACCTCGTTGACGGCACGGCCGCTCGCTACTCCCCCGAGATTGCGCCGCTCGCCGACCTGCGGGCCCCGCTCGGGGTGTTCGCCACGACCGGCAACCACGAGATGTTCCGGGACACCCAGGGCTGGCTGGCGGCATTCGAGGACGTCGGGCTCCGCGTGCTGCGCAACGAGTCGGTCCGGGTGCGCCGCGGTGGGGCAGAGTTCGTCCTCGCCGGTGTCCACGACCTCACCGGGCAGGGCGAGTACGCGCCGGACCCGCAGGCGGCGCTCGCCGGCGTGCGGCCGCAGGAGACCGTGCTCTATCTCGCCCACCAGCCCAAGCAGGCGTTCGACGTGACCGGCCGTGGGGTCGATCTGCAGCTCTCCGGGCACACCCACGGCGGCCAGGTCTGGCCCGGCTCGCTCATCGTCCCGCTCCAGCAGCCGGTGGTGAGCGGGTATGCGGTGCTCGGTGGGGTGCCGACGTTCACCTCGCGCGGGGCCGGGGCCTGGGGTCCGCCGGTGCGGGTGGGCGCCGACCCGGAGGTGCCGGTGTTGACGCTGCGGGCGTCATGAGCGGGCTCGTGGGCGACGGTCTCGTCGTCGGCGAGGACGGGCTCGCGCGGCCGACGTGGGCGGCGAGTGACCCGCTGCTGCGCGAGTACTACGACACCGAGTGGGGTATGCCGGTGCGCGATGAGCGGGGGCTCTTCGAGCGGCTTTCCCTCGAGGCCTTTCAGTCCGGGCTGTCCTGGGCCACGATCCTGCGGAAACGTCCCGGGTTCCGGGAGGCGTTCGCGGGGTTCGACCCGGAGGTCGTCGCGCAGTTCGGGGCTGCGGACGTCGAACGCCTGCTGCGTGATGAGCGGATCGTGCGGAACCGGGCCAAGATCACCGCCACCGTGGGCAATGCTCGTGCGGTGCTCGGCCTGCGGGGCGGCGCGGAGGGGGGCTTCGCGGCATACCTGTGGTCGTTCGCCCCGGTCCAGACGCCCCGGCCAAGAACCCCGGCCGAGGTGCCGACGTCCTCGCCGGAGTCGCGGGCCCTGGCCAAGGGCCTTAAGGCGCGCGGGTTTGCTTTCGTGGGGCCGACGACGATGTTCGCGCTCATGGAGGCGGTGGGAATGGTGGACACCCACCTGCTGGGGTCGCACCGTCGCGGCTCGAGCGGCCTCTGGCCCGCCGACCCGGTGACCTAACCTCTGCTACCAGAGCTTGCCTTCAGGCGCCCATGATGCATCCTTCGGCTCTGACGCCAACGTCAGGTAACAGAGGTTAGGTCACGCCCGGGAAGCTGCGCCGCGCCGGGCCGCAGCGCGCTCCCCGCCGGCGAAATCCTGCGCGAACTCACCCTAGACACCACCCGCCGATACCAACCCCAGAACACGGCAACACCCGGACCCACAGGGGTCCGGGTGTTGCCGATGTCTTGAGACATCACACGGGTGGAGCTGAGGGGATTCGAACCCCTGACCCCCTCCATGCCATGGAGGTGCGCTACCAACTGCGCTACAGCCCCGAGTGTTCTCGGTATGAGGCCCCCGTGGGGACTGCGAGAGTCTACCCACGACCCCGGCCCGGACACCAAATCGTCGCGCTTCATCGGCCACCCGCCGCATTGACCCATGGTCACCACCGGCGCTCCCGACAAGACCGACTCGCCAGAAGGAGCAAGATGGGGTTCGTGACCTCCCGTGCGAACCTGACCAAGTACGCCTGGCTCTCCATTGCCGCCGCTCTCGCGACCATCGCCCTCAAGACGGGCGCTTGGTGGCTCACCGGGTCGGTCGGGCTGCTCTCGGATGCCGCCGAAAGTTCGGTGAACCTCGTCGCCGCCGTCATCGCCCTGTTCGCCCTACGGATCGCGGCGCGGCCCGAGGACTCATCGCACCCCTTCGGGCACACCAAGGCGGAGTACTTCTCGGCCGCCGCCGAGGGCCAGATGATCTTTATCGCAGCGGTCTTCATCATCTGGACGGCCGTCGAGCGTTTCCTCAACCCGCAGCCGCTCGACCAGGTGGGCATCGGTCTGGCGATCTCGGTGGTCGCTTCGATCATCAACGGCTCGGTCGCCCTCGTCCTGCTCAAGGCGGGGCGCGCGAACAATTCGCTCACTCTCGTCGCCGACGGCAAGCACCTCATGACCGACGTGTGGACCTCGGCCGGGGTTGTCGTCGGGGTCGGCCTGGTCGCCCTGACCGGCAACTACCGACTCGACGCCGTCGTCGCCGGACTGGTCGGACTCAACATCATCTGGACCGGATGGAAGCTCCTCCAGGAGTCCGCGGCCGGCCTCATGGACGCCGCGATGCCCACGCAGGAGAGCACCCGGATCGCCGAAGTCATCGCCGGCTTCCAGAACGACCAGGTCCAGTTCCATGGGCTGCGAACCCGGGTCAGCGGACACAGGGCGTTCGCTGAGATCCACGTCCTGGTCCCCGGGGCCTGGTCGGTCGCTCAGGGACACGACCTGCTCGAGGACGTCGAAGCGGCCGTCCACGCGGCCGTGCCGACGGTCACCCTCTCCACCCATCTCGAACCGCTTGAGGACCCCCGCTCCTATGGCGATTTCCCGACCGAGGTCCCGGTCGACTCGAAGTAGGCCCAAGGTCTCACCACAGCAAACTCCCATCAGGTACCGTCCCGGGTATGGAGTTCGTGGAGCACCTTCTCGTCCTCATCCACCTGTTGGGTCTTGCCGCGGTCATCGGCAGCGCGGTCTTCGTGGCCCGTGGACGGGTCACCCGGGAACTCATCTGGGGCGCCCGCATCCAGGTGCTCTCGGGCCTGCTCCTCGTGGCTCTCAAGGAGATGGGCGACGGAGGGCTCAACCACACCAAGATCGCGGTGAAACTTGTCATTGGTCTGCTGGTGGTCGGCTGCACCGAGATCGCCGGCGCCCGCGAGCGCAAACGTTCCGGTGAGGTCTCCACCTTGGCCACCTCTGCCGGTGTTCTGGCCGTGATCAACGCCGCGGTCGCAACGCTTTGGGAAACCGACGAGTCCTGACCGCGCCCGTTAGCGCATCCCCACCTGTTCCTCGATCCTGGCCAGCGCAGCCAGAGCCCTGGCCCGCTGCCCCGGATCGGACATCGTAGCCCCCGGCCCGAGCAGGACTTGGGAGAGCAGAGTGCCATCGCTGAACCGACGGCGCACGACGACCCTCCCCTGCAGCCGGGCTCCGAGGTCGACCGGCTCGGCCAGGACCACCGAGGCCTGGACGCGTTCCCAGAAGCGCTCGTGCACCTCGGCACCCTCCCGTTGCCCAGGGTCGATCCGCCAACGCTCCGCGGCCCGGTCCCCGACCCAGGTCACGGTGAGGGTGTGCGCGTCCGAATCGTAGGAACCGCCATCGACGTCGTGCCACGGCACCCGCAGGCGAACCTGATGCGCGCCGTCCACAGGCGAGCTCACGGCATACAGTCGCCACTGGCCGATAATGAGGTGTTCCCCGGTGGCAAGGTCGATCGTCGCGGCGAGCACCCGGTCACCGTCAAGGTCGAGGCTTTCTCTCAGCGGACCTGGCAGGTGTCGGCCGCTGCGCTGTCCGGGCAGTCTCATATCGAGATCCTCATGCGGTAATCGTCTCCCGGGCCAGCACCCAGTCCCGTTGCAGCGCAGCGAGTTCGGTGCGGCGGGCGGCGAGGTCCTGCGGCGTCGCACCGCCAGCGCTCTCGAGCCGGCGCAGAGCCGCGGTGACGTCCGCGATCCGCCGGGCGAGATGGCCCTCGCGGACCCGGGCCGCCAAGGAGTGCACATACCGGACTTCGGGCAGCCCCGTCGCCGCATCGAGTCGAGTCGGCAGCGGCGCGACCGACAACTCGGCGACCAGGGGGCGCACCGCGTCCGGCACCGCGGCGCTGAGGTCGGCGACCCAGCGCGCCGTAGAGGTGCCGTATGCCGTGCCGGTGGCCGACCGCACCCCAGCGAAGACCGCCCGGTGGGCGGGCGCGGTGAAGCCCTCGGCGGGGATGGAGAGGATGTCCGGGCTGGAGAAGAGCTGCGGGTACTGGATCAGGGACTGGAGGAGCTGGCGCTCACCGAACACCCCGGGGTCGCGCAGGTCGGGGGCGGGGAACTCGGGCACGCCCAAGGAGTGGTCCGTGTCGGCCCCATCCACCTCCGCCTCACCCCGGTCGGCGGGAGCCGGCGGGGCCTCGGGTTCGGGGAGCCGGGCGCCCTTGGCCCGCCGAACGGCATCGGCGACCTGGTCGACCTCGACGCCGAGCCACATGGCCACGGTGCGGGTGTACTCGGGCCGGAGCGAGGCGTCCCGGATCGTGGCGACGATGGGGGCGGCGGCTTTCATCGCCTGGACCCGTCCTTCGGCGTGGTCGAGGTCGAACCGGTCGATGACGGTGCGGACGGCGAACTCGAACATCGGCACGGCGTCCTCGACGAGGGCCTTGACGGCGGCCTCGCCCCGGGCCAGCCGGAGCTCGCACGGGTCCATCCCGTCGGGTGCCACCGCCACGAATGACTGTGCCGCCCATCGCTGGTCGTCACCGAAGGCCTTCATGGCGGCCTTCTGCCCGGCCGCGTCCCCGTCGAAGGTGAAGATCACCCGGGCCGGGGCCTGGTCGGCCTCATCGCGCATGATCCGCCGCAGGATCTTGATGTGCTCCAGCCCGAAGGCGGTGCCGCAGGTGGCCACCGCACCCTCGACGCCGGAGAGGTGAGCGGCCATGACATCGGTGTAGCCCTCGACGACGACCGCCCGGCGGTCACCGGCGATCGCCTTCTTGGCAAGGTCGAGCCCGTAGAGCACGGCGGACTTCTTGTAGATCGAGGTCTCGGAGGTGTTGAGGTACTTCGCCGGGTTCCGGTCATCCTCGAAGAGCCGTCGGGCGCCGAACCCGATGGTGTCCCCGGTGATGTCCCGGATCGGCCAGAGCAGCCGCCCCCGGAACCGGTCGTAGACCCCGCGCGCACTGCGGCCGGTGAGTCCGGCGGCGACGAGTTCGTCGGAGGTGAAACCTCGAGCAAGCAGGTGCCGGGTGAGTTCCTCCCCCGACCGGGGGGCGTAACCGACCCCGAAGCGCTCCGCGGCGATCCGGTCGAACCCGCGCTCCCGCAGGAAGTCCCGGGCCATCCGGGCATCCGGTCGGTCGACGAGCGCGCCGGCATAGAACTCCTCGGCGACCCGGTGGGCCTCGATGAGCCGGGAACGCTTCCCAAGGTGTTCACCGCGTCCCGGTCCCTGACCCTCCTCGTAGCGCAGCTCCATGCCGAGCTTGGCCGCGAGCCGCTCGATGGTCTCGCTGAAGGTCAGGTGGTCCAGGGCCATGACGAAGGAGATGACATCGCCACTCTCCCCGCACCCGAAGCAGTAGTAGGACCCGACGGCCGGGCGCACGTGGAAGGAGGGCGTCTTCTCGTCATGGAAAGGGCACAGCCCCTTCAGGGAGCCCATTCCGGCGGGCCGAAGCGAGACATGTTCGGTGACGACGGCCTCGATGGACGTGCGTTCCTTGACGGCTGCGATGTCCTCAGCCACGATCCTGCCCGCCACGCGCCGTCACCTCCTCTGTGCCGCGAGTGTATGCCGTGCGGCCGAGCCCTGACCTAGCGGCACCATTGATTGTGGAGGAGGACCGCGCGGGGGTCGGTCAGCGAAGCCACCTGGTCGACGCAGACCCGCAGGGCCTGCGCATCGTTGCTCGCTGCGGCGTGGTCGGCCCGCAGGTCGGGGTCGAGCCGGGTGGGGTCCCCGACATACGCGGCAACGAGGTCGGTGACGATCTCCCGTTCCCGTTCCATGAGGTCGAGCCGGCTCTGCGAGCGCATCACGAAATGCGCGGCCACGGCCTTGAGGATGGCGCACTCGGCGCGGGTGCCGTCGGGGACGACGAGCCGCGCCCGGTAACGGGCCAGCGGCCCGCCGCCGTGGGCCTCGCGGGTGGCTACCTCGACGGCCAGGGCAAACCGGCCGATGAACTGCGAGGTCATGTCCTTGAGCGTGGCCAGGTCCCGTCGAGTGCCGGCGTAGGCCGTGGGGACCGCCCCGGAGTCCAGGAGTCGGGTCAACGCGGAGGCGAGCGTGTCCTCGCTGAGGTCTCCGGCATAGCTCTCCCGGGCGACAGTGAGGACCGGGGTCATCGCATCCCTATCCCGCAACCATCGCGGGTCGAGGTGTCCGGAGGCGATGGCGTCCTCGACGTCATGGATGGAGTAAGCCACGTCGTCGGACCAGTCCATGATGTCGGCCTCGAACGGACGCACACCCCCTTCGGCCGTGAAACGAAGCCAGGTGAACACCTCCAGGTCCTCCGCATACACTCCGAACTTCTTTGTCGGATAAGGCGATTCGCCGCGCATCCAGGGGTACTTGGTGACCGCGTCGAGGCTGGCCCGGGTGAGGTTGAGCCCGGCCGGGCGGCCGTCGGGGTGGACCCTTTTGGCCTCCAGCCGGGTGAGGATCCGCAGCGTCTGGGCGTTGCCCTCGAAGCCGCCGATGTCCTCGGTGAGCGCGTCCAGCGCGGTCTCCCCGTTGTGCCCGAAGGGCGGGTGCCCGAGATCGTGGGCGAGGCAGGCGGTGTCCACGACGTCGGCATTGCAGCCCAGCGCCGCACCCAGTTCGCGGCCGATCTGGGCTACCTCGAGGGAGTGCGTAAGGCGGTTGCGGACGAAGTCGTCGGCACCCGGGGAGAGGACCTGGGTCTTGGCCGCCAGCCGACGCAGGCTCGCGCTGTGCAGCACTCGAGCGCGGTCGCGGGCGAAATCGTCCCGGTCCGAGCGTTTCTGGGCCGGGTCCTCGGCGACCCAGCGCTCCCGGTCCGCTGCCGCATAGGTCACCGAGCAGCCTCCGCCGCGGCAGCGGCACGGGCCAGCCACGCCGGCATGGTGCCGTACCGCTGAGGTGGGATGAGTCGCCCGGCGGCACAGTCCTCGACAAGTTGCGCGAGGCGACGTTCGCGGGTGGTTTCCTGTTGCGCGCTGACCACCCAGGACGCGCAGGACTTCCGGTAACCCGCGGTCGCCTCCGCCCAGAACGCCGCCGCGGCCGGCACCGCCGCCAGGGCTGCTTCCTGCCGTTCACCCCAGTCGGTCGCCGCCCGTTCGTAGGCGTAGATCCCACTGCGCTCGGGCCGCCGCCGCTCGTAGGCCGCCAGGCCGGCTGGCTGCATCCGGCCCTCGGCGATGAGGCCCTCGACCAGGGCGATGTTGACCGCCGACCAGATGCTCGAGGGGCGCCGAGGGGTCCACCGCTGGCGCACGGCATTCTCATCGATCCGGTGGATCACCGAGTCGATCCAGCCGTAGCACAGGGCCTCGGGGACGGCCTCCTCCCAGGTGAGTTGGAACTCGCTGCCCGCGACCCGGGCCGCCTTCTTGACCAGGCCCATCCACAGCTCCGGCGCGCGCTCGTGATGCTCCGCCAACCACGCACGGAAGTCCGCGGCGTCGCGGAAAAAGGTCACCTCACCGATCTGCTCCACTCCCTCACTCTTCCAGTCAGCCGCCGGAGACGTCGAGTTCGGCCTGGGCCACGAGCGCGCGCTGGGTGGCGTCGAGCTCACGGGAGTGCAACCACCCCTCCGGGAGCGCGACCACCCGTGGGGAGCCGGCACGGCCGCGCTGCCCCTCGGCGTCGGCCCCCGGCCACGGCGCGTCCAGGTCCATCGAGCCGATGAGGTCATCGAGGGCCTGCAGGGAGTCGACGAGGCCCAGCTGGTGGCGCACCTGCGACCCGGCAGGGAAGCCCTTGAGGTACCAGGCAATGTGCTTGCGGATGTCCCGGCACCCGCGCAGTTCGTCGCCGTCATAGAACTCGACAAGATACGTAGCGTGCCGCCGCAGGGTGTGAGTCACCTCGCGCAGATCCGGCCGGACCCGGGCCGTGGACCCGGCGAACGCGGCGGCGAGGTCGGTGAAGATCCACGGCCGGCCGAGGCACCCCCGACCGACGACGACGCCGTCGCAGCCGGTGTCGGCGACCATCCGCAGGGCATCCTCGGCCGACCAGATATCGCCGTTGCCGAGGACCGGTATGGAACTCACAGCCTCCTTGAGCCGGGCGATGGCAGACCAATCGGCCGCCCCCGAATAGGCCTGGGCCGCTGTGCGGCCATGCAGCGCAACGGCCGCCGCGCCCTCGGCCTCCGCGATCCGCCCGGCCGTGAGGTAGGTCACGTGGTCGGCGTCGATCCCGACCCGCATCTTCACGGTGACCGGCACGCCATACGGATCAGCTTCTCGGACAACGGAACTCACGATGGATCGGAAGAGTTCGGTCTTCCAGGGCAGCGCGGCCCCACCGCCCCGGCGGGTGACCTTGGGCACCGGGCAGCCGAAGTTGAGGTCGATGTGGTCGGTGCGGTCCTCGGTGACGAGCATCCGGGCAGCCTGCCCCGCGGTCACCGGGTCCACCGAGTACAACTGCACCGAACGTGGCTGCTCGTCGGGATCGTGACTGATCAGTCGCATCGTGGCGTCGTTGCGCTCGACAAGTGCGCGGGAGGTGACCATCTCGTTGACATAGAGCGTGCTCGCCCCGGAGGCACCGCCGGCGGCCAACCCCGCCGCCCCGTACT
Source organism: Nostocoides sp. (assembly GCA_016716625.1). GTDB lineage: Bacteria > Actinomycetota > Actinomycetes > Actinomycetales > Dermatophilaceae > JADJVJ01. The sequence continues at coordinate 1,749,092 of JADJVJ010000001.1, forward strand.
CGCGGCACAGCCGACGGAAGGCCCGGTTGGTGATCCCGGCCATCGGGGCGAGGACGACCGGGGAGCCGATCGTCAGCGGACCGATCCGCAGCGGCGGAAGGAGAGTGGACTGGGGAGACATCGTGACCGATTGTCCCACCTGTGCTGGGATGGGGGCGTGACGGCGCTCCTTGATCCAATGGCCCTCGCCGACCGGCTTAACCGGGGGGAGGTTCGGGTCATCGACGTCCAGTACGCCCTCCTCGGCCCCCCGAGCCGTGAGTTGTATGCCGTGCGCCACCTGCCCGGCGCCCCGCACCTGGCGCTCGACGAGGACCTCGCCGGTCCTCCGGGCGTTCGAGGACGCCATCCACTGCCGGACCCAACGGTGCTCCAGGGCGCTCTGCGGGCCTGCGGGGTCGACGACGACATGCAGGTCGTCCTCTATGACCAGGGCACGTCGCTTGCCGCAGGCCGGGCCTGGTGGATCCTCCGCTGGGCGGGACACCCCCAGGTCCAGGTGCTCGACGGTGGTCTGGCGGCATGGGAGCGGGCCGGTTTACCGGTCACCGCGGAGGCCGCCACCCCGGTACCGGGTTCGGTGACCGTTCGCCCCGGATCGGTGCCGGTGCTCGACGCCGACGGGGTGCGTTCGTTGACCCTCTCCGGGGTACTCCTCGACGTGCGGGCCGCGGAACGTTACCGCGGGGAGGTCGAGCCCATCGACCGCGTGGCCGGTCACATCCCGGGGGCGGTGAACCTGCCGGCCACCGAGTTGCAGCACGCCGACGGGACCTTTCGCAGCGCCCAAGAGATCCGCGACCGACTCGCCGCCGCCGGGGTTCACCGGGACACTCCCCTGGGCACTTCCTGCGGCTCGGGCGTGACCGCGGCCCAGGCTGCGCTGGCCTTCCACGAGGCGGGGATCACGGCCATCCCCTACATCGGGTCGTGGTCGGAGTGGATCGCTGACCCGAACCGACCCGTTGCGACCGGAGCCGAGCCCTCCCGATGACCTCATCCGTGGCCGACCGCTGGGCCCGCGTACGCCGGGCGCTCTCGGAGGTCGACGAGTCCACACCGCTGCTCGTCGCGCGATGGCTCGCCGAACGCGAGGACCCGGCACCGGGTGCGCCCCGGAGGAGATCCGCGCCGGCGCGGCCCTGGACCGGCTGGCCGCACGCGACCTCGACCCGGACGGTCGCCGGCACCTGCTCACCGCAGCCCGAGGGCGAGTCGCCGCCTTCGACCCGGCGCTCACCGAACAACTCGACGCCGAGATCGCCCTCGCCGAAGTGCGCGCGGGAGACCCCGGTGGGGCCGAGCGCGCCCGTGCCTGCGCCCGGCGCCTGGAGCAGAGCGGGGCGCTCTTCGAGGCGGCCGAGACCTGGCGGTCGCTGGCCTGGTTCGGGGCTGCGCCCGGTACCGAGGACGCCGCCCAGGCCTCGATGAACGCGGCCAACCTCGCGGCCCGCTCCCACGAGCCGCTGCGCTGTGCCCTGAGCCTGGTCGAAACCGCCATGCATCTGGCCCTCATCGATGCCGAGCGGGCCATAAGCCTCGTCGGCGAGGCCCGTGACCTCGCCCCCGAGCACGGGCTCATCCAAGCCATGGCCGACGACACCCTCGCTCGGGTCGCGACGGCGCAGGGGCGCCTCGATGTCGCCGCGGACCTGCTCAGTTCCTCCGCGGGCCGCTCCACCACTCCGGTCCCGGTGCGCCTCGGCCACGCGCTCGATCTGTGCGCGGCGTTGCTCGCGCACAGTGATTGGCCCAGGCTGCACGTCGCTGCACGCACCCTGCGCGCGGATGCCCACCAGACCCAGTCCGCCTCTGCAGCACACTTCGCCGACGCCTATCTGGGCCTGGCCGCGGCCCACCTCGGTCACCCGGATCAGGCCCGAGCGCTCCTCAGCCCGGTGGTGCCCGAGCTCGCCGCCCTCGGAGCGCCGTTGGTCGCTGTGAGCGGCGCCGTCCTCGGGGACCTTTGCGCCGCGCAGGCCGACTGGGCCGGTGCGTCGACGGCATACGAACTGGCGGCCGCGAGCGCGCTGGGACAGGAGAACGTGCCGTTCGCACTGCAGTGTCTGCTCGGGGCCGCGGAGCACGCCATGCTCGCCGAGGACGGTGAGCGCGCCCGGTCCCTGTATTGCGCCGCGACCGAGGCCGCCGTCGAGCTTGGTGACGTCATGTCCTGGCTGCAGGCGGCCCGCGGTGAGGTGCTCGCCCTGGTCGACCCGCAGGACCCGGCTCGCGCGGTGGCGGAGCTCGACGCGGTGCCAGAGCGCGCCCGGGCGACGTTCTCGGAGAGCGCGCAGGAGGGCCTGGACTGGGAGGCCATGACCCTGGAGGGCGTCGGTCACGGCGCCCATGTGCTCGCCGTGAGCGGACGGCTCGAGGAGGCACTAGCCCGGCTTGAGGACGCCGAAACAGCCGCCTTCTCGCAGGGGCGGGACGTCGACGGCTGGCTGCTACGAGCCGAGCGCGGGGCACTGCTCGCCGACGCCGACAGCCTTGGCGAGGCCGAACCGGTGCTGCGACCAGCGCTGCGCGAACTCAGCACCCGCGGCCGAGCGGACGCGGCAGCGAACACGGCCGCGGCCCTCGCCGAGGCCCTCGAGCGGGCTCAGCGCGACCACGAGGCGGCCAGTCTGCGGCAGCGATACTGCGCGCAGGAGTGATCAGCAGCCGAGAAGGCGCTGCCCGAGCCAGCCGTGCAGCTGGTCCAGCGCGATCCGCTCCTGGACCATGGTGTCCCGGTGCCGGACCGTGGCCGCCTGGTCCTCGAGGCTGTCGAAGTCGACGGTGATGCAGTAGGGCGTACCGATCTCGTCCTGGCGGCGGTAGCGCCGGCCGATCGCCCCGGCATCGTCGAACTCGATGTTCCAACTCCGGCGCAGTTCGGCAGCCAGCGCCTTGGCCTTGGGGGTGAGGTCGGCGTTGCGGGAGAGCGGAAGGACGGCCGCCTTGACCGGCGCGAGCCGGGGGTCGAGCCGCAGGCTGACCCGCTTGTCGACCCCACCCTTGGTGTTCGGGGCTTCGTCCTCGGTGTAGGCGTCGACGAGGAAGGTCATCAGGCTGCGCGAGAGCCCGGCCGCCGGCTCGATGACGTAGGGGACGTACCGTTCGCCGGTGCCTTGGTCGAAGTAGGACAGGTCGGTGCCGGAGTGCTCGCTATGCTGGCGCAGGTCGAAGTCGGTCCGATTGGCGATGCCCTCCAGTTCGCCCCATTCGCTGCCGGTGAAGTTGAAGCGGTACTCGATGTCGACGGTCCGCTTGGAGTAGTGGCTGAGCTTCTCGGTGGGGTGCTCGTAGAGCCGGAGGTTCTCGGGGCGGATACCGAGGTCGACATACCAGCGGGTGCGCTCGTCGATCCAGTACTGGTGCCAGTGTTCGTCCTCGCCCGGCGGCACGAAGAACTCCATCTCCATCTGCTCGAACTCGCGGGTGCGGAAGATGAAGTTGCCGGGGGTGATCTCGTTGCGGAAGCTCTTGCCGACCTGCGCGATGCCGAACGGCGGCTTCTTGCGCGCGGCGCCCTCGACGTTCTTGTAGTTGATGAAGATGCCCTGGGCAGTCTCCGGCCGCAGGTAATGCAGCCCGGACTCGTCCTCGATGACGCCGAGATAGGTCTTGAGCATCATGTTGAAGGCGCGTGGCTCCGTCCACTGGCCCTTGGTGCCACAGTCGGGGCAGCCGAGGTCGGCGAGCGTCACGTGGTCGGGCTCGACCTGGTCACCCCCCTTGGCGCGCTTGGCGGCATACGCCTCCTGGAGGTGGTCCATTCGGTGCCGCTTGTGGCACTGGAGGCACTCGATGAGCGGGTCGGTGAAGGTGCCGACGTGACCGGAGGCGACCCAGGTCTGCCGGGGCAGGATGATCGAGGAGTCCAGGCCGACGACGTCCTCGCGGGCGTGCACCATGGCCCGCCACCACTGCCGCTTGATGTTCTCCTTGAGCTCCACCCCGAGTGGGCCGTAGTCCCAGGCCGAGCGGGTGCCGCCGTAGATCTCACCGCACGGGAAGACGAACCCGCGACGTTTGCAGAGAGAGACGACGGTATCGACGGTCGAGACGGCAGCCATGCGGCAAATCTAGTCGTCGAATACCGGGTCCCCCGAATCGGTCACGAGCAGCGGCGGCCGTCAGCCACGCTGCGGGAAGAGCCGGGTGAGCATGATCGCCACCGTGATGGCGATGACCGCGAGTCGGAGCATCCGTCCGGGCGGGGTCAGCGCCGGCCAGGCGATGTAGAGGAACCACCCCAGGATGAGCGCGACGATCCCGACCAGAACCCACCCCCACCCCGGGATGAGGACGCCGGCGACGCCCAAAGCGAGGACGACGAGGAAAGGGACGAGCCGAGGGAGGGCGGCGAGTCGCTCCAGGACCGGGGCGCTGGCCTCCTCGATGGAGGTACGGAGGTCGGACACAGCCACCGAGCCTATCGCCGACGAACTCACGTTGACGCACGGCCTAGCGTTAGTGATAATCGTTTTCATGTTACTCCGCCGATCGGCCGTCGCGGTCGTCACGGCCGCCGCCCTGCTCGCCCTGGGCGGCTGTTCCGGCGCGCCAAGCCAGACACCGGGCGCCGGGCGCCTTGACGTGGTCGCGGCCTTCTATCCCCTGGCGTATGCCGTCGAGCGGGTCGGTGGCGAGCACGTCACCGTCGCCTCGCTCACCAAACCGGGGGCCGAGCCGCACGACGTCGAACTCACGCCGAAGGACCTCGCCTCCCTCACCAGCGCGCGCCTCGTGGTCTATCTCACGGGCTTCCAACCGGCCGTGGACGACGCGGTGGCGGCGACAGCGCAGACCCCCTCGCTCGACGTCTCGACGGCCGCTGCGCTCACCGCAGCCGCTGGCGAACCGGGGGGCGCCAAGGACCCGCACTTCTGGCTCGACCCGCAGCGCTACCGCGAGGTCGTCTCGGCCGTGGCGGACCGGCTTGCCGAGCTCGACGCCGCCCACGCCGCGGCCTACCGGGCCAACGCCGCCGCCTTCGGCACCGAACTCACCGCCCTCGACGCCGAGTTCACCGCCGGGTTGCGGACCTGCGAAAGCCGCGATCTCGTGACGAGCCACGCCGCCTTCGGCTACCTCACCGAGCGCTACGACTTCACCCAGCGGAGCATCGCCGGCCTCTCCCCCGATGCGGAACCCGATGCTGCGAGCATGACCTCCATCGTTGCGGCGGTCCGTGCACAGGGGGTGCGAACGATCTACTCCGAGACCCTCGTGGACCCGGCTCTCGCGGAGACGATCGCTCGGGAGACCGGCGCCTCGGTGGCCGTCCTCGACCCGATCGAAGGGGTCACCGACCGCTCCGCGGGCCGGACCTACCTGGAGATCATGCGGAGCAACCTGCGCACCCTCGTCGCCGGGCAGAGGTGCTCATGAACAGCGCTCCGATCCTCCATCTGCGAGGGGCCTCCTTCGGCTACGGCGAGATCGCCGTCGTCCGCGAGGTCGATCTCGACGTTCGCCCCGGCGAGGTCATCGCCCTGCTCGGCCCCAACGGCTCCGGCAAGAGCACCCTGGTGCGCGGTCTGCTCGGCCTCGCCGACCACCTCGGCGGAGTCGCCGAGGTGTTCGGCGCCCCGCTCGGCAGCAACGGCCAGCACACCTCCATCGGCTATGTCCCGCAACGGCACTCGCTCTCCGCCTCGGTGCGTGCCACGGTCACCGAGGTCGTGTCGACCGGGCGGCTGCCCTTGCGACCATGGTGGCGGCCGGGCACCCGCTCAGACGCCGACCACACCCGCAGTGCCATCGAGGCCGTCGGACTCGGTGACCGAGCTCGGGCCGAGGTCGCCGCCCTCTCCGGGGGGCAGCAGAGGCGCGTCCTCATTGCCCGTGCCCTGGCCGGGGAGAGCGAGGTCCTCGTCATGGACGAACCGACCGCCGGGGTGGACCGCGCGAGCCAGGAGGTGCTCGCCACCGTGCTCGCTCGGCTGAAGGCCGCCGGCACGACGATGCTCATCGTCACCCACGAACTCACCGCCCTCGAGGGTGTCGTCAGCCGCATCGTCTGCCTCGATCGAGGCGTCGTCGACTTCGACGGTGACCCCACGGCATACGGGGAGCACCTCGCCGGACACCCGGTGGGCGGCCACCACCACGACGAGGACACCGAACACGCCTTCGCCTCGCGCGCGACCGTCCCGCTGGCCGGAACCGCGCCACTGGACCCCACTCCCCGGAGGCGTCATGAGTGAGATCCTCGGCCTGGAGTTCATGCGGCACGCCCTACTCGCGGCCCTTCTCGTGGGCCTCAGCGCACCGCTCGTCGGAGTCTTCCTCGTGCAGCGGCGGATGTCGCTCATCGGGGACGGTATGGGGCACGTCGCGCTCGCCGGGGTCGCCGTCGGCCTGCTCACCGGCGCCCAGCCGGTCCTCGCCGCCCTCGTGGCCGCCATCCTCGCGGCCCTGGCGATCGAGCTCATCCGGGCCCGAGGAACCACGAGTGCGGATGTCGCGCTCGCGGTCATGTTCTATGGCGGCATTGCCCTCGGCGTGGTCGTCATCGCCAAGTCGAGCGCTTCCTCACCGGCCAACCTCACGGCATACCTCTTCGGTGCCCTGCTCACCACGACCCGCGCCGACGTCCTTGTCGTCGGCGCTCTCGCGGTGACCGTCGTCGCAGCGACTCTCGTGCTGCGACAACGGTTCTTCGCGGTCGCCGGGGACGAGGAGTTCGCCCGGGCCAGCGGCCTTGCGGTGCTCCGATACAACCTCATCCTCGCCGTGCTCACCGCCGTCGTCGTCGTCGTCGCGATGCGCATCGTCGGGCTGCTCCTGATCAGCGCGCTGATGATCCTGCCGAACGCGACCGCGCAACTGCTCGCCCGCTCCTTCCGCGCGACGATGGCGTATGCCGTCGGGATCGGCGTGCTTTGTAGCGTCGGCGGAGTCCTCATCTCCTATGAGGCGGCCACCCCGTCCGGGGGCACCATCGTCCTGCTCGCCGTCGGGCTCTTCCTGGCGACCTCGATCCTCACCGCCGGGCTTGCCCGGGTCCGCCGGGCCTCGCACGCCCGCGCCGAAAGCCACGACCACGAACACGGACCGCACTGCGGCCACCGGGCCATCCCGCATGACGGTCACGTCGACTACGACCACGACGGGCACCGGCACGCCGCCCACCAGGGTCACTACGACGAGCACGGCCACCCGGAGCACGCCGCGGAAGGACACCCGCGCCGATGAGCACCGAACGCCGGTCGACCCGGCAACGCGCCGCTCTCATCGAGGCGCTCGGGACCTCCCTGCGGTTCCGTTCGGCCCAGGAGATCCACGCCGACCTGCGCGACGCCGGCTCACCGATCGGCCTAGCGACGGTCTATCGCAACCTGCAGAACCTTGCCGCCGATGGGGAGGTCGACCAGGTCCGGGCCGAGGACGGCGAGGTGCGCTACCGCGCATGCGGTTCCGGGCACCATCATCACCATCTCGTCTGTCGGGGCTGCGGGCGCACCATCGAACTCACCGCACCCGACGTCGAACGATGGTCGGAGGCCCTGGGCGCCGAGCACGGGTTCACCAATGTCCAGCACACCCTTGAGGTCACCGGGACGTGTGCTCGCTGTTCGTGACCGCCTCAGCGGGGACGTCGACCGCACCCCCATACCGACGCTCGCGGTCGACATAGTCTTCGATGGCCGCCCAGAGGTCGCGGCGGTCGTAGTCGGGCCAGAGCCGGTTCTGGAAGACCATCTCGGCATAAGCGCTCTGCCAGAGCAGGAAGTTGCTCGTCCGCTGCTCCCCCGAGGAACGGACGAAGAGGTCGACATCCGGCATGTCCGGTTCGGGAAGGTATCGGGCGAGGGTCCTCTCGTCGACCGCAGAGGCCTTGAGTCGACCCCGGGCGACGTCCTCGGCGAGGCGCCGCGCGGCATCCCCGATCTCGGCCCGACCGCCGTAGTTGACGCAGAAGTAGAGGGTGAGCCCGGTGTTGTTCCGGGTCAGCTCCTGGGCCACCTCGAGTTCCTTGATGACCGAGCCCCACAGCCGTGGGCGACGGCCGACCCACCGCATCCGCACCCCCCACTCGTGGAGCTGGTCGCGGCGTCGCCGGATGACGTCCCGGTTGAATCCCATGAGGAAGCGCACCTCATCCGGGCTCCGTTTCCAGTTCTCCGTGGAGAAGGCATAGGCCGACAGGTGGCTCACGCCGACCTCGATGGCTCCCGCCACGACGTCGAGCAGTGCTGCCTCCCCCGCCTCGTGGCCCTTGGTCCGGGGTAGTCCGCGCTGGTTGGCCCAGCGGCCGTTACCGTCCATGACGACAGCGACATGGCGCGGGAGCCGGTCGGCCGGGATGACCGGGGCCAGTGCCCCGCTGGGGTGCCTGAACGGTTGAGAGTATGCCGTGCGCCGTGTCCCGGTCACCGGGGCACCATCCGTAGGCTTCGGATCCCCCGCTCCAAATGCCACTGGACGAAGGCTGCGACCAGTCCCGCACCCTCGCGGCGATGCCACTCCTGCGAACCGTCGGCGATGGCCCAGTCACCGGAGAGCAGGGCCGCGAGCAGGCGCAGCGTCTCCGGCGCCGGCGCGGCCGAGCCGGGCGGACGGCATACCGAACAGACCACGCCACCGGCCACGACATGGAAGGCGACATGCGGCCCGGGCGCACCACACTTGGCGCAGTCGTGGAAACTCGGCGCCCAGCCCGAGATCGCCAGTGCGCGAAGGAGGTAGGCGTCCAGCACGAGCCGCGGATCATGCTCCTGCAGAGCGAGCGAGCGCAAAGCGCCGAGGAGCAACAGGTAGTGCTGCAACGCCGGTTCGCGGTCCTCGGTGAGCCGTTCCGCCGTCTCGAGCATGGAGGCAGCCGCGGTGTAGGACGGGTAGTGCTGGCTGATTGCATCCCCGTAGGTCTCGAGTGTCACCGCCTGGGTCACGGTGTCCAGCGTGCGCCCCTCGTAGCACTGCAGGTCCACGACCATTCCCGGCTCCAGCCGCGCCCCGAACCGGCTCTTGGTCCGGCGCACCCCCTTGCCGACGACCCGCAACCGGCCGAGCTCGCGGCCGAGCAGCACGACGATGCGGTCGGCCTCACCGAGCTTGTAGGTTCGCAGGACGATCGCCTGGTCACGGTAGAGGGGCACCGCACCATTGTGCGATGCCCCTCCCCGTTCGGGCGGATGCCGCGCGGCCCAGGCTCAGGTGAGACCGGAGACCGAGATGAACCCGGTGAGCGGGTAGCTGCCGCCGGGACGGATGTCCGGTCCGACGTTGCCGCGGCCCCAGTACTTGTCATCGAGGTTGTGGATGGAGCCAGACATCGGGCTCATCGAGCGCCACCGAACCCCGGAAGGCTCGAGGTCGTTCGCCATCGAGGACCACGCCTGCACCACGGTGAAGGCCGGCCGGGTCTCCCACCAGAGGAAGGTCTCCGGGAAGAGGTAGGACGCGAACCGTCCACCGGTGCGGCTGTCGCAGTAGGCGTTGGTGTGGAAGCCGTTGAGCAGGTGCAGGCCGCGGAAGGCCTGACCCCAGCGGTCGAAGTGGTCGAGCGTGCCGGTGGTGTCCTGGAGGACCTGGCAGGACTCGAGCTGAAGCCACTCGAGGTTGTCGTCGCCCCAGCGGGCGATGTCCGGGGTGACCGAGGGCTGGCCATTGTTGAAGGTGAACCCTCCGGGCCATCCGTGGCCGGTGTACCAGGCGGCATCGACGGCGTCGATGTACGAGGCGTCGCCGCCACCCTGGGCCTGGTCCTTGAAGTCCCACGACCAGGCGTTGTTCCCGCGCCAGTCAAAGCTCATGCTGTGGCCCTTGGCGAGCATCGTGCTGCGGAAGCCGTTCGCGCTGTCCTGGGCACACTGCCACTCGGTGATCGGGGACTCGATGCCGTTGGAGGCAAGTTCGCCACCGACGACACCGGTGCCGCCCTGTCCGCTGGCGGTCGCGGTTCCCTCGCCCCCGGGCAGGGTGACGGCGAGAGTGGTCGCGACGCCGTTGGCGTCGGTCACGGTGAGCTTGAGGGTCTCGTTGTCGAAGCCCTCCCGCGGAGCGAGCGAGTAACTGATCGCCGAGCCCTTGACGTTGAGTGAGGTCGAGGAGGACTGCCAGCCGAAGGTGAGCGGCCCGGTCCCCCGGCTGCTCGCCTTCGCGGTGATCAGGCCCTTGGAGCCGGTCACGGTCAGGCCCACCTTGGGAGCGAGCTGCGGTGCCGCCGGGATGAGCCGGCCGGTCTCCTCCGAACCGCCCTTGACCTGGCACTGGTAGTGCGGGAGCAGCTGCTTGGCGGCTCCGGTGCCGACCGCGCCCTTGGAGCTCAGCGGCGGGGAGTAATACACCAGTCGCGGCAGGCTCTGGCTGTCGTTTCCGCCGTACGCCTCGACGCAGAGTTTGAACGCCTCGGTCGGGTCGAGGATCGGCACGTCCGCTGACGGCACGACCTCCCGGATCGCGGCGCTGTACGAGATGATGTCGCCGCCCCCGGAGAGCGCGACCCGGGTCTTCGCGCCGGGTCCGATCAAGGGCACCCCCTTGAGGGAGAGCTGGTAGGACACCGTGGTGTCGATGTCGTGGGTCTTGCGCACGGCCCCCTTGACGTCCCCGATCTCGACCGTGGTGTACCCGGCGATCGGGCGCGCCTCGTAGTAGTCGGGGAAGGTCACGACACCACTCAACTTGGCGATGGCGTCGTCGGTCGGCATCGTCGTGATCTTGTCCAGCGCCGCCTCGTTGAGGGCGCGCACGGTGACCTTGTTGCCGTTCTCGTCCGTCGTCGTCGTGACGAGTTTGCTCGGCACGACGTTGAAGACCTTGGCGTTGGTGAAGGCGAAGGAACCGTCGGAGCGCACCGCGTTGCCGATGCCGAAGGTCGAGGCGAGGCGAGCCCCGTCGTCGGCGGTGAAGCCCTCCTTGACGATGTCGTAGACGGTGGCGGTGAGCCCCGCGGCCGCAGTGGCCGAGGGTGCCGTGACGGCCACCGTGGTGGCGGTCCCGGTGGCGACGGCGAGCGCGGCGAGCGCGCAGGCCCGCCGCTGAGTCGATCGTGGTGTCCTCATGATCTCTCCTGGGGTGGGGTGGGTGGTTGCGCTTGTGCCCTGAAGAGCACATATGCCGTGCCGGTGATACCCGCTCTTCACACGCGTCTCATCGCACAGATGTTCGATCCATGCGGCATACTGAGGTCATGCAGGGTTGCCTCCTCGACCTCGACGACGAGATCGCCGTGCGAGCGGTCGGGACCGGCCTTCGCCGTCGTCACCTGTCCATGGGCGCCTGGGTCGATGTTCGCCCCGGATGGGTGGCAGGCGCGCACGCGCTCTACTCAGCCCTACGGCATACGGTGCCATGGAACGCCGAGCGACGGCAGATGTACGACCAGGTCCTCGACGTGCCCCGGCTGACGAAGTTCTACGGCCCGGGGGAACAGCTCCCCCACCCGGCCCTGCAGACCTGCCGGGAGGCGCTCAGCACGCACTATGCCGACGAGCTCGGGGAGCCGTTCGTCACCGCCGGGCTGTGCCTCTATCGCGACGGGCGGGACTCGGTCGCCTGGCACGGGGATCGCATCGGTCGCTCCCGCGACGAGGACACGATGGTCGCGATCCTCTCCCTCGGCGCGGCCCGCGACCTCATGCTCCGCCCGCGCGGGGGCGGCTCGACGTCGATCCGGTTCGCGGCAGGGCACGGCGACCTGCTCGTCATGGGCGGGTCCTGCCAGCGCACCTGGGACCACTGCGTGCCCAAGTCCGCGGCCGCGACCGGACCCAGGATCTCGGTCCAGTTCCGGGTCAGCGGCGTCCGCTGACGCCCTCGAAGGAAGTCCTCAGCGCGTGCTCGCGGCGTCCCGATCCGCACGGTTGAGCGCCGAGAGGATGGCCCGCAGCGAGGCCCGCACGATCGACTCGTGGAGCCCGACACCCCACAGGACCCGCTCCCCGACCGCACACTCGACGTACGCCGCGGCCCGGGCATCGCCACCCGCAGAGAGAGCATGTTCGGCGTAGTCGAGCACTCGGACGTCGATGCCAATCGTCGCGAGAGCATCGATGAAGGCCGAGAGCGGACCATTACCGTCACCGGCGATGGTGACCTCCTCGCCATGCACGGTGATCGTCGACTCGATGTGGTCGCTGCCGTTGCTGGTGAGGGTCGAGCGGACCGGGAAGTACGCCCCCCACCGCTGGGCCGGGTCCTCGGCGTGCAGGTACTCGTCGGAGAACATCTCCCAAATCTGATCGCCGGTGAGTTCCCCGCCCTGGGCATCGGTGTGCCGCTGGACGACGTGGCTGAACTCGACGGCGAGACGGCGCGGCAGATCCAGACCGTGCTCGGCCTTGAGCAGGTAGGACACGCCGCCCTTGCCGGACTGGCTGTTCACTCGGACCACGGCCTCGTAGGAGCGACCGATGTCATGCGGGTCAATCGGCAGGTAGGGCACACCCCAGTCGATGCCGTCGATCCCGGTGCCGGCGGCCGAGGAGCGCTTGTCCATGTCCTCGAAGCCCTTCTTGATGGCGTCCTGGTGGGAGCCGGAGAAGGCGGTGTAGACGAGGTCACCACCCCACGGATGCCGCTCGTGGACCGGGAGTTGGTTGCAGTACTCGACGGTGCGCCGGATTTCGGCCATGTCGGAGAAGTCGATCTGCGGGTCGATTCCTTGGGAGAAGAGGTTCATCCCCAGGGTGACCAAGCAGACGTTGCCGGTGCGCTCGCCATTGCCGAAGAGGCAGCCCTCGATACGGTCGGCCCCGGCCAGGTAGCCCAGTTCGGCAGCCGCCACGCCCTCGCCCCGGTCGTTGTGCGGGTGCAGGCTCACCACGACGGACCCGCGGCGCTCCAGGTGCCGAACCATCCACTCGATGGAGTCTGCATACACGTTGGGGGTGGCCATCTCGACCGTGGCCGGCAGGTTGATGATCATCTTGTGGTCCGGGGTCGGGTCGATGACGTCGATGACCTCGTTGCAAATCCGCACCGCGAACTCGAGCTCGGTGCCGGTGTAGGACTCCGGGGAGTACTCGTAGTAGACCGTGGTCTCCGGGACGGTCTCCTCGAGCTTGCGGCAGAGCCGCGCCCCCTGGAGGGCGATGTCGATGATCCCCTCCTCGCTCATCCCGAACACGACCCGCCGCTGGAGCACCGAGGTCGAGTTGTAGAAGTGGACGATCGCCGTCTTCGCCCCCCGAATCGCGTCGTAGGTTCGCTCGATGAGGTGATCCCGGCACTGGGTGAGCACCTGGATGGTCACGTCATCGGGGATGTGGCCCTCCTCGATGAGCTGCCGACAGAAGTCGAAATCGGTTTGGCTGGCGCTCGGGAAGCCGACCTCGATCTCCTTGTAGCCCATCTTGACCAGGAGTTTGAACATCCGCAGTTTGCGGGGCGGGTCCATCGGGTCGATGAGGGCCTGGTTGCCGTCACGCAGGTCGACCGCGCACCACCGCGGGGCCTTGGTCGCCACCCTGTCCGGCCAGGTGCGGTCGGGCAGATGGACGTCGATCTGCCGCTGAAAGGGGACGTACTTCTGGGTCGGCATGCCCGAAGGCTGCTGGGGGTGGATCATTCGCTCGCTCGTTTCGTCTCTCGTCGGTGCTCGGCCGGTGCGCACGAGACTCCGCGACGAGGGGGGCCGATCAGGCCTCGCCGCGGCGACGAAGGAGGAGGAGCGCGCGCATAGTGGCACTCAGTATGCCGTGCGTTCCGCAACGGGCCAACCACCGGTCCGCGGTGTGGTCACCCTGGCTAGGCTCGCTGACATGAGTAACCCGGAGATCGGAGCGTTCCTCCAGAGCGGTCACCTGCGGACCAACTACCACGATGTCGGCGACGGGCCGCCGGTGCTCCTGCTGCACGGCTCGGGTCCGGGGGTGAGTGCCTGGGCGAACTGGCGGCTGCCCATCGAACGCCTCCGTGACCGGTTCCGGTTGCTCGCTCCGGACTTGGCCGGGTTCGGCTACACCCAGGTGCCGACCGGCACGGCATACGACCGGGGACTCTGGCTCGGGCAGATCGTGGACGTCCTCGATGCGCTCGGGATCGAGCGGGTGCATGTGGTCGGCAACTCCTTCGGCGGGTCGATGGCGCTCGCGCTCGCGATCCACCACCCGCAGCGGGTCAACCGTCTCGTCCTGATGGGGTCGGTGGGTGTCCCCTTCGACCTCACCCCGGGGCTCGATGCGGTCTGGGGGTACCAGCCCTCAATGGAGAGCATGGGGCGACTCATGCGCGAGACCTTCGCCTATGACCCCTCGCTGGTCACCGATGACCTCGTGCGGATGCGGTTTCTCGCGAGCACACGCGAGGGCGTCCAGGAAGCGTTTGCCTCGATGTTCCCCGCGCCCCGGCAGCGCTGGGTCGACGCCATGGCCCATCCCGAAGCCGACATCCGGGGGATCAGCGCACCCACCCTCCTGGTCCACGGGCGCGACGATGTCGTCATCCCGGTCTCGACGACCCTGACCCTGCTCAGCTGGATCGAGAACGCCCAGGCGCACATCTTCGGCCGCTGCGGTCACTGGACCCAGATCGAGCACACCGACGAATTTTGCGACCTCGTCGCGACCTTCCTCGCGCGTTAGCGCAGCCGCACGGACAGGCAGGTGACGCAGCCCTCGAGCTTTTCGAACTCGGAGATGTCCACGGTGCTCACCCGGTAGCCCCGGGACTCCACGAGTTCGGCGGAGCGTGGGGCACTGGCCGCCATCAGCAGGTGCCCGTCCGCGACGGCGACGACGTGGGCTCCGCCCTCTTCCGGCATCCCCTGGTAGAGAGGGAAGGCGTCCCGGTCGTCAACGACGGGGTCCCAGCCGATGATCGTCCCGTCCGGCAGGGCCGTGACCGCAGACTTCAGGTGCAGGGCCCGTTCGACCGGAACGGCCTGGACGCGCACCCCGTAGTCGGAGAGGTGTCGGGCGAGTTGGGCGATCCCCTCACCGTTGGTCCGTCCCCCCAGCCCCACGTAGGCCGTGCCGCCAGTCCGCAGAACGTCTCCGCCGTCGAGGGTTCCGGGGGAATCGATGTGGACGATCCGCAGGCCGAGGTCACGAGCCACCGCCTCGGTTCCGGTGGTCTCCGCGCGACGTTCGAGGGCTCCCGGCCGGGTGATCACGGCAAGGTCCTCGTGCACGACGATGGCGTCCTCGACGAAGACGGCGTCCGGGCAGTCGTCGGCCGGCTCGACCTCGCGGGTCTGCCATCCGAGCGACCTCAGCGCCTCGACATACTCCTGCCACTGGTTCATGGCGAGGTCGAGGTCCAGCGCCGAGCGCTCGATGTGGGTCACCAGGCCGTCGGCGAGGCGCGGGCCCGGGCGGCGCACGAGGGCAAGGGGTCGTTTCACCGAGGTGACCCTAGCGCAGGCGCCGAACGACGTGGGGTGAGCCGTCCGAGAACGGCCCGACCCAGGAGTGGAACGTCAAGCCCCGAGAGCGCGGCCCCTCCGGGGAACGCGGGCGTGCTGCTGACCCGGTCTTCCCCATCATGCACATCGCTCGCGGGACCTCCTCCACCCCTCCTCTGGACATACTGCGCACCGTGGGCGCCCTTACCTACGGGTAGTTCGCTAGATTGTGCAAAATCATCGCCACGTCAAGGCAGGAGTGCACCACATGTCACTCACCCTCTCGGAGCAGCTCAAGCGCAAGAAGCCGGTCGTCTTCCGCACACAGCACCACGCCGGAGAGGAGTTGGCCCGAAACCTCACGACCTTCCAGCTCATGATGTTCGGCGTCGGCGCGACGGTCGGCACCGGCATCTTCTTCGTCCTCAGTGAGGCCGTTCCCGAAGCCGGACCCGCGGTCATCGTGAGCTTCCTCATCGCCGGGCTCGCTGCCGGCCTGTCGGCGCTCTGCTACGCCGAACTCGCCAGCGCCATCCCGGTCAGTGGATCGACGTACTCCTACGCCTACCACGCCCTCGGTGAGTTCGTCGCGGTCGTCATCGCCGGGTGCGTCCTGCTCGAGTATGGCGTCGCGACCGCGGCCGTCGCCGTGGGCTGGAGCGGCTACTTCAACGAGCTGCTGGACTCGACGATCGGCGTCCAGATCCCGCAGGCTCTCTCCACCTCGTTCATCCCCGGCAGCGACGGTGCCGCCACCGGTGGACTCGTCAACCTGCCGGCCGTGATCCTCGTGTTCCTGTGCATGTTCCTGCTGCTTCGCGGAGCGACCGAGTCCGCGCGCGTCAACGCGATCATGGTGCTCATCAAGCTTGGCGTGCTCCTGCTCTTCGTCGTCATCGGACTGACCGCTTTCAATGGCGGACACTTCGACAACTTCTTCGGCTCCGGTGTCGGTGGAATCACCGCGGCAGCCGGCACGATCTTCTTCTCCTTCATCGGACTCGACGCGGTGGCCACCGCAGGAGAGGAGGTCAAGGACCCGCAGCGTTCCCTCCCGCGCGCGATCGTCGGAGCGCTCATCATCGTCTCTGCGGTGTACATCCTGGTGGCAATCGCCGGGATCGCAGCCAAGGAGGCCAACTGGTTCGACACCGAGGCTGCCCAGAGTGCTGGCCTCTCACAGATCCTCAACGACGTGACCGGATCGACGATCTGGGGCACCGTGCTCGCGGCCGGGGCTGTCATCTCGATCTTCTCGGTCACCCTGGTCACGCTCTACGGCCAGACTCGGATCCTCTTCGCGATCAGCCGTGACGGCCTCATCTCCAAGCGCTTCATGGAGGTCAACCAGCGCACGATGACCCCATCCTTCAACACCATCGTCGTCTCGGCCGTGGTAGCCCTCGTCGCCGGATTCGTGCCCTCGGACTACCTGTGGGACACCGTCTCGATCGGCACCCTCGTCGCATTCTCCGTTGTCGCGATTGGCGTCATCGTCCTGCGCCGCACTCATGCGAACCTGGAGCGACCCTTCCAGATCCCGGGATATCCGGTCACCCCCATCCTCACCGTGCTCGCCTGCGTGTGGATCCTGATCAAGCTTCCGGCGATCACCTGGATCATCTTCGCGGTGTGGATCGCGATCTGCCTGGCCTTCTACTTCGTCTACGGACGTGCGAAGGCGACGCTCAACTTCACCGACGACCCCGAGATCATCGGTGAGCCGCGAGGGGACGAGGAGGACTGATGACCTTCGTCGTCGGCTACAGCCCACACAAGGACGATCAAGGCGCCATCGAGCTCGCCTGCCAGCTCGCCCGGTCGGACAAGGGTTCGCTGTATGCCGTGACCGTCGTCCCACAGGGCTGGCCGACCGTGGTGGCCGGCGACACGGATCGGGAATTCGAGCAGTGGGCCACGGCCGAAGGAGAGGCGTCCGCGGCAGAGTCGGCACGTGCGCTCGCGGCCTACCCGGACGTCCCGAGCGAGTCCGGGTGGACAACCGGACGTTCGGTACCGCAGGCCATCCTCGACACGGCCGACCGACACCAGGCGAGACTCATCGTTGTCGGCTCCGGCGAGAACGTTCCCAGCGGACAGATCGCGGTGACGAGTAAGACCGACCGGCTACTGCACTCCTCCCAGTTGCCCGTCGCCATTGCCCCCCGGGGCTACCGTGCCGGGCCACGGGCGAGAGTTGCCCGCGTGACCGTTGCCTTCCGAGGAGACGACGCGACCTGGTCCCTGCTGGAGCGAGTCGCCGAGATTGCCCACCGGGCGAGCGCCACGGTGCGCGTCGTGACCTTCGCCATTCGCGGGCGGCACATGATCCAGGCTGGCGTCGGCCCCGCCGAGGATCTCGTCCTCGAGCGCTGGCGGGAGCAGGCCGACGCCGAGCAGGCGAAAGCGGCCGACCGGCTGCGCAACGTTGGATTCGGGGAGGATCAGATCGAGTGTGTCGTCGCCGTGGGTCGATCCTGGGGCGGAGCCGTCGACGCGCTCGAGTGGGACCGTGGTGACCTCTTGGTCCTCGGCTCCTCCTCGACACACCGGCTAGCGGCAGTGTTCCTCGGATCGAGCGCCGCGAAGATCCTGCGCAACTCCCCCGTCCCGGTCATCGTCGTGCCCTAGCGGGCCTGGGTGCCACGCTGCGGACCGGCCTGGCGGCATCACCCGGAACGTCTGCGGAGCAACTCCTCGGCGATCTGCACGGCGTTGAGGGCGGCGCCCTTGCGCAGGTTGTCGCCAACAACGAAGAAGGCCAAACCCTTGCCCTCGGGCGCTCCCTGGTCGGCCCGGACCCGGCCAACGAACACCTCGTCGCGTCCGGTCGCGGCGAGCGGGTTGGGCACGTCGGTGACGACGACCCCGGGGGCGCCAGCAAGCAACTCCAGCGCCTGCTCCGGGGAAAGGTCACCGGAGAACTCGGCGTGCACGGCGAGGCTGTGTCCGGAGAACACCGGAACCCGCACGCACGTGCCGGATACAGCCAGGTCGGGGATGTGCAGGATCTTGCGGGACTCGTTGCGGAGTTTCTGCTCCTCGTCGGTCTCGCCGGAGCCGTCCGCGACGAATGACCCGGCGACCGGAACGACGTTGAAGGCGACCGGCACGGCATACAACGCCGGGTCAGGCAGGGTGAGGGCCGAGCCGTCGAGCGCGAGGTCCTTGGGGTCACCGGCGGCATACCCGGCCCGGAGCTGGCCGTCGAGCTCGGTGAGCCCTTTGCCCCCGGACCCGGAAACTGCCTGGTAACTGCTCATGTGCAGCCGAATGAGTCCGGCGTCGTCGTGCAGCGGCTTGAGCACCGGCATCGCGGCCATGGTCGTGCAGTTGGGGTTGGCCACGATCCCCTTGGGGATCACGTCAAGGTCGCCGGGGTTGACCTCGGCGACGACGAGCGGCACGTCGGGGTCTTTGCGCCAGGCGCTGCTGTTGTCGATGACGACCGCGCCGGCCTCGGCGACGACGGGAGCCCACTGGGTGCTCGTCGAGCCACCGGCGGAGAACAGGGCGAGGTCGAGGCCCCGGAAGTCGGCGGTCGCGGTGTCCTCGACGGTGACCTCGGTGTCGCCCCAGGGCAGTGTCGTGCCCGCGCTGCGCGCGGAGGCGAAGTAGCGCATCTGCTCGACCGGGAAGCCCCGCTCGGAAAGAAGCGCGCGCATGACGTTGCCGACCTGACCGGTGGCGCCGAAGACTCCGACTCTCATGCGGTTCAGTCTAAGGAGTTGTCCGTATGCCGGTCGGTCGCCTCACGATGCGGACTCATCCCAGAGGCGGTGGTAGGCGTTGACGGCCTGCTGGCCGCCGAGGTGGGCATAGAGGACGTGCGAGTCGGCCGGGATCTCGCGGGCCTGATTTCGTCATCGCGAACCTGCTCTCGACCGTCTCGTGCGCCTACGCTGGGGATTCGTGAGCGAGTTTGCCGCGGTCCTTGAGCGTCTCCCCGATGGCACGGTGAAGCAACGCCACCCCATATCGGGCACCCAGGTGTGGACCGTGCCCGGGCGGGGGAACCGGCCGCTGGTCCCGCCCCCTGTGGCCCACCATCGGCTCGACCCGGCGGCCGACGGCAAGCACTGCGCGTTTTGTCACCTCCGCTACCTGGAGACCACGCCGGAGAAGGCGCGCTTGGTGCGCTTGGAGGGCACACCACCCGGGGCTCGCGAGTGGCGCACCCTGACCGGTCTCACTGCCGAACAACTCACGGACACCATTGCGGAGTTTCGGCTCGTCCCGAACCTGTTCGAGATCGTCTCGCTCGATTACTGGCGCGCCAACCACGGGTACACCGTGCCCAGCGAGCTCGCGGCCCGCCGGGCAGCGTATGTCGGCACCCTCGGGGGCCTGTCTCACGTCGAACGGCTGATGGCCATCAAGGCCGACAGCGGGGGGTCAGTGGACTCGCTCTTCGGCGGGTTCCACGACGTCGTCATCGCGCGCCGCCATTTCGTCGAGGACGCGCTCTGCGACGACGAACTTGCCGGCGCGGGGACCCTTACCCTCGAAGAGCACCGCCACTACCTTGCCTTTACCGTGGCCGCGATGCGCGCGATGTACGTCACGAACCCTCGGGTTCGCAATGTCGCGGTCTTCCAGAACTGGCTGCGACCAGCCGGCGCATCCTTCGACCACCTGCACAAGCAACTCGTCGGCCTCGACACCCTCGGGACCAGCCGCGAACGCGAGGAGCGCCTGCTCGCCGAGAACCCCGACGCCATCGTCAACTCGGGACGGCCGCTGGCGCTCGCTCACGATCTGCTCATCGCGGAGAACGAGCACGCGTTCGCCTTCGCCGGGGTGGGCCACCGCTTCCCCAGCGTCGAGGTCTGGTCCAAGGACGCCGACGCGCTCCCCTGGGAACTCAGCCGGGCGGCGCTCGACGGCTGGTCAGATCTGCTGCACGCGTGCCATCGGGCGACCGGGGTCCACGTGCCCACGAACGAGGAATGGCACTACCGACCCCCGCTTTCACCGGGAACCGCGCCGCTGCGCGCCGTCCTGAAATGGCGGGTCAACACCAGCGCCGGCTTCGAGGGCGGCACCGAGATCCACGTCAACACCATCGACCCCTGGGCAGTGCGCGACCGGGTCGCAGACAGGTTGTCCAGCGACGCAGGCCCGGCCCTTCCCTAGAACCCGAGCCGACCCAGCTGCTTGGGATCGCGCTGCCAGTCCTTGGCCACCTTGACGTGCAGGTCAAGGTGCACCCGCCTGCCGAGCAGTTCCTCGATCCCCGCCCGGGCGTTCGAGCCGACCTCCCGCAGCCGCGACCCACCACGCCCAATGATGATGGCCTTTTGTGAGTCTCGCTCCACGAACACGTTCACCCGCACATCCAGCAGGTGCGACTCCTGGCGAGGCATGATCTCCTCGACGACGACCGCGAGCGAGTGCGGGAGTTCATCACGCACGCCCTCGAGGGCAGCCTCCCGGACCAACTCGGCGATCATCACCTCGTCGGGCTCATCGGTGAGCACGCCCGCGGGATAGAGCGGACCCGGCGCTGACGGCAGATGCCCGGCCAGCACCGTGGCGACCTCGTCCACCTGGTCCCCTCGGGTCGCCGAGCACGGGATGATGTCCGACCAGGCACCCAACTGGTCGATGGCGATGAGATGCTCGGCCAACCGGACCCGGTCCACCCGATCCGACTTCGTCGCGATCGCCACGACCGGGGTGCGCCGCGCCCGCATGACCTCGGTGAGTTCGGCGGCGATGAACGCGTCCCCCGGACCGACCCGCTGGTCTGCCGGAAGGCAGAACCCGATGACGTCGACCTCCAGCAGGGTCTCCCGGACCAGGTCGTTGAGACGCTCCCCGAGGAGGGTTCGTGGCCGGTGCAGACCCGGGGTGTCGACGAGGATGAGCTGGCTGGCCGGCGTCGTCACGATCCCCCGGATCGTATGCCGTGTCGTCTGCGGCTTGCTCGAGGTGATGGCGACCTTGTGCCCCACGAGCGCATTGGTCAGGGTCGACTTCCCCGCATTCGGCCGCCCGACCAGGCAGGCGAACCCGGCGGCATACTCGGCACCTGAACCACGCGATGGGTCCACCATCAGGCTCGGGCCTCCTCATCGAGGTCGGCGGGCGGGATCCGCTCGACGATGACCGTCGCGATCCGGTGCCGGCGCCCGGCCATCCGCTCGGCCGTGAGACGCAGCCCCGCGACCGTGCAGGACGAGCCGACGATCGGCACGCGGCCGCTGATCTTGCCGATGAGCCCACCCACCGAGTCCACGTCGTCCTCGGTGAGCGGGACATCGAGGAGGTCGGCCAGGTCGTCCACATGCATCCCCGCGTCCACGCGGTAGCGGCCGTCGCCCAAGGCCTCGACCTCGGGGTTCTCTCGGTCGTACTCGTCGGTGATCTCGCCGACGATCTCTTCGAGAATGTCCTCGATGGTCACCAAGCCTGCGGTGCCGCCGTACTCGTCGATGATGATCGCGATGTGGCTGCGGTCGCGCTGCATCTCCCGGAGGAGGTCGTCGATCGGTTTGCTCTCCGGAACGAAGGCGGGTGGCCGCATGAGATCGCGGACGAGGATGGTGTGCCCCTCGGGGTCGGCGTTGACCCGCCGGACGACATCCTTGAGATAGAGCATCCCGACGATGTCATCGATGCTCTCGCCTTCGACGGGAACCCGGGAGAAACCCGACCGTAAGTGCAGGCTGAGGGCATGCCGGGCGGTCTTGTCGTCATCGATGGTCACCATGTCGATCCGCGGCACCATGACCTCACGCGCCACCGTGTCGCCGAGCTCGAACACCGAGTGGATCATCTCGCGTTCCTCGGCCTCGATGAGGGCACTCTCCCCGGCGAGGTCGACCAGGTCGCGCAGTTCGGATTCGCTTTCGAAGGGCCCATCCCGGAAACCCTTGCCCGGCGTAAACATGTTCGCGATGGCAACCAAGACCCGGGCGAAGGGGCCGAGGACCCGCCGCAGCCAGATGGTGCCCGGGGCTGCCAGCAGGGCTACTCGGGCGCTGTGCTGCGCGCCGAGGGTGCCCGGGGACACTCCGACGACGGCAAAGGACAGGGCCGCCATAATGGCGATCGCAATCGCGAACGGCTGCCAGGTCCCCTCGACGTACTGAGTCACCACGATGGTGATCATCACGGCAACCACGGACTCCGCGACGACCCGGACGAAGGAGAGGACCGAAAGGTAGGCCGCGGGGTCGCCAACGATCCGCATGAGAGCTCGCGCGCCGGGCCTACCCTCGTCGGAGAGATCGGCCGCCCGCACCCGGGACATCCGCACGAATGCCGCCTCGGCCATGGAGATGACAAAGGCGACGAGGGTCGCGGTGACCGCAACGAGGACCTGCGTGGTCATGGTCAGCCGGGACGTCCGCGGGTGGCCAGGAAGGTGAGCAGCAGTTGCCGCTGGAGTTCGAACATCTCACGTTCCTCGGCCGGCTCGGCATGGTCGAAGCCCAGCAGATGAAGCAGGCCGTGGGTGGTGAGCAGGAGCAGCTCGTCCTCGGTGGAGTGCCCGGCCTCGCGGGCCTGGCGGGCGGCCACGCTGGGGCACAGGACGATGTCGCCGAGCACACCCTCCTGCGGTTCGTCGCCTTCTCGCCCAGGCCGCAACTCGTCCATGGGGAAGCTCATGACGTCGGTCGGCCCCGGTAGGTTCATCCACTGGACGTGGAGCACCTCCATCGCGTTCTCGTCGACGAGCCGGATGCAGAGGTCGGCCTCGGGATGGACCCTCATGGAGTCCATGACGTAGCGGGCGCAGCCGATGAGTTCGAGCTCGTCGAGGGCGTGCTCGGTCTCGTTGAGGACGTCGATGCTCACGAGCGTCGACCCGTATGCCGTGCGTCGGCCGGGCGCGCCGCGTCCCACCGCCCGTAGGCGTCGACGATGGCCCCGACGAGGCGGTGCCGGACGACGTCATCGGCGGTGAGGTCGGCGAAATGGACGTCGTCGATGCCCTCGAGGATGCCGCGAACGACCCGCAGGCCGCTCTGCACCCCGCCCGGCAGGTCGACCTGGGTCACGTCCCCGGTGACGACCATGGTGGAGCCGAATCCGAGGCGAGTGAGGAACATCTTCATCTGCTCCGGGGAGGTGTTCTGGGCCTCGTCGAGAATGATGAAGGCATCGTTGAGGGTCCGTCCTCGCATGTAGGCCAGGGGCGCCACTTCGATGGTCCCGGCCGCCATGAGCCGCGGAATGGACTCGGGGTCGACCATGTCGTGCAGTGCGTCGTAAAGGGGCCGCAGGTAGGGGTCGATCTTGTCGTTGAGAGTGCCGGGCAGGAAGCCGAGCCGCTCCCCCGCTTCGACCGCGGGCCGGGTGAGGATGATCCGGTTGACCCGCTTGGCCTGGAGCGCGGCAACGGCCTTGGCCATGGCGAGGTAGGTCTTGCCGGTGCCGGCCGGGCCGATCCCAAAGACGATGGTGTTCTCGTCGATGGCCTCGACATAGCGCTTCTGCCCGAGCGTCTTGGGCCGGATGGTCCGTCCCCGGTTGGAGACGATGTTCATCGTGAGAACGTCGGCGGGACGTTCCTTGGTTTGTTCACGCAACATCTGAATGGACCGTTCGACGGCGTCGCGGTTGAGTGGCTGCCCGGCATCGAGGATGACGAGCAACTCATCGAGCAACCGCTCCACGAGCGCGACCTCGGAACTGGATCCGGCAACGCGGAACTCGTTGCCCCGGACATGGATGCTGACGTGCGGGAACTGCCGCTCCATGGTGCGCAGCAGTTCGTCGCGTGGACCCAGGAGATTGACCATGGGCACGTCGTCGGGGATCGTCACGGTGTGCTGGGGCACGTGCGGCGCGGCCTCGCCCAAGCGGGCGGCGCCAGTAGCGGTGGGAGGCTCGGTCGCGGTAGGGGGCTCAGTCATCGTGAACGCCAGTCTACGGACCGTGGGGAAGCCGCCCTAACCGCATTTCCCGGGGGCCATACCGAGGGGCAGGGTCAGCCCGGCGGCCAGCCGAGGTCGCGCCCCCCGAGAACATGGACATGGGCGTGGAAGACGGACTGCCCGGATCGCGCGCCGGTGTTGACCACGAGTCGGTAACCGCCCGGCCGCACATCGTCCTCGCCGCCGTCGTCGAGCCCTTCGCTGCGGGCGACCTCGCGCGCGAGCAGCACGACATCGGCGAGTTCCTCCGCGGAAGCGGCGGCGAGCTCCCCCGCGTTGGGCACATGCCGCCGAGGGATCACCAGGATGTGCGTGGGGGCGGCCGGGCTGATGTCGCGGAAGGCGACGGAGAACTCGGTGGCCGCCACGATCTCTGCGGGGATCTCCTCGGAGACAATGCGGCAGAAGAGGCAGTCGGTCCCGGGTGCGCTCATGACCTAGACCTTACGACCTCGACGAGGACTGCTCAGCGCCAGCGCGTGGCCGCACTGAGGACGGCGATCGCCGCCGGTCCCGCACTGGAGGACCGCAGCACCTGCGGACCGAGCCGCACGAGCCGGGCGCCGGCGTCGACGAACGCGGTTCGCTCGGCATCGCTGACGCCGCCCTCGGGGCCGACAATGAGGAGCACCTCTCCCGCGCTGGGCTGGTCGACCCCGGCGAGTGGCACCCTGGCTTCCTCATCGAGCACGTATGCCGTGCTGCCTGCCCGTACCCGGCTGAGCAGGTCCGCCGTGCTGCACGTCGGCGAAAGGACCGGCCGGCGGGTTCGGCGCGACTGCTTCGTTGCCGCGACGATGACGGCGTCCCAGGACGCCCAGGAGCGCATCCCTCGGTCACCGCGCCACTGGACGATGCTGCGCGACGCCTGCCAGGGAACGACCTCGTCGACGCCATACTCGGTGGCGGTCTCGACCGCTCGCTCGTCCCGGTCACCTTTGGCGAGCGCCTGCACCAGCACGAAGCGCACGGCCGGGATCGGGTCCTCGCCGTGCTCGGCGACCTCGATGGTGAGCTGGTCGCGCCCCACGGAGCGCACCGGGCCCCGAGCCCACCGACCGGCCCCGTCGCTGAGGACGATGATCTCCCCGGCTGCGGTCCGGCGCACCGTCACGGCATGGCGCGCCTCGGGACCATCGAGGTCGACCAGCGCTCCGTCGACCCAGCCGGAAGCCTTTTCCGTGGGCACGAGGTAGACCGGCGCGCTCACCTCACCGGCCCTTGAAGGCGTCGCGAAGTTTGCCGAAGAGGCCCGATTCGGCGGCGGAGACCCGCCCCTGGGGCCGCTCCTCCCCGCGGAGCCGAGCGAGTTGGCGGAGGAGTTCCTCCTGCTCCTCGTCCAGCCGGGTGGGGGTCGCGACCAGGACGTGGATGACGAGGTCGCCGCGCCCGCCGGTGCGCAGCCGGGTGACCCCGAGCCCGCGCAGAGTGATCGTCTCGCCGCTCGGGGTGCCGCGGCGAATGCCGATCTCGCGGGGACCATCGAGAGTGTCGACGGCAACGGTGGCGCCGAGCGCCGCAGCGGTCATCGGCACCTCGAGGTTGAGGTGGAGGTCGTCGCCGCGTCGTCGCAGGGTCGGATGCGAGCGCACCCCGATCTCGACATACAGGTCACCGGCCGGGCCTGCGCCGAAGCCGATCTCACCCTCGCCTGACAGCTGAATCCTGGTGCCGGTGTCGACGCCGGCCGGCACCTTGAGCGTGAGGGTGCGGCGCATGCCGACCCGGCCCTCCCCCGAGCATTCGAAGCACGGGTGCGAGATGAGCTGCCCGAAGCCCTGGCAGGTCGGGCAGGGACGACTCGTCATGACCTGGCCCAGGAAGCTGCGCTGAACCTGTTGGATCTCCCCACGGCCCTGGCAGGCGTCGCAGGTTCGCGGCTGCGTCCCCGGTTGGCCACCGGAACCGTGACAGCTCGAACAGGCCACGGCGGTGTCGATGGTCAGTTCCTGCTCACCGCCGAAGACCGCGGTGGCGAGGTCGATGTCGAGGTGAACCAGGGCGTCCTGACCGCGCGCCACCCGGGGTCGTGGACCGCGACCCCCGCCAGTGGCCGCTGCCCCGCCGAAGAAGGCGTCCATGATGTCGCTGAACGAGAACCCCTGGCCAAAGCCGCCATGGGCACCGGCATACGGATCGGCGCCCATGTCGTAGGAGCGGCGCTTCTCGGCATCGGAGAGCACGTCATAGGCCTGGGAGACCCGCTTGAACTGCTCCTCGGCCTCCGGCCCCGGGTTGACGTCCGGGTGCAGGCGCCGAGCGGCCTTGCGGTAGGCCCGTTTGATGTCCTCGGCGGAGGCGTCTCGGGCCACGCCGAGGTCGGCGTAGTAGTCGTTCACGGGTTGGGGTGTCCTTACTCGGAGAGGATCCGGGAGACGTAGGTCGCGACGGCCCGGACGGCGGCCATCGTCGTCGGGTAGTCCATGCGGGTGGGGCCGACCACGCCGAGTCCGGCGACGACCCCGGAGCCGACGCCATACCCGGTGGAGACGATGGAGGTCGAGTGCAGCCCGGCATACGGGTTCTCGTGGCCGATCCGGACCGCTATGCCCGTCTGTTCGGCGGCGGTCCCGAGCAGGCGCAGCAGCACGACGTGCTCCTCGAGGGCCTCCAGGACCGGGCCGAGGCTCGTCGGGAAGTCTGAGGTGACCCGGGTGAGGTTGGCGGTCCCGGCGAGGACGACGCGCTCTTCGCGCTCTTCGACCAGGCAGTCCCCCAGAGCGGTGGAGATCGCCTCGGCGAGCGGCCTCAGCGGCGGGGCAAGCCGACTCGACAGCGTGCTGAGCCCCGAGGCAGCCTCACTGAGGGTGCGGCCCGCGACCACCTGATTGACCTCGAAACGCAGTTCGGCGAGAAAACGCTCGCCGGCCTCGGCGAGCAGGTTGCCGCCTGCCGGGGCGCCAGCTCCGCCCCCGGTGTCGATGACACGCTGCTCGACCCGACCCGTTGTCGTGATGAGGACGACGAGCACCCGGTCGGGGGCGATCGGCACCAGCTCGACATGCCGAACGCTTGACCGGGAGAGGGAGGGGTACTGGACGACGGCGACCTGCTGGGTCAGTGAGGCGAGCAGGCGCACGGTGCGGTCGACGATGTCGTCAAGGTCGACGGCGCCGTGGAGAAAGGTCGAGATGGCCCGCTGTTCGGCTCCGGAGAGCGGCTTGACCGAGCTCAACCGGTCGACGAAGACCCGGTAGCCCGCATCGGTCGGCACCCGACCGGCGCTCGTGTGCGGGGCCGCGATGAGCCCCTCCTCCTCGAGTGCCGCCATGTCGTTGCGGATCGTCGCCGCGGACACCCCCAGCTGATGGCGCTCCAGGAGTGCTTTGGAGCCCACCGGTTCGGAGGTCGAGACGAAGTCCTCGACGATGGCGCGAAGCACCGCCAGCCGCCGGTCGTCGGTCATCGCTGCCACCTCCTTGTCCTGTCCTGGCCTTGGCACTCTCTGCGTGTGAGTGCCAATTCTACGGGGTACCGGCCGAGCCGATAGCGTGCCCGCGTGGACCGTTACGGCAAAGATGTGCTCGGGGGCGACTGGCGCCGTCCCCCGCGCGGGCGCACCGTCGACGTTTCCGCGGTCACCGGCCTCGTCGTCGAGGAGGTTGAGACCGGGTTCTGCGGCGCGATCGTGCGGGTGGAGCGGGCCGGCGGTCAGTATGTCGTCCACCTCGAGGGCCGCCGGGGCGTGCTGCGGGGGTTCCCGCTCGGACCCGGCTTCCTCGTTGACGGGGCGCCGGTCCGGCTCACGCTCCCGGCGCGCCCCGGTGCGCGGGCCGCCACCGGGCCGGCCCGCACCGCGAGTGGTTCGCGGGCGGTGAGCGGACAGCGGGCCAGGGTAGCGATCGGGTCACGAATCTTCGTCGAGGGCCGGCACGACGCCGAGCTCGTGGAGAAGATCTGGGGCGCCGACCTGCGGCTCGAAGGAGTCGTTGTCGAGATGCTCGACGGGGTGGAGGATCTGGCCGCTGCCGTGCGTGACTTCGCCCCCGGCCCGGGTCGCCGGATGGGGGTGCTCGTGGACCACCTCGTCCCGGGGTCTAAGGAGACCCGGCTCGTCGAGGAGGCGCGAGCCCTGCGCCCGTATGCCGCCCATCTGCTCATCGTCGGACACCCGTA
Organism: Nostocoides sp.; assembly: GCA_016716625.1. Lineage (GTDB taxonomy): Bacteria > Actinomycetota > Actinomycetes > Actinomycetales > Dermatophilaceae > JADJVJ01. The sequence goes on from JADJVJ010000001.1 coordinate 1,777,382, forward strand.
TGTCGACGTCTGGCAGTCGGTTCGCCCGGAAAGGCTCGGGATTGCGGCCTGGCCGAAGATCCCCCACGCGGAGTCGTGGAAGCACGGTGTCTGCGCGCGGCTCGGCTGGCCCCATGAGAGCGTCACCGACCTCGCCCATACCTGGCGCCGCATCCTCGGTTCGGTCTCGACGTATACCCATGTCGAGCCCGCGCTCCTGGGCCGGGTGGAGGAACTCATCGACTTCGTCACGGCCCCGGGGCAGGATCCTGGTCAGGGCACCCCCTGACCGGACCCCGACCAGGCCCCTGGCCGGTTCCGCCAGGCCTGTCCCTGGCGTCGCGCGTGTGCTCGAATGGTGACATGACCGAGCAGCAGCCCACCCCGCCCACCTCCGAGCCCGACGCGACCATGCCCGTTCCGCCGCCCCCGGCGCAGATGCCCACGGCAGAACTGCCGCCCGCGCAGACACCCCCGCCTCCGCCGCCCCCGCCGCCCGCACAGGCCGCTCCGGCATACGCCCCGCCGCCGCAGGGCGCCCAAGGGTACGCGCCCCAGCAGAATCCCATGTCCCCGGGCGAGGAGCGCACGGTGGGCCTGAGTGCGCACGGCATCGCGGCCGCCGCGACGTTCTTCTCCGCGGGCACTCTGGGGTTTGTCGCCGCCCTGGTCCTCTACCTCATGTATAAGGACCGGGGACCGTTTGCCCGCGCGCACACCGCGAATGCCCTCAACGTCCAGATCACGGCCGGGATCATCATGCTCATCTCGCTGCCGCTCATGCTCGTGCTCATCGGCTTCGCCACCTACGGAATCGCCTTTGTCATGGCCCTCGTCCTGCACATCCAGGGAGCGATCAAGGCCAGTGACGGCCAGTGGTGGGACCCGCCGTTCACGATCAAGTTCGTACGCTGAGCCTCACCCGCTGAGCAGTTCGCGCACGACAAGGTCAGCGAGCAGCCTCCCCCGTAGCGTGAGCACCACGGTGCGGTCCCGCACGGCCGCCACCCCCTCGACGAGCCCGTCGGCCACGAGCGCGCCCACCCGCGCGCGGCCGGCGGGCTCGAGGTGGTCCAAGGGCAACCCGTCGGCGAGCCGCAGGCGGAGCATCACGAGTTCTTCGAGCCGCTCCCTCGGGGTGAGCACCTCACGCGCCGCTGCCGGGGAGCGGCCTTGACCGAGGAGTTCGGTGTAGCGCGTCGGGTGCTTGTGGTTCCACCAGCGCACCCCGCCGACGTGGCTGTGCGCCCCGGGGCCGATCCCCCACCAGTCTCCGCCGACCCAGTAGCCGAGGTTGTGCCGCGAACGAGCGGCGGGGTCACGGGCCCAGTTGCTCACTTCGTACCAAGCGAAGCCGGCCCCCCGCAGCACCTCCTCGGCGATCTCGTACTTGGCCGCTTCGTCGTCCGGGTCCGGCGCGAGGACCTCACCCCGGCGGACCCGGCGGGCGAGCGCGGTGCCGTCCTCGACGACGAGGGCGTAGGCGGAGATGTGGTCCGCACCGGTGTCCAGGGCCGCCTCGAGCGAACGGCGCCAGTCCGCGAGGGACTCCCCCGGCGTGCCGTAGATGAGGTCGAGGCTGGTCTGTAGGCCGGCATCGCGGGCCGCAGCCACCGCTGCCGGGACGGAAGAGGGGCCATGTGTCCGGTCCAGGGTAGCCAGGACGTGGGGCACCGCGGACTGCATCCCCACCGAGAGCCGGGTGACCCCGGCGGCCGCGAGGCGGGTGAGCCGCTGCGGGTCAACCGTGTCCGGGTTGGCCTCCACGGTGACCTCGGCTCCGGGGGCGAGACCGAAGCTCTGCTCGACCTCCTCAAGCAGAGCGACAAGCTCATCGGTGGGCAGCATCGTCGGAGTCCCCCCGCCGAAGAACACCGTGTCGAGGGCCCGCCCGGGCCGGAGAACCTCGCCGGCGAGCCGGATCTCGGCCCGCGCGCCCACGGCATACGCGGCGGTCGTCGCACCGCGAGCGCCCGCGAGTTCGCCCAGGGTGTAGGTGTTGAAGTCGCAATAGCCGCAGCGCACCGCGCAGAACGGTACGTGGACGTAGAGCCCGAACGGCCGCCCACCCCGCGCGTATGCCGTCAGCGCAAACTCCGGGAGGGAGCCGTCAGCGGGACTGGGCTCCCCCGAAGGCAGCTGCGGCATGCGTGGGCGTCACCTAGTGGCGACGGTGACGCAGAACCGCGGGCCGCCGCAGCGCAAGCAGCAGGCCGAGTCCGATGAGACCGACGGCCGTCAGCAGATAAGGCTTCAGGTCGAAGGCCGCCCCGGTCGCCGGCAGGGTCGGAGTCGGCGTGGGGGTCGGAGTAGGTGTGGGTGTCGGAGTAGGCGTTTGCGTGGTGGTGCCGGTGGCCTTGCCGCCGACGACGAAACGCCTGGTGGCGTCCTTGACGACCACGGGTTCCTGGCCGTAGATCGAGACGTCAGCGATATTGCGGTAAACCTCAAGCGTCGGGTCGGTGATCGTCGCGTCACCCATGACGCGGACCATCGAGTCCGGGGGAACGTTGCGCAGGACGAGTTGGAACCCGTTGGGCCGGTTCGGCGCCGGGCACTCCAAGGTGTAGTCGACCGCGGGCCACGCCTGGTAGGCCCCGATGACCCCACCGGGAGCCGGAGCGACCGCAATGTTGGCGGGACTGGCGAGGATCGAGGCACAGTCGATGGCGATGCCATCGGCGGGCCGATCGGTGAAGCGCACACTGCGGGCCGCGTTCGGAGCCGCAGAGAGGGTCGACGCGGTGATGACCCAACTGAGGCTGTCTTGCGTCGTCGGATCGCTCCAGAAGAGACGCTTGCCCGTGGTCGGGACTGCTGGGTCGGTGCCGTTGATCGTCACCGTGTCGGTGAAGCCGCCGAAGTCGACATCGACCACGTCGCCCTCCGTGACCTTCGTCTTGTCCCACACGGCCTCCAGGGCCGCGGTCCCGGTGACGACCTCATGGGTGTCGACATAGTTGGTGAAGGTAAACACCGCAGTGCCGCCGCTCACGACGACCGTGGCGACTATGGCGCCCGTGGCCGGGTCGAGGATGTTGAAGGTCGCGGCGACCCACTTCATCGTGTCCGGAACGACGATGGTCGCGGTGTCCCCGGCCCGCACATCCGGCGGCACCGTGAAGGCGACGCTGACCTCCATCCGCGAGTTGATCGTGGTGTCTGTTTGCACCACGTGGATGTCGGTGAAAACGTCGGAACGATCGGCGGCCCGAGCGACGCCCGGGAGGAAGAGCACGAGGAGGAGCGCCAAGGCTGCGGACAGCACCCGATGGACACTCCTGCGACCGCTGGCCATGAGTGGTACCCCTAAGAAACCGTGAGTGAGTCCACTCAACTTACCAAGCCGGGCTGGGCGGGGGCAACGGACCTGCGACAACGTGTGGATAACTATGTGCGGGGCTTCTCGCTCACATAGATCGTGATGACCCCCTCGACCACGACGGTGCCGTCCGTGCGCATGGCCCGCACCCGGACCGGCACGTCCCCGACCTCGGCCCAGTCCGCAGGATCGGTGTCCGCGACACAGAGCAGATCGGTGGTCGACTTCGCGACATACGAGACCGACATCCCCTTGGGGATCCACCGGCGGCCCGGCGGCGTGGTCGCCTCGGCGAGCAGACCCATCGCCGCCTCGAGGCCGTTACAGACGGCGATCGCGTGAACGGTGCCGATGTGGTTCTGCACGGCGCGACGCTTGCGGATCGTCAGCTCGGCGTGGTGCGGCCGGACCTCGCGCACCTGGGGGCGGACCGTGGCGAAGTAGGGCGCTTTCTGCGCAAACGCGATCGAAAACAGCCGCTTGCCCTGGGGCATGGAGGTGAGCCGACGGTAGAGGGCGAAGGTATCCATCACGGGAGCCGACCCTACCCGCCGGTATGCCGGGCCGTCGGCCAGCGTGGGCTGCCTCACCCAGGCGCTAACGTGGCGGCGTGACCCATCTGGAACACGGTCCCGAGGACCTGGCTGATCGCCGTCGCGTCCATGAACGCCGGGCCGTGCGCGTGCTCGTCGTCGATGAGGACGAACGACTACTCCTCTTCGAGGACTCCGACCTGGGCCTGGACCCGGTCCCGCACTGGTGGATCACGCCGGGCGGCGGGGTGGACCCTGGGGAGAGCGACCTTCAGGCCGCGGTCCGGGAGATCGCCGAAGAGACCGGGCTGGAGATCAACGCCACCGACCTCGTCGGGCCGGTCGCGCGGCGCCATGTGGTCCACGGCTACAGCGACATTGTGGTTCACCAGGACGAGGTCTACTTCGTCCTGGCCGTGCCGGCCTTCGAGGTCTCCACAGCGGGCCACACCGAGGAGGAGCAGCGCACCGTGCACGACATCCGCTGGTGGCCGGCCCAGGACCTCACCGAGGGCGTCGAGATCTGGCCGCGTGACCTCCTCTTGGTGCTCGCCCTCGCCGGGGATCCGCAGTCTTGGGCCGCAGGCCCGGTTGACCTCGGCGTCAGCGAGGAGTCGACCGTCCCCGCGTGACCGGGTGGCGGCCGCACTCCCGGGCTAGTTCTTCTTCTTCTCTGCGCCCGCGCCGTCGCTCTGCAGAGCAGCGATGAAGGCCTCCTGGGGCACCTCGACCCGGCCGACCATCTTCATCCGCTTCTTGCCCTCCTTCTGCTTCTCGAGGAGCTTGCGTTTGCGGGTGATGTCACCGCCGTAGCACTTGGCGAGGACGTCCTTGCGGATCGCCCGGATGTTCTCCCGGGCGATGATCCGGCTGCCGATGGCGGCCTGGATCGGCACCTCGAACTGCTGGCGCGGAATGAGTTCCTTGAGTTTGCTCGCCATCATCACGCCATACCCGTAGGCCCGATCCTTGTGGACGATCGCGGAGAAGGCGTCCACAGTCTCTCCCCTGGAGCAGGATGTCGACCTTGACCAGGTCGGCCCCTTGGTCCCCGTCCGCTTCGTAGTCCAGGCTGGCGTACCCCCGGGTGCGGGACTTGAGCTGGTCGAAGAAGTCGAAGACGATCTCGGCCAGCGGCAGGGTGTAGCGCATCTCCACCCGGTCCTCGGAGAGGTAGTCCATCCCCCGCAGGCTCCCCCGCTTGCCTTGGCAGAGCTCCATGATGGCGCCGATGAATTCGCTCGGTGCCAGGATCGTGGCCCGGACCACCGGTTCGCGGACCTCGGCGACCTTGCCGTCGGGGAACTCGCTGGGGTTGGTGACGACGATCTCCCTACCGTCCTCCATCGTCACGTCATAGACGACGTTGGGTTGGGTGGAGATGAGGTCGAGGTTGAACTCGCGTTCGAGCCGCTCCCGGACGATCTCCAGGTGGAGCAGCCCGAGGAACCCGCAGCGGAACCCGAACCCGAGCGCCGCCGAGGTCTCCGGCTCGTACACCAGCGCCGCGTCGTTGAGTTTTAGCTTGTCGAGGGCGTCCCGCAGGTCGGGGTAGTCCGAGCCGTCGATGGGGTAGAGCCCGGCGAACACCATCGGCTTGGGGTCGCGGTAGCCGCCGAGCACCTCGGTCGCGGGCTTCCCGGCGTTGGTCACCGTGTCCCCCACCCGGGACTGTCGGACATCCTTGACGCCCGTGATGAGGTAGCCGACCTCGCCCACCCCGAGGCCCTTCCCGGGGACCGGCTCCGGGCTGATCACCCCGATCTCGAGGAGCTCGTGGGTGGCCCTGGTCGACATCATGACGATGCGCTCACGCGGGTTGAGGTTGCCGTCGATGACCCGGACGTACGTGACCACCCCGCGGTAGGTGTCGTAGACCGAGTCGAAGATCATCGCCCGCGCCGGAGCGTCCGCCCGACCCACCGGCGGAGGGATCTGCGCGACGATCTCGTCGAGCAGGATCTCCACCCCAACCCCGGTCTTGCCGGAGACCCGGAAACAGGCGCTCGGCTCGCAGCCGATGAGCCCGGCGAGTTCCTCGGCGTACTTCTCCGGCTGGGCCGCCGGCAGGTCGATCTTGTTGAGCACCGGGATGATGGTGAGGTCGTTCTCCATCGCGAGATACAGGTTGGCCAGGGTCTGCGCCTCGATGCCCTGGGCCGCGTCGACGAGGAGCACCGCGCCTTCGCAGGCAGCCAGGCTGCGGCTCACCTCGTAGGTGAAGTCCACGTGGCCAGGGGTGTCGATCATGTTGAGGATGTATGGCGTGCGCTCGCCCTGGGGGCCGGCGCTCTCCCACGGCATCCGCACCGCCTGCGACTTGATGGTGATGCCGCGCTCGCGCTCGATGTCCATCCGGTCGAGGTACTGCGCCCGCATGGCCCGGTCGTCGACCACCCCGGTGATCTGGAGCATGCGGTCGGCCAGGGTCGACTTGCCATGGTCGATGTGCGCGATGATGCAGAAGTTGCGGATCGAGTCCGGCGGCGTCGCGTGCGGCTGGAGCACGGTACGGGCGCGGGGAGACACGGGGCGACAGACCTTCTCAGGGGCGGTGGGGTGTGGGCGGGCGTCCAGTGTCCCACGTCTATGGACTGAGGCCGAACTTCCTACTGATCGAGACCACCCCGGGGTCGGCCGCATGCCCGAGCAGCGGGCTCAGGCCGAGCATCTGCTGCATCCCTTTGAGGGTCGAGTAGTGGTCGAAGTACTGGGCGGTGCGATACCCGACCGGGGTGTACGGCGAGATGACGATGAACGGTATGTCTGAACGCTTCGCGGTGCCCTCATCCCAGGTGATGATGACCACGGTGCGCCCGCCGCGGTACTCCGGGCTGTCGAAGACCTTGGGGAGGTACTGCGAGGCCCACAGGTCCCCGAACTGGGTGCGCTGAATCTGGGTGGTCGTCCCCGCGGCATTGTCCTCGTGCATGATGTTGTGCAGGTTGGGGGTGAGGAGGGTGAACCGCCGGGAGAGGTCCGGCGTGGCCGGCATGGGCAGGGTGCGCTGCTTGCAGGCGGCCGCGATGCGGGAGAAGTACAGGGAAGGGACATGCCCCAGGGCATACTCCCGCGACCCGGAGAATTGGCATGGCGTGGTGGCGTCCTCGGCGTACTCGGTCCAGTCCGTGCCCAACTGCTCGAATATGCTCACGCTGTCCTGCGGAGCCTTTCGGGGCCCGAGGAACTTTGTGATGGTCGTGGGCGAACCGAGGTTGCCGGCGGTGAGGGCGATGTAGTTCGCCAGGCTGGGCGAACCCACCTGCTCGTGCACATTGGTGCCCCGCCCGCACTGGGCCGCCAGGGACTGAAGGTAGGGGGCGTAGGGGCTGTCCAGGACCATGCCCTGGTCCTTGTTCTCGAAGACAAGGAGCACAACGTGGTCGTACACCGCCGGGGGATCGGTGCGGGTGCCGCACAGTTGGGTCGGCGCCGCGACCGAGGATGCCGTCCCGCTCGCCAGCGCAATCCCGGCCGCTGCGAGAAGGACCGCCCCGGTGAACCAACGACCCATGGAGGTCAGTGTGCCCTGACGAAGTCCTCCAGTCGAGTCATTGCCTCATCACAGTCGGCGGTGCTGCCCGCGAAGGAGATCCGGAACCAACGCGAACCGTCGAGCGGGGAGTCGGTGCCGGGTCGGTGGGGCGCGAAGTCGACTCCAGGGGTCACCGCGACCCCGGTGCCCGCAAGGACCTCCTGACACCAGGTCAGCGAGTCGGTTGTGAGGTGAGCGATGTCGGCATACGCATAGAACGCGCCGTCGGCGGGCGCCCAGGTCTGCATCCCGAGCCGGGGCAGCCGATCGAGCACGAGGCTCCGGTTGACGGCATAGCGTCGCACGTGGCCCTGCAACTCCTCCCGGGCCTCGGGGCCGAGGGCCGCGACCGCGGCGACCTGGGCGAGCGCGGGCGCGCAGATGTTGAGGTTGCCGAGCAGGAGTTCCACCGGGCGAACCAGCGGCTCCGGGAGGATCGCCCAGCCAACCCGCCAGCCGGTCATCGAGTGGTACTTCGAGAATGACCCGACGACGACCGCGTCGGTCGAGGAGGCCTAGGGCCGTGGTCGCCGACTCGCCGTAGGTGATGCCGTGATAGATCTCATCGCTGATGAGCAGCGTCCCGTGCTCCTGGCACCAGCGCGCCAGCGCGGCGAGTTCGGCCGGCTCGAGCAGGGTCCCGGTGGGGTTCGCCGGCGAGGCGATGACGAGCCCGGCCGGAGGAGCGCCAGCCCGCTCACTCCAGTCCTGGACCAGCGCCACGGTCGGCTGGAAGCGCTCGAGCGGGCCGCAGTCAAGTTCCTCGGCCCGGCAGCCGAGGGCGAGCAGGGTGTTGCGGTAGGCCGGGTAGCCGGGGCGGGTCATGAGCACGACATCGCCCGGGTCAAAGGCGGCCAGGAAGATCGCGGTGAACGCCCCCGAGGACCCGGTCGTCACCGCGACCCGCGCCGGGTCGACCGTGACGCCATAGGTCGCGGAGTAGTGCTCGGCGAGGGCCTCGCGCAGCGCCGCGACCCCGAGGGCGTCGGTGTACCCATAGGGATTGGGTGAGGCCAGTGCCCGGGACGCGGCCTCGCGGACCGCCCGCGGGGCAGGGGTCGAGGGCTGCCCGGCGCACATGGTCAAGACATCGCCGTGGGTCCGCGCTCGTTCATTAGCGGCCTTGAGCACCTCCATGACATGGAACGGTTCGACCTGGCCACGGGCGGAGACGACGAGGGGGCGCACGGCCCCATCCTGCCAACCCCGGCATCGTTAGGCTGGAGGGTATGCCGCGTGGCCGTCTTCGCGACCTGTTGAGCCTGCTTCTCCGTCGTCCCACCGCGACGGCCTACCCGGGCGACTACACCGGTTCGGTCGACCCAGTCTGGGCACCGGTGGCCGACGACCGCCCGGACCCGGGCGAGATTGTCTGGACCTGGGTGCCCTACGAGGAGGACTACTCCCGCGGCAAAGACCGTCCGGTGCTCCTCATCGGACGGGACGGCGCTTGGCTGCTCGGGCTGCCGTTGACAAGCAAGGATCACGACCGGGACGCCGCCCAGGAAGCCGCGCTGGGTCGGACGTGGGTCGACATCGGCTCTGGCGGTTGGGATCGAGCAGGACGGCCGAGCGAGGTCCGAGTGGACCGGGTGGTCCGGATCGACCCCGCGCGGGTACGGCGTGCCGGTGCGGCGCTCTCGGCCGAGCGGTTCGCACAGGTCGCGCGCGCGACGAGGGCCTGTCACCGCGAGCGGTGACAGGCCCTCGTCGTCGGGCGCGTTCGGTCAGAGACCGGCAGCCCGCTTCGCCATGGCCGACTTCTTGTTGGCGGCCTGGTTGCGGTGGATGACGCCCTTGCTCACGGCCTTGTCGAGCTTGGTCGACGCCTGCTGAAGGGCGTCCTTGGCCGCGTCGGTGTTGCCGGAGTCCGCGGCCTCGCGGAAGCGCCGGATCGCGGTCTTGAACTCGGACTTGACAGCCTTGTTGCGCTCGGTCGCGCTCCGGTTGGTCTTGATCCGCTTGAGCTGGGACTTGATGTTCGCCACGTGGTCTCGTGCTTTCTGTTTCTGGGGGTCGGTTGCCGTAGAGGGCGGCAGTGGTACGACGTGCGCGTACGACCACACGCGCACGCAAAGAGGCAATCTACCAGCGGGCTTGACCGGTGACCAATTCCGCCGGGGACGGCTATCCGCCGTCGTGTTCGGCGGCGAGGACAAGGATGGCCCGCTCTACGGCATACACCGGGTCACGGGAGCCGCCCTTGACGTCGGCATCGGCGGCTGCGACGGCGCTCAGGCTGCGGCCCAGGGCCTCGGCGGTCCACCCCTGCAGCTGACGACGGGCCTTGTCGACCTGCCAGGGCGCCAGCCCCAGCTCACGGGCGAGATCGGTCGAGCGCCCGCGGCCGGCGCTGCCGACCCGGATGAGCTGTCGGATCGAACTCGCCAGGACCGCGACGATGGGGACTGGGTCGACCCCCACGGCGAGGGCGTGCCGCAGGAGACGGAGCGCCTCGCCGGAGTCTCCGGACATGGCGGCGTCGGCGACCTTGAAGCCGGTTGCCTCGACCTTGCCCCCGTGGTAGGTCTCGACGACGGCCTCGTCGATGGTGCCAGTGGTGTCGCTGACGAGTTGCTGGCAGGCGGCGGCAAGCTCACGGACGTCCTTGCCCACGGCCTCCACGAGGGCCTGGACAGCCCCTGCCGTCGCCTTGCGGCGTGCCGCACGGAACTCATGAGCGGCGAAATCGACCTTGTCGCGGTCGGTTTTCATGGCCGGAGCCTCAAGCAGCCGCGCCCCGCTCCCCCGTAGATCGTCAAGCACCCGCTTGCCGCGCTGACCACCCTTGTGCAGCACGATGAGCCGGGCGTCGGTGCCGTCCGCGCCGGGGATGACGCTCACGACATCCGCAAGGAGTTCGTCATCGGCCTCGTCGAGGTCATGGACGACCAACACCTTGACCCCGCCGAAGAGCGACGGGCTTGCGCCCTGGAGCAGGTCACCCTTGGCATAGCCGGCCGGAGAGAACCGGAGGACCTCGGCGTCCGGTTCGCTCGCGGAGATCTCTGCGAGCGTATGCGCGAGCGCCCGCTCGGCGAGCACCTCTTCCGGGCCGCTGATGAGCACGCGGGCGGGCAGAGGTCTCGGCGGGCCCGGGGGGGCCGAGCTGGGGCCGGGCAAGGAAGAGTTCATCGAGGGCCAGCCTGCCACGGCATACCGACACGGGCCTACGCAGAGAACGAGACCCCCTCCGGTCACCCGGAGGGGGTCTCGTCGGATGGCGGAGCTAGTTGACCGTGATGTTGCTGCGCACGGTCGTTGTACCGGTGACGTTGTCAGCGGTCATCGTCGTGGTCAGCGTCCGCTGTCCAGCACTCAGACCGCGCACCTCAAGGGTGTAACTCACCGACTCGCCGGGAGCGCCGGGAGTCGTGGTCACCCGGTAGCTCTCCGCCGGGGGTCCGGAGATCATCGCGCCGCTGGAGCCGGTGACGTTCTCGACTCCGACGGTGAGCCCGGTCCCGGCCGGGGTCGTCGCCCCGATGGTGCCGTTGGCGAACTCATAACTGATGTCGTCGGTGCCATTGAGACCGATCCAGACCTGCATCGCCCGCTTCCCGGCCGGCGTGCTGTCCCCGAAGATGGCGACGTCCCACTGGATGGCGAGCCAGGTGTTGACCCCGTCCGTGAGAGTCGTCGCGCGGATACCCGGCTGACCGGTTCCGTCGAGGTCGCTCCAGTAGGGGGCCAGCACGCCGTTGGGACGCACCGGGTCCGGCAGGTTCTGCGGCAGATAGGACACGTCCGTGCTGCCATTAGTACCGCCGAGGACCAGGTAGCCGTTGGAGACCACTCCGATCCGGGTGAATGTCTGACCACCGAAGGTGAAGGCCGGGACGGTGAAGTTGAGCGCGGTCTCGTCACCGACCGGCTGAGGCGCGACGCCGAAGGCGGCAAGATCCAAGAAGCCGCCCGCGGGGGTGTCGGTGGCCGAGCCGATGGCCGGCACGGCATCCTTGGGGCCGACGAGGGTGACCGGACCCGCGCTCGCCGAGCGGCCGGTGGCGTCGACGGTTGCACCGGTCGCCGAGACGATCTTGGCGCCGCCACTGATCGCCGAGAACAGGCTGGCGCTGGCCTCCGCACCGCCGTTGTTGCGGGCCGTGACCGTGCATGTGGTCGTCGAATCGACGGTGATCGTTGCCGGATCACACGCCGAGGTCAGCGACGTGGCGCCCTGCTTGACCTCGAAGGCCACCGGGACACGGACCAGGACATTGCCTGAGGACACCCAGCGAATAGCCGAGAAGTACTGTCCGACCGGGTTGCGGGACTCCACGATGATCGTGAAGGTCTGAGATCCGCCCGCCGGGATGGTCCCGGTGGCCGGAGTCACCGTGACCCGCTGACCGGCGCGCTGTTCGGTTTCCACCCGGTAGGTGTACGGAGCACCGGAGATGTTGCGCGCGGTACGGGTCACCGTGACCGAGCCCGGCATCGTCGGCAGGTTGACCGAGGGCAGGTTGAGGTTGATCGCGGTCGCGTTGTCTTGGCCGAGGTTCATCATGTCCGCGCCGGTGGCGGTGAACACGATGGGCGCGCGGGCGACCTTGGTGAGGTCGACGTGACCGGCACCGAAGTCGAAGGGGTCGGCCGGGGTGGTGAGGTCCTCCTTGCGGACGTTCTGCCGCGCGGTCGTCATGAGCGCGGACTTGATCTCGCCCGGACCCCAGCTCGACTTGAGCGACTTGACCAGGATGGCGGAGCCGGCGACGTTCGGGCTCGACATCGAGGTACCGGCGATCGCCATGTAGTACTCACCGGCCGGACCACCGGCGACGTCGTCCGGGGTCGGGGTCTGGCCCGCGAGCACCTGGACGCCGGGAGCGGTGATGTCCGGCTTGAGGAACTGGCCGCCCGGACCGCGCGAGGAGAACGCGGCCATGACATTGCCCTCGACCCGGGTGGCAACACCGGCGGTGAAGGTGGCCTGGACACCGGTCTTGCCGGTCATCCAGGCAAGGAAGTCGGTGCCGTCCGCGAGATGCACGGCCGGGAGCCAGTGGTTGTCGGTCTCGATGTCCTGCAGGGGCAGGTTGTAGAGGATCATTCCGACGGCCCCGCCCTGCTGGACGTTGAAGCCCTTCTGGACACGACCGACAACGCCACGACGGCAGGCGACGATCTTGCCCTCGGCGGCGCCCGCCGGAAGCGCCGTGGAGCAGAGCGCGTCGTAACCGGCGATGTCCTGCGCGAGGACGACCTCGGTCGGGGCGGTGATACCGCCGGTGATCGAGGCACCGGTGAAGGTCGCGGTGTCCGCTCCGGCGGTGAGCGTCAGGGTCGACTGGAACTCACGACGCTGGGTCGATGCGGCCACGGTCGTCGTCCAGGGCGAGAGGTGGTTGACCGTCGCTGCGGTCGGGCCGCTGTTGCCGGCGGAAGCCGCGACGAACACGCCGGCCTTGTAGGCGTCGAGGAAGGCGAGCTCGGTCGGGTCGCCATAAGGGCTGACGCCACCGGAGATCGAGTAGTTGAGGACGGTGGCGCCGTCAAGGATGGCCTGCTGGACCGCGGCAGCGGTGTCCGAGCCGTAGCAGCCGGCCGCGCCACACACCTTGTACTCAATGACCCACGCGCCCGGAGCAACCCCGGAGATCGGTCCGCGCTCGACACCGAAGACCTTGGCGGACTTGACCCAGTTGCCTGCGGCGGTCGTCGTGGTGTGCGTGCCGTGGCCGTCGCTGTCGCGCGCCGTGGTGTAGGTCTCGGTGGGGTTGTTGGCGAGGTAGGTGTCGAGGAAGGCCTCGCCGCCGATGAGCTTGTTGTTGCAGGCGAAGACGTCGGTGGCCGGGGTGAGCGGGTTGTCCCCGAAGTCACAGGCCCGCGGCAGGCCGCTCGGAGCGGCTGGCGGGGCACCGAGGGAGCCGTTGTCGGCGAGCATCTCGTGCTCTGGCCACACCCCGGAGTCGAGGTCGGCGAAGATGACGCCTTGGCCGGCCAACTTCTGACCGCCGAGTTGCTTCCAGAGCGCGTTGGCGCCCATGAACTGGGGAGCCTCGTCGAGCCGCTCGGGCTGGTTCACGGTGTCGCTCTGGACGGCCGCGACCCCCGCGACCGTGAGGAGTTTGGCGGCGTCCCGAGCAGGAACCTTGGCGACGATGCCGCCATACACGATCTTCAGGCTTCGGCCGAGCTTCGCCGAGGGGACCTTGGCCTTGATGGCGGACCGGACGGAGGCGTCGATGGCGGTGACGTGCTTGTCGTAAGCGACCTCGGCGGCCGACTTCCCGGTGAGACGTTTCTTGGTCTTGGCCGGGCTGGTGGCGGCCAGGCCACGCACGTCACCGGTGTACGCAGCCAGGGCGTCGTAGTCGAGCTTGATGACGACGTTGACCATGGCGCCGTCGGTGCGCCCGAGCAGGGTCTTGTCGGACTGTGCGGCCTTGCCCGAGGCGGACTTGGCCACGTCGACGCGGGAGGCCACCGCCAGCGGCGTCGCGGTGAACTTGCCGCGGTCCACGCTGGCCGCCGAGGCCGGGGACACGCTGGCAAAGGCGCCGACGACGGAGAGGGCTCCAACAGCCGCAATCCATCGACGCCGGGACGAAGTGTTCATGGGTACTCCCATCGCGTGCTGCCGCGGCCAGTCCACGGCACATCAAGCAGGAGTCCTGCCCCTGCCGATGCCGTGACTGTAACCCGCCCGCGCGCCCTCTGGCTAGGGATCCGTTCCCAGGGTGAGGCCGAGTTGCTCGGCTCGGGCGAGGACGGCCTCCGCGTCTCGCTCCATAGTTGCGGCGATGTCCGCGAGGGTGAGTCCGAGTTCCACGCCGTCCCGGAGATCCTCGTCGTCCTGCTCCGTCCAGCCCTCCCCGTACGTCACTGCCGTGCGGACGCTCGCCGGGTCGGCCGGTATCGGTGGCCGGCCGGGGTCTGTCGGCGCCGCAGCGGGTATGGCGTCGAGCCGGCGCAGTGCCCCGAGGACGAGTTCGCGGTCGGTCGTCGGCCAGAACGGGGGAAGCGAGCGCTGCAGAAACCCGGCGTACCGGGCGGTGACCATCCGGGAGTCGAGGAAGGCCACTACTCCGCGGTCCTCGGCGCGGCGGATGAGCCGTCCGGCCCCCTGGGCGAGCCGCAGCGCCGCGTGGGACGCCGAGACCGCCATAAATCCGTTCCCGCCGCGGGCCGCGATGGCTTCGGTGCGGGCGGAGGCCAGCGGATCGTCCGGTCTGGGGAAAGGGATCCGGTCGATGAGGACGAGCTGGCAGGAGGGGCCCGGCACGTCGACGCCTTGCCACAGTGAGAGCGTCCCGAACAGGCACAGGGACTCGGTCGCCGCGAAGTCGCGGACCAGGGTGGCGATCTGGTCCTCTCCCTGGCACCGGATCTCGATGTCGCTGCCCTGGAGCCGAGTGCGCAGTTCCTCGGTTGCAGCCCGGGCGGCCCGCATCGAGGAGAAGAGTCCCAGCGTGCGGCCCCCGGCGGCCCGGATGAGGGCCTCGATCTCGTCCATCGCCTGCGGACTCGCCCCGTCGCGCCCTGGGGCGGGCAGGTGCGCGGCGACATACGCGATTCCCTGCTGGGGGTAGTCGAAGGGGCTGCCGACATCGAGGCCGGACCACGGTGGCGCGCCCTCACCGCGCAGCCCGAGGGTGCCGGCGACGGCGTCGAAGGTGCCCCCCAGTTCGAGGGTGGCCGAGGTCAGGATCACGGTCCGATCGGCGAAGACGTGGTCCCGCACGAGCAGGGCGACGCTCATCGGGGCCACCCGGAGCAGCCGGCCCCGCCGCAGGTCGTCGGCCACCCAGACCACGTCGAGGTCGCGCTCCTGCAGGACCCGGTCGGCGTTGTCGAAGACCTCCTCGACCGCGGCCCGGGCGACCTGGGAGCCGGCATCGCCCTCGCTCTCCCCTCCGCCGAGGTCACCGAGGACGGCGCGCGCGGCGTCCCGGGTGAGGGCGAGGACGGCGGTGAGCTCCTCGGGTAGCGCGGTCAGGCGCCCCTCGGTGGATGCGGCCAGAGCGGACTCGAGCGGGTCGGCGAGGTCGGCAAGCCGAGCGAGGCCCTCAGAGCGGGAACCCACCGCGCGAACCGCTTGCCGAATCATGCCCGGGCTCAGCTCGTCGGTGATCGTCGAGGTGACCCGGTCGACGAGCTCGTGGCCCTCGTCGATGACGAGGACGTCATGTTCGGGCAGCATGAAGCGCCCCTCGAAGGCGTCGATCGCCATGAACGCGTGATTTGTCACGACGACGTCGACCTCCTTGGCCCGCGCCCGCGCCAGCTCGACGAAGCACTCGCGGACCATCGGGCAACGGCTGCCGAGGCACTCGTGAGCCGAGACCGACACCTGCCGCCACGCGCGGTCGGAGACACCCGGGACGAGATGGTCCCGGTCTCCGCTCTCGGTCTCCTGCGCCCACTGGCGCAGCCGGACGACCTCCCGGCCGAGCCTCCCGGCTCCGGCATCCACCGCGTCCACCGAGAGCAGGCCGTCGGCTGGCTCGTCGGGATAGCCGCCGGCAAGCTTGTGGACGCAGACGTAGTTGGCCCGGCCCTTGACCAGCGCGAAGGTCGGGGCACTCCCGAGCACAGGTGCCAGGGCGTCGGCAAGCACGGGCAGGTCACGGTCGACGATCTGGCTCTGCAGGGCAAGCGTCGCCGTCGCCACCACGGCCGGTCGCCCACTGGACATGGCGTGCGCGAGGGCCGGAACGAGGTAGGCCAACGACTTCCCGGTCCCGGTCCCTGCCTGGACGAGGAGGTGGGTGCCGTTCTCGATCGCCGCCTCGACGGCATACGCCATCTGTTCCTGGCCTTTGCGGTGGTCTCCGCCGACGGCGCGCACCGCGGTCGCGAGGAGGTCGGCGAGGTCGGGCACGCAGCCAGAATAGGCGTCCAAGATGTTGCGTATGACGCCTCGCGTTGCGCCCTGCGCTATGCCAGGATGTCGGCGTGAGCGATGCAACGACGCAGCCCCAGACCCCCGTACCGGCCGACATCGAGATCGCCGAGGCCGCCACGCTTCAGCCGATCCTCGAACTCGCTCACGAGCGTCTCGGTATCGAACCGGCCGCCGTGTCGCCGTACGGACACACCAAGGCCAAGATCTCCCTCGATTACGTCCGCTCCCTCGCCGACCGCGAGGACGGCACGCTCATCCTCGTCACCGCGATCTCCCCCACCCCGGCCGGTGAAGGCAAGACGACGACCTCGGTCGGGCTCGCCGATGCCCTCTCCCGGCTCGGCAAGCGCACCGTCGTCGCTCTCCGCGAGCCCTCGATGGGCCCGGTCTTCGGGATCAAGGGCGGCGCGGCCGGAGGTGGGTACTCGCAGGTGGTGCCGATGACCGACATCAACCTCAACTTTACCGGGGATTTCGCCTCGATCGCCGCTGCCAACAACCTCCTCGCGGCCCTCATCGACAACCACATCCACCACGGCAACGCCCTCGGCATCGACCCGCGGACGATCACCTGGAAGCGGGTCGTGGACCTCAACGACCGCGCGCTGCGCGACATCGTCGTCGCCCTCGGTGGGGTCGCCAACGGGTTCCCCCGAGAGGACGGCTTCGACATCGTCGTGGCCTCGGAAGTGATGGCGATCTTCTGCCTGTCCGAATCCCTGGCGGACCTGCGCAAGCGCCTCGGTGACATCGTCATCGGCTACACCCGCGACAAGCGCCCGGTCACCGCCCGCGACCTCAAGGCCGACGCCGCGATGACCGTCATCCTGCGGGACGCACTCGCGCCCAACCTCGTCCAGACCCTCGAACACACCCCGGCGATGATCCACGGCGGGCCGTTCGCCAACATCGCCCACGGCTGCAACTCGGTCATGGCCACCCGTACCGCGCTCAAACTTGCCGACTATGTCGTCACCGAGGCCGGCTTCGGCGCCGACCTCGGTGCCGAGAAGTTCATCGACATCAAGTGCCGTACTTCAGGGTTGCGGCCGTCGGCGGTCGTCGTCGTCGCTACCGTGCGCGCCCTGAAATATCACGGTGGTCGGGCCGTGGCCGACCTCAAGACCGAAGACCTGGCCGCCCTCGAGGTGGGGATGGACAACCTGCGCCGTCACCTGAGCAATGTCCGCGACGTCTACGGCCTGCCGCCGGTGGTCGCCATCAACCGCTTCCCCAGCGACACCGACGCCGAGGTCGCCCGACTCATCGAACTCGTCGAGGGCGACGGCTTCACGGCATACGAGGCCACGCACTTCGGCCAGGGCGGCGCCGGAGCGCAGGCCCTTGCCCGCGGTGTGCTTGCCGCGATCGAGGAGTCGGCGGGCCAGATGCAGTTCGTCTACCCCGACGAGATGTCGCTGGCCGAGAAGGCCAACGCCATCGCGACCCGGGTCTACGGCGCAGACCGGGTGACCTTCGACAGCAAGGCAGCCCGCAAACTCGAGCAGATCGAGGCCGAGGGCTACGGTCACCTGCCGGTCTGTATGGCGAAGACCCAGTCCTCCTTCTCCACGGACCCGACCAAGCGGGGCGCCCCCTCGGGCCACACGGTCAACGTTCGCGAGGTCCGACTCGCCGCGGGCGCAGGGTTCGTCGTCATGGTGACCGGGGACATCATGACCATGCCCGGCCTGCCCAAGGTGCCGGCCTCGGACACCATCGAGATCGACGACGAGGGCCGGATCACCGGACTCAGCTGAGCAGGCTCGCGAGCACTCCGATCACGGCGATGGCGACGACGATGAACGCCATCGCGGCCAACCCCGGGCGCGCCAACGAGGTGGGCACCAGGCCGGGATGGCGAGCTGCGATGTCGGAGGCCGACCCACCCGGGTCCACCTCGAGCGCGACGCCCTCGGCCACACAACGCGCGACGATCGCGTCGAGGTCGGCCGGTTCCCAGTCGATGGAGCGCCCGAAGTAGATCCGCCGTCCCGCCTCGCCGACGACCCCCACGAACCGGGGCGATATGAGTCGTCCGGTCGCGACGATCGCCTCCGAGGAGATGACCCGAGTGACCTCGGACCACGCGGCGCGTCGACGGCCGGCGAGGCTGCGCGCCGAGATGCCCTCAGGGCCCAGGGTGACCCTCGGGACCGCCACGATCACGGTGAAGAGGACCGCGAGGATGCCGATCTTCACCGCGGCCCCGATAAGCCCTGCGACGAGGTCACCCTTGAGGACATCCTTGACGGCGAACCACACGATGAGCACGAGCAGCGGCCAGCCCGAGGTGACCAGGGCCCGGCCGAGGCGTCGCCAGGCGGGTCGCAGGGTGAGGGTGCTCATCCGGTCATTGTCGTCCATCAAGTCTCCTTCAACGAGCGCGCAACGCGCTCACAAGGAGACCCCCTGCCCGGCCAGCCACCCCTAACGTCGAGAACGTCCCCATCCATCGACCACCACACGGAGTCACCATGTCCCGCCTCACCTCGCGCTCGCTCACCGTTCTCGCCGCAGCCACCGTCGCGAGCGCCCTCGCCGCCCCGGCCCAGGCCGTACCGTCCTACAGCTTCTCCTGCACTGGGATCATCAGCCGGGACTACACGCGGCAGACCGTCACGGGGACGATCGCCGGGGTCGGGCCGACGAACACCACGGTCCTCGACTACCGGGGAGAAGCCCAGGTCGCCGCGGCCTCCCCCACCCGGACGAATGCGTGGTGGGGTGGCTACTACGTCACGACCTACGCGATGAACCAATGGCGCGTCGGCCGAGACGTCAACAACACCGTCTACCACGTCATGCTCCCGAACACCCGGCCGGGCGCAGCGTTCAACGCCATCTTGGTCAGCGAGTTCGGCGGGGCCGGAGGACCCCAGGGCAACTGGCAGAACGACATGACCTGCACGGCCTGGTAGGACGCCGCCGCGGCGGTGACGGTCACTCGCCGCCCCGGCTGCAGATGAGGTGCGCGACGAGGGCGGTCCACCCGGTCTGGTGGGAGGCCCCGCAGCCACGACCGGTGTCCCCGTGGAAGAACTCGGCGAACGTCGGATGAACGTCCCAGAGAGGTCCGCTCGGATGATCGCGCGGGGTTCCTGGACGCCGTCCATCCGGGCCCGGCCGGAAGAGTGCGATGAGCCGGTCCTCGATACGAGTCGCCGCGTGGGTCAAGGGAACCCGAGTCGCCGACCCGGTCGGCCATTCGACGAGGACGTCGTGCCCGGCGCTGGTGGCATAGGTCCGCAGGGCATCGATGAGCAGGACGTTGACGGGGAACCACACCGGACCACGCCAGTTGGAGTTACCGCCGAAAAGCCCGCTCGAGGACTCCCCCGGGTCGTACGCGATCGGCATGGCGACACCCCCGACATCGAGGACGATCCCCGCGCGATAGGCCGCCGACAACGAGCGAATCCCAAACGGCGACAGGAACTCGTCCTCGTCGAAGAGCCGGCTCAGCAGCCGCCGCCAGCGCTCTCGGGTCACCGGGGAGAGGGCTGATGATCGACCCTCGGCGGTCTCGGTCTGGAGGAGCGAATCGGTGAGTTCCGGGCGGCGGCGTTGCAGCCACCGCAGCCGCGCGGTGAAGTCGCTGAGTTCCTCGAAGGCCCACGACGGCACTTCCGCGACAGCGATGAGCGGCAGGAGCCCGACCAGCGAGCGCACTCGGACCGGCTCGGCATGTCCGTCGGGTCCCACGAGCACGTCGTAGAAGAAGCCGTCGGCCTCGTCCCAGAGCGAGACACCGTCGGTCCCGAAGGTCTCCATCGCCTCGGCGATGGAGAAGAAGTGCTCGAGGAACGTCGTGGCGAGTCCGTCCCAGGAACGGTCACGGCGGCTCAGCTCGAGGGCGATCCGGAGCATCGCCAGCGACATGAACGCCATCCACGAGGTCGCGTCCGACTGCTCCAGCCGCCATCCCGCCGGGACATCCCGGGAGCGATCGAACACGGAGATGTTGTCCATCCCCAGGAAGCCGCCCTCGAAGAGGTTCGAGCCGTCGGAGTCCTTGCGGTTGAGCCACCACGAGAAGTTCATGACGAGCTTGGTGAAGATCCGCACGAGGAACTCGCGGTCCTGCCGTCCATCGAGGAGATAGACATGCCAGGCGGCCCACGCGTGGACCGGCGGGTTGACATCGGAGAACGCCCACTCGTAGGCGGGCAGTTGCCCACTCGGGTGTTGCGCCCACTCGCGGCACATAAGCAGGAGCTGGTTCTTGGCAAAGGCGGGGTCGATGTGAGCGAGCGCGACGCAGTGGAAGGCCAGATCCCAGGAGGCGAACCAGGGGTACTCCCACTCATCCGGCATGGAGATGACGTCGGCAAGCGAAAGGTGAGTCCAGGACGTATTGCGCCCGAACGGTTCTCGGGCCAGCCGCTGCTCCGGTGGCGGTGGGGAAGCCGGGTCGCCAGCGAGCCATTCGGCGACCGAGGACCGATAGAGCTGCTTGCCCCACAACAGTCCGGCGAACGCCCGGCGGGCGATATCCCGGTCCGGCGGTGCCGTCGACGTCGGGATGACCGAGGCGTAAAACTCGTCTGCCTCCCGGCGGCGATCGGCGATGACCGCGCCGAACCCGCGTCCGAACGGCCGCTCGAGCTGCCGGTCATCGCGCAGCCGGAGCCGCACCGTCACCTTCTCGCCAGGGGGAATGTTCTCGAAGCGATAGACGAACGCCGCCTTGGTCCCCACCCCCTCGGGGTTGATCCCGGAGCGGTCACCGTGGATGACCGCACTATTCACCCCGTCCTTGGGGTATGCCGTGCGGCTGGGTCCCGAGTTCGATCCAAAGACCTCCTCGACATGGGTCTCGTTGTCGCAGAGCAGAATCTCTGGAGCCCCTTCGGCGTGGACGAGGTAACGGCCCAACCAGGCGTGCTCGGCCTCGACGACTCTGGTTCCCGCGGCAGTGGTCTCGCTTGCGGGAAGCAGGCGCAGCCGCGGAACCCGCGGATCCCGGCCCCACGCCCAGGTGTTGCGGAACCACACCTGTGGCACCAGATCCAACGCGGCAGGGTCCGGTCCGTGGTTGGTGGCCTCGATGACGATGCAGATGTCGTCCGGGGCCGCCTTGGCGTGGGTGGTCACGATATCGAAGAACCGGTCGCCCTCGAGGACCCCAGTGTCCGTGAGTTGGAACTCGGAGTCGGCGTGGGTGCGCCGGCCGTTCTCAGCGACGAGCACGTCATACGGGTAGCGCGCCTGGGGGTACCGGTAGAGGTACTGCGCCCACGAGTGCGTCGGAGTGGCGTCGAGCGCCCACCAATACTCCTTGGCGTCCTCGCCGTGATTGCCCTGCGGGTTGGTGAGGCCGAAGAGCCGTTCCTTGAGCCGGTCGTCGTGCCGATTCCACGCCGCCACGGCGACGTTGAGGAAGCCGTAGCGGTCGGTGAGCCCGGCGATGCCGTCCTCGCCCCAGCGATAGGCGCGAGCGTGACTGTGGTCGAAGGGGAAGAACCCCCAGGCGTCACCATCGGCCGAATAGTCCTCGCGCACCGTGCCCCACTGCCGCGCCGACAGATACGGCCCCCAGAGCCGCCACGGGTCGTCATCGCCGGGCGACTGTCCCAGCCGGTCGTGCTCATCGGTCGGCATGGGCCGACTCTACGGTCGCCGCGGACGACGTGCTCAGGCCTACTTCTGCTGGGGGGTGGCCGAGAGGTTGATCACGCGGTAGGCCGTGCCCGGGGCAGGGGCGTTCTCGGCCGTCATCTTCTCCGGCTGCACAATGAGGTAGAGGTCGTCGCCCTTCACGGTGTAACGGCACTCGACGGTGACATCTCCGACGAGCTCGCAGCCGAAGAACTGGTAGGCAGATCGTTGCGTGACGCTCAGTGACGCAGCGAGAGCCTTCTCCCCCGCGGTCAGTGGGCGGGTCTCGAACCCAGCGACGTAGTTGAGGAAGTGGCAGGGGGCCGCCTCGACATTCTGTGCCGGGCACGAGTTCGGAGCATTGGTCGGCGGTGGTGTCGGGGAGGCAACCGCAGAGCCGCTCGCCGACCCGCTCACCGAGGGCGAGACGGGAGCCGCGGCGGTGGCCGTGGTGGTCACCGTCACGGTCACGCTCGGCGAGGACCCCCCGGCGTTACAGCCCGCGAGGGTTGCGACCAGCGCCAGTGAGGTGAGGACACGGTGGGATGCGGTCACCATGCCCGCCAGGGTCCCACACCTGGGGCGCACCATGCCGAACCTAGGATGGGTGAACCATGGCCGACCATCCGCTCACCGAGCGTGCCCTCCGCAGCGGGACACCCGACTCCGATGAGCTGTATGCCGCGTTCGTCACCTGGGCCGACGAGCAGGGCCTGAGCCTCTACCCCCACCAGGACGAGGCGGTCATCGAGATTGTCAGCGGACGGCATACGGTGCTTGCCACGCCCACGGGGTCCGGGAAGTCCCTCGTCGCGGTCGCCGCCCACTTTGCCGCGCTGTCGAGCGACCGCGTGAGTTTCTACACCGCACCCATCAAGGCCCTCGTCAACGAGAAGTTCTTCTCGTTGTGCGGAGTCTTCGGCGCGGACCAGGTCGGCCTGCTCACCGGGGACGCCAGTGTGAACGCGGATGCGCCGATCATCTGCTGCACCGCCGAGGTTCTCGCCAACATCGCTCTGCGCGAAGGCAGTTCGGCGGACGTGGGTCTCGTCGTCATGGATGAGTTCCACTATTATGCCGACCCGCAGCGGGGCTGGGCCTGGCAGGTGCCGCTGCTGGAACTCACGCATGCGCAGTTCCTGCTCATGAGCGCCACCCTCGGGGACGTGGGCGTCATCACCGCGGACCTCACCCGCCGCACCGGCCGCGAGGTGGCCGAGGTGACCAGCGCGACCCGCCCGATCCCGCTCAGCTACACCTGGGCGCTCACTCCCCTGGCCGAGACGATCGAGGAGATCGTCACGACGCACCGGGCGCCGGTGTATGTCGTCTTCCCGAGCCAGGCGCAGGCGGCCGAACAGGCCCGTGCCCTCCACGGGTCGAGCCTGCTCACCCCCGCAGAGCGGGCGGCGGTGGCGCAGCGGCTCGCGCCGGTGCGTTTCGCGGCCGGCTTCGGACGCACCCTCTCCGGGCTGCTGCGCAAGGGCATCGGGGTGCACCACGCGGGCATGCTGCCCCGCTACCGCCGCACCGTCGAGCAGCTCGCCCAGGCCGGGCTGCTCAAGGTCATCTGCGGCACGGACACCCTCGGCGTCGGGATCAACGTGCCGATCCGGACGGTCCTCTTCACCCGCCTGGTCAAGTTCGACGGCTCGCGGGAGCGCCTCTACAAGGCCCGGGAGTTCCACCAGATCGCCGGGCGCGCCGGGCGGGCCGGCTTTGACACCAGCGGCGAGGTCGTCGTCCAGGCACCCGAGCACATCATCGAGAACGCCCGTCGGCTCGCCAAGGCCGGTGACGACCCGGTCAAGATCAAGCGCGTCCAGCGGGTCAAGCCCGAGCCCGGGCAGATTGTGTGGTCTGAAGCGAGTTTCGACAAGCTCGTCGCAGCCGCCCCCGAGCCGCTCCAGTCGCGCATGAAGGTCGACAACGCGCTCATCGTCAACGTCCTCGCCCGACCCGGCGATGCGGTGCGGGCCCTGTCCCGTCTGCTGCGCGATAACCACGAGTCGCTGGCGAGTCAGGCCCGCCTCGCCCGGCGCGCGATCCGGCTCGGCCGCTCCCTCCTCGACTCCGGCGTCGTCGTCCGGTTGCCGGAACCCGACGCGGACGGGCGCACGCTCGCGCTCACTGTGGACCTCCCCGAGGACTTCGCCCTCAACCAGCCGCTCGCACACTTCGCCCTCGCCGCTCTCGACCTGCTCGACCCCGACTCCCCCAGCCACGCCCTCGACGTCGTCTCCATCGTCGAGTCGGTCCTTGACGACCCGAAACCCGTTCTGCTGCAACAGCAGTGGGCTGCCCGGGGTGCAGCTGTCGCCGAGCTCAAAGCGGATGGGGTCGACTACGAGGAGCGGATGGAGGTCCTCGACGATGTGACCTGGCCGCGACCCCTGGCCGAATTGCTCGGGGCGGCCTACGAGACTTACCGGCGGAGCCACCCGTGGCTGGACCCGGACGCACTCTCCCCCAAGTCGGTCGTGCGCGAGATGTGGGAACAGGGGATGTCCTTCACCGACCTCATCTCTCGCTACGGCCTGGCGCGCTCCGAGGGGGTCGTGCTCCGCTACCTTTCGGACGCCTACCGGACCCTGCGCCAGACCGTGCCCGCGGCTCATCACGACGACATACTCGACACCCTGCTGGACTGGCTCGGCGAGACCATCCGCCAGACCGACTCCTCGCTCCTCGACGAGTGGGAGGCCCTGACACACCCGGGAGCCGTCCCCAGCGGTCAGGACGTCGTCGAGGTCCGCCCGCCCAGGCCGCTTTCGGCCAACGAGCGCGCCCTGCGCACGATGATCCGACAGGCCATGTGGCGCCGCGTCGAGCTCGCCGCCCGCGACGACATCGACGGCTTGTATGCCGTGGAGCGCGCCAGTGTCGACCTCACCGATCCGCCCCTCTCGGTCGTCATGGAGCGGGGCGGCTGGGATAAGGCGCTCGGTGCGTACTGGGAGGACCACGCTGAAATCGGGACCGACGCCGACGCCCGTGGCCCGCACCACCTCCACATTGCCCCCGATCCGGACCGCGGACGGGTGTGGCAGGTGCGCCAGACGCTCGCCGACCCGCGGCAGGACCACGACTGGGTCATCGAGGCCGAGGTCGACCTCGACGCCACCGATGCGGTCGGGGAGCTCGTGCTGCGCGCCACCGCTCTTCGCCGCCTGTGACTCAGTCGAGTCGGCGGGCCATCCAGATGTCATCCCGATCATCGCCGGACGCCACCCGGACCCCACCCGGCAGCCGCCCCACTTCGGCGTACCCGCAGCGGCGGTAGAACTCCTCGGTGCCGGTCCCGCCGCGCACGCCGAGGTCGACGAGTTCTGCCCCCGATTGACGAGCGACCCGGTGCATGGCGGCCATGAGCAGGCGACCCAGGTTGCGTCCCCGACGGCTGGGTTCTGTCATCACCCGGTATGCCGTGCGCCGATGTGCGAGAAGGGGGTTCGTCGACGACACCCACCAGCCGAGTCCGAGGAGTCGATGATCCGCAGCGGAACGGAGCGTCACCGCCACCGCCTCGCCTCGGCTCATCTGCTCCGCGTGCGCGTTCAGTGCGGCCTCGATCCGCTCGCGCGCAGCGTCGGGCACAAAGCCGACCGCACCACCCATCCGAGTGGTGACCTCCCAGAGGTCGAGCGCCTCTGTGCGCTCGCGCGCCGAGAAGCCCTCGGCGCCCACCGCCGCACTGCGCGGTGAAGCGAGCACGAGGGATGGAGGCTCCCCGGTCACGTCGTCGTGCTCCCCCACGCGCTCCAGGCCCGAGCTCTCTGCGGTGCGCACCGAGGGCGTGTTGTGGGGACGCACCAGCGCCCGCACCGGAGTGCCCGCGTGCCACTCCAGACCGTGGGCTACCCAGGACCGCGCGGCCTCGCGGGCAAGTCCCTGGCCATGGGACTCGACGGAGAACCGGTAGGCGAGGTTCAGTTCGCCCCCATCCTGCGGCCGTAGCCCGCCCACGCCAAGCGGACTCCCGGAATCGGCATCCTGCGCCACGTGGTAGCCGAAGCCTTGCTCTGCCCAGGTCGCCAGCACGCCGTCGAACCAGGCCGAGGCGACCTCGTCGCTCTCGGCCATCGCCCAGGGCGCGTGTGTGTACAGTGCCGGGTCGCGGTGCAACCGCACCCAGAACGCCCGATCCTCCTCCGTCGGCCGGCGCAGCACGAGGCGTTCGGTGCGCAGGGTATCCGGTCCGATCACTTACGTCTCGACCCAGAGACAGAACGGGTGCCCCTCGGGGTCGAGCATGACCCGGACATCCTCCTGCGGCTGGTACCCCGCCTCGCTCGCCCCGCACACCACCGCGTGCGCCACCGCAGCGCTCAGGTCGTCGGCCCGGATTTCAAGGTGGATCTGCATGTGCTGATCGCCGGCGCCGGCGGGCCAGGTGACCCGCAGCTGCTCCGGCTCCTGTTGGATCGCCAGACTCCAGCCGTCGGTGTCGCGCAGCGCTACCCAGTCCGCACCCTCGGGGACCTCCGGGACGGGCAGGCCGAGCAGCTCGGCATAGAAGCGAGCCAGCCGCGGCAGGTCGCGGGCGCCGATCGTCACCGTGCTCACCTGGACTCCGGTGGCTCCCCGAGCCCGCCAGTCGCGCAGGCCCACGCCCCCGATCCGCCAAAACAGGTCGGGGTAGACGAAGCGACCTCGCATCCAGGGCGCGTAGGCGGCGAGCCGCACCCACTGGAACGCACGCTCTGGGATGGCGGTCGACGGCCGCTGGAGTCCGCGGTCCTCGGCTGGCTCGAAGCCGAGCCGGGAGTAGTAGCCGGGGTCTCCCTCGAGCACGACGGCCGGGGCGCCGGCCGCGTCGGCGGCCGCCACGGCATACCCGACGAGGGCGCCGCCGATGCCGCGGCCCTGGCGATCCGGGAGCACCGAGAGCGGGCTGAGAACGGGCACCGGCACGAGCGCGCGGACCGCGTCGATCCAGCCGTCGGTGAGTGCCACGTGCCCGACGATGCGACCGTCCTCCACGGCGACCCACCCCCGCGAGCCGTAGACCGGCTCGCTCGCCTGCAGCGCCACGAGGCGGGCGACCTCGTCCCCTTCGTCGCCAAAGGCCAGGCGGGTGAGAGCCAACACCTCGCCCAGGTCGCCGGGCAGCTGTGCGCGGATCTCCATGGGAATCACACCGCGTATGCCGTGAGCTCTTCGGCCAGCGAGGGGTCGACCCGCGCCCGCAACAGCGTCCCGTCCGCCCGGTGTTCGCTGGTCAGGATCTCACCGCGTTCGTGGATCCGCGAGACCAGGTCCCCGCGGGAGTAGGGCACGACCACGGTGACCTCGATGTCGGGTTGCGGGAGCTCCTCGGCGATGAGCCGGCGCAGTTCCTCGAGCCCCTCCCCGGTGCGTGCGGAGACGACGACCGAGTGCCGTTCGGCGCGACGGAGACGATCGAGGACCTCCGGTTCGGCGGCGTCGGCCTTGTTGATGACGACGACCTCCTTGACGTCGGCGGCCTCAACGTCGGCGAGCACCTGCCGGACCGCGCTGAGCTGCCCTTCTGGGTCGGGATGTGCCCCGTCGACGACGTGCAGCAGCAGGTCGGCCTGCCCCACCTCTTCCAGGGTCGAGCGGAATGCCTCAACCAGCTGGGTCGGCAGGGCGCGGACGAACCCGACGGTGTCGGCAAGGGTGTACTCGCGGCCGTCCGGGGTCTCCGCGCGGCGGACCGTCGGATCGAGGGTGGCGAAGAGGGAGTTCTCCACGAGCACGCCTGCTCCGGTGAGCCGGTTGAGCAGCGAGGACTTGCCGGCGTTGGTGTAGCCCGCGATGGCGACGCTGGGGATGTGGTTGGCCTGCCGGCTGCCGCGCTTGGTGTCGCGGACCGTCTTCATGTCCTTGATCTCGCGGCGCAGCTTCGCGATCCGGCTGTTGATCCGGCGGCGATCGAGCTCGATCTTGGTCTCACCCGGACCCCGCGAACCCATGCCCTGGCCGGCGCCACCGACCTGACCACCGGCCTGCCGGGACATCGAATCACCCCATCCGCGCAGACGCGGCAGCAGGTACTGCAGCTGGGCGAGCTCGACCTGCGCCTTGCCCTCCTTGGACTTGGCGTGCTGGGCGAAGATGTCGAGGATGAGCGCGGTCCGATCGATGACCTTGACCTTGACGACATCCTCGAGGGCGCGGCGCTGGCTGGGGGCGAGCTCGGAGTCACAAATAACCGTGTCCGCACCCTCGGCGACGACGAGGTCCCGCAGCTCGGCGGCCTTGCCTTTGCCCAGGTAGGTCGCGGGATCGGGGTTGGGCCGCCGCTGGATGACCCCGGCGAGCACCTCCGAACCGGCGGTCTCGGCGAGCGCGGCGAGTTCCCGCAGGCTGTTCTCGGCGTCGTCGAGGGTTCCTGCGGACCACACCGCGGCGAGGACCACCCGCTCAAGGCGCAGTTGGCGGTACTCGACCTCGGTGACGTCTTCGAGTTCGGTGGAGAGTCCCCCGACCCGACGGAGCGCAGCACGCTCGACTCGGTCGAGTTGCTCGCCGTCGAAACCGAGCTCGTCATCGAGGACGAAACCGTCGTCGTCAAAGGGTGTGTCGTCGGCGAGCGCCTCAGCGCGGCCGTCCAGAAGCCGTCGTCGTCCAGTCATCGTGCTCTCAGTCTCGCAGGACACCCGCTGCGGTGAGAACTGAATTGCGCCGGGGCGGGCACTAGCGTGGCCTGCGATGACCGATCACTACTTCACCGCGCAGCCGGCGAGCGCCGACGAGCGCCGCCGACTTTCGGTTCGACTCGCCGGGCGCCCGGTGTCGATCGAGGTTGCCCCGGGCGTGTTTTCCCCGCGCGGGCTCGACAAGGGCACCGCGATCCTCCTCGACGAGGTCCCCGCCCCACCGCCCACCGGCTGCTTCCTCGACCTCGGCTGCGGCTGGGGACCAATCGCCCTCACCTTGGCGCTGCGCTCCCCGGCCGCCCGGATTTGGGCGGTCGACGTCAACGAGCGGGCCCTCGACCTTGTCCGCCGGAATGCCGAACTCCTCGGCCTCGCCGCCGTGACCGCATCGACGCCCGAGGGAGAGGTGGCCGCGCTGACCTTCGACCTCATCTGGTCCAACCCGCCGATCCGGGTCGGCAAGGACACCCTGCACACCCTGCTCCGAACCTGGCTGCCGCGGTTGGCACCTGGCGGCACGGCATACCTGGTGGTGGCCAAGAACCTCGGGTCGGACTCCCTGCAACGGTGGATCGAGACCGACCTTCGTATGCCGTGTGACCGGCACGCGACGAGCAAGGGCTTCCGGGTGCTCGCGGTCAGCGGCCCGCGTCCCTGAGCTCAGTCAGCGTGATCGTCCCGTCGGCGACGAGAACCGCCGGACCCGCGAGTTCCACCCGCCCCCCGGCCAGTGGGGTGACCCGCAGCTGACCGCCGGGGACGTCCACCCGCCAGGGCTGACCCGGCTCCACGTCCCCGCTCGCCCACAGGCTCGTCGCGAGCGCCGCGGCGCAGGCTCCGGTGCCGCACGAGCGGGTTTCCCCGACACCGCGTTCGAAAACCCGCATGGCGATGTGGCCTGGACCGAGTGGGCGGACGAACTCGACATTGGTCCCCGCGGACGGGGCGGGGTTGACCAGCGGCGCCCGGGTGAGGTCCAGAGTGGCCACGTCAATCGCCGGCGGCAGCGCGGCAACGGTGTGCGGGTTGCCGAGGTCGACACTCACCGCGCTGAACGGTTCATGTCCGTCGATGTGGACGAGAGCGTCGTGCCCGGCCTCTCGGGCCAGCGCCTCCTGAGGGAAGGCCCATGGCCCCATGTCCACGGCCACGAGGTCCCCCTCGAAGCGCACCTGCTTGACTCCGGATCGGGTCGCGATGGCGAACTCCTCCCCGACCTCAAGGCCCTCTCGGCGAAGGTAGGCGGCGATGACGCGGACACCGTTGCCGCACATCTGGGAGATCGAGCCGTCGGCATTGCGATAGTCCATGAACCAGGCCGCCACCATGGACTGGGCCACGACGTCGGGCTCGCTGGCCAGGGCCGTCGGGACCACCCGGATCACTCCGTCCGCACCGATCCCCGCCCGACGTTCCGCGAGGAGTCGGACGTCCTCGGGGCCGAGCTCCATCACCCCGTGGAGGTCCGGCAGCAGGACGAAGTCGTTCTCGGTGCCGTGCCCCTTGGTGAAGGCGAGGTCAGTCATGGGCTCATTGTCCCGCACCCGAACGCTGGAGGGCGTTGCGGACCCAGGTCAGGGCATCGCGCAGGCCGTCTTCACTCGCCGCGAACCAGGTGATGCGGGGGTCCGGCCGGAACCATGAGCGCTGCCTGCGCGCGAGCCGCCGGGTAGCGATCTGAGTGGCCTGGACCGCGTCCCCAGTGGTCAGCTCGCCGTCGAGTTCGGCGAGCGCCTGGGCGTACCCGATGGCCTTGCTCGCGGTCCGGCCGGCCCGTAGCCCTCGGTGTTCGAGGAGCCGCACCTCGTCGAGCAGCCCGGCATCCCACATCGCCAGCACCCGCGCGTCGATGCGTTCGTCGATCACCTTTGCCGGGGCGTCTAGGCCGAGGACGAGGGTCGGGCCGATGAAGCGCCGACTCGGCAAGGTCGCCGAGAACGGCTCTCCGGTGAGGTCGATGACCTCGAGCGCGCGGACGATCCGGCGGGTGTTCCCCGGTTCGATGGCGTCGGCGGCAACCGGGTCCCGGTCCCGGAGCACGGCATACAGGGCCCCGGGTCCCTCGGCTCTCGCGCGCTCATCCCACCGGGCCCGAACCTCGGGGTCCATGGGTGGGATGCGCAGGTCGTCCAGGGCCGCCCGAACGTACAACCCCGAACCCCCGACCAGCACCGGAAGGCCACCTCGGCCCCGGATCGCGGCCACGTCGGCACGCGATTGCCGCTGGTAGGCGGCGACACTGGCCTCCTGCGTGACCTCGAGAACGTCGAGTTGGTGATGCCGTATGCCGCGGCGCTCCGGCTCCGAGAGTTTGGCGGTGCCGATGTCGAGGCCGCGGTAGAGCTGGAGGGCGTCTGCGTTGACGACCTCGCCGTGCAAGGCCTCGCAGATGCGGAGGGCGAGTTCGGACTTCCCGGTCGCCGTCGGTCCGACGACCGCGATGAGCGGGGCCGGCTCAGAGCTCGTCGTCATCGTCGACGTCGTCGTGGCCAAACGGGTCGCGGTCCACACCGGGCAGCCAGGTGCCTCCTGGCACCCCCCACCCCTGGGCGCGGATGGCCTTCTTGGCCTTGCGGGCCCAGCGTGAACCGAGCCGGTCGACATAGAGGAAGCCGTTGAGGTGGTCGTACTCGTGCTGGAGCATCCGGGCGAACCAACCGGTGGCCTCGAAGTGCACCTCCTTGCCGTCGAGGTCGAGGCCGGTGAGTTGGGCCCGCTCCCCACGGCGCAGCGGGAAGGACTCCCCCGGCACCGACAGGCAACCCTCGGCCTCATCGTGCGGGTCGGGTTCCCCATCCGGAGGGCGGGTCGAGGTGAGGTAGGGATTGAGGACGACGCCGCGGCCGGGGATGCCGTCCTCGTTACCGAGTTGCCAGGTAAAGATCCGCAGGCCGACCCCGATCTGCGGGGCGGCCAGGCCCACGCCGCGAGCGGCGTCCATGGTGTCGAACATGTCCGCCACTAAGGCGCGAATCGAGTCGTCGATGACCTCGACGGGGTCGGCCCGCCGATGGAGGACGGGCTCACCTACGATGACGACGGGGCGGACCGGCATACCCCTTAGTGTCCCATCCCGCGGGGTGGCGGGGTGGCCTCCGGTGGGTAAGGATGGTTCCGAGGCGGCTCCTCCGGTGCCGCCCGGACGAAAGGGATAACCCGAGATGGGTGTGTTCGACAGCATGAAGGAGAAGGTCGAGGAACTCCTCGGCCAGAACCCCGACAAGGTGGAGGAACTCTCGGACGCAGGGATCGAGAAGGCTGGCGACGCGGTCGACCAGGCGACCGGAGGCAAGTTCTCCGATCAGGTGGACCAGGGCGAGAACATGCTCGACGAGAAGATCGGCGAGTAGTCCGCAACTCCCTCGGCGCTTCGCGCTGCGCGATGTCCCGGGAACGGCCCGTTCCCGGGACATTGTCGCTTTAGGATGACGGTATCGGGCCGGGTGGACGGCCCCCGCACTGGAGGACAGCATGACCCAAGCCCCGCTCCCGAGCCTGCCCGATCCTTGGGCTGTCCCCGGTGAGGTGCCGGTCATTGAAGCCGCCCAGCCGCCGCGAGAGCGCCGACGGGGACTCGTCGTCGCGGGCAGCGTGGCCGCACTCGGCGTCATCGGCGGGTTGGCCTGGGCGGGGTCCAACTGGCTCAGCGGCGGCGGCGGGCCGAAGCCGTCTGAAGCCCTGCCGGCAAACACCATCGCGTATGCCGCCGCAGATCTCGATCCCTCGGGGAGCCAGAAGATCGACGCGATCCGCTTCGTCATGAAGCTCCCTCGGGGCAACTCTCCGGCGCCGGACGTCACCGAGTCCTCCGACTTGCGCCGCATGCTCTTCGAGGACATACAGTCCGAGGGTGCGTGGACTGGGCTTGACTACGCCACCGACGTCGAGCCGTGGCTCGGCACCCGGTTCGGTGTCGCGCTGCTCCCGGGCGAGGGTGGGAAGGAACCGACCCAGCTCTTCGTGCTGCCGGTCAAGGACGGCGCCGCAGCCCGGGCGGGCCTGGCCAAGCTGGACAAGAGCACCGGAGCCTGCGAGGTTGGCACCGACTTCGCCCTGTGCTCCTCGACGTCCGAGGCCGCCGCCGCCGCGGCCGCCGCGGCGAAGACCTCGACCCTGGAGAGCCAGGCGAGCTTCTCCGGCATGCTGGATCGGGTCGGGCGCAACGGTGTCGCCGAGTTCTGGGCGGATGCGGCGGCCTTCAGCACAGCTTTGCCCTCCGCGCTGGGTGGGTCCACCGCGGGGCTGACAACCTCCGGGCTGGCCAGCAGCGGGCAGTTCGCCGGAGTCCTGAGGTTCAATGGCCCGCGGCTTGAGCTGGTCGGCCGAGCCGAGAACTCCGACACCCCCTTTGTCGGCACCGGCGCGACGTCCATCACGAAGCTGCCCGCGGACACCGTGGCCGCCTTCGCCCTCGCGCACGGCGGGGAACAGTTCAAGGCCAGCTGGGCCTCTGTGGAAAAGCAGCTCGCGGCCCTCGACGAGAATGCGGCCTCGAGCGCCGAAGAAGCCCTCGGCATGTCGATCGGTGATGCCGTGGCCGCCGTCCTCGGTACCGACTTTGTGCTCGCCTTCGGCGGCTCAGGGTCCGAGGGAGGCCTGCCCTTGGTGGCCCTGCGTACCGATGGAGCCAAGGACACGATCAGTTCGTTGCTGTCCACCCTCGGTGAGACCTCACCGATGACCCAGCAGACCGTCGGCGAGCGTGAGGTCATCGCAACGGACGCGACCTACGCCGAGAAGATCGGCACCGGGAGCGGCCTAGGGTCCGAAAGTGCCTTCACTGACGCTGTCGTCGACGCCGACAAGGCCAGGATCGCCGCCTTCATCCGCTTCGACAAGATCGCCGCTCAGTTGCCAGCCGCCGATCGTGAAGAACTCGCCGGACTCGGCGTCCTCGGCCTGTCGGTCACCGGCGAGGGGACCACCGCTGAGTTCACCCTTCGGCTCACGACGACGTAGCAGCACAGCCTGCCGTCGGCGCACGGCTCGCCGCAGGCGCACCGACCGAAGGCATCCCCAGGGTGACCGCGGGCTTGGCGCCCGGGTGATCGGCGCTTCCCAGGGCGGCCCAGGCATCACCACCGGGGGTGCGGCGCACGGCATACACGCCACCGCTCAGGGCACCGTCGGCAACGAGGTGATGGGGGGCGCCGTAGGTGACGGCCACCTGGACGATGTCGCCGGGACGCGGGCGGTCGCTGCCGGGCGGGAGGGCGAAATGAACGAGCCGGTTGTCCGCGGCCCGGCCACTCATCCGCGCGGTGGCCTCGTCCTTGCGGCCCTCGCCCGGGGAGACGAGCACCTCGACCGTGCGGCCCTCGAGTCGTCGGTTCTCCGCCCAGGAGATCCCCTCCTGGAGCTCGATGAGGCGGTCGAAGCGTTCTTGGACGACGGCCTTGGGCACCTGGTCGGGCATGGTCGCGGCCGGGGTTCCGGGCCGGATGGAGTACTGAAAGGTGAACGCGGAGGCGAACCGCGCCTGCTCAACCACCTCCAGGGTGTCCTGGAAGTCCTGCTCGCTCTCGCCGGGGAAGCCGACGATGAGGTCGGTGGTGATCGCCGCGTCCGGGATGCGGTCGCGCACGGCGTCGAGGATCTTCAGGAACCGGTCACTGCGATAGGAGCGCCGCATGGCCTTAAGGACCCGGTCGGAGCCGGACTGCAGCGGCATGTGGAGTTGCGGCATGACGTTCGGGGTCTCCGCCATCGCCTCGATGACGTCCTCGGTGAACGCAGCGGGGTGCGGGCTGGTGAACCGCACGCGCTCCAGCCCGGGGATCTCCCCGCAGGCACGCAGCAGTCGTCCGAAGGCCAGCCGGTCGCCGAACTCCACACCGTAGGTGTTGACGTTCTGCCCGAGCAGGGTCACCTCGATGACCCCTTGGGCGACGAGGGCCTCGATCTCGGCGAGGACCTCGCCCGGGCGGCGGTCTTGTTCGCGCCCACGCAGGCTGGGGACGATGCAGAAGGTGCAGGTGTTGTTGCAGCCGACGCTGATCGACACCCAACCGGCGAAGGCGGAGTCCCGCCGGGTCGGCAGGGTGGAGGGGAAGGTCTGGAGGGACTCGAGGATCTCCACCTCGGCCCGCTTGTTGTGCCGGGCTCGCTCGAGCAAGGCGGGCAGGCTGCCGATGTTGTGGGTGCCGAAGACGACATCGACCCAGGGTGCTCGGGCGACGATGCTCTCTCGGTCCTTCTGGGCCATGCACCCGCCGACCGCGATCTGCAGATCGGGGTTGGCGACCTTGGCGGGTCGCAGCTGGCCGAGGTTGCCGTAGAGCTTGTTGTCCGCGTTCTCCCGGACCGCGCAGGTGTTGAAGACGACGACGTCGGCCACGGCGGGGCGATCCGCCGCAGGCAGGCTGGCGAGGTCGACATACCCCGCGGTTTCGAGCAGGCCGGCGAGGCGCTCGGAGTCGTGCACGTTCATCTGGCACCCGTGGGTGCGGACGTCATAGGTACGGGGGCTAGGCATAACCGCACCAGGGTATGCCGTGTCCTCCCCCGCGACGGAATCTTCCGCTCCGGTCAGGGCGTTGGGCTGGACGTGCGCACCCTGCTCAACATCATCTGGCTCATCTTCGGCGGCTTCTGGCTCTGGCTCGGGTACGTCCTGGCCGGGATCATCTGCTGCCTGCTCATCGTGACCATCCCGCTGGGGGTGGCATCCTTCCGAATGGCCAGTTACACCCTGTGGCCGTTTGGGCGCGCGGTCGTCCGGGCCCCCGATGCGGGTGCCGGCTCGGCCATCGGCAACGTCCTCTGGTTCATCCTTTGCGGATGGTGGCTCGCGCTCGGCCACCTCATGACAGCGGTCGCGCAGGCGCTGACGATCATCGGTATCCCGCTGGCGATCGCCAACCTCAAGCTCCTGCCGGTCTCCATCGTTCCGTTCGGCAAGCAGATCGTCCCCAGCGACCTGCTGCCCCCGGGGCAGCGACCGCTGCACGCGATCTGAGCCACCCGCGGGCTAGTCCCGGCGGTGTTCCGGGGCCTCCCGGACCGCCTCCCGGATGACCCGCAGGGCGAGATCGCTCGGGTACCCCTTGCGGGCAAGCATCCCGGCCAACCGGCGGGTCTGGGTGGTCGCCTCGAGACCGTGCAGGCTGCGCATCCGCCGCGCCACAAGGTCTCGGGCCCGCTCCTCTTCCGCTTCCGGGTCGATCTCCTCCAACGCCGCCCGAGCGATCTCCTCGTCGACCCCCTTGAGCCGAAGCTCATGGGCCAGGGCCCGGCGGGCCAGCCCTCGGCCGACCTGCTGGGAGCGCACGAGCATGCCCGCGTAGGCGGTGTCGTCGACGAGGCCGACCTCACTCATCCGGTTCAGGACCGCTGAGGCGACCTCCGGCGGGCAGCCCCGGCGTGCCAAGGCTGCCTCAAGCTGGGCCCGGCTCCGCGGGGCCTGGGTCAGCTGCCGAAGGACGATCTGTCGAGCGATCTCATGCGGGTCGGGCTCCATCGCGCCGGTGCCGGACCCGCTCAGAAGTCGACCGGGACCTCGACCGGAGCCGGGGCCTCGACCCGGACCCCAATGCCGAGCTTGTCCTTGATCTTGCGCTCGAGTTCGTCGGCGAGCTCGGGGTTGTCCCGCAGGAAAGAACGCGCGTTCTCCTTGCCCTGGCCGAGCTGGTCACCCTCGTAGGTGTACCAGGCGCCGGCCTTGCGCACGAAGCCGTGATCCACGCCCATGTCGATGAGGCCGCCCTCGCGAGAGATGCCGTGACCGTAGATGATGTCGAACTCCGCCTGCTTGAAGGGCGGCGACACCTTGTTCTTGACGACCTTGACCCGGGTCCGGTTGCCGACGGCGTCGCTACCGTCCTTGAGGGTCTCGATCCGTCGAACGTCGAGCCGGACCGAGGCGTAGAACTTCAATGCCTTGCCGCCCGTGGTCGTCTCGGGCGAGCCGAACATGACCCCGATCTTCTCGCGGAGCTGGTTGATGAAGATCGCCGTCGTGCCGGTCGAGTTGAGCGCACCGGTGATCTTGCGCAGGGCCTGGCTCATGAGCCGGGCCTGCAGACCGACGTGGCTGTCCCCCATCTCGCCTTCGATCTCGGCGCGCGGGACGAGCGCGGCCACCGAGTCGATGACGATGATGTCGATCGCACCGGAGCGGATGAGCATGTCGGCGATCTCGAGGGCCTGTTCCCCGGTGTCCGGCTGGCTCACGAGCAAGGCGTCGATGTCGACCCCAAGCTTTTTGGCGTAGTCCGGGTCCAGGGCGTGCTCGGCGTCGATGAAGGCGGCGATCCCGCCACCCTTCTGCGCGTTGGCGACCGCGTGCAGCGCGACCGTGGTCTTACCGGAGCTCTCCGGACCATAAATCTCGACGACCCGTCCCCGGGGCAGTCCGCCGATCCCGAGAGCGACATCCAGGGCGATGGACCCGGTCGGGATGACCTCGATGGGGGGTCGCACATCGTCGCCGAGGCGCATGACGGCGCCCTTGCCGTGCTGCTTCTCGATCTGGGCCATGACGGCCGCAATGGCCTTCTCCCGTTCGGCCTGGTTGGGCCCGGCCTGGGTAGCTGGTCCTGCCATCTCGCACCTGCTCTTTCGTGTCGTCTCGAGCGCGTCCACCGGCGACCATCTCTCGCAGTCGGTCTCGTTGCGGTGTCAGGTCAGACGCTAGGTGCCGCCACCGACAGACCGTCCGCAACTGCCGTGGGGATGTGGACGAAGCGGCCGTCGGCGAAGCACCTGTGGACGACCATACCCCGAACACGTGTTCGAGGCTTCTGGCGACGCGCCGACACGCCGACGCGCCGACACGCCGGGATCAGGGGAAGCTGATCCGCTGCCCCACATCCGCACGCCCGGCCACCCGCTCCAGCACGAGCGCGGACAGAGCGATGTCATCGAGGGCCAGTCCCATGTTGAGGAACATCCGACGCCCCTGAGCCGGCACGGCATACTCCCCGGAGACCACCTCGGCAAGGTGGGTGGTGGGGTCCGGGAAGTCGAAGAAGTACTTCCGCCCGGCCACCGAGGAGTACTGGCCAAGGTCATCGACGCTGAACACGGCTGCCTCCTGGAAGGCCGCCGTGGCCATCGCGTCGTCGTAGTCGACCGGGAGCAAGAGCGCGTCCGCGTCGGTGTTGCGGCAGTCGAGCTTGGGCTCCAGCGGCACCGTGATGGTCGTGATCGCGATGTCCGCGCCCTCGACACAGTCCTGCGGCGAACGCGCCACTCGGGTGCGCCGGTCCCCAGCGGCCTCGAGGGCGCGCTCGGCGACCCCGTCCACGTAGTCGTACATGACGACCTCTTCGATGTCCGGGTGCTCGGAGAGCGCGACCTCGAGGTGTCGCCGCCCCTGCACGCCGCAGCCGACGATGGCCAGACGGCCAGTCTTCACCGGCACGTGCCGCAGGGTCACCCCAGAGACCGCCGGGGTGCGCATCTCGGT
The DNA here is from genome assembly GCA_016716625.1 of Nostocoides sp. Classification (GTDB taxonomy): domain Bacteria; phylum Actinomycetota; class Actinomycetes; order Actinomycetales; family Dermatophilaceae; genus JADJVJ01. The sequence goes on from JADJVJ010000001.1 coordinate 1,815,238, forward strand.
GATCCAGCCACCGTCGAGGAGCGCGATCGGGCGACCGGTGTCCGGGTCGTTCATGAGGACCGCGCCGTGGATGTACGGCAGCCCCTTGCCGTGGTTCTGCTCGTACCCGGCGACCCACTTGATGCCGATCGCGTCGATGCCGCCGAGGTAGGCCGGCATCGCGTGGATGAAGGCGTCGTCCCGGGAGGTGACCTTGGGCTTCGGCGGGTTCTGGACGAGCCCTTGGGCCTTCTGCGAGAACGCGTCCTCGATGCAGTCGACGATATCCGGCCAGGACAGGGCCAGGCTCTCCAGGGAAGCGCGGTTGAGGACGAGAAACTCATTGGAGGTCATGCCCCGTCACGCTACCCGGTGGGTCAATCCGTCAGCGCAGGATGGTCCCGCCAGGCCGGCATCGTGCGCATGTACTCGCGGGTCTGGGACTCGGCGGTGGCCCGGTCGGCACCCTTGCGCTCGGCCCAGCCGACCATCCGCTCGAAGCGGACCTCGAAGTCCTGCAACTGCCCGTGCTCGTCGACGCAATGGGGGCAATAGGGGCCGGACTCGATCGGCATACCGCAGCTCTCGCAGGCAGTGGTCGTCATCGCGGATCTCCTTGTCGTGGTGAGGAAGGGCTGGATTCGTCCGGCGGGATCGCCGGATCGGCCGTGGCCGACGCCGCCACCAGCGCGGCGAGGCCGTTGAGGAGGGCCACACGTGCGGGCGTGGGCAAGGTGCCCAGCGCGGCGCTCAAGCGTTGGGCATCCAGCACCGAACTCTCCCGTGCCAAACGTTCGTGCCCGGCGTCGGTGAGCCACACCAGAGTTCGGCGTCGATCGGCCCGGTCCTGGTGTCGTTCGAGCAGCCCGTGCCCGGCCAGTTGGGTGACGATGTCGCTGACCACCGACTGCGCTCGATCCAGATGCTCGGCGGCCTCACTCACCGTGAGCGGACCTGCCTGCGCCAGGTGCATCAGGACCGCACGAGACGCACCGGAGAGCTGGGCTCGCTTGCCGTCGCGGCGGTGGAACAGCAGGTAGGTCGCACCGAACAGTTCGGCGAACCGTGCCGCGTCGGCGTGCTCGGACGTGCTCACTCGTTCAGGGTCGCGGTCGCTCGATCCATCGTCAATCCCGATGGGTCGGCCGAGCCCCTCAGGTGAGCAAGAGGCGGCCGATCCGCCGACTCACCAGCGCGAATCCGGCCACCGTGAGAACCATCAGGTATGCCGTGTGCCCGAGCACCGCGAGCGAGACATCCCCGAGCAGAAGGGCTCGTTCGAGGGAGACCGCGTGATAGAGCGGAGTGAGTTGGACGATCCCCTGGAGCACGGGCGGGTAGGCCCCCAGCGGGAAGAACGTCGCGGAGAAGAGGAACAGCGGCTGGATGACAAGGAAGACGAGGTCGAACTGCTGCCATGAGGTGAGGAACGTGGTGGCGTACATCCCGGCCGCAGCGAACGCGGCCCCGATGAGCAGGGCGGCCGGGAGCGCGAGCAGGCCCCAGAGCGAATGGACGAAACCCATCGCGGCCGCCACGACGACAAACCCCGCCGAGTAGATCCCGCCTCGGATGAGGGCCCAGGCCACCTCGCCGGCGGCGATGTCACGGGGGGAGGCCGGGGTCGCGAGCATGACGTCGTAGATCCGGGCGTAGCGCAGTTTGAAGAAGACGTTGAACGTCACGTCAGCGATGGCGCCATTCATCGCCGCGGAGGCGAGCATCGCGGGGGCGACGAAGTCGGCGTAGGGCACGACGAGCCCGGAGTCGGTGCGCACGCTCGTCACGAGGGCCCCCAGCCCGATCCCGATCGAGAAGAGATAGAAGACCGGCTCGAAGAAGCCGCTGAGGAAGACCAGCCACCCTCGGCGAAAGGAGGTGATGTTGCGCAGCACGAGGTAGCGGCCGAGACCCAGTGAGAGCATCAGGTCTCCAGCCGTCGCGCCAGCGCCCGGCGCGCAAACACCGCACCGGCGACGGCATACAGCACGAGGACGGTGACGTGCCCCGCCCAACCCGGCGGCAGCGGGGCACCGAGGAAGGCGGCCCGGGCGAGCTCTGTGCCGTGGGAGAGTGGGGTGGCCCAGGCGATCACCTGCAGGACCGTCGGGAGCTGGCTGATCGGGAAGAAGGTGCCCGAAAACAGCATGAGCGGCGTGACCACGAGCCGGAAGATCGTCGAGAAGTGCTCCTCGTTCGTTGCCACCGAGGCGACCCAGAAGAGCGGCGTGATGAAGGCCAGCGCGAGCAGGACGGCCCAGAGAATCGCCAGCAGGGACCACCAGGACACCACTGCGCCCAGGGCGCCGGTGACCCCGACGAAGACCGCTGCGCCGCCGGCGATGCCGGTGCAGATGACGAGCCAGTGGCCGAGGATGAGGTCACCGACCCGGTTCGGCGCGGCGAGCATGGCGACATAGAGCTGGTTCCACTTGAGCAGAGTCATCACCGGCCAGGTCGACTCCGAGGTCGCCCACTGCATGACCGAGGCCATGAGCAGGCCGGGGGCCACATAGCTGAGGTACGGCACGCCCCCGACGCCACCGGAGGAACGATCCACCAGGCCTCCCACCCCGAACCCCATGGCGAGCACGAAGAACACCGGCTGGACGAACCGTGAAACCACCCAGCTGCGCCAGGTACGCAGGCTCACCGTGGCGAAGTAGCCGGCGACCCCGAGGACCCGATCGAGGCGAGTGAGCGGTCGCCTCGGACCCTCGGTGAGTCGGCTGAGCTGGGGGCGCGGCGCGCTCATCAGTCGACCAGGGTCCGGCCGGTGAGGTGCAGGAAGACGTCCTCGAGAGTCGAGCGCCGCACCAGCGTGGAGAGTGGTTCGACACCCCGGTCGACCAGGGCGGCCGCCGCCGCGTCGCCGTCGCCGGCATAGATGAGGATGCGGTCGGGGAGCACCTCGAGCCGCTCCCCCACCCCCTGAAGTTCGGTGGCGTGGTCGGCGTGGTCGTCGACATCGAACCGGACCTCGACGACCTCCCGGGTGGAGTGTTCGGCGATGAGGTCACGCGGGCTGCCCTCGGCGACGATGCGGCCCTTGTCCATGATGACGAGGCGGTCGCAGAGCTGCTCGGCCTCGTCCATGTAGTGCGTGGTGAGGACCAGGGTGACGCCCTGGCGCTTGAGCCGGAACAGCCGGTCCCAGAGGATGTGCCGGGCCTGCGGGTCCAGGCCGGTTGTGGGTTCGTCGAGGAGCAGCAGCTCGGGGTTGTTGATCAGGCTGCGGGCGATGACGAGGCGGCGTTTCATGCCGCCGGAGAGCGGTTCGACCTGATCGGTACGCCGCTCGGTGAGTTGGGCGAACTCGAGCAGTTCTTCGGCGCGGGCGCGGACCTCGGCGCGAGTCAGCCCAAAGAAACGGCCGTAGACCCAGAGGTTCTCCTGGACCGAGAGTTCCTCGTCGAGCAGGTCCCGTTGCGGGCAGACGCCCAGGCGGGCACGGATCGCCGGTCCGTCACGGTCGGGGTCGAGCCCGAAGATCCGCAGCGAGCCGCCGCTCGGGGGGGACACCGCCCCGAGCATCCGCATCGTGCTCGACTTGCCGGCCCCATTGGGACCGAGGAAGCCAAACGCCTCACCGCGACGGACCTCGACGTCGATGCCGTCCACCGCGGTGAAGTCACCGAATCGTTTGGTGAGGCCGCGAGCCTCGATGAGCGCCAGACCCTCCTGGTCCCCGCCCGCCCAGTCCGTGGTCACCCTCGGCCCTGCTCCCCCGCCGGCGCCCGGTGCACCGGGCCCAGCCTGCGCTCCGCCGGGACCTCCATGTCGTCGCAGAGGGCAAGCCATACCAACCGGGGATGCTCCCCCGCGTCGAGCGCCGCCTGCACCGTCCGGCCACCGAGGACGGAGAGGACGTGGGAGCCAGCGAGGTGGGCGGCATACGCGTCGCCGAACTCGCCCCGCATGAGTTCCCAGAACTGGGTGAGGCGCATGGTCCTGGAGTCTACGGGGAGCAAGTGTCAGTGCCAGGTGGGAGAGTTGTCCCCGGTATGCCGTCCAAGGTCCTCGATCGCTTCTCCCCCGCCACCGCCGCGTGGTTCCGGGGGAGTTTCGCCGCGCCCACCGCAGCCCAGGAGGGTGCCTGGAATGCGATCAGCGAGGGCCGGCACACGCTCGTGGTCGCGCCGACCGGGTCCGGCAAGACGCTCTCGGCCTTCCTCTGGGCCCTCGACCGGCTCATCTCGACACCTCCGCCGCCGGAGAAACTGGCCCGCTGCCGCGTCCTCTACGTCTCCCCGATGAAGGCGCTCGCCGTCGACGTGGAGCGCAACCTGCGCTCCCCGCTCGTCGGCATTCAGCACGCGGCGGAACGGCTGCGGCTGCCGCGACCCGAGGTGAGCGTCTCGGTGCGCTCCGGAGACACCCCGACCGAGGAGCGGCGCCTCTTCGCACGCGCACCCAGCGATGTCCTCATCACCACCCCGGAGTCCCTTTTCCTGCTGCTCACGAGCGCGGCCCGCGAGGCCCTGGTCGGGGTCGAGACGGTCATCGTCGACGAAGTCCACGCCGTCGCCGGGACCAAACGCGGTGCCCACCTGGCCCTGAGCCTGGAACGGCTCGACGCCCTGCTCCCCGCCCCCGCGCAGCGGATCGGACTCTCCGCGACCGTGCGGCCGGTGGAGGAGGTCGCCCGATTCCTCGCCGGCGGCCGGCCGGTGGAGGTCGTCGCGCCCCCCTCGACCAAGGAATGGGACCTGCGGGTGGTGGTCCCGGTGCCCGACCTCGCCGAGCTCGGGCAACCCACCGGCGACCTCAGCGGCCCGGCCGCCGGCGCCGAGCAGCGCTCCTCGATCTGGCCGCACGTCGAGGAACGCATCGTCGACCTCGTCGCCGCGCACAACTCGACCCTGGTCTTCGCCAACTCCCGCCGGCTCTCCGAGCGGCTCACCGCCCGGCTCAACGAGGTCTGGGCAGATCGGCAGGCGGCGCCCGACGACGAGGCGGAGCAACGGCATACCGACGATCCGAGGTCGACTCGCACGCCGGCCACGGTGATGGCGCAGTCGGGCAGTTCCCAGGGGGCTCCCGCCGTGCTGGCCCGGGCCCACCACGGCTCGGTGAGCAAGGAGCAACGGGCCGCCATCGAGGAGGAGCTGAAGTCCGGGAGGCTGCCCGCGGTGGTCGCGACGAGCACCCTCGAACTGGGCATCGACATGGGTGCGGTGGACCTCGTCGTCCAGGTCGAGTCACCCCCCTCGGTGGCCAGCGGCCTGCAACGGGTCGGCCGGGCCGGGCACCAGGTCGGGGCGGTCTCCCGCGGCGTGCTCTTCCCCAAGTTCCGTGGGGACCTCGTGCAAACCGCGGTCGTCGTCGAACGCATGCTCGCCGGGCAGATCGAGGCCCTGTCGATCCCGGCCAACCCGCTCGACGTGCTCGCCCAGCAGATCGTCGCGATGTGCGCCCTCCAAGAGTGGCGGGTGGGCGAGCTGCTCGACCTCCTGCGCCGCGCCGCACCCTGGGCCACCCTGAGCCGAGGGGTCCTGGACTCGGTGCTCGACATGCTCGCCGGGCGCTACCCCAGTGAGGACTTCGCCGAGCTGCGAGCCCGGATCGACTGGGACCGCACCGAGGACGTCATCCGGGGCCGGCGGGGCGCCCAACGACTCGCGGTCACCTCCGGCGGCACCATCCCCGACCGCGGCCTGTATGCCGTGTTCCTCGCCACCGGTGAGGGGCCGGGGCGGCGGGTCGGGGAGCTGGACGAGGAGATGGTCTACGAGTCCCGGGTCGGGGACCTCTTCACCCTCGGCACGAGCACCTGGCGGATCGAGGACATCACCCACGACCGGGTGCTGGTTACCCCCGCTCCGGGCCTGCCGGGTCGGCTGCCGTTCTGGAAGGGCGACTCGCCCGGGCGTCCGGCAGAGCTGGGCCGCGCCGTCGGGGCGTTCGTGCGCGAGCTGGAGTCGCTCTCCGAGAAGGCCGCGCGGACCCGGGTCAGAGCCGCTGGTCTCGATGAGTGGGCGACGGACAACCTGCTCGGCTACCTGCGCGAACAGCGGGCCGCGACCGGGCGGGTGCCCGACGACCGGACGATCATCGTCGAACGGTTCCGGGACGAGCTCGGGGACTGGCGGGTCGCCATCCACTCCCCGTTCGGCGCCCCGGTCCATGCACCGTGGGCGCTCGCGGTGAGCGCGCGACTGCGGGAGCGGTTCGGGGTCGAGGTGCAGGCCATGCACGGCGACGACGGCATCGTGCTGCGGCTGCCGGACCTGGAGTGGGAGGACGCGCTCGGTGGCTCGGCGGACCGGATCGGCGCCGAACTGCTCGACCTCATCACCCTCGATCCGGCCGAGGTCCACGGTCTGGTCACCGAACAGATCGGCGGATCGGCGCTGTTCGCCTCCCGGTTCCGGGAGTGCGCGGCCCGCGCCCTGCTGCTGCCCCGCCGCCGGCCGGACCGCCGCCAGCCCCTCTGGCAGCAACGCCAACGCTCCGCCCAGCTCCTCGAGGTGGCCGCCCGCTACCCCGACTTCCCGATCGTCCTGGAGACCGTCCGCGAATGCGTCCAGGACGTCTTCGACGTCCCCGGGCTGGTCGCGCTCATGCGTTCGATCGGCAGCCGCGAGGTGGCCCTGCTCGACGTCGAGTCGGCTCAGCCAAGTCCGTTCGCCCGCTCCCTGCTCTTCGGCTACGTCGCCCAGTTCCTCTATGAGGGCGACTCCCCGCTCGCCGAACGCCGCGCGGCCGCGCTGTCCCTCGACCCGACCCTGCTCGCCGAACTGCTCGGGACGTCCGAGGGCCTGGCCCTGCGGGATTTGCTCGACGCCGACGAGATCGCCCGCACCGAGGCCGAGCTGCAACGCCTGGCCCCGACCCGGCAGGCCCGGGACCGCGACGACACCGTCGACCTGCTCCGCTCCCTCGGCCCGCTCACCGTGGCGGCGCTGCGGGCGCGCACCGTCCCGGAGGTCACCGACGAGTCCATCGCCCGCTGGCTCGACGAGCTCATCGCGACCCGCCAAGTCATTGCCGTCCGGGTCCGCGGCGCCGAGCAGTTCGCGGCTATCGAGGACGCCTCCCGCCTGCGGGATGCCCTGGGCACGGCCCTGCCTGCCGGCATACCGGCCTCGCTGCTGGAACCTGTGCCCGACCCGCTGGGCGACCTCGTCATCCGGTACGCCCGCACCCACGGACCGTTCCGGCTCACCGACCTCGCCGCCCACTACGGGCTCGGTGCGGCCGTCGTCGGTGCGGCCGTCGCCCGGCTGCTCTCCGCCGGGCGGCTCGTCGAGGGCGAGTTGCTGCCCGCAGGGTCCGGGGGGCGCGAACTCTGTGACGCCGAGGTCCTGCGCGCCCTGCGGCGGCGTTCGCTGGCGAGCCTGCGCGCGGAAGTCGAGCCGGTCAGCGCGACCGACCTGGTCCGCTTCACCCTTGGCTGGCAAGGCATCGGGGGTGCGCTCCACGGAAGAGACGGGCTGCTACGCGCGATCGAGCAACTGAGCGGGGCGGTGCTGCCGGCAAGTGCGGTGGAGCGGCTCGTCCTGCCGAGCCGAGTGCGCGACTACTCCCCCGCGCTGCTCGACGAGGTCATGGCCTCCGCCGAGGTCCTCTGGCGCGGCCATGGTCCGCTCGCCGGTGACGATGGCTGGGTCAGCCTGCACATCGCCGAAACGGCTCACCTGACCCTCCCCGCCCCCGAGACCGACTCCCTGAGCGAGCTCGCCACCCAGGTCGCGGACCTCCTCGCCGGGGGCGGCTCGTGGTTGTTCCCGGCCCTGCTGTCCCGGCTCGACTCGCACGCCGAACGCGACGTCACCGAGGCCCTCTGGGAACTGGTCTGGGCCGGTCGGGCCACCGGCGACACCTGGGCCGGTCTCCGGGCGCTCAACGCCGGGGGCCGCACCTCACACAAAGCCGTCCGGAGCGGACCGCGGCGGACCCGGTACGGCACCCGCGGGGTCGGCCTCGGCGGGCTCTCCGCGCGCCCCCCGGCGGCGCTGCACCGCCCCGGCACCGGCCGCACCGTGGGCCGCTGGTCGGCACTGCCCGAGGCCGAGCGCGACCCCACGACCCGGACCCTGGCGACCGCCGAGGTTCTCCTGGACCGTTACGGCGTGCTCACCCGTGGTGAGGTCGTCGCGGCCGAGGTGCCTGGAGGGTTCGCCGGGGTGTACCGGGTGCTCGCTTCCGCGGAGGCGGCCGGCCGGGTGCGCCGCGGGTACTTCGTCGAAGGGCTCGGCGCCTCCCAATTCGCGACCACCGGGGCCGTCGACCGGTTGCGACGGATCGCGGCCGACCCCGCTCCGCTGCGGGAGAGCGTGGTCCTGGCGGCGACCGACCCGGCCAACCCCTTCGGTGCCGCGTTGCCGTGGCCGGAGCGCGCCGAGGAGCCGGGTGGCGGCCGGGGTCACCAGCCGGGCCGCAAGGCCGGGGCCCTGGTGGTCCTCGTCGGCGGCGAGCTCGTGCTCTATGTCGAGCGCGGGGGCCGCACCCTGCTCACCTACTCCCGCGACGAGAGCCACCTCGCCGCCGCTGCGGGCGCGCTCGCCGCCGCGGTCCGTACCGGGTCCCTCGGCCGGCTCACCGTCGAGCGGGCGGACGGCGACGCGATGCTCAGTACGGACCATCCCCTGCGAGCGGCCTTGGCCGAGGCCGGGTTCCATCTCACCCCCCGCGGGCTGCGGATCCGGGGCTGACGATGCCCGAAGGTGACACGCTATGGCGGACCGCGCAGCGCCTGCATGCGGCCCTGGCTGGTCACCGGGTGATTCTTGCCGAGTTGCGCTGGGGTGACCTGGCCACCCATGACCTGCGCGGTGCCACGACGAGCGAGGTCGTGAGCCGCGGCAAGCACCTGCTGCACCGCTTCGACACCGGGGTCACTCTGCACTCGCACCTGCGGATGGAAGGTCAGTGGCGGATCGAGCGGGTCGGAGCGGACACCACCCGCGCCCTGGCCCGCCGCGACCTGCGGGCAGTGATCGGCTCGGAGCGCTGGACCGCGGCCGGGCTACGCCTAGGCATGCTCGATCTGATCCCCACCCGTGAGGAGGACCGAGTCGTCGGGCACCTCGGTCCCGACGTCCTGGGAGCGGACTGGGACCTGGACGAGGCGGCTCGCCGGCTCACGGCATATGACGGGTATGTCGTGGACGCGCTCCTCGACCAGCGCACCCTGGCCGGGGTCGGCACGTACTGGGCGAGTGAAGGGCTCTTCGTGGAACGGCTGCTGCCGTGGACCCCGACCAGCGACCTCGGCAGCGAGGGCACCCGGCGGCTGCTCACCCGGATCCACACGCTCATGGACCGCGCCAAAGACCACGCCCTGCAATCGAGCACCGGCGACCGGCGGGCGGGGTTCGAGAGCTATGTCCATGGTCGTTCAAGGCGGCCGTGCCGACGGTGCGGGCACCCGGTGCGGGTCGACCTCACCGGGACCCCGCCCCGGCAGCGGACCATCTTCACCTGCCCCCGGTGCCAGGGCGGCTACGCCCCGGGAGTGAGCGCAACCTAGGCCGCGTGGACCCGGTTCTCGGCGAGCGGCAGCGGCACCGGCGCACTCATCCGCTCGGCCCGGCCCACCCGCTCGGCGACGGTCTCGAGCAGCCCGGAGAGGGTGAGGTCGAGCGCGGCAGTGAGCGCGCCGAGGATCTCCGAGGACGCTTCCTTGGTGCCCCGCTCGAGCTCGCTCAGGTACCCGAAGGACACCGCGGACGCACCGGCAACCTCGCGCAGGCTGAGGCCCAGGTCGAGCCGACGCTCGCGGAGCACCTCGCCGATCTCCTGCCGGACCAGAATCATGACCTCACCTCGCTGCGGGACTCGGGGAGCACCTCGTCTGCGCCCAACGCTACAACGCCGAGCCGACACGTCGCTCGCAATAGTCGTCGAGACATTCGAGCGCCAGGGCGAGGGCTTCGCTGACCGCCCCGGCGCGGACCGCCGCCCGATCCCCCGGCAGGACCGTATGCCGGACCCGCTGGCCGCCGGGCCAGCGGACCGCGACATACACCGTCCCCACTGGTGCGCTATCGACCGGGTCCGGCCCGGCGACCCCGGTCGTCGCCAGAGCCCAGTCGCAGCGCAGGATCCGGGCCGCCCCCTGCGTCATCGCGAGCGCGACCTGAGGGTCGACCGCTCCCCGGCTCGCGAGCAGGTCCGAGGGGACGCCGAGCAGGTCCGCCTTAACCTCCGTGGCGTAGCTGACGAGCCCACCGCGGACCACCGTCGAGGCCCCAGGCACGTCGATGAGTCGCGCGCAGAGCAGTCCCCCGGTGAGGGACTCGGCGGTGCCCAGAGTGTGGCCGAGCGCAGCGAGCCGCGCGAGCAGTGTGCTCGCGCGGGCGAGGGCGTCCTCAGCCACCGCGCGATCCGCTGGCCCGCCGGGCGGCGGCGCGAGCACGCTTCATCGCTGCCCGCGGGCTGGTCTGTCGCAGCCGAAGCGCCTGCACGAGGTAGTCGATCCCGGTGACGACGGTGACGACGAGGGCCGCGACCAGCAGGGTCATCGCGAGCCCATCCCAGAATCCGGGAGCGGGCAAGGACCATCGCGGCCAGATGTAGAAGCCCAGGCCGAACGCCTGGAGAAGGGTCTTGAGTTTGCCGCCCCGACCGGCCGCCATCACCCCGTGCCGGATGACCCAGAACCGCACGGCGGTGATCCCCCATTCGCGCACGACGATGACGGCGGTGATCCACCACCAGATCTCCCCGATCGTGGAGAGGGCGAGCAGGGTCATCGTCACCAGGGCCTTGTCGGCGATGGGGTCGGCGACCTTGCCGAAGTTGGTGACTAGGCCGCGGGAGCGGGCCAGGTCGCCGTCGATCCGGTCGGTCATCATCGCCAGCGCGAAGGCCGCGAACGCCCACCAGCGCCACGTCACCGACTCGCCGTGGTCAACTAGCAACAACCATCCGACGACCGGGACCAGGAAAAGCCGGAAGACGGTGAGGGCGTTGGCGATGTTCCAGGCACTCGGGGTGCGGTTGACCCGCGGGCTCGCCTTCGTCATCGGGCCTCCACGACGAGGTCAACGCCCTCGGCAGAGACGACCCGTCCCCGCACGAGCTGGCCCGGCTCGGCGGCCAGTGCCCCCGCTGCGGTGGGCCGGAGCACGCGACACTGCCCGTCCACGTCCGGCCCCTGGTGAGCCGCCCGCCCGAAATCCGCCTGGCCGTCCTCGTCGCGGCCCTCGATGAGTACCTCGACCTCCTCACCTATCCGGTCCTCGGCGCGCTGGGCCATGAGCTCCTCGACGAGCTCACTCACCTCGGCCACCCGGGCGTCGACCTCCGCCTGGGACAGGTGGCCGTCCAGGCCGACCGCCTCGGTGCCGTCCTCATCGGAGTACCCGAAAACACCGACGACGTCGAGCCGGGCCTGCGTGAGGAACTCGGTGAGTTCGGCGAGGTCGGCCTCGCTTTCGCCAGGGAACCCGACGATGACGTTGCTGCGGATCCCGGCCAGGGGTTCCCGCGATCGGATCGTCTCGATGAGGGTGAGGAAGTCCGCACTCCCCCCGAAGCGCCGCATCCGCCTCAGCAGCGGCGTCGAGGCATGCTGGAAGGACAGGTCGTACCAGGGCATCACCCCTGGGGTCTGCGCCATCGCAGCGAGCAGCCCGGGCCGGATCTCCGCGGGCTGCAGATAGGACACCCGCACGCGCTCGATGCCCTCGATCGCGGTGAGCTCGGGCAACAGGCTCTCCAGCAGGGTGAGGTCGCCGAGGTCCTTGCCGTAGGAGGTGGAGTTCTCCGAGACCAGGAGCAGTTCGCGGACCCCGGAGGCGGCGAGCCAGCGGGCCTCGGCGAGCACATCGTGCGGCCGTCGGGAGAGGAAGGCCCCCCGAAAGCTCGGGATCGCACAAAACGCGCACCGCCGGTCACACCCGCTCGCGATCTTCAGCGGCGCCCACACCCGGTCCTCGAGCAGGGCCCGGATGACCTCGCCGGAGGCGCTAGCGTGACCAGGCACCTCCACGCTCCCGGCCGCGGCGCCGCGCTCGAGGGGGGTGATCGGCAGCAGGTGACGGCGGTCCGCGGGGGTGTGTGCGGCCACCTGCTCCCCGGCAAGGATCGCCGAAAGGTGACTGGAGAGGTCGGCATACGCATCGAATCCGAGCACGGCGTCGGCCTCGGGCAGTTCAGCCGCAAGTTCCCGGCCGTACCGCTCGGCCAGGCAGCCAACGGCGACCACGGCCTGGGTACGCCCGGACTCCTTGAGCGCAGCCGCCTCGAGCAGGGTGTCGATGGAGTCCTTCTTCGCCGACTCGATGAACCCGCAGGTGTTGACCAGTGCGACGTCCGCGTCTGCGGCATCGGCGACGAGGTGCCATCCGGCGGCCGACAGACGCCCGGCGAGTTCCTCGGAGTCCACCTCGTTGCGGGTGCACCCGAGGGTCACCAGGGCCACGCTGCCGCGGTCCGTCGGCGTCACGCTCATGGCGCTCACTCTAGTTGGGTCGTTGCCGTGAGCCGTGCTTGACCGATGGTGTGGGAGCCTGCCGGTATGCCGTTCGACCCCCTGTCCGCCCGGATCTCCGCCCTGCTCGCCGAGCACCCCATTCTCGACGGTCACAATGACCTGCCCTGGGAGGCCCGGGTGCAGGCGGCCTACGATCTCGACCGCTTCGACGTGGCCGCCGGGGGTCTGCCCACGCAGACCGACCTGCCGCGGCTGCGCGCAGGCGGGGTGGGCGCCCAGTTCTGGTCGGTCTACGTCCCCTCGACCCTCTCCGACGCCGAGGCGGTGGCCGCCACCCTGGAACAGGTGGCCTTCGTGCGGGAGATGACCGACCGGTATGTCGGCGAGTTGGCGCCCGCTCGCACCGCCGCCGACGTTCGTGCGGCGCACGCCTCTGGCCGGATCGCCTGCCTCATGGGCGCCGAGGGTGGGCATTCCATCGGCTGCTCGCTCGACGCTCTTCGACTCCTCCACGACCTTGGGGTCGGCTATCTCACGTTGACCCATAACGACAACACCCCCTGGGCCGACTCGGCGACGGACACCCCCGCGGTGGGCGGGCTCACCGCGTTCGGTCGTGAAGTCGTCCGAGAGATGAACCGCCTCGGCATGCTCGTCGACCTCTCGCACGTCGCTCCGCAGACCATGCGAGCCGCCCTGGACACCACAGTGGCGCCGGTCATCTTCTCGCACTCCTCGGCGCGCGCGGTGACCGATCATCCGCGCAACATCCCGGACGACGTGCTCCGTCGGCTGCGGGACAACGGCGGGGTGGCCATGGTGACCTTCGTCCCGCCGTTCGTCTCGCAGGCGGCCCGCGACTGGGACCTCGAGGCGCGGGAAGAGGCGCTCGCCGAGGGGGTCCGGCCGGCCGACTATCCGGCATACAGCGAGTTCTGCAGCCGCCGAGCGGTGCGGGTGCCCTTCCCGCGAGGCACCGTCGCCGATGTCGCCGACCACTGTGACCACATCCGTGAGGTCGCCGGGATCGAGCACATCGGCCTCGGCGGTGACTACGACGGCACAGCTGTCCTCCCCGAGGGCCTCGATGACGTCTCGGGTTACCCGCGGCTGCTGCGTGAACTCGCCGAACGCGGCTGGTCCGACGCCGATCTCGGCCGGCTCACCAGTGGCAACATCCTGCGGGTCATCGAGGAGGCCCAGGCACGCGGCGCGGAGCTTGCGGCCATGCGTGGGCTGAGCACGGCCACCCTCGCCGAGCTCGACGGTGAGCGCCCGCGCCCTCTCTAGACTCCTGAGGTATGCCGTCCGTCCCCCTCGTGCTCGCACCGCTGACGATCGCCGTGGTGCTGGTGTGGAGTGCCCTCGCGAAGTGGCCGGAGCCCGATGCCACCCGCAGCGCGGCCGCGCTGCTTCGGCTCCCTGCGGCCCTGCAGACCCGGTGGTTCGCCCGCGCGCTGCCGGTCGCTGAGGTGATGCTCGCGGTGCTCCTGCTGGTCCCGGTGGCGCCGATCGCACGCTGGGCCGCGGTCGCTGCGGTGGCGCTCTTCGCGGCCTACTTCGTGGTCATCGCTCGGGCCATGACGTTCTCGCCCCGCCCCCGGTGCGGCTGCTTTGGGCGGATCGGGGACCACACGGTGACCTGGCGCACGGTGGCGCGCAATGCGCTGCTCATAGCCTTGGCGGTCATCGGGGCCTTCTGGAGCGACGGCGAGACGGTGCCCTCGACCCTGGCAGGGTTCGCCAGGGCGGACTGGGTGTGGCTGCTCGGGGCGTTCCTCCTCGCGGCCCTGGTCCTGCTCATCGTCGCCCGCCCGGCCCCGGCCAGCCACGCCGCAGACCCTCCGTCCACGAGCCCGCTCGGGGCCCCGGTCGCCACGCCGGAACCGGCCCCGGGCGACGGGGACGAGTTCGACTACCTCCGGCTGCCCATCCCGCTGGTGTCCCTGCTCGATCCCCAGGGCGCACCGCGTCTGCTGACCGAGATGGCCCGGCAGAAGGCGCAGCTGCTCATCCTCGCCAACTGTCTTTGCGGGCCGACCGCCGTTGCCTACGCCGAAACCCCGGGATGGCGGACCCGGGTGCCTGCGGTCGACGTGCGGTTCGTCTATTCCTCGTTCTCGGCGCCGCCGCCGGATCTCGGCACCGACACCTGGCGCGACCATGGCGGCGTGGCGTGGGCGGCGCTCGGGCTGGCCGAGAGCCCGGCCGCTGTCCTCGTCGGAGCCGACGGGCTGCTCGCCGGCGGGCCGGTCAGCGGCGTGGACGCCATCCGCGAGTTCGTTGCCGAGGTCGAGGTCGCGCTCAGCGCCGCCCGGTGAGACCCCAGGCGTCCTGCGAGTCCACGTCCGGCTCCTCGGCGTCGTCGGCCCAGTCGATGGCGTCGGGCACAGCGGCCTCCATGGACCCGATCGGGTCATAGTCGGCCGTGTCCGCGATGGCCTCTGTACCGACCGCACTGGGCGCGGCACTCGAGGTCGGCGGCTCGTCGCCGCGCAGGAGGGCCAAGGTGGCGGGCAGGTCGTCCGGACGGATGAGCACGTCACGCGCCTTGGACCCCTCGGAGGGGCCGACGACGCCGCGGGACTCGAGCAGGTCCATGAGCCGGCCCGCCTTGGCGAACCCGACCCGGAGCTTGCGCTGGAGCATGGAGGTGGACCCGAACTGGGTGTTGATGACGAGTTCGGTGGCCTGCAGGAGCAGGTCGAGGTCGTCGCCGATGTCGTCGTCGACGACCTTGCTCGCCGCGGCAACGGTGACGTCCTCGCGGTAGCTCGGCTTCAATTGGTTGGTGACGTGCTGGACGACCGCGTGAATCTCGGACTCGGTGACCCAGGCCCCTGGACCCGCATTGGCTTGCTCGTCCCCATCGGCAGGAAGAGCGCATCCCCCTGGCCGATGAGTTTCTCGGCACCGGCCTGGTCCAGGACGACCCGGCTGTCTGCGAGCGAGGAGGTCGCGAACGCCATCCGGCTCGGCACATTGGCCTTGATGAGCCCGGTGACGACGTCGACACTCGGCCGCTGTGTCGCGAGCACCAGGTGGATGCCGGCGGCCCGCGCGAGCTGGGTGATTCGGGCAATCGACTCCTCGACGTCGCGCGGGGCCACCATCATCAGGTCGGCGAGTTCGTCGACCACGACGAGCAGGTAGGGATACGGCGCAACGACCCGCTGCGACCCGGGCGGCGGGCTGACCTTGCCGGCCTTGACCGCCTTGTTGAAGTCGTCGATGTGCTTGAACCCGAAGCTGGCCAGGTCGTCATACCGCTGGTCCATCTCCCGCACCACCCACTGCAGCGCCTCGGCGGCCTTCTTGGGGTTGGTGATGATCGGGGTGATCAGGTGCGGAATCCCCTCGTATGCCGTGAGCTCGACGCGCTTGGGGTCGACGAGCACGAGCCGGACCTCATCCGGGGTGGCCCGCATGAGGATCGAGGTGATCATCGAGTTGACGAAGCTGCTCTTGCCCGAACCGGTCGCACCGGCGACGAGCAGGTGCGGCATCTTGGCGAGGTTGGCGATGACGTACCCGCCCTCGACGTCCTTGCCGACACCCATGACCATCGGGTGGGTGTTCTCCCGGGCGCGGGTGCTGCGCAGGACGTCGCCGAGACTCACCTTCTCGCGGTCCAGGTTGGGGATCTCGATGCCGATCGCGGACTTGCCTGGGATCGGGCTGAGGATGCGCACGTCGGCCGAGGCCACGGCATACGCAATGTTCTTGGAGAGCGCGGTGACCCGCTCCACCTTGACCGCCGGACCGAGCTCGACCTCGTACCGGGTCACCGTCGGGCCGCGGGTGAACCCGGTGACCTGCGCGTCGATGTCGAACTGGTCGAGGACCTCGGTGAGCGACTCCACGACCCGGTCGTTCGCGGCGCTGCGGGCCTTGTGCGGGCTGCCCGGCTCGAGGATCGCCTGGTCCGGGAGGGTGTAGGTGACGTCTCCGGCCAGCAGCAGTTGCTCGACGCGCGGCGGGATGGGGGTCGTCGGAGGCGGAGCGAGCGGGAGTTTCTCGGTCGCCGGGGTCGCCACAGCAACCGTGCTCGCCGAAGACTCGGCGCTGTGGGCCGTGGGCGCCTTGGGGATGCGGGTGGGTTTGGGTTCGCGAAGGGCTGCCTGCTCATAGGGCTCATCGCCGGCGAGCGGTCCGTCGGGCAGTGCCCGGCGACGGCGACCGGCCGGGGTCGTGGATGCCTCGTCGGTGTCGGTGGCCCCCGCCGCGCAGCGCGGCGTGCGCACCCCGGAGCCGCGGCACGACCTCGCGCAGCGGGATATCGGCGAAGACCAGGCCGCCGTAGACCAGGACCAGGATGAGGATGGGATAGGTCCCGTGGATCGACACCGCCGCGGCGAGTGGGCTCGAGGCGAGGTAGCCGATGATGCCACCGGCAGCGCGCATCCCGATCGCCCCGTCCGGGGGCTCGGGGATGCCTGCCGAGGCGTGCACCAGACCACTCAACGCGAACAGCGCAAGGGCGGTGCCGATGGCCCGCCGCTCGGTGCGCGCCGACTCCTCGGGGTGGCGCAGCACGTGGATGCCGAAGCCCAGGAGGACCAGCGGGATGAGGTAGCCGACCTGGCCGAGGGTTCCGGCGACGATGGCGTGCACGACGGTGCCGACCGTCCCGGGCAGGCCCCACCACTCGCGGGCTGCCACGATGGCCGCTGCGACGAGGAGAAGCAACCCGATGCCATCGCGGCGCACCTCGGGGCTCACCTCCCGGCCGGTGTCGCCGACTTTGCGGGCCAGGGTGCCGGTCGCGCCGGCAAGCCCGGAGCCAGGCGGTGCGGGCCGCGCGGATGGGCAGCGGGGTCGTCCGCGGAGCCGAGCCACGGCGGCGGGCCGGGCGTGCGGAACCGGAACGTGGGGCCGGTCGGTTCGCTGACGCGGTGCGCGAGCGCGACGGACCGGACGTACGAGTCGCCATACTCGCAGGCTAAAGGATGATCACACTGATCCCATGGAGCACACGCGCACCACCCCTATCAGGAGTCACAGCATGCTCTGGTCACGGCGCGCGTGTCGTGAACGAATTCGTCGTCCGAGTCGCGCACCCGGTCTCCTGGCCGTCGAACCACTCAATGCAACTGCTCGTCTGCGTCGTTCCGTCTCCGTTGACGGACACTGTCGAGGTCACGTTCGCCGTCACGGTGACCGCACCCTTGGGAACGACAAGATTCTGAGCGTCGGGCGCGGTGATCTCGAACTGCCACGAGGTCCCGTTCTGCTTTCCGACAATCTCCGCGGTTCGCAGGACCAGGCTGGGACAGCCAGCCGTCGATCCGTTCTGGCCACTTGAGAGGTACTGACCGCCGTTCGTCACCCGATAGGTGCCGTCGAAGTTCGGGTCGTTGAAGCACAGTGAGGCTCCCCCCGAATCGTGGAGGGCTTCTCTATGCGGCCTCGGGCTCGAGGACGCGGGTGGTTTCGTAGTCGATGGGTGACATCATCTTGGCACTGGAGTGTCGACGGGTGGTGTTGTAGAACTCGTGGCACCACTCAAGGACGACCTGCCGGGCGTGGTCGGTGTCGCGGAACTCGTTGCGGGAGAGCACTTCCCACTCGAGGGTGGAGAAGAACGCCTCGGCGGCAGCATTATCGAAGCACGAACCCACACGTCCCATGCTCTGGCGGATCCCGAGCCGGTCGGCGCACAGCTGGGTGTAGTTCTTGGCGGTGTAGGTGCTGCCTCGGTCGCTGTGGAAGATGACGCCCTTGATGTGCTCGCGGCCGCCGCGGACCGCGGCCGCCATCGTGATCGCCGCGCCGGCCAGCTCCGCGTCCGGGTGGAGGCTGGTCGCGGCGGCCAGCAGCCGCCGGCTGTACAGGTCGATCACGGTGGCCAGGTACAGCTTCCCGCGCGCGGTCGGGATCTCGGTGATGTCACCGACCCACTTCTCGTTCATCGCGGAGGCGGTGAAGTCCCGCTTCACCAGGTCCGGGAACAGTGGCGCGCCCTTGTCCTGCTTGGTCAAACCGTTGCGGCGCTTGATGATTCGCGCCACCAGACCTTGGCGGCGCATCGAGTCCGCGACGGTCTTCTCACTGACCGTCCAGCCCTTGGCGCGCAGGTCGATGTGCAACCTCGGCGAGCCGTGCAGGCCACGGGAGGCCTTGAACGCCGCGGCCACCGCCGCGTCGACCTTGGCCCGGCGGCGCTGCCGCCTGGTTGGGCCGCGGTCGATCCACTTGTAGAACCACGAGATGCTGACCCCGAGGATCAGGCAGGTGAACGCGACGGGCACCCGGTACAGCGTCCTCTGGTCGGCGATGAAGCGTGCCACGCTCACTTCGTCGCCTCCTTCACCCACAGGACCACGGAGCGCTTGAGGACATCACGCTCCATCCGCAGCTCGGCGTTCTCCGCCCGCAACCGCTTGAGCTCTTCGATGTCACCGGTGTTCAAGCCCTTGGTCCCTTCGCGGGCCTGCCGATCCAGTGCCACCCAGTTACCCAGGGTGCCCTCGTTGATGCCCAGGTCACGGGCCGCGGCGGCCACGCTCTTGCCGGTCTCGTTGACCAGCCTGACCGCGCCCTCGCGGAACTCCCGATCGAACTTCCGTCTCTTCTCTGGCATGACTCTCCTTATAGCCGATGCCTCCTCGGTTCGGGGGGAGTCTCACAGGGTCAGTGAGATAGCTCCGGAGGTGATGAACCAGTTATTGACGCATTGACAGTTGTTGGGCAACAGGCGCACCTCGAAGCCGAACTGCATGACCCCGTTCTGCGTCGGTTGGGCGTTCGTCTGGAGAATGGCCCACTTCTGGCAGCAGCCCGCGCTCGCGGCGAAGGCGGGAGCGGCGGATCCCACGATGATCGCCGGTGCCGTCCAGGCAGCGCCAACAGCGAGGCGTCGTCTCGTCACGTGTGGGCCTGCTGGCGCGGACGACTGAACTGGTGAAGTACCCATGGTTTCTCCCATACCACGCCATCCAACCACCGCGAAGGCGGTGCTGTCACCCGCTCACTGAGTGGGGCTCTTGACAGCTACTCCAGCAAGGAGGGCAACATTACGCCAAGGCCAGCGTTGATGCCAAATGATCAGTAACCAACACGCGGAAAACCGCGACGACGGAATGCGGAATCCGCTTCACACCTGCCGAGCACGTCGGGTCCCCCCGGCCGGTGAGGAGCACCACGAGCCTCCGAGAAGGATGAGCCCGAAACCAAGCGTGGCAGTCGCAATCAAGTCAGCTCCCGTCTGGGGCAGGACCTCACTTGTGGCGACGAGGTCCGCCATGGCGTCGTTATCCGTCGGCGTCGCCTCGGTGTCCGTCCCCGACGGCGGTACTGGTCCGAGCGGGATCACCTCGTCGCCATCTCCTGTCGCTCGGTCGATGCAGGCGACATTGCGCTGGTCGCCGGTCCCGGTGACCTTCGCCACCACGGTGATGGTCGGGCCGTCGCTGCCGGCGGAAGCGCCCCGCCGCGATGCACGTCGCCCGGAGCACGAGTAACCGGCGCCAGACATCGACACCAGGCTCAGCCCGCCTGGCAGGACCTCGGTCACAGTCCAACCTGCCAGCGCGTCAGCCGGTCCGTCGTTGTGCGGGGTGAGTATGAAGCTCACCACGTCGCCTGGGTGAATTGCGCCACTCGTGCTGAGGGCCTTGGACAGGCTGAGATTGAACTTGACCAGCCCGGCGTCGATGGTCGGGTTGTCCGGCTCAGACGCCGAGTTCGTACCCGAGGCAGGGGCGATGAACTCGACCTTGCCGGTGTCCGCAGGGGCGTCCGAGTCAAGCGCGTCGTCACCGCCAGCAACATTCGGGGTCGTCAACGTCGTCCCATCAGGCTTGACGAACTCAATGGTGTACGCCGCACCGGCCAGCAAGTCCGTGAAGACGTAGAACCCGTCGTCGTTCGTGGTCGTCGTCCCCACCAAGACACCCGCAGCGTCATAGAGGTTGACCACCACCCCACTCACCGGGTCCTCACCATCGGACTGCAGTCCATCACGATTGGTGTCCAGCCACACATAATCACCCACCGACACAAGAGTGACCAGCCCGGCGTCGATGGTCGGGTTGTCCGGCTCAGACGCCGAGTTCGTACCCGAGGCAGGGGCGATGAACTCGACCTTGCCGGTGTCCGCAGGGGCGTCCGAGTCAAGCGCGTCGTCACCGCCAGCAACGTTCGGGGTCGTCAACGTCGTCCCATCAGGCTTGACGAACTCAATGGTGTACGCCGCACCGGCCAGCAAGTCCGTGAAGACGTAGAACCCGTCGTCGTTCGTGGTCGTCGTCCCCACCAAGACACCCGCAGCGTCATAGAGGTTGACCACCACCCCACTCACCGGGTCCTCACCATCGGACTGCAGTCCATCACGATTGGTGTCCAGCCACACATAATCACCCACCGACACAAGAGTGACCAGCCCGGCGTCGATGGTCGGGTTGTCCGGCTCAGACGCCGAGTTCGTACCCGAGGCAGGGGCGATGAACTCGACCTTGCCGGTGTCCGCAGGGGCGTCCGAGTCAAGCGCGTCGTCACCGCCAGCAACGTTCGGGGTCGTCAACGTCGTCCCATCAGGCTTGACGAACTCAATGGTGTACGCCGCACCGGCCAGCAAGTCCGTGAAGACGTAGAACCCGTCGTCGTTCGTGGTCGTCGTCCCCACCAAGACACCCGCAGCGTCATAGAGGTTGACCACCACCCCACTCACCGGTCCTCACCATCGGACTGCAGTCCATCACGATTGGTGTCCAGCCACACATAATCACCCACCGACACAAGAGTGACCAGCCCGGCGTCGATGGTCGGGTTGTCCGGCTCAGACGCCGAGTTCGTACCCGAGGCAGGGGCGATGAACTCGACCTTGCCGGTGTCCGCAGGGGCGTCTGAGTCAAGCGCGTCGTCACCGCCAGCAACGTTCGGGGTCGTCAACGTCGTCCCATCAGGCTTGACGAACTCAATGGTGTACGCCGCACCGGCCAGCAAGTCCGTGAAGACGTAGAACCCGTCGTCGTTCGTGGTCGTCGTCCCCACCAAGACACCCGCAGCGTCATAGAGGTTGACCACCACCCCACTCACCTGGTCCTCACCATCGGACTGCAGTCCATCACGATTGGTGTCCAGCCACACATAATCACCCACCGACACAAGAGTGACCAGCCCGGCGTCGATGGTCGGGTTGTCCGGCTCAGACGCCGAGTTCGTACTCGAGGCAGGGGCGATGAACTCGACCTTGCCGGTGTCCGCAGGGGCGTCCGAGTCAAGCGCGTCGTCACCGCCAGCAACGTTCGGGGTCGTCAACGTCGTCCCATCAGGCTTGACGAACTCAATGGTGTACGCCGCACCGGCCAGCAAGTCCGTGAAGACGTAGAACCCGTCGTCGTTCGTGGTCGTCGTCCCCACCAAGACACCCGCAGCGTCATAGAGGTTGACCACCACCCCACTCACCGGGTCCTCACCATCGGACTGCAGTCCATCACGATTGGTGTCCAGCCACATAATCACCCACCGACACGTAAGGGGTCAGCGTCAGTGGTGCGTTGGCATCATTGTTGGTGTCCGTGGCGTTGGCGTCGAAGTCCGGTGTGGCGTCGGCCGTCGTCGGCGGCGTGCCCAACGGGATGGTCTCGGGAACGTCGGTGTCTGCTGGCGTCACGTAGCCGAGGTTGTTCAGGGTGACCGTCGTCGCCGCCGCGTCGATCGTCGCGGTGACCGTGACCGCGCCGAGGTCGGCGGCCGCCGGGAATGGCTGATCGTTCGTGCAGGTGAGCGACGACAACTCGCAACTGTAACTCGAGTCGGATCCGGAGATCCCCACGGCAGTCAGCCCCGGAGGGCAGGACATCCGTGACCGACCAACCAGGAAGTGCCGCTGCCGGTCCGAGATTCTGCGGGGTCAAGGTGTAGACCACGGTCTGCCCGGGCGGTAGGGGCCAGCGGTCACCAGTGTCTTGGTCAGGGTGAGGT
The DNA here is from genome assembly GCA_016716625.1 of Nostocoides sp. GTDB lineage: Bacteria > Actinomycetota > Actinomycetes > Actinomycetales > Dermatophilaceae > JADJVJ01. Next base: position 1,837,529 of record JADJVJ010000001.1, read on the forward strand.
CATACTTCACCAATCCGCCGTCCAGGGTGGGGTTGTCGGTGATACCGGGGCCCCACCCACGTTGTCGCCGTCGAGCGGAGCGGTGAAGGCGATCATCCCGTCCGTCGGTGTCACATCGGAGTCGTTGGTGTCAGTGACCAGGTTGTTGTCGGACACCCCACCTGCGTCCTTCGTGGTCCAACTGTAGCCGTCGGGTGCCGTGAACACGAGGGTGTATGCCGCCCCGCCCACCAGATCGGTGAACCAGTAGTACCCATCGGCGTTGGTCACCGCGGTGCCCACATCAGACCCCGCCTCGTCTTTCAGCGTGACCGTGACGCCCGAGGCCGGGCTGTTGTCATCCTGCAGCCCATTGCGGTTAATGCCGTACCAGACGTAATCACCGATGGACACCTTCGGCACCACCGGGGTAAAGGCGACGCAGGGGTCGCTGCTTCCCACCGGCCCATTGCCGGTGGCCGCCACGCTCGCGACGTCAGTGCTGTAGCCCTGACCCCAGAGAGGGTCGCCGAGCAGGTGAATCCCGAGTTGGTAGGGAAGGGTCCAGCCCACGTCGTGCCCGACGTCGGAGCATCGTCCACCGCTTCGGAGAAGTTGCAGCTGAGGCCGCTCACGGACGCTGGTGGAGAGCCCTGGGTGATGGTGTCGGTGACGGTGATCCCCGTGAGGTCGGTTGTGCCGGTGTTGGATGAGGAAAGACAACTCAGTTGTGCCATTCGGGAGAGTGACCGCAGTGGTGGTCGTATTGGCGTCGCTGCCAGCAGCGTCCCTCTTGTAGATTCTGATCCCGTCGCCGCTTGCGGCGCCGCCGACGTACGCGGAGGACGTGAACGCCGAGAGGGTCCGTTGGAGGGTTCGCCTCCGTCACCTGAACGGTGTTGGTGTAGCGGATGCCGCCGTCACCACCTGGCGCGGAAGCGCTGCCAACATCAGTGGTAAATCTGGTCGGCGGCCAGGACCGACGTGTCGAGAGAGAAGGTGAGCTGAGTCGGTGAGCAACTGCACCCGGTCAGTACCGACAATGGGTCGTTGATGTCTTCCGTATTCAAGTCCGGAGGGACCATAGGTCACCTTGGCCGCATAGGCGATCACGCAGGTAAAACTCCAGCCCGCGGAGGGTGTCCGTGAACGTCACCAGCCCGCGATCGCCCCCCGCCGTGCGAAAGTTCCACAGGAGAGCAGTTCTCCGTCGTGTCACGACACTGGTTGGCGTTGTTGGAACCACCCGATCTTGTTCGGCTCCGGTTGGTGCAGACTCGATGGGCTGGGGCTCCACCGTGAGGTGGGTGTCGGCGGGGTGATCGTTGTCGTCCCAACGACGTGGTCGAGCGGATACGTACCGCGGCGGAACTGCCGGAGTCGGCTCCCAAACTTGGCGATCGCGCAGAGGTTGTCGACTCCCCCCGTTGTCGAGGGTGAAGGACGCGACGGCGGGGCTGCATGGAGATCGACACCTCGATGATGGCCGCCCTGTGCCGTCCAGAAGGGAAAAACCAGCGGGCCAGTTTTGACAACACCTCGGCAAGGTCACCGTGAAGGAGTCACCAGCGCTTTGGGCGTCGGGCACGCGAAGGACAGGGTCGAAGTGATTGTCTCCCACAGCCCAGCGTCACGGTGTTTCGGTCACCGGCGACCGTGACATTCGTGGGACCGAACGACGCGGCGAAGGCAAACCCCCGGAACGAGGAACACTACGGCGACCAGGAGACCACAACAGAGAACACGAGGGAACGCGCCTGGACATGACTCATTGACTCTTGTTGGACGCGGCCGCATGCGGCACAAGCGCGCCGTCCGGGGGGGACGCTTACCATGCCTGCGGGCTCATTGCCGGAACTCCCTACACTTTCGGAGGTACATCCCAGCCGTCCATGACGCGAACAAGAGTCACCTCGCGTTTGGAATCCACGGCGACTGGGAGATATCCAGACTGGACGAGATGAGCATCAGCCTGTATGCCGGCGGGATGACCGTGCGGGACATCGATCACCTTCTCGCGACCAGGGTCGGCACCGAGCT
>JADJVJ010000002.1 GCA_016716625.1 Nostocoides sp.
GTCGCTGATCGCCGCCCCACCCGCTCGTCGGACACCGTGGACGGGTCATCGAGTGTAAGGCGACGTTCTCCCGGACGTGCCAGGGACGAGCAAGAGTCTGCTGGGGCGGTCAATACCGATGTTCGCCCGCCACCCGCGAAGAGTTGTGGTGGATGTCGACCCCATCGACCGGCACGACCGGTCTGCGGGAACCGAACAGGCCGAGCACGAGGTCGACGATCGTGGTCTTACGCGCACCACTGGCTCCGACCAGCGCCAGCGAGGTGCCCACGGGTAGGACGAGGCTCACCCCGTCGACGACATCGCCCTCGCTCTCCTCGTAGCGAAAACTCACACCCCTTGAGGCGACGTCGCGGGTGATCGGCAGCGGAGTCGGCGGTGAGGTCGGGGCCGGTTCGAGGTCCGCGGCCGCGATAAGGGCGTCGCGGACCCGAACCAGGGCACCCTCCCCCGGAGCGGACGCTGTTGAACGAGGCCAGCGCGCGGACGACGCTCGGCAGTGTCGAACGCGTCGACACCTGCTTGTAGTGCAGGGCCTTGTCGAGGTAGAAGCCGTGGGCCCCACGGACGATGACGTCCTTGACGTTGGTCAAACGCTGATCAGAACCGGGTCCCTCGGCTGCGTCGCGACCGCTTGGCCGGCCGCCCGCACCTTGGGCACCGACCAGCGCAGGTAGAGCCGGACAATGACGACGAAGTAGCCGAGCAGGGCAAGGGTCGCCCATGGGGTGACGACGAGAAGCGCGACGACGATGGCGAGCACGGTGAGCAGTTCGCCGAGCAGGCTCACCGTGCCGGCCACGACGGAGGTGAACACCACCCCCACCGCAAAGCCCATCGTGGTCAGCTGCTCATGAAGCGGCGCTCGCAGGTGCAGGGCGTACGGCCCCCGCAGATAGAAGTCGAAAATCCGCTGGGACCCCCCACCGTTTCGCGCATCATCATCCAGAGCACCCACCAGCGCAGCGCCAGCCCGAAGGCGCTCTTGGCGACGTAGACGATGATGACGATGGCGGCGAGCCAGCTGGTCAGCGTGCGCGCGTTCGTGGTCCCAAGGACGCGGCCGAGGAGGTCGGTGACCGAGCCGCCGGTGGTTCCGGTGAGGAGTCCGACGAGCGGCACGAAGGAGGCGACGGCGACGACCTCGAGTCCGGCGAGCAGGGCCGAGCCCAGGGCGGCATACGCCAGTCGCCGGCGCGCGTGGGGACCGAGGACCACGCCGGATCCGACCGGGAGGCGCAGGGTGCGCGCGAGAACTCTCTGCGCGGCATCGACAACCCTGGTCACGGTCACCCATCCTCACATGTTCGGGCCGCGGCCGGGGGTGGCCCGCGCTCACCGAGGGCCTCGGGCGGGCCGACCAGCGTGATGTCGAGCACACTCGCGGCGCGCGGTGTGGGCCGATGTCAGTTCGCTGGCCTACCTTTGAGCACGTGCCCGACTCTCCGATCGGCGTCTTCGACTCCGGCTACGGCGGTCTCACGGTGGCGCGCGCCATCCTGACCAGCTGCCGCACGAGTCGGTGGTGTACCTCCGGGGAACGGCCCGGGCCCCGTATGGGCCGCGGCGATCGCGCAGACCCGACACTTCGCCCTGGAGTGCCTGGACCGTCTCGTCGAGCACGGCGTGAAGATCCTCGTCATCGCGTGCAACACGGCGAGCGCGGCCATGCTCCATGATGCGCGGGGCGCTATGACGTGCCGTCGTCGAGGTCATCCGTCCTGCCGTGCGCCGGGCCGTAGGCGCCACCCGCAACGGCCGGATGCGGGGTCATCTCCACCTCGGTACGCACCAGTCCGGGGCCTATCTCGACGCGTTCGCCGCCGCCCCGCACCTCGACGTGCGGTCGACGCCATGCCCCCGCTTCGTGGAGTTCGTCGAGCGCGGGGTCACCGTGGGGGAGGAGCTCATCGCGGTGGCCCGGGGGTACCTGGAGCCGTTGCGGGGCGCCGAGGTGGACACCCTGGTGCTCGGTTGTACGCACTACCCGTTGCTCACCGGGGTCATCTCCTACGTCATGGGCGATGAGGTCACCCTGGTCTCCTCTGCGGAAGAGACCGCCAAGGATGTCTACCGGACCCTCGCCGATCTCGGGCAACTGCGCGGGGACGAGGGCGCCCCTCCGACCCACGGCTTCACCACGACCGGGGACCCGGAGGAGTTCCGGCGCCTCGCCACCCGCTTCTTGGGTCTTGGCTCCGAGCTCGGTGAGATCTTCACGGCGGTGCCGCTGCATTCCCAGGAGCGGTCGTGAGGTCACCGTGGTCGGTTGCTCGGGCTCGTTCGCGGGGCCCGAGTCCCCGGCCTCCTGCTATCTGGTCCAGCACGAGGAGAACGGTCGGCTCTGGTCGGTGCTCCTCGACCTCGGCAGCGGGGCCTTCGGGGCGCTTCAGCGCTATGTCGACCCCGGGCCCTCGATGCGGTGCTCATCTCGCACCTGCACCCCGACCACTGCATCGACCTCACCGGGATGTACGTGTTTCGCACCTACCACCCCGAGGGGATGCCGGAGCGTCCGCTGCCGCTCTATGGCCCGCCGCGCACGCCGCACCGGTTCACCCGGATGTACCACGGCCTGGAGCACGATGCCGTGGAACGGGTCTTCGATGTCCACACCCTGGCCGACACCGCCCGGATCGAGGTGGGGCCGCTCACGGTGACGGCATACGCGGTCCAACACCCGGTGGAGGCCTACGGGTTCCGGGTCGAGCCGCCGGCCGCGTGCTCGCCTACACCGGGGACACCGACTCCTGCGCCAATCTGAGCCCCTTGCTCCGGGGCGCGGACCTCGCCCTCATGGACTGTGCCTTCGTCGACGGCCGGGACACCGTCCCCGGGATCCACCTCAGCGGATCCAGGGCCGCCCAGGCGGCCCTGCAGGCCGGCGGGGTGGAGCGGCTCGTCCTCACCCACCTGCCGTCGTGGAACGACCCGGGAGTATGCCGTGCGCAGGCGGCCGCGCTCTGGCCGGGTGAGGTGGGGCTGGCCCGGCCCGGGGACGTCTACGAGCTCTGAGCGGACATAGGGTGGACGTCATGTCTGAGACCCGGCACGACGGCCGCACCCCTGCTGACCTCCGCGAGATCCGGATCACCCGCAACTGGCTCGACCACGCCGAGGGCAGCGTCCTCGTCGAGTTCGGCCGCACCCGGGTGCTCTGTGCGGCCTCGTTCACCGAAGGGTGCCGCGCTGGCTCAAGGCCGGGGCACCGGGTGGGTCACCGCGGAGCACGAGATGCCCCCGCGCTCGCCGCCCACCCGCAGCGACCGGGAGTCCCGCAAGGGCCGGGTCGGTGGCCGCACCCACGCGATCTCCCGGCTCATCGGTCGCTCACTGCGCGCAGTCATCGACACCGCAGAACTCGGTGAAAACACCGTCGTCATCGACTGCGACGTCCTGCAGGCCGACGGTGGCACCCGGACCGCAGCGATCACCGGCGCCTGGGTGGCGCTCGCCGATGCCGTCGCCGACGCCCGGGAGCGCGGGCTGCTCTCGGCCTCGGCCCGGCCGCTCACCGGATCGGTCGCGGCGGTCAGTGTCGGGGTCGTCGCCGGCCGGGCCGTCACCGACCTGGACTACCCGGAGGACTCGACCGCGCAGACCGATATGAACATCGTCATGACCGGCGACGGCCGTTTCGTCGAGGTGCAGGGCACGGCCGAGGTGGAGGCCTTCGACCGGGCACTGCTCGGCGAACTGCTCGACCTCGGCACCGACGCCTGCGCCCGGCTCACCGCTCTGCAGCAGGCGGCCCTCGCCGAGCCGGCCCGGGAGCGCGTGCGGTGAGCCGGCTCGTCCTCGCCACCCGCAACGAGCACAAGGTGCACGAGCTGCAGCAGATCCTCGGCGACCTGGTCGACGAACTCCGGGCTCGACATCATCGGAGCCAGTGCCTTCCCCAGGGTGCCCGATGTGCCCGAAACCGAGGTGACCTTCGCCGGGAATGCCCGGCTCAAGGCGGTCGCGCTCGCCGCGGCCACCGGTCTGCCGGCGGTCGCCGACGACTCCGGGCTCGCGGTCGAGGTGCTCGGCGGGTGCCCGGGGGTCTTCTCCGCGCGCTGGTCCGGCACGCGGGCCGGATGGACGCGCCGAGAGCGGCCAAAGACCGGGCCAACCTCGACCTCCTCCTCGAGCAGCTCGCCGATGTTCCCGACGAGCATCGCCGGGCGGCGTTCGTCTGCGCCGCGGTGCTGGCCCTGCCCGACGGCACCGTCCACGGGGTCGAGGGACGGGTCGAGGGAACCCTGCAGCGTGCCCCCCGAGGGAGCAACGGTTTCGGGTACGACCCCCTCTTCGTGCCGCTCGGCGACACCCGGACCATGGCCGAGCACTCGGATCAGGAGAAGAACGCGATCTCCCACCGGGGCAACGCTTTTCGGGCGTTACTCCCGGTTCTGCGGGCGGCCCTTTCGCCCTCGGGGAGTTAGGGTTGCTCCGCGCGCACGTGGCGGAACTGGCAGACGCGCCAGACTTAGGATCTGGTGCCTTCGGGTGTGCGGGTTCGAGTCCCGCCGTGCGCACATGAAGCCCGCGCGGGTGCGGGTCGTCACCGTCGACCTCGGCGCCGCGACCGGCTGGGACGCGGTGACCCTGCTGGGGTGCTCACGGCCCGACTGCTCGGCGCCGAGCATGTCCTTGTCCCAGGAGCAGGCTTGGGGTCGTGGCGTTCGCAGGCGGCCTCGCTGCTGCCGCGTCGCCGCGGCGCCGACGTCTCACCCTCGTCATCGCGCCCCAGCCGGTCCACCTGTATGCCGTGCTTGACCGGGCCCACGTCTGGCCCGGGTCGGAACTCACCGCGGGCTGGGTCATCGATGCGTTCTGGACCGATCGCATCCCCGCGATCGCACGCGGCGGACGTCATCTCGACCACCCTCTTCGTCACCGACGAGGAGGTCGTTGCCAGTGGCAGCGAGTGACCGGGGTGCCGACGACGTGGGTGCCGTTCGGTGCCGATGTGCTCGGTCGGGGCCGTCCCGGCTTGGCGGATCGGGGCGTGGACCTACAACGGATCGGGCGCCAGCCCGAGGTGGGAGGACGATGCGGCGAATGAGCGGCGCTGTGCGGCATACGGTCTCACATATGCCGGTAGGCCAGCCTTCGTCCCGGACCCGGATGCCACCCAACGGTCCGTGGAGAGCGCGATGGCGGCCGCCAAGTACACCCTCTCCTTCTCCAACCTGGCGAGTCCGGCTGACTACACCCACCCGACCCGGGCCTACCTCACCGGCCGGTGGACCGACGCCCTCGCTCAAGGTGCAGTGGTCGCCGGGATCCCCACCGCACTGTGCGGCGACGGACCGCCTGCTCTGGCCCGAGGCCACGCAGATCCTGCCAGTGTCGACCCCGACGAGGGGCGTGCCGGTCATCGCCGCGGCCGCCGCGGCCTGGACGCCGGACCTGGCCCGGCACAACCACGCCCAGGCGCTGGCCCGGCTGGACTGGCGGTGGCGGATCGCCGAACTGGCCGGTTCGCTGGGGCTGTCCTCGCCCGTTCTGGATGCCGAACTCGAGGGAACTTGGCGAACGAGTTCGACGAGCTGACTGACCCGGCGGTCGAACTCCGCTTCGAGGCTGTGGGCGCGCATGAAGGCGCTTTGCCGCCCGTGATGCCGCGATGATTTCGCCCCGCTCGCCGGCGAGGCGTTCGACCACGTCGGCCAGGGCCGCGGCGGTCCGCGCCGGGCTCACCCAACCCGCCCCGGACTCCCCGTGCAGCCCGCGCCAGGCGGTGTTGTCGAAGCCGAGGATAGGCGCGCCGACCCCGAGGCTCTCGGCGTAGGTGCCGGCCGGGTCGCTCTGCACGTAAGGCAGGACCATGATGTCGACCTCGATGGGTGACCTCCTCGACCCAGGTCGTGGCGACTCCTCGCGCAGCGGCCCCCAGCCATAGAGGGTCATGCTCGCCTGCACCCCGCGGCGCGCGAGTTCGGTGGCGAGGTCCACGGCATACCGGGGGCCCTTGATGGGAATGAGGCGACCCGAAAAACCGAGGCGCAGCGGGCCGCTGCGGGCGGGGGCGGCGGATCGGGTGGCGGCGGCGGTGTCGATGAGCGAGCCGGGCAGTCGGTGGTCATAGAAGCGCAGCCCGCGACGGTGCCGGGCGCCGTAGGGCCTCCCAGGCGACCCAGCCGTTGCACTGGACGGCATCGGCCCGGGCCGCGGCGGTGGCCATCTGCCGACCCCAGCGGGCGAAACCGAGGCGGGCCCGCGTCCGATCCAGCCCGGTTAGCCCACCCGCGAGGGCCATCTCGTAGCGGGATCGTCCGCTGTGTTCGGCGACGACGACGCTGCGACGCGCAGCGCCGATGAGTTCGGTGCGCCCGGTGGTCAGGGGGATCAGCGCGACGTCGGCGCGCAGCTCGCGCAGCCGCTGCGGCGTCGTACCCCCGAGGTCGACGGCGACGGCGAGTGTGGCCGGGTCCACCCATCCCACCCCCTCCTCGGTCGGCGGGGGAGCCGGATCGGGGTCGACCAGGAGGGTCACCTGTCCCGGGAAGCGCTGGGCGTATGCCGTGAAGCCCGTCGTCGACTTGCTGTCGATCCACAGCGCCCCCGTCGGCGCGGACATGGGCCGCGCCCGGCTGGACGAGGACGAGGTGCGGCACGCTCGGCATCGTAGTTCGGGGCGTTCGCGCTAGGTTAGGGGCAACGCAGCGCCGGCGCGACGGCATACGCACCGGCACGAGATGGAGGGCACAGCGATGGGCGAGCGGCTTGCGGTGGGGGACAAGGCCCCCGACTTCACCCTGACCGACGACACCGGCGGGCAGGTCACCCTGTCGGACCTGCGAGGTCAGTCGGTCATCGTGTGCGCGTACCCGGCCGCGATGACCCCCGGGTGCACGACGCAGGCGTGTGACTTCACCGAGTCCTCGACGGCTTGCGGGCCGCGGGGTATGTCGTCATCGGAGTCTCGCCGGACAGCCCGGCCAAGCTCGCGAAGTTCCGCGAGAAGGAGGGGCTCGGCATCGTGCTGCTCTCCGACCCGGACAAGGCCGTCATGGCCCGCTGGGGGCCTTCGGGGGAGAAGATGCTCTATGGCAAAAAGGTGACCGGGGTGATCCGGAGCACCTTCGTCGTCGGCCCCGACGGGGTGCTCACCACGCGTGGTACAACGTGAAGGCAACGGGACATGTGGCGAAGCTGCGCCGCGACCTCGGACTGGACAAGGACTGACCATGAGCTCGATCTCCGCCCTGGAAGCCGACATCGCCGCCCGCCGTGAGCGGCTCGCCAACACCATCGACGAGCTCACCCGCCGGGCGAGCCCGCAGGCGATCGTGGACCGGCAGAAGGCAGCCGCCAAGGCTAAGTTCGTCGGGGCGACCCAGACCCCCGAGGGGGAGCTTCGGGTCGATCGGGTGGCCACCATTGCGGCCGTCGTGGCGGTGGCCATCGTCGTCGCCATCTGGCGTCGCCGGCGTGGCTGAACGCCGGGCCAAGGGGCGGCTGCCGATCAAGATGCTCCACGACCGGGTGCTGGTCTCCCTCGAGGGTGAGGACGGGAACGGACCTCCGGCGGTGGCATCCTCATCCCGGCGACCGCGGCCATCGGCAAGCGGCTCGCCTGGGGTGCCGTGGTCGCGACCGGTCCCAACGTGCGCTCGGTCGACGTCGAGGACCGGGTGCTCTATGACCCCGAGGACCACGCCGAGGTCGAGCTCGGGGTGAAGTCCTATGTCCTGCTGCGCGAACGTGACCTCCATGCCGTCGCGGCCTCACGGGTGGCCAAGGACGACCAGACCGGGCTGTATCTCTAGGGCCCGAGCTCTGTCCCGCTCCCGCACCCGCCCCCGCACCGCCCGTTCCGTCGGGCCTGCAGTGGCCCGACGACTCCCGGCGTGTCGTGGCGACACGCCGGATGGAGCGGCAAGGCCTTGGCCTTTTGCAGGTCTGCCGTGACCGAGAGGTCGGGCGGGGAACCCGGTAGGGGTCGAAAAGGCCCCCAGATCGATGACCTGGGGGCTTTTCGGATGTGGTGCGCCATCAGGGACTCGAACCCCGAACCCGCTGAGTATGCCAGGGTCGTCACGGGACATCACGTCAGTCCTGGGATACTGTTCTAACACAGCGAGATTGGCCACCGAAGCATAATCCGACATCATTCGGTTCCCCCGGCAATCCGGGGGATAGGTGGGGGATGTAGGCAGCATCCCCCGGATTCGAAAGGGACCTTCTATGCACCTCATCCGCAACGCCACCCACTCCGCTGCCGTGGACGTACTGACCGGGGTGGGGTATGCCCTCATCCCCGACCCTGACCAGGATGTGGCCGACCCCGGCCCCCTGACGCACAGCCTGCACGCGCACGACTGGGACGACCTCGTGCGTCGCTTGTCATTGGTTGGGTTCGAGCCCACCGACGAGGCCGATCCGGGGACGTGGGTCGAGCTGCCGGACGGTCGCGCACTCCTGGCGCTCTATGGCGCGGGCCCCGTTCATGCCGCCACTGATCCTGGCGAACTTCACCAGTCAGCCGCCCTATGCCGCGAGGCCCTGGGAGTCTGACCTCCCACTACACGCCCCCCGGGGGCAGGCTCTAGGGCCTGCCTGCCGGGGGCCTTTTAGCGTGTGTGAGCACGAACTGTGGGTGCGTGTGACCAAGGTCACGCCCTCACAGCGCATAATGTGGACTGAATGTGGATAACTTGGACGATTCCAAAGCCTTTTATTAGTGAGGGGGTAAGTGCCCTTCACCCAAGGCCATCCCCCCATACGAGGGCCCACCGATTCGGTGGGCCCTTTCCCATGCCCGCGTTTACACGCGCTTCACCTAGAAAGGCAGCACCCCAATGAACCCAACTCTCAGCACTGCGGACCTCGCGGCTCGCTGGCACAAGACCCCCGAGAGCTTGGCCAACGACCGCTGCGCCGGTCGTGGCCCGCGCTATGTCAAGCTTGGCGCTCGGGTCCTGTACCGACTGGCCGACATCGAAGCATACGAGGCGGAACGCATTGTCGAGCCGGTCGGGGCCTGACGTGGGCAGCACCCTGACTCGATCTGAGAGCCCTGCCGAGGCCCGCAACTTCACCAGCTACGTTCGGCAGGCGACCCGCGAGGGCTTATGTCCTGAGCGCTGCGCCCCACAGGCGGCCTATGGCCGTCAACATGGGTGGCGCCAGGTCCACCAGCCCTGTGATAGCTGCCTGGACCTGGCCCGCGTGCTCTACCCGCGATGGGTCACAGGAAGCCCGGAAATGTCCGGGACAAGAGTCAGCCCTCTCCCAGTACCCGGGAATGCTGTCCCGGGAGTCAGCGGGGCTGCACGGGGCCTTAACGGGGCTGCTGCGTGAGCGCGCCCCGGCGCAACCTGACGCTGCACGGGGTAAACCTTGACGAGTTGACTTGGGCGAGCCCCTGGCTGGCGCCAGTGCCGCTGCCCGATCCGGTCAAGCCGGGGCCGTGTGCGGCCAATGGGTGCGCGCGGCTGACTGCCGCACCGCACCAGCTTGGGTGGTGCCGACCGCACCGCGTGGCTAGTTCCGTGAACGGAACGACGAGTGTCCTGCACGTCGTGGACTGGGGATCTCCAGCGCAAGGCAGTGGCGTGACCGCCCACCCCGATGGCGAAACGATCACGGTCGTGATCCTTCCCCGATGGCTGCGGCGCAGGGTCCCCGTCGACCAGTGGCTCAATGAGGTTCGCGGCGCTCAGGCGCTACGGCCGGAGACGGTCAGGTTTGCCGCGACCCTGGCCGGTTCTGGCTTTCGCGCGGACGGGCAGCAGTATCGGCCGCGGGCCCTGTCGCTACTGAGCCAGGACGCTGGCATTTCGGTCGCTTCCGTGAAGCGGCACCTGCGAATCTTGCGCCAACGCCAGTTTCTGACCATGCCGCACCGGATGGTCCTCTCGGCAGGTAAGCGCGGCACTCCTTTGCACGCGCTCACGCTGCCAGTGACCGCCCCGGCATCCGTGGGGCCGTGGCTCGACGCGATGGCGAAACAGTTTCCCGCCGATGACTTTGGGCCCCGGCCAGCATGGGGGGCGCGCCTGACGGCGCCCCCCTCGTGGGCGACAAAGTGAGCCATACTACCTAGCTCTCCATAGGTCTAAGGGCTGGGCAGCGCACGAGCGCGGCCCCCCTCCGGGGCCAGCGCGAGGCGCGCGGTTCTGTCCCTTGGTTGCACCGGCGTTGAAAAGCATCGACGGGAAGCCAGAAGATCCCTAGGCGAGCGCCAGCGAGCCTAGGGACCTAGGGACCTAGGTGCTGGCCCCCTTTCAGGGGGGCCAGCCTACGGACAGTCAGCGGCAAGCCAGAAGATCCCTAGGCGACGCCAGCGAGCCTGGGATCTTAGGCCGCTAAGCCGAAAGCACCAAAGGGGTGCCGCCGCCGAAGGCGGCACCCATCAAGCCCCATGCGCACAAGGCGCTTAGGGGCCGTTTCAATGACCGGGGCCGACAGGCCCCGGTCCCACAGGAGGAGGAACACCTATGGCCGAGACCAAGGCCACCAAGGCCAGCCCAAAGGCTGGCACCATCGCTGCACACCTTCAGCGCGAATCCATCGCCGTTGCTGAGTCGGTTGCCGCTGCCGAGGCGGCGCGGGCCCATGGCGAGCGCGTGGACGCGCTCACCGAATCCCTGTCCGAGGCCGAGGCCGCCGTTTCCGAGATTCGCAGGGCATGGTCTGCCGGTGATGACACGTTCACCGCCGCCGACCTGACGACTCGGACCGCCGAAGTCGAGCGGCTGGCCGCGTTGCTCAACGGCGCCGAGCGGGCCAAGGCCCAATCTGAGCGTGCCGTCCTCGGCGATGATCTGCGGCTGGGCCACGCTCTCGCGGCCGTGTGCGCTGAACTCACTCCCGCGCCCATCGTCGTCACTCCGATCCCGCCCCTGACTCTCGATGATGCCGAGCCCGCCGTGTACGTCGTCCCCGGCCCTGCGGCGTGGGTCGGTGGCGGGGTTCTGGCTGGCCGCGTCGAACTGCACGTCGCGCTCGATTACCGTTGGCGCCCGCTCGCGTCGGCCGATGTTGAGCGTGCCTTTACGCGAGCGGATATGTCCGCCAAAGCGCACGTCGTCGGCGCATCCTTCCGCCGTGGCACCACCGAGTGGCACCGCCTGGCCGTGCAAATCCTGTCCACGCACGAGTCAATCCCAGCCCTGCCAGGCGAACCGAACGCCGCCATCGCCAAGGCAGTCGGCGGGGCATTCGTCGCCGAGGCTGGGCGGCGCGTACTCCCACAGCCGCGGTTGGCCGTGGTCAACGCCAGTGTGGCCCGCACCGAGGTCACCGAGCGCGACGGTGAAAAGCACCGCTCAACCCTGTACACCATCGGCGTGCGGTCCTACGAGGACGCACGCCGGGCGCTGGAACTCGCGGCCGAGTCGGCGGTTGGCCTCTTCGTGCCCGATTCCGGTGTCATCGAAACGATTGAGCGGACGGTCGAGGACATCGTTCACGACCCGTCCGCAAACTCGACACTGACAACGTGGCAGTACTCCATCCGGGTGGCCTCGCGGGTACGCGAGCAGTAGCCCTACCCCGTGGGGTAATGGCCGGGAGTAACCGGGCCAATAACGGGCCCACAGCCACACCTCATAAGCCCGAGCCAGCTCGGCCCTGCGGTCACTCACGGGGCCTCGTAGCACGGCTCGATGAGGGCAGGCGTATCGCTACCTCCCGGTACGCCTGCCCGCCCCCCTGAGGGCGGCTAAGCCCTCATGCGCCGTTCTAGGGTGCCCTTAGGCACCCGTAGGGGGCCCTGCATGGCTGGCCTGCGATGAGACTGGCCGCCCCCGGGGTGGGCTGGGATGGCTAATTGGGCCTTTATGGGTCGTGGACCGGGAAACCTGCGCGCGAACTTAGCGGCTAAGACCCTCCGGTCCCTGCGCCTGCGCCTAGGGGGTCACCCCCCCGCCCGGGGGCACGGCGAGCGCGCCGAAGCACAGCGACCCCGGCACGGCGCGCGCCAGGACCGCCACCGGCGCGCAAGACTTAGCGGCATGCCTTGGCTCTGTGCGCTGACCTCCGAGACAGGGGTGAGGGCGGCCGGGGTGCTTTGGGCGGTCGCGGCCACTCTCCTCGCGAGCCGCACAGTCACGAGTTGGGCTGGCTGGCAACTGCGGAAGTTGGTTTGGTGGCGGAAGTCAAGCCACGCGGTCTCGGGCACGACGCGCTCTACTACCACTGTGAGGATGAGGTTTGGTGTCGACGTCCAGCCGGTAGGCGCCAGCCCGGACTCCCTAGTGCGCTTGCGGGAAGACCTCGCACGATTGCGGGAGCAACTAGGTGCGGAGGTACGCGCAATGCGCGGCGACATAGTTGCCACGGAGCAGGCCCTCCGTGAGCAGATCACAACGGCCGAGACTCGGATCATTGAACTATCCGAGCGCTTAGCAACCCGTGAGCGCGAGGATGCCAAGTGGGATGGCAAGGCCATCCCACTCCTGGGCTACTCGGTGATCGTGAGTTCGGCCCCGGATTGGATAGCGAACCTGCACCGATCCGTGGTGGCGGCCCTTATGGTCGCGCCTATCGGCTACCTGTGGTGGTGGTGGGACCGGCACAGGTCCGATGCGCAACAACGCCCATGACTCGCTCTGAGGTCAGATCGGCATTCCGTCCCACCAAAACCCGCATATGTTGACCCCATAATGAGGTAGGGTTTCAGCATGGCGAGACCACGAACAGCGGTTGGCACGGCGGGCACGATGGCAGTTGTTGGGCAGGTGTACCGCGACGGGAGTTGGGTGACTGTCGAACGTGGGCAGAAGGCTGAGCGCTACCGAGCGCGGACGAAGTTCCGCGACTCGGACGGGATCCTCCGAGAGGTCGAGAGGTTCGCGCCAACCAAAGGCAAGGCGGAGACCCGGCTAAAGGCGGCCCTGGCAGAGCGAGTCGCGCCTACACGGGGCGCACTCCTGCGCCCCGACATGTCCATTGTCGACGCCTCGGCTATCTGGCTTGCTCAGGTTGAGCGGAACCCCGACCTGGCCGACTCCACCCGAAGGCAGTACGCCGCCGCCCTAGAGCGATACGTGAAGGGCTCGACCGTTGCCGGGCTGTCTCTGCGCGAACTCAACCGAGTGCCCGTACTGCGCGGTTACCTGCAAAGCATTGCGGATACGAAGGGTCCGGGTGCCAGCAAGACGGCGCGCTCGGTGCTGTCGTCAATCCTCACGCTCGCAGTCCGGGACGGGGTGCTACCGCACAACGCCATGCGGGACGTTGGTGCCGTGGGCGCCCACCGGGGCGCCACGGCAACAGGGCGGCGAACGCGGGACACGTCCCGGGCACTCACGCCAGAGGAGCGCGCCAGGTTCCTGGACATATCCCGAACGCACGAGAGGGCGCAGGCCCTGGACGTCTCCGACATCGCCCTATTCATGGCAGGCACAGGATGCCGGATCTCCGAGGCACTGGCGCAACTGTGGGAAGACGTGGACCTGGACGCCGAGGAGGTCACCATTCGCGGGACGAAGACGGCCCACTCGGTGCGCACCCTGGCGCTGCCGGGGTGGCTGGCGGATGAGCTGCGGAGGCGCGCCGAGGGGCGCGCCCGGTCCGGTCTCGTCTTCCCCTCACCTGGGCAGCCCGAGCGGGGCGCCTCGTACGTGCCAGACCCGACGATCCCGCGAGACCGGCGCAACGTGGCGCGGGTCATGCGGGTGATGTTCGACGCGGCTGGCCTCCCGTGGGCGACGCCCCACAGCTTGCGGCGCACTGTCGCTACGATGATCGACGCGGCTGGCCTACCCGTGGCCCTCGCCGCCGACGTGCTGGGGCATGCCGATGCCAGCATGACGGCCCGGGTCTACTTGGGTAGGGGTGGCTCGACCCGGGCAGCCGCGAAGTCCCTGTGAGCATGCCAATCCGGGGGGTAAGTGGGGGATTGGCGACCTGCGACGAGGACCTGTTTCGGTATTTTCGCAGGTCAGAGCCTGTTTGTGGTGCGCCATCAGGGACTCGAACCCCGAACCCGCTGATTAAGAGTCAGCTGCTCTGCCATTGAGCTAATGGCGCGCGGGGAGAGACATTATCAGCAGCGGCGCTGGCCCGCGAAATCCGGGTCAGCGGCGTGGGGGGCCTGCGACGGGTGAGCCGAGCAACCCCAGCAGGGTCAGCCCGAGCACACTGGCGATGAGGGCGTACTCGAGGTGCGCAGGCCGGCCGGAGGCAGGTTCGGTGCTCGGGGCGCTCGATGCCGTCGGCGTGGGCGTGGCCGATGGGTGGGGGTGGGCGTCGGTCTCGGGCTCGCCGTGACGGTCGGGCTCGGGCTCGGGGTGGCCTTGACGGTGAACGAGATGGTGCCGCTGATCGGGTGCCCGTCAGCGCTCACCACGCGGTATGCCGCCCGGTAGGTACCAGCCGTGAGCTCGGGCAGCTTCTGGGTCACCGTGGCACCGTCCGCGGTAGGCGGGGGCAGGGTGAGTGCCCCGGCGGGACCGGTGAGCGCGACCTGGAGGAAGTTCGGCTGCACCTTCTCGTTGAAAACGAGCTCAATCACCGGCGGGGTCGAGACAAGGGCGGCGCCGTCGGCCCGGGGTCGAGGAGACCAGGGCCGAGTGAGCCGAGGCGCTTTCTCCAGCGAACCTGGCGAACCCGGCGAACCCGGCGAACCCGGCCAGGACTGCGAGCACGCTCAGGGCACCAACACTGACGACACGGAGGAAACCACGAGTCACACCCGCCATCCTCGCACGAGCCCCCGCCCCCGTCCCCGCCCCCGTCCCGGGCACGGAATGGGCCCCGTCGCAGCGGACTGCGGCGGGGCCGATTCGGTGGGGTGAGCGACGGGGCTCGAACCCGCGACATCCTGGACCACAACCAGGTGCTCTACCAGCTGAGCTACGCCCACCATGGTGACCACACGACATACCGGGAAGCCGGGGACCGGGTGGACAACGGCGACCATCGTACCCGCATCTCAGGGGTGCTCCGGACCATCCGTTCGCGCGAGGACGACCTCGAGCGGGTCGTCTGATCCATGAGGACGGTGACGATGGAATCGCCCGTGGTCATCGCGTGCCGGGACCATTCGAGGGTGACGCCCGCGTTGGCGAACCGCTGCGGCGCGTCCTCGCCGAGGTACGCCGTGCCGCCGGTACCCGAGAGGTAGGCGTCACCCCCGACGGCCCGGACGACCTCGATGAGCCGCTCGATGCCGGCGCCGACCGGGGATGGGTGCGCAGCAGAGGCGTGGTGATGCCGAGCAGGTCGCGGATCACCTCGATGAGCGCCGTGTTGACCTCGACCAGGCTTGCCCCCGAGGCGCCCTCGATCCGTTCGAGGAGCTCGGTCCCACGGGTCCGGAAGTGGCGAGCCCCGGTGTACCGGCCGCGGATCGCGTCGATGAGCCTCCCCTGCCACCCGGGCTGGACCTGCACCTGGGTGATCGGGACGAGTGCGGGTTTGCCGACGAGCTGGTGCGAGACCCAGGTGCCGCGCATCCGGACCCGGCGCTGGTACCCGTGCTTCTGGAACTGGTCATGCACGGCGAGGACGAAGGCGTCGCTCGTGGCCATCTTGAACCAGAACCCGGAATAGGGGAGCAGGTCCGGCTGGTGGATCGCGACCCTCATCGGGCCTGGGGGCGAAGATGCCGCACGAGGGCGTACTGCTCGGCGTAGTCGCCGAGGCGGATCTTCCCGACGGCGGCCGCCAGTTCCTTGGTCGAGCTCATCGGGTGCGCGCCGCCCGGGTTCTCGGTGACGTATGCCGCACAGGCCGCGGCCTTGGCGTCGGCCTGGGCCTCGGTGAGCGGTTCGAAGACATTCCAGCGCAGGTCGCTCGGGTGCAGGTTGACGTCATACACGGCGATGTCGTAGACGAGGATCGTCGGCGGGAACCAGTGCCCCGGTGACATCGACGCCCGGCACGCCCGCATCCCGGCCTCATAGGCGGCGATGTGGTCCTGGTGGAGCGAGGGGAAGGGGAGGTAGACCTCCTCGGGCCGCTCCAACGCGAACAACTCGTCGAGCGCTCCGACGACCTGCGCCATGTGCGCGCTCAGCGATGTGTCCGGAAATCCCAGGGCGATGCTCCGCCGCACCCCG
Source organism: Nostocoides sp. (assembly GCA_016716625.1). Taxonomy (GTDB): domain Bacteria; phylum Actinomycetota; class Actinomycetes; order Actinomycetales; family Dermatophilaceae; genus JADJVJ01. The sequence continues at coordinate 16,005 of JADJVJ010000002.1, forward strand.
AGGACGGCCAGGGCCTGCTCGTGTTCACGGGCGCGCACCGGGCCGCTGTCGGTGAGGGTGACGACCAGGCTCTCGTGCGGGTACTTGGCGAGCAGCCCTCCGCAACCCAGCGACTCATCGTCCATGTGCGGGGCGAGAATGAGCCGCGTCACGATGCGTCGTCCTCCGCGCCGAGGGTGGCGTCCCCGGTCGCAGAGGTGTGCTCCACGACGTGCCGGGTAGCGATCTTCTTGCACTCCTCGGTGGACCGTCCGGGCGGGTCGGTGAAGACCGCCTCCCGGTAGTAGCGCAGCTCGGCAATCGATTCGCGGATGTCGGCGAGCGCCCGATGCCCACCGCTCTTGACCGGGGCAGCGAAGTAGGCCCGGGGGAACCAGCGCCGGGCCAGCTCCTTGATCGAGGAGACGTCGACGATCCGGTAGTGCAGGTGCGACTCCAAGGTGGGCATGTCGCGGGCGAGAAATCCGCGGTCGGTGGCCACCGAGTTGCCGCCAAGTGGTGCCTTGCCGGGCTCGGGGACCCACTCGCGGACGTAGCTGAGCACTTGCTCCTCGGCCTCGACCAGGCTCACCCCGTGCTCGAGGTCGGCGAGCAGACCGGAGCTGGTGTGCATCTGGGTGACGAACTCGCCCATCTGGTCCAGCGCCGCCTGCGGTGGCCTGATCACGATCTCGACACCGTCGCCGAGCACCGTGAGCTCGTAGTCGGTGACCAGGGCGGCGACCTCGACGAGGGCGTCCTGGGTGAGGGAGAGCCCGGTCATCTCGCAGTCGATCCACGATGCGGTCCGCGAGCGACCGGTCCGTCGGCAGCGTCATGGTGGCCACTCTAAGGCTCGGCACGGGGCACTAAGGTCGACTGCTATGAGCGTGCAGGTCCCCCTCGGGTGCCCATGCTGCCCAGACGCGCCCGCACCGTTCGCGGTCGGCGATCCGGCTATGGCTTGTCGCTGCGCTCGTGGTCACCGGCTTCGGCCTCCTCGCGCTCTCCGTGGCCACCTACTTCGGCGCCACGTATGGCGTGCAGATCACCCTGCTCAGCGTGCTCGCCGCGGCGATTCCGCTCGGCATCGTCGTGCCGACGTTTCTCTGGCTCGACCGGTTCGAGGCCGAACCGACCCGGTTGCTCCTCATCGCCTTCCTTTGGGGCGCTCGTTGCCGCGGTACTGGCGGCCGTGACGAACACCAGCGCCCTCGCGGTCATCGAGGCCGTCAGTTCGGCGCAGGAGGCTCGAGCCGTCACTGCGGTGGTCGTCGCCCCGGTGGTCGAGGGTCCCTTAAGGGCCTGCTCGTCCTGCTCATCTGGTGGCGGATGCGTCGGGAGTTCGACGGGATCATCGACGGGATGGTCTATGCCGGGATCACCGCCGCCGGGTTCGCCTTTACCGAGAACATCCAGTACCTGGCCACCGCGTACAGCGAGGGCGGCGCCGAGATGCTCGGGGCGACCTTCGTGCTGCGGTGCCTGTTCTCGCCGTTTGCGCACCCCATGTTCACCGTGGCGACCGGACTCGGCATCGGGTGGCCTCGGTGTCCCGTTCCCGCTGGCTGCGCGTGCTCGCCCCGGTGCTCGGGTGGCTGCTGGCCGTGATCGGCCACGGACTGTGGAACCTGGCGGCGGTCGTCGGCGGCGAGGGCATCATCACGATCTACCTTCTGGTCGAGGTGCCGGTCTTCCTCGGCTTCCTCGCCCTGGTCACCTGGGCCCGGCGCTCCGAGGGCCCGGCTCATCGGCCGGCACCTCACGGCATACGTGCAGGCGGGCTGGCTCTCGGCAGCCGAGGTGGGCATGCTCGCCTCGATGGGCCGCCGCCGGGAGGCGCGGCACTGGGCCCGGGTCAACACCGGCCGCGCCGGGCTCGCCGCGATGCGGGCCTTCCAGGACACCGCGAGCGAACTGGCGCTGCTGCGTCGGCGGATGGGTCATACGCCGGTGGATGCGCCGATGCTCGCCGACGAGCACGCGCTCCTGGCCGCTCTGGTCAGGCGCGCCGTAACTTCACCGGACTGGCGGTGACATGAGGCGGCAGGGCGCGCGAGGCGGGGGCGGGCAAAGCCGGGGCGGGGAGGCAACGGAGGGCAACCACGCCACCTACACCCGCGGCGAGATCGTCAGGCACTATGCGAGCCGCTCCGGGCTGCAGCCGGGGAGGGTGTGTAACTCATCGACCGGTGGCTGGACGCCATCACCGGGTCGGTGTTCCTCGACATCAGGGGTGGGCGGGGCCGCACCACCGGGTTATCGCCGCGCTGACGCAGCGGTATGTCGGCGTGGACTACTCGGCGCCGCTCATCGAGGCCGCCCGCAGGCGCTATCCGGGCAGGATCTGCGCTGGGCGGACGCCCGTGATCTGGCGGAGTTCGAGGACGAGGAGTTCTCGGTCGTCTGGTTCTCCTTCAACAGGGATTGACTCGGTGGGGGATGACGATCGGCGCCAGATCCTCGGCGAGATCCGGCGGGTAGTCCGGCCCGGGGGGCTGTTCCTCTTCTCCACGCACAACCGCGACGTGGCCACCTTCGACCGGCTGCCGTGGCGCCGCCGCCCGCTGGTCACCCGCACCTATGCCCGCTCCGTGGTTCAGGCCGTGCGGCGGCTCCCGCGGATCGTCCGGATGCGCCGCCAGGTGGTGCGCACCGCGGACTACGCGCAGATCAACGACGATGCGCATGACTACACGCTGCTCATGTACTACATCGACCGGTTCGCCCAGGCGCGCCAGCTGGGTGAGTGCGGCTTCGAACTCGTCGAGGTGAGTTCGCAGGGGGTCGCCCGCTCGCCGACAGTGAGTCGACCGGGCCTCGGTGTGGCTGCACTATGTCGCCCGTCGGGTGCCGTGATGACCGAGGTCCCGGAACCGACCTGGCGAGCCTGCGGGCACTGCGTGAGGACCTGCACCACCACCCCGAGCTCGGTCTGCATCTGCCGCGTACCCAGCGTGCGGTGCTCGACGCGCTCGACGGGCTGGGGCTGGAGATCACCCTCGGGCGCTCGCTGTCCTCGGTCGTCGCCGGTTGTCCGTGGCGCGGCTCCGGGCGCCAGGTCCGGGCCGGTGGTGCTGCTTCGCGGGGACATGGACGCGTTGCCGGTCACCGAGGCGACGACCGTCGGGCCGCGCTCCGAGGTCGACGGGGTCATGCACGCGTGCGGCCACGATCTGCACGTTGCCGGTCTTGTCGGGGCGGCGCGCCATCTCGCGGCCCGTCGCGCCGAGACTCGCCGGGGATGTCGTGCTCATGTTCCAGCCCGGTGAGGAGGGGCCCGGGGGGCGCCGGAGCCGATGCTCGCCGAGGGGTTGCTGGATGCGGCGGGACGGCGGGTCGACGCGCGGCATACGCCGCCCACGTGTATTCGGCGGATCACGCCTTCGGGGTGTGCTTCGGCCGGCCCGGGACCCAGATGGCGGCCTCCGACGAGGTCCGGATCACCGTGCGTGGGCGCGGTGGGCCGGCTCCGCCCCGCACCGCACCCTCGACCCGGTACCCGGTGGCCTGCGAGATCGTCCTCGCCCTTCAGACAATGGTGACCCGACGGTTCAGCATCTGGGAGCCCGTCGTCGTCACCGTCGGGCGGATCGCCGGGGGACCAAAGGACAACATCATCGCCGACGAGGCGATCCTCGAGGCGACTGTGCGGACCTTCTCCGGGGCGACCCGGGAGTTGGCGCGGGAACTCATCGGGCAGGTCGCCGGCGGGGTGGCGCAGGCGCACGGGCTCACCGTGGGGATCCACTGGGTCGAGGGGTACCCGGCAACCGTCAACGACCCGGCCGAGTTCGGTTTCGCTCGCGGGGTCGTCGAGGACCTCTTCGGGCAGCAGCGGTTTGCCGAGATGCCCGAGCCGGAGGCCGGCGCCGAGGACTTCTCCTTCGTCCTCGAGCAGGTTCCGGGGGCCTATCTCAACGTCTCGGCGTGCGCCCATCCGCGGGTCGAGGACGCCGAGGACAACCATTCGCCGAGAGCCACCTTCGACGACGCGGTGCTCCCGGACCTTGCCTTGCTGCTCGCCGAACTCGCGATCCGCCGGTGTGCCTTGGGCTTTGGGTGAGAGGCACGTCGGGCGCACGGTCACCTTCCTCCATGGGGACCTGGCATGGGGCAGAGCCAGCTCCTAGCCCTGCATCCACGCGTGGCCCAGTGAGGTCATGTTCGCGGGCCGCGACGAGGCAGGAGGTTCGCAAAATATCCGCCAAAAAAGCAACGTCCATGCTCGTGGATTGCGTTTTTGGTGTTTGCAATGAGACACTGGACCGCATGTCATCCACGGCTGAGACCCGCACGGATCAGTTGCTGACCACCGGTGAGGCGGCCAGGCTCCTGGGTTCATCGCGCCAGCATGTGGTCGATCTGTGCGTGGCGGGGGACCTGCCGTTCTTGAGCGTCGGGAAACATCGCCGGCTGCGCCGAGAGGATGTGGAGGAGGTTCGAGCGCGCACTACGCGCTCGAACCGCGCTGACCGGCGTAGTCGGTGGCTCAACATCGCGGTGGCGGGCAAGCTCGTGCGGGACCCCATGCAGTGCTGGGCCGCGCGCACCAACCTCGCGCGGCTGCAGGGCCTGCACCCGCGAGGCCGTGGCGCGACGTGGCTGAGCGAGTGGGAGAAGTTGCTCGACGGCCCGATCGACGATGTCCTCGACGTGCTCACCTCGCAGACTCCGCGCTCGCGCGAGTTGCGTGCGAATTCGCCGTTCGCAGGTGTGCTGAGCAGCGAGGAGCGCGAACAGGCGCTGCTTGCGTTCCAGTCCTACCGGCAATCTCGGGTCTGATGACCCGCGATCAACTGGCGCACATCCTTCGCGCTGCGGCTCGCATCGCCAACGATGACGAGATCATCGTGATCGGAAGCCAAGCGATCCTAGGGTCTTTCGACGAAGACGACCTGCCCGAGCCCGCGCACGCCTCGATCGGGGTAGACGTCTTCTTCGCCAAAGACCCGGATCTCGCGAAGACCGACGGTGTCGACGGCCACCTGGGTGAGGGGCTCTCACTTTCACGAAACGTTCGGCTGCTACGCCCAAGGTTGCGACGTGACCCGGCCACCTTGCCCGACGGATGGCAGGACCGTTTGGTTCCTTTGCCCCACCGGTCGCACAGGGTGCAACAGGCTGGTGCCTGGAGCCGCACGATCTAGCGGTGTCCAAGCTATTCGCTGGCCGGGACAAAGACCGCGAGTTCGTCGCCGCACTGCTGGACGGCGGCCTGATCGACGTTGGGGTGCTGCGTTCTCGCGCCCTGGTGCTCCCCGGGCATCCAGCTGCAGATCCGGCGCGTCCTGGACTGGCTCGACGCCTACACAGTCAGCCGCGCCGGCCGCTAGTTCTCGACGGCGCCCCGGCAGGACCTCGAACCTGCGACCTCGAGATTAGAAGGCTCTTGCTCTATCCGCTGAGCTACGGAGGCTAGGCCGGTCAGTGTATGCCGTGACCGGCCACCTGCGATGATCCCACCGTGCCGACGGTGACCTACCGATGCGCCCGCGTCGCCGGCGCCGGCGCGGATCTCGCGCTGCTCGACGACACCGAACGCCTCCGGGCGCGGCGTCGGGCCGATCCGGCGTCCTTTGTCACCGCACACGCCCTGCTCCGTCGGCTCGTCGGCGATCACCTCTGCCGCGACCCCGCGAGGTGCGCTTTGCCCGGCGCTGCCGCACCTGCGGCTCCGACCGGCACGGCAAACCCGTGCTCGCCGACCTCCCCCGACCGCCGCACCTCTCGTTGTCGTATGACGGGCAGTGGGCGCTCGCGGCGCTCTGCGAGGAGGCTGAGATCGGCGTCGACATCGAAGGCATCGCCGCGACCTCGTGGGACGCCTTCGACCGCGTCCTGCTCGCCGACCTCGAACGCCCCGCCTTAGCCGGCCTCGACGGCGCCCAGCTGACCCGCGCCCGCGCCATACTCCTCTGCCGCAAGGAGGCCATCCTCAAGGCGACCGGACACGGGTTCTCCGTGGAGCCCGTCGAGGTCATCGTCAGCGCCCCCGAGGACTCCCCGGAGCTGCGCGAGTGGCGTTCGCCTCGACGTGGACCGGCGGCAATCCGGGTCGTGGATCTCACCCTCGGGTTGAGCACCCACGTGGCGGCCCTGGCCGTCCTCACCGACGCACCGGTGCGGGCCGAACCCGGCTGACCTGCCGGGCGTGCGGCAACTCCCGCCCCGCGGTGCCCACGCGACTAGTCTTGCCCGTGTGAACTCCCCGGATGTCGAGGCCCAGCAGCTCATCGCTGCCGTGACCTCACTCCGGGCCGTCGTGGAGTCCGCGCGGCTGCCGCTGGCCATCGACGGGGCGGCCGATGCCGACGTTGCCCGGGTCGCGCTGCTGCGGCAACTCGACGACTACGTCCTGGCCCGTCTGCACTCGCTCGATGCACCACTGCTCGCGGTCGTCGGGGCTCGACCGGGGCCGGGAAGTCCACGCTTCGTCAACTCCATCGTCGGCACCGAGGTGAGCAAACCGGGGGTCATCCGGCCGACGACGACCTCGCCCGTGCTCGTGCACCACCCGGACGACCTTTCCTGGTTCGCCGACCGCCGAATCCTGCCGGGTCTCGCCCGGGCCACCGGTGGGCCCGGTACCCCGGACGCACCCGGCACGGTCCGGCTCGTCACGTCGCGGGCGCTTCCGGCTGGGATGGCGCTGCTCGACGCTCGGACATCGACTCGGTCGTCTCCGCCAACCGGGCCATGGCCCACGCAACTGCTCGGCGCGGCCGACCTGGTGGCTCTTCGTCACGACGGCCGCCCGCTACGCCGACGCCGTCCCCTGGGATCTGCTGCGCACCGCCTCCGAACGGGGCACCGCGGTCGCCATCGTCCTGGACCGGTGCCCCGGAGATCATCGACGATCCGCCCGCACCCGGCCGCCATGCTCCGCGACCAGGGCCTACCCACTGCGCCGATCTTCACCGTGCCCGAGACCGTGCTCACCGCGGACGGGCGGCTCCCGACAGAGGCCGTGGCCCGGCTCAAGGCCTGGCTCGACGCCCCGGCCTCCGATGCCCGGGCCGCAGCATCGTCGTCGGCCAAACCCTCAAAGGCGCCCTGGAGTCACTCGCACCGCGTACCGACGAAGCTCGTCGAGGCCAGCCGTGCTCAGGCCGATGCCTCGGCCGCCCTCAGGCGCGCCGCCGCCGCGTCCTTCACCGACGCGCGCGACGGAGTGAAAGCGGGGATGACCGACGGTACCTCCTGCGTGGCGAGGTCCTCGCGCGTTGGCAGGAGTTCGTCGGCACCGGTGAGTTCTTCCGTCAGGTCGAGTCCACGATCAGCCGGTGGCGCGACAAAGTCACCGCGGCCGTGCGGGGCGGCCCGCCGCCGGCCGAGCACCTCGGGGAGGCCCTGCACAGCGGCGTCGCCGCCTGATCCGGGGCCACGGCCAGTCCGCCGCGGCCGACACCGCCCGGGCCTGGCGCGGCTCCCGGGCGGCCCGGCCATTCTCGAAGGGGACCCGAGCCTGAGCCAACCGTCACCGGAGTTCACCGAGCGCGTCGAGCGGCTGGTCCGGGACTGGCAGGGCGAAATCCTGCATATCGTGAGCACCGAGGGTCAGGGCCGGCGCACGAACGCCCGGATCGCGGCATACGGGATCAACGGGGTGGGTCTCTTCCTCATGCTCGTCAGCTTCGCGCACACGGCCGGGCTGACCGGCGCCGAGTCGGCATCGCCGGCGGCACCTCAGTGCTCGCCCAGCGGGTCCTCGAGGCGATCTTCGGGACCAGGCCGTCCGGACGATGGCCGCGAAGGCCCGCGAGCAGCTCACCAACCGAGTCGAGGACCTGTATGCCGAGGAGCAGGCGCGCTTCTCCGCGGCGACCGCGCGGCTCGGGGTCGACGAGGACCAGGCCGGACGGCTCGCCACGGCCGCCGCGGCGATCCGGGAGGAACTGCGATGAGCCCGTTGCGCGCCGGCTCGGCGAGCCGCACCGTGCCCGCCGAGGACCTCCTGCGGGGCACCGCGGCGCTGGAGCGGGCTGTGGTCACCGGGGGCCGTGAACTGCCCCAGGCCGAGCGGGTCAGGGCAGAGGCGGTCATCGCCAAGGCCTCCGCCCGCCTCGGCCTCGTCGGCGGGCACACCGTGGTGGCGCTCGCCGGGGCGACCGGCAGCGGCAAGTCCTCTCCTGTTCAACGCCCTGGTTGGCGAGGACGTCGCCACCGTCGGCGCTCGTCGGCCGACGACCTCGACTCCGACCGCGGCGGTCTGGGAGCGGAGAGCGCCGACCCGCTGCTCGATTGGCCTCCAGGTGCAGCGGCGCCATCAGGTGATCACGAGCCGGAGCGGCACGGCACCCTCGACGGTCTGGTCTTGCTCGACCTGCCGGACTTCGACTCCCGCGTGAGCCGCCATCGCGCCGAGGCCGAACGCATCCTCGAGCTCGTCGACCTGTTCGTCTGGGTGACCGATCCCCAAGTACGCCGACGCCCGGCTGCATGACGACTATGTCGCGGCGCTCGCCACGCACGAGTCGGTCACCGTCGACAAGTTTAACCACACCGACCGGCTGTCCGCGGACGAGGTGGTGACCCTGTGCGTTGCCGACCTCAAACTCTGTTGGCGCTCGACGGCGTGCCCGGTGCTCAGGTGCTCGCCACCTGCGCTCGCACCGGCGCCGGAGTGGACGAGCTCCGCAGCGGCTCCCAACATCGTCGCCGGCGCCAATGCCGCCCGGGCCCGGCTCGCCGGGGACATTCCCGGGTCGGTGGCAGAGGTATGCGGCATACGGTGGCCACTTCCGGGCCGACCGTCGACGCCCGCGAGCAGTCCGGGCTCGTCGATACCTCGCCCGCTCTGCGGGGTGCCCACGGTGGTCGAGGCCGTCGGCCGGGACTACCGGATGGCGGCGCGCAGGTGACCGGCTGGCCGTTCACCCCGATGGGTCCATCAGCTGCGTCCCAAGCCGCCGCGCCAGTTGCGCCTGGACGGTGACGACATCCGGGTGTCCGAGGCAGATGTGCGTTTCGGTCCTCGGCCGATCTCGCTGCCGCCACCGACCCCGGCCGCGAAGGCCGCGGTGACGCTCGCGACCGGCAGCCTGCCGACCGCACCGAGGCGGCCTGCCCACCGTGGGCGGACGCCGTCGAGGATGCCGCGGTGCCGCCAGTGCCGACCTCACCGACGCCCTCGACCGGGCCGTTGTCGGGACACCGACGCGAGCCCGCACCCCGCTGTGGTGGGGGTGGTGGGTTGGTTGCAGATCGTCCTGGCGGCGTGCACGATCGTGCGGACTGCTCTGGTACCTCGTCATCATGGTGCTCGGCTGGTTGCAGTTCTCCGAACTGCCGGAGCTGCCTCGCGGTGGCCCGGTTCCGGCGCCGTTCATCCTCCTCGTCGGGGGTCCTCGGCGGGCTGCTGCTCGCGGCCAGCCTGCGCGTGGCGCTGGTCTCGTTTCGGCGCGCGGCGGGAGGCGGCCCGGGTCGATGCCCGGCTTCTGCGCGCGCCATTGCGGGGTGGCCCGGGAGCGCATCGTCGACCCGGTCAATGCCGTGCTGGCGCGCCACCGGAGACCCGCGAGGCGTTGCCGAGGCCGCAGGCCACTCTGGATTCCCGCACCCCTCGCACGATCGTGGGGAGCGCCAGGGGCGGTGGGGTGGCGCTGTCCACAGCCGGCGCTCAGGTGGGGCGCGTGTCCACCACTCTGAGAGGGGACCTCGCCGATGTGAGTATGCCGCCGCGATGCTGGCCTCCAGTGGTGGTCGCCGGACGTGGCGACCCCGATGCGGAGGAGCAGCGCATGTTTGAGACCGATGTGACGATCCAGGCCGGCTCGTCGGCGACCCCACGTCGCGGGACCCACGGCGGGGTTGCGGTGGCCAGCTTTCGGGTCGCGGCCACCGAGCGGCGGCCGCGCCGGACTCCTCCGGTGGCACGGACCGGGCCCGCCGTCCTACTACGGGGTCTCGGCGTGGCGGCTCGGGCTGAACTCCGCCGCCTCACTCAAGAAGGGTCAGCCGGCGGTGGTCATCCGCGGCCGTCAGCGGGTCGTGACTACACAAGGCGTGGCCGATGGCACACAGGGTGGATGTCCAGATCGATGCCAACGTCGTCGGGCACGACCCCTCCTCCCTGGGCACCAGACCTTCGAGAAGTCGGTCCGCGCAGCCCCAGAGCAGCGACGACCGGATAGAACTCCATCCCCCTACCAGCACCCGGGGCACGAGGACGGGCTGCCGGACCCGGCGACCGAACCGCTTCGACCTCGAGACCGCGGACGGCCAGGTCGTGGGCAGCAGAGCCTCGTCTCAGTCCGGCCTCGATCGGCCACAGGTCGCGGGGAGAGAGTGAATCCTCGGCCGCCTGACGGGGACGTGCGGCGATGCTCGGTGGTGGCCCGTCGAAAGCTGGCGCGTCTACCACCGGCATACGACCTAAAAATCGAGCCATGCCCGAGTTCATCTATGTCATGTCGCGCGCCCGCAAAGCCCACGGCGACAAGGTCATCCTCGACGACGTGACCCTCTCGTTCCTGCCCGGAGCAAAGATCGGGTCGTGGCCCACGGCGCTGCAGCAAGTCTCGGTGCTCAAGATCATGGCCGGTCTCGACCAGCCGTCCAACGGTGAGGCCCGGCTGACCCCTGGGTACTCCGTCGCATCCCTCATGCAGGAGCCGGAACTCGACGACAGCAAGACCGTCCTCGGCAATGTCGAGGAGGGTGCCGGCGAGATCAAGGCCAAGCTTGACCGCTACAACGAGATCTCCGAAGAGATGGCCGACCCGGACGCCGACTTCGATGCGCTCACGGCCGAGAGATGGGCCGGCTCCAGGAAGGACATCGATCACGCCGACGCCTGGGACTCGACTCGCAACTCGAGCAGGCGATGGACGCTCTGCGCTGCCGCCGCCGGACGCCGACGTCTCGGTCCTCTCAGGTGTGACGCGCCAGGTGGCCCTGTGCAAGTTAAGCCCTGCAGAAGCCCGATCTGCTGCTCCTCGACGAGGCCACCAACCATCTTGACGCCGAGTCGGTGCTCTGGATGGAGAAGCACCTGGCCGGCTACCACGGCGCGGTCGTCGCGGTGACCCACGACCGCCACTTCGTGGACAACGTCGCGGGGCTGGATCCTCGAACTCGACCGGGGCCGGGCCTACCCGTATGAGGGCAACTACTCGACGTACCTGGAGAAGAAGCAGGCCGCCTCGAGGTCAGGGCAAGAAGGACGCCAAGCTTGCCAAGCGGCTGGCCGACGAGCTCAGATGGTCCCGCTCCAACGCCAGGCCCAGCGAACAAGTCCAGGCCAGGCTCGCCCGTTATGAGAGATGGC
>JADJVJ010000003.1 GCA_016716625.1 Nostocoides sp.
GGCTGGGTCTGTGAGCCCATGATGAACCCGGCGTGCGTGCGTGGACCGTTGGCGCGGGCACCCGAAGGCCGGGACGACCAGGGCGATGCCGTGCACGGCGCTCACCAGCAGGCCGGCGACGATGGCTTCCCACCCCAGCGGTGTGCGGAGCGCGTCGATGAACGCCGAACCCGCCCGCCCACCGGCATACGCGAGGAAGAGCAGCCAGGCCAAGCTGGGTGAGCACCTCGGCGCCCTGGTGCGGCGAGGTCAGGCCACTCGCCCAGATCGCTGCATTCAGCCAAGGAGGAAAGCCGATGATGGGTAGCCCGGCCGCGTTGCCGAGACCAGGGTGCCCAGGCCCGGGATGAGGATGGGAAGCGCGCCGAGAGAGCAGGCCAGTGGCCAGGCCGAGGGCAGGCCCGAGAGGTTGATGTCGGAGGTTCCGTGTTCAGGAGTCGCCGAGGTAGCGCGCGACCGCGGACATCTTCTCGCGGGGGCCGCCACTCGGATCCGGTCCCCAGCCTGAAGAGATGAAGCCGTCGGTGGCGAGAAGTCGTGGTGGCGCGGCGCACTTGCGGGTGGCTCGAGCTCCGAACCGCGTCCAGGCTTCAACTCGGCGACAGTGCGGCCACTCGAACTTCTTCTCCAGAGCCACGATCCGCCCGGAAGTCCCGGCGTCTGGCGATCCTGTCAGGTTGAACTAGCCGCCGGGCGCCAGCCGAGTTGCTTGGTTGGTGTGCTCGACGGCGGCGCGCGGGCCGATGGCGGCCAGTCGCCGGGCCGGAGGCCACGAGTCTCGCTGCGGGACGCTCCACCAGGCCGTCGGCGACTTGGTGCCGTGAGGAAGGCACCCGGCCGTGCGGGGTCACGGTGATGAGTTCCCGCACGGAGAGGACGTTATCCCGGGTCCGCTTGATGGTCGCGTTGATGGTCGCGCCAGGCCGGGCGGGTCTCGGCCCCTCCTGCCCGCCATGCCTGATCCGTATGCCGCGGCGGCCGGCAGGACGGAAGCACCCCCCGGTGTACGTGAGCGAGTAGGCGACGGCCTGGACCCGTGGGTACGGACCGCCAGCCGTTCGATGGCGGCCGCGAATGGATTGTTCGTGTTCGCCCGCATGAGACCGCGACGGTGCCCTTGTCGAAGCCCGAGGATGCGGCCGAGGATGGCCGTGAGCACGCCGAGGCCGGCGAGGACGCAAGACGACGATGACCGGGCGGGCGCCCCGGCGCAGGGCTGGAGAAGAAGGACGGTCCGGCGGTGAGGCCGACGGTGCAGGCGAACAGGCCAGCCCGAAGGTGCCGAGGACCTCGGGGAGCGCGAGCCGGGCGTCCAGGGCCGAGACGGCGAGGGCGCTGAAGAGCACCGCCGCGGGTCCCACGGAGATGCCGCGGATGCGGATGGCTCGAGGGCGGTGCCGACCGACAGGACGACGAAGAGCAGAAGGACGGGGCTCTTGTCGAGCAGGGCGGTCACGAGAGGTAACTCTACGGTCGGGGTGACAGGACTTGAACCTGCGGCCTTCCGCTCCCAAAGCGGACGCGCTACCAAACTGCGCCACACCCCGTGGCCTGCCCACGGCATACCGACTCAAGGGTTCAGGAGTGGGTTTGGGCTCCGCGAGGACGGCCACTAAGGCTAACCCCTGCTTCGCGGTCCGCCGACCGCGCCGCTCGCCGGCGTAGCTCAATGGTAGAGCCCCAGTCTTCCAAACTGGCTACGCGAGTTCGATTCTCGTCGCCGGCTCCACAGCACCTCCGAACCCATGAGGCCCGGTTGGGGCGGTGAGGTCCGCTCTGGCACACTGACCTCTCGTGAGCGGCCGCAGCGGGATGCACGACACGATCGCGCCGTCCCGGCGGCCAACTCGCGTGCTCAAGCACCCGGCGCAGGTCGTCGTCGTGGCGTTCGCGGCGGCCATCACCGTGGGCACCCTGCTGCTCATGCTGCCGGTGGCCCGGGCTGGCCCTGGGGGGCGCCCCGTGGATCACCGCCCTGTTCACCGCGACCAGCGCCACCTGCGTCACCGGGCTCTCGACCGTGGACACACCGAACTACTGGACGACCTTCGGTGAGGTCGTCATCCTGGGCTCATCCAGGTCGGCGGTTTCGGGATCATGACCCTGGCCTCACTGCTCGCGCTCTTCGTCACCAAGCGGATGGGCCTGAACACCCGGCTCACGGCCGCCGCCGAGACCAAGAGCGTCGGCCCGGGAGAGGTGCGATCGGTCCTCTTCGGGGTCTTCAAGATCACCGTCGCCGTAGAAGGCACCATCGCGCTCCTGCTCGGCCTGCGCTTCCTGCTGGGGTATGACAACAGCCTCGGGCGGTCGGCATACCTCGGGGTGTTCCATGCGGTGTCGAGTTTCAACAACGCCGGGTTCGCGCTCTTCAGCGACAACATCGTCTCCTTCCGCAACGACCCGTTCATCGAGCCGCCGATCGCGTTCTCGATCATCATCGGCGGGCTTGGGTTCCCGGTGATCATGGAACTGCTCCGCCGCACTCGGCCGCACCGGTGGAGCCTGCATACCAAGTTCACCCTCCTCATGACGGGCATCCTGCTCGTTGGCGCGACCATCTTCTTCAGCTTGAACGAGTGGGGTAACCCCGCGACGATGGGCGACCTCAGCCCGGGGAACAAGGTACTCAATGGCTTCTTCCACGCCGTCCAGCCGCGAACCGCCGGGTTCAACGCCTGGAATTATGGCGCGGTCGACGACGGGACGCTGCTCGGCACCATCGTGCTCATGTTCATCGGTGGCGGTTCGGCCTCGACGGCCGGTGGTCTGAAGGTCACGACCTTCCTGCTCTTGCTCTTCGCGATCGTGGCCGAGGTCCGCGGAGAACCCGACGTCAACGCCTTCGACCGCCGGATCGACCCTCGGTCGATCCGCCAGGCGATCGCGGTGGCCCTGCTCGGGATCGCCGCCATCATCGGCGCCACCGTCCTCATCATCCTCATGAACGGGCTGCCGTTGAAAGACGTCCTCTTCGAAGCGACCTCCGCCTTCGGCACCGTCGGCCTGTCCACCGGGATCACCGCCCAACTGAACGTCCCCTCGCAGCTCGTCATCATCGGCCTCATGTTCCTCGGGCGTCTCGGCCCGGCAACCCTGGTCTCCGCGCTCGTCCTCCGCGAGCGCCACCGTCAATACCGACTCCCGGAAGGCAGGCCCCTCATTGGCTAAGCACATTGCTGAGGTCGGCGGCGTCGTCGTCATCGGTCTCGGCCGCTTCGGCAAGTCGCTCGCCCTCGAACTGGAGCGGGACGGGGTCGAGGTCCTCGGCATCGACACCGACCCACGCCGCGTCCAGAGCCTGGCCGGGCGGATCACTCATGTCGTCGAGGCCGACTCGACCGACCTCGAGGCCATGCGTCAGCTCTCGGTCCAGGACTTCGATCGTGCCGTCATCGCCATCGGCACCGACCTCGAGGCATCCGTGCTCTCCGCGTTCGTCCTGAAGACCCTGGGGTCGACAACATCTGGGGGCAAGGCGACGAGCGAGTCGATGGCCCGGATCCTCGAGCAGGTCGGCGTTGGCCACGTCGTCCGCCCGGAGCACGACATGGGCCGCCGGGTCGCCCATCTCGTGCGCGGGAAGATGCTCGACTACATCGAGTTCGACGACGGGTACGCCATCGTCAAGACCGTCCCGCCGAAGGCGATCACCGGGATGCCGCTGGGTGAGTCCGGGGTGCGCACGAAGTATGGCGTGACCATCGTCGGGATCAAGACGCCCGGTCAGGACTTCACCCATGCGACCCCCGAAACCGTGGTCTCCGCGGGCGACCTCGTCATCGTCTCCGGCGAGCGGGTCAAGGTCGAGACCTTCAGCGCCGAGGACTGACCACACCCACCCGGCCTGGAGCCCTGTGCCTAGGCCGTGGGCCGTTTGGGATCCGCCTGCCCTGCACGGCTAGGATGGGTGGCTGTTGCCTCCCGACCAGGCGTGTTCGCCTGCCCCCTCTCGGTGTGGCACCCGCCCCCTTTCCACCAGTACGAAGGTCCCACAGTGAAGAGTGCCGTCGAGTCCGTCAGCCCGACCCGGGTCAAGATCGTCGTCGAGGTTCCGTTCGACGAGCTCAAGCCGATGCTCGACGCGGCGTACACCACGATCGGGTCCCAGATCCAGGTGCCGGGCTTCCGCCGTGGACACGTGCCCCGCCGGATCATCGACCAGCGTGTGGGTCGGGGTGCCGTGGTCCAGGAGGCGGTCAACGACGCCCTCCCCAAGTTCTTCGCCGACGCCGTCGAGGCCGAGCAGGTGCGCGCGATCGGGCGCCCCGAGGTCGACGTCACCGGGGTTCCGCTCGAGGACGGCCAGGACCTGGAGTTCACCGTCGAGACCGACATCCGTCCCGAGATCGCCCTGCCCGACCTTGACGGCCTTGCGGTCACGGTCGACCCGGTCTCGGCGAGCCCGGAAGATGTTGAGGAGCGGATGACCGCGCTGCGGCAGCGCTTCGGCACCCTGATCGGGGTCGAACGTGCCGCCCAGGACGGCGACTTCGTCTCCATTGACCTCTCTGCGACGATTAACGGTGAGCCGATCGACTCGGTGAACGGGGTCTCCTACGAGGTCGGTTCCGGCACGATGCTCGAAGGCCTCGACGAGGCCCTCGTGGGCTTGTCCGCCGGGGAAACCAAGGAGTTCGCCGCGCCGCTCGCCGGCGGCGAGCACGAGGGTGCGCCCGCCGACTGCGTGGTCACCGTCCAGTCCGTCAAGGTCCGCGAGCTCCCCGAGCTCGACGACGACTTCGCGCAGCTCGCTTCCCAGTTCGACACCCTCGAGGAACTCCGCGCCGACATCACCGCGCAGGCCGAGCAGGGTAAGCGCTTCGAGCAGGGCATCCAGGCTCGTGACAAGGTCCTTGAGCACCTCCTCGAGGTGACCGAGGTCGCCGTCCCGGACGGCATCGTCGAGGACGAGGTCCATGCCCACCTCGAAGGTGAGGACCGGCTCGAGGACGCCGAGCACCGCGCCGAGGTGCAGGAGAACACCCGCAAGGCATTCCGTGCCCAGTTCCTCCTCGACGCCCTCGCCGAGAAGCTCGAGGTCCAGGTCGGGCAGCCCGAACTCATCGAGTACCTCGTCATGAGCGCCCAGCAGTACGGCATGGACCCCAACTCGTTCGCACAGGCGGTCGACCAGCAGGGACAGATCCCCGCGATGGTCGCCGAGGTGGCGCGGCGCAAGGCGCTCTCGGTCGTCCTGGAGAAGGCCACGATCACCGACACCGCGGGCCAGGCCGTCGACCTGCAGACGCTCATGCCTCAGTCCGAGGGCGCTCAGTCCGACGACGACGCCCCGTCGTCAGCGCACTGATCCTTCCGTTGCCCTTTCTTCCCCTGATGTTGCTGGGCGGGAGTGCGCGCATTACGATGGCGGAAGTCGCCATGGGGATGGTGATCGCGGAATCAGTGCAGGGATCTCACAGGTTCGCCTTCGGACTGGTATGCCGTGGCTGCGCGGGCAGGGTGCAGCCACGGCATACCTCTGTCCGGGGGTCGGCCCGCACCGGATGTCGGTGCGCTGGTGACTGAGGCCCGGCGAGCCCGCACCGCCGTTTTCGTCGTCTTTGCCATGGCCGGGGTGGCGTTCGCCACCTGGGCCTCGCGGATCGCGGACATCAAGGCCGTCCTGGGGTTGAGCGCGGCCGAACTCGGGGTGACCCTGCTGGCCGTCTCCGCGGGTTCGCTGATCGCGATGCCGCTCGCTGGCCGGATCGTGCACCGCCTCGGGATGCTGCGGGCCATCGGGGCGTCCGCCGCCATCGTGCTGGCCGGTTTCGCTGTCGCTGCGGTCGCGGTCGACCTCTGGCAGAGCCGGGTGGGACTGGCCACCGGCCTTGCCCTCCTCGGGCTCGGCATCGGCGTCTGGGACGTCGCGATGAACCTCGAGGGTGCGCATGTGGAGCGGCTCCTCGGGGTAAGCGCCATGCCGCACTTTCACGCCGCCTTCAGCGGGGGAACCGTGGTCAGTGGGCTCATCGGAGCCGGGATGTCTCGGCTCGAGGTCGCGCTGGTGCCGCACTTCGCCGGGGCGGTGGTCCTCGGGGTCGTGGCCATGGTCTGGGCGCTGCCGAGGTTCGTCCCGCTGGATCGGGAGGAGGAGCCCGGACCGGAGGCGGGGAAGCGCACGCCAGAGAGATCAGCGTGGACCGAGCCGCGCACGCTGCTCATCGGGGTGCTCACCTTCGTGGCCGCCTTCACCGAAGGGACGGCCAACGACTGGCTGGCGGTGGCCTTCCACGAGGGCCACGGCGTGCCCCGCTGGGGTGGGGTGCTCGCGTTCGCGAGCTTCCTCTTCTTCATGACGGTCGGTCGGCTCGTCGGGACTCACCTGCTCGACCGCTACGGTCGGGTGCCGGTGCTCCGGGTCCTCTTCCTGCTCGCGCTCGCCGGATCCGCGCTCGTCGTCTTCGGCAACAACGTCCTGGCGTATGTCGGCACGGCGCTCTGGGGCGTCGGAGTGTCGCTCGGGTTCCCGGTCGGGATGAGCGCCTCGGCGGATGACCCGGCCCGGGCCCCGGCCCGGATGTCGGTGGTCGCCACCATCGGGTATGCGGCGTTCATCTCCGGGCCGCCCCTGCTCGGCTTCCTCGGCGATCAGGTCGGGGTGCTGCAGGCCCTCTCCGTTGTCGGAGTCATGGCCTTGTTCGCTCAACTCGTCATTCCCGCCGCCCGGGAGCCTCAGCCCGCCCACGTGCGCCCAGAGCGAACAGTCGTCGACCCGGGGACGATCTGAGCACGTCGCCGCGTTAGGGTCATGACGACGACACGACCCGGGCCGCGCCCGGTGTCACCCGATGAGAAAGCGACAGCCGTGAGCACGAGCGACATCGTCGCCGCTGGACCTGGTCCACAGACCGGTCTCGACGACCACATCTTCAACCGGCTCCTCAAGGAGCGGATCATCTTCCTGGGCTCGGATGTCCGTGACGACAACGCCAATGCGATCTGCGCACAGATGCTCCTGCTGGCCGCCGAGGACCCGGACAAGGACATCTGGCTCTACATCAACAGCCCCGGTGGGTCGGTGACCGCAGGGATGGCCATCTTCGACACCATGCAGTGGGTGCCCAATGACGTGGCGACCGTGGCCATGGGTATGGCGGCCTCGATGGGCCAGTTCCTACTCTCGGCCGGTACCCCCGGGAAGCGCTATGCCACCCCGCACGCCCGGGTCATGATGCATCAGCCGAGTGGCGGTATCGGCGGCACGGCCTCCGACATCAAGATCCAGGCCGAGCAGCTCCTGCACATCAAGAAGCAGATGGCCGAGCTCATCGCGGAGCACACGGGTCAGAGCATCGAGCAGATCACCGCCGACTCTGACCGCGACCGTTGGTTCACCGCCTCCGAAGCCAAGGACTACGGATTCGTCGACCACGTCATCTCCAAGGCCGTCCAGGCCGGTCGGCTCGCCGACAACCCCGTGACCTCCGCCTTTGGGCACGACGAAAGCTGACGAGCACCTCACATGAACGCCAACCTCACCTCCGGCCGCCTCCAGGTGCCGAGCCCGACGAGCCGGTACATCCTGCCGCAGTTCGAGGAGCGCACCTCCTACGGGATGAAGCGCCTCGACCCCTACACCAAGCTCTTCGAGGACCGGATCATCTTCCTCGGCGTGCAGGTCGACGACGCCTCGGCTGATGACGTCATCGCTCAGCTCATCGTGCTCGAGTCCCAGGACCCGGACCGCGACATCCTCATGTACATCAACAGCCCCGGCGGCTCGTTCACCGCAATGACCGCGATCTACGACACCATGCAGTACATCCGACCCGATGTGCAGACCTTCGTGATCGGCCAGGCCGCGTCGGCGGCGGCGGTCCTGCTCGCCGCTGGCGCTAAGGGTAAGCGGTTCGCGCTGCCCAACTCTCGGGTGCTCATCCACCAGCCGGCGATCGAGGGCACCGGCGGTATGGCCTCCGACCTGGAGATCCACGCCAACGAGATCATCCGGATGCGCGGCTGGCTCGAGGAGACCATCGCCCACCACTCCGGCCGGGATGTCGCGGCGGTCGCCAAGGACATCGAGCGCGACAAGATCCTCTCCGCCGCCCAGGCCGTCGAGTACGGCCTGATCGATGAGGTGCTTGCCTCCCGCAAGGGCAACTCCTAGCGCTCGCCCCGCCCGCACCCTCCCCAAGGGGAACCGAGCCGGGATGCCGGACCGTCCAACGGTCATGGCATCCCGGCTCGCGGTCTTCCTGCTCACGGTGATCGGCACCCTGGGGGTTGCCGCCGTCGCGCCCACCCCGTGCCAGGCATGCTCCTGCGCGGACCGGTCCCCGGCGGAAGCGCTCGCCGCAGCCGATGCCGTCTTCACCGGTGAGGTGGTGCGTTCCGAGGCTCCCACGGGCGGCTCCTCGGCGGCGCTCGTGAGGTATGACGTCCGGGTCACCCGGGTCTTCAAGGGCACCGTGCCCGCCGAGGTCGAGGTCTTCAGCCCTGTCAGTGGCGCCTCCTGCGGTCGCGAACTCACCGAGGATACGTGGGTCTTCTTTGCGCGTCGGGGAGTCGGGGACACGTTCTTCGGCACTCCCGCCGGCGGACTCCTGGTCACGCTCTGCGACGGCACCGACCTTGCGCGCAATGTCGACCTCGCGACGCTCCTGGGCCAGGGCCGAGCCCCGGACCCCACCCTGACCGGTGCCTCGGTCCCGACCGCCGCAGGCGGCACGTCATACCTGGCATACGCCATCGGTGGGGTCGTGGTGCTCATCGGGCTCGCCGCTCTCGCCCAGTTCGCTGTGAGCCGACAAAGGCGACGCGCCGAGCCCCACTGACGTTCAATGGGGAGTGACCGCAGTCTCGGCCGGTAGCGTCGAGACGACATCGCTCCGCTCGTTAGTGAAGGCTGGTACCCGTGGCACGTGTCGGTGCGAGCAGTGACCTGCTCAAGTGCTCCTTCTGCGGCAAGTCGCAGAAGCAGGTGCGCAAGCTCATCGCCGGACCTGGGGTCTACATCTGCGACGAGTGCATCGACCTCTGCAACGAGATGATCGAGGAAGAGCTCGCCGAGTCCAGCGAGTTCGGCCTTGAGGAACTGCCCAAGCCTCGGGAGATCTTCGACTTCCTCGAGGAGTACGTCATCGGCCAGGAGGGCGCCAAGCGTTCGCTCTCGGTGGCCGTCTACAACCACTACAAGCGGATCCAGGCGGGGGAGTCCGGGGTGGCTCGCAAGGATCCCGAGCACGTCGAGATCGCCAAGTCCAACATCTTGCTCATCGGCCCGACCGGGTGCGGCAAGACCTACCTCGCCCAGACCCTGGCCAAGATGCTCAACGTGCCCTTCGCCATCGCCGATGCGACCGCGCTCACCGAGGCCGGTTACGTCGGCGAGGACGTCGAGAACATCCTGCTCAAGCTCATCCAGGCCGCCGACTACGACGTCAAGAAGGCCGAGTCGGGGATTATCTACATCGACGAGGTCGACAAGATCGCGCGCAAGAGCGAGAACCCCTCGATCACCCGGGATGTCTCGGGTGAGGGCGTGCAGCAGGCGCTGCTCAAGATCCTCGAAGGCACCACCGCGTCGGTGCCACCGCAGGGTGGGCGCAAGCACCCGCACCAGGAGTTCATCCAGATCGACACCACGAACGTGCTGTTCATCGTGGGAGGCGCTTTCGCCGGACTGGAGAAGCTCATCGAGTCCCGTAACGGCAAGAAGGGGCTCGGTTTCGGGTCCGAGTTGCACTCGCCCAAGGACCTCGCCGAGTCCATCCACGAGGTTATGCCCGAGGACCTCATGAAGTTCGGTCTCATCCCCGAGTTCATCGGACGGCTCCCGGTGGTCACCACGGTCGCGCCGCTGGACAACGCCTCCCTCGTGAGCATCCTTACCGAGCCGCGCAACGCCCTGGTCAAGCAATACCAGAAGATGTTCGAGATCGACGGGGTGGACCTGGAGTTCACGCAGGACGCCATTGCCGCGGTCGCGGAGCAGGCGCTTGAGCGCGGCACCGGCGCCCGCGGCCTGCGCGCGATCATGGAGGAAGTCCTGCTCCCGGTCATGTTCGACGTGCCCTCGGACGACGAGATCACCAAGGTCGTCGTCACCCGGGACGTCGTCCTCAAGAACGTCCTGCCGACGATCGTCCGCCGCGAGTCGGAGGCACCCCGCAAGCGCACCCCGGAAGCGCTCGGCCTGAACCCGGGCCCGCGACCGTCTCAGCCCCGCCGCTGCAGGTTAAGGTCCTCGGCGACCTGGTCCGCGAGCGCGGTCCCGCTGCCGGTGTAGATGTGCAGCACGCTGGTGACCCCGGCCGCCTTGAGCGCGTGCAGGTCGGTGTCGTCACGCGCCACCGCGGCGAGCTCCCCGGTGTACCCCGACTCCCGGATCATCGTGAGCGCGGCCATGTTCGCTCCGTGGAAGGGCATGGCGAGGACGACGAGCTCCACCTTGTGCGGGGCCGAGACCCGCTCCCAGAACCCCTCGTCGGTGGCGTCGCCTTCGAGGACCTCGACGCCCTTGCGTCGCAGCCGCGCGACCCGGGCCTCGTCGTGTTCGATGCCCAGGGCTCGCAGCCCGTATGCCGTGGTGAGCCTGCGGTGGACCGCGGCCCCGACGCGTCCCATGCCGAGGACGATGGCCTGAGCGTCGCCGATGCTGAGCGGACGGTCCCTGGGATTGAGGTCGTCGTCGTCGAATCGGGGCAACCGGCTGGCGATCCGCCGGATGAGCCAGCGCGGGTTGGCATTGATCAGGGTCGCCGCGACAAACCCCAAGGCCACCGCCACCGACATGGTCGCTAGCCACCCTTCGTGAAGCAGTCCGGCCGAGACGCCGAAGGCGGTGACGATGAGCCCGAACTCGGAGTTGTTCGCCATCGCCGCCCCGGCGAGCACGGAGGTGCGGGGCCGGTAACGGTAGAGGTGGAGCAACGCGCTGTAGAGGGCTCCTTGCAAGGGCAGCACGAGGACGAGAAGGGCCCCGACGGTGAGTTGTCCGAGGGTGGGCAGACCGAGCGCGCCGACAGAGAGGAAGAACCCCACGAGAAGGAGTTCCTTGATCGAAAACAGGGTGCGGGAGAGTTCGGCGGCCTCCGGGTGTGAGGCGAGCAGGACGCCGAGGATGAACGCACCGAGCTCGCCGGAGAGGCCCACCGCGTGCCACCAGGCATACCCGGGCACCAGGGCCACGGCGACCCCGAACAGCCAGGAGAGGTCGTGCGCGAGCATCCCCCAGACCCGGCGCAGGAGGTGTGCCACGAGCGGCGTGGCAAGCACGGTGAGCATCCAGAGGCTAGGCGTGCGGTCACCGGAGAGGAAAGGAACGCAATCGCCGCGATGTCCTGGACGATGAGCACCCCGATGCAGAGCGAGCCATAGACGGACTGGGTGTCCGATCGGGTCTCGAGGAGCTTGACGACGAAGACCGTGCTCGAGAAGGACACCGCGAATCCCATGAGCCAAAGCACCCTCCAGGGGTCGTCCGCAACCGGGGCGATCCCGAGGAACTTGACCGCGGCGAGCAGAGCCGCGCCGAGGAGGGTGCTCCCGGCCAGGTGGGTGAGCGAGATGACCCAGACCTCGGGCCGGAGGAACTGTGTGACCTCGACCTTGAGTCCCAGCCCGAAGAGCAGCAGGGTGACCCCGAGGGTCGAGATCGTCGGCAGAGCCTCCAAGGTCGGGGCGTGCAGAGCGCTCAGGGCGAACCCTCCGGCGATGAACCCGACCAGCGGCGGAAGGCGCACGAGGAGGGCCAGCAGGCCGCCGACCAGGGCGACCCCGACATAGATCGCCAACGCCTCCATCCCCCATTGTGTCGTAGGTACCTCCCGGAATCACCGGGTAGCGCGACCGGCGACGCTCAGGCGAGGATGGGCACGTGGCGACGGCATACCGACTGCGTTCCGGGGACCAGGGGCCTCGGCAACAGTCGCAGGTGACCTGCGGGTCGGCCTGCCTCACGGTGGCCCGGATGCTCGTGGACCCGGTGTTCGCCTCCTGGGTCCGCACCGGGGCCCCGATGCCTCCCGGGGCGCCGCGGGGGCGCACGCCGGACGAACGGTTCGCCGCCTATGAGCGGATCGTCCAGCGGCGGACCAACGGCCTCCTCGCCGGAGGCGGGCGGCTCAACGCCCCGTGGCCCCGACTGCTCGGCACCCCTCCGTGGGGTGCTCGGCTTGAGCTCGAGTACGGCGCCTCGGCCTCGGCGACGAGCTACGACATCGAATTGTTGCGGACGGACTCCGAGCCCGCCCTGCAGGCCTCGTATGACCGGCTCGTCGACGTCGTCGCGGCGGGAGCACCGGGCCTGCTCTATGTCGGCAACGCCATGCTGCCGCGGCATGTCGTCCTCATCCTGCCCGGGGACGGCGACCGTACCCTCGATGTCTACGACCCCGGCGACGGGCGCGTGTCCCACCTGCGCCGGGACGACTTCGTGGGTCGTCGGCTCGCGCTATCGGCGTGGGACGTGCCCTGGATCAGTGTCCAGCCGTCCGGGTCGCAAACGGCGCGTTCCCGCTCGTATGCCGTCGACCTGGACCCGGCCCCGGCCTGAGTGGCGTGGCGGTTCAGGAACTCGGGCGCTCCACCGGGATGAGGTCGGCGTCGCGCGCGCTGACCTCATCGGCGACGGCATACCTCAGCTGACCGGTGACTCGCCCGGCCGCGCGCAGGTCTGGCTCTCCGAGCGCGATGAGGGCATGCATGGCCTCCGGGGACGCCAGCGTGACCGAGGCAACCTCGGCTCGCATGCCGACCTTGGCCTCGGACTTCGCCTTCCGCAGCGCCGCCAAGGCCGCCGCGACCGCGGTGAGGACCTCCGGGTCACCGTCGGCGGGAAGCTCCTCCACCTGCGGCCACGGGGGCGCGATGGATCGACCCGTCATGGGTCCACCTCCACACCTCCTCGGTGACATAGGGCAGCACCGGGGCGAGGAGCCGGAGGACGACATCGAGCGCGAGTCGCAGGGTGGCCCGGGCGCTCGCGGCCCCGGCCGGGTCCTGGGCACCGTAGGCGCGGTCCTTGACAAGTTCCAGGTAGTCGTCGCAGAAGCTCCAAAAGAACGACTCGGTGACCTCGAGGGCCTTGGTGTAGTCCCAGGCCTCGAAGCCGGCCGTGGCCTTGGCGATCACCTCACGCACGGTCGCCAGCACCGACCGGTCGAGCGGGACGGTCACCAGGGAGGCGAGGTCACCCTCGACCTCGCCGAAGGAGAGCGCGAACCGGCTCGCATTGAGGACCTTGATCGCGAGCCGACGGCCGACCTTGATCTGCGCGATGTCGTAGGCGGCGTCCGTCCCGAGCCGGCCGCTCGCCGCCCAGTAGCGGACCGCGTCGGCGGAGTGCTCCTTGAGGAGGTCCTCGGGGGTGACGACGTTCCCCCGCGACTTGCTCATCTTCTTGCGGTCCGGGTCGAGGATCCAGCCGCTGAGCGCCGCGTGGGCCCACGGGACGCACCCGTGCTCGTAGTGGGAGCGCACGACGGTAGAGAAGAGCCAGGTCCGGATGATGTCGTGCCCCTGGGGGCGGACATCGAACAGGAAAACCTTGGCGAACAACGGGTCGGGGCCCTGACCGTCGGGGCCGCGCCAGCCGCCGGCAATCTGAGGGGTGAGCGAGGAGGTGGCCCAGGTATCCAGCACGTCGGGGTCGCCGATGAAGCCACCGGGCACCCCGCGTTGGTCCTCGGTGTACCCCGACGGCGGATTGGCCGCCGGGTCCACCGGCAGCGCGGCCTCGGTGGGCACGATGGGGGAGGTGTAGTCGGGCTCGCCGTCGGCGTCGACGGCATACCAAAGCGGGATCGGGACGCCGAAGAAGCGCTGGCGCGAGACGAGCCAGTCGCCGTTGAGCCCGGCGACCCAGTTCGCGTAACGGCTGCGCATGAAGGCGGGGTGGAAGTCGATCTCCTCGCCGCGCGCGATGAGGGCGGCATTGAGCTCGGCGTCCCGGCCACCGTTACGGATGTACCACTGGCGGGAGGTGACAATCTCGAGCGGCTTCTCCCCGCGCTCGTAGAAGTTCGCCTTGCGCTGCGTCGGGGTGGGTTCACCGTCGAGGTCGCCGCTGGCGCGCAGCGCCTCGACGACCGCGGTGCGGGCCGCGAACGAGGTGGCACCGGCGAGCTGGTCGGCATAGAGGCGCTCGCCCGCGGTGCCCACGAGCCAGTCCGGGGTCTCGCTCTGCAGGCGGCCGGTGCGGGTGATCACCGAACGAGTCGGCAGGCGTAGCTCGCGCCACCACAGCACGTCGGTGAGGTCCCCGAAGGTGCAGCACATGGCGATGCCGGCGCCCTTGTCCATCTCGGCGGCAGGGTGCGCGACCACCGGGATCTCGACCCCGAACAGCGGTGAGCGGACCGTCGTGCCGAAGAGGCCGGTGTAGCGCTCGTCATCGGGGTGGGCGATGAGGGCCACCGCGCTCGGTATGAGCTCGGGGCGGGTGGTCTCGATGTGCACGACGGTGCCGTCGGGCCGATGGAAGGCCACCCGGTGGTAATGGCCCGGGTAGTCACGGGCCTCGAGTTCGGCCTGAGCGACCGCCGTCTGGAAGGTGACGTCCCAAAGCCCCGGGGCCTCGGACTGGTAGGCCTCCCCGCGGGCGAGGTTGCGCAGGAACGCCTGCTGCGCCGTCGCCCGGGAATGGTCGTCGATGGTCCGGTAGGTGATGGACCAGTCGTAACTGTGCCCGATCCGGCGGAAGAGGCTTTCGAAGGCCTCCTCGTCGCGCACGGTGAGCACGTCGCAGAGCTCGATGAAGTTCTGCCGGCTGATCGGCACCTCGTCCGCGGCCTTGGTCGAGGTCCGGTTGCCCTCGAAGGGCGGGGTGAAGTCGGGGTCGTGGTGCAGGGTCGCGTCACCGCGCACGCCGTAGTAGTTCTGGACGCGCTTCTCGGTCGGCAGCCCGTTGTCGTCCCACCCGATGGGGTAGAAGACGTTGAGCCCCCGCATCCGCTGGTAGCGGGCCATGCAGTCGGTGTGGGTGTAGGAAGACGTGACCCATGTGCAGGCTGCCGGAGGCGGTCGGCGGGGGCGTGTCGATGGAGAACACCTGCGAGCGCGGCTCGCGCAGGGCCCGCTCGCGATCGAAGGCATAGGTGCCCTCCGCACGCCATACCTCTGCCCACTTCTCCTCGAGGCCCTCCAGCGAGGGCCGCTCCGCATACGGGGCGTGAGATGGCGTGGGATGCTCGGTCATGGGGCTATCTTCCCATCCGTCGCGGGTGCTCGCGAACAGGTTACGTTCGCGTAGGGTGGGCCGTCGTGGACCCCTCTGCCGCGTCGTCGTGGGTGCCGCGCGAAGCCTCTTCGCTGGTCAGGGCACCCAGTTCACGATCCTCGGCGAGGAACATGTGCCGCGGTGCGGCGGGGCCGTGATGGCGATCAACCACACCGGGTACCTCGACTTCATATGCCGGGCTGGCCGCTCGGCGCTCGGGGCGGTACGTGCGGTTCATGGCCAAGCAATCCGTCTTCGGGCACCGAGTGACCGGGCCGCTCATGCGCGGGATGAAGCACATCCCCGTGGACCGGCGTGCCGGGCAGGGGTCCTTCGAGGCTGCGGTGACGGCCCTGCGCGGCGGCGAGGTCTCGGGTTGTTCCCGGAGGCGACCATGTCGCGTGCCTTCGAACTCAAGGAGTTCAAGCTCGGCGCCGTGCGAATGGCCCAGCAGGCCCAGGTCCCGATCCTCCCGACGACGATCTGGGGCAGCCAAAAGGTCTGGAGCAAGAACACGCCCAAGCACATGGGCCGGGACCACGTCGCGGTGCACATCACCGTGGGTGAGCCGTTCCACGTCGCTGCCAGGTGACGACCCGGTCGAGACGACCTCCCGGCTGCGCGAGGTCATGCGAGTCCAGCTCGAGGCACAGCAGGCGGCCTACGGACCGTTCACCGGCGAGGACGCGATCTTCCAGCCTGCGCGCCTCGGCGGGGGCGCTCCCACGGTCGAGGAAGCGGCCGCTGCCGACCACCACGACATGACCCGGACGCGGGACAAGTTCACCGGCTGACCTCGGTGGTCGCCGGGCCGCAGCTCAGAGGCGGGTGGCCGAGGTGGGCGAGGGCCTGCCGAAGGAGCACCCCCTGGCCGCGGGTCCATCTCGGCGATCACGCGCTCTGGCATGCTTCTGAGGCTCAGCCAGGTGAGGTCAGGGCGTCCTGTTGCGGGCGCAGTCCCCGGTGACCGGGACCACAAAAAGCCAGCGAGACGGCATGCTGCCTCGGGTCGTGGAACGGCGTGACCCCCGGGGTGGGGAAGTACTCGGCCACGGTGAACGGTTGCGGGCTCGGCGGAACCTGCGGCAGCGCGACCGGCCCGAGATCGCTGCCCCTATGCCGCAGAATGGCGTCGCGGACTCGCTCCTGATACAGCACCCGCCCGGAGAGACGAGCCCCGGCACATGCCGCCATCCGGACCGATCCGCAGGAGAAGGCCGACGGCAGTGACCGCCCGCGATCATCCACCGCACGGGCACCGCGTCGACATAGAGGATGGGCAGGCCGCTCGCGCCGCGTCAAGGTCCTCACGGCTCAGCCACGCCGACTCTCGGTGCAGCTCCACCCCCGAGGACGAGGAGAAAGAAGACGGTTTCCAGGCCGGCGGTGCCGGCACCGAGCGGGCGCAGGGCGGCCCCTACCGCCGAGAGCACCCCGAGCATGGCAATGGCCTTGACGTCGAGGCCGCCCTCGGAGATCTCGGCGAGGACGACGGCGAGCAGCAGCGGCAGGATCGCCGCGAAGATGAGCGGGGCATCGGTCGAGGTCGCCAGTGCGGAGTCCTCAGGACGATGAGCGGCCAGAGGAAGGCCAACAGTCCCGCGGTGCTCACCAGGGCCAGTGCCGACAACCGATCTCGGGCGGATCGAATGGCCCGAGAGAGGTGGGGTGCGACGACCAGCGGGGGGCTTCACGGCATAACTCCCGAGGTCTTGCGACCCCGCTGAGCACGGCCCGGACGTCGTCTACGGCGGTGAGCCAGGGGCGCCGAGGATCTTGCTCACCTGGGGGCGTAGGCGGGGAGGCAACGACGATGTCCGCGGTCGGTCAGTCGGCAAACGACCTCGCCGCCAGCGAGGACGAGCACCCGGTCGGCGCACCCGGCGACAAACTCGACATCATGGGTGCTCACCGCAACCGCGCGCCCCTGGCTGGCCAGGTGGCGCAGGACCTTGCTCAGCGCGGCCTTTGGCGTCGTGTCCAGTCCGCGGGTCGGCTCGTCCAGGAGCAGGACCGGGGACGTGCGGTGAGCTGGACGGGGCCCAGGACGAGGGCGAGTTCTGGCCCCCGCTGAGGTCTCTGGGGTGCGCAACGAGGTCAAGGTCCGGGACGAGGTCGAGGACGAGGCTCGCGGCGGTGCCGGGCGGCGCCGGACTCTCGTCGGCCTGGGCACATTCGGCGGCGGCCGCGGTCTCGAGGTGAGAGCAGCAGGTCCGAGGCGGTCTGCGGGACCAGCCGCGATCCGCTCCGGCGTTCTCGGGGCGCAGGCCGGCGGGATCGACCCGGGCGCCGGTGGAGTCGGTGGCGGTGATCTCACCCGGAGAGGTGCGGGTACTGCCCCCAAGCTCCCAGAGAGGAGGACCTTGCGGAGCCGTTGCGCCCCCATGAGGCGGGTGACCTGACCGGCATACAGGTCGAGGTCCACCCCGGCGACGGCGAGGACCCCAGCCTGGTACGTCGACGACCTGGCGCCCCGAGACCGCCGGGTTGAGGGCCGCCGAACTCCCGCGGCCGCTCCCACGCTCGCACCCGCACCCGCTCCCACGCCCGAACCCCACGCCCAGACCGAAGCTCTGCTCGCAGGACTTCGGGGAAGGACCGAAGGATGCGTCATGGGTATGAAACCAACCTCTGCTAGCAGAGGTTAGGTCGCCCGGCAGGCCGGGGAGCGGGCGGCCCGGCGGGCATCCCGGACCGAGAGCGGCAGCGGAGACCACCTGGCAAGCCGTCCGAGCTCGACGACCGGAGGGGCGACGTCCGAGGTTTCCATGACCTCAGCCGGGCTGCCGACCTCGACCCGCGCGTCGCCGACATGGACGACGAGATCGGCATAGTGCAGACCCGGTCGATCCGGTGTTCGGCGACGACCACGGTCACTCCGAGGTCGTGGACGAGCCGGGTGATCGTCGCGAGCACCCTCTTCGCCCAGTCGGGTCGAGCGCGGAGGTCGGCTCGTCGAGAGGAGGATGACCCGCGGATGCGCGGTGAAAGCACCGACCCGATGGCCACCCGCTGCTGTTGCGCCTCAGACAGCTCCGCAGTGCCGCCCCGCGAAGATCCGCGTGCCCAAGACGTCGAGGTCTCCTCGACCCGCTTGCGCATCGTTGCAGGGAAATCCCAACTGCTCCATCCGTAAACGGTTCTCATCGACGGTGTCGGTGACAGCAACCCCCCGAGCGGGTCCCTGCCCGACGACCCCGAGGTCGGCGAGGTCGCGCAGGCGGTGCTGGCGGGTGTCCCGGCCCGTGGATGCGGACGTGGCCGGTGAGGGTTCCCCGGTGAAGTGCGGCACCCGTCCGCAGATCGCGCCGAGCAGGGTCGACTTGCCGACCGGTGCGTCCACGACGAGCGCGAGTTCACCCTCGGGGATGACGAGGTCAAACGCCGCTCAGGGTGGGCTCACCGGCGTTGGGCGGGGTGGCGAACCTGCCCCACTCAGAGCGATCGCCTCAGCCATCGCTGGTCACCAGAGCCCTCCGCGGGTGGGACTGGAGCGCCGGGTC
Organism: Nostocoides sp.; assembly: GCA_016716625.1. GTDB lineage: Bacteria > Actinomycetota > Actinomycetes > Actinomycetales > Dermatophilaceae > JADJVJ01. The sequence continues at coordinate 18,673 of JADJVJ010000003.1, forward strand.
GCCTGCGGGGAGCACCGGCATGAGGTAGGCAGGGGCGCAGCCCCAGCAGCAGTCCCGCGACCGCGAGCAAGGGCAACTCGGGCCAGGACGGTGGTTCGACCGGCAGGGATCATGGCCTCCGGGTGCCCACCGGGCGGCGAGGACCGCCGTCACCGCGGCGGCGTGCCCGCTGCCAGGCCGTCCGCCCACTCCGCGCCGCGCCAGAAGTCTGGCCGGTATGTCGTGCGTGGCTCCCAGCCCACCGGTCCATAACCCGGCGAGAGCCAGCGCCAGCCCACACATGAGGGCGGGGGCACCGAGCAGCGGCGGTTAGCTCGTCGAGAACCCCGTAGATGCCCACCGCGCTGAGCAACAGCCCGACCAGGGTGAACGACGAGGTCAGCCGGCGCCAGCTTCCGGGCGATCCGCCGATCGCCCATAGCCCCAGCAGGAATCCATCGCTGCAGCGAGCAGCAGCGAAGCGGTCGAGGGTAATCCTCAAGGACCGGCAGCGCGATCGCCGGCAGGCAGGCCCCCAGGCGGCCTCGCCGCGGGTTGCTCGGCGCACGCTGAACGCTCGGCTTGTGCAGCGCCACGCTCACCGAGACCACGACCGCCAGACCCGATCTCATGCGATGCTCCGGGAAGGGTCCGCAGCAGCCGCTGGGGTTGGCGAAGCGCGTTTGCGGCGCCGTGCAGGCGATCATCACGGCAAGCCGAAGACCGAGGGCGATCGCGAGCAGCAGACCTTCGAGGCCTGATGTCCCCCAGGGGGTGATGCCCGCAGCCCACGGGGGCAGGGTCACGGTCGGCAAGCTCACCAGGACGTGGTCACCGACCTTGTAGCCGACGAGGACATGCAGCACGACCCGGACCGCGGTGATGAACTTGGGGAGCCAGGTAGGCAGACGCCCGCGCCCACGGTGAACCGCCGCGCCTCGCCAGGACGACGAGACCGACGACACCGAGGGCGATGAGAAGAAAAGCGGGTTGCTGCTCTGGCTCACGGCAACGGCCAGTCCG
>JADJVJ010000004.1 GCA_016716625.1 Nostocoides sp.
GGCCCGACCGGTCGGCAGCGTCTCGCCGGTCGACTCCGGCTCGTAGGTGCCCCAGGAGGCGATCAGCCTCACGGAGTCAAGGGCGAGTGGCACCTGGAAGCGCAGCCCCATCGACGCGGGGATCATCAGCCCTCGGCGCACCGGCGCGTCCTCGGCCCCGTCCTCTTCGGCATCGACAGTGGTGTCATCGACATCCTCGAGGGGGATACCGCGCGACTCCCCGGCGGCAAGATCGTCGCCATAGTCGACGGTGGAGTCAGCGGCTGCGTCCTGCTCGTCCGGCTGCGGGGTGTCTTCACCTTCGGCGAGCTTGGTGGGTGCGATCCGGCCCACGAGGTAGCGGGTGTCAGGGGGCGCCTCCAGCACCTCCTCGTCGCCGTCGGCAGGGCCGAGCAGCTCGCGCCGCAGCACGTCGGCGAGATTCTCCCGTGCAGTCCACGAGGTGCCATCGGGTTCCAGCAGCAGCTCGTATGCCGCGTGCTCGGCTGTCATCAGCTCTCCCCGACCGCGTCGTCATCGTCGAGCGCCGGTGTGGCGTCGCCTTCGAGGGCTGCCCGGCGGTGGTTCTCCTCCAGGAGCCGGTCGAGGATCTCGACCCGCGCGGCCGGGCTGACGGTCCACCGCGTCATCTGGCGGTAGGTGTGGAAGCCGTGATCGAGCGGCACGTCGTCCCAGCCATAGGCCGCCATGACCGCAAGATCAAGATCGACATGGATCTGCCGCATCCGCGCCACATCCGCGTCGGCAGAATCGGGCAGGTCTGGGTCGTTGACCAGGTTGTAGAGCTTGGTCAGGCCGAGTTGCCGCCGCACCATGATCTCCCGCCGCTGCTCATCCAGTTCTCTACCAACCAGATCCAGACCTTCGCCGTGGATGGGTCGCGGGAAGGTGGCAAATACATCGGACGGGATGTACCTCGGGTCGCCCCTTAAACCCGAGCCTCGTTGGACGATCCAGAGTTGGTGCACTGATGACGAGAGGACGGCCTGATCTGCGTAGCTCGACGTGGCAAACACCACCAGCATGTGACTCAGAATCTGGCCACATCCCTGCCGAACACACATGAGCGTGTTGCTCGTCTGGGCAATCACGAGGACCTGGCCAAGGTTGGCGATCGCCTTACGCATACCGGCGGCGTTCTCAGCGAACCTCCACCACAGGTCCCGACGAGCCGCCCGCACGTTTTTGACTCGCTCAGGGCGGACGTCTTGCTCGACTCGGGCCATCGGGAGCTCGTACTCCCGCGCGGCGGCCTCGGTGCGGTCGTTGAAGTCGATGACCCAGCGGCTCGCGGAGCAATCCGGTCGGGAGTTGAGGTCCTCCCCGTTGAGGTAAGGGAAGAGCACCTCTGCATTGCGCGGGTCGGCGTCGATCCACTGTGCGGCCTCCTCGGGCTGCAGGACGAACCCCATACCGAGCACAATGCACCCCTGGAACGCGATGCCCGCGTTCTCGGCCAACCGCACTGGCTGGCCTGACACCCGCCCCTCGGCCTCCAACAGGGTGGACACTCGGCCGACCACGACATCATCACAGACACGCGGTGACTCCTCGGCGACTCGGCCTACGCCACCCCACACCGCGGCATACTCCAGGTTCGCGCTCTTGGCGGGCCACGACCGCGACTGGATGGCCCTGGTGATGGTGAAGCCAGAGGCGACCATCTGGTCAAGCCCAACTTCCCGAGTGTCCCCTTGGGCCAGCGTGTTCGTCGCGATGAGCCCCAGGGTGCCGGTGCTGGTCAGCAGCGACTGCGCGCGCAAGAAGAAGTAGGCGACCAGGTCGGCACTCCCCTTCGTCCCTTCGGCGAGCTGACTGACGAACCAGTCGCGGATGTTCGTCCCCATCGCTCCGGTGAGCTTCTGACCGCCGAGGAAGGGCGGGTTGCCGATGACCGCGTCGAAGCCGCCGCGCTCCATGACGTCCGGCACCTCCAGGCACCAGTGCAGCGGCTCCCAGCGCTCGTAGTCGGTCGGCACCGTGGGGGTCAGCCCGGTCGCGATGATCGACTCCAGTGCGGTGGCGTCGGCGGTGACTGGGTCGCGCGGCAGGGCCTGCCCTACCGCTTGACGCAGATTGTCGTAGGCCTCGTCGAGCTTCTTGCCGGGCTTCCCGCCGAGCGGCAGCCCGGCGGCGATCACGCCATCGGCGACGAGGCGCAGCTCGGACATAAGGTCGTGGAGCTGGCGCATCTGGCCCGTCTTCGCGTGGGCAGAGCGCTGCGGGTCGTCGTTGTCAATGACCTCGCTCAGCCGTCGACGCAGTGAAATGGCGCGCTGGATGCGGTGGTCGAGATCGAGCCGCTCGACCAGCTCGTCACCGCTCAGCTGGAACATCCCCTGCTCCATGGCCTTCGGAGCTGGGTTGATGTGCAGAGCCTCGAGCTGGCGCAGGTCGGTCAGGCCCAGGAGTGAGTTCCCCTGCAGCACCTTGTCGTCGACGAACGAGAAGGGAAGCCCCGGGTCGAGCGAGACCAGCCACAGTGACAGCTTGCACATCTCGACGGCCATCGCATTGATGTCTGCTCCGTAGAGGCAGTGCGCCACGACCTCGCGCAGCGCCCACACCTCGAGCTCGTGCGCCGTCTTCTCACCCTCGATGCCCTCGGCGCGGCAGGCTTCGATGACCCGTGCCGCGAGGTAGCGCGCGGCGGCCACGAGGAAGGCCCCTGAGCCGCAGGCGATGTCGGCAATCTTGAGATCAAGCAGCTCGGTCACGGTCTTGAGCCGCCTCTGCTCCCGATCGGGTGTCTGGTGCGGACCGGGCGCGTAGACGATCGGCTCCAGGGCATGGAGCACGACCTGCTCGGCGAGCGCCCTCGGGGTGTAGTGCGCCCCGGCATTGCGGCGGGATGGTGTCTCGACCACGAGCCAGCCACCGGGCTCGACCACGACCGGCCGGTCGCGCAGGTCACGTCGGATCACTCCGATCCACGGCCGCAGGCGTGAGCGCAGGTCCTCGTCCCTGGTGACGTGGCGCAGGGCCAGGTCGGCGTCGCCGAGCTGGTCTCCTCGAGCGAGCGCCTTCGCGAGAGCCGCAGCCGACGAAGGTGCCGCAGCGGGCTGGTTCGACTTGACCCAGGCGACCATGGCTGCGGTGACACGGCTGTCGCTGCCCTGCTCCTCGAACAGCTCGTCCAGGGTGTCGAGCGGGATCTCCGGCTCGGCACCGTCCTTGCCCATCAGTCCGACGACGACTCGGTCGGCCCGTCGGCAGGTGTAGCCGAGCAGTCCCTCGTAGATATAACCGATCTGCTCGACGTCGATGTCGCGGAACGAGATCCGGCGCGGCTCCTCTCCCTTGACTCGGGCGGTCTGGACGGCATCGAGCACTTTGAGCATGACCCGATCGCTCACAGTGAGCGCCAGCGTCCCTCGGTCGGTCGTCGCGGTGAGGAAAGGGAATCGCTGCGGGTCGAAGAGAGACCCGCCGTAGGCCGGCAGCCGCATGTCCTCAAAGCTCGCCCCGGTGTAGAGCGCCTGCGACGTCGACAGCAGGCGGTGCCAGGTGAGGTGAGTGCTGTCGAGCGAGGACTCGCTCTCCTGCTGAGCGCGGGTCGCCAGCGCCATCAGCTGGTCCGAGATTCCGTAGCCCGCTGAGTAGAGCTGCCCCTGCGGCAGCAGGCCCCGCTCCTCGGCGAAGAGCAGGAGGACCACGCGCATCAGGACGGTCACGACGGCCTCATAGATGAGGTCTCCGTCATCCGGCAGCGGATCGGCGTCCCCGCGCTCCACCGCCTCGGCGGCGCTCTCGGCGAAGGCGGCGACCACGAGCTCGACGGCCTTGCGCACCTGGGCGCCCAGGGCTTCGGTGATCTGCTCGGCCGCCAGCACCGAGTCGACGAATAGCTGGGGCAAACGCTCGTGCTCCGCGCCTCCGACGAGGTGGCGCACACTCAGCAGCTCGGCGAGCGCGTCGCGGGTCGCTGGCTCCTCAACCCAGGTCTGAGCATCGACGACGCCACTGGCGGCCAGGGACTTCTCGGGGGCGCTGACCAGTCCCCACCAGCGGCCATCCGTGACCAGGCCGATCGGGAGGGACGCAGACCGAAGCATCAGCTCCATCCGGTCGATGACGCTCTCGGCCCACCCGTCCGCGCTGGGCTCACGGAGCCCACCAACGGGGTCAACCACCCAGACCAGAGCCCCCACCCTGTCCTCGTGTCGCAGTACTCCCGTGGGGCTCACCATTACCCGCCCATCTGGCGAGCGCACGATCGCCGAAGCGGCAAGGGCGTCACCGGGCGACCAGAGCTCACCCCACCCGAAGACCTCACGCAGCACCGTCTCGACCCAGCTGTCCCGGGCCGCGCGGTATGCCGCGAGCACCGGCTCGTCGCCACGGGCCCGATCCCAGCGGTCCCAGGCAGCGTCGAACGCCGGCTTGGCGGCGACGAGCGCCGCCTTGGCGCTGGGCTCCATCGGCGTGATGCCCTGCTTCCACACCCGGGTGAGCACCGGAAGAGCCAAGAACGGCCCCTCGGTGTCGACCAGCTCAAGCCACGCCCGGTGCTGTTCACGGGCCGTGCGCGGCTGCGGCGTGCGGGTGCGCATCATCGGGTTGCCCCCATCGACGCGGCGTCGGCTGACGTCAACGCGAAGACCACCGCCGCGGCGGCGACGAAGGGCCGGACATCGGCATACCGCTCCCGAATCCCCTCCACCTCGCGCTCCTCCTCGGCGGTGAGGGTGCTGAGCCGGTCCTCCATGGCCCTGATGTCACGCTGCCGCTGGCGCTGCTGGTCGTCGCTGAAAAGCATCGCGAGCTGCTCCTCCTGCTCGCTGCGCAGCAGCCTGAGCGAGTCATGCAGGTTGGTCCGGAAGGCGGCATAAATGCCCCTGGCCCGCTCGATGTCGCTGTCGCGCCGCTCCTCCAGCCGCGTCGTCACTTCCAACTGGCGCCGCTCGGCCCGCCGCCGCATCGCCTCCTCCAACCGGGTACGCATGCGGGAGGACTCCGAACCCCACTGGCGGGCCAGCGCGTCGCGCACCTCCTCGGGGGCGAGGCTGAGGTCCGGCGCATCCAGCACCCGGTCCAACAGGTCGTTGACCTTGTCCTCGGCCATGTCGCTGCCCCGCAGACGGATCCCGCTGACGAAGACCTCCTCGTGCAGGCGCAGCCCGCCGCGACCAACGAGCACCAGGCGTGAGACCGCGGCCACACACGACATGGGCAGGCTGTCGTCGATGACGGCAGTGACCCGGTGGACCCGCGAGTCCGAGCCGAAGAGGCTGCTGCGCAGGAGCCGCGCCGACTTCTGCAGAAGTGCGTGGCCCAAGTGGACATGAACGAGGTCGGATCGCCCGACCGCGGCCTGGTCATCGAAGGTGATCGGCCGGGGCGTGTCCGGCTTGAGCCGGGTCGCCAGGCCACGCAGGGCAGGCTGCCAGCGCGGGCCGAGATGACCGACCTCGAAGACCTCGGCATCGGTGTCCTGGTCGCCGACCAGGACCAACGGTGGTTGGTCGGAGAGGGCGAGCGCGGTGTCGACCACTCGCCGCGCGCTGAAAGCAGTGAGGTGCATGGCGTGCTTGCGCTCGGCATAGGTCGCCGACAGCTCGGTCAAGGAGCGGTTGAGAGCCTGCTCGCCAGCCATGGCCTTGTTGATCGTCTCGGCGCCCCGGTCAGCTCGCGGCGTGCGGACTGGAGTGGCCCGGCTGCCGAAGTGCTGCTGGATCTCGCTGTCGATCAGGGGGTTGACCGAGCCGAGGTCGGTGCGCACGGTCGACACCTTCTCGGCGATGCGACGCATGAAGGACAAGTCCGCGGCATACGTCGTCGATGACTCAACCGGCGCAAGGTAGTAGATCTCGGGAGTATGCCGCTGGCCATAGCGGTCGATACGGCCGATGCGCTGCTCCAGCCGCGAGGGATTGAAGGGCACGTCGAGGTTCAGGATGCGATAGCAGTGGTCCTGCAGGTCGATCCCCTCGCCAGCCGCATCGGTGGCGATCAGGACACGCAACGGCTCCTGCGCCGGAGGTGCGGTGAAGCGAGCCCTGATGTCCTCGCGATCCTCGACCGGAGTTGAGCCCTGGATCGTGGCGAGCCGGTCGGGACCGTAGCCACGCTGCCTCAGGACACCGGTCACCCAGTCCAGCGTCGCGGCATACTCGGTGAAGACGACCACCCGCTCGTTGGACCACAGCGACCGGCCCGCGGGACGGCATACGGCATCGAGGAAGCTGATCAGTGCACTGAGCCGCGCGTCGGGCTTGTGCTCGTAGCCCCGGCCCCAGGCAATGAGCCGGTCGATCTGGGCCGAGGAGGCCGCGCTCAGCGGGTCGGTCGACTTGGTGCCGGCGAGGGTCTCGAACTCAGAGTGTTCGACGCTGCCCTCCTCCTCGTCGGACTGCTCGCTGCCGAGAACCTCGGTGTAGTAGTCGTCGAGCACCAAGGCCGACGAGCGCACCGGCGACCGGTCGTAAAGCTCCAGGGTGGAGGCGAACGCCCACGGGCTGGACAGGAACCGCTTCTTCAGGAGCAAGGAGAGGATGTCCCCGGACCGCTTGCGGCCGTTGGCCTCAGCGCTCCTGATCAGGATGTCGTCGAGCGTGGCGAAGGCGTCCTCAGCATCGGGGTCGGGGACGAACGGGAGGACCTTGATCTCGCGGGGGAGGAAGCCCTTGTCCGCGATGTCTGACTTGAGCCGTCGCACCGTTACGGCGGTGAGGGCTGCGCTGTCGATGGTGGCGCCTCGGCTGAAGCGCCGGTTGTCGATCATCTCCATGAGCGCGGTGAAGGACTCGGAGTGGCCGTTGTGCGGGGTGGCGCTGAGGAAGAGCCGGTGCTCACAGCGCTCGGCGAGGGCTCTAGTGGCCAGGGTGCGCTGTGAGTCCACGGCATACCCACGCCCACCGCCGATGGCGCTCGGACTGGCCGGGGCGACGTGGTGGGCCTCGTCGACGACGAGGATGTCGAAGGCGTAGCGACGGGCCGAGTTGCGGCGGCCGACCTCGTCGAGCACGTCGCGAAGAAGTCGTTGCGGGCGGACTGTGGGCAGCCAAGCCATGCTGACGATGACCCGGGGGAAGATCCGGAAGGGGTTGGCGGCCAGGCCGTGGGTCCGCCGCACCTGCGCGAGCAGCTCACTGTTCACAATGACGAACTCGAGCCCGAACTTCTCGCGCATCTCGTCGCGCCACTTCAGCGCGAGGCTCGGCGGGCAGACGATCACGACGGTGCGGGCGCGGTGGCGAAGCAGCAGCTCCTGGATCACCAGCCCTGCCTCGATGGTCTTGCCCAGACCGACGTCGTCGGCGAGCAGGAGGTTGGTGCGGGGGGCGCTGAGGGCCCGGCGCAAGGGCTCAAGCTGGTAGGGCTCGACGTTGGCACCTGAGCGGAAGGGCGCCTGGAAGGCCCGCTCGTCGGCGGAGGTCACGGCGCCCCAGCGCACGGCGTCGACAAAAGCACCGAGGGTGTTGGGGTCGTCGAATGTGTCTGCCGTCAGGGTCTCGGGCAGGCCCTGGTCGGGGACGACGGTGTGACCGAGCTCGAGCTCCCAGACGACGGTGAGCTCCTCGCCGAGGCGGTCCTCTTCGAGGCTCTGGAGGGTCACGACGTGCTGTGGGCGTGCAATGGCCTCATCAGCGGGGCTGCGGCCCAGGCCCTGAACATGGCGGTCAGCAACCGCCCAGGTCGCGCCACGGACCTCGACCACCCGCCCCGGCTCGGGGACCTCGGGGAGCCGCGACTGAGGGTGCTGCGTGGCAGCCTGCTCGGCAGTCAACGTCATCTCTCCTTCACCGAACCTACCCAACCACCCGAGGCAGCGCGTGTCGCGCCGCCGCCCCCTTCTTGCGAGGCCGTCATGAATCTTGCCATGGACTTGCGAAAATCGCAACACGCTGGCACGCTGGTCGTCATGCCCACCACGCCAGACCGGATCCGCTCCCTCATCCACGACTCGGGCGTGTCTCAGGCCGCCCTCTCGACGGAGCTGGGGCTGGACCCCACCAAGCTGTCCAAGTCCCTCAACGGTGCACGGAGGTTCACCTCCGTCGAGCTCGCTCAGATAGCCGAGCACTTCGGCGTGACCGTGGACTGGATCCTCACCGGCGAAGAGCCACCTATGGCGACAGCGGCGCGCGCCTTTCAGGGGAGCTCACCAGAGCGTGCCGTCTCGGAGGCTGCTCGACTGGTGGAGCTGCGCCAGAGCGCTGCTCGCCTGGGATATCCCAAAGCCTGGCACCCCGTGCCGGTGCGCTCATCGGCGGCACGAGCCGTCGATCAGGGCACCGAGCTAGCCGCCGAGGCGACCGGACGCGTGGCGGCCATGGGGTTGGATGTTCTCGCGGTCGATCTCGCGGCAGTGGTCGAGGCGGCTTTTGGCGTCGATGTGTGCCTGACCCAGCTCGGCGAGGGATTCGACGGCCTCGCTGCAGCTACTGACGAGGCCAAGATCATCGTCGCGGCCGTCACCCCCGTGGCGTATCGACAACGGTTCACTATCGCGCACGAGCTCGGGCACCTGCTCGCCGCCGATGACCAAGGGGTGCACGCCGACCAGGACATCTTCGGCGGTGACCGCCGCGACCCCACGGAGATGCGGGCAAACGCATTTGCCGCAGCCTTTCTCATGCCCGAGCATTTGGTGCGCGGGGCGGTGTCTGCGGGGTTCAGCGAGACCGAGTTCGCCGCCTTGTCCGTGCGGCTCTTCGTTTCTCCCTCGGCCCTCGCACACCGACTCGCCAACCTGCGCCTCATCGACGAGATGACCCGCGATCGATGGAGGGTCATGTCTGCGGCGACTGCGGCCCGGATGGCGGGGGCATCGACGGCACTGGCGGCAGCGACGGCTTACTCCACCGAGTCTCGCCAACCCGGCTTGCTCGCCCGAGACCTCTTCTCGGCCTACCTTGACGAGAAGACCACCCTGCGGCCCTATGCGAGGCTTCTCGGGGTGGGGGCCGAGCAGTTGCGGAGCGACCTGGAGCGGGAGGGCGAGGGCTGAGTCGTGGTGCGTGCGCTCTTTCCCGACAACACGGTGCTGTGCAACTTCGCCGCGGTGGGCCGGATCGATCTCCTGGAGGGCTGGCTGCGAGGGCGGGGGCGTTGGACTGAGGCTGTGGCCTTGGAGGCGCGCCGATCCGCACTTCACCTTCCCGATCTGCACAACCTGCTGCGGGACTCGTGGCTCGGCGACCCGATCGAGTTCGACAGCGATGACGACCTCCGGAAGATCGAGCACCTTCGGCGCGATGTCTTCGGCGGGACGTCGGACCGACCCCTGCAGCACCTGGGGGAGGCGCAGACCTGTCACCTGCTCCAGACCCATGCCGAGTGGCGCGACGCGATCTGGGTGAGTGATGACCGCGACTCTTTGGAATACGCGCGCTTCGTCCACGTCGCTACCATGACGACCCCGCTCGTGCTGGAAGCCTTGGTCGCCGATGGTGACCTCACGGCTGCCAGGGCTGCTGACCTGTTGGACCGCATGCGCCAGCGCTAGTTGTCGATGCAGCGCCAGCCTGCTTTGGTTGACGATTTCCCTGTGGATCCGGCGGCCGAGAAGCCGATGCGCTCAGCAGCCTGTGGCTCGTCCGCGATTGGAACCAACGGCGCCAACGCGTCACGGCCCTGATCCATGACCTCGACATCACCATCACCGACGCCACCACCGGCGAAATCCTGCGCGAACTCACCCTCGACACCACCCGCCGATACCAACCCCAGAACAAGACAACACCCGGACCCACAGGGGTCCGGGTGTTGCCGATGTCTTGAGACATCACAAGAGTGCGCAAGGGGGGATTTGAACCCCCACGCCCGTAAGGACACTGCCACCTGAAGACAGCGCGTCTGCCGTTCCGCCACTTGCGCGTGGGGCCCGCCGCCGCGATCGGCCACCCGAGGGCGGACGCGCACGGCATACGAGCCGTCCTAGTGTGCACGATCCCGCGCCCGCACACCAACCCGGCCCCGCGCGCACTAGAGTCGGCATCATGGCTTGGCCGCACGATGACGACAACCCGGCCGCGCTCGACGTGGTGCGCCGCGACTCCGGGCGGATCCGCAATGAACAGTTCGCAGTGGCGATGGAGGGCGCTCAGAACCTCCTCGACAAGGCCGCGAAGGCGATTCGCGAGGGTGACGACGAGCGAGCCGAGCGCCTCATCGACCGCGCTGCGGCTATGGGCTGGGACGACCGCGAGGAGCGCTTCCCGGGAGTCGCGGGCGCGGAGATGCTGCTGTACAACCTCGTCACCGACGTCCTCGAGGCCAGCCACGACGACGAGCACGAGTGGCTGGACGCGGCCCTCGAAATCATGGCCGAGGGCGGGCGCGCCGCGGAGCTGGTGGCGGACGCGCTGTATGGCATCGGCGCGGGAAGTCTCGACTACTACGACCTCACCCCCGGCGAGAAGAAGCGGCTCCTCGCGGCCACCGGGGTCCGCGAACTCGACCCGGACTACGGCATGGCCGAGACGACGCCCGTGGCCGAGCGGGCCGCGCTGATCCGCGCGAATGTGGAGGCCGCCAACGCGTACGCCGCCCGCGTCCAAGCCGTTTGGTAGCGGCCCTTGTGGATAACTTTCGACTGTTCCGCGGGATGCGCCTAGGATTCCTCGAAGGACAGGGGGCCTCGCGACGAAGGGAGCGGTCGGTGGGCAGGCGATCCGCGTATGCCGCGTGGTCCGGCGCGCTCCTGGCTGCGGTGGCGCTGGTTGCGGGCTGCACGTCCACGCCCGAGCCGACACCCACAACGTCCTCGCCCGCGGTGACGACTCCGGCACCAAGTTCGACCACGCCCAGCCCCACGGCTTCCTCGGCCAGTCCGAGTGCTTCGGGGGTGCCAGCGGCCGCGAAAGTGAAGTCCGAGGCCGGTGCGATCGCCTTCGTGAAGTACTACTTCTCGCAGGTCAACTTGGCCTGGACGACGCCAGACCCCGATGCGATTCGAGGACTGTCGAATCCAGATTGCCTTTCCTGTGCCTCCCTGGCGCGAACAGCCTCTGACCTGGAGAGCCAGTCACAGCGATATGACCGCGATCCCGTCTCGGTCGAACGGTTGGCCGGTCAGGGTGTGGTTGCCGGTGGCAGGCAACAGGTGGCGTTCAAGCTGATCCAGCACCGTTCGAACGTTGTGGACTCGACAGGCCGCGTGGTTCTCACTGACGAAGCGAAGGAAGTTGATCGACGAATCGAGCTCGAATGGGTAGGTGGGCAATGGCGCGTTTGGGACATTGGCTAGCCCTCGCCCTGGTGGCGGCCCTGGCCGTTGCTGCCAGCCCGATGGCACTGGCCGACGCGACAGCCGACACCGATCCGGGAGGTGCACGCATCACGATCACCTCTCAGCAGTTGCGCGAGTACGCCGCCGCGAACCTGCCCGGCGTGGAGGGTCCGAAGTACGAATACAGCTGGACCAGCTACTGCTCCAAGGGCGGACCAGAGTCCGCTGACAAGGACCCCTGGTGCGACGGCGCCGTCACCGCCTGCACTCGTATCAACACATCCGGCCCCGGCCCAGCAGTCTTCGTCTGGCGCAAACTCACCCAGGAAGCAGACGGCACAGCAGTCACCGACGGCGCCTGGGATCGCCTGGGCCTGACCTGTTTCCCCGACCTGGTCCCCGGCCGAGCAGGAGCCCTCACCATGGCGCACATCCTGCAGGCGTTCCACGACACCCCCTTCAGCACGCCATACGCGAGCATCCAGCCGGTCAACCTCAGAACGCTGGTGAACCTGCCGACCTACTTCGCCGCCGCCTACCCCACCACCGGCTACCAACCCGGAGAAGTCGACACCACCACCATCCTCGGCTTCCGCGTCGAAATCCGCCCCACCGCCACCTCCTACACCTACCACTTCGGTGACGGCACCACTCTCGGCCCGACGGAGGACCCCGGCGGCCCCTACCCCGACGGCGCCATCCGGCACACCTACCAGCGCACCGCCACCTACCCCGTCCGCGTCGACACCGTCTACTCAGGCCAGTTCCGCGTCAACGGCGGCCAATGGATCGACATCCCCGACACCGTCACCATCCAAGGCACCACCAGCCAACTCCAAGTCCTCGAAGCCGTCACCCGCCTGCACTGAGCCGGCCCCGCCTCCCCTGACTGCGAGCACGACCAGCACCAACACGACGTGACCCCAGCCACCCCCGGGAACCCGCCAGGGCCGCGCAGCCGTTGACCCACCCTCGGGGCCGATACCCTGGGAGGACGCCGGCACTCGCTACAACCCCTGCAGAGAGGAGGTGCGGCGATATGGGCATGTTCCGACGACTCGAGCAACGCCTCGAAGAAGCCACCAACCGGGTTTTCGCCCGCACTTTCCGCTCCGAGGTCCAACCCGTCGAGATCGCGAGCGCCATGCGCCGCGCCATGGACGACAAGGCCACGAGCACCGCCAAAGGCCGCAGCATCGTCCCCAACGTCTACACCATCGAGCTCTCCGAGACCGACTACGAACGCCTCGCCGGCTGGGGCGAAGACCTCGACGACGAACTCATCGCCGCCGCCGAGGAACACTGCGAGTCCCAGGGCTACACCCCCGGCGGCCCCCTCCAGATCCGGCTCGTCGAAAGCCCCACCCTCGAGACCGGCATCTTCGCCCTGCGCCCCTCGACCGCGCGCACCATCGAGGACCCGTATGCCGTGACGCCGCCACCTGCCGTGACGTCACCTCCCGCGCCCCCCGCCCCCGCACGCTCAGCACCCTCCCCCGCAGCCCCGGCCCGCGACGAGCCCGAGCCCGACCCGGAACCCGAGCCGCCGGCATACGACGACGAGCCCTACGAGGCCGAGGTCAGCGCCGACGAACTCGCCCCCGAACCCCCAGTCCCCGCGGCCGTCCCACCCAAGCCCCGCAAACCCAAGCGGGTCAACCCGGCCGACCGCCCGTGGCTGGAGATCGACGGCGACCGCTACCCGCTCATGGGCGCCCTCACCGTGCTCGGCCGCGACGACGGCATCGAGATCATCCTCGACGACCCCGGCGTGAGCCGCACCCACAGCGAGTTCCGGGTGACCACGGACGGCCCACACACCATCGTCGCCGTCCGCGACCTCCGCTCCACCAACGGCACTTTCGTCAACGGGGAACGCATCACCTCCCTGCACCTCGAGGACGGTGACCGGATCACCGTCGGGCGCACCTCGATGACCTTCCACGCCGGGCGGAGGTGACCGGCCCCCATGAGTGAACTCACCCTCATGCTCATGCGCCTCGGGCTGCTCATCGCCCTCTGGCTCTTCGTCTTCTCCGTCGTCGGCGTCCTGCGCGGCGACCTCTACGGCACGGCCGTGCGCAACCGCCCCCCGCGCCGCGCCGACAAGGGCGCGAAGGCATCCCCCGCACCCAACGCCCCCGCGAAACCCGTTGCTACACAAGGCCCCACCCACCTTGTCGTGACCAGCGGACCCCTCCTCGGAACGACCCTCCCGCTGCGCCACCAAGGCACCCTCATCGGCCGCTCCTCGGAGTGCGCGCTCGTCCTCGACGACGACTACTCCTCGGGTCGGCACGCCCGCATCTACGCCAACGGCGACCAGTGGTTCGTCGAGGACCTCGGCTCGACGAACGGCACCTTCCTCGGCGCCACCCGGATCACCGAAGCCCGGCAGGTCGCCGCCGGTTCGGTCATCCGCATCGGTCGCACGACCGTCGAGCTCGGCAGGTAGCGCGCACTCATGCCCATCGCCTTTCGCTTCGCCGCGCGCTCCGACGTCGGCCTCACCCGGCGCAACAACGAGGACTCCGGGTATGCCGGCCCGCACCTGCTCGCCATGGCCGACGGCATGGGCGGACACGCGGGCGGCGAGGTCGCGAGCTCGGTCGTCGTCGGCGCCTTGGTCCACCTCGACGACGACGCCCTCGGCGCAGCTGAGGCCGGCACCGCCCTGCTCGCGGCCATCCACGACGCCAATGCCGAACTCGGCGAACGGGTGACCCGGGAACGCCGCCTCAAAGGCATGGGCACCACCCTCATTGCCCTCCTGCGCGCCCGCGACAAGATCGTCCTCGCGCACATCGGCGACTCCCGAGCCTTCCTCGTCCGCGACGGCGCCGTCGAGCAGATCACCAAGGACCACTCATACGTCCAGACCCTCGTCGACGAGGGCCGGATCACCGCGGAGGAGGCCTCGAGCCACCCGCAACGCTCCCTGGTCACCCGGGTCCTCACCGGCACCCGCGACGACGAACCGGACCTCGTGGTCCGCCAGGGCCGAGCCGGGGACCGCTACCTCATCGCCTCCGACGGCCTCACCGACTACGTCGCCCGGGACACCATCGACGAGGTCCTCCTCGCCGACCCGGACAACCCCGAGCGCACCGCCGAACGGCTCGTCGAGCTCGCCCTGCGCGCCGGCGCCCCGGACAACGTCACCGTCGTCCTCGGCGACGTCATCGACATCACCCGCGACGAACCGCCGTCCAACCAGCCCGTCGTCGTCGGAGCCGCCGCGCTCCGGCATACCGGCACCCGACCGCTGCCCACGACCCCGGCCGCCAAGGCCGCGGCGCTGACCGCGGAAGCCACCGGCATACCCGAACCCGGCACCGACGAACCGATCACCCTCGCCGAGGAAGGCGACACCCGACGGCGCCGCATCGCCCGCCTCCTCGGCGGCCTGCTCGCCGTCGCCATCGTCCTCGGTGGCGCCGGGTATGCCGCCTGGTCCTGGGTCCAGCGGCAGTACTACGTCGGCGTGCACAACGACCACGTGACGATCTATCGCGGGGTGAACCAGCAGTTCGGTCCGCTAGTCCTCAACAACGTCGTCATCGAGACCACCATCCCGCTCGACGACCTCCCCGATATGCCGTACCGCCAGACCCTCACCGAGGGCACCGTCGCCGACTCCCGGGAAAAGGCCGACGAACTCGTCGCCGCCCTGAGCGTCCAGGCCACGGCCTGCCGTTGGGCCCGGGCCAACGGCGAGGCCTGCCAGCAGGTGCCGTCGACCTGGACCCAGCCGACGCCCACCCCCAGCGCCAGCCCGAGCCCCAGCGCCAGCCCCAGCCCGAGCCCCAGCGCAAGCCCGAGCCCGAGCCCCGCGCCGACGAGGTCCCCGTGACCGTCATCGCCTCGATCACGCCGCGGCGAGGACGCAACGTCGAGCTCGCGCTGCTGCTCTTCGCGGTCGTGATCGTCATGTTCGCCTATGTCTCCGTCGGCCTGGCGACCAAGGCGGAGATCCCGGCCCGCGCCCTCACCATCGGCGGCCTGTTCGTCGCCATCACTGTCGCCTTCCACCTCGTGTTGCGCTGGCGCGCGCCCTGGGCCGATCCGCTCATCCTGCCCATCGTCACCGTCCTCAACGGCATGGGCCTGGTCATGATCGACCGGATCGACATCGCCGAAAGCCGCACCGCCGTCACCGGCTGGGCGTTTAAACAGCTCCTCTGGACCGGTCTCGGCATCGCGCTCGCGGTCCTGGTCATCCTCGCCCTGCGCGACCATCGGCTGCTCCGCCGCTACACCTATCTCTCCGGGCTGCTCGGCCTCATCCTGCTGCTCTCCCCGCTGCTGCCGTTCATCGGCACCTCGGTCTACAGCGCCCGGCTCTGGATCACCATCGGCTCTTTCACCGTCCAGCCGGGCGAGCTCGCCAAGATCCTGCTCACGATCTTCTTCGCCGGCTACCTCGTCCAGACCCGGGACGCGCTCTCGGTCGCCGGTCGCCGCTTCCTCGGCATGCAACTGCCCCGCGCCCGCGACCTCGCCCCGATCCTGCTCGCCTGGCTCACCTCCGTCGGGGTCCTCGTCTTCGAACGTGACCTCGGCTCCTCGCTGCTCTTCTTCGGCCTCTTCGTCGCCATGCTCTATGTCGCCACCGAACGCCGCAGCTGGGTCGCCATCGGCCTCGGGCTCTTCCTCGTCGGCGCGTTCACGGCATACCTGCTCTTCTCCCACGTCCAGGTCCGGGTCACCGGCTGGCTCGACCCGTTCTCCCCCGCCGCCCTGCAGGTCTCCGACCAGCTCGCGCTCGGCCTCATGGGGATGGCCTCCGGCGGGATGATGGGCACCGGCCTGGGCCTCGGCCGACCCGACATCACCTACTTCGCGCACTCCGACTTCATCGTCCCGAGCCTCGGCGAGGAGATCGGGCTCATCGGCCTGTTCGCCCTGCTCATCCTCTATGTGCTCCTCATCGAACGCGGTATGCGCACGGCCATCGGCACCCGGGACGGGTTCGGCAAACTGCTCGCCAGCGGGCTGGCGTTCTCCATTGCCCTGCAATGCTTCGTCGTCGTCGGCGGCGTCACCCGGGTCATCCCGCTCACCGGGCTCACCATGCCGTTCATGTCCGCCGGCGGGTCGAGCCTGCTCGCGAACTGGGTCATCGTCGGCATCCTGCTGCGGATCTCCGACGGAGCCCGCCGGCCCCTCATCGACAAGATCGACACACCACCAAGCGGCCCCGGCCTGCCCACCGCGTCCGGGGCCGACATCGCTCAGGGTTCACGGGACGACACCGAGGTGGTGAGGGCCTCATGAACGCACCGATCCGTCGCCTCGCCGTCCTCGTCGGGCTCCTCTTCGCCAGCCTGCTCATCTCGACCACGCTCATCCAGTACGTCTTCGCCGGCCAGCTCAACGCCCGCCCCGACAACCGGCGCACCCTGCTCTCGGTCTACAACCGCGACCGCGGGCCGATCCTCGTTGGGACCAAGGAGGTCGCCACCTCGGTGCGCACCGAAGGTGAGTTCACCTACCTTCGTCGCTACCCGGAGAAGTCGGCGTACGCCCATGTCACCGGGTACTTCTCCTTCTTCGGCGCCGCCGGGGGGCTCGAACTGGCCGAGAACTCCCTCCTCGCCGGCTCCTCGGACAAGCTCTTCTATCGCCGCGCCTCCGACCTCATCACCGGCCGCAAACCCCAGGGCGCCACCCTCAAGCTCACCCTCAACCCCGCCGCGCAGCAGGCCGCCATCGCCGCCCTCGGCACCCAGCGCGGGGCCGCGGTCGCCCTCGACCCGCGCACCGGCGCCATCCTCGCCATGGTGAGCAACCCGACCTACGACCCGAACGTGCTCTCCAGCCATGACCTGACCAAGGTCGATGCGGCCTACAAGCGGCTCAACGCCGACTCCACCCGACCGCTGGTCAACCGCGCCATCGGCGGCAACCTCTATCCGCCCGGATCGACCTTCAAACTCATCACCGCGGCCGCGGCCCTCTCCAGCGGCAGTTACGCCCCCGACTCCGCGCTTCCGGGCCCGGCGCGAATGGAGCTGCCGCAGACCACCGTTGGGCTCTCCAACGCCACCGGCCGCCCGTGCGGTTCGACCCCCCAGGTCACCATGGCCTTTGCCCTCCAGCAGTCGTGCAACACCCCGTTCGCCTACCTCGGGATGAAGGTCGGCGCCGGCGCGGTCGGCGCGCAAGCGGCGAAGTTCGGCTTCGGCGACACCCTGTCCATCCCGATGCGGGTCACCCCCAGCCGCTTCCCCGCCGACCTCAACCAGCCCCAGCTCGCCCAATCCTCCATCGGTGGGTATGACGTGCGGGTCACCCCCCTACAGATGGCCCTGGTTGCGGGCGCCATCGGCAACGGCGGGATCGTCATGCGGCCCTACCTGGTGGAGTCGGTCCTCGGCTCCGACCTCTCCACGATCGAGGAAGCCAGCCCGGAGCGGCTCTCGCAGGCCATTTCCGCCCAGGTCGCGGCCCAGCTCACCGGCATGATGCGCGGCGCCGTGGAGAACGGCACCGGCCGCAACGCCACCATCCCCGGCATCGCCGTCGCGGGCAAGACCGGCACCGCTCGGCACGCCGAAGGCAAGGCCCCGCACGCCTGGTTCGTCGGCTTCGCGCCCGCGAACAACCCCACCATCGCCGTCGCTGTCGTCGTCGAGGACGGCGGAGACGCCGGACGTGAAGCCGCGGGTGGGACCGTGGCCGCGCCGATCGCCCGTGACATCATCGAGGCGGTGCTCAAGAAATGAGGAGTAGTCAGTCATGACGGACGTCCCCCAGCTGTTGGGCAGCCGCTTCGAGGTCGGGCCGCTCATCGGTCGTGGCGGAATGGCCGAGGTCCACCTCGGCTTCGACACCCGCCTCGGCCGCCAGGTCGCCATCAAGATCCTGCGCACCGACCTCGCCCGCGACCCCAGTTTCCTCAGCCGGTTCCGGCGCGAAGCACAGTCCGCTGCCGGGCTCAACCACGCCGCCATCGTCGGGGTCTACGACTCCGGGGAGGACCACGTCGTGGAGTCCGGCGGCGCCGAGGTCTCGGTGCCCTACATCGTCATGGAGTACGTCAAGGGACGGACCCTGCGCGAGGTGCTCAACGAGCGTGGCCCGCTCTCGGCGAACGAGGCTTGCCGGATCACCGAAGGCGTCCTCGACGCGCTCTCCTACAGCCACCGGATGGGCATCGTCCACCGGGACATCAAGCCCGCCAACGTCATGATCGGTGACGACGGCGCCGTCAAGGTCATGGACTTCGGCATCGCCCGCGCCATCGCGGACGCCAACGCGACGATGACCCAGACCCAGGCCGTCATCGGCACCGCCCAATACCTCTCGCCCGAGCAGGCTCAAGGCCAGACCGTCGACGCCCGCTCCGACATCTACTCCACCGGCTGCATGCTCTATGAACTGCTCACCGGCAGACCACCGTTCATCGGAGACTCGCCGGTGGCCATCGCCTACCAGCACGTCGGCGAACCGGTCGTCGCGCCCTCGACCCTGGTCCCCGACGTCCCCCCGGACCTCGACCAGGTCATCGCGCACGCCCTGGTCAAGGACCGCAACGCCCGCTACCAGGACGCCGCGACCTTCCGCACCGACCTCACCCACGTCCGACTCGGGCGCGAGATCAGCGCCGAGGCGCTCGCCAGCGCACCCACCCCCGTCGCCCGGCCCGGTGCCGCAGCACCCACCGAGGTGTATGCCGCCGCGCCGCCGCCTCCCATCGTCACCGAGCCCACCGTGGCGATGACCCCGGTCCGCGCCGCGGTTGCCCGACGAGACACCGAGGGGCCGCACACCGCCGCCATACCGGCCGTTGCACCCCCGGAGGAGAAGCGGCGCGGCGCGGGCGCATACATCCTGGTCGCGCTCGCCGTGCTGCTCACCCTCGCCGCGCTCGCCTTCGGCGCCATCAAGTTGCTCGACGGCAACTCCACAACCCCTCAGGTCACCGTGCCGTCAGTGGTCGACAAGCCGCAGGCGACGGCCGAGTTCGAGCTCAAGACAGCCGGATTCGTCCCCAAGGTCGAGCAGGCCGCGAACGACACCGTGCCCAAGGGAACGGTCATCTCACAGAACCCCCAAGGCGGTCAGCAGGCCGACAAGGGTGCCGTCGTGACGATCACCGTCTCCAGTGGCAAGGACGCGGTCGTCGTGCCGGACCTCGTCGGCAAGACCGAACAGGAGGCCCGCCAACTCCTCTCCGACCTCGAACTCACCCTCGGGACGGTCACCGAAGAGGACAGCGCCGACCAGGACAAGGGCAAGATCCTCAAGAGCACCCCGGGCAAGGACGAGGAAGTCGCTCCCGGCACGGTCGTGGACGTTGTCATCGCCTCGGGCAAGGTCGCCGTCCCCAACGTGACCGGCTTCCCCGCCGCTGATGCGCTCACCGCGCTCGGGAAGGCCAAACTCACCCCCAAGGTGACCTACCAGCAGGTGGGCGCCGATCAGGTCGGCAAGGTCCTCTCGCAGAACCCCAACTCCGGATCAATCGAGGTCGGTGGGACGGTCAACCTCGTCGTCGGCATCGAGACCCCACCGACTCCGACGCCCACACCAACACCCACACCCACCCCGACGCCCACCCCGACGCCGACGCCGACGCCCTAGCTGTCACCAGCCCTCAGGTGGCGGCGACGATGCGGGCCACGCCCGCGCTGTCGTGAACGAGCGGACTCAGCCCTCGGGATCGCTCGACCGCGCCCTCGGCCCCGCACAGGCGCAGCCAGTTGGCGAGGATCCGGTGACCCCCCTCGGTGAGCACGGACTCCGGATGGAACTGGACACCGTGCAGGGGTGCGCTGGCGTGCCGGACGGCCATGATGACGCCGGATTCGGTGTGCCCGGTCGTCACCAGCGTTCCCTCGGGCACGGTCTCGGGCGCAATGGTCAGCGAGTGGTAGCGAGTCGCGGTGAACGGCGACGGCAGCCCCTCGAGCACCCCGGTGCCGTCATGGTGGACCAGCGAGGTCTTGCCATGCAGCAGCTCCGGGGCCCGGCCGACGCGCGCCCCGACGACGACCCCGAGCGCCTGATGTCCCAGGCAGACACCGAGCATCGGGGTGTCGTGCTCCGCGCACCACGCAATCATCGCCATCGACACCCCGGCCTCCTCCGGCGTCCCCGGGCCGGGGCTGACCAGCACGCCGTCGAAGTCGGCGGCCTGCGCCGGGGTCACCGCATCGTTGCGGACCACGGTGCACTGCGCGCCGAGTTGCTCGAGGTAGCCAACGATGGTGAACACGAACGAGTCGTAGTTGTCCACGACGAGAATCCGGGTCATCGGCGCACACTCCAGTCATCGATCGAGGTCACCAGAGCCACCGGGTCCTCCACGGTGGTCTCATTGAACGGCATAAAGGGCGCGATCCGTGGAAACAGCCAGAGGAAACAGAACGCGATGACCGCCGCCAGCAGCAGGACACTCTGAACGACCCGCGCCCAGGCCGGACCGGGCAGGCGACGCCACAACGCGGCATACACCGGTCAGCTCACCGCACCTTCGGGAACGGCCCAGTAGGCGCCATCGAGCCCGCCCTTGCGCGGTGCCGTCGTGACCAGGGTGCCGTGGACGACATACCGTTGCGCCGCACTGAACTTCGGGTGACAAGAAGTGAGCGTAATCATCGGCGTGGTCGGAGTGCGGCCGGGCTGGTCCGGGACGGGTGCGACGACCTCGACCGCTGTCGGGGCGACGATGTCGTGGCTGGTGACCTCGTAGACGAAGTAGGTCGTGGCCGTTTCGATGATGAGCCGGTCGCCGTCTTGCAGCCGGTCGATGTTGTGGAAGGGCCGCCCATAGGTGGTTCGGTGCCCGGCGAGGGAGAAGTTGCCGACCTTGCCCGGCCCGACGGTCTTCTCGTAGTGGCCGATACCGCGGGTGAGTGGGTACCACTTCGTGCCCTGGACGATGGGCCGGCGCCATTCCTTGCCGAACCGGGGGACGTACATGACCGCGAAGACGCCGTCCTTGCCGATGGTGACCGGTATGCCGTTGGGGTCGAGGGGAGGAGGCGGGGTCTTGGGGTCCTCGATGAGCCCGAGAAAGTTCTCCACGCTCTCGCTCGCCTTGGCGTTGGACTCGACGTCGGTCCACCACAGCTGCCAGGACGCAAAGAGCAGCAAGAAGCAACCCGCGGTGATGAGCAGTTCACCGGCAGTGCGGCGCACGGCGTACACGGTCACACGACAAGCCTCTCACGGCCGATGTGCGCCGGCAGCCTGCGGGCAGCCTGGCGGGCAGCGCTCAGAGCGGAACCCGGGCATGCGCGGGAACGATGCTGCCGGAGTATGCCGGGAAGCTCGCCTCGCCGACGCGGGCCACCTCGTAGCCGAGTCCGACGGCCTGGACATACTCCTGGTAGATCGCAATGACCGGGTCGCGGTCGAGGGCCGCGGTGAGGGCATCCTGGTCGCCGATCGCGGTGATGACGTAGGGCGGGGAGTACACCCTGCCCTGCAGGATGAGGGTGTTGCCGACGCAGCGGACCGCGCTCGTGGAGATGACCCGCTGGTCCTGCAGGAGCATGGCCTCAGCCCCGCCGAGCCACAAGGCGTTGACGACGGCCTGGACGTCCTGCTGGTGCACGATGATGTCGTCGAGACTGCGCCCCGGGGGGAGATTGCCGGGGTCGAGGGTGGAGTCACGCAGAGTGACTCGGACGGCCGGGCCCTTGACCGGGACCCGTCCCGCGGCCAGCGCGATGACATCTCCGCGGGCCTTGAGCTCCTTGACCGCGTCGCTGCCCGGAGCTGCGGCCCGGGTGAGCGCCTCGACTTCCGCGCGGAGCGCGTCCACCTGCTGGGCCACGGTCCGGTTGCGGTTGGCACCCTCCCGGATGAGGTCGGGCAGTCCGGTCACGGTCGAGCGGAGATCGGCGCCTTGGGAAGCCCGGATGCTCGAGGAAAACAGCACCCCGGCGAGCAGCGCGGCGAGCGGGACCAGCCACGGCCAGAGCGAGCGTCGCTTCCGCTCGCTCGCATGCTGACCTGGCATAGCGTCTAGGCTAAGCGAACACGCCGTGTCCCCGGCACCGACGGCCCTTCGCCGGCCGCCGAGACGCAGCCTTCCGCAGTTCGCCGACGTTCAGGAGAGTGACCTCGTGCCCGAGTCCAAGGGCCGCGACAAGCCGGCATACACCCCGCCGCCGCGCGCGGCACAGAAGGTCGACGCCCCCAACGCGCGGTGGTTCGCCCCCGTCATGGTCGGCCTCATGGTGCTCGGGCTGCTTTGGGTCGTGACGTACTACCTCTCCGGGATCCACCAGTTCCCCATCCCGGCGCTCGGCGTGGTGAACCTGTTCATCGGGTTCGGGCTCATGCTCGCGGGGTTCATCATGACGACCCGCTGGCGCTGAGCCTTAGGTTTCGACTTACACGCGTGTGATTATCCCCAGTGTTGATAACACCTGTGGATAACTCGTATGGCGTGATCTACAGCTCGGCCAGGGCTGGGTCTAGAGCGTGAGGTAGCGGGCGAGCGCAAGCCCGACCAGGACGGCCGTCACGGCGAGGATTCCGGCCCAATGCACCGCCCAGGACGCTGCCGCCGCAGCCGGGGCCGTAGGCGAGCGGCGGCCGCCGAGGAAGCCGACGATCCACCCGATCGCGGCTCCGGTGACCAGTCCGCCGAGGTGGGCCTGCCAGGCGATACCCGGGATGACGAACCCGAGGACCGCGTTGGCGAGGATGATGATGGTGACCCCGCTGGTCGAGCGGCCGAGTCGACGCTGGAGCACGAGCAGGGCTCCGAACAGCCCGAAGACCGCTCCGGAAGCCCCGACCGCTCCGGTCCACCACTGCCCGCCGCCGGTGGCTTGTGCCTCGGCGATGGTCATCGGTGTGGCGAGCAGGAGATAGCCGACGGACCCGCCGAGAGCGCTGACGAGGTAGAGCGCCGCGAACCGGGCCCGGCCGAGCAGGTCCTCGAGGTAACCGCCGAGGACCCACACGGCATACAGGTTGAACGCGATGTGCATGACGAGCGAGGTGCTGTGCGCAAACGCCGAGGTGAGGAACCGCCACGGCTCGTCGAAGGCCAGCGCCGGCACGAAGGCAAGGCGCGAGGTGAGCCCGGGGACGGCCCACTGGAGCACATAGACGGCGATGCAGGCCGCGATGAGAGTCATCGAGACCAGTGGGCGACCGCCGGTGGGGGTGCCCCCGAAGACGGTCGTCGCCTTCCGCTGCGTCGCGGCGGCCTCACGGACGCAGTCGACACAGTGGATGCCGACCGCGGCCGGCCGCTGGCAGGCCGGGCACGCGGGTCGGCGACACCGCTGGCAGGAGACGTAGGAGATCTCGCTCGGGTGGCGAGGGCAGACCGGTGCAGGGGCCGGTGCGGCAGGCTCGCCGCCGCTGCCGCCCGCGATCGGGTTCTCGCTACCGCTCGGGCTTTCGCTCATCGGCGAAGGGTCAGTCCTCGATCTCGACGCGCTCGATGACGACGTCCTCGACCGGCTTGTCCATGGATCCGGTGCGGACGCCGGCGATGGCGTCGACGACCTCGCGGCTCGGCTGGTCGGCGACCTCGCCGAAGATCGTGTGCTTGCCGTTGAGCCAGGTCGTGGGGGCCACGGTGACGAAGAACTGGCTGCCGTTGGTGCCGCGGCCCATCCGCTTACCGGCGTTGGCCATGGCGAGCAGATAGGGGCGGTCGAACTGCTTGTCCGGGTGGATCTCGTCGTCGAAGGCGTAGCCCGGGCCACCGGTGCCGCGGCCGAGCGGGCAGCCGCCCTGGATCATGAAGCCGGGGATGATCCGGTGGAAGATGAGCCCGTCAAAGAAGGGCGTGGGGTTGCTGCGGCCAGCGTCGTCGCGGTAGTCCTGCTCGCCCTTGGCGAGGCCGACGAAGCTCTTGACGGTCTTCGGGGCGTGGTCCGGGAAGAGCTCGATGACGATGGGGCCGTGGTTGGTGTGGAGGGTTGCCTTCATGCGGGCAAGTCTCTCATGTGCGCCGCGCCCCGCCCCGCCCCGCCTCGCGCCCGTTGCCCCTCTGTGGCTCACCGAACCTCTGCTAGCGGACCTTGGCTTCACAGGCACATGATGCATCGTTCGGTCCTGAAACTAACCCCTGCTAGCAGAGGTTAGTTCCGGGGGCGGAGGGGGTTGGCGTATGCCGGGTCAGGCCTTGGCGTCGTCCGCGGCGTCCTTGGCGTCCTCGACCGCGTTCTCGGCACGGTCCTTGGCCTCGACCGCGTTCTCGGCACGGTCCTGGGCCTGCTCGACCGACTCCTCGACCGACTCCTCGACGCCCTCCCCGGCAGCCTCAGCCGTCGCGGCGGCCTCGTCAGCGACGTCCGCGACCGTGTCCTTGATCTCCTCGATTTTGTCCGCGGCCGCCTCGGCAGCATCCGATGCGCTCTCCGTGACCGACGCGACGGCATCGCGCACGGGAGTCGCGGTCGGCGTCGAGCTGGCCGTCGCCCACGGGTCGGGCTTGGCGGCCGACTTCTTGTACGCGTACGCCGCCGCACCCGCGGCCGCCGCCCCGAGGATCAGGAGCCACCGCCCCATTCCGCGCTTGCGGACCGTGGGCTTGGCGGTGGCCTCACCCTTCATGACCGCAAGGGCCTCCGGAGCCCGCTCGGCAGCGGTCTGCGCGGCGGTGACCGAGGCGTCCGCTGCGTGCTTGGCCTTGGCCCGAGCCGCGGCGCTGGCCGTGACGATCGCCGACACCGCCTTGACCAGGTGCGGAATGAGGGACTGCTTGAGGTCGGACGCCTTGGCCTGCACGTTCGCGGCCTTCGTGGTCGCCGAGTCGACAGCCGCGGCGGCGCTCTCGACGATGGGGCTCGCCGCGTCGGGGAGGGTGTCCTTGCGGTGCTTACTGAACATCGGTCGTCCTCTCGTATGCCGTGTGCGCGGCCCAGTAGGTCTGGCCCTATCCTGGCACCGTTTCGCCGGTTCAGCCCACCTCGGAGTGATCCGCGTTCGCGGGACTCGACGGCATACGGGCTTCTCGACGCGAGGCTCGCAGGCTCGCGATGACGGTGACGGCGAGGACGGCGACGATGACGCCGAGGGAGGCCAGCGTCGGGATCTCCGGCACCTGCGGCCAGACACCGTGGGCCCAGTGGAGCACGAGCTTGACCCCGATGAAGGCGAGGATGACGCCCAGCCCGTGGCCGAGGTAGACCAGCGCCGCGAGGGCCCCTTCGATGACGAAGTAGAGGGCACGCAGGCCGAGGAGCGCGAAGGCATTGGTCGCGAAGACGAGGTAGGGGTCTTCGGTGATGCCGTAGACCGCGGGGACGGAGTCGATGGCGAAGACGATGTCGGTGACGAGGATGGCCGCGATCACCAGGGCCATGGGGGTGAGGGCGCGGCGACCCTTGTCGAGCACGGTCATGCGGGTGCCGTGATAGTCGTCGACGACCGGCCAGAACCGCCGCAGGAAGGCCACCGAGCGGAGGTTGGCGACGTCCACGGTGTGGTCGCGGTGGGCGAGGGCGTCGCGGATCACCTTGACCGCGGTGACGAGCAGGATCGCGCCGAAGAGCAGGAACGCCCAGGAGAAGCTCGCGATGAGCTGGGCACCCAGAGCGATGAAGATGCCGCGCAGGATGAGCGCCCCGGCGACCCCGATGAGGAGCACCCGCTGCTGGAGTTCCCGGGGTACGGCGAACGCGGTGAGGAGCAGCAGGAAGATGAAGAGATTGTCCACGGAGAGGGACTTCTCCACGAGGTACCCCGTGTAGTACTCGACTCCCGTCGTGCTCCCGTGGGCCTGCCACACCCAGACGCCGAAGGCGACCGGGATGGCGATGTAGAACGCCGACCACGACAGGGCCTCCCTGAGGGAGACCTCGTGCGGTTTGCGGGTGACCAGGAAGTCGAGCACGAGCAGGGCGATGATTGCGCCGATCGTGCCGGCCCACAGGGCCGGGGTGCCGATCGTTTCCAGGGGCGCAGAGAGTATGGCGTTGGGCCTGTCATCCTCAGGACGTGGGGTGTCGCTGAGGTCTCCTTCGCCGCCTGCTCATATCTGCGGGCGACCCCGTCCCGAGAGCGTCATGGGACGCTCGGACTGACCGGTACGGGTCTGGGAAGTACTCCCCTCGTGCGGTGATGCTAGCGCAGCCGAGCCGAATTACACAACATCACCGTGGGGTAATTGGACGGTTCGACGGTTGGCCGCCTTCTCGGGGTGACGCCCCCCGAGCATTCCGGTGCCCGGCGCGGTCTCGGGGGACGCGCGCCGGGCACGGAGTCTTTGGTTACGGGCGGGTGATCGCCACGTTGGTCGACCCCGGCAGCACGTAGATGTGCGTGGAGTTCGCCGAGTACCAGCGGTTCGCGCCATCCCAGGTGCCGCCGCCGCTCACGAAGCAGAAGTTGAAGGTCGGCGTCCCGGTGATCGTGACCTTCCACCAGTGGCGTCCGCCGATGTACCCCTCGTAGGTCATCGCCCGGTCACCGGTCAGCCCGTTCCACGGGTGCAGTGAGTAGGAACTTGCGGAGGCCGGCTCGGCGTAGTGCACGGTCACCTGCTGGCGGTAGCGGGCGATGAACGAGGCGTACCGGCTCATGCCCAGCCCGGAGGAGACGTTGGCGACCCGCAGGACGGTCAGTCCGGTGTAGGGCGCCCAGTCGAAGGCATTGACGATCTGGTCCCAGCCGGCGCTGCTCGACACACCACCGGAGAGGGCGTTCTCCCCCTTGATCGGCACGCCCTTGCTGCCGGCGTAGTTCGCGACCCAAAAGACGAGGTCCTGCGCCCGGGAATAGTGGGGCGCCACATCGGTGTTCGCCATCTCCAGGCAGGTGAAGTGCAGGATCACCGGACGGGTGGTGGTGATCTGCTGGGCGAGCTCGACGATCTTGGCGTAGCCGTGGCCGGTGGCGTCGGCGTTCATGTCGACACTGGTCTGGACCAGGCCGGCGGCCACCTCGGCGGCCCGCGGATAGGCCGGGTTGGTCATCGCCCAGTGCACTCCGGGGACCTTGTAGCCGAGCGGGGTGCCGGGGAAGGAGGTGCCAAGTGCACTCGAGACGGCGTTGAGGACGCTCTTGCCGTGGGTGATCAGGCTCTGGTTGTACCAGTCGATGAAGTCCTTGCCGTAGCGGATGTTCTTGTAGTCCCCGGAGCTGAAGAAGTAGCCCGCGTCCGAGGGCGGGTTGATCTGGGTGGTGCTCGTCAGGCTCGAGCCCCAGGCGGTGTTCACCGCGGCGAGGGTGCCGTACTTGGCCATGATCGAGGTGCGGAAGTCCGCGACGGCGAGCGGGCTGTAGGCCTGCAGCGCGCCACGGCTGGGGTAGCCGGCGCCGGTGTCGTGGCTGTTGTAGCTCGGGAAGCGCAGCTCACCGGCCGGGCCGAGGGAGACGTTGATCTCCTGGAAGTCGTTGGCGTATGCCGTGCCGTACTTGCTCTTGAAGGCGGTGGCGAAGGCGGAGTACTCACCGACGACGAGCGGGTCGGCCCACGCCTGGATGGTCTCGGAGGAGAAGTTGCCCTGCTCGCTCTTGTACTTCAGGCCGTTGCCGTCGAGGGTGACCCCGTTCAGGGTGGCCCCGGTGTACTTGCCCCAGAGCCAGCCGGGGATGGGGAAGTTGCACTCGTCACCGACGTTGCCGCCACAGGTGTGGAAGGAGAGGATCGGGACGACCTTGAGGCCCTGGGCCTTGATCTTGGCGAAGAGGGTGTCGTAGTAGGACCAGTCGAAGACCTGGTCGGAGGTCTCGACCTTGCCCCACCAGATGTCGACGCTGACGGCATCGACGCCATACTCCTTGGCGGTCTTGATCTGCGCCTCGAAGGCGGGCATGTCGGCGCCGCTCACCCAGAGGGGAGCCATGACGTTCGCGGTGAAGTTGGGGTTGTTGGTCGCGGTGGCGGCCTGGGCGCTCGCCGGGGCGAGGCAGGAGAGGCCCAGAGTGAGCAGGCCGATGAGGAGGGCGCGAAGGGTTCGTGTGGCTGCGGTTCCGGCGAGGTGGGTGGGCTGGACGCTGGTCGACATACGGTTTGGTCTCCGAGTGCTTTGGCAGCCGCTGAATCCGGGGTCTCCGCCCAGCGACACTGCGTAAACGGTTGCCCAGAGCGTAGCGGAAGCGTTTACACCGCACAAGGGGGTGCTTCGGGCAGCAGCGCGAAGATCGGGATCTCGCGGTGCCGCGCCCGGGTCGCATAGATCGCGTAGCCCCGATAGAAGGCCATCGCCTGGGCGTGGATCCGGTCCCGCTCGGCCCCGCTGACGAGTTCGGCGAGGACCGCGTGGGTGGTGCCGTGCACGTCGAGGGTGGCGCGCGGGTGCGCCCGAAGGTTCCAGTACCACCCGGGGTTCCGCTCATTGCCGAAGCTCGAGGCGATGACTCCCCAGCCCCGCTCGATCGGGATGACCACGAGCGGGACAGTTCGCGGCTTCCCGGACTTCGCACCGGTTGTGGTGAGCATGCCGACGGGCAGGCCGGCGAGGACCTCGGTGACGACCGGTCGGTTCGGCGCGAGCCGGGTCGAGAGCCGGTCCAGGTGGTGCAGGGTCCGGGAGAAGATCCACGAGCCCGCGCGGCTGCTGCCGAAGCGGCGGATCGCGCGCTCGAGCTGGGTGGCTTCCGCGAGCGTGTGCACCGGCATGCGAGCAGCGTATGGCGCGGCGTGGCCACGACCCGCTTAGGTAGCCGATCAGGTTCGGGGACGCCGGACCAAGGCCCAGTACCCAACGGCCAGGCTCGTCGCCACGGTGAGCCACACGGCATACGGGATGAGCAGCCAACCCGCCCAGGTGATCTGACCGAAGGCAAGAGCGACGAGCACCCAGGTGAGCGCGCAGGCGCCCGCGAGGAGTATGGCGGCCACGCCGAGGCGGTGCGGGACATAGAAGGCGTACGCCCAGCCCAGGGCGAGCGCGATGGAGGCCGCGAGCACGGCGAGGAAGCCCCACGCCGCAGCCCTCGGCGCATTCGCCACGACCGCGGACCCGGCGACGGCCAGGGCGACGAAGTTCAACGGCCAGGCGATCCCGAAGACCCACGGCGGTGGTTGCCAGGCCGGACGGGGGAGGGTGTCGTACCAGCCGGGTTCGTGCCCCACCCAGCGGCCAGAAAGGACGGCGTAGGTGAGGACGAGGAGGACGACGAGGATCGCGAGCACGATGCCCCTTTCGGTCAGGGTCTCTGGTCGCCGAGCAGCGCCGCGACCACGGCGTGAATGTCCGCAACCGCCTCTGCACGCGACTTCAGCGGCTGGAACAGGTGGCTGAGGGTGAGGCGGACCGTGGCATCGCAGGCCACGCGGGCGCGCCCAGGGTCCACCGCCGGGTAGGTCGCCGCGAACGCGTCGCGGACGAGCGAGAGAGCGGGCACCAGGATCGGCTGCCGGTCGGCGGTCACCATCGCCAGAAGCTCCGGCTCCGGCGGACGGCCATCGAGCCCGAGAACGACCCGTAGGACGCGGTTGCGTCCACCCTCGGTCAGCGCGTACTCCACGGCACCCATGAGCGACTCGACGGGGTGGGAGCCGGCGCGGATACGGCGTTGCACCTCGTCGAGGTACCCACCTGCCTCTCGGGACACGACGGCGCGACCGAGGTCGAGCTTGGTCCCGACGGTCTCGTAGACCGCCTGCCGACGCACCCCCGCCGCCTCCGCGACCGAGGCGACGGTCAGACCGGCCCAGCCGTGGGCGACGAGCTCGTCCACCGCGGCCGAGAGGATGCGGGAGCGGACCACCCCGCGGGTCTCGGCGCGCCAACTCACTGTGCTCACACCCGCACTCTACGAGCATTGACCATGACGGACACTTGAGCGACGATTGTCCGTGCAACGGACAATTGTCGCTCATCTGTCCGGAAGGAAACCCCATGACCACGGAGCTGCCGCCCGCCGGCACCGTCCATCCCGCATCGGTGGCCCGGTGGACCGACCGCAAGCGCTACCTCTGGCTCATCGGCCTGGTCGCTCCGAGCCTGACCGGGATTGCCCTCCTCGGCTGGTCTCTCACCGGGAAGGGGCTCTGGCTCTGGGCGGGGCCGATCTTTGTCTTCGGCATCGTCCCGCTCCTCGATCTCGTGATGGGGCTGGACCCCTCGAACCCGCCCGACGAGGTCATCGAGGCCTTGGAGAACGACCGTTACTACCGGTGGGTGACCTACGCCTACATCCCGCTGCAGTACGCCGGCTTCCTCGCCGGAATGTGGGTCATCGCGACCAAGGACCTCGGCCCTCTGGGCACGATCGGGCTCAGCATCACCATCGGCCTGGTTGGTGGGATCGGCATCAACACCGCCCACGAGCTCGGTCACAAACGCCCGGAACACGAACGCTGGCTGGCCAAGATCGCGCTCGCGCAGACGGCATACGGGCACTTCTTCATCGAACACAACCGGGGTCACCACGTCCGGGTGGCCACCGCCGAGGACCCCGCCTCCGCGCGGTTCGGCGAACACCTCTACGAGTTCTGGTGGCGCACGGTGCTGGGCTCGGCGCGCAGCGCGTGGCGGTTGGAGAAACGCCGCCTGGCCCGCAGTGGCCAGCACCCGTGGCGGCTGAGCAACGACAACCTCAACGCCTGGCTCATGACCGTGGTCCTGTGGGCCGGGCTGCTGCTCTGGCTCGGCTGGCGGATCGTCCCGGCGCTGCTGCTGCAGGCGGTTGTCGGGATCCTGCTGCTGGAGGTGGTCAACTACCTCGAGCACTACGGGATGCTGCGCCAGCAGATCCGTCGCGGCGACCGGCTCGTCTATGAGCGGGTCGACCCCCGGCACAGTTGGAACTCCAACAACCTCGTGACCAACCTGCTGCTCTATCACCTGCAGCGGCACAGCGACCACCACGCCCACCCGGTCCGGCGTTACCAGGTGCTGCGGCACTACGAGGAGTCCCCGGCCCTGCCGACCGGGTATGCCGGGATGATCCTGCTCGCGCTCCTGCCCCCTGTGTGGCGGCGGGTGATGGACCGCCGGGTGCTCGCGCATGCCGGCGGGGACCTGAGCCGGGTGAACCTGCATCCCCGGGCTCGTGCCCGGATGGCGGTGACGGGCACGTCGGTCGGGCCAGTTGAGCCAGGTGGGCCGGGCTCGGCGGTTGAGGTATCGGCGTCGGCGGCGTCGGCTGGGGTAGGCGCACCGGTGGTCGCCGCGCGCTGCCCCGGGTGCGGCTACCGGTATGACGTCGCGCAGGGCGACCCGCGGGAAGGCCTGCCCGCCGGGACGCCCTGGAGCAGGGTTGACCCGGACCTGGAGTGCCCGGACTGCGGAGTGCGGACCGCCGGTGAGTTCGTCCTGGAGCGGCTCGGGCGACCCAAGGAACCCGGGGATTCGCTCAGACCTCTACGACCGGGTTGCGCAGCTCCCCCACACCGGGCACGGTGATACGGACGACGTCTCCCGGGCGCAGGGTGTGTTCTGGCGGTGGCACAAGGCACGTTCCCGTCATGAGGAAGAGACCGGCCGGGTGCGAGAGCGCGGAAAAGGCGTAACCGGCGAGTTCGTCGAAGGTGCGGACCATTTCGGCGGTCGAGGTCTCCATCGAGACGATGGCGTCCCCATTGCGCTCGATGTCGAGCCGAATGGCGTATGCGCCGACCTCGCCGTCCACCGGGACGACTCCGGGGCCCAGGGCGCAGGACCGATCGTAGATCTTCGCCTGCGGGAGGTAGAGCGGATTCTCGCCCTCGATGGCCCGCGAGGAGACGTCGTTGCCGATCGTCAACCCGACGAGTCGACCGGCGGGGGAAAGGACCAGGGTGAGCTCGGGCTCGGGGACGTTCCAGCTCGAGTCATGGCGGACGCCGATGGCGTCCTCGGGGCCGACCACCCGGCCCCCTGCCGCCTTGAAGAAGAGCTCCGGCCGCTGTGCATCCCACAGCCGCGTGTACACATCAGGCGCCGACGACTCATCCACGCGGGCCATACGCGAGGAGCGATAGGTCACGCCAGCGGCCCACACGTCCTGCTCTTCGATCGGTGCAAGCACGCGGCAGTCGCGGGGCACGGCCTCATCTGTGCGGAAGTCGAAGAGCCCCGTGAGGTCGCCCTTGACGAGAGCTTGGGTGAAGTCGGCCTCGGGGGCGAGGAGGCGCCAGTCCGCCCGACGGTTCGCTGGCCCCACGGCGAGTCGGGCACGTCCCCCGAGCCACAGTCGAAAGATGGCGTCGTCCATACTGGATTCGGGAGTAGACATGCTCCTGAACTTAGTTCACGCAGGCGTTCCCCGCCACCAAGGATCCGGGAGGATCGCATGCCAGCGCCCAGCGAACGGACCAACAAGACCGCGGACCGGACCTTGCACCTCCTGCGGCTCGTCGCCGAGTCGGGGGTCACGAGGTTCGCCGATCTCGAGGCGCGGACCGGACTGCCGAAGGCAACTCTGCACGAGCTCCTCGGCTCCCTGCTCGGCGGTCAATGGGTGACCCGGGACGACGCGAGCGGGAGGTTTGAGGTGGGTCCCGCCTGCTTCGAGGTAGGCGCCGCCTTTGCTGGCCTCATGAGCACGCGGCGGGTTGTCGGGGCGGTGCTCGACGACCTCGTGGCCCGCTTCGACGAGACGTGCAACCTCGGCCTGCTGCAGGGTGCTGACATTCTCTATCTCGATCGCCGGGTGACCGGCCAGCCCATGGCCTACGCTCCCCCCGTCGGTCGACGCCTCCCCGCCCACTCCACTGCCTTGGGCAAGATCCTCCTTGCCGAGTTGGGAAGCGCGGAGCTCGACGCCCGGTTGCCCTCCCCACTACCCAAGGTGACCCGCCATACGATCACCTCCCGTCGGCGCCTGGCCACCGAGTTGTCCGCGGCCCGCGCACACGGGTTTGCCGCGGACAGCCAGGAGTCGACGCTCGGAGTCGGGTGCATCGCCGTGCGAGTCCCGCACGACCGTCTGCCCCTCGCACTGAGCATGGCCGCACCGGTCCTTCGGCTTGGGCCGGACGCACTGTCCGCACGGGTGCCTGAGCTGCGTTCCGCCGCTCGCGACATCGGCCTGCGGCTCGCGGCGACCGAGTGGGCGACGGGAACAACGGTTGCGGAAGGGATAGCCGCGCCGAATGCCTAGCAGCACTTACGCGCGACTTACGCTCATCCCCAGATTTCGCCGTAGTCGTGACTCTATCACAGAATAGTTGCGATACGACGCACAGGATGTGCTCGCGATCCCATATGTGGTCTAGTTACGATCATCACAGGGAGCGAGGTCTACGTGCGAGTTCGACTCGGGCTGGTCATCCCAGCCCAGACAGCCGGCTTGTTCCGGCGAGCGATGTCCCGTGTCGAGGGCGTGGAGCCCGCGTGGGCGGTCTACTCCGACGAGTCGACGATCAGCACGGCCCTGCAGGGAGTGCTCGGAGGGTGTGACGCACTGTGCTTCGCGGGGCCTCTCCCCCTCGAGTCAGCGCGCGCTCTCATCCCGGTGGGTATGCCGTATGCCGCGATCCGTCCGGCCGCGCTCGACCTCACGATGTGCCTGCTCAAGGCCCGAACGCTCGGGCTGGAACTTGCTCCCCTCACCGTCGACACCGCCAGCGTCGACCTCGTCGAGGATGTCATCGGGGAGCTGGGTCTGGGCGCAGACGCCATCGAGGTGCTGCCCTTCGATCCCTTGACCCCTCCCGAGGACATCGCCGCGTTTCACCGGGAGCGGGGGGCCGCCATCGGCGCTCGGTATGCCGTCACGGCGAGGAACACGGTCTTCCGCTTGCTCGACGGCGCGACCGACGTTCCGGTGATCCGACTGGTCCCCAGTGCTTCGGCCATCGCATCGGTCGCCAAGGAACTGGCGCTGCGCGCAGTATCCGTACGCAAGGAGGACCAGCACCTCTGTGCGGCCGTCTTCGAGCTTCGATCAACCTCAGGAGAGCCGGCCGACCTCACGGCCACCGCAAAGGCCGCCGAGGTACTCAACCGCTCCGCGGGATGGCAGAAGGCGTGGATCGAAGCCAAGACCGCAGGTCAGGTGCTGGTCCTGGGGAACAAGGGGTTGATGGAGGACCTCACCTCGCAGTGGCACTCCCTGGAGGTCCTTGCTGACATGAGCGCAGCCTGCGGTCATCCGGTCATTGCCGGATTCGGCCTCGGACAGACCGCTCAGGAGTGCCTCCAGTGCGCCGTGCAGGCTGCAGACCGAGCCGCCTTGGCCGGACCGTCGTGCGCCTTCATGATGAGCAGCGCCGGGATGGTCGTGGGTCCGATGGGTCCGGACTCGCCAGGCACCCCTCTGCGATTCCGGTTCCGCGCCGAGGAAGGCCTCGTCGAGGACTTGAGTCGGACCACGGGGCTCGGCGTCTCGACGCTCACCCAGGTCGCCGCCCTTGAGTCCCGACTGGCTGGCATGAGCGTGACCGCCGACCAGTTGGGAGCACACCTAGATCTCGCCGCCACGAGCGGCCGACGCATCATCCGGAGCCTGCGCGAGCACGAACTCGTCGTGGTCACCGGGTCTTCCCAGCCGTCCGCACGAGGTCGACCCAAGCGGCTGTATCGGCTCGACGTTGCCCGCCGCCTCGCCGGCGCGGTGTTCTGAGAAGGATCAAAGCCAGGAGTGTCCGGCCGGCATCGCGCTGAGGCCGGTGGTCGGAGCATCCGCTTTCGACCGAACGGATGATCGGAGAACAGCATGAGAATCGGTAAGAGAGTAGCGGTGACGATGGTCGCCGCCGGGCTCGCGGCCACGCTCGCGGCGTGCTCGTCCACGGGAACCCCGGAATCGAGCGGGACACCGTCCAGTTCGAGCGGCGAGATCAAACTCGAGTTCTGGACGATCAACCTCAAGGAGGGCTACACGCCCTACATTGACGGGCTGATCAAGGCCTACGAGGCGAAGAACCCCAAGGTGAAAGTCACCTGGGTTGACATCAGCGACTACCAGCAGACCCAGTCGCGCCTGCTCGCGGCCCTCACGAGCGGGGAGTCGCCGGACGTCGTCAACGTGACCCCGTTCATTCTGCCTCTCCTCGCCGACAAGAAGACGGTACTGCCGCTCTCGAAGATCGGACCTACCGACTCCATCGCCGCCGACTACACCGAGGGCTTCTGGAACGCTGGAGTTCTCGACGGCGAGGCGTACGCCGTGCCGTACTACGGCAGCAGCAGCGCGCTCCTCTACAACAAGAGCCTCTTCGAGAAGGCCGGCCTGGACCCGGCCAAGCCACCGACGACGTGGGACGAGGTCTTCGCGGCGGCCAAAACCATCCATGCCAAGACGGGCAAGGCGGGCTTCGTGCAGACGCTTGACGACTTCAACGACGCCGGCAACACCGCGGACATCCTGGCAAGCCAGGCCGGGGTCCCTCTGCTCGCGGGCGACAACAAGAAGGCCACCTTCAACACCCCGCAAGCGGCTGCCTACTTCGACAACTACGTGACCGGGGTCAAGGACGGCTGGATCAGCAAGACGAGCATTAACGGCGTCACGCTCGATGGTGGCAAGGAGTTCGCCCAAGGTGAAGTCGCCATGATGTTCAACGGGCCGTGGCTGCTGCGTTGGCTCGAGACCAACTCCTCGCCCGAGGTGTTCAAGCAGATCGGCCTGGCCTCACATCCCAAGAGCCCGACCGGCAAGGTCAACGCCTTCCTCCAGCAGTTGGCCATCCCCGCCGGCTCCAAGAACCCCGAGCAAGCCCTCGACTTCGCACGGTACGTGAGCGGAACCGTCATCGAGTTGGCCAAGAGCGCGGCGGTCCTGCCGACGAAGAAGCAGGACGTGGCAAACCCCGAGTACCTCTCTCTCTTCGGGGCCGACGTGCTCACCTCGCAACCGATCGAGTTCTTCTGGCCCAAGGTCCCCACTGAGGCAAAGCTGCTCGAGTCGCTTCGGCTGCAGATGCAGGCCGCGCTCCTCGGCAAGAAGTCCTCGACCCAGGCGCTCGATGACGCGGCCAAGGAATGGGACGCCATCCTTGCCGAATGAGTCGCCCGGCACTACTCGTTCCGCCGACGCCGCGGCCACGCGGCGTCGGCGGAACGGGGGACCCTGGGCGACAGCGTTCCTGGCGCCGATCGCCATCCTCGTCGGGGGCTTTGTCCTCTATCCGCTCGTCGATACCTTTCAGATCAGCCTCACCGACTCCAGCGGCTTCTCTCGGGGCGACGCCGTGGGCATGTCGAACTACAGCGAACTCGTCAGCAGCCCCTCCTTCCGAGGTGCCCTCGTCAACTCGATCTGGATCTCCGCGGTCGTGACGCTGGTCCTCGCCGCAGCCCCCTTGCCCTTGGCGTACGTGATACACCAGCGGATCCCCTTTCGTCGGTTCTTCCGCGCGGCGCTCTACCTGCCGGTCGTGGTCCCCATCATCGTTTCGTCGGTGGCATGGAAGTTCGTCCTCGACGAACGCGGGCTCGCCAACTACGTCTTGCAGGCTCTCGGCCTCATCACCGAGCCCGTGGGCTGGCTGTCCGACCCCGCGATCGCCATCTGGACCGTCTGCTTTGTCATCGTTTGGCGCTCCCTGGGGATCTACTTGCTCATTTACCTCTCGAGCCTGCTCACCGTGCCCGACGAGCTCTTCGAGGCAGCCAGAGTCGACGGCGCGGGCTCCGTGCGTACCTTCGCCTCCGTGGTCGTGCCGCTCATGCGACCCGCGATCATGCTCAGCCTCGTCGTGTCCTTCGCGAGCTCGATGAAGGCCTTCGACGAGATCTACGTCCTGACCGGCGGTGGACCACTGAACTCCACGAAGAACGTCGGATACCTCATCTGGGAGAGCGCGTTCAAGAACCTCGAATTCGGTCTGGCGAGCGCCATGGCCGTCGCCTTCTTCGTCATCGTCGCGGTTCTCGTTGGCGGTCTGGGCATGATCGCCAGGAGGACGACGTGAGGAATCAGTTCACCCTCCCTGGTCGGGTCTGCGTCGTCATCACGATGGCGCTGCTCAGCGCTCTCATGCTCCTCCCGCTGTTCTGGCTCCTTTCGGTGAGCATCCAGCGCAGCGGTGACGTCTTCGCTGTGCCGCCGCCGATCCTTCCGAGCGACCCGACCTTCGACCACTACGCCTATGTCTGGAGCGCCGGCGGAGTCCAGGGCTTCTTCCTCAACAGCGTGATCGTTGCCGTCGGCACGGTCGTGGGCAACGTCGGCTGCGCCACGCTCGCGGGGTTCGCCTTGGCCAGGCTGCCTTTCAGGGGTCGGCAGGCGGCATTCGGCACGGTCCTGGCGACGATGCTCGTCCCTTTCCCCTCGATCATGCTCTCCCTCTTCGTCGTGGCGAAGAACCTCGGTCTCTACGGCAGCCTTGTGGGAGTCGTGGCCCCGCTAGCCGCGGCATATGCCTGGCTCACGGTCTACATCATGAAGGAGGCCTTCGCCGCGCTCCCGGTCGAGCTGGAAGAGGCCGCCCACCTCGACGGTTGCTCCCCACTGACAACGTTCCTGCACGTCATGCTCCCGCTCGTCAAGGCCCCGATGGCGACCTCCGCCATCCTCGTCTTCACTCTCACCTGGAGCGAGTTCCTCTGGCCGCTCCTGGTCCTCCGGCTGCCGGAGGACTTCACGATCACGATCGGTCTGCAGTACTTCATGTCGGCCCTCACCGGAAACTGGCACAACATCGCCGCCGTGGCCATCCTTGCCTCGGCCCCGACCATCACGGTCTTCCTTCTGCTGCAGCGCTACTTCTTCAGCGGCCACCTGACGGGAGCGACCAAGGGATGACGACCGACGTTCTCATCCGCAGTGTCACAGCGGTCCCCTACCGGGTGCCACTTCGGGCGACCCTCACGAGCGCGCTCGGGGCACAATCGCATTCGAACTACGGCCTCGTTCGGCTCGGCGTCGACGACGGCGTCGAGGGTCTCGGGGAGATCTCGATGATCTGGCACGGCGATGGGGCTCGTCTCTGCGCCGAGGTCGACGACCTCCTCGCACCGCAGATCGTGGGCAGGCCCCTTTTCGCGTATGAGGCGATCCTCGCCGACGTCCGGTCGGCGCTGCGCTTCGGAAGACACTCCCTTGCCGCGGTAGCCGCGGTCGAGATGGCGCTCCTCGACGCCCAGGGCAAGGTGCTCGGCCGTCCCGTCGTCGACCTCCTCGGCGGCAGTTGCGCCTCGAGTATCCGGCTGAGTATGTCGCTGTCGATCGCTGCGCCCGATCGGATGCTCGCCGAGGCCCGGGCCTACGTGGAGGAGGGGTTCACGGCCGTGAAGGTGAAGTCTGGGCGAGATCGACGACACCTCGTACCGGTCGTCGCCGGGCTTCGAGCCGAGCATGGCCCCGACCTCGGGATCCGCGTCGACCTCAACATGTCCTGCCGGACCGCGAAGGAAGCGCTGAGGGTCTGCGCGTCTCTCGAACCCTACGATGTGCTCTCTGTCGAACAGCCGCTCCCGCCAAGCGATCTCGCCGGTTCAGCCTTCGTCCGTGAGCGCACATCCGTCCCGGTCATGGTCGACGAGGGCGTGTGGCACGCCGAGGATGCCCTCGCCGTGCTGCGCGCCGGAGCAGCCGACCTCATCAACGTCTACATCGCGGAGAGCGGAGGGATCCGAGAGGCGCGGCGGATCGCTAACCTCGCTGCGCTCTTCGGAGTGGAGGTTGCCATCGGCAGCATGCCCGAGACCGGCGTCGGGACCGCAGCCGCCGCGCATCTCGCGTTCGCCGTGCTCGGACTCGAACACCCGAGCGATGTCGCGGGATTCCGCTACCACGACGCTGACGTCGTCCATCACGAACTCACGATCTCGGGTGGTCACCTGCTCCCGCCCACAACACCTGGCCTCGGTGTGCACGTGGACGAGACGGCCCTCGATCGCTATCGGACGCAAGGATGACCGTGGAATCTGACATCGACACGATCGACTGTGCTGTCGCACTCGGATGCTCCGCGGGCGGTCAGTGGCGGTCGAACAAGGACATCACGGCCGCGGATGTCGTCGGGCAGCTGGACCGAGTCGGGTCCCGTTTGGCCGTCGTCCACCATCTGCTGGCTCAGGAGTATGCACCGGCCATTGGCAATGCTCGGGTCGTCGAGGAAGTGACCAACGAACCCCGCCTGCTGCCCTGTTGGCTCGTTCTGCCACACCACACCGGGGAGTTCCCTGCGCCCGAGGTCCTGATCGAGCGGATGCGGGCGCAGTCCGTGGTCATGGCACGACTCCATCCGTCGGCCGACGCCAGTGCTCATCGCTTCTCATTGGCGGACTGGGTGATTGGAGACCTCCTCGATGCGATGACGGTCGAGAGGATCCCGGTAGCGGTGGACTTCAGCCTTTTCCGGCGGGCGGACCCGCCGTGGGAGTCTCTCCACCGGACTCTCCTCAGGCATCCGGATCTCGACGTGATCCTCATCGAAATCCAGGGCCGGAACAACCGGACTCTCTACCCTCTCCTGGACGCTCACCCTCGGCTGCGGGTCCAGACAGCAGGGCTCAACGTCCACCTCGGCATTGAGGACGTTGTTCAACGATTCGGCGCCGAACGCCTCGTCTTCGGCTCGGGCTACCCGCGGCGGAGCATGGGAGCGGCGGCGTTCCACCTGGCCACGGCGAACATCTCCGATGCCGACCGAGCACTCATCGCCTCCGGGAACATGAGCCGGATGCTGCGCCTCACTGAGAGATCCGTGGCCCGATCGGAGGCCGGATGATCCGCCCTGCCGTGAACCTTCCCCATCATCCCGCGCGGATCGTAGACATCCACACCCACCTCGGACCCTTCCGCAACTTCCATATCCCGCGCAACGACGAGTCGGGAGTCGTTGCGGCGATGGACGCCCTGGGCATCGACGTCATCGTCACCTCGGCGCATGCGGCGATCTCCGCCGACCTCCGCTACGGCAACAACCTCGTGGCCGACGCCGTCCGGCGAAACCCCGGCCGGATCCTCGGCTACTGCGTGGCCAACCCGAACTATGCCCGTGAGATGGAGGCCGAACTCACCCGGTGCCTCGCCCTGACGGGCTTCGTCGGGGTGAAGGTCCACCCCGAGCTGCACGGCGATCACGCCCTCGACGCCGCGGAGTATCGCCCCATGTGGGAGCTTGCACAGGAGAGGTCCCTCCCGGTCCTGGCGCACACCTTCTTTGGCGGTGACGGTCTGGAGGTCTTCGCCCGCCTCGCCGACGCGTACCCGCGCGCGCAGATCCTCCTCGGCCATGCTGGGCAGGACTTCCCGGCCGCCCGCGTCGTCGAACTCGTCCGATCGCACACCAACGTGTGGCTCGACCTGAGCGGCCTGCTCTCCACCGAGGGAGCCATCGAGGCCCTCGTCGCCGAAGCCCCACTCGACCGGATCCTCTTCGGGTCCGACCTGCCGTTCATGAGCGGTGCCCTTCAGCTCGGGACGCTCCTCTACGCCCAGCTCACACCGGAGGAACTGGACATGATTGCCTACCGCAACGCCGAGACCCTCCTCGGGTTGGACGCATGAGCATCGTCCTCGCGAGCCAATCCTCCGACGTCGTCGGATCATCCGTCGAGCGCGCTACGCTCGTCATCCCCATCGGCGCCACGGAGCAGCACGGTCCGCATCTGCCGCTACGCGTGGACGCCCTCATCGCCGAGCGCGTCGCGCACTCGGCCGCGGCCCGGGCCACCACGGAGCAGCGGCCGGTATGGGTGGCCCCAACGCTCGCCTATGGTGCATCGGACCATCACCTTCCTCGGCCGGGGACGCTGTCGCTGCGGGGCCGGACCTACCTCGCGGTGCTCACCGACCTGGTCGAGTCGGCCGTTGTCGGCGGATTCCAGCGGATCGTCCTCCTCAACGGGCATGGGGGCAACGAGGACTTGGCCCGGCAGGCGACCCGTGAAGTGACCGTCGAAAGACCCGTCGTCGTCGGCGCAGCGGGGTACTGGACTCTCGGCTGGCGTGCTCTGAGCCGGATCGCTCTGGAGGAGGGTCTCGGCGGGATGCCGGGGCACGCTGGAGCCTTCGAAACATCCCTCCTGTTGCACCTGGAGCCCGAGGTCGTACGCCTCGAGCGAGCCCAGGACACCCCACCAGAGGCCACCGGACCCGACCACCCCGCGTCGTTGCCGTGGGTGGAGACCCATGGCTGGGTTGAGTCCCTTCACGGGTACAGTCCAGGCGTCCGGCGAGCATCGGCCGATATCGGCGAACGACTGTTCACGACGATCATCGAAGCAACCGCGACCTGGCTAGCCGAGTTCGCCCGGCGTGAGGCGCCGTCTCCGGCGCCGTCGGGTCGGACGAGGAACGGACGGAGTCTCTGATGGACCAGAGGGAGTACTTCTGCAGACGTCGCGCTCTGGTCACGGGTGGCGGCCGTGGAATCGGTCGGGCCATCGTGGAGCGGCTCCTCGACGAGGGCGCCGAGGTCGTCGCGATCGACCTCCGCCCCGACTTCCTCGCAGACCTCGCGGTCAGCAACCACGGTCGGCCCCTTCAGACCCTCGTTGCGGACGTGCGTCACACGGCCGAGGTGCTCGACGGCCTCGACGCGCTGGGCGAGCGGCCGAACGTCCTGGTGAACAACGCCGCCATGAACGCTCGGATTGGCACGACCGAACTCACCCGCGTGCGCTTCGCCGACGTGCTCGATGTCAATCTCGTCAGTGGCTTCGAGCTGATCAGGGCACTCATCGGTCCGGAGCCGACGAGTTCTGAGGGCACTGTGCAGAAGGGCGCCGAGGACGAACCAAGCCTGGCTGTCGTGAACGTCGCCTCGGTGAACGCCTTTCGCGGACAGCCCGATATGGCGCACTACAACGCCTCCAAGGCTGCCCTGGTCTCGCTCACCAAGACCCTTGCCGTCGAGTGGGCTCGACGGGGCCTACGGATCAACGCGATCTGCCCCGGGTCGGTCTGGACAGAGGGCTGGGACGACGGTGGCTGGGACGAGGAGACCAAAAGAATCTTCGCCGGGAAGAACCCGTTGAGACGATTCGCCGAACCACGTGAGATCGCCGGAGTGGTGTCGTTCCTCGTCGGACCGGACGCGTCGTTCGTCACCGGCGCCGCGTGGATCGTCGACGGTGGGCTCACGGCGACGATATGAAACGGCTGAGAGCCACACTCTTCATTCAGCCTGGGGATCTTCTCGCCGAAGGGGCGATGTCCGTGATGGCTGCCGCACGGACGGTCGGCGCGGCCGCTGTCGCGCTGGCCACGCCATACCATGCATATCGCGACGTGCTGCGGCACCCGGGGCGGATCCGGATCGAGCAGAGCCCCGGAGGGGCGGCGCACGTGCCCGACCCGCATCTCTATCCGCGGGGTGAGAGCCCTTCGCGCCTCCCGGGACTGGGTTCCAGAGACCTCCTCAGCGAGGCCGGGACCGCGGCGGGCGAAGCGGGGCTGAGCCTCGATGTCTGGGCTGTCTTCCTTCACGACGACCGCGGAGGGCAGCGCGCGGGCGCGGTCGTCAACGCCTTCGGCGAGGCCTACCCCGATCTGCGCTGCCCGGCCGGGACGGGCACTCTGGCGTATGTCGTCGGGCTCGTCGAGGACCTCTGTCGGTACCGTCCCGGACGCATCTTCGCCGAAGGGCTGCACTGGTACCCGCTCGCCCACGGGCACCATCACGAGCGTCTCGAGTGGATCCCGCCACGTGCCGCTGACCTCCTGGCACTCTGCTTCTGCGACGGCTGTCGCCTTCCCGCGGAGGCCGCCGGGGTGGATGTCGACACGCTGCGCCAGCAGGTCCGGGACGCGGTCGACGCCGAACTTGGGGGATGTGGCGACCGTCAGCCTCCCCGGCTCGTCGAGTTGCTCGGCCCCTACCTGTCACGGCGCAGCGAAGTCGTCGAACTCCTGGCGACCCAGTGCACGCAACGCGCTCTCACGCATGGGGTCGAACTCGTCTTCGTCGACCTTGCGGCGGGCATGTCCGGTTGGGTCGACGGGCGTTCGACGGGGCCCCTGGGAGTGCGCCGGGCTCGTGACCTTGGCATCGACATCGCCAAGCTCTCCCGTCGCACGAGGGTCGCGCCGGCCGTGTATGCGTCGAGCTCCGCCAGATTCCGAAGGGAGCTGTCGGCGTACCGTCGTCACGGAGTCGACGGTCCGGTCATCATCCGGCCGGGGGCGCCCGACGTGACCTCACCCGAGGGCTGGGCTCGGCGACTGGAGGACCTCACGGAGTCGGGGATCGAGGAGATCGGCCTTTACCAATATCGGTTCCTTACTGCGGCCGAGCTCCAGCGGCTTGGCGAGACTCTCGGCACCGCCGGTCCAGGGTAGACATCCGGATACCCCGCGGGCCGAGAACCCGAGCCGACAGATCACGGAACAAGCCGGTACCCGATGCCGGGTTCGGTGATGAGGTACTTCGGTCTCGACGGGTCCGGTTCGAGTTTGCGGCGGAGCTGACTGGAGTAGACCCGAAGGTAGTTGGATTCGCGCCCATAGGACGGGCCCCACGCGGCCCGGAGCAGGTTCTGGTGCGGGACGACGCGGCCCTCGTGTCGGGCGAGCTCGGCGAGCAGCCGCCACTCCGTCGGCGTCAGGTGGACCGCCGACCCGTTCGCCTCACACTGCAGCGCCTCGAAGTCCAGGCTGAAGTGAGCTCACGTGAAAGGGGGCGTCGCGGGCAACGGCTCACCCCCGCGCCGAATGGCGGCGCGGATGCGGGCCATGAGTTCGTCCATGCCGAAGGGCTTAGTGACGTAGTCGTCCGCTCCCTCGTCCAGGGCCTCGACCTTGTCGTCGCTCTGCTGGCGAGCGGAGAGCACGATGACCGGGATCCGGCTCGTGCGCCGGATGCGTCGCAAGACCTCCAGGCCATCGAGATCCGGCAGTCCGAGATCGAGGACGACCACATCCGGTGGAGCATCCTCGAACGCGCTGAGCG
Organism: Nostocoides sp.; assembly: GCA_016716625.1. Lineage (GTDB taxonomy): Bacteria > Actinomycetota > Actinomycetes > Actinomycetales > Dermatophilaceae > JADJVJ01. Next base: position 43,827 of record JADJVJ010000004.1, read on the forward strand.
AATCGGTCGCGTTGGTCACCGCCTCGACGTCGTAGTTGCGCGCCCGCAGGTTGATCCGCAGCGTGCGAAGGATCGTCGGATCGTCGTCGACGACCAGCACGCTGCCGCTCACGACGCCGCCCCTGCCGGCAGGGCCACGACCATGGTGAGGCCGCCGCCGGGGGTGTCCTCGGCGGTCAACGTCCCGCCCATGGCCTCGGTCAGGCCCCGCGCAACCGCCAGGCCAAGACCGACACCATCACCCCCCGAATCGGTCTGCCGCTGGAACGGTTGGAAGGCGTGCTCCCGAGCCGCCGGTGGTATGCCGGGCCCGGCGTCGATGACGCGCAGTTGCACCTCGTCGCGGATCCGACTCGTCATGACCCGAACCTGCTCGGCGGAATGTTGGTGACGGATCGCGTTCTCGACAAGGTTGCCCAGTACCCGATCGAGCAGGCCGGCGTCTGCTTCGGCATACCGTGCCCCCTCACCCAGGCTCCAGGTCACCAGTTCGGGGTTGCCCGACCCCGGATGGCCGTCGGCACCACCTCACCGAGATCGATCGTGCGCGGATGGGCCACCAGGGCGCCGACCTGGAGTCGGGACATGTCCAAGAGGTTGTCGATCAGGGTCTCGAAAAGCTTGCCTCACTGCCGCGACCGGTATGAGTGCCGAGCGCCCTCAACCGCCAAGCGGTGACGTGCTGAACCGTCAGGGGCCGAGCGCGGCGATGGGGAGGACGTGGACGCCGTCCTGGCGACGCATCGCTGCCGTCCGGGTGGTGACGACACCGAGGAATGCTGGTTCGCCGACCTTGTCGAGGTCGACCTTGTCCTTGAACCTCAGCAGGGAGGCGGCGGCACCGTCGACGGCTGCGGGGTTCATCTTCACCTCAAGTGCGCCCCAACGTCCGTCGTCGAGGGTGATGATGATGTCGACCTCGTGGTTGTTGTTGTCTCGCCAGCGGGCCAAGCGGCCGCGGAGCGGTTGCGAGTAGACGCGCAGGTCGCGCAACACCAAGGACTCGAAGAGGAATCCGGTGGCGTTCAGGTCACGGAGCAACTGCTCCGGGCTGACACCGAGCGCGGCGACGGCCAGTGATGGGTCGACCATGAAGCGCGCCGCTGACTTGCGCAACGGGGTCGCCGAGCGCATATGAGGGGCCCAGGCGGGGAGGTCCTCGGTCACCATCAGCCGGTTCAGGATGTCCAGGTAGCCGGCCGCGGTGTCCCGATCCAGCGTCCGGTCGGGTCCGGCCACGTCGGTCGCGATGGCCTGGGTGCTGAGCTCGGTGCCGGTGCCACGGGCCAGGGACGCGAGGAAGCGCCGGAGCGTGGCTGGGTCCCGTCGGACGCCCATCTGGGGCATGTCCACCTCGACCAGTGAACTCAGGTAGTCCACGACCCACCGCTGCGCCACCCTCACCGGCACGTCCAACAGTGCCGGCCATCCGCCCGTGACGATGCAATCCACTAGCTGTGGGACGGTGACGTCCGGGGCCATTGACGCCGTGAAGTCCCCGTCGAAGAGATCTGCCAGCGAGACGGCGCCGGTCGAGACGCCAGTCTCGAACAGGCTCATCGGTCGCATCCGGAGGATCGAGTAGCGTCCCGCGCCGCTGTGCCGGGTGACGTCATCTCGGGGGGTGGCGGACCCGGTCAGGAGAAATCTGCCTGCTTCGCCGCCGAGGTCGTCGACCTGTCGACGCACGAGGTTCCAGAGCTTCGGCGCTGCCTGCCACTCGTCAAACAACACCGGCGGAGGCGCATCAAGGAGCAGTTCGGGGGCGGTGTCCACCAGATCATGGACGCTGTCGTCGGTGTCCAGGCGGAACACGGTCGTGGCACGACGCGTCGCGGTGGCTGTCTTGCCGCACGCCTTCGGACCCTCGATGAGGACGGCACCCGCGGCCTCCATGCGTTCGGCCAGTTCGCCATCGGCGATGCGGGGCCGATACGTGACCACGGCGACTCCTCGGTAAATCCGATCATGGGCAACCCGTGAATCCTATATCTCTTACCCGGCAAATCCTATATCCGCAGGACTCCGCGACCACCGGCACGACCCGCCTCACAGAGACGAGAACTGGGTGGAGAAGACGGGACTCGAACCCGCAACCCCCGCCTTGCAAAAGCGGTGCGCTACCAATTGCGCCACTTCCCCTGATGAGAGACTCCGCCAACCGAGCGATGCGTCGGTCAAACCCAGAACTCCCGTTGGGACTTCACGAGAATACCCGGCACGCCACGCACGGCATACGGGAGTGATTCAGTTCGCGGGCTTGTCGGTGGCCTCGGCCCACAGGCGGGTCTCGGCCTCGCTGTCCTTGATCCGCTTGTTGACGAGCACGGCGCCCACGGCGGCCGCAACGACGAGGAGCAGCTTGCGCATGTCATCACCTCACGTGATCTCAGTGGGGACCGGGTGGTGGGCCTAACAGGACTTGAACCTGTGGCCTCTTCCTTATCAGGGAAGCGCTCTAACCGTCTGAGCTATAGGCCCGTCGCCGATCCGGCCATGTGCCACCGCGGGCGGTGGCACGAGGGTTGAGATTACCCCACCACGGCGGCGCCCCACAAAACGGCGACCGTATGCCGTGCTGCCCACCCACCGGAGTACCCGGCCAGGCGAGGTCAGTCGTCGGTGAGGGTGACCTGAACGCCGCCGACGAGCGAGCTGGAGACGTTGTAGAGGAACGCGGCGAGCGTCGCGAGCGCCGTCATGAGGATGACGTCGAAGACCGCGAACACGATCGCGAGCGAGATGATCCGCCCGAACCCGACGAAGTCCATGATGTCGAACGGCCGGCCACCCTCCTGGATGACCTCACCGATCATCGAGTTGACCTTCGTGAAGACGCCCATGCCGGAGAGGATCGTCCAGAGCACCGCGGTCGCGACGACCATGGCGATCCCGATGGCCACCGAGAGCAGGAAGGCGATCTTTGTCGTCGACCACGGGTCGATCCGCGAGACGGTGAGCCGGATACGCCGGGGGTTACCGACGATCCGGCTGCCCACGGCGCCCTTGGCGGCGGGGACCTCGGCGGGATTTTGGGCCGAGTCCTGGACCGCCTCGGGGGCCGGGACGGCAACCGCCGCGCCGCCATCCGTGGGCATGGCTCGGGTGACGGCGGGGTCGGCGGTGCGCGCCACCGCTGCCTGCTCAGCCGTGCTCACTCCTGGCCTCCTGGGGTCGTCCCGTCGTCCTCGGCCGCGTCGTCGACCGAAGCGCCCTCAGCCAAAGGTACGGCATCGGCGGCCTCGCTGGCATCAGCGGTATCACCCGCATCACCCGCGGCGGAGTCCTCAGCGGCTCCCTCAGCGGCTCCCTCAGCGGCTCCCTCAGCGGAGTCGGCCTCGACCTCCTCCTCGCGCTCGACGTTGCGGGCCACGGCGACGATCGCGTCGTCCCGTCCCGGCTTGGCGAACTGCACGCCCATGGTGTTGCGGCCGGTGAGCCGGACCTCGTCGACCCGGGAACGGACGATGTTGCCGCGCTCGAAGATGACGAGCACCTCGTCCTCCTCGTCGACGGTGAGCGCACCGACGAGGTCGCCGCCCTTGTCCGACTGCTTGGCGACCGCGACGCCAAAGATGGCCCGGCCCTTGACATTCCATTCGCTGGCCTTGGAGCGCTTGGCCAGCCCGGACTCGAAGACGACGAAGACGTCCGGGTCGGTCCCCTCCGCAATGACCGACATCGCGAGCAGCGAGTCCCCGGAGCGGAACTTCATCCCGGTGACGCCCGAGGTCGCCCGGCCCATCGGCCGCAGCGTCGCGTCATCGGCGTGGAAACGCACCGACTGGCCGCGGCGGGAGACCAGCAGCAGGTCATCGGTGGCCTGCGCCAGCCCGACCCCGACGAGCTCGTCCCCATCCCGCAGGTTGACCGCGATGAGACCACCCGAGCGCGGCGAGTCGTACTCGCCGAGACGGGTCTTCTTGACCAGACCCGCGCGGGTGGCCAGGACGAGGTATGCTGCGCTGCCGTAGTCACGCACCGCGAGCACCTGGGCAATGTGCTCTTCGGGCTGGAAGGCCAGGATGTTCGCCACGTGCTGCCCCTTGGCGTCTCGCCCGGCGTCGGGCAGGTCATAGGCCTTGGCCCGATAGACCCGCCCCAGGTTGGTGAAGAAGAGCAGCCAGTGGTGCGAGGTCGTCGTGAAGAAGTGCTCGACCATGTCCTCGCCGCGCAGCGCCGCACCCTTGACGCCCTTGCCGCCGCGCCGCTGCGAACGGTAGGCGTCGACCCGGGTCCGCTTGGCGTACCCGCCCGCGGTGATCGTCACGACGACGTCCTCCTCGGGGATGAGGTCCTCCATCGCCATATCCCCGTCGAACGGCATGATCTGGGTGCGCCGCTCGTCGCCGAACCGCTTGGTGATCTCGGCGAGCTCGTCGGCGATGATCGAGCGCTGCCGGGACGGGGTGGCCAGGATGTCCGTGTAGTCGGTGATAAGCGACTCGAGCTCGTTGTGCTGGTCGATGATCCGCTGCCGCTCCAGGGCCGCGAGCCGACGCAGCTGCATGTCGAGGATCGCCGAGGCCTGGACCTCGTCGATCTCGAGCAGCGCCATAAGCCCCTCGCGGGCCTCATCGACCGTCGGCGAACGGCGGATCAGGGCGATGACCGCATCGAGCTGGTCGAGGGCCTTGAGCAGACCACGCAGGATGTGGATGCGCTTCTCGGCCTCGCGGAGCCGGTAGGAGGTGCGCCGCTGGATGACGTCGATCTGGTGATCCACCCAGTGCCGGATGAAGGCATCGATCGGCAGCGTGCGCGGCACCCCGTCGACGAGGGCGAGCATGTTGGCGCCGAAGTTGCTCTGCAGCTGGGTGTGCTTGTAGAGGTTGTTGAGGACGACCTTGGCGACCGCGTCCTTCTTGAGCACGATGACGAGCCGCTGGCCGGTCCGCCCCGAGGTCTCATCGCGGATGTCGGCGATCCCGGCGAGCCGGCCGTCCTTGACGTGCTCGGCGATCTTCTGGGCCAGGCTGTCCGGGTTGACCTGATACGGCAGCTCGGTGACGACGAGGCACTGGCGGCCCTGAATCTCCTCGACCTCGACCACCGCCCGCATGATGATCGAGCCGCGGCCCGTGCGGTAGGCGTCCTCGATGCCGCGCGAGCCCATGATGAGTGCCCCGGTCGGGAAGTCCGGGCCCTTGATCGCGGCCATCACCGCGACGAGCGTCTCCTCGCGCGTGGCCTCGGGGTGCGCGAGCACCCACTGCGCGGCCTCCGACACCTCGCGAAGGTTGTGCGGCGGGATCTGGGTCGCCATACCCACCGCGATCCCGGAGGAGCCGTTGACGAGCAGGTTCGGGAACCGGCTCGGCAGAACCGTCGGCTCCTGGGTCTTGCCGTCATAGTTCGGCTTGAAGTCGACGGTCTCCTCGTCGATGTCGCGGACCATCTCCATGGACAGCGGCGCCATCCGGCACTCGGTGTACCGCGGGGCCGCGGCCGGGTCATCACCCGGGGAGCCGAAGTTGCCCTGCCCCTGGATGAGCGGGTAGCGCATCGACCAGTCCTGCACGAGCCGGACCAGGGCGTCATAAATCGCCTGGTCACCGTGCGGGTGGTACTGCCCCATGACGTCACCGACGACGCGGCTGCACTTGTTGAACCCACGGTCCGGGCGGTAGCCGCCGTCGAACATCGCGTAGAGCACCCGCCGGTGGACCGGCTTGAGGCCATCACGCACATCCGGCAAGGCCCGGCTGACGATGACCGACATGGCGTACTCGATGTACGACTGCTGCATCTCGGTGTTGAGGTCGATCGGCTCGATCCGGTCGGCCGCTTCGATGGGGGGCTGCTCAGTCATCGGTCTCTTCCTTCACGACTTTCCCGCCCCGGGCGGAAAAGTGAGGGTTAGGGTCGCCTCTACGGCACCCCAAGTGAGGGTTTGTGGCATGGGGAGAGAAAGTCGAGGCGTGCAGGGGGGGCACGGCAGACGGCATACGCATCAGATGTCGAGGAAGCGGACGTCGCGGGCGTTGCGCTGGATGAAGGAGCGCCGGGACTCGACGTCCTCGCCCATGAGGATCGAGAAGATCTCGTCCGCGGCCGCGGCGTCGTCCAACGTCACCTGAAGCAGGGTCCGCTCGGCGGGGTCCATCGTGGTCTCCCAGAGCTCCTGGTAGTCCATCTCACCCAGACCCTTGTAGCGCTGGATGCCGTTCTCCTTGGGCAGCCGGCGGCCCTTGGACTGGCCGTCGGCGACCATGGCATCCCGCTCCCGGTCGGTGAAGGAGAACTCGTGCGGGGCGTTGGCCCACTTGAGCCGATAGAGCGGCGGCTGGGCGAGGTAGACGTACCCGGCCTCGATGAGCGGCTTCATGAACCGGAAGAGCAGGGTGAGCAGCAGGGTGCGGATGTGCATCCCGTCGACGTCCGCATCGGCCATCAGGACGATCTTGTGATAGCGGGCCTTCTCGATGTCGAAGTCCTCGCCGATCCCGGTCCCGAAGGCCGAAATGAGCGCCTGGACCTCCTGGTTCGCCAGGGCCTTGTCGAGCCGGGCCCGCTCCACGTTGAGGATCTTGCCGCGGATGGGAAGGATCGCCTGGGTGTGCGGGTTACGCCCACGCACGGCCGAACCACCGGCGGAGTCGCCCTCGACGATGAACACCTCGGACACCGCGGGGTCCTTGGCCTGGCAGTCGCGCAACTTGCCGGGCAGGCCACCGGACTCGAGGACCTTCTTGCGGGTCGCCTCACGGGCCTTGCGGGCCGCGAGCCGGGCGGTCGCCGCCTGAATCGCCTTGCGGACGACCTCCTTGCCCTCGGCCGGGTGCCGCTCGAGCCAGTCCCCGAAGGAGTCGGTCATGGCCCGTTGGACGAAGCCCTTGACCTCGGAGTTGCCGAGCTTGGTCTTGGTCTGCCCCTCGAACTGCGGCTCGCCGAGCTTGACGCTGATGACCGCGGTGAGGCCCTCGCGGACGTCGTCGCCGGTGAGGTTGTCGTCCTTCTCCTTGAGCAGGTTCTGCTTGCGCGCGAAGTCGTTGACCAGTTTGGTCAGCGCCGCCCGGAAGCCCTCCTCATGGGTGCCGCCCTCATGGGTGTTGATCGTGTTGGCGTAGGTGTGCACCGACTCGCTGTATGCCGTCGTCCACTGCATCGCGAGTTCCAGGCTCAGCGAGCGCTCGGCATCCTCGACCTCGATGGAGATGATCTCCGGGTGGACCGCCTCGGATCGCTTCGAGGTGACCAGGTGCCGGACGTAGTCCACGATGCCGTCGTCATACCGGTAGGAGGCCCGCTTGGCGGTGACCTCCTTGATCTCACCGGAGTCCTCATCGGTGTCCACGATCTGCTCGACGGTGTCCACCGCATCGAGGTCGACATCGTGCTCGTCGACCTCGGGCACCCGCTCGTCGACGAGGTTGAGGGTGAGGCCCTTGTTGAGGAAGGCGTACTGCTGGAAGCGCGAGCGAATGGTCTCCCAGTCGTAGTCGACGGTCTCGAAGATCTCATCATTGGCCCAGAACGTGATCGTCGTGCCGGTGCGGTCGGTCTTCTCCATCTTCGTCAGCGCAGAGGTCGCGACCCCGTGGTCGAAGGACATCCGGAAGGCGTGCCCCTTCTGCCGTACGCAGACGTCCAGGCGCCGGGAGAGCGCGTTGACCACCGAGGACCCGACCCCGTGCAGACCGCCGGAGACCTTGTAGCCGCCGCCACCGAACTTGCCGCCCGCGTGCAACTGAGTGAGGACGAGCTCGACCGCGCTGACACCCTCGGTCGGGTGCATGTCGGTCGGGATGCCTCGGCCGTTGTCCCGGACCCGGACCGAGCCGTCCTCGCGCAGGGTGACGTCGATGGAGTCGGCATACCCGGCGAGCGCCTCGTCCACCGCGTTGTCGACGATCTCCCAGACCAGGTGGTGCAGGCCGCGCTCGCCGGTGCTGCCGATGTACATCCCGGGGCGCTTACGGACCGCCTCCAACCCCTCGAGAACGGTGATCGCCGACGCATCGTATGCCGTGGGGTCCGCCGTGGGGTCCGCCGCGGGGTCGGGGGCGGTGTCCGGGGTGTCGGTCACGCAGTGCTCCTCGGGCCATAGGGGACGCCCAGGGACTCGACGTGCCCTGGGCGTGGGGTACTGACCTTCTATTCTAGTGCCTGAGAGGGACGTCCTTGCCATTTGCCGGGCCATGGAGGGCGTTTTGCGACCCGATCTCCCGTCCTCACGGGGGGAACCACGTCTCCTGGGGGTTTCTCGCGCCCTAGCGGCCCGCACGCACCCCCGCCCACCAAACTCGTCTCAGCCGGGTTGGGCGTCCAGCGTGCGCTCGCAGAGGGCCCGCATGACCGCCGGGATCGGGGCGCTGGCGCGGGTCTCGGCGTCGATGTAGACCTGCGCCCAGCGGCCGTGCGCCGCGATCTGCGGCGAGCCCACGACATACAGACCGAGCTCGAAGACCACGGAGCGACTGCCCAACCGAGCCACCCGCACGCCCACCTCGACCTCGCTGGGGTAGGCGACCTCGGCATAGAACCGGCAACTGCTCTCGGCCACCACCCCGATGACCGGTGCGTGCGCCTCGTCGACGCCGGTCTCGCGCACCACCCAGGCGTTGAGGACGCTGTCGAAGAGCTCGTAGTAGACCGCGTTGTTGAGGTGGCCGAACATGTCGTTGTCCGACCAGCGGGTGCTCACCCGGGCCAGTTACGGGAAGTCCGCGCGGGTCAACGTCCGCGGATCGCGCGCCTGCTCGTGCACCCCTGGATCGTATGCCGTCAGCCGCCCTCGAGCGTGCGGTCGAACAGGCTGCGCACCTCGTCCGTGAGCCCCGGCTCGGGAATCGTGACATCGATGCTCGGCGCGGCGCAGCGCACGCCGTACACGAACGCATCCGGCCACGGTTGCTCCGGGGCGCGGGCGGCGAGCTCCTCCAGGGTGCGATCGGCGAGCAGGCTTCGCCAGTGGGCGCGGTCCTTCGTGGGGAGGTCGGCGAGTGCCGCGGTCGCGGTGCGGACCTGGCCCGCGAAGCCACCGCTGCGGGTGACCTCGACGGCTGCGGCCCGTGGCGCCGGCGAGGTCGAACGCCGCCGGCTCCGGGCTTTGGGCGGAGCTGGCGCGGCCGGGACGACCTCGACCAGGGCCCAGGCCGCGGCAAGCTCACGGACCTGCACGGACTCCGGACCGAACCGGGCGGTTGCGGCCGCCAGGGTCAAAGCCGCGAAGGTGGCGAAGTCACAATCGGCCCGAATGTCGCCGGTGATGGTGTCGTGCCAGACGAGCCCGGCGTCACCCCAGGCCGGGCCACCCAACGCCAGCGCATAGGTCGCGAACGCCCGGTTGGGGATCCCGGAGTTGAGGTGCACCCCGCCGTGGTCGGCGGTGGTCTGGATGTAGTCGGCGTAGGTCGCCGGCTGCGGGTCCTTACCGAGCCGAGGGTCGTCGTATGCCGTGCCGGGGTGAAGCATGTCGCGCAGGCCGCGCCCCTTGACCCCGGGCAGCAGCAGCTCGGCCCCGACGAGCCAGTCGGCGTCGGCGGCATTCTGGCCGAGCACGTGCTGCTTGACCAGGACCCCGAAGACGTCGGACACGTGCTCGTTGAGGGCTCCGCTCTCGTCCTGGTAGTTCAGGCCGCTGGTGTACTGGGTGACGCCGTGGGCGAGCTCGTGACCGATGACGTCGAGGCTGCTGGTGAAGTCGGCGAAGACCTCCCCGTCGCCGTCCCCGAAGACCATCTGCTCACCGTTCCAGAAGGCGTTGTCGTAGCCCCTGCGGTAGTGCACGGTCGCGACCAGCCCGAGGCCCTTGTCGTCCAGCGAGGAGCGCTCGAAGGCCTCGAACCAGAGCTGCCAAGTCGCACCGAGACCGTCATACGCCCTGGTCACCGAGGCATCCTCGGTCGCCGGGTCGCCCTCGCCGCGGACCAGCCGCCCGGGCAGGTCGGCGCCGTGCTCGGCGTCGTGGATCTCGCGGAAGGCCTGATCCTCGGCCCCCCGAGCCCGGCGCGCCCGGGTGCGCGGCCGCGGCAGCACCCCCTCGAACCGCTCCCGGCGCAGCTCCTCGTCATGGGCCAGGGTGCGGCGGGCGTGGCCTTCCAGGTGCGGATCCCCGGAACTGGCCAGGGCACGCAACATGTACGGCGGGATGATCGTGCACATGGGCGCAGAGAACAACATAGGTCCCACTCTGCCGCCCTGCACCGACGGTGTCTCCCGGAGGCGCTGATTCCGGGTTCATATACCATAGGATGGGCTCATCAGGGTGTGGCGCGGTCGAGGGACGCGACCCAACGTTTGTTTGTTCAGAGAGGCACCAGACATGGGTACGACGGCGTCCCCAGAACCAGGAGACGGGCGAGTGCGTCGCCGCGCGCTGACCAGGGCCGCGGTGTGGGCCACGCCCGTCATTTCCGTGGCGGCGGCGGCGCCGGCGATTGCGGCGAGCTTTCCCCCAGGCTTGCAGGGGTGGACCCAATGGCAGCGTCGATGTGGTTTTTCGACGACGACGCTCACCGTTGACGGCAATGGCCCGAATAACCTGGTCTACCCGAACGACATCTACGGCTTCTACGTTTACTACGCGACCTCGACCACGAGCCTGACCAACGCGTGTATGTCGTTCAGCTACTCGCCTGGGTATCCCGCTATCACGTGGACCGCGCTGACGGGCAGCGGAGCGGGCTGGTCTCTGCCCACCCTCGTGCCCGGCACCTCGACCTACCGGACGTGCTACTCCGGCCCCTGGACCTATGTGGCGGCCTCCGGGAGCAACCCGGCGTACGCGATCACCTCGCAGATCCCCATTTTTCGGGGCACCACGACCATCTCGACGTGCTATTCCCAGGCCATCACCATCGTGCGGAGCGTGACCGTCAACGGCAACGTGTTGTCGTTCACGCGGACCATCACCATCTGACGCCGATCGACGAAGGAGAACACCGATGGCGCCGTCATCACCGCAACCCGGGGCATCGCCTGACCCGCAGCCAGCCGAGCTGAGCGACCAGGACCAGGGCCCGTCCCTTCCGGCGCAGCAGGCAAAGTCGCCGACCGCGCCCGGGCGAGAGACCGCGCGCGGAGTGGTCTACGGCGCCGCCGGCTGACCCTCAAGACCGGCGGACTGCCGAACGCCGCGGGTCAGGAGGTACACCCCGAGGGAGAACTCCCACAGGGCGATCGGCAGCGCCGCGAGCAGGGTGATCGGCGAGATCGCCGTGATGACGCCGAAGACGGTGAGTAGCACCGCGGTGAGGTGGATCGGCGCCCCGATCAGCCCGATCAGCGGCAGCACCCGGGGGACGAGCCGGCTCCGATAGAGCAGTGTGCCCAGGAGCAAGGCATTGATGCCCGGCATGAGGCTTTGCCCAAGAAGGAAGGCGAACCCGTAGTACCCGACGAGCGCCTCGCCCTGGACTGTGAGCGCCGCCGCCGTGGCCCCGCTGGCCGCCGGGTCCCGCACCGAGATCAAGGTGAGGATGCTCGCAACCCCGCTGAAGATCATGGCGGCCTCCAGGGTGCGGGCGCCCACGAAACCCAGCGCCAGCGATGTGCTCTGCCGACGCACGAGCGGATAGAGCGCCACGGCCGTTCCGATACACGCCAGGGCGACGACGATCTCGAGGAAGGCAGCGAGCAGCGCCGAGCTGGAGGCGTCCGCGGGGCCCGCGCCCACGGCATATCCAGGGGTCTTCAGGCCGCGGTAGAGGGACAGCGTAGGGATCGAGACGAAGGTGAGCAGATAGAGCAGGCCGGCGATGCGGGCGGTGCGTTGGGTGGGGGGCATGGAACTCCTTGGAACCGTAGTGTACGGCGTACACCTGTCCCCTCAAGTGTATGTTTACGGTGTACGCCTGTCAAACGACACCACTCTCCGGAGCTCCGATGACCCCGACGGCCCTCCCCGGCAAGCGTCCGCCGTTGACCCGCGCCACGGTTCTTGCGGCTGCCGTCGCACTGGCCGACACCTCGGGCATCGAAACCCTCAGCATGCGCAACCTGGCGCGCGACCTCGGCGTCGTAGCGATGGCCCTCTACAAGCACATCGCCAACAAGGAGGAACTCCTCGACGGCATGGTCGAGGCCGTCATCGCCGAGTTCGACCCCCCGGCGCAGACCGGCGACTGGGCCGCTGACCTGCGCGAACGTATCCTCTCGGCACGCCGGACCATGCTGCGCCACCCGTGGGCCGCGCAGGTCTTCGCCGGCCGGCCGGCACCCACTCCGGCCGTGCTCGCCCACCTCGACTCGGTCGCCGCCGGCATGCTCGCAGGGGGCCTCTCACCCGCGCTGACGCACCAGGGCCTGCACATGCTCGGCAGCCTCATCTGGGGGTTCCACCTCGAGGTCTTCCCCTCCGGCCCGCCCCCGCAGGACCCGGCCGAGCGGGAAGAGATGATGATCGGCTTCGCCGCGGCCTATCCCGCCGTGCTGACCGTGGCGATGGCCGCCTCGCACGATCCGGCGGCCATCGTCGGGGCAGGCTGCGACGATCAGGCCGAGTTCGAACTCACCATCGACCTCGTCCTGGACGGGCTTAAGCGCCTGCACGAGGCGGGTTGGCCGGCAAAGAGCCGAAAGAGCTGACCGAGGGCGCCCAGCCGGGCGGTCCGACGACATACCCGAGCGCTTGACGCACCGAGCCGGCGCTGCGCACATCCCGCCAGATCGCGGCGTATTCGTGGAAGGCGATGGTCATCGGGTTGAAGGAGTCGATGTTTGTGGTCAGGCCGTAGCGGATCCGCTCCCCTTCGGGGGTGAAGGTCCCGAACAGGCGATCCCAGAGGATGACGATGCCGCCGTAGTTGCGGTCGAGGTACTCGCGGTTGCTCCCATGATGCACCCGGTGATGCGAGGGCGTGTTGAAGAGGTGCTCGAACCACCTCGGCATCCGGTCGACGATCTCGGTGTGCACCCAGTACTGGTAGAGCAGATTGAGCTGACCGGCCCGAGCGACCTGGCCGGGGGTGTAGCCGAGGAGGAACATCGGCCAGTGCACCCAGTCGGTGAGTGCGCCGGTCCACGTCTGGCGCAGCGCGGTGGAGAGGTTGTAGCGCTCGCTGCTGTGGTGGTTGACATGACTCGCCCAGAGCAACCGGACCTCATGCCCCCAGCGGTGCTGCCAGTAGTACAGGAAATCCCAGGCCACGAGCGCCCCGATCACCGCTCCACGGCGGTTGCCCAGCCGGGCCGCACGCGCGGGCAGGCTGTGCCCGAGGCGAGCGTGCAGGGGCGCGAGGAAGCGTTCGCTGGCAAGGCCGATGGCAAGCATCCCGCTTCCCATGGCCAGGCTTGCCAGGGTGTCCTTGAGTTCGTACCCCGTGGGCCGCTCGACATTGCTCACCTGCGGGCCGAGGTCGGCGCGCGGATCCACCGTGGGCCTGCGCCGCAGGGCGAGCACCTCGATCGCCATCGTCACCGTGAACGCCGGGATCGCGAGCTTGGTGAGGTCGAGCTCCCCACCGCTGCCGCTGAACACGGCGCGCAGGCGCCCCGGACCACTGGCGCGAGCGGTGCGGGCGAGGCGACGGGCGGAGAGGTTACGAGGCACGCCGGAAGGCTAGAGCAGGGACACGATGCGTACGGCGAGATGAGATGTATGCCGCACGCCCGGCTCGGCCGCTCGGCTCATCCAGCGCCCGTGGTCGGCGCGACCCGCGCTCGGCTCACCGGGCGATCTGCATGACGACGGCTTTGGGTTCGGTGAAGAACTCCCGGCTGAAGTTGCCGCCCTCACGCCCGACCCCGGAGTCCCCGACGCCACCGAAGGGGGTGCGCAAATCCCGGATGAAGAAGCAGTTCACCCAGACCGTGCCCGCCCGCAGCTGGGAGGCGACCCGGTGCGCGCGCGAGAGGTTCTCGGTGAAGAGCATGGCATTGAGCCCGTACCGGGTGTCGTTGGCGAGGTGGATGACCTCCTCCTCGGTGTCGAAGGAGTTCACCACACAGAACGGCCCGAAGATCTCCTCGCAGTACGGCGCAGAGTCCAGCGGCAAGTTGTCGACGATCGTTGGGCGCACCACCCAGGAGCCATCGTCGGCGACCCCGCCGGTGAGGAAACGGCCCCCGGCCTCGCGGGCGGCGTCGATGTAACTCACGACCTTGTCGAAGTGCCGCTTGCTCGCCAACGAGGAGAACCGGGTGGCCGGATCGAAGGGGTCACCGACGGTGAGCTTCTCAGCCGCGGCAACGAATCGCCGGAGGAACTCCTCGTAGATCGAGGAGTGCACAAAGAGCCGGGACCCGGCCAGGCAGATCTGTCCGGCGTTGCGGAAGATCGCCTCCACCGCCCAGTACACCGCATTGTCCAGATCGGCGTCTGCAAACACGATGTTCGCGCCCTTGCCGCCGAGCTCGAGCGAGACCGGCGCGAGATGCGTTGCCGCAGAGGCCATCACGGTGCGCCCGGTGATCGAGGAGCCGGTGAAGGTGACCCGGTCGACGTCATAGCTGCCGGTCAGGGCAGCACCCGCGGGGAAGCCGTGACCGTTGAGCACGTTGAGCACGCCCGGCGGGAACCCGGCCTCGACGGCGAGCCGCCCGAGCAGGGTCACCGACGCCGGGGTGTCCTCGCTCGGCTTGATGATGCACGTGTTGCCCCAGGCGATGGCCGGTGCGATCTTCCAGGTCGCCATCATGAGCGGGAAGTTCCACGGCGAGATCGCCGCCACCACCCCGGCCGGCCCGTACTCGCTATAGGTGTGGTGGCCCGTGTCCATCGGGTAGACCTCGCCGACATGGTCGCGTTGGTGGTCGGCGAAGAACCGGAAGTTCCACACCGACCGGGCAACGTCATGTGTGGCCTGCTCGAACGGTTTCGCCATGTTCGTCGAATCCATCCGAGCCAGGTCGTCGGTGCGAGCCTCCATGAGGTCGGCGAGCCGGTGGATCGCGCGCGCCCGTTCGACCCGGCCCAGGCGGGGCCAGGGGCCCTCGTCGAAGGCCTTGCGGGCACTGGAGACCGCGCGTTCGGCGTCCTGCGCGGCACCCTCGGCGGCCTCCGCCCAGACCTCGCGCTTCCAGGGGTTCCAGACCTCGAACCGCTCCCCGGAGAGGGACTCGACCTCTTCGTTGTCGATGATGTGGCCGAAGAACTCCTGCTCGCTCATGAGCTTGTCTCCGTGCGCTCGGCGATGGTGACATCACCGGCGGCGAAATGGGTGGCCGGCACCTCGTGGAGCACGACGCGCACCGACTCACGAGGGGCCCCGACGGCGTCCACGGCTGCCTGCGTCAGAGAGCTAATGAGCGCCCGGAGTTGGGCTGGGCTGCGTCCCTGCACGAGGGTGACTTCAATGAACGGCATACTCACTCAGCCCTCTCCACCGTTGAGGAACACCGAACCGAGGTTGCTGAAATGCATCGCCACCGACGTCCCGGGCGGGCAGAACACGGCATCGGTCATGCCGCCGGTGAGCACGATCCAGCCGGCCTCGATGGCGTGACCACGACTCGCCAGGTCGTTCGCGGCGAGGGCGAGCGCCTCGCCGGGGTGACCCTGGACGGCGGCACCGGTGGCCGAGTCGACGATCACTCCGTCAACCTCGACCAGGACCGCCTCGGTGGCCAGGTCAAGCGCCGAGGGCGGCAGCCCATTGGGCCCGGTGACGAAGGCCCCCGAGGAGGCGTTGTCGGCCGCGACATCGCCCGCGGTGAACCGGAAGTCCTGGTAGCGGCTGTCGATGACCTCCGCTCCACCCCACACCGATTCGACCGCGGACATGGCCTGGGCGCAGGTGACCCCGGGCCCCTCGAGCCGTTCGCCCATGACGAAGACGAGTTCGGGCTCGATCCGCGGGTGAATGAGCCGGCCCAGGGGGACCGGGTCCCCGACGGGCAGGACCATCGCGTCGGTGAGCCACGCGACGAACGGGAAGTGCACCCCCATCCGCTGCTGCTTCGCTCGGCTGGTCAGCCCGAGCTTGACGCCGATGAGTCGCTCGCCGCGCTCCAGACGCGCCCGCAGGTTGAGGTCCTGGATCTCGTAGCCGGTCGCCAGGTCCAGCTCGGGCCAGTCGTCGGTGAACGGCGGGCGCTCGATCCGTTCGTCCTCGCAGCGCAGGAGCTCAGCGGCGACCGTCGCCACGCTCCAGCCGCCCGGTGGTGCCTGACCGTATGCCGTGCTGCCGCTCACCGCGCCACCACCAGTCCGGATGCGCCGTCGGCGCCAACATCGGCACGCTCCTGCGCGTCCCGCAGTTCGATGGCGATGTCGATGATCATGTCCTCCTGGCCGCCGACGTACCCGTACTCGCCGACCTTCTGGAGGATGGCGTGGGCCGGGACTCCGTAACGATCGGCCGCCCGCTCGGCGTGCAGCAGGAAGGAGGAGTACACCCCGGCATACCCCTGAGTGATCGAGGCCCGGTCCATCCACGGCAGCCGCGGGATGAACGGGCGGACCACGTCCTCGGCCGCCGAGAGCACCTCACCGAGATCCACTCCGGTCTTGATGCCCATCCGCTCGAAGGTCGCGGCGAGGACCTCGGTGGGGGAGTTGCCCGCCCCGGCACCGAGGGCGCACAGCGCCCCGTCGATCTGCTTGGCCCCGGCCTGGTAGGCCAGCACCGAGTTCGCGATGCCGAGGCTGAGGTTCTGGTGGCCGTGGAAGCCGACCTGGGCCTGATGACCGATCTCGGCGATCACCGCGGCGATCCGCTCCTGGGCGTCGGAGAGGACCAAGGCGCCCGCGGAGTCCACGACATACACACACTGACAGCCCGCGTCGACCATGATCCGGGCCTGCTCGGCGAGCTTCGCCGGGGACGCTTTGTGGCTCAACATGAGGAACCCCACGGTCTCCATGCCGAGGCGACGCGCCTCCCCGAAGTGCTGGATCGACACGTCGGCCTCGGTGCAGTGGGTCGCGATCCGGGCCACCGAGGCCCCCATGGCGTGGGCCTTCTTCAGGTGATGCACCGTGCCGAGGCCCGGGAGCATGAGGATGGCGATCTTGGCCTGGCGGGCCTCCTCGACGGCCGCCTTGATGAGTTGGAACTCGTCCACCTTGGAGAAGCCGTAGTTGAAGCTCGAGCCGCCAAGGCCGTCACCGTGACTCACCTCGATGACCTGGACACCGGCCTTGTCGAGTGCGTGCACCACCCCGCGGACCTGCTCCTCGGTGAACTGGTGGGCCATGGCGTGCGAGCCGTCCCGCAGGGTGGAGTCGGTGATCCGAAGGTCACGGGCCTCGTCGGGCGCCGCCGCGCCGGGGGTGAGTTCGCGGACCTCGCTCTCACTCACCTCCCTGGTGAGCACGGGGGCGTCCTCGGGGTTGATGGTCATGTCACCCATGGCGTTCAGACTCCTGCCTTCTCGAGGGTCGGGGCGATGGGGTCGGCAGTGTCGCCGAGGTCCGCGGAGGACTTCCACGACGTCGCCACCCCGAGCCGGTGCGCGATGAGGATGTCGCCGACCCGGGCGGCCGCCGCGGTGATGATGTCGAGATTGCCGGCGTAGTCCGGGAGGTAGTCGCCGCGGCCCCTGACCTCGATCGGAACGAACACCCGGCCCTGGCCGTCCCAGGCCTCCCGGGCGTGGTCGAACTGCGGTTCGGCCCGCAGGTGGTATCCGGGGACGTACTCCTGCACGGTGCGGACCATCGCGTGGATCGCCTCGAGGATCCGGTTCTGCACCTCACCGGGCTCCGCGGCCGCCGGCGGGATGGCGCAGAAGACGGTGTTGCGCATCATGAGCGGCGGCTCGACCGGGTTGAGGATGATGATCGCCTTGCCCTTCGTGGCGCCACCGATGGTGGATACCGCGAGCGCGGTGGTCTCGGTGAACTCGTCGATGTTCGCCCGGGTCCCCGGGCCGGCGGACTTGCTCGAGACCGAGGCGACGATCTCGGCATACGGCACCGGGACCACGGAGGAGACCGCGGCGACCATGGGGACCGTTGCTTGTCCGCCGCAGGTGATCATGTTGACGTTGGTCGCGTCGAGGTTGAACTCGAGGTTGACCGGCGGGCAGATGAGCGGGCCGACCATGGCCGGGGTGAGGTCGACGGCGAGGATGCCGGCCTCGGCGTAGCGGGGGGCGTTCGCCGCGTGCGCCTTGGCGGAGGTGCACTCGAAGACAATGTCGGGGAGTTCGTCCTGGGCGAGCAGCCAGTCCACACCCTCGTGGCTCGCCTCGAGGCCGACCGACTTCGCCCGGCGCAGACCGTCGGAGGTGGGGTCGACGCCGATCATGTAGCGCGGCTCGATGAGCTCGCTGCGGCGCATGAGCTTGAACATGAGGTCGGTCCCGATGTTGCCCGGGCCGACGATCGCCGCCGTGCCCTTGAGCCTGCCCGGGGACTTGTCTGCGAACGTCATACGACGGATCACTCCTTGCTGAAGCGGGCGGTGACCGAGCCGAGCCCGGCGAAGGTGGCAGTGAAGGTGTCGCCCGGGGCGACGGCGACCATGGCGCAGATCGAGCCGGGGAGGACGACGTGGCCGGCGTCCAGGCTGATGCCGCGGGCGCCGACGGTATTGGCGAGCCAGACCAGCGAGTTCAGCGGGGAGCCGAGGACGGCGCCGCCGGCTCCGGTGCCGACGACCTGGCCGTTGCGGTGGAAGGTCGCGCCGGCGAGGCGGAGGTCCACGTCGTTGACCTTGGTGGGGGTCGAGCCGAGGACCACCGCGCCACTGCTGGCGTTGTCGGCGATGGTGTCGAAGAGGCCGATCTTCCAGTCCTTGATCCGGCTGTCGACGAGTTCGAGGGCGGGCAGGACGAAGTCGATCGCGGCGAGCGCCTCGTGGGCGGTGACCCCCGGGCCTTTCAGGGGGCGTTTGAGGACGAAGGCGACCTCCGGCTCGATCCGTGGTTGGAGGAATCGGTGGACGGGGATCGGCATGTGTTCGAGGTAGAAGAAGTCGTCGAGGAGGTGGCCGTAGTCCGGCTCGTTGACCCCGAGCAGCCGCTGCATGGCGTGGCTCGTGAGGCCCACCTTGTGGCCTTTGATGGTCCGGCCGCGCTCCCGGAACGCGTCGATCTGGGCGAGCTGGATGGCATAGGCGTCCTCAAGGGTCATCCCCTCGTAGGTCGCCGTGAGTGGAGCGATCGGGTTCTTGTCCTCGTATGCCGTGAGGAGACTCTGCACGGCCTCATGCCGGGACTGCGGGTCCACGTCGGTTGGCTCCCTTCAAGGGGCGTGATGGTCCTGTCCTAGACCGTAGGACGGTGGTGGGGTGCGGGAGCCCTGACGTTCCGCTCCCGGGAACAACCGGCCCGCCCCGTCGTCCCGACTTTTCCGCCCCGGGCGCCTTGGTGGGGGTTGGGGTCCCGTGTACGGGACCCCAACCCCCACTTTTGCGCCCGGGGCGGAAAAGTCGAGGTCAGGGGGCTTGGGTTTTGGCGATCCGGCGGGTCGCGGCGAACAGCAGAGGCACCAGCCGGTCGACGTGCGGTGCCACCATCTCGCTCGGCCCGAAGACCGACACCGAAGCGATCGCAACGCCACGGACCACCACCGGCATGGCAACGGAGGAGGCGCCGTCGAAGGACTCACTGTGCGAGACGGCATACCCGTCGCGGCGGACCAGGGTGAGCGCTGCGCCCCAGTCGCGCGCGGTCCGCACGGTCTTGCTCACCCGCGGCGGGAACCCCGCCTGCCGCCGGGCCTCCTCGAGCTCGCGGTTGAACGCCGCAATCGCCTTGCCGCTGCTCGTGCAGTGCGCCGGAAAGCGCCGCCCGACATGACCGAGGAACCGTATGCCGTCCCGGCTCTCGATCCGCTCGACGAAGACGACGTCCGGCCCATCGGGAACGGCGAAGTTCACCGTGAGGCCGGTTGCGTGCGCGACCTGGCGCAACGTCGGCAGGGCGGCGTGCCGCAGGCCGTTGCGTTCGAGGGCGAGCTGGCCGAGTTCGTAGATGTGGATGCCGAGCCGGTACAGGCCGGTGTGCCGGTCCTGCTCGACGAAGCCGCGGCTCACCAAGGTCTGCAGCAGTCGGTGCGCGGTCGACTTGGCGACACCCAGTTTGCGGGCGATGTCCGACACCCCGAGTTCGCCGTCGAGCGCGAAGCACTCCATGACGTCCAGGGCCGTGCCTACCGACTTCAGGCTCGCCGAGCCGTGCGGGTCGGTATCGAGCGCCCGCTTGGGGGTCGTCGCGCACCAGGCGATGTCGTGCGTGGCGATCGTCATGCCCTGCTCCCTCGGTGGTCCCATCCTCGATGTGGTGACTGTGCCGGGCATGATGCGGTTCAATCAAGGCATGCGTTCCACTGAGCGGAACGGGCCTCCAGCGGCGGCTCCAGCGCCGGGGCCGGGCGTTCTGCCTCGGACCCTGGCCGTGCTCGAAGCCTTCGACCCGAGTTCGCTGGTGCTCGGGGTCTCGGAGATCGCTCGCCGCAGCGGCCTGCCGAAGTCGACCGTGCACCGCCTCCTCACGGACCTCGTCGCGGAGCGGCTCATCGTCAAGGTGCGCGATCCCGCGACCGGCGCCACGGCATACCAACTCGGGCTGCGGCTCTTCGAGCTCGGCGAGCGTGTCCCCCAACACTTCTCGCTGTCCCAGCTCGCGCTGCCCATCATGGAAGACCTTCGCGAAGCCACCCGGCAACGGATCCATCTTGCGGTCCTCGACGGCGTCGATGTCGTCTATGTCGAGATCCTCGGCTCCGGCGCGGTCGAGGTGGGGTCGCGGGTCGGGGGCCGGCTGCCGGCGCACGCCACCGGCGTCGGCAAAGTCATGCTCGCGTATGCCGGCCCCGAGGTAGTCGAGGCGCGCATCGCCGCCGGGCTCCCCGCCTTGACCGCCCGCACCATCACGACGCCCGACGGGCTCGTGGCCGAGCTGCGCAAGATCCGCACGCACGGCTTCGCGCTCGACATCGAGGAGTCCACGCTCGGCGTCCTCTGCGTCGCCGCCCCCGTCTTCGGGGCCGGGCGTCGCCTGGTCGCCGGAATCTCAGCAACCGGGATCACCCGCTCCATCGACCCTGGGACCATCGGTCCGGCGGTACGGACCGCCGCGTTCACCCTCTCCCGGGCCCTGCGCTCCGACGCTTCGAGCTAACCCGCGCTCCGGCCGGGTCAGCGCTTGATGAGCGGCGAGTTCACCCCGCCGGACTTGTCGCCCTCGTTGAAGAACTCCTCGCGGTAGATGTCCCGCGGAAAGAGCCGCCTGCTCATGAGCGTCTTCAGCGCGGCCTCGACCATGAGCGGCGGCCCGCAGAGATAGCCCTTGCATCCGGAGAGCGAGGCGTGATCATTGGCGATGACGTCGGTCACCATCCCATAGCCGTATGCCGTAGGGTCGTCGCCCGAGGCCGCGACCTCCTCCGCGCTCTCTGCGGACAGGCACGGCCGGTAGGTGAACTGGTCGAACTCCTCTGCGAGAGAACGGAAGAAGTCGACGTCATAGAGCCAATCCCGGGAACGGCCTCCTTGATAGAGCGTCATCTCGCCCCCATACGCCTCGTTCTCCAAGCCGTGCCGGAGCATCGCCTTGATCGGGGCGAGGCCGGTGCCGCCGGCGACCATGATCGTGTGATTGTCCTGGCCGGTGTGCAGCACGAACCGGCCATAGGGGCCGGAGACTGGGAACTGCTCCCCAACACTGAGCCCGCCGAAGACCCACCCCGCGGTGCCGCGGCCACCGGGTACGAGCCGCACGTGGAATTCGAGCCGCCGTGGCTCGCTCGGTGGGGAGGCGATCGACCAGGTCCGGCGCACCGCGACCCCGTCGGCCTGGCTCGCCGGGGGCACCTCGAAGGTGAGGTACTGGCCGGCGTTGAAGGCGATGTCGCGGTCGAGTTCGATGACGAGCCGCACGGTGTCGCGGGCGATCTCGGTCTTCTCGACCAAGGTGGCGACATAGTCCTGGACGGGGTACATCTCGAGGTCTTCATCGACGTCGATGTCCGCCTCGATGGTCACATCCGAGCGCGGCGTCGCGCAGCAGGTGAGCAGTTTGCCCTCGTCACGCTCGAAGTCCATGAGGGCGAACGAGCTGGCCTCACCATGGTCAACGTCGCCGTCGACGACCTCGCACTTGCAGGTGGCGCAGGTGCCGTGGGTGCACGAGTGCGGCAGCCATACCCCGGCGCGCAGGCACGCGTCGAGGATCGACTGGTCGTCCCGACAGAGGACCTGCCGACCGATCGGCTCGATGGTCACGACATACGACTCAGACATGAGTTCACTTCTCCGTGAAGGGGATTCGACGGGGGGCACCGGTGAGGTGCGGGCTGGAACGGGGGGAGCATGCCGATCCAAGCTTCGCTAGCAGAGGTTGGGTTCAGGACCGAAGGATGCGTCATGAGGTTCTGCGGCCAAGCTCTGCCAGCAGAGGTTGAGTCAACGGTCAGGGGAAGGGGGGAGGGCGGCGGGCGCGGCGGGGGGACGGTGGGGACGGGGGGAGCGAAGGGAAGCCGTGATGGTGGGGTATGCCGGGTGCGGACCACACGACATACCCCACCATCAGCGGGACTCACCTGGTGCTGAAGCCGAGCACGCCCTTGTGGCTCACGCCGAGGTCGGCCAGGGTGGCGTCGGCCGACGGGGTGATCGGGGTGGAGTCGCGGCCGTTGACGAGGAACCAGTCGAACTGATCCCAGCCCTTGCTGGCATCAAAGTCCGGGTCCTCCTCGTGATACGGCACGAAAAGCGCCTCCCAGAAGGCCCCGAACGGCATCGCCTGCGGCGCCCGGAAGCTCGCCGCGGCGACGAACCACGGGTTGCCCTTCCACCAGACGTGCAGCAGCATGTCGTCGCCGTAGAGCTCCTGAGCCGAGCGGCTCGGGAAGCTGTACTCACCGATCGACTGGATCGGGGGCGGGGTGATGGTGTCCTGCAGGGTCATCTCAGTGACCTCCCGTCGTCTCGGCCATGTCGTGCCACGTCTTCCAGTTCTCGTTGTCCACGTTGCCGAGGTACTCGCCGCCGTCACCGGGCTGCATCTTGTACCACTGCAGGACGCCGGGCAGATCGGCCGCCCCACAGTTGCCCTGGTAGATCTGGTGCACCGGAAGCCAGGCCTGGCGGAACTTCACCGGCTCGTGGTCGAAGATGTACTTGCAGCCGTCGGAGCAGAAGTTGTAGCGCTCGCCCTCATAGATGGACTCGCGTTGGCACTGGACGAACGGTTCGTCGGCCTCGGTGAAGCCCATCGGGATCTGGCAGACCTGGCACAGCTGCGGCAGTCCGCGGATGAAGTGCCGGCCGCCGTTCTCGAGGTTCTTGCGCTCTTTCTCCCACAAGGTCCGGTACACCGGGAAGGTGTCCGGGTACTGCTCGGTGAGCCAGTCCATGTGCTCCTCGGTGGGGATGGAGGTCGTGAAGGCCGCCGCGTGGCTGAACTGGTAGAGGATCCAGTACGCCTGGTGGGAGAGGTACTCCTTCTCCTGGATCGCCTTGTCGACATGCAGCGGCGGCGTGATGCCGTAGTAGGCGAGGTCCTGGAAGAGGCCGTTCATCATCTGCTGCTCGAAGTAGAGCTCGAAGGCCTCCTTCCACGACATGACCTTGCGCGGCAGCATGTAGTCGAGCATCTGGGCGACCAGGGCGGTGACCCGATACCCGCGCCAGAACCACTTGTTGATCCAGTGCTGGACCAGCGGGACGTTCTTCTCGTCCTGCTCGAGGAGGAACTTGATCGCCTCGAGGCCGAGGGTCATGTGCCGGGACTCGTCGGACTGCGCCGAGAAGCCGAAGGTCATCGTCGGCAGGTCGCCGTTGAACGAGGCACCGGACATGAACGGCACGAAGAGCAGGTTGGTCAGCAGGTACTCGAAGGAGAACCCGATGGCGATGAGGAACTCGAACGGTCCGGCGGAGAGGGCGTCGTCGAAGAACGACTTCGGCACGGAGAGGTACCAGACCCGGTCGTGCATGTGCAGGTAGCTGTGGAAGCCGCTGTAGTACTTGTTGTAGTTGGAGAGGGTGTGGATCTCGGTCTGCGCGTGCCGGATCTCATCCAGGCTCTGGCAGAGCGAGGCGAACCGTGGACCCGGACCGTTGAGGTGCCGGGCGAGGTAGGCGAAGTTGCGGTGCGCCTGGTACTCCAGCGGTGAGACACCCTGGAGGAAGAGCTTCATCGCGTTGAGGTACGAGGCATCGGTGAGGCTCAGGTGGCCCTGGCTTTGCGCGAAACCGTCGAGGACGGCATACAGGCGCTTGTCCTTCTCTGCCTGGTACTTGGCATAGGCGTCCACGGTGAGCCGGAAGGGGTCCTCCCACTTGCTCCAGTCGTGGATCGTGATCCCCTCGAACGTGGTGTACGGAAACATCTCCTCCGCCGGGACATAGCTGGGGTCCCAGTCGAGGTCACGAGTGAGCGCCGAGTAGCGAGCCTTCATCGAGAGCTTGCGGGGCGCCTTGGGTGCAATCGTCATGTCGGTGTGATCCTTACCTGTCGTGGGGTGACCTAGTGGTCCCAGGCGATGACGATCTCGTCGTCATCCCATTCCTTGATGTGGCCGAAGTAGGAGATGATCGCGAGCTGGAACTCGTGGGTCTCCCACTCCCGGCCCATGCGCTCCTCGACGGACTCGCGCTTGATGACGAGCCGGCCGGGGGCCTGGACCCGGATCATCCCGGGCATGTGGCGAACGGTCGCGTCGGCGTTGTCGGCCTCGATGGCCTCGATCACCGCTCGGTTCTGCTCGCTCTCCTGGATGTCGACGCCCACCGGGCGATCGGCAGCGGAAACGGTCATGTCTGGCTCAGGCCTCCTTGGTCATGCCGAGAGTGGTGTATGCCGCCCGGGTCGCCTCGACCGCGTCCGAGAGGGCTTGTGCCGCACCGCAGTCCACGAGTGCGTCGAGCTTGGCGGCGATCGGGGCCAGCGCCGCACTCGCGGTGGCCAGGGTGCTCTCGACGACGTCGGCGACGACCGCCGCGTTGGCCGTGCCATGCTCCGGGTCGGCCCCCCACGCCTTGTAGAGCGCATCCATCCAGCGCCGCTGGTCGGTGAACCACCCCGAGAGGTGCTGGGCGACCAAGGAGTAGGAGCCGGCACCGCCCAGGAGAGCGGCCTCGTCGAGGTGGGTGTACATCAGGCCGTAGAGAAGCCGGTCGGTGACGTCGAGGGCGACAATCGCACGACCCCAGTCCCGCGTGACCAGAAGTTCCTCGGTGTGCTTGCGCAGGCCCTGCCAGTCGGCGTCCTCGAGCCAGGTCGTCTTCGCGGTGTCGAGGGAGTCGGCCGTGCCGCCACCGAAGGAGATGCCGGCCCGCGAGAGGATCTGGGCGTTGCCGATCCGGTCGAAGGCGGCATAGGCACAGCATTGGGTGATCGTCGTGCCCCAGCCGAACCGGGCGGCATGGCTGAAGATCATCTGCCCGGCGGCTTCATAGTGCCGCAGCGGGAGGACGATGTCCTGGACGACGCTGGACCAGCTCGCCGGGAGCCGGTCGAACATGCCGCGCTTCTCGAGGTAATCCAGGGTCGAGCCGAACGCCTCGTGCATGTCCGCGCGCGAGGTGACGTACGGCGCGTAATAGAACTGCCGCGGATCGGTGAAGGAGTAGGCGTCGGCGAGTTTGAGGTCGCTGTAGTCGGGGGAGTAGATCTCCATCTCCGGGTTCCACAACGGCCGGTAGTGGTAGTTCGCGGTGGCCTGGATGTCGATGGAGCCCTCCTCGTAGCGGGAGGCGGGCCGGTCACCGTAGCGATCGATGAGGTGCTGGAAGGTCTTTCGCTGGGGTTCGATGACCTGGGTTCTCAGCTCGAATTGCACGTGATCTCCTCGGGTGTGGATGGGCGTGGGTGGTCAGGAATGCACCGGGTGGTGGGGGACACCGGACTCGACGAGGAGCCGGATGAGCAGGTTCGGCAGCGCGTCCGGGCCGTCGAGCTCGTGGGGGAGCTCGCTGTCGAAGCCGTCCCCGACAAGCCGCCCGTATGCCGTGCCGTCCTCGAACGTCGTCGACACCCGAGCGCCCCGGCCGCGATACCCCACGGTGAAGGCGAGTTCGCTGGGCAGGGTCTCATCGACCAGGCTCAGATGGTCGTCGCCGTGCGCGAGGACGGCATTGGCTTCACAGACGAGTTGCTCGGCGAGCGAGCGGATGGCCACCTGTCGGTCGGCGCCGGTGCTCGTCGCGATGCGCTGGCTGATCCGGGTCATCGGCATGGGGGCGAGTTCCTCGAGGCCGGCGGCCGCGAGTTCGTCCTCGTCGGCGCCGACGAGCTCGGCCACACGGATCATGAACGGAGTCATGGATGCTGTTCTCCTTCACGGGTTGTCGTGGCGGCGGCGGTGAGGGCTGCCGCACCCGCCTGGGCCACTTCTTTGTCCTGTGCAGCCGAGCCGCCGGATACCCCGACCGCTCCGATGAGCCCTCCGTCGACGACGATGGCCACTCCGCCCGCGAAGGCGGCCACGCCGGACCGGCCGGCGATGCCGTCCCGGACCGCTGGCTCACTCTCGATGGCCTGGTAGAGGCCGTCGGTGGGGGCGCCGCCGAAACCGATGACCGTGCGGGCCTTGTCCACGGCGATGGCCGCCGAGTTCGTGAAGGCCCCGTCCATCCGGGCGAGGGCGAGCGGGACCCCGGTGAGGTCGAGGACCGCGACATTGACCGTGACACCAAGCCCGGACGCGCGCGCCAGGGCCGCGTCAAGGGCGAGTCGCGCACCGGCATACGTCAGGGCGGTACTCGGACGCAGGTACATCTGGCTCGTCCACCTCCTCTGAAGTGCAGCGGTTTCGGGCATGACGGATCACCGATCGACCACCGAGGTGGCCGCGCGATGCGGGAAGGATGTCCCCGGTCGGCCGAGCCGAACGCGTCGACCGACCGGGACGTCACTCAGGTGCTGACGGTGGTGAAGCGCTCGTTGATCTCGCGGGCGTGGTAGAAGATGCCCTTGGCGATCTGGTCGGGGGTCCACTTGTTGATCGGCCGGTCGCGGTAGGCCGGGTAGCCACCCGCGAAGACCTCGTTGCGGTTGCCCGAGGGGTCGAAGAAGTAGATCGTCTGACCGCGGGTGATGCCGTGGCGGGTCGGGCCGATGTCGATCGGCACGTCGTCCATCGTCATGATGTCGGCGGCCCGGCCGATCTCGGTCCAGTCCTGGAGCTTGAAGGCGAAGTGGTGCAGCTTGCCCTGCGGCCCTTCGAGCACGGCGATCTGGTGGATCTGGTTGTTGCTCGTCATCCAGGTCGCGATGTAGTGCGCGTCGTCGTCCTCAAGGTCGGTCTGCACACGCTCGGTGGGGAAGAAGTCGAACACGTGCTTGAACATGTTTTCCATCGTGCGCACGTCCTCGGCAAGGATGAGCGAGTGGTCCAGCGCGGGCACGCCGACCCCGACGAGGTGGCGTGGGAAGGCCTCCGGGTTGTGCGTGCCGACCTCGGTGCCGATGACCGTCTGAGCGTGGTAGACCTCGAAGATGTGCTCGGAGGGCGCGGTGAACCGGATGCCGTCACTGACCTCGGGGTTCTCGCCGGCGCTCATCCGCTCGACGGTGAGGCCGAACTCCCGGGCCCGCTTCTCGATGAGGTCGATGTCGGATTCGTACTCGACCTTGAAGCCGTACTTGACGACGCCGACGCCACCCTCCTCAAGGACGACCGAGTGGTGGTCCCACTCGTCCCAGCCCTTGAAGAAGATCTTCCCGTCGGTGGCGAGGGTCTCGTAGAGGCCGAGGGTGTTCGCGTAGTGGTGCTTGGCCTCGGCCAGGTCGGTGACCCGAGCGTGGACATAGCCCATGCGCATGACTGCCATGTGATGACTCCTTACGAAGGGGATGTGGTCGGGGAAGTCCTCGCGGAAGCGGTGACGCCCTGTGCGGCGGCCGTGCTCGCGGCATACTGCTCGGCGCGCTGCCGGGCCTTGTCGTTGAGCTGCCGGAGGAAGGGGTTGACGAGCCGCACATTCTCTCCGCGCAACTCGATCGTGATGTCGGAGTCCGGGACGGCCCGGCAACTCAGACAGGTGCCGTCGCTGCTCTCCTCCGCCGTAATGACGGAGTCGGCGACGGGGCGGTTATAGGTGAAGCTGCCCTCGTGACAGTCGACCTTGCAGATCGCACAACCACCCCGACGGCAGCCGATGGTGTAGGCATAGCCGGCCTTGTACAGGCCGCTGAGCACGGTCTCATCCGGTTCGAGGTAGATCACCTCCCCCGTGGGGTGGATCGTGACGATCGGCACTGGCGCTCCCTTGCGTGCAGCGAGCCGGCATGTCGTATGCCGTTCACTCACGAGAGTGCGGGCCGTCCGGCCACCCGACCAGACGCGTTCCTCACGCCGGAACGTGCGGGCTTCGCCCGATGGCGTGCGTGGGTCCGTTCCGGCGCGTGTCTGGACGGAGCGTCCCGCCGGAGTGCGGCGGCGGTGGGCTGTGGCCGTTAGCGAGCGAGGAAGCGGGCGAAGTGTCCCTGGGCGACCTCGGAGTGGAAGAGCCGCCCGGACAACTCGGCAAGGTCGTCGCCGCGGGCATCGAGGTCGGCGACGAGACCGGCGGCCAGCATGCGCTTAGCCTCGACGAGCCCCTGGCGCTCCCCGGCCCGCAGGTCGGTGAGGACGGAATCGACCGCCGCGTCGAGGTCCCCGCCGGCGGGTTCGACCCGGGTCACCAGTCCGGCCCTGACCGCCTCCTGCGCGCTAACCGTCCGGCCGGTGAGGAACCAGTCCGCCGCGGCCCGGGGCGTGAGCCGTCCCAGGACCGGGACCGAGATGATCGCCGCGGCAAGCCCGAGCCGCACCTCGGTGAGGGCGAAGTCCGCCTCGCGCGCGGCAAGAACGAGGTCAGCACTGGCGACGATGCCCAGCCCACCCGCGCGCACCGGCCCGTCGACACGGCACACGACCGGTACCTCGGCCGCGGCGATGCTGCGCTGGAGCGCGACGATGCCCCGGCCGGCCGCGACCATGTCGACGGTCATCGCCTCCCGCAGGTCGACCCCCGCGCAGAAGACCCGACCCGAGGAGCGCAGGAGTATGCCGTGCAGGTCCGTGTCTCGGCCCGCCTGGGTGATGTGTGCGGTCAACTGTGAGACGAGGGCCGCCGATAAGGCATTGCGGTTGGCCGGAGAATCCAGGGTGATGACGGCGATGCGGTCCTGATCGGTCCGGATCACCAAGGTCGGCTGCTCGCTCACGCTCATAACCCTCATTCTCCCCTGCTTCTCCACGATCGTGAGTCTGCTGCTGCTATGGCGACAGCACAGTCACACGATGTTGGGGCGGGCGGGGAGACGGGCGAGGTGCGCGTCGACAATCCGGGCGAGCAGAGCCCTCGGCAACGGCACGGCATACCGGAAATGCAGGGTGCCTTTGCCCTTGATGTAGGGCGTGAGGTCCTCCCGCAGCCCCGCGTCACCGGGCGGGGAGGCCGGGATCGGGTAGATCGCCAGGTGCTCCCCCCACCCGGCCGTATGCAGCAGCCGCTTTCCCCCGACGAAGAACGTCGGGATGCCGTAGGACAGCCGCTCCTCCGCCTCGGGATCGCGGGCCAGGATGAGGTCGCGGACGACCGCGATGGCGGCCCGGCCCTCCTCGCTCTGTGCGGCAAGGTAGTCGGTCACGGACTCGAAGCATGGCATGGCCATGGGCAGAACCTACCCGTAGGTGTCTCGCGGGCCCCGGCTGTCGGGGGAACGCCACGCCCCATGACCCCAGGTCGGAGCCGACGGGCCGAGCACGCGGATCTCGCGCACCGTGCCCTCCCCGACCTCCGCGGTGAGCCGGGTCAGCAGGGAGGAGGCCAGCATCCGCAACTGGGTGGCCCAGGCCGTGGAGTCGGCCCGCAGGGTGAGTACGCCCTCGGTGAAGTCCACCGGGACACAGTGCCGGGCGATCTCGGCCCCGACGATGGCCGGCCAGCGGCCGAGTACCGCACCGACCGCGATATCGGCCTGCCACCCCCGGGCCACGACAAAGGATTCGAGCTCCTCGCCGAGCAAGTGCGGGTCCCGACCGGCGGTCGAGCGGGCATCGACGGGGACATCCCTCCGGTCGCGACGTGCCCGGATCCCCGGCCGCAAACCGCGGGCCCGCGCGGCAGCCCGCGCCCGCGCGAGCGCCTCGCCGGCCGCGGAGAGGTCGCGCTCAACCTCGCCGGTCACCGGCTCGGGCGTCTCCGGTTGTTGCTGACTGGGCCCGGTCATGACGACTGCACTCGCACGGCGCCCAGCTCCACGGCATACGTCCGCCCCCGCAGCGCGAGTGGCACATCGTCGGCCACGGCGGCGGTGATGAGGACCTGCTCGCAGTTGCCGACCAGTGCGGCGAGGCGCTCGCGGCGGCCCTCGTCGAGTTCGGCGAACACGTCGTCGAGTATGAGCACCGGGTCCTCGCCGAGGTCTCGTCGGAGCAGTTCGTAGGCGGCCAGGCGCAGCCCGAGGGCGAACGACCACGACTCGCCATGGCTCGCGTACCCCTTGGCCGGAAGGTCCCCGAGGGTGAGGACGAGGTCGTCGCGGTGCGGCCCGACGAGGTTCACCGCCCGCTCCACCTCCTGGTCGCGGACCTCGGCGAACGAGGTGAGCAGACCCTCGTGGAGTTCCTCGACGGTGGGGACCTCGCCCTCGGCGATGCGCTCGGCGATCGGCCCGGTGAGGGTTGATCGGTACCTCAGCCGGGCGGGCCCCTCACCCCCACTGACCTGCTCGTATGCCGTCGCAAGGTCGGGTCCGAGGTCACGCAGCAGACGGAGCCGGGCATAGAGCAACTGGGATCCGACCATGGCGAGTTGCGCGTTCCAGACCTCGAGGGTGTGCAGCGCCGCCTCCCGCTGCGCGACCTCGTCCACTCCCGGGATCGGTCGTGGGCGACGGCGGGAGCCGGCCGCCCGCAGCTGCGGGGCCGCTGACTTCAGCAGCGCCGCCCGCTGCTTGAGGATCTTGTCGAGGTCGGCGCGCACCCCGGCCCAGCGGGGCTGCCGGGCAACGAGCAGGTCATCGACGAACCGGCGACGCTCACCGGGGTCCCCCTTGATGAGGGCGAGGTCCTCGGGGGCGAAGAGCACGGTACGCACCGTGCCGAGGACATCCCGCGGCCGGGCCACCGGGGACTTGCCGAGCCGGGCGCGGTTGGCCCGCCCGGGGGTGATCTCCAGCTCGATCTGGGTTTCCCGGCCCTCCCGAACCACCGCCCCGCGGATGATGGCCCGCTCGGCACCGGCCCGGACCAGGGGTGCGTCCTGGGCTACCCGGTGTGAGGACAGGGTCGCGAGGTAGCCCACGGCCTCGACGAGGTTGGTTTTGCCTTGGCCGTTGCGGCCGACGAAGGTCGTGATGCCGGGCTCGAGGCTGAC
The DNA here is from genome assembly GCA_016716625.1 of Nostocoides sp. GTDB lineage: Bacteria > Actinomycetota > Actinomycetes > Actinomycetales > Dermatophilaceae > JADJVJ01. The sequence continues at coordinate 74,975 of JADJVJ010000004.1, forward strand.
CTCGGCGCTGGGATAGCTCCGAAAGTCGGCGAGGGTGAGGAACCGAACGTGCACGAAGGACCAGCGACGGCTGGGTCAGCCGGACTTCTTGGCCGCGGTGCGCTTGGCCGCGGGCGCGGCCTTCTTCGCGGGCGCCGCAGCCTTCTTCGCGCGCGCAGGTGCGGCCTTCTTCGCGGGCGCCGGCCCCGCGGCCTTCCCCGCCGAGGCGGCCTTGGCCGTCCGGAGGGCCACGCCCTCCTCGATCGTCATGACCTGGTGCCCGCCGAACTCCCCGCGTAGCGCCGCGACCGCCTGCATGGTCGGGCTGACCAGCTGGCGAGAGGCGAAGCGGGCGAACAGCGAGGCCGAAATGACCGGCATCGGCACGTCGAGGGCGATGGCCTCCTCGACGGTCCACTTGCCCTCGCCGGAGTCGACGGTGTAGTCAGAAACCCCCTCGAGGGTGGCGTTCTTCTCCAGGGCATCGACCATGAGGTCGAGCAGCCAGGACCGCACCACGGTGCCCCGCGACCAGGCCTTGAAGGCTCCCGGGACGTCGGTGACGATGTCCTTGCGCAGGAGGAGCTCGTAGCCCTCGGCATACGCGGCCATGAGGCCGTACTCGATGCCGTTGTGGACCATCTTGGTGTAGTGCCCGGCGCCGACGGACCCGGCGTGCACGAAGCCCTCCTCGCGCGGACCCTCGGGGCGCAGCGCGTCGAAGATCGGCATGGCCCGGCGGACGTTGGCCTTGGTGCCGCCGACCATGAGGCCGTACCCGTTCTCCAGGCCCCAGATGCCGCCGGAGACGCCGCAGTCGAGGTAGCCGATGCCCTTGGCCTTGAGGAGCTTCTCGTTGGCGACGTCGTCGGTGAACCGGCTGTTGCCGCCATCGATGACAAGGTCACCGGGCTGAAGGAGGTCGGCAAGCTTGGCCACGGTCTGCCGGGTGATCTCCCCCGCAGCCACCATGGTCCACACGACCCGCGGGGCCGGCAGGCTCTCGACGAGCGCGGCCAGCGTCGGCACGTCAGACACCGCACGATTGATGTCATAGCCGACGACCTCGTGCCCGGCACGGCGCAGGCGCTCGCGCATGTTGCCGCCCATCTTGCCCAGACCGATGAGACCCAGCTGCATGTCGACTCCTTAGGGGTGGGATAGATGCGGTGCGGTGGGATGCGGTGACGTTGGGCGTCAGCTCGCGAAGCGCACGGGCATGAGCACGTAGCGGTAACTCGTGTCGGCGTCCCCGTCGGCTTCGTCCTGTCCGGAGAGCACGGCCGGTCGTGAGGGCTGGGTGAAGCTGATCCTGCTGTATGCCGTGCCGACCGCCCCCAGGCCGTCGAGGAGGTAATGCGGGTTGAAGGCGATCTCGATCTCCGGTCCGGTCACGGTGGACTCGACGGCCTCACTGGCCTGGGCGTCATCCCCGGCGCCGGCCTCGATGGCAACCTGGCCCTCGGAGAACCGCAGCCGCACGGGGGTGTTGCGTTCGGCGACGAGCGCCACCCGCTTGACTGCCTCGACGAGGTCGGTGGTCTTGATGACGGCCTCGGTCTCGACGGACGTGGGGAAGATCGAGGACACCTTGGGGTACTCCCCGTCAAGCAGCCGGGTCGTCGTGCGCCGGCTGCCGGCCTCGAACCCGGCCAGTCCGTCCCCACCGGCCGCGGAGCCCAGCGCCAGTTCGATGGAGCCGGCGGCTCCGAGGGAGCGTGCGGTTTCGGAGAGCGTCTTGGCGGGGATGAGCAGAACGTGCGCGGCGTCCGTCGCGGCCGGGTTCCAGGTGAGTTCGCGCATGGCCAGCCGGTAGCGGTCGGTGGCGAGCAGGGTCATCCGGTCGCCGTCGATCTCGACGCGAACCCCGGTGAGGATGGGCAAGGTGTCGCCGCGGTCTGCGGCCACGGACACCTGGCTCACCGCCTGGGTGAAGGCGTGCCCGTCGATGGTGCCGCTCGCCGCCGGGCTCGTCGGCAGGCTCGGGTAATCATCCGCGGGCATCAGGAGCAGGGCGAATCTCGAGGACCCGCAGGTGACCTGGACCTTGGAGCCGTCGATGGCGACGTCGACGGGTTTGGCTGGCAGGTTGCGCGAGATGTCGGCGAGGAGGCGGCCGAGGACCAGCACGGTGCCGCCCTCGGCGACGTCGGCGGCGACGGTGATCTTGGCGGAGACCTCGTAGTCGAACGCCGAGAGCGTCACGGTGCCCTGAGGATCTGCCTCGATGAGAATGCCCGCGAGGACCGGCACCGGAGGTCGCGCCGGCAGCCCCCGAGCCACCCACGACACCGCCTCGGCCAGGACATCACGCTCGACCCGGAACTTCACGTCCAACCGCCTTTACGACACCCGTCACGAACTGCCCCGCATTGACCGGGGTCACTGACATTAGACCACCACGGCACTCGGCGATAGTCGGGGGTCGCGCGAGCGGATCGGGACCACAGTCCCCAGGTCGTTGTCGGGGGGCGAAAGAGTGTTGAGGGATCTCATCGTCATCATCGGTTCGGTGGATTGTGGGGATGAAGCGTATTCCCGCAGGTCGCTCTGCGTGTCGCGAGGTGGACAGCGCACGACGTCACGGGGGACACCTCCCGCGGTGCTGGGGACGGTCATTCCGCGTTCACATGACACACACCGGGTGGAGGGGGACTGTCCACCACCTAAGGCAGTTGTCCACAGTTGTCCACAGACAAACTGTGGACAACGTTCCGTTCCGCGGTGCAGGCGCCTTGAGCGCGGAAGGTTACCCTGGTTATCCACAGGAATGTGCACAGGACGTGGATGACGTCGGTGATTTCACCGATGCGCGATCGGCGAAGGTGAACAACGAGCTGCGCCCGGGTGTCGGGGCGGGGGCCCGGGTCAGCTGGTTTGCGACTTGATCCGGTTGGTGAGTTCGGTGACCTGGGTGTAGATGGCCCGCCGCTCGGACATGAGCTGCCGGATCTTCTTGTCGGCGTGCATGACCGTTGTGTGGTCGCGGCCCCCAAAGTTCTTGCCGATCTTGGTCAGCGGGTCGTCGGTGAGTTCACGGCAGAGGTACATGGCGATCTGCCGGGCGGTGACCAGAACCCGGGAGCGCGAGGCCCCCTTGAGGTCGTCGAGGGTGAGCCCGAAGTAGGCAGCCGTCTGGGCCATGATCGTCGCCGCGGTGATCTGCTTGGAGGCATCGTCCGGGATGAGGTCCTTGAGGACGATCTCGGCGAGGCTCATGTCGACCGGCTGGCGGTTGAGGTTGGCGAAGGCGGTGACCCGAATGAGGGCGCCCTCGAGTTCGCGGATGTTCGTCGAGATCCGCGAGGCGATGAACTCCAGCACGTCATCGCTGACCGAGAGCTGCTCCTGAATAGCCTTCTTCCGCAGAATGGCGATCCGGGTTTCCAGGTCGGGCGGGATGACGTCGGTGAGCAGGCCCATCTCGAACCGGCTGCGCATCCGCTCCTCGAAGCCGGAGAGCAGTTTGGGCGGCACGTCGCTGGTGATGACGACCTGCTTGTTCGCGTTATGCAGCGTGTTGAAGGTGTGGAAGAACTCCTCCTGGGTCTGCACCTTGCCCTGGAGGAACTGGATGTCGTCGATGAGGAGCACATCGACATCCCGGTAGCGCTGCTGGAAGTTCGCGGCCTTGTCGTCCCGGATGCTGTTGATGAAGTCGTTCGTGAACTCTTCGGAGTTGACGTAACGCACCTTGACGTGCGGGTACAGGCTGCGGGAGTAGTGCCCGATCGCGTGCAGCAGATGGGTTTTGCCCAGCCCGGAGTCGCCGTAGATGAAGAGCGGGTTGTAGGCCCGGGCCGGGGACTCGGACACCGCGACCGCGGCCGCGTGCGCGAACCGGTTGCTCGCCCCGATGACGAAGGTGTCGAAGGTGTACTTCGCGTTGAGCCGGGTGTCCTCGACCTTCTCCGGGATGACACGGTGGTGCGCCCGGGAGAACTCCAGGATCGTGCCGGGCGGCGTGGACGCCATACCCAGAGAGGTCACCTGACCCGAGGCACCCTCGTCGCCGTCCTCTTCGTCGTCGAGGGCGTCGATGGCCGCACGGCGCTCGGCGAAAGTGGCCTCGGCCTCGACCTCGTCCAGGGCGGGGTCGACGGTCACGGCGACCCGGACCTCACGGCCGAGTTCATGGGCAAGCGTTGCGCCGACGAGGTCGCGCAACTGAGTCTCGAGGACGTCCTTGGCGTAGTCGTTGGGCACCGAGATGAGGGCAGTGTCACCGAGGACCCCATCGAGCCGAGCCTGAGTGAGGAAGGCGCGCTGCTGGGGAGAGAGCAGATCACCGGCGCCGAGCTGGGTGAGTGATGCAGACCAGATCGTCGTCATTGCCTCGTCTGGCACGTGACCCGTCCTCACTTGCGTTCCCCGGGTCGATCGTGGCCCGTCATCCACAGCGTTATCCACAGGATGTGGGTATGCCGTCGCGTCACCACAGTATCGACCCCAGACCGGCGCCTTTGCGGTTTGCTCCCCGGAACGGTAGCCAAGCGGACCCGATCCGGCAACCCGAACGGCAAAATCCACGGCGCGTCGCTCCCGCCAAGCGCATCGATCGTGTGCCACCATGCCCCCACGTGCGGCCCGTAGGCCGGAGCGGGTGGGTGAGTTTGACCCATGGCCGGTGGTTCGCGTACCGTTGAACGGCCTGTGGCGGACGTTTTCGCATGCCCGTGACCGCGTGGTCATCGGCTTGTCGTGAGCGGCCGGCACGTCGCCGCCTTCCAGACCCCGGGCCCTATGGCCCTGATCGCACCGAGAAGAGACCTCCCGTGAGCAAGCGCACTTTCCAGCCGAACAACCGCCGCCGCGCCAAGACCCACGGCTTCCGCCTGCGGATGCGGACCCGCGCCGGCCGCGCGATCCTCGCCGCTCGCCGTCGCAAGGGCCGCGCCGAGCTGTCTGCCTGAGGCCGACCGCCGTGCTGCCGGCCCGACACCGGCTGCGCACGCGGCCGGAGTTCACCGCAGCCACTCGCGGTCCTGGCAGCGCCCGCGCCGGCTCACGACTCCTCGTGGTCCACGCCCACCTCACCGACATGTCGGGGGAGACCCCCTCGCGTGTCGGTTTTGTCGTCTCCTCCGCCGTCGGCGGCGCGGTGCGCCGGAACACCGTGAAGCGCCGGCTCCGCGAGGCCATGCGTCCCCTGGTGGTGGACCTCGGGGGCGGCTTCGACGTGGTCGTGCGGGCGCAGCCGGCCGCAGCCACGGCGACCTTCACCGAACTGTCGACCACCCTGCGCCGGCTGCTCGGCCTGGTCGAGGGCACCGCGCGGAGGCGGATATGAGCTCACCGCGGACCCTGGGAGGCTGGGCGGCCCGGCCGGTCGTCTGGCTCATCCGCGGTTACCAGATGACGATCTCCCCGATGCGCCCGCCGACCTGCCGCTTCTATCCCTCGTGCTCGGCGTATGCCGTCACCGCCCTGGAGCGCTTCGGCCTCCTGCGCGGGAGCGCTCTCGCTGCGCGACGGCTCCTGCGCTGCCACCCGTGGAACCCCGGTGGCGTCGACCACGTTCCCGCAGGGCCGAATGCACACGGCATACCGGGGGACCTGCCGGTACCGGCACCCACCGGGCCGCTCCCGACGACCCCGACCACCGCAGACTAAGGACGACGAGCCCATGGGCGACTTCTTCACGACGATCATGCTCCCCTTCGAGCTGCTCGTCGCCTGGATCATGTACGGCTTCCACGTGTTGTGGACCGCGGTCGGGCTGAGCCCCACCTCCGGGATCAACTGGGCACTCTCCATCGTCGGACTGGTCCTGGTCATGCGGGCGGCGATGATCCCGCTCTTCGTCAAGCAGATCAAAAGCCAGCGCAAGATGATGCTCATCCAGCCGCAGCTGCAGAAGATCCAGGCGAAGTACAAGGGCAAGACCGACCCCGAATCCCGCCAGGCGATGACCCAGGAGACGATGGCGCTCTACAAGGAGGAGGGGACTAACCCGTTCTCCTCGTGTCTGCCGCTGCTCGCGCAGTCACCGTTCTTCTTCGGGCTTTTCCAGGTGCTCAACGGTCTGCGCGGGATCGCCGAAGGGACCCGTAACCCGGTCGGCCCGATCACCCAGGCGGTCGCGAGCCAGGCCGAGTCGGCGACCCTCTTCGGCTCGCGGCTCTCGGAGTCCTTCGTTGCGGCGACGACGACCAACACCCGCGTTTTGACGGTCATCCTCATCATCTGGATGTCGGCGACGACCTTCATCATGCAGAAGCAGATGATGCTCAAGAACACCTCTGCAGCCACCATGGAGAACAACCCCATGATGAACATGCAGAAGACCATGCTCTATGTCATCCCGGTCATCTTCGCCATCTCGGGCATCAACTTCCCGGTGGGTGTCCTGCTCTACTGGTTCACGACGAACCTGTGGACCATCGGGCAGCAGACCTACGTCCTGCGCAACATGCCGACGCCGGGATCCGAGGCCGAGAAGGCGTATCACGAGCGCCTGGCCCGCAAAGGCAAGCCGATCCCGGGCGCCCCGAGCCCGGTGGGCAGCGATGACGGCTCCGAGGATGCGGCCGGCGAGAGCCCGTCGTCGAAGACCGGCGGGCAGCGGCAGCAACCCAAGGGCAAGCAGCGCGCCAAGAAGCAGGGGCCGGCGCGCCCGCAGCCGAACGTGCCGAACGGTCCGAACGTGCCGAACGGTCCGAACGGGCCGAACGATCCTGCGGCCCCGACCGAGCCGAACGACCCTACGGCTCCCCCAGACCTGAAGTGACCCTCCCCGCTGAATGGAGCACCCATGACTGACACCGACACCACGCAGACCACTGAAACCGCTGAGGCGACCGAGGTCCTCGAGGCCAGTGATGCCGGCAATGCCGAGGAGACCGCGTCCACCGAGGCGGTCGAGGCGTCCGCCGACAACGACGGCGATAGTGAGGCCGATGACGAGGATTCCGACGAGGCCGATGACACGGAGGCCGCCGCAACCCCACCGGCGATGAGCCAGACCGCCCAACTCGAGCGCGAGGGCGAGGTGGCCGCGGACTTCCTCGAGAACCTCCTCGACATCTGCGACCTCGATGGTGACCTCGATGTCGACATCGATGGTGACCGCGCCATCGTGTCGATCATCGATTCCGAGGAAGGCAGGGTTCCACGACGCCTTGTGGGTCAGGGTGGGGTCACCCTTGACGCTCTCCAGGAGTTGACCCGACTTGCCGTGCAGCAGGCCACGGGCGAACGAAGCCGCCTCATGCTTGACGTTGCTGGCCACCGCGCCGATCGCCGCGCGACCCTGGTGACGGCGGCCCGTGAGGCAATTGCGCAGGTCAAGGCCTCCGGCGAGCGGCACGCCATGACGCCCATGAGTGCCTTCGAGCGCAAGGTCGTGCACGACGAGGTGCTCGCGGCCGGCCTCACGTCGGAGTCCGAGGGCGTCGAACCCCGTCGGTTCGTCGTTGTCTTGCCGGCCTGACGTTTCACGGGAAACATCCGGGCCATAGATGACGGATCGCATGCCGGCGCCAGCCGCACCCGAGGGTGCGGCTGACGCTTTTCGCGGCCGGCTGGGGTTGGCCGAGCGGTTTGCCGACATCCTGGCCGACACCGGGGTGAGCCACGGGCTTATCGGACCCCGGGAAGTTCCGCGACTCTGGGAACGCCACCTCCTCAACTGCGTTGCCATCGCCGACGCCATGGGTGACGGTCCCATCATTGACGTTGGCAGCGGTGCCGGTCTCCCGGGCGTCGTCCTCGCCATCGCTCGCCCCGACGTCGAAGTCCACCTCGTCGAACCTCTCCTGCGGCGTACGCAGTGGCTCCATTCCGTCGTGGCCGAGCTGGGCCTGAGCAACGTCACCGTGCATCGCGCCCGAGCCGAGGAGGTCGCGGGATCCCTGGTCGCGCCCATTGTCACCGCCAGGGCGGTCGCCCGCCTGGACAAGTTGGCGCGATGGTGTGCCCCTTTGCTGACTCCCGGGGGACGGCTCGTCGCGCTCAAGGGACACAGTGCGGCCCAGGAGCTCGCCGAGGATCGAGCCGGCCTCCTCCGCTACGGCGCGGTGCGCGCCGAGGTGACCGAACACTCCTGTCCCGGCCTCAGCGACCCCGTCCTCACCATCGACGTCGAGTTCGAGGGCGGACCCGCGGTGGGATCCGCCGGAAGCCGGACCAAGGCGGGCAGAGGCAAGGGCCCGCGGCGCGCCCAGCGGGCACGCTCTGGGGTCGGGGGCTCTGGCAGGGGCTCGGCCCGGGGCTCGGCCGGGGGCTCGGCCGGGGGCTCCGGTGGGGGCTCGACCCGGGGCTCTGGAAGGGGCTCGGGCCCGAACGCCCTTGAGTGACCCCTTGACGCGGCTGTGCCGGGGTATCCCCAGGACCGGACAGCGCGTTTGGGCGAGAAACACTGACCTGAGAGGATGACGTGGTGATGGCACACGGAACCACCCCGGACGAGGAACACCTCACCGTCGGCCCCGGCCTCGGGTTCCCGTCGTACGCCTTGCGTTCCGGTGGATCTCCCCTTGGCTGGCCCTCGGCCATGCCGGCCAACCCCCGCCGCCCCGATGTTTCACGTGAAACACGCGGCACCGACGACGTTTCACGTGAAACATCCTCCGATGACCAACCAGCATCGGCCGATGTCTCTGCACAGGGGGTCGTTGCCTCCCCCGAGAGGGCCGACGACCCGACCCCGGTGACGGATGACCGGGCCGCGGTAGCGGCGGCCATCCCCGAGGTCGGTGTCGACACCCCACTGGCGCGGGCGGTGGCGACCGACCACGTCAAGCGGATCACCCTCGTCGGCGTCGACCTCCCCCGCCCCAGCGAAACCCGCGTCCTCACCATCGCGAACCAGAAGGGCGGGGTCGGCAAGACCACGACGACCGTCAACATCGCGGCCGCGCTCGCCCAAGGTGGGGCCACTGTTCTCGTCATTGACCTCGACCCCCAGGGGAACGCCAGCACGGCCCTGGGCATCCCCCATCACGCAGAGATCGACTCCATTTATGACGTCGTGGTGGGCTCCACCCCGCTCGGGGAGGTCGTCGCCACCTGTGCGGACGTCGAGGGACTGCTCTGCGCGCCCGCGACCATTGATCTCGCAGGCGCGGAAATCGAGCTCGTGAGCCTGGTGGCCCGGGAATCCCGCCTCCGCCGAGCGATCACGGCATACATCGACGAGCGCCGAGCATCCGGTGAGCCGATCGACTACGTGCTCATCGACTGCCCGCCGAGCCTGGGGTTGCTCACGGTGAACGCCTTCGTCGCCGCGAGGGAGGTCTTCATCCCCATCCAGTGCGAGTATTACGCGCTCGAAGGCCTCTCCCAACTCCTCAAGAACGTCGAACTCATCAAGACCCACCTCAACCCGGGCCTGCATGTCTCGACCATCCTGCTCACCATGTATGACGCCCGGACCCGGCTCTCGGCGCAAGTTGCCGAGGAGGTCCGTATCCACTTCCCGGGGGAGACGCTCAAGGCGACCGTGCCGCGCTCGGTGCGGATCTCGGAGGCCCCGAGCCACGGACAGACCGTGATGACCTACGACCCAAACAGCTCGGGGGCCTTGTCCTACCTTGAGGCCGCGACCGAGATGGCCCAGCGACACGCCGCCCGCACGCGGCCCGAAGGAGAACCACAGTGAGTGAGAAGCGCAGAGCCCTGGGCCGCGGCCTCGGAGCGCTCATCCCGACCTCGACGACGTCCTCCGACCGGCCCGTCGACGTGTTCTTCCAGGGAGCCTCTGCGGGGGAGGCGAGTATGCCGGACGCCGCCGGTGTCGAGACCAGCACCCTGCGGGCGGTCCCCGGCGCAGTATTCGCGGAGATCCCAGTGGAGGCTATTCGGCCCAACCCACGCCAACCCCGCACGGTCTTTGACGAGGACGCCATGTCCGAACTCGTCCACAGCGTGCGGGAGATTGGTGTCCTCCAGCCCATCGTCGTCCGACCGGTCTCCGATCGGGAGCTCTCCGGGGAGGACGACGCTGACGACCGGATCCGCTTCGAACTCATCATGGGGGAGCGCCGCTGGCGGGCGAGTAAGGCCGCTGGCCGGGCGACGGTGCCCGCCATCGTCAAGGAGACCGAGGACGACGATCTGCTTCGGGACGCTCTCCTGGAGAACCTTCACCGCAGCCAACTCAACGCCTTGGAGGAGGCCGCTGCCTACCAGCAGCTCCTCGACGACTTCGGGTGTACCCAGGAGGAGCTCGCCGATCGCCTCGGACGAAGCCGCCCGACGATCACGAACACCCTCCGATTGCTCAAACTGCCTCCCCTGGTTGCCCGGCGGGTGGCTGCCGGCGTGCTCAGCGCGGGCCACGCCCGGGCACTGCTGGGTATGTCCGATGGTGGCGCGATGGAGCGGATGGCTCAACGGATCGTCGCCGAAGGGTTGTCCGTGCGTTCGGTGGAGGAAATCGTCGCCCTCGGCGAGGACGACCCTCGCGGGTCCACAGCGAACCGGCCACGACCCGGTTCACGCCGGCCGCAACTCGACGACCTCGCCGCGGACCTTTCCGACCGCCTCGACACCCGCGTCCGGATCGCCCTGGGGGCCCGCAAGGGCCGCCTTACGGTGGAGTTCGCCTCCGTTGAGGACCTCAACCGGATCCTTGACGTCATGCACCTGCGCGGGCACCACGACGGGGATCGCGACGAGCTCAGCGACCTCAGCGACCTCAGCGACCTCAGCGACCTCAGCTGAGGAAGGGCGCCAACTCGCGGAGCAGCTTCGGCTTGGGCATGGCGCCGACGATGGTGTGCACGATCTCCCCGCCGACATAGACATGCATGGTCGGAATCGAGGTGATCCCGAGCTTGCCGGTCCACTGCGGGTTCTCGTCGGTGTTGAACTTGACGATCTTGATCTCGTCGTGGTCGCGGGCGATCTCTTCGAGGACCGGGGCGATGGCGCGGCACGGGCCGCACCACGGCGCCCAGAAGTCGACGAGCGTCGGCTTGTCGCTCTGCAGGACATCGGCCTCGTAGGTCGCGTCGGTGGTCTGGGTGAGAGCCATGAAGGGGGTCCTTTCGGGACGTCGGAGGTCTGGCGGAGAGTCGTGCTGGCGGGGAGCCGGGGGCGGTGGGATCGGGGTCAGTGCGCGAGGAAGCGTTCAGCGTCCAGGGCGGCGGCGCAGCCGGACCCGGCCGCGGTGATGGCCTGTCGGTAGGTGTGGTCGACCAGGTCTCCACACGCGAAGACGCCGGGCACGGAGGTCCGCGTGGAGCGGCCCTCGCAGACGACATACCCCTCGTCGTCGAGGGTGACGGCATCCCGGACGAGCTCATTGCGCGGGTCGTGGCCGATGGCGATGAAAAGCCCGGTCACGGCGAGTTCGCGGGTGGCTCCGCTCTGGGTGTCACGCAGGGTGATCCCGGAGAGTTTGGACTCCCCGTGGATGCCGACGACCTCGCTGTTCCAGGCGAAGGAGATCTTGTCGTTGGCGGCGGCCCGTTCGGCCATGATCTTGCTCGCCCGCAGCTCGTCGCGGCGGTGGATGAGGGTCACCGAACGGGCGAACTTGGTGAGGAAGGTTGCCTCCTCGACCGCGGAGTCGCCGCCGCCGACAACGGCGATGTCCTGGTCCCGGAAGAAGAACCCGTCACAGGTCGCGCACCAGGACACCCCGTGTCCGGAGAGCCGCTTCTCGTCCGGCAGACCCAGCTCGCGGTAGGCCGATCCCATCGCCAAAATCACTGTGCGAGAACGGTATTCGACACCCTCGGAGTCACGCACGACCTTGATCTCACCGTCGAGCGAGACCTCGCTGACATCGTCCCGGACGAGCTCGGCACCGAACCGTTCGGCCTGCGCACGCATCTCGTCCATGAGGTCGGGACCCATGATCCCGTCGCGGAACCCCGGGAAGTTCTCCACCTCGGTGGTGTTCATCAAGGCACCGCCGGCGGTCACCGCACCCTCGAAGACCAGGGGCGCCAGAGCCGCCCGCGCGGCATAGATGGCAGCGGTGTACCCGGCGGGACCGGAGCCGATGATGATGACACTGCGGACGTCGGCGGGCGAGGGCACGGAGCAGACCCACTTTCAGGTATCGAGCCGCCGAGGGCACCAGAAAAGGATCGGCGGGCGGCATCGATCCTAACCAGTGCAAAGGCCCCGGGCATTCCCCGACATGGCCCGCGCGGCTCAGGAGGCCAGGCTCACCGGGCCGGCGAGGAGGCCCGGGTCACCGAGCCGGCAGTCCCGCTCTACGAGGTATGCCGTGCGCGCGCCGTCCGGGGCGGTGGCGACCACGAGGGCGACCGGCATACCGGCGGAGGTGCCGAGGTCGGCGAGGACTGCTGCGGTGGACGCGATCCCCAGAGCGCTCGCGCAGTCACGGGCACCACGGGGGGTCCCGATCGGGCCGATTGCCGGGGACTCGGCGGCAAAGTCGCGCAGGGAGACATCGTTGGCGCTCAGCGCATCGCGGGCGCTCTCCGCGAGGGCGTCAACGGCGTAGGCCCGCTCGCTCATGGTCACCCGGGTCAGGGGTGCCCCGGCAACCTTCGTCACCGACGGCCCCGGTACCGCAGCAGCGGACCCCGAGGAGGTGGCGGCTTCGCCACCGGTGCGCTCGCCCGGGGAGGCGGCCGCGGCTTGGGACGCCGCCTCCACCCCGGCATTCGAGGCGGCGGAGGTCAGCGAGCCGTCGGTGAGCATGCGCAGAGCCACCCCACCGCCGGTGAGCGCGATGCCGGTGACCGCCGCAGCCGCCGCATACCGGGGCCAGGCGCGCCACCTGGGCGCAGGGCGGCGGAGCGGTATGACGGTGCGGGCCTGCTGCTCGTCAGCCAGGGCGGAGGTGATCCGGGCGACGAGGTCATCCGGCATGGGTCCGCTGTCGCTCAGCGAGCGCAGCAGGTCGCGCATGCCGGTGGGGTCGTCGTCATCGCGGTGAGTCATCACTCCTCCTCCCGTACTCGGATGGGGTGCCACGGCCGGGGCGCTGGGGCCGGGGCGCGTGCGCAGCGCACGCCATACGGTATGACGTCGTGGCGGGTCATTCGGTTCCCTCCGGGTCGGGGGGCCAGCCGCGGCGGGCGAGTTCGGCGACCAAGGCCTGGCGACCGCGCGAGCATCGGGACTTCACCGTGCCCTCGGCGACCTGGAGGATCTCGGCCGCCTCGGTGACGGACAAGCCCTCCATATCGACCAGGACCAGGGCGACCCGCTGGGCCTCCGGGAGGGCCGCGAGCGCGCTGTGCACGAGGATCCGGGTGGTCACCTGCTCGGGCCGGTCTCCCTCGGCGGCCAGGTCCACCTCGGCGAGGTCGCCGGCCCTACGGAGCACCTGCGGGCTGCGCAGCCGATCCAGGCAGGCGTTGACGACGATCCGGTGCAGCCAGGTCGTGACGGCCGCCTCCCCGCGGTAGGCCCCGGCCCGCCGGAACGCCGAGATGAACGCCTCCTGGACGCAGTCCGCGGCGAGTTCGGGGTCGGCGGTGGTGCGCAGCGCGACGGCGTACATCCGGTCCCGGTGCCGCCGGAAGAGCTCGCCGAACGCTCGCCCGTCGTCCCCGGGCGTGGTATGCCGTGCCAGCAGGGCCTTGTCGGTGAGCTCGTGGAGGTCCTCGGTGGCACTCACGCTGGGGCTCCGAGCGGGCGTCAGCCCGAGACGCTGATCTCGCCGACGACTCCGCGGAAGTCGTTGCCTGTGCCGGTCTTGGAGATCTCCGTGAACCACACGATGACGTATTGGCCCGGGACCGGCTTCTTCGCGGTGATGCCGACCGCACCCTTGGCGTCGGCTGCCGAGCCGACCTTCGTCGCGCCGTCCAAGGACCGGTCGTTGGCGACGTAGATGTCGACGCTCGCCGAGATGGGGAGGTAGACCTCGACCTTTTTCGGCGTCTTGTTGGGCCCGAGGTCGACGAGGATGCCGACGCCGCGCTTGACGCCGCCGAAAGCCGAAGACCAGTAGCGCTCGGTGCGCCACTCGGTGGCGGGGTCACCGTCGTACACCTTGGCGGCCAGATCCGGGTTCTCCCCGTCCCCGCCCAAGGGGTCGAAATCCGCGGCGCCGATGATCTGCAGGGTCTGCAGGGCGTTGGCCGACGGCGTCGCGGTGGCGCTCTTGGAGACTGTGGGGGTGGCACTGGGTGGGGCTGCGCCATACGGGGCGTCGCCGATCTTGGAGACGCCATAGACCCCGATGCCCAGGGCGGTGAGCAGGAAGGCGCCGACAATGGCGAGGGCCAGGCGACTCTCCCGACGGTTGAGCGTCTCGTTGGGGACCAGCGGGGCGGGGGCCTCGAGGTCGTTGGGGTCCGCGGGCAGGCTGTCCGGGGAGAGCTCGGAGACTTTGTCGACGGCCTTCTTGGCGAGGGTGGTGACTCGGCCACCCAGGTTTCCCATGGCGGATCCGAGCGTGCCGACCGCGGCGGCGACACTGGCCCCGGCGGCGGCTGCGACCCCCGCGGAGGCGCCGGTGGCGGCGCCGGCGGCGGCTTCGGGCTCGGCTCCTTCGGTGGCCGCAGCGGCGTCAGAGGCGCCTGGGGATTCCGGGGTGTCAGTGGTCTTTGGGGCGTCGGTGGGCGCGGCTACGGCCCCTGGGGCAGCGACCTGGGCGGCGGCCGCCCCGGCCTGCGGCACCGAGACCGCTACCGCGGCCGGGACCGCGACCGTGATGCCCGCTCGGGCGAGGGCGACCGCGGGCGGGTCAGCGGTCGGGGTCCAGGTCGCCACCGCGACCCCGGGAGCGACGGCTGGTGGGGACACCGCGGGTGCGTGCACGGCCTGGATCGGCACTGCCTGGATCGGCACGGCCTGGGTGGGCGGAGTGTCCACGAGGTCCTCGGCGGCCGGCAGGAAGGCCTCCAGGTCGTCCGGTTCCCTCTCCGCAGCCTTCGCGTGAGCGTCCGGCACCTCGACGGCCTCGATGACCTGCGGGACCGCCGGTTCGGGGGCGGTTGCGACCACGGGGCGGCCGAGGATCTGCCGGGAGGGCCAGGGCGCGATCTGCCGGGCTAGGTCCCCCGGAGAGGTTGGCCCTTCGTCGTCGACCAGGGTCAACCGGCACAGGGTGTCCAGGTCGCGGGGGACGCCCGCAGCGATCTCGGAGGGGGCGAGGACGGCGTTCTCGCTGGCGCCACCGAGCCCGCGCGGCGCCGCCCGGAGTCCGCCATCGCGCCCGGCGACCTCGGCAACCTGGGGCCAGTGTCCGGTGAGCGCGGCATAGGTGAGCGCCAGGCATCCCACGGCATCGGCTCGCTGGGCCTCTTCGCCGGTGAGCTCCTCGCGGCCGGCCCGAGCCGCGGCCGTGCCGAGCCCGCGCACCCTGACCTCGCCCTCGGTGGAGCGGAACACCTCGGCCGGCCCGAGGTCGAGGTGATGCACCCCCCGTTGCGCGGCAGCGTCGAGGGCAACGCTCACCTCACCGATGATTCGGCGCACCTCATCCCCGGGGAGCCCGCCGGGCTGCAGCAGGGTGACCAGCGAGGGGGTCGAGCTTAGGTTCTCCTCGACGACATACGAGGTGCCGTCCCCGGTGCCCACGTCGAGGATGCGGACAAAGGCCGGGTGGTCGACGACCGCCGCTCGTCGAGCGGCATCGAGGATGCCCGCCGTGCGTGGGCCGCTCTCGGCGGCGGTGAGCACGGTCACGGTGCGGCCGAGGACGGGGTCGTCGGCGACCCAGCGCTCGGTGGTGGTCGTGTGCTCGATGCGTCGGCGCAGCGCGTAGCGCCCAGCGACGACAGAGCCCGGGCCCAGCCCGTTCACACGATCTCCTTCACGACGAGCGGCCTGCGACCGCGGCGGCGGGCAGGACACCTCATCCTAGGCGCCCGTGGCGCCCCGGCGACGGACCCGCGCGGCGATGCTCGCGGCTGCGTCACCGATCTCCCGAACCCCGAGCAGGTGTGCCGAGAACCAGGTGAGGGCGAGCTGCGCGCCCCCGGCCAGGGTGAGCACGAGACCACCGGAGAGCATGGCCGCCATCCCGCGGGTCTCGCCGAGCCCGGGCAGTAGCCGGCCCACCACCCAGGCGAGCAGCACGGCATACACCCCGGCCGGGACCGCGATCCGGGCACAGGTGGAGAGCAGGTGTGCGATGCCCAGGCGGCCGAGCCGATGCCGGAGCAGGGCCATCCCGGCCAGGGCGCCGATGACGTATGCCGTGGTCTGACCGATCGCGACGAGCACACCGATGCGCTCGGGAGGGCCGAGCAGGGCGGCGACGGCGAAGCTCACCGCGGTGCCGGTGACGAGGCATTGGATGAGGAACGGGGTCTTGCCGTCGTCGTGCACGAAGAAGGTGCGGTCGTTGAGATAGAGCCAGCCATAGGGGAGTACCCCGAGGACCATCCAGGTGACCATGACGGCGATGACCCGGGTCTCGGCGAGGGTGTTGCCGACGTACAGGGTGCCGGTGACGACCGGGGCGAGGGTTGCGATGAGGGCGCTGGCCGGGATGAGCAGCGGGGCAACGGTGAGGATCGCGCTGCGGTAGTCCCGACGGACCCCGTCGGCGTCCCCGTCGGAGACCGAGCCGGCCATCCGGGTGAACAGGGCAGTGACCAGGGAGACGGTGATGAGCGAGTGCGGCAACATGAAGAGCAGAAAGGCATAGTCGAAGGTCCCGCGGCTCGGCACTGCCGCCCCGGTCTCGGTGCCGAAGTTCGCGGCCCGGGTCAGTGCGGTCGAGGTGACCGCGAATCCGGCCTGGCTCACCGCGACCCCGGCCATGGTCCACAGGGCGATCCGGGACGTGGTCGCCAGCCCTACCCCGCGGATCCCCCACACCGGCCGGAACCGGAACCCGATCCGGCGCAGCGGGATGACCAAGCAGACCGCCTGGACGAGGATGGAGAGCGTTGCCGAGCCGGCGAGGGTGAGTATCATCGGCGTCGACCACTGCGAGACCGGGGCCTGCAGGGGGTACCCGGCGACCTTGAACCACACCAGGCCGGCGATGGCGACGAAGTTGGCGAGCACCGGCGCCCAGAGGTAGGGCAGGAACCGGCCGTGCGCGTTGAGGATCTGCCCGAGCAAGGTGTAGAGGCCGTAGAAGAACACCTGCGGAAGGCAGATCGCGGCGAAGATCGTGGCGAGCCGCTGCGCATCCGGTGGGAAGTCATCGCTGAAGAGGCTGACGAGCCAGGGCGCCAGCAGGGTGAGGATGAGCGTGCTCACCAGCAGGAACGTCACGGCCAGGGTGATGATCCGGTTGGTGAAGGCTTCTCCCTGGTCGGCCTGGGTGCGCGCCTTGACGATCTGCGGGACGAGTATGCCGTTGAGCACCCCGCCCCCGACGAGCGCGTAGAACTGGTTGGGCAGGGTGTTGGCGACTTGGAAGACGTCCGCGGTGAGCCCGAACACGCCGATGACTTGGGCGAGCATGATGCCGCGGACGAGGCCGAGAATCCGGCTCGTCATGGTCCCCGCGCTCATCAGGAGCACGTTGCGGGTCAGGCTCACTTGAGGTCCTCCACGGTGACCCGGGTGTTCGGGGTGCGCAGGGTCCGGCGGATGCCGAGCACGAGCGCGAGGGCGGCGATGCCGCCGATGACCCAGTAGATCCACGAACCGGTGGGGGACACGGCCACGTTGCTGTGCACTGCCCCAGCGAGCTCGCCTCCGGACGGCGCGGTCAGGCGGGCGGTGAGGGTGACCTCGCCGGCGGCCAGGGCGACCGCTTCGAACGGGATGACGGTCTTGCTCAGGGCGCCGATGCGGATCCCGGAGGTTTCCGGGCGGGTCAGTCGGAGCAGCGGGTTGTCCGATTCCAGTCGCACGGTGAGCCTGTCGACGGCCACCGGCAGGGTGTTCTCCACGACGACGAGGATGCGGCCGGAGTCGGCGAGCAGCGTGACGTCCCGCAGGGTCAGGACGAGGCTGGTCCCGGCGGCCTTCGCCTCGGTCAGCAACGGGGTGACGAGGTCGTTCCAGGCCTCGGGGGCGCCGCGCCACCTCGCGGAGAGGGCCTGACGGGCCACCTCCTCCCAGCGCGTCATCGAGGTGGCGCCGTCGGTCCGGACGGAGGCGATGGCGCGCACGCGGGCCATCGCCGCCGAGGTGTCGGTCACCGCGGCCTTACTCGACGCGGGCTTGGCGGTCGTCGAGGACGGCGTGGGACGGGCCGCCCGGGTGGACGCGACGGCCCGCAGCGTGGAGCCGGCGGCCGAGGCGATGAGGGTGTCGAGGTCGCTCGGGGCGAGCCATGGGACGTCCCGGAGCGCGCCGAGGGTGTTCGCAAGGTGCTCGGCGTCGACCCCGAACCCACGAGCTGGGGCGAGCAACAGGGGGCGACGGATCCCCGGACTCTGGCCGAGCATCACCACGGTCTCCGCGATGAGGGCCTGCACCTCCACGGGGCCGCCACCCGGCCCGGCAGCAGCGACGAATGCCCGGGTGGAGCCAGCATCCGCGACCAGGAGCGGGATACCTCCCCGGGAACGTTGTGCGGCATCGGGGCGCCCCCCGGAGAGGACGGCGGAAGAGACGACGATGGCCGGGGGGGCAGCCCCGGGCGCCGAGTAGCGGGAGCTCAGGGCGGTCAGGCGGGCGTCCGAGGCGATCCCGTCGGCGGGCCAGATGACATCGGCGGCCAAGCCCAGCTCGCTGGCCCGCTTCCGGGACCGGTCGATGGCGGCCTTGGTCGCGCTCTGGACCGCGGGGAGGCCCAGGGCCGGGGCCAGGTCGAGGTCGGCATCGGGAAAGAGGCGACCTCGATGCGTGCGTGCGGCGGCCGTAAGGGTGCGTGCGAAGTCGGCACGGACCGTGGCCTCCTCCGCGCTCAGCGCGGGCCGATCAGGGGGCGCCGGCGCGCCCGAGGGTAGGGAGGTGGGGGTTGCCGAGTTCGACGCCGATGCCCCGGACTGCGTTGGTTGAGGGCTGCGAGTCGGTGGGGCGGCGGGGAGGACTCGAGGGACATCGAGCAGGCTCGGGTCGATGATCCAGGAGACGTCTTGCCTGGCCGATCCGGCAAGCAGTTGGCCCACCGCGGAGTCCTGACGGGCCAGTTTCCGCCAGGCGGCGAGCCGGGGCTCGGCGTCGGCGGCGTACAGGTCGGGGTCGGGTGGGGCGGTCACCGGCAGGAGGACGGTGAGGTCGAGCGGCTGATACTCGTTGGCGCGCTGGTAGGCGGCGAAGGTCCGCCGCTCGTGGCCCCCGGCGCGCACGGCCAGCGGCAGCACGCCGTAGGAGGCCGCGCCATAACGGGCCGCCCGCGGCACGGTGAGCGTGAAGGGCACCGACGCGCCAGGGGCGACCACCCCGTATGCCGTCCGGGCCAGTTCCGCGCGTCCCGCACCCGAGCCGGTGCTCGCCGAGACCCAGGAGGTCACGTCGCCGGGCGAGGCCACCCGAACCAGTGCGCTCTCCAGGGTGACCACGCCCTTCGGGAGCGCGGTGACGCCGGTGTTGCGCAGCGTCCCGGTGAGCCGCAGGGTGTCGGTGTCCTTGAGGACGGTCGGCGTATGCGTGGAAATGGTGAGCTCGGCAGCCCCGGCAGCCGCGGCAGCCCTGGCATGCCCGGCGCTGCCGGCAGCTCCGGCAGCTCCGGCCGCTCCGGCCGCGGGAGCTGACAGCAGGACGCTCGCGAGGAGGAGTGCGGCCGTGGCGGAGCGTGTCCCGGCCCGAGGCATTAGCCCTCCCCGGCGAGACGCTGCCAGGCGACCCTCGCGATCCGGCGCTCGTTGGGGAAAGTCAGGTGCCGGTGGGCTTCATGGAGCGGGAACCAGGCGACGTCGATGGCCTCCTGGTCGGGGTCGTTGTCGATGGTGAGGTGTCCGCCGACCGCCTCGAGGAGGTAGTGGTGGACGTACTTGTGGATCCGCCGGTCCCCGGCAGCGAACCAGTAGTCGATGGTCCCGAGCTCGATGAGCACCCGGCCGATGATGCCGGTCTCTTCGGCGACCTCCCGGGCCGCGGTCTGCGGCAGGGTTTCCTCGCCCTCGATGTGGCCCTTGGGCAGGCACCATTCGACGCGCCCGGCCCGGTTGCGGCGAGCGATGACGGCGATCCGGGCCTTGCCCTCGAAGACGTCGACGATCACGCCACCGGCACTGCGTTCCTCGACGGCAGGCAGCCGGCGGCTGACCCGAGAAGGCTCGGCCGCGGCGTGAGTCATGCCAGTCACTGTAGCCGTGGGGCCTTGGCCTGGCGGGCAGACCTGGCGGGCAGGCCTGGCGGCGCGAGCGGCCGGGACACGGCATACCCTTGACTCTCGTGTCCAGGCCACGCTCCTCGGGGAAGGTCCCACAGGCCGCTGCACCGGAAGCATCCGCTCCGGTGGCGTTGTTGCGTGCCGCCGTGGGCCGGTTGGCTCCGGTCCTGCCGGTGCTCACCGACCTCGGGGCGCGGTTCGCCGCGGCCGGTCACGAACTCGCGCTCGTCGGCGGGCCGGTGCGTGATGTCTTCCTCGGGAGGACGCCGAGTGATCTCGACTTCACGACCTCGGCCCAACCCGAGGAGAGCGAGGCCCTCCTCAAGGAGTGGGGTTCAACGACGTGGGACATGGGGCGCGCGTTCGGGACGATCGGGGCCCGCCGCGGCACCACCATCGTCGAGGTGACCACCTATCGGGCGGATGCCTACGACGGGGTGTCCCGCAAGCCGGTGGTCGCCTTCGGGACCAACCTCGCCGAGGACCTCGTCCGGCGGGACTTCACCGTCAACGCGATGGCGCTGCGCCTGCCGGACCTCACCTTCGTCGACCCGTATGCCGGGCTGCGCGACCTGGCCGCGCGGGTGCTGCGCACGCCGTCCCCACCGGAGGTCTCCTTCGGGGACGACCCGCTGCGGATGATGCGGGCGGCCCGGTTCGTCAGTCAGCTCGGTTTCGAGCTGGCGCCCGAGGTGGCCACCGCGATGGCCGAGATGGCGGCCTCCCTGGAGATCGTCTCGGCGGAACGGGTTCGCGACGAGCTTGTCAAACTCCTCCTCACGGACTCCCCGCGCGCGGGCCTGGAGGTGTTCTGCACCAGTGGACTGGCCGAGCGGGTGCTCCCCGAACTGCCGGCGCTTCGCCTCGAGATCGATGAGCACCATCACCACAAGGACGTCTACGAGCACACCCTCACCGTGCTCGAACGGGCCATTGCCCTGGAGGGCGCGAGCGTGCCCGGCCCGGACCTCGTGCTCCGGCTCGCGGCCCTGCTGCACGACATCGGCAAACCCGCGACCCGCCGGTTCGAGGCCGGCGGTGGCGTCTCTTTCCACCATCACGAGGTGGTCGGGGCCAAACTCACCGCCCGCCGGATGCGGGCGCTGCGCTTCGACAAGGAGACCACCAAGGCGGTGGCCCGCCTGGTCGAACTGCACCTGCGTTTCCACGGGTACGGCGACGGCCAGTGGACCGACTCCGCGGTGCGGCGCTACGTCACCGATGCCGGGGGACTCTTGCCTCGGCTGCACGCGCTGACCCGGGCCGACTGCACGACCCGCAATGCCCGCAAGGCCCGACGGCTCGCGACGACCTATGACGAGCTCGAGGCCCGGATCGGGCGGCTGCTCGCCGAGGAGTCCCTCAAGGCGGTGCGCCCGGAGCTCGACGGTCGGCAGATCGGGGAGATCCTCGGGATCGCACCGGGACCGGTGCTCGGCCGGGCGTACAAGTACCTCCTCGGGGTCCGGCTCGACGAGGGCGTGCTCGGGGAGGAGCTCGCCCGGGACCGGCTGCTCAGCTGGTGGGCCGAGCAGCCGGAGTCCTCGGGCTAAGGCCTCAGGCGTCGGGCCTCAGACCTCGAGGGCGAGCTCGACGTCGAGGACGAGGGTGATCTTCTCCGAGACGAGCACCCCGCCGGCCTCCAGGGCGGCGTTCCAGGTGAGACCCCAGTCGGTCCGGTTGAGTTCACCGCTGGCCTCGAAACCGGCCTTGGTGTTGCCCCACGGGTCCTGGACGACACCGTTGAACTCGACCTCGAGGGTGACCGGGCGGGAGACGCCCTTGATGGTGAGCTCACCGGTGAGGTGCTCGCCGTCGAAGGCCGTGGAGCGGAAGGTCATGTCGGGGTGGTTCTCGGCGTCGAAGAAGTCGGCACTGCGCAGGTGGCCGTCGCGGTCGGCGACTCCAGTGTCGATGGAGGCGGTCTTGATGACGACCTCGACCTGCGAGGCGGCGATGTCGTCGGCGACGCTCACGGTGCCGGCGAGGTCGTCGAAGGTGCCGCGGACCTTGCTCACCATGAGGTGACGGGCGGTGAAGCCGACCTTGGTGTGCGTGGGGTCGATGACCCAGGTGCCGGGGGTGAGGGCGGACAGCGTGCTCATGGAACTTCCTTCCGTAGTGGTTGAAGGTTCAATGAACGATGGAGTTGGGGCATTCCTGGGTCTCACCATGTGAGACCAGCCACCGTTGTGGCCTCTCTCAGCGGGCAGCGGCGTGCGGCTCAACCAGGGCGAGGACGTCGCCCTCCTGGACGACATCCCCCGGAAGCACGGCGACTCGCACCACCCGGCCGGCGACGTCGCTGAGGACCGGGATCTCCATCTTCATCGACTCCAGCAGGGCGATCTCGGCCCCCGCTTCGACCAGGTCACCCTCGGCCACCGCCAGACTCAGCACATGGGCAACCAGCTCGGAGGTCACCGCGTGCGGCTCGGGTCGGCGCATGACGGGTAACGGTACCGGTCCCGTTGTAGGTTGGGGCCCTACGACGGCCCCACGAGAGCGAAGGAGGCGGGCGCTCGTGTACTGCGGTCACTGTGCGGCACCCCTGCCCGAGGCTGCGCAGTTCTGCCAGTCCTGTGGTTACCGGGTCATCCATCCCGACGACCCGGAGGCAGCGCGCTTCCTCGCCGAGCAGGCCCGCGCCGATGCTGCGCGCACCCCAGCGCCCACGCGGCCTCCGGCTCCGGCTGCGACCCCGCCCGGACCGGTGCCCGCGCCCACGCCCTCCCCGGGGCGGCGGC
Source organism: Nostocoides sp. (assembly GCA_016716625.1). Lineage (GTDB taxonomy): Bacteria > Actinomycetota > Actinomycetes > Actinomycetales > Dermatophilaceae > JADJVJ01. Next base: position 97,772 of record JADJVJ010000004.1, read on the forward strand.
CGACCCCCACACCACCCCCGGCAACCCCAGCCCCCCCGGCACCCGAGCGGGTTGACCAGCCGCGCGCCCTGAAGGTGCGCACGGCCGACCCGACGACATACGAGGATCTCGACGAGGAGTGGGACGACGAGCCCGCGTCCTGGCGGCAGGATCGACGGATCCTCGCCGCACTCCTGGCGGCCGCTGCGGTGCTGCTCATCCTGCTCGTGTATCTGCTCTTTGGACGCGGCGACGACACGCCCACCCCCGCCGCGAGCCCGACGAAGAGTTCCGCTGCGGCTTCCCCGTCAGCCTCGGTCAAGCCGAGCAGCACGCCGAAGGCGACCGCGGTCAAACTCCCGGCGGGAGCCGAGAAGTGCACCGAGGCCACCGCGGCGCTGCCCTACACGACGTACCGGGGTAGCTCGGTGACGACGTGCCGGTTCGCCGACAAGGTGCGCGAGGAGTATGTCGCTGCGGGCGCGCCCAAGGGCGAGTTCAAGGCCAAGAGCCCGGTGACCGGACGGACCTACGACATGGTGTGCACCGGCAGCCCGTTGCTCACCTGCAAAGGCGGCTCGAACGCCGTCGTCTACCTCGTCAAGAAGTAGCCGACCCCGGACGAAGGAGCCGGAGGGTCAGCGGGGTTCGGTGCCCGCGATGAACGCCTCGACCTTGGCCCGGCCCTCGGTGTCTTCACGCTGCTCCGGCGGGGACTTCATGAGGTAGGCCGAGGCCGAGAGCAGCGGGCCACCGATGCCGCGGTCGAGGCCGATCTTGGCGGCCCGGATGGCATCGATGATGATGCCCGCGGAGTTGGGGGAGTCCCAGACCTCGAGTTTGTACTCGAGGTTGAGCGGCACATCGCCGAAGGCACGGCCCTCGAGGCGGACGTAGGCCCACTTGCGGTCATCGAGCCAGGCGACGTAGTCCGAGGGGCCGATGTGGACGTTGCGGTCGTCGATCTTGCCGCCGAGCGGGCCGGAGAGGTTCGAGGTCACCGCCTGGGTCTTGGAGATCTTCTTGGACTCCAGGCGCTCACGCTCGAGCATGTTCTTGAAGTCCATGTTCCCGCCCACGTTGAGCTGGTAGGTCCGGTCGAGGACCACACCGCGCTCCTCGAAAAGCCGCGCCATGACCCGGTGGGTGATGGTCGCGCCGACCTGGGACTTGATGTCGTCGCCGACGATCGGCACCCCGGCCGCCTCGAACTTGGCCGCCCACTCCGGGTCGCTCGCGATGAACACCGGCAGGGCGTTGACGAAGGCCACACCGGCGTCGATGGCGCACTGGGCATAGAACTTGTCGGCCTCCTCGGAGCCCACCGGGAGGTAGGACACGAGCACGTCGACCTGGGCCTCGCGCAGGGCGGCGACGACGTCGACCGGCTCGGCCGCCGACTCCTCGATCGTCATCCGGTAGTACTTCCCGAGGCCATCCATGGTCGGGCCGCGCAGGACGGTCACACCCGTGGTGGGGACCTCGCAGATCCGGATGGTGTTGTTTTCGCTCGCGCCGATGGCTTCGGAGAGGTCCTTGCCGACCTTGCGGTCGTCGACGTCGAAGGCCGCCACGAACTCGACATCGCGCACGTGGTAGTCGCCGAAGCGCACGTGCATGAGGCCCGGCACGCTCGCGGTGTCATCGGCGTCCCGGTAGTAGCGGACCCCCTGGACGAGCGAGGCTGCACAGTTACCGACGCCGACGATGGCGACACGGATCGAGCTCATGCGGAGTTCCTTCAAGGGACGGGGCCCGCAGGTCGGGCCGGGACAACCTGACCGAGTTTACGGCATACAAACAGGGCGATTGTTTGGTGAGGGGCCTCTCGGCATACTCAGCGAACTGCCAGGCAACAGCGGCATACTTCGTCAGACACCCCTTTGTCGACACCTCGAAGGCACCCTGACGTATGTCGTCCCGCACCTCCCGCACGCGCGGCCAGGCCCGCGCCCAGTCCCGGCCAGCCGCCAGGCGGCCTACGGGGGCGAAGCGGCCCTGGAGTTGGCGCAAACGGATCCTGGTCGGCCTCGCCGGCGCACTCGGGCTCGGCGTGGTGGCCGTGGTCGTCGCCTACGCCCTCATCCGCATCCCGCAGCCCAACGACCTGGCGACGGCGCAGGCCTCGATCATCTACTTCAGTGACGGCAAGACCGAACTCGGCCGGCTCTCCGGGGACAGCGCCAACCGCGAGTCGGTGACCATCGACAAGATCCCCAAGGTCGTTCAGGAAGCCATTGTTGCGGCCGAGGACCGCAGCTTCTACGAGAACGCCGGGATCTCCCCGGTCGGCATCGCCCGGGCCGCATGGGACACCCTCAAGGGCTCCTCGACGGCCGGCGGCGGTTCGACGATCACCCAGCAGTACGTGAAGAACTACTTCCTCACCTCGGACCGCAGCCTGATCCGCAAGGCCAAGGAGATCCTCATCTCGGTGAAGATCGAGCAGCAGGAGTCCAAGGACCAGATCCTCGAGAACTACCTCAATACGATCTACTTCGGCCGCGGCGCCTGGGGGATCCAGACGGCGGCGAAGGCGTACTTCAACAAGGACGTCTCCCGGCTGACCCGCTCCGAGGCCGCGCTGCTGGCCAGTGTCATCCGGGCCCCGAGCGCCTACGACCCGGGGCTGTCCCCCGATGCCCTCGCGAGCGCGAAGAAGCGGTGGAACTATGTCCAGGACGGCATGGTGACCATGGGGTACCTCACCGCGGCCGAACGCGCCACCCAGGTCTTCCCGAAGTTCATCGAGTACGTGCCGCCGACCCAGTCCGGCACCAACGGCTACCTCATCCAGATGGTCCGCGACGAACTCACCCGCAAGTACCAGCTCGACGAGGGCCAGATCGGCCGGGCCGGGCTGCGGATCGTCTCGACGATCGACGTCAAGCGCCAGGCGGCCGCAGTCCAGGCGGTGCGCGAAGGTCTCCCGCGGGGCGTGCCCGGGATCCAGGCCGGCCTGGCCTCGATCGTGCCCGGCGACGGGGCGATCAGTGCCGCGTATGCCGGCGCCGACTACGCCAAGCGACAACGCAACGCGGTGACCCAGGACCACATGCAGGCCGGTTCGACGTTCAAGATCTTCACCCTCGTGGCGGCCCTGGGGTCAGGCAAGGTCAACCTGGAGAGCACCTTCGACGGGCGCTCGCCGATGTTCTTCGACGAGTTCAAGGACCCGGGTAACCCCGATCCGGTGCTCGCCCGCGGTGGGGTGAACAACGCCGGCAACGAGTCCTACGGGTCGATCGACGTGCTCAGAGCGACCGCGAGTTCGGTCAACACCGTTTATGCCCAACTCAATCTGCTCGCCACCCCGGAGGCGACGATGAAGGCCGCCCAGGCCCTCGGCGTTCGCTCCGACCTCGCCGCGAACCCCGGCAATGTGCTCGGCACCGACTACGTCACGGTGCTCGACATGGCCACGGCATACGCGACGATCGCCGCCAAGGGCACCTACGCCGAGCCCTACATCGTTCGCTCGGTGACCAACGTCGAGGACACCATCGACATCACCGCCCAGAAGGTGACCAAGCGAGTCTTCTCCGAGGCGATCATGGCCGACACCATCGCCGCGATGCGCACCCCGATCCAGTACGGCACCGCCCGGTACGCCCAGAACCTCGGGCGTCCGGCGGCCGGCAAGACCGGCACCACACTCGGGTCGCGGAGCGCCTGGTTCGACGGGTTCGTTCCGCAGCTCGCGACCGCCGTGGGCATCTTCGGGGTCGACCCGAAGACCGGCGGCGAGCTCGTCTTGAAGAACCTGCCCAACGGCATCGGGACCATCAACGGTGGCAACTACCCGACGCAGATCTGGACCGAGTACATGAAGGTGGCGCTCGAGGGCGTTGACGTCGTGGAGTTCCCGGCTCGGGCCAACGTCAACCCCGACGCGCGCCCGAGGACGAGCAGTTCGCCGTCGCCGTCACCATCGCCGTCGCTGACCAGCGCGACCCCGACCCCGACCCTGACTCCGTCCCCGCCGAGCCGACCTCGACCCCTACTCGCCCCCGGAGACCGCCACACCAACCCAGCAGCAGTCCCACGGGCACACCGAGTCCCGAGCCGACCCCCTAGTCGATCTCTACCCAGAGGTCCCCACCGTCGATGTCGACCGTTGCCTCCGGGACGATCCGTTGGATCGCTTGCCGTAGCCGGGAGGTCATCGGACCGGTCGCGGCGACCGTGGCGAGAAGGTCACTGTGACCTGGGCGCCAGTGCGCGGTGAGCTCGGATCCCGGGGGCAGTCCGTGCAGGAGGGCAACGAGAAGCTGCCGGAAGCGGTCGATCCCGAAGTCCTCGCTGGTGGACTCCTCACCTTCCCAGAGCGAGACTCGCAGGCCACGTCCCCGGGCTACCGCTGCTGCCCGTTGGACCTCCGGGGTGACCAGTTGGGGAGCAAGCAGAGAGTCACGGGCGGTGGCCTCCGAGATGGCTGCTCGGCGCCGCGTCTCCTCGCCCACCGGGTCGCCTGAGGCGACGGTTCGCAACAACGGCACGATCGTTCTCGTCAGCGCGGCCGTCCGACGTTCGCGTTCGGCCGAGGCCAGCGCGAGAGCGCGGCTCTGCGCCCGCAGGTCTGCCGCCGCAACGAGTTGTGCCCTGGTCTTCAGGGTGGCTCGGCGCAGCGCCACGGAGGTCAGCGTGGATAGCAGGGTGATGAGTAGGAGTTGGGAGGACGCCTCGGCGGCACCGCGAAGGTACTCGGGTCCCGTCCACCAGGAGTAGCCGACGACAACCGCGCTGCCCATGGCGGTGATGAACCAGGCGTGCCGGACCCGGCCGGAAAGGGTGAGGACGACGAGGATCGGGAGGCAACTCCCGAGATACCACTGCCGCCAGTCCGAGAACGCCGTGGGCGTCGTGGTCATCGTCATGAGGACGATCACGGTGACGACGCAGATGACGACCCCCCAGCCGTCGATCCGTCGTGGGCGTTGGATGAGCCAGCACGCCACCGTGAGGAAGAACGCACCCAGAATCGAGGCCCGCATCGGGGCCCGCCCTGGGTTGAGCGCGAGGAAGCAGCCGAACGCACCGAGGAGCCAGACATAGGGAACCCATTGCCAGGCCAGGGGTAGCGGCACGTATCCGTCCCGGCGCAGCCTTGGCGGGGTGGCTGCGGGTGCGCGCCACGCCAGTGCGACCGTGGTTCCGCGGCCGGCCGCGGAGGTGATCGTGGCCGTCCCGCCCACTCGACGAAGATGCCCGGGGATCGAGCGACGCACCCCGAAGCGCCGCGGGTCGACCGTGTTCGGATCGAAGCCGACCCCCTCGTCACGGACCGCCACGGTGGCCCACTCGTCGTCGGCCCGGATTTCCACGGAAACTTCGGTGCGACCCGAGTGAAGGGTGACGTTACGAAGGGCCTCATCGACGGCTTCATGGATTGCTGCAGTGACCTCGGCTGGGGGAGCGCCGGTGACGAGGGCGTCAATGGTTGCGCGGAGGCCATGGCGCTGAGCTCGCTGCTCGATGCCCTCCACGAGACTCCCCTCCCCGGGGTCACCGGAGTGCTCGAGAGCGGCGAGTGCGTCTGCGGCCAGGGTGCGTGCAGTGTCCCGGCTTGCGGGCGTGTCCGCTCTCGAGGCGAGCAGCAGGGCAGCGATGACCTTGTCGTGGATGAGTCCGTCCCATCGCTGCCGCTCGGCGCTCCTTGCCGCTTCGGCGACCCGCCGGGCCTCCGCATTGGCCCTTTCCTCATCGGCAACGGTGACTTCGGCGTAGCGCTCCATGACGACTCCGACGATGTGACGCATCGTCGCGGCCCCCAGTCCGATGAGGCTGGTGTCGAGCATCGCCACCCACCACCCGAGGTCCTCCAGACGGAGGAGAATAAGAGCGCTCAGGAGGCCGACGATGGTCGCCAGCGCCGGAAGCCGGTGCATCGAGACGGCCGCCGAAGAGGCGGCAAGGATGACAGGGCTGAGAAGGAGCGGGTTGCCGTGCGGGGGGGCCGCCAGGACCGGGGCGAAGACGAGTCCCCACGCGAGCAGCAGCACACCAACGCAGTACCCCCGAACCACGCGGGTGTCTTCGCTGCGGCGGAGAGCGGCCACGACGAGGATCAGTGCGGCGAGCCCGCTCACCCCGAGGAGCCCGATCTCTACGGCATACGGATAGACGCCGGCGCCGAGGTACGGCGAGTTGAGGGTGGTGAGGAAGTTGATGGCGGCCGAGGCGGCGCTGACGTCGACGACCGTGCGCGCCAGCCAGCCATCACGGGGCGGGCGATAGGGCATGGACTAGGTGGTGGAGTAGCCGGGAGGGTCGATAAGTCCGTCCTCGACGGCGCGTTGGTAGAGGTCGGTCTTGGTGGGAGCGGGGCGTCCCACCTCGGCGTACTTGACCCGAGCCCGGTTCAGGTACGTCCGCGCAGTGTCCGGCCCAACGCCCAAGCGACGGGCCACCGAGGTGAGCTTCATCCCCGCCGCATAGAGCCGAACAGCGGAGAGTTCCCTGGGCGTGAGCGCCGGGGCCACCCGCTCGAGATCGCCGGCGATTGCCGAGGCCCATTCCGGAGAGAGAAAACCCTGGCCGTCGGCGACGAGTTGGATCGCCTCGGCAACGACCTTGAGGTCCTCGCTCTTGGAGAGCAGCCCGGCAGCGCCGGCCCGGAAAGCTCGGGCCACGGTGCGATGGCGGGGATCCTGGGTGAAGAGCACCACCGGCCAGCCGCGGCTCATCACGGCCCTGAGATTGTCGACGGGGTCACTGCCGTCGTGGAGTTCCAGGTCGAGCAGGACGACGTCGACGTGCTTGGCTCGGTCGAGCAGTTCGGCGACGGTGCGAGCGATCGGATAGAGGACGCTCCCGCCCGGCAGCAGCGGACGAAGCCCTTCAGCGAGGCCGGAGAGGATCACTGGATGGTCATCAACAGCCCCGATGACCAAAGGTCGCAGCGCCGGGCTCATGCCACCCACTGTGTCAGCGCTCCGGAGAGCGCGCCAGTGGGCTCGGTGCGAGTCGTGGCAGGACCCGCCTCCCCCGCGGGGGGTCGGCCGAACCGTGTCCCCTCTTCGGGTGACAGCGCCGACCCCGCCATGAGCCGCCCGCTGGCAAGGCACTAGGGTGCACGCGTGATAGCGGTCGAGGTGGGTGCGGGCAGTGACGTCGGCCGGGTCCGGTCGCTCAATGAGGACGCCTACCATCTCGGTGAGCGCATCTTCCTGGTGGCGGACGGTATGGGTGGGCATGCGGCGGGGGACGTGGCGAGTCGGCTGACCGTGGACACGCTCGCCGAACGGGCTCCCCAGCCGAGCACCCTCGAGGAACTTCGTGGGGCTATCACGGTGGCCAACACGGCCGTCCTGGAGCATGCCGCCACCCATCCCGAAAGCACCGGTTTGGGGACCACACTTGCCGGCCTGCTCCGCATCGGCGGAGCAGCGGAACACTGGGCCGCCTTCAACGTCGGCGATTCCCGGGTGTACCAGTTCCTCGACGGCGAGCTACGCCAGCTCACGGTCGATCACTCCGAGGTCGAAGAGCTCATTGCCCTCGGTCAGCTGACCCGGGAAGAGGCGGCCACGCACCCCTCCCGGCACATCATCACCCGGGCCATCGGGGAGTCGCCCATGCCGGAGGTGGACGCCGTTGTCTTCCCCGCAGGTCGCGGCGCGAGGTTCCTGATCTGTACCGATGGCCTCTCCGGTGAGGTCGGCGACGAGGAGATTGCGGCCATCCTCGCCGCGGGACTCACCGCCCAGGAGACCGTGGATCTGCTCATTCGCCGTGCGCTCGAGCTCGGCGGCCGCGACAATGTGACCGCCATCGTCCTTGATGAGCCGTCCCTCGGTCCGGTTTCGGAGGCGGATGGCACCACCAACCCACGGGCTTCGATGAGGGGAGCGTCCTAGGTGTCGCACAGCACGTCATACGTCCCCGGCCTGGGATCCGGCTTCGTGGGCGAGGGGCTCTGGGCCGTCATCGACACCGAGCCAGGGGGAGAGCTCTCCCTTGAGGTGCTCGCTGCTTTCGAGGGTGACGGCAGCCTTGAGGCGGTCGTCGGCATCATCCTGCAACGCGGCCTCGGGCATGCTCCGGACTTCGCCATCCTCGCAGCGGGCGAGGACCAGGGCGCGCGCATCGTCGTGCGGGGGGCGGCCCGCATCACCGACGCCGAGGGGACGGTCTCGAAGGGCTCGGGGCTCTTCCATGACGCGGTCGTCCCCGCGAGCGAGCACTTCGAACTTGCTCTCGGTGAACGCCAGACCTCGATGTCCATCCCCTGCCGGGGTGGTCTGGTCCCGGCTGCCGCGGTCGTCGTCCGTTGGGCGGGTATGCCGTCGCCCGCGCCCGTCCCGGAACCCGTCCCGGAACCCGAGTCGGAACCCGCCTCGGAACCCGAGGCGGAACTCCTCCCGGAACCCGTCCCGGAACCCGAGTCGGAGCCTGTCCTTATCCATGACGTGCCCGCGGCAGCGGAGGGCCCCGCGTCGTCCTACGAGATGTTCTTCAGCCCGCCCGCCGAGGACGTGACCCAGGCCCCGGCGCCCGCGGAGGAGCTGGCGAGGAGTCCCGCGGACGCCGAGCCCGCGGGAGCGGACCTGGACGAGCCCGCGGACGATCCCCCCGTCAGCCCCACCGACCCGGAGCCGGACCCCGAACCGATCCACCCGCCGGTACCGGCACCGACCGGCTTCATCGACGAGATCCCGTTCGAGGGTCTGCCCTCCGCGCGGCCCGCGGACATCCCGGCCGAGGTGGAGGCCCCGCTGCACTGGACTCCGCCGCCATCGATCCGGCCCCCTGTCCCCGACCCGGAGCCACTGCTCACCTCGACTCCTGCCCTCCCGGCGCCGGAGAGCGTGGCTGCCTCGGAGGATGTGGGGCACACGGTGAGCCGCGCCGAGTCGCTCCGGCTTGCGCAGGCGAGCGCGTCCACCCAAGTGGTCAAGGCCCGCCGCTGCGCGCAAGGCCACCTCACCATGGCCTTCGCCCCGAACTGCCGGGTATGTCGTGGTCCGGTTCCGGCCCAGGAGCCGTTCGACATACCGCGCCCGGCGTTGGGGCGACTCATCCTCCCGGGGGGCGAGGTCATCACCGTGGACCGCAATATCGTCCTCGGCCGGGCCCCCAAGGACGTGGGCACCTCCTCGGGAGAGCAGGCGCACATCGTCAGGATCACCGACCCGCGTCAGGAGGTGTCGAGCCAGCACGCCGAGATCGTTCTCGACCACTGGGTCGTGAGCGTCAACGACCTTGGCTCGACCAATGGCACCGAGATCCTTCGCCCGGACGGGCGACGCGAGCGGCTCGTGCCCCGAACCCCGGTGTACATCGAGACCGGAACCCGGATCATCCTCGCGGAGATCATCGAGATTCAGTTCGAGGCAACGTCGTGAGCGACCCGTATGCCGGGCCCGCGATTCCCGGACTTGCCTATGTCCGTCGCCTCGGGTCCGGCGGCTTCGGCGACGTCTACCTCTACGAGAACGTCGCGCTGAAGCGCAGGGAGGCCGTCAAGGTCATCCGCGACGCCGATCTGTCGCCTGCCGTGGTCCAGCGGTTCATGGCCGAAGCCAACGCCATGGCCGGGCTTGAGCATCCGCACATCGTGCGCGTGTACGGCACCGGGACGACGGTGGACGGGCGCCCGTACCTCACCATGCAGTTCTACTCCGAGTCCACCATGGAGGACCGGGCCTCCGGGGGCCGGCTCGCCATCTCCGAGGTGTTGCGGACCGGGATCGAGATCGGTGGAGCACTCGAAACCGCCCACCGCGCGGGAATGCTCCACCGGGACGTCAAGCCGGCCAACATCCTGGTGACGAGTTGGGGGGCGGCGGGCCTCACCGACTTCGGCGTGGCCGCGCAGATGGCCTCCGATACCTCGGACGACGACGTGGGGGTGTCCGTGCCCTGGGCGCCGCCGGAGATGATCTACAGCGCAACCCGAGGCTCGCGTCAGTCCGACGTCTATTCTTTGGCGGCGACCCTGTGGCATCTCATCACGGGCCGCTCCCCGTTCGAGGTTCCCGGTGGGGATAACAGCAGGCTTGCCATGATGTCGCGGGTGCGCGACTACCCGCCGCCGGTGACCGGTCGGGCCGACTGCCCGGCGTCCCTGGAGTCGCTCTTGCGCCAGTCCATGGCCAAGCAGCCCGGCGCCCGGCCCTCCACGGTCGCCGAGTTCTGCCGGTCCTTGCAGATGGTCGAGGATGAGCTCCGACTGCCGCGGACCAACCTCGTCATCCTCGACCAGCACCTCGAGACCCGTCCGGTTTCGGCGCCGCCGGCCGCCGGTTCGAGCACCGCTGAGGCCGGCACCGTCATGCGCCCTCGGGAGGGCACCTCCTCCAGGATGGCGCCGGATGGGCGCTCCGAGGACGCCCTGGCCGAAACCCAGCGGCGCGCGACGCCACCGACTGCGCGCGTGGGTGCGGCCGGGCAGGGTTCCGATGCGACGCAGCTTCGGCCGCGCGTGACCGAACTGGCCGTCGAGCGGGGCCCCGATCCCGAGGCCGCGGGATCCCACCGGGTCATCCTCGTGGGCGCCGGGGTGCTGCTAGTGATCGCCGCGGTGGTCATCGGGGTCATGTTGCTGGGCGGTCGGGGTGGCCCGTCCACCCCAACGCCGCTCTCGACGGTCTCGGAGAGTGCTGGCCCGATCGACGAGGAGGCGCCACCCCCGGGGCGGGTCAAGGTCGAGGCGGTGCGCTCCGCAGATGCGGTGACTTTCAGCTGGTCGTACGATAACCAGCTCACGACCGACACGTATCGCCTACAGTTTGCCGGGGGAAACACCACGACGAGCGATGAGCCGCGAACGACCGTCCCAGCCGCCAAGGGCGCCAAGGTCTGCCTCAGCGTCATCGTCGTCAGGTCCGATGGAAGCAACCCGACCTCGGAGTTTCCCAAGGCGGTCTGCGGGTGACCGCACACTGTCCGCACTTCTGGTGACATTGGAGGGATTTGTGGTTCGGGGGGAACTGCAACGAACTAGGGTCGCGACCGGACGAGTCCACAAAGCACCCTGGTGAGGAGTATCTGCTGATGGCCGCCTTCGGGAGGGGAAGGTTCCACACCGTCGCCGCGACGGTCGTGGCCATGCTTGCGGTGGTGGCCGTCATCGCCTACGCCCTCCTCGCCGATGGCTTCCCGGTGCGCAAGGTGGACCTCAACGACAATGGCGTCTGGGTGACCTCGAACGCCGACGGGGTCTTCGGGCGCCACAACAAGTCCGCGGCCGCCGCGGACGCGCGCTTCACACCGCCCGGTGCGGCGGCGGCCTCCTACGATCTGGACGTCCTTCAGGACGCCGGGACGGTCCTGGCTCGGGACACCGGCGGCGGCCGGCTCTTCCCCGTCGACGTCGTCTCCGGCAAGGCTCTCGCGGATGCCGCGGCGGATGTCGCCCCGACGACGGTGGTTGCTCTGCGTGGGGGCACCATCGCCGCCCTCGACCCGGTCACCGGAAGCATCTGGGCCACCCGCTACGTCGCCGATGCCGGGGCACCGTCCGTGGACGCGCTGCGCGCGACGAACAAGCCGCTGGCGAGCGTGGGGGCCGCACCCAAGGGCGAGCAGGACCTCGGCCGCTACTCCGCTCTCACGGTGGCCACGGACGGGTCGGTCCATGCGGTCTCCCGGAGCGGCAAGCTCGTCAGCATCCCCATCGACGGCGGATCGCTCGGCAAGCCCGTCGAATCCACCCTTGCCGAGAAGCTCGGCGCTGTCGGGATCTCGGCGCTCGGTTCCGAGCCGGTGGTCCTGGACCCGACGACGGGCCGCGTCCAACAAGGCGCCCAGAGCGTCACCATTCCGGACGCCGCGCAGGGGGCGCTCCTCGGCACACCGGTGGCGAGCGGCCCCGTGGCCGTGGCAACCCCGTCGGCCCTGTATGCCGTCACCGACACCGGCGAGGTGCGCACCCTGGACTCCGCAGGTACCGGCGAGCCGGCGATCCCGGTCGTCGCCTCCGGCTGCATCGTCGCGGCCTGGGCGGGGACCCCGGGCCGGCTCGTCCGCTCGTGTGACGGCAGCACGGCCACCGAGCTGCCCCTGGACGCCGGTGGAGCGCTGAGCAAGCCCGTCCTGCGGGTGAACCGGACCAATGTGCTGCTCAACGACACGGCCACCGGGCGGGTCTACGACCTGGAACTGCAGCAGTCGCTCGACAACTGGAAGCAGTTGGAGGAGCCCGCCGAGGTGACCTCCACCGAGCGGCCTCGCCAGAGCGAGGAGCTCGAGGACAAGAAGAACAAGCCCAAGGCCGTCAAGGACACCCTCGGCGCCCGGCCGGGCCGGACCACGATCCTGCATCTGCTCGACAACGACAGCGACCCCCGCGGCCAGATCCTCACCATCCAATCGGTGTCCGAGTCCGGTAACGCCAACGCGAGCGTGACGATCTCCCCCGATGGCCAATCGGTGCGCTACGCCCTCGCCGAAGGCGGGGGGACCAGCGAGTTCACCTATGTCGTGAGCAACGGGGTGAATACGGCCGAAGGCCAAGTCGTCGTCAACGAAGTGGGCGAGCAGGAGAACAAGGAGCCCTATCGCCGCAAAGTCCCGATGCCCAAGCTCACCGTCCCGACCGGAGGCACCCTTCCGGTGCAGGTCGTCGCAGACTGGCGTGACGACGACGGCGACCCGGTGGCGCTCGCGGGGGTCTCGGTCAAGGCCGGCAGCGCCATCACCACCACCGAGGGCAAGGTCGAGTACACCGCTGCCGGTACGGGCAGGGGCGGTGTGGTCGAGGTGTCCTACGAGGCCACCGATGGCCGGTCTAAGGCTGTTCGAGGCGCTTTCGACGTCACCGTCCAGGGCGAGAAGGACCGCAAGGCCACTCCGGCGATTACCCAGCCGGACGTCGCCAAGGGCGAGGTGGGCCAACCCATCCTGATCAGCCCACTCGTCAACGACACCCAGGGCTCGGACCCGCTCAACCCCAAGGCGCTCCTGATGCTCGCGGCGCCGGTCGCGAACAAGGGCGGCATCTCGGTGCAGACCGACCTCGCGACCGGGCAGATCGTGGCGACCGCGAGCAAGCAGCAGACCTTCTTCCTCGACTACACCGCGGCCTACGGCAGTGCGCCGATGGCGACCGGCAAGATCCGCATCGACGCGGTCAACCCGTCGAAGAAGACCCCGCTCCCGGTGGCCATGCCCGACACGGCAACGGTCCGCGGCCAGTCCCCTGTCGTCGTCGACGTCCTCGCGAACGACGTCGACCCCACCGGGGCCCTGCTCACCGTGCAGTCCGCCGCGCCCGCCAAAGGCGACCAGCTTCAGGTGGCGGTCATCAAGGGTCGCTGGCTACGTATCCTGCCGGCGACGGCCGAGTTCAGCCCCAACCCGCAGGTCGTCCGCTACCAGGTGACCAACGGTACCTCGGGTGTGGTGACCGGCGAGGTGCTGGTCAGCCAACTGCCGGCTCTCGACAACGACGTCGTCGTTGCGCGTCAGGACTTCGCGACGGTCCGAGACGGCGATTCGGTCCTTGTTCCGGTGCTCGACAACGACACCACGCGGGGGGCCGCGGCGCTCAGCCTGCTGGAGTCGACGAGCGAGATGGAGCAGGACAACCAACTGCCGGTCATCGACCCCGTCGGCAAACTCTCCGGCGACCAGCTGGGCCACGCCTACGTCTCCGGTGACCAGGTCCGCTATGTGGCACCGGCGACGGTGACCGAGCCGACGAGCCTGCTCGTGGAGTACACCGCGATCTCCGAGGAGGGCGTCACGGCCACCGGAGTCATCGAGGTCACCGTGACACCACAGCCGGGACCGGGCCGGGAGAACCGCGCCCCCACACCGCGCCCCCTCGACGCCCGGGCGGTGTCCGGAGAGACCGTCGTCATCCCGGTTGCCTCCACCGGCAACGACCCCGATGGTGACTCCACCGCGGTCATTGGCATCGCCTCTGCCCCGAGCATCGGCCGAATTCTCGGGGTGAGCCCAACCGGAATCACCTACCAGGCCTACCCCACCTTCGCCGGCACCGACTCTTTCGGGTATGTCGTCACCGACCGCTACGGCAAGCAGGCGACCTCTCTGGTGCGGATCTCTGTCGTGACCCCGGGTCAGCCTCAGCGGCCGGTCGTCGTCCAGGACAGCATCACCGCGGCCCCAGGTGCCGTCGTATCCGTGGCGCCGAAGTCCAACGACCTCTATCGCAAGACCGATCCGGTGACTGTGCGACCGCTCGCCCAGACCAATACCGCCCTCCCGGGTGGGGTGAGCATCGACCCCGAGACCGAGGTCGTGTCCTTGACTGCCCCGGCGGCCAAGGCCCGTCCGCTCGAGGTCTTCTACGGCCTCACCGGCAACGCCGGCGATTCGGTCCTCGGCAAGATCGTCGTGCTCTCCGAGGAGGGCTTCCGCAACCCGCCCCGAGTCTTCGACGTCGTTGCCAAGGCGGACGGCACGCCGACATCGACCGTGGACGTGCTCGCCACGGCATACGACCCCGACGGGAACAGCGGCGCCCTCACGGTGACCAAGGTCGGTGAGCCCAAGGCCACCATCGCCGGGGGCAAGGTCACTGTGCCGGTCCTCGGCCACATCCAAGCCATCCCCTACGAGGTGACCGACGAGAGCGGCGCGACGAGCGCGGCCGTGATCTACGTCCCCGCGGCCGGGGTGGGTGGGCCGTACGTCAAGGTCGGGGGTCTCATCAAGGTCGATCAGGGTGCCACGGTCGACGTCAACCTCAGCGACTATGTGGCCGACGGGCAGAACAAGCCGGTGAGCCTGACGACCCGGGACAAGATGTGGGGTTCACCCGCCGGCAAGGTATCGGTCGCCGGGAAGACCAAGGCGAGTTTCACCGTGACCGGCGCAAAGGACTACGTAGGCCCGGGCGCCGTCACCATGGAGGTGACGAACGGGAAGTCGCTGGATGATCCGGAAGGGATCACCACAATTGTCACCATCCCGGTCCAGGTGGGGCCGGACACCCCGGTCATCCGTTGCCCCGACGAGGTCATCGCGGTGACCGCCGGCGGCAAGGTGGCGAGCCTCAACATCCCCTCGGTCTGCTCGGTGTGGGCGCCGACAACCGAGATGGCCCAGTCCTTGACGTTCCAGGGCACGTGGACCAAGCCGATTCCCAAGGTGACCATCGGCGCCCCTGGGCGCACTCTCACCATCGACGCGGCCGGGGACGCGCCGGTGGACGGCGAGGGCACGATCAGCATCACTGCGGTCGGAACCAAGGCCGAGCCCGCGCTCATGCGGGTGCGGGTTCTCCCGGCCCCGCGGCCCACGCTCGCGGCGATCACGCTGCCGGAGATGAAGCAGGCAGACGCGCGGACCATCGACATCCGGGACTACCTCACCTCACCGCTGCGGGATGCCGCCCCGAACGTCGTCTCGGTGACCCAGAGCGCCGGTATGCCGGCTCAGCTCAGCTCTTCCGGGTCGACGATCACCATCACCCCGGGTGCCGACTCGCACGGACCGATGCGGTTCCGGGTCGTTGCGAGCGATCTCGCCGACCGGACCCGGACCGACCGCCAGGTCACCGGCACGATCTCCTTCCAGGTCTTCGGTCGACCGGACAAGCCTGCGCCACCCCGACCGGGGGGCTCGGTCATCAGCCACACCGCCACGCTGTCGTGGGCCGCCCCACCGGCCAACGGGGCACCGATCACCCGCTACGAACTCGAGTGGAACGGCGGGAAGCAGACCTGTGCCGCCTCTCCGTGCACGGTCAAGGGACTCACCAACGGGGTCGATTACCGCTTCCGGGTTCGGGCGCTGAACAAGGCCGACTGGAGCGAGTTCAGCGACTTCTCGGCCACCTATCAACCGAATGCGGCACCCCAGCGGGTGCCCGGATTCGTCCAGAAGGCCGCGGACAACCGCTCGGTGACGCTCTCCTGGCAGCCTGCCGCGGTCGACTCGACGTCGAAGGTCACCAACTACGTGGTGAGTGTCAACGGCAAGGAGTACGACTTCGGGACCGCGCTCACTGGAACCGTGCCCGGGCTCGACAACGGACCGGCATACACCTTCACCATCGTCGCGGTGAACAGTTACAAGGCCGGTCCGCCCGCGACGACGAAGGGATATGCCGCCGGTACCCCGATCTTCGACGGCCCGGTGTCGACCGCTCCGGTTGACCCGGTCGACTCGGTAACCACTGCGGTGACCGTGCTGTGGCCGGCCGGGCAGCAGAACGGCCCGGAGCCGATCGTCTATACGGTGACCCGTCAGGACGGCAAGACCGTCTGCGCCGACCACGCCGGGACCTCGTGCGTGGACCAGGGCGTGACCTTCGGGCAGACCTACACCTACTCGGTCGTGGCGAAGACGACCTTCCTCGGGGTGACCCGGACCTCAGCGCCGCAGAGCGTCTCGGTGACCCCGGTTGGGCGTCCGGCCGCGTGGGCGCCGATCACCGCGACGCCGACCGGTCAGAACCAGCAGGCGACCGTCACCTTCTCGGTGCCGCCGTCACGGGGTACCTCCTCGGCTGTCACGGTGCTCTACAACGGGGGCCCGGCGCTCTCCCTGGGGTCGTTCTCGCCGGCCGGTGCGGCGAACCAGACGCGGACCATCTCGGGCCTGACCAACGGGACCAATGTCGGGGTGTCCCTGCGGGTCTGCAACGAGGCGAACCAGTGCTCGACCTCGAACGCCGTCACGGTGAACGCCTTCGGGCCGATCCCGGCCCCGGCCATCTCGCTGAGCAAGAACGGCCCGAACACCTTCCAGGTTCACGTCGACGCCAACGGCAACGGCCGACAGATCAACCTGCGCGTATGGACCGACACCGGCCGCGAGTGGAACGTCTCCACGGTCATGGGCGGGCACTGGGACTTCTCCCCGTATGGCGTGAACTGGTCCCAGAACGACCAAGCCCATGTGTCGATCACCGACACCGCCGGCCGGGGTGTCCCGGGGCGGGTCGACTCCAACGCCCAACAGGCCGACCCGCCACCGCGCAGCATCGACATTTCGAAACGTGGCGACGCCCAAGGCCAGCCGGGGTGCA
The DNA here is from genome assembly GCA_016716625.1 of Nostocoides sp. Taxonomy (GTDB): domain Bacteria; phylum Actinomycetota; class Actinomycetes; order Actinomycetales; family Dermatophilaceae; genus JADJVJ01. The sequence goes on from JADJVJ010000004.1 coordinate 114,699, forward strand.
GCACCTCCTCGTGCCAGTACATCAACGTCACGCTCAACAACTTCGGCCAGAGCCACTCGTGTCAATTCAAGGACAACGGCTCGGTGTGGCTCACGCGGAACCTCAGCCCGGGACTCAATCAGACCGGAGCCTATTTCGGTTACCCCGGCCACACCCTCTCCGTCACCTGCGACGGCGTAACCGGCAGCATCGTCTGGTAGTCGGCATACCCCATGACCCAACGACCCCGAACCCTGCGAAAGAGACCTTCATGAGCATGACACCCGAGCAAGCCCAGTGGTTTGCCCAGACCTTCACCCAACTGGTCAACAACGTGGACATCGCGATCCGCGGTAAGGAGCGGGTCGTTCGCCTCGCGCTCACCTGTCTGCTCTCCGAGGGGCACCTCCTGCTCGAGGACAACCCGGGTACCGGTAAGACCCAGCTCGCCAAGGCCATCGCCAACACGGTCAAGGGAAGCCATAACCGGATCCAGTTCACCCCCGACCTGCTGCCGAGCGACGTCACCGGGGTGACGATCTACGACCAGCGCACCCAGCAGTTCAGCTTCCACCAGGGACCGATCTTCGCGACCATTGTGCTCGCCGACGAGATCAACCGGGCCTCGCCCAAGACGCAGTCGGCGCTGCTCGAGGTCATGGAGGAGGGTCGGATCACCGTCGATGGTGTCGGGCACGACGTCGGTAGCCCGTTCATGGTCATCGCCACCCAGAACCCGATCGAGCAGGCGGGTACTTACCGCCTCCCGGAGGCTCAGCTCGACCGCTTCCTCATGAAGACCAGCCTGGGCTACCCCGACCACGAGACGACGGTCGAGCTCTTCAGCCAGGCCGAGACCCGTGACCGCAGCTCGACGGTTTCACCGGTCATCAGTGCCCAGGCCGTTGCCCAGATGGCCGGGCTCGGGGCCAAGGTTCATGTCGATCCGGCGATCCTCGCGTACGTCTCCCGGCTCGCCGAAGAGACCCGTCGGCACCCGCACATCTCGCTCGGGCTCTCGGTCCGCGGTGGCCTGGCGTATATCCGGTGCGCCAAGGTCTGGGCCGCTTCTCAGGGGCGTGACCACGTCACCCCGGACGACATCAAGGATCTGGCTCACCCGGTGCTGTGCCACCGCCTCATGCTCTCCGACGAGGCCCAGTTCACCGGTGTGGAGATCACCCGCGTCATCGACGAGCTGCTCGCCGACGTCGCTGCCCCGGCCCAGCGCCTCAGCTGAGCGAACCCCAACGAGACCGCGGAAGGAGGATCCGAGGGTGACATCCCAGAACGACGGCCCGACCTCGCGGCGCGGCACGCGTCAGGCCCGGCGACGACATGCCGGACAGGTCCTGCCTCGGCTCCGGTTCCGCGACCGGATGGCGGGGTTCGACCGTCGGCTGCGCGCCATGGAGGGCCGTTGGCTCTCGCTCGTGGAGCCGGTCGCCGGCCCGGTGCGGCGGCTGCTCGCCTGCGTCTCCCCGCTCGGCTGGCTCGTTGCTGCTGGCAGCGTCCTCAGTTGGGTGCTTGCCGTCACCCTGGGGTGGCAGGAGTTCCGGTATGCCGCGGCTGCGCTCGCCGTCCTCTTCCTCCTCGCCTGCCTGCTCACCCTGGGTCGCACCTCGCTCGAGGTGGACCTTCGCGTGGAGCCCCAGCGGGTCATCGCCGGCGACGGCGCCGCCCTCCAGGTGCGGGTCACCAATGTCGGCAAGGCCCCGATGATGCCGGTGCCGCTGGATGTTCCGGCGGTCGGCGAGACCGTCCGCTTCGGCCTCCCGGGGATGGCTCCGGGGTCCACCTTCGAGGACGTCGTCGTCCTTCCCTCCCAGCGCCGCGGGGTCTATCCCATCGGTCCGGCGACCACCCTGCGGGGCGATCCCTTCGGCCTGGTACGGCGCGAACTCACCTGGACCGAGCCGGTGGAGTTCTTTGTCCACCCCCGATCGATCTACATCGACTCCCTGGGCTCGGGCATGCTCAAGGACCTTGAGGGCCAGTCGACCAACCAGATGTCGATGAGCGACCTCGCGTTCCACACCCTGCGCGAGTACGCCCCCGGTGATGACCGTCGGCACATTCACTGGCTCTCCACCGCCAAACGCTCCGGGGCCAGCGGCGGGGACGAGTTCATGGTGCGCCAGTTCCTCGACACCCGGCGCTCGCACATCGGGGTCGTCCTCGACTGCCAGGAGTCCTCCTATCTCACCGACGAGGAGTTCGAGACGGCGGTGAGCGTCGGCTCCTCGGTGGCCATGCGCGCCCTTCGCGACGGCATGGACCTTTCGGAGATCACCGGGCCGTTCTTCCTGACCCGGCCTCGACGGCATACGGCGCTCGACCTGTTCTCCCGGGCTCGGCTCGGCGCAGAACGTATCGACGTGGCCGCGGCAACGCTCGCCCATCAGGTACCCAACATCTCCGCGGTGCTGTTCGTCACCGGAGCACTCGGCGCCTACGAACTGTTGCGGCGGGCGAAGCATTCCTTCGGGCCCGACGTCAACGTGGTCGCCATTCGGGTCGAGCTCGGCGCCAGCATGGGCCTGCAGAAGAGCGGGGGGATGCCGGTCATCACGATCGGGCACCTCAAGGACCTGCCCATGGCGATCCAGGGGAGGGTGAGCGGATGACGGCCCAGGCCCTGAGCTCCACCGGCGGCCGTACCCTCACCCGCCGGGCGGTGACCGGCGTCCCGAGCCGGGCTGACCTCATCGACGCGGCCTTCGTCCTTGCCCTCGGCACCGTCGCGCTCTGGGGTTTTCACACGACCTTCGACAGCCTGCGCTTTCTGGTCACGGGGGTGATCGGGCTTCTCCTCGGTCTTGCGGTCGCCCACATTGCCGGGGTCCTCAAGCAGGCCGCGTTCGTCCTCGTCCTGATGACGATCGCCACCTTCTTCCTCTTCGGCGGGGCGGTCGCCCTGACTCGGGACGCCATCGCGGGTGTGCTGCCGGACCTGGACGTCCTCAAAACCCTGGGGCTGCTGCCCGTGAACGGCTGGAAGGAGTTCCTCACCACGCTGCCACCGGTCGACGGAAGTGGCCAGTTCCTCGTCCTGCCCTATCTCATGGGTCTGCTGGCCGGGGTGGTCGGTTTCTCCTGGGCCCGCCGCTCCCCGGCGATGGCGTGGCCGGTCCTCCCGAGCCTGGTGCTGCTCGTCCTCGTCATCCTCCTGGGCACCATCGAACCCGCGGGAGCCGTGCTCCAAGGTCTCGGGTTCGCGGTCCTCGCGTTCCTTTGGGTGGCCCTGCGTCGTCGGCGCCGACTGCGCATCGTCGGCACCGGTGGCGGGGCACGCAGTCAGGCCCTCATCGGTGCTTCTCTGGTGCTCGCGGCCGTGGGTTCCGCGGTCGGCCTGGTCCACCTCAGCCCGGGTGAGGGCGAGCGCACCGTGCTGCGGACCCTGGTTCAAGCACCCTTCGACATCACCCAGTACCCGAGTCCGCTCGTCGGCTTCCGCAAGTACACCGAGGGCGCGAAGCGGCTTTGGGACAAGCCCCTGCTCACCGTCGAAGGGCTCGCGGCCGGCCAGCGGCTCCGGTTCGCCGTGCTCGACGTCTACTCCGGGACGGTGTGGAGCGCCGGCGCGCAGAACTCCACGACGGGCAGCGACTTCCGGCGTGTCGGTTCGCTCATCGCACCGGCGGACAACGATCCGCGCACCCCGACCCAGTCCGTCACCGTCAAGGTCGAGCGCAGCTATGCCGCCCAGCCCGACCTCTCCCACTGGCTGCCGGCTCCGGGATCCACCTCCCGGGTCACCTTCGAAGGCCCCAGGGCCCGCACGCTCTCGGAGTCGCTGCGCTACAACACGGTGACGGGTCAGGCCGTCGTCGGCGCCCGGCTCGCCGAGGGGGACCGGATCCGCCTGGAGACCCGGCCGGTGGTCGACGCCCCCAAGGACGGCTTCGCCGTCGGACAGGCCTCGGTTCAGGTCGCTTCGGCCGAGTTCGTTCAGGCCACCGCGAGCAAGTGGAGCGCCAAGGCCGACGCCCCGTGGGCTCAGGTCATGGTGGCCGCTGCCGACATGCGGAGCAAGGGCGCCTACAGCGACGGCACCCGCCAGGGAGAGGGGCACTACCTTCCCGGACATGGCGCGGGCCGGTTGAGCAGGTTCCTCACCGGCAAGCAGCTTGTCGGCAACGACGAGCAGTACGCGAGTGTCTTCGCGCTCGCAGCCAACCAGCTCGGCGTCCCCGCGCGGGTCGTCCTCGGTGCGACCGTCCCCACCGATGGTGTCGTCAAGGGTGAGCACGTCCACGCCTGGGTGGAGGTGCGGGCGGGCGACGGCGCCTGGTATGCCGTCCCGCAGAACGTCTTCATGCCGGAACGCGACAAGCGGCCGGACGTCAACAACCCGCCGCCGCTGCCCGACGCCAACGCCGCCAATGTGCCCCCGCCCAATGCGATTCGCCCGCCCGGAGCGCTCGATGCCCTGGTCGCGAGCGACCCTGCGGCCGCGCGGAGCCGGACCACGGCGGTCGCGGGGTTCGAGATCCCGGAGTGGGTGGTCACCCTCGCCAAGGCTGTGGGGATCCCGCTGGCCCTGCTTGGCGGCTTCGCTGCCCTCGTCGCCGGGATCCACGCGCTACGCCGGCGCCGACGCCGCACCCGCGGTGCGCCCAACCGACGCCTCGCCCTGGCCTGGACCGAGGTCGTCGACCGCGCCCGCGACCTCGGGGTTCGGGTCGATCCCGGCCTGACCCGCAAGGAGCAGGCGGCAGTCATCGGCTTCGGCGGTCTCGCCGCCCAGGCGGACGCCGCCGTGTTCCGCCCTGGGGAGCCCTCCACTGAGGACGTCGAGCGGTACTGGGCGGCGACCCGGACCGCCATGAAGGACCTGACGGCCCGGACTCCACTCAAGCGTCGACTCATGCGCCGGTTCAACCTCACCTCCTTGTTGCTGCGCGATCCCCGGCCGGTTGAGGTTCTCGGGTCACCCTCGCCCCCCCGGCGGTGGCTGCCCCGACCGACGTGGCGCACGGCGAAGGCGGCGTCATGAAACTCAAACTGACCCTGCACACTCCGGGAGACCTCACCGCGACGCGGAACATCCAGGTCACCGCGGATGCCACTGCGCTCACCGGTGACCTCGCCGGCGCCCTGACCGGAGCCCTCAGCGGCCACGAGCCGTCCACCCCGATGACGTTGCGTGTCCTCAGCGGCCGGTCGGGTCGGTCTCAGGACGTCGCCGCCGACGTCGCGCTCGTCGACTCCGGCATCCGTTCCGGGGCGCACGTCGCGCTCGCAGCCGCCGCCTCGGCCCGCTCGGCATCGGCGTCCGGGCGGACAGTGGCGGTCCTCAGGGTCGGTTCCGGGCCCAACGCCGGTCAGGAGTACCCGCTGGCTGAAGGGGTCTTCAGCATTGGCCGCTCCTCCAGCGCGGATATCCAACTTGCCGACGGCATGGTCTCCAAGGACCACGCCAGGATCCGGGTCTCGGACCGGGTGGAGGTCGTCGACAACCGGTCCGCGAACGGCATACTCGTCGGTGGGGTTCAGGTCAGCCGCGTCGTCCTCCGGGACGGTGAAGTGGCCACGCTGGGGTCCACGGACATCAGCGCCGCCATGGTCGCTGTCACGGCGGAGGAGTCGACGACCTCGACCGACCTGCTCTACAACCGCAGTCCGAGGGTGCTCGCCCGGCCGACCGACCGCGAGGTGGAACTTCCGGCGCCACCGAAGGAGCCGGACCCGATCGCCTTCCCCTACCTGGCGATGATTGCCCCGCTGGTCATGGGCGCCGTCATGTATGTCATGACCCGCAACGCGCTGAGCCTGATCTTCGTGGCGCTGAGCCCGATCCTCATGGTGGGCAACTACATCGACCAGCGGTTCCGCACCAAGCGGCGGCACGCTGCGGCTCTGGCGGCTTTCGACAGCGGCCTCGGGCATGCCGAGGAGGAGTGACGCCGACCGGAGTGCCCTGCACGCGCTCCATCCGCAGACGCAGGCCTGTGTGGAGGCAGCCCGGGATCTCACCCCGTTGCTGTGGTCGCGCAGGTCGGAGCACCCGGAGTTCCTCCAGGTCCGGCTCGGTAAGGGGGCGATCCCCGCCGCGAGCGTCGACACCGAGGTGAGGCCATGGGTATTCCCGAACTCGCAACCAGGGCCCGCGAGGTGCGCGCGGCATACCTGCTGCTTGACGAGGCGCCCATCGTCGCCGACCTGCGCTCGGTCGGGGGGCTGGGTCTGGCCGGCGAGCGCGAGACTCTCGACGCACTCGCCCGGGCGGTGGTCACCCAGCTCGTCACCCTGCACTCGCCGGCCGAGCTCGTACTCACCTGCCTTACCTCGCAGGCGGGTCGCTCCCGGTGGTCCTGGGTGGAGTGGTTGCCGCACACCGCCTCAGCCCACTCGCCGCTCTCCGGGAACCACCTCTCCAGCGATGCCGGCACCGGGAAGGAACTCCTCGCCCACCTCGAGGAGGTCGTCGAGCTCCGCCGTGCGGGTTCGAAGCAGTCGACCGACCGCGGCCCGCTCGGGGATGCCCGGGAGAAGTCCATCGCCCCGGTCCTGCCGAGCGTCGTGGTCGTCGTCGACGAGCCGACCGTGGATCGGTCGCGGCTCGTGCGGGTCGCCGAGCAGGGCCCCGATGTGGGGTGTATGTCGTCTGGGTGGCTAGCAGCCGCGCCGGCCTGCCGGGGCGTGCCGGACCTACGCCGAGGTGACCACCGCGGGCGGTGGCGCCGTCGGTATGGTGCGCCACGGTCGGCTCGTCAGTGGCATCCAGTGGGAGCAGCTGAGTTCGGATGCGGCCATCGACCTGGCCCGCGGGCTCGCCCCGGTCATTGATGCCGGCGCACCGGTCGAGGACGAGTCCGACCTGCCACGGTCCATGTCGGTTGTCACCCTCCTCGGGGCCGAGGCCGTCGACTCCGCCGACGCCGTGCTCACCCGGTGGCGAGAGAACCGCTCGCTCGTCGACCGTTCCGGTGGGCCGCCGGTGCCCCTGGACCAGCCCTCGACCCTGCGAGCCCTGGTCGGTCACTCCGGCTTCGAGGAGTTCGTCCTCGACCTGCGCACCCACGGGCCGCACGCGCTCGTCGGTGGGACGACCGGAGCCGGCAAGAGCGAGTTCCTGCAGGCGTGGGTGCTCGGCATGGCGCACGCATATAGCCCGGACCGGGTGACCTTCCTCTTCGTCGACTACAAGGGGTGGTGCGGCGTTCGCTAAGTGCACCGAACTGCCGCACTGTGTCGGCATCGTCACCGACCTCAACACCTACCTCGTCCGCCGGGCCCTGCGCAGCCTGCGCGCCGAACTGCGCTATCGGGAGCACCTGCTCAACGCCAAGGGCGCCAAGGACCTCATCGAACTGGAGAAGACCGGCGACCCGGACTGTCCGCCGAGCCTGATCATCGTCGTCGACGAGTTCGCTGCGCTCGTCGGCGAGGTGCCGGAGTTCGTGGACGGTGTGGTCGACGTCGCCCAACGCGGGCGTTCCCTCGGCCTCCACCTCATTCTCGCGACCCAGCGTCCCGCTGGGGTCATCAAGGACAACCTGCGGGCGAACACCAACCTTCGGGTCGCCTTGCGGATGGCCGACGAACACGACTCCTCCGACGTCCTCGGGGACACCATGGCTGCTCATTTCGATCCGGCCATCCCGGGCCGCGCGGCGGCCAAGATGGGACCCGGCAGGATCACCGCGTTCCAGTCGGCGTTCCCGGGCGCTCGCACTCCGGCCAAGGCGGCCGCACCCCCGATCGAGGTCATGGAGCTCGACTTCGGGGTTGGCAAACGGTGGAAGATGCCCGAGCGGCAGGTTCAGGGCGACAGCGTCGACAAGGACATCGAACGCGTCGTCCGCAGCGTCGCCCACGCCGCGCGCCTCGGCAAGGTCCCGGCCCCCCGCAAGCCCTGGCTCGATGAGCTCGCGTCGTCGTACAACCTCATGGCGCTGGCACCCCGCATGGATACCGAACTCGTCCTCGGCGTCATGGACGACCCGGACCATCAGCGTCAGGTGACCGAGTACTTCCGCCCCGACAGCGACGGCAACATCCTGTATGTCGGCGCCGGCGGGTCCGGCAAGTCGACCGCCCTGCGGAGTCTGGCGGCCGCGGCCACGGGCAAATCCCGCGTGGCGGCGTGGTCCACATTTACGGGCCTCGACTTCGCCGGCGGTGGACTGTCGGCGCTCGAACCCCTCCCCACTGTCGGGTCGATCATCCCGGGCGATGACGAGGAGCGGGTCGCTCGGCTCCTGCGCGCGCTTTCGGGGCTCGTCGAGGAACGCAGCACGGCATACTCGGCGCTGCGCGCCTCCACGCTGACCGAGTACCGAGTGCTGGCCAACCGTCCCGACGAGCCGCGGTGCTGCTGCTCCTCGACGGGTTCGGTACCTTCCGGGTCGACTACGAGGATCCCCGCTACTGGCGCCGCTCTATGGCATGTTCCAGCGGCTCCTGGTCGAGGGCCGCGGCGTGGGTGTGCACGTCGCGATGACGGCCGACCGCCCTCGGTGATCCCTACCTCGGTGGGGTCGGCGTTCCAGCGCAAGGTGGTCCTACGGATGACCGACGAGGACGGCTACATGGCCATGGGTGTCCCGCGGGATGTGCTCACCCCGGTGAGCCCGCCCGGGCGGAGCATGCAGGTGGACCGGCCCAACGAACTGCAGCTCGCCATCCTCGGTGAGGACTCCAACGCGGCGGCGCAGGCCCGCGAGATCGAGCGGTTCGCCCAGGCCGCGGCGGCTCGCCCGGGTCCGCGGCCGGAGCCGATCCGCTCACTCCCCGCGGTCATCCCGGCCGCGACGCTGCCGGAGCGCATCGGCAGTCTGCCGGTGCTCGGGGTCGCCGACATCGACCTGCAGCCGATCGGCTTCGACCCCACGGGGCGATCCTCGTGGCCGGGCCGGCAGCGTCCGGCCGGACCACGGCAGTACGGTGGCTGGCGGAGTCCTTCCACCGGTGGGCCGGTGACAGTTACCTGGTCCACCTCAGCTCGCGGCGCTCCCCGCTGAGCCACCTGGACCTGTGGACCTCGAGTACGACCGGACCGGAGGCGGCCAAGGAGGTCATCGACAAGCTTCGACCGTATGCCGAGCTGAGCGCCGAGGAGAGCCCCTCCCGGCTCGCCATCGTCATCGAGGGGTATCCGGAGTTCGTCTCGAGCATGGTCGAGGGCCCGCTGAGCGAACTGGTGAAGTTGTGTCGACGCAACGGCCATCTCCTCATTGCCGAGGGTGAGTCCACGGCGTGGGCGAGCCCGTGGCCGCTCGTCATGGAGGTCCGCAACGCCCGCACCGGTCTGCTGCTGCAGCCCGACCAGATGGACGGCGACAACCTCCTGCGCACCAGCCTGCCGCGAGTACGGCGGGCCGACTTCCCGCCCGGCCGTGGGTTCTGGATCAAGGCCGGGACGGCGACCAAGGTCCAGATCCCGGTGGGCGACTGATGAAGATGGAGACGATCCGATGACGGACATGACGAGGCGAGGCACCCATGGCTGAACGGCTCATCATCATCGACGGCGACCTGCGGGACGCGTTGAGTGATGTCACCTACGCCAAGAACGAGTTCGAGGCTGCGAAGACGCATAGTGACGGCCTGGCCGGTGCGGTTGGCCACGCGGGTTTGGCCAGCGCCTGCCGAGACTTCGCCGACGGGTGGCGGATCCATCGGGAGAAGCTTCAGCAGGCCCTCGAAACCGTCGAAGCCCAGCTCAAGGGTGCCATCGACACCTTCGAGAAGGCGGACTCCGAACTGGCCAAGGCCGCTGGACCACAAGCCACGTCCACGTCGAGCGGTGGTGGTGGCGGTAGCGGGGGCGCCCACAGCGGTGGCGGTGCCGGTGGCAACGGCGGCGGCGGTGGCGGTGGCGGTGGCGGCGGTGCCGGTGGCAACGGCGGCGGCGGTGGCGGTGGCGGTGGCGGCGGCGCATCGGGGCAGCCGTCCATGCCCCAGAACCCGGACCAGGGCCACCGGCTCGAGCTCGACGACCCGGCTCCGTCCTACCAGTCATCGCAGGACGCCGAGACCATCGAGGCCGACGTTCCTCGAAGAGCAGCGCAGCACGGCATACCAGGCGCTCGTCGCGCGCTGGGAGGCGGCAGTCGAGGGCTGGAACACGATGACGCCTGCCGAGCAGGCCACCGCTCTGGCGGTGATCGGCACCTCCGGTGCTGCCCTGCTCATCTCGCTGGGGAAGTTGCCGGCCACGGCTCTTGCTCCACCCCCGGCGGCCACAGATCCGGGGCGGACGGCGCCCAACGGGGAGACCCTGACCTCCGAGCCGGGGCCGGTGACCCCGGGCACCGGTGGGGCGCAGACCGGTATGCCGGAACCCGCGCAGGCCAGCGAGCCCATGAATGGCGAGGCCCCTGGGCTGCCCGAGGTGACGGCCGAGTCGACCGCCGAGGAATCTCCCGATTCGGCAACCGCTGACTCCGCAGAGCCGGCGGAGGAACCACCCGCCGAGCCTGACCTGCCCCCCTTGCCTCCCCTCGAGGAACTCTTGGGGAGGAGCCGGCGTCAGCAGGTGGGGGCGGAGGTGGCGGTTCCGGTGGGGGCGATCTCCCCGTGGCTCCAGCCTTGCCGCCCCTGCCCGACCTTGCCACGGTGCTCGGCGAAGGCTCAGGGACCGCCACCGGGTCGTTCCCCTCGGGGACCCAGTCCGGCGGCCCGCTGCCAGACCTCGCCCGGGTCCTCGAACCGACGACACCCCTGTCCGACACATCGGCCGCGGACGGCGAGAACTCACCGCGCGCCATGGCGCCGATGATGGGTGCGATGGCCGCCATGGGGACCCAGGCCGCCTCCACCGGGGCATCGATCGCGACCGGCAGCGGGAAGTCCGGGGCCGCTGACCGCCTCAAAGAGGCAGAGGACGCGCTCGAGGACCTCCGTAGGTCCCGGAAGAAGGAGGAGTCATGAGCCAGCGCGCCGGGTTGGACTGGAGTCCACTGGGCTGGCACGAGGACCCCGTGCCGGGGGACCCGGACATCGTCGCCGGGCAAGTTCAGATCGCCACCGAAACCACCAAGCGCCTGGAGCAGGCAGCGATGAACCTGCGCCGCCTCAGCGGGGGTGAGATGTGTTCCGAGGCGATCGAGAAGATCACCGCCCACGCCCGCGAGCTCGCCAAGGGGCTGGACCATGCCGCGGATCGGTATGACGGCCTGAGCCGGGCGCTCTTCCTACGAACCGCACCTTCGGCATGCCCAGTCCGAGTCGCTACAGGCACTCCGGGCGGCCGAACCGGCGGCTCGCCAAGCCAAGTCGCACAAGGCGACGGTCAAGGAAAAATACTGGGCGGCATCCAGCGCCTCGGATCCGAGACACGCACCCCGTCTCGTCGACGAGATGACTCAGGCCAACTCCCAACTGGCCTCCGCCAACGGAGCGGTCGAGGCGGCCAAGTCACGGCTTCGACTGGCCATCTCCGAGCGCGACAGCGCGGCCAGGGTGGCCGAACAGACCATCCGGGACAACATCGACCGCAGCCCGCTCAACGACTCCGCCTGGGACAAGTTCAAGGATTTCGTCGCGCCGGCTCTTGAGGTCCTCAAGAACATTGCCCAATGGGTCTGGGACAACATCGAGATCATCTCGTTGGTCTTGTCGATCGTCGCCCCGCTGCTTGCCTGGGTGCCGGTTCTCGGGCAGGTCCTCATGGTGCTTCAACGTGGCCGCGAAGGCCCTTGCCGCGATCAAGTCGGTCTACCAGGTCGGTTCGGCGGTGGTCAAAGCGTCCCAGTCCGGAGACTGGTCCGGCGTGCTCATGCTGTTGGCGGCCTCGGCCGCGTCGAAGCTGGTCCCCAAGTTTGTGGGCAAGCTCGCGGCCAAGGCCGCGGCCCGGTCTCGGCGCGGTGCCGGCGCCAAGGCCACCATGCTGGCCGGGAATGCCATGAAGGGGCACAATGCGGCCGCCCGCAGGAGGCTCGCTGCCGGAATGGACGCCATGGAGGGCGCCATGAAGGACTACATGACAGTGTCCAAACGCACCGTGGGCAACAAGTCCTTCGAGGCCTTCTTCGATAGCGCCGCGGCGAGGCAGGCAATGCGCGATGCGGCGAACCAGCTCGATAACCGGCTCCTTCAGCAGCGGATCTTCTCCTCCAAGGAGATCCTCACGACCTCGCTCGAGGTCGGAGTGTCCGTGGAGAAGGCCGTCAAGGGCGCCCCGAAGCGATCGCCGACTTCGGGATGAATCTTGTCGAGAACAAGGTCCAGGACTACGTCAATTCGCGACACCCCGCTCAACACGGCAGCTGCGAGCAGAAGGCCTCATGATGACCACTTTCCAGCACTTCATGCCGGCGGGCTGGTACCGCCTCGACCTCACCGAGGAGGTCGCCCCGCAGGTCGCTGAACTGGCGGCGCTGCTCACCGAGGGGGCACCCGTCGACCGCAGGCGGGCAGCGAGCGAGACCGTGACCAGACGGCTGCTGCCTTCGGTTGAGGAGTTTGCTCGCGGTGACGCACTCAGCGTGCCTCATGACGACGGACGCGACGGATCCGCTCCGCCCCACGATCGTCTTCATGCCCTTCCGGGCGCCCGAGGAGGTGGACCCCATGGATCTGCTTCGTCGGCCTGGCCTCTCAGGAGCCCACGGCCGAGCTCATCGACCTGCCTGACCTGGTCGCACTGCGGATGACCTCGGAGAAGGACGTCACTGAGGACGCCGAGGCCACGATCCGGTCCGAGGTGCTTGACCCGCTCCTGGGGCTGAGGTCGCGCAAGCGGCAGCGCCGGGGAGGCGGACCTGCGGGTGGTGTCACGGCAGGTGCGGCACGTCATCGGCAACCTCGACCGCGACCAGTGGCTCGATGTCTACTTCGCGCTCACCCACCTGGATCTGCCGGAGATCCGGGAGACACGCCGCGGACGCGGCCATCCCGAGTTGGGTGGACGTCCTTGCGCGGACAGTGAGGTGGGAACCATGGCTGAGGTCCCCAGCCGGTGATGATCGACCCGTTCGCCGAGGTCAATCTCGGCCAGCTCCCTTCACCTTCGTCCCGGAGCTCGGCGATGTCGGGAAATCACCCGAAGCCTGGGCTAACGCCGCCGTCGAGGACTTCTTGCGGACCGGGATGTCGACGCCGGGTTTGCCGCCGAAAGCCCACCTCGTCGAGACCTTCCAGTTTCTGGTGAGCAACCCGGTCCTGCCCGGCTACGACTTTCCGGGTCCTCTTCATGCCGGCGCCGGAGAACGGTGGGGCCGTCTACCACCTGGCCTTCATCGACGCTGCGACGGTGACCGACGACCCTTCGGGACGTCTCGCCGAGCGCGGCGAACCCGCGCCGCTGGGACGGCATAGGACGGAAGTTGCCGAAGGTGGGATGGACGGGCGGTCGACGACCCGCTTTGCCTACCTTGATGATTCGCGAAGCTCGACCCGCTGGTTCAACAAGAAGGAGCGGCCCATCGTCGCCACCCACGGTGACGGTTCGGCGTCAACTCACCGGCCATGACCTCACCGATGTCGTGGCGACGGCGAGTTTCGGCCGACCTGGAGCCCTTCCTCGCCCCGCTGCCGAGCATTCGTCGGCTCTTGCTCAGCAGCGACTTCGACTGAGCCCGTCACCGCCCTGACGAGCCCGCCCCAGACCCCTCCTGATCCGCCGGATCCCGGGAGGCTCCTGGAGGTGTGACCCTCTTTTTAATCCCAAGAAAGAGGCACACCATGGCCAACCTCAATGTTTCCTATGACGACATGCAGCAGCAGGCC
>JADJVJ010000005.1 GCA_016716625.1 Nostocoides sp.
CGCGTGCGCCCGCGGAATCCCCGAGCTGGTCACGAGCCCGTCCGCGAGCGTCCAGAACATCGGCCACTGTCTGCGGGGGGAGCACGGCGCGAGAGGTCAGTGCCTCGTCGAAGAGGGCAAGAGCCTCGCTGGCGTTGTCTCGCGACCCAGCCCTCATGCCTCGTGCCACGAGCATCTCCGCGGCGTCCGTCGTGGTCGCACTGATCGAGAACGCGCGGGCCGCCCGGTCGAGCAGCTCGTCGATGTCCGGCCCGGTCCGGCCGACCCTCATCCTCATCAGCGCCGAGACGCGTTGCAGCCGCGCCCAGGACCTCAAGTTGGCGTTGGGGTCAATGAGCTCGGTGGCACGGTCGTGAAACGCAACCCCCTGCTCGGGGGTGCCGGCGAGAAACTCGATATTGCCTAGGGCCCAGAGCGCCTTGCCCGACTCGACCGTGTGGCCAACCCGATCGACGAGTTCCAGTACCGTTGCCGTCCTCCCCTTGGCCACCGACGCCTCCCCCGCCTCACCGAGCGCCGAAATCAGCGCGATCTCAGCGGATAATCGGGCAGTGCAGTGCTCCTCACCGTCGAGCAGCGACACAGCTTCCCATGCACGGGAGGCGGCGAGTGAGAGTAGGCCCTCCGACCGGGCCGCGACCGACCAACTTGTGAGCACCCGACCACGAAGTGCCCCATCGGCACCGTAGAGCCAGTGCTGCGAAAGCCGAAGACAGCTTGCCTCCATGGCCTGGATATCGTCCGCGGCCGAGGCGTGAATCAGCCGGAGTTGCTCGGCCGTCCAGGCCGCGAGGCCCTGCTCCCCTTCGCCGTCCCTGCGTCGCAGCCGCTCACCCCGAACGGAGGCATCGTAGAGCCGCCCATCGGCGAGAGCAACGAGGGCCTCGGTGTAGTCGGCCGCATCTTCCAGTTGTTCGCGGTGCCGATCGGCCATGGCCCACTCGCGCACCTCAAGTAGCGGGCGGCCGAGCCGCTCTGCGAGGTGCACGAGCACGGAATCGGTGGGCTCTCGCTGCCCCCCCTCTAGCAGCGAGATGTAACTCCGCGAGAGAGTGTCACCGCCCAACTGTGCCTGCGACATACCGGCCGCCTGTCGCGCGTCACGAAGGTGTCCACCGAACGACTGCACATGCCCTCCTCGCGTCTGACCATGCTCTGAGAGTGCCTAAGCACCCAATGCTACGCCATCTGTAGCGCCTGTATGCGTGGGCTGCTACATTTCCTGTGACATCGCTCTACCCAGTTCAAGGTCCGAGGGGTTCCACCATGAAAACCATCGTCGCCGCCGTCGCCGCGAGTTTGTTGGGGGCTCCTCTCGCAGGCGCATTCACAGCCCAGGCACGGTTCCGTCGGGGACCGGCTCCGACGTGATCACGTCCAGGGCGATTCTGGCCTCCGACACCGTCCTCCGGGGTGACTGGCCCACCCGGTCTATGCCGGGGCGTCCATTCTCACCGGCACCGGTCGACTCCCAACAGCTGGAGCGTCGCTGAAGGGTCCCGGCTGACGGTTGAGACGGCCGCGCCGGTGTTAGAGCGCGTCGTCAATATCGCTGCCGAGGAGAGTCGCCGTGGCGCCCACGATGTGAAGCGCGAGGGCGATGACCGTTCGCTTGGTGAGTTCGTCGGCCCCGGGACGCTCGCCCACGGTGAGGGCATAGGTACGGTCCTCCCAGGTCAGCGGGCCGCGATAGCTGGCCTCGGCCTCGAACATCACCACGGCAACGACCCCGGTCTCGGCGGGTATGGCCACCACACCACCGCGCGGACCGAGCTGATCGGTGATGGGCAGCGGGTAGGCGACGGAGACCGTCTCGTCGAACTTCGCCGCCCCGGACACCCTGAGCTCACCCCGAACCGCGGCCAGGCCGAGTCCGCTGTCCTTGCCCTTCTCGAGGTCGAGGCGAGCACGCTCGCTCCATCGCAGCACCTCCTTGCGCTCGGCAGGCGTGAGCGCCGGCGCGGCGCCCCGCCGAGGAGCGGGGACGGTGGCGCCCTTACCCACGACGGCTGAGCCGAACTGTCGCCAGTCCTTGACGGGGTCCTCGCGGCGAAAGATCGCCAGCGTGCGGACCGTCTTGTTTCCTTTGACCGTCGAGGTCCGGGTGAGGTCGATGATGACGGACTGCTCGCCCTCGGCGGCAGCGGGGGCATAGACGGCGCTGCCCGTGTGCGTGAGTTGGCCGAGCGGGCTCTTGCCTCCGCTGACGTAGTCCCACCGGGTGTCAAAGGCGTCGGCGCGAAGGAGCGGCCCGACATCCGCGGTCAGCCAGACCGTCGGATCGTGGGTCTTGCGGGAGGCCGCGATGGCGGCGCTGTTGCGCCGGTCGTAGGACTCCAGCAGCGCTGCCACGTCCTCGCCCTGCACCACGCCCGGCGTGGGAGCAGGAGAGGTGGGCGAGGGCCCTGGATCGCTGGCCGTGCACGCCGCCAGCAGCATCACCACGACAACGGCGCCGACGAGCTGACGCATTCGGTGCAACTGCTCCATGACCGGAACTTAGCGCGAACCGCGGGGCCACCCGTGAGTTATCCACAATGCTCAGGTCAGCAACCATCCGCGAAGGGGCCACAGCTGACACGGGGCGGCCTACCGATCACTCGGTAGGCCGCCCGCGGGGTATGTCGTGCCTGTCGGCGCGAGGGTGGACTACTCCTCGCGCTGGCCGCCCTCGCGCTGGCCGCGACCGCGGTTGCCGCCACGGCGGCGGTTGCGCGGACGACGCTCGCGGTGCTCACCGTCGCCGGTTTCGCCGCCCTCGTGGCCGTCGTGGCCGCCATCGTCGGCCGAGTCGACCTCGTGACTGGCAGACTCGGCCGCCGGGGCAGCGACCGCAGCCGGAGCCTCGGCCTCCGCGGCCTGCCCACCCTCAGCCTCGGCGACGACCGCCGCGAGCGAGAGCTTGCCGCGCGGGTCGATCTCCTTGAGTTCGACCTGGATCTTCTGACCGATGGCCAGAACGTCCTCGACCGCGTCGATCCGGCGGCCACCGACGAGCTTGCGCACCTCGGAGATATGCAGCAGACCGTCCTTGCCCGGCAGCAGCGAGACGAACGCCCCGAAGGTCGTCGTCTTGACCACCGTGCCGAGGAAACGCTCACCGATCTCCGGCATCTGCGGGTTCGCGATGGCGTTGATCGCCGCGCGGGCCGCCTCGGCGGACGGGCCATCGGTGGCGCCGATGTAGACCGTGCCGTCGTCCTCGATGGAGATGTCGGCGCCGGTGTCCTCCTGGATCTGGTTGATCATCTTGCCCTTCGGGCCGATGACCTCGCCGATCTTGTCGACCGGGACCTTCACCGAGATGACGCGCGGCGCGAACGGCGACATCTCGTCCGGGACGTCGATGGCCTCGTTCATGACATCGAGGATGTGCAGCCGGGCCTCACGGGCCTGGGTCAGCGCACCCGCGAGCACGTCGGCGGGGATGCCGTCGAGCTTGGTGTCGAGCTGGATCGCGGTGACGAACTCCTTGGTGCCGGCCACCTTGAAGTCCATGTCACCGAACGCGTCCTCGGCGCCGAGGATGTCGGTGAGCGCCGCGTACGACATCTTCCCGTCGACCTCGGCGGAGATCAGACCCATCGCGATCCCGGCCACCGCAGCGCGCAGCGGCACACCGGCGTTGAGCAGCGAGAGCGTCGAGGCGCAGACCGAACCCATCGAGGTCGAGCCGTTGGAGCCGAGGGCCTCGGAGACCTGACGGATCGCGTAGGGGAACTCCTCACGCGGAGGGAGCACCGGCATGAGCGCCCGCTCGGCGAGCGCACCGTGACCGATCTCGCGCCGCTTCGGGGAGCCGACCCGGCCGGTCTCGCCGGTGGAGAACGGCGGGAAGTTGTAGTTGTGCATGTAGCGCTTGCGGGTCACCGGGGAGAGGGTGTCCAGCTGCTGCTCCATGCGGAGCATGTTGAGCGTGGTGACGCCCATGATCTGGGTCTCGCCGCGCTCGAAGATCGCCGAGCCGTGCACCCGCGGGAGCACCTCGACCTCGGCGGAGAGGGCGCGGATGTCGCGCAGCCCGCGGCCGTCGATGCGCACCTTGTCGCGCAGGATCCGCTCGCGCACGAGCTTCTTCTGGACGGAGCGGAAGGCCGCGGAGACCTCCTTCTCACGCCCCTCGAACTGCTCGGCGAGGGCCGCCTTGACGGACTCCTTGATCTCGTCGAGCCGGTCTTCGCGCTCGGCCTTGCCGGCGATGGTGAGGGCAACGGCGGCGTCCTTGGCGGCGTGCGCCTCCACCGCGGCATACACCTCGTCGGTGTAGTCGAGGAAGATCGGGAACTCCTCGACCGGCTTGGCGGCCCGCGCGGCCAGGTCGGCCTGCGCCTCACAGAGGACCCGGATGAAGGCCTTGGAGGCCTCCAGGCCCTCGGCGACGACCTCTTCGGTCGGGGCCTGCTTGCCCTCGTTCTTGACCAGGTTCCAGGTGGCGTCGGTGGCCTCGGCCTCGACCATCATGATGGCGACGTCGTCACCGACGATCCGGCCGGCGACGACCATGTCGAAGGTCGAGCGCTCGATGTCGCTGAAGTTGGGGAACGCCACCCACTGGCCGTCGATGAGCGAGACCCGCACGCCACCGATGGGGCCGCTGAAGGGCAGCCCGGAGATCTGGGTCGAGGCGCTCGCGGCGTTGATCGCGAGGACGTCGTACTGGTGGTCGGGGTTGAGCGAGAGGACGGTGATGACGACCTGGACCTCGTTGCGCAGGCCCTTGACGAAGCTCGGGCGCAGCGGGCGGTCGATGAGCCGGCAGGTGAGGATGGCCTCGGTGCCGGGGCGGCCCTCGCGACGGAAGAAGGAGCCGGGGATGCGCCCGATGGCGTACATCCGCTCCTCGACATCGACGGTGAGCGGGAAGAAGTCGAAGCCCTCGCGCGGGGACTTCCCGGCGGTGGTCGTCGAGAGGATCATCGTGTCCCCGTCGAGGTAGGCGGCGACGGCGCCGCCGGCCTGCTTGGCGAGGCGTCCGGTCTCGAACCGGACGGTGCGGGTGCCGAAACGACCGTTGTCGATCGTGGCCTCGGCGAATGTGAGCTCAGGACCCTCCATTGGGCCCTCCTGTTCTGTATCTGTCGTATGCCGCGAGCATCATCGTTGTGCTGCGGTGGTCTTCAGGGGGTGGTGGTGCATGCCGAAGAAGCGGTCCCCGGTTGGGAACCGCTTCAGCGGACGTCTGTCGTCAACGGCGAAGGCCGAGGCGCTTGATGAGCGAGCGGTAACGCTCGATGTCGACGCTCTCCAGGTAGCGCAGGAGGCTACGGCGCTTGCCGACGAGGATGAGCAGACCACGACGGCTGTGGTGGTCATGCTTGTGGGTCCGAGAGTGCTCGGTGAGGTCCTTGATCCGCTGCGTGAGCAGCGCAATCTGCACCTCAGGAGAGCCGGTGTCGCCCTCGCCCTTGCCGTACTCGGCCATGATCTGCTTCTTGACGTCAGTGCTCAGCGGCATACGACGACTCTCCTTCGATTTCTCGTTGCGCGGCGCGCCCGGGCTGGTTCACCGGGGCTCTGTGGATCCGCGGCCGTTTCACGGCAAGGACCAAGGCTACCAGCGCCGGAATCGGCGACCTAATTCATCAGGGTCCGGTCCGCACCCTCCCGACCGACCCGAGGCGCGGACTGCGCCGAGCCCTCAGCGACGGCCGTTGCTCACCTGGGCGACCACGTCGAGGTCTACGCCATCGGCCACGGCGAGGTGCACCGGGTGTCGGGCCTCACCCGCGCGCAGTTCCACGGTTCCATGCGGGGAGTCCCACGCCCAGGAGGAGAAGGCGCGGCGGGTGTCTCGCACCGTCGGGATCGTCCTGCCCGCAATGCTCGCCAGGAGGTGGACCCCGGAGTATGTCGTCTCCGCCATCGTGCCCGGAGCCGGTGCCGTCGAGGTCCCGACTTCCTCGGTCCCGCACACGAGGTCCCAGGCGCCGCGGAACTTGCGCGCGAACTCTTCGGCCGAGGCCGTCTGGAGCGAGGAGAACCATCCTGCCGAGACGAAGAGGTTCTCGGTGGCCTCCGCCCCGGTGGCCAACACCACCGTCTCGTCGATGAAGGGGCTGAACCGGACCACACTGGCGCTGAGGTCGGCCTCGGCGAAGGCCCGGTTGAAACGGACGGCGTCGGAACCGACGAGGAGCGTGATGACCCCCTCCGCGCCCGTGCGGACGACCTCTTCGATCACCGACTGCCACACCCGCGGATTCTCGGTGCCCAGCGCGACGAAGCGGCACGCGAGGACCCGGATGTCACCCCCGGTCAACCCCTCGATGGTGCGCGCGGCGGTTTCCCGCGGCCAGACATAGTCGTTGCCCACGAGGAACCAGCGACGCAGCCGCAACTCGGTACGGAGCCAGGCGAGCGAGGCAAGGATCTGGTCGCCCGGAACCTCACCGCTGCACAGGACGCCGTCCCCCAGTTCCCCGCCCTCGTAGGCTGCGGCGTAGACATAGGGCGCACGCCCCTGGACGACGCGGGCGATGGACTGGCGCAGGTTGGAGAGGTGCCACCCGGTGACGGCGTCGATGTCCCCCGCCCTCAGGAGCGAACCGATCCGCCCGGCGACGACGTCGGGGTCGCCGCCGGCATCGACGTGCACGTACCGGATCGACCGGCCGGCCACGCCCCCGGCGTTGTCGATCTCGGCGGCCGCCAGCTCCGCCGCGGCGAGGCACTCCAGGCCGAAGATCCCGGCGGGCCCGTGGCGGGGCAGCACGAGGGCGACGCGGTAGTCCTCGGTACTGCCGCGTTCCTGCTGCGGGCTACGTGCAGGCCTTGACATACTCCTCATATGGGTCCGCGTCCTTCCCACACCGTGTCGGACCGAGAGGTGCACATGCTCTCGGTCCTCCGCGTGGCGGCTCTGGCGCACTCGCAACTAGAGGGGGCGTTGCGACCCCTCGATCTTACGGTAGATCGCTGGCGGGTGCTCATGGCGATCCACGCGGCGCCTGGTGCCTCGATGGCGGAGGTTATCGAGGCCCTCGTCATCCCCGCAACGTCGGCGACCCGCGCGGTGGACGCCCTTGTCGACCTGGGCTCGGTCTTCCGCACCTCCGCACCGGAGGACCGTCGGCGGGTCACGCTTCGCCTGTCGTCCGCTGGGCTGCGCAAGCTGCGTCAGGCGCAGGACGTCATCCACGGGATCGACCTGCCGCAGAGCCAGCCGGCCCTGGGGGACTAACCGCGCAATCGGGGTATTTGCGGGGGTATTTACAGATCCCTCGTCGACCTCTACTGTCCGTTATATTCCCGTTTGGGACTATCCCAGGTGGGACCGTATCTCGGAGGTGTCGATGGCGACCTATGAGTTCCGCTGCCCGACCGACGGCGTGATCACGCTGCAGTTGCCCCTCGGGGAGGCTCCAGCGTCGATCACCTGCCCCGAGTGCACCGACTCTGCGCGGCGGCTCTTCAGCATCCCGCAGCTTCGATTCGGCGACCCCCGGGCCCGCCGACTCATCGCCGAGACCACGGCCAGTGCTAGCGAGCCGGCCGTGGTCTCGGCACCCCAGGGCAGGCGGCGGACCCCCCGGGTCCGTCCGTCCGCCGACCCTCGAACGGCGATGCTGCCAGCGCCCTGATCGGACGCATGGCGGTCGCCTCGATCTCGGACAAGGAGACACATGGGTAACGTCGGACTGCTCTACGTCGGCGCAATCCTCTTCATCAACGGTTGCGCCCTGCTCGGTCTCGTTCGCGAGAACGGCGCGGTGCCCCTGAACATCTTCGTCGGCCTCCTCCAAGTCGTCACCCCGACCTGGCTGATCGTCTCGAGCAACGGAGACCCCGACATCATCTTCGCGGCGTCGGGGCTCTACCTCTTCGGGTTCACCTACCTCTACGTCGCCTTCAACACCATCTGGGGCTTCGACGGAACGGGCCTTGGCTGGTTCTCGCTCTTCGTCGCCATCGCCGCCGTGGCGTATGCCGTGGTCTCGGCAGTGCGTGACGACTGGGCCTTCGCGGTGATCTGGCTGCTCTGGGCCTACCTATGGTGGCTGTTCTTCGAATTGCTCGGCCGCGGCCGAGCCGAACTCACGGCATACACCGGGGCGGTGGCGGCGATCGAGGGCTGGACCACCGCGGCCATTCCGGCCTTCCTCCTCCTCATCGGCCACTGGGACGTCGTGCCCAATGCCGTCATGGCCGTCATCGTCGCCGTCGTCTCCGTCGGCGGCTTCCTCCTCGCTCGGTCCCGGCTGGCCAGCCGGACCGTGCCCTCCACCCCCACTCCCGCAGGAGCGTGAACCATGCCACAAGTCATCTTCCCCCTCGACTCGACCAAGTCGTTCACCGACCAGAAGTACGTCGGGCACAACCGGTGGCACCCGGAGATCCCGGCCAACGTCACCGTCAAGCCGGGTGACTCCTTCCGGGTCGACTGCCGTGAGTGGTTCGATGGAGCCATCCACAACGACGACTCGGCCGACGACGTCCGCGACGCCCCCCTCAAGGGCGTCCACGTCCTCTCCGGCCCGATCGCCGTGGAGGGCGCGGAGCCGGGTGACCTGCTCATCGTGGACATCCTCGACGTGGGCCCGATCCCGCAAGAGGACAGTGGCCCGCTCGCCGGCCAGGGCTGGGGATACACCGGCATCTTCCCGACCCAGAACGGTGGCGGCTTCCTCACCGAGCAGTTCCCCGACGCCTACAAGTGCATCTGGGACTTCCGGGGCGGGGTGGCGACCTCCCGGCACGTCCCCGGCGTCTCCTATGTCGGCATCGTGCACCCCGGGCTCATGGGCACCGCCCCCAGCAAGGAGCTGCTCGCCAAGTGGAACACCCGCGAGGCCGCGCTCATCGCCACGGACCCCGACCGGGTACCCCCGCTCGCACTCCCCCCGGAGCCGCAGGACGCGATCCTCGGCCAGCTCACCGGTGCAGACTTCGAGCGCGTGCGCATGGAGGCCGCGCGTACCGCACCCCCCCGCGAGAACGGCGGCAACCAGGACATCAAGAACTTCACCAAGGGCACGCGCGTCTTCTACCCCGTGTTCGTCAAGGGCGCGAACCTGTCCATGGGCGACCTGCACTTCTCCCAGGGCGACGGCGAGATCACCTTCTGCGGCGCCATCGAGATGGGCGGCTTCATCGACCTTCACGTCGACGTCATCAAGGGCGGCATGCAGACCTACGGGGTCTCGGAGAACGCGATCTTCATGCCGGGCACGACGGACCCGCAGTTCAGTCAGTGGCTGGCGTTCTCGGGGACCTCGGTCACCCTGGACGGCGAGCAGCGCTACCTCGACAGTCACCTGTCCTACCAGCGCGCATGCCTGCACGCGATCGACTACCTCACGAACTTCGGTTACAGCCCCGAGCAGGCGTACATGATCCTTGGCGCCGCGCCGATCGAGGGCCGTCTCTCCGGTGTCGTGGACATCCCGAACTCGTGCTCGACGGTCTACATCCCGACCGCGATCTTCGACTTCGACATCCGGCCCGGCAAGAGTGGCCCCCACAAGATCGACCCGGGTATGGGCGTGCCGAAGTCGACCTTCTAGCGGAGCCGGTTGTCCGCGCCGCCGCTCTCCGGTGAAGGCGCGGACAGCCGACATCCGCAGTGGCTTCCCACCTCGCGGGACAGAGCGCCGCAGGCTGGTTCCGATGCGGCGTCGGCGACCTAGACTGGAATCTCCATCACAGGGACGTGCTCGGAGAGGACCATGCGTGTCACCCAAGACTGACCGCCGACAGGCATCCGGGGCCGCCCCGCCACGCCCCCCCGCCGATGCCGCGCGGGCCGACGCAGTGCGCACCATCGCGACCCAGTATGTCGGCGACCGCGGTCCCCTGCTGCCCATCCTGCACAGCGTCCTCGAACACCACGGCTACATTGCCGACGACGACATCCCGGTCATCGCCGAGGTGCTCAACCTTTCCCGAGCGGACGTGCACGGCGTGGTGAGCTTCTATCCCGACTTCCGGCGCACGCCACCTCCCGCCGTGCGCGTGGTGCTCTGTCGTGGCGAAGCCTGCCAGTCCGTGGGCGCCGAGGACCTGTATGCCGCAGCGCGTTCAGCTGCTGCGCGAGCGGACGATGTCGAGGTCGGGGAAGTGTTCTGCCTCGGCAACTGCGCCCTCGGACCGAGCGGGGTGGTCAACGGTCAGCTTCGCGGGCGCCTGACCACGGCCGACGTCCTTGCACCCCTGCACCGGCGGCAGCGATGACCACGGTATGGGTCCCCTGCGACGCCGCAGCCCTGTCCGTCGGGGCCGAGGCGGTGGCGACGGCGCTGGCCGCCGTCGAGGGGGTCACGGTGCGCCGCAACGGTTCCCGGGGCCTGCTGTGGGCGGAACCTTTGGTCGAGGTGGAGACCGAGCACGGCCGGGTCGGCTATCCCAACGTCACACCCGAGCTCGTGGAGGAGGTGCTTGCCGGGTCGGCGCCCTCACTGGGCGTCGTCGAGGAGCACCCCTGGTTCGCGCGTCAGCATCGAGTGACCTTTGTCCGCGTTGGGCGGATCGAGCCGACGGACATCGCGGCCTACCGGGAACTGGGCGGGTTCGCCGGCCTCAGCCGCGCCCTCACCCTGACCCCCCAGCAGGTCGTCGGCGAAGTCACCGCCTCCGGGCTGCGCGGCCGAGGCGGCGCCGGCTTCCCCACGGGCATCAAGTGGGAGACCGTGCGCACCGCCGCCGCCGACGTCAAGTTCGTCTGCTGCAATGCCGATGAGGGCGATTCCGGGACCTTCGCCGACCGGATGCTCATCGAAGGCGACCCCTTCTCCCTCATCGAGGGAATGGCGATCGCGGCGTATGCCGTCGGCGCGAGCGAGGGGTACGTCTATCTCCGCAGCGAATACCCGCACGCCGTGACGACCCTGCGCCGAGCCATCGACATCGCCTATGCCCACGGGATGCTCGGCGAGTCGGTGGCCGGGTCGGGGCACCGCTTCGACCTCGAGGTCCGGGTCGGGGCCGGAGCCTACATCTGTGGCGAAGAGACCTCGATGCTCGACAGCCTCGAGGGCAAGCGCGGAGAGGTCCGCGCCAAACCGCCCATCCCGGCGCTCGTGGGTCTCTTCGGCCGCCCCACGGTCGTCAACAACGTGCTCTCGCTGGGAACCGTGCCGATGATCCTCGCCGACGGCGGGACGGCATACGGCGCCCTGGGCACAGGCCGCTCCCGCGGCACCCAGGTGGTCCAGCTCGCGGGCAACGTGGCCCGAGGCGGGATCGTCGAATGCGACTTCGGCACCCCCCTGCGCACTGTCGTCGAGGACTTCGGGGGCGGCACCTTGAGCGGCCGTCCGCTCAAGGCGATGCAGGTCGGCGGGCCGCTGGGCGCCTACGTGCCGGCGAGCCACCTCGACCTGCCGCTGGATTACGAAGCGTTCGCCGAGGCCGGTGCCATGCTCGGGCACGGCGGCGTCGTGCTCTTCGACGACACCATGGACGCCAGCGCCATGGCGCGGTTCGCGATGGAGTTCTGCGCCAAGGAGTCCTGTGGCAAGTGCACCCCGTGCCGGATCGGGTCGACCCGCGGAGTCGAGGTCATCGACCGGATCCGCCGACGAGAAGACCTCGAGGCCAACGTCGAGCTGCTTGGCTCGCTGTGCACGACGATGACCAAGGGATCCCTCTGCGCCATGGGTGGCCTCACCCCGATGCCCGTGCAGAGTGCGCTCACTCACTTCCCCGAGGACTTCGGCCTCGCCGCAGAAGGGAGCAGGACATGACGCTCATCGTCGAGCCCGACTACGGAACCCCGGCCGTGCGCGGTGGCGCCGACGCCCGGGTGACCATCGACGGCCGCGAGATCACGGTGCCCGCGGGTACCTCGGTGCTGCGCGCCGCCAAGGAGGCCGGGATCGACATCCCGAAACTCTGCGCGACCGACTCGCTCAAGGCGTTCGGGTCCTGCCGCCTGTGCCTGGTCGAGGTCGAGGGCGCCCGCGGCACCCCCGCCTCCTGCACCACCCCGTGCGCCGACGGCATGGTGGTCTCGACCCAGTCCGAGCAGGTGGTCGAGGTGCGCCGCGGGGTCATGGAGCTCTATCTCAGCGACCACCCCACCTCCTGCGCCGGCTGCGCCCGAGGGAACTGCGAGATGCAGGACCTGGCGCATCAGGTCGGGGTCGACACCGTCCGCTACGGGTTGGGCGGGGTGAGCCACCTCGCCGAGCCGGCCGACACGACCAATCCCTACTTCGCCTACGAGCCCTCCGCATGCATCGTCTGCTCCCGGTGCGTGCGCGCCTGCGGGGAGATTCAGGGCACCTTCGCGCTCACCGTCCAGGGCCGCGGGTTCGACTCCCGGATCACCCCTGGCGGCACCGACTTCCTGTCCTCGGAGTGCGTCTCCTGCGGCGCCTGTGTCCAGGCCTGCCCGACCGATGCCCTCACCGAGAAGTCCGTCATCGACCTCGGTATGCCGTCCCGCTCGGTGCTCACCACCTGCGCGTACTGCGGGGTCGGGTGCTCGTTCAAGGCCGAGGTCAGGGGTTCGGGCAGCGAAAGCCGCGTTGTGCGGATGATGCCGTGGAAGGACGGCGGGGCCAACGAGGGCCACTCGTGTGTCAAGGGCCGCTTCGCCTACGGCTATGCCTCACACCGGGACCGCCAACTGCACCCGATGGTCCGCGACACCATCGGCGAGGAATGGCGGGTGGTGTCCTGGGACGAGGCAATCCGCAGGGTCGCCGAGGGATTCCGCAGCCTGCAAGGCCGCTTCGGCGCCGGGGCCATCGGCGCGATCTCCTCCTCACGATGCACGAACGAAGAGGTCTACGTCGTCCAGAAGATGGTCCGCGCGGCCTTCGGCAACAACAACGTCGACACCTGCGCCCGGGTCTGCCACTCCCCCACCGGGTTCGGTCTTGGGCAGGCATTCGGCACCTCCGCCGGCACCCAGGACTTCGCCTCGGTCGATGACTGCGACGTCATCCTCCTCGTCGGCGCCAACCCCACCGACGCGCACCCCGTCTTCGCCTCCCGGATGAAACGCCGCTTGCGCGAAGGCGCCCGGATCATCGTCGCGGACCCACGCCGCATCGACCTCGTGCGGTCTCCGCACGTCGAAGCTGCGCACCACTTGCCCGTGCGGCCCGGTACCAATGTCGCGTTCGTCAACGCAATGGCGCACGTCATCGTCACCGAGGGCCTGCATGACGTGGACTTCCTGCGGGAACGTTGCGAGGACGCCAGCGACTACCTCACCTTCATCGCCGGGGCCGAACACTCCCCCGAAGCGACCGCGGACGTCACCGGCATACCCGCCGAGGAGTTGCGGGCCGCGGCCCGGCTCTACGCCACCGGAGGCAACGCCGGCATCTACTACGGCCTCGGTGTCACCGAGCACAGCCAGGGCTCGACCATGGTTATGGGCCTGGCGAACCTGGCCATGCTCACCGGGAACCTCGGCCGCGAAGGCGTCGGGGTCAACCCGCTGCGCGGCCAGAACAACGTCCAGGGTTCGTGCGACATGGGATCCTTCCCGCACGAACTGCCCGGGTACCGGCACGTCTCCCGGGAGGACGTGCGGGCCATCTATGACGACCTCTGGGGGGTGCGGATCTCGCCGCACCCCGGGCTGCGGATCCCCAACATGTTCGACTCCGCTGTGGGCGGCACCTTCAAGGGCCTCTTCGTCCAGGGCGAGGACATTGCCCAGTCCGACCCGAACACCGCCCATGTCGAGTCGGCGCTGAAGTCCATGGAACTCGTCGTCGTTCAGGATCTCTTCCTCAACGAGACCGCACGATTCGCGCACGTCTTCCTGCCGGGCACGAGCTTCCTGGAGAAGGACGGCACGTTCACCAACGCCGAGCGCCGGATCAACCGGGTTCGTCCGGTGATGCCGAGCCCGACCGGTAAGGACGAGTGGGAGATCGTCTGTGACATCGCGACGGCCATGGGCTACCCGATGTCCTATGCGCAGCCCAGCGAGATCATGGCCGAGATCGCCTCCACGACACCGACGTTCGCGGGTGTGAGCTTCGAGCGGCTGGACGCCGAAGGGTCCATGCAGTGGCCGGTCAACGACGCCGCGCCGCACGGCACGCCGACCATGCACATCGGGCAGTTCGTCCGCGGCCTGGGTCATCTCGCCACGACCCACTACGTCCCGACGACCGAGGTCACCGGGCACCGTTACCCGTTGGTCCTCACCACCGGGCGCATCCTCAGCCAGTACAACGTCGGCGCGCAGACCCGCCGCACCGCAAACTCGACCTGGCACCCGCAGGACATCCTGGAGATCCACCCCGCGGACGCCGAACCGCGCGGAATTTCCTCCGGCGACGTCGTCGAGCTGACCAGCCGGGTCGGGTCGACGCATCTCACCGCCGAGGTGTCCGAGCGGATGCCGCCTGGTGTGGTCTACACGACCTTCCACCACCCGGTCACCGGCGCGAATGTGGTCACCACGGAGAACTCCGACTGGGCGACGAACTGCCCCGAGTACAAGGTGACCGCAGTCCAGGTGACCGTGGTCACCGAGACCGTCCGGGCGGCCTATGAGGAGTCCGTGGCAACCGCAACCGGGAGCGTGCGGTGAGCGGGGAGTCGGCGGTCATCCGGCTGGGGCACGACCTCGTGCGCAACTTCCAGATGCTGCCCCGCGAGCAGGCCGCGACCGAGATCGCCACGCACATCGCGAAGTTCTGGGAGCCGCGGATGCGTCATGAGCTCATGGCGCACGTCCGGCTCGGGGACATGGCCATGCATCCGCTTCTCGTCGCCGCGGCGGAGCACTTCGTCGATCACGAGATCAACCGGGGCGACCTGCGTGAGGCCTCTGGCTGAGCGATCCGGGGAGACCACGGATCGTCGCCTACGGGTCACCTCAACGTCGCCTGGTGTATGCGGTGCGCCGACACAGTGGTGTTCACCCTGTGCGCCCGCGTAGGGAAGAGCCTGACGACGGAGGACCCACCATGCCCCTTGAGCGACGACGCGTCCTAACCGGTGGAGCTGCGGCCGCCGGACTCGCGGCCATAAGCACCGCGACGGCCACGACAGCATTCGCCTCCGGCCGACCGGCCACAGCCACAGCCACGGCCACCGACCCGAGCCGCGCACCGCGCCGGCTCTTCGGGCCGCTCATGCCCGCCGGCGAGCACCTGCACCTCCCGGCCGACTTCTCCTACCAGATCATTGCGGAGGCGGGCGTCACCGAACTGCTCGACCCCAGCGGCACGGTCATCGGCACGAGCCCCACGACTCCTGACGGCCTGGGGGTCTTCCGCGCCGGGAACCGCCTGCGCCTGGTCCTCAACCACGAGCTGCGCGGCGGCGAACCCCTCTCGGTGCCGCACTCGAAGGGCACGGTCTATGACCCGGGCGTGCTCGGTGGTGGGTGCACGGTTCTCGAGGTCACCTCCGATGGGCGCCGACTCTCGCAGTGGGTCGGGCTGTCCGGCACGGTGCGGAACTGTGCCGGCGGCGTCACGCCCTGGGGAACCTGGCTCTCCTGCGAGGAGAGCGAGGACCGCGCCGGCACCGTGGGCGATGACGGGGTCGCCTACGAGAAGGACCACGGTTTCGTTTTCGAGGTTGCGCCGGCCGCACCTGGGGCCGTGGCTCCGCGGCCGATCCGGGCTTTTGGCCGGGCCCCCTTCGAGGCCGCCGTGGTGACCCCGAGCCGCCGCGAGGTGTACCTCACCGAGGATGCCACCGACGGTCTGCTCTACCGCTGGCTGGCTCCCGAGGGCCTTCGCCTCGGCCCCGAGGTTGCCGGGAACCTGCGCCCCTCCGCCGGTGTGCTCGAGGCCATGGGCGTGCTGACCGATGACGGGGAGGTCCTACCGCACCTCGCGTGCATCACCTCGGCACAGATCGGCAGGCCGCTGCGCACTCGCTGGACCCGGGTCGAGGACCGCACCGCGGCGGCCACCTCGATGCGCTACCAGTTCCCCGCCGAGGGTGTGGTCACCCGTCACCCCAAGATCGAGGGTGCCTGGTCGGACGGTTCCGGCATCTGGTTCGCTGCCTCCTACACCAAGGACCCGCTGCCCTGGAGTGCACCGCGCAACCGCGGGATGATCTTCCGCTACGACCTGCGGACCTCGACCCTGACGCTCAAGGCCTATTTCCCGTGGCTTGACGTCATGCCAGGGCTGGACGCCCCGGCGTGGGCACGGGACCACTACTTCGATGGCCCGGACAACGTCCACGTGACGCCATATGGCGGGCTCATCATCACCGAGGACGGCTCCGGCGCCAACCACGTTCTCTCCTGGACCGAGGAGCTCGGCGCCCAGGCGGTCGCCTTGAATGCGATCGATGACGAGGAGTTCTCCGGACCCTGCTTCTCGCCGGACGGCAAGACGCTTTTCGTCAGTACCCAGACCGAACCTGGTCGTACCTTTGCCATCACCGGCCCGTGGAAGCGTTACCTGGGCTGACCGACCGCGTCGGCCGTCCGGTCGCGAGACCGCTCTGAGTCCCTCATGGGCTCAGGGCGGTCTCGCGCAACAACGCCCAGAGTGCCTCCACATCGGCGCGCTCAGTGGCCTCGGCGCCGATGGAAACCCGCACCATCCAGCGACCGTCGAGCACGCTCGGTGAGACGAACGCCTTCCCGCTGGCGTTGACCGCATCCGCCCAGGCGAGCGTATGCCGGTCGAGTTCCGCCCCGGTCAGCCCCTCCGGCTCGTGCCGCAGACAGACCGTCTGCAGTTGCACCGGGGCGAGCACGCGCCAACCCGGTTCCGCGGCAACGGCTTCCGCGAGCCAGGCGGCGTGGGCAAGGTCCCGGCGCAGTCGCTGTCGGATGGCCTGCACCCCGTCGAGGTGGAGGTGGAACCACAGCTTGAGCGCCCGGAAGCGGCGGCCCAGCGGGATACCCCAGTCCTTGAACTGCACGACGTCATCGTCGGCCTGCGAGCGCAGGTACGGCGGGGTTGTCGACATGCACGCCACGAGATGGTCCACGTCGCGGACGTAGAGCAGCGAGCAGTCGAGGATCGTGCCCATCCACTTGTGCGGGTTCCAGACCAGGGAGTCGGCGAGTTCGACCCCGTCGAAGAGGTGGCGGCATTCCGGCAGGAGCATCGCCGAGCCGGCCATCGCCGCGTCCACATGCACCCATGCGCCGAACTCGGCGGCGACGACGCACATCTCGCGCACTGGGTCCATGGCGGTCGTCCCGGTCGTGCCGATCGCCGCCACGACCGCTGCGGGGACCCGGCCTGCGGCGAGATCCGCCGCCATGGCCGCGCGCAATGACTCCGGGCGGAGCGCATAGGTCACCGGGTCGACCTCGACGTGTCTGAGGTTGTCCCGGCCGAAACCGGCCAAGAGCACTGCCTTCTCCACCGAGGAGTGGCAGTGCGCCGAGGAGTAGACGACCAGGGGCGCCGGACACGCCTGCAGGCCCCCGCCGTCAATGCTCATCCCGCTGGCCCGCTCCCTCGCCGCGAGCAGCGCCACGAGGGTGCCCGTCGAGGCGGTGTCCTGGATGGCGCCACGCCAGGCATCGGAAAGTCCACACAGCTCCCGGAGCCACTCGGTGACCACCTGCTCGACCTCGGTGAGCGCGGGGGCCGACTGCCACGTGATCCCCAGTGCCGCAACGCCACTGGAGACGTGGTCGCCGAGCACTGAGGCGAGCGCGGCATTGCTCGGGAACCAGCCGTAGAACCCCGGGGACTGGGTCTGGGTGATCCCGGGCACGACGGCCTCGTTGAGCATCGTGACGAGTTCGGCGAGCGGCTGCGGCTCCGCGGGGGCGTGCGCGGGCATTCGCGAACGCACCTGCCCCGGCCGCAGAACCGATTGCACGGGACGGTCGGCGACCCCGAGTCGGTAGTCGGCCACCCAGTCCACGAGTTCATGGGCGGCGGCGCGGAACTCCTCGGGCGTCATGCGCTCACTCTAGGAGCGGAACGGCCTTGACAACATACAACCATTTAGTTGTATGTTGTCGCCGTGACAGTGATGACCGAGGAGCAGGCGGACGCCGTGTTCCGTGCCCTCGCGGATCGCACGCGCCGAGACATCTTGCGCCGCGTGCTCGCCGGAGAACACTCCGTGAGCGCCCTGGCCGCCGGCTATCCCATGAGTTTCGCCGCCGTCCAGAAGCACGTCGCCGTTCTCGAACGGTCAGGACTGCTCACCAAGCGGCGCCACGGCCGCGAGCAGTTGGCCAGCGGGGACGTCGAGGCGGTCCGATCCGTCGCCTCGATGCTGGATGAGCTGGAGGCCGTGTGGCTCGGCCGGATCGCCCGAATCGACGCCCTACTCGACAAGGAGTTGTGAGATGCCCGTCATCGACATCACCAAAGATCCCGACGCCCGGACTCTGACCATCACGGCGCACTTCGCCGCCCCGGTCGAGCGGGTGTGGCGGATCTACGAGGACCCCCGCCAACTCGAGCAGGTCTGGGGGCCACCGCAGTATCCGGCGACCTTCGTCGCCCACGAGTTGCGCCCAGGCACTCGCACCACGTATTACATGACCTCCCCAGAGGGGGAGCGGTTCGCCGGATACTGGGAGATCACCGGGGTGGAGCCCACCACACGCTTCACCTTCCGGGATGGCTTCGCGCACGCCGACCTCACCCCGAACGACGCGCTCCCGGTCTCCGACAACGTGTACACCTTCGCGTCCGCCGACCAGGGAACGCGAGCGGTCTTCACGAGCACCTACGCCACCGCCGAGGCCCTCCAGGCCGTCCTGGACATGGGCATGGAGGAGGGTTCCCGGGCGGCGATCGACCAGGTCGATGGTTTCCTCGACACGCATCCCGAGTAAGGCCGGTCGTCAGCCGGCAGTGTGCACCACCCGACCGTCCACGAGGGTGGCCGCGACCGGCATCGCCCGCAGGTATGCCGCGTGCTGCGCGGGCTCCCCACGCGGGCCAGCGAGCGGGTCGGCGTCGAGCAGGACCACGTCGGCGCGCGAGCCGACCTCCATCGTCCCCTGCCCGTCGGTGCTCGCGGCGAGCGCTTCCTCGACGGTCAGCGCCTGCTCCGGATGCCACGCCTCGCGGTCGTCCATCGAGCGGTGCACCGCACAGGCGATCGCCAACCAGGGGTCGAGCGGGCTCACCGGCGCGTCCGAGCCCAGAGCGAGCTGCACCCCGGCGTCGACCATCGCGCGGAAGGCGTAGAGCCGCTCGCTGCGATCGCCCCACCAGCGCTCCGCGACGTCCCGGTCATCCGGAGCGTGCGCGGGCTGGACGCTCGCGACGACCCCGAGCCGCGCCAGCCGCGGGATATCCGCCCAGCGAACGAGCTGGGCGTGTTCCATGGTCCCGGTCTGACCAGTGACCTCGAAGGCATCCAGCGTCGTGCTCACCGCGCGGTCGCCGATCGCATGGATGGCGGCGCTGAGCCCGATCTCGCGGGCCCGGGTCATCAGTGCCACGAGCTCGTCGAACCCGTGGTTGGGTCGGCCGCAGGGGTGTTCCAGCCGCTCGGACTCCAGGTAGGGGGAGCAGCACCAGGCGGTGAGCGTGTTGAGACTGCCGTCACCGATGACCTTCAGCGGCCCCATCGTCACCAGTGGGTGTCCCGGCACCACGGGGTCACCGGTCCGCAGCCCGAGGTCGGCCACCTCCTCGAGGTGGTCGGCATAGGTCGCGGCGCGGACCCGCATGGTCCTCAGGCCGCGACCGACCCGCTCGGGCCAGATGCGGAAGGCGGACCCGAACTCGAGGTCCACCAGTCCGACGACACCCCGCGCGTGCGCGTCGGCCAGCACGTCCCGGAGTGCCGGCAGCGGGTCACGGGCATCGGGGTCCAGCGCCTCCAGCCGCGGCGCGACGGCATACCACTCGTTCTCGGCGAGGACGCCCTCGCGGGCCGGTAGCCCCAGCCGGGAGAGGGCCGCGCTGTTGAGCCAGGCGTGATGTCCGTCCCCCGAGGTCAGGGCGACCGGCCGCGCCCCGGTAGCCCGATCGAGCAGCGCCACGCTGGCCGACTCCGCCCAGCCGCCGGAGCGGTAGCCGAACCCGAGGACGAGCCCGTCGCCGTCCGGTATGCCGTCCAGGTGCTCCCGCACCCGACGCACGGTCTCGAGGGCGTCGGCCGATCCGGACAGGTCGATTCGGCGGCGGGCCAGAGCCCACATCACTGGGTGGGTGTGCTGGTCCCAGAGCCCGGGAATGGCCCACCGGCCTTCCCCGTCGACGACCTCGTCGGCGCCGGTCGCGTCCAGGCGGTGCCCGACCTCGGTGATCCGACCACCGACGAGCCGCAGGTCCACGACGCCCTCGGCCTCGCCCGGGAGCCGTCCTGGCCGCGGGGACCCACCCACCGGGACCCGGCGCACCGCTCGCACCACGGTGTGGGACATCGCGAACGACAGGTCAGAGGTTGATCATGTGGCCGACGATGCCCTCGACGGCCTCCTTGACGCCCTCGGAGAGCGTCGGGTGGGCGAAGACATTCCGGGCCACCTCGTCCGCGGTGAGATCCCACTTCTGCGCGAGCGTGAGGACGGGGAGCAGCTCGGTGACATCCGGGCCGATCATGTGCGCCCCGAGGATCTCGTTATGGGTGGCGTCGGCGACGATCTTGACGAAACCGGAGGCGTCGCCAAGCCCCTGAGCCTTCCCGTTCGCGGCGAACGGGAAAGTCGCGCACTTGACGTCGTACCCCTTGTCGCGGGCCTGGGCCTCGGAGTATCCGAAGGAGCCGATCTGGGGGTGGCAGTAGGTGGCTCGCGGGATGAAGTCGTAGTCGATCGGCATCGTCTCGGCTCCGGCGATGGTCTCGGCGGCGACGATGCCCTG
This sequence comes from Nostocoides sp., assembly GCA_016716625.1. GTDB lineage: Bacteria > Actinomycetota > Actinomycetes > Actinomycetales > Dermatophilaceae > JADJVJ01. Next base: position 20,685 of record JADJVJ010000005.1, read on the forward strand.
GGCTTCGGCCACGTGCGCGAGCATCATCTTGGCGGTGCAGTCGCCGATGGCGTAGACGCCGGGAACGTTGGTCCGCATGAAGTCGTCGATGGCGACCGCGCCGCGGTCGGTGAGGACCACCCCGGCCGCCTCCAGGCCGTAGCCCTCGGTGCGCGGGGCGAAGCCGATGGCCGAAAGCAGCTTGTCGGCTTCGAGGACCTGCTGCTCTCCACCGGCCGCCGGGGAGACGGTCACCCGAACACCGCTGCCGGTGTCTTCCACCGCCTCGACCTTGGTGCCGAGCATGACCTTGACGCCGAGTTTCTTGTAGTGCCGGGCGAGTTCCTTGGACACATCGGCGTCCTCGGTGGGCACCATCCGGTCGAGGAACTCGACGATGGTCACCTCCACGCCGAAGTTCTTCATGACATACGCGAACTCGACGCCGATGGCCCCGGAGCCGGCGATGATGATCGAGCCGGGGAGCTCGTCGGTGAGGATCTGCTCCTCGTAAGTGACGACGTTCTGGCTCACCTGGACCCCGGGCAGCATCCGGGTCACCGCCCCGGTGGCGATGATGAGGTTGTCGAAGGTGAGTTCGCGCGTGGAGCCGTCGTTCATCGCCACGGACATGCTTGTGGCACTGGTGAGGGTGCCCCAGCCGTCGATCTCTTCGATCTTGTTCTTCTTCATCAGGAAGTGGACGCCCTTGACGATGCCGGCCGAGACCTGGCGCGAGCGCGCGTGCGTCGGGCCGTAGGACATCCGAGCGTCACCCTCGATGCCGTATTTGGCCTTGTCGTGGGTCAGCAGGTGGGCGAGTTCGGCGTTCTTGATGAGGGCCTTGCTCGGGATGCAGCCGACGTTGAGACAGACCCCGCCCCAGTACTTCTTCTCGACCACGGCGGCCTTGAGTCCGAGTTGGGAGGCGCGGATCGCCGCGACATATCCACCAGGTCCAGCACCGAGCACCACGACATCGAAATCAGCCATGCCCCAAGCCTATCGGGGCGAAGCGAGGGTGCGTATGCCGTGCCGTCGGCCGGGTCGACGGCTGCTGCGCGCGCTTAAAGCTCGGGGAACCAGATCTCGATCTCGCGTTCGGCGGACTCCGCGGAGTCCGAGCCGTGCACGACGTTCTGGGTCACCGAGTGGCCCCAGTCGCGACCGAGGTCGCCGCGGATCGTGCCCGGGGCCGCCGTGGTGGGGTCGGTGGCGCCGGCGAGCGAACGGAAGCCCTCGATGCAGCGTTCGCCCTCGATGAGGATGGCGGTCACCGGGCCGCTGGCCATGAAGTCGACGAGGGGCTCGAAGAAGGGCTTGCCCTCGTGTTCGGCGTAGTGCAGGCCGAGCATCTCCCGGCTGGGGGTGAGGATCTGCAGGGCGACGAGGCGATAGCCCTTGGCCTCGATGCGGCGCAGGACCTCGCCGGTGAGGCCGCGGGAGAATCCGTCGGGCTTGACCAGGACCAGGCTGCGTTGCGTGCTCACGAGACAAGCCTAGTGTCGATCTCGAAGCCCTTGCGCAGACAGAGCACCCAGAGCCCGGTGAAGATGATGCCGACGAAGGCCATGGCCGGCACGACGAGGACGCTGGCCCAGGTGAGGAGTTGGACGAGCCACCCGGCGGGCAGCCCGACGCCTCGGCGCATGAGCCCGGCCGCGAGCACGGCGAGGAGCGAGATCCCGATGCCGATCCAGAGCCACCGCTGACCGAGGCCCGGGTTGCCCTCGGCGATGGCCAGGCCGCGGGCCACCTGGGCTCCGAAGAAGACGGCAATGGCCTGACCAGCGAGAACGACGGCGAGCATCCGCAAGGTGAACTTCCCGAGCGGGCCCACGATCGGGTATGTCGTGCGCTGCACCTGTTCCTGGCCGGTCACCCGCTCAGCCTAGGTCACGGGGCCGGAGGCTTGATCCTGACGACGTCGGTGCCCTGGAAGTCCGCAGCCCATAACAGGCCATCGAAGCCGGCGATGACGAAGGGCTCGGTGACCTGGGAGTCCAGTAGCCCCTTGGGCTCCCCGGTGACCGCGTCGAACCCGTGCAACCGACCCAGTTTGTCGGGGATCCACGCGACCCCCTCGAGGACGTCTCCGTCCAGGGGAATCGCGGCGAGGGGTGCCCGGCCGGTGATCGTGCCGGTGCGTGCGTTGACGTGAACGACCGCCTTGCCCGCCCGATCCCCGATCCACAGCTCGTCGCCCGCGGCGGCGGTCCAGGTCGCTTCCTCCCCGATGTCAAGCCTGGAAACCACGGCACCGGAGGTCGGATCCAGGGCGAGCGCGGTTCCGTCGAGCAGGCCGACCCACACCTTGCCCCCGGCGCCCACGATGCCCACGGGGCTGGCGTCCACGTCGATGACCGTCCGCTTGTTCGTGCTCAGCGAGATGCGGGAGATCCCCTGGGAGGCGTAGTCGGTGACCCACGCGGAGTCCCCAACGACGGCGATGTCGAAGGGCGAACCGCCGACGTCAATGGTGGCCACCACCGTCCCGGTTGTGGCGTCAACCCGGGTGACGTCATCCGATCCGTAGTTCTCCACCCAGATCGAGCCGGCCCCGTATGCCAGCCCACAAGGGCTCGTGCCCACGGGCACCGTGCGCCGCACCGCCAGGGTGGTGGGATCGAGCTCGACCAGTTCGCCCTCGCCATACAGGCTGACCCAGATCGAGCCGGCGGCGCCGATGATCCCGCACGGGGAGGTGCCCACCGTGACCCGCCCGGTGACGGTGGCTGGGTCACCGGAGGGCGTGGTCGAGGGCGTGGGCGGGCTGGTCGCGGGCGATCCCGAGGGGGCGCCCGCGCTCGGGAGGCCGCAGGAGGTGAGCACCAGTGCGAGGACGAACGGAGCGCTGCGCGCTATGAGACCGGGACGCATGTGGGGATATTACTACCACCTTGAAGTATTTTCCATGACCTCTAGGCTTTTGACCGTGACCCTCGATCGCGGACCGCTGCTCCTGCTGTTCGCCCTCGGCAACCGCACGAGCGAACTCATGCGAGCGCACTTCGCCGACGCGCCCCTGACGGCGAGCGACTTCGGCGTGACCAGCGCGCTTCGGCTCCTGCAACCGACCCGGCCCAGCGAGCTCGCCACGGCCGTCGGCCTGCGGCCCACCTCGATGAGCAACTACCTGCGGCGGTTGACCGAGCGCGGACTGATCGAGCGGGTCACCGACCCCACGGACGGGCGCGCGGCCCTGGTCTCCCTGACCCCGCGGGGACTGGCGCAGACCATCGCGTGCTTTCCGCACTTTCAGGCCTCCCTGAGAGCCTTTGAGGACACCGCCGTGGCCATGGGCGAGGACCTGCAGGACCTCGCGGCCGTCCTCAACCGGCTCGACCGCGTCCTCACCGCAGCGCGTCTCGGGGCGCCTGACGATACGGCCGAGGCGCCCCAGCCGTCCTAGGCGTCGGTCAGCTCTCGGTGTGCCCGAGCAGCATGCGCACCTCGGCGGCCGTGGTCACCGAGCCGGTCGCGACCACCCCGCCGCTGACCCCACCTTCGTCGGCGAGTTCGGCGGCCCGGTCGAGAGCCTCCGGCAACTCCGGCAGCACGCTGACCCGGTGCTCCCCAAAGATCTCCTCCGCGAGCTCCCCGAGCTCCCGCGGCGACATCGCGCGCGGTGAGGTGGTCTTGGTGATGACCACCTCGTCGAGGACCGGTTCGAGAATCTCGAGCATCTCCGCGGCGTCCTTGTCCTTGAGGATCGCGATGACCCCGACGAGCCGGGAGAAGGTGAACGAGTCCCGCAGCGCCTCCCGCAGGACCAGGGCTCCGGCGGGGTTGTGGGCGGCATCGACGAGCACCGTCGGAGAACGGCGGACAACCTCGAGCCGACCCGGTGAACGCGCCGCGGCGAGCCCGGCCAGCAGCACCTCGAGATCGATCGGTTGCTCCCCTCCCCCGAGGAAGGCTTCGACCGCCGCGATGGCGACGGCCGTGTTCTGAGCCTGATGCGCCCCGTGCAACGGCAGGTAGAGCTCGGGGTACTCCCCCGCGAGCCCGCGCACCGAGAGCAGCTGCCCACCCACGGCGACCTCTCGCGCCGTGACACCGAAGTCGTTGCCCTCGAAGAGAATCCGCGCCCCGACACTCTCGGCACGAGAGCGGAGGATGTCGACGACGTCGAGATCCTCCTGGAGGCCGACGACCGCGATGCCGTCCGCCTTGATGATCCCGGCCTTCTCGGTGGCGACGTCGGTGACCCGGTCGCCGAGGAAGTGTTGATGGTCGAGCGCGATGGGGGTGATGACCGAGACCGGAGCATCGAGCACGTTGGTGGCATCCCAGGCCCCACCCATGCCCACCTCGACGATGGCGACGTCGACCGGGACGTCGGCGAAGACCGCATACGCGATCGCCACCACGGCCTCGAAGTAGGTCATCCGCGGCCCGCCGGTCTCCTGGGCTCGGGCGTCCACGAGATCGAGATACGGCGAGACCTCGTCGTATGCCGCCACGAACCGGTCGACCTCGATCGGGGCGCCGTTGAGGGCCACCCGCTCGCGGATCGTGTGCAGGTGTGGTGAGGTGAACCGACCAGTACTGAGGTCGTGGGCCCTCAGGATCGACTCGATGATCCGGGTCGTCGAGGTCTTGCCGTTGGTGCCGGTGAGGTGGATCGCCGGGAAGTTCCGCTGCGGGTCGCCGAGCAACTCCATGACCGCGGCGATGCGGTCCAGGGAGGGTTGCAGGTCGTGCTCGGGCGCCCGGGAGAGGATCGCCGCCTCGACCTCGCGCATGCGCTGGCGCAGCTCGAGATCGCGGGCGGAGTCCCGCCAGGAGCGCTCGGGTGGCGAGGTCACGAGCGGCCGACCCGGATCCGGACACGCTGGCCACCGGAGAGGGCCGCCTCGGCCACGCCGGCACCGTCGAGGTCTTCGAGGTGGTGCAGCACCCGCAGGCCGTTCTCGGCGAGGGTCTCGGTGATGAGCAGGTCACGGTGCTCGCGCACCGCCATGACGACCTGCTCCGAGCCACTCACCTCGAGGGCGATCCGGTCGGAGACCTCCAGCCCGGCCTGTTTGCGAGCATCCTGGACCGCACGGACGAGGTCGCGGGCCACTCCTTCGAGCTCGAGTTCCGGGGTCACCTCGGTGTCCAGGACGAGGAAGCCGCCACCGGGCAGCATCGCGGCCCGGTGCGAGCCCTGGCTCGTCTCGGCAACGACCGTGTCCAGGGTGAACTCGCCGTCGACGAGCTCAAGTCCACCCGCGGTCACCGTGCCGTCGGCCGCGAGGGACCAGTCGCCGGACTTGCTGGCCTGGATGGCCCGCTGGACGTCCCGACCGAGCCGGGGTCCGGCCGCGCGGGCGTTGATCGTGAGCCGTTGGGAGATCCCGAAGTCCGACTCATGGGCGATCGACACGTCCTTGACGGAAAGCGCCTTGACGTTGAGCTCCTCACGAATGACGGCGGCGAACACCTCGAGCGCGGCCGGGTCCGGGGTGACCACGGTGAGTTCGCGCAGTGGCTGCCGAACCCGCAACCCCTCGGCCTTGCGCAGCGCCGAACCCACCGAACACACCGCTCGGACCTGGTCCATGGTCGCCACCAGGGCGTCCTCGCGGGGCAGGTCGGCGGCCGACGGCCAGTCGGTGAGATGCACCGAACGGCCACCGGTCAACCCACGCCAGACCTCCTCGGTGACCAGCGGGAGCAGCGGGGCCGCGAGCCGGCAGAGCACCTCAAGGGTGGTGTAGAGGGTGTCGAAGGCATCCCGCGCCGCAGTGGTTGACTCGCCGACTCCGGTGTCCCAGAAGCGTTCCCGCGAGCGCCGGATGTACCAGTTGGTGAGCGTGTCGACGAACCCTCGCACCGAGTCGCAGGCGCCGGCGACGTCATAGGCGTCCATCTGGGCGGTGACGGTCTCGACCAGCGAACCCAAGGTGGCAAGTAGGTAGCGATCCAGCGGGTCGGTGGAGTCGGTCCGCCACGTCGCCGTATAACCGGCCCCGTCGTCGGTGGTGAGCGCGTTCGCATAGAGCGAGAAGAAGTACCACGAGCTCCACAGCGGCAGGATGACCTGCCGAACGCCCTCGCGGATGGCGCCCTCGGTGACGATGAGGTTGCCGCCGCGAAGGATCGGCGAGGACATGAGGAACCAGCGCATGGCATCGGAGCCGTCGCGGTCGAAGACCTCGCGGACGTCCGGGTAGTTCTTCAGCGACTTGCTCATCTTGAGCCCGTCGTTGCCGAGGACGATCCCGTGCGAGACACACGACTGGAACGCCGGCCGGTCGAAGAGCGCGGTCGCCAGGACGTGCATGGTGTAGAACCAGCCCCGGGTCTGCCCGATGTACTCGACGATGAAGTCACCCGGGAAGTGGTGTTCGAACCACTCCTGCTGGGCAAACGGGTAGTGCACCTGGGCGAAGCTCATCGACCCCGACTCGAACCAGCAGTCGAAGACGTCGGTGACCCGGCGCATCGTCGAGGCGCCACTGGGGTCATCGGGGTTGGGTCGGGTGAGTTCGTCGATGAAAGGCCGGTGCAGGTCGCTCGGCCGCACCCCGAAGTCGCGCTCGATCTCCGCGAGGGAACCATAGACATCGGTCCGGGGGAACTCTGGGTTGTCCGACTTCCACACCGGGATCGGGCTGCCCCAGAATCGGTTTCGTGAGATCGACCAGTCCCGGGTGTTCTCCAACCACTTGCCGAACTGGCCGTCCTTGACATGCCCCGGCACCCAGGTGATCTCCTGGTTGAGCCGGAGCATGTCGTCACGGATCGTCGTCGTCGAGACGAACCAGGACGACACGGCCATATAGATGAGCGGCTGCCGGCAGCGCCAACAGTGCGGGTAGGAGTGGTCGTAGGTCTCGCGTCGCAGCAGCACCGTCCCCGCGGTGATCGAACCGACCTCCCCGGGTGCTCCGTCGGCGTCGAGCCGGGTGCGCGCCTTGAGGTGGTCGATGACCGGCAGGTTGGCATCGAGGACGAGGAGCCCGGCGTAGTCGGTCACCGGGTGGGTGAAGTGGCCGTCGATGCCGACCGGCACGACGACCTCGATGCCTTCTCGGTCGGTGATGACCTTGTCGTCCTCACCGAAGGCACCGGCAGTGTGCACCAGCCCGGTGCCCTCGGTCGTGGTGACCAGGTCGGCCGCCACGATCCGGAAGGCCTTGGGGTGACCGAGGTAGTAGGACATCGGCGGCGTGTAGTTCGCCCCCACCAGGTCACGCCCGGTGAGCCGTTGGACGACCAGCGCCTCGACGTCCCCCTTGGCGTCCCCGGTGAACTCCTTGGCGTAGGCCGCGGCCCGCGCCTGCGCGATGAGATATCGCTCCCTGCGCCCGGTGGGGAGAGCGGACTCGACGAGGACATAGTCGATGTCCTCGCCGACCATGATCGCGAGGTTGCAGGTCAGGGTCCACGGCGTCGTGGTCCAGATGAGCGCCAGCGCACCGGCATACTCCCCGTCGGTGAGCCGGCACCCGACGGTGACGGCCGGGTCCTGGCGGTTCTGGTAGACGTCCTCGTCCATCCGCAGCTCGTGGTTGGAGAGCGGGGTCTGGTCGTTCCAGCAGTACGGCAGCACGCGGAAACCCTCGTAGCACAGGCCCTTGTCGTAGAGCTGCTTGAAGGCCCAGATGACCGACTCCATGTAGTCCAGGTCGAGGGTCTTGTAGTCGTGGTCGAAGTCGACCCAGCGCGCCTGCCGGGTGACGTACTCGCGCCACTCGGAGGTGTACTGGAAGACCGAGGTGCGGCAGGCGTCGTTGAAGGCGTCGATCCCCATGTCGCGGATCTCGTCGGTGGTCTTGATCCCGAGCTGGCTCATCGCCTCGAGCTCGGCGGGCAGCCCGTGGGTGTCCCAGCCGAACCGGCGCTCCACCCGCTTGCCGCGCATCGTCTGGTAGCGCGGGACGACGTCCTTGACGTACCCGGTGAGCAGATGACCGTAGTGCGGCAGCCCGTTGGCGAACGGCGGACCGTCGTAGAAGACGAACTCGTTGCTGCCTTCGCTCCCGGCGTCGCGCTGCTCGACCGAGGCCAGGAAGGTGCCGTCGGCCTCCCAGTACGCGAGCACGCCCTCCTCGATGGTCGGCAGGCTCGGACTGGCCGGGACGCCGGCGGATGGGGTGGGGTTGATCGAGACCTTGGGGTAGGTCATGAGGCTCGGGCTCCTGCGGTCGTCGGCTCGTTCATCTCACGAGGACGAAGGCCACCGGCGTATGCCGTGTGGTCACCTCCGCGGTACCACCTCGCTTGCCGCGGGCCGGGCACCCGAGGTGGGCACACGGCATACGACCGCTCTTGTCGTGGGTGACTGACGGGACCCGACCGTCCGGATCTAGTGGGCGACCCGCTGGCGTGCGGGGGCTGTTCTCCCGGAGGCTCGCCGCTGATGACGGCTCGAACGCCTTTCCAAGGGGCTCAGTCTAGCGGGCGGGGCGGCGGGCGAGGACCGCCTTCGCTTCAGGCGCTACAGTGAACGGTGTCGCCGGCTCAGCCGGAGACACCACACGCACCCCGTCGGGGGAAGCCGGTGAGAATCCGGCGCTGACCCGCAGCCGTAAGTCGCTCTGCGAAGCGACAAGTCGGAATGCCCGTCAGGGTGCGAGCGGCTCCACATTCACCGTCGAGGTACGCGGGACGGAGCCCGAGCGCCCTTGGCGGGGTGGTTCGGGACGACGTCACGAACCGCTCAGAAAGGGACGCCATGTCCACCCACCCGGCCAGTTTGGCCGTCGTCGCAGCCATGACCGCTGCACTGTCCTTCGGGGCCCCATCGGCGTTTGCCGAGACGCCGACCCCGTCCCCAACGCTCAGCCCGAGCGCGAGTTCGACGCCGAGCCCGAGTGCGAGTCCGTCGAGTACGAGTTCGACGCCGAGCCCGAGTGCGAGTCCGTCGAGTACGCCGAGTCCCCGTCCGACGATGTCGAGCACCCCGGGGCCGAGCAAGGGCACGACCGCCCTGCGGCAGGCGCCGAACGCTCTCGTTGCGGCGGCGACCTCTCCCGAGGCCGTCCAGGCGGCCTCGGACGCCGCTGCCTACCTCGTCCGGCAGCTCGAGGCCAGTGGCTACGTGCTGCAGAGCTTCGGCTTCCCCGACTACGGGCTCACCATCGATGCGATCCTCGGCCTCGACAGCGCGGATGTCGGCCAGGACGCCGCCGCGAAGGCGACCGACCAGGTCGAGGCGAACCTCGGCTCCTACGTCGGCACCGCGTTCGGCGAGCTCTATGCCGGTGCGGTGGCCAAGTCCCTGCTGCTCGCGCTCGCGCAGGGGCAGGACCCGACCTCCTTCGGCGGACTGGACCTGATCACCCTGCTCAAGGGCCGCGAGCAGGCCGACGGCCGCTACACCGACGACTCCCAGTGGGGCGACTTCTCCAACGTCCTCGGCCAGTCCATCGCCCTCATCGCCCTGTCCCGGGCGGAAGGCACGTACTCGACGACGGCGCTCGACTTCCTCCTCGCGCAGCAGTGCGCCGACGGCGGCTTCCGGCTCAACCACGGCGCCGACCCGTGCGTGAGTGACCCGGACGCGACCGCCTTCGCGACGCAGGCCTTGCTCCTGCTGCACCGGGGCACCCCGGAGACCACGAAGGCCCTGGACTACCTCGAGGCTCTCGTCGGGGCCGATGGCGGTGTCGGTGGTGGGACGAGCACAACCGCGCCCAACGCGAACTCCACCGGACTGGTGGCCCAGGTGCTCCTCGAAGGAGGTCGAACCTCGGCCGCCGCCCGCGCCCAGGCATTCCTGCTCTCGCTGCAGTACGGCTGCACCCTCCCGGAGGCCCTCCGCGGTGGGATCGCTTATGACGCAACGCAGTTCGCCACCCAGACCAAGGCCGGTTCCGGTGCCACCGTGAGCGACACGGATCGGCGCTCGACGACGCAAGCCATCTACGGGTTGAGTGGGGTCTTCCTCAACAGCGTCACCGCTGCGGAGGACGCCCCCGGGGTGACCCCGATGGACTGCGACGACCCCACGTCGACGCCCACGCCGACGCCGACTTCGTCGGCACGCGAACTGCCCGCAACCGGCGCGTCCGGGGCCCTTGAAACCGCAGCGCTCGGGCTCGTCAGTGTCTTCGCGGGGCTGCTCCTGCTCGCCGTGGGCCGTCCGCGGTATCTGCATCGACACGCCGCCCGGCGGCACTGACATGTCGGCTTCTCGGCTGCTCGGCGCGCTCGGCCTCGCGGGGGCGCTCGCCCTTGGCGCGGTCGGCGCCGCCGGACCCGCGCATGCCGCCGCCTGCTCGGGGACCAGCGGGGTGACCGTCGTCATCGACACCGGCTCGTCGGTGACTACCCGGTGTGCCGCCGGTGACCCGGCGTCGGCCATGTCCGCCCTGACGTCGGTCGCCACGGTGGTCACCCCGGCGGCCTACCCCGGGGCGGTCGTCTGCCGGATCGACGGCTTCCCCGCCTCCGACCCCTGCGTGCGGATGCCCCCGTCGAGCGCCTACTGGGCGTTCTACTACGCCTCCCGTGGGGGCTCGTGGACCTACAGCAGCGTCGGCACCGCGTCCTACAACCCGGCACCCGGCACGGTCGTGGGGTTCCGGTTCGGCTCCGGACAACAGCCGAGCATTGCGCCCCCGGCTGCCCCGGCCTCCCCTAAGCCAACCCCGAAACCGACGACTCCCAAGCCCACGGCAACCACGCCAGCACCGACGAAACCCGCGAGGAACACGCTCGCACCCCGGCCGACCGCAGCAGTGAGCCAAGGTCCTTCGGCGAGCCGGTCGGCGAGCCCGAGCGCCACCCCCTCTGCTTCCCCGTCGGGATCGGCCACGGCGAACGCCTTACCGGCCCCGTCGCTCACCCCGAGTGCCGCCGAGGGGCCCCGGACGACCTCTGGCTCCTCCCCCGGCGCCCTCGGCGCCGCGGCCGCTGGCCTCATCGTCCTCACCCTCGGTGGGGCGGGGGCCATCGCCGTGCGCCGCCGTTCCCAAGACAACTGAACCGTATGTCGTCCGGTCCGCTCCCCCGTGAGCTGCACCCCGCCGCGTGGTGGGTGTGGGCCATCGGACTGGCCGTTGCCGTGAGCCAGAGCAGCAACCCGCTGCTCCTTCTCATCGCCCTCGGTGTCGTCGGCCTCGTCGTCCTGGCGAGGCGCGGCGGTTCACCGTGGGCGCGGGCGTTCCGGCTCTACCTTTGGCTCGGGCTGTTCATCATCGCGGTCCGGGTCGTGCTGCATGTCCTCGTCGGCTACAAGGTCGGCGACCACGTCCTGGTGAGCTTGCCGACCGTGACCCTGCCCTCGTGGGCCGCGGGCATCACCCTCCTTGGGGACATCAGGCTCGAAGGTCTGCTGCTCGCGATCGTCCTCGGTCTTCGGCTTGCCGTGATGATCGCCTGCATCGGCGCCGCAAACGCGCTCGCCAACCCCAAGCGGCTGCTGCGGACCCTTCCCGGAGCACTGCATGAGATCGGGTCCGCGGTCGTGGTCTCGGTGAGCGTGGCGCCGCAACTCGCCGAGAGCGTCCAGCGGGTGCGCCGAGCACGGGAACTCCGCGGCGAGGCCGCCCGGGGCCTGCGGGGCCTGCCGGCGATCGCGCTGCCGGTCCTTGAGGACACCCTCGACCGCTCGCTGCTGCTCGCCGCGGCGATGGATTCCAGGGGCTATGGGCGATCGGCGGATCGCCCGGAGAGCCGGCGCCGGCTGACCTCGTCGCTCACCCTGGTCGGGCTGTTGCTCAGCGCGGTGGGCATCTACGGGGTTCTCGACGCGAGCACCTCGCCGCTGCTCGGTGCCCCTGCCCTCATGTGTGGGCTGGCGCTGGCTCTCGCCGGGCTATGGACCGGTGGGCTGGGAGCCGGGCGCACGACATACCGGCCAGACCCCTGGCGCGGCGCGGAGTGGGTGACGGTCGGCAGCGGCATCGCCGCCGCGGTGACGGCGGTCCTCGCCGCCCGGTGGGCACCCGAGGCCATGATCCTGCCGGTCGAACCACTGTCCTGGCCCGAGTTGCCCTTGCTCGCGGTCGCGGGACTGCTGCTGGGGGCTGCCCCCGCCTACCTCACGCCGGTGCCCCCGCAGGCGACCCGGCGCTCGGGTCCCACCCGGAGGGCTCTGGTGACCAGCGATGGCTGAGGCGATCGTTCTGGAGGGGGTGAGCCTCACCCTGCCCAACGCCGGTGAGCCCACCCTGAGCGGCGTCGACCTCGTCATCCCCGAGGGTGAACTCGCGCTCGTCGTGGGACGCACCGGGTCGGGCAAGTCGACCCTGCTCGGCGCGATCTGCGGACGGGTGCCGCACTTCACCGGGGGAACCCTCACCGGCCACGTCCGCATCCACGGCCGGGACACCCGCCAGCACCGCCCGCGCGACCTCGCCGACCTCGTGGGGGTCGTCGGGCAGGACCCGCTCGCCGGGTTCGTCACCGACACCGTCGATGAGGAACTCGCCTACGGGATGGAGCAGTTGGGGCTCCCACCTGCAACGATGCGCAAGCGGGTCGAGGAGACCCTCGACGTCTTGGGCATCGCGGACCTTCGCGGGGCGGCACTGCGGGAGCTGTCTGGAGGGCAACAGCAGCGGGTGGCCATCGGGTCGGTGCTCACCGCGCATCCGCGGGTCATCCTCCTCGACGAGCCGACCTCCGCGCTCGACCCGACTGGGGCCGAAGAGGTGCTCGCGACGATCACCCGGCTCGTCCACGACCTCGGAGTGACCGTGGTCGTCGCCGAACACCGGATCGAGCGGGTCCTGCACTATGCCGATCTCGTCGTCCATGTCGGCGACGCGCGGGTCGAGGTCGGCAGCCCGGCTGAGGTCATGGAAACCTCGGACGTCGCCCCTCCGGTCGTCGAGCTCGGACGGCTTGCCGGGTGGTCTCCGCTGCCGCTCTCGGTCCGGGATGCCCGCCGGGCCGCCCGCTCCCCCGGCCTGCCGGGCGACCTAACCTCTGCTAGCAGAGGTTGGTTTCAGAACCACATGACGCATCCTTCGGTCCTTCCCCGAAGTTCTGCTAGCAGAGCTTCGGTCTGGGCGGGGGGTTCGGGCGTGGGAGCGGGTGCGGGTGCGAGCGTGGGTGCGGCCGCGGGGAGTTCGGCGGCCCTCAACCCGGCGGTCTCGGGGCGCCAGGTCGTCGTGACGTACCCGGGCGGGGTCCTCGCCGTCGCCGGGGTGGACCTCGACCTGTATGCCGGTCAGGTCACCGCCCTCATGGGGCGCAACGGCTCCGGCAAGTCCTCCCTCCTCTGGGCGCTTCAGGGCACCGGTACCCGCACCTCCGGTGAGATCACCGCCACCGACTCCACCGGCGCCCGGGTCGATCCCGCCGGCCTGCGCCCCGGAGAACGCCGGCGGATCGTCGGCATGGTCCCGCAGACCGCCTCGGACCTGCTCTACCTCGAGACCGCGGCCGCCGAATGCGCCCAGGCCGACCGGGAATCCGGCGCCGCCCCCGGCACCGCCGCGAGCCTCGTCCTCGACCTCGTCCCGGACGTTGACCTCGGTGCGCACCCCAGAGACCTCAGCGAGGGCCAGAAACTCGCCCTCGTCCTGGCCGTCCAGCTCACCGCACGTCCCCCGGTCCTGCTCCTGGACGAGCCGACCCGCGGACTGGACTACGACGCCAAGGCCGCGCTGAGCAAGGTCATGCGCCACCTGGCCAGCCAGGGGCGCGCGGTTGCGGTGAGCACCCATGATGTCGAGTTTGTCGCCGAGTGCGCCGACCGGGTGCTCGTCCTCGCTGGCGGCGAGGTCGTTGCCGACGGACCGACCGCGGACATCGTCGTTGCCTCCCCCGCCTACGCCCCCCAGGTGAGCAAGATCCTCGGCGGCCCCTGGCTCACCGTCGACGACGTCCGGGCCGTGCTCAGCGGGGTCGCGAAGACCTCGGGGAGTATGCCGTGAGCACCCCGCTGGTCGTCGCACCCACCTCTCGGGCCATTGCGATCCGCCCGAGATCGGTTGTGGCACTGGCCCTGGTGAGCACCGCGGGACTGTTGGCCTTCCTCTGGCCGCTCATCGTCACGAGGGACTCCGCACTGGCGACCTCGACCGATGCCCCGCTCATCTTCGCGGCGATCCTGCCGCTGCTGCTCGCCGTCGTCCTCGCCGAGATCTCCGAGGGCGGCCTCGACGTCAAGGCCATTGCCATGCTCGGGGTGCTCTCGGCGGTCGGGGCCGCCCTGCGCCCGCTCGGTGCCGGCACCGCCGGCCTGGAAACCGTCTTCTTTCTCCTCGTCCTCGGGGGCCGGGTTTTCGGTGCCGGGTTCGGTTTTGTCCTGGGCGCCACCACCCTTTTCGCCTCCGCCCTGCTCACCGGGGGCGTTGGGCCGTGGTTGCCCTTCCAGATGATCGCCGCGGCCTGGGTCGGGCTCGGTGCGGGCCTGCTTCCGGCGGCGCGCGGCCGCGCCGAGATCGTCCTGCTCGCGGCATACGGGGGCCTCTGTGGTCTCCTCTACGGGCTCCTCATGAACCTCTCCTTCTGGCCGTTCTCGACCGGGCTCACCTCAGAGCTGTCGTTCGTGCCCGGCGGCGGTCTCGGCGAGAACCTGCACCGGTTCGTCGTCTTCTCGTTCGCCACCTCGCTCGGCTGGGACCTTGGCCGGGCGCTGACCAACATCGTCCTGGTCGCGGTGACCGGTCCGGCGGTTCTGCGCGCCCTCCGCCGGGCAGCGCGCCGGGCCGCGTTCGCCTGACCCCACCTGGCACAATCGGGCTTCATGAGCCCCCTGGAGCTGCACCGAGAGTCGGCGTGGCTGAGCCGTGAGGACCTTGACGCGGCGCGTGAGCGGCTGCCCATCCTCTATGTCGACGCGGTGCCCGTGCGGGTGGATGATCGCGGGGCGGTCACTGCCGTCGGCCTTCTCCTGCGGATCGGTCCGGATGGCGGCATGTGCCGGGAGCTCGTCTCCGGGCGGGTGCTGTATCAGGAGCGAGTCCGCGACGCCATTCTGCGGCATATCGAGAAGGATCTCGGGCCGGTCGCGCTGCCGCAGGTTCCGCCGAGCCCGCAACCGTTCACCGTGGCCGAGTACTTCCCCACCCCGGGGGTCACGCCGTATCACGACCCGCGGCAGCATGCCGTCTCGCTGGCTTTTGTGGTCCCGGTCACCGGGGACTGCGCCCCGCAACAGGACGCCCTGGACCTCACCTGGCTGAGCCCTCAGGAAGCATGCCAGAGCGCGGTGATCGCCGAGATGGACCGCGGCCACGGGGTGCTCCTTCGGCAGGCCCTCGCCCACCTCGGCCACCCGCTCTGAGCTGCGGCCCGGCGACCACCGAGGTCAGCCGGTGAACTTGTCCCGCGTCCGGGTCATGTCGTGGTGGTCGGCAGCGGCCGCCTCCTCGACCGTGGGAGCGCCCCCGCCGAGGCGCGCAGGCTGGAAGATCGCGTCCTGTCCGATGAAGGGTCCGTAGGCCGCCTGCTGTGCCTCGAGCTGGACTCGCATGACCTCGCGCAGCCGGGAGGTCGTCTCGACCGGGTCGTCACCGGCAGCGACGTGGAACGGCTCACCCACGGTGATGTGCACCGCGACGTGGTCCCGGCCCATGTGCTTGGGCGTGTTCTTGCTCCAGACCTTTTGGCTGCCCCAGATCGTCGTCGGGAGGATCGGGACCTGGGCCTCCTGGGCCATTCGCACGGCGCCGAGCTTGAACTCCTTGAGTTCGAAGGCACGCGACATGGTCGCCTCCGGGAACAACCCGACGACCTCGCCGCCGCGCAGGGCCGTCACCGCAGCCTCGAAGGACCCCTGCCCGGCACGCCGGTCGACGGGGATGTGCTTCATCCCGCGCATGAGCGGCCCGGTCACTCGGTGCCCGAAGACGGATTGCTTCGCCATGAATCGCACGTACCGCCCCGAGCGCCGAGCGGCCAGCCCGGCATACATGAAGTCGAGGTACCCGGTGTGGTTGATCGCCATCACGGCCCCGCCGCACCGCGGCACATGTTCCTCGCCGAGGATCGTGAACCGGGTGCCCTGACCAGCGAAGAGGCTTCGCGCGGCACCCACGACGACGCGGTAGAGGGGGTCCATGACGGCCCACCCTACGCGAACGTAACCTGTTCGCGAGCACCCGCGACGGATGGGAAGATAGCCCCCATGACCGAGCATCCCACGCCATCTCACGCTGCCCGTATGCCGGAGCGGCCCTCGCTGGAGGGCCTCGAGGAGAAGTGGGCAGAGGTATGGCGTGCGGAGGGCACCTATGCCTTCGATCGCGAGCGGGCCCTGCGCGAGCCGCGCTCGCAGGTGTTCTCCATCGACACGCCCCCGCCGACCGCCTCCGGCAGCCTGCACATGGGTCACGTCTTCTCCTACACCCACACCGACTGCATGGCCCGCTACCAGCGGATGCGGGGGCTCAACGTCTTCTACCCCATCGGGTGGGACGACAACGGGCTGCCGACCGAGAAGCGCGTCCAGAACTACTACGGCGTGCGCGGTGACGCGACCCTGCACCACGACCCCGACTTCACCCCGCCCTTCGAGGGCAACCGGACCTCGACCAAGGCCGCGGACGAGGTGCCGATCAGCCGGCAGAACTTCATCGAGCTCTGCAACGTCCTCACCGTCAAGGACGAGGAGGCCTTCGAGAGTCTCTTCCGGCGAATCGGCCACAGCTACGACTGGTCGATCTCCTACCGGACTATCGACGACCACTCGCGGGCCACGGCCCAGCAGGCGTTCCTCCGCAACCTCGCCCGGGGCGAGGCCTACCAGGCCGAGGCCCCCGGCCTCTGGGACGTCACCTTCCAGACGGCGGTGGCCCAGGCCGAGCTCGAGGCGCGCGACTACCCGGGCCACTACCACCGGGTGGCCTTCCATCGGCCCGACGGCACCGTCGTGCACATCGAGACCACCCGCCCCGAGCTCATACCCAGCGTGCGTGGCCCTCATCGCCCACCCCGACGACGCGCGGTACCAGCCCCTCTTCGGGACCGTGGTGGCGCGAGCTACGCCTGCCGACTCGTTCGGTGATCACCCGCACCGGCCGCCTGCAGAGCGAGACCCCGGACTGGCTCGTGGGCACCGCGGGCGAGCGCCTCTATGCCGACCAGCTCGCCGGTGCCACCTCGTTCGCGGCCCGCACCGCGGTCGTCGAGGCGCTGCGCGCCAGCGGCGACCTCGACGGTGAACCCACCCCGACGCAGCGCAAGGCGAACTTCTACGAGCGCGGGGAGAAGCCGCTCGAGATTGTCACCTCCCGCCAGTGGTACATCCGTAACGGTGGCCGGGACGCCGCTCAATGCCGCCCTCATCGCGCGCGGCGAGGAGGTCGACTTCCACCCGGCCTTCATGCGCAGCCGTTATGCGAACTGGGTCGCCGGGCTCAACGGCGACTGGCTCGTCTCGCGCCAGCGCTTCTTCGGCGTCCCGATCCCGCTTTGGTATGCCGTCGACGCCGACGGCGAGCCCGACTACACCTCCCCCATCGTGCCCACCGAGGCCGCGCTGCCGGTGGACCCGGCGGCCAATCCGCCGTCGGGGTACACCGAGGACCAACGCGGGGTGCCCGGTGGCTTCATCGGCGACCCCGACGTGCTGGATACCTGGGCCACCTCCTCGCTCACCCCTCAGATTGCCGGCGGCTGGCGCGGCCCCGACGGTCAGGGCCCCGACCCGTTGTTCGCCAAGGTTTTCCCGTTCGATGTCCGCCCCCAGGGGCACGACATCATCCGGACCTGGCTCTTCTCTACCGTCGTGCGCTCCCACTACGAGCACGGGTGCGTCCCGTGGGCCCACGCGGCGCTCAGCGGCTGGATCCTCGACCCGGACCGCAAGAAGATGAGCAAGTCCCGCGGCAACGTCGTCACCCCCGAGGACCTGCTCAAGGAGCACAGCGCCGACGCGGTCCGCTACTGGGCGGCCAGCGGCCGGCTCGGGACCGACGCCGCCTACGACGTCGCGCAGATCAAGGTCGGCCGTCGGCTCGCGATCAAGGTCCTCAATGCGAGCCGGTTCGCGCTCTCCTTCGGCGAGGTCGAGGGTGACCTCGCCTCCTGGTGACCGTCCCGCTCGACCGGTCGGTGCTGGCGACCGTGCGTGAGGTGATCGCCAAGGCCACGGCCGGCTTCGAGGCCTGGGACTACACCAAGGCCCTCGAGGTCACCGAGTCGTTCTTTTGGAGCTTCTGCGACGACTACCTGGAACTTGTCAAGGACCGCGCCTACGGTGCCCAGGACCCGGCCGGGGCCGCGAGCGCCCGGGCCACCCTGCGACTCGCGCTCGATGTCGTCCTCCGGCTCCTCGCCCCGGTGCTGCCCTATGTCACCGAGGAGGTGTGGAGGTGGACCCATGACGGGTCGATCCATCGCGCCCCGTGGCCGCAGGTGGAGGAGCTTCCCGCCGACGGTGACCCGGAGGTCCTCACCGCGGTCGCGGCGGCCTTGGCGGCGCTGCGGAAGGCGAAGTCCGAGGCCAAGGTCGGCATGCGAGCCGAGGTTGCCTCGGTCACGCTGGCGTCCCCGGAGGCCATGCATGCCCTCATCGCGCTCGGAGAGCCAGACCTGCGCGCGGCCGGGCGAGTCACCGGTCAGCTGAGGTATGCCGTCGCCGATGAGGTCAGCGCGCGCGACGCCGACCTCATCCCGGTGGAGCGCCCGAGTTCCTGAACCGCCCCGCCAGTCAGGCCGGGGCCGGGTCCAGGTCGACGGCATACGAGCGGGAACGCGCCGTTTGCGACCCGGACGGCTGGACACTGATCAGGGCACGTCCCACGCCGATAGCGCGAGCCGACGACCCACGAAGTCGTCCCGGCGCAGGTGGGACACGCGCCCGTCGCCGGGGTCGTAGACATCGAGGGTACGGTCGCCGTCCCCGGGCAGGATGAGGACGACATGCCGCGGCAGCATGGCGTTGCCGACATAGAGCAGGCCCGGTGCTCCCGCCGCGACGACGTCGACGAGCCGGTCATACGAGGCCTGCAGGGCGGGCTCGGAGTCCGTCCGCAACAATTCGATGTCGTAGCTCGTCGCCGAGGCCGAGGCGCCGTACTCGAGCTCAAGCCGAGCACCCCACGGAGGGGTGCCGAGCAGTCGGGGCCACGGGGCGTTGAGCCGCCCGCCTCCGGCGAGGAGGCCGTTGGTCCGCCGCTGGACGATCCGCTCATAGGCGGCGAACCGTTCGTCCGGCGTGCGCCCCCGCGGCGCCCGGGAGGCATCAGGGCCCCGGTGCGGACCCAGGAGGCGAACACCGGGTCCACGAGCATCCGGGCCACCGTGAGGCAGGCCGACCCGCAGGTCACCTGCGACTGTTGCCGAGGCCCCTGGTCCCCGGAACGCAGTCGGTATGCCGTCGCCACGGGCCCATCCTCGCCTGAGCGTCGCCGGTCGCGCTACCCGGTGATTCCGGGAGGTACCTACGACACAATGGGGGGATGGAGGCGTTGGCGATCTATGTCGGGGTCGCCCTGGTCGGCGGCCTGCTGGCCCTCCTCGTGCGCCTTCCGCCGCTGGTCGGGTTCATCGCCGGAGGGTTCGCCCTGAGCGCTCTGCACGCCCCGACCTTGGAGGCTCTGCCGACGATCTCGACCCTCGGGGTCACCCTGCTGCTCTTCGGGCTGGGACTCAAGGTCGAGGTCACACAGTTCCTCCGGCCCGAGGTCTGGGTCATCTCGCTCACCCACCTGGCCGGGAGCACCCTCCTCGGCGCGGCTCTGCTCGCCGCGGTCAAGTTCCTCGGGATCGCCCCGGTTGCGGACGACCCCTGGAGGGTGCTTTGGCTCATGGGATTCGCGGTGTCCTTCTCGAGCACGGTCTTCGTCGTCAAGCTCCTCGAGACCCGATCGGACACCCAGTCCGTCTATGGCTCGCTCTGCATCGGGGTGCTCATCGTCCAGGACATCGCGGCGATTGCGTTCCTTTCCCTCTCCGGTGACCGCACGCCTAGCCTCTGGATGCTCACCGTGCTTGCCACGCCGCTCGTGGCACACCTCCTGCGCCGGGTCTGGGGGATGCTCGCGCACGACCTCTCCTGGCTGTTCGGGGTCGCCGTGGCCCTGGTGCCCGGGTATGCCTGGTGGCACGCGGTGGGCCTCTCCGGCGAGCTCGGTGCGTTCATCCTCGGCGTCCTGCTCGCCTCACCCGGAGGCCGCCGAACTCTCCGCACCCTGTTTTCGATCAAGGAACTCCTTCTCGTCGGGTTCTTCCTCTCTGTCGGCGCGCTCGGTCTGCCCACCCTCGGACAACTCACCGTCGGGGCCCTTCTCGTCCTCGTGCTGCCCTTGCAAGGAGCCTCTACAGCGCGTTGCTCCACCTCTACCGTTACCGGCCCCGCACCTCCGTGCTCGCCGGGGCGGCGATGGCGAACAACTCCGAGTTCGGGCTCATCGTCACCGCCTTCGGCGTCTCGGCCGGACTGCTTCACGAAGGGTGGCTAGCGACCATGTCGGTGGCGGTGGCCTTGGGGTTTGTCGCGGCGACCCTGATCAATGCCAACCCGCGCTGGCTCATCCGGCGGATCGCCAGCCGGTTGCCCTGATTCGACGACGACGACCTCAATCCCAGGGACCGTCCGCTCAGCATCGGCGACGCTCAGGCCATCGTCCTCGGCATGGGACGCGTCGGGGCCGCGGTCCACCGCAGGCTCACCACGGCATACGGGCTGCGAGCCCTGGGCATCGAACACGACGAGGCCCGGGTCGCGCGGCTGCGACGCAAGGGCGTCGAGGTCCTCGAAGGCGACGCCACCGACGAGGGGTTCTGGGAGCGGGTCTCGGCCCCGCACAAGGTGGAGCTCGTCGTCCTCGCCATGCCCTTCCACGGAGCGAACATGGCCGCGCTCACGATGATCCGGGAGTCCGGGTACACCGGGGAGCTCGCCGCGGTGGCGCGTGACGACACCGACCTGCACGCGCTCAAGGCGGCCGGGGTCACCAGCGTGCTGCACATCTACACCGGCAGCGGGACCGCGCTCGCGGACCAGGTCGCCGAGGACCTTAACCTGCAGCGGCGGGGCTGAGACGGTCGCTCGGGCCCGGGTTCAGGCCGAGCGCTTCCGGGGGGTGCGCTTGCGGGGTGCCTCCGACTCGCGGCGGACGATCGTCGGCAGGACGTTCTTGAGGACGACGTCCCGGGTGACGACGACCTTGGTGATCTCGTCGTCCGAGGGCACGTCGAACATGACCGGGAGCAGGACTTCCTCCATGATCGCGCGCAGGCCGCGGGCGCCGGTGCCGCGCTCAAGCGCCTGCTCCGCGACCGCGGCAATGGCGTCCTGCGTGAACTCCAGGTCCACCCCGTCGATCTCGAACATCTTCTGGTATTGCTTGACCAGGGCGTTGCGCGGCTCGGTAAGGATGCTCACGAGGGAGGCGTTGTCCAGCGGCGCGACCGTGGTGACCACCGGGAGCCGTCCGATGAACTCGGGGATGAGACCGAACTTCATGAGGTCCTCGGGCATAACCTCGTGGATTGACTCGGCCAGGTCCTTGGGCGAGTGCAACTCGGACCCGAAACCGAGCCCCTTCTTGCCGTTACGGGACTCGATGAGCTTCTCCAGTCCGGCGAAAGCGCCTCCCACGATGAACAGCACGTTCGTGGTGTCGATCTGGATGAACTCCTGGTGCGGGTGCTTGCGCCCACCCTGCGGTGGCACCGACGCGGTGGTGCCTTCGAGGATCTTGAGCAGCGCCTGCTGCACGCCCTCACCCGAGACATCCCGGGTGATCGAGGGGTTCTCGCTCTTGCGCGCGATCTTGTCGACCTCGTCGATGTAGATAATCCCCGACTCGGCCTTCTTGACGTCGTAGTCGGCGGCCTGGATGAGCTTGAGCAGGATGTTCTCGACGTCCTCGCCGACGTAACCGGCCTCGGTGAGCGCGGTCGCATCGGCGATGGCGAAGGGCACGTTGAGCATCTTGGCCAGGGTCTGGGCGAGGTAGGTCTTGCCGCACCCGGTCGGGCCGATGAGCAAGATGTTGGACTTGGCGATCTCGACGTGCTCCGGGGATCCTTGCGAGCCACCCCGGACTCCCCGCCTGGATCCGCTTGTAGTGGTTGTAGACGGCCACCGAGAGCGAACGCTTGGCGCCCTCCTGGCCGATGACGTACTCCTCGAGGAAGTCGAAGATCTCCCCGAGGCTTGGGCAGTTCCTCAAGGCCGAACTCGCTGGACTCGGCGAGTTCTTCCTCGATCATCTCGTTGCAGAGGTCGATGCACTCGTCGCAGATGTAGACCCCAGGTCCGGCGATGAGCTTGCGCACCTGCTTCTGCGACTTGCCGCAGAAGGAGCACCTGAGCAGGTCACTGCTCGCACCGACACGTGCCACGGGTACCAGCCTTCACTAACGAGCGGAGCGATGTCGTCTCGACGCTACCGGCCGAGACTGCGGTCACTCCCCATTGAACGTCAGTGGGGCTCGGCGCGTCGCCTTTGTCGGCTCACAGCGAACTGGGCGAGAGCGGCGAGCCCGATGAGCACCACGACCCCACCGATGGCGTATGCCAGGTATGACGTGCCGCCTGCGGCGGTCGGGAGCGAGGCACCGGTCAGGGTGGGGTCCGGGGCTCGGCCCTGGCCCAGGAGCGTCGCGAGGTCGACATTGCGCGCAAGGTCGGTGCCGTCGCAGAGCGTGACCAGGAGTCCGCCGGCGGGAGTGCCGAAGAACGTGTCCCCGACTCCCCGACGCGCAAAGAAGACCCACGAATCCTCGGTGAGTTCGCGACCGCAGGAGGCGCCACTGACAGGGCTGAAGACCTCGACCTCGGCGGGCACGGTGCCCTTGAAGACCCGGGTGACCCGGACGTCATACCTCACGAGCGCCGCCGAGGAGCCGCCCGTGGGAGCCTCGGAACGCACCACCTCACCGGTGAAGACGGCATCGGCTGCCGCGCGCGCTTCCGCCGGGGACCGGTCCGCGCAGGAGCATGCCTGGCACGGGGTGGGCGCGACGGCGGCAACCCCCAGGGTGCCGATCACCGTGAGCAGGAAGACCGCGAGCCGGGATGCCATGACCGTTGGACGGTCCGGCATCCCGGCTCGGTTCCACGCCAGGGCGGTCCGCTAAGGGGTAGCGAGCGGACGAGGCGCCCCCAGACTGGTGCCCTTGAGCTGCGGGAGCCTGAGCGGGGCGCGTTGGGAGAGGTCCGCGGATGCCGCGGAACGGCGCGAGAGCAGGGACGTCGAGGTCGGCACCGGGACGCCCGCAAGCTGCTGCGGTGATCCGGGGAAGAGCTCGAAGGTCCCGCTCACGTCGTAGAGAACCTCAACCGTCCCCTTGGCGTTGATGAGCCGATAGACGTTCGCGTTGTCAACCTCACTGAAGGCCGCGTTCGCGCGGGTGACCCCGGGAGCCAGATTGAGGTTGCTGATCCCCGGCATGGGGTCGGGGCCCCACATGCGCAGGTACGTGGACGCCGAAGGGGCCACCCCGGTGAGATTGCCCGCGAGCGCGTAGGTGTCCCATCCCGCCACCGACAGCGGAGCCGTGATAACCGCTGGTGCGGCGGGCGCGGTCGGGATCGCTGCCGCCGCCAAGTCGGAGCGGGTGTCCAGGATTCGGGTGGGCGCCAAGGACCGGAACCTCAGCCCGGTCTCGGCACCCTCTCGGAAATAGAACCCGACGACATCGACGATGACGTGCACCGAGGCGGAGGTCGAGTTCGCCACGTAGAACGTGGGATACGGTCCCGAGCCGTCGTCCGCATACGCCAACGAAGACCCTACCGTGGTCAAGGTCGCGGCCGTCCCGCCCTTGACATAGTTCACGGTGGATGTCGTCGGTGCTGAGTCCGCAGGGTCAAAGGACACGGCGGAGAGGAACCCTGACCCGGTGCCACCGGTGGCGGTCACGTTCACCACAAAAGCAGTGATGTCTGAGCTGAAGCTCCCGTAGTCGAGCGGGATGCTGGCGTAGTAGCCCGGGCCTAGGCGGACACCCCAGTCGGAGCGTGAGTCGAGAACCCTCTCGGGCACCGTTGGGGTGTAGTCGGCCCCCAATTCGCTCACCTCGAGGATGGGGACTCCGGAGTAGATGCCGACGAGATCGGCAATGAGATGGGTCGATCCGGTGTTGTTGAAGAAGCTCGCCGAGCCGTTCGCGCCCAGCGGCACGGTTACGAGGTTGGACCCGGTGAAGCCAGCCGGGAAGTTGATGTTCGACGCCGTTGGGCGCGTCGCCCCGGCAGGGTATGCCGTCACAAAACTGCTCGCCGTCGCGCCCGTCACCGTGACGTTGAAGACCGCGGCGCTCACCCCGCTCGTCGGGATGTCGTTCTTGCCGGTCACCTTGAGAGTGACGACACCCTTCGGCCCGACGACGCCCTTGCGAACCCCGAGCCCGCTGCGAGTGTCCATCACGCGACCACTGCGGCTGAAGAACTGGCCGGTCCCGTTCTGACGGACACCCGTTGCCGAGAGATGGAGCGATGTGGTCGCCTCGGCGGGCTGGGTCTCGACGACGAGTCGGCTTTCTGGGAGGAAGTCGCGCGGCGTGCAGGCCACGGTGACGGAACAGGACTCCATGTGTCCGAGGGTGCGTCCGGCACACGTGTTGGCTCCATGCATGACCACGAAGTCACCGGGACTAGGGTCGATTCGAGCCGTCACGATTTGCGGGACCTTGGTCCCATGGCCGGTCACCATGACCGGTCGGGGGTCATTGGCAGTGCCAAAGAGGGGCTCGGACCAGAGTTCCCAGCGGGGAAAGTCCAGACCGCCGTACTCCACCGTCGATTGACCCCGGAGCTGGAGGGTGATCGAGTATCCGTTGCATGTGCCGGCGACGTCGGCAGCGAAGGACGACGGCTGCGACGAAGCGTCGAACACCAACTCGTGAATCGTGACCTCACCCTCAATTAGGCACAACAGTCCTGGGGCGGACACGTTGAGCATCTGCGCTTCCTGGGAACCAACCGAGATGACCCCACTGGTCGGCAGTTGCGTCCCCTGGCTGGAGAGACTCACGACGGCATTGCCCAGCGGCCGGTATCCCGCAATTTCGAGCGAGAAGAGGCTACCGGTCATCCTCATGTTCGCATTGTCGGGATCCCAGACATGGCTGGGAGCCGCATCCGAAGGCCCGGTCACGATGGCCGTCGTAGGCCCGGCGCCGGCGGCATGCGCCGGCGGCTCGATTGCGACGAGACCGGCCAGTGTCAAGCACAGGGCCGTGATGGTGGCGAAAGCGCGCATGCGCATGCGAAGTACCCCTCCGTTGTTGGTACTCCTACGGTACCTCCGCAACGGACAAGGCACGCCTCAAACAAACCAACTTGGGTCAGTGGGAGGCTTTGCGGGAGGCAAGCACCTCATCGATCAGGCCGTACTCGACGGCCTGGGCGGCGGAGAGGATCTTGTCGCGCTCGATGTCCTTGGCGACCGCCGCGACATCCCGGCCGGAGTGGTGGGCGATGGTCTCCTCGAGCCAGCCGCGCATCCGGATGATCTCGTTGGCGTGGATCTCCAGGTCGGAGGCCATGCCGCCGGTGCCCTCGATGGCAGGCTGGTGGATGAGCACCCGAGAGTTGGGCAGCGCGAACCGCTTACCTTTGGCGCCAGCGGCGAGCAGGACCGCCGCGGCCGACGCGGCCTGTCCGATGACGAAGGTCTGCACATCGGGACGGATGTATTGCATCGTGTCGTAGATCGCGGTCATCGCGGTGAACGAGCCGCCAGGGCTGTTGATGTACATGAGGATGTCGCGGTCCGGGTCCTGGGACTCGAGCACGATGAGCTGAGCGATGACGTCATCGGCCGAGGCGTCGTCGACCTGGACGCCGAGGGAAGATGATCCGGTCCTCGAAGAGCTTGGTGCAGGGGTCGAGGCGCTTCATCCCGTAGGAGGTGCGCTCCTCGAACTGCGGCAGGATGTACCGGCTCGTCGGGCCCGGCACCTGGAGGCGGCCGGAGGTGAGGTTGGCGTTCATGTGAAGTGCTCGTCAGCTTTCGTCGTGCCCAAAGGCGGAGGTCACGGGGTTGTCGGCGAGCCGACCGGCCTGGACGGCCTTGGAGATGACGTGGTCGACGAAGCCGTAGTCCTTGGCTTCGGAGGCGGTGAACCAACGGTCGCGGTCAGAGTCGGCAGTGATCTGCTCGATGCTCTGACCCGTGTGCTCCGCGATGAGCTCGGCCATCTGCTTCTTGATGTGCAGGAGCTGCTCGGCCTGGATCTTGATGTCGGAGGCCGTGCCGCCGATACCGCCACTCGGCTGGTGCATCATGACGCGAGCGTGCGGTGTGGCGTAACGCTTCCCGGGGGTACCGGCCGAGAGCAGGAACTGGCCCATCGAGGCCGCCATACCCATGGCCACGGTCGCCACGTCATTGGGCACCCACTGCATGGTGTCGAAGATGGCCATCCCTGCGGTCACCGACCCACCGGGGCTGTTGATGTGAGCCAGATGTCCTTGTCCGGGTCCTCGGCGGCCAGCAGGAGCATCTGCGCGCAGATCGCATTGGCGTTGTCGTCACGGACATCCGAGCCCAGGAAGATGATCCGCTCCTTGAGGAGCCGGTTGAAGATGTGGTCGTCGAGACCGGTCTGCGGACCAGGTCCAGCGGCGACGATGTCGCTCGTGCTCACGGCTGTCGCTTTCTCATCGGGTGACACCGGGCGCGGCCCGGGTCGTGTCGTCGTCATGACCCTAACGCGGCGACGTGCTCAGATCGTCCCCGGGTCGACGACTGTTCGCTCTGGGCGCACGTGGGCGGGCTGAGGCTCCCGGGCGGCGGGAATGACGAGTTGAGCGAACAAGGCCATGACTCCGACAACGGAGAGGGCCTGCAGCACCCCGACCTGATCGCCGAGGAAGCCGAGCAGGGGCGGCCCGGAGATGAACGCCGCATACCCGATGGTGGCGACCACCGACATCCGGGCCGGGGCCCGGGCCGGGTCATCCGCCGAGGCGCTCATCCCGACCGGGAACCCGGAGCGACACTCCGACGCCCCAGAGCGCCGTGCCGACATACGCCAGGACGTTGTTGCCGAAGACGACGAGCGCGGATCCGGCGAGCGCGAGCAGGAAGAGGACCCGGAGCACCGGCACCCGACCGTAGCGGTCGAGCAGGTGAGTCCCGACGAGCCGACCGACCGTCATGAAGAAGAGGAAGCTCGCGAACGCGAGCACCCCCACCAGCGGGCACGCCGTGGCCCTCGTGGAAGGCCACCGCCAGCCAGTCGTTGGCCGTCCTTCGGTGAAGGCGGCCACGAAGGTGAGCACCCCGATGAGCAGCGTGCGCGGCTCGGTCCACGCTGATCTCTCTGGCGTGCGCTTCCCCGCCTCCGGTCCGGGCTCCTCCTCCCGATCCAGCGGGACGAACCTCGGCAGCGCCCAGACCATGGCCACGACCCCGGAGGACCACCGCCCCGGCGAAGTGCGGCACCAGCGCGACCTCGAGCCGAGACATCCCGGCTCCGATGAGCCCACTGACCACGGTTCCCCGCTGAAGGCGGCGTGAAAGTGCGGCATGGCGCTTACCCCGAGGAGCCGCTCCACATGCGCACCCTCGAGGTTCATCGCGACGTCCCAGACGCCGATGCCGAGCCCGAGGAGGGCAAGGCCGGTGGCCAGTCCCACCCGGCTCTGCCAGAGGTCGACCGCGACCGCAGCGACAGCGAAACCGGCCAGCACGATGGCGGCGGACGCCCCGATGGCCCGCAGCATCCCGAGGCGGTGCACGATCCGGCCAGCGAGCGGCATCGCGATCAGCGAACCCGCGGAGACGGCCAGCAGGGTCACCCCGAGTTCGGCCGCGCTCAACCCCAGGACGGCCTTGATGTCCGCGATCCGCGAGGCCCAGGTGGCGAACGCCACCCGGCCATGGCAAAGACGACGAAAACGGCGGTGCGGGCTCGCCGGGCCTCAGTCACCAGCGCACCGACATCCGGTGCGGGCCGACCCCCCGGACAGAGGTATGCCGTGGCTGCACCCTGCCCGCGCAGCCACGGCATACCAGTCCGAAGGCGAACCTGTGAGATCCCTGCACTGATTCCGCGATCACCATCCCCATGGCGACTTCCGCCATCGTAATGCGCGCACTCCCGCCCAGCAACATCAGGGGAAGAAAGGGCAACGGAAGGATCAGTGCGCTGACGACGGGGCGTCGTCGTCGGACTGAGCGCCCTCGGACTGAGGCATGAGCGTCTGCAGGTCGACGGCCTGGCCCGCGGTGTCGGTGATCGTGGCCTTCTCCAGGACGACCGAGAGCGCCTTGCGCCGCGCCACCTCGGCGACCATCGCGGGGATCTGTCCCTGCTGGTCGACCGCCTGTGCGAACGAGTTGGGGTCCATGCCGTACTGCTGGGCGCTCATGACGAGGTACTCGATGAGTTCGGGCTGCCCGACCTGGACCTCGAGCTTCTCGGCGAGGGCGTCGAGGAGGAACTGGGCACGGAATGCCTTGCGGGTGTTCTCCTGCACCTCGGCGCGGTGCTCGGCGTCCTCGAGCCGGTCCTCACCTTCGAGGTGAGCATGGACCTCGTCCTCGACGATGCCGTCCGGGACGGCGACCTCGGTCACCTCGAGGAGGTGCTCCAGGACCTTGTCACGAGCCTGGATGCCCTGCTCGAAGCGCTTACCCTGCTCGGCCTGCGCGGTGATGTCGGCGCGGAGTTCCTCGAGGGTGTCGAACTGGGAAGCGAGCTGCGCGAAGTCGTCGTCGAGCTCGGGGAGCTCGCGGACCTTGACGGACTGGACGGTGACCACGCAGTCGGCGGGCGCACCCTCGTGCTCGCCGCCGGCGAGCGGCGCGGCGAACTCCTTGGTTTCCCCGGCGGACAAGCCCACGAGGGCCTCGTCGAGGCCTTCGAGCATCGTGCCGGAACCGACCTCGTAGGAGACCCCGTTCACCGAGTCGATCGGCTCACCGTTAATCGTCGCAGAGAGGTCAATGGAGACGAAGTCGCCGTCCTGGGCGGCACGTTCGACCCCGATCAGGGTGCCGAAGCGCTGCCGCAGCGCGGTCATCCGCTCCTCAACATCTTCCGGGCTCGCCGAGACCGGGTCGACCGTGACCGCAAGGCCGTCAAGGTCGGGCAGGGCGATCTCGGGACGGATGTCGGTCTCGACGGTGAACTCCAGGTCCTGGCCGTCCTCGAGCGGAACCCCGGTGACGTCGACCTCGGGGCGCCCGATCGCGCGCACCTGCTCGGCCTCGACGGCGTCGGCGAAGAACTTGGGGAGGGCGTCGTTGACCGCCTCCTGGACCACGGCACCCCGACCCACACGCTGGTCGATGATCCGGCGGGGCACGTGTCCACGGCGGAAGCCCGGCACCTGGATCTGGGACCCGATCGTGGTGTACGCCGCGTCGAGCATCGGCTTGAGCTCGTCGAACGGAACCTCGACGACGATCTTGACCCGGGTCGGGCTGACGGACTCGACGGCACTCTTCACTGTGGGACCTTCGTACTGGTGGAAAGGGGGCGGGTGCCACACCGAGAGGGGGCAGGCGAACACGCCTGGTCGGGAGGCAACAGCCACCCATCCTAGCCGTGCAGGGCAGGCGGATCCCAAACGGCCCACGGCCTAGGCACAGGGCTCCAGGCCGGGTGGGTGTGGTCAGTCCTCGGCGCTGAAGGTCTCGACCTTGACCCGCTCGCCGGAGACGATGACGAGGTCGCCCGCGGAGACCACGGTTTCGGGGGTCGCATGGGTGAAGTCCTGACCGGGCGTCTTGATCCCGACGATGGTCACGCCATACTTCGTGCGCACCCCGGACTCACCCAGCGGCATCCCGGTGATCGCCTTCGGCGGGACGGTCTTGACGATGGCGTACCCGTCGTCGAACTCGATGTAGTCGAGCATCTTCCCGCGCACGAGATGGGCGACCCGGCGGCCCATGTCGTGCTCCGGGCGGACGACGTGGCCAACGCCGACCTGCTCGAGGATCCGGGCCATCGACTCGCTCGTCGCCTTGCCCCAGATGTTGTCGACCCCCAGGGTCTTCAGGACGAACGCGGAGAGCACGGATGCCTCGAGGTCGGTGCCGATGGCGATGACGGCACGATCGAAGTCCTGGACCGAGAGCTGACGCATGGCCTCGAGGTCGGTCGAGTCGGCCTCGACGACATGAGTGATCCGCCCGGCCAGGCTCTGGACGCGGCGTGGGTCGGTGTCGATGCCGAGGACCTCGACCCCGTCCCGCTCCAGTTCGAGGGCGAGCGACTTGCCGAAGCGGCCGAGACCGATGACGACGACGCCGCCGACCTCAGCAATGTGCTTAGCCAATGAGGGGCCTGCCTTCCGGGAGTCGGTATTGACGGTGGCGCTCGCGGAGGACGAGCGCGGAGACCAGGGTTGCCGGGCCGAGACGCCCGAGGAACATGAGGCCGATGATGACGAGCTGCGAGGGGACGTTCAGTTGGGCGGTGATCCCGGTGGACAGGCCGACGGTGCCGAAGGCGGAGGTCGCTTCGAAGAGGACGTCTTTCAACGGCAGCCCGTTCATGAGGATGATGAGGACGGTGGCGCCGATGATGGCGGCGATCCCGAGCAGGGCCACCGCGATCGCCTGGCGGATCGACCGAGGGTCGATCCGGCGGTCGAAGGCGTTGACGTCGGGTTCTCCGCGGACCTCGGCCACGATCGCGAAGAGCAAGAGCAGGAAGGTCGTGACCTTCAGACCACCGGCCGTCGAGGCCGAACCGCCACCGATGAACATGAGCACGATGGTGCCGAGCAGCGTCCCGTCGTCGACCGCGCCATAATTCCAGGCGTTGAACCCGGCGGTTCGCGGCTGGACGGCGTGGAAGAAGCCATTGAGTACCTTGTTCCCCGGGCTGAGGTCGCCCATCGTCGCGGGGTTACCCCACTCGTTCAAGCTGAAGAAGATGGTCGCGCCAACGAGCAGGATGCCCGTCATGAGGAGGGTGAACTTGGTATGCAGGCTCCACCGGTGCGGCCGAGTGCGGCGGAGCAGTTCCATGATCACCGGGAACCCAAGCCCGCCGATGATGATCGAGAACGCGATCGGCAGCTCGATGAACGGGTCGTTGCGGAAGGAGACGATGTTGTCGCTGAAGAGCGCGAACCCGGCGTTGTTGAAACTCGACACCGCATGGAACACCCCGAGGTATGCCGACCGCCCGAGGCTGTTGTCATACCCCAGCAGGAAGCGCAGGCCGAGCAGGAGCGCGATGGTGCCTTCTACGGCGACGGTGATCTTGAAGACCCCGAAGAGGACCGATCGAACCTCTCCCGGGCCGACGCTCTTGGTCTCGGCGGCGGCCGTGAGCCGGGTGTTCAGGCCCATCCGCTTGGTGACGAAGAGCGCGAGCAGTGAGGCCAGGGTCATGATCCCGAAA
Source organism: Nostocoides sp. (assembly GCA_016716625.1). Lineage (GTDB taxonomy): Bacteria > Actinomycetota > Actinomycetes > Actinomycetales > Dermatophilaceae > JADJVJ01. Next base: position 51,834 of record JADJVJ010000005.1, read on the forward strand.
CCGCCGACCTGGATGAGCCCCAGGATGACGACCTCACCGAAGGTCGTCCAGTAGTTCGGTGTGTCCACGGTCGAGAGCCCGGTGACGCAGGTGGCGCTGGTCGCGGTGAACAGGGCGGTGATCCACGGGGCGCCCCCGGGGCCAGCCCGGGCCACCGGCAGCATGAGCAGCAGGGTGCCCACGGTGATGGCCGCCGCGAACGCCACGACGACGACCTGCGCCGGGTGCTTGAGCACGCGAGTTGGCCGCCGGGACGGCGCGATCATGTCGTGCATCCCGCTGCGGCCGCTCACGAGAGGTCAGTGTGCCAGAGCGGACCTCACCGCCCCAACCGGGCCTCATGGGTTCGGAGGTGCTGTGGAGCCGGCGACGAGAATCGAACTCGCGTAGCCAGTTTGGAAGACTGGGGCTCTACCATTGAGCTACGCCGGCGAGCGGCGCGGTCGGCGGACCGCGAAGCAGGGGTTAGCCTAGTGGCCGTCCCCGCGGAGCCCAAACCCACTCCTGAACCCTTGAGTCGGTATGCCGTGGGCCGGCCACGGGGTGTGGCGCAGTTTGGTAGCGCGTCCGCTTTGGGAGCGGAAGGCCGCAGGTTCAAGTCCTGTCACCCCGACCGTAGAGTTACCTCTCGTGACCGCCCTGCTCGACAAGAGCCCCGTCCTTCTGCTCTTCGTCGTCCTGTCGGTCGGCACCGCCCTCGGAGCCATCCGCATCCGCGGCATCTCCGTGGGACCCGCGGCGGTGCTCTTCAGCGCCCTCGCCGTCTCGGCCCTGGACGCCCGGCTCGCGCTCCCCGAGGTCCTCGGCACCTTCGGGCTGGCCCTGTTCGCCTACACCGTCGGCCTCACCGCCGGACCGTCCTTCTTCTCCAGCCTGCGCCGGGGCGCCCGCCCGGTCATCGTCGTCTTCGGCGTCCTCGCCGGCCTCGGCGTGCTCACGGCCATCCTCGGCCGCATCCTCGGGCTCGACAAGGGCACCGTCGCGGGTCTCTATGCGGGGGCGAACACGAACACCCCGGGCCTCGCGGCCGCCATCGAACGGCTCGGCGGAGCCCCCGAACCCACCGTCGCCTACTCGCTCACGTACACCGGCGGGGTGCTCGTCCTGCTGGCCGCCGCGGCATACGGGATCAGGCATGGCGGGCAGGAGGTGGCCGAGGACCTGCCCGGCTCCGAGGCGATCATCAACGCGACCATCAAGGTGACCCGGGACAACGTCCTCTCCGTGCGGGAACTCACCGTGACCCCGCACGGCCGGGTGCTCTTCTCACGGCACCAAGTCGCCGACGGCTCGGTGGACATGTCCCGCAGCGAGACCGTGCTCCGGCCCGGCGACCGGGTCCTCGCCATCGGCCCGCGCGCCGCCGTCGAGCACATCACCAAGCAACTCGGCCGGCGCTCCAAGGTCAACCTGGACGAGGATCGCCAGGACGTCGACTTCCGGCGGATCGTGCTCTCCGAGAAGCAGTTCTATGGCCGCACCGTCGCCGAGTTGAAGCTCTGGACGCGGTTCGGAGCTCGAGCCACCCGGGTGCGCCGCGCCGACCACGACTTCCTCGCCACCGACGGCTTCATCCTTCAGGCTGGGGACCGGATCCGAGTGGCGGCCCCCCGCGAGAAGATGTCCGCGGTCGCGCGCTACCTCGGCGACTCCGAACACGGAACCTCCGACATCAACCCCCTCGGGCTCGCCCTCGGCCTGGCCATCGGCCTGCTCTTCGGCGCGCTTCCCATCCTCATCCCGGGCCTGGGCACCCTGGTCCTCGGCAACGCGGCCGGGCCACTCATCATCGGCCTCCTCCTTGGCCGAATGCAGCGATCCGGGCGAGTGGTCTGGACCCTGCCGCACCAGGGCGCCGAGGTGCTCACCCAGCTTGGCCTGCTGCTCTTCCTCGCGTATGCCGGTGGGCGGGCGGGTTCGGCGTTCATCGACGCGCTCCGCACACCGCTGGGGTGGAAGCTCATCGTCGCCGGCCTGCTGGTGAGCGCCGTGCACGGCATCGCCCTGGTCGTCCTCGCCTCTCGGGTGCTCCGCGCCAACGGTCCACGCACGGCCGGGTTCATCGCCGGCTCACAGACCCAGCCCGCGGTGCTCGCGTTCGCGAACGCGGCGACCCGCTTCAACCCCGAGGTGGCCCTCGGCTACGCCCTGGTCTACCCGGTGGCCATGGTGACCAAGATCCTCGTCGCCCAGATCCTCACCTTCCTGTGAGGTCGGCGACCCCGGCGGCGACCCGGCGTTCACGAGGGCCGGGGCCGACCTGCGGACTGCCGAGCCGGCCGACTGAGGTGTGTCCATAGAGCCGGTAGGCGGCCCAGGCCGGCGGGAGAGGGGGTCGTGTAACCGCTCTCGCGCCGGTACCGTCATCCCGTGAGCCGAACCGACGCCCAGAAGAGCCGTACGCCGTCGAAGGGCGTCGATGCCGTGGCTACCCCGCCCCTGAGCACCCCACCGCAGCACCCGATCGGACGCATCCCGGTGCTGTCGGTTTCTCCGGTCATCGACGGTGGCCTGCGCCCGGCCAAGTGCGTCGTCGGGGAGGAGTTCGACGTCACCGCGACGGTCTTCCGCGAGGGGCACGACGCCGTCAACGCCAGCGTCGTCTTCACCGACCCCGACGGCGGGCAGAGCATGGTCACGATGACCTGCACCAACCCCGGGCTCAACGCCTGGGAGCACCCGGTCATCCTGGATCGGGAGGGGCTCTGGCACTTCCGGGTCGAAGGCTGGTCCGACCCATACGGCACGTGGCACCACGACGCGACCATCAAGGTGGCGGCCAACGTCGACACCGAGCTCATGCTCGAGGAAGGTGCCCGGCTCCTCGAGCGGGTCCTGGTCGACCCGGTCCACTCCCGCACCTCTGAGCAGCAGGCGCTACTCACCGAGGCCGTGCGTGGACTGCGCGACACCAGCCGTCCGGCGCAGGCACGGCTGGCGGCCGGTACCGACCATGCCGTGAGCGCGGAGTTGGCGGCCCGGCCGCTGCGGGAGTACGTCACCGCGAGCGCCACCTACCCGGTTCTCGTGGAACGCGAGCGGGCGCTCGCGGGCGCCTGGTACGAGATCTTCCCGCGAAGCGAGGGCGCACGATATGACGTCGGCGAGCACCGCTGGACCTCGGGCACGCTGACCACGGCGGCGCAGCGGCTCCCGGCGATCGCCGCCATGGGGTTCGACGTGGTCTACCTCACCCCGATCCACCCCATTGGACAGGCGGCGAAGAAGGGCCCCAACAACACCCTGGAATCTCGGCCCGAGGACCCCGGTAGCCCGTACGCAATCGGCTCCCCCGACGGCGGGCACGACGCCATCCACCCCGAGCTCGGCACCTTCGAGGACTTCGACGCCTTCGTCGCCCGGGCCGCCGAGCTCGGTCTCGAGGTCGCCATGGACCTGGCCCTGCAGTGCTCCCCAGACCACCCCTGGGTGGCGGCGCACCCGGAGTGGTTCACCACCCGGGCCGACGGCACCATCGCCTACGCCGAGAACCCGCCGAAGAAGTACCAGGACATCTACCCGCTGAACTTCGACAACGACCCGGCGGGCATCTACGCCGAGGTCCGCCGGGTCATCCAGGTGTGGATCGACCACGGCGTGAAGATCTTCCGGGTCGACAATCCGCACACCAAGCCGGTCGAGTTCTGGCAGTGGCTCATCGAGGACGTCGCCCGCACCCACCCCGAGGTCATCTGGCTGGCCGAGGCCTTCACCAAGCCGGCGATGATGCACACCCTAGGCAAGATCGGCTTCCAGCAGAGTTACACCTACTACGCGTGGCGCAACGACAAGGCCGGCCTCACCGCGTACCTCACCGAACTGTCCGGTGAGGCGGCCTCCTACATGCGCCCCAGTTTCTGGCCGACCACGCACGACATCCTCACCCCCTACATGCAGTTCGGCGGGGTCGCGGCCTGGAAACTGCGGGCCGCACTCGCCGCGACCCTGGTCCCGACGTACGGCATCTACACCGGCTACGAGCTCATGGAGCATGTCGCCCGACCCGGCGCCGAGGAGCAGATCGACAACGAGAAGTACGAGTTCAAGGACCGCCGCTGGGCCGACTACGAGCCCGGAGGCGCCAAAGAAGGCCAGAGCCTCGCGCCCTACCTCACCCGGCTCAACGCGATCCGTCGGGAGCATCCGAGCCTGCTCTGGCTGCGCAACATCACCTTCCACCCGGTCGACGACGACTGGGTCATGGCGTTCTCCAAGCACCGCCGCCTGGCCGACGGCTCCGAAGATCTTGTCCTCGTCGTGGCGAACCTCGACCCGCACTCCACGAGGTCCACCGTGGTCCGCTTCGACATGGCCGCCCTCGGTTTCGGGTGGGACGAGCCGATGCACGTGCGCGACCTTATGACCGGCGCGGAGTGGGCCTGGGGCAAGGAAACCTTCGTTCGGCTCGGGCCGGAGAGCGAACCAGTCCACATCGTCTCGGTGTGGAGGGCGAGGTGACGCATCCCGGAGCCCTCGGTCTCTCCGGTATGCCGTCCGCCCGGGCCGGCCTCGTCCACGACCCGGAGTGGTTCAAGACGGCGGTCTTCTATGAGGTCCTCGTGCGGGCCTACACCGACACCACCGGATCCGGCAGCGGGGACTTCCAGGGGCTCATCTCACGTCTGGACTACCTGCAGTGGCTCGGCGTCGACTGCTTGTGGATCCCCCCGTTCTATGCGAGCCCGCTCCGTGATGGTGGCTACGACATCGCGGATTACACCGCGGTCCTGCCCGAGTTCGGCACCCTGGAAGACTTCCGCCAACTCGTCGCGGAGGCGCACGCGCGCGGCATACGGATCATCACCGACTTCGTCATGAACCACACCAGTGACGCCCACCCGTGGTTCCAGGCCAGCCGGTCCGACCCGCAAGGCCCCTACGGTGACTTCTACGTGTGGTCTGACACCGACACGACATACGACGGGGTGCGGATCATCTTCGTCGACACCGAGGTGTCGAACTGGACCTTCGACCCGGTGCGGCGGCAGTTCTTCTGGCACCGCTTCTTCGGCCACCAACCGGACCTCAACTACGAGAATCCGGCGGTCATCGAGGCCATGAAGGATGTCGTCAGGTTCTGGATGGATCTCGGCATCGACGGCTTCCGGCTCGACGCCATCCCCTACCTCATCGAGGAGGAGGGCCACAACTGCGAGAACCACCCCGGCACGCACGAGATCGTCCGGCAGATCCGCGCCATGGTGGATGCCGAATACCCGGGGCGCATCCTGCTCGCCGAAGCCAACCAGCCGCCGCAGGACGTCGTCGACTACTTCGGCACCGAGCAGGCCCCCGAATGCCAGATGTGCTTCCACTTCCCGGTCATGCCGATGCTCTACTACAGCCTGCGCAGCGAGACCGCGGCTCCGATCATCGAGGTCCTCGCCGACACCCCGGACATCCCCGGCGGCGGGCAGTGGGGGACGTTCCTGCGCAACCACGACGAGCTCACCCTGGAGATGGTGACCCCTGAGCAGCGGGCTGCTATGTACCAGTGGTATTCCCCGGATCCCCGAATGCGGGCCAATGTCGGCATCCGCCGTCGGCTCTGGCCGCTGCTCGGCGGTGACCGGGCCGAAGTGGAGCTCATCCACGCCCTGGTCCTCTCGCTGCCCGGATCGCCGTGCCTCTACTACGGAGACGAGATCGGCATGGGCGACAACATCTGGCTCCCCGACCGCGATGCCAGCCGCACGCCCATGCAGTGGACACCCGACCGCAATGCTGGCTTCTCCACGGCCGACTCGGGCCGCCTTTACCTGCCGGTGGTCGACTCGCTCGGCTACAACCGGCATGCCGTCAACGTCGAGAGCGCGCTGGCGCAGCCGTCCTCGTTCCTGCACTGGCTGCGCCGGATCCTTGCCGTGCGCAAGTCCCACCCCGTCTTCGGAGTCGGCGATTACACCCCCCTGACCGCCGACAACGAACACGTCCTGGCCTACCTGCGCACCGACCGACGGGAACGGAACCGCGAGGCCGGCAGCGCCCGCACCGTCCTCGCCGTGAGCAACCTGGCCTCCAGCGCACAGGCCGCCACGGTGACCCTGCCCGGTGAGTATGTCGGCGCGGCCGTGCGCGACCTCCTCGGGGGCGCCCCCTGGCACCCGGTCACGCAGGCCGGGAAGGTGGTGCTCACCCTCGCCGCTCGGGGCTGGTTCTGGCTCGAGTTGGAACCCGAGGCCGACCGTGGCTGAGATCCATCGGGGCACCTGGATCCGGCCCACCAAGCTCGAACTGCTCACCGACTGGATGGGCAGCCAGCGCTGGTATGCCGCCAAGGGATCGGTGCCGCAGCTGGAGCTGCTCTCGGCGTGGCGGCTCGGCGACCCCGCGGGTGCGGTCGGCATCGAAACGCTCATCGTCTTGGACCGCGGCGGGCCGGAGCCCATCGTCTACCAGGTGCCGCTCAGCTATCGCGGCGCCCCGCTGGCGGGTGCCGACGCCGCCTTGGTCGGGAGCATGGAGCACGGCGTGCTGGGACCTCGCTGGGTCTATGACGCCACCCACGACCCGGTCTATGCCCGTGCGCTCCTCGACCTCATCCTCGGGGTGGCCTCGGCCGAGTCCTCGTCCCAATCCGAAGCCCTCGACCCCCGCTATGTGGGGCAACGGGCCGCGACCTGGACCGAGGAAGTCACCGTGGTCGGTTCGCGGGTGCTCTCCGGCGAGCAGTCGAACACCTCGATCATCCTGGACACCGTCGACGCTGCCGGCGCAGAGCACTCGCTCATCGTCAAGGTTTTCCGGATGCTCGCAGGTGGGGACAACCCCGATGTCGTCCTGCAGAGTGCCTTGCGGCTCGCGGGCTGTGACCGGGTGCCCGAGGTTGTCGGGTCCGTCCGCGGCTCGTGGCCGGCTCCCCCGGGTGCTGGCGTGGAGCCGACGGCATCCGGGCACCTCGCCTTCGCCCAGGAGTTCCTCCCCGGCGTTGAGGACGCCTGGCGGGTGGCCTTGCGGCTCGCCCGGGACACCGTGAGCGCCGAGGCTGGCGCGCGCAGCCTCGGTCGGGCAACCGCCGAGGTCCACCGCACGCTCGCGGCCGCGCTCGGCACCACCCCGACCAGTGCGGAGATGGTCTCCAAGATCATCGCCGGGATGCGTTCTCGGTATGCCGCTGCGGCGGCGGTCGTGCCCGAGCTCGCCGAACTCGCCGGTCCCGTAGCCACTCTCCTGGACGCCGCCCGCGAGGCGACCTGGCCCGATCTCCAACGGATCCATGGGGACTTCCATCTCGGGCAGGTGCTCCGCTCCCCCGACCGCGGCTGGATTCTCCTCGACTTCGAGGGTGAGCCCTTGCGCCCGCTCGCCGAGCGCACCGTCCCCGACCAGTGGCTTCGGGACGTGGCCGGGATGCTCCGCAGCTTCGACTATGCCGGCGGCAGCATCGAGCATGACGGGGGTGGGTCCACCAGAGGGTGGGTGGCCGAAGCGCAGGGGAGCTTTCTTGACGGCTACGCTGAGATCGCTGCCAACCCCCGCGACTACGGCGCCGTGCTCGCGGCTTACGAGATCGACAAGGCGATGTACGAGGTCGTCTACGAGACCCGCAACCGGCCCGACTGGCTGGAGATCCCGCTCGGCGCGATCCGCCGACTGACTTCGATGGAGGACCAGACGTGAGCCCGACCCCGCCAGCCGAGGTGCCCGGGGCGATCGTTGCCCTCATTGCCGGCCGCCACCAGCAGCCCCACGACCTGCTCGGCCAGCACCTCGAAGCCGGCGGCCTGCGGATTCGGGTCCTCAAACCACTCGCGCAGTCCGTGCGGGTCCGGTTCGCCGACGGCGAGATACTCGACCTCGACCACGAGGCCGAGGGGGTGTGGAGCGCGGTTCGCGCCGGGCTGACCGAGACGATGGACTACCGCGTCCTGGTCACCTGGGGAGACGGGGTGGACCACGAGCACGACGACCCGTACCGGTTCGCCCCCACCCTGGGCGAGATCGACCTGCACTTGGTCGGCGAGGGACGCCACGAGCAGCTCTGGAACGTCCTGGGCGCCCGGGTCCACGAATACAAGGGACCGCTGGGCAGCGTCCACGGCACCGCCTTCGCGGTCTGGGCGCCGCGGGCCAAGGCGGTCCGGGTCATCGGTGACTTCAACGACTGGGACGGTCGGGTCCACCCGATGCGGCTCCTGGGCGCTTCCGGGGTGTGGGAACTCTTCATCCCCGGCGTGGACGCCGGGGCGCTCTACAAGTACGAGATCCGCGGTGCCGACGACGTCGTGCGGACCAAGTCGGACCCGATGGCTCGGCGGACAGAGTGTCCCCCGAACACGGCTTCGGTGGTCGAGCGGTCGACGTATGAGTGGGGGGACGGGAACTGGCAGGCCGCGCGTGCGGGGAGCAATCCGCACCATGGCCCAATGTCGGTCTACGAGGTTCACCTCGGCTCGTGGCGTCAGGGCCTGTCCTACCGGGAACTCGCCGAGCACCTCGTCAACTACGTCCTCGACCTCGGGTTCACCCATGTCGAGTTGCTCCCCGTCATGGAGCACCCGTACGGGCCGTCATGGGGCTACCAGGTCACGGGGTATTACGCCCCCACGGCCAGGTTCGGCACCCCGGACGACTTCCGCTACCTCGTCGATCGGCTCCACCAGGCCGGGATCGGGGTCATCCTCGACTGGGTGCCCGGACACTTCCCCCGGGACGCCTTCGCCCTCGCCCGCTTCGACGGCTTGCCGCTCTATGAGCACCCGGACCCGCGCCGCGGAGATCAGCCCGACTGGGGGACGCACATCTTCGACTTCGGACGCCTCGAGGTGCGCAACTTCCTGGTCGCCAACGCGGTGTATTGGCTCGAAGAGTTCCACATCGACGGCCTGCGGGTCGACGCCGTGGCCTCCATGCTCTACCTCGACTACTCGCGTCGGGCCGGCGAGTGGATTCCCAACGTGCACGGCGGTCGGGAGCACCTCGAGGCCATCGGCCTGCTCCAGGAAGCCAACGCCACGGCATACAAACGGGTACCGGGTGTGGTCACCATCGCCGAGGAGTCGACCTCGTGGCCGGGGGTCACCCGAGTCACCGATCAGGGCGGGCTCGGCTTTGGGCTGAAGTGGAACATGGGATGGATGAACGACTGCCTCCGTTACCTGGCCGAGGCCCCGATCAACCGGCAGTACCACCACAACCTGTTGACGTTTTCGCTCATGTACGCCTTTAGCGAGAACTTCGTCCTGCCGATCAGCCACGACGAAGTGGTCCACGGCAAGGGCTCGCTGGTCAACAAGTCACCCGGCTCCCCGGAGGAGAAGCTGGCGACCCTGCGGGCGTTCCTCGGGTACATGTGGAGCCATCCCGGTAAGCAGCTGCTCTTCATGGGCTGCGAATTCGCGCAGCCCGCGGAGTGGGCCGACGGCCGCTCCCTCGACTGGTGGCTGCTCGACGACCCGGCGCACTACCGCATCCATGCCCTGGTCAAGGAACTCAACCGGATCTACCGGGAGCACCCGGCCTTGTGGGCGCAGGACTCGGTGGGCGCCGGGTTCCAGTGGCTCGAGGCGGACGACAACACCGGGAACACCCTGGTCTACGTCCGCTACGAGTTGCCGGACCACACCCAGGGCGATGCCGTGGTGACCATGGTCAACTTCGGCGGCGCCGCCAAGGAGTGGCTCCGGGTCGGAGTCCCGGGCCCTGGGCGTTGGCGGGTCATTCTCGACACGAGCGGCTTCGACGCCTGGAGTTCGCCGAGCCAGGCCGACCTCGTGCTCGAGGCCGAGGCGACGCCGTGGCAGACCCTGCCCTGGTCGGTCAGCCTGAGGGTAGCCCCGCTCACCGCCGTCTACCTTGCTCGTGAGCCGGAGCCGGCGCCTGAGCCGGCGCCTGAGGTGGTCGCGGTGGCGCAGGTGGAGCCGGCGGAGCCCACCGACGAAGCGGCCGACCCGAACGACCCGCAGGGGTCGCCCGAGCCGGCCGAATCCGTGCCTCAGATGAAGAGCAACTGAGCCCCGTCGGTGATCTCGATGAAGTCACTCGCGGAGATGATGCCCTCGACGCCCTCGTAGAGGTCTTCCTCGGTGAGGTGGTTCATGTCCGCGGACATCCGGCAGGCCCACATGTGGCAGCCCGACCCGGAAAGCAGCTCGAGGAACTCGGGCACCTCGGGGACGTCGAGGGCCGCGATCTGCTTCTTCATGAACGCGGTCGCGCCGGCCGTTGCACCCGGCAACGCCCCGAGCATGTGGTGGATGCCCATGCTCGAACCCGGCAGGTGCATCGCGGTGTTGCCGACGAAGGAGAACTTGAGGTCGCCCATGGTCGCCTTGTTGATGATGTCGAAGCCCCAGAAGGTGAAGAAGAGATGGGTCTCGATGCCCTCACCAAGGGCCGCGTTGGCGAGGATGAGTCCGGGGTAGGCCATGTCGAGGTTGCCCTTGGAGCAGATGATCGCGAGCTTGCGACCCTCGCTCTCGGGGGCGTCAAAGGACGGGACGATCGGGGAGGTCATGGCGGTGCGCTCCTTTGCGCTTCACGAGTTCAGTTGAGAGAGTGGGAGATCGGGTATGTCGTGACCGTCCGTTGAGGTCGGGGAACGGCATCCGAAGGTAGGTCAGACGCAGCCCTTGGGCTTGGGCAGCCCGGAGACGTAGGCCATCTTCTTGGCGGGCTTGCCCGGGAACAGGACGAAGAGGTCCTTGACCGCAGTGCCCGTCTGGGTCGAGACCCGGCGCAGGGTCGCGGTCTCGCCCATGGCGGCGTGGTCGGTGCGCAGGAAACGGATGAGCTCCCAGTGCTTGTCGGTCAAGGGGTCGATCCCGATGAGCTTGGCGAGCTCGGGGGCGAGGTCCTCACTCCACTGGTCGGGCTGGGTGAGGAAGCCCTCCTCGTTGACCTCGACCTCGTGGCCGGCGATCGTCGTGGTGGTCATGGTGTTGCGGTCCTTTCGGGGGCGGGTCGGGCGAGGGTGGGTGGTGCTCAGATCGGAATCTTGCCGGCGATCTGCATGTCGGCGCGCAGGCCGAGGGGGTGGCCGGGGAGGAGCGCGTTCCAGTAGATGTGCCGGAACGCGAGCTTGCCCAGGTGGTTGGCGCGGCTCTCCTTGAGCAGGCTCATCGGGCCGACGTGCGGCAGCGGGAAGGTGCCCCCCATCGGCTCGGTCTCATAGTTGAAGTCGAGCAGCAGCGCCTTGCCGCCACCGGACTCGATGAAGCAGTTGGCGTGCCCGTCGAAGCTGTGCGAGAGCGGCCGCCCGGCGATGGCGTCCTGGAAGTTCTCGACGAAGACATCGACCGAGAAGTGCGCCACCGAGCCGGCCTTGGAGGTCGGGATGTTGCTTGCATCACCGAGCGCCCAGATGTTCTCGTATGCCGTGGAGCGGCTGGTGTGCTTGTCCACCGGCACGTAGTTGAGCTCGTCGCCCAAGCCGGAAGCTCCGACGAAGTCGGCGCCCATGTTGAGCGGCACGGTGACCAGCTGGTCGTAGGCGACCTCACGCTCGTCGTAGGACCGGATGACCTTGGCGTCCTGGTCGACGCTCTCGATCATGAAGTCGGTCTCGACGGTGATGTTCTTGCGCTCGAGCAGCTTGCCGAGCCGCTTGCTCGCCATCGGCTTGGTGAACGCCCCATCGAGCGGAGTGACGAAGACGAGCTCGGTGCGCTCGCGCAGCCCCTTGCCGGAGAGGTAGTCGTCGGCGAGGAAGGCGAACTCCAGCGGTGCCACCGGGCACTTGATGGGGAGTTCGGTGATGTGCACGACGAGGCGGCCGCCCTCCCAGCGGTCGAGCTGGTCGCGCAGGGCGATGGCACCCTCATAGGTATAGAACTCCCCGACCTCACGGTGCCACTGCTCGCCGAGCATGCCCGGCGTCTGGTCCGGCCGGGGGGTGGTGCCGCTGGCGATGACGAGCTGGTCGTAGGGGAAGACCCGACCGTCCTCAAGGTGGACTTGGGCAGCCGCCGCGTCGACCCGTTCGACCTGGCCGATGACGAGGTCGACATCCTCAGAGAGGTAGGGCCGCTTGGTCTTTCGGATCTGCTTGGGCTTGTTCATCCGGAACGGGATGAAAAGGTATCCCGGCTGGTAGTCGTGGATGTCGTCCTTGTCGATGACGGTGATGGACCACTCAGGGTCCGGCAGCGCCCGACGGAGCTTGTTGACGACCATGGTTCCGGCCGTTCCAGCCCCGAGGACCACGAGGTTCTTGGTGGTGGTGGTCATGCCTCCATGATACCCCCGCGGGTATGACCGAACTGACCATCACGAGGGTCGTGTGACTGACGAGACAGGCGGGCGAAGAGGCACGGCATACTCTCCTGCATGAGCACCGGAGTCTGCTCCTCGTGCGGGGCGGCATACCCTGTCGAGCCGGGTATGCCGACCTGGTGCGAGAGGTGCGGCAAGGGTGCCGAACCCCCGGCCCCGCTGGACTCCGGGCGGATCTATCGGGCGCGGCAGGCGCTGGCGCGGAAGGCAGCCACCAGGCTCCATCAACGCCTCTCGGAACAGCCGGACTCGTTGGCGGTCATCCCCAGCCGACGGGTGGCCGTGGCGTTCTCGGTCGCGGTGCTGCTGGCCGCACCATTGGTGGTCCTTGCCCTGGTCTGGCTCATCCTGCAGCTCGGCTTCTACCTCAAGATCCTTTTCCTCGCCGTGCTCGCGGGCATCGTCCTGCTCATCGTGCCGCGGCCCAACCGGCTGCCCCCGGAGGCGACCGTGCTTGCGCCCGCCGAGGCGCCGGCTTTGCGGGATTTCGTGTCCCAGGTCGCCGGCGCCATGGGCGTCCGGCCGCCAGACGCCATCGCGGTCGACATCGACCACAACATGAGCGTTGTCGAACTGGGCTACGGCCGCCGCACCGGGCTCGTCATCGGCTTGCCGCTCTGGACCGTCCTCAGCTGGCCCGAGCGCACCGCCACCCTCGCCCACGAGATGGGACACCTGCGCGGGCGCGACACCCGGGACGGACGCCTGGTGTTTTGGGCCAGGCGACTGCTCTGGACCTTGGTCGAGTTGCTCTGGCCCGACGCGCTGCGGCCGACGCGCAACGCGTTCTCCGACGCCGGCGGGGCCATCGCGGCCGTCCTCCAGCACATCATCGTCGCCCCCTTCCTCGCCCTCGCGATGACCCTCGAACGCCTCGACGCCGTCCAGTCCCAGCACGCCGAGTACCTCGCCGACCGCCGGGCCGCCCAGGTGGCCGGTTCGGCGGCGATGACCTCGGCGCTCGCCGGATTGCTGCCACCGCAGCGGGGCGTCACCACCATGGAGCGGGCCATCCGCCAGCGGGAGGACCCCTGGCGCGCGCTGGAGCAGGCTCCGAAACCCACCGACCGCGAACTGCGTCGGCGACGCGCGGTCTGCGCCAGCGGCGAGCACCAACTCGGCGACAGCCACCCACCGACGTCCATGCGCATCGACCTGCTCGAACGTCACCCGGTGGGCGGCGGACTGCATCCGCCCTCACAGACCTTGCGACGGATCGAGGAGGAGATGGTCGCAGTGCGCGGGCCACTCACCCAACGCCTGCGCGACACCGTCCTCATGCGCCTCGGCTGAGTGCCTGCGCGTTCTGATGCGTCGCGCTCTCGGCAGTGCCAGGATCGGGGTATGACCTCACCCCGCGCCGGACACCTTGCCGCCCCCGAGGACCTCGTCGATGTCGCCGCCCTCGTCACGGCGTACTACACCCGCCACCCGGACCCCGACAACGTCGCCGAACAAGTAGCCTTCGGCACCTCCGGACATCGCGGCAGCAGCCTGAAGACCTCGTTCAACGAGGACCACATTCTCGCGACGACCCAGGCGATCTGCGACTACCGCCAGGCCCAGGGTTTCAACGGTCCGCTTTTCCTCGGCCGGGACACCCACGGCCTCTCCGAACCGGCCTGGGCCTCCGCCCTTGAGGTCCTGGTCGCCAACGAGGTCACCGTCCTGGTCGACGCCGCCGACCGCTTCACCCCCACTCCGGCGGTCTCGCACGCGATCCTGCGGGCCAACCGGGGCAAGGTTGCCGGGGTCGATGCGATGCCGGCGGGCTTCGGGCTCGCCGACGGCATCGTCGTCACCCCCTCGCACAACCCGCCGAGCGATGGCGGTTTCAAGTACAACCCGCCGCACGGTGGCCCGGCCGACAGTGACGCCACAAAGGTCATCGCGGCCGCGGCCAACGGCTACATCGCCGCCGGCCTGAGCGGGGTCAAGCGGGTGCCGTTCACCCGGGCCCGAGCCAGCGTCACGGCATACGACTACCTCGGCAACTACGTCGCCGACCTGCCGAGCGTGCTGGATCTCGACGCAGTCCGCGAGGCCGGCGTGCGCATCGGCGCCGACCCGCTTGGCGGCGCCGCCGTCGACTACTGGGGGGCGATCGCCGAGCACCATCGGCTCGACCTCACCGTGGTCAACCCGCTCGTCGATGCCACGTGGCGGTTCATGACGCTGGACTGGGACGGCAAGATTCGGATGGACTGCTCCTCACCCTCGGCAATGGCGAGCCTGATCGCCCAACGGGAGGCCTACGACATCGCCACCGGGAATGACGCCGACGCCGACCGGCACGGCATCGTCACCCCTGACGGTGGCCTGATGAACCCCAACCACTACCTCGCCGTCGCCATCCAGTACCTCTATGGCGGCGCGCGGCCACAGTGGCGCGCCGACGGTTTCATCGGCAAGACCCTGGTCTCCAGTTCGATGATCGACAAGGTGGCCGCCGACCTCGGCCGGCGGCTCGTCGAGGTCCCAGTCGGGTTCAAGTGGTTCGTTCCCGGGCTGCTCGACGGCTCGGGCCCGTTCGGCGGTGAGGAGTCCGCGGGAGCGTCCTTCCTGCGCAAGGACGGCTCGGTGTGGACCACCGACAAGGACGGCATCCTGCTCGCCCTGCTCGCCTCGGAGATCCAGGCCCGCACCTCCCGCTCGCCGAGCGAACTCTACGGTGAGCTCACCGCCCGGCACGGGGCCCCGGCATACGCCCGGGTCGACGCCCCGGCGAACCGGGAGCAGAAGGCCCGGCTCGGTGCCCTCTCCCCGCAGGACGTGCGCGCCAGCGAGCTCGCCGGGGAGCCGATCCTCGCCAAGCTCACTGCGGCCCCCGGTAACGCGGCAGCGATCGGCGGGCTCAAGGTGGTCACCGAGTCGGCCTGGTTCGCGGCTCGGCCCTCGGGCACCGAGGACGTGTACAAGATCTATGCCGAGTCCTTCCGCGGCCCGGATCATCTCGCTCAGGTGCAGGCCGAGGCCCGCGAGGTGGTCTCTCAGGCCCTATCCGGATAGGGCCCGCTCCGGGTAGCCGTCCGACGGGCTCACGCGCCGTCGTCGGTCCCGGCCTGGGACTCCGGGGAATGCACCCGCTGGTCGCTGACCCACATGTCGATGAGGCCGCCGAAGTGACCCTCGAACTTCTCCCATTCGTGCGTGGGGTAGGTCTGGTGGATCGTTGAGGTGAGCACCCGACGGAACTCCTCACTGTCGATCCAGGAGAGCACCATGTCGTCGACATGCGGCAGCGTCGCCTCGCAGAACTCGGCGTAGCGATCCTTGTCGAAGTGCGCGTCCGCGAGCGACTGATACCCCGCGAGCCGGCCCTGCTCGTCCAGGCCGGGGTCATCCGCGATGGTGAACCACGGCGCGGTGTCGACCTGGGTCTGGGCGCGTCGCCCGGTGACGGCACAGAAGACCGACCACGGAGCAGGGTCTTCATCGCCCATGGGAAGTAGTAGTGCAGCGAGGTCACCGCCACGTCGGGGCACGCGTTGGCGTAGTCGATGGGATAGACCAGCCCGTCCTTGACGAGCATCTCGCAACTGTTGAATTCCCAGCGGAAGAAGGCGTTCACGGTCTGCGAGATGGTCACCACCTCGCCTACCTGCGGGGAGAGGAAGTTGTGCGCGACGGCATACCGATGGTGCATGGGCTCGTCGGGCTGGAACTTCATCACCATGGTCTCGGGGCCGATGGTCAGCGCCCTGGCGAAGATGTCGTATCCTCGATGGATTCCTGGAGGTGCATGAGCATCTCCCGGACTCGTCGTAGGAGTGGTGCAGCTCGTCGCGGTCGTGGACTCGCGAGACCCCGCGCCAGCCACCGCCGTCGAACGGCTTCATGAAGAGCGGGTAACCCATCTCCTCGGCGATCTCGTCGAGGTTGAACTGCTGGTTGTACTTCGCCGAGGTGTAGGCCCACCGGGCGTTGTCGACGGGATGCTTGTAGGGCACGAGAACGGTGTTGGGGACCCGCATGCCGAGCCGGAGCAGGGCGCAGTAGGCCGAGTGCTTCTCCATCGACTGGAAGGTGAAGGGGCTGTTGAGCAGGTACACATCGTCCATGAGGGCCACTTTCTTGAGCCACTCACGGGGGTGGTAGTACCAGTAGGCGAGCCGGTCGATGACGAGAGCTCCTGCGGGGGGTGTCGCGCAGGTTGAACGGCTCGATGCTCACTCGTTCGGTGGAGACCGTATGCCGGGCACCATCCGGGGCGGTGAGGACACCGAGGCGTCGGGCAAGGGCCTCGAACGCGGTCGGCCAGTCCTCTTCGGCTCCAAGGAGAAGGCCGATGAGGTGGTCTTGGGGTTGCTCATGAAGAGTCCTTCCGCGTCCCAGGAATCGGGTTCAGAGGAATCGGGGCAGGTGGTGGGCAAGTTGTCGGCGCCACCACGGCCAATCATGGGCGCTGTCGTATCCCCAGACGTCGAGCTCGTGGCGGATTCCCTTGTCCCGCAACGTCTCGGCGAACGCCAAGGTCGCGGGGAGGGACTTCGTCGGGGCGATCTCGAACGGGCCTTGACCGACGACGAGGAGGATCGAGAGGCGGGAGCGGATCCACTCGAGATGGTCGCCCTCCATGTTGCGGACGTAGGCGGCCGGGTTGGCGAAATAGGTGGCGTCGCCGACATCACCCCAGCCGTTCCACGTCGTCGGGTCGTAGTTGCCGGAGAGGCCGATAGCGAGCGGGGCGAGGTCGGCACGCTGAAGCGCGAAGTGGACGGCGTGGTAGGCCCCAGCGAGACCCCGGTAGTGATGAGTTCGGCGAACCCGCCGCATTCGGCGTGGATCCACGGCACGGCCGCGTGGACGAGCCACTCGTGGTACCTGCCGTGCCGACGAGCCCGCTCCTCGGTGGGCACGGCGTTGTCGGACCAGGTGTATGCATCCAAGGAGTCGACACAGAACAGACTCATCCGGCCCTGGTCGATGAGTCCCTCGCAGGCAGCGCGAGCATGCCATTCCGGCGGCGTCAACGGCCGAACCGCCCTCGGAAGGGAAGAGCAGCACCGGGCGTCCCCAGTTCCCGTACCGAATGACTTCGAGTGAGGCGCCACCCCCCGGAAGGTCGAGTCGAGCGCGAGAGGTCTGCATGCGGCCCAACCCTGCCCTCAGAGCCAGAGGTCTCGCAAGACCTGTGTCAGGCCGGGGTCGAGGCTGTCTCGCCAGGCGGTGTAGTTGTGCAGGTCGGCGACCTCGCCGTAAGTCACCTCGTGCCCCGCGCGGCCGAGGGCGGAGGCCATATGCCGGTTGTTGGCACAGTTCTCCTCCAAGGGTGCCGCAGGTCATGCCGACCCGCAGGGGCGGTCGGTGAGGGGAGCGTCGAGGATGTTGCGCACCGCCGTGGCGATGCGCGTGAAGTAGCGGTACCCGGTCTCGGTACCGTCGAGATGGGGCTGGAAGAACGAGCCGGACTGCGCGAACACACCACCGATCTGTGGGGCAAGCAACCCGACGAGGAGCGCGGTGAGCCCACCGAGAGAGGCGCCCATGACCACCACCGGTCCGCGAACGGCATATCGTTCCTCGATCCGGGCCAGACCCGCCTGAGGCGATCGTGCGCAGGTAGGCCGGGGATCCTGAGTACCACGCGTCCCGCAGGACGGGGTGGGCGAGCGCGAGGCGATGCGGCGGCAGTTTCTCCGCCGCAATGAGGGCGGCGCTGTAGGCGGTGATGGAGGAGAGCTGGTCGTACTCGGGGCCGTCGTGGACCAGGAGCAGCGGGGCGGCAGTGCCGGGGGGCCAGGGATGGGTGACACCGTGACAGGAACCTCGACGGGAGTCTCCCGGAGAGGTGAACGGGTCGTACCAGCCGTCGACGTGATCGGCGCCGAGCCACCACGGTGCGGCGTAGCCTGGCAGTTCGAGGACGGAACGTTCCCCGAAGGCGGTCCGCACGCGTACCGGGTTGTCGTCATCGAGGATGACGCTGATGTCCTCCTCCCGGGCGACCGCAAACCGGTATTCCAGGCGGGACAGGCTCGGCCGGGGCAGGTCGAGCTGCCACGGCTCACCCGGCGCACCGTGAAACTCCCGAGGACCCTCGACCGCTCGGTCGCACTGGAGAACGAGCGCGGTGACGTCGGCGTCGCCGACATAACTCAGCGGACTGGTCCTCGCTGATCGGGCAGGCTCACGGGCGGGTCGGAGACGCCGGTTTGGAAGAGTGCGGCATGGAGGGCGGTTCGGCCTTGGGCGAACCGGCTCGTCATGGTTGCCGACGACGGCGAACAGCTCGATGAGGTGGGTGCGAACCCGATCCCGTTCGGCCCTGAGGTGGACCGGACCAGGTCGAGGAGCCGGGTAAAGGCATCCTCGACGTGCCCGCCGACGAGATCAAGGTCGGCGACGGCGAGGCCGCGTCGAGGTCTGCGGGGTCGGCCGCTGCCGGGCCCGGAGTGCCCGCGAGGTCAAGCCCGCTGGTCCGCTCGAGCAGGCGTACCTGGGCCAGCCTGACCTCGGCGTCGGCGTCCTGGGGGTTCTCCGCGAGCGCACGCTCGTAAGCGGAGGCGGCCCCGGCGAGGTCCCCGGTCGATGGCCTCGATGGCCTCCTGGTGCAGCGGCGGGAGGGGAGGCTCCTCGTGCTCTCACCCGCCTCCAGCTCGACTCGGCCAGTGATCCCGTTGGCGACCGCGGCTTGGAGCAACTGCTCGATGGCTTCCCGAGGCCTGGCCACTCGGCATACCCGGGAAGAGTGGCACCGGCTGGCCCTGCAGGAGTCCGAAGGTCGCCGGCACGGCGAGTTGCCCGAATGCCTGGACGACAAGCGGCTGGAACATCTGCATGAGGGCCGGGTCGCCGGTGACGTCCGCGGTGATCACCAGGAGCCGCCCCTGTAGGCCCGCCGCGATGCTGGTCACCTCGTCGAGCAGGGTGCGGGTCGCTCGTGCGCCGAGGACCACAGGACGAGGATCCCGGCGACGTTCAGGGTGCGCGAGAGCACCTCCTGGACATTGCTCGCGGTGAGTTCGACGACGAGTCCAGCCGGGGCCGGTCGCGCGCCGGCGGTGGACCCAGCCACGCTGCGCCCGGGACAGGGTGGCGGTGGCGGTGGCGGAGAGGTCGACGGCGCCGCGGGTCCCGGCGGGGTCTGATCGGTCATGTCCGTGATTGTGCCAAAGAGCCGGGCACTCGACGTTCCGGGGCGTGCTTCTAGAGGCCTTGCCGGCGATGAGGTGCTCGGCCGCGCCGATGACACTCACCGTGCCGGTGTTCGAAACGAGCAGGATGACCGGCTCCAGTGAGGTCAGCGTGACCGCCTTGGTGGCCTTGGCCTTCCCGGTCAGCTTCTTGTACTCGGCCGGCAGGAGGATCTCTTGGCCCCGGCCTTGACCGTGATGGCGTCGGTGCGGGTCAGCAGGGTGAAGAGCACGGCGCCGCCATCGGCGAGCCGGAAGCCGGTGATCGTCGGCGCGGCGGCCTTGTGAGCCTGGCCGAGGTGGCAGGCTTGCCGAGGCCTTGGCCTGTGCGGCGGCCGAGCGGAGCAACCCGCCGGAGAAGGCGTCAGTCACCGCGACCCGCTTGTCGACCTTGGCCGGTCGGGGCACCGTGAGCGCCGAGGCGTATGCCGTGACCGCGGCCGCCGGGGGAGAGTTCGCCGATGGTCTCCTTGCTGGCCCCGGTGAGGTAGCTCGCGCCGTCGGTTACGGACCCAGGGCCGGCAGCGTGGCACCGGGCAGCATCGGGGCGGTCGAGACGAGCCGGTAGGCCCTCGGCGGTCGCCGATACCAGCACGTGGAGGTATTGGGTGGCGGTCGCCTCGTCGAGCGTCCCGACGAGCATGGCCCGGGGCCAGCTCGCCCGGAGGACATCCGCCGGCACCGTGGGCTCCGGGGTCGCGGTGAGCGGGGCCTCGGTTCGCCGTCGCGGGCCTGACCAGCGTGGCGAGTGAGGGGCATCGCCGACGAGAACGTCGGCGCGCTTGGTCTTGGCGGTGGGGCCGGTTGCAGATCGGGCCCTGCTCCGCCGCGCCGAGGACGCGCGCGGCGACGGCGGTGGCAGCCTCGACGTCGAGCGGCGCCGAGCGCGGCTCTCACTGGGTGCCGGATGGAGTCCGACGAGGGCGTCGCTCACGCCACAGGCCCCAAGGCTCAGAGCGAGGGCGCCGGCCATGAGGGTCGCGCGGACTCGACCGGTGCGGTGGGCGGTCATGCGGAGGCCCCTTCCGGAAGGTGCGGCCGTCGCGGCCACAGCAGCAGGACTCCGGCGACGACGAGGAAAACTCCGACGAGGATGCCGATGACCGCCTCGACGAACCAGGTCTTCCGGGCCAGGGAGACCTCGAGGACGGTGATGTCGGCATCCGGGGATTGAACGACGACGGTTTCGGGCGCGTTCTCCTGGCTCACGGTGAGGGTGACCTTCTCCGGCGCCGAGGTCTCCTCCGCCAAAGATCGGCCTGCCCGAGAGCCTTGGCCGGCGCCGTGCCCTCGGTGGCGGTCAGCAGTGCCCAGGGGCGTATGGTCACGCCCGTGGCGGTGAGAGCTTGGCCCTGCCGGACCGCTGCGGCAGCGTCGGAGGGCGGCTCGGCTGATCCACACCGACTCGGCACCCCTCGCCGTGGCGGTGACCGTGACCGGGCTGGCGACCCGGTTGAGCAGGTCGGGGTCGAGGACGACGAGGCGGGGACCCGGCCGAGGGGACGGTCGAGAACCGCACGGCCCCATCGCTACCCAATTGGGTAGCGAACCAGGTTCCGACGACGGTCAGCGCCACCCGGAAAGGGTGAGCAGCAGTCCGACGATGCGGCGGACGATGAGAAGCATGACGAGGTGATCCTTACGGGTTGTCAGCTATCCAGAGTGACGCACTCCCGTTGGGTCGCCAAATCGCCGCGATCGTCGGCCAGGGCTGTCAGGAGCCGGTCGGCGGCGGCATACGAGGACAGTTGACCTGCGACCACGGCCTCGGCGAGTGTCTTGAGGGTCCCCGGGGTACCCGCCACACGCTGCCGCACCGCCGCCACGGCGAGGCTTTCGATCTCTGCCCGGCGCGGCGCACCCGGCGTTCGCGGAGCCGGTCCTCGCCGAGCCACACCCGGTGGGCGTCCAGGGCTTCGAGTGCGTCCTCGATGCCCTGGCCGGTCGTGGCAACGCACGAAATCACCCGCTCGCGCCAGTCCCCGGGCCCCTGCGCTCGCCCAGGGACACCATGTGCCGCAGGTCGTGAACGGTCTGGCCGGCACCGTCACAGTCGGCCTTGTTCACCACGAAGATGTCGCCGATCTCGAGGATGCCGGCCTTGGCGGCTTGGATACCATCCCCATCCCCGAGCCAGCACGATCGGTGGTGTCGGCCAGGGGCGCGACTTCGACCTCGGATTGACCCACGCCGACCGTTTCGACAAGGACCACCTCGCAGCCGGCCGCCTCAAGGACCCGGACGGCCTGCGGTGCGCTCGCCGAGAGCCCGCCGAGGTGTCCGCGGGCAGCCATGGAACGGATGAAGACGTCGGGTCGCCGGCGTGGTCCTGCATCCGGATCCGATCGCGGAGCAGGGCCCCGCCGGAGAACGGGGAGGACGGGTCGACGAGCAAGGACTCCACCCGAGCCCCCGAGCGGTATGCCGTGACGAGGGCGTTCGTCGTCGTCGACTTGCCGACCCCGGGCGCACCGGTGAGGCCCACGACATACGCGCGGGGAGGCCATGGGCGCAAGCGCGGCCATGAGGTCGGGGACAACGGGGGTGGCCGTCCTCGACCAGGGAAATGAGCCGGGCAACGGCACGGGGGCGCCGCCCTCGCGTCAGCGACGAGGGCGGAGGTCGACCGGACGCGCCGTCAGCGGGTCGGCCGCTCAGGCCTGAGCAGGGACCTTGACGATGAGCGCATCGCCCTGGCCACCGCCACCGCGAGAGCCGCCGCCCCAACGCCACCGCCGCGTCGCTTGAGTTCGTGCGCCAGGGTGAGCACGACCCGGGCGCCGGACATCCCGAGCGGGTGGCCCATGGCGACCGCGCCCCCATTGGGGTTGACCTTGTCGGCGTCCAGACCGAGGTCGCGGGCCGACGCAAGCCCGACCGCGGCGAACGCCTCATTGATCTCGACGACATCGAGAGGCGGGTTCGATCCCGTCCTTGGCGCAGGCCGCTTTGATCGCCTCGGCGGGCTGCAGTTGGAGGACCGAGTCCGGGCCGGCGACGTTGCCGTGGGCGCCGATCTCGGCGAGCCAGCTCAGCCCGGGAGTTCTTCGGCCTTGGACCGCTTCATGACGACCACGGCGCAGGCGCCGTCGGAGATCTGCGAGGCCGAGCCCGCGGTGATGGTGCCGTCCTTGGCGAAGGCGGGGCGCAGGCCACCGAGGATTCGCTCGTGGTGTCGGCGCGATGCCCTCGTCGGTCTTGAACTCGACCGGCTCACCGCGGCGCTGCGGAATGGTGACCGCGACGACCTCGTCGTCGAAGTAGCCGTCCTTCCAGGCCGGGCCGCGAGCTGGTGGCCGCGGGCCGAGAAGGCGTCCTGCTCCGCACGGTCACCTCGACCGCACCGCAGCTGGCGGCCCGGTGAGCCGCCCGCCCATGCCCTGGGCGGTGAAGACGTCGGTGAGCGCGTCGTAGTCCATGGTCGCGCAGGTGACATTGCCGTACTTGAACCCGTCGCGGCTCTTTTCGAGCAGGTGCGGGGCGCGGGTCTTGGAATTCCGGCCACCGGCCACGATGATCTGAACTCGCTGACCCGATGAGCCGGTCGGCCAGAGCGATGGCGTCCAGACCGGAGAGGCAGACCTTGTTGATCGAGAGGGCGGGCACGCGCCTCATCGGGATGCCGGCCTTGGTCGCGGCCTGGCGCGCGGGGATCTGCCCCTCACCGGCATAGAGGACCTGGCCCATGATGACGTAGTCGACGTCCTGGGGCTGGACCCCGGCCTTCTCGAGGGTCCCTTTGATGGCGAATCCGCCGAGGTTGGACCCGGAGAAGCTTTGAGCGAGTCGCTCATCCGCCCCATCGGCGTGGGACGCCGGCGACGATGACAGGGGTCGGTGGACATGGCTCCAGCCTTTCGGATGACTTCCGGGTCTGCTCGACTCTACCGAGCAGGTATGCTGCGCGCCGACCCTGCGCGGGTGAGCCTTACCACCTGGGACCGACCACGCCTGGGGGTGGAAGACGTCCTCGATGTGCGGCAGGTGAACGCGGCGGCGATCTTGAAGGCAAGCGGTGAGTGAGGATCGAACGGACACGCCTTTTTCAATGGAGATCATGGCCCATAAGACACCCCGAGCAGATCGGCCAGGGCCGCCTGTGAGCGCTTCCGCGCTCGGCGCGCAGCTCGGCGAGTCGTTGTCCATCGTGGTCAGCGGTTCCGCAGACGCAGCCAGGCGTAGGACGCACGGAAGGCGCCCGGAGCGCGAGGACATGAGTGAGGCCGATGGGCGAGAGCCAAGAGAGCCGCAGGCGTCGCCGAGGCAATTCAGGGGATCAGGCCAACCACGAGGGCGAATGCCGCCGCGGCTGCTTCCCGAGACGCTGCGCGCCTTACGTCGTGGGCATGGCGCCCGATGTGTCCGAGTCCTGTGCGCCTCGGTCGAACCCACAGGATCTGCGCTCCGGCGGCGAGGATCGGCCAGTCAGCGTGAGCACGACGCCGAAGGCCCAGGCGTGGAAGCCGGATTGTCGGGGTTGCGCCACGCGTAGACCGCGGCGAGCCCGGTGGCGGTAACCCCTCCGACGAGGACGGCGGGGAGCAAGCTAGGGAGTCGGGGGACGAGTGACAGGAGGGGGTCCTCCGATCGCCAGTGGTAAAATGTGCTTAACGTCAAGTGTGCTTTACCTCGCACGTCCATGTCACGTCCTCTCAGGCCCGCCCCTCCCGGCCGACGAGGGACGAGTGAGGTTGGGCACCTCCGCCACCTGCACGGCATACGGCGGAAATACGCTGGAAGGCATGACGATCGACCTGTTCACGATGATTAAGACCATTGCCGGCATTGAGGTCCCGGACCTGGACGAGGCGATCGCGTTCTACTCGCAGAAGCACTGGTATGCGGCGGCTCCACGAGGAGACCAACGAGGAGCAGGGCGTGCGAGAGGCGACGATGGGGGTCGGGGAGTCTGGCCCTGCATCTAACTGTTTTCGCCCCGCTCACGCCCGCGTCGACGATCGCCAGTTCCTCGACCGCAGCGGCCCCGGGATCCAGCAGACGGCCTACCGTGGCCGATATCGACGCCGTGTGCGCGACCCTGCGCGAGCGTGGGCTGCGTCCGCTGTATGACGTACCGAAGCGGGTACGTCCAACAGCCGGGTGAACTTCATCCACCCTAAGGACGCCGGCGGCATACTGTCCCCGTCGAGCCCGCGGCCACCTGCCTGAGCCGACACGACTTTCCCGCCCCATGCCGCTGGAGGTTGGGGCCCCTTCTAAGGCACCCCAACGTGGCCTTTCGCTCCCGGGGCGGAAAAGTCGGGACGAGAGGGGAAGGTTGAGCGGGCTGAGGGACAGGCGCAGGGCGGCGGGCTTCAGGGCTGCGGCGCCACCAAGTCGCTGACGCGCATGGGGCGCAGTCGACGTCGCCCGACTGTGCCAAGAGTCTTGGCAGGACCTCGACGGTGAAGGACCGATCAACCGCTTGCGGGTTAGGGCCTCGATTCGCCCTCCATCGTGCGAGTGACGGTTCCTGGTCCCACGAGGTCAGTTAGCCGTCTGACCGCACCACCAACTCCGAACCGGGCCTGCGATTCCACGGTTGCGCTCCATTGCACCGACCGCAGCCCCCGGAGGAGACTGCTGCCGCCACTGAGGACTGGTCCAGCCGCGGGGGCCCGGAACCATCGGGTTTGCGGAATCACCCAGACCAACGGCTCTGTGCCACTGGTCGATCTCGCCCGACCGGGGAGTAGGCATCAAGCCATCGATGGTTCTGTGTGGCTGGCCGCCCGTGGCCCGCGCTCACCATGGAGTCCATGAGCGCGCGGTGGGCTGCGGCATTGCGCCCGACCGTTGAAGAACGTCGCCTTTGACCCCAAATCTCTCCAAGACCTCAAGCACCGCTGGGGTGTCAGTCGGGGCCGTCGTCAAAGGTCAGCGCGAGGTGAGGCGCGGTTGCCACTGACGAGTCAAGAGAGAGGCTCAACTTGGCTGCGTCGCCACGCGCCGTCGGTGTGAGCAGTCTGGAGCAGCGGCATAAGAGCGTCTGCGGCGGCGGCGACAACACATGTCGCCGCGGCCGCCAGCACACCAGACGCGTGGGCATCCCCTGCGATTCACCGTCCCAGTATGCCGTCGCCGTGAGGGTGAGGCCCGTCTCAACCACCATGATGGGCAGGCCTAGGGGCCGATAGGTTCAAGAGGTAATGGGGCAGCCCAAGGTTCAAGCACCCCACCAGCATTGTCGAGGAGAACAGCACCACCATGGATCAGGATTCGTGAGGCCATCCTGTCCGGCGACCACCTGGGTGGACACTCCATGCCGGGCTCGCGATGCCGGAGTCCTTACCATGACGGTGCACAAGGACGAGGTCGAGATGTTCGCGGGCATGCCCCTCCCGGGACAAGGACCCCTGCCAGTCCCCGCACCTCGACGAGGTGCCGGTCCCCGGTACTCGCACCCGGCGAGGCCCTGGTCGCGGGTCATGGCGAGCGCGATCTACCACAACACCGTGTGGACGAGCATCTTCGAGCCGGTCTCCACCTTCGGCTTCCTCGAGCGCTACGGCCGCCTCTCTCCGTACGCCAAACGGCACGACCTGCCCTATCACGTCGTCGGCTCCGACCCGTCCGGGGTCGTGCTGCGCACCGGCCCTGGGGTCCACCTGTGGAAGCCCGGGCAGGAGGTCGTGGCACACTGCCTCTCCGTCGAGCTCGAGTCCGCCGACGGCCACAACGACACGATGATGGACCCGGAGCAGCGGATCTGGGGGTTCGGAGGATGGCACCCCCGGTGGCCTGGCCGAACTCGCGATCAGCCAAGGCGAATCAGCTCATGCCCAAGCCCGCGCACCTCACCTGGGGAGGCTCTCCCCGGGCTGGTCAACTCCACCCCATACCGGCAACTCATCTCAAGAACGGCGCCGGGATGAAGCTCGGCGACCGGGTGGTCATCTGGGGCGCCTTTGGCGGCCTCGCCTGGTACGCCACCCAGATGGCGCTCGCCGGCGGCGCGACCCCGATCTGCGTGGTCTCCTCCGAGGACAAGGCCCAGATCTGCCGTGGGGCTTGGGCGCCGTGCTGGTCATCGACCGGCGGGCCGAGGCTACCAGTTTGGAACGAGGACGGCACCAAGCTAACCCCAAGGAGTGGCAGCGGCTCGGCAAGAAGATTCGCGAGCTGACCGGCGGGCACGACGTGGACATCGTCTTCGAACACCCCGGCCGGGAGACCGCGCCTGCTTTTCTCCAGTGTCACCGCGCGGGCGGGATTGATCACGACGTGCGCATCGACCGGGGTAGGCGCACGAGTACGACAACTGGTACCCGTGGATGAATCTCAAGCGGATCATCAGCTCGCACTTCGCGAACTACCGCGATGCCTGGGAGGCCAACGAGCTCATCAACCGGGGGCTCACCCATCCGACGCTCTCCAAGACCTGGCCGCCCTGACGTCGGACAGGCCGCCCTCGATGTCCACCGCAACCTGCACCAGGGCAAGGTCGGCGTGGTCACGCTCGCGCCCGAGGCTGGGCTTGCGTCACTGACCCGGAGAAGCGGGCGCTTCGAGACCGAGATCAACCGTTTCCGGACGTCTGAGTCCACCCCGGAGCCTGCGCCCCTGAGGTGCCCCTGACGCTCCCCTGAACCGGGCTGCTCCTCCCGGGGCGGACGGCATACCTCCTGCAGGGTGTATCCGTGAGGTTCGCGGGCCTGTGGGAGCCGGTTCAGCGGTGG
>JADJVJ010000006.1 GCA_016716625.1 Nostocoides sp.
GAGCCCATGGGCGCGGCCCGGCGCATGTAGCCCCTCGAACATGCCCGTAGGCGGTGTCGGAGGCCCACCCCAACAAAGTCGTCGTCACCGGAAGGTTTGGTGACGGTGGGAGTCTGCCTCTATGCCACCGTCCTCGGCCAGCCACTGGAGGTGTAGGTAGTGACCCCGCAGCACCGTCGGCAGGGCCCGCGCTCACCCGGATCCAGGAAACGCGCCGCTTCCCCGGCGCCGGTCCCGCGCCATTTGGCCATGAAGGACATGTCCAGAGCCCGACACCCTCGCGAACGGCTCATTCTCCTGCTCCCAACAGAATTTTGCCGCATGCCCCCAGTCCGGTGTGGGTGTCAGCATCGGAGCGTCACCTGGCATACCAGTCCGCGCTCGTCCACCAGACGTCCCCACCAGAAGGTAAAGCACCGGCGGCAACCAGCTCCTCGTGGTTCGGCGAACGCATGACCCGCGACCGCTGTGGAGCTGCACAGGTGTGTGCGGCATGAACAAACTGCCGAGGATCTCAGCCGTGCGAGCCTCGCGATGGCGAGGTCGAGCTGCCAAGGACCGGAACCGGTCGACGTTGAAGCCGTGACGTCCACATCAGGTCAATGGCCCGGACGGGATCCATTGCGCGACAATGCGACCCATGCCACCGCTGGAGAGCACTCCGACCGAGTTCAGCCCGGCGCAGACAAGTAGCACACTCCCGGAGCCTCGCCGACGGCGGGAGCAGGTCCGGGGTGAACGACTCCAGGACCACAGAAGAACTGTCCGGATCCCGACCGGCTCCACGGGGATGGGCACCCGGGCAACCGCGCGCTCGATGAACGGCCCCATCCGGTCCCAGTCCGGAGTCAACTCTCCGAAGGAAAACCCCTCGGGTATGCCGTCCACCGCCTCCAGGCCGCGGCCTGCGCTCGAGCTGGCCCGACCATATCCCGCCGCCCTCTTCGCGGTAGCAGCCGTAGGTGCCGCCGGGTCCTCGAAGCCGGGGCCTGCCGGGCTCATCCCGTCGATCGGTTCTGCGATGAGGTAGTAAAGTGTTCCGCGGCCTGGTCCGGGATGACGACGTCGTTGCGCTGCCGAGCTCACGGGCCCACAGCCCCGCGCAGTTGACGAGCATACCCACATTCGATGTCGTGCGACTCACCCGTGCGCGCATCGACCCGCCCGCACGCCGAGGACCTCCCTCGACGAGGCCACTGTCGCGGGCAGACGCTACCGCTCGACGCTGACTCCTTCCACGACGGTGACGCGCCGCGGGCGCGGGCGCCCTTGGCCAGGGCCATGGTGAGGTCGACCGGTTGGCGCGGGTCTCCAGTCCGGGAGATGGAACCCGGCGAGCAGGTCATCGGTGCGGGCGAGCGGAAAAGGTCGCTCATCTCCCCGGGAGATCTCGTGGATCTCGAGGCCGAGGGTGGCGCTGAAGGGCGCGACCCTCCGGTACTCCTCCAACAGGTCGGCATCGGCGGCCGCCTCGATGAGCCCCACCGGCCTGAACCCGGTGCGCCTGCCCGGTTCTCCGCCTCGGAGCCGGGCGTAGAGGTCTCACTGGAGAGCCGCAGCCGGGTGCTCGTCTCGCTCGTGGAGCCGAACGTCGAATCAGGCCGGCGGCATGCCACGTGTTGCCCGAGGCCGAGCGGGTCAAGTTCGAGGGACCAGGACATCGGTCCAGCCGAGCGCGGCGAGGTGGTAGGCGATCGAGGAGGCGATGACCCCCCCCCGATGATGACGACCTGGGCGCGGGCGGGCAGCGTTGACGGCACAGACCCACGCTACTCGGGGGCGCTGTGGATAACTCGGGCGAGCGCGCCGATCTGCGCGACAGTGGGCGTAGTAATGCCGACCGACCGTTGATTCGGGGCCTATCCCGTTGCTCAGCCCACCTGGCTCGGTCTTGGCCCGAGCCGCCGTCCTCGCCGTCGTCTCTCCCCGCGGACGCTGGCCTTCCCTCGCACGGCCCACCGCGCTCATCTGGGGGCTGGACTGTGCCTCGCCCAGAGGTCGGGGCGACTGCCTGGAGATCATAGCCCACGGGCGTGGCCCGGATCCGCCGAGCCGAACTCATCGGGCGCAGCGGCCTGAGCACTGCATGGTGTGCGAGGTCCAGGGGCTCCGGGTGACGGGGGCGGCCGACTCCCTCGCCGACCTCGCCGCTCCCGAGGTGCCGTGTCCACCCTCGCGCTTAACCCTCGGCATCGCCTCAAGCGGCGGACCGGCCTCCTCCACCACGACCAACGAACTCCAGCAGGCAGTCGCCCGCCGACCCAGAGCACCGGGTCCGAGGAGCGGCTCATCCGGAGGCCTCAGTTCTAGTACGTGCGGGAAGCCCCGCGCCGGTCTTACGACCGAGGTAGCTGGCCGTGACCAGGTGCTCGAGCATCGGCGCCGGAGCGTAGCCGGGCCCGCGGAACTCGACGTAGACGCTTCCGTTCAATCGCCAGTGAGACATCGAGACCGACGACGTCGAGCAGCTCAAAGGCCCCATCGGCGGCCACAGCCGGTCTTCATCGCCGTGTCGATCGGCGTCGGCCGTGGCGTAGTTGGCCCCGAGAATCTTCACCGCGTCGTTGAGGTAGGGAAGAGCAGCGCGTTGACGATAGAAGCCGGACCGGTCGCCGCAGGTGACGGCCACCTTGCCGAGCTTGCCGCAGAGATCCCGCACGGTCGCGATGACGTCCGGCGCCGTCGAGATGGTGTGGATGACCTCGACGAGCTTCGTGATCTGGGCCGGGTTGAAGAAGTGCATCCCGATGACGTCCTGCGGACGGGAGGTGACCCGGCGCAATCGACAATAGGCAGCGAGGACGTCGTCGTCGCCAGGATCCCCCGGCTTGCAGATCCGGTCGAGATCGCGGAAGAGCTCC
Organism: Nostocoides sp.; assembly: GCA_016716625.1. Taxonomy (GTDB): domain Bacteria; phylum Actinomycetota; class Actinomycetes; order Actinomycetales; family Dermatophilaceae; genus JADJVJ01. Next base: position 2,862 of record JADJVJ010000006.1, read on the forward strand.
TGCTTGATGTCAGGTCCTCGGCAATGGCCTCGACGACGAGGTCAGCCTGGGCAAAAGTGCTCTCCCGCTCGGTGGCCCTGGTGATCCGGGCGTTGATCTCGTCGGCCGCCCCTGGGTCAGTCGGCCCCGCTCCATCATCTTGGCCTGGGACTTGGCGATCGCCGCGCGAACCCCGTCGACCTTGTCCTGGCCCCGGGCCACATAGACCACGGCTACCCGCTGCGGGCAAACACCTCGACGATGCCGGTGGCCATGGTCCCGGATCCGACGACGCCGACCGTGCTCACCGCACGGAGCTCCACGCCGGCCGGCGGACCTCCCGCGGGGTCAGTGGTCGCCGACGACCTCGGGCGAGCCCGGCGCGGCATACGAATAGGAACCCGCGTCCGCTCTTGCGTCCGAGCAGACCTGCGCTGACCATCTGCTTGATGATCGGACTCGGTGCGTGCAACCGGTCACGGCCCTGGCGGTACATCGTGTCGAGGATCTCGTAGGCCGTGTCCAGTCCGGTGAGGTCGAGCAGGGCGAGCGGACCCATGGGGCCCACAGCCGAACCGCATCCCGTTGTCGATGTCCTCGCGGGTGGCGTACTTGGTCTCGTACATGTTGACGGCGTGGTTGGAGGTAGCCGAAGAGCAGAGCGTTGGCGATGAACCCGGCTTTGTCCCCCACGACGACCGGCCTTTTACCAAGGCGCTCGGCGAGGGCCTTGATGTCCTCGAAGACGTCATCGGCGGTGATGACGGTCTTGATGACCTCGACGAACTGGAGCACGGGCGCCGGGTTGAAGAAGTGCATCCCGACGACCCGCTTGGGGTTGGCCGTCGCGACCGCGATCTGAGTCACCGGCAGGCTCGAGGTGTTCGTCGCAAGCACCGCGTCCGGGCTCACGATCTGGTCGAGCTGAGCGAAGAGGTCCTTCTTGAGCTCCAGGCTCTCCGGGACCGCCTCGACCACGAGCTGGCAGTCGGCGAGCGCGGCGAGGTCGGTGGCGTAGGTGATCCGAGAGTGCAGCGTGTCGTGCTCGTCCTGGGTCATCTTCTCGCGGGCAAGCGCCCGGCCGGTGCTCTTGGCGAGCACGCCCTTCCCCCGCTCGAGGGGCGCGTCGCCGATCTCGACCGCGACCACGTCGATGCCGTTGCGCGCGAAGACCTCGACGATGCCGGCACCCATGGTGCCGAGCCCGATCACTCCAACCGTGCTGAACTCCCGTGTCATGTCTCGATCCTCCCAAACCGGGTATGCCGTGACGACCCTTAGCCGGGGTGAGACTCCCCACCTCGCGCGGGTGGGCTCAGAGGGGGTACCCGGCGCCGACGAGGGCTTCCTCGACAGCAAACCGGTCCTGGGCTCCGAGGGGGACCCGGCCGGTGGTGCCCGGCACCTCGATCCCGACCGAACGGCCGTAGTCGATGAGGACGGTGTCATAGGCCGCCCGCGCCGCTGCCACCCGAGCGGCCTTCGCCGGTTGGTCGGCATCGAGCGCCCGGGTCACCTCGGCACCGAGGCGACGCAACTCGAGTTCGAAGAGCACCGGCGGCAAGGCCACCGGGGCGGGCCGCCGGGCGGCATGCCACTGAGCCAGCCGCCGGGCGATCCCCCGCAGCGGCCGCGGGACCTTGGAGTGCGCAAGCCAGTCGATGACGCTCACCTGAGCCACGGCCACGAGGAAGAGGACGACCGCCGTCACGGCCATCGCGAGGAACCCCGACGTCCACTCCACACTGTCAGTGTGCGCCCGGCAGCGGCTCCGGGCAAGGGATGCGCGGGCTAGAGTGGCTCCTCGTGCGGATGGTCATTGCGACGTGCAGCGTCGACTACGAGGGCCGGCTCACCGCGCACCTCCCGCTGGCCATGCGGCTGCTCCTGGTCAAGGCGGATGGTTCGGTTCTGGTGCACTCCGACGGCGGGTCCTACAAGCCGCTCAACTGGATGTCCCCGCCGTGCGCGCTCACCGAGTCCGAGCCGGAAGCGGCCGAGGCCGCCGAGGGGGTGACTGCGGTTTGGGTGGTCCGGCATACCAAGTCCGAGGACCGTCTGCGGGTCCGCCTGCACGAGGTCCTGCACGACTCCAGCCATGACCTCGGGGTGGACCCGGGCTTGGTCAAGGACGGTGTCGAGGCCCATTTGCAGCGCCTGCTCGCCGAACACGTCCATACCCTCGGTGCGGGCTGGACGCTCACCCGCCGGGAGTACTTCACTCCCATCGGCCCGGTCGACCTGCTCTGCAAGGACGCCGACGGACGCACCGTTGCGGTGGAGATCAAGCGTCGAGGCGAGATCGACGGGGTGGAGCAGTTGACCCGATACCTCGAGCTCATGAACCGTGACCCGCACCTCGCGCCGGTCACGGGCGTCTTCGCTGCTCAGCAGATCAAACCGCAAGCCCGCGTGCTCGCCGAGGATCGCGGCATCCGGTGCGTCATCCTCGACTACGACGAACTGCGCGGGATCGACGCCTCGGAGCACCGACTCTTCTAGGTTTGGTCGGGCGCTGGCAGTTGCTCAGACGACGTCCGGGTCCGCTGCCCCGGGCCACGAGTGCAACCACCAGCCGTCGTCGCCGATCTCGACCTGCGCGGGGACCGCATTGGGCGGGAACCGGCCGCGGGCCGCCGCCGAGTCGGTGTTCACGGTGAGACGGGGCAGGGCAAGGGACATGACACCCCCGTGGCTGATGACGAGGACCCGCTCGCCGCGATGGGCATCCGCGATGGATTCCAGGGCGTGGCGGTAGCGGGCGAAAAGTTCCGCCCCGGACTGGGCGCCCTCGACGCGCACGTCGTCCCGGCCGGCGAACCAGGCATCGAGGATGGCGTGCCACGCCGGATCACTGAACGAGCGCCCGGTGTAGGCCCCCGGGTCGATCTCCTCAAGGCCATCGACCACGACGTGGTCGACGCCGAGCACTTCCGCGGCGATCTCGGCACTCTGCACGGCCCGGGTCATCCTCGAGCTGAAAACCCGGGCGATCCGCTGCGTGGCCAGGCCCTCTGCCAGTGACCGCACCTGGGACCGGCCGAGCGCGGTGAGTGCACCACCTTCGGTGGAGAGGACCGGGGCATGCCCGTAGGTGGCATCCCCGTGACGGGCGACGAACAACGTCGCCGAGCAGTGCAACGCCATGCGGCGGGACTTTACCGACTTGCCGACCTGCCGCCGCCAGCCGCCGAAGCGAACGAAACTACCGGCTGACCGGCAACTCCCGGGACTCCCGGATGACGTCGACGAACCGCGTCATGATGTCGTTGAGGCCGAAGTCCTTGGGGGTGAAGACCTCGGCGACCCCAAGACCCTTGAGCGTGTGCCCGTCCGACTCCGGAATGATCCCGCCGACGATGACCGGCAGCTCGTGGGCGCCGGCCTCGCGGAGCCCCTCGAGGACCTCCGGCACCAGTTCGAGGTGCGACCCGGAGAGGATCGAGAGCCCGACGAGGTGGACGTCCTCGGCGACCGCCGCCGCGACGATCTGCGCCGGGGTGAGCCGAATGCCCTGGTAGATCACCTCGAACCCGGCATCGCGAGCTCGCACGGCAATCTGCTCGGCGCCATTGGAGTGGCCGTCGAGTCCCGGCTTGCCGACGAGGAGCCGCAGCCGCTCGCCGAGTTCCTCCTGCGTGCGGCGGACGTAGTCGCGGACCTCGGCCATCCCGGCCGATGCCGCTCCACTGGCCATCCGACCCCGGCGGAAACACCGGTCGGGGCGCGGAACTCGCCGAAGACCTCCCGCAACGCGCTGGTCCACTCCCCGTGGTCACCTCCGCTCGGGCACATTCGAGCGAGGCGGCCATCAGGTTGACCCCCGCGGCGGCGTCCGCCTTGAGTCGGCTCAGGGCGCCCTGCGCCCGAACCCGCTTCGTCGGGTCGGCATCGCGCGCCGAGCGCCAGGCAGCCACCGCCTGCGCCGCGGCCTCCTCAACCCCCGCCTCGACCGAGAAGATCGCGGTATCGAGGTCCTCGGTGAGCGGGTTGGGCTCGGTGGTCTGGTAACGGTTCACGCCGACGACGACGTCCTCGCCAGCCTCGATCCGCTGGCGCCGCCGGGCATGCGACGCGACGAGCTCGGACTTCATGTAGCCGCTCTCGACGGCGGCAACGGCTCCACCCATGGCCTGGACCGCCTCGATCTCTGCCTTGGCACCGGCCACGAGCTCGGCGACCTTGGCCTCGATGACCGGACTGCCGTCGAAGAGGTCGCCATACTCCAGGAGGTCGGACTCGTAGGCGAGCACCTGCTGGATGCGCAGCGACCATTGCTGGTCCCAGGGTCGGGGCAGCCCGAGCGCCTCGTTCCAGGCGGGGAGCTGGACCGCGCGGGCCCGGGCGTTCTTGGACAGGGTGACCGCGAGCATCTCCAGGACGATCCGCTGGACATTGTTCTCGGGCTGGGCCTCGGTGAGGCCGAGGGAGTTGACCTGGACGCCATACCGGAAGCGCCGCTGGGCGGGATCGGTGACGCCGTAGCGCTCCCGGGTCACCTCGTCCCAAAGCTCGACGAAGGCGCGCATCTTGCACATCTCCTCGACGAAGCGCACCCCAGCATTGACGAAGAAGGAGATCCGGGCGACGACCTCGCCGAACTTCTCGGGCGCGACCTGACCGGAGTCCCGGACTGCGTCGAGCACGGCGATCGCGGTGCACATCGCGTAGGCGAGCTCCTGGACCGGGGTCGCTCCCGCCTCCTGGAGGTGGTAGCTGCACACGTTGATCGGGTTCCACTTGGGGATCTCGGCGACCGTGTAGGCGACCATGTCGGTGATGAGCCGCAGGCTGGGGCCGGGGCCGAAGACGTAGGTCCCGCGGGAGAGGTACTCCTTGATGATGTCGTTCTGGGTCGTGCCGGCGAGCGCTCGCACCGCGGCGGAGGGGTCGGCGCCGGCAGCCACGGCCTGTTCCTCGGCGGCGACCTGGTAGAGCGCGAGGAGCCACATCGCGGTCGCATTGATCGTCATCGAGGTGTTCATCTTGTCGAGTGGAATGTCGGCGAAGAGCGCCCGCATGTCACCGATGTGCGAGATCGGCACCCCGACCTTGCCGACCTCCCCACGGGCGAGCACCTCGTCGGGGTCGTAGCCGGTCTGCGTCGGCAGGTCGAAGGCGACCGAGAGACCGGTCTGTCCCTTGTCGAGGTTGCGGCGATAGAGGGCGTTGGACGCAGCGGCGCTCGAGTGGCCGGCATACGTCCGCATGACCCAGGGGCGGTCCCGCTCGGGACGCGCCACGGCAGGCGAAGACTCCGTCATAGTCCCGACGATACGGACGCCACCGCCGAGCGGGGAGGTCAGAGCGCGGTGAGAGTGCCCACAGTCTGCTCGGGCATGGCGAGCAGATGCCCCAGGCGAGCCCGGCGCAGCAGCCGCACGGTGCGGTCCTCGGCCGCGACGACCCGCAGAACCCGGCCCCTGCGGGCCGCCCGACGAGCGCATTCGACGAGGAAGCCAAAGCCTGTGGTGTCCCCAATCTGGGCCTCGGCGAGATCCAGGTGAAGCGGGGTCGTCCCGTCACCGACGATCCGGTGGACGGTCATCCGCAGGTCCGGCACCGACCTCAGATCGAGGCGGCCACGCAGCACGACATGATGGACGTCGGGTTCGATGGATTCGAGCACGGTCATGATCTGGCCCCCCACAATCGCCATGGACGTCCCCTCTCGGCAGGCTTCTTGTGACGTCTGTCACCTATTAGACGCAGGTAAGCCCCCTCCGGTTGCGTAACGACGCGTAAAGATTCGGCAACGGTCCGCCGTAGCTCATGACCCAGATGCGGCCATGGCAGGCTTGCCACCATGGTCAACCTCACCCGGATCTATACCCGGACCGGCGACGACGGTTCGACGGCCCTCGGCGACTTCAGCCGGACCCGCAAGACCGACCCGCGTCTTCAGGCCTATGCCGACGCCAACGAGGCCAACGCCGCGATCGGCGTCGCCATCACCGCTGGTGGGCTGTCGCAGGAGGTATGCCGGGTGCTCACCCGGGTGCAGAACGACCTCTTCGACGTGGGCGCAGACCTGTGCACCCCGCTCGCCGAGACCTACGCCTTTCCCCGTTGCGGGTCAAGGAGGGAGTGGGTCGACGAGCTCGAAGCGGACTGCGACACCTTCCTGGAGCCGCTGGAGAAGCTCCGCTCCTTCATCCTGCCGAGCGGGACGCCGGGCTCGGCATATCTTCATCTGGCGCTCACGATTGTCCGGCGAGCCGAGCGCTCGACCTGGGCCGCGATCGAGGCCTACGGCACCACGCCGGGAGCCGGGGACGGGGCGGGCGGGGTCAACCCGGCCACGGCGCGGTATCTCAACCGGCTCTCGGACCTGCTCTTCATCCTCGCCCGCACTGCGAACAAGGACGCTGGCGGTGATGTCCTCTGGCAGCCGGGCGGGGGACGTGCGCAAGCCCCGACCACGCGGAGGCGCTCCGCGGCGTCCGCGGAGGAACACGAGGTCGACTAGGTCACGTTGTTGACGTTGAACCCTGGAGGGCTCGACTCCACCCAGGCTCGCAGGGCGGTGTAGGCACCCGGAACCATGGCGAAGTCCGCGGTATCCCCTTTGCACTCCCCGTGGACGCGGACCGGGTCGGCAAGCCCCGGGATGTGGTCGACCAGCAGTATTGGGGTAGCGAACTCGGTGTCATGGCGCACCCAGGAGATCTCCGGCGCGAAGGAGGGCCCGACGACCGAGAACCACTCGAGACGCTCCGCACTGAGCCGAGCCAGCCCGAGTCGCCAACGGCCGCTGGCCTCATGCCGACGAGCACAGACCATGACCGGACTGCCGTCGGAGATATAGCGTCGGCGCGCCCAGACGAATCCGAGCGCGCCGACGATGAGGAACGCGAGGAGGGCGAGGACGATCTCGGGCGCCAGCAGCGCACTGAGCCCGTCCATGTCGGGTCCTAGCCGACCATGCCCGTGGCGTCGACGGAGTCGGCCACGATCGTCACGCGATCCCGCTCCACGGAGAGGAACCCGCCGTCGAGGGTGGCGGCACGCCAGGTGCCGTCAGCTTTGATCCGCACCTCGCTGGCGGCGAGGATGCCGAGCAGCGGGGTGTGACCCGGGAGGATGCCGAGATCACCGGAGGTCGTGCGCGTGCTGACCTGGCTGGCCTCGCCCTCCCAGACGAGACGGTCCGCGGCGACGAGCTGGACGGTGAGGGCAGCCATCAGAGGTTCTTCTGGATCTCGGCCCACTGACGCTCGACGTCGTCGAGGCCACCGCACATGAAGAAGGCCTGCTCGCCGACGTGGTCGTAGTCGCCGTCGCAGATCTTCGTGAAGGCCTCGATGGTGTCCGCCAGCGGGACCGTAGAACCCTCGATGCCGGTGAACTGCTTGGCCACATAGGTGTTCTGCGAGAGGAACCGCTGGATCCGGCGAGCGCGGTTGACGAGGATCTTGTCCTCCTCGGACAGCTCGTCAATGCCGAGGATGGCGATGATGTCCTGGAGCTCCTTGTTGCGCTGCAGGATCTGCTTGACCCGAACCGCGGTGTCGTAGTGCTCGGTGGTGATGTACCGGCGGTCAAGGATCCGGCTCGTCGAGGTGAGCGGGTCCACGGCCGGGTAGATACCGAGCGAGGCGATCTCACGGGAGAGCTCGGTGGTGGCGTCGAGGTGGGCGAAGGTGGTCGCCGGCGCCGGGTCGGTGTAGTCGTCGGCGGGCACGTAGATCGCCTGCATCGAGGTGATCGAGTGGCCACGGGTGGAGGTGATCCGCTCCTGGAGCACACCCATCTCGTCGGCGAGCGTCGGCTGGTAACCCACCGCGGACGGCATACGGCCAAGGAGGGTGGAGACCTCGGAACCGGCCTGGGTGAACCGGAAGATGTTGTCGATGAAGAGGAGCACGTCCTGCTTCTGGACGTCGCGGAAGTACTCGGCCATGGTCAGGGCCGAGAGGGCAACGCGCAGACGCGTGCCCGGCGGCTCGTCCATCTGGCCGAAGACGAGGGCGGTCTGGCCGAGGACGCCGGCCTCCTCCATCTCCACCATGAGGTCGTTGCCCTCACGGGTGCGCTCACCGACACCGGCGAACACCGAGACGCCACCGTGATCGCGGGCGACTCGGGCGATCATCTCCTGGATGAGGACGGTCTTGCCGACACCGGCCCCACCGAAGAGGCCGATCTTGCCACCCTGGACATACGGGGTGAGCAGGTCGATGACCTTGATGCCGGTCTCGAACATCTGGGTCTTGGACTCCAGCTGATCGAAGGCCGGGGACTTGCGGTGGATGCCCCACCGCTCCTTGACGTCCAAGGTCTCGCCCTCTTCGAGGTTGAGGCAGACACCGGTGGTGTTGAAGACGTGGCCGAGGGTCACATCCCCGACGGGGACGGTGATGGGGCCGCCGGAGTCGCGGACCTGAGTGCCGCGGACGAGTCCGTCGGTGGGCTGCAGGGAGATGGCGCGCACCATGTTGTCGCCGATGTGCTGGGCGACCTCCAGGTTGAGCTCCTTCTTCTCCCCGGAGAGCTCGACCTCGGTGGTGAGCAGGTTGTACTGCTCGGGCATCGCGTCGCTCGGGAACTCGACGTCGACAACGGGGCCGATGATGCGGGAGATACGGCCGACGCCGCCCTCGCGGGTGCCCTCGGCGCTCTCGGTGACAGTGGCAGTCATGGGTTTCCTCTATCTCACTTGCTCTCGGCCAGCGCGCTCGCGCCGCCCACGATTTCGCTGATCTCTTGGGTGATCTCTGCCTGACGGGCCTGGTTGGCCAGCCGGGTGTACTTCTTGATGAGCTCTTCGGCGTTGTCCGTCGCGGACTTCATCGCGCGCTGCCGGGCGGCGAGCTCGGAGGCCGCCGACTGGAGCATGCAGTTGAAGATCCTCGAGGTGACGTACTTGGGCAGCAGTGCGTCGAGCACCTCCTCCACACTCGGCTCGAAGGCATACAGCGGCAGGACGTCCTCAGGCTCCGGCGCCTCGGTTCCCTCGACGACCTCGAGCGGGAGGAGTCGGATGACCTCGGGCTCCTGGGTCACCATGGTGACGAACCGGGTGAAGACGATGTGGATCTCGTCGATCCCGCCGTCGTTCTCGGTGTCCTTGAGGAAGTCCTCGACGATGCGCGCACCGATCTCCCGGGCCCGCTCGAACTTCGGCTTCTCCGAGTCGCCGGTCCACTCCGCGGCGTACGGCCGCTGCCGGAACTTGTAGAACCCGACGGCCTTGCGACCGAGCAGGTAGGGGACGACCTCCTTGCCCTCCTCCTCGCGGAGCCGGGCGACAAGCCGCTCGCTCTCCTTGAGGACCGAGGAGCTGTACGCGCCGGCGAGACCGCGGTCCGAGGTGATGATGAGCACGCCGGCACGCTTGACCTCGGCCTTCTCGCTCGTCAGCGGGTGGTCCTCGTGGGAGAACGTCGCCACGGCCGAGACGGCCCGGGTGATCGCCCGCGCATACGGGCTGGACTCACGAACCGCCTGCTGAGCCCGCACGACGCGGCTCGCGGCCATGAGTTCCATGGCGCGGGTGATCTTCTTGGTCGCGCTGACGGACCGGATGCGCTGCCGGTACTCCCGGATCTGCGCTCCCATACGTTTCCGCCTTCCTTACGTCGTGTCGCTTGCGTCGGTATGCCGTGTGGCTGAGAGGGTCTCAGCGCTTCTGCTTGACGATCTGCTCCTGGTCGGAGGCCATCGCCAACTCGGCGGCCTTGTCCTCGGCCTCGTTGCCGGCGTGAACGCCCTTGTCCGAGTGGAAGGTGAACCCCTTCTTGAAGGAGTCGACCTCGGCGGTGAGGGCCTGCTCGGTGGACTCGGCGAAGGTGCCGGTCTCGCGGATCGCCGCGAGCAGGTCGCTCTTGGTGCGCCGCAGGTGGTCGAGGAACTCGGCCTCGAACTTGCGGACGTCCTCCACCGGGATCGAGTCGAGCTTGCCGGTGGTGCCGAGCCAGATCGAGACGACCTGCTCCTCGACCGGGAACGGCGCCGACTGCGGCTGCTTGAGGAGCTCGACGAGGCGAGCACCACGCGCGAGCTGGGCCCGGGAGGCGGCATCGAGGTCGGAGGCGAACATCGCGAACGCCTCCAGGGCGCGGTACTGGGCCAGGTCGAGCTTGAGTCGACCGGCCACCGACTTCATCGCCTTGATCTGCGCGGCACCACCGACACGGGAGACCGACACACCCACGTCGATGGCCGGGCGGACGTTGGAGTTGAAGAGATCGGCCTGAAGGTAGATCTGGCCGTCGGTGATGGAGATGACGTTGGTCGGGATATAGGCCGAGACGTCGCCGGCCTTGGTCTCGATGATCGGCAGACCGGTCATCGAGCCCGCGCCGAGGTCGTCGGAGAGCTTCGCGCAGCGCTCGAGCAGCCGGCTGTGCAGGTAGAAGACGTCGCCGGGGTAGGCCTCGCGGCCCGGCGGGCGGCGCAGCAGCAGGGACACGGCGCGGTAGGCCTCGGCCTGCTTGGACAGGTCGTCGAAGATGATGAGGACGTGCTTGCCCTGGTACATCCAGTGCTGGCCGATGGCCGAGCCGGTGTACGGCGCGAGGTACTTGAAGCCGGCCGAGTCGGAGGCCGGAGCCGCGACGATCGTGGTGTACTCCATGGCGCCGGCGTCCTCGAGGGTGCCGCGCACGGCCGCGATGGTCGACCCCTTCTGGCCGATGCCGACATAGATGCAGCGGACCTGCTTGCTCGGGTCGCCGGTCTCCCAGAACTCCTTCTGGTTGATGATCGTGTCGACGGCCACCGTGGTCTTACCGGTCTGCCGGTCACCGATGATGAGCTGACGCTGACCACGGCCGATTGGGGTCATCGCGTCGACGGCCTTGAGGCCGGTCTGCAGCGGCTCGTGGACCGACTTGCGCTGGACGACGGTGGGCGCCTGGAGTTCGAGCGCGCGGCGACCCTCGGCCTTGATCTCGCCGAGGCCGTCGATCGGGTTGCCGAGCGGGTCGATGACCCGGCCCAGGAAGGCGTCGCCGATCGGCACCGAGAGGACCTCACCTGTGCGCTTGACCTCCTGGCCCTCCTCGATCTTGGAGAAGTCACCGAGGATGACGACACCGATCTCGTGGACGTCGAGGTTGAGCGCAAGACCGCGGGTGCCGTCCTCGAAGAGGAGCAGCTCGTTGGTCATCGCCGACGGCAGGCCTTCGACGTGGGCGATGCCGTCACCGGCGTCGGTGACGCGGCCGACTTCCTCGCGGGAGGCCGCGCCGGGTTCGTAGGACTGGACGTAGCCGTCCAGGGCGTCCCGGATCTCCTCCGGACGGATCGAGAGCTCCGTCATGGTGTCTTCTTCTCCTAGGTCTTTCGCTGCTGGTCGAGTTCGGGTATGCCGGTCAGGCGCCGGTGATGTGTCGTCGGGCCTCGTCGAGGCGTCGCAGCACGGTGCCGTCGACGACCTCATCGCCGAGCTGGACCCGGATGCCGCCGATGACGGCCGGGTCGAGCACGATCTGGAGGGTGATGGGCTTGCCGTAGATGCCTTCGAGGGCACTGCTGAGGCGGGCCTGCTGCTGTTCGGTGAGCACGGTGGCCGCGGTGACCACGGCGGTGAGTTCCTCGCGCCGGGTGGCCGCCAGCTCGAGGTATCGCGCCATCGTGCGATCGAGGCGCCGTCCGCGGGGGGCGGAGACGGCCTGCTCGGCGAGCCGGACCGTCTCCGGGGCGGCCTTGCCGTCGAGGAGGCCGTGCACGAGCGCCGCCTTGCCCGCGCCGTCGGTGTTGCGCATCGAGAGGGTGTCCCGCAACTGCGGACTGCCCGCGACGATGCGCTCGAACCGGAAGAGTTCGTCCTCAACCCGATCGATCCGGCCCTCGCGTTCAGCCGTCGCGAGGATGCTCTGAACGGCAAGGGACTCCAGGGTGTCGGTGAGGTCCCGCGGGGAGGACCACCGGCTCGCGACGACATCCCCGACGAGGGCGGCCGCTGCCGAGCTCACCTTGCCGGCGAAGAGCCGCTCGGCGAGCGCGCGCTTGTCCGCACCCTCCCGGGAGGGGTCTGCCAGCGCCCGGCGCAGCGACGCGCTGCCATCGACGACCCTGGTCACCGCGAAGAGTTCATCGGCGAGCGGACCAGAAGAGGACTGCGTGCTGAGCGCGCGGTCGAGCGCCGCCTGAGCGGCGGTCGCAGCGGCTCGAGAGGATCCCTTCATCAGGCGTCCTGACCCGCAGAGCCGACCTTCTCCGGCGTCACCTCACCGGCTTCGAGTTCGGCAAGGAAGCGGTCGACGATGCCCTTCTGGCGCACCTCGTCCTCGAGGGACTCGCCGACGATCTTGCCGGCCAGCGTCGTCGACAGGGTGCCGACTTCCTGACGGAGCGAGACCACGGCCTGCTGCCGGTCGGCCTCGACCTGCCGGTGTGCCGAGTCGACGATCCGCGCGGCCTCGGCCTGGGCCTGACCCCGCATCTCGGCGGTGATCGAGGCGCCCTCTGCCCGAGCGGTTTCGCGGATTTCGTTGGCTTCGGTGCGTGCCGAGAGCAGCTGAGCTTCGTACTGCGCCTTTGCGGCCGCGGCCTCGGCCTGAGCCTCCTCGGCTTGCTTCATGCCACCTTCGATCGCCGCGGCTCGCTCGGCATACATCGCCTCCATCTTGGGGACGACGATCTTGGCGAAGAGCCAGTAGAGGATGGCGAAGGCGATGATGCCGACGATGATCTCCGCGGTGTGCGGGATCAGCGGCATATCGTCCGCAGGCCCGGGGGCGTCTGCGAAGGGGATGGATGCGATGACCACGTCGCTTCCTTACCTTTGAGTGGGTCGTATGACGAGTGCGAGTGTGTGCCCCGACGGGGCGAGCGTCATCCTGCGAAGACGAAGACGAAGACGAGACCGAGAATGGCGAGCGCCTCGGTGAGGGCCATACCGGTGAACGCGATCGTCTGCAGCATGCCGCGCGCCTCGGGCTGGCGAGCAACGCCGTTGATGTAGGCGGCGAAGATGAGACCCACACCGATACCGGGGCCGATGGCCGCGAGACCGTAGCCGAGGTAGGTGATGTTGCCAGTCATGGATTGTCCTTTCGGAAGGCGCCGGAGCCGACGGGTTCAGATCCGGTGTCGTGTCTGGGTATTCAGTTGGGGTACTACGACCGGCCGGGGCCGGTTTGTCAGTGGTGCTCGGAGACCGCGTCGGAGATGTAGAGCGCGGAGAGCAGGGTGAAGATGAACGCCTGGAGGAACTGGACGAGGAGCTCGAAGAAGGTCATCACGACGCCGAAGCCGAGACCGAGAACGCCCGAGGCCTGGATGCCGATGTTGCTGCCGTGCAACAGCAGGTACTCACCACCAAGGATGAAGACCAGCAGCATGAGGTGCCCGGCGAGCATGTTGCCGAAGAGCCGGAGCGCGAGCGTGAGCGGGCGGATGAAGAAGTAGGTGAGGAACTCGAGGACGAACATGATCGGCTTGAGCCAACCCGGCAGTCCCGGGGGGACCAGCGATTTGAGGTAGCCGCCCACGCCGTGCTTCCGCTTGATCGCGACCGCGTGGTAGGTGATGTAGATGATGGCCGTGAGCACGATGGGGAAGGCGATCCGGCTCATCGTCGGGAACTGGACGAACGGGAAGATCCCCATGACGTTGTTGAAGAGGATCATCGTGAAGACCGTGAGGAGCAGCGGCAGGAACGGCTTGAAGTCCTTGGCGCCGATGATGTCGCGAGCGATCGTGTTGCGGACGAAGTCGTATGCCGTCTCCGCGACGAACTGGCGCTTGCTCGGAACGACGGTGAGCCGGCCGGCCACGGTGACGAAAAACCAGCCGATGACGGCCACGGAGAGGAGCAGAACGATCGCCGGCCGGGTCAGCGCCCAGTAGGAGTTGCCGCCGACAAGGGGCCAGAAGAACTCCTCGACCCTGGGGGCCTCGAACTCGCCCCCGCCACCAGATGCGGCAACGCCGACGGCGACCTGGGAGAACAACACGTTCAGGCTCACAGCCTCTCCTCGAATCTGCGTGCGGGACCGGCGTGCCTGCCGCGGGGTCCGGACCGACCGGTGCCCGATGTCGGCACCGTCTCGGTCACCACGTAACTTACCCGACGTGCGGGGGTGCTCGGGACCGCCATCTCAGCCCCGGAATCGGTGGGGCTCAACGCGACGGCTCCTCGTCGTAGACCGCGATCCGGCCCCGACGCAGCGCACGCAACGCGAACACCTGCCAGGCGATCGTCACCACCAGAGCAACGATCCCCAGAGCGCGACCATCGACCCAGTCCCGGTTGTGGAAGGCGATGATGAAAAGCAGCAGCCCGATGACCTGGCCGAGATAGACGGCCATCGCCACGGCGAAGAATTGTGCGGGGTTGGCGCTCCGCACGAATCGGCTCAGCATGGCCATTCCGGCGGCATAGAAGGCCACCGAGACCACGAGTCCGAGCAGGGCTCCGGCGAGTGCTCCGCTCCCCCGCGCACCCACGAGGATCACCGCCGTGAGGGCTCCGGCGACGCTCGCTGGCAGCAGAGCCCCGCGCAGCATGATCCCGAACGGCGCCCCCGCGTGAGCGGCCTTCGGGGCCACCGGGGTCTGGGGGTCGCTCACGCTTGTGAAAGTTATCACAAGCAGTCGCCGGTCACGACTCGGCCGCCCGACGCCATACGGTGAGCGCGAAGGCGGAGGCGACGAGGGCGCCGAGCAGCCCCACGGCATACACCGGCTCTAGGAAGACGAAGCCGACCGAGCCCACCGCCGCGCACGCCGTCCACAGCCACAGGATGAGCACGGCTCGCAGGTGTCCATGTCCCCACTGCAGGAGCCGGTGGTGAAGGTGCTGGGCATCGGGCTGCCACGGCTTCTGGCCGCGCCGGGTCCGCCGCACCACCGCGAGCAGCACGTCGAGGACCGGCAAGAGCATGATCGAGGCCGGCACGATGAGCGGCAGCACCGTCGCCATGAGCGGACTGGCGCTCACGTCCGCTCCCGAGACGGTGCCAGTGATGGAGATCATCGCAGCGGCCAGAAGAAGCCCGAGGAGGAGTGCCCCGGAGTCGCCCATGAAGATCCGTGCCGGGTGCAGGTTGTGTGGGAGGAAGCCCAGGCAACAGCCGACCAGGGCCGCGGAGATGAAGGCCGAGGAGGTGAAGACGTTGGGCGGGTCGTAACTGCGCGAGATGAGGTAGGCGTACGCGAAGAAGGAGACGGAGGCGATGAGCACAATCCCGGTCGCGAGCCCGTCGAGCCCATCGACGAAGTTCACCGCGTTTGTCGCGAGGATGACGCAGAAGATGGTGATCCCCACCAGGACCGGCGCGGGCAGCACGACACTCTCCCCCAACGGCAGCGCAAAAAGCTGCACCCCCATGCGTGCCATGATGCCCGCGGCCACCATCTGGCCCGCGAGTTTGACCAGCCAGTCGAGGTCGCGGATGTCGTCAATGGCGCCGAGGACGCAGACGATCGTCGCCCCGGCGAGCACCCCCCACAGCTCCCCGGTCGCGAACATCTCACGGCTGCGCGGCAGGACCGAGGCGACGAGGAGGGCCGCCCCGAACCCCAGATACATGGCGACCCCGCCAAGCCGCGGGATGACGGTGTCGTGGACGTCGCGGTCGCGAACCGCGGTGAAGGCCCGCACCCGGAACGCCAGCAACCTCGCAACCGGGGTCGTCAGATAGGTCACCATGGCGGCGATGATGAAGACGAAGATGAACTCCCGCACCTTCGCTCCTCACCTCCTCCGCGAGCTCACCGCACCCGCCGGCGGCAGGTGCGGTCCCAGGTCCTCAGCGAGGGTAGGCCGGGAAGCGGCCGACCAGGTCGGTCACCTCGGCGCGGATCCGCCGCGAGACCTCGTGTTCGGGGTCGGCATCCCCGGTGGTCACGGCCTCGTGAATGAGCCGGCCGACCGTGCGCATCTCGGCCTCGCCCATGCCTTGCGTCGTCACGCAGGCCGTGCCCACCCGAATACCGGAGGCCACCGAGGGCGGGGCCGGATCGTACGGGATGGCGTTCTTGTTGAGCGTGATGCCCGCGGCGTCACAGCGGGCTTCGGCGTCCTTCCCGGTCACGCCGACGCCTTGGAGGTCGTGCAGCGAGAGGTGGGTGTCGGTCCCGCCCGTCGTGGGCCGGATGCCGAGTTCCCCGAGGGAGCCGGCGAGGGCCCGCGCGTTGGCGACCACCTGGGCGGCGTAGGCCGCGTATGCCGGCGTCGCGCACTCCTTGAAGTTGACCGCTTTGGCCGCGATGGAGTGCATCTGCGGACCGCCCTGCATCATCGGGAAGACCGCCTTGTCGATCGCGGCGGCGTGCTCGGCGGTGCAGACGATGGCGCCGGAGCGCGGTCCCCGGAGCACCTTGTGCGTGGTGAAGGAGACGACGTCGGCGTACGGCACGGGGCTGGGAATGGCCTTGCCGGCGACCAGCCCGATGAAGTGGGCCGCGTCCACCCAGAAGATCGCCCCGATCTCGTCGGCCAGCGCACGGAAGAACTCGAAGTCGATAAGCCGCGGAATGGCCGAACCACCGGCGAGGATGACCTTGGGCCGGTGCTCCCGGGCCAGGCTCGCGACCTGGTCGTAGTCGATGTCCTCGGTCTCGGCGTGGACGCCGTAGTGCACCGCGTTGAACCACTTGCCGGAGAAGGACACCTTGGTCCCGTGGGTGAGATGTCCGCCGTGCGGCAGGCTCATCGCGAGGATTGTCTCGCCCGGCTTAAGGAAGGCCCCATAGACGGCGAGGTTGGCACTCGCCCCGGAGAGCGGCTGGACGTTGGCGTGCTCGGCCCCGAAGAGCGCTGTGCATCGCTCGATCGCGAGATTCTCGGCCTTGTCGACCTCGGCGCAGCCACCGTAGTACCGGCGACCCGGGTAGCCCTCGGCGTACTTGTTCGACAGCGTCGAGCCGAGCGCGGTGAGAACCTCCGGCGAGGAGAAGTTCTCCGAGGCGATGAGCTGCAGTCCGCCGCGCAGCCGCCCCAGCTCACCGAGCAGGACCTCGGCGATGTCGGGGTCGAAGGCGGTCAGGGCGTCGAAGTCCGAGCCGTAGAAGGTCTCACTCATGGTTCTCGCTGCTTTCGGGTGCGGGGTCGGGAGTGTCGGTCAGGGGCTGGGATGGGCCTGCGCTCGCGCGCTCGGCGCTCTCGTTCTCGGCGCTCTTGTGCTCGGCGCTCTCGTGCTCGGCGACCACGGCGAGGATGTCCTCGGCAGCGATCGCACCAGTGCGCAGAATGGTCGGGGTCGGGCCGGTGCAGTCGACGATCGTCGAGGCGAGCCCTCCCGGGGAGGGGCCGCCGTCGAGATAGAACTCCACGCTCGCGCCAAGTTGGCTCGCGGCGTCCAGGACGGTCCGCGAACTCGGGTGCCCGGTCCGGTTGGCGCTGGAGACCGCCATCGGACCGACCTCGTGGAGCAGCGCGAGGGCCACCTCGTCGTCGGGCATCCGGACGGCGACGGTGCCGTGGGTCTCGCCGAGGTCCCAGCGTAGGGAAGGTTGGGCCATGAGCACGAGGGTGAGCGCACCGGGCCAGTACCGCTCGATGAGCGCCCGGGCGTAGTCCGGGACATCGATGGCCAGCCCGTCCAGGGCGGCGATGCTGCCGACGAGGACCGGTGGCGGCATCTCCGGTCCGCGGCCCTTGGCCGCGAGCAGCGCGCGCACGGCGCTGGGGGTGAACGCGTCCGCACCGATCCCGTACACCGTGTCCGTCGGGAGGACGACGATCTGGCCCTCGCGCACTCCGCGCGCGGCTTTGGGTATGCCGTCAGAGCGCCCCTGCTCGGTGGTGCAGTCAAAGACCGGGCTCATGGTGCCTTAGCCTAGGGGTCGATCCCGGGTGCGCCGCTCAACGCCACCCGTCATCCGCCCGTCGCGAGTTCAGGAGCCGTATGTCGAGGCAGCCAGGGGTCGTTGGAGGCACCCGCTGGGCCCTCGCGGTGGTGCTGGCCACCAGCGCTCTCACGGCGTGCTCGGGCACCAATTCCGGTGCTCCGACCGCCTCCCCGGGCGCCTCCTCGGCTCCCTCGACCACTCCCTCGGCGTCCGAAGCTCCCACCGCTACGGCGTGGGACCCGCCGGACGGAGCCATCGAGCCGAACACTCTGCCGGGATACCGGAAGCCGACCCAGCTCGCCGATGGCAGTTGGAGCCGTCCGCAGGTCGATGGCGGGACCATCCGGTGGCGGCATACGAACGCCGCCGGTGACACGCTGCGTTCGGTGCCCACGGTCCCCGGGCTCGTCTTCGGCCCCCCGGCGAGTTACAGCGAGGTTCCGGGGGTGCTCACCTTCCGCGGCGGACCACAACGGGGCAATGCGGGCTTCGGCGAGGCCGAGGTGAAGCAAGGACGGCTCAGCCTGCGGTGGACCGCACCACTCGGGCGCTTGCGCAGCTTCGGGGAGACCTGGCCCGGGGCGGGCTGGACGGGTCAGCCGCTCCTCGTGAAGTGGCCCGAGGAAACCCGCAAGGCCATGGGCCTGAGCGAGGACTTCGCCAAGGATGGGGGCGTCGAGGTCCTCTACCCCGCCTTCGACGGCCGCATCCATCGCCTCGACCTGGCCACCGGCACGCAGACCAAGCCGCCGATCGAGGTCGGGTACGGGTTCAAAGGCACGGGTTCGGTCGACCCCCGGGGCTTCCCCCTGCTCTATGCCGGTCAGGGTCTGCCGGACAACTCCGGCCGGCGCGGGCCGTGGCAGTTCCGGATCTTCGACCTCATCACCAACACCCAGGCCGCGATGATCGCCGGCAGCGACCCGAGCGCATATCGGCGGGCCTGGGGGGCCTTCGACTCCTCCGCACTGGTCCACGCGGGGACCGACACCCTGCTGGAGCCCGGGGAGAACGGGGTCTACTACCGGGTCCGGCTGCGGTCCCAGTTCGACGCCCCGGCGCGCAGCGTGAGCGTGGCGCCCGAGGTCACCCGGCTGGTGTTCGAGAGTGGGCGCTCCTCCCGGTTCGGGATGGAGAACTCCCAGGTGGCCTATCGCAACCTCATCTATGTCAGCGACAACGACGGCAACCTCAACTGCCTCGACGCCCGGACCCTCGAGATCGTCTGGTCACGCTCGATCGGCGATGATGCCGACGCGACCATGGCCATCGAAGAGACCCCGACCGGGGTGTATCTCTACAGTGCCAACGAGGTCGACCACCGCGGTTTCCACCAGCAGGTCAGCAATATCCGCAAGATCGATGCGCTCACCGGCAAGGTTGTGTGGCGCTATGACGTCGGGGTGGAGTTCGACGAGTCGGTCAACGGCGGCGTCCTCGGTTCTCTGTTGGTGAGTGAGCGCGAGGATGTCCGTGACCGGGTCATCGTCAACGTCGCGCGGACCCGTTCCGGGCTGGGCGGCACCCTGATGGCCCTGGACAAGTCCACCGGTGCGCCGCTGTGGAGTCGCCCGCTCGACCCGTACTCGTGGACCTCGGTCCTCTATGTCCCGGCAAGCAGCGGAAAGACCTACGGTGTCTTCGCCGACCAGGCCGGCACGATCCACCTCTTCGACCCGCGCACCGGCGAGGACGTGGACACCTTCGCCACCGGCGCGAACATCGAGGCCTCCCCGGCGGCGTTTGGCTCGACCATCGTCGTCGCCTCCCGGGACCAGAAGGTCTACGCCCTCACGATCTCCTGACCGCCACGCTCGCCCGGGGCCGCCCGGTGAGGTCGCGGTGGTCGACGATGTCGCGCCAGACCCCGGCACGTGCCAGGGCCGCCGGGAGAGTCTCGCCCTGTGCGTCGGCGTGCTCCATGACGAGAGTCCCGCCGGGCCGCAGGAGTTCGGCGGCCCGGGCGGCCACCGCGAGCGGCACCGCCAACCCGTCCTCGGACTGGCCGTACAAGGCCACCTCCGGGTCATGGTCGCGCACCTCCGGGTCGACCGGCACCATCCCGTCGGGGATGTAGGGCGGGTTGCTCACGACGACATCGACCATGCCGGCGAACCCCGGGTATGCCGTGCGGGCATCTCCCAGCGTCAAACCGACGGCCAGGGCGCAGGCCTCGATGTTGCGTTCGGCCCAGGCGTGCGCGGCCGGGTCGAGTTCGACGGCATACACGTCGGCGGCGGGGACCTCGTCGGCGACGCTGAGTGCGATGGCTCCCGAGCCGGTACAGAGGTCGACGACGCGCGGGCGGGGGCCCGCGGCCCGGGCTGCCTCGATGGCGAGCCCGGCGACGAGTTCGGTCTCGGGGCGGGGTACGAAGACCCCGGGCCCGACCTGGAGGGTGAGTCGGCGGAAGTGCGCCCTGCCGGTGAGATGCTGCAGCGGAACCCGAGCCGCGCGCTCCCGGACGAGGGCGGTGAACCGGTCGCGGAAGGCGGGCTCGGTGGGATGGCGCAGGATCATCCGGCGTCGAGCCTCCGCGTCCTCGACCCCGAGAACGTGCGCGGCGAGCGCGACCGCGTCGCTCTCCGGCGAGCCCACGCCGGCGGCCGCGAGCCGCAACCGACCGTCGTGGACCACGTCATCGAGCGTGGGTTCGCTAGCCACGGTCAGGAGCCGAGGACGGCGAGCCGCGCGGCCTCGTCGGCGGTGATCGCGGACTCGACGATGGGGTCGAGGTCCCCGCCGAGGACGATGTCGAGGTTGTAGGCCTTGTACCCGGTCCGGTGATCGCTCACCCGGTTCTCCGGGAAGTTGTAGGTCCGGATCCGTTCGGAGCGGTCCACGGTGCGGACCTGGCTGGCCCGGGCCGCGTCCGCCGCCGCGTGGGCCTCGTCCATGGCCATCTGGTGTAGCCGGGCGCGCAGCACGCGCATCGCGGCCTCGCGGTTCTGCAGCTGAGACTTCTCGTTCTGGCAGGAGACAACGGTGCCGGTCGGCAGGTGCGTGATGCGGACGGCGGAGTCGGTGGTGTTCACGCTCTGGCCGCCGGGGCCGGAGCTGCGGAAGACGTCGATCCGCAGGTCATTGGGGTCGATGGTCACCTCGACCTCCTCGGCCTCGGGCATAACCCACACGCCGGCGGCGCTGGTGTGGATGCGACCCTGGGATTCGGTGATGGGGACACGTTGGACGCGATGCACCCCACCCTCGTACTTGAGCCTCGCCCACGGGGCCTCCCCTGGGGCCGAAGAGCCGCGGGCCTTCACGGCGACCTGGACGTCCTTGTACCCGCCGAGGTCGGACTCGGTGGCGTCGATGACCTCGGTGCGCCACCCGCGACGTTCGGCGTAGCGCAGGTACATCCGGAGCAGGTCGCCGGCGAAGAGAGCGCTCTCCTCGCCGCCCTCCCCCGCCTTGACCTCGAGGATGACGTCCCGGTCGTCGTCCGGGTCACGCGGGATGAGCAGGCGACGCAGCCGGTCCTCGGCCGCGGTGGCAGCCTCTTGCAGCGCCGGGATCTCCTCGGCGAACGCCGGGTCCTCCGCGGCGAGCTCGCGAGCCGCACCGAGGTCCCCGACCGCAGTACGCCAGGCGTGATATGCCGTCACGGTGGGGGCGAGGGCGGCATACCGCTTGTTGGTCTCCCGGATGCGGTCCGGGTCGCCCGCGACCGCCGGGTCGGCCATCGACGCCTCGAGGGCGGCGTGCTCCTCCACGAGGGCGGCGGCGGACTCGAGCATGCGAAGACTCCTAGCGCAGTGCGGACGAAAAACGACTGCGCCGCCGGCATACCCGATGACGGGATGCCGGCGGCGAGCTGGTCAGCTACTTGGCGGCCTTCTTGCCGTAGCGGGCCTCGAAGCGGGCGACGCGGCCACCGGTGTCGAGGATCTTCTGCTTGCCCGTGTAGAACGGGTGGCAGTTGGAGCAGACGTCCGCGTGGATGACGCCGTTCTTGGCGGTGCTCCGCGTGGTGAACGTGTTGCCACAGGTGCAGGTCACGGTCGTCTCGGCGTAGGCCGGGTGGATGTCCTTCTTCACGATGTTCTCCTTGGAGGCTTCCGGGTCGGCGGGCCCAGCGACTGTCGCTGCAAACCCTTGGCGCCCCGACTGCCCTCGGCTCGTGAGGGCCGAATGCTCAGGAAACGCGTCACTGCCGTGAACCGGTCCAGCGATCAAGTATGCCGCAGGCCTTCGGTATTCCCCGAATCGGAGCAGTGCCGTGCGTGCCAGGTGCGTGCCAGGTGCGTGCCATGTCGCGCACCCGGCACGCAACCGTGCCCGCGGTCACCCGCCCTGCCGAGACGAGGCAAACGACCTGCCGGGTCGGCGCCGGTACGCCGAAACAGCGACACCAGCGGGCGAGCCAGACACTGCGGCATACGCGCTGGACGGCTCGCCAGCAGGCTCAGTCGTTGTCCTCGTCCGGCAGCTTGATCGAGCTGGTCTGCTGCACCTGCATGAGGAACTCGTAGTTGGTCTTGGTCTTGCGGAGCCGGTCGATGAGCAACTCCACGCCCTGCTGGGTGTCGAGCGCTGCCATCACGCGACGGAGCTTCCACATGATCTTGAGCTCGTCGGGGGCTAGCAGGATCTCCTCGCGGCGGGTCCCCGAGTTGTTGACGTCGACTGCGGGGAAGATCCGGCGGTTCGATAGACCCCGGTCGAGCTTGAGCTCCATGTTGCCGGTGCCCTTGAACTCCTCGAAGATCACCTCGTCCATCCGCGAGCCGGTCTCGACCAGCGCGGTGGCGAGGATCGTCAGGGAGCCGCCGTGCTCGATGTTGCGCGCCGCGCCGAAGAACTTCTTCGGCGGGTAGAGCGCGGCCGAGTCGACACCACCGGAGAGGATCCGGCCCGAGGCCGGGGCGGCGAGGTTGTAGGCCCGCCCGAGCTTGGTGATGGAGTCCAGGAGCACGACGACGTCGTGACCCATCTCGACGAGCCGCTTGGCCCGCTCGATGGCGAGCTCGGCGACCGTGGTGTGGTCGTCAGCGGGCCGGTCGAAGGTCGAGGAGATGACCTCGCCCTTGACGGCGCGCTGCATGTCGGTGACCTCCTCCGGACGCTCGTCGACGAGCACGACCATGAGGTGCACCTCGGGGTTGTTCGTCGTGATCGCGTTGGCGAGCGACTGCATGACCATCGTCTTACCGGCCTTGGCCGGCGCGACGATGAGGCCACGCTGGCCCTTGCCGATGGGTGCGACCAGATCAATGATCCGGGTCGTGAGGATGTGCTGCTCGGTCTCCAGGCGGAGCCGCTGCTGGGGGTAGAGCGGGGTGAGTTTGCCGAACTCGGGGCGGCTGCGCGCGGCCTCGGGCGTCATCCCGTTGACCGTGTCGAGTCGGGCGAGCGCGGCGAACTTCTGCCGGTTGTTGCGGCCACCGATGGTCTGCATCGGCGGCTCCTCCCCCTCGCGGGCGGCTTTGATCGCGCCGGTGACAGCGTCACCCTTGCGCAGGCCCAGGCGCTTGGTCATCTGCACCGGGACATAGATGTCGCTTGAGCCGGGGAGGTAACCGGTCGTGCGGACGAAGGCGTGGTTGTCGCCGATGTCGAGAATGCCGGCGACCGGGACCAGGACGTCGTCCTCGCTGATGGAGACCTCGGCCTCCTGGCCCTGGCTCTGGATCGCTCCCTGACCCTCGCCCATGGGCATACGGCGCTTGTCCCGGTTGCGGTTGCGGTTGCGACGGCGGCGGCCGGTCCGGGAGTCGCCGTCCTCGCCCCACTGACCCTGGCCTTGCTGGCTTGACTGGCTTGACTGGCTTTGCTGGCCCTGACCCTGGCCCTGCTGACCCTGGCCCTGCTGACCCTGGCTCTGGCCCTGCTGACGCTGCTGGCCCTGACGCTCCTGCCCGCCCTGACGATCCCGCTCTGAGCGCTCGGCGCGCTCCGTGCGCTCGCCGCGCTCCGTGCGCTCGGGGGCGGCGTGGTTCTCCTCGACCGGTGGCGGCGCTCCGACCCCGGTCGCGGCGCGCCGCGTCCGCGGGGTCCGCGTGGGGGCAGCGGTGGCGCTCGGCGCCGCGGCGGCCGGAGCGGGCGGAAGGCCCTCGCCGTTCTGCCGCGAGCGGATGGCCTCGACGAGGTCACCCTTGCGCATCTTGCCGGTACCGGAAATGCCCATGCTCGAGGCCAGGCCCTGGAGCTCAGCGAGTTTCATCGCCGTGAGCGAGCCCGATCGCCGCGGTGTCGACACAGTGGTCGTTGCGGCCTCGAGTGTGGTGGTGTCTGTCACGAAGGATCCTTCCCCTCGCACGGTCCCGCCCGCAGGCGGACCGGGTTCGTAGCCCACGAATGGGCGTCTCGTGTGATGAATCCCCACGCGCTTGCTCGCCGAGGTCCGGCGCCAGCAGGCTGGTGTGTGGGGCTCGCTCCGCGGCAGTCAACGAGGTGTGCTCGGCATCGGCTGCGGGCGTGCGATCAATGTATCACCCCATCGCGGCCCTCATGCCGTATGTCGTGCCACCACCTGCGCGCCGTGCTTGGGAATGCCGGGGGTGAGTACCCGCCAACCGGCCGGAGCGTATGCCGCGACCTCAGCCACGGCCGGTCTCAGGGCGAGGCAGAGCACCGACGGTCCGGCACCGGAGATGACGGCCGCATGCCCGGCGGCCCGGAGCCGATCCACAAGCGCCATCGAGGCGGCATACGAGGGCCGGCGGGCCTCCTGGTGCAGCCAGTCCCGGGTCGCGGCGACGAGGTGCTCGGGGGCCTGGCCCAAAGCGTGCGCCAGGAGCGCGCAGCGTGCCGAGTTGGCGGCGGCGTCCGCGAGCCGCACCGTCGCCGGCAGCACGGAGCGGGCCTTGGCGGTCGAGAGTTGCACCTCGGGGGCGAACACCACCGGCTCGACGTCGGGGTGGACCGGCAGGTGCACCGTGGTGGTCCCGCGCTCGGGATCGTCCGACCAGGACAGGGTCGCCCCGCCATACACCGAGGCCGAGGCATTGTCCGGGTGCCCCTCGAGGCGCGAGGCGAGCGAGTTCGTGAAGCTCAGGTCAACCACGTCCGAACCTCTGGCCATCGCCGAAAGCGCCTGGGCCGCAACGATGCCGGTGACAATGGCGGTGGCCGATGACCCCATCCCGCGGCCATGCGGAACCGCATTGAGGCAGGAGAGTTCGAGCCCGGCAGGACCGGTCTCGTCGAGCTCGGCCCAGGTCCGCCGCATGACCCGAACGACGAGGTGTGAATCATCCAGGGGCACCGACCCGGCACCCTCACCGGCCACCTCGATGCGCACGCCGGGTTCGTCCCGAACGCTCACCGTGCATTCGTCCCAGACCCCCAGCGCCAGACCGACCGAGTCGAAGCCGGGACCGAGGTTGGCGCTGCTTGCCGGAACCCGGACGGTGACCCGGGCTCCCGGAGACAGCGCCATGGCGTTCACTCCTGCAGACCCAGAGCCGTCGCGATGGAGAAGGCGTCGACCGGCACCCGGATCGGGGTCACCTCGGAGCCGTCCTCGGTCCGTAGGGCCCATTGCGGATCCTTGAGACCGTGCCCGGTCACGGTGCACACGATGGTCACATCGGCCGGGATCTCGCCCGCGCGGTGGGCCCTGAGCAGACCCGCGATGGAGGCCGCCGATCCGGGCTCCACGAAAACACCCTCGGTCGCGGAGAGCAGCCGGTGCGCCGCGAGGATCTCCTCGTCGGTGACCGAGTCGATCCGACCCCCGGACTCGTCCCGGGCGGCCTCGGCCTGGCGCCAGGACGCGGGGTTGCCGATCCGGATCGCGGTGGCGATGGTCTCCGGCTCATCGACCGGGTGGCCGAGGACGATGGGCGCCGCTCCGGCCGCCTGGTACCCCCACATCTGCGGCCGCCCAGTCGCCTTGGGCTGGAGCACCTCACCGCCGACTCCCCTTGTCGCAGAGGCGTACTCGCAGTAGCCCTGCCAGTATGCCGTGATGTTGCCGGCATTGCCGACGGGCAGGATGTGAATGTTCGGGGCATCGCCCAAGGCGTCGACGACCTCGAACGCTGCGGTCTTCTGGCCCTCGATCCGGGCCGGGTTCACCGAGTTGACGAGTTCCACCGGGTAGGCCTCGGCAAGCTTGCGGGCCACCGTGAGGCAGTCGTCAAAGTTGCCCTCGACCTGGAGCAAGGTGGCCCCGTGGGCGATCGCCTGGCTCAACTTGCCAAGGGCGATCTTGCCGTCCGGAACCAGGACGGCGCACGTCATACCCGCTTTGGTGGCATAGGCGGCGGCACTGGCCGAGGTGTTGCCCGTGCTCGCGCAGATGACCGCCTTGGCACCGTGCTTCTTGGCCATCGAGATCGCCGTCGTCATTCCCCGATCCTTGAACGAGCCGGTCGGGTTGAGCCCCTCGAACTTCACCAGGACGTTGGCGCCGGTGAGTTCACTCAGCCCCTCGCAGGGAATGAGCGGGGTCCCGCCCTCGAGGAGCGTGACGACCGGGGCGCCATCCAGCAGGGGCAGCCGCGCGGCATACTCACGCATCACTCCACGCCACTGTTGTGCCATCGGCTCAGGATCCTTCCACGCGCATGACGGAGACGACCTCGTCGACCGTGTCGAGAGCGGCGAGGGCGTCGACGGTGGCCGAGAGCGCGGCGTCCGGGGCCTCGTGGGTGACCACGACGAGGTGGGCCTGCCCCTCGGTGCTCACCACCTGCTGGCGGACCGTCTCGATGGAGACTCCGTGCTCGGCGAAGGCCGTGGCGACCTGGGCAAGGACCCCGGGGCGATCGGCCACGGCCAGCGAGATGTGGTAGCGGGTGAGCGCTGATCCCATGTCGACGATGGGCAGCTCGGCATAGGCCGACTCGTTCGGCCCACGGCCGCCTGCGACTCGGTGACGGGCCACCGCGACGATGTCTCCGAGCACCGCCGAGGCGGTCGGGTCTCCCCCGGCGCCCCGGCCATAGAACATGAGTTGGCCAGCGGCGTTGGCCTCGACGAAGACCGCATTGTAGGCCTCCCGGACCGAGGCCAGCGGGTGGGTCCTCGGGATCATCGCCGGGTGGACCCGGACGCTCACGGCATCACCGTCGGCTCCGCGGACCCGCTCGCAGATGGCGAGGAGTTTGACAACAGAGCCCATCTGGGTAGCGGCGGCGATATCCGCGGCGGTCACCTCGGTGATCCCCTCACGATGGACATCCGCGCTGCTCACCCGGGTGTGGAAGGCCAGGCTCGCGAGGATCGCCGCCTTGGCCGCGGCATCGAAGCCCTCGACGTCAGCAGTGGGGTCGGCCTCGGCATAACCGAGCGCCTGGGCCCGCTCAACGGTCTCGGCGAAGCCGGCGCCGGTGGTGTCCATGGCATCGAGAACGAAGTTCGTCGTGCCGTTGACCACACCCATGACCTTGGTCACCTCATCGCCGGCGAGGGACTCGCGGATGGGGCGCAGGATCGGGATGGCCCCGGCAACGGCCGCCTCGTAGTAAAGGTCGACCCCGAGTCCGTCCGCGGCGGCATACAGGGTCGGCCCGTCCTCGGCGAGCAGGGCCTTGTTCGCCGTGACGACCGAGGCGCCGTGTTCCATGGCGGAGAGGATGAGCGAGCGGGCCGGCTCCAGGCCCCCGACGACCTCGACGACGATGTCGGCGCGGGTGACCAGGTCGGCGGCGTCCCCGGTGAACAGGGCCGCGTCCACGGGCACCTCGGGCCGGGGGCGCTCGGGTCGCCGGACGGCGATCCCGACGAGTTCCAGACGAGCGCCGACCCGGGCCGCAAGGTCCTCGGCATGGTCGACGAGCAGGCGAGCGACCGAGGACCCCACGACGCCGCAGCCGATGAGGGCGACGCGGATCGGGTCGTGCGGTGCTTGGGGTTCTCGTGGCGCGTGGGCCATGGCGGTGCGGGGCTCCTGGGTCTTCGGTCGAGTCGGGGGGCTGCGCGGTCAGTCGGCGTCGAGGGCGAGCAGGTCCTCGATCGTCTCACGTCGGACGATGACGCGGGCGTGTCCGCCCCGAACGGCGATGACCGGGGGCCGGGGGGTGTGGTTGTACTGGCTGGAGAGCGCGCGGCAGTAGGCCCCGGTACCGGGCACGGCGATCAGGTCGCCGGGGGTGAGGTCCGAGGGCAGCCACTCGTCGAGGACGACGATGTCGCCGCTTTCGCAGTGTCGGCCGACGACCCGGCTCAGCATCGGGGGGGCGTCGGAGTGACGGTTGGCGAGCGTGCACGAGTAGTCCGCCTCGTAGAGGGCCGGGCGGGCGTTGTCGCTCATGCCGCCGTCGACCGAGACGTAGGTGCGGCTGCGGCGGTCGCCGAGGGTGACCTCCTTGACCGTGCCGACCTCGTAGAGGGTGAACATGCTCGGTCCGACGATCGCGCGGCCGGGCTCGATGGCCACCCGGGGCACCTGGGTCACCTGGGCCACCTGATCCAGCGCGCCGTGGCCGTCGCCGAGCGCCGTGAGCTCCCGGGTGAGTATGCCGGCCAGCTCGACCCCGAGCCGGTCCACCGGGAGAGGGTCGTGCGCCGTGGTGTAGGCAATGCCGTAACCCCCGCCGAGGTTGATCTCGGGACAGTGGTAAGCCAGTTCTTCGGCAACGCGAATGTGCAACCCGACGAGCCGGTGCGCGGCGGCCTCGAAACCGGAGGTGTCGAAGATCTGGCTGCCGATGTGGCTGTGCAGCCCAAGCAGTTCGAAACGCTCCGGTGCGGCGAGGATGCGCTGCACCGCCTCGAAGGCCGCCCCGCCATTGAGGCTGAACCCGAACTTCTGGTCCTCGTGGCCGGTTGCGATGAACTCGTGCGTGTGCGCCTCGACCCCCACGGTGACCCGTACCATGACCGGGGCCCGCACCCCGAGCTCGGCGGCGAGGGCACCCAGGCGGTCGATCTCTTGGCGGGAGTCGACGATGATCCGGCCCACGCCATAGGACAGCGCCTCGCGGAGTTCGGCAACGGATTTGTTGTTGCCGTGGAAGCCGATCCGCTCCCCCGGGAAACCGGCCCGCTGGGCCACCGCGAGCTCACCGCCGGTGCAGACATCCAGGCCGAGGCCCTCCTCGAGGACCCAGCGCGCCACCGCGGTGCAGAGGAAGGCCTTGCCGGCGTAGTAGACATCTGCACCGGCGAGTCCGCTGAAGGCGGCGTTGAGGCTGTCCCTAAAGCCCCGGGCGCGGGCGCGGAAGTCCTCCTCGTCGATGACGTAGGCCGCCGTGCCGAACTCCTCGGCAAGGCTCACGACATCACGCCCGGCGACCGTGAGCCGTCCGGCCGTGTCGCGCTGTGCGTTCTGCGACCAGAGCTCGCGCCGCAGCTCCATGACGTCGCCGGGGGTGGGCAGATAGATCGGCGGGCCGCCGTAACCTTCGGCGTGGAGTACTCCTGCCTCATGCGACCGCATACGTCAGATCCGTTCTCTCACAGTCGCTCTGGAGCAGACACGCCGAGCAGGTCGAGGCCGTTGGCGAGGACCTGACGGGTGGCGTCGTTGAGCCAGAGCCGGGTGTGGTGCAGATCGGTGACTGGTTCGTCGGCGTTGACCGGGCGGACCCGACAGCTGTCGTACCACTTGTGGTAGCGGCCGGCGAGGTCCTCGAGGTAGCGGGCGACCCGGTGCGGCTCGAGCAGGCCCGCGGCCTGCGCCACGACGCGCGGGTAGTCCCCGAGCGCGGCCAGCAGCACGGCCTCGCTCTCGTGGGTGAGCAGCGAAGGGTCGAAACCGGCCTCCCGGCGCACCCCGTCCTGCGCGGCCAGGCGGGCGACCCCACAGGTCCGCGCGTGCGCGTACTGGACATAGAAGACCGGATTCTCATTGGTGGCCCGGGTGAGCAGGTCGAGGTCGACGTCGATGTTGCTGTCGCTGCTGCTGCGGGCCAGGGCGTAGCGGGCGGCGTCGCGCCCCACGGCTTCGACCAGATCCTCGAGGACCACGACAGTGCCGGCACGCTTGCTCATCCGCACCGGCTGACCGTCCTGGACGAGGTTCACCATCTGGCCGATGAGGATCTGCAGGTTGACCCCTGGGGTGTCCCCGAACAGGGCACACATGGCCATCATCCGGGCGACGTACCCGTGGTGGTCGGCGCCGAGCATGATCACGACCTCGTCGAAACCGCGTTCGCGCTTGTCGAGGTAGTAGGCCAGGTCCCCGGAGATGTAGGCCGCGGTGCCGTCGGACTTGAGCACCACCCGGTCCTTGTCATCGCCGTGGTCGGTGGTCCGCAGCCACCAGGCCCCGTCCTGCTCGTACATGGCGCCGAGGCTCTTGAGCCGGTCGATGGCTCGCTGGACGGCCCCGGACTCGTGCAGGGAGTTCTCGTGGAAGTAGACGTCGAAGTCGACCCCGAAACCGTGGAGCGAGGCCTTGATCTCCTCGAACATCATGTCCACGCCGCGGGAGCGAAACACCTCCTGCGCCTGCTCGTCGGGCAGCTCGAGGACGGTCGGTTCATCGGCGAGGATGCTCTGCGCGATCTCGGTGATGTAGCCGCCGCCATACCCGTCCTCGGGGGCCGGTTCACCCTGGGCTGCGGCGAGCAGGCTGCGGGCGAACCGGTCGATCTGGGCGCCGTGGTCGTTGAAGTAGTACTCCCGGGTGACTTGCGCGCCGGCGGCCTGGAGCACCCTGGCCAGGGAGTCCCCGACGGCGGCCCAGCGGGTTCCCCCGAGGTGGATCGGGCCGGTCGGGTTGGCCGAGACGAACTCGAGGTTCACCACCCGGCCTGCCCGCGCCGACCCCCGCCCGTATGTCGTGCCCGCCTGCACGATGGCGCGCGCCAGTTCGCCGGCGCTCGCCGCGTCAAGGGTGATGTTGAGGAAGCCGGGTCCGGCGATATCGACGTCCTGGATCCCGGCGACGGCCCGCAGGCGCTCGGCGAGCAGCGCGGCGACCTCTCGCGGCGGCCTACCCGCCGACTTGGCGAGCTGGAGCGCGATGTTGGTCGACCAGTCCCCGTGATCGCGACCCCGTGGGCGCTCGACCCGGACCTCCGCGGGGACGGGCGCCGCCAGCTCACCGGCGTCGACACATGCCTGCAGGGCAGCGCGGATGGCTGCGGAGAGCGCCTCGGGAGTCACCCCGGGATTCTAGTGCTCGGCCTCGGGTGCCCGGCCTTCGGCAGCCAAGCGTGAGACAGTCTCGACGAGCTCGTCAGGGTCGAAGGGTTTGGCGATGAACTCATCGATCCCGGCTTCGTTGGCCTGGAGCCGGTCGTGAACCTGGACCGAGGCGGTGACCATGGCGACCGGCACGCTGTTGAGCCGGTGATGTGCGCGGATAGCGGCAATCGCCCACCAGCCGTCGTAGACGTCCATTTGGGCGTCGAGGAGGATGACGTCCGGCGTCGGCAGGTCCACGGCGATGAGCCGGCTCATGCACTCGCGCCCGTCGACGGTCTCCTCGACGTCGAATCCGGCGAGTTCGAGATTGATCCGCAGAAGCCGCCGGATGGACTCGGTGTCGTCGCAGACGAGCACGAGGGGGCGCCCGCTCGCGTCTCCGCCCGACCCGGATTCCATGACTTCCACTGTAGGCTGCTAGCCTCACCGGGCGAGATCGTACGATCAGTTGAGTTTTGACTTGTTCAAGATCTAGTGGATGGTCCGAGATCGCATGGCTGAGCCGTTCGGCTCCAGCCCCCGTAGCTCAGGGGATAGAGCACCGCCCTCCGGAGGCGGGGGCGCAGGTTCGAATCCTGCCGGGGGCACCATTCGTGCCATGACTTTGCGGACTTCGCCATGAGCTGCGATGGCGTCGCCTTGGGTGGTGGATCGTGGGGGCTGGGACCCCGACGAACTGCCACCTAAGCCGCCAGCTGGGAGCGACCAGGAGCGACTCGAAACGTTCGGTGAACGCTCGCCGACAGGCTCGCTGCGGAGGTTGACAGGGCGCTGATCCCGGAGGAAGGTACGTGCAACTCCCCAGGGGTTATTGCCGGGGAGTAACCGACCTCTTGAGGAGTCCCGTGATGCGCACTGCCCGTCGACCCGTTCGGTCCATAGCAGCGGTCGGCGCCGCGGTCCTCGTGGCCTGGCAAGCCGTCGCCGGTGCACCGGTCGCCGCCGCCGCCGGCACGACCGGACTCACCGCCTTGGACACGGCATACACCGAGTCCTTCGACAGCCTGGTCCTCACCGGCACCGGCACCGAGGCCACGGACACCCCCGCTGGCTGGTCGTTCGTCGAGAACACCGGCAACACGACCTACACGGCCGGCACCGGCTCGTCGAACGCCGGCGACACCTACAGCTTCGGAGCATCCGGCTCGACCGACCGCGCCCTGGGGCAGGTGCGCAGCGGAACGACGAACACCGTCATCGGCGGCCGCTTCACCAACAACACCGGTGGCACCATCACCAGCCTCGACATCGCGTATGCCGGTGAGCAGTGGCGTCTCGGGGCCATCGGCCGGACCACGGCGGACCGGCTCAACGCGCAGTACTCCCTCGACAGCACCGATCTGTCCGTCACCTCCTCCGGCACGTGGATCGACATCGACGAGCTCGACTTCAACCCACCGGTGACCGCGGGCACGGTCGGGTCGCTCGACGGCAACGCCGCGGCCAACCGGACTCTCCTGGCCCACACCCTGACGGGCCTGAGCATCGCACCCGGGGCCACGATCACCCTGCGGTGGCTGGATGTCGACGCCTCGAGCAGCGACGACGGCCTGGCCATCGACGACGTCTCGATCACCCCACACGGCATCCCCGCCGGCACACCGACCGACCCCTCGGGTGCCGGTGCGGCCAACCCGACCTCGGTGACGCCCGGCGGCTCGACCCTGGTCACCGTCACGGTGACCCCGGGCACCAACCCGGCGAGCACCGGGGTCACCGTCACCGCCGACCTCTCCAGCATCGGCGGGTCCGCAACCACCGCTCTGCTCGACGACGGCACCGCCCCCGACGCCACCGCCGGTGACGGGGTCTACTCGGCGACCGCGACCGTCGACGTCGCCACCGCCGCCGGGCCAAAGAGCCTGCCCTTCACCGTCACCGACGCCGAGAACCGTTCCGGTGCAGGGACGATCGGCCTGACCGTCACCCCACTCGACCCCTGCGAAGCGGCCGACGTGACGATCGGTTCGGTGCAAGGCAGCGGTCCGGCGGTGACCACCACGTCGACCGTGACGGTCCAGGGCGTGGTCGTCGGCGACTACGAAGGAGCCTCCCCCAACCTGCGCGGCTTCTACGTCCAAGACGCCGGCGACGGCGATGCCGCGACCTCCGACGCGATCTTTGTCTTCGAAGGCGACAACGGCAACCGCGTCTCCGTCGGCGACGTCGTCCAGGTCACCGGTGCGGCGAGTGAGAACCAGGGCCAGTCGCAGCTCAGCGCGACCAGCGGAGTGGTGTCCTGCGGCCAGACCGCGACCGTGACCCCGACGCCGGTCACCCTGCCATGGGCCTCCGCGGACGCCCCCGAGGCCTTCGAGGGCATGCTCGTCGTGCTCGACCAGACGGCATACGTCACCGAGCACTTCCAGCTCGGTCGGTTCGGCCAGGTCGTGCTCTCCTCCGGTGACCGCCTCCGCCAGCCGACCAACGTCGTCGCCCCCGGGGCCGCAGCCATCGCGCTCCAGGCACAGAACAACCTCAACCGGCTCATCGTCGACGACGCCAGCCAGTCTCAGAACCCCGACCCGATCGTCTTCGGCCGCGGCGGCCTGCCGCTCTCGGCGAGCAACACCTTGCGTGGCGGGGACACGATCCAGGGCCTGCGGGGAGTGCTCACTTTCACCTGGGGCGGGAACTCGGCGAGCCCGAACAACTACCGGCTGCGGCCGCTCGGCTCCCTCGGCGGCACCAGCCCGGACTTCCAGCCGGCCAACCCGCGCCCGACGTCCCTTCCGAGCGTCGGTGGCCGCCTCGTCGCCGCCGGAATGAACCAGCTCAACTACTTCAACACCTTCGGACTGGGCGCCTGCACCTTCGGCGTCGGCGGTGCCCCAGCCGACTGCCGGGGCGCCGACAGCGCGGCCGAGTTCGACCGGCAGTGGCCCAAGACGGTGGCCGCCGTCCTCAAGATGAACCCGGCGATCCTCGGGGTCAACGAGGTCGAGAACGACGGCTACGGCCCGACGAGCGCCCTGGCGCACCTCGTCGACCAGCTCAATGCCGCGACCGCTCCGGGCACCTACGCCTACATCGACGCGGACACCGCGACCGGTTCGCTCAACGCCCTCGGCACCGACGCGATCAAGGTCGGCCTGGTCTACCAGCCGGCCAAGGTGACCCCGGTCGGCACCACGGCGGCGCTCAACACCGTGGCGTTCGTCAACGGCGGTGACGGCGCGGCCCGCAACCGCGCCTCGCTCGCTCAGGCCTTCGAGGAGGTCGGCACCGGAGCCCGGGTCATCGTCAACGTCAACCACTTCAAGAGCAAGGGCAGCGCCTGCGACGCCCCGGATGCCGGCGACGGCCAGGGCAACTGCAACGTCGTCCGCACCAATGCCGCCCAGCGGCTCGTGGAGTGGCTCGGGACCGATCCCACCGGGACCGGCGACCCCGACGTGCTCCTCCTTGGCGACTACAACTCCTACGCCATGGAGGACCCGATTGCCCTGCTCGAGACCTCGGGCTTCACCCACCTCATCAAGACACGCCTCGGGCCGGCGGCATACTCCTACGTCTTCGACGGGCAGTGGGGCTACCTCGACCACGCGCTCGCCTCGGCCTCGCTCGACGGCCAGGTCTCCGGGGTCGGCGACTACCACATCAACGCCGACGAGCCCTCGGTCCTGGACTACAACACCAACTTCAAGACCGCCGGCTTGGTGACCAGCCTCTATGCTCCGGACGAGTTCCGCGTCTCCGACCACGACCCGGTGGTCGTCGGGCTCGAGCTCAACGCCCCGGTCCCTCCGCCGGTCGCCAACGACGTGTCGGTGACCACCGCTGAGGACACCCCCGCCGCGGTCACCCTGAGCGGGAGCGGAGGCGGCGGACCCCTCACCTATGCCGTGGTCGACGCCCCGGCCCACGGCACCCTGTCCGGGACCGCCCCGGATCTCACCTACACCCCGGCAGCGGACTACTCTGGCACGGACAGCTTCACCTACACGGTGAGCGACGGCGTGACCACCTCGGCTCCGGCCACGGTCTCGATCACCGTCACGCCGGTCGATGACGCACCGGCCATCGCCATCGACTACGGCCAGTGCGTCGGATCGACCTCGGCGAGCATCCCGCTCACCCTCACCGATGTCGACGGCGGGCCGTATGCCGCCCTGACTGCCACCTCCTCGAACCAGCAGGTCGTTCCGGACCGCTACCTCAGCGTGACCGGCACGGCCTCGGGTCGCACCCTCGTGCTCAAGACGGTGCGGGCCAACCCGGGGACCGCGGTCATCACGCTCACCGCCACCAGCGGTGCGGCCTCCTCGACGCTGCTCATCACGGTGCGCCAGGGCGGTGCCGCCAATGACACCCTGACCGGAGGAGACGGCACCGACGTGCTCTTCGGGCAGGGTGGCCGGGACACCCTGGAGGGCGGAGCCGGCGACGACATCATCTGTGGCGCGGCCGGCAATGACGTCGTCAGCGGCGGCGACGGCGATGACGTGGTCTCCGGCGATGGCGGCAAGGACACCGTGAACGGTGGAGCCGGTGCGGACCTCCTCATCGGCGGCGACGCCGACGACACTCTGGTCGGCGGGGTCGGCACCGACTTCCTCTACGGCCAGGCCGGAAACGACGCCCTCCTCGGGGGCGCCGACGCCGACTTCTTCGACGGCGGGATCGGCACCGACACCGCCGCGGACTACTCGGCCATCGAAGACCTCGGGATCACCGCGGTCCCGTAGTTGCCGCCGGAGATCGGTGAGTATGACGGAGAACGTTGTCCGTCATACTCGCCGATCTCCGTCACGCTCGGCGCGCGCGCCCGATTCAGGACCGCCGTGAGGCGTCGATGACCTCGCCGACGAGCTCCTCGATGACGTCCTCGAGGAAGACCAGGCCGCTCACGGTGCCATCCGCTCGGACGACCCGCGCCACGTGCGACCCGGTCTCCTGCATCGTGGAGAGGACCGACTCGACCTCGTCGGCAGCACTCACCGTGGCAAGGCGGCGGATGCGTTTCGCCGGGACGGCCTGCGCGCGCTCGCCCTCGGCGGCATAGAGCAGGTCCTTGAGGTGGAGGTAGCCCAACGGCTCACCCGAGGCATCGAGCACCGGGTAGCGCGAGAAGCCGTGCCGCGAGACGAGGCGTTCGAGCTCGGCCGGGGTGGCGCCGGCGGCCACCGAGACCAGTTCCGCGAGCGGGACCTCGACGTCGGCGGCGTCCTTGTCTGAGAACTCCAGGGCGGCGCCGATCCGCTCGTAGTGGTCGGAGCCGACGAGGCCCTCACGGTGCGACTCGTCGACGATGTGCGCCACTTCTTCTGCGGTGTAGTCCGAGGAGATCTCGTCCTTGGGCTCGACGCCCATCGCCTGCACCACCGCCTTGGCAACGTGCTCCATAACGACGATGAGCGGACGGAGCACCCGAGCGAGCCAGAACAGTGCCGGCACGAGAAGGCGGGCCGAGCGCTCCGGCCCCGCGATCGCCAGGTTCTTGGGGATCATCTCGCCGACGACAACATGGAGATAGACCACGACGAGGAGGGCCAGCGCCAGTGCCACCCCGTCGACGAAGGCCGTCGGGATGCCGAGCCGCTGCGCCACCGGGACCAGCGCGTGATGGAGGGCGGCCTCCGAGATCGCTCCGAGGAGTACCGAGCACACGGTGATCCCGAGCTGGGCGCACGCGAGCATCGAGCCCATCGAGGACAATGCGGTGAGCGCGGCCGCCGCTCGCTCGTCCCCGGCCTCGGCCAGCGGCTCGAGCTGGCTCCGCCGCGAGGCCATGGCAGCGAACTCCGCGCCGACGAAAAAGGCGTTCGCGAGCAGCAGCACGACGGTGATGCCGATGGCCCAGCCGCTCACGAGGACGCCTCGGGGGCGGGCGTCGGCACCGGGTCCGATGGCGTGAACCGGAGCCGGTCGACCCGGCGACCCTCCATGTCGACGACGGTGACGGTCCAGCCATCGACCTCGAGGACATCCCCGGTCACCGGCACCCGGCCGAGTTGCGCCATCACGTAGCCGCCGACCGTCTCGTAGGCCGGGTCGTCCGGGAGCACCGCACCGACCCGGGTGCGGACTTCGTCGGGGCGCCACAGGCCCGGCACCGACCACGCGCCATGGCGGAGCCGCCGGCCGGTGGTCTGCGCGCGGTCGTGTTCATCACTGACGTCGCCGACGAGCTCCTCGACGATGTCCTCCAAGGTGACGATGCCGGCGGTGCCGCCATACTCGTCGACGACGATGGCGAGTTGTAGCCCGGCGGTGCGCAACAGTCGCATGAGGGGGTCCAGCGGCACGGTCTCAGGGACCACGTCGGCAGGCACCATGAGGGCGCTGACCGGAACGTCTGGGCGACGTTCGAAGGGCACCGAGATGGCCGCCTTGAGATGGACGACGCCGTCGATGTCGTCCCAGTCCTCCCCGATGACAGGGAACCGGGAGTGCCCGGTCGCGGCCGCGAGTGCGACGAGGTCGGCGGCGCTCGCGGTCCGCTCCACCGCCTTGGCCCGCGCCCGAGGGGTCATCACGTCCTGAGCGGTCTGGTCCCCGAAGCCGATCGAGGCGGTGATAAGCCGAGCCGTCCCGGCGTCGAGGGTCCCGGCCTCGACCGATGTCCGGACCATGGAGGCAAGCTCCTGCGGGTTGCGCGCCACGGAGAGTTCCTCCTGCGGTTCGACCCCCACCCAGCGAAGGAACGCGTTGGCGGACCCGTTGAGCACCAGGATGAACGGCCGCATGACCGCGGTGAACGCCCGAACCGGCAGCGCCACCACCGCGGCGGTGCGGAAGGGCGCCGAGATCCCGAGGAATTGCGGGACGAGTTCGCCGAAGATCATCGAGAAGAGCGTCGCCAGGACCAAAGCCAGAACGCTTGCCACAGTCACCGCAGTAGCGGCCCCGAGACCGGCCGCCTCCAGCGGTCCCCGCAGGAGCCGGGTGAGCGCCGGGGTGGTGAGGAAACCGAGCGCCAGCGTGGTCACGGTGATCCCGACCTGGCAACCGGAGAGCTGGGTGGACAGCCGCCGCAGTGAGGTCAGCACGGACCCGGCCCCCCGCTCCCCCCGCTCCCGCGCCCGCTCCACCGATGGCCGGTCCAGGGCAACGAGGGAGAACTCGGCCGAAACGAACAGGGCCGTGCCGACCGTGAGGACGACACCGGCGACGACAAACAGCCAGTCCGACATAGTGCTGGAGATCCTACGGGCGATCGTCCACCTCAGGGACGACCCTGACGTCCCCCTGGCGGATGACCCGCGGCCCACGGCGGCGTGTGAGGATGGCCGTATGACGGAGACCCCCGCTTCCGGCGCGACCATCGAGATCCGCGGCCTCAGCAAGGAGTTCGGCACCTTCCGAGCCGTCGACGATGTGTCGTTCGACGTTCACCCGGGCCGGATCACCGGCTTCCTCGGACCCAACGGAGCCGGCAAGACCACGACCCTTCGGATGATTCTCGGACTCGTCCGCCCCACCGCCGGCACCGCGACCATCGGCGGACGGCCGTATGCCGCCATCCACCAGCCCCTGCGCACCGTCGGCGCCGCCCTTGAGGCGACGAGCTTCCACCCCGGACGTTCCGGGCGTGACCACCTCCGGGTGCTTGCCGACACCGCCGGCATCCCGACAACTCGGGTCGACGAGCTCCTTGAGCTCACCGGCATACCGGCCGCGGCACGCAAGCGCGCGGGTGAGTACAGCATGGGCATGCGGCAGCGGCTGGGGTTGTCCGCGGCACTCCTGGGCGACCCCCAGGTCCTGCTGCTCGACGAACCGGCCAACGGTCTGGACCCCGAGGGCATCCGCTGGTTGCGTGGCTTCCTGCGCAGCCTCGCCGACTCCGGCAAGACCATCCTGGTGTCGAGCCACCTGCTCCAGGAGGTCGAGCAGACCGTCGATGACGTCGTCATCATCAGCAACGGCCGCCTGGTCCGCTCCGGCGCCATCGCCGAGCTCCACGGCCCGCCGACGAGCCTGGTACGCACTTCGGAACCGAACCGGCTCATCGGCGCACTCCGGGTCTCCGACATCGAGGCCGACCTCGCCGCCGACGACCCCACTGCGGTCATCGCGGTCACCGAGGACCTGCGCCTGGTCGGGGACGTCGCCCATCGCTCCGGTCTTCCGGTGTGGCAGCTCAACCACCGTGCCAGCGACCTCGAGAGCGTCTACTTCGAGCTCACCGAAGGCACCAACCGCAACCTCGGCGCCACAGCCGACGCCTCTAGTCCCGCCCCCACAGAAGGAGCCGACCGATGATCGGCGCGATCCGATCCGAGATCCGCAAGGTATTCACGACCCGCCTCTGGTGGGGCCTGGCGATCGGCATGGCCGTCCTCGCGGCTCTCATCGCCATGGGCTTCGCGGCGCTCGTGGGCACGCAGGACGTGGGCGGCGGGCCGGAC
Source organism: Nostocoides sp. (assembly GCA_016716625.1). Taxonomy (GTDB): domain Bacteria; phylum Actinomycetota; class Actinomycetes; order Actinomycetales; family Dermatophilaceae; genus JADJVJ01. The sequence goes on from JADJVJ010000006.1 coordinate 41,993, forward strand.
GGGGCCGGGAACCCGTTCGCTGTCATGAGCATCGGCACTGCCCAAGTGGTCTACAACGCCGGCCTGATCCAGTCCATGACGACGCTCTTCCCGCTCGCGCTCGGCGTGCTGCTCATCACCAGTGAGTACCGGCACAAGACGATTTCGGCGACCTTCCTCAGCACCCCGAACCGCTGGACCGTCCTGCTGTCCAAAATGGTGGCGGTCGGCGTCATTGGCACCGTCTATGCGGTGGTCCATGCCGCGGCGAGCCTGGCCGGAGCGGTCCCCATCCTCACCCTGGTCAAGGACGTCCCCACCCTCCTCGGGGAGGGAGAGGTATGGAAGTCCCTCGGCATTGGGATCATCGCTTTCGTCGTGTGGACGTTGTTCGGCTTCGGCTTCGGGATGCTCATCCGGAACCAGATCGCCGCGGTCCTCATCGCCGTCGGTGTCGCGTTCGTGGCGCAGATCGCCCTCAACATCATCTTCTCCATCAAGGAGTGGTGGAGCGCGATGAAGTGGATCCCGGGCAACCTCACGAGCAACATGCTCATCACCTCGGACCCCACCGCGGGTCAAGCCGTCGACCCGGCCATGGCGGCCCAGTCCTTCAGCCACTGGTGGCAGGCCGCTCTCGTCCTCGCCGCGTATGCCGCCGTGCTGGCTCTCGTCGGGACCTTCCTCACCACCCGTCGCGACATCAGCTGAGCAGGGCCCGAACCGACTACCGCCGGGAAGCGCCGTTCGACGCTTCCCGGGGGGTCCGGTAGCCCCGTCGCGGGCTATGGTGGAGGCCAGAGGACTCCCCCGCTGCTGACGACGAGGAAAGAGGCGCATCCGTCGTGTCCGATCAGTCCCCTTCCGGCGACCCGCTGACGGCTTTCGGCCCCAACGAGTGGCTCGTCGACGAGCTCTACGAGAGTTACCTCAAGGACCGCAACTCCGTGGACCGGACCTGGTGGGCCTTCTTCAAGGACTATGTCCCCGGGGAGGGAACCTACGGGCGGGACAAGGCGGTCGCCGATGCCCGCAACGCCGCGTCGGGGAGCAACGGGGGCGCGCCCAGCAGCGCCCCGCCCGCGGCCCCGAGCGCCCCGCCCGTCGGCCACAGCACGCCACCCCCAGCACCCCCGAGCGCACCCGCCGCCCCGGCGACCAAGGAACCCAGCCCGGTCGAGCGCGCTGCCGCCCCGCTCCCGCGGGAACCTGCCGCTCCCAAGGCCAGCGGTCCGCTCGCGGACGCCGAGCAGGTCCCGATCCGGGGCGTCGGTGCCCGGATCATCACGAACATGGAAGCCTCGCTCGAGGTCCCCACGGCCACCTCGGTGCGCTCGGTGCCCGCCAAGCTCCTCATCGACAACCGGATCGTCATCAACAACCACCTCGCCCGCGCCCGCGGCGGCAAGGTGAGCTTCACGCACATCATCGGCTACGCCATCGTCAAGGCGCTCGGTGGCATGCCCGAGATGAACAACGCCCTCGGCCACGACGAGAACGGCAAGCCGGTGCTGCTGCGGCACGCCCACGTCAACCTCGGACTCGCTATCGACCTCGCCAAGCCGGACGGCTCCCGGCAGCTCGTCGTGCCCAGCATCAAGGCCGCGGAGACGATGGACTTCGCCCACTTCTGGACGGCATACGAAGAGATCGTCAAGAAGGCGCGGGTCGGCAACCTCACCGTCGAGGACTTCCAGGGCACGACGATCTCACTCACCAACCCGGGCACGATCGGCACGGTCCACTCGGTGCCGCGGCTCATGCAGGGCCAGGGCGCGATCATCGGGGTCGGCGCCATGGACTACCCCGCCGAATGGCAGGGCGCCAGCAATGAGACCCTGCACCGCAACGCGGTCTCCAAGATCCTCACCCTGACCAGCACCTATGACCACCGGATCATCCAGGGCGCCCAGTCCGGGGACTTCCTGCGGATCCTGCACGCCTTGCTGCTCGGCGAGAACGGCTTCTACGACGAGATCTTCGCGAGCCTGCGGATCCCCTACGAGCCGGTCCGCTGGGTTCAGGACATCTCCGCGACCCACGACGACGACATCAACAAGGTCGCCCGGGTCCAAGAGCTCATCCACGCCTACCGGGTGCGGGGCCACCTCATGGCCGACACCGACCCGCTGGAGTACAAGCAGCGCCGCCACCCCGACCTCGACATCACCCGCCACGGCCTCACCCTGTGGGACCTCGACCGGCACTTCGCCACCGGTGGGTTCGGTGGCGAGCCGTTCCTGAAGTTGCGCCGCATCCTCGGCATCCTGCGGGACTCCTACTGCCGCACCATCGGCGTGGAGTACATGCACATCCAGGACCCGGACCAGCGCGAGTGGATCCAGTCCAAGATCGAGGTCACCCACGAGAAGCCGACCCGCGAGGAACAGTTGCGGATCCTGCGCCGGCTCAACGCGGCCGAGGCCTTCGAGACCTTCCTGCAGACCAAGTTCGTCGGCCAGAAGCGGTTCTCCCTGGAGGGCGGCGAGTCCGTGATCGCCCTGCTGGACCGGGTGCTCTCCCGGGCCGCCGAGGACGGGATGCATGAGGTCTGCATCGGTATGCCGCACCGGGGCCGCCTCAACGTACTGGCCAACATCGCCGGCAAGAGTTACGGGCAGATCTTCCGCGAGTTCGAGGGTAAGCAGGACCCGCGCTCGGTCCAGGGCTCCGGTGACGTCAAGTACCACCTCGGCACCGAAGGCACCTTCCACGCCGAGGGCGGCTCCACCACGAAGGTCTACCTCGCCGCGAACCCCTCGCACCTCGAGGCGGTCAACCCGGTCCTCGAGGGCATCGTGCGGGCCAAGCAGGACCGGCTCAACCTGGCCGGTGAGGCCTTCACCGTGCTTCCCGTGCTGCTCCACGGGGACGCCGCGTTCGCCGGGCAGGGCGTCGTCGCGGAGACTCTCAACCTCTCCCAGTTGCGCGGCTACCGCACCGGGGGAACGGTCCACGTCGTCATCAACAACCAGGTCGGCTTCACCACCGCCCCGAGTTCATCACGCTCCTCGACCTACTCCACCGACGTCGCGCGGATGATCCAAGCCCCGATCTTCCACGTCAACGGGGACGACCCCGAGGCCTGCGTCCGGGTCGCCGAGCTCGCCTACGAGTTCCGTCAGGCCTTCCACAAGGACGTCGTCATCGACATGGTGTGCTACCGCCGCCGGGGCCACAACGAGGGCGACGACCCGTCGATGACCCAGCCGCTCATGTACAACCTCATCGAGGCCAAGCGCTCGGTCCGAAAGCTCTACACCGAGTCCCTCATCGGCCGCGGCGACATCACCGTCGAGGATGCGCAAAGCGCCCTGCGGGACTACCAGCAGCAGCTCGAACGGGTCTTCATCGAGACCAAGGAAGCCCTCAAGGAGCCCGACCACTCCCGCGATCAGGCAAACGCCGCCGGCACCGACGTCGAGGGGCACGGCGGGCTCGAACCGCCGAGCGCTCAGGCCACCGACGCCGACGCAACGACCCATTCGGCCACCGAGACCGCCATCTCCCAGGACGTGCTCGAGCGGCTCGCGGCGGCCTTCCTCGCGGTGCCCGAGGGCTTCACCGTGCACCCCAAGCTCATGCAGATGCTCGACAAGCGCGCCCAGTCCATCCGCGAGGGCGGGATCGACTGGGGCACCGGGGAACTCATGGCCCTCGGGTCGCTGCTCATCGACGGCACTCCGGTGCGGCTCGCCGGGCAGGACAGCCGCCGTGGCACGTTCGTCCAGCGGCACGCGGTCCTCATCGACAAGGACAACGCGGGCGAGTGGACCCCGCTGCTCTACCTCGGTGAAGGCCAGGGCAAGTTCTGGGTCTACGACTCCCTGCTCTCGGAGTATGCCGCGATGGGCTTCGAGTACGGCTACTCCGTGGAGCGGCCGGACGCCCTGGTCCTCTGGGAGGCGCAGTTCGGGGACTTCCACAACGGGGCCCAGACGATCGTCGACGAGTTCATCTCCAGCTCAGAGCAGAAATGGGGTCAGCGGTCCTCCGTCGTGCTCCTCCTCCCGCACGGCTACGAGGGCCAGGGACCGGACCACTCCTCCGCCCGGATCGAGCGTTTCCTCACCCTGTGCGCCGAGGACAACATGACGGTCAGCTACCCCTCGACGCCGGCGTCCTACTTCCACCTCCTGCGCCGCCAGGCGTACGCCCGCCCGCGCCGGCCGCTCATCGTCTTCACCCCCAAGTCGATGCTGCGCCTCAAGGCGGCCAGCAGTATGCCGGCGGACTTCACCACTGGCGGATTCCGCCCGGTCCTGCCGGACCACGCCGAGGCTCCGCGCCACGGGGTGACCCGGGTGCTCATCGCGGCCGGCAAGGTCGTCCACGACCTCGAGGCCGAGCGCACGCGGATCGCCGACACCCAGACCGCGTTGCTGCGCCTGGAGCAGTACCACCCGATCCCCGGGGCCGATCTCGCCGCCGAGCTCGCGCACTACCCCGGAGCGGAGATCGTCGTGGTCCAGGACGAGCCGCAGAACCAAGGAGCCTGGCCGTTCCTCGCCCTCAACCTGCCCGACGCGCTCGCGGCACACGGCGAACACCGGCCCCTGCGAGTGGTCTGCCGACCGGCCTCGGCCTCACCCTCGACCGGGTCTTCCAAGAAGCACGCCGTTGAGCAGGCCGATCTGCTCGCACGAGCCTTCGCCCGCTGACCGGGCCGGGATCCCAACGGCATACGAGGACGGCATACACGATGTATTTCACCGACCGCGGGATCGAGGAACTCGAGGACCGGCGAGGCGACGAGGAAGTGACCCTAGGTTGGGTCGCCGAGCAGTTGCGGACCTTCGTCGACCTTCACCCCGAGCACGAGACCCCCATCGACCGGCTCGCGACCTGGTTGGCACGCACCGATGACGACGAGTTCGGCGACGAAGGCGTCGGCGACGACGAAGGTGGGCTTGCATGAGTGAGGACCGACCCATCGAGTTCCTCCCGAGCACCCCGCCGATCCCCGCTCCCGCAAGCGCTGGCTCCGCGCCCGCGGGCCGCCGCGATGTCGGGATCGTCTTCCTCGGAGCCTCGCTGGTGGCCGGGTACGGAGACCCCAAGGGCCAGGGCTGGGTCACCCGGGTGATCGGGCGCAGCCAGCACCCCGATCTCGATCTCACCGCCTACAACCTCGCCATCCGGGGGGACACCACCGCGGACGTCCTCACCCGCTGGCACACCGAGGTTCCGCTGCGCTGGCGGGGCCGGGCCGAGCGCCGCCTCGTGGTTTCGGTGGGCGGCAACGACATCGCGGCCGGGGTGAGCCTGGCGCGGCACCGGCTGGGGTTGGCCAACCTCCTCGACGACGCGACCTCCGCCGGGGTCCGGCCCTTCGTGGTGAGCCCGCCGCCGAGCGGCTCCGCCGAGGTCAACGAGAAACTCGAGGTCCTCCTCCAGGCCCAGTCCGACGTCTGCTCCCGACGCGGGGTGCCGTTCGTGGACTGCTTCACCCCGCTGCTCGGACATGACCAGTGGCAGAGCGATCTGGCCGCGGGCGATGGCCACCACCCGGGGCAGGCCGGCTACGGACTGATCGCCTGGCTCGTCCTGCACAACGGCTGGCCGGAGTGGCTCGGGGTGAGCTGACCCCTAGAGAGTGAAGACGATCTTCCCGCCGACGTGGCCCTGCGCCATCGCTGCGAAGCCCTCCCGGGCCTGAACCAACGGACGAACCGAGTCGATGACCGGCTCGATCCGCGCACCGACGACGAAGGCCGCGAGCCGCTCGAGCTCCTCCCTGCTGCCCATGGTCGACCCAACGACCCTGAGCTGCTTGAAGAAGATCTTCGTCAGTTCCGCCTTCGCCGGGGCATCGCCGGAGGTGGCTCCGCTGATGACGATCGTCCCGCCGGGCCGCAAGGCATTGACCGAGTGCGACCAGGTCGCCGCGCCGACGGTCTCCATGACCGCATCCACCCGCTCCGGGAGCCGCTCCCCGGACCCGAACGCGGCCTCGGCTCCGAGCGCGAGGGCCGCCGCACCCTTGGCGGCATCCCGGCTCGTCACCCACATCCGTAGCCCGGCCGCGCTGCCGAGCTGCACGAGCGCGGTGGCCACCCCACCGCCGGCTCCCTGGACCAAGACCGTCGCGCCCGGGCTCACCCCGGCGTTGGTGAAGAGCATCCGGTATGCCGTGAGCCAGGCGGTCGGTAGGCAGGCTGCTTGCTCCCAAGACAACGACGCCGGTTTCGGGACGAGGTTACGCCGGGGCACCGCGACGACCTCGGCGAGAGTGCCGTCATAGACCTCGGAGAGCAGGCTGCGCCGCGGGTCCAGGGTCTCCTCACCGGACCAATCCGGCGAGGTGACCACGGCATGGACGAGCACCTCCCGGCCGGATTCGTCGACCCCGGCGCCGTCGCAGCCGAGGATCATGGGCAGCCGTTCGGCGGGTAGTCCGACACCTCGAAGCGACCAGAGGTCATGGTGGTTGAGGGCGGCCGCCTTGAGCCGCACCGCCGTCCAGCCGGGACGGAGGGTCGGTTCGGGGCGCTCGCCGACCTCGAGGCCGGAGAGCGGGTCGGCAGCGCTTTGACGGACACACGAAACGGCAAGCATGAACCGAGCCTACGGCGCCCGGCACGCCGACGGACTAGCGCAGGACGCTCGGCGCGGCCTCCGCGAGCGCGGCCCGCCAGTGCCGTGGTGCGGACAACCCGCACTCGGCCCACCGCGCGTGCGAGAGCACGCTGTATGCCGGGCGCCGGGCCGGACGCGCAAAGGCCGCCGAGGACGTCGGCAGCACCAGGTTCGGGTCGAGACCGATCTCCTCGAAGACGGCCCGAGCGAACTCGAACCGGGAACATTGACCACCGCCGGTCGCGTGCCAGAGGCCAAAGGGGGCCCGGGCCGTCACGAGCTGGAGGATTGCGTCCGCCAGGTCGACAGTCCAGGTCGGCTGGCCCACCTCATCGGTGACCACGCTGACCTGACCCCGCTCCCGGCCGAGCCGGGCAATAGTCGAGGGGAAGGAGTCCCCGTGGGCACCATAAAGCCAGGCCGTGCGGACCACCCAGGACTGCGGGCATTCCCGCGCCACAGCCTGCTCCCCGGCCAACTTGGTCCGCCCATAGGCCTGGAGCGGCGCGACCGGTGCACTCACGGCATACGGCTCGGTGGCCTGTCCGTCGAAAACGTAGTCCGTCGAGATGTGCACCAGGCGTGCCCCGGTGGCCGCGGCGGCGCGAGCGAGGTTGCCCGCACCGGCCCCGTTGACGGCCAGGGCCCGTTCCTCCGCGCTCTCGGCAGGGTCGACCGCGGTGTAGGCCGCGCAGCCCACGACGACGTCGTGCCCGGCAACCGCCTCGGCGCACGCGGCCGCATCGGTGATGTCGAGCAGGTCCCGACCGGCAGCGGTGACCTGCTCACCGCGGGAACGCAGGGCCTCCACGAGATCGGTGCCGAGCATCCCCTCGGCGCCGGTCACGAACCAGCGCAATGTCGGCTCAGCCATCAGCGACCGATGGCGGCATAGCGGGTCTCCGCCACGACCTTGGCGGTGCGCCACCAGGACTCGTTCTCGACGTACCAGGCGATGGTGTCCTGCAGGCCGGAGCGCAGGTCGGCGTGGCGGGGGCGCCACGAGGTCTCGGCGCGCACCTTGGTCGCATCGATGGCGTAGCGGCGATCATGCCCGGGCCGGTCGGGGACGTGTTCGAAGAAGTCCGCCGGCTTGCCCATGAGCTCGAGGAGCATTCCGATGACGGCACGGTTGTTCGCCTCCCCGTCGGCCCCAATGAGATAGGTCTCCCCGAGCCGGCCCTCCTCGAGGATGGCGATGACGGCGTCGTTGTGGTCGTCGACATGGATCCAGTCGCGCACATTGAGACCGTCGCCGTAGAGCCGCGGGCGAACCCCGTCGAGGATCGAGGTGATTTGCCGCGGGATGAACTTCTCCGGGTGCTGCCTCGGGCCGTAGTTGTTGGAGCAGTTCGAGATCGTCGCCTGCAACCCGAAGGAACGCACCCAAGCCCGCACGAGGAGGTCGGCGCTGGCCTTGGTCGCCGAGTATGGGGAGGACGGGTTGACCGGTGTCCGTTCGGTGAACCGCGCCGGGTCGTCCAGGGCTAGGTCACCGTAGACCTCGTCGGTGGAGATGTGGTGCAGTCGGCGACCATGCCGGCGAACGGCCTGGATGACCTCGTAGGTGCCGACGACGTTGGTCTCGACGAACGGCCACGGGTCTTCCAGAGAGTTGTCGTTGTGCGAGTCCGCGGCGAAGTGCACGACGATGTCATGGGCTGCGACGAGCTCGTCGACGAGGGCCGCGTCCGCGACCGACCCCTTGACGATCTCCACCGATCCGGCCACCGGGTCGAGCGAACTGACGTTGGCGGCGTAGGTCATCGCATCGAGCACCGTGAGCGACCAACTCGGACGCACCTCACGGGCACGGAGCACGAAGTTGGCACCGATGAACCCGGCGCCGCCGGTGACGAGGACCTTCACGTGAGCCAGCATAGTCACGCCGCGCGCAGCGATCGGCCCTGCCGCTACCCGAGGGAGACCCTGCCGGTTGCGCCGGTCATTCCGCGAACCGGGACTCCCAGCCGACGATGTGGTCGATCGCGGCGTCGAGCTCGGCGGCCATCTTGCGGAACGTGCGCTCGGACCGTTTGTAGGGGTCGATGACCGACTGGTCACGTTCCCGTCGCCGGATCGAGGCACCCTCGACCGCGAGGATGCGCGGAAGCGCCCGCCAGCGGCCCCGGACCCCAGGCTCGGCGCCTGCGGTGGCGAGCAGGACCGGCCAGGATCGACTCGAGGAGAGGACGTCGAGGCGGTGAGCGAACTCCTTGATCGTGAAGACCCGCCGGAAGGCGGATGGGGCCTCCTCGATGACATGGGCTCGATGCTGGCTCGTCATGACCAGGACGATGTCGTGGGCCGAGACCGTGATCTCCGTGAGCATTGCGGCCCGAAAGCCCCCGGCCGAGACCCCGTGTTCGGCCAGGAGCGCCACCGAACCCGGGTCGACCGGCTGGCCGACGAGGGCATGGGTGCCCGCGCTGGAGACCACGAAGGCCCCTGGGCGGGTCTGGTCGAGCCGATGCTGCAGGCTCAGCGCGGCATACGGCGAGCGACAGATGTTGCCGGTGCAGACGGTGAGGATCCGCACGGGCGGACGGTCTGCGGCGGCGGTCATGCGAGTAACGCTACGGCGGAGGCCACGGCCTCGGCGACTCCGCTCTGGAAGACGGAGGGGACGATCTCCTGCGCGGTCGGCTCCGCGACGAGGTCAGCGATCGCCTGGGCGGCGGCAAGCTTCATCGCCTCGGTGATCTGCGCCGCACCCGAGTCCAAAGCGCCGCGGAAGATCCCCGGGAAGGCCAGGACGTTGTTGATCTGGTTCGGGAAATCCGAGCGCCCGGTGGCCACGATTGCGGCATAGCGATGGGCCACCTCGGGGTGGATCTCCGGGGTCGGGTTGGCCAGCGCGAAGATGAAGCACCCGGGGGCCATCCGGGCGACGTCGGTCTCGGGGACGGTGCCGCCAGACACCCCGACGTAGACGTCTGCACCGGTGAGGGCATCCCCCATCGACCCGGTGAGCCCACGCGGGTTGGTCGATGCGGCGAGCCGATGCTTGTGGCCGGAGAGGTCGGCTCGGCTCGGGGCGATGATGCCCCGGGAGTCACAGACCACGACGTCGCGCACCCCGGCCCGCTGCAGGAGTTTGGTCACGGCAACCCCGGCCGCGCCGGCGCCGCCGACCACGATCCTCAGGTCCGGCATGGAGGCACCGGTGACCCGGCAGGCGTTGATGAGGCCGGCGAGCACGACGATGGCGGTGCCGTGTTGGTCGTCGTGGAAGACCGGGATGTCGAGGCGCTCCTTGAGCTGCTCCTCGATGTCGAAGCATCGTGGGGCCGAAATGTCCTCGAGGTTGATGCCCCCGTATGTCGGCGCGATCCGGGCGATGGCCTCGACGAGTTCTTCGACCGAACCGCTCTCCATGACGACGGGGACCGCGTCGAGGCCGCCGAAGTGCTTGAAGAGGATCGCCTTGCCCTCCATGACCGGGAGCGCGCCGAGGGGTCCGATGTCTCCGAGCCCGAGGACCGCAGTGCCGTCGGAGATGACGGCGATGGTGTTGCCGCGCGCGGTGTAGCGGGCTGCGAGTGCCGGGTCGGCCGCGACCGCGAGGCACACCTCGGCCACGCCAGGGGTGTAGAGCAGGGAGAGGTCGGCCCGGTCGCGAAGTTCCTTCGTCGCGTGGACGGCGAGCTTGCCGCCCTCGTGAGCGCGGAACACCGGGCTCTCGGGGTCGAAGAGCGGCTGCTCGGCGGCGGCGGACATGAAAGGGCTCCTTCACTGACACACGGTGTTATGGCGAACACGGGCGACGCCGACGCCAGGCCCGCACTAGCGGGTGGTTCGGCGGGGGAGCGCGAGGCACGTGAGGGTGGGTGCGCGCCGGCTCCGCGGGCGGGGGTGTCCGCGATTCGCGCCATCTTCCCACACCGCCGGGCCGGCAATGAGTTACCGGAGTGTGACGATTCTCGCCGCCGGTGGTGGCAGGATGCATACCGTCACCCGCAGCCGGGGCACTCACCTGCCTGCGACGACCCGTGAAAGGACCATCGATGTTCCGTACCCGAGCCCTGGCCTTGGTGGCCGTGGCCTCCACGTCCCTCGTTCTCACCGCCTGTGGATCCTCGTCGCTGACTCCCAGCGCGTCGACGAGCACCTCAGCCTCCACCGGGGGTGTGGATGCCGCTTTGGTCGCCGCACTGCCGGAGAAGATCAAGACGGCGAAGAAGATCGTCGTCGGCACCGACGCCACATACGCCCCCAATGAGTTCCTCGACGCGGACGGCAAGACCGTGGTGGGCATGGACGTCGACCTCTTCAACGCCATCGCCGCCAAGGCCGGCGTGACCGTCGAGTGGGTTCCCGCCAACTTCGGCGAGATCATCCTCGGCACCAACTCCGGCAAGTTCGACATCGGCATCTCCTCGTTCACCATTAACACGGAGCGTCAGGGCCAGGCCAAGATGGTCAGCTACTTCAACGCCGGCACGCAGTGGGCCGTCGCCAAGGGCAACCCCAAGCAGGTCGACCCCGACAACGCGTGCGGCATGTCTATCGGCGTCCAGAAGGACACCGTTCAGGTCGACGACCTCAAGGCGCGCAGCAAGAAGTGCACCGACGCGGGCAAGCAGGCGATCGACATCGTCATCGACGCCGACCAAGGCAAGGTCACCGCGAACCTCGTGTCCGGCCGCACCGCCGCCATGCTGGCCGACTCCCCGGTCGGCCTGTACGCCGTCAAGCAGACGGACGGACAACTCGAGGCTCTCGGCGACATCTACGACGCCGCCCCGTACGGATGGGTCCTGCCCAAGGACCAGGAGGCCTTCGCCACCGCACTGGCTGCTGCACTCAAGGGCCTGGACGCCAGTGGCGAGTACAAGAAGATCCTGGAGAAGTGGGGCGTCGCCTCGGGCGCCATTTCCGACTTCGCGGTAAACCCGGTCAAGTGAGTTCGGGCTCGTGAGCTCGATAAGCAACGACGCTGACCGGCCGGGCGCCATCGACGCCCGGCCGGTCCGTCACCCGGGTCGCTGGGTCGCCATCGCTGTCATCGCCGTCGTCGTCGGGATGATGGTGAACTCGGCCATGACGAACCCGCGGTGGAATTGGTCTTTCGCCGCCGAGGTGATGCAGCAGAAGCCCGTCCTGGAGGGCCTCCTCAAGGGCACCATCATCGGCACCGTTGGCGCCATGATCATCGGCGTCGGGCTCGGCGTTCTCGTGGCGGTCATGCGCCTGTCGGACAACCCGGTCCTCCGCTACGTCGCCTTCGCGTACACCTGGTTCTTCCGGTCCATGCCGCGATACGTCCTGCTCGCGACCATGGGCTCGTTGGGCTACCTCTACCCCGTCGTCGACCTGGGCGTACCGTTTGCGCAGTCTCTTGGCCTGACCTTCGCCCAGTTGGACGTCAACGCCCTCTCCCGGGGCCTGATGTTCGGCATCCTTGGCCTGGGGCTCTCCGAGGCCGCATACATGGCCGAGATCGCCCGGGCAGGCATTCTGTCCGTCGACAAGGGTCAGAGTGAGGCTGCTCAGGCACTCGGCATGTCACCCGGACAGACCATGCGCCGAATCATCCTTCCGCAGGCGATGCGCGTCATCGTGCCTCCCACCGGCAACGAGACCATCGCCATGGTCAAGGACACCTCGCTTCTGCTCGCGATGTCGATCACGACGGAACTCTTCTTCCAAACCCAGGCGATCGGCACCCGAACCTTGAAGATCATGCCGGCGTATGTGGCTGCCTGCGCGTGGTATCTCATCGTGTGCTCGGTGCTCATGGTGGGACAGTCCTATTTGGAGAAGTACTTCGGTCGCGGCTTCGGTCCCATGCCGAAGAAGACCAAGCAGAAGATCACCAAGATCGGAGCTGACCACTGATGGCCCGCCCCATGGACGCCCCCGTCCTCGTCCGGGCGATCAATGTCACGAAGTCCTTCCACGGCAACCAGGTCCTCAAGGGGATCGACATGGAGGTCCGCACGGGCGAGGTCGTCGTGCTCCTCGGTCCGTCCGGTTCCGGAAAGACCACGTTCCTGCGGTGCATCAACCAACTCGAGACCATCGATGGTGGCCGGATCTGGGTCGACGGCGACCTCATGGGCTACGAGGACAAGGGCGGAGTGCTACACCGGTTGCACGACAAAAAGATCGCGTCCCAGCGACGTGGGATCGGCATGTGCTTCCAGCGCTTCAACCTCTTCCCGCACAAGACCGCGCTCGAGAACGTCATGGAGGGCCCGGTCCAGGTCAAGAAGACCTCCAAGGCCGAGGCCGAACAGCGTGCCATCGAGCTCCTCGAGCAGGTTGGTCTCGGCGACAAGCCCGCGGCCTACCCCGCGCAGCTCTCCGGAGGCCAGCAGCAGCGCGTCGCCATCGCTCGGGCCTTGGCCATGGACCCCAAGCTCATGCTTTTCGATGAGCCGACCAGCGCCCTGGACCCCGAGCTCGTCGGCGAGGTGCTCAAGGTCATGCGTGACCTGGCCGCCAAGGGGATGACCATGATCGTGGTCACCCACGAGATGGGCTTTGCGCGCGAGGTCGCCGATCGGGTGGTCTTCATGGACGGCGGGGTCGTCGTCGAGGAGGGTCCGCCGAGCGAGGTCATCGGCAACCCCCAGCACAACCGCACCCGGGCATTCCTCTCCCGGATGCGCCAGGAGGAGGCCGCCCACGGACGTCCCCCGACGACCGTCGACCTCTCCGACGTCCCGGCGGAGTAGCCCTGAACTCTGCCCACCCCGGAGGAGGGCGAGCCGTCGTCCGGCTCGCCCTCGTCCGCGTCCGGGGCCGCTCCATGCTGCCGACCTATCGGGACGGCGAGGTTCTTCTCGTGGCTCGCGGCCGGAGACCCCGCCCCGGGGTTGCCGCGGTCGTCCGCTTACCCGACAACGCAGCCGGGGTCCCCCGCCCGCTCTCGGTCAAGCGGATCACCGGCCCGGACCCGCACGACCCGGCTCGGTGGTGGTTCGAGAGCGACAACGCCGCCGAGGGCGTCACGGCATACGACACCGGGCCGCTGACCTCGGCGGACGTGCTCGCGGTCGTGCTCTGCCGGGTCTCTCCGCGCTGGGGTAGGTTGAGTGAGACCGGATCCCCGAGCTAGGAGCACGCCATGCTGTCCCTTTTCCGCATCACCGACGTGAGTGCGCACTGCGACCTGCCGTGCGGCGTCTACGACCCCGCCCAGGCCCGCATCGAGGCCGAGTCGGTCAAGGCCATCTGCACCAAGGTCGCCGACAACAACGACCCCGACTTCCGGGTCCGGGCCGCGATCATCAAGGAAGCCCGCTCGCACCTGGTCAAGGAGCATCTGTGGGTGCTGTGGACCGACTACTTCAAGGCACCGCACTTCGAGAAGTACCCGAACCTGCACACCCTCTTCAACGAGGCCACCAAGCTCGCCGGAGCCGCGGGCACCAAGGGTGAGTTCGACGTCGACAAGGCCGACGAGCTGCTCGCCAAGATCGACCAAATCGCGGAGATCTTCTGGGAGACCAAGAAGGCCTGACCGGCCCGATCAGAGGGGGCCGGTGACTGCTACGACGTAGAGTTCGCCGGCCCCTTCGGCATGCACGCTCCCCTCCCCGGCGCGCAGGTATGCCGAACCGGTGGGTCCCAGCCGCAGCTCACCGCTCGCGCCGGTGAGGGTTACCGACCCCCGCAGACAGAAGGCGATCCGGGGGCCGTTCTCATCCCCGGGCAGGGCTCGGCGCACGGTGGGCCGCAGGCGGTAGAGCTGGAAGCGGTCCGAACTGCTCACGAAGTACTCGGTACCGTCCGAGCCCACCTGCGCCCGGCCCACGCGGCCGTCCGCTGCCGTGTCGACGATCCGCAGCAGCTCGGCAACGTTGACCTCCTTGTGGGTGAGGCCAGCCCGAACGACGTTGTCGGAGTTGGCGAGCACCTCCACCCCGACGCCGCGCACGTAACTGTGCAGCACTCCGGCCGGGACGTCGACGTAGTCCCCCGGCCGAAGGATCCGGTGGTTCATCAGGAGCAGGACCACGAGGCCGATGTCGTCCGGGTGATCCTCGGCGATCGCGGCGATGGCCGAGCACGCCTGAACACTCGGGTGATCGCTACCCTCGTCCTCGACACACGCCGCGACCACCGAGCGGACCAGTTCGCGCTGTTCCGTGGACGGCACCGTGAGGATCGCCGTGAGGAGCGCGTGCAGCGGGTCCGCGGCATGACGGGAGGCCGTGAGCAGGTCGCGCAGATGCTCCACTCCGAGGACCTCGATGAGTTCGGCGACCTCGTCGACGGGGCGCATCCCGATGAAGACCTCGAAGGGTGATACCGCGAGCAAGAGCTCCGGCTTGGCCCAGTCGTCGACATAGACCTCGGTCTCCGGGTCGAGTTCGCGGAGTTGGCGGACCTGCTCCGCGCTCGGGTGGACCTGAATAGAAATGGCCCGCCCGGGCGCCAGGATCTTGAGCAGGAAGGGCAGCCGGTCGCCGAAGCGGGCCGCCCCCCGGGCCCCCAACTCAGACCTCGGGTCGGCCGCGATGACCTCGGCGAGTGTCCCGGTGACCCCGTCCCGGGTGAGTTCGCTCGGACCACTCTCATGAGCGCCCATCCACAACTCGGACTCGGGCAGCACGCTCGGGATCGGCCGGCCTTGCAGGCTGGCGATCGCGATGTGGCTGCCCCACTCGTCGTTGAAGACAACGGGACTCAGGAGATCCACCGGAGCACTCCTCGGGCGAGCTGACGGGACCCCGTGATCATACGTTCGGCGGCCGTGGGACGAGCACCGGGGCCGGGCCCCGTCCGGCACCCATGACCACGGCCAGGGCATCGACGACGTCGGGGTCGTACTCGTATCCCAGCCCGAGATTGATCCGCTCGAGCGCTTCCTCGGTCGAGACCCGGGTCTGCTGGCCACCGGTGAGATCATCGAACGCGTTGACCACTTTGAGGATTCGGCACTCGATAGGGACTTCGGCCTTGCCCTCGCGGACGTCGCGGTAGAGGGCGTTCTGTCCCTCGATGAGCTCGGCAACTCTGCCCAGGACCGCCGTATTACGCACGATCAGCGCCCCGTCACGGGCGATATGCCGCTGGTCGGCCGGGGCCGCACGCAGGGTTGCCCCACCCGGGATCGGCTCGCGAAGAGCGATTTGTCCTATGTCGTGCAGCAGGGCGGCATACTCCAGGTCGGTGATGCTGCGCTCGGGGAGCCCGAGGAACCGCCCTACCCGCACAGCGAGCCCCGCGACCCGCTCGGCATGGTCGACCGAGGTGTAACCGCCACGCTCCGTCATCCGGGAGAGCGTGGAGATGATCTCGCGGTACGTCACCCGATTCGCGGCCACACGCCGCACCGCGATGAGGGTGAGGATGACCGGAAAGAGTGTGAACGGGATGGTGGCAAGTCCGAGCACGGGAGTGAGAAGTGCCGTGAAAGGGCCACTCGCGACGATGGCCATGACCAGCGGAAGCCCCCCCCAGGACTCATCCCGGATGGCGGTCGTCACCTTGGTCCGGAACTGCTCGGCTCGCAGGGCGGCGTTGAGCACCATGGTGACGAGCGCCGCCATGGTGCCGACGGCAATCATCGTCAGCACGGAGAGCAGCATCGGGACGCGGGATGCCACTCCCGATCCCCCGGGCGAGACCGCGCCGAGGGGGAGCAACTGGTAGGCGATCCAGACCGCGAACGAGAGACTCACGAAGCGGGCCCCCATCGACCGGGGCGAGACATCCAGACCGATCGCGCGCCGCACCATGGCCCCGAGGAGCATGGCAATGGCCACGGTGAGCACCTGAAGAGCGGGGATGGCATCAAAGTCCGGCTGCCCGTCAACCTCCCAGGCGAACGCCATACCGAGGGTGGCCGCCATCGAGATCGGCGCGGAAATCCGGCCGCCGGGCAGGGTGGCGCGCAACGTCTCCCCGGCAATGATCGCGACCGCGAAGGCAAGCAGCGTCGGCCCATGGCCGTGGACGAGCTCCTCGGGCCGGGCGAGCAGACGTCCCACCGACGCGACGACGATGAGGACGGCCAACCCAGCGACCATGGTGGTCCACGGCATCCGGGAGGGATAGGCTTCCGAGCTGCTCACGAGGTCACTTCCTCCGTGTCGAGGCGCTCCAAGGCTCCCACCAGGGCATCGACCACCTTCTGCCGCTCGGCATCCCCGCCCGATCGCAGCCTGGCGATCACCGGCTCCGGCGGCAGCCGGGGCGCCCCGAGCGCGCCCACCTGGGTGGAAAGGTCGAACTCGTCGGCGACCCCGACAATGTGCGCCATCAGCGTGCCACCCCGCGAACCGCGGATCTCGGCCCCGGCATGGAGCGCGTCCCGATGCCGGGCGATACCCTCGAGGGCCCCAGAGAGGAAGTGCAGTCCCCCGACAAGCTCGAGCGAGCGGCCAGGGTAGGACTCGAAGAGACGCAGCTCCTCGGGGCTGAACTCGGCAGCCTCGGCGGTCTTACGCACCAGAGGGGTCGGCAGCGTCACGAGCCCCACGTCATGGAGCATCGCCGCGGTGCGTACATCGGCCACCTCGTGGGGCCGCATCCCGAGCGCCTCGGCCATGTGCGCGGACAGTTCG
Organism: Nostocoides sp.; assembly: GCA_016716625.1. Classification (GTDB taxonomy): domain Bacteria; phylum Actinomycetota; class Actinomycetes; order Actinomycetales; family Dermatophilaceae; genus JADJVJ01. The sequence goes on from JADJVJ010000006.1 coordinate 59,074, forward strand.
GCCACCCGTTGGCTGTGCCCGGCCAGGTGGGGGGCCTTGATCTCGATCGCCGAGACGAGCGCGTTCAGTGCCCTCCGCTGCGCCTTGCGACCCTCGTCATACTGCAGGTAGGCCCATCGGGCGCCGATGATGGGCGCCAGGATGAGCAGCACGCTGAGCGGTCCGAAAGCGGCGGGTCGCCACAGCACGACGAGCAGGAAGGCGATCATCGCGTAGCCGGCGTAGGCCGGGGCGGTCGTGGCGAGCAGCCGGACGACGTTCATCCCGAACGGCACCCGCTGAGCAGCCCGCATGACGAGGGCGACGAGGACGACGTTGGTCAGCGCCATGGCGACATTGCCCAGGAGCATGGGGACGAAGAGGCCCATCGCGATGGGGCCGGCCCCCCTCAGGGTCGAAAGGTCGGCCGCACCGCCGGTGAGAAGGAAGGTCGTGCCGCCAATGATCCCGATGGTCGAGGTCACCGCGGCGTTGAAGACCCTGGCCGAGAACGGCACCCGCTCCGGTTGCAGGGTCGCGATGATCAGGCCGACGATGGCCGCACCGACCGGACCCACCATGGTGGTGGCGGCCAGCAGGATGATGCTTGAGAAGGAGAGGTAGACCCGGGTTTCGACGTCACGAGTCCCGAGCCACCAGCCGAGGGCGGCCATCGCGGCGAGCGTGCCGACGACCTGCCAGTGCTCGACCCCCCAAATGCGCCAGGACACGCCGAGGGCGAGCAGCCAGAAAAGCGTGAGGGCGGTGATGAGGCGACCGATGCCGCTCCCGTGAGGTGCGGAACTCATCCTCGACTCATCACCGCCCAACGCGGTTGCGGGTTATCGACCGCCCCACCAGATGATGTTCAGCTGGTGGACGGTTTGCCCGGCCCACGCAGAGGCGGGGACGATCACCGACAGCGCGACAGCAGCCGCAGCGGCGAGGAATGAGCGCGTCTTCATGGCAGTTTCCTTTCGACGGCCCCGAGAGTGGCAGAGGTTACCGGGGCGGGTACCTCAGTGTTCCACGGGTGGTACGTATGAGACAATCAACCCGGCACCCGATCTCGATACCATCGGGTAACCCTCTTCCCAGACGTCAGGAGACGCCATGAGCAAGCGCGCCCGCAAGCGTCGCTCGCGGAAGGGCAACAAGGCCAACCACGGCCGTAAGCCCAACGCCTGAGCGCACGCTCACATCGAGGAGGGGGTGTGCCACACGGCATACCCCCTCCCTCGCTGTCACGGGGCCCCCCGTGGTCAGAGGTCGCGCTCGACCCGGAAGGTCGTGATCTGGGTCATGATCGACAGCCGGAGTGCCACCGGCGCCGGCGGTTCCACGCACGCTCGGCGGACGACCTCGCGGACCGCAGAGTCGAGGTCGTGCTGGGCCAGGCATGGCTGGCACTCGGCCAGATGAGTCGCGATCCGGGCGACGTCCGCGGCCTCAAGCTCACCATCGAGGTACTCGTAGATGCGGTGCAGCACCTCGGAACAGTCGGTGTGCCCCTGGTGGTGGGCATGCGGGTGGTTCACTTGGCACCTCCGCCACGTTCGTCGGAGTCCTCGGCGCTGGTGCTCACCAGGCCGCGCTCGCGGGCGTAGTCCGTGAGCAGCGCGCGGAGCTGGCGCCGGCCGCGATGCAGCCGGGACATGACCGTGCCGATGGGCGTGCCCATGATCTCGGCGATCTCCTTGTAGGGGAACCCTTCGACGTCGGCCAAGTACACCGCGAGCCGGAAGTCCTCCGGGAGTTGCTGCAGGGCCTGCTTGACTTCACTGTCGGGGAGCCGCTCCAGGGCGGCGACCTCGGCGGACTTCAGCCCCGACGAGGTGTGCGACTCCGCCCGGACCAGCTGGTAGTCCTCGATGTCGGATGAGTCCGACTGCTGCGGTTCCCGCTGCTTCTTGCGGTAGGTGTTGATGTAGGTGTTCGTGAGAATCCGATACATCCACGCCTTGAGGTTGGTGCCCTCCTGGAACTGGTGGAAAGCGGCGAACGCCTTGGCATAGGTCTCCTGAACAACGTCCTCGGCGTCGGCCGGGTTGCGGGTCATCCGCATGGCGGCGGCATACAACTGGTCGAGGAGAGGAAGCGCGTCTCGCTCGAAGCGGGCTTGGAGCTCTGCGGGGCTCTTGGTGCTGGTCATTGCCTGCCACCCTAGTCCCCCGGCCGGGGTGCGGGTGGCCTCGAGGACGAACACGTCGAAGCACCATCCTTGCGATCTGGGGGCCGGTCTACCGGGCTTCAACGTCGACTGCCCCGCGGACATTCCCGCGGACCTGGCCCACTGGCTCGGTAGATTGCACCGTATGACGACCGATACCCGCAGTTTCGCGGACCTGCTGCGCGCTCAGGTGCGCAACGAGTTCACCGCCAGCCAGCAGTACGTCGCCATCGCCGTGTGGTGCGACGGAGCTGACCTGCCGCGGCTCGCGAGCCGGTTCTACGCGCAGGCCGTCGAGGAGCGCAACCACGCGATGATGATGGTGCGATACATGCTCGACCGCGATTGGGAGGTGCTCATCCCTGGGGTGGGTGAGGTTCGCAACGGGTTCTCCACCCCGGTCGAACCCATCGCCTTGGCCTGGGAGCAAGAGCAGCGGGTCACCGAGCAGTGTGAAGCTCTCTTCCACGCGGCCCGGGCGGATGGTGACGTGCTCTCCGAGCAGTTCATGCTGTGGTTCCTCAAGGAGCAGGTCGAGGAGGTCTCCTCCATGTCTTCGCTGCACACGATCGCCGAACGTGCCGGGAGCGACTGGTTCCAGATCGAGGACCACCTCACCCGGGAGACGGCAGCCGAGACCACCCGCGATGTCTCGGCACCGGAGGCTGCCGGAGGCGCGCTCTGATCCGCTAACCAGGCAGGGCCTTGAGCGCGGCCACGGTCGCGGACGCGACGGCGGCAGCCTCCCGCTCGAGCGGGTGGGCACCGCGGACGGTCACCAGACGGCGCAGGCCGGGCACCGCGGCGGCCACTTCTGCGGGGGTCCCGAACGGGTCCTTGTCACCTTGGATGACGTCCACGGGTATGCCGTGGGCCACGGGTTCGGCGAGTTCGGCGCTCCTACTCTGCCCGGGTTCGCCCGGCGGATGCAGCGGGAAGCTCACGGCGATGACCGCGGCGGCGCCCGTGTGCTGGGCCGTGCGGCAGGCCACCCGAGCACCCGCGGAACGGCCCCCCACGACGAGCGGACGGGGCAACTCGGCCAGGACAGCGTCGGCGAGCGCGGCACACCAGGCAACGTCGAGAGTCTTCGGCGGGCTGGCGACCGAGCGACCGGCCAGTCGCCACGGCTGGTCAAGGAGCACCGCTGTCCATCCCGCCGTCACCGCCGCAGCCGCCGCCGCGGTGACATCCGCGGTCCAGCGCAGCCCCCCGGCGCCGTGGCCGAGGACGAGGGTGCCGCGCTCCCCCGCGCCGACGACGGTGACACCCGCCGGCCCGACCGGGGTGTCGATGCGCAGTTCGCTGCTCACCACGGCGCTCCCGGAGCAAGAACGGGCAGGGCCTCGAACCGGCCGCTGTCCTCGGTGCGCGGCTGCACGAGGTCGATCACGTCGGGGATCCCCGCGTCCGGATCGAGCCAACGCTGCCAGTGCGAAGCCTCCAGGACCAGCGGTTGGCGGTCGTGGATGTGACTCAGGGCGGGTTCCGCTGCCGTGGTCACGACGGCATACGTGCTCAGCCAGGCCAGCGGGTCCTCCGGGGCGACGGTGGGATCGCGCCAGAACTCGTAGATCCCGGCCATGGCCACGGTGCTGCCGTCGACGCGCCGGATGAGGTGCGGCTGTTTGCGGGGTCGCCCGCTTGGTCCGCTCTGCTCGGTGAGCTGCCACTCGTACCAGCCGGCCGCGGGTACCAGGCACCGACGCGCAGCAAACGCCTTGACGTAGGCCGGCCGCTGGCGCAGGGTCTCGGCCCGCGCGTTGATCATCCGGGCCGCGCCCTTGACGTCCTTGGACCAGCTCGGGACCAGACCCCAGGTGAGGAGTCGGAGCTGACGAACGGGGGCGGGTGCCGCCGTCGCTGCCTCGGGGGACGACGCCGGTCGACGGGGGTGCCGAGTGAGCACGACCGGCCCCTGCTTGGTCGGCCCGAAGTCCGGGTCGGGGGTGCCGGCCGGGGGGTGCTGGGGGTTGACCAGGATGCTCCGGCTCGGCTCGGCGGTGCGGTCGGTCTGCACCTCGAACTCCAGGATGAGTTCGTCGGGGTTCGCCGTTGCGGCATACCGACCACACATGATGAAGAGACTAGGTGCGCCGCGCGATGGGGACCAACTACCGTGGCCACATCAGCGCGCACGACGCGACCCCGGTCAGGACGGATGCATGAGCGACACCCCCGCGAGTACCTGGCCGGCGCCCACCCCCTCGGGGGAGGTCAACGGAACCCTCCGACTGCCGGGATCGAAGTCGCTCACCAACCGTTACCTCGTCCTGGCAGCGCTCGCCGAAGCGCCCTCGCGGCTCCGGGCCCCGCTGCTCTCCCGGGACACCACGCTCATGGCGCAGGCCCTGCGCCGCCTTGGGGTCGGCATCGAGACGGGGCAGCAGGACGGTCAACCGGTCTGGGTGGTCACGCCAGCGGCGCTCCGCGGCGAGCAGCGCATCGACTGCGGGCTCGCCGGGACGGTCATGCGCTTCCTGCCTCCCCTGGCTGCGCTGGCCACCGGAGGCGTGACCTTCGACGGTGACCCGCACGCCCGCAATCGTCCAATGCGGCCGATCCTGGACGCCCTGCGCAGCCTCGGTGTCGACATCGAGGACGAGGGAGCGGGCACCCTGCCGTTCACCGTGCAGGGGAAGGGGTCGGTGCGCGGAGGCCCCGTTCGCCTGGACGCCTCCGCGTCCTCACAGTTCGTCTCCGCCCTGCTGCTCTCCGGAGCACGGTATGACGCGGGTGTGACGATCCAGCACGACGGTCCTCCCCTGCCGAGCCTGCCGCATATCGCCATGACCGTGGAGACCCTGCGCGAGGCCGGGGCGCTCGTCGACGACACCGAGGCCGACACCTGGCGGGTCGCCCCCGGATCGCTGAGCGGGCTCGAGGTGGACGTCGAGCCCGATCTCAGCAACGCCGCCCCCTTCCTGGCCGCCGCGCTCGTCACCGGTGGCCGGGTCGAGCTGCCGGGGTGGCCGCAACGCACGACGCAGGCCGGCGACGAGATCCGCGACATCCTCGATGCCATGGGAGCCGATGTCGTCCTCGACCAGCACGGCCTCACCGTCGCCGGCGGGGGCGGGGTCAACGGCATCGACATCGATCTCCATGACGCGAGCGAACTCACCCCCGTGGTCGCGGCCATTGCGGCCCTCGCGGACTCTCCAAGCGTCATCCGTGGCGTCGCCCACATCCGGGGCCACGAGACCGACCGGCTGGCGGCGCTGGCCACCGAACTGGGGGCAATCGGTGCCGACGTCCGCGAGACCGAGGACGGGCTGCACATCCGACCCCGACCCCTGACCGGCGGCCGTTTCCACACCTACGCCGACCACCGGATGGTCATGGCTGCCGCAGTCCTTGCTCTCGCGGTTCCCGGGATCGACGTCGAGGATCCGGCGACCGTGCGCAAGACCCTGCCCGAGTTCGTCGACCTGTGGACCGCCCTCGTCACCCCTGCGGACAGCCGCCCATGACGAGCCGGCGGCTGCGCGACTACGACGAGAGCGACGTCCGGGTTCGGCCGAACCGACGCGGGTCGCGCCCCCGCAGCAAGGACCGCCCCGCCCACCTGGACGCCGTCCCGGGACGTGTGGTCGCGGTCGACCGCGGTCGCTACTCGACGGTGGTTGACGGCATGCCGGTCACCGCCATGCGCGCTCGCGAGCTCGGCCGTAAGGGGATCGTCGTTGGGGACGAGGTGGCCCTCGTGGGAGATGTCTCCGGGATCGAGGGATCACTCGCGCGGATCGTCCGGGTCGAGCCGCGGGCCACCGTGCTCCGGCGGACCGCGGACGACACCGACCCTGTCGAGCGGATCATCGTGGCCAACGCCGATCAACTCGTCGTCGTCAGCGCACTCGCCGATCCGCTCCCGCGGCCCCGGCTCATCGACCGGTGCCTGGTGGCCGCCTACGACGCCGGGATGACCCCACTGCTCGTCCTGACAAAGTCCGACCTGGCCGATCCTGCCCCCTTCCTCGCGGACTATGCCGCCCTCGAGGTGCCCTGCATCGTCATCGGTCGCGGCAGCCACGGGGCGCTCGAGGGCTTGGCCGCGGTGCGCACGGCCTTGCGCGGTCAGGTGAGCGTCCTTGTCGGGCACTCCGGGGTGGGTAAGTCCACCCTGGTCAACGACCTCGTCCCCGATGCCGGACGGGCGACGGGCCGCGTGAACGACGTGACCGGACGCGGACGGCATACCTCGTCCTCCGCGGTGGCCCTCGAGCTTCCCGACGGCGGCTGGGTCATCGACACCCCCGGGGTGCGGTCCTTCGGGCTGGCGCACGTGGCCCCGGACACCATCGTCGGGCACTTCCCCGACCTGTCCCCCGGCACGCAGACCTGTCCTCGCGGGTGCACCCACGACGAGGAGGAATGCGGCCTCGACCCCTGGGTGGCTTCGGGCTCGGCCGGCGCTGGCGGCGCGGCCCGCCTTGACTCGCTGCGTCGCCTGCTGCGCGCCCGCAGCTCACGACACGACTGAGCCGGGTGAGGCTCATGCCTCACCCGGCTCAGTCGTCGCAACTACGGAAGCGTGGGCGCGGACGGGTGGTCGTGTGCGGCGGCCTCGGCGGCGTCGGCCGAGAGCACCACCGAGGACAGCGGCACGTTGGAGACGTCGACGGTCTCGACGATCTTGCGGACCTCGGCGAAGTGGCACGCGCTGCGGTGCGCCCCGATGGTGTCGGGCTGCATGATGAGCTGCGGCTCCTCGGTCCGGCAGATGTCCTGGACCTTCCAGCACCGGGTGTGGAACCGGCAGCCCTTCGGCGGGTTGGCCGGTGAGGGGACGTCGCCGACGAGGACGATCTGCTCGCGCTTACCCCGCAGGGTGGGGTCGGGCACGGGCACGGCCGAGAGCAGCGCCTGGGTGTAGGGGTGCGTGGGGTGGTCGTAGACCTCGTCCTCGGTGCCGAGCTCGGCCATCCGACCCAGGTACATGACCCCGACTCGGTCGGAGATGTGCCGGACGACGGAGAGGTCGTGGGCGATGAAGACGTAGGCGAGGCCGAGTTCGGACTGCAACTTCTCCATGAGGTTGACGACCTGGGCCTGCACGGAGACGTCCAGGGCCGAAACCGGCTCGTCACAGATGAGCACCTTGGGGTTGAGCGCGATACCCCGGGCGATACCGATGCGTTGCCGCTGACCTCCAGAGAACTGGTGGGGGTAGCGGTGGATGTGCTCGGGGTTGAGTCCGACGAGATCGAGCAACTCCTGGACCCGTGCCCGGCGCTTGGACTCCGGGACCACGTCGGGGTGGATCTCGTAGGGCTCACCGATGATGTCGCCGACCGTCATCCTCGGGTTCAGTGAGGTGTAGGGGTCCTGGAAGACGATCTGGATGTTGCGGCGGATCTTGCGCAGCGCGGCGCCGGAGGCAGAACTCCAGTCCTCGCCCTGGAAGACAACCCGACCGGACGTCGGCTCCTCGAGGCGCATGAGCAACCGGCCGAGGGTGGACTTGCCACACCCCGACTCCCCGACGATGCCGAGGGTCTCGCCCTCGTGCAGTTCGAAGGAGACACCGTCGACCGCCTTGACCGCCCCGGTGACCCGGCGCAGGACGCCCGAACGGATGGGGTAGTGCTTGACCAGGTCGTGGGCCGAGAGGATGACCTCAGGCATGGAGCACCTCCTCGGTGTAGTGGCAGGCTGCGAACCGTCCGGGACGCACCTCGACGAGCTCGGGACGCTCCTCGCGGCAGCGTTCGCGGGCGAGCGGGCAGCGCGGGTGGAAGGCGCACCCCGGAGGCATCTTGAGCAGGTTCGGTGGCAAGCCCGGGATCGCGGCCAGCGTCTGACCCTTCTGATCCAACCGCGGCAGCGAGTCGAGCAGGCCCTTGGTGTAGGGATGCGCCGGGTTGGCGTAGCCGGTGTAGACATCCGCGGTCTCGATGAGCCGCCCGGCATACATGACGGCGATCCGATCGGCCACGTCGGCGACGACGCCGAGGTCATGGGTGATGAGGATGAGCCCCATCTTCCGCTCCTGTTGGAGCTCCTGGAGCAGGCTCATGATCTGGGCCTGGACGGTGACGTCGAGCGCCGTTGTCGGCTCGTCGGCAATGAGGATGGCCGGGTCGAGGGCGATCGCCATGGCGATCATGATGCGCTGGCGCATACCGCCGGAGAACTGGTGCGGGTAGGCCTTGACCCGGGCCTTGGCACCCGGGATGGAGACCCGCTCCATGAGCCGGACCGCCTGGGCTAGGGCGTCGGACTTGTTGAGCCCGCGGTGCTCGCGGAACATCTCGGCGATCTGCCACCCGACCGGGAAGACCGGGTTGAGCGAGGACAGGGCGTCCTGGAAGATCATCGAGATCTCCGGGCCGCGCGTCTTGCGACGCTGCTCCTCGGGCATGGCGAGCAAATCCTGACCGCAATAGCGGATGTGGCCTTCGGGGATCTTGGCCGGCGGCACATCGAGGATGCCCATGATCGCCTGCGCGGTCACCGACTTCCCCGACCCGGACTCACCAAGGATCGCGAGCGACTCGCCCTGGTCGAGGTGGAAGGAAACACCGTTGATCGCCTTGGCCACCCCGTCGGAGGTGTGGAAGTGGACGTGCAGGTTCTCCACGTCGAGCAGCCGCCCGTCGACCGGCTGGTAGGCCGCGTGGGCGGCCGCGGCCTTAGCGTCGGCCCGGGACTGGGTCGTCGTCGTCATGGTCGGCTCACCTCGTCTTCGGGTCGAAAGCGTCACGGACGACGTCACCGAGCATGATGAAGCCGAGGACCGTGAGGGACAGGAAGATGGAGGGGAAGATGAGCATGTGGGGGGCCGTCCGGATATACACCAGCGAGTCCGAGATGGCGACACCCCAGGAGATGGCTGGCGGGGTGAGGCCGATCCCAAGGAAGGACAGGCTGGCCTCCGCCGAGATGTAGGCGCCGAGGTTGATCATCGAGACGATGAGCACCGGGGCCATGGCGTTGGGCAGGATGTGTGAGCGGATGATCCGCCACGGGCTCGCGCCGAGCGCCCGCGCGGCCTGGACGTAGTCGTTGGGTTTGACCTGGAGCACCGAGCCACGCATGAGCCGGGCGATCGATGGCCAGCCGAGGATGGCGAGCACGAGGACCACTTTGCCGACGATCACGAAGTAGCCGGTGTTGGCGTCGTTGGCAAACGTGGTCATGAAGAGGATGCCGCCGAGCAGGAACGGGATCGCGAAGAAGATGTCCGTGACCCGCATCATCAGGCTGTCCACCCAGCCACCGGCATACGCCGCGAAGGTGCCGATGAGGACCCCGAGAAGGCTGGTCAGGATGGTCGCGAAGACGCCGACGAGGATCGAGGCCCGGGCCCCGTAGATGGTCCGTGCATAGATGTCGTAGCCCTGCAGGTCGTACCCGAACCAGGCCCCGTTCCAGGTGAACGAGGGCGGGTCGCTACCCTTGGCCAGGTCCGCATCGGTGGGGTCAAGCCGGGTGAAGAGCTGCGGGAAGATCGCCATCAGGACGAAGACCGCGATGATCGCGAGCGACACCCAGAAGAGCGGCCGCTGCCGCAGCTCACGCCACGCGTCGGAGGCGAGCGAGCGCGCTTCGGTCGCCTCGCCCCCGGCCGGCGTGGTGATGCCGATCGGGGTCGCGTCGAGGTCGGGGGCCTTGGTGAGGTCCGAGGAGGTCGTCTTGTCAGTCATGGCTGATCCTTGGGTCAAGCACGCCGTAGAGCAGGTCGACGATGAGGTTCATGAAGAGGAAGACGATGACGAGCACCGTGACCGCCCCGACGACGGCGACGCCGTCGCGACTGTGGATGCTCTGGAAGATGTAACCTCCGACGCCGCGGATGTTGAAGATCCGCTCGGTGATGATGGCGCCGCCGAGCAGACCACCGAAGTCGGCACCGACGAAAGTCACCACCGGGATGAGGGAGTTGCGCAAGGTATGCACCCCGACCGTGCGAGCCCGGCTGAGGCCCTTGGCGGTGGCCGTGCGCACGTAGTCGGCGCGCAGGTTCTCCACGAGGTTGGTACGGGTGAGTCGAGCGACGTAGGCCAGCGAGATCGCCCCGAGGACCATGCCGGGCAACAACAGCTCGAACCAGGTGGCCTGGGGTGAGACGGTCACCGGGAACCATCCGAGCTTCAGCCCGAAGGCGTACTGCGCCAGCGAACCGATAACGAAGGTCGGGATGGCGATGACGATGAGAGTGGAGACCAGGACGAGGTTGTCGATGAATTTCCCCCGTCTTATGCCGGAGAGCACACCGGCCAGGACCCCGATGAACAGCTCGAAGAGGATGGCGATGATCGCCAGCCGGGTGGTGATCGGGTACCGCTGCTGCAGCTCGTCGGCGACCTTGACTTGCTGGAAGGTCTCGCCGAGGTCACCCTGCGCCAGATTCCCGAGGTACTTGGCGTACTGGATCGGCAACGGGTCGTTGAGGTTGTGGTCCGCGCGGAACTTTGCCGCGAAGGCTGGATTACACGGCCGCTCGCCACACCGGCCGGCGAGCGGGTCTCCTGGCATCGCGAAGACCATGGCGTAGATGAGGAACGTCGCGCCGACGACGACGGGGATCATCAGCAGCAGGCGTCGGACAATGTATTTGCCCATCGGACCTCCTCGAGGGTGACAGCAACTTTGGCGCACCGGGGCCGCAGTGAACGACCGGCAACGGCGACCCTACCCGCAATCGTCGGCTCGCGGAACACCTGGCGACGTATGTCGTCAAGAGAGTTAGTGAGTTGACCTTGAACGGACGCATTACCGGGGGGTAATGACGAAAACGCCTGTGGCCCACCGACTCTTGCGAGTCGGTGGGCCACAGGTCAGTGTTCTGCGGAGTCGAGACCTAGGGCCCGGAAACCGCGTTGGGTCACTTGACCGTCACAGAAGTGAGGTCGAAGGTGCCGAACGGCGTGACCTTGACATTGGCGACCTTGGTCGACCAGCCGACGACAGCCTTGCCGTACCACATCGGGATAACCGGCAGGTCGTCCTTGAGGAGTGCCTCGGCCTCCTGGTACTTGGCGTTCGCGGTCGCACCATCCGCCGCAGCCGCAGCCTCGGTCATGAGCTTGTCGAAGGCCGGGTTGGAGTAGCGGCTGTCGTTCGAGCCTGCGCCGGTGCCGTAGAGCGGGGCGAGGAAGTTCTCGATCGACGGGTAGTCCATCTGCCAGCCGGTCCGGAACATGCCCTTCATTTCCTCACCGGTGATCTTGGTGCGGAAGGTGGCGAAGTCCGGGTACGGGGTCGCAACACACTCGACCCCGAGAGCCTTGGCGATGGAGTTGCACGCGGCCTCGGTCCAACCCTTGTGGTTGCCATCAGCGTTGTAGCCGATGGTCATCTTGCCGGTGTAGCCGCCGGCCTCGTCGAAGAGAGCCTTGGCCTTGGCCGCGTCGTAGGTGCAGAACTCACCGCACGCGCCGGCCTTGTAGCCGTCGACGATCGGGGAGACCCAGCCGGTGGCCGGAACGCGGGTGCCGGCGAGGATCTTGTCGACGATGGTCTTCCGGTCGATGGCCATCGAGATGGCCTGACGGAGCTTCGGGTTGTCGTAGCTCTTGTCGGCCTTGGAGGACGGGAAGGAGATCGACGCGAACGTACCGACGGCCTTGGCCTCGTTGCGGTCGGGGAGGTCGGTCTTGTACCTCTCACCTGCGAGCGCGCTGTCCGGGACCGAGTCGAGGAGGTCGAGGTTGTCCGCCTGGACGTCCTTGTAGGCCGCCTCGGTGTCCTGGTAGATCTTGAAGGTGATCTTGTCGACCTGGCCCGGGAACTTGCCCTTGTAGTCCTTGTTCTTGGTCAGGACCATGTCGCTGCCCTTGTTGTAGGCCTCGAGGATGTACGGGCCCGCGCCGACCGGGTTGGTGCCGTAGGCCTTGCCGTCGTCCTTGAAGAACGAGTCGGGGAGCGGCGCGTAGGCCGTGTAGCCGAGGCGAACCGCGAGGTTGGAGACCTTCTCGGTGGTCTTGATCTCGAAGGTGTAGTCATCGACGACCTTCAGGCCGGAAAGGGTCTTGGCCTTCGGCGGCTTGCCCTTGCAGTCCGGGTCGCCGGCCTTGGGGTCGTTCTCACCGGTGCCCTGGTCCTTGTCGAAGGTGCCACAGTCCAGGTCGGGGGCGCCCTCGAAGACGTCGAAGAAGTAGGAGTTGAGGGTTCCGTTGGGGCCGTAGCGGTTCCAGTTCCAGGCGTCGACGAAGTTCTTCGCCTTGACCTCGGTCCCGTCGGTGAACTTGTAGCCCTTGACGAGCGTCACCTTGAAGTTCTGGTTGTCGCTGGACTCGATCTTCTCGGCGATGTCCATCTCCGGCGCCGCGGTGTCCGGGTTGTAGCGCACGAGCTTGCTGACGACGGCGTCAAGCACGTTGCCGCCACAGGTCTCGTTCGTGTTCGCCGGAATGAACGGGTTCTGCGGGGTGCAGCCGTGCACCGTGACGGCGCCACCGGCCTTCGCCGAAGCAGCCGTGCTCGTCGATGCGCTGGGTGTGTTGCCGCCGCTGCTACAGCCGGCTGCAAGCAGGGCAGCAGCCGAAACGGCAGCCACTGCAACCGTGCGAGTGGTTCCTCGCATGGATGTCCTCCTACGTGGTGTTCTGTGGTGACCCAGGTAATGGGCCAGCCCGGTCAGGGACGTCATCCGCCCCACATCGTTATGTAAGTCGAAACCGGCCCGGAAGGAAAGCCTTGGGGCCTACCGAGACCCGATTGTGACCATTGCGCCGTGCCGGAGGCCCTCCCACCGCAAATCCTGCGGCGCCGCTAGGTTGGGCCCCGTGACCGGATATGACGACGACCTGCGCCTCGCCCACGTCCTGGCCGATGCCGTGGAACGGATCACCATGTCCCGGTTCCGCGCCGAGGACCTTCACGTCGAGGCCAAGCCCGACCTCAGCCTGGTCACCGACGCCGACCGCGACGCTGAGGAACTCATCCGCGGCCAGCTGCGCCGGGCTCGGCCCAGGGATGCCGTCGAGGGCGAGGAGTTCGCCCCGACCGGCTCAGGGGCTCGGCGCTGGGTGGTCGACCCCATCGACGGCACCCATAACTTCGTGCGGGGTGTCCCGGTCTGGGCCACCCTCATCGCCCTCATCGACGACGGCATACCCGTGGTCGGGCTGGTCGCCGCACCCGCACTCGGCCGCCGCTGGTGGGCCACGCTCGGCTCCGGGGCATGGGCCGGGCGCAGCCTCACCAGCGCCAAGCGGATCCATGTCTCCGGCGTCCGGGACCTCAGCGACGCGAGCCTGTCTTACGCGAGCATGACCTCCTGGGCCGCCATCGGGCGCGAGCAGGCCATGCTCGAACTCGCCCGGAGCTGCTGGCGGGAGCGCGGCTACGGCGACTTCTGGTCCTACATGCTGCTCGCCGAAGGCTGCCTCGATATCGCGGCCGAGCCCGAACTCGGCCTCTATGACATGGCCGCGCTCGTGCCCATCGTCGTCGAGGCCGGTGGCCGGTTCACCTCACTGGCCGGGGCCGACGGACCCTTCGGCGGCAACGCGCTGGCCACCAACGGCCTGCTCCACAACGAGGTCCTGGCCCGGATCGGCACCTGAGGGCGGCGACGCCTCGATGTAGGCCGCACAGAGTTCGGAGATGTGGTCGGCCGTTGCCTCTCTGGGGGCCCCCGTGGGGTCAACCAGGTGCGAAAAAGTGAGCCGAACGGCGCACGTCGCGGCGAACGCGAGCCGGTCGGGGTCGACATCGGCGGGAGCGACCCTGCGCAGGATCGCCAGGACCGCCGCCGACGCCAGCGGGACGAGGCTGTCGGGCCCCCCGATGCTCACCCCGGGCAGGAGTGCGCCTTCACTGGAGCGGTCTTCGGTGAGCACCGCGGCGAGAAAGGGACCCTCGTCGGCCTCGGTGAGGGTGTGCAGCACACCGATCCGCAGGGCCGCCCGCACCCCGGTGCCGTGGATGGTCATGACCTCGGCGAGCTCGGTGAGGAAGGTGCCCAGTTCGTGCTGGAAGAGCGCCACCCCGAGCGCATGCTTGTTGGGGAACTCCTTGTAGAGCGTCGGTCGGGAGACCCCGGCATCGGCCGCGATCTGGTGCACCCGAGCCGCCCGCCACCCGTGGCTGATCGCGTGCCGCTTGGCGATTTCAAGAATGCGGTCTCCGGGCGTCGTGCGCCGGCCCCCGTCTGACCTGGACATGGGGGGATCTTAGTTGCTGACGACCGACACGTCGAAGGGAGTGCGGCCGCGCACCGCAGGCTCGATCAGCCGGGCGTCGCCGACGAGGATGACGGTGAGATCTCGGTCAACGACGGCGCAGTATGCCTCCCCCAGGTCCTCGGCGGTGAGGGACCTCACTGCCGTGAGCATGGTCGTGGGAAAGTCGAGCGGAAGCCCTTCGAGGGCAAGCGCAGCGGCCTCGTCGGCAACCGCGTCCGCCGTGGCGTACCGGGCGGGGGCGGTGCCCGAGACGTAGTCGCTCCCCATCCGCACCTCCTCGTCGGTGAACCCTTCCCGAGCCGCGGCGAGCAGGTCGAGGAGGATCTCGACGCTGTCGCCGACGACCTCGCCACGCACCGAGCCCGAGGTGACGAAGGACCCACCGACCGCCCGCGGGCGGAAGGAGGACCGTATGCCGTAGGTGTAGCCCTTCTCCTCCCGCAGGACCGCATCGATCCGGGCGTTCGGCGAACCTCCGAGGATGAAGCCGATCACCGGGTACGCCGGCCACGCCGGGGAACTGCGGTCCGGCCCGGGACAGCCGACGGAGATCTCGGTCTGGACCGAGTCGGGACGGTCGACGATGACGAGCCGGGCCGCATCCGGGGCCGGGATCGGGGCCGCCGCGGCCGGGTCTCGCCCGGCTCTCGCCGCCACTGACCCAGCGACGACGCAACCAGGCCGTCGAGGTCGAGGCCGGCGAGGGCACCGGCGACGACCAGGGTGGCCTGGTCGGGGGTCACAGTGCGGGCATGGAATGCCGCGATGTCGGAACGGGTCAGCGCCCGGATGCTGTCCGCGCGACCGGCCGTCGGGAGCGCCGCCCGGGTGCCGCCGGCATACATCGTCGCGATGAGTTCGCGGGCCGCGCGGTGCGGAGAGGACGCGCGCTCCTGCTCGATCTCGGCGAGCCGGGTACGCAGGATTCGGTGCACCTCGGCCTCGGGGAAGACCGGGTCGGCCAGCGCCTCGGTGAGCAGCTCCACGGCGACGCCCAGGTGGCGTCGGGGCACGTCGAGGTCGACCATGAGGCCGCCGTCATTCACACCGGCGCCGAAGGCGATGCCGTGTCGTTCCAGGAGCGCGGCGAGTTCCTCACTCGTATGCCGTGAGGTCCCCTCATCGAGCAACCGGGCCATCATGGCGGCGACGCCGTCTTGGCCCTCGGGTTCGGAGTTCAGACCGAAGGGGACGACGAGCCGGGCGGAGACGACATACTGCCCGGGCAGGTCATAGGCGTGCACCCGAAGGCCGTTGTCGAGACGGGTGGCCGCCGGAAGCGGGAAGCTCCACGGGCCGGGGGGAAGAACGGCGGGACGGTTCACGGGGCGCTCTCCTCGGCCTCTGAGTCGGCGGGACCGGCGGCGGGTGGGGTGGCGAGGTAGGCGATGGTGGCCCGCTGTTCTGGGCGGAGCCATTGGGCTGCGGCCGCGCGGACCTCCGGCACGCCTAGGGCGAGGACGGTGTCGAGCTGGGTGTTGATCCGGTGCGCGTCACCGTGCAGCAGGGCATGGTGGCTGATCAGGTCGGCCCGCTCGTCCTGGGCGGCGAGGGCGTGCAGCCAGGCCCGCTCGGTCTGGGCGTGCGATGCCGCGAGCAGGTCCTCGCTCGGTCCCTGACCGGCGAAGGCCGCGAGGGACTCCAGGACAGCCGCCTCGACCGCGGCAGCGTCCTGCCCGGCTGCGATGTCCACGGTCACCATGCCGATGCTCACCCCGTCGACGAAGCCCCAGGCCGAGCCGTGCAGGCTCGTGGCGACCTGTTCCCGGCGCACGAGGCGAGTGACCAGGTCGCTTGAGGACAGTCCGGCGATGCAGTCGAGCGCCAGCGCGCACGCGAGAAATTGCGGGTCGGTGTCGGCCGGCAGTCGCCAGCACAGATAGAGCCGGTCGTTGGGGACCTCGGTATGCCGCTCCACCCGGACCGGGGCGGGTAGC
Source organism: Nostocoides sp. (assembly GCA_016716625.1). Classification (GTDB taxonomy): domain Bacteria; phylum Actinomycetota; class Actinomycetes; order Actinomycetales; family Dermatophilaceae; genus JADJVJ01. The sequence goes on from JADJVJ010000006.1 coordinate 75,297, forward strand.
GGTTCGAGTTGCGCAAGGTTGTCGCGCCGAGGAGCCGCCGTCGCCGTGAGCGGCCCGAAATGCCGCTCGACGAGCTCGAACCCATGCTCCGCCGTGATGTCGCCGCACAGCGTGAGCACGGTGTTGTCTGGGGCATAGTGCTCGGCGAAGAAGGCGTGCACGTCCGCCAGGCTCGCGGCGTCGAGATCCTCCATGGACCCGATCGTCGGGTGATGGTAGGGATGCCCCGGCGGGAAGAGCGCCGCGTAGACCTCGATGAAGGCGTCACCGTAGGGCGCGTTGTCGTAGCGCTGGCGCTTCTCCTCCTTGACGACGTCGCGTTGGTTGTCGAGGTTCTCCTGGGTCACGGCATCCAGAAGGTGGCCGTGCCGGTCGGCTTCGAGCCAGAGCGCGAGTTCGGTGGCTCCGGTGGGGACGGTCTCGAAGTAGTTCGTCCGGTCGAACCAGGTTGTCGCGTTGAGCCGGGCTCCGTGGGCGAGCAGGGCCTCGAAGTGCTCCCCGCTGCGCACGTTGCGGGACCCCTGGAACATGAGGTGTTCGAAGAGGTGGGCGAACCCGGTGCGGCCCTGCGGTTCGTGGCGGGACCCGACGCCCACCCAGATGTTGACGGTCACCGTGGGGACGCTGTGGTCCGGCGAGACGATGACCCGCAACCCGTTGGGCAGGGTTCGTTCATGGATGGGGTAGGCCAACGGCATGGACGAACCCTAACCGCCCCCGGGTTCTGTGCCGGTGAGCGGGTCAGGCGGTGACGATGCGCCGCGACGGGATGGGCCGATCGGCAGCGAAATGTGCGCCCGATCGGCGGAGGCTGTTGATTGACTCGTCGACGCCGCGTCTCCGATCGGAGTCCTCCGTCGTCGCCGCCATACCCGCTCCTGGGCCCGCCCCTACCCCCGCCCCATGCCGCAACCTCTGCTAGCTGTGCTGTCCGGGGAGGTTGGTCAATCGGGTGATGGGTGCTTTGCCTCCGACGGCGGTGTGGGGCCGGTGGTGGTTGTACTCGTGGACCCATGATGCCAGGGCGTCGCGGCGTGCGGATTCTGAGGTGTAGCAGGTGGCGTAGGCCCACCCGTCGGTCATGGTGCGGTGCCAGCGTTCGATCTTGCCGTTGGTTTGCGGGCGGTAGGGGCGGGTGCGTTTGGGTGTGATGCCCAGGTCGTGGCAGGCCTCGCGCCAGGCGTGGGAGCGGTAGGAGGACCCGTTGTCGGTCAGGACGCGTTCGGTGGTGACGCCGAGGGCGGCGAACCAGGCCACCGCGCGAGTCAGGACCCCGATCGCGGTCGCGGCGCTCTCGTCGTCGTGGACCTCGGCGTATCCGACGCGGGAGTAGTCATCGATCACGGTGTGCACGTGTGCGTACCCGAGTTTGGGGTTGTGGAACTTGTTCTTGGGCTTGCCCGCGGTCGCGGCCCGGTGTCGGAAGCCTTGGGCTTTGCCCACGAAGCGCCACCCGCCCCCGTCGGGAATGTTGCCGAACTTGGTGACGTCCACGTGCAGCATCGCCCCGGGGTGGGAGCGTTCGTAGCGGCGCACGACCTCGCCGGTGGCGCGGTCCAGGTACCGCAACCGGTTCAGGTGGCAGCGGGTCAGGACCTGGTGCGCGGTCGATGGCGCGACCCCGGTCAAAGCGGCCAGCTGGACCGGACCGATCCGCTTGCGCAGCCGCAGCGACACGATCCGCTTCACGATCTTGGGTGGGGTCTTGGCCGGCATCGAGTGGGGCCGGCTGGAGCGGTCGGTCATGGGTTCGCCCGCGGCATACCGCTGCGCCCACTTCTTCGCGGTCCGGTAGGTGACCTGGAACCGGGCCGCGGCCTCGGTGATCTGCATCTCGTCCTCGACGACGAGCCGAGCCATACGTTCGCGGTGCCGCGGGGTCAGGGCAGCGTTAGCGTGGGACATGAGGGCCTCCCGTATTTGGTCAGTGGTGACTTGGCAGTTCCACTCCAACGCAGGAGGCCCTCATCCCGCTACAAGATCACTCAGATCAACGGGTCACACTCACTTGACCAACGTCCCCGGACGGCACAGCTAGCAGAGCTTGGCGTCAGACCTCCATGATGCATCCTTCGGTTCTGACCCTAACCTCTGCTAGCAGAGGTTAGGGCTAGCCCGTAGGCCGGCACAGTGCGGGAAGCAGAAGGCCCCCGTACCGGAGTTCAGGGGCCTTCTAAGCAGTAGCGGGGACAGGATTTGAACCTGCGACCTCCGGGTTATGAGCCCGGCGAGCTACCGAGCTGCTCCACCCCGCGTCGAGTGAGTGACTGGCGAACCAGCCGCTCGGTGACTCCAGGGTACGTGAGCCGGGACGGCATACCAAATCCATCAGGCCTAGCCGCAGGCCTAGCCGGAGGCCTATCCCCCGGCGGCTACCGACGAGGGGGCTACCCCGTCGGTGACGGCGAGGGCGACCCCGAGGGTACTGGCGAGGGAGTGCCCACCCCGGGGAGAGCCCCCGGCGCCGCTTCCCGCGCCCGGGCCAGGGCATCGGCGAGCCGCTGCTGGGCCGCCCCGTAGGCCGCGAAGTCGCCGACCTTGAGCGCCGCCTGGGCGTCGTCGTAGGCCTTCTGAGCGTCGGCGATGGCGGCCGCGAGCTGCTCGGCGGCCGTCCCCGTCGGCGGCGGCGGTGTCGGGGTCCCCGGGGTCCCCGGAGTCCCCGGAGTCCCCGGAGTCCCCGGCTCGCTCGGTGCCACACCGGCCCCGAAGAGGCCGTTGAGCGCCTGCGAGACGGTGTCGCCCCAGGCCACCTTGTCGTCGTAGACGGCGACGGTGATCTTGTTCTGCGGGAAGGAGCCGGCGGCTTTGGACTGCTGGATGAAGATCGGCTGGATGTAGAGCAGCTTGCCGCCGAGCGGGAAGGTCAACAGGTTGCCGAACGACAAGGTCTTGCCGGACTGGCTGTTCTGCGTGATGTAGGTCGACAGCGGCTGGATCTCCGCGGTGTTCTGCGAGCGCACCGGGGAGGTCTGGATCTGGTTGAGCACCTGGGCCGGGCCGGAGTACTTGCCCTTGAGATCGAGCAGCCGCAGTGTCCCGAACTCCGCGGAGGGCTTGCCCGCAGTGCGCCCGGCATCGGCATCGACGGCGAGCAGCCCGCGCATGATCTCTCGGCTGCCCTCAGCGTTGGCCACGGGTACGAAGGAGGTCGTCAGCGAGAACGCCGGGCTCTTCTGGTCCGGCATGGCCAGCGACTGGAAGTACACCGGCTGGTCCTGGCTCACGTGGTTGGGGTCTTTGGGCACCCGCCACCGGTCGGAACCGTTGTAGAACGCCGAGGCGTCCGTCACGTGGTACTCGGTGAGCAGCTGTCGCTGGATCTTGAGCATGTCCTGGGGGTAGCGGATGTGCGACATGAGCTCCCCGGACATCGACGCCAGCGGCTGCACGGTCTCCGGGAAGGCCTTCATCCAGGCCTGGAGGATGGGGTCCTTCTCGTCCCAGGCATAGAGCTTCACCGAGCCGTCGAAGGCATCCACGGTCGCCTTCACCGAGTTGCGCAGGTAGTTCACCACCCCGGAACCGGTCGAAACGACGCCCGAGCGTTCGGTGACCGAGTCCGCGGTGGCGTTCCGCAGGTCGATCCGCCGACTGCCCGGGTAGGAGGAGGTCGTGGTGAACCCGTCGACGATCCAGACGACCCGCTTGTTGATGACCGCGGGATAGACGTTGCCGTCGAGGGTCAGCCAGGGCGCCACCCGCTCCACCCGCTCGGTGGGGGTGCGGTGATCGAGGATCCGCGATTTTTCGTTCAGGGCGTCGGAGAGGAAGAAGTTGAGCTCCCGATACTTCATCGCGTAGGCGACCCGAGCGAGCAGGCCACCCACCTCGACGCCTCCGTTGCCGGCATACGTGTTCGTCCGCTGCGGTGAGTTCTCCCCGGCCTCGGGGATATCGAACTCCCGCGGCGTCGCCCCAGCCGGGGCCCCCACAATGGAGTAGTCCGGCGAGAGTTCGCCGAAGTAGACCCGCGGCTCGTACTCGCCGAGCAGCCCGGCGGCCCCACTGCCGGTCTCGAAGAAGCGCGGATCACCCTCCGAGGTGCGCTCGTTGGCGTACGCACCGACGAAACCGAACCCGTGGGTGTAGACGGTGTGGTCGTTGATCCAGTTCCGTTGCGACTCGGGGACACCCGACAGGCTGAGCTCCCGGGCGGCGACGACGACATCGCGCATCTCGCCCTCGATCTCATACCGGTCGACGTCGAGAACATCGGGGAAGGCGTAGTACTGCCGCGCGCTCTGGAACTGGCGGAAACTTGAGGACACCAGGTTGGGATCGATGAGCCGTATGCCGGGAATGCCAGCCGCCTGCTGCCGCAGGACCGCGGGCTCCTCGACCTCGGTGGGGTTGGTGACGGTCTTGATCTTGTCGAGCCCGAAGGCCTGGCGCGTGCTGCTGATATTGGCGTCGATGTAAGGGGTCTCCAAGGAGAGCTCGGAGGGCTTGACCCGCAGGCTCTGCAGAAGCCGCGGGTACACCGAGCCGACGACCAGGGAGGTCACGATGAGCAGTCCGACCCCGACAATGGGCAGCCGCCAACTGCGGGTCCAGATGGCGACGAGGAAGAGTGCTGCGCACATGACCGCGGCGACGGCCAGGATCGCCTGCGCCGGCAGTTGGGCGTTCGCCCGGCTGTAGGTGATGCCGGTGATCGAGGCGAGCGAGCCCTGCTCCGTGGTGAGCTGGTAGCGCTCGAGCCAGTAGGCGGCGCCGCGCAGCAGGGCGAGCAGGGCGCCGAGGACGGCGAGGTGGATGAAGGCGGCCCGGGTGGAGGGACCGCGACCGGGGAGCTGGAAGCCGCCGTAGACGTAGTGGGTGAAGGCACCGGCGATGAGCGCGAGCCCGAGGACGACGCTGAAGAAGCTCACCACGAAACTGAGCCACGGGAGGGTGAAGACGAAGAAGCCGATGTCCTCACCGAAGAAGGCGTCTTGCTGGCCCCAGGTGCCACCGTTGCGCCAGAGCAGGTAGGTCTGCCAGGCACCGAACGAACCCGCTCCCGCGAGCAGCCCGAGCACCACCGGGGCGCCGATCGCGACCGCCTTGCGCAACGGCTCGATCGCCTGCCGGTACTGCTCGAGGACGTGCTGGGCCGGGGTCATCGGGATCTGCAACGGCCGCGTCCGGTACGCCAGGTAGAGGCTCAAGGCGACCGCCCCGGCGGTGATGACCGCGGCCATGACGAAGAGCACGACCTTGGTCACCAGCGCAGTGGAGAAGACCCGGGAGAACCCCACCGAGTCGAACCACCACTTGTCGGTGAACACCTCGGAGGCGAGTGTGCCGAGCATGCCGAGCACGGCGACGATGGCGATGGTGACCACAAGCGGGCTTCGGCGGCGGGGAAGGGCGGCCGCCCTCGGGGGCGGGGGCGGCGGAGGTCCGTCGTCGCCGGGGACGTCGAAGAACTCGGGGTGGCTCACAGCATGCCCTTCTCCGGAGCGTGGGTGGTCGAGTGTCCAACGTACCTGCTCGCGCCCGGGTTTCCGCGATCGGGTGCGGCAGGATGGCCCCTGTGCAGACCCCACCCGCCGACCGAGACGTCCCCGAGCCGGTGAGCGATCCGCTCTCCATCGTCGCCCTGGAGACCGAGCGGTACGTCTCGGGAGCCGGCTGGGACCAGCCCACCCGGCTCTTCGCGCTCGTGCCGAGCGCCGACCTGCTCGCCCGTGAACCGGCCCTAGCGAGCAGGTCGGGGATCTCCGATCTCGCGCCGGGAGCGTTGAGCGCTGTCGAGCAAGACGAGTTGCCCGAGCACGCCGGGCTCGAGGACCTCCTCGCCCAGATCGCCTGGCCCGAGGCCGTGACCGGGGCCGCCATTGTTGTCGAACGCATCGTGCTGCCGCCGGACGCCGAACGTGAACTCCCGCGGGAGGATGAGGCCGCCTTGCGTGCGCTCGCCCGCCACCCCGCCCGGGAGGACATCCGGCTGGTCGTCGCGGTGACCCGCGCCGGGGAGCACCGGTGCCTGCTTCGTCAACGTTCCCACGACCGGGATGACCGGGTCGCCTCCGGTCCAGACCTCGCCCCCGGCCTTGTCAGCGCGTTGGCAGCGACCCTGCGGGCCTGAGAGCTAGCCCGCTCCCGCCGTTCTAACCGGCCTCACAGGTCGCCAACGAGTCCCCACTGCCGGAGCCGATAGCCTTCAGGGCCGCAACACCCTCGGCATACGTGCCCACCTTGACCACACGGAGCCCGTCGGGGACGCTGCCGGCCACCTCGGCGCAGTTGTCCGCCGGCGCAAGGAACCACTGCGCACCATCGTCACGGGCACCGACCATCTTCTGCCGGATCCCGCCGATCGGGCCGACGACTCCATCCGGGTCCAGGGTGCCGGTGCCGGCGATGACCTGGCCTCCGGTGGCCGCCCCGGGGGTGAGCACGTCGTGGATGGCGAGCCCAAACATGAGCCCCGCGGACGGGCCGCCTACCCCGCCGGCGTTGATGGTCACCTTGACCGGCAGGTCATAGTCGATCGAGAGGAAGACGCCGATCACCCGACGCTCGCCGCGCTCGACCGTCTTGATGGATACCGTTCGTTCCCCTCCGGAACGACGGATCCCCACGTTGAACGGCACCTGCGGGGTCTGCCGGGCGAGTTCGGCGCGCAGCGCGCCGTCCGTGGCGACCGGCTTTCCCGCGACCGAGAGGATCTCGTCACCGGCTTGCAGGACAACGGAATTGGGCGAGTCGTCGGGCACCTCGGCAATCGTCACGCGTTCCTTGACCTCTTTACCCAGGGAGCGCAACGCCACCGCGGCCGCGATCTCCTGAGAGCTCGCCATCTCGGCTGCGCCCTCCTGGTCCGCCTCCTCCTGGGTCTGCCCGGGCGGGAAGACCTGCTCTTCGGGCAAAACCTCCTGGCTCGGGGAGAGCCAGGCGACGAGGAGATCCATCGCTGTCGCGGAGTGACCGGGCCCGCCGACGATGACCACGGTGGTGAAGTCGAGTTCGCCCTGGGTGGGATAGGTCGTAGCCCCCTCGATCGCGAGGACCGGTTTGGCGGTGCCACTCTCATCGGTGGTACCGAGGATGTTGGTCACCGGGCCCGCGCGCATGACGACATACGGCAGTCCGAGCGAGGTGAGGGCCGCCACCAGGAGGGCACCGACGACGGCCAGGGCGAGGTAGGTCCGGGTCCGCCGCCGAAGCGTATGCCGTGGGTCACCCTCGGTGACCGCGCTCGTCCGCTCGAGCGGGAGGTAGCCAGCGCCCCCTGAGGGACGGCCGGACTGGTTCCACGGCGGGGTCGTCACGGAAGACCCACCCACTCGGTGGCGCCGTCGGTGAAGACCTGGTGCTTCCAGATCGGAACCTCGGCCTTGAGGGTGTCGATGAGGTCACGGGCCGCCGCGAACGCCGCCGCCCGGTGCGCGGACGCGGCCCCGACGACGACGGCGAGATCGCCGACGACAAGATCGCCGACCCGGTGGACCGCGGCCAGCCGCACTCCGGGGTGACGGGCGGCGACCGCTCCGCATACCTGCCCGAGCCGCGCCGCGGCGGTGGGGTGTGCGGAGTAGTCCAGGGAGCGCACCTCGTGCCCGCCGTCGTGGTCACGGACGATGCCGACAAAGAGGGTCAGCCCACCACACGCCGGGTCGCGGAGCGCGGCAATGACCTCGTCGACGGAGAGCGGGGCATCCCGCAGGTCGACGAGGACAGCGGCCTCGGTGACACGGATGGACAACACGACTCCTGGACGTGGCGGAGGACGACGACGGCTGATCGGGCAAGACGGCGGAACGAATGGCCCCGGCGGGTGGTTGGCTAGACGATGAGAACACATCCTCTCACCCCCCCGTGGAAAGGAAACCGACGTGAGCGAGCCGCACGAGGGCGAGGTCCCCGAGCGTCGAAGCGACGATGAGAGCGGGCTTCCCCCACAGATCGCCGAGGTGTTCCGCAACCTGACCGGTGGCGCCCCAATCCCCCCGGAGATGGTCGAGATGCTCCGCAACTCGGGCATCGCCGACCTCGACCCGCAGATGCTCAGCATGATGGCCCAGCAAGTGCAGACGATGTTCTCCCGCGGGCCGAGCGAGGACCCGGTCGACCTCGAGGTGGCCCGTGACGTGGCCCGAAAGGTCACCGCGGCGTCCGCGGACCCGGTGCCGAGCGCCCGGGACCAGGAGGAGGCACACGACAGCGTCACCGTGGCCGGACTGTGGCTCGATGCCGTCACCTCCGTGGCCGGCGGAAGCCAGCGCGGCCGGGCCTGGAGCCGGGCCCAGTGGGTCGAGGCGAGTATGCCGGTCTGGGGCGACCTCGTTGCTCCCGTGGCGCAGGGGGTGGCTGATGCCGTCGGGGCGGCGATGGCCGCGCAACTCGCCGATCTCGGCGACGTCGAGATCCCCGGGGTGGGGCGTCTGCCCGAGGGCGCGCTGAGCGAGATGCAGCCGATCCTGCGCCGCCTGCATGGGTCGCTCTTCTCCCTTCAACTCGGCCAAGGTGTGGGTTCGCTGGCGGGCGAGGTGCTCACCGGCTGTGAGATCGGTCTGCCGCTCATCGCCGGCCCCGATGTCGTCCTCCTCGCCGAGTCCGTTCGTGAGCTCGCGGCAGGTCTGGAGATCGACGCCCCCCAGGTATGGCTTTACCTCGCGGTCCGTGAGTCCGCGCGCACCCGGCTGTTCGTCGACAACCGCTGGATCGCCGAGGACCTGCTCGCGGCGGTCCGGGACTATGCCGCGGACATCACCATCGACACCGCCGGGATCGAGCAGGCCATCTCCTCGATCGACGTGCAGAACCCTGCGGCCGTCCAGGAAGCGCTCCAGGGGCAGCTTTTCACGGCCGAACCGTCGGTGGCTCAGCGCCGCGCGCTGGCGCGGCTGGAGACCTCGCTCGCGCTTGTCGAGGGCTGGGTCGACCATGTGACCGCGCAGGCCACCGCGGCGCACCTGCCACAGAGCGCGGCGCTCGGCGAAGCGGTCCGGCGGCGCCGCGCAACCGGCGGACCCGCCGAACGCACCTTCGCGGCCCTCGTCGGGCTCGAGCTGCGGCCTCGGCGGCTGCGCGACGCGGCGAACCTTTTCGCGGCCCTGGAGGCCCGCGGCGGCCCCGAGCTGCGCGACGGCGCCTGGGAGCATCCGGACCTGGCCCCGACCTCGGCCGACCTCGACGACCCACTCGGGTATGTCGAGCGGCGCGCGGCCCCGGCCGGTGACGACCTCGATGCCGAGCTCGACGCCCTGCTCCATCGGGTCCAGGACGAAGGGGACGGCCCCGACCCCGAGCGTCCATGACCCCGGAGAACGACGTCGCGACCGTCGCGACGACATACGCCCACCTGCACGCCGACGTGACCGCCGCCCTCGCGGCCTGGGTGGCCCCGGAGGCGACCCAGGAGGCCCTGCGGCGCGAGTTCCTGGACTTCCTCGCCGCCCATCCGGACGGGGTCGCCAAGGCCGGGCCGCCGGCGCACATCACCGCCTCGTGCCTCGTTCTGGACCCGAGCGGGGAGCACGTGTTGCTCACCCACCACCGCAGGGCGGAGGCTTGGTTCCAGTTCGGCGGGCACCTCGAAGCCCGTGATGCCGGGCTGCGGGCGGCGGCGACCCGCGAGGCGCGTGAGGAGTCCGGGGTGGCCGGGCTCACCGTGTCGGCGGACCTCGTCCACCTCGACCGACATGCCTTGCTCGGGAACTTCGGACATTGCCGCGAGCACCTCGACATCCGGTTCGCGGCCATTGCGCCGCTCTCGGCCGCGACCGCGGTGAGCACGGAGAGCCTCGACGTGCGGTGGTTCCCCGCGGCCGCGCTCCCCGAGCGCAGCGGGGAGGAACTCGCCGGTCTCATCGCGGCAGCACGCGCCGTACTCCCCCGCTGTGGGGCGTGACAGGTGTGGCCACTGTGATTCTTGTGCTCTGAGTGACTCCCGTGATCCACGCCATGGGCCCTGTTCCGGCGTGGCGCGCGCACAGGGCGAGCACGGTCGGCGTGCTGACGTAGGGTTGGCACGTCCAGGCCGCCCGTGCGCGGCATACCGACCCAGACCTGGAGGTACCCCGATGGCAGACGAGACCTACAAGGGCGAGTTCTACTGCGTGAAGTGCAAGGAGAAGAAGGAGGCCGAGGGCAAGGTCGTCACGACCGAGAACGGTCGCCGCATGGCCAAGGGCAAGTGCCCCACCTGCGGCACCAACCTCAACCGCATCCTCGGCAAGAAGTGACCCTCCGAGACACCAAGCCTTCCGCATCAGGGCGCTAGTCAGCCCAGAAGCTGCGAACGGCCCCCGGGACTCTCCCGGGGGCCGTTCCACGTCACCCGTTGGGGACCCGTTCACGGCCCAGTGCAGGCTGAGCCCCGCAGACAGGCGACAATGACCAGGTGAGTGAGATCCCCCGCGGCTCGATCAGCCGGACGGCCAAGCTCGTCGGGCTGCCGCTCGGGCATGCGAGCCGAGCCGCGGTCGGACTCGGCAAACGGGTCGGTGGCCGGTCCGCCGAAGAGGTCACCGCGGAACTCCAGGCCCGCACGGCCGAACAACTCTTCGCCGTTCTCGGCCAACTCAAGGGCGGGGCGATGAAGTTCGGCCAGGCCCTCTCGGTCCTCGAAGCCGCGCTCCCCGAGGAGTTCTCGGCGCCCTACCGGGCCACCCTCACCAAACTCCAGGAGGCCGCCCCGCCGATGCCGGCCGAGCGGGTGCATGCCATCCTCGCCCGCGAGCTCGGCCCGCGTTGGGCGAGCACGAAGCTCGTCGAGTTCGACGACACCCCGGCCGCGGCCGCCTCGATCGGGCAGGTCCACCGGGCGACCTGGCGGGACGGCCGCGAGGTCGCCGTCAAGCTCCAGTACCCGGGAGCGGCCAAGGCACTGCTCTCCGACCTCAACCAGCTCGCCCGGGTCGCCCGGATGGCCGGTGGGCTCGTCCCCGGGATCGACGTCAAAGCCATCACCACCGAGTTGCGGGAGCGGATGTCGGAGGAGCTCGACTACCGGCTCGAGGCCCGGCACCAGCGACACTTCGCCGCGGCCTTTCGCGGTGACGACGACGTGCTCATCCCGGACGTGCTTGCCGACTCGACCCACGTCATCGTCAGCGAATGGGTCGACGGGACCCCGCTCTCCAAGATCATCACTGACGGCGAGGCGGACGCCCGCGACGAGGCCGCGAGCCTCTATCTCGAGTTCCTCCTGCGCGGCCCCAACCGGGCCCGGCTGCTGCACGCCGACCCGCACCCGGGCAACTTCCGGGTGACCGATGACGGGCGGCTCGGGGTGCTCGACTTCGGCGCGGTGAACCGCCTCCCCGACGGGCTGCCGTCCACCATGGGTGAGGTCCTCACGAATGCTCTCGTGGGGGACGCCGAGGGTCTGGTTGCCGGTCTTCGGGCCAACGGCTTCATCCGCCCCGGGGTCGAGATGGAGGCTGAGCCTCTTCTGGGCTTCCTCGGCCCGCTTGTGGAGCCGGTGCTCTACGAGGAGTTCCAGTTCAGCCGCGAGTGGCTGCGGGAGGCCGCCGCAGCGGTGCGCGACCCGCGCCGCCCGGCGTTCCTCATCGGGCTCAAACTCAACCTGCCTCCCGAGTACCTGCTCATCCACCGGGTCTGGCTCGGCGGCATCGGCGTGCTCTCCCAGATCAACGGAACGGTGCCGCTGCGCGACCTCATGTGCGCGCACCTGCCGGGGCTCGACGAGACTCGGCTGCCCCCGTCTGCGCCGGCGCGCTGACCCCGGCAGCTCGGGCGCCCGGTCACCACCAGGCCGAGTCGAGTTTGCCCTCGATGCTGCGCAAGTAACGCCGACTGCACTCCTGGCAGGTCCAGCTCGCTCGGCCGTTCTCGATGCCGTGGGTCCAGGTGAGCCGGGCCGTGGCCTCGGCCGCTGGGTCGGCCGGCACACTCCCGCAGGTGCCACAGACGAGCTCGGGCCGGTATGGCGTGGCCTCGCCCATCGCTCCCCCCTCAGCCCTGCGCGGCCTTGGCCGCGGCCTTGGCGGCCTTCTTGAAGTCCCGCACCTTGAGCAGGGACTCGGCATCGACGACGTCAGCGACCGAACGGTAGGAGCCCGTTTCGGCATACGCACCAGCGGCCTGCTCCCATCCCGGCGGGCGGAACGCGAGTTGCTTACCGAGCAGGGCGAGGAAGATCTTCGACTTCTGCGCCCCGAACCCCGGCAGCGCCTCGAGCCGGGCGAACAGCTCCTCACCCGTGGTCGCCGTCGTCCAGATCGCGGCCGCGTCGCCGCCATACTCCTGGACCACGGTGGCCGCGAGCGCCTGAACCCGACCGGCCATGGACCGGCCGTATCGGTGGATCGCCGGCGGGGTGGCACAGAGGTTGGCGAACGCCTCCGGATCGGCCGCCCGGATCGCGGCCGGGTTCAGGGTGCCGAAACGCTCGAGGATCTTCGCCGGCCCGCGGAAGGCGTGTTCCATGGGGTACTGCTGGTCGAGCAGCATCCCGACCAGGAGCGCAAACGGGTCCTGCGAGAGCACGCGGTCGGCGTCCGGGTCCTGAGCGATGCGGATGTCCACCATGGGGTGAGGGTATGCCGTGGGGCCCGGCTCCGGCGACTGCTCACCGGAGCCGGGCCCCCCTCCCCTGGCCGGGCCAGGGCTGAGGTCAGGCCGCCTGCTCGTTCTTCCGCGGACGGCCACGGGGCCGCTTGCGCGCGACGATCTCACCTTGGACGAGGAGCTCGCCACCCCAGACGCCCCACGGCTCGCGCCGATCAAGGGCGCCGGCGAGGCACTCGGCCCGGGCTGGACAGGTCCCGCAGAGCGCCTTGGCGAACTCGACGCCCTCGGGGGTCTCGGCGAACCAGAGTTCGGCGTCGTTGTCGTGACAGGGGACGTCGGCGCCGGCTTCGAGCGCTTGCCCCTGGAGGCCGATGAGGTCGGTCAGGGTCATGAGGGGGTCACCTCCTGCGGTGGCGTGGGGGTCGGTGGTCGGGCGATCCGGGGGGTGCATGGTCAGCGAGGGGATCGGGGGAGTCATGGCGGGACCTCGGTGAGAGTCGTGGGCGTCTGCCGGGCGGATGGTCTGGTGAGGGTGTGGCTGGCGGTCTGGCGGTTGGGGGGCGACATAGAAAAAGGCCGCGGAACCCGTCGAGTCGGGTCCGCGGCCTGGTCACAGGCTCCGGGTGCTAACCAGAGGCGAGATCCAGGCCCGAAGAGACGACTCCGGAGGTCGGGGTGTTGGCATCGGCGATGACAGCGCCCACCGAACGGGACGCGAACTCGCCGAGAACCCACGCGCGCTTCGCGATGCCATACCCGGGGGCGAGCAGGGTGGCAGGGTCGAACGCGCAGGCGGCAGCGACCGCGGCCGGCATCGTCATCGTGACGTTCTTCACTGAAGGACCCTTCCTTTCGCTCGAGGGCTGGCGTAGGCGGGCACGGGTGTGCGCCCGTGCCCAGGCTATGTGCTCCCCCACCGAGTGCGCAAAGTATTTTCCCGAAGGCTTATCCGGGTCAGTTGGGGCCGAGCACCTTCAGGACGGCCTCGCCATACTGTTCGAGCTTCGCGGGGCCGATGCCGCGGATGGCGATGAGTTCGGCGGTGGAGGTGGGCCGCTGTTCGGCGAGTGCGGTGAGGGTCGCGTCGGTGAAGACCACGTATGCCGGCACGCCCGCCTCCGCCGCGACCCCGCGCCGCCACTCGCGCAGGGCCTCGAAAACCGACTCGTCATAGGTCGGCGGACAGTTCGCACAACGCCCGGCCAGCCGCTCCGCGGCCACACCGAGGGTGGCGCCGCAGCCACGGCATACGGCCGGGGTGGTGGCGGCGGCCCGGCGCCCGCGGCGGGCGGATTTCGGGGTCGAGCGCGCGCCCTCGCCGAGGACGGGAGCAGCCTGGTCGAGGAAGCGCGAGGGCCGGCGGCTTGCCCGGGCCCCGGTGGTCCGGGCCGCGGCCCAGGTGAGGGTGAGTCGGCGGCGGGCGCGGGTGACCCCCACGTAGAGCAGCCGCCGCTCCTCCTCGATCTCCGCGGGAGTTTCGGCCATGGTGATCGGGATGAGCCCGTCGGAGCAGCCGGCGAGGATGACGGTGTCCCACTCCAACCCCTTGGCCGCGTGCAGCGAGGCGAGCGTCACCCCTTGGACCGTCGGCGCGTGGGCGGAGGCGGCGCGTTCGTCGAGCTCGATGACGAGGTCACGCATCCGAGCCGCCGGAAGGGTGGCCACGAGGTCGTCGGCGAGTGCGGCCAACGCGTTGAGCGACTCCCAACGCTCGCGGGTGGCCCCCGCCTTCGGCGCCTCGCGGGACCAGCCGGCGGTGACGAGCAGGTCGCGGACGAGGGTCGTCAGCGGGGTGCTGCCGTCGTCCCCGCGAGCAGCACCACGGAGCAGGACGATGGCCTCGCGGACCTCCTTGCGGGCGAAGAACCGCTCGCCCCCGCGGACGAGATAGGGGATGCCGGCCTCCCCGAGGGCGTGTTCGAAGGCCTCGCTCTGGGAGTTGGTCCGAAAGAGCACCGCCATCCCCGAGGGCTCCTCCCCGTCGGCGATGAGGTCGGCCAGTTCTCGGGCCACCCCGTCGGCTTCGGCGGCGTCGTCGGGATACCCGACCAGCCTTGGCGCCGGCCCGTCCGGCTGCTGCGCCTGGAGCACGACGGCACCGGAGCGGCGTCCACCGCCCGGGCTGGCGAGGACGAGGTTGGCGAGCGCGACCACTTGCGGGCTGGACCGGTAGTTGCGCACGAGCCGGACCGTTTCGGCCCCCGGATAGCGGGCGCCGAAGCCGAGGAGGAACTCCGGGGAGGCTCCGGTGAAGGAGTAGATCGTCTGGGCCGGGTCTCCGACGACGCAGAGGTCCCGCCGATCCCCGAGCCAGAGGTCGAGGAGCCGTTGCTGGAGCCGACTGACGTCCTGGTACTCGTCGACGACGAAGTGGCGGTACTGGTCGCGCACCGCGCGGGCGATCTGCGGGTGCTCGGCGAGGATGCCGACGAGGACGAGGAGGACATCCTCGAAGTCGATGACCCCGCGCTCGGCCTTGACCTCCTCGTAGGCGGCATAGACGCGGGCCATCGCGACGGCGTCCAGGCCCGGCGGCTCACGACCCACGGAGCGGGCGTGCGCCGCGTAGGTGGACGGGGTGAGCATGCCGACCTTGGCCCACTCGATCTCCGCGGCCAGATCCCGCAACTCGGTGCGGTCGAGGCGCAACCTGAGCCGCCCGGCGGCCTCGGCGACGCTGGCGGCCTTGCTCGGGACGACCTCCGGGGCGGCTCCCCCGATGGCCTGGGGCCAGAAGTAGTGCAGTTGCCGCAGTGCCGCCGCGTGGAAGGTGCGCGCCTGGACCCCGCCGACGCCGAGCTCACGCAGCCGGGTCCGCAACTCACCCGCGGCCCGCGCCGTGAAGGTCACCGCGAGCACCCGCTGCGGCTGGTACGCGCCGGAGAGCACGCCATACGCGATCCGGTGGGTGATCGCGCGAGTCTTGCCCGTGCCCGCACCCGCGAGCACGCACATCGGCCCGAGCGGGCTGGCGGCGACGGCGCGCTGCTCGGGGTCGAGCGCGGCGAGGACGTCGTCGGCGTTCGGGTGGGCGACGGGAGGAGGGCGGTGGGCCATAGCTGACGCCACTGTATGCCGGGGCGCCGACCGCGCCGCGTCAGCCACCCTCGACCGGGTGACCGGCCGCCCGCCAGGCGGTGAACCCGCCGGCGAGGTGCGCGACGTCGTCGCGGCCCATGTCGAGCAGGGTCTGTGCGGTGAGCACCGAACGCCAGCCGAGTGAGCAGTAGAGCAGCAACGCGCGGCCATCATCGAACCTGCTGTTGTAGTAGGGCGACTGCGGGTCCACCCAGAAGTCGAGCAGCCCCCGCGGTCCCTTGAGCGCCCCCGGGATCATCCCCTCACGCGCGATCTCCCGGGGGTCGCGCACATCGACGAAGGCCACCGTGGGGTTCTCCAGGAGAGCCGCGGCCTCGTCGACCCCGATCGCCCGGACCCGCGCCTCGGCCTCGGCAACGAGTTGTGCGCTCGGGCGGCGCAGCGGCTCCCCGGGTCCTCGCTCGGTCATGGGTCCTCCTGGTCTCGCTCGCTCAGGGACACGGTAGGGGAGGAACCGCCGGATCGGCCCGTTCAGCCCGTCCAGAGCCGCAGGGCGAACCCGACCGTGATCCAGCTGGCCAGCGCCGCCGAGAGCGCAAGGACGGCGATCCGGGTGCGGGGGCGTTGCTGGGTCACCTCCGCGAGCAGCAGGTATGCCGGGAACCAGGCGAGTGCATAGCGTGCGGCGGACTCCCACACCGAGCCCAGCACGATGACCGCCACGCTCGGGACGACATACGCCGCCTCGGCCCACCGCCGACGCCACAGGAGTACCGCGGCCAGGAGCACTCCAGCCAGCACCGCCGCGAGATCGAGGATCCGGGTGGCCAACAGCCAGGAGTCGGGGGCGGCCGCGATGTCGGTCAGTTGGTCGCGCAGGGCCGCCCACGGACTGAGTGACTCCCGGCCCCAGCCGACCGCCTGGGCCTGGCGATAGGCGTCCCAGGAGCCGGTCTGGGCGCGCAGCCAGCCCATCCAGGTCAGCAGGACGCCGGCCGGGAGGAGCACCCAGGCGGCGTCCCAGCCCAGAGCCGACCGCCCCGCCCGGCGGCGCTCGAGGAGGTAGTGGACGAGCAGACCCACGACGAGGAAGACGCCGGTGACCCGGGTGCCGACCGCGATACCCGCGAGCACCCCCGCCAGGAACCACCGCTGGCGCAGGCCCGCCCACCAGGCGAAAAGGGCCGCGGCGAGGAAGAGCGCCTCGCTGTAGACGGCGACCAGGAAGACGGTGAACGGGGCCAGCGCGAGCAGACCCACGGCATATCGGGTGCTTTTGTCCGACAAGGATTCTCGCGCGACCAGCCACAGTCCTGCGGCGGCTCCGAAGCCGGCGAGCAGGGCGATCACCCAGCCGGCCAGCGTCGGGCCACCCAGGATCGGCCCGAGAGCGCGGAGCAGCATCGGGTAGGCCGGGAAGTAGGCCTGGTCGCAGCACTGCCGGGTCGGGGTGAAGTAGCCCTCGTCGGCGACCCGGACGAAGTGGTAGGAGTCGTAGGTGGAGAAGCGGTCGAGCCACCAGCGGCCGTCGGCCCACGGGTGGTCGACCGCGCCCAGGCCCGCCCCGGCCGCGACAGCGAGCACGGCGAGCACGAGGAGCAGTCGGCTGGCTCCCCAGAGCAGCAGTGCTCGACGCATGGGCGACATCCTCGCATCGCCTCCGCCCTGCGAGGTGGGAGACTGTCGGCCATGACCCCTGACCTTCCCCGGGCCGGCACCGTGACGCTGTTCACGACGCACTGGTGCCCCTATTGCCTGCGGCTCAAGGCCACCCTCCGCCGGGAAGGCGTGCCCTTCGACGAGGTCGACATCGGTTCCTCGGAGGACGGTGCGGTGTTCGTCATGTCGGTCAACGGCGGCAACGAGACGGTGCCGACCGTGCTCTTCCCGGATGGCTCGACCCTCACCAATCCCAGCGCGGGACAGGTCCGTTCCCGTCTCGCCACAACCCACGACGCTCTCTGAGCTCGCGGGGGGAAGTGCCCCCGCCCGCAGGTCAGAGCGCCCGAAGGATTGCCTCGGGCGCGTCCAACGGGCCGCCATACCAGTGCTCGATGAGGCGACGGGCGATCGAGACCCGACCCGAAATGGTCAGCTCACCGCAGGCCAGGGCGGCGCTGAGCTCCTCTCGGGTGAACCACCGGGCGCTCGCGATCTCCCCGTCGCGCAAGGTGATCTCGGTCGTCACCGCGCGCGCGGTGCACCCGACCATGAGGCCGCTGGGGAACGGCCACGGCTGGTCGGCGAGGTAGCGAACATCGACCACCTCGATGCCGACCTCCTCGGCGACCTCGCGGGCGACGGCCGCCGCGAAGGTCTCCCCCGGCTCGACGAAACCCGCGAGCACCGACATCCCGCTGCTGGTGAACCCCGCCCCACGGGCGAGCAGCAACCGGTCGTCGGCGTCGATCACGCTCATGATGACCGCCGGGTCGGTGCGCGGGTAGTGCTCGGAGTCATCCGCCGGGCAGCGGCGGATCCATCCCGCCATGGCCGGCACCGTGCCGGCCCCGCAGCGCCCACAGAACCGATGTGTCGCATGCCAGTTCGCGAGCGCCATGGTGGTCGTCCAGAGCGAGGCCTCGACGGGCGCGAGGCGGGCCCCGACCTCGCGCAGGGTCACCCAGGTGCCGGGCGGTGGCTCGCCCGCACCGTCCAGAGCCACCCCGAGGTATGGCGTGCCACCCCCCTCCCCGAGGTAGACGGTCAGGTCCTCCTCGGCGTCGGTGATCGCCGGGCCGCGCAGCAGGAGTGCCACACCATCGCCGGCCTGAACGATCTGCGCACGCCCCCGGTGCAGGGGCAGCACCCGGGTGGTCGGGGTGCGGAGCAACCGCTCAAGCAGTCCCTCCTCGCCGCGGATCTCCGACCTGCGCTCCACCCCCGGGCCGGTAAGGGCGAGGGCGGGGAGCGCCGTTGAGCCGGGCGGTGTAGGGGACGGCACGCGGCCACGATACGCGCGGATTGCCGCGCTGTGGCGACGTCGACGGCATACGGTGGGAGCGTGGAGCGCACCCCCTCATTCCTCGCCGCCCTGGCGAGTGCTGGTGTGCCCGGGCTGGACCCGGTCAGCGTCGAGGCGTTACCGAGCACAGCCGAGCAGCGCTTCGATGTCGGCTTCGTCATGGACACCCAACACCGGCGTTGGGTGGTGCGGGCTCCCCGAGACGAGATCGCGGCCGCGGAGATGGACCGCAGTTCGGCGATGCTCGGGCTCATCGCCCGCCGGGTGCCGTTCGGGGTGCCGACTCCGCGAGGGTTCGTGGCCCTCAAGAGCGGGGGGCGTGCCGCGATCTATGCCTATCTGCCCGGTCATCCGCTCGACTTCGCGGCCCTGCCACCCGGTCCGGGGCTCGCGGCCGAGGTGGGGCGGGCCATCGCGGCCTTGCACAACACCGACGTGGCGCTCTTCGAGGATGCCGGCTTGCCGACCTACGACGCGGACGACTACCGGAGTCGGCGGCTCACCGATGTCGATCGGGCCGCCGCCACCGGGCGGGTCCCGACCGGCCTGCTCAGCCGCTGGGAAACCGCCCTGGAGGACGTGGCGCTTTGGCGGTTCGCGCCGGTCCCCACCCACGGGCAACTGACCGGTGACCATATCTTGGCCGTGTTCGAGGACCCCGATGACGCCTCCTCCGGGACCGTTCGAGCTTTGACCGGCTGGGAACAGGCCAAGGTGGCCGACCCCGCGGACGACTTCGCCGACCTCGTGTTCAGCGCACCCTCGGCGGCCCTGGAGACGGTCATCGAGGCGTATGCGCACGCCCGGGTGGAAAGGCCCGACGCGAACCTGCTCGTTCGCGCGCGGCTGGTCAGCGAACTCGCGTTGCTCGGCAGCCTCATGGACGCCGTGACCCGTCGCCGGCTCGATATTGCCGACGCCCTGACCTCCGAGCTGCGGCACCTCGAGGATCAGCTCTCCGCACAGTCCGGGGACTACCGTCAGCTCTCGCTGCACCCGGTGCCGACCCGACCCCGGCCCACTCCGCCACCGGCACTCCTTGTGGAGGACGACGAGGACGACGAGGACGACGAGGACGACATGGACGACCCGGACGACGCCGCCGTCGCCGGGCCCGAAGGCACCGAGACCAAAGCCGAGGCCTGACCCGGCAGCAACGCCACCAACCCGGCTTCCTCGAGCAACTCCGGGAAGACGGTCTCCCCCGTGGAGGCGTAGTAAAACCCGGCCCGCACGCTCTCCGGCGGCACCCCCCGCAGGCGACACCAGGCGAGCCGATAGGCGGCGAGCTGGACCGATCGCAGTCGTGCGTCCTCCCCTCGGGGCGGGCGTCCGGTCTTCCAGTCGATGATGCTCCAGCGCAGAAGTAGCCGAGCGGGATCGGGTTCTTCGGCGAAGACCGCATCGATCCGGCCCCGAAGCGCGACCCCGTCGATGACCGTCTCCACCGCCGTCTCGATCTCGGACGGGGTACGGCTCGCCCATTCGCTGGCCAGGAAGTGCTCCTGGAGCAGCGCGAGCGGCTCCGCCCCCTCGTCGTCGTCGGCGCTACCCGGAAGGTCGTCCAGGTCGAGGATGGCGGCCTGGCCGTAGTGGCCCTCGACCCAGGCGTGGAACGCGGTGCCCAGCCGGGCGGCAGCGGCCGGAGGTTGCGGCATGGGTCGGCGCACCGACTCGGCAAAAGCCTGCGGATCTCGGGCGAGCGCGACCAGGGCGGAGGTGGACAGGTGCGCGGGCAGGTCGACCTCGGTGGGTCCCTGAAGACCGGCCCGGGCACGCTCGGCGAGCAGGGCGTCCAGGACCTCAGAACCGGGCTGCTCCACGATCATCGACTGCGCACCGGCCTCATGGACACTGGCGGCCGCCTGGATCGTCTGGTCACGGCGCGCGGAGGTCAGTGGCCGCGGCCAGGTCAGGCTCATCCGCTCGGCGGTGCGGGGGCTCGTGGGCACCGGGTCCGTGGCCGGCAGGTCGCGCCACGGCCCCCGGCGGACCCCGGGTAGTCCGTCGGCGACCTCAAGCAGGAAACGGGAGGTGAGGCGCGGGGTCGACGCCGACCCCCAGATGTGCGCCGTGAGCAGCGCCGCGGTGCGCGCCCGAGTCACCGCCACATACGCGAGCCGACGCTCCTCCCTCAGGGCGTAGTCGGCACTGGAGTGCAGATAGCGCCCGAGTTCGTCGGCGAGGTCGTCCCAGGTGGCGGCGGTGTCCCAGCCGAACCGGGGACGGCCCGCCCGATCCCCCCTCAGGTCATGGGGCAGCGCACCGAGCCCGCCGAGCCAACCCTTGTCGGTCGGCTCGGCGTGGGTCCACCCCAGCGCGTGTGGGGTCGACCGGTTGCCGGAGTGGACCGGGAAGGTGGACTCGACCAGGCCGGGTATGGCGACGAGGTCCCATTCCAGCCCCTTGCTCGCGTGCACGGTCATGACGGTGATCGCGTCGTCGCGGCGTTCGATCCAGCCCAGCTCCAGGCCGCGTTCCTCGGCGAGCGCGGCATCGAGCCAGGCGAGGAAGCCGCCGAGGGTCGGCCGGTCCGCGCCCGACGCGAAGCTCGCGGCCACCTCGACGAAGGCGTCCAGGTGGGCCCGGGCGGCAGCCGGTGAGTACTCGGCACGGGCAGCCACCTCGATGTCGAGCCCGAGTTCCTGCTCGGCCCGGGTGACCAGGTCGGGCAGCGAGATCCCGATTGAACCCCGCAGTCGCTGCAGCACCCGGGCCAGACCGCTCAGCCGGGCTCGGCCCACCTCGCTCAGCGACTCCCCCGCCGGCCCGGTCCATCCGGTCGGGGGAAGCCGGTCGAGGGCCTCGGCGAGGGTGGAGCGCTCCGCGGAATCAGGGGCGAGGTCCACCCGGGAGCGGTCGGCCTGCGCCCGAGGCTCGGGAGTGCGGGCGCCGACCCGGCCGAGGATGCGTGACCAGGCCGCGAGCGCGTCGAGGTCGGCCACCCCGAGCCGGCAGCTCGGGCCGGTGAGGATGCGCATGAGCTGGTCGCCACGGGTCGGGTCCGCAACGACGTGCAGCAGGGCAACGAGATCGGCCACCTCCGGGGTGAGCAGCAGCCCGCCGAGCCCGACGACCTCCACCGGCAGCCCGCGCTCTTCGAGGGCGGCGATGACCGGCTCGAACTGGCTGCGCTTGCGGCAGAGCACCGCCGCACTCAACGGCAGCCCCGCCCCCGGGCGGCGAGCCGCGGCCAGCCAGTCGGCCAGGTACGCAGCCTCCTCCTCGAGGGTGTCGAGCCGGGCGACGAGCACCCCGCCCGCGCCGGCGTCCGGCCGGGCGGCGAGTTCACGGACCGGCACCGGGGACGCCTGCCGAAGAGGCCCGGCGAGCAGGTTCGCGGCCGCGAGGACGGCGCGGTCGTTGCGCCAGCTCGTCGAGAGGGGCAGGACCTGTGCGGGGTCCGGGTCGCGGAAGGAGGCAACGAACCGGTCCAACGTCGTCGCCGAAGCCCCCCGCCAGCCGTAGATCGACTGGTGCGGGTCACCCACCGCGGTGACGTTGACGACCTCGCCAGGCTCGACGAAGAGAGCCTGGAGCAGCCGCAACTGGGCCTCCGAGGTGTCCTGGAACTCGTCGAGCAGTACTGCTCGGAACCGCCCACGCTCCCCACGCCCGATCTCCGGGAACTCGAGCGCGAGCCGGGCCGCCAGGGCGATGTGGTCGGCGAAGTCCATGGCGTCCCGCCGCCTTTTGACCTCGGCGTAGCGCGCGACGATGGGGAGTATGGCGTGCCGCTCGCGCAGCGCCTGGGTCACCTCCCGGGCCTTTGCGGGGTAGGTCCTGCGCGAACTCGGTTCGCCGCGCGGCACCCGCTCGAGGGCGTCGATGACTTCCTCGAGGTGCGCCTGGACATCCGCGAGTGTCACCAGGTGCTCGGCGAGTTCACCGGCGAGGTCGAGAACGGCCGCGGTGATCGTCGAATCGGCCTTGGTCACCTCGTCCATCGGCCCGTCATAGGCCAGCACGGCCTCATGGGCGAGCTGCCAGGCAGCCGCTTCCCCGAGCAGCCGCGAGTCGGCCTCGACCCCAAGCCGGACCCCATGATCGCGCACCAGTCGACCGGCATACGCGTGATAGGTCGAGACGGTCGGCGCCATCCCGACCAGGGCACTGTCGGGGTCGCGGGGTGTCCACACCCCGGCCTGCTGGAGCCGGTCAAGGCGGGCGGTAAGGCGCTCGGAGAGCTCGCTGGCGGCCTTGCGGGTGAAGGTGAGCCCGAGGACCTCGTCGGGGTCGACGTAGCCGTTGGCGACGAGCCAGACCACGCGCGCGGCCATCGTCTCGGTCTTGCCCGATCCGGCCCCGGCGACGACGAGCAGCGGCCGTAGCGGCGCCTCGATGACCGCGGCCTGTTCCGGGGTCGGGGGGTGCGGCTGGCCGAGGGCTGCGGCGAGCTCGGTGGCGCTCCAACGCGCCGGGTGCGGAAGTGGGGTCATTCGAGCACCCGTCCCTCGGCCAGGGCCGGGCAGGAACTGCGCACCGGACAGAGGCGGCACCAGGTGTCGGGGGTCGCGGTGAAGGTGGCACCGGCCATGGCTTCCGCGGTGGACTCGACGAGTTCCGCGGCCCACTGCGGGGCCTCGTCATCGACCAGCGGGGGCTGCACCTGCAGGGTGGTGGCGACATTGGACGCCTTGCCGAGTTGGAGCAGGGCCGCACCGGCGCTGACCCCGTGGCCCGGGAAGGCCCCGGCCTGAATCGCGAGCTGGTACACGCCGAGCTGGGGATGGCGGGCCACCTCCGCGGGCCCCGGTTTCGTCGACCCCGTCTTGAGGTCGACGACCCGCAACGCGCCGGCCTGGTCGGCCTCGAGCCGGTCGACCCGGCCGCGGATGAGCGCGCGACCGAGGGCGACCTCGAGGTCGAGTTCGGTGCCCACCCGGCGCCAGCCGGCGAGAGAGACCTCGGCGGTGTACCGGGCGAGCCGCAGCACCATCCCGATGGCCTGTTCGCGTTTGCGGTCGGAGAGCCACCCCCGGGGCAGACCGAGCGTTGGCCACCGGTCCAGCACCGCGGCCGTGAGGTTCTCGCCGTCCGCGTCGTCGCCGAAGTCGTGCGCGATCCCGTGCACGAGACGCCCGATGTCCGCCGACCCGACCCCCGGACCGTCACCGCCACTCGCGGTGAGGAACCAGCGCAGCTGGCACTGCCCGAAACTCTCCACCCGGGAGGGGGACACGCTGACGGGTATGCCGGGTGCCCGCCGTGGGCGGTCGGTGCTCAGCCCGCTCGCCTGCCACCATCCGGTCGGCTCGGCGCCGGGAACGCCCTCGCGGGCGAGCCGGGCCAGGGCGTTGACGGCTGGACCCCGGCGGCTGGGGTCGGGGCTGACCACCTCGCGGCGGAGTTGCGCGACGGCTCCGCGCAGGGTGAGCGGTGGTGCCGGGTCGGTGAACTGCCGGGGGACGCCACCGGGCGGCGGGTCGACGACCCCGAGGAACGGGGAGGGCTGTTCATCGAGCGACTGCACCGCCACGACGATGACCTCGCTCGTGGCGCGGGAGAGCGCGACGTGGAAGAGCCGGGTCTCGTCGTGGCGCACCGCGGTGAGCGCCGCCCGGACCCCGCCGCCGCGGCCGGTGACGAGGTCGACGAGGTCACTCGTGCCGAGCAGCGTGCCACGAACCCGCTGGTCGGGCCAGACCCCCTCCTGCACCCCGGCGACCGCGACGAGGCTCCACTGGCGACCGGCGGCGGCCGCGGGGGTGAGCACCTGAACGACCTCGGCGCCGGTGCCGCTCGCGGCCAACGAGTCTCCGGGCACGTCCTCGCCGGCGAGGCGGTCCAGGAAACTCTCCACCGATGCCCCGGGCAGCCGCTCGACGAACCGGGCAGCGAGGGCAAAGAGGGTGAGCACGGCATCAAGGTCGGCATCGGCCCGCGCGCCCGCAGCACCGCCGGCCAGAGCGGTCGCGCGCCACGACGATGCCAACCCGCTGGCCTGCCACATCGCCCACAGCACGCTCTCGGCGCCCGCCCCCGGGGTCGACAGCGCGCCGCGCGCGGCGGCCAGGACCCTCCCGACCCGCCGCGCCGGTGCCCCCTCGGCACCGATATCGGCGAGCGATCCGGGCAGTAGGACGGCCTCGACGAGCAACTCGTCACTGCCCCGTCCGCCTCCGGTCCGCAGTTCGGACTCGCGCAGAGCCCGCCGCAACCTGCGCAAGGTCACCGCATCGGCGCCCCCGACGGCGGACTGCAGCAGTTCGACGACCACATGCGGCGCGGGTTCAAGCCCATGGAGCTCGAGGTCGAGAGCGACGGCCAGGGTGTTCAGGAACGGTCGGACGGCGGCCTCGTCCTGGATCGGCACCTCGGCTCGCGGCGGAGCCACCGGCACCCCGGCGACCGCAAGGGACCTTCGCAGCGCGGCGCTGCGAGAGGCGCCCCGAACGATGACGGCCATCTGCGACCAGGGCAGACCGCGATGCAGGTGTGCCTGCCGCAGCCGTTCCCCAATGAGCATCCCCTCTTGCGCTGCGGAGCGCACGATGTATGCCGTGGCGGACCCTCCGGGGTGGGCCGGGCCGGTGGCCCGGTGGCCGAGTTCCCCCGCGGAACCGATGTGCGCTGCCACCGCGCGGACCGCTCCGTGCACTCCGGCCGAGAGCCGGTGACCGGTGGCGAGGACCCGGCGCGGGGCCTGCGGCCAGGTGTCGAGGGCGAGCCGCGGGTCGGCTCCGCGGAAGGTCTGGGTGGCGGAGTCGGGATCGGCGAGGAGGACGAGGTCCGCAGCGCTGGCCCGCTGCACGGCGAGCAGCAACCGCGCAGCGCTCGGGGTGAGTTCCTGGGCGTCGTCGACGACGACGAGACGCCACCGCGCGACGACCTCGTCGGCGCGGGCCGGTTCGCGGTCGAGGACGGCCGCGGCCGCATCGAGGATGCTCGCCGGGTCGTAGGCACCGGCCGCGCTGAGGGCGGTGACCTGCTCATACTCCTCGAGGACCGCCGCGGCCGCGACCCAGGCCGGTCGGTCGTATTCGCCCCCGAGCCGCTCGAGATCCTCGGGGCCGAGTCCGAGTTCGGCGGCCCGGATAAGCAGGTCGCGCAGCTCGCCGCGGAAGGAGCGGGTCGGCAGCGCTTCCCGGAGCTCGTTCGGCCACCGCGGCCCGGGGACCTCACCGCTGGCGTGCCCGGCGAGGATGTCGCGCAGGACGACCTCTTGTTCGGGTCCGGCGAGCAGCCGCGGCGGCGGCTCGCCGCGGCGGGCCGCGTCGCGGCGGAGGATGCCGAAGCCGAGGGATTGGTGGGAACGAGCGAGCGGCTCGGTGCCGGTTCCGCCGACCCGGGCGGTGACGGCGTCCCGCAGGCGAGCGGCGGCGAGCCGGGTCGGCGCGAGCAGCAGGCACTCGTCCGGGGTGAGTTCGCCCGTGCGCACCCGGCTGGCGAGGAGTTCCACGGCGACCAGCGACTTTCCGGTGCCGGGGGCGCCGAGCACGGTGAGCAGCGGCCCACGATGGTCGATGACCCGCTGCTGAGCGGCATCGAGCACCGGCGCTTCCGCGCGCGCGGGGCGGCGGGTCATGGTGAGCACGAGGGGATTCCATCACGTGCCACCGACAACCCGTCGAGGGGGTGCGCCGCAGTCAGGACGCCGGGGTCAGGACGCCGGGGTCAGGACGCCGGGGTCAGTACGTCGGCAGGGTCGGGTCCACCTCGGCAACCCACGCGAGCACCCCACCCCGAACCGAGACCGCGTCGACACCGGCCGAGCGCAGCAGGCGGACCGCCTCGGCGGACCGCGACCCGGACTTGCAGTAGACGTGGACAACCGCCCCGGGGTCCATCGGCGGCAGCGCACCCCCGCGAAGATCCGCAAGCGGGAACGGCGCCCCGCCGGGGATGGCGACGATGTCCCGCTCGGCCTGCTCCCGAACGTCGAGCAGCAGGGCCCCGCCGGTCAAGGCCCTGGCCAGGTCGGTGGCGGAGATCTCCGGCACCTGGTCACCGGGCGTGGTGGACGGCTGACTCCTTGCCGCGCCATCCTCGTCCGCACCGTCGTCGGCGCCGACGTCCAGAGCGGCGGACGGGCGGCGCGAACGGCAGACGGCGCAGTCCCGGGCCCGGCGCACCGGGACCGAGGCCCAGGTCATGGCGAGGGCGTCATGGACGAGGAGCCGGCCGATGAGCGGCTGCCCGATCCCGGTGATGAGCTTGACGACCTCGGTGGCGAGCACTGATCCGATCGAGGCGCAGACCGCGCCGAGCACTCCCCCGACGCTGCAGGAGGGTGCCAGTTCCGGCGGCGGCGGGCTCGGGAAGACGCACGCATAGCACGGGCCCGCAGGCGGCGCCCAGACGCTGACCTGCCCGTCGAAGCGATACACCGACCCCCAGACGTGTGGGATTCCCAGCTCAGCGGCCGCCGCCCCCACGGCATACCGGGTGGCGAAGTTGTCGGCTCCGTCGACGACGATGTCGTATGCCGTGAGCAACCGGTGCGCCGAGGCCGGGGTGAGCCGTTCCTCGTGGCGGACGATGTCGACATGCGGGTTGGTGTCGGCGACCCGGTCTGCCGCCGAGGCCACCTTGGACCGGCCGACATCGGAGGTGCCGTGCACGATCTGGCGCTGCAGGTTGGTCAGTTCGACGGTGTCGTCATCGAGAATGCCCAGGGTGCCGACGCCGGCTGCCGCGAGATAGAGCAGCACTGGCGAACCGAGTCCGCCGGCGCCGACGACGAGGACTCGGGCCGTCCGCAGGCGCTCCTGCCCGGTCCGCCCCACCTCCGGGAGCAGCAGGTGCCGCGCGTACCGGGTCACCTCGGACGCGCTGAGCGCGCCTCGGTCGCAGGAGTCCGTGGCAGCCATGCCTGGCAGCCTAATGGGGCTGCATCGTCTCGTTCCGGGCTCGATCTGGGGTGGGAGGCTGTGGCCGAGCCATCGGTCGGTGAACACTGTTCCAGCCTGAGACTCTTGGGATCTCTACGCCTAGATCGTGTCCTGACCGGTGGGTAGGTCGCCCGTTGAGTGCTGATGGGATGTCGTGCCCCGCTGGTGGTGGTGAGCACTGATCCATTAGGTCGCTGCCATGGGCGGTCTCGGCTCATCGAAGAGGTTCGTCATCGCGTCGAGGAGGTGATCGGGTTGATCTTCGTTGGCAATGACTGGGCTGAGGATCACCACGACATTCATGTCATGAACACCGAGGGAAGAAGCTCGCCGTACGGCGTTTCCCGGAAGGAGTGGCTGGGGTCAGCGGCTTCCACGCGTTGATCGCGCAGCACGCCGAAGACCCAACGGAAGTGGTGGTCGGGATCGAGACTGATCACGGCTTGTGGGTCGCATCGCTGGTCGCGGCCGGGTACCGGGTGTACGCGGTCAACCCCAAAGCCGTGTCCCGCTACCGCGACCGGCACCACGTCGGCGGCGGGAAGTCCGACGCCGCGGACGCCAAGGTCCTGGCGGACCTGGTCCGCACCGACGCCCACAACCACCGGGTCGTGGCCGGCGACACCGAGCAGGTGCAGGCGGTCAAGGTGCTGGCGCGGGCCCAGCAGGCACTGGTGTGGTCCCGCAACCGTGAGGTCAACCGGCTGCGGAATGCGTTGCGGGAGTTCTATCCCGCCGCGCTGGTCGCGTTCGAGGACCTGCACGGCAGGGACGCCTTGGCCCTCCTGGGCCGGGCCCCGGACCCGGTCACCGCCGCCCGCCTCACGGTCTCCCAGGTCAAGGCCGCCCTGCGCGCCGGCGGGCGTCGACGAAACCTGGACCTCACCGCCGAGAAGATTCAGGCCGTCCTGCGCACCGAGCAGC
The DNA here is from genome assembly GCA_016716625.1 of Nostocoides sp. GTDB lineage: Bacteria > Actinomycetota > Actinomycetes > Actinomycetales > Dermatophilaceae > JADJVJ01. The sequence goes on from JADJVJ010000006.1 coordinate 103,527, forward strand.
TCCACGCCCCAGCCGCGGTCGCGGCCGCCTACGCGGCCGTGGTCAGAGCGCAGGTCGGTGTCATCACCGCCCTGAACACCCAGCTCGCGGCCCTCGAGGCGCAGCTGGAGCAGTCTTTTGAGCAGCACCCGGACGCCGACATCATCCTGTCGCTTCCAGGCCTAGGAGACATCCTCGGCGCCCGGGTGCTCGGCGAGTTCGGGGACGACCCCGGAACGCTTCGCTGATGCCCAGTCTCGCAGGAACTACGCCGGCACCTCACCCCTGACCGTCGCCTCCGGCAAGAAGCGCGCCGTCCTGGCCCGGCACGCCCGCAACCAGCGCCTCTATGACGCGATCGACCAGTGGGCCTTCTGCTCCCTGCAGGCCAGCCCAGGCGCCCGCGCCCTGTACGACACCCGACGAGCTGCCGGCCACACCCACCACCAAGCACTCCGCTCCCTCGGCAACCGCTGGGTCGGCATCCTCCACGGCTGCCTCAAACACCGCACCCCCTACAACGAACACACCGCCTGGGCACACCGCCAACCCGCAGCCGCTTGACACGCAACGACCCTGGGATATCTAGGCGCTCGTGGCGCGCAGCCCACCCACGAGCCGCATCGCGCGCCCGGCGAGCGGCGTTCTCTAGGATGGGTTGCAGAGACGCCCCCGACCACCCCCACCCCCAGCAAGGATCGGCAACCTCCATGACGACCAACGCGCCGCCGCGTGGCGCACGCATGCCTCGTTCCGAGCGGCGGGCGCAGCTCCTCGATGCCGCCCAGTCGGTCTTCGTCGCCCAGGGCTACCACGCTGCCGCGATGGACGACATCGCCGAACGGGCTGGAGTGTCCAAACCCGTTCTCTACCAGCACTTCCCAGGAAAACTCGAGCTGTATGTGGCACTTCTCGACGCCCAGTGCAGCACCCTGGAACAGCTCGTCAAGGACGCCCTGGACCAACCGCACGCCTCCAACCGCGACAAGGTCGAGGCGACCGTGACGGCGTACTTCGACTTCGTCACCCGCGAGGACGCCGCGTTCCGGCTCATCTTCGAGTCCGACCTCACCAGCGTCCCCCAGGTGCGTTCCCGGATCGAGGACCTGAGTATGGCGTGCAGCGAGGCGATCGCCGAGGTCATCACCGCCGACTCCGGCCTCGATGCGGAGCGCGCCCTGCTCATCGGGACGGCCCTGGCCGGGCTGGCCCAGGTGACCGCCCGCCATTGGTTGGCCCAGGCCGACGCCGTCTCCAAGGACGAGGCCGCCGGCATTATCACCCGGCTCGCCTGGCGGGGCATGGGTGGCCTGCCTCGCGCCGAGGCCTGAGAACACCGCGCGGAACACGGCATACCCTCGGCGCGGTTAGCCTGGGGGCAGTCACCCGCCCCCCTTCGTGGAAGGACCCCCCGCAGTGGACGTCACCATCGGCGTACAGAACGTCGCCCGTGAGATCACCCTCGAGACCGACGCGAGCCCGGACGAGGTCGCCGCGGCCGTCGATGCCGCCCTCGCCGGCGGAGTGCTCCGGCTCACCGACACCAAGGGCCGCCAGGTGCTCGTCCCCGGGACGGCGATCGGGTGGGTTCAGGTCGGGTCCACCGACAAAGGTCGGGTCGGTTTCGGGCTCGCCTGACTTGCGCAGGCACCCCGATCGGGACGCGACACGCGCGCGCGACCGGGGCCGGCTTAGCGGGAATCAGCGCCCGGTGGTGCGCTACCGTGGCAGTGAGCTCGGTCGTCCCGAGCCCACTGTCCTGATCTAAGGAGCGTTCATGAACGAGCTCGTCATGGCCACCAGCTGCGCCCCCAGTGGCCTCACCGGCTGGCTTGGCACCATCATCTTCGGCGCCGTGATCGGTGTGCTCGCCCGGGCCGTCCTGCCCGGCAAGCAGTCGATCTCGATGGCGATCACCGTCGTCATCGGTGTGATCGGCGCCCTCCTCGGCTACTGGCTCTCCGGCCTGCTCGGCGTCTGCGCGACCTCGGGCATCGACTGGACCCGTTGGCTCATCAGCATCGTCGTGGCAGCCGTCCTCGTCGTCGCCTACGGTGCGGTGACCGGCAAGAAGGCCTGACCTCAGCACCCGCAGCCTCGGGCTTGGCCCGAGGCAACAGCACAGATCCCCCCGGAGTTCGCTCCGGGGGGATCTGTGCTGTTGTCGCTCGGGAAGTGTCAGACGGTCAGGCCGTCAAGCCCTCAGGCCGTCAGACCCAGGCGGGCCATCCGCTCGCGGTGCTTTTCGGTGAGCCGGGTGAACATCGCACCGACCTCCATGAGGTCGTGGTCACCGCCGACGAGAAGAGTGCTCATCGCCGTCCGAGTGGCGGCCACCTCCTGGCCGTGCGAGAGCGCCTCGCCGAGGAGCCGACGGCCCCAGAGCGCCAGCCGCCCGGCCGCGGTGGGGTCGGCCCGGATGGCGTCCCGGATCACCGCCACGACGAACTCCGACTCCCCGCCATCCTCCAGAGCATGGTTCATCACGGCCTGGGTCTGTTCGTCGACGAACCCGGCCATCTCGCGGTAGAAGTCCTTGGCGATCCCGTCCCCGACATAGGCCTTGAGCAGCCCCTCGAGCCAGCCCTTGGGCGCGGTCCGGTCGTGGTAGGCCGCGAAGGTCGCGACGAACGGCGTCATCGCCTGCTCCGGATCGACCCCCATCTCGCGCATCCGCTCCAGCAGGTTGGCGAACTGGCGGTACTCCGCGGCCGCTAAACCCGCGAGGTCGGCCTTGAGCCGCAGGGTCGGCGCCAGGTCGCTGTCCGCCGCCATCCGGGTGAACGCGGTCAGCTCGCCATACGCGAGCACCCCGAGAAGGTCGGTGATCGCCGCCCGGTAGGCGGGGTCGTCGGCGCGGGGCGAGTGTGTGGGGACCATGGTCCCGCAGCATAACGAGTAGACTGCCGCTATCCACGGTGCCCGGTCGGCACGACTAGCCAGCACTCAGGGGGATCGCTCCCCACGGTGCACACCCGAAGACCTCCGATCGGCTCCTCCTTACGCCACCCGAGCCCGGGTCGGCGGCCGATCGAAAGTGACGACCTGTGTCCGACTCCCCCACCAGTTTTGGCGACTTCGACATCCACCCGGAGATCGTGGCCGCCCTGGCCGACGGCGGCATCGTCGCGCCGTTCCCCATCCAGGCGATGACCCTGCCGGTCGCCCTCTCCGGTCACGACATCATCGGCCAGGCCAAGACCGGCACCGGCAAGACCCTCGGCTTCGGCATCCCCATGCTCAACCGGGTCATCTCCCCGCTCGACGCCGAGTTCGCGACCCTGCCGTATGCCGGTAAGCCCCAGGCCCTGGCCGTGGCCCCGACCCGCGAGCTCGCGGTCCAGGTCGCCGGAGACCTCGAGCGGGCCGGCCGGCGTCGCGGCATCCGTGTCCTCACGGTGTACGGCGGCCGCGCCTACGAGCCACAGATCGAGGCCCTGCAGCGGGGGGTCGAGGTTGTCGTGGGTACCCCCGGACGACTCATCGACCTCGCCAAGCAGGGGCACCTCGACCTCTCCCGGGCCCGCATCGTCGTGCTCGACGAGGCCGATGAGATGCTCGACCTCGGCTTCCTCCCGGACGTCGAGCGGATCCTCGCGCTCACCGCCCCGAACCGGCAGACGATGCTCTTCTCGGCGACGATGCCGGGCGCCGTCGTGGCGCTGGCTCGCCGGTACATGTCGCAGCCGACCCACATTCGGGCGATGTCCGAGGGCGAGGGCGACACCAGCCAGACCGTCAAGGCGACGACCCAGTTCGTCTACCGGGCGCATGCCATGGACAAGACCGAGATGCTCTCCCGCATCCTCCAGGCCCGTGACCGCGGCCTCACCATCATCTTCAGCCGGACCAAGCGGACCGCCGCCAAGGTGGCCGACGACCTCTCCGAACGCGGCTTCGCGGCCGCGGCCATCCACGGAGACCTCGGTCAGGGCGCTCGAGAGCAGGCCCTGCGAGCATTCCGCAGCGGCAAGGTCGACGTCCTCGTCGCCACCGATGTCGCGGCCCGTGGGATCGATGTCGAGAACGTCACGCACGTCGTCAACTTCCAGTGCCCGGAGGACGAGAAGACCTACGTCCACCGGATCGGCCGCACCGGCCGGGCCGGGAACACCGGGGTGGCCGTGACCTTTGTCGACTGGGATGACCTGCACCGTTGGGCGCTCATCAACAAGGCGCTCGACCTCGGCATCCCCGACCCCCAGGAGACCTACTCCTCCTCGGACAACCTGTATGCCGACCTCGACATCCCACGCGAGGCCAAGGGCCGGCTGCCCAAAGCCCAGCAGACCCGTGCGGGTCTGGCGGCCGAGGCGATCGAGGACCTCGGCGAGACCGGCAAATCCGCCGGTCGTGGCCGCGGCGCCCGCGGTGGGTCGAGCGGACCCGGGCGCACGAGCCGTGGCGATGGTGCGGGACGGTCGGAGGCCGGGAGCTCCGCGGCCGGTGACACCCCAAGTCGTCCGCGGCGGCAGCGCAACCGCCGCCGCACCCAGGGTGGGCGATCGGCTCCTTCGGGCAGTTGACGTCTCGCCAGGCCTGCAATAAGTGGCCGGGAGCCCCAGGGTGCGGCCACCTCATGCGTGGCCCGAGGTGGCAGAGAGGCGCCTGCGGGCCTACTGCAGGTCCGGCGGTCCTAACCCGCCGCGCCGTCCGGCCGCTGGAGCCGATAGAGGACGTGCCGACTGAGGGCGTGTCCAGCGGGCACGAGCGGATGGTCAAAGTCCTCGGCGGGGTCGTGGCGCATCCCGAGCCGCTCCATGACGGCGCGCGAGCGCACGTTGCCCACGCTGGTGAACGAGACGATTTCCGCCAGCCCGAGCTCGTCGAAGCCCACGGCGCACGCCACCCGGGCGGCCTCGACGGCATACCCGTGGCCCCAGGCCGAGCGGGCGAGCCGCCAGCCGACCTCGACACGGGGTGAAGACGGTCTCGAACCGTGGTGCGGCCAGCCCGGTGAACCCGAGGAACTCCCCGGTGCCGCGCAACTCCAGGGCCCAGAGCCCCCAGCCCCGCTCGGCGACCCCGGCCGCGACCCGGTCGAAAACCTCGTCAGACTCCTGACGGCTCAGCACCGCCGGAAAGTGCGCCATGACCTCGGGGTCGGCGTTAAGGGCCGCGAACGGCGCCCGGTCCTCCTCCCGCCAGCCTCGCAGCAGCAGGCGTGCGCTCTCAGGCACTGATCGTGCTCGTGTCGATGACGACGCGGTAGCGCACGTCACCGGCGACGACCCGCTCCCAGGCCGCGTCCACCTCGGCCGCGGCAATGGTCTCGATCGTCGCCCCGAGACCGTGCTCGGCGCAGAAGTCGAGCATCTCCTGGGTCTGCGCCATCCCGCCGATCATCGAGCCCGCGAGGACCTTGTTCCCGCCGACGAGGGCGAACGGCTTCACCGAGTACGCCTCCGTAGGCAAACCAACGTTGACCAGCGCCCCGAGCGGCCGCAGCAGGCGCAGGTAGTCCTCGACCGGGATGTCCGCGCTCACCGTGTTGATGATGAGGTCGAAGCTGCCACGGGCGGCGCGCATCGCCTCGGTGTCGCTGGTTGCGATGTGCTGGCTCGAGCCGAGCGCGCGGGCGTCCTCGGCCTTGGCCATGGACCGGCTCAGGGTGACCACCTGGGCGCCCATGGCCGCGGCGATCTTGACGGCCATGTGACCGAGGCCGCCGACCCCGATCACGCCGACCCGACGACCCGGACCGGCACCCCAGCGCTTCAGCGGGCTGTAGGTAGTGATGCCGGCGCACAGCAGCGGGGCGGCCTCGTCGAGCCCGAGCGCATCGGGGATGCGCAGCACCATCCGTTCGGTGACGACGATCTCCTGGCTGTATCCGCCCATGGCCCACTCGCCGTCGTAGTTGCGCGAGTTGTACGTACCCACGGAGGGCCGAAGGCAGAACTGCTCCATGCCGTCCTTGCAGGGCTCGCATTCGGTGCACGAGTCGACGATGCAGCCCACCCCGACCCGATCGCCGACGGCATACCGGGTGACGTCCTCACCCACCTGCGTGACCCTCCCGGCGATCCTCGGCCGACGGTGATCGGGAAATGCGCCGGCCCCCACTCCCTCGCGGGCCGTGTGGATGTCCGAGTGACAGATGCCGGCATAGGCGATGGCGATGCGGACATCGTCCGGGCGCAGGTCTCGGCGTTCGATGAGGCCCTGGCGCGAGGGCCCGTCGGGGAGTGTCGAAGATGACGGCGGGGTGGTGGTCGGCACACGCCCAGCGTATGCCGTGCACCTCACCTGGTGCGTGCGGCCAGGATGCTCCGGGCAACCTCGCGATAGGCAGCCGCGCCCTTGGAGTTTCGTGCGGTGGCCAGGATGGAGCGGCCGAGGGCGGGGGCTTCGGCGAACCGTACGGTCTTGGGGATGGGTGGGTGCAGCACCGGGATCTTGTATCGGTGCCCGACATCGTCGAGGACCTCGCGCGCGTGGTTGCTCCGGCCGTCGTAGAGGGTGGGCAGGATGCCGACGATGGTGAGCTTCTTATTGAGGATCTTGCGGACGTCGCTGACGGTGTCGAGGAGCTGGCCGACTCCGCGGTGGCTCAGCATTTCGCACGGCATCGGGATGATGAGGCCGTTCGCGGCGGTGAGGGCGGCGAGGGTCAGCACGCCGAGGCTGGGGGCGCAGTCGAGGAGGATGAGGTCGTAGTCGCGGCTCACCTCGTCGAGCGCGGTGCGCAGGACGTACTCGCGGGCCGGGCGGGAGAGCAGCACCGCTTCGGCCCCGGCGAGGTCGATCGTGCTCGGGACGAGGTCGACGCCGTCGGCGGCGCGCACGATGACCTCTTCCAGGTGTGCCCCGGAGACCAGGACGTCATGGATCGAAGCCCCCACGGATTCCGGGTCGATGCCCAGGCTGAAGGTGAGGCAGGCCTGTGGGTCGAGGTCGACGAGGAGGACTCGCTGGCCGAGTTCAGCCGCGGCCGCTCCGAGGGAGGCCACCGTCGTCGTCTTGGCGACCCCGCCCTTCTGGTTCGCCACCGCGATAATCCGCGCCTGTGCTCGCTTCGCCATGGTCGTCAGTCTCTCATCGGTTCTCGGGTCGGGGTGACAGTCCCGAGCACAAAGCGCCGGAAGCGTTCGGCCGACGGCAGCCGGCCGCCGGGGGTCAAGCCAGGCAAGGCCGATCCCGCGAGCCGCTCCGGGGTCGGTGAGCGGCAGTAGCCGGACCGTCCCGAGGGTCAACGGCGCGGTCAGCCCCATGGCTGGCACGACGGCAACGCCGAGCCCGGCCCCGACGAACCCCCGCACGGTGGGCAGGTCGTCGACCTCGTAGGCAACCTCCGGCTCAAAGCCCGCCGCTCGGCAGAGCGCGAGCACTTGCTCGCGCATCCCACTGGGGGCCCGGCGCAGGACGAAGGCTTCGCCGTGGACGTCGGTCAGGCTCGCGCTGTCCCGGTCGGCGAGCCGGTGCCCGAGCGGCACGGCGAGCAGGAGCGGTTCGACGGCAACCTGACGCCATTGCACCCCCGGGCCGCGAACCCGATGGGTGGTGATCTCCAGATCGGCGCGCCGGGTGGCCAGCCAGCGGTCGATCTCTCCAGACTCCCCCACGGTCGTGCGCAGCAGTTCGAAGCGCACGTGCGGGTGGCCGGCAAGGAAGGCGCTCAGCAACTCAGGGACGTACCAGGTGCCCAGGCTCAGCGGGAAGGCCAGGGTCACCTCGCCGCGGTCCGGGTCGACGACCTCGCCGACCGCGGCAAGCCCATCGTCGAGCTCGTGGATGAGATGGTCCACGTGCCGCTTGAAGGCCGCCCCGGCCGCGGTGAGTCGCAGGAGCCGACCCGAGCGCCGGAAAAGGTCCGCGCCCACGTCACGTTCGAGGCGGGAGAGCGCCCGGGAGACGTTGGGTTGGCTCACGGCATAGATCTCGCTGACCTCGGTGACGGTGACCCCGTCGGCGACGAGTTGGAACCAGCGCAGGGCATCGGTCTCCATATCTATAACGCTAGTGCATGTTACTTATTAGTCCAATGTATTGGACGTATCCGCGCGAGCCGGATCGACCTCAGGGTCGATCCGGCTCCGCCATGTCAACGCTTTCCGGCACCGGTTCGGCCTCGTCGAGGGCCGCCCAGTCCGAGTGCTCCGGCCCCGCGGCCTGCCCCTCCGGACAGTGAGCCCGGAAGTCGCACCACCCGCAGATCGGCCCGGTCACCGCGGGAAAGGCGTGTGAGGCCGCGCCGTGCTCGGCATGGTCGGCGTCGGCGAGAGCGGCGTCACCCGCGATCTGCCGGGCCTGTTCCACCTTGCGTGCGATCGACTCGCGGGTGTGCGTATGCCGGGCCACCCCACCGGAGGGGATGTGATGGAGCTCGACCCGAAGCACGGGTGAGCGCCACATCTTCCACAGCGCGGCGGCATACAGAGCCAGGGCCAGCGAGGTGCGGGCGTCATCGTCGCGCGGCGGGATGCGCGAGGTCTTGTAGTCCACGACGACGAGCTCGCCGCCCCGCTCATCGAGGCGGTCGATCCGGCCGCTGACCCGCATTCCGCCAGTCACGAAGGAGACCGTGCGCTCGATCCCGCGTGGCTGGCTCGCCGGGTCGACCCCCCGCAGGTATGCCGTGACCGCACCGGCACTGCGCTCGCGCCACTGAAGGGACTGCGCGGCGTCCCGGAAGCCGACGGCAACCCAGTCCTCGCGGACCAGGCGGGCGCCAGCTGCCGGGGTGCGCTCGGGCAGCGGCAGGTCCCACCAATCACGCAAGGCGTTGTGCACGCTCGTCCCGACGCTGGTGTGCCCCCGCTGACTGCGCCGTGAGGGTTGTGGCCGGTCGAGGTAGGCGAAGCGGTACCGGCGGGGACAGTCGAGGAAGGCGAGCAGCCGGCTCGGACTGGCCGGATAGAGCGGCTCGGGCATCCCTTCGAAGGTGCCCTGGACAGCCGAACCGGTCATGGCGGCGACCCTAGCGGGGGGCCCGGACAGACCGTAGGCTGGGCCCGACATGATGCGCATCGCGAGACAGGTTGCACTGTGAGCAACAGCTACCCCTCGAACAGGGTTCACGGCCTCTTTGCCCACGCCCGCTACGAGGTCATGCCGACGGCGAAGATCGGCGACGACGTCCTTGCCCACGTGCCACCCACCGTCACCCTCACGGTGACGGCAGCCCAGAACAAGGGCATGGCACCCACCCTTGAACTGGCGACCCGGTTCGCCGAGTCCGGGTACCGCGTCATCCCACATCTGGCGGCCCGGATGATCCACGGGCGGAGCGAACTCGCCGAGATCGTCTCACGCCTCCAGGATGCCGGCATCGCGGGCATCTTTGTCCCGGCCGGGGACGCCACTCCCCCCGTCGGGCAGTACGCCTCGGCCCTGGACCTCCTTGTCGACCTGCGCGAGCTCGGCGCCACCTTCGACCATGTCGGGATCACCGGCTACCCCGAATCACACCCCACGATCGAGGATGACGTCACGATTCAGGCGATGTGGGACAAGCGCCTCTACGCCACCCATGTGGTCTCGAACATGACCTTCGACGCCGAGAAGCTCGGGGCCTGGGTGGAGCGGATCAGACGGCGCGGCGTGACCTTGCCGGTGCTCGTGGGGGTGCCCGGTCCGGTCGAGCGCGCCAAGCTCCTGCGGATGGCCACGACGATCGGGGTTGGCCAGTCCGTGCGCTTCCTACGGAAACAGAAGTCCGTCCTCGCCCGCATCGCCGCACCCGGGTTCAGCCCCGACCGTTTCGTGACCTGGGTAGCAGCCCTTGCCGGGGACGACAACCTCCACATCGAGGGCCTGCACGTCTTCACGTTCAACCAGGTCGAGGCCATCGAGACGTGGCGTCAGCGCCTGTTGAACGCGACCCCGGGCGGGTGACGGGTACTGCGATTGTCAACGGATCGACTGCTTTGTTAAGGAAATGGTAAAGAACGTCAGGGTTTGGTCTAGACATACGGATTCCGAAGCCAATGAGTGGATGATAGTTCCGGTGAGGGCGAAGAACCTGCCCCTCTTCCCCTCACAGCAGTACCCGTGATTCCTGCGAGGAGCACCACAACTGCATCGCCCGGGATCGGCTCCCCCTGCGCCGAGGCCCGGAAACCCTGCTGGCGATGCAGTCGCCGGCCCAGAGACTGTGAGGGTTCTCTGAGAGCCGTGCTGACGGGCGCTGATGGTCCCCCTAGCCATCAGCGCCCGTCCTGTGTTTGGCCCCCGTGCGCGTCTGCCCCGGGCCAGGCCCCAACCGGTGGACACCCGTGTGGCCCCGCGCGCAGACGACATACGCTCTGCTGGTGACAAACCGCCTCGCAGCCCTCCTCGGCGACCGACCCGCGATCCTCGATGGCGGCTACGGCTGGCTCCTTCAGGAGCGCGGGCTGCCGCCCGGCGAGGCCGCCGAGTCCTGGAACCTCACCGCACCAGATCGGGTCGCGGCCATCCATGAGGAGTACGCCCAGGCCGGCGCGAGCATCCTCACGACGAACACCTTCGGCGCCACCGAACCCCGGCTCGGTCCGCTCGGCCTGAGTGGTCAGTCGTATGTCGTGGCGCGGGCCGGCGCCACGATCGCTCGCGAGGTCGCCGACCGCCACGGGATCCTCGTCGCCGGGGATGTGGGGCCGATCGGCGAACTCCTCCAGCCCCTGGGCGTGCTCACGGCTCAGGAGGCCGTGGAGCTCTTCGCTGAGCAAATTCGTGGGCTTACCGATGGTGGTGTGCAACTCATCCTCATCGAAACCATGAGCGACCTCGCCGAGACTCGGGCCGCGATCGACGCGGCGCGCCTGGTGGCTCCGGACCTGCCGATCATCGCCACGATGTCTTTCGATACCCACCTGCGCACCATGATGGGGGTCACCCCGACCCAAGCCGTCGAGGCTCTTGCCGAGGCTGGAGTCGACGCCGTCGGCGCTAACTGCGGGCGTGGGCCCGAGGAGATGCGCGATATCGCGACCGCGCTGGTCAGCGCTCGCCGGGACGGAATGCTGCTCGTTGCCCAGTCCAACGCCGGACTGCCCGAGCTCTCCGGGGATCGATTCGTCTACACCGTCGACCCGGCCGGTATGGCGGCGCACGCTCAGGAGCTGCGGGCCTGCGGCGTGGACGTCATCGGCGCCTGCTGCGGATCCTCCCCCGAGCACATCGCCGCCATCTCCGAGGCCCTCCGCTGACCTAGCCTCTGCTAGCAGAGGTTAGTTTCAGAACCGAAAGATGCATCATGTGGTGCTGAAGCCAAGCTCTGGTAGCAGACCTTAGGTGTGCGGATGCGGCGGCTGTGAGGTGCGGACGAGGGCGACCAACGCCCGATCCAAGCCGGCAGTGCCGGTCGAGACGACCTCGAGCGGCAGCCCGATCCGGGCGGCGGCGTCCCGGGCAAGGACCTCCAACTCGGCACGCTCCTGCGCATCGGTCGTCTGCACGAGCCAGACGACCCGCTCGTAGTGCCGGAAGTAGTCCTCCCGCAGCTCGGGGTGCCGGTCGAGACCGAGTTCCTGGATCACCGTGCGGGCAAACGAGCGCACGAGGAAGTCGGTGAGCAGATAGGTCCCGGGCTCCTGCGCGAGCAGCTCCTCGATCCGCTCCGCCCCGGCAAACACGTCATAGCAGTGCAGCCCCGGAAGGCGCGCCAGCCTCCGCCGCTCGCACAGCTCGTCGAGCGCCCCATACGTGCCACAGTCGGCATACGCCACGGCCACCCTCAGGCCGACTCCGCCCGTGGCGATCAGCTCGTCCGCCAGTCGTTCAACCTCGGCGGCAATGAGCTGCGGGGAGTTGTGCAGCAGCGGAGGCAGCGGATGGACCTCCACCGGCAGCGACTCTCGCGCGCTCCCCGCGGCGACGAGCTGGGCGATCGCGCCACAGGCGATGACCGCCACCCGAGGCTCCGCCACGACAACCTCAGCCCGGGAAGGCGAGCTGGTCGACAAACCGGTCGTTGAAGTCGCTGCGATCGGAGAGCTCGACATAACGGACCTCCTCGAGGAGCGCCTGCGCCCCGGAACGTTCCCGCGCCGAGAGCAAGACCATTTTGGCCCCCTCACCGGCGACATTCCCCGCGGAGACGATCCGCAGCACCGGCACCTTGGGGACCAGACCGATCCGGACGGCGGAGGCCGCGGACAGGTAGGAGCCGAAGGACCCCGCGAGCAGCACCTGCTGGACGTCCGCAGAGGTGAGCCCGAGCTCTTCGAGAAGGAGGGTCCAGCCCGTGGAGATCGCCGCCTTGGCGAACTGGAGTTCCCGAACGTCCCGCTGCGACAACACCACACAGTCCTCGACGAGCGCCTGCGGGGTGGGCCGGTGGAGGACGAAGACTCGTTCCTCACCGATCGTCGTCAGCCGGTCTGCGAGCAGCGGTATGGCGTGTGCCGCCTGCTCGTTGGGCACGAACCGGCCGCTGGAGTCGAGTAGTCCCACTCGGGAGAGTTCGGCGACGGCATCGACCAACCCGGAGCCGCAGAGACCGCGAGGCTCTGCCTCGGCGCCGCCGATGACCCCGAGGGTCACCGGCGCCTCCGCGGAATCCGGGTCGAGGCGGATGACCTCAATGGCTCCATCCGCGGCCCTCATTCCGCACCGGATCGCACCACCCTCGAACGCCGGCCCCGCCGGCGCAGCGGTGGCCAGAATGGTCTCGCCATCGCTGATGACGATCTCGCAGTTGGTGCCGACGTCGATGAAGACCCGGATACGTTTGTCGCGGTCGATCCCGCTGGCGAGCATCCCGGCGACGATGTCGCCGCCGACATACGCCCCGAGGGAGGGGAAGACGTAGGCGCGGGCCCCCGGGTGAAGCTGCAGGCCAAGGTCGCGGGCAGGCAGGACAGGCCAGTCGGCGCTGACCTGGATGAAGGGGGCCACCCCCAGTGGCTCGGGATCCACTCCGAGGAGCAGCGCGGTCATCGTCGCATTGCCGGCCAGGGCGACCTCGTAGACCTCATCGGGCTGAACCCCACCGTCGCGGCAGACCTCGTGGGCGAGTTCGGCGAGGGTGGCCTGGGCGAGGAGTTGCAGGCGCTGGAGGGCTTCGGGGTCCATCATCGTGGCGCTGATCCGGGTGATGACGTCGGCCCCGAAGGGCTGTTGTTTGTTGAGCATCGAGGCGACCGCGCACGGCGTACCGGTGCCGAGGTCGAGCAGGGTGGCCACAACCGTTGTCGTGCCGAGGTCGTAGGCGATCCCGAAGCGGCGCTCGGTGGTGTCACCGCCCTCGACATCGATGAGGGTCTCGTCAACGATGACCGCGGTCACCTTGAAGTCGTTGTCCCGCAACACCTTCGGCAATCGACGCAAGGCGTACAGGTCAGGGTCGAGGGTGAGGTCGTCGATGGCTTCACGCAGCCGAACGAGGTCGGTACGCTGGTCGGCCAGGCTCGGGTCGGACAACTCGACGTAGCGCTTCTGGACACCCGGGCGGAGGATGACCTGTCGCCCGACCCCGACCGTCGAGGCCTTGGGGCGAGTGACCAGCGGGGGCACCTCGACGGCAAGGTCGGTCGTCGCGTGGACCAGGCAGGCCAGGCGCCAACCGTCGGCCAGCTGCTCCTCGGTGAAGGTGCGCGCATCATGGCTGGTGATCGGCGCGTGCCCGACCGTAAGCCGCACCTTGCACTTGCGGCAGGTGCCGTGACCACCGCAGGTGGAGTCGATGGCGATCCCGTTCCAGGACGCGGCGTCGAAGAGCGACACCCCGGGCGGCACCCGCGCGGCGACTCCCGAGGGGGAGAAGCGCAACTCGACCCGCCCGGTGCCGTCGTGGTGCTCGATCGGCGGCGCCGGCGGTCGAAGCCCTTCCCGGCGCAGATCCTCCACGCCGTCGGGTAGCGGCGTCGCGGCAGCCTCCATCGACACCTCAGAGGATCCGGACACGACGCTTCGACCTGCCTGGTACTACGCGCTGGCCCCGGCGGCCGCCTTGGCCGCCGCGTCCTTGACGCGGAAGGCGGAGATCCACGCCATACCCCACTCGTCGTTGCCGAGCAGCAGGTCTGCGGCCCGGACGGCCTCGACGATCTGCGGCGTGCGGGCATCCATGATGGCGCTCGTCATCCCGGCGGCCATGGCCAGCGGCAGCCAGGACGCGTTGATCGCGTGCCGGCTCGGCATCCCGAAGGAGACGTTGGACGCGCCACAGGTCTGGTTGAGACCCCACTGCGCATGAATCCGCCGGATCGTCTCGAGCGCGGTCCGCCCCACCGTGGGGTCGGCGCCGATCGGCATGGCGAGCGGATCGATGACGATGTCGTCGATGGCGATCCCGTACTCCTCGTTGGCGACGCGAACGATCTTCTCGGTGAGCAGGATTCGCTTGTCCGCCTCCATCGGGATCTCGTCGGCATCGTTGGGCAAGGCGATGATCGCGGCATCGTACTTCTTGACCAGCGGCAGGATCGCCTCGAGCCGCTCGTCCTCGGCGGTCACCGAGTTGACCAGGGCACGACCCTGGTATGCCGCGAGGCCGGCTTCGAGCGCGCCGACCACCGAGGAGTCAATACAGATCGGCAGGTCGCAGCGCTCCTGGACGAGCCGGATGGCCCGGACCAGGAGGTCGGCCTCGTCGGTGAGTGGCACGCCCATGTTGACGTCGAGGACGTCGGCACCACCGGCGAGCTGGGCGGCGATGTCCTTCTCGATGAGGGAGAGGTCTCCCGCCCGCAACTGCTCCTGGAAGAGCTTGCGGCCGGTGGGGTTGATCCGCTCACCGATGACGCAGAACGGCTTGTCGGAGGCGATGACGACCTCTTTGGTCGCCGACGAAGGCCGGCCTTCTCGAGGGCGTTGATGTTGGCCTTGAACATCGGCATCGTGGTGGTGAGGAAGGCCGAGAAGCCGACGATGTCGGGGTTGTGCTCCTGAATGGCCGCGACGAACCGCTCGGGTTTGACCTGGACACCAAGGTCGATGACCTCGAACCCGGCGCCTTCGAGCATGATGTTGACGAGGTTCTTGCCGATGTCGTGGACATCGCCCTGGACCGTACCCATGAGGAAGGTGCCGATCGTCTCGACCCCGGTGTCGGCGAGCAACGGCCGGAGCACCTCCATCGAACCGGCCATGGCCCGACCGGCGATGAGCATCTCGGGGACGAAGAAGTCGCCGCGTTCGAAGCGCGCACCAACCTCCTCCAAGGCGGGGATGAGCGCATCGAAGAGCAGCGTCCCAGGCTCCATGCCCAGATCGAGGGCCTGGTGGGTGAGGTCGAGCACGGCGGGGCCGTTGCCCGTGAGGGTCTCGTCATAGAGCCCTTTGAGGATCTCCTCGGGTGTCATGCGGCACCAGCCTTCTCGTGGGCGAGCCTCGTCGAGAGGGCTCGGGCGTGAGCGGCGACGACGGCTCCCGTCGCCTGGAGGGAGTCGGCGAGCCGGGAGGTGGGTCCCGACAGGCCGAGGGCCGCGACGACGACGCCGTCGCGGGTCACCGGAGCGGCGACGCCGGTCAACCCGACCTCAAGCTCGTCCACCGTGGTGGCGTAGCCCCTGTCGCGGATGCCGACGAGTTGTCTCCCCAGGGCGTCACTCGTGGCGACCGTGGCAGGGGTCAGCCGCTCGAGGTCGCCCTGGGGAAGTTGCAGGGAGCGCGCGGCGTAGAGCACCTTGCCGAGCGCGGAGGCGTGCGGAGGCACGTCGATGTCGAGCCAGTTCCGCGATCCGAGATAGTAGGTGGAGTCCACCTGGGCGATCTGGACGACCGTTCCGCCGCGGGCCACCCCGAGGTTGATGGTCTCGCCGGTGAGATCTCCGAGCGCGTGCATCGAAGCCTGGGCGGCCTCGGCGAGGGCGTCGTCGGCGGTGCGCCGCACGGCATACCCCTCGAAGAGGGCACCCGGCGCCCAGGCACCGGCGCTATCGCGGGTGAGCAGGTCAGCGCGCTCCAGGGCGGCCAGGATGCGCGAGGTCGTCGAGCGAGCCAGGCCGGTCGCGTCCGCAAGCTCGGTGAACGTCATCGGGGTCTGCGCACGCACGATCCTCGCGAGCAGGTCGGCCGCCCGGTCGATCGACTGGGTGCCGGTGCTGCCGGAGCTGCCGGTGGCGGGTGATGACATCGGGGGCCTCCTCTCTAGCGCTCACGATGTGGAACTTGACTTCCACATCGTGAGGGTAGGATGTCGGCCACCCGACCGTCAACCTCACCCGGAAGGCGCCCGCCGATGTTCGTCAACCGTATGCCGCGCTACGAGATCCTCTCCGAGGACGCCATGGCCAAGCTCGACGCCGGCTGGCGGCGTCTCGTGACCGAGATCGGGGTCGAGTTCATGAGCGACCGCGCGCTCGATCTCTTCCGAGCCGCCGGTCAGCGCGTCGAGGAGAACACCGTCTTCCTTGACCCCGAGTTCGTCCTCGCCCAGGTGGCCCAGGCCCCGCGCGAGTTCGACGTCCAGGCCCGCAACCCGCAGCGTTCGATACACATCGGCGGCGAACACATGGCTTTCGGCGCGGTCTATGGGCCACCGTTCGTCCGCGAGGGCGAGGTCCGGCGGGACGGCACCTTCGCCGACTACCAGAACTTCCTGCGCCTGGCCCAAACCTCGCCGGTCCTCGACAGCGCCGGCGGCGTCGTCTGCGAGCCCAACGACACCCCGCTCGACAGCCGCCACCTCGACATGAACCTCGCGCTCATGACACTCACCGACAAGATCTACATGGGCAACGTCGTCTCCGGGACCAACGCCCGCGACACCATCGCCATGGGGGCAATCCTCTTCGGCGGCCGCGAAGCCCTCGAAGAAACCCCGTGTCGATCTCGCTGATCAACTGCAACTCCCCGCTGCGCTGGGACGACCGGATGCTCGATGCGCTCTTCGAGTACTGCGAAGCCGCTCAGCCCGTCGTCCTCACCCCGTTCATCCTCATGGGCGCGATGTCACCGGTGACCATCCCGGCGGCTCTGGTCCAACAGATCGCGGAGGCGCTCTCCGGTATCGCCCTGGCCCAGCTCATCCGGCCCGGTTGCCCGGTCATCTTCGGGTCCTTCCTCTCCAACATCGACATGCAGTCGGGCTCGCCGACCTTCGGCACCCCCGAGTCCGGGATCGGGCTGCTCTGCACCGGACAGATCGCCCGGCACTTCGGACTGCCGTTCCCTCCGGCGGTGGGGCTGACCAGTTCGCAGGTGCCGGACGCGCAGGCCGGCTACGAGGCCCTGATGACGCTCTATCCGACCTTCCTTGCGGGGACGAACTGGGTCATGCACACCGCCGGGTGGCTCGAGGGCGGTCTCGTCGCCGGGTTCGAGAAGTTCATCATCGACGAGCAGATCGCCGAAATGCTTCAGCACCAGTTCTCCCCGCTCGAGATCGATGAGGGCACGCTCGGTTTCGACGCCCATGCGGAGGTCGGTCACGGCGGGCACTTCCTCGGCTCGATGCACACGATGGAGCGTTTCCGGACCTGCTTCTACCGGCCGTTCCTCAACTCCTCGGAGAACTACGAGCGGTGGATGCGCGGCGGCGCCCTGGACACCGCGGCCCGGGCCGCAGTCCAGGTGACCAAGCGGCTCGACGCCTACGAAGCCCCCGCCCTCGACGACGCCATCCGGGCCGAGCTGGAGGAGTACGTCACGCGTCGTCGCCGCGAGCTGGGCGACTGATGGCGATCTCCGCATTTGACCTCTTCTCGGTGGGCATCGGCCCGTCGAGCTCGCACACCGTCGGCCCGATGCGCGCCGCCGCCACCTTCGTGCAGCGGCTGCGGGAGAGCGGGACCTTCGAGTCCGTATGCCGTGTGCGGGCTGAGCTCTTCGGCTCCCTTGGTGCAACGGGGCACGGTCACGGCTCGGTGAAGGCTGTCCTCCTCGGGCTCGAGGGGCAGCAGCCGGAGACCGTCTACCCCCGCGGCACAGACGCCCACGTCGAGCAGATCAGGGACCACCAGCAACTGCGTCTGGGCGGGGACCGTCTGATCCGCTGCGTGGTCGACGAGGATGTCATCCTCCACCGCAGGACCTCGCTGCCTTTCCACGCCAACGGGATGCGCTTCTCGGCCTTCACCCAGGAGGAGCCCGCGGAGGGTGACGCACCGGCATATAGTCGTGAGTACTACTCTGTCGGAGGCGGATTCGTTCTTGACCAGGACGAGGTCGGCGAGAATGTCATCGTTCCCGATCACACCCCGGTGAAGTTCCCGTTCACGACCGGCGAGGCTGCTCGCAACCTGCCGCGAGTCCGGCCTGCCGATCAGCGGCGTGATGATGGCCAACGAGCTGTCCTGGCGGAGCGAGGCCGAGGTGCGGCGCGGGCTGCTGCACCTCTGGGACGTCATGCAAGAGTGCGTGGACAACGGCTGCCGGACCGAGGGGGTGCTGCCCGGCGGGCTCAAGGTCATGCGGCGCGCGCCCCGACTGGCCCGCCAGCTGCGCTCCGAACACGCCGGCGACCCCCTCGCGACGATGGACTGGGTCGCGCTCTACGCCCTCGCGGTCAACGAGGAGAACGCCAGCGGCGGCCGGATCGTCACCGCCCCGACCAATGGCGCCGCCGGCATCATCCCCGCGGTCCTGCACTACTACACCCGCTGGGTTCCTGGGGCCGACGACGACGGCGTCGTCAGCTTCCTCCTCACCGCGGCCGCGATCGGCAGCCTCTACAAGGCCAATGCGTCCATCTCGGGGGCGGAGGTCGGCTGCCAGGGCGAGGTGGGCTCGGCCTGCTCGATGGCCGCAGGAGCGCTCGCCGAGGTCCTGGGCGGAACACCCGACCAGGTGGAGAACGCGGCCGAGATCGGCATTGAGCACAACCTTGGGCTGACCTGTGACCCGGTCGGTGGCCTCGTGCAGATCCGTGTATCGAGCGCAACGCGGTCGCCTCCATCAAGGCCATCACCGCGGCCCGGATCGCCCTGCGCGGTGACGGTCAGCAGATCGTCTCGCTGGACAAGGCCATCAAGACGATGCGTGACACCGGTCGCGACATGAAGGTCAAGTACAAGGAAACCGCCCGCGGCGGGCTGGCCGTCAACGTCATCGAGTGCTGACGGGCGCGAACACCATCGCTGTGCCGGACCGGCAGACAGCGCTAGTGTTTCGCTATGCGCAACCCAACGCGTCATGCGGATCGCTACGCCGTGTCCTGGACCCCAACGGACCAGGACCGTGACACCGCCGGCACCGTGCAGTCCGTCGACCGCGCGATCACCATCCTTGAGCTGCTCGCCCGGCACGGCGTGGCCGGGGTCACTCAGCTCGCCACCGAGCTGGGGGTGCACAAGTCGACGGCCAGCCGCCTGGTCTCCGCCCTCGAGCAGCGCACCCTGGTCGAGCAGGTCGAGGACCGTGGCAAGTACCGCCTCGGTGTTGGCATCCTCCGGCTCGCCGGCGCCACCACGGCACGGCTCGACCTGGTCCAGGAGGCCCGGCCGCTGTGCCGCCGCCTGGCCGTGACCACCGGCGAGACCGTCAACCTGGCTGTGCTCTCCGGCGGTGCGGCGCTCTACATCGACCAGGTCGCGGGCGCCTCCACGCTCAGCTCGTACAACTGGGTAGGCCAGCACGTCCCGCTGCATGCCACGAGCAATGGCAAGGCGTTGCTCAGCGAGCTCGCCGAGCCCGACCTCACCCGCACCCTCGGCGAGCTCACGGCATACACGCCCTCCACCATCACCGAGCGGAACCGGCTGGACCGCGAGCTGGCCGCAGTCCGTGAGCACGGATACGCCATGGCGACCGACGAGCTCGACGTCGGGCTGACCGCTGTGGCGGCGCCCGTGCGGGACGCCCACGGTGAGGTCGTGGCCTCGGTCAGCGTCTCGGGGCCGAGCTTCCGGTTCACTCCGGAGCGCATCAGCCAGCTCCTTCCCGACCTCCGCCGAGCCGTCGACGACCTGTCGGCGGCGATGGGATATCGCGCCCCTTGACCTTCGCGCGCCCCACCAGGGATGCTGAGCGTTGCGCATCACACAGTAAGTTGCGCAACACGCAACGCACTCGGAGGTGACCGTGGAGCTGCTCCTGATCGACGGCCAGTGGCGGCCGCCAGCTGAGGGCGGCAGCCGCACCATCGTCTGCCCCGCCACCGGCGAGACGGTCGGTGAGGTTGCCGAAGCCACCGACACCGACACCCTCGCCGCGATCGCGGCCGCACACGCCGCCTTTGCCGAGGGCGCGGGCCTCTGGCCACGTGCGCCGATGAGTGAACGGGCCGCCATGCTGGACCGGGTCGCCGACATCCTGCAGCGGGACACCCCGACGATCGCCCGCGCCGAGGCGCTGGACACCGGCAAGCGCTATCTCGAGGCGGAGTACGACCTCGCCGACGTGATCAGCGTCTTCCGGCACTACGCCGCGCTCGGCGCCGAACTCGCCACCGAACACGCCGTCGACCTCGACCGGGTAGGCGTCCAGAGCCGCACCGTCAAGGAACCCATCGGCGTGTGTGCTCTCATCACCCCGTGGAACTACCCCCTCCTGCAAGCCAGTTGGAAGGTTGCCCCGTGCCTGTTGGCCGGCAACACCTTCGTCCTCAAACCGAGCGAGATCACCCCGCACTCGACCATCGCCCTGATGAAGGCGCTAGTCGAGGCCGGGATGCCGCCCGGCGTCGGCAACCTCGTCCTCGGCACCGGAGCCGGCTGTGGCGCACCGCTGTCCACGGACGCGCGCGTCGACCTGGTCTCCTTCACCGGCTCCCTCGCCGTCGGCCGCCACCTCATGGCCGCCGCCGCTCCCACGGTGAAACGGGTCGCGCTCGAACTCGGCGGCAAGAACCCCAACATCGTCTTCGCCGATGCCGACTACGAGGCCGCCCTCGACAACGCCGCCACGGCGGTCTTCCTGCACTCCGGTCAGGTCTGCTCGGCCGGCGCCCGCCTCCTCGTGGAACAGCCGCTCGCCGAGCGGTTCGTCGAGGACCTGGTGAGCCGGGCCCACGCCATACGGCCGGGTCGGCCGTTCGACGAGGCCGCCCAGACCGGCTCGCTGACCAGCGCGGCCCACCTGCGCAAGGTGGAGGACTATGTCGCCGCCGGCATCGCCGAGGGCGCCCGCCTCCGTGTGGGTGGCGCCCGACCTACCGACCCCGCTCTCGCCAACGGGTTCTATTACCTGCCCACGGTCTTCGACCAGTGCTCCTCCGGCATGCACATCGTCCAGGAGGAGTCCTTCGGGCCGGTGCTCACCGTGGAGACCTTCACCACCGAGGCCGAGGCGGTGGCGCTGGCCAATGACTCGATCTACGGACTCGCCGGTGCGGTGTGGACCAGCGACGAGGCCCGCGCCGAGCGGGTGGCCCGCGCGCTGCGGATGGGCACGGTCTGGATCAACGACTACCACCCCTATGTCGCGCAAGCAGAGTGGGGCGGTTACAAGCAATCCGGGATCGGCCGCGAACTCGGCAGCCTGGGGCTGGAGGAGTACCAGGAGACCAAGCACATCTGGCGCAATACTGCCCCGCTCCCTCGGGATGGTTCGCATGAGGTTCAGCAGGTCACGGCTCCCCGGCGCCACCCTGGGCGCCGCCCCCGACCGCGTCGACATCGTCATCGTCGGTGGCGGCAGCGCCGGTTGCGTCCTGGCCAACCGGCTCTCCGCCGATGCCGCCACCTCGGTCCTGGTCCTCGAGGCCGGCCGCAGCGACCTGGTGCTCGACCCGTTCATCCATATGCCGGCCGCGCTCCCCTTCCCCATCGGCAGCCGCTTCTACGACTGGAAGTACGAGTCCGAGCCCGAGCCGTTCATGAAGGGCCGCCGGATCTACCACGCCCGGGGCAAGGTCCTTGGCGGGTCGAGCTCGATCAACGGGATGATCTTCCAGCGCGGCAACCCGATGGACTATGAGCGCTGGGCGAGCGATCCCGGCATGGAGACCTGGGACTACGCGCACTGCCTGCCCTACTTCAAGCGCATGGAGACCACTCGGGCCGGAGCCGATGCCTGGCGCGGGGGCGAGGGTCCACTCATCCTCGAACGGGGACCAGCGACCAACCCGCTCTTCGGGGCCTTCTTCGAAGCCGCGACCCAGGCCGGGTACCCGCTCACCGATGACGTCAACGGCTACCGGCAGGAGGGCTTCGCCCGTTTCGACCGGAACATCAACAACGGCCGGCGTTGGTCCGCGGCCCGCGCCTATCTGCATCCGGTCATGGACCGCCCCAACCTGCACGTGAAAACCCTGGCCTTCACCACCCGGATCCTCTTCGAAGGCACCCGCGCGGTCGGGGTCGAGTACGTCACCGGACGCACCCGGCATACCGTGCGCGCAGGGGAGGTCATTCTCGCCGGGGGTGCGATCAACTCGCCCCAGCTCCTCCAGCTGAGCGGGGTCGGCAACGCCGACGAGTTGACCGCCCTCGGCATCCGGCCGGTCGCCGACGTCAAGGGCGTGGGCGAGCACCTCCAAGACCACCTCGAGGTGTACATCCAGTACGCCAGCAAGCTCCCGGTCTCGATCGCGCCGGGGCTGAAGTACCACAACCGGCCCAAGCTCGCCGCGGATTGGCTCTTCCTGCGCAAGGGCCTCGGCGCGACGAACCACTTCGAGGGCGGCGGCTTCGTCCGGAGCAACGAGGACGTCACCTACCCCAACCTCATGTTCCACTTCCTGCCCATCGCGATCCGCTACGACGGCACCAGCCCGGTCAAGGGGCACGGCTACCAGGTTCACATCGGGCCGATGTACTCCGACGCCCGCGGCACCTGCAAGATCCGCTCGGCAGATCCCCGGGTCAAGCCGGCGCTGCTTTTCAACTACCTCTCCACCGATCAGGACCGTCGCGAGTGGATCGAGTCGATCCGGGTCGCCCGCGACATCCTCACCCAGAGCGCCTTCGCGCCCTACAACGACGGCGAGATCTCACCCGGCCCGAAGGTCGACACCGACGAGGAGATCCTCGACTGGGTTCGCGACGATGCCGAAACCGCGCTGCACCCGAGTTGTACGGCCCGGATGGGCGTGGACGAGGCCTCCGTTCTGGACCCGCTCTCCCTGGCTGTGCACGGCACCCAGGGCCTGCGCGTCGTCGACGCCAGCGCCATGCCGTACGTCACCAACGGCAACATCTATGCGCCGGTCATCATGCTCGCAGAGAAGGCCGCAGACCTCATCGCCGGCAACACCCCACTGACACCACTCACCGAGGTGCCGTGGTACCGACACGGAGCCGGTATGCCGTTGCAGCCGACTTCCCTCTGATTGGCCCCTCCCGCTCCACCCACCGCACGGCATACCCTTCCCCCAACACCTCCCCAACGACGAGGAGCACCCCATGGCCGACGCAGCACTTTCGGTGCAGAACCTGTGGAAGGTCTTCGGACCCAACGCCGAGAAGCTCATCGGGACCCCCGACCTCGAGCTCTCCCGTAAGGAACTGCAGGCCAAGAGCGGTCATGTGATCGGCGTGCGGGACGTCTCCTTCGACGTCGCGCCGGGCGAGGTGTTCGTCGTCATGGGGCTCTCCGGCTCCGGGAAGTCGACCCTCGTGCGACTCATCACCCGCCTCATCGAGCCGACCTCCGGGACGGTGATGCTCGGCGAGGAGAACCTCACCACGATGGATGAGGAGAAGCTGCGCGAGGTTCGGCGCAAGCGGGTGTCGATGGTGTTCCAGCACTTCGGGTTGCTCCCGCACCGCAAGGTCATCGACAACGTGAGCTTCGGCCTGGAGATCCGGGGCGAGGATAAGACCCGCCGGCGGGCCCGCGCCCAGAACATGGTCGACCTCGTCGGGCTCTCCGGCTACGAGCAGAACTTCCCCGACCAGCTCTCCGGCGGCATGCAGCAGCGCGTTGGCCTGGCCCGCGCCCTGGCCAACGACCCGGACATCCTCATGTTCGACGAGCCGTTCAGCGCCCTCGACCCGCTCATCCGTCGGGACATGCAGAACGAGGTCATCCGGCTGCACCACGAGGTCGGCAAGACGATGGTCTTCATCACTCACGACCTGGCCGAGGCCCTCAAGCTGGGCGACCGCATCATGATCCTGCGCGATGGCGCCATCATCCAGATCGGCACCCCCGACGAGGTGGTGGCCGCCCCCGCCGACGACTACGTCAAGGACTTCGTCTCCGACGTTCCCAAGTCGCACGTGCTGACGCTCAAGTGGGTGATGCGCCCGCCGGCCAATTCCGAAGAAGGGATCGGCGCCCCCACCCTGCCGGACACCACCATCGTGCGGGATGCCGCCCGCACCGTGCTCGCCACCGATGGTCTCGTCCGCGTCGTCAACGCTCAGGACGAGTTCGTCGGTGTGGTCGATGACGAGGACATCCTGCGTGTCGTCGTGGCTGAGGAGGGCTGATGTCCACCGCGGCTCCGCCAAAGGTCATCCGTCAGGGGCCGGCCCCCGACGCACCTCCGGTGCTCGCCGAGCCCACTCCCCGCTGGAAGCCGGTGGCCGTCGTCCTCCTGCTCTGGCTCGCGGTGTGGTGGTTCACCAAGGGGACCGACACCCTGGTCCTCGCCGGCCGGGACCGCACCCCGGTCATGGACACCCTCGCGGCCTTCCGGGACCGGATGATCGCCGGCCGGGAGAGCAACCCGGTCATGGTCGTCACCGGCGCGCTGGCCGACGCCCTGCGCGGGACGGTGTCCTTCTTGCAGCGCGTCATCTCCATCCCCGACGATCCACGCCCGGTTCCGCAGATCGGCTGGCTGGGCGTTACCGCGGTGGCGACCTGGGTCGGGTATGCCGTGGCGAACTGGCGGATCGCTCTGCTCGTCCTGGGGACCTTCCTGTCCTTCGGCGCCTTCGGCTACTGGTCGCACTCGATGGACCTGCTCATCATGGTCGGCATCGCCGTCGTCCTCTCTCTCGCCGTCGGCATCCCTCTCGGCATCCTCGCGGGGACGAACAAGCGGGCGAACAGCATCATCGAGCCGGTGTTGGACTTCCTCCAGACCATGCCGACCTTCGTCTACCTGCTCCCGATCGTGCTCTTCTTCGGCATCGGCTCGGCGTCGGCGGTCGTTTGCACCCTGTTGTATGCCGTGCCCCCGCTCATCCGGATCTCGGCTCACGGGATCAGAACGGTGCCCCCGACGATGGTCGAGGTCGCCGACTCCATCGGCCTGACCCGGTGGCAGCGACTGCTCAAGGTGCAACTGCCGCTCGCCAAGCGGACGATCATCGTCGGGCTCAACCAGACCACCCTGGCCGCACTCTCGATGGCAACGATCGCGTCGTTCGTCAACGGCCCGGGCCTCGGCAAGCCGGTCCTGGACGGCCTGCGCATCAATGACACCGGCACCGCCCTGGTGCCCGGCCTGCTCATCGTCGCGATGGCGATCATGCTCGACCGCGCGACGACGGCGGCGAGCGAACGCGGCGACATCATGGCCCGTGGAGGCGGGTTGCCGCCGCGGCTGCATCGCGCGATCCTCATCGGCGGTGGCGTGCTTGCCGCCGTCGCGGTGATGATCTCCCGCCAGAGTCTGTGGGCGGCGGAGTTCCCCGACCTCGGGTGGGGACGGGCGATCGCCAAGGGGGCCGGGGATGTCATCACGGCCATCACTGACACCCTTTCCCCGATCACCGGGCCGTTCAAGGACGCCATCACCTACGCCCTGCTCAACCCGCTTCAGGCCTTCCTGTCCGAGTCACCCTGGTGGCTGGCGGCCGCAGCCATTGCCCTCCTCGCCTACGTCCTCGGGGGACTGCGGGCGCTCGTTCCCACGGTGGTCTGTCTCGCAGGCATGGTCTTTTTTGGCCTCTGGAACAACGCCATGGTCACCCTCGCCATGACTCTCGTGGCCACCATCCTCTGCATGGTGATCGCGGTCGTCGTCGGGGTCGCCATGGCCCGCAAGCGGAGCGCGGACCTGCTCATCAGGCCGATCCTCGATGCCGGACAGACCATTCCGGCGTTCGTCTACCTCATTCCCTGTCTTGCGCTTTTCGGACCCTCGCGCTTTACCGGGATCGTGGCTGCCCTCGCTTATGCCGCACCGGTGTCGATCAAACTCGTCGCCGACGGCGTCAAGGGCGTGTCCGCAACGACGATGGAAGCCGTGCGCTCCTCCGGCGCCTCGACCATGCAGCAGATCCGCAAGGTGCAGCTGCCCATGGCCAAGGCCTCGCTCATGCTCGCAACCAACCAGGGGCTGCTCTTCGTTCTCGCCATGGCCGTCATCTCCGGCATGGTCGGCGCGGGTGCGCTCGGGTACGACGTGGTCATCGGCTTCTCCCGCAGCGAGGAGTGGGGTAAGGGCTTCGCGGCGGGAGCGACCATCGTTCTGCTTGGCATCATGATCGACCGGATCGCTCGGCGGGCCGCGGAGGCCGCTCCTGACCAATGGAAGCGCTTCCCCATGCGCGCGCCCACCGGCCCGTTCTAAGTCCTTCTGTTGCGCATAGAGGAACTGCTGGCGCTCTCTGCAACAACTGGACAACAATCCCCCTAGGCCGCTCGCCTCCCGCAGGCAGCAGCGGCAAGTATGGCGACACGCCACGCGGCATTCGCCGTCCGGTGACGCAAAGGAGCGCACATGCAGGTCAGCATTAACCGGTCCCTCAAGACCCTGGCAGTGGCCGCGGTTGCGGCCCTCAGCGTCTCCGCCTGTGGTGGCGGCGACATCGACGCCAAGACGAGCCAAAACGCCTCGGCCAACGCCTCCAACTCGGCCCAGGCTGGCAAGTGCGGGACGATCAACATGGCCGTCAACCCCTGGGTGGGGTATGAGGCGAGCGCCTACGTCGTCGGCGAGCTCGCTAAGTCCAAGCTCGGCTGCACGGTGAACTACAAGGACCTCAAGGAGGACGTCTCCTGGCAGGGCTTCGGCACTGGTGAGGTCGATGTCGTCATCGAGGACTGGGGCCACCCCGACCTCGAGAAGAAGTTCGTCAAGGACAAGGGCGGCGACGGCTCGGCCACCGACGGTGGACCGAACGGCAACAAGGGCATCATCCACTGGTACGTCCCGCCGTGGCTGGCCGCCGAGTACCCCGACATCCTCGACTACAACAACCTCAACAAGTACGCCGACAAGTTCGCCACGAGCGAGTCCGGCGGCAAGGGACAGTTCCTCGGGGCCGACCCGTCCTACGTCCAGTTCGACGAGGCCATCGTCAAGAACCTCAACCTGAACTTCAAGGTCGTCTTCTCCGGCGGCGAGGCCGCCTCGATCACGGCCTTCCAGAAGGCGGAAAAGAACAAGGAGTGGCTCATCGGCTACTTCTACGAGCCGCAGTGGCTCTTCGCCGAACTGCCGCTCAAGGCCGTCAAGCTGCCGCCATACACGGACGGGTGCCAGGCCGACCCGGCCAAGGTCGCCTGCGACTACCCCGACACGATCCTCAAGAAGTTCTACTCCACCAAGTGGGCGAGCAACGCCGAGGACACCGGCGTCAAGCTGGTCAAGGCCTTCCAGTGGACCAACGAGGACCAGAACATCGTCGCCAAGTACATCTCCCAGGACAAGATGTCCAAGGAGGACGCGGCCAAGAAGTGGATCGCCGACAACCCCGACAAGGTCGCCGCCTGGCTGAAGTAGTCCACCTCTCCGGGTCATCCCGGAAGGCTCCGTAAGGCTCCGAGACCCCGGAATGCCTCCCCGCAAGGGGACCCTTCCGGGGTCTCGCGCGTGGCCCCGACATGGCGGCACACCCGCGGGATGGTCGTGTGGACACGCCGTGCACTTGACAGTGTGACCTGGGTCACTCGACACTGGTGTTGCGACAGACGCCACCGGTTCTGCATTACGCAACGAGGAGCTCGAGATGTCCACGTCCGCCCCGCCCCGTCAGAACACCAGTTCGGGCCATGACCGGCCCCCCGTCGACAGACTCGTCTTCGGAGTTGCCGCCGCCCTCGCGCTGGTCTTCGTGCTCTATGGAGCCCTCGACAGCAAGGGTTTCGCCACGTCCGGCGGCGCCATCCTCACCTGGATCACCAGCAATGTCGGCTGGTTCTTCGTGCTCTCCAGCGCCGGATTCGTCATCTTCTCGGTGATCCTCGCCGTCACCCGCTACGGCAACATCAAGCTCGGCCCGGACGACTCAAAGCCCGAGTTCTCGACGTTCTCGTGGGTCTCGATGATGTTCGCGACCGGTATGGGCATCGGCCTCATGTTCTATGGAGTCGCCGAACCGCTCACCCACCTCAACACCCCGCCCATGGGTATGGCCGAGCCGGGCAGCGAGCGGGCCGCGCACTTGGCGCTGGAGTACACCTTCTTCCACTGGGGCTTCCACCCATGGGCCATGTACGCCGTCATTGGGTTGGCCATCGCCTACTTCGCCTACCGCAAGGGCTACGGCAACCTCATCAGCGCGGCCTTCCGGCCGCTCCTGGGCGCGCGAGCCGACGGACCGGCTGGCCGAGCAATCGACATCGTCGCCATCCTCGCCACCCTCTTCGGATCGGCGACCTCGCTGGGCCTGGGCGCCCTGCAGATCACCGGCGGTCTCGCGAACGTCTTCGGGCACGCGAAGTACGGCACGGTGGCGGCCGCTCTCGTCATCGCCTTCCTCACCCTGTGCTTCGTCATTTCCGCCGTCTCCGGGATCGACAAGGGCATCAAGTGGCTGTCCAACGCCAACGCTGTCGCGGCCGCCCTGCTGGTCTTCTTCATCTTCGTTGCGGGGCCAACGGTCTTCATCCTCTCCACCTTCACCGAGTCGATCGGTGGCTACCTCACCCAGTTGCCGGGGATGAGTTTCCGCACGGGCGTCTTCGGTGGGAGCGAGTGGCTCTCCGGCTGGACGATCTTCTACTGGGCGTGGTGGGTGTCCTGGACGCCCTTCGTGGGGATGTTCATCGCGCGTATCTCCAAGGGCCGCACCATCCGGCAGTTCGTCATCTTCGTCATCGCCATCCCGAGCCTGGTGTCGTTCGTCTGGTTCTCGATCCTCGGCGGCGCTGCCTTCGACCTGCAGCTCAAGGAGGGCAAGGACATGCCCGCCCTGCTCAAGGAGGGCCTCGAAACGACCCTCTTCGGGACATTGCGCGAGTTCCCCTTCTCCACCCTCACGGTGGCGCTCGCCGTCTTCCTCATCGCCATCTTCTTCGTCACCGGAGCGGACTCGGCCAGCATCGTCATGGGCATGTTGAGCCAACACGGCGAGGAGGAACCCAACCGGAGCCTCGTCATCTTCTGGGGTGTGCTCACCGGGGCCATCGCCACGGTGCTGCTCTTCGCCGACGGGCTCTCCGCGCTCCAGACCGGGGTGATCATCATCGGGTTCCCGTTCCTGCTCATCCTCATCGGCCTCTGCGTCTCGTTGTGGAAGAGCCTGCGGCAGGAAGCATTTGAGTCCACCCTTCGCGGACCGCTACGTACCTCGCTGCATCAGCTCGAACGGGGCGTCGGCGAACTCGAGCAGGACGTCGAGGAACTCGAGGAGGTCCTTGAGGTGCGCAAGCCGCTCGGCTGACCGCACCAGGTACGGTCACGTCATCTGCTCCAGCGTCCCCGGTTCGTCTCGACGCTCACCGATTCCGTCCGGACCCTCCTTCGCGTTGGGGCTCCGGATGCGGCGCTCATCGAGCCGTGGTGTAGTTAGTTGCTGTTAGGGGTCCTCTCCAAACATGGGGAGCGTTACATGAAGGTATCCAGCCGCAACTGGCGGGTTGTTGTCGCCATCGCCCTTCTAGCCCTCGTGAGCCCAGCTGCCAGCCAAGCGCTGTCGTTTGGTTCGCTCGGCGCATACGAGGACGGTCTTCGGCTTGCGGAATCGTCCGGAGGGTCGGTCTATAACTCTGGGACCGGCATTGCCGAGTACATTCGGTTCCGCGACCAGTATGCAGACGGAGACGGCGCCTACGGGGTTGCCAGCCATCAGGCACGGCAATGGGGGTGCAATCCCGGAACTCAGATCTGCTACTACACCTGGCGAGGGGTATACGTCGACGAGACAGTCCGTTACGGCACTGCCGATGGTTGGCGTGAGGCCACCCTCGCAGAGTCGGGCCACGGGGCTACCGACTGGCGGACTCGACCTTCAGTTTGCGTCGACCAAGGATTCGAGCCGGATGCCTGCGGGACGGGCTCCTACCTGAACCCCTGAGCCGACGCGCGTGCAGAAGAGCCCGGGCGGACCGCCGGTCGCCTCCTTCGAGTCGGTTTCCTTCGCGTACGGGTCCCGGAAGGTTCTCGACTCGCTCACCTTGGCCATGCCGCCCGGGATCACTGCCCTTCTCGGACCCAACGGGGCCGGTAAGACGACCGTTCTCAGGCTTCTCGCCACGGTGCGACGACCGGACTCCGGGTCGGTGGTCGTCTTGGGCTCCTCGACCGCGGAGCACGACCTTGACTCGGTACGCAGCGCGCTGGGATACCTACCGCAGGACGCCCAATGGCCGGGGCGCCTCACTGTCGCCCAGTTCATGCAGCTCATGTGCTGGTTGCGCAAGGTGGACCAGACGCCTACCCGCATCGATCGCACCCTGTCGGACTGGCCGACTTCGGGCGACGGCGGCTTGGCGAGCTATCCGGTGGTGAACACCGAAAGGTGATGATTGCGCAGACCTTGCTGCATGAGCCGAGCCTCCTCATTCTCGACGAACCCACTGCCGGGCTCGACCCCCGGCAGCGGGTCGCGGTCCGAGAGACCCTGAAGGGGATGCGTCCGGCAACCTCGACGATCATCAGCACGCACATGCTCGAAGATGTAGCCGACCTCGCCGATCACGTGCTCGTCCTTGACGGCGGATCCATCGTGTTCGCCGGATCCCCCGATGACCTTGCCAATCTCCGAGGCCTCCCGGGGGATCCCAACCCGCTGCCGTGTTGCGTGGCCCTGGCCGCCATCCTCGCCGCCGCCCTCGTCGGCGGCCTCCTCGGAACCACGAATGCTCGCGGCCTAGAGCCGGTCGTTGCTGTGGTCGCGATCCTCGCACTGATCTACGGGGTGCGCCTCGCCGGCGGACGCACCCTCATTGACATCGGCGGAGTTTCCGTGGTGCTAATCGGAGTGCGCCACCGATCGGTCGTGACATTGTGGCAAATGGCGTTCTACCTCAGCTTGATCGGGACGTTGTCCCTCGCCCTGACGAGTTCCTGGACGCGTTCGAAAGCCAGGATGGTGCTCGCGATCGGGGCGACCGCATTGGTTGGGCTGTCGTTGGTGGTGGCTGTCCCAGTGCGCTTCGAGGGGAGCCCGAACCAGTGGGTGTGCGACCCCGCGACCCCTAGGGTCTGTGTCTCTGCGGAGGACGCTAACCGGCTGGCCGAGTACGCCCCCGCCGTCCGCCGGATCGCCAAAGTCGCACCGCTTGTGGGCCTGGAGACCCACGCGGAGTACCGCCAGACCGTAGGCATCACCTCCGGGCCTGGGTCCTTCTCCTTAGACCCAGCCCTCAGCATGCATCAGCTCACCTTCGACTTCGTGCAGTTCTCGGTGCCGTGCTCGGGCCAGTGGGGGACAGCGCAACTCGATGATGCAGACATGGTTGCGGACTGGCTGCGGGCTGAGCTCTCCCTGCCGATGAGCGTCTTGGGGCAAGAACGTGGACGCCCGAGCGTGGAAGACGCGCGCGCTGCCCTCGATCGCCTTGAGTGTTCACCGTGAGGGGCCCTTATCTGCTGCTCCGCTCTCTCAGCCTCCTGCCGAGCGCATCGCTCGCCACGGCCCTCTCCCTGCTGCGCAACGGGTGCGAACGCGACGGCATACTCCCCGGCGGACTCAACGTGCCCCGGCGAGCGGCCGCGCTCAAGGCGAGTCTGGACGCCGAGACCGACGAGCACGACCCGCTCCGGGCCATGGACTGGGTCAACCTCTATGCCTTGGCGGTGAACGAGGAGAACGCCTCCGGTGGCCGGGTGGTCACCGCACCGACGAACGGCGCCGCCGGGATCATCCCCGCGGGGAGCCGGCGAGGACGGCATCATCAACTTCCTGCTCGCTGCGGGCGCGATCGGCATCCTCGTCAAGCTCGGCGCCTCGATCTCCGGCGCCGAGGTGGTCTGCCAGGGCGAGGTCGGCTCCGCGTGCGCCATGGCCGCGGCCGGTCTCGCCGAAGCCGTGGGCTGCAGCCCCGAACAGGTGGAGAATGCCGCCGAGGTCGGCATCGAGCACAACCTGGGGCTCACCTGTGACCCCGTGGCCGGTCTCGTCCAGATTCCGTGCATCGAGCGCAACACCATCGCGGCGGTCAAGGCGATCAATGCCGCCCGGCTCGTCCGGCGCGGCGACGGGACGCATTCGGTGAGCCTGGACCAGGCCATCGAGACGATGCGGCGGACCGGTCGAGACATGAAGAGCCAGTACAAGGAGACCTCGCGCGGAGGCCTTGCCGTGACCGTCATCGAGTGCTGAACGGGCCGGCCGGCGACCCGTGACAGACCCCCCGGAATCTGGCACCATTGGTGCGTATCGTGCGACGTGTTGCGCATAGCGCACCCCTGCGAAAGGACCGACATGGCCACCCTCCCCGAGCGCGCCCGCGTCGTCGTCATTGGGGCCGGAATCGCCGGCAACAGTGTCGTCTACCACCTCGCCGAACTGGGGTGGACCGACATCGTCCAGATCGACAAGGGCCCGCTGCCCAACCCCGGCGGGTCCACCGGGCACGCGAGCAACTTCATCTTCCTCGTCGACCACAACCGCGAGAACTCCGAGATCACCCACGACTCGCTGCGGCAGTACAAGGAGATGGGGGTCTTCACCCAGTCCGGGGGCTACGAGGTCGCCCGCACGGAAGAGCGCATGGAGGAACTCCGCCGCCGGATGTCCTCGGCCAAGGCCTGGGGTGTGGACGCCTCCATGGTCACGCCCGCGGAGGTCGCCGAGCGTGTCCCCTTCCTCGACCCCGACGTCATCATCGGCGGCCTCTGGCAGGAGGGCGTCGGTGTCGTGGACTCACTGCGCGCCGGCACGATCATGCGGGACGCGGCCGTCGCCAAGGGTGCGGTGACCACCGTCCCCAACGTGGAGGTGCACTCCATGGAGGTCGTCGAGGGCCGCATCCGCGCCCTGGAGACCAGCGCCGGCCGGATCGAGGCCGAGCACGTCGTCATCGCCACCGGAATCTGGTCCTATGCCCTGGCCCGGATGGCCGGCGCCGAGATCCCACTCACCCCGGCCGTCCACCAGATGATCTCGGTCGGCCCGCTGCCGGCCCTCGCCGAGAAGCCGGGCGAGATCTCCTTCCCCATCATCCGCGACATGGACACCCTCTGCTACGAGCGCCAGCACGGGTCGGACATGGAGGTCGGCTCCTACGCCCACCGGGCGATCCTGCACGACGTCGAGGAGATCCCGAGCATCGAGCAGGCCAAGCTCTCCCCCACCGAGATGCCGTTCACCGAGGAGGACTTCGACCCCAGCTCGAGCAGGCCCTCGAACTCATGCCCGAACTGCTCGGCGACGAGGGGGCCGAGATCCGCTACGCCATCAACGGCCTGCTCTCGCTCACCGTTGACGGGCATGCCATCGTCGGCGAGACCCCCGAGGTCAAGGGCCTGTGGTCCTGCGCGGCCGTCTGGATCAAGGAGGGCCCCGGCACCGGTCGGGCCATCGCCGAGATGATGACCCGCGGCTGGTCCGACATCGATATGAGCCACTCGGACGCCTCCCGGTTCTGGCCGCACCAGAAGACCCGCGCCCAGGTCAAGGCGCGCACCGGTGAGGCCTTCATCAAGACCTACGGCATCGTCCACCCCGCCGAGCAGTACCTCTCCGGCCGTGACCTGCGCCTTTCCCCCATGCACGCCCAGGAGCGCGAGCTCGGGGCGGTCTTCTTCGAGACCGCTGGCTGGGAGCGGCCGCACTGGTACGCCTCAAACGAGGGCCTCCTCGGTGAGTATGGCGAGCAGGTCATGCCCCGCGAGCACGAGTGGGACAGCCGCTGGTGGAGCCCCATCATCAACGCCGAACACCTGGCCATGCGGGAGCGGGCCGCGATGGTCGACCTCACCGCATTCGCGATCTTCGACGTCATCGGGCCGCGCGCGCTTGAGGCCGTCCAGCGGATCATCGTCGCCCAGGCGGACGTGCCGATCGGACGGGTCGTCTACACCCCGGTCCTCGACGACCGCGGCGGCTTCCGCTCCGACCTCACCGTCATGCGCATCGCGCACGACCGCTTCCGGGTCGTCACCGGCGGCGCCCACGGCATGGCCGACTACAAGTGGTTCAGCGACCGGATGCCCGCCGACGGCGGCGCCGTCATCGTCGACCTCACCTCCTCCTGGACCACCGTGGGCCTGTGGGGACCCAAGGCCCTGGACATCCTCGGCTCGATCACCGACGCCGACATCTCCAAGGACGCCTTCAAGTTCGGGACCTGCAAGAACATCGAGATCGGCAACCTGCCCGTGCTCGCCTCGCGGATCTCGTATGTCGGTGAGTTCGGCTGGGAGCTCTACGCCCCCATGGAGATGGGTGCCGCGCTCTGGTCGCGGATTCACCAGGCCGGAGCCCCGCATGGTCTGGTCCCGGCCGGCATCGGCGTCTACGGCACGACCGGCCGCATCGAGAAGGGCTACCGGGCCTACGGCGCCGAGCTCGACGGCGCCCGCAACCTCTTCGACGTCGGCATGGAGCGCAAGAAGCTCAAGGACGCCGACTTCGTCGGCCGGGAAGCCCTCGAGCGGCAGGCGGGCGAGGAGCGCAAGACCATCCTCTGCACCCTCACCGTGGACCACCACGAGAGCGCGAGCGGCATGAAGCGCTACATGCTCGGCGGCGAGCCGATCCTCAACCCGGACGGCAGCCTGCTCACCGACGGCTACGGCCACCACCCGTACGTCACCACCGCCGGTTCGGCCCCGAGCCTCGGCAAGCACGTCCTCATGGCGTTCCTGCCGGTCGAGCGTGCCGTGCTCGGAGCAAAGCTCGCGGTGTCTTACATGGAGGAGCTCTACCCGGTGACCGTGGAGTCGGTCGACGCGACTTCCCTCTTCGACCCCGACAACCTGCGGATCCGGGGGCTTGCATGACGAACGTCCTCGTCTGCGTCAAGCGGGTCGTCGACGCCAGCGGTGAGGTCGTGCTCACCGCTGACGGGATGGCCGTCGATGGCCGCTACGCCGGGTACACCACCTCGGCCCACGAGGAGTCCGCCGTGGCCCTGGCGGTCGAGGTCGCTTCGGGCAGTGGCGGCATCGTCACGGTGCTCTCCGTGGGGTCGGTCGACGCCGTCGAGCAGATCCGTGGAGCGATTGCCGTCGGGGCCACCGATGGAGTGCTCGTCGAGGCCGATGCCGACGTCCTCGGCCCGGCGGACGTGGCTGCCGCGATCGCCGAGGTTATCCGGGCGAGGGAGGCCAGCGGGACGACATACGACCTGGTTCTTGTCGGCAACGACGCCGCGGACAGTGGTGACTTTCAGGTCGGGGTCCGGCTCGCCTACGCCCTCGGCCGGCCGGTGGTTGCCGGGATGAAGACCGTGACCGTCGACTCCGGCACAGCCACCCTGACCGGGGACGGACCGGCGGGCACCGAGGTGTACCAGGTCTCGCTGCCCGCGGTGGTGTCCATCCTCGAAGGTGGCGCGAGCGTGAAGTACCCCTCGGTGGTCGGCCGGATGAAGGCCAAGAAGGCCGAGGTGGAGACGGTGACCTGGTCGGGCACCCCGCAAGGCAACGGCCGGGCCGGTCTTGAGGTGCCGCCCCCGCCGCCGAGTCAGGTCACCGTGCTCGGCGAGGGCCGGGGGCCGCCCCCGCGGTGGTCGAGGTTCTCAAGCAGCTGGGAGTGGTGTCGCGATGAGTGTTGTCGTCGTCGTGGAAGTCGAGGACTCGCGCGCCTCACTGGTCTCCCAGGAGACCCTCACCTTCGCCCGAGACCTGGCTGCGTTGGGGGCCGGCGAACTGCACGCCGTGATCGTCGGCGCCTGCACCGAGGGCGTCATCGCCGACTGCCGCGCGCAGGGGGTCATCGCCCTTCACACCGCCGACAACCCGGAACTGGCCCGGTATGCCGCCGCGGCCTGGGCCGCCGTCGTCGAGGCGTCCGGGCGGGCGGCGCGTGCCGACCTCGTCATCGCGCCCGGCACGAGCCGCGGCAACGAGATCCTCGCCCACGTCGCCGCGCGCCGGGGACTTGAGATGGCCGCCAATGTCGTGCGGGTGGAGTCGGTCCAGCCGCTGCGCGTGGTGCGCCAGGTCGTCGGAGGGTCGGTGCTGGAGACCTCCTCGGTGTCGAGCCGGGTGCGGCTCATGACCATGGCGGGGCATGCCGTCGAGCCGGTGCCGGCCGCGACTCCCGGCGCTGCCGAGGTGCGGCCGCTCGCGGTGACCATCGCCGCCGAGGATCTACGGGCCAAGGTGGTCCGGGTCGAGGAGCGCGTCGGCGGGGACACCTCCGGTCTGACCTCCGCCCGGGTCGTGGTCGGGGCGGGACGCGGCGCCGGTGGACCGGAGGGGTTCGACGGGGTCATCGCGCTCGCCGAACGCCTCGGCGGCGCCCTCGGAGTCTCCCGCGTCGTCACCTCACTCGGCTGGCGCCCGCACCACGAACAGGTCGGCCAGACCGGATCGCGGATCTCGCCGGACCTCTACATTCCGTGCGGCATCTCCGGGGCCATCCAGCACTGGGCGGGGTGCGCGTCGAGCAAGACCATCCTCGCGATCAACACCGACCCGGACGCGCCGATGATGACCAAGGCGGACTACGCCGTCGTCGGCGACATGCACGAGGTGGTCCCGGCGATCCTCGAGGCGCTCAACTGACGGCTGAGGCGGCCTGGTCGAACGCCTAGGCCGCGCGGACGAAGGCGATCACCGCGTCGGCCACCATCTGCACGGCGATCGCCGAGAGCAGCAGCCCGGCGATCCGCGAGAGCAGCACGATCCCCGACTCCCCGAGCAAGCGACCGAGCGGACCGGCGAAGTGCAGCGTGAGCCAGACGACGAGGAGGGCGGCCACGAGCGCCAAACCGACGGCCACCCAGGACCCCTCGGTTTTGCGCGTTCTTCACCGCGAGCATGGTGGCGACAAAGGGGCCCGGGCCGGCGAGCAGCGGGGTACCCAGCGGCACGAGGGCGACATACACCCCGACGTCGGCGTTCTGCTCGCCCTCACGACCCACCATGAGTTGAAGGGCCACGATGAGCAGGAGCAGCCCACCGGCGCCCTGAAGCGCGGGCAGCGAGATGTGCAGGTAGTCGAGGATGCGCTGCCCGAACACGGCGAACGAGGCGATGACGCCGAGGGCCACCAGGGACGCCCGCCGCGCCGCCGCCACCTGGGCACTCCGCGACAGCCGGCCGGTCAGGGAGAGGAAGATGGGGATCGCGCCCGGAGGATCCAAGATGACGATGAGCGTGACAAACGTGGCCGAGAACACGGTCCAGTCGAAGCTCACCCTCCCAGCGTAATGACCGGCCCGGGCCGCCGGTGAGGCTGAGCGCGACGGCAGGGCAGCGGTCCCGCCTAACGCCGGGGCATGAGCACCGTGTAGTCGAGGTCGAGCACGGCATCCGCAAGGAACTTGCCGTCCTCGTCCTTGTGTGGGAACCCTTCTGCCGGGCGGTTCTTCAGGCCGACGCTGCGGAGCCGAAGCGCGCCGACGTCCGTTCGGCCGGGCAGCTCGATGCGCTCCAGCACCTCGGACCACGCATAGATCGTGTCGCCGGCGAACGTCGGGTTGGCGTGAGTGCCACCGTTGATCGCCAGCACCCACTGGGCGTTGCCGAGCCCGTTGTGGGAGAGCGCCCGGGCGATGGAGATGACGTGCCCGCCATAGACGATCCGCCGCCCGAACCGCCCCTGGCTCTCGACATGCTGGTTGAAGTGCACCTTGGCGGTGTTGTGCCACAGCCGGGTGGCGAGCATGTGTTCGGCTTCCTCGACCGTGGTCCCGTCGACGTGGTCGATCCGCTCGCCGACCTCGTAGTCGTCCCACAGGTGCGGGCTGCCCGCGCTCGCCGTGTCGTATGCCGTGGCGTGCAGCCCCTCGGGTACGACGAGGTCGGCGGGCGCCACCGCGGACGGCAAGTCGGGGATGACCGGCTCGGGGGTGGGGCTCGCCTCGTCTCGTTTGCGGACCATGACCCAGCGGACGTAGTCGAGGACCACCTCGCCGGCTGCGTTCCTCCCGGTGGAGTGGACGTAGACGACGCCGGTCTTGCCGTCCCGGTTGGCCTTGAGCCCGATGACCTCGCTGCGCGCGCTCAGGGTGTCCCCGGCATACACCGGGGCGAGGAAGCGGCAGCTGGCGTAGCCGAGGTTGGCGACCGCGTTGAGCGAGATCTCCGGCACGGTTTTACCGAAGACCGTGTGGAAGACCAGCAGCGGGTCCAGCGGCGCGCGCGGCAAACCCATGCCCTGGGCGAAGGTCGCCCCGGAGGTCAGCGCAAACCGGCTGCCATAGAGCGCCGTGTAGAGCGCCGCGTCGCCCTCGGTCACCGTGCGCGGGCTCGTATGGACGAGGTCCTGCCCGATCGCGAAGTCCTCGAAAAAGTTGCCGGGGTTCGTCTTCACCCTCCCATCCTCCCCGAGTGGGCGGCTCCCCGGGTCGTGAAGTGGGTCATAGGCCGCGCCCTTTGCTCCCCCGCATCCTTCGTGACGGAGATCGGTGAGTATGCCGGAGAACGTTCTCCGGCATACTCACCGATCTCCGGCAACCAAGGGGCGCCGAGCAGCAAGGCCAACCGGGGCACACGGCATACGCTGAGGGCCATGGCGGACTTCATCGGAGCGGTCGACCAGGGTACGACGAGCACGCGATTCATGATCTTCGATCACGGCGGGCGGGAGGTCGCGCGGCACCAGCTCGAGCACGAGCAGATCCTCCCGCGCGCCGGGTGGGTGGAACACAACCCCCTGGAGATCTGGGACCGCACCCGCACCGTGATCGGCTCCGCGCTCACCGACTCCGGCCTCGCGATGAGCGATCTCGCTGCCCTCGGCGTCACCAACCAGCGTGAGACGGCCATCGTGTGGGACCGCCGCACCGGCCGGCCCTACTACAACGCCATCGTCTGGCAGGACACCCGCACCGACAAGATCGCCGCCGCGCTCGAGGCGGACGGTCGCAGCTCCGTCATCCGTGCCAAGGCGGGGCTGCCCCCGGCGACCTACTTCTCGGCCGGCAAGGTGCAGTGGCTACTCGACCACGTCGAGGGGCTGCGCGCGGCCGCCGAGGCCGGAGACGCCCTCTTCGGCACCCCGGACACCTGGGTGGTCTGGAACCTCACCGGCGGACCCGACGGCGGTGTCCACGTCACCGACGTGACGAACGCCAGCCGCACCATGCTGATGAACCTGCAGACCCTGGACTGGGATGAGGAGCTTCTCTCCTTCTTCGGCATCCCGCGGGCCATGCTCCCCACGATCGCTGCGAGCAGCCACGCGACCGCGTACGGCGCGACCCCGGCCACCAAGGGGCTCACCTCGGTGCCGGTGACCGGCGTCCTCGGTGACCAGCAGGCGGCGACGGTCGGCCAGGTGTGCTTTGAGCCCGGGGAAGCCAAGAACACCTACGGCACCGGCAATTTCCTCATCCTCAACACCGGCACCGAGATCGTGCGCTCCACCAACGGCCTGCTCACCACGGTGGCCTACCAACTCGGCGACGCCCCCGCGGTCTATGCCCTCGAGGGTTCGATCGCGGTCACCGGATCGGCGGTCCAGTGGCTGCGCGACCAACTCGGCATCATCAACGACGCCGCCGAGATCGAGGCGCTGGCCGCCTCGGTCACCGACAACGGTGGGGTGGCGTTCGTCCCGGCGTTCAGCGGCCTCTTCGCCCCCTACTGGCGCAGCGACGCCCGCGGCGTCGTCGTCGGGCTCTCTCGGTACAACACCCGCGCGCACCTCGCCCGGGCCACCCTGGAGGCTATCTGTTATCAGTCGCGCGACGTCGTCGACGCCATGGCGGCCGACTCCGGGGTGCCCATCACCACCCTCAAGGTCGATGGCGGGGTGACCGCCAACGCCCTCTGCATGCAGCTACAGTCCGACATCCTCGGGGTGCCCGTGTCCAAACCCGTGGTCGCCGAGACGACCGCTCTCGGGGCCGCCTACGCCGCCGGACTCGCGGTGGGATTCTGGTCGGGCACCGATGAACTCCGGACGAACTGGGCCGAGGCCCAGCGCTGGTCACCGACGTGGTCGGCCGAGGACCGCGAGAGCGGGTATGCCGTGTGGCGCAAGGCCGTCGAACGTACCCTCGGCTGGGTCGATGTATCCGCGGACGGCGCCCGCTAGGGTCTCGACATCCGGGGCGTCGATCTTGCGCCCTAGTCGCCCGGGCGGCGGGGATGCCGCAGGCCCCAGGACTTCGGGTCCGGGGACTTCTCCTGCGCCTGGGTCAACAGCCGGACGAGCAACCGGACGAAGACCACCAGGCCGATGACGGCAAGAACGAGCCCGCCGAGAGCGAGTCCGAGCAGGGTCCACAGTTCCTGCCCCGTGACCGCCTCGGTCGGCACTATCGAGCGTGCGAAGCAGGTCATCGAGAGCCTCCGGGTCGGCCCACCCGCGGACAAATCGCCGGGCGAGGAGAGTGGTTACCCACCCTACGCGCGCGGCGTCAGGTGTCGAGGTGGACCGGCGGTCCGTGGTGTCCGGCGATCCCTAGGCGTATGCCGTCGAGCTCGATCTGCGGGAGCTGACCGGCATCCGCGTCCGGCGTCGACCCGTCCCACAGGTGCTCGAGGGCAATGTGCGCCAACGGCATCCGCGAGCGAGCCCGCTCGACCGCGGCCTCCATGGCCCGGGTCTCCTCCGGCGGCCAGTAGATCCGGGTCACCGAATGCCAGATCACGGTGAGGACGCCCGGCTCCGGTGGCGCCGCAAGCATCCGGGACACCCAGGTCGAGGCCCCCTCCCGGTCGAGCTGCACCGGGTGCCGTCGAGCCACCTCCAAAGCGCCGGCCAAGCGGGTATGACGCTCGACATGGAAGGGCCAGACGAAACTCCGCAGGTAGTCGGCTCCCGACGGGGTGGAGGCATCGACCGGGTTCACGTCGCAACCTCGACGATCGACGATCTCGAACGGCGTCGGCTCGAAACCCTCTGCGCCACAGTCCTTCACAACCAGCGGCGAGTCGGCCGGGCCCCACGACCAGCCATCTCCGTGGAACCGGTACCGGTCCACGTGCAGCCCCAAACCACCCGAGGCTCCCGGCTCAAGGAGCCGCACTCGGTGCAGCCCGGTGCGCCGCACTGCGGCACTCAACGCCACCAGCAGGGCGAGCGTCCGGCCGGGCTCGTTGGTCTGCGGGGTCTCGGTCAGCGCGCTCCGCAGCTCCTCGGCATACGCCTTCAGGACAGGCAGTGCGACCGGCCACGCCTCCTGCGCGGCACGAGTCCCGCCGAGACACGGATAGAAGGCCGCCAGGGCCGGGGCCTCCCCCCTCAGCACGACCCGGAACAGGCCCGCGAGCAGCCGCAGTTGGGGCAACTGCTGGGCGGGGGCGCTCTCCCACCCAGCGAGGAGCTCGCGGCAGACCCCGCCCGCGGCCCAGTCGTGGCCGATCTCGTCGAGGAGCACCCCGTAGAGGTGCTCACGGTGGCCGAAGTGGTTGCGGATCCGCTCCCCCAGGGTGTCGCCCGCGAACGACCCCACCGTGCTCAGGCCCGTTCGCGGTGCGCGAGGGCGTTGAGCAGGGCGGCGCCCTGCTCGGCAGCGTCGACGGTGACGACGAAGGCCGACCCATTCCCCCGGCTGACCTCGATCGCCTCACCGGATCGCAGGACCACCCCGAACCGGTGCCCCTTGCCGACCCGCAGCCCCACCCCACCGAACTCGCGCAGTGGGTCGACGACCACGGCGCGGGCCTCGGCGACGTCCGCCAACGGCACCCGGAAACGGGGCCAGCGCAGAACACTGGCGACGGTGAGGCCGGCCTCGTCGACTCTCACCTGGAACGAGGAGGTCGCCGCCATGACAAGACCAGCCACGGCCACGGCGAGGAGCACTGCCCAGGGCGAGTCTCCAGTCGCCGCGAGATAGCCGATCGGGACCAGCGCGAGGGCGAGCACGCCATACACCCACGGTGTCGAGCGAGCCCAGCCGCTCCACCTGTGCGGTCCCTCTCCGGTGAGGTCTGCGCGTCGAGCGGACCGAGGAATCGGCGCCGCCGCGCGGGTCGCCTCGCTGGAAGGAGCACCCGCGGCAAGCGCGCCGAGTACTCCGGCGATCACGGCCACCGCCAGCGAGGTCAGGAGCACCCCACCGATCGAGGGTGA
This sequence comes from Nostocoides sp., assembly GCA_016716625.1. GTDB lineage: Bacteria > Actinomycetota > Actinomycetes > Actinomycetales > Dermatophilaceae > JADJVJ01. The sequence goes on from JADJVJ010000006.1 coordinate 145,469, forward strand.
GGCGGTGGCGTCGGCGAGCCCGCGCTGGAGGTGCAGCGATCCCAGCATCAGGGTCGTGACGAGCCCGGCCATGCTCCACGCGAATGCGCCACTGCTGCGACGCAACTCGGGGGCCCGGCCGGCTACGGCGATCATGGTGCCGCCGAGGATCATCCCGAGCAGTCCCCCGAGTCCGGCGAGCCACACCGCGAGGCTCAGCGGGCTGAACCCGTCCGGGGCTCCGGAGAACCCCCAATGGGTCGCCACCGGGTCGGGAAGTTCACCTCGCCAGGCGCGGGCGGTGAGTAGGCCCCCCGCCGCGATGGCGGCCGGAACCCCGAGGAGCACGAGGGTGAGCCGGGTGTCGACCTGGGTGTCGCGCTGGGTCATGACGGCATTGTCTCAGTCGGGACAGCCTCGGGTCAGACAGGGGCAGCCTGGGCCTCAGCCGAGTAGCCGCAGCCCGATCCTCGTGACGATGGCCTCCCGCTGACCACCCTGGTGGACCACGTCGCTGCCGTCCACGGTGAGCTGGGTGCGGTGGTGGGCCAGGGCGGCGATGACCCGCGGGAGTTCCTCGCGCAGGTCGAGCCAGGCGATGTCCCGGCCGGCGGTGTTCGGGGGCACGACCTCGACGAACGGCACCCCGGCGTCGGCGGCAGCGGCCACGGTCACCTCGTGCAGCCGGACGTGGTCCGGATGGCCGTACCCCCCGGTCGCGTCGTAACTCACCACCGCGTCCGCGCGCACCGCTGTCAGGTATGCCGTGACGTCGGCGGCCGTCTCCGCCACCCCGGCCGTGACGAGCGATCCCGGGGCGGCGTCGTCCGCGGGGCCGGCGACTGTGGGGGTGACCCAGCGCATCCCCGAGTCACGGTAGACCCGCGGCTCACGGCCCTCCGCCCGCGCTGCCCCGGAGCCGAGGAAGGCGTGATGGTCGACCCCGAGCGCGGCCAGCGCCCCGGCGAGTTCGGACTCGCGATGCACGGCATACGCCTCGGTCCCGGGCTCGGGGGCCTGGACACCGTCGACGAGGCCGCCGCGCTCGCCTCGGGTTGCGGTGACCACATGGACCTCGACCCCGGATCGGACGAGCGAGGCGAGCAGCACCCCGGTCGACAAGGTCTCGTCGTCGGGGTGGGCATGGACGACGACGACCCGTTGCGCGCCGGCGAGCGGGTTGCCGGGCCGACCGAGCAGCTCGCAGTAGAGGTCCTCCATCCGGCGCGCGGCGTAAACCCATTCGAACCGGCGGGCATGGATGCCGGCGACCACCCCCATCCGCTGGAGCAGACCGTCGGTGCCGAGCAGGTAGGTCATGGCCCGGCCCCAGTCCTCGGGCTCTCGGCTGTCCATGAGCTGACCGGTCTCGCCGTGGGCGACGGCCTCACGCAGGCCCCCGGCGGAGGCCGCGAGCACCGGGGCGCCGCTGGCCGCCGCCTCCAGGGCGATGAGCCCGAAGGTCTCCGAGTGCGAGGGCACCAGGACCAGCCGCGCACCACGCAGCAGGACCGCGAGGTCCTCCCGGGGCTGCGGCCCGACGAAGGTGACGTCCTCCTCCAAACCAAGGCGGGTGACCAGGTCGTCGAGATCGCTGCTGTAGCCGGCGAAGTCCTCCGCCGCATCACCGGCGATGACCAGGTGCGGGCGCTGCCACTTCTCCATGTGGGCGAGGGCACGCATGGCAAGGTCCGGCCCCTTGAGCGGTTGCAGCCGGGCCGCAAAGAGGACGTAGCCGTTGGGCCACTCGCGAGCCCCCGGAGCAGTCCACCGCGGCTCACCGGTGCGCAGCGGCCGGAAGAGCGTATGGTCGACCCCCGGCCAGACGATGTGCACCGACTCCGGGAGCGCCTCGCAGCGCTCGACGACGGTCCGGGCCTCGGCGGCACTGATGGCGACGACGGCGTCGGACTCGCGGGCAACGAGCCGCTCCCCCGGGACCCGGTCCGGCGACTCCGGCGGCTCCCCATCGGAGAGCGGCTGCCCGATGTCGGCGGCCACCGAGTGAAAACTCTGCACGTGCGGGATGCCGAGGTCTCGGGCCACCGGGAGCGCAGCCACCCCGGACATCCAGTGGTGCGAGTGGATGAGGCACCACTGCTGTTCCCGGGCCAGGCGGGCGAGCCCTTCGCGGAACTGGCCGATGTGCTGGTCGATCTCACTCTTGGCCAGGCGTGCCGGCGGTCCGGCGTCGAGGATGTGCAGGCGTACGCCCCCGCCGAGATCGATGAAGTCCGGCTGTTCCGGGGAGCTGCGCCGGGTCACCAGGTCCACCGTGTGGCCACGGTCCGCGAGCGCTCGCGCCTGGGAGCTTTCGACGACGTTCATCCCGCCGGCGTCCCCCGAACCGGGCGAATCGACCGGGGAGGTGTGCATGGAGATGACGCCGACACGCATCGAGGAAGTCACCCCCGCGAGCCTAGTCCAGCGGCCGGCGCACCCGGTGCCTTCAGCCTGCTCACTAGCATGGAGCGATGAGCGAGGAGCAGAAGCAGTCCGACAACCGGGCCCGCCCGACCACGGAGGAACTGCGCGAGTTCATCCGGCAGGGTTGGGCGCCCCGCTCCAGTGGTCTGCCGGCGCGCACCGAGACCGCCCCGTATGCCGCCGCGCGCCGCGAGCGGCTCTCCGCGGCCTTTCCGGGGGATCGGCTCGTCATCCCGGCGGGTGGGCTCAAGGTGCGCAGCAACGACTGCGACTATGTCTTCCGGCCGCATACGGCCTTCGCCTACCTCACCGGGCTCGGCGCGGACCGGGAGCCGGATGCGGTGCTCGTCCTCGAGCCCCTTCTTGGGGATGACGGCAACCCGGCCGGTCACGACGCGATCCTCTATGCGATGCCGATGGGATCACGGGATTCCGACGAATTCTTCACCGATGCCCGCTACGGCGAGTTCTGGGTGGGGCCGCGGCCGACCCTGGCCGACATCGAGGCCGAGCTCGGGCTGAGTGCCCGGGACATCGCCGAGTTCCGGGACGCGGTGAGCAAGGATGCCGGGCTGGTCACCGTTCGGCTCGTCCGCGACGCCGACCGCGACCTGACCGCCACCGTGGACACCGACCGGGTGGCCAGCGGAGCGCAGCAGGAGGGCCTGGTCGAGGCCGATGACGCTCTCGCCCATGACATCTCGACGATGCGACTGTGCAAGGACGAGCTCGAGGTCGAGCAGATGCGGGCGGCGATCGCCGCGACCCAGGTGGGGTTCGAGGCGATCATCGCAGAACTGGACACCGCCTTAGCCAAGGGACGTGGGGAGCGCTGGCTCGAGGGCATCTTCGGACTCCACGCCCGCCACCAGGGCAACGGGGTCGGCTACGACTCGATCTGCGCGGCCGGTGACCACGCCAACACCCTGCACTGGATCCGCAACACCGGGGAGGTCCGCGGCGGCGACCTCGTCCTCATCGATGCCGGCGTCGAGGTCGATTCTCTCTACACCGCGGACATCACCCGCACCCTGCCGGTCGACGGCACGTTCACCCCGGCCCAGCGCGAGATCTACAACGCCGTGTATGCCGCCCAACAGGCGGGTATCGAGGCGGTCCGTCCGGGGGCTAAGTTCTCCGACATCCACGCCGCGGCCATCCGGGTCATCGCCGAGCATCTCCACCGGTGGGGGCTCCTGCCCGAGGGGGTCTCCGTCGAGGACACCCTGGACACCGAGCACGGCCAGTACCACCGGCGCTGGATGGTGCACGGCACCTCGCACCACCTCGGGCTCGACGTGCACGACTGTGCGCTGGCCACCCGGGCCGAGTATCTGGACGCGGAGTTGCATCCGGGCATGATCCTCACGGTCGAGCCGGGCCTCTATTTCAAGGCCGGCGACCTGCTCGCGCCGGAGCGGTTCCGGGGTATGGGCGTGCGGATCGAGGACGACGTACTCGTCACCCAGGACGGCTGCGAGGTGCTGTCGGCGGGGATGCCGCGGGCAGCTGACGATGTCGAGGCGTGGATCGCGCGGATTCGCGTGGCGCGCTGAGTCAGGACTGCGTGGGCGGGGCGCCAGGGGCGGGCTGAGCGGCGACATTCGCGGCGTCCCGATCCGCTGCCTGAGCACGGGCGACCTCGTCCCGAGCGGCCTTCATCGGGTCAAGCTTGGCTAGCAGCTCACGGCCTTGCGCTACGTGCTTGTGTTCGCAGAGCACCTCGTACTTGGTGGCGACGATCTGGCTCACCGAGGAGAAGTCGCGCTGCCCCTTGGTCAGGGAGTAGCCGATGAGCGCCCAGACCGTCCCGAAAATCGCCCCGAAGGCAACCGTCCCGAGGACCTGTGCCAGCGAGAAGCCGCGCGGGTCGAACAGGGCGAAGATGAGCCCGACGAAGAAGCCCATCCACGCGCCGGAGAGGGCGCCGCCGAGGAGGACCCGCCCCCGGGTGAGCCGTCCGGTGACCCGCTCGAGCTGCTTGAGTTCGGTGCCGACGATGAGGACGTCCTGGACCGGGAACTCGTTGTCGGAGAGGTAGTCCACGGCCTTCTGGGCTTCCTCGTACTTGTCGTAGACACCCAAGGACAGGGGGTACTCGAGGGTGATCCGGGACTTAGGGGCCGGTCCCGCGGGACGGTGCGGCTGAGACGTCATACGGCCATTGTCGCAAACTTCGGCCGCCCACCCGACGGCGCGGGCGGGCCGCCCACCCGGTCAGGCCTTGAACTCCTCCAGCAGGCGTCGGCCGATGATCATCTTCTGGATCTCGGCGGTACCCTCGCCGATGAGCAGCATGGGGGCCTCCCGGTAGAGCCGCTCGATCTCGTACTCCTTGGAGTAGCCGTAACCACCGTGGATCCGGAAGGACTGCTCGACGACGTTGGCGCAGTTCTCCGCGGCAAGGTACTTAGCCATCCCGGCTTCGAGGTCGTTGCGTTCCCCGGAGTCCTTGAGGCGAGCCGCCTTGACCATCATCTGGTGCGCGGACTCGACCTTGGTGGCCATGTCGGCGAGCCGGAAGAGGATGCCCTGGTGCTCGGCGATCTTCTTGCCGAAGGTCTCGCGCTGCTGCGCATAGGCGATGCCGAGTTCGAAGGCCCGCATGGCCACCCCGCACGCCCGGGCGGCGACGTTGACTCGACCGACCTCGACCCCGTCCATCATCTGATAGAAGCCCTTGCCTGGCACGCCGCCGAGAATCTGCGCATCGGTGCTCCGATGGCCCTCGAAGACGAGTTCGGTGGTGTCGACCCCCTTGTAGCCCATCTTGTCGATCTTGCCGGGGACGGTGACGCCTTGGGCGGTCGTGCCGAAACCGGACTCCTTGTCGATGAGGAAGGTCGTGAGGTTCTTGTAGGGGCTGTCCGATTCCCCGAGGTCGGTGCGCACGAGGACGGCGACGAGGTTGGCGGTGCCGCCGTTGGTGAGCCACATCTTTTGGCCGTTGATGACCCACTCCCCCGAGTCGGCATCCCGAACCGCCTTGGTGCGGATCGCGGCAACATCGGAGCCGAGACCCGGCTCACTCATGGAGAACGCGCCGCGGATCTCCCCGGTCGCCATCTTCGGCAGGTAGTGCTGCTTCTGCTCCTCGGTGCCGTGCTGGAGCAGCATGTAGGCCACGATGAAGTGGGTGTTGATGATGCCGCTCACGCTCATCCAGCCGCGGGCAATCTCCTCCACGCACAGGGCGTAGGTGAGCAGGGACTCACCAAGCCCGCCGTACTCCTCGGGGATCATCAGCCCGAAGATCCCCATCTCCTTCATCCCGTCGACGATCTCCTGGGGATACTCGTCGCGGTGCTCCAGTTCGGTCGCCACGGGGATGATCTGCTCGTCGACGAACTGCTTGACGAGAGCGAGGAGTTCGCGCTGGTCCTCGGTCAGTGCGTCGGTGGTCTGGAGTCGGGACACGCTGCGATCGCCGCCTTGTGATCGGGGGTGGGTTCTCCTTCCGAGTATGCCGCGTGCGCGCCTCGTGCGGTCGCCCGGCCGAGGGTGATTCCTCCCACCCAGCTACCTCCGGCCCCGGGCCGGCACCGGGCGAGGGGGCTAGCTCGTCCCGATCGGCGTGAGGGTCAATCCTGGGATGGACACTCCGTAGAGCGTGGTCGCGGTCGGCGACACGGCATAGAGCGTCGGGTCGGCTGTCAGGGCGGTGGTGATGATGCTGCGCTCCCGCCCAAGGGCGAGTTCCCCGGCGGCCAGCGCCGGCACGGAGTAAATCCGGTTTCTCGTCATCGGGATGCCATAGAACGTGCCCGTGCGCTTGGCCATGACCTGGCCGAGGGTGCCGCCGAGGAGCAGATTGCCGTCCTTGTCGATCTCAAGCTGGCCGACGTCGTCGAGGAGCGTCTCCACCGCTCGCGCACCGTCGACCCGTTGAGTCCCGCCACCGGCGATGATCGTGCGCTGATGTGCCGTGACCGTTTGGCCGTAGAGCGTTCCACTGGTCAGCGGGTAGACCTCGATCGTCCGCAGCCTGACACCACCGACCTTCCGGAGCCCGGTGTAGACGATGTTCCCGGCCGGATCGACCCGGACATCCCCGCCCACCACGCCCTCCCCGTTCCACGTGTTGGTGAGCAGGGTGTTGATGGTGAGGGCCGTCATCGGCGTGCCATAGAAGTCGCCATCGGTGGTGGGGATCACGACGAGTTCCCGGTCGCTCGCACGCCGCCCGGCCGCAACCACCCAGCCCTGGGCGTCCACATCCAGGGAGAGCTGGTCACCGAAGGCGACGTCGATCCCTCCGGTGTGCCCGGTGTAGCAGTCGAGTCCCATGATCCGGTAAACCTTGCCGAGGGTCATGTTTCGGCCATAGAACGTGCCCGTGGCCCGGGCGAAGACGTAGAGCGCCTGCCGCTCCGTGGAGTCCGCCATGAAGCCGACCGTCGCCAGGAGGTTGCCCGACCGGTCGACGGTGAGCTCCTGAACGCCCCCAAGAGAGCTGGTCATAGGGCCGAGCGAGGAGGCCCACACGTCATCCACACAGCCCTCGAAGAGTCCGGCGGGGCCGGCTCCGGCGAGAACCGAACTCGTGCCGTTCGGGCGAAGGAGACGCAACAACCCAGACGTCTGGCTCACTGAATAGACCAGCCCCGTGCTGCTCGTCGCGACAATGGCAGCGCTGGGGTGAGTAGGAACAGCCTGCGCGGGTGCAACTCCGCCCCCCACGCCCAAGGCAAGCGCGGCGACGGTGCCGACGACCATCCCAGCGAGCTGGCGCCTGAGGCTCCGATTCTCGCGCGCGCGGGTACGTGAGATGTCCATGACGGCTCCCCCAAGTCTCTTCGTGATGTCGCCGGGCCACCCATTCTCCTCCTTCGCGGCGCGAAGCCCCATGCCGCCGCTGTCCACACAAGGGAGGACACACGGAAACTCGGGTGCGTGGCGGAGGGAGCGGGGGCAGACTGGGTGGTGAGCACACGGCATACCCCGTGGACGACCAACAGAGGAGGACGACGTGACGACCGACGCCTGGGGTGCATCCCCGTCCGCCCTTCCTTCTCTGACTGGAGACTTCCGTTGCAGTTCAACGACTTTCACGACTCCGAAGGTGATACCGCCTTCAGCCTGACCACCCACCCGGACGCCCCACCCGAGGGTGAGCGGTGGTCCACCTGGGATGCCGCACAGCATGGTCCGGTGCCTCGCCCCGAGTGGGTCATCACCGACCTCGGCGCCGTCGACGCCGACCTCGGGGTGCTCAAGACCGGCAAAGAGGCCGACGTCCATCTCGTGCACCGCTGGGTTCCCGGAACCGAGCGGGAGTTGACCATGGCCGCCAAACGCTTCCGCACCGGCGACCACCGACTCTTCCATCGCGACGCCGGCTACCTCGAGGGACGCCGAGTGCGGCGCAGCCGAGAGATGCGGGCGATGGCCCGCCGGACCGAGTTCGGCAAGGAACTCGTCTCGGGCCAATGGGCGGCCGCCGAGTTCGGCGCCCTCGGCCGGCTCTGGGAGCTCGGATTGCCGGTGCCCTATCCCATCCAGCTCGACGGCACCGAGATGCTCATGGAGTTCATCGGGTCCGGGCGCACCGCGGCCCCGCGGCTGGTCCAGACCCGCCCCGACGCCGAGCTGCTCGCCGAGCTGTTCGAGCAACTCCGGAGCAGTCTGCGCACCCTGGCCAGCGAGGGCTGGACCCACGGTGACCTCTCGCCGTACAACGTCCTCCTCGACGGTGAACGCCTCGTCCTCATCGACTGGCCGCAGATCGTCGACATCATCGGCAACCCGCAAGGGTTCGCCTTTCTCGAACGCGATGTCACGACGATGTGCGCGTGGTTCACCGCGAAGGGCCTGCCGGTGGACGCCGGGGAGCTTCTCGGTGACCTCATCGCGGAGGCCACCGCGCTCGGCTAGTACGTGGGCGCGGGCTTGAGGCCGAAGTACTCCTCAAGGGTGTGGAACCCGCTCTGGTGGTAGTCCGTGGCGAGTTCGACCCCGACATACCGGACATGCCACGGCTCGTAGTTGTACCCGGTCACCGCGGTCCGGCCCTCCTCATAGCGCACGATGAACCCGAACCGCCAGGAGTTCTTCGCGAGCCAGCGCCCCTGGGAGACCTTGCCGATGCATCGGTGGTCGGCGCAGGCCGAGTTGCCGATCGGCACCAGGTCGGCGGTGAGCCCGGTCTGGTGTTCGGAGTGCCCCGGCTTGGCGTACCACTTCAGGGCCTCGGTCGGGGAGGTCTTGGCCACACCATTATTGAAGACCTCCACCTGGGTCGCATAGGACCGGTAGGCGCTGGAAATCCCGATGACCCCGGCCCCCTCCTTGGCCGCAGCGGCAACCATCGTGGCCATTGCGCTGGCGGCATCCTTGCGCATGACCTGGCCGCCGGGATGCGCCACCGCGGGCACGACGAGGGGCGCGGGCACGTAGGACTTCGGCGAGAGCGGGCGCTTCTTGTTGACCACGACCCAGATGCTGGAGGCCGTGCCGATCTGCGCGCAGGCCTTCACCCGAACTCCGGTGCCCGGACAGCGGGTCGTCGGGCTCGGGCTCGGGCTCGGGCTCGGAGTGACCGTCGGCGAGGGCGAGGGTAACGGGGACCTCGTCGGGGATGGGCTGAACGAAGGGCTTGGCCTCGTGGTCTGCGAGGCGCTCGGTGCAGGCTGAGCCGCCGTGGCCCGCGAACCGAGGTCGACCCACCCCGCGCGCACCACGCCATACCCGGCTCCCCCGAGGACGGCCACGGCGGTGACCACGACCGCGGGCCGGGCCCACGCGCGGGGGCCTCGCCGAATGTGCCGTCCCGTCATGGTCACCCAGTCTGCCCCAACGGGTCGGCGCGAAAGTTACCCCGCGGTGATCGCGGCGTGGGTGGCGAGCACCCGCTCGGCAATGTCGACGTGCAGCCGCTCGATCATCTTGCCGTTGTGCGTCACCACCCCCGCGCCGGCACCCGCCGACCACGCGTCCACGATCCCCCGGGCCTCCTCGACGGCCTCGGCGGAGGGAGCGAAGATCTCGTTGCACGCCTCAACCTGGCCGGGGTGAATGAGGGTCTTGCCGTCGAAGCCGAAGTCACGACCCTGGGCACACTCGGCGGCGAAGCCCTCGGCGTCCCGGACGTTGTTGTAGACGCCGTCGAGGACCGCGATGCCTGCCCGGCGGGCCGCGAGCACCGCGAGGGACAGGGCTGTGAGCAGCGGAGCCCGCCCCGGCACATGCTGCGCCTGGAGTTCCTTGACCAGGTCATTGGTTCCGAGCACGAAGCACGCCAGCCGCTGCGACTCACCGGCGATCTTGCGGACATTGAAGATCGCTTCCGGGGTCTCGATCATGGCCCAGAGCCGGGTGTGCTCGGGTGCGCCGTGGCCCTCCATGGCCTGGACGAGCCGCCGGACCTCCTTGGCCTTGTTCACCTTGGGCACGACGATCCCGTCCGGGCCGGCCGCACAGGCCGCAGCGAGGTCGTCGTCGTGCCACTGGGTGCCGATGCCGTTCACCCGGATAGTCACCTCGCGGCGCCCGTAGTTCCCCGAACGGGCCGCGGCGCACGCGTTCGCCCGGGCGGCCTCCTTGAAGTCCGGCCCGACCGCGTCCTCGAGGTCGAGGATGAGCCCGTCGACCGGGATCGTCGTCGCCTTTTCGAGGGCCCGCTCGTTGCTCGCGGGCATGTAGAGCACCGACCGACGAGGCCGGTATGCCGTGGCCCCGCTCATGCCGAGACCTCCCGGTAGAGCTCGGCGAGTTCGGCGTCGGAGGCGGAGAGCCGCTCGGCGAGCTCGAGGATGACCAGGCACTGCTTCAGCGAGGCGTCGTCCTCCATCTTGCCGTCGAGCATGACCGCACCGGTGCCGTCCCCCATCGCCTCCTTGACCCTGCGGGCGTGCGCGACGTCGGCCGCCGAGGGCGAGAAGACCTTCTTGGCGATGGCGATCTGGGCCGGGTGCAACGACCAGGTGCCAACGCAGCCGAGCAGGAAAGCGTTGCGGAACTGGTCCTCGCAGGCGACAACGTCGGCGATGTCCCCGAACGGCCCGTAGTAGGGGAAGATCCCGTGCATCGCGCAGGCGTCGACCATCCGGGCGATCGTGTAGTGCCACAGGTCCTGCTGGTATGTCGTGCGCTCACCGGTGATGTCGCCGTCCACCGGGTCCTGTCGGACGAGGTAGCCGGGGTGTCCGCCACCGACCCGGGTCGTCTTCATCCGGCGGTCGGCGGCGAGGTCCGCCGGCCCGAGGGAGATCCCCTGCATCCGCGGTGAAGCGCCCGCGATGGCCTCGACGTTGGCCACCCCACGGGCCGTTTCCAGGATGGCGTGCACGAGGATCGGCCGGGTGAGCCCGGCCCGGGCCTCGAGCTGGGCGAGCAGGCGGTCGACGTAGTGGATGTCCTCGGGCCCCTGAACCTTGGGGACCATGATGACGTCGAGCTTGTCGCCGATCTCGGTGACCAGGGTGACGACATCGTCGAGCACCCAGGGGCTGTCCAGGGCGTTGACCCGGGTCCACAACTGGGTGTGGTCCCCGAAGTCGGTGGCCTTGGCGATGGCGACCAGCCCGGCCCGGGCCGCCTCTTTGCGGTCGGCCTTGACGGCATCTTCGAGGTTGCCGAGGAGCACATCGACGCTGCCCACCATGGCGGGGACCTTGGCGGCCATCTTCTCGTTGCTCGGGTCGAAGAAGTGGATCATCCGGCTCGGTCGGGCGGGGACTTCGCGGATCGGGGCGGGGGCGCCCACCGCGAGGGGCGCGAAGAAGGCCTTTGGAGAACGCATACGCTCGACGCTAGCAGCGGCTCAGTGTGGGACGCTGGGTCCCGTGAGCGACCCCACGCCTGCCGCCGCGGCACCGGCACCCGAGGCCCCGGTCAACGTCACCCGGCTGCTGGCCGAGGTCGCCCGGGCGTCCTCGGTGCTCTGGGTCGAGGTCGAGGCTCGGCCCTATCCGCTCTGGTACGTCTGGCACGACGACGGCGACCCGCGAGGCACCGGCCCGGCGGCATACGTCGTCGTCGGTGAGGGTGAACAGCAGCTCCCCGAGCTGCCCGAGGAGGTGACCCTCATCCTGCGCAGCAAGGACAACGGTGGCCGGCTGTTGCGCCTCACCGCGGCCACCCGGACCCTCGCCCCGGACACCCCGGAATGGGACGCCGCGGTGGCGGTGCTCGGCCCCGCTCGGCTCAACGCACCACCGGGGCTCGAGGAGCGTTGGCGGCACGGCTGTCGCATCGTGCGGCTCACCCCACACGGCGTACCGCTGGAGGGGCCCGGAGAGTATTCGAGGGACACGCACGCAACCGTGCCGGCGTCCACTGCGGCGACGACGGCAACCTGGCGGCCCTGGCATCTCGGGGGCCGCACCCGACGGCGCTAGCCTTGGCCACGTGAGCACCCCCACCCGGGCCTTCGTCGGCCGCCTGACCGAGCTGAGCGTCTTCGACCCGCTCGGCGATCAGGTAGGTCGCGTCCGGGATGTCGTGGTGACGATCGGGCGGGCCGCGACCCGCCCGAGGGTGATCGGTTTGGTCGTCGAGGTGCCCGGGCGCAAGCGCATCTTCGTCCCGATGACCCGAGTGACCAGCGTCGAGGGAGGCCAGGTCATCACCACCGGGCTGGTCAACCTGCGCCGGTTCGCCCCGCGCACCAACGAGACCCTCGTCGTCGCCGAGTTGTTCGAACGCTCCGTCCAGGCGACCGTCGACGGCAACCTCGTCCAGGGAACGATCGAGGACATCGGCATCGAGCAGAACTACGCCCGCGCATGGTCGGTCCACCGCGCCTTCGTCCGCCGCGGCAGCCCGCGCTCCGCCCTGGCTCCGTTCGGCCGCCGCCGCGGTGAGACCTTCACCGTTCCCATCGAGGACATCACGGGGCTCTCCGATGAGAGCGACGAGCAGAGCGCCGCGCGGTTGCTCGAGGCCTATGAAGACCTCAAGCCAGCCGACCTTGCCGACGTCATCTCCGACCTCACTCCCAAGCGCCGGGCCGAGGTCGCCGCGGCCCTCGACGACGAACGCCTCGCCGACGTCATTGAGGAGCTCCCCGAGGACGACCAGATCGAGATCCTCGCCTCCCTGGAGACCGACCGCGCCGCCGACATCCTCGAGGCCATGGAGCCCGACGACGCCGCCGACCTGCTCTCCGAGCTCTCCGAGGAGCAGCAGGAACAGCTCCTCCAGCTCATGGAGCCGGACGAGGCCGCCGACCTGCGCCGGCTGCTGTCCTACGGGGAGGACACCGCCGGCGGCCTCATGACCACCGAACCGGTCATCCTCGGCCCCGAAGCCTCCATCGCCGAGGCTCTGGCCGTGGTGCGCAAGGTGGAGCTCTCGACGGCGCTCGCGACAACGGTCTTCGTCTGCCGCTCCCCCCTGGAGACGCCCACCGGCAAGTACCTCGGCATGGTGCATATCCAACGCCTCCTGCGCGAGCCACCGCACGCCAGCATTGGCGGCATCCTCGATAAGGACGTCGAGCCGTTGTCCCCGGATGACACCCTTGGCGAGGTCGCCCGCCAGCTCGCCACCTACGACCTCGTCGGCCTGCCGGTCGTCGATGAGAACGGCCACCTTCTCGGGGCCGTGACCGTCGATGACGTCCTCGACCACATCCTCCCCGAGGACTGGCGCGAGGACCGATACGAGCAGTCCTCACCGCAGGGAGCAGGCCATGGCTGAGCGTCGCCCCCGGATCGACCAGCCCCGCGAGTCCGGCAAGCGGTGGCGGTCGCCGTCGTTCGCCAACCAGGAGTACTTCGGGGTGGTCTCGGAGAAGTTCGCCCGCTTCCTCGGCACCCCCGGGTTCATCGTCGGGATGACGTTCTTCATCGCCGCGTGGATGCTCCTCAACACAGTGGGGCCCAAGTCCTGGCGCTGGGACGAGTACCCCTTCCAGTTCCTCAACGTCATGCTGAGCCTGCAGGCCTCGTATGCTGCGCCCCTGATCCTCCTCGCCCAGAACCGGCAGGCCGACCGCGACCGGGTCGCCCTCGAACAGGACCGCTCCCGGGACGAACGCAACCTCGCTGACACCGAGTTCCTCACCCGCGAGGTCGCCTCGCTGCGGCTCGGTCTTCGGGAGACGGCCACCCGTGACTTCGTCCGCTCCGAACTGCGTGACCTGCTCGACGAGATGGAGGAACGCGGGCTGAGCGTCACCAAGACCCCGCCCACCTCCCCCTGACCGAGGCGGAACTGCACGGCATACGCCGACCTAGACTGTGCCCATGCCCCAGGTGACCACCGACGCCCTCCGCGCCGCCCTCGCAACCGTCCTCGACCCCGAGATCAAGAAGCCGATCACCGAACTCGGCATGGTCGAGTCCGCCGAGGCCGACGACGCCGGACGGGCGCGGGTGACCATCCTGCTCACCGTGGCCGCGTGTCCGCTCAAGGACACCCTCACCCGCGATGTCACCGCCGCCGTGAGCGCGGTGCCGGGGGTGTCCGAGGTCGCCGTGACCCTCGGGGTGATGTCCGACGAGCAGCGGGCCGCTCTGCGCACCCAGCTCCGCGGCGGGGTCGCCGAGCGTGAGATCCCTTTTGCCGCCCCCGGCTCACTGACCCGCGTGTATGCCGTGGCCTCCGGTAAAGGTGGTGTCGGCAAGTCCTCGGTTACCGCCAACCTGGCGGCCGCCATGGCCGCGGAGGGGTTGCGGGTCGGGGTGGTGGATGCGGACATCTACGGCTTCTCCATCCCACGGATGCTCGGCGTGCAGGGGCGCCCCACCCAACTCGACGACATGATCCTGCCGCCGGTCGCGCACGAGGTGAAGGTCATCTCCATCGGCATGTTCGTCCCCGGCAACCAGCCCGTGGTGTGGCGCGGGCCGATGCTGCACCGGGCGTTGCAGCAGTTTCTCGCTGACGTCTTCTGGGGTGACCTCGACGCCCTCCTGCTCGATCTGCCCCCCGGCACCGGCGACGTCGCCATTTCGGTCGCGCAGCTCCTCCCCAACGCCGAGATCCTCGTCGTGACCACCCCCCAGCAGGCGGCCGCCGAGGTCGCCGAGCGCGCCGGAGCGATTGCGTTGCAGACCCACCAGCGCCTCGTCGGAGTCGTCGAGAACATGTCCTGGCTCGAACTGCCCGACGGCAGCCGACAGGAGATCTTCGGATCCGGCGGGGGCCGCGAGGTCGCCGAATCGCTGACCCGTTCCATCGGCGCCGAGGTCCCGCTGCTCGGGCAGATCCCACTGGATGTGACTCTGCGTGAGGGGGCCGACGCTGGAATGCCGGTCGTGCTCAGTAACCCGACCTCACCGGCCGCGGTCGCCCTGCGCGGTATCGCCCGTGGCTTGGCGACCAGGGCCCGCGGGTTGGCCGGTCGTTCGCTCGGCCTCACCCCGACCGGTCGCTGACACGAACCAGGCTCAGGTGGCCACGAACCAGGCTCAGGTGGCCTCGACGTCGTAGGGCACCGGACGAGCGGTGTCGAACGAGGCGCGACCGAGGTCGCTGGCCGAGTGCCGCACCGTGCTTGCCGAAGGCTGGACCGCGGCCTCGGGTTCGGCGTCCACCACCGGGGAGCTCTCCCGGCCGAGCAACGAGTCATAGGACTCACGGACCGGGGCGATGGACTCATCGATCGGATCGAGGAGTGCCTCCCGAACAATCTTCCGCGGGTCGTACTGCCGCGGGTCGTACTGCCGCCAGTTGATGTCCTGGTAGTCCGGGCCGAGTTGGTCCTTGAGCTGGGTTTTGGCCCCCTCGGCCATGACCCGGAGCTTGCGGATCCAGTGGGCCAACTTGGCGGCATACTCCGGCATCCGGTCCGGGCCGAGGATGAACACCGCGAGCACCGCGACCAAGAGGATCTCGCCGAGGGTGAAGTCAGGCACCTGGTGACCTCCCGCTCGACTAGTTCTTGGTGGTATCCGCCTGGAGCACCATAGTCACAGTCTGCTCCTGACCGCCACGCAGGATGGTCAGTTCGACCGAGTCACCCACGGCCCGGGACCGGATCGCGACCACCAGGGCATCGGGGTCGTTGACCGGGCGGCCGTCGAACTTCGTGATGACGTCGCCCGCCTTGAGTCCGGCCTTCTCCGCCGGTCCGCCGGCCCGGATGGCGGGCTGGCCGGCCTGATCGTCGGAGATCCGCACACCCTGGCCGGAGTAGGAGCGGTCGAGGAACACGCCGATGACCGGGTGCTGGGCCTCGCCGGAGGCGATGAGCTGGTCGACCGTGATCTTGACCTGGTCACTCGGGATCGCGAACCCGACCCCGATGTTGCCGGACTGCCCCCCGACACTGCCCGAGGAGACCTGGGCGATGGCGGAGTTCACCCCGATGACGTCACCGGAGAGGTTGAGCAGCGGACCGCCCGAGTTGCCCGGGTTGATCGCGGCATCGGTCTGCAGCGCGTTGATGTAGGAGCGGTCCTTGTCGTTGCCCGGGGTCACCGGCCGGTTGAGCGCGCTGATGATGCCCGAGGTCACGGTCGACTCGAGTCCAAGCGGTGCCCCGACGGCGATGACCGGGTCGCCGACGACGACATCGGCGGAGCGCCCCAACGGCAGGGGGGCCAGATCGCTCCGGTCGACCTTGACGACCGCAAGGTCGTAGGAGACATCCCGCCCCACGATGGTCGCCGGGAGCTGGGTGCCATCGGAGAGGACGACGGTAATCTTCCCGCCCTCCGCGGCCCCGGCCACGACATGGTTGTTGGTGACAATATGGCCGAGTTTGTCGTAGACCCATCCCGACCCGGTCCCGGACCCGTTGGCGCCCTCCGCCTTGATCGTCACCACGCTCGGGGTGACTGCCGCGGCGATCTGGGCGATGGACCCGGCCGGGCGGGTGGAGGCCCCCGCACCGGCCGTGGGGCCACTGGTGGCACCGGGCCGTGCCGACGGTGAGGCCGCAGGTTCGACGAGGTTGCCCCCGATGATGCCGCCGCCGATACCGCCGGCCACCGCGGCCGCCGTGGCGACCACGACCAGCCCACCCCAGCCCGGACCGCCGCGCCGGCCCCCGCCGGGGGGCGCCGGGGGGAGCGTTCCCGGACCGGCCGGGGGCGGCAGGCTGGGCAGGGAACTGGCCGGGGCGGCCGTGGGAACGTATGCCGCCCAGGCTGGCCCGGGCGTCGGGGTCGCCGATGGCGGTGGCGTCGGGGTCGCCGGTGGCGGTGGCGTCGGGGCGGAAGCCGCCGGGGCGGGTGCCGCCGGGGTCGGCACGGCCACCGGCTCCGGCTCGGAGACCTCGAGGAGAGCGGGCTGCGCGCTCGGGGCAGCCCACGGGATCTCCTCCGTAGGGTTGACGTCGATCGGCCGCGTGGCGTCCTCAGAGTCGGTCATGGAAGTCATTGTCGTGGAACTCCTGGGTTCGTCGAAAAGCGCGCCGACGTCAGACGACACCCGCGGCCGGGCGGCGCAGGCCCGGACGGCGCACGGCGGGCGTTGTGCGGGGGGCCGGCGCCCGGTGGGCCAGTGCCTCCCGGAGTTGGGCGCGGCCACGGTGGATCCGGGAACGGACGGTCCCCAGCTTGATGCCAAGGGTTTCGGAGACCTCTTCGTAGGTCAGGCCCTCGATGTCACAGAGCACCACGGCGGCCCGGAAGTCCGGCGTCAGAGCGGCGAGGGCGCGCTGGACATCGTCGTCGAAGTGCGCGTCGGCATACGACTGCTCCGGGGAGGGGCCCCGACCAGCCAGCCGCGCGGACGCCTCCTCGGTGAGCGCATCGAAGCGGATCCGCTGCTTACGCCGCATCCGGTCGAGGAAGACGTTCGTCGTGATCCGGTGCAGCCAGCCCTCGAAGGTCCCCGGCTGGTAGGTGTGCAGCGACCGGAACACCCGAATGAAGACGTCCTGGGTGAGGTCCTCGGCGTCATGGACGTTCCCGGTAAGGCGGTAGGCGAGCCGGTACACCCGCCCGGAGTGCTCTTGCACGATGCTCTCCCACGACGGGGGCACCCACGGCTGCTCCTGCTCGGAGCTCGCGGTCATCGGACGGGCCAGGGTCTCGGTCATGGCCCCATGTCTACGGGGGCGACCCGGGAACATCCGCCGAGGACCCTGGGAGTCCCCTGTGAATGCCGACGGGTTCGATGGCGCTCCGGTCGCGCCGCCCGGCGCAACCGGCCCGGGACGCCTATCCTGACCGCATGAGCCACTTCTCCGCCGCGAGCTGGTCCTACAGCGAGGACTTCGTCCCCGAGCCCGAGGCGGCCGAAGAAGCCCGCCGCCGGGGGATGGCCTTCGGGGACCCGATGCCGGTCGGTACCGGAGCCGGCGCCACGCTGCGGATGCTCGCCGCGGCCATTGGGGCACGCCATGTCATCGAACTCGGCACCGGAGCCGGCACCTCGGGTCTGTGGCTGCTCAGTGGTATGCCGGCAGACGGGGTGCTCACGACCATCGACGCCTCCGCGGAGCATCAGCTCGCCGCGAAGGAGGCCTATGCCGCGGCCGGGGTCGCGCATCAGCGCACCCGGGTCATCCACGGCCGCGCCGACGAGGTGCTCCCCCGGATGAGCGACGGCGCCTACGACCTGGTCCTCGTCGACGCCGACAAGGACGGCTACCCCGGGTATGTCGAGCACGGCCTGCGCCTGCTGCGCTCCGGCGGTCTGCTCGTGCTGGACAACATGCTCTGGCACGGCCAGGTCGCCGACCCCGCGAGCCGGGACGCAACAACCACCACGCTGCGTGACCTCGGCAAGGCCCTGCGTGATCGCGAGGACCTCGTCACGGCCCTGCTGCCGGTGAGCGACGGCCTGCTCGTCGCGGTCAAGCGCTGACCCGCTACACCGTGCCGGGACCGGCACCCCGGCGGAACCCGGCCGGGCCCTCGGCGATCGCGACGACCTCGAAGCGTTCGATCGAGATCGGTGCCGAACCGATCATGCCGCTGCCGGGAGCCTGCGCCGCCCCGGGCACGAAGGACTCCTCGAACGCTTGACGTTCGTGGGCGGAGTCGAAGACGTACGTGCCCTCGAACCACTCCCCCGGAACCATCCGCCATACCTTGAACGCCAGCCCGTCGAGGAACATGAACCGCGCGAGCGAGGTGCCGACGACATACTCGCGCAGCTCGTCCTCGATCCCCTCGGGGGCCTGCGCCAGCGACCAGCGAACGGCGAGGCCGTAGCCCGCGTCGAGACCTGCGTTCATGTCAGTCCTTCGAGGTAGCGCAGCAACAGCCGCGTGCCGAAACCCGTCGGGCCCTTGGTGACCAGACCGGCGTCCACATCCGAGCGCCCGGTTCCGGCGATGTCGAGGTGTGCCCACGGGAGCGCACCGACGAACTCGCGGAGGAAGAGGGCGGCGTACACCGAACCCGCCGCACCGCCAGGGACCGCCTGGGCGATGTCGGCAACGTCGGAGCTCAGATCGGCACGGTACGTCGCGGGCAGCGGCATCCGCCAGAGCGTCTCACCGGTTGTCCCACCGGCGGCGATGAGCGCATGTGCCAGGCCGTCGTCGGTGCCGAACACCGGTGCCACGGACCGTCCGAAGGTCAGGCGCGCGGCCCCGGTGAGGGTGGCGATGTCGACGAGCGCCCGTGGGGCCAGGTGGGTTGCCGCGTAGCCGAGGGCATCGGCGAGCACGACCCGGCCCTCGGCATCGGTGTTGCGCACCTCGGTCGTCCTGCCGTCGTAGTGGGTGAGGACGTCACTGGGACGGTAGGACCTGCCGCCGATGGCGTTCTCCGCGAGCGGGAGCAACCCGATGACGGGAACCCGCACACCGAGGTCGGCGCAGGCACCGAGGACGGCGGTGACAATCGCGGCACCGGACATGTCGGTCTTCATCCCGAGCATGCCCTCGGCCGGTTTGACATTGACCCCGCCGGTGTCGAAGGTGATGCCCTTGCCGACCAGGACGATGGGGCGTGCGCCACGGCTGCCCGGGGGTTGCCATGCGAGTTCGACGAGCCGTGGACCGGCTGAGGAACCGTTGCCGACCGCGAGGAGCCCGCCGAAACCTTCCGCCGCGAGCATCCGCGGGGTCCAGATTCGGCTCTCCAGGCCGGCGCGGCGGGCCATCGTGACGGCCTGCCGGGCAAGCCAGGCAGGGGTTTTGACGTTCGAGGGAGTGGTCGCCAGGGTTCGTGCCCGCAACTCGGCCCGGGACCGGGTCACCGCCCGCTCCACGACCCCGAGGGGTGCGCCGGGCAGGTCGTGGGTGGCGGCGACGACCTCGCTGACCAGGCCGCGGTTGGTCCAGCGCGGGGGCCGCCACCGTCCCAGCGTGACCCCCTCGATGTATGCCGTGAGCGTGTCCTCGTTCTCGACCCGGGACCCCAGCGCGCTGAGGTCGTGGCCGACGGCGGGGGCTGAGCGGGTCAGGCGACCGGCGGCGGCGCCAGCCCGGCGGACCTCGTCGGGCGTACCCGAGCCGGCGGACACGGCATACGGGTTGGTTCCGTCCACCTCGCCGCAGGACACCCGGACCACCGGGGCCGAGGGAGGTGCGGACCGGGCCCGCCACCGCGGGACCTCGGGGGTGAGCACGTCGGTACCAGTTGCCACTTAACGGACCCTATCGGGAGCGGGGCCCCCGCCTCAGCGACCCCAGCCCCCACTTTCCCGCCCCGGGCGCAAAAGTGGTGGTTGGGGCCCCTTGTAAGGGACCCCAACCTTGGCTTTCGCTCCCGGGGCGGGAAAGTGGGGGCTGGAGGGGGACGGCGACAGGCTCCCCCGAATCACGGGGGAGCCTGTCGGAGGGCTCAGCGAGCCAGGACGCTCAGGCCAGGGTGGCCTCAAAGTCGTCAATCGCCTGACCGAGTGCGCGGACCTCATCGGCGGACATCTCGACGACGAGCCGACCGCCCCCTTCAAGAGGCATTTTCAGCACGATGCTGCGCCCCTCCTTTACGACTTCGAGGTCGCCCTCGCCCGTCCGAGGCTTCATCGCCGCCATGGAGGCACTCTCCTTCGTAGTCCGGGATCGCCGACTTTCACCGATCGCCGACCGTCGGCGCATGGGATGCCGGACGGTTCAGACCATTATCGCCCTTTGGCTGCCACGGCGTGAAATCTGCGAGATTTTCGTTACCCCCGGCCATCGCTGTGGGCAAGGTCCCAGACCTCCACCCCGCCGACCTCGGTCGCCGGGCCGAGGAGCGCATCGAGGGAGACGCGCAGTGCATCGGCCTCGGGCCGCGGCGGGAGGACGACCACATCCACTCGGGCCTTCTCGAGCTCGGCGAGCAACTCGGCCCGCTGAGTTTCGCTGGGGGTGCGGCCCTGGCGATCCCCGGCGATCTCGGCGAGCCAGGTCGTCAACGGCGTCGCGGGAGCGCCATACGTGCCCTGCCCCGTGCCGCTGCCGTCCGGTCCAACGAAGTAGCCGCCGACGAGCGGGAAGCCCCGCCGGGCAACGGCCTGCCATTCCAGGGCGCGGGCATCCGAGATCGTCGGTGGGGGTACGACCAGGACCGACCCGTCCTCGACGTAGTCCCGCCAGAGCCCGTCAGCGAAGAATGCCGGGACACTCTCCCGGGGCCGGACGATGAGCGGCGTCGGGATGGCTTGGACGACGGCGACGGTGACCAGGACGGCGGCCACGACCGGACCGATGAGCGGCACGCCCGCGCGTTGGGACCGACGCAGGACTTCTTGAACCCCCAGGGCCAGGAGGGCACCGAAGGCGGGGATGACGATGAGGGTGAACCTCGTGGGGAGAATGTTCTCGACGATGGGCGCGTCTTCCAGAAATGCCCAGAGGGACGGCACCCCGGCCGGGTTCTTTTCCCAGGTGACGGTCATCCCGAGGGACAGCCAGGTCGCCAGGATGATGACCGCGAGCAGGCCCCGCACGAGCGGGCGCCGACGCCAGAGCAGCACGATGACGAGGACACTGACGAGCCAGATGCCCACCCCGAAGAAGGCGTTCTCCTCGGTGCGGTTGAGCGCGAGCCTCCCGGCGGTCACGATGTCGGAACCCCAGGACATCGATGCCGTCGACCACAGGCTGGCCAGGTCATTACCCGCGTCCGGATGCCACACCTCGCGGTAGGACTGGGGCCCGTTGAACTGCCACCAGAGCGGGTAGCCGACGATGGCCAAGGCGACCGGGGCCCCGATGCCGAACACGGGGGCAAGCCGGACCAGCGAGAGCCGCCGGTGCGCGGCGTGGACAAGCCCGACGCACGCCATACCGATGGCGGCGAGCAGGAGTGGCTCCTCGCCGATGAGCACCTGCCAGGCGACGAGCAGGCCGACAACCACGCTGCGGATGACGATCTCTCGCCGGCCGCGTGCCTCGTGCACGGCCAGGGTGCGGTCGATGATGACCGGGATGAGGAAGCCGACCACGAAGTTCGGGTGACCGTTGGCGTGCGAGATGACCCCGGGGGCGAACCCGCAGACCGCGCCGCCGACGAACGCGGCCGCCCGGCCGACCCCGAGGCGGCGGGCGAACAGCCGGTACCAGGCGAACGTCGTGAGCCCCAGACCCGCCCAGAGCAGCAGGACGAAGGTGACCGACGGCCCGGCGAGCGCCGTGATCGGGGTGAGCGGGACCCCCAGGCCGAGCATGGCCGCGTTGGCCATGAGGTTGACCCCAGCCGGGAAGTTCTGCAGGTCGGAGAAGAGCGGGTTGTCCAGGGCGAGGACGTTGCCGGCGGTGACCGAGTAGTACCACTCGAAGGCTTGCTGGTCTTGGACCCCGAGGTAGAGGTAGCTTCCGGCCGGGTCCGCGAGCAGGTCGCGAAGCAGGTAACCGGCGAAGAGCGCGTATGCCGTGAGCGCACCGAGGTCGGCCCATCGTCCGCGTGCGGAGCGTCCGGACAGCTGCTCCACCTCCGGCTCCGCAGGCTCGAGCCCCGTGTCTTCACGATTGGGTGAGTCTGCTGCTGCTATGGCAGCAGCAGACTCACCCAATCGTGCGGGAGGGGCCGGAGGTGCGGGCGCGGGTTGGCCGCGGAGCTCGGCAAGGGCCGCGGCATTGCGATGTACCTGCTCCTCAAGACGGTCGAGGACGTCATCGACCTGCTCCATGCGGTATCCGCGCCAACGGAGAGGGATCCCGTCGGCGGCGTCATGGGCAGCCACCGCCGCAAGCCGACCGGCACGCAGCCAGAGCGCGGCACCGGCAACGCCCCCGACGACCGCAAGGGTCAGCAGCGCCCAGATCACGGCAGCGACTCACCCGGCAGCGACCCAAGGAGGGCGTCCAGGACCCCCGCGAAGAGTCGGGGGCCGGCCACATCACCGAGGCCCGCGGTGACCCGGCGGGCCCCCCGAAGCCACAGCTCCTCATGCCAGGTCACGTGACTGCCCTGGCCGTGGGGTTCGACAGTGATCTCGGCCCACCCGGCGAGCAGCCGGCCGGTCTTGACGATCCGCAGCACCCGCGGGGGTTCCCACCGGGTGACGAGCATGGCGTCGACGAAGCCCACGGGCCCCAGGGCGGTACGGGCCCGCACCTCCGCGCCGAGGCGTACCCCGCTCTCAGGAACAGCGACCGTCGTGAGGGGTACGTGCTGCGTGTGTCGGGCAAGGTCACTCACCCGGCGCCACACGTCCCCGGGGGCTGCGCTCGTGGTCCGGGTCACGGTGAAGGCCATCTCAGCGCTCCTGCTCGGAATCCATAGCCGAGCGGCGCACGTCCGCGAACTCGGCGAGTTCGGCCTCCTGCCGACGCAGCACACCCTCAAGGCGGTCCAGTTCGTCGTCGACGGCCTCGATGTCGTACCCGCGGGAGGCGGTGTCGAACCGCAGCAGCGGCACATCCGCCGCCTTCGGCTCCTGAGGCAATCCCGGGTCCGGCTGCGACCTAACCGGCGCCGGCATGGCATCCGGGGTGATCGTCCCCGAGACGACCAAGCGGATGACCACAACCACCGCAACCGCCACGACGGCGAGGACGACCCAGACCACGACGCGATCCTACGGGTGGTCGCTGGCAACGATCGTGGCGACCGCCTCGTCGACGTCATCGGTCACCGTGACGATGTCGAGGTCGGTAGCACTGATGGTCCGGGCCGGGACCGCGGTGTCCCGCAGCCATGCCAGCAGCGGGCCCCAGTAGGCCGACCCGAGCAGGACGATCGGGAACGACACCTTGCCCGTCTGCACCAGGGTCACCGCCTCGAAGAGCTCATCGAGGGTGCCCAGGCCACCGGGCAGCACGACGAATCCCCGGGCGTACTTGATGAACATGGTTTTGCGGATGAAGAAGTAGCGGAAGTTGACGCCGAGGTCCACATACGGGTTGAGCCCGCTCTCGAAGGGGAGCTCGATCCCCAGCCCGACACTGAGCCCACCCGCCTCGAGAGCGCCCTTGTTCGCGGCCTCCATGGCGCCCGGACCACCACCGGTGATGACGGCATACCCGGCCTCGACGAGTGCGGCCCCGACCCGCTCGGCCAGCCCATAGTTCGGGTCGTTCGGCTGGGTCCGCGCGGACCCGAAGACACTCACGGCCGGCCCGAGTTCGGCCAGCGCCCCGAAGCCCTCGACGAACTCGCTCTGAATCCGCAGCACCCGCCACGGGTCGGTGTGCACCCAATCCCCGGGCGTGCGCGAGTCGAGGAGGCGGGAGTCCGCGGTCGAGCCCGCGGAGTTGCGCCGCCAGCCGTACGTCGAGTCGTTCATCGCCCGATCGTATGCCGCCGCGACGCCACCCTTGACCCGCCGCTCGGCTCAGGTGAGCCAGCGCAGCAGGGCCGCCTCGCACGCGGCGTACTGCTCGACCGGGCACTGCTCGTCGTCCATGTGCGCCAGGTTGGGGTCCCCGGGGCCGAAGTTCACCGCAGGTACCCCCATCGCCGAGAACCGCGCGACATCGGTCCACCCCTGCTTGGCGGTGACCTCCACCCCCAACGCCTCGACGAAGGCCTGTGCGGCCGGCAGGTGCAGACCCGGGCGGGCACCCCCGGCGTTGTCGACGATGGCGACCTCGAACCCGGCGAACACCTCCCGAACATGGGCCTCGGCCTGCGCCTCGGACATCGAGGGGGCGTAACGGTAGTTCACCGTGACGACGCACCGGTCGGGGATGACGTTGCCGGCGATGCCCCCGCTGATCAGGACGGCGTTGAGCGCCTCCCGGTACTCCAGACCATCGACCTCGACGGTGCGTGCCTGGTATGCCGTGAGCCGGCGGAGGATCTCGCCAGCGTCGTGAATGGCGTTGTGCCCCTTCCACGGACGCGCCGAGTGCGCGGCGATGCCCTTGGTCGACACCTCGGCCCGCAGGGTGCCCTTGCAGCCACCCTCGACCTGGGCATCGGTCGGCTCGAGGAGGACCGCGAAATCGGCGTCGGCGATGAGGTCCGGCCGCTGCTGCTCGATGTGCAGCAGCCCGTTGTACTGGCTGTCGATCTCTTCGGCCTCGTAGAAGACGAAGGTGATGTCCCGGTTCGGCGTGGCGAGCTCGCGAGCAACCCGCAACTGAACCGCGACTCCGCCCTTCATGTCGACCGTGCCGCGCCCCCAAAGGACCTCCCCGGCCGGTCCGGGCACGCGGCGGGTCGGCAGGTTCACCGGGTCGGAGGTGAGCGGGACGGTGTCGATGTGCCCGGCAAGGACCACCCGTTCGGCGCGGCCGAGGTCGGTGCGGGCGACGAGGGTGTTACCCAGGCGGGTCACCGTGAGGTGGTCCAGAGCGGCCAAGGCCGCCTCGATGGCGTCGGCGAGGGCAGCCTCGGCCAGGCTTACCGATGCGATGTCGCAGATCGCGGCGGTGAGCGTGGTGGCGTCCAGGGACAGGTCAAGGCGGGCACTCGGCATACGCCAACCCTAGGAGGTCGGCGCCTGCGACAATGTCAGGACGCCAGCGTGATCCGAACGGTTCCCACCGGGATGGCGCTCGGCGCGTCCTGCCACCCGTAGGCCGACCGCTCCAGCGCCCGGGTCCACACCCGGTCCCCGACCTGCACGGACACCACGCCGGTCTCCTTGGCCCGGGCCACCGCCCACTGCCCGACCGACCACGCCAAGTCCTTCTCCACCGCGCTGACGGTGACGACCGACCCCGCCGCCCGGCCCTTGAGGGCGTGATCGGCGGCCAGCAAGGAGAGCAGCAGGCCGGGGCTGGGGGTCCCCTCGACGTCTGCCAGGGCGCATCCGAAGGCCGCCGGAGTCTGCCCGGAGAGCGCGGAGGCGGTGGCCCGGGCCTGGGCCTCGTGCTGGGCGTAGGCGGAGCCGTCCGCGGAGCGCTGCACCTCCTGAGCCGCGACCGCGATCTCCAGGTCGCGGTATCCCTTGACCTTCTCGAGGGCGTCATAGAACTTGTTCGTCGAATACTCCGGGTTCATGATCTGCTCGACGGTCCCCCAGCCCTGGCTCGGTCGCTGTTGGAAGAGCCCGACGGAGTCCCGGTCGCCGAAGCGGATGTTGCGCACCTTGGACTCCTGCATGGCGGTCGCGAGCGCGATCGAGGCCGCCCGGGGCGGCAGCCCGCGACGCCCTCCGATGGCCGTGATGACCGCCGCGTTGCTCGCCTGGTCGGTGGCCCAGGTGAAGGTCTGTGAGTTGACCGTCACCGAACACCCCTCGCTCACCCCGGTCGCCAACTGC
Organism: Nostocoides sp.; assembly: GCA_016716625.1. Taxonomy (GTDB): domain Bacteria; phylum Actinomycetota; class Actinomycetes; order Actinomycetales; family Dermatophilaceae; genus JADJVJ01. Next base: position 171,311 of record JADJVJ010000006.1, read on the forward strand.
CGGTATGCCGTCCAGCCACCTACTCCGACCGCCCCGGCGAGGCCGAGCAAGAGGAACCGGCGCAGCAGCAGGCGACCCCGGCTCGGGGGTTGCTCCTCGGCGAGGGTCAACCCTGCGTGAAGGGTGCGGGGCATGACAGGTGAATCCTTGGGTCGGGCCGCTCAGTCGTTGGCGTGCAAGGCCGAGTTGAGGACGATGCCGTGACCATCCCGAGGTCGAGCCTGGACCGCCCCGGTGACCGAGTTGCGGAGGAAGAGTAGGGCGTCCTGACCGGAGAGTTCGCGAGCCTTGGCCACGCTCCCGTCCGGCAGGGTCACCTTGGTACCGGCCGTGAGATAGAGACCGGCCTCGACGACGCAGTCGTCACCGAGGGCGATCCCGAGCCCGGACTCGGCACCGAGGAGACAACGTTCCCCGATCCGCACCCGTTCCGTGCCGCCACCGGAGAGGGTGCCCATGGTGGAGGCGCCGCCGCCGATATCGGAACCGTCGCCGACGACGACGCCCTGGCTGATCCGGCCCTCGACCATCGAGGCCCCGAGGGTGCCGGCGTTGAAGTTGACGAACCCCTCATGCATGACGGTCGTGCCGCTGGCCAGGTGCGCGCCGAGCCGCACCCGGTCCGCGTCGGCGATCCGGACCCCGCTCGGCACGACGTAATCGACCATCCGTGGGAACTTGTCCACCCCGTAAATGGTGACCGACCCAGAGCGCAGCAGCCGGGCCCGGGTCACCTCGAAACCCTCGGGGGCGCACGGTCCGCGGCTGGTCCACACCACGTTGGGCAGCACCCCGAAAATGCCGTCGAGCGAGATCGAGTTCGGGGTGACCAGACGGTGGCTCAGCAGGTGCAGGCGCAGGTAGGCGTCCACGGTGTCCGCGGGGGCTGCGGCGAGGTCGATCTGCACGGTGCGCACCTCGCGGCGGACCGCGCGCTCAGGGTCGGCGCCGGCGAGGGCGCTCAGGTCCGCAGGGGCTTCGGTGTCGGCCTCGGACGGTGCTGCCCCCAGCGCCGGGGCGGGGAACCAGGCGTCGAGGACGACATTGGAGTCGGTGACGGTGACGAGGGCGCAGCCATGGGCGAGGCGGGACGGCATACGCCCCACCCTACGACGACCCGCCGATCGGACGAGGACGCGCTCAGCGAGCGTCGATGGGCACGTAGTCGCGCTTGACCTCGCCGATGTAGACCTGGCGGGGCCGGCCGATCTTCGTCGACGGATCGGCAATCATCTCGCGCCACTGGGCGATCCACCCCGGGAGCCGACCGAGGGCGAAGAGCACGGTGAACATCCGAGTCGGGAAGCCCATCGCCTTGTAGATCAGCCCGGTGTAGAAGTCCACGTTCGGGTAGAGCTTGCGCTCGACGAAGTAGTCATCCTTCACCGCGATGTCCTCCAGGCGCATGGCGATGTCGAGGAGTTCGTCCTTGCCGCCGAGCTTGTCGAGGATGGTGTGCGCGGTCTGCTTGATGATCGCCGCACGCGGGTCGTAGTTCTTGTACACCCGGTGGCCGAAGCCCATGAGCCGGACCCCGTCCTCCTTGGCCTTGACCTTGCGCATGAACTCGTCCGTCGAGTACTCCGCCTTGTGGATCCGTTCGAGCATCTCCAGGACCGCCTGGTTCGCGCCGCCATGCAGCGGCCCGAAGAGGGCGTTGATCCCCGCGGAGATCGAGGCGAAGAGGTTGGCGTGCGAGGACCCGACGAGCCGGACCGTGGAGGTGGAGCAGTTCTGCTCGTGGTCGGCGTGCAGCAGCAGCAGCAGGTCCAAGGCGCGAACCAACTCGGGGTCGGGCACATAATCCTGCGCGGGGACCCCGAAGGTCATCCGCAGGAAGTTCTCGGTAAGCGAGAGGTTGTTGTCCGGGTAGAGGAAGGGCTGGCCGATCGACTTCTTGTAGGCGTAGGCCGCGATCGTCGGAAGTTTGGCGAGCAACCGGATCGTGGAGATCTCCACCTGCTGCGGGTCGAACGGGTCCAGGCTGTCCTGATAGAACGTCGAGAGCGCCGAGACCGCCGAGGACAGCACCGGCATCGGGTGGGCGTCGCGGGGAAACCCGGAGAAGAAGTTCTTGAGGTCCTCGTGGAGCATCGTGTGCTGGCCGATGTTGCGTTCGAAGGCCGCCAGTTCGCTCGCTGTCGGCAAGGCGCCGTAGATGAGCAGGTAAGAGGTCTCGAGGAAGGTCGACTGCTTGGCGAGCTGCTCGATGGGGTAACCGCGGTACCGCAGGATGCCGACGTCACCGTCGATGTAGGTGATCGCCGAGGTGCAGCTCGCGGTGTTGGTGAAGCCGCCGTCGAGGGTGACGTTGCCGGTCTGTTTGAGCAGCGCGGAGATGTCGTAGCCGCTGTTGCCCTCGGTCGCCGGGACGAGCCTGAGGTCGAGGGAGGTCTCCCCGGCCGACAGCGTGGCAGCGGTCTCGTTCGTCATGACGGCATCGTCCTCCGGGTGGGCTGCGCGGGTCGTGCTCGACCCTACTTGCTCTCTCGCCGGCCACCCAACCCGCTCAGGGCGGGTATGCCGTCCACCGGTCGCCTGATAGCGCCGAGCGGACGCTGCCCGCCGATCGGTGATCAGCTGGTGAGGCGGGTCGCGGCGGTCGCGATGCGTTCGTCGGTGCCGGTGAGCGCGATCCGGACATGCTGGGCCCCGGCGGCACCATAGAAGGCGCCCGGTGCCACCAGGATCCCGCGTTCGGCGAGCCGCGCCACCGTGGTCCAGGAGTCCTCCCCGGCGGTGCACCAGAGGTAGAGCCCCGCCTCGGAGTGCTCCACCCGCAGCCCGAATGCTTCGACTGCGGGAATGAGCGCCGCGCGCCGGGCGGCATACCGGGCCTTCTGCTCGGCGAGGTGTTCCTCGTCGGCGAGCGCGGCGAGCATGGCCCGCTGGACCGGCCACGGCATCATCATCCCGGCGTGCTTGCGCACCTCAAGGAGCCGTGACACCAGCGAGGTGTCCCCGGCGACGAACGCCGCCCGGTAGCCCGCGAGGTTGGACTGCTTGGACAGCGAGTACACGCAGAGCAGCCCCTCATGCGACCCCTGACACACCCGCGGGTCCAGGATCGAGGGCGTCGTGGCCACGCCGTGCTCGCGGGGATCCCGCATCTCCTCGGGTCGCCAGTCGAGTTCGGCGTAGCACTCATCGGAGGCCACCACGACCCCACGCGAGCGGGCCCAGTCGACCACCTTGCGCAGGTGGTCCAGCCCGAGCACCTGCCCGGTGGGGTTGCCCGGGGTGTTGAGCCAGAGCAGCTTCGGCGCGGTGGGGCCGAACGCCGTGGTGGCATCGGCCGGGTATGGCGTGGCCCGCGCCAGGCGCGCGCCGACGTCATACGTGGGGTAGGCGATCCGCGGGAAGCCCACGACATCACCCGGGCCGAGCCCGAGCAGGGTGGGCAGCCAGGCAACGAGTTCCTTGGAACCGATCGTCGGCAGCACCCCAGCCGGGTCGAGGTTGCGCACCCCTCGGCGGGCCTCGAACCAGACCGACACCGCCTCACGCAGGTCAGCGGTTCCCGACGTCTGCGGGTAGCCGGGGGCGTCCGCAGCGGCGCGCAGCGCCTCCTGGACCACGGCCGGGGTCGGGTCGACCGGCGTACCGATGGAGAGGTCGACCAGGCCACCCGGAACGGCACTCGCCCGCTCCTTGTGGTCAGCGAGCGAGTCCCAGGGGAAGTCCGGAAGGCGGAGCACTCAGTGGTCGTGCTGCTGCGGCGGGAGCGCGGAAATGATCGGGTGGTCCTTGGGGATGACGCCCATCTTGGCCGCGCCACCAGGGCTGCCGAGGTCGTCGAAGAACTCCACATTGGCCTTGTAGTAGTCGGCCCACTGCTCGGGGACGTCGTCCTCGTAGTAGATCGCCTCGACGGGGCAGACCGGCTCGCAGGCGCCACAGTCCACGCACTCGTCGGGGTGGATGTAGAGGCTGCGCTCACCCTCGTAAATGCAGTCGACGGGACATTCCTCGATGCACGCCTTGTCCTTGAGGTCGACACAGGGCAGCGCGATCACGTACGTCATGGCGCCCATCCTATGCATCCCGCGACCTAGGCTGACCCCATGCGAAGCCGGGTCCTTTTCTCGGCCGTCGTGGCGGTCGCCGTCGTGGTCGGCCTCTTCGTGGTGTGGATCGCGCTGCGCGGGAGTGGGCCCGGCGAGGAAGGCGCCGACGCCAACGTCGGGGCAAGCGCAACCCCGGGGACGCCGCTGGCAACCCAGTGCCCCGGCTATGCGGGGCCCGCGGAGCGGCTGACCTTCCCGAGCAGGGCAGCCGACCGGCACGTCCTCTCCGGAGCGAGCACCGGGCCGAAGGACGCCCCGTTGCTGGTCATCCTGCGACCGGGCTGCTCCTCGGCCATCTGCCAATGGCTGCCCTGGGCCGACCGGATCTCCGCGGACACCGGGGCTGAGGCCATCGTCTTCGATCGGCGCGGCATCGGCGCCACGGGTGGGGTGTTCGACCCGGCCCTCGAGCCGGCCGACATCCAGGGAGCGGTCGCTGCCGCCGCCGGCACGGCGACCCCGGACGTGGTGCTCATCGGGTCCTCGCTGGGGTCGACCAGCGTCCAGAGCGCCGTCGGCGTGCTCGACCCCCAGCCGTGCGCGACGGTGCTGGTCTCCCCGGTCACCGCAGCCCTGAGCACCCTGCCGGAGAACACCTGGCTTGTCTGGGAGACCCAGGGAGCCGCGGTCAACGAGGTGGCCCGCACGCTCGTGACGCGGGCAAGCACACCCTCGGCGGTTCACACCCTGCCGGTCGCGTCGAGCCAGCACAGCGGGGTCCTCATTCGGAACAACCCGCCGGTGCTCAACTTCCTCGTCCAGGCCGTCCGCAGCTGCGCGGGAGGACGCTAGCGGGACGCGACCGTTAGCGGCCGGTACAGACGATCTCGTTCGTCGCGTCGTACCGGGTCGTGATCGACTCCCGCTTGACCTCCTTGCCGCCCTGCGTGAAGACACGGGTGTTGACGACGGTGAAGCCCGAACTGGGGTCCTGCGGGATGCACTCGGGATCGGTGATCTCGACCCGGCGCGGAGAGACCACGTTGAACCGCGGACCCTTGAACGTCGAGATGTTCCAGGTCTTGATGCCGCGGAAGGTCACCGTCACCGAGGTCGACGTCGTCGAGGCCTGGATGAGGATGCCGCCCTTGGTGGTGTTCGTGAAGACGTTGTCGATCGTCCACCAGTCCAGAGTGGCCTCGCGCCCCTCGGGGTATCGAGTGATGTAGAGACTGTGCGCACGCCAGTCGACGAGCTTGACCCCACTGAACCAGGACGCGTTGAAGAGGGTCGTCGACAGCTGCGAGATCCCGCCGCCGTAGGTCATCTCGATCCGGCCCGCGTTGATCCCGGGGGCCTTGACGTAGCCCTTGTCCGGGGTTCGCTGACCGAGCCACTTGTTGAGGCTGAAGGTTCCCCCCGGCGGCACGTAGGCCCCGTTGAGGCGGCGCGCCCCGAGGGCGATGTTGGTGACCCGCGGCTGCCCCGGTTTGAAGTTCGTCGTGAACGAGGAGATGACCTCCTTGGGCAGGGTCGCCCGGGCGATCTCGGTGGTGAACGTGGGCTTCTGCGTGGTCGTCGTCACCTCAGCGGTGCGACTTGCCGACGTGATCGCGGAGGTGACCTTGTCGGTGATGACCTTGGGGTCGAGGATGGCGCCGTCGACGGAGGGGGTGACCGTGAACTTGCCGCCCGAGTAGGTGACGATGGCGTCCTTGGGCTGGGCGCCGATCCCCGCCTTGGCGGCCTCGGCCTGGACGATGCCCACGAGTTTGGCGGAGTCGATCGACGAGACCAGGGACGCGCCCTGGGCCTTCACCGTGACCGCAGGCACAAACTGTGCCGGGGTGAGCTGGAAGCTCTTGTCGCCGGCCTTGACCGTCACCGGCCCGGAGAGGACGACGCTGCTGAACTCGGTGCGGAACCGCTCGAACTCGGCGATCGGCACCGTCGGCTCGAGCGGCCGCACCACCGCCGGAACGATCGCGGCCGCTGGCCAGGCCCCCTCGATGGCCTTGCGGGTGGCGGCCACATCGACCTCGACCCCGTCCACCGGCATGACGGTCTTGTCCAGGCCGCCCGCGAAGGACACCGCACCCTCCTTGGGCTCGGTCCGCAAGGTGGTCGCCACACCCTCCATGGCCTTGGCGTATGCCGTGTCCGCGACGCTCACCTGCACGCCGCGGGTAGCCCCGCCACCGACCCGCGCCCAGAGCACGCGGGGGTCGAGGGTGAAACCGAGCAGGGAGTCGACGGTGCCGGGAACGTCCGCGGTGAGACCGGCGGTGGCGGGGTCGACGGTGGCCTGCTTGGCTCCCGCGGTGAGGGTGAGCTGGCCGCGCAGATGGTCCCTGAGTCCGGTCTCGATGGCGGTGATCGCCTCGTCCCGGGACATCCCCCCGACGGCAACCCCGGAGACAGTGGTGTCCCGTGGCACGGAGTCGCCCAGCCACCAGGCCACGCCGCCATACGCCGCCAACAGGGCGAGCAGCGCGCCCCCGCCCCAGATCGCTACGCGCCGACCGCGCGAGCTCCTCGGCGCGACCTCCTCGGGATATCCGTCGGTCATGAGATGGTGCCGTACCTTCCGAGATAGTGAACGAGCGCCGAGGTCGGCTCCTGCTCCCAGGACTGGGCGAGGACCTCGGCGACGACAATGACATGATCCCCCGCGGCGTGGACCTCGCTGACCCGACACTCCACGTGGGCCAGCGCCCCGTCGAGCAGGGCCGCACCGGTGTGTGCGCCCCGGGAGTGTGGCGTCTGGTCGAGCTGTCCGGCCAGCGGTCGCCCCGGCGTGGCGAACCACCGGGACAGATCCTCCTGATCACCCGCGAGAACGGATACCCCGAAGAGCCGAGTGGTGAGCACCGCCTCGCAGAACCTCGACGTCCGCTGGATACACACCAGAACCAGGACCGGGTCGAGCGAGACCGAAACGAAGGAATCGGCCGTCATCGCATGGTCGGCGCCGTCCCGATGCGTGGTGAGGATGGTGACCCCCGAGGGCAGCCGCTTCATCGCCGACCGGAAGTCAGTCGGGTCGGGGGCGCCGCTCGCGTCCGTGCCACGACCGAGGTGCGCGCTCACGAGGTCACCGCGATATCGGCCAGCTCGACGACTCCACCGAGCACCTCGGCTGCGGAGAAGTTGCGGATCGAGGAGCCCGCAATATAGACGGCCTTACGCTCGACGAGCCCGATGTAGACGCCCCGAGTGAGCAGGTCGATGTCGGTGGTCTGCCAGGCCTCCTCGCGGTCGGCGGGGTCCGCGATCCGGTCGATCCGAGCCATCCGGGCGTCGACGACCGGGTCGGCGAAGTAGCCGTAGTCGCGGCCCGGGCCGGTCGCGGTGAGGTTGACCGAGGAGTTGAACAGCGGGCCGAGCACGGTCGAGGCCGACGCCCAGGCCGGGCTCCAGTTCGACCAGAAGACATCGGTGGTCACCTTGCGGCGGGGGTCACCGATGGCGCCGAAATAGTCATCCCCCAGGGCCTGCAAGGTGACGTCGAAGCCGGCCTCGGTCCATCCGGCGGCCAGTGCCGCCATACCCTTGTCGGCCGCCTCGCCCGCGCGGTAGGCGACGGTGATCGGCACCGGAGTCTTGACCTTCGCCTTGGCGAGCAGTGCGGCCGCGGCCGCGCTGTCGCCGCGGGCTCCGGCCTTGAGCGGATCCTGCGTGTGGCTGGCCGGGAGAGCCTGCGGGATGACCGAGACCGCGGGGGCCGCGACCGTGGGACCGCCGAGCGCGGTCGCATAGGCCTGGCGGTTGGTGGCCACCGCGAGCGCCTGGCGGACGAGTTCGTTGGCCATCGGGCCATGGGCGGTGTTGGGCACGAGGTACTCGGTCACCCCGGTCAACGGGTTGAGCAGCCGGTCCTTGAGTGCGGAGACACCAACGAGCTCCTGGTGCAAGCTCGGCGGGACCGAGCCCAGGGCGACCGCAGAGCGACCGAGATCTCCGTCGGCGAGGATCTGCTGGGCAACCGCCTGCGGCTCCAGGCCCTCGCGGTAGTCGATCCGGTCGGGGTAGGCCTTGCGGACCGGGTCGGTGTCGGCTGTCCAGTGCGGGTTCCGGATGAACACCCCACCGGTCCCGGCGCGCCAGCCGTTCTCCAGTTGGTAGGGGCCGGCGGAGAAGACGTCGTGCGGGCCGTCGGCCCCCCGGTCATGATCCCGGTTGACCGCGCCGAAGGCCGGTTCGGTGAGCATCTCCGGGAAGTCCGAAAGCGGGGCGCTGAGCCGGATCGTCAGGGTGGACCCGCTGCACGAGACCGCCTTGTCGAACGCCTCCTGGGCGGCGCGGTTGGCGGCGCTGCGGTCGTAGGGACCCTTGTACGTGCTCGCGCCGTCGAGGCTGCGGGGGATGTCCAGGACGGCCAACGCATCCCCGGGGCCCCCGACGATCTCACGGGTCGCGAACGTCCGGGAGATGCCATAGGCCACGTCCTGGCAGGTCACCGATGTGTTGTCCTGCCACTTCACCCCGTCACGGATCGCGAAGGTCCACGAGGTGAGGCTGGCGTCCGGGGTGCCGGTCCCCGTGGCGAGGTCGCCGACGAGGGCGCCGGGCTCCCCGCCCTCCCCCGCCGGTGCGTATGCCGTCAGGGTGCGGACAAAGACCCGGCTTGCGAACGCCATGTCCTCGCGCGCGGCGATCCGTTGCGGATCCCAGGTGGCCACCGGTCCGAGGGTGAGGGCGGTGACCGTCCCTCCCCGGTCGTCGATCCGTTCCCCGGCCGAGGTTGACGGGCCCGACGTCGCCGAGCCGGTACACCCCGCGGCGAGCGCGACGGAAGCCGCGGCGGCGAGCACCGCCGGCGTCACGACATACCGTCTGCTCGGCATCGAGGGCGTGCCTTTGCTCAGGCCTTGCGGGCCCGGGCTGCGGTGCGGGCGCGCACGACCTGGTCGAGCTCGACCTTGCGGATCCGGACCGCGTCGGGGGTGACCTCGCAGCACTCGTCCTCACGGCAGAACTCCAGGGACTGCTCGAGGCTCAGCCGGCGGGGCGGCACGACCTTCTCGAAGTTGTCCGCCGAGGAGGCCCGCACGTTGGTGAGCTTCTTCTCCTTGGTGATGTTGACGTCCATGTCGTCGGCGCGGGAGTTCTCCCCGACGATCATGCCCTCGTAGACCTCGGTGCCGGGATCGACGAAGAGGATCCCGCGTTCCTGGAGGTTGACCATGGCGTATGCCGTCACGGGACCGGTGCGGTCGGCCACGAGCGAGCCGCTGATCCGGGTCGTGATCGGGCCGCACCAGGGCTCGTACCGCTCGAAGACGTGGTGGGCGATGCCGGTGCCGCGGGTCTCGGTGAGGAACTCGGTCCGGAAACCGATGAGGCCCCGGCTGGGGACGAGGAATTCGATCCGGATCCAGCCCGTCCCGTGGTTGGTCATCTGCTCCATGCGGCCCTTACGGGCGGCCATGATCTGGGTGATCGTGCCGAGGAACTCCTCGGGGGTGTCGATGGTGAGCCGCTCGACCGGCTCGTGGAGCTTGCCGTCCACCTCGCGGGTGACGACCTGCGGCTTGCCGACGGTGAGCTCGTAACCCTCGCGGCGCATCTGCTCGACGAGGATCGCCAGGGCGAGCTCACCGCGACCCTGGACCTCCCAGGCGTCGGGACGCTCGGTGGGCAGGATCCGCATGGAGACGTTGCCGACCAGCTCGCGGTCGAGCCGGTCCTTGACCAGGCGCGCGGTCACCTTGGCCCCGCGGACCCGACCGGCCATGGGAGAGGTGTTCGTGCCGATCGTCATCGAGATGGCCGGCTCGTCGACCGTGATGAGCGGCAACGGGATCGGGTTGTCGGCGGCGGCCAGGGTTTCGCCGATGGTGATCTCCGGGATGCCGGCGACGGCGATGATGTCGCCGGGGCCGGCGGACTGGCCGGCCTGCATGGGGACCCGCTCGAGCGCCTCCGTCATGAGCAGCTCGGTGATCTTGACCTTCTGGATGCTGCCGTCGTGACGGCACCAGGCCACCTGCTGGCCCTTGCTGATCGTGCCGTTGTGCACCCGCAGCAGCGCCAGGCGGCCGAGGAAGTTGCTCGCGTCGAGGTTGGTGACATGAGCCTGCAACGGCGCACCCTCCTCGAAGGTGGGCGCCGGGATGTGTTCGATGATCGTGGCGAAGAGCGCGGAGAGGTCGGCTCCGTCGGGCAGGCCGCCGTTCTCGGGTCGGCTCAACGAGGCCCGGCCCGCCTTGGCGCTGGCGTACACCGTGGGCAGGTCGAGGTAGTGCTCCTTGCCCTCGGTGTCCTCGATGAGGTCCATGAGCAGTTCCATGACCTCGTCCTCGACCTCGGCGATGCGAGCGTCGGGGCGGTCCACCTTGTTGATGCAGAGGACGACCGGCAGGTGCGCGGCCAGGGCCTTACGCAGGACGAACCGGGTCTGCGGGAGGGGGCCTTCGGAGGCATCGACGAGCAGGACCACCCCGTCGACCATGGACAGGCCGCGTTCGACCTCGCCGCCGAAATCCGCGTGGCCGGGGGTGTCGATGATGTTGATGGTCAGCCCGTCGGGCAGGCCGGCCGCGACCGCTACCGGACCGGCATACCGGACGGCGGTGTTCTTGGCGAGGATGGTGATGCCCTTCTCGCGCTCGAGGTCGCCGGAGTCCATGGCCCGCTCGTCGACGTGGTCGTGCTCGCCGAAGGCTCCGGACTGCCAGAGCATCTTGTCCACGAGGGTGGTCTTGCCATGGTCGACGTGGGCGACGATGGCGACATTGCGCAGGTCCTCGCGGCGGGAAAGTGACATAAGGAGAAGTGTCTCAGCCCGAGCACCCCTGACCCAAAACGAGTGCGTGCACCTTGACCACGATGTATTCCGTCGTGTTATGGATCTCTTGGTCACGATTCGGTCTCGACGCGGGGGCAGGACTTTCGATAGGGGTCTACGACGGCGAAACTGCCCTTCATAGGGGCTCCACCCGACACCCGTGGGCGGCGCCAGGACACCAAGCCGACCCATCGGGACGCGGGAGGATGACGACGCTATGACTGTGCCCGTCGACATTCCCCCTCAGGCCGACCCGGACCCCGCCCCGGTAGCCGGTGAGACCGCGATCCAAGGCCGCTCGCTCGGCCAGATCGCCTGGCGTCGGCTTCGCCGGGACAAAGTCGCCATGGGCGGTGCCATCGTCCTGGTCTTCCTGATGCTCGTCGCGATCTTCGCGCCTCTCATCGTCGGCCTCCTCGGCACCCCGCCCAACGACCCTCAGCGCAGCCTCATCGACCGGGCCACCGGCACCATGTTGCCCAAGGGCGAGTATGGCGGGATGAGCTTGGACCATCTCATGGGTGTCGAGCCGGGTAACGGCCGCGACATCTTCAGCCGGATCGTCTACGGCTCGCGGATCTCGCTGCTCATCGCCTTCTTCGCCACCCTGCTCTCGGTGACCATCGGTACGACGATGGGGGTCATCGCGGGCTACGTCGGCGGCTGGGTCGACGCCTTCATTTCGCGGCTCATGGACATCTTCCTGGCCTTCCCGCTCCTCGTCTTCGCCATTGCCCTGGCCGGGGTTATGCCGGACAAGGCGTTCGGACTTGAGGGTGACACCCTGCGCATCGTCATGCTCATCTTCATCATCGGGTTCTTCAACTGGCCCTACATCGGGCGGATCGTGCGTGGGCAGACGCTCTCGATTCGGGAGCGTGAGTTCGTCGATGCCGCAGTGAGCCTCGGCGCCCGCTCCCCGCGGATCCTGGTCAAGGAGATCCTGCCCAACCTGGTCGCGCCGATCCTGGTCTACTCCACCCTGCTCATCCCGACGAACATCCTCTTCGAGGCGGCGCTGTCCTTCCTCGGCGTCGGCATCCAGCCGCCCACGGCCACCTGGGGCGGCATGCTCTCGGACGCCGCTCAGTACACCTCGCACCTGTGGTTCATGTTCTGGCCCGGCATGGCCATCTTCATCACCGTCCTCGCCTTCAACCTCTTCGGTGATGGCCTTCGGGACGCCCTCGACCCCCGCGCGCGGTGATCCGCGCCGGGTTCAGCCCCGTCAACAAGAAGGGTTCACACAACCATGACACCAACTCGACTGAGGAGCGCCCTCGGGATCCTTGCCGTGACCGCCGTGGGCCTTACGGCGTGTAGCTCGGGCTCGACCACGCCGAGCGGCTCCGGATCGCCTACGGCGTCCTCCTCCGGGGCGACGGGGGCGGCCGCCTTCGACGCCGCGAACGGGAAGATCTTCAACCCGTCCGACAAGAAGGGCGGCATCATCACGATGGCCGACGAGGGCGAGCCCGACTCGACCGACCCCGGCGACAGCTACTACGGCTACACCTGGGACCTCATGCGCCTCTACGGCCGTGGGCTGACGATGTTCAACATTGCCCCCGGCGACGCCGCGAACAAGCTGTCTGGCGACCTCGCCACCGGTCTCGGTGAGCCGAGCGACAACGCCAAGACCTTCAAGTACACCCTCAAGGACGGCCTGAAGTTCGAGGACGGCTCGCCCATCACCTCCAAGGACATCAAGTACGCCATCACGCGCACGCTGGACAAGGACATCTTCCCGGACAGCCCGACCTACTTCGATGACCTGCTCGCCTGGCCGGAGGGCTACAAGGGCGCCTACAAGTCCAAGGGGGTCAACACGGACTCGGCGATCGAGACCCCGGACGACAAGACGATCATCTTCCACCTCAAGAACAGCTTCTCTGGCTTCGACTACCTCCTCACCACGACGCAGTCCTACCCGGTTCCCGAGGCCAAGGACACCGGCGCCAAGTACAAGGAGCACCCGATCAGCTCCGGTCCGTACATGTTCGACAAGTACGAGGCCGGCAAGGGCTTCACGCTGAAGCGCAACCCCAACTGGGACCCGGCCACCGACCCGCAGCGCAAGGCCCTGCCGGACGGCTACGAATACTCGATGAACGTCAACCAGGACGACATCGACAAGCGGATCATCGCCGGTGACCTCGACATCCACGTGACCGGAACCGGTGTCACGCCCGCGACCCAGGCGCAGATCCTCCAGGACGAGAAGCTCAAGGCCATGGCGGACAACCCGACCATCGCGCGCCTGTGGTACACCTCGATCCCGACCACGGTCCCGCCGCTGGATAACAAGGACTGCCGTCTGGCGATCATGTACGGGATGGACCGACTCGCCTACCAGGACGCCTACGGCGGCGAGTTCGCCGGTGGCCAGATCGCGACCTCGCTCATGCCCCCGCTCATCCCCGGTCACCTGACCGAGGACCTCTACCCGCGCGCTGACAACGGCGCGGATATCGCCAAAGCCAAGGAGCACCTCGCCAAGTGCGGCAAGCCGGACGGCTTCGAGATCAACATGGCCTTCCGCAACGAACGGCCGAAGGAGAAGGCCGTTGCCGAGGCCTTCCAGGCCGAGCTCGCCAAGGTCGGCATCAAGGTGACCCCGAAGGGTTTCGCGAAGTCCGACTACTTCTCGACCTTCGCCGGCAACCCGCCCTACGTGAAGGCGAACAACCTCGGCCTGGCCGCCAACGGCTGGGGCGCCGACTGGAACGACGGCTACGGGTTCCTCTCGCAGATCGTCGACAGCCGGGTCATCCGCGACACCGGTGGCTCGTCGAACGTCTCCGTTCGGATCCCCGAGGTCGACAAGTGGCTCGACGAGGCTGCGGTCGAGACCGACACGGCCAAGCGTGAGGCGCTCTACGGCCAGATCGACAAGAAGGTCATGGAAGAAGCCGTGATCTACCCCGGCCTGTGGGCCAAGTCGCTCCTCATCCGTGGCAAGAACCTCACGAATGTCTTCGTGAACCAGGCCTACGGCATGTACGACTACACCGCCCTCGGCAAGATGTGATCTCCCGCCGGGGGACGGCGGGCACCCGCTCGCCGTCCCCCGGCACCCCACCGCACGCCATACCGATCCAACACCCAACCCACCCCACTCCCTCCCGACCCCCGCGAAAGGCTGGTGACGCCCCGTGCTGACCTATCTCCTCCGGCGCCTCATCGCTTCGTTCGCGCTGCTCGTCGTGGTCAGCATGGTCGTGTTCGCGATCTTCTACATCTTCCCGCGGCTGGCCGGGGCAACCCCCGAAACCATGGCCACGCGCTATGTCGGGCGCACCGCGACCCCGGAGACGGTCCGTCTCATGGCCGAGCGGTTGGGCTTCTACGACCCGATCTACACCCAGTACTGGACCTGGTTCAAGACGATCTTCACCGGTGGAACCATCGACATGGGGACCAGCATCGAGACCTGCAACGCCCCCTGCTTCGGCTACTCCTACCGCGCCCGGACCGCGGTCTGGCCGGACCTGATCGACCGGGCCCCGGTCACCTTCTCGCTCGCGGTCGGCGCAGCCATCCTCTGGCTCTTCGGCGGCGTCGTCACCGGCATCATCTCCGCCCTCAAGCGCGGGTCCATCTTCGACCGCACCTCGATGTCGATGGCGCTCGCCGGCGTCTCGCTGCCGATCTACTTCACCGGCCTCATGGCACTGTCGATCTTCTCCTACGGCCTGGGCTGGACCGCCCCGGGCGGGTCGTACACCCCGTTCGCCGAGAACCCCGCGCAGTGGGCGTATGCGCTCCTGCTGCCGTGGATCACCCTGGCCTTCCTGTTCTCGGCCCAGTATGCGCGGCTCACCCGTTCGGGGATGCTCGAGACGATGGGTGAGGACTACATCCGAACCGCGCGCGCCAAGGGCCTCATGGAACGCACCGTTACCCTCAAGCACGGGCTACGCGGGGCGCTCACCCCGATCCTCACGATCTTCGGCCTCGACCTCGGCCTCCTGCTCGGCGGGGCCGTCCTCACCGAGAAGACGTTCTCGCTCAACGGCCTCGGCAAGTACACCGTTGATGCCATCCAGAACCAGGACCTACCCCGGATCCTCGGGGTGACCATGCTCGCGGCACTCTTCATCGTCGTCTCGAACCTCGTCGTCGACCTCATGTATGCCGTCATCGACCCGAGGGTGAGGACCAAGTGAGTCAGATGCGGGAGAGCACCCCGGCGAGCACCACGAGCACCGTCGGTCTCGGCGGGATCGGGACGCGCGCGGATGACGTGTTCCTCTCGGTGCGCGACCTGCGGGTGCATTTCCCCACCGACGACGGGCTCGTCAAGAGCGTCGACGGGCTCTCCTTCGACCTGCGCCGGGGCCAGACCCTCGGCATCGTCGGCGAATCCGGCTCCGGGAAGTCCGTGACGAGCATGGCGATCATGGGCCTGCACAAGCCGGACTCGGTGCAGATGGCCGGGTCGATCAACCTCGGTGGCACCGAACTGGTCGGTGCCTCCCCGGAGCTCGTCCGCAGCCTGCGTGGCAAGCGGATGGCGATGATCTTTCAGGACCCGCTCTCGGCCATGCACCCGTTCTACACCGTCGGGGCCCAGATCATCGAGGCCTACCAGGTGCACAACAAGGTCTCCAAGAAGGTCGCCCGCGACCACGCCATCGACATGCTCGGCCGGGTCGGGATTCCGCAGCCCGCCAAGCGGGTCGACGACTACCCGCACCAGTTCTCCGGCGGGATGCGTCAGCGCGCCATGATCGCCATGGCCCTCTCCTGCGACCCGGACCTGCTCATCGCCGATGAGCCCACCACGGCCCTCGACGTCACTGTCCAGGCCCAGATCCTCGACCTGATTCGTGACCTTCAGCGCGACTTCGACGCGGCCGTCATCGTGATCACCCACGACCTCGGCGTTGTCGCCGAGCTCGCCGACGACATCCTGGTCATGTATGCCGGACGGTCCGTGGAGTACTCCACGGCCGAGGACATCTTCCGGCGCCCCCAACATCCGTACACCTGGGGTCTGCTGGGGAGTATGCCGCGGCTGGACCGGGAGCCCACCGACCGGCTCATGCCGATCAAGGGCACCCCACCAAGCCTCATCCAGGTGCCGCCCGGATGCCCGTTCAGCCCGCGATGCACCTTCACCGACCGGGTGGGGGCCGCCTGCCGGCAGGAGCGTCCGCCCTTCAGTGACAGCGGGGCACGGCACTACGTCGCCTGCCACCTCGCGATGCCTGAACGCCAGAAACTGTGGACCGAGCAGATTGAGCCGAACCTGTGAGCACCGAACCGCTGCTGACCGTCACCGGCCTGACCAAGCACTTCCCCATCCGCAAGGGCCTCCTCCAACGGCAGGTGGGTGCGGTCCAGGCCGTCGACGACGTGACCTTCGATGTTGCCAAGGGTGAGACCCTGGCCATCGTCGGTGAGTCCGGGTGTGGCAAGACGACGACCGGCCGAATGATCACCCGGCTGCTCGAACCAACTGCGGGGACGATCCTCTTCGACGGCCGCGACATCACCCACCTATCGACCGGTCAGCTCCGGCCGCTGCGGCGCGATGTCCAGATGATCTTCCAGGACCCCTATAACTCGCTCAACCCACGGCATACGGTGGGCACGATCGTCGGGGCGCCCTACCGAATTCAGGGGATCAAGACCGAACACGGCATCAAGCGCGCGGTCCAGGACACCCTCGAACTCGTCGGACTCAACCCCGAGCACTACAACCGGTACCCGCACGAGTTCTCCGGTGGTCAGCGCCAGCGCATCGGGATCGCCCGCTCGCTCGCGCTCAAGCCCAAGCTCATCGTCGCCGACGAGCCGGTGTCCGCGCTCGACGTCTCGATCCAGGCGCAGGTCATCAACCTCCTCGAAGACCTCCAGAGCGAGCTCGGCCTCACCTACGTCGTCATCGCCCACGACCTGTCCGTGGTGCGGCACATGTCGGACCGGGTCGGTGTCATGTACCTCGGCAACCTCGTCGAGATCGGTGACCGGATGTCGGTGTACACCACGCCGCGGCACCCCTACACCAAGGCGCTGCTCTCGGCCGTGCCAATCCCCGACACCGCCCGCCGACAGAACCGGGAACGGATCCGCCTCGTCGGCGACGTCCCCTCCCCGATCGACCCGCCGGCCGGCTGCCGGTTCCACACCCGGTGCTGGAAGGCGACCGAGGTCTGCAAGAGCGAGGTACCCAAGCTCGTGGAGTTCGCGCCTGGCCACCGGGCCGCCTGCCACCACCCTGAGGTTCCCGGTGAGCAGGCCGAGGTCGCCCCGGACGGCACCGCCATCTCCCCCTTCGCCAGCCCCGACCTCATCGAGCCCTGAACATCGGCTCCACTCCGAGTGGCGAGGTTTGACGCCATACGGTCAGGTCGCTGGCAGGGATTGACGACGCCAGGAGCCCCGGCCACCGGTTGAATCGGGGCATGACGCAGCGACGCATCCGGATCGGCATCGACACCGGGGGGACCTTCACCGACGTCGTGGCCTTCGACGAGGGCACCGGCGAGCTGGCGACGACGAAGACCCCGAGCACCCCGGGCAACCCGGCGGACGGGTTCATCGCCGGGATCGAGAAGATCCTCGGCACCCTGGGCGCCACCGGCCAGGACATCACCGCGGTCTCGCATGGGACGACGGTCGCGACGAACAAGCTCCTCGAAGGCAAGGTCGAGCGCCTCGGCTTCATCACCAGCGAGGGCTATGAGTTCATGCTCGAGATCGCCCGGCAGTCCGTCCCGGACGGGTACGGCAACTCCTACTTCTGGGTCAAACCGGATCGGATCGTGCCGGCCGACCGGGTCCGCACCGTCGGCGGCCGCATGGACTTCGAGGGCCATGAGCTGCGGCCCTTCGATGAGGACGGCGCGGTGGCCGCGGCGCGGTGGTTCAAGGAGCAGGGCATCACCACCCTGGGCGTCTGCTTCCTGCACAGTTACGCCAACGACGCCCATGAGTTGGCCATGCGCGAGGTCCTCCACCGGGAGCACCCCCAGGCCGTGGTCTCCATCTCGAGTCAGGTGCTGCGCGAGTACCGCGAGTACGAGCGGTCGATGACAACCCTGGTCGACGCCGCGGTCAAACCGAGCGTGAGCCGGTATGTCGCGAACATCCATGAGCGGCTCGACGGCTTCACCGGCGGCCGCCCCATCCCCTTCTATGTCATGAAGTCCAACGGCGGCGTGCTCTCCGCCGACGAGGTCGTCCACCAGCCCATCACCACGGTGCTCTCCGGACCGGCGGCCGGCGCCCTCGGAGCCGCCCTCATCGCGGCCGTCGCCGGCTTCACCAAGGTCCTCACCTGTGACGGTGGCGGCACGAGCACGGACGTCTCGGTCGTCCTCGACGGCGAGCCGACGCTCACCACCGAGGGCAGTGTGGGGGTGTATCCGAGCAAGATCCCGATGATCGACGTCGTCACCGTCGGCGCCGGCGGCGGCTCGATCGCCTGGATCTCACCGGAGGGGACGCTCAAGGTCGGCCCGCAGTCGGCCGGCGCCGACCCCGGACCGCTGTGTTACCGCAAGGGCGGCACCGAGCCGACGATCACCGACGCACACCTCGTCCTCGGCCGGATCCCCGCGCACCTGCTCGGCGGCGAAATCCCGCTGGACGTGGAGGCCGCCCGGGCAGGGATCGTCGAGCTCGCCGAGCGTCTCGACCTCGACGTCGCGCATTGCGCCACCGGGATCCTGGAGATCTCCGCGTGGAACCAGGCCAATGCCCTGCGTCAGGTGTCGGTCAAGCGCGGGCTGGACGTCCGCGACTTCATGCTCACCACCTTCGGCGGGTCCGGGTCGCTGCTCGCCTGCCGCCTGGTCGACATCCTCGACCTCGCCGGGGTCGTGGTCCCGCCGAACCCGGGCAACGTCTCGGCGTTCGGGCTGCTCACCGTCGACGTCAAGAACGACTACGTCCAGACCCACGTCGCCAAGCATTCCGCCCTCGACCACGCGCACACCCAGCGGATCCTGGACACCCTGACCGAGCGCGCCCGGGCGGCCCTCGACAAGGAGGGCTTCCCCCGCGACCTGCACCGGTTCGACCGGACCATCGACGTCCGCTACTTCGGTCAGGCCTTCGAGGTCCGGGTTCGCGCCCCCGAAGGCGTCGTCGACGAGGCGTATGCCGCCGACATCGCCGACCGCTTCCACACCGAACACCGCCAGCTCTACGGCTACGACTTCCGGGACGACCCCACCCAGCAGGTCGAATGGGTCAACCTGCGGGTCACCGGTGTCGGCCCGATCACCCGACCGGAGATCCGCCGAATCCCGGCCGGCGAAGGCGACCTGGCCTCCCGGGCCGCCACGGGCAAGCGGCAGGTGTGTTTCGAGGCCGCCGACGGCTACGTCGAGACCGTCCTCTACGCCCGCGAGCGCCTCGGCGCCGGGGACACCTTCCACGGCCCCGCCATCGTCGAGGAGTTCGGCTCGACGGTGCCGGTCCACCCCGGCTTCGTGGTCCGGGTCGACGACTTCGGCAACCTCGTCATGACGAAGGAGGCGTGAGATGGCCAACCCCGCAGGCCTGCCCACGGCATACGAGCACGGAAACCGGCTCACCCCGCCCGACACCCACGTGGACCCGATCCTCGTCGAGATCGTCCAGGGCACCCTGGCGAGCGTCGAGATGGAAGTCGAGACCGCCATCGGCCGGACCAGCCGCTCCCCCATGATCCGCGACGCCCACGACTTCCGCGCCGGCATCCACGACCGCCAGCTCCGCAAGCTCACCGGCCGCTCCTACTCGGCCCTGGTGCACCCGGTCGCGCGCGACTTCCCGCTGGCGCAGATGCGACCCGGGGACGTCTTCTTCCACAACGACGTCTACGAGTCCGAGGGCGGCATCGGTCACCTGCCCGACCTGTGCGTCACCGTGCCGGTCTTCCACGACGGCGAGGTGGTCGCCTTCGTCCAGGCATTCGGTCACCACGACGACATCGGCGGTGGTTGCCCGGGGAGTATGCCGTCCGGGGCCACCTCGGTCTTCGAGGAGGGCCTGGCCGTCCCGCCGATCAAACTGTGGGACCAGGGCGTGCCCAACCGCGCCGCGCTACGGATCATGACCCGCAACTCCCGGATGCCGGACTCGCTCGCGGCCGACCTCGACGCCGAATGCTCCGCCTGCCTCATGGGGGCGCGGCGGCTCTCCGAACTCTTCGAACGCTACGGCCGCGACCAGGTCGAGGCCGCGTTCGACACCATCTTGGACACCACGACGCAGACCTATCGGCGCGAGATCCTCGGCAAGATCCCGGACGGGACCTATGTCTGGGAGGACTACGCCGAACACGACGGTGTCGACGAGCCGATGCTGCACACCCAGCGGATCACCCTGACCAAGACCAGCGACGCCGAGGCCGACCCGGAGAAGGGTCTCGCGGCCGGGGAGCGGCTCATCATCGACTTCACCGGGACCGCACCCCAGGCCAAGGGACCGATCAACCACTGCGGCGACTACGTCGGCGGCAACTTCCTCAAGAAGTGGCTCGCGCCGATCCTGCGCAACCTGGCCGACACCCCGGAGCGGATGGCCGAACTCGACGTCAACGAGGGCATCGTGCCGCTCATCGAAATGCGGTTCCCGGACAAGGGCACCCTGCTCACCCCGATCTATCCGGCCCCGACCAATGCCCGCACCTTCGTCATCCTGCGCCTCCTCGGGGTACTCGCCGGGGTGGTGGCCAAGGCCGTCGACGGGCGGATGCCCGCGGACCAGGAAACCATCCGGTACACCGGCGTCTATGGGCATGACCGGGACGGCAACCACTACCTCATGCGTGAGGTCCTCGGCGGTGGGTCCGGCGGTCGCTACTACGCCGACGGCGAGGACACCATCCACGTCGTGCCGGACTCGCGCAACCTCCCCACCGAGTTCACCGAGAGCCGCTTCCCGTTCCTCGTCGAACGTCTCGGGCTCGCCGTCGACTCCGGCGGCGCCGGCCGGTATCGCGGCGGCCTCGGCTACGAGAAGCACATCCGGATGCTCAAGGATGCCCACTTCATGTCCATCGCGGACCGTTCGATCCTCGCGTGCTGGGGGGTCAAGGGTGGCCTGGCCGGGGCTCCCTTCCAGGTGACCATCGACCTCGGTGGACCGGATGAGCGGGATGTCGATGCCCTCGCCGACGACGAACTCGTCAAGGCCGGCCAGGTCATCCGAATCCGAACCACCGGCGGTGGCGGTTGGGGCGACCCGCTGGAGCGTCCGTTCACGGAGGTGGAACGCGACCTGCGCTGGGGCAAGGTGTCCTTCGAGGGTGCGCGCACGGCATACGGGGTGGTGGCCTCGGGCACACGCGACGACCCGGTCATCGACGTCCCCGCAAGCGAGGCGCTGCGGGAGCGGCTGCGCGCGGCCCGACCGGCCAAGGCCCCGTTCTTCGACCGCGGGCCGGGGTATGCCGTGTTGTCCGGTGGTGCGAGCGCAGCGGACTGCGACTGGCTCTGAGAGGATCGGCCCCATGGATATCGGCTTGTTCTACGGCCTGTTCTCCGCGACCTGCTTCACGCTCGTCGGGCTCTGGTGGAGTGTCGTCGAGCGGCGCGCCGACGTCCGTACCGACCCTCGAGCGCGTCGCGATGCCGGCGCGATCTACCTCACCTTCCTGCTCCCCGCCCTCATGGGGCTGTTCGCCCAGATTGGCGGCCTCGACAGCCCGATGTTCTGGCGGGTCAGCTTCGTCGTCATCGCCCTGATCGGGGTGGCGAGCATGGTTCGCATCGCGCTCGGGGAGGGCTCGCAGCGTCGCGGCCGCACGGGCCTGCGCTGGGTCCTTGTCGGCCTCTACGCCGTTGTCGCCCTGATTGGAGCCGCCCCCAGTCTCGTCGCCGGTCTCGGTGTCACCGCACTCCAGGTCGAGGCCGCGCTCTTGGTTCTGCTCGTCGCCACAGGGCACGGCCTGGTGTGGGACGCCGTCCTGCACAACCAGCGCGAACCGGGCACCGGCTAGCCCTCGACCGGCGGACGGCACCGCCCGCTCCTCGTCACATTGTGCCAAGCCGAGGCGGGTTCAGCACGGCCAGGCTTGCCCGAAAACCGAGCCCGGATGACCGCTACCGTGAGGCACATGGGCGCGCCATTAGACGACATCATCGTCATCGACCTCACCCGGGCACTCGCCGGGCCGCACTGCGGGATGATGCTCGGCGACATGGGCGCCCGGGTCATCAAGGTGGAGACCCCGGGCGGCGGCGATGAGTCCCGCGGATGGGGACCACCCTTCGTCGGCCCGCAGGAGGACCCGATCTCGACGTACTTCCTCTCCTGCAACCGCAACAAGGAGTCGGTCACCCTCGACCTGAAGTCGGCCGACGGGTCCGCGATGCTCGCCCGCCTCGTGGCCCGCGCCGATGTCCTCCTGGAGAACTTCCGGCCCGGCGTCCTGGACCGGCTCGGCTTCCCCATCGAACGGCTCCACGAGCTCAACCCGCGGCTCGTCGTGCTCCGGATCAGCGGCTTCGGCCACGACGGGCCGGAGGGTGGCCGCGCCGGGTACGACCAGATCGCCCAGGGCGAGGGCGGCATCATGTCCCTCACCGGGACTGACCCGGCCCACCCGCAGCGGGTCGGCGTGCCGATCGGGGACCTGCTCGCCGGCATGTACGGCGCTTACGGCGTGGTCGCCGCACTCCACGAACGCAACCGCACCGGCCGCGGGCGCGTGGTGCGCACCTCGCTGCTCGCCTCGATCGTCGGGGTCCACGCCTTCCAGGGGACGCGGTACACGGTGGCCGGCGAGGTCGGTCGAGCGGGCGGAAACCACCATCCCTCGATCTGCCCCTACGGTCTCTTCGAGTGCCGCGATGGCATCATCCAGCTGTCCTGCGGCTCCCAGGGCCTCTGGGAGAAGCTCGCGACCGACTTCGGGATCGACCCGCTCGCCCCCGGTTTCGCGACGAACCGCGAGCGCGTCGAGAACCGGGACGCCGTCACGGCCGCGCTCAACGCCGCCTTCGCCGACCACGACCTCGAAGAGCTCCTCGACCGGATGGCGCAGATCGGCATCCCCGCCGGCCGGGTTCGCTCGCTCGATGAAGTCTACGACTGGGAGCAGACCCGCAGTCAGGGCCTCGTCATCGGCGTCGACCACCCCGTGCTCGGGCCCATCGAGATCCCCGGTCCGCCGTTGCGTCTCGACGACAACCCGTATGCCGGTGGGCGCAGCACCCACCTGCCTCCCCCGCTGCTCGGCGAGCACAACGACTCGGTTCGGGCGTGGCTGGACTCCCTCGATGCCTGAGCAGCCCGAGCCCTCCGCCCGACCGCTCGGGCCTTCCCGGCCCTCCCGCCCGCACCGCCCGCACCGCCCCTCGGCGCGTGAACTCATCGATGCGGTCTTCGACCCGGGCTCCTTTGTTTCCTGGGATGCGCCCCCGCTGGTCGTGGCCGAGCCGGGCAGCGAGTATGCCGCCGACCTCGAGGCCGCGGCCGCCGCCAGCGGGGTCGATGAGGCCATCGTCACCGGCGAGGGCCGGATCGATGGGCATCGGTGTGCGGTCATCGCTGGCGAGTTCCGCTTCCTCGCCGGATCCATCGGGTGCGCCGCTGCCGAACGCATCACGCTCGCCTTGGAGCGGGCCACCCGCGAGCGGCTCCCGCTCTTCGCGGCCCCGGCTTCCGGTGGGACCCGGATGCAGGAAGGCACCCCGGCCTTCGTGACGATGGTGAAGATCTCCGCGGCGCTGGCGGCATACAAGAAGCGCCACCTGCCCTACATCACCTACCTGCGGCACCCGACCACCGGTGGTGTGCTCGCGTCCTGGGGATCGCTCGGGCATGTCGTCGTTGCCGAACCGGGCGCCACCATCGGCTTCCTCGGGGCCCGAGTGTACGAGGCGCTCTACGGGCAGCCCTTCCCCGAGGGCGTGCAGACGGCGGAGAACTTCTGGGCGAACGGGCTCGTCGATGCGGTGCTGCCGTTGGACGCCTGCCGCGAAGCCGCGAGCCGGCTGCTCCGGCTCACCATGGTGCCGCGAGACCTCGACCACGTCCCGGAGGTTCCTCGCGAGGAGCTCCCGGACGAGCCGGCCTGGGCCTCGATCAGCCGCTCCCGGCGGCCGGATCGCCCCGGAGTGCGGGCGCTGCTGCGCTTCGGTGCCGACGATGTGCTCTCCATGCATGGCACCGGGGCCGGGGAGACCGACCGGGCCCTGCTGCTCGCCCTGGTGCGCTTCGGGGAGGCCCGCTGCGTCGTCCTCGGCCAGGACCGCCGTTCCGAACGCGTCGAGGCTCCGCTCTCCCCGTCGGGCCTGCGAGTCGCCCGGCGCGGGATGCGTCTGGCCACCGACCTCAACCTGCCGCTGGTCTCGCTCATCGACACCGCCGGGGCGGCCCTGTCCAAGGAGGCCGAGGAGGGCGGCATGGCCGGCGAGATCGCCCGCTGCCTCGCCGAAATGGTCGTCCTGCCGGTACCGACCCTCTGCGTCCTGCTCGGCCAGGGCACCGGTGGCGGGGCGATCGCCCTCATGCCCGCCGACCGGGTCATCTCGGCGCAGCACTCGTGGCTCTCCCCGCTGCCCCCCGAGGGTGCCTCCGCGATCCTTTACCGGACCTCGCAGCGCGCCCCGGAGATGGCCGAACGGCAGCGAGTGCGCGCTCGCGACCTGCTCGCCGACGGCATCATCGACCGGATCGTCGCCGAGCATCCGGACGCGGCCGACGAGCCGGAGGCCTTCTGCCGCCGGATGGCCCGCGCCATCGAACACGAGTTGGTCGAGCTCACCCGGCAGTCGACCGCGGACCGCCTCGAGGATCGCCGGGCCCGCTTCCGTTCGCTCTGAGACGTGCCGCCAGCACACGGCTGCGAGAACACGAGCAACCTGACAAGGCCGATCGCGCTCTTGGGCAGAACCTGCCAACGCCGAAAGTGCGTTCCCCCTCCTAGGGTCGGTCTATGAGGGTTCTCCTTGCGCTCGGCGGCAACGCCATGACCGCTGCCGACGGCAGTGCCACACCCGCTGCGCAGATCGAGGCCGTCGGCATCGCCATGCAGGCCGCGGCCCGGCTCATCGCCGCCGGCCACGACCTCGTCATCACCCACGGCAACGGCCCCCAGGTCGGCAACCTCCTGGTCAAGAACGAACTCGCCGCGCATGTCGTCCCGCCGGTCCCGCTCGACTGGTGCGGCGCGCAGACCCAGGGAACCCTGGGCTTCACCATCCTCAACCAGCTCGAGGCCGCTTTGGCCGCCCGCCGCGCTCACCGGCCGGTCGCCGCCCTGGTCACCCGCGTCCTGGTCGACGGGACCGACCCCGGGTTCACCCACCCCACCAAGCCCATCGGCCGCTTCCTCCCCGCCGAGCAGGCCGCGCCGCTCATCGAGCACGGCCAGGTCTGGCAGGACCGCGGCGAACGCGGCTGGCGGCGCGTGGTCGCCTCACCCGAGCCGCTGGAGATCATCGACGTGTCCGCCGTGCGCAGCCTCCTCGGCGCCGGGTATGCCGTGTGCGCGGCCGGCGGGGGCGGCATCCCGGTGGTGCGCGACGCCGACGGGTCGCTGCGCGGAGTCGAGGCCGTCATCGACAAGGACCTCACTGCCGCCCTGCTCGCCCGCGAGGTCGACGCCGACGTCCTCGTCATCGCCACCGATGTCGACCATGCCGCGATCGGGTTCGGCACCCCGCAGCAGCGCAACCTCGAACGCGTCACGGTGAGCGAACTGCGCGGCTACGCCGCCGCCGGGGAGTTCGCCGCCGGGTCCATGGGCCCCAAGGTCGACGCCGCGGCCCGGTTCGTCGAACGCGGCGGCCCCCGCAGCGTCATCACCTCGCTGACCCACATCACCGACGCGGTCGAGGGCAACTTCGGCACCGTCATCGACCACACCTGACCCCACGCCATACCCGAAAGGAAGCCTGCACATGCCCGACGCCATTGAGGTCCGCAAGGTCCCGCTGCACACCGTCTCCGACGCCTCCGAACTCGGCAAGCTCATCGACGAGGGCGTGTTCGAGGCCGACCGCGTCATCGCCGTCATCGGCAAGACCGAAGGCAACGGCGGCGTCAACGACTACACCCGGATCATCGCCGACCGGGCGTTCCGCGAGGTCCTCATCGCCAAGGGCGCCGACCCCGAGAAGGTCAAGGAAATCCCGATCGTCTGGTCCGGCGGGACCGACGGCGTGATCAGCCCGCACGCGACGATTTTCGCGACCGTCCCGGCCGACAAGGCCGAGCAGACCGACGAGCCTCGGCTCACCGTTGGCTTCGCCATGTCCGACCATCTGCTGCCCGAGGAGATCGGCTACACCCCGATGATCGAGAAGGTCGAGGCCGCGGTGAAGGTCGCCATGGAGCGGGCCGGGATCACCGACCCCAAGGACGTGCACTACGTCCAGACCAAGACCCCGCTGCTCACCATCCACACCATCCGGGACGCCAAGTCCCGCGGCAAGACCGTCTGGACCGAGCACACCCACGAGTCGATGGACCTCTCCAATGGGTGCACCGCGCTCGGGATCGCCGTGGCCCTCGGCGAGATCGAGCGGCCAACCGATGCCGACGTCATGCACAACCGTGACCTCTACTCCTCGGTGTCTTCGTGTTCCTCCGGGGTCGAACTCGACCAGGCGCAGGTCGTCGTCGTCGGCAATGCCCGCGGGGTGGGCGGCCGGTACAAGATCGGTCACTCGGTGATGCGCAACGCCCTGGACGCGGATGGCATCTGGGAGGCGATCCGGGATGCCGGGCTCGACCTGCCCGAGCGGCCGCACGTCTCCGACATCCAGGGGCGGCTGGTCAACGTCTTCCTCAAGTGCGAGGCCTCGCTCGACGGTCAGGTCAACGGCCGCCGCAACGCCATGCTCGACGACTCCGACGTGCACTGGCACCGGCAGATCAAGTCCTGTGTGGGCGGCGTGACCGCGGCGGTGACCGGCGACCCGGCGGCCTTCGTCTCGGTGTCGGCGGCGCACCAAGGGCCCGAGGGTGGCGGCCCGGTCGCGGCCATCGTCGACCTCGGGGCCGGGGAGCCCACGGGCTACCGCCCCCCGGCGCTCGGCTGACGGCATACGCAGCCCTCCCCCCGCGCCCCGACGCGCAGCCTCTGCTAGCAGAGGTTCACTTCAGGAGCACATGATGCATCTTGCGGTCCTGACACCAGCCTCTGCTAGCAAAGGTTCGTTTCAGAACCACATGATGCAATCTTCGGTTCTCGCGCTAAACCCTGCTAGCAGAGGTTAGGTGAGCCCGAGCGGAGTATGCCGTGTCGAGGGGACCCCTGACTCCCCGCCGACCGGCAGGATGGTGTTCGTGCAGGAGCCCATGGGCAAGCCCCCGCGTCGGCAGAGAGCGGGGCGGGTGCTGCGTGCCACCGGGGCGGCCACCGCCCGCGGCGGCCGGGCCGGTGTGCGTGCCGTGGGCGCCGCCTCACGGGCCTCCGCGCGACGGTTTCGGGCGTTCGTGCGGGCCGATGGCGCCGACACCAGCGGGCTCTCCCGACTCACCGAGATGCACACCGCCAACACGGCGGCCGATGCTGCCCTGACGATTGCGCTCGCCGGGACGGTCTTCGCGCTCCCCACCGGTGAAGCCCGCGGCCAGGTCGCCCTGTTTCTGCTGCTCACGATGGCCCCGTTCGTGCTCCTGGCACCCCTGGTCGGGCCGCTGCTCGACCGGTTCCGGCACGGCCGCCGCTGGGCCATCGGGACCACCCTCGCCTTGCGTGCCTTCCTCGCCTGGGTGCTTGCCTCCGCACTCGCCGACCGGTCGGCGTGGGTCTTCCCGCTCGCTCTGGGGGCCCTCATCGCCTCACGCTCGTATGCCGTGGCGCGGGCCGCCGCCGTCCCCCGACTGCTGCCCGCGGCGGTTCCCCTGGTCACGGCGAACTCTCGGATCACCATTGCCGGGTTCGTCGGCATGCTCCTCGGCGGCGGGGTCGCGAGCGCGGTGTCCCGGATCGGGCCGGACTGGGCCGTTCGGGTGGCCTTTGTCATCTATGTCGCCGCGACCGTGCTTGCCATCCGGCTCCCCGACCAGGTCGATTCGGCACCCGCCGATCCCACGGCATACCGGCCAGGATCGGCCACCCCGGGCGAGGGTGCGGCGCAGCGACCACGGCGCGGGTTGCGCGGTCGGCTGCCCACTGTCGTCGCCGGGATCGGCGGATTTCCTGCGGATGTCCGATGGGTGCTGTGGCTGCTTTGCGGCTCACGGCAGCTCTCGGGGTTCCTCACCCTGTACATCCTCTTCCTCAGCCGGGAACGCCCCCTGCCCGGCTGGGGATCGCTCGCGCTCATGGCGGCCGTTGCCGGTGCCGCGACGGTGGGGACGGCCGTGGGGTCCCTGCTCGGCAACCGGCGGCCGGCACCCAACCCGCCTCGCGTCGCGGCCGCGCTCATGATTCTGGCCGTGGTCGCCTCGGTCCTCGCAGCGGTGAGTTATGCCGCGTGGACGCTCATCGGCTTAGGGTTCGTCGCGGGGCTGTTCGCCCAGCTCGGCAAGCTCGGTCTCGATGCCGTCATCCAGGAGCAGGTCCCCGAGGAGTGGCACAGCCGAACCTTCGCGACCACCGAGACGGTGCTGCAGCTGTGGTGGGTGGTTGGCGGCGCTGTGGCGCTCGCGATGCCGCTGGCACCGGGTTTCGCATTCGGGGCGGTGGCGGTGGTCCTCGTGGCCATGACCGCGCTGGCCCGCTGGTCCCGCATCCACCCGACTGTGTGAGTGTGCTGCTGCCCTGGCTGCAGCACACTCACACGATCGGGAAAAGAGTCAGTGGGCGAAGTGGCGGGTCCCGGTGAAATAGAGCGTCACTCCGCGGGCCTGCGCCAGCTCGATGACCTCGGCGTCCCGCATCGACCCACCCGGAGCGACCACGGCCGCAATCCCAGCATCGAGCAGGAGACGCAACCCGTCGGCGAACGGGAAGAACGCGTCCGAGGCCGCCACCGAACCGCTCGCGCGGGCATCGGCCCGGGCGATCGCCAGAGCGCACGAGTCGACCCGGTTGACCTGTCCCATCCCGATCCCCACCGAAGCGCCGTCCCGGGCGAGCAGGATCGCGTTCGACTTCACCGCCCGCACCGCACGCCACGCGAACTGCAGATCGGCAAGGGTGGCCGCCGACGCCGACTCCCCCGCGACCAGCCGCCAGTATGCCGTGTCGTCACCCCCCGCTGCCTCCCCCGCCTCATCCCGCACCACCGCGTCGATGGCGTCCCGGGTCTGCATGAGCGACCCGCCGGAGATGGGCCGCACCTCCACCCCGCCCGGGCGCGGCGGGGCACAGGTGAGCAGGCGGATGTTCTTCTTCGCGGTGAGGATCTCGAGGGCCTCGGCCTCGAAGGAGGGCGCGACGACGACCTCGGTAAAAATGTCCTTGACCGTCTCCGCCATCGCCGCGGTCACCGGTCGGTTCACCGCGATGATGCCGCCGAACGCCGAGACCGGGTCGCAGTCGTGCGCCTTGCGGTGCGCCTGCGCGATGTCCTCCCCGACCGCGATGCCGCACGGGTTGGCGTGCTTGATGACCGCGCAGGTCGGCTGGTCCCCATGGTCGTAGGCGGCCCGTACCGCGGCATCGGCGTCGACGTAGTTGTTGTACGACATCTCCTTGCCGTGTAGCACCTCGGCCTGCGCCAGACCAGGAGCTGGCTGGAATCCGTTGCGATAGAGGGCGGCTCGCTGGTGCGGGTTCTCGCCGTACCGCAGCACGGCCGCCCTGTCCCAGGTCGCCCCCATCCAGGCCGGGAACCCCGAACCGTCCGAAGTGTCGACATACGCATTGCCCATCCAGGACGCGACGTGGGTGTCGTAGGTCGCGGTGTGGATGAATGCCTCGGCAGCCAGCCGCTTACGCTGGGCGAAGGTGAACCCGCCGGCCCGGACCGCGTCGAGCACCTGCGGGTATGTCGTGGGGTCGGTGACCACGGCGACGCTCGGGTGGTTCTTGGCGGCCGCCCGGATCATCGAGGGCCCGCCGATGTCGATGTTCTCGACGATCTGATCGGCCCCCGCGCCGGAGGCCACGGTCTGGGTGAACGGATAGAGGTTGACCACGACGAGGTCGAACGCGGCAACACCGAGGTCGGCGAGTTGGGCAAGGTGCTCGGGCTTGCGGGTGTCCGCGAGCAGACCGGCGTGCACCATCGGGTGCAGGGTCTTCACCCGGCCCTCAAGGCATTCGGGGAAGCCGGTGAGCTCCTCGACCCGGGTCACCGGCACGCCGAGCCCGTCGATGAGCGCGGCCGAACCGCCCGTGGACACGAGGGTGACACCGGCGTCGTGGAGCCCGCGGACGAGATCCTCCAGACCGGTCTTGTCGAAAACCGAGATCAACGCGCGGCGGACCGGGCGGACGTCCTGGGTGGGACCGGGCGGGGTGAGCGAAACGGCCATGTCTGGAGCTCCAAGCGATATGCGATCACTGCGGCCGAGCACCCAGGCGGTCGATGCTCGTTCCCTAGGACTCCCCGGTGGTCACCCACCCGCGCCAGTCGTCGCCGCCAGTCTAGCGAGGACCTCCACGAGCATCGCCCGCTCCTGCACCTTGATCCGTTCGTGCAGGCTCTCCTCGGTGTCGCCGTCCTGCACGCGCACTGCCCGCTGGTCGATGATCGGCCCGGTGTCGACCCCGGCGTCGACCCAGTGGCAGGTACAGCCGGTGACCTTGACTCCGTGGGCCAGCGCGTCCCGCACTCCGTGCGCCCCAGGGAAGCTCGGCAGCAGCGCGGGGTGGGTGTTGAGGACCCGGTGCGCGCCGAGCACTGCCGGGCCGAGGATCTTCATGAACCCCGCCGAGACAACGAGGTCGGGAGCGTGCGCCGTGATCGCGGCGGCGAGGGCCGTGTCCCAGGCCGCTCGGGTCGGGAACTCGGGCGCCCGCACGATAAAGGTGGGTATGCCGTGCCGCTCGGCCCGCGCCAGGCCCTCGATCCGCCCACGGTCGGCACCGACCGCAACGATGTCCACACCGAAACCCGGGTCGCTCGCGGCATCGATGAGTGCCTGGAGGTTGGTGCCGGAACCGGAGACGAGGACGACGACGCGCAGCCGCGCAGCAGGGGCCATCAGCGCCGCAGCCGCCAAGAGTCGACGAGGGCCGCGAGGACCGCACCGACGGAGAGTTCAAGGGCCAGCGCGAGCGTGAGCCACCCGGCGGGTGCCCCCATCGCGGCGAGCTGGGAGGTCCCCATGGCACCCCCGGCGAAGAGGTCCACGAGGCCGAGCGCGAGCGCCCCGGTCACGGCCGCGGCGAGCGCGACCTCGAGCTTGGTCCGCACCGAGGACAACCGGGCCACCGCGCGGACGGCTCGATGCCCGGCGTACGCTCCGGCGAGGACGGGCACGAGGGCGACCAGGGGCACCACGGCCGGGAAGTCGCCCGGCTGAGGGAGGGCCGCGAAGACGGGGACGAGCGGGAGCAGCCCGCCGCGCGAGCCGCTCCAGGTGGTGCTGGCCCCGTCGACGACCTGGAATCCCGGTCCGGCGAGGAAGGACACCGCCCACATCCCCAGGTTGGGCGCGTACCCCACCTGCGCGCCGATGAGGACCGCGCTCCCCACTCCGCCGGCGCCCACGGCGGCGTGGACGTGGGACACCTCATCCCAGGAGAGCCCGACGGCGATCGCGACGACCAGCACCCCGAGCGACACGAGGACCCCAGCGGCCCGCAGCCCCGGGGCGATGGCGCGACGCACGGTGACCGGGAGCCACACGAACCGCAGCCGCTCCCCGACGGTGTGCGGTTCGTCGCGGGCGAGCCGGGTGAGCAGGATGAGCAGGGCGAGCCCCGGGACGACGAGCAGCACGATCGGCACGCTCAGCCAGCGGGGCGGGAGGGCGCCGCGCGCGGCGAGCACCGCGGCGAGCAGAGCCACCGAGCCATAACCGGCCCACCAGGCGAGCACCGCCCGGAGGATGGGCTCCCGGAGCAATCCGGCGACAAGGTCTCCGTCGGCGGCCACGCCACGGACCGCCTCCCGCACGCCGAACCAGGCACACGCGACGGCTCCGGCGGTGAGCAGCAACGGGGCGATCGAGAGTGCACCGGCTCCACCGAGGCTCGCGCCGTGTCCGAGCAGCCAGAACGACGCCCCGGCGCTCACCGAGGACCACGGGCTGCCCGCGGATCGCTCGTCGAGGAGCCAACTGAGCAGGGCCAGCAGGATGGGTGCGGCCAGGGACCCGAGCGCGGTAACGACCCCGACGACCACCGCGCGGGCCGGGCCGGGCGGTGGGGCTTCGAGGGAGCCGTCGTCGTCGAGCAGCCCGGCCGGGTCGTCCGGGGCCGGGTCTGCGGAAGGGCGTTCAAGGATCGTCATACCGCCCCACAGTCTTCCCGAGCGGGCGCGGTCCGCAGCGGACCGCCACGCCCGCAGGCGAGGTCGGCTCGGGCCGGGCCGGGTCGGTCAGCCGCCGAAGTGGGTCGCTCAGCCGGCCCGAAGGCGCTGCATGATCTCGCGCATGAGGTTGGCGGTCTCGGACGGGGTCCGGCCAACCTTGACCCCGGCGGCCTCGAGGGCTTCCTTCTTGGCCTGGGCGGTGCCGGAGGACCCGGAGACGATGGCACCGGCGTGGCCCATCGTCTTGCCTTCGGGGGCGGTGAAACCCGCGACGTAGCCGACGACCGGCTTGGTGACGTGCTCGGCGATGTAGGCCGCGGCCCGCTCCTCGGCGTCGCCGCCGATCTCGCCGATCATGACGATGGCGTCGGTGTCCGGGTCGTTCTGGAACGCCTCGAGGCAGTCGATGTGGGTGGTCCCGATGATCGGGTCGCCACCGATGCCGACGGCCGTGGAGAAGCCGAAGTCCCGCAGTTCGAACATCATCTGGTAGGTCAGGGTGCCGGACTTGGAGACCAAGCCGATCCGACCCGGGCCGGAAATGTCGGCCGGGATGATGCCGGCGTTGGCGGCGCCGGGGCTGATCAGACCGGGGCAGTTGGGGCCGATGAGCCGGGTCGTGCCGGACTGCGTGGCGTAGGTGAAGAACTCCGCCGTGTCCTTGACCGCGACCCCCTCGGTGATGACGATGGCGAGCGGGATGCCGGCGTCGACGGCCTCGATGACCGCGGCCTTGGTGAACGCGGCCGGGACGAAGATCACCGAGACATTGGCTCCGGTGGCCTCCATCGCCTCGCGGACCCCGCCGAAGACCGGCACGGTGACCTCACCGGGGAAGGCGACCTGTTCCCCGGCCTTGCGCGGGTTGACCCCGCCGACGATCTGGGTGCCGCTGGCGAGCATCCGCGTGGTGTGCTTCATGCCCTCGGAGCCGGTCATGCCCTGGACGATGACCTTGCTGTTCGCGTCGAGAAAGATTGCCATTGCGCTGTATGCCGTCCTGTTCCCTTGGTCTGGTCTGCTCAGGCCACGGCCGCGGCGAGCTCGGCGACCCGGCGGGCCGCTCCATCCATCGTGTCGACCCGCTCGAGCTTGGGCAGGCCGGCCTCGTCGAGGATCTGACGCCCCTTGTCGGCGTTGTTGCCGTCGAGGCGCACCACGAGCGGTTTGGGTGCCTTGCCGTGTCCCTTGAGGATCGCGTAGGCCTGGACGATGCCGTCGGCCACCGCGTCGCAGGCGGTGATCCCGCCGAAGACGTTGACGAACACGGCCTTGACCTGCGGGTCCTCGAAGATGATGTCGAGCCCGGCGGCCATGACCTCGGCGTTGGCGCCGCCGCCGATGTCGAGGAAGTTCGCCGGCTTGGGATGCGTCCCGTCGGCGCGGGTGAACTCCTCACCGGCATACGCGACGACGTCGAGGGTGCTCATGACCAGTCCGGCCCCGTTGCCGATGATGCCGACATCCCCGTCGAGCTTGACGTAGTTGAGATCGCGCTCGATGGCGAGCACCTCCAGGGGGTCGGTCTTGGAGTGGTCGACGAAGGCTTCGTGCTCCGGGTGCCGAAATGCCGAGTTGCCGTCGATGGAGACCTTGCCGTCGAGGGCAATGATCTCGCCGTCTTCGGTCTTGACCAGCGGGTTGACCTCGACCAGGGTCGCGTCCTCGCCAGCGTAGACATCCCAGAGGCGGCGGATGACGTTGATCAGGGCAGGCTTGTCGGCGTCCGGGAAGCCGGCCGCGTCGACGATCTCTCGGGCCTTCGCCTCGTCGATGCCGACAATGGGGTCGACGGCGATTTTGGCGAGCGCCTCGGGCCGCTCGACGGCGAGCTGTTCGATGTCCATCCCGCCCTCTTTGGAGCACATGGCGAGGTAGGAGCGGTTGGCCCGGTCGAGCAGGATCGAGAAGTAATACTCCTCGGCGATCCGCGCGCCCTGGGCGATCATGACGGTCTTGACCGTGTGGCCCTTGATGTCCATGCCGAGGATCTGGCCGGCATACTGCTCGGCCTCGTCGGCGCTCTTGGCGACCTTCACCCCACCGGCCTTACCCCGCCCGCCGGTCTTGACCTGGGCCTTGACCACGGTGACCCCGCCGCTCTTGGCGCCGATCTCCTCGGCTGCGGCCCGCGCCTGCGCTGGGGTGGTGGCAATCCGGCCGCCGAGCACGGGCACCCCGTGCTGCTCGAACACGTCGCGGGCTTGGTACTCGAAGAGATCCACGAAAGGCCTTTCGTCGTGCGCGGGCGCGTCTCACCCACCGCTCGGGCTGTCGATAGCCGCAGCCTAGTCCCGCGCAGGGATGGCTCAGAGTCCTAGAGGATGTGAGATGTGTCGGGTGGTTCCCGCCATCGCCGAGCGGTCCACCCGGCGCGCTCGCCGGTGGGATTATCCACCGCGCGAGGTGATGTAGGCGACCCTGACTTTAGATCACGAAAAGATCACGCTATCGTTACCTGCGGTGTTCCCAACCGCCCCTTGGGTATGCCGTCCGGTTCCGCGCATCTGCCCACGTGCCCGGATCCGCCCCCTTGTCCCGCACCCGAGAGTGTCTCCGTTGAGTTCAGGTC
The DNA here is from genome assembly GCA_016716625.1 of Nostocoides sp. GTDB lineage: Bacteria > Actinomycetota > Actinomycetes > Actinomycetales > Dermatophilaceae > JADJVJ01. The sequence goes on from JADJVJ010000006.1 coordinate 205,952, forward strand.
GCCACGCCGCCAAGCGGTACCGCGGTCGCCACAGCGCCCGCCACGCGGCGCCGTCGCGCTTGCCCGGCGTTGCCGCGGCCGGGCTAGTGCTCCCGGTCGGAGCCGCGCTGGCCCTCGCCGTGACCGCCACGGATGCCGCGGTCGCCGGGCCCCAAGCCGGTCAGCTCTCGCTCACCAGCGCCGAATCGTTGAAGGCCACGAGTGAGGCGAGCGCCGAGCACGCCGACTCCAGCCAGATGGCTGCGCGTCGCACCGATGTCTCCCGGGTGTCGGCGGCACTGATCAGCCGTCAGGCCACCGCCGCGACCGTCTCGCGGGACCGCACCCGCAAGGCGATCAAGGCCGCTGCCCAGCAGGCCCTCCTGGAGAAGGCCGGTAAGCACTGGGTGCCCCCGATGGAGGGCATGAAGCCGGCCGGTTCCCGGTACGGCATGCGGCTGCACCCGGTCCTGCGGTACTGGCGGATGCATTACGGCAACGACTACACCGCCGCCCAGGGCACCGAGCTCATGGCGATGTCCAAGGGAAAGGTCACCTACGCCGGCTGGGCCGGTGGCGCCGGGATGACCGTGCAGATCACTTACTGGGACGGGACCGTCTCCTACTACGAACACATGAGCCGGATCGACGTCAAGGTCGGGCAGGCCGTGCTCCCTTCGGAGGTCGTCGGCCTCAGCGGTTCGACCGGGCTGTCCACCGGCCCGCACCTCCACCTCGAGATTCACCCCGACGGCAAGGCCGCCGTCGACCCGTCGCCGTGGTTCGCCGCGCGCGGCATGGCCTTCTGATCCTGCAGCCGTCGGCTCGGTCGGCCGACCGGCAGGGCTCAGAGTTTCTCCAAGGGTGCGTAGCGCAACACGAAGCGCTTGACCCCCGTCTCCCCACCGAAGTCCACCTCGGCCTGGGTCCGATCGCCTTCCCCGAGAGTGCGCACGACCGACCCGAGACCGTAGGTGTCATGGGTGACCCGATCCCCGGGATGGAGCGCGATGATCGGTCGGTTGCCCGGCGAACGGACCCCCGGCCGCCCGGCGAGGGTCGCCACTGCGGGCCGCTGGTCCCGCCGACCGACGGCGGCCGCCCCGGCCAGTTCGCGCTCCCAATGGATCAGGTCGTCGGGGATCTCGCCGAGAAACCGTGAGGCGGGTGCGTATTGCGGAGCGCCCCAGGCCGAGCGGACGGCGGCCCGGGAGAGGTGCAACCGTTCCCGAGCCCGGGTGATGCCGACATACGCCAGCCGCCGTTCCTCTTCGAGTTCGGCGGGGTCGGCCAGGGAGCGCATATGCGGGAAGGTGCCGTCCTCCATCCCGGTGAGGAAGACCACCGGGAACTCCAAACCCTTGGCGGTGTGCAGGGTCATCAGGGTGACCACCCCGGATTCGTCGTCCCCGGCGTCGGGGATCTCGTCGGCGTCGGCGACCAGGGACACCTGCTCGAGGAAGTCCTCCAGCGAGATGACCTCACCGGTCTCGCGCCGGGCCTCGTCGAACTCCCGGGCCACGGCGACGAGCTCGGCAAGGTTCTCGATCCGCGTCTCGTCTTGCGGGTCGCGGGAGGCCCGCAGTTCGGCGAGATAGCCGGACTCCTCGAGGACCGCGGAGAGCAGGTCGGCCACCGCGGCGTCCTCGGCGTCGCGGGTCCTGCCGAGGGACTCCAGCAGCCGGGTGAAGGCCTCGATGGCCGAGACCGAACGGGTCGCAATGCCAGGAGCGTCCGCGGCGCGGCCGAGGGCGGCGATAAACGGGATCCGCTCCCGGTCGGCGAGCGCGACGACACACGCCTCCGCGCGATCCCCGATGCCGCGTTTGGGGACATTGAGGATCCGGCGCAGGTTGACCGTGTCCGTGGGGTTGGACAGCACCCGCAGATAGGCCAGGGCGTCCTTGACCTCGCGCCGCTCATAGAACCGAGTTCCGCCAACGATCTTGTAGGGCAACCCGACTCGGATGAGGACCTCCTCGATGGCGCGGGACTGGGCGTTGGTCCGATAGAAGACCGCGACGTCGCGGGGGCGGACCCCGTGCTCGTCCCCAAGGGTGTCGATGCGCCTTGCGATGAAGGAGGCCTCATCGTGCTCGTTGTCGCCGACATACCCCACGATCTGCGCCCCGTCACCGGCATCGGACCAGAGGTTCTTGGGTCGCCGGCCTTCGTTGCGGGCGATCACGGCATTGGCTGCCCGCAGGATGGTCTGGGTGGAGCGGTAGTTCTGCTCGAGCAGGATGGTCCGGGCGTCCGGGTAGTCGGTCTCGAACTCGACGATGTTGCGGATCGTCGCACCCCGGAAGGCATAGATGGATTGGTCCGCATCACCGACGACGACGAGCTCGCTTGGGCTCACGGCATACTCGTCGCGGCCTTCGCGCTCAACCCCGACCAGTTCCCGGATGAGCTGGTACTGGGCGTGGTTGGTGTCCTGGTACTCGTCGACCATGACGTGCCGGAACCGCCGCCGATAGTGCTCGGCGACCTCGGGAAACGCCTGGAACATGTGGACGGTCGTCATGATGATGTCGTCGAAATCGAGGGCGTTGGCCTGCCGCAGACGACGTTGGTATGTCGTGTAGGCCTCGGCGAGCATCTGGTCCTGGTGTGGGGAGGCCTCGCCGACGGTGGCGGCGTAGCTCTCCTCATCGATGAGTTCGTTCTTGAGGTTGGAGACCCGGTGCGCGAAGGCTCGAGGGTTGTACCGCTTGGGGTCGAGGTCCATGTCGCGTAGCACCATCGACATGAGTCGCTGCGAGTCGGCGGCGTCGTAGATCGAGAAGGTCGACCGCATCCCGACCTTGGTGGCCTCGCGCCGCAGGATCCGCACGCAAGCGCTGTGGAAGGTCATCACCCAGATGGCCTTGGCGCGCGGTCCGATGAGCGTCTCGACGCGTTCGCGCATCTCGGCGGCGGCCTTGTTCGTGAAGGTGATCGCGAGGATTTGTCCCGGCTGGACGCCCCGCTCGGCGAGCAGGTAGGCGATGCGTTGTGTGAGCACGCGGGTCTTGCCCGAACCGGCACCGGCCACGATGAGCAGCGGACCGCCTTCGTGGAGCACCGCGGCACACTGCTGCGGGTTGAGTCCGCGGATGAGTTCTTCGGGGTCGAGGTGGGCGCTCGGCTCGGCCCGCCCCCAGTCCGGCACGCTCGAGGTGTCTCCGTCGGCGGCGGCCTGCGCCCAGGTGGGCACGCCCGAGGCGTTGACGAGGGCCGCGTGGGCGCTCGCGTGCGTGGCCGCGTCCACCGCGGGCTGGTCACCGAAGAGGGGTATGCCGTCGAACAGGGTGCTCATCTCGCACCCAACCCTATGCCGCCCCGGCGACGACCTCCTCGATCCGCTTCAGGGTCGCCTCCATGTTGCGGCGGGTGAGTCCGGCGAGCCGGCCGATGGCGAGCCGGCCGGGCCAGGCCTCGGTTGTGGGGTCCCAGGTCTCGCGCACGAGGGTGCCGCCCTCGACCGGTTCGAGTTCGTAGCGCCAGGTGCGGCCGGTGAAGAACTTGTCCAGCGGGCTCGGGGCCAGGGTGCGCCACGCGATCCGTCGGCCCTCCTCGAACTCGGTGACGATGTTGCGAGTGGCGTAGGCCACCTTCCACCGCATGTCCATCCCGAAGGAGTCACCCAGACCCAGCCGGCGAGCCCGGTCGGAGCGGGGGGCGACCACGGTGCCCGAGCCGTCGATCTCGACGTGGCGGGCGGGGTCGACGAGGAGGTCGAAGATGGCGCTGGCGGAAGCGGGGATGACCCGCTGAACGGTGACGATGGCACTCATCCCGCCACCCTAGGCGACCTGGCGCCGGGTGCCAAGTTGTTACCCAACCGTGATGAATCCTGCTGTGCCACAAGCGTAATCGGTCGCTTCACTGTCAGTGCTCGCCCGTAGGTTAGGAGTATGACGAGCCGCCCAGACACCGACCCGCAGGGTCCGCTCTGGTGCGTGCCCGGGCTGGGTCCGGTCCGCTCGGGGGACGATGCGGGCGCCGCGGCCGGGTGGGTTTCCGAGCCCGCGGAGCCGGCCGAGGCGCTCGAGGGGGTCACCGCGGTCGTGGCCCACCTGGCGCGGGTGGCCGCGAGCGTCGCCACCGTGCGGGCCGGGCTGGGCCGGATCGGGTCCGCCGACCTGACGGCGGTCATGACCGTTCTCGGAGAAGCCGCGGTCGCGCTGGAGGCGATGACTATCGAGGTCACCGCCGAGGCGGTCGAGCGGGGCGTGCCTGCGTCGGCGGGCCAGGCCCTCTCCCCCGTCGAGTGGGTTCGGATGACCAACCTCGCCTACCGAGGCTGCGGGGCGCCGGCGCTGGTCCGCGCCGCGGAGCTCTCGCGCGGACGATCCTTCCCCGAACTCGGCGAGGCCCTGCGCGCGGGGGTGGTCCCGGTGGCCACCGCGGGCGCCGCGGTCGAGCAGCACACCGAGGTCCTCAGAGCGCTGCCAGCGTTCGTCGCCGGCGCCGACGAGGTCCGTTGCGCCGTGGCCGAGGCGATCGTCGGCGCCGCGGCGACCGGCTCTGCGCGTGAGGTCCGGTCGATGGGACGCGAACTTATCGGCCGGTTCGGGCGCGACGACGTGCCCGAGCGAGCCGCCGCCGCGGCCTACGCGCGTCGAGAGCTGTCGAGCCCGGTGGAGACCGGGTCGGGGAGTTACGACTACCGGCTGCGCCTGGACGCCCCGGCGATGGCGCGGCTTGAGGCCGCACTGGACGCGGTGAGCAAGCCCTGCCCGGATGCCGACGGGGCGGACCCGCGCACCGCACGGCAGCGTCGGGCCGACGGACTGCTCACCCTGATCGACTCGGCGGTCGCTGCACCCGACGGGCCGGGTGCCGGGATGAGGGCCGCGCTCGAGGTGACGATGTCCCTGGAGTCGCTGCGCGTCGGCCTCGGGGGTTGCCCGCCGGCCGGTGCCGGGTTCGGGGACCTGCGCCTCGGCGAGACGGTGGGCCAGAGCGGCGCGGCCGCAACCGCTCACCTCACCCCCACCCAGGTGCGTCAGCTCTCCTGCCAGGCCGGCCTCATCCCCGCGGTGCTCGACGGCGATGGGGTGGTCGTTGACCAGGGACGGTTGACTCGGCTGTTCCCGCCCGGACTCGTGCGCCGGCTCTGGGTGCGCGACGGTGGCTGCACCTTCCCGGGGTGCACGATGCCGGCGAAGTGGACTCAGGCCCACCATCTGGTCCATTGGAGCGATGGCGGGACCACGAGCCTTCGCAACGCGGCTCTGCTCTGCGCGCGACATCACACGGTCGTCCATACCCGGCGCCTGCACGGGGAGGTGCACAAGGACCGGGTCCACTGGGACCTCGGGCATGGCAGTTACCGCCCGCCCCGGCGCGAGTAGGTCAGCCCCTCTGGTCCGGCGCTAGGGTCGACGTATGGGCCTCCACTTGATCGCGTTGGAGTTCGACGCGCTGTCTCCTGAGCGCCTTGCCGAGTTCTGGGCCCCGATCCTCGGCCGCCAGATCGACGCCTCGCGGCGGACGCTTCCTGGTCTGGTGTCCACCGACTTTGAGCTCCGGTTTGTGCCCGAGTCCGCACGCAAGACCACGGCTCGGCATCGAATGCACTGTGACCTCACCAGCGCATCACCGGAAGACCAGGCCGCGACCGTCGACCTGGCGTTGTCGCTGGGCGGACACCGTGTCGACGTCGGGCAGCGCGGGGACGAGGGCCACGTCGTCCTCGGCGACCCCGAGGACAACGAGTTCTGCGTCATCGAGAGCGGCAGCAGCTTCTTGGCGAACACCGCCCGGATCGGGGGCATCGCCGGTGACGGCATGCCGGAGACGGGCTACTTCTGGAGCCGAGTTCTCGGGTGGCCGCTGGTTTGGGACCAGGATGAGGAGACCGCCATCCAGTCTCCGGAGGGCGGGGTCAAGATCACGTGGGGCGGCCCGCCGATTGCTCCCAAATCGGGCAGGAATCGCCTGCGATGGGTCGTGGAAGCGGGCGGGGATCGTCACGAGCAACTCGCTCGCGTCCGTGACCTCGGTGCTTCGCTCGTGGGTGAACGACCAGATGGAACTGAGCTATCGGATCCCGAGGGGAATGAGTTCCTCTTGGTGCCCGTGCGCCCGGTGCGATTGTCCACTGACCTCCGCGCCCGAACTCCCGGGATCGGAGGACCTTGTCCGCGAGCTGGCGCACCATCGGATCCGCCCCGCCATTGGCCACACGGGCGCGGACGCGAGGACGACGGAGCGCATGCTCGGCCTCATCAACGAGGTTAGCGAGGGGGACGCCCTCAGGCTGCGACGGCAGTTCTGAACCGCGTCATCGAGCGCGTGCCGACCGAACCTCGCGCATATCTCGTGCGTGGCCTCGTCCCTGCACAGTCAGGCTCGCTGGCACGCGGTCTGCGCGATCTGCAAGAGGCCTCGCGGATGGGCGAGACGGACCTTGCGCGAACGGCGATGTCGCGTGCCGACGCCATCGCACAGCGGTAGAACGGTGGATTGAGGTTCGTGCCGATCGGGTGCCTGCGTGGCCCGGAACTATTGCATTCCGCCGTCGGTGATCTGCCACCCCTGGTCGATCAGCGTTTGCCGAGCGGCAGCGGCAGCTGAGAGGTAAGGGATCGTTCCGGCGCCAAGGTAGACGTAAGGATAGACGTCCTGCCCTGCCCAACCCATGAGGGCGTCGCTGTAATTGGCCGCTGAGAGTCCAGAGCCGGAGAACATGTCGCCCATGTACCTGACGTTGCTAATGCTCCAGGTGCCGAGGGGCTGGTTGAATGCTGCCGCGCCCCAAAACATCCACCTCATGTCCGTGACGTTGGCGGTGTTCCAGGCGCCGAGGGGTTGGTTGAACGCTGCCGCGTCCCGGAACATGTAGCTCATGTTGGTGACGTTGGCGGTGTTCCAGGCGCCGAGGGGTTGGTTGAACGCTGTCGCGTCGTAGAACATCCCGCCCATGGTGGCGACGTTGGCGGTGTTCCAGGCGCCGAGGGGTTGGTTGAATGCTGCCGCGAAACCGAACATGCCCTCCATGCCGGTGACGTTGGTGGTGTTCCAGGTGCCGAGGGGTTGGTTGAATGCTGTCGCGCCCCAGAACATGTAGTTCATATCGGTGACGTTGGTGGTGTTCCAGGTGCCGAGGGGTTGGTTGAACGCTGCCGCGAAACCGAACATGCCGCCCATGTCGGTGACGTTGGTGGTGTTCCAGGTGTCGAGGGGTTGGTTGAATGCTGCCGCGTTGTAGAACATCCCGCCCATGGTGGCGACGTTGGTGGTGTTCCAGGTGTCGAGCGGTTGGTTGAATGCTTCCGCGAGACCGAACATGTTGCTCATATCGGTGACGTTCGCGGTGTTCCAGGTGTCAAGGGGTTGGTTGAATGCTCTCGCCTCGTAGAATATGCCGCGCATGTCGGTGACGTTGGCGGTGTTCCAGGTGTCAAGGGGTTGGTTGAACGCTGCCGCGCCCCAGAACATGCCGCCCATGTCGGTGACGTTGGCGGTGTTCCAGGCGCCGAGGGGTTGGTTGAACGCTGCCGCGCCCCAGAACATGCCGCCCATGTCGGTGACGTTGGCGGTGTTCCAGGCGCCGAGGGGTTGGTTGAACGCTGCCGCGCCCCGGAACAAGCCGCCCATGTCGGTGACGTTGGCGGTGTCCCAGGCGCCGAGGGGTTGGTTGAATGCTCTCGCGTCGTAGAACGCGTCACTGAGATCAGTGACTGTCGGGGGGAGTTGGCCGGGCACAGCTGTGAGATTTGTTGCGCCCACAAACGCTCCGCGGAGGCTCTTGAGGCCAAGGTCGCCGAAACTCGTGACGGCTCGCAGAGACGGTTGGTATGCCCAGGTGTTGACCGACCCAAGGTGATCGGCAGTTCCGCACACTCTGACCACGTAGGTGCCGGGGGCGCTGTACCGATAGTGAAGTTGGCCGGGATCTGGCCCGTAGCTGATTGTGGGTGCAGATCCGGTTCCGGAGGGGGTCGGTGTGCCTGCTCCGCCCCAGTCCACGCTGATGCCTTGACCGCCGTGGAGTTCGATGCTGACGGTCGTGGTTGCTCCTGGCGCGGTGGTGTCCATCGTCATGGTGAGCGGGTCGGCACACTCTGGCGCAGGTGGCCCCTGGGTGAAGGTGAGCAGGTAGGTCTTAGTGACGGTCTTGCTGGTGGCGTCAGAAACCGTCACGGTGACCGGTGCGGAGGTGACGGCGCTGCCGGCGGTTCCGCTGATGGTCCCGGACGTTGCGTTCATCGTCAGCCCCGCCGGCAGTCCTTGAGCTGCCCACTGGTAGGGCTGGACCCCACCAGAGGCGGCGACTGTGGCGGAGTACGGGCTTCCGGCCGTACCCGGTGGGAGAGTCGCGGTGGTGATCGTCAAGGGGCTGGAGGGGAGTGTGGGCCCGGTGTAAGCCCCGTCGGCTTTGCCGATGGTGGCGCTCCACACCACGTGCGAGCCAAGTGTGTAGCTCGCCTTAATGATGAAAATGACATCGATCACCAGGGACGCTTCGAGTTTGATGCCTGCGTTGAGAGTCCACCAGGGGTTGTCGCCGGTATCGGCCTTGACGTTGATGAATGCGAAGATGCCGATGGTCGGGCCGGCCAGACCCGCTAGCTTCGAGCTCAGCTCTGGTCCGACGGAGAGTTCAGCGCTCGCGTTGGCAGTCTTGAGGCTCGGGGGCGTGAATGTCGTCTTTCGAGAGTTGGTGTGGATCCGTCGAGGATCTTCACCGGCCCACCAGTCGAACCCGTCGGTGGTAGTGTCCTGCCATTTCGCACCTGCCGAGATGCCGCCTTTCACCCCGAGTTTGATGGTTCCGCCGACGGTGAAGGTGAAGGGGCCAATCGCGCCAACAGGGATGGGGCGGGGCGTGTAGCGGCATTCCCCCGACCCTTCCACCCCCACGGTGAACTCGACGGTGAACGAATTGGTGAGCGTGATGCGCAGGTGGGTGCGTTTCCCGACACCCCAGTCCGCGAGGACGGCAACTTTGAAGTTCTGGGTCACAGTCCCGCTGACGCTGGACCCGACCCCACCTGTGCAGTCCCACGGCACCCCCGACCGCGCAGCCGCCAACTGCCCACCACCCGTGAGGACGGACACGAGCGGGTCAGTACTTGAGGTGACACCTTCAATGTGGCCCTCGGGGAACACCTCCTCCAAGGGGACCGCCACGACCGTCGTCGTCGCCCCGGACACGGCAGTGACCTTGCCGATCACCCCATCGCCGTTCGTTCCGCCAGGGGGTAAATACACGTACTGCCCGACATCCGCTGGCGAGTCGCCGGATGCCGTGAACGATCCTTCCCCACCCAACTCAGTGGGCGGGGCCACCGACGCAATCTGCGGCGCGGGGGCGACCACCGTCACGGCCGGGTCGTACTTGACATCGATCACGGTCGGCTTGGTGAAGTAGCCGACGACATCCACGATGAGATCGGTCGTGGCGGATGAGAACAGGCTGATCTTCCCGCCAGCGCCGACCTGCAGCGTGATCGAGTTGGCCCGGTTCACCCCCCCAGCGAAGTTGAGCACCGACGCCACGGGCCGGACCTGACCCGTGGGGTAGGTCGTGATGTACCCGCCGCTCGTCGGCGCGGCCACCGTCACGGTGGCCTCCACCGCGTTCACTCCGTCCAACGGCACCCCGCTGACCCCCGTCACAAGCAACTCCACCACCCCACCGGCAGCAACGCGCGCCTTGGGCGCCCCCAACCCCGTGCGGGTGTCCAACGCCCGAGTCGGTGTCATCGCCACATAGTCCGACGTGGCCGGGATCCACCCCGCGACATCCACAACCAGATGCGCCGCAGAACTCGTGTACACATTGACTACACCACCGGCACCCACCGTCGCGATCGCCATACCCGCAACGACCGCTCCGCCGTCGAAGTTCAACGTCGATGCCCACGGCTTGGCCTCCCCCGCCGGCCACTGCGTCACAAACCCCCGCGCAGCCGAACCTGTCGACGTGATGTTCAAGACGACAGCCGACACCCCCGACGCTGGCACTCCACCGCGACCGGTGACCGTCACCGGCGTTGTCGACCCCGCCGTCGGGCGCAAACCCGAGCGAGTGTCCAACAACCGCGACGGCGTCAGCGCAGCAAACCCGGCCCCGTCCGGGTAATACCCGACCACATCCACCACCAAATGCGTGGACACACTCGAATACACGTTGATCGAGCCCGCTGCCCCCACCTTGACAATCGCCTGATTCGCCACCGTCAACCCTGGCACAAAGTTCAGATTCGACGCCAACGGCCGCGACACCCCTGACGGCCACGCCGTGACATAACCCGAGCCCGCTGTCTCGGTCACAGTCACGTTCACCACCACCGCTGCCACCCCAGACGCTGGCACCCCACCACGCCCCGACACCACCAACCCCGTCGTGGCGCCCGCCTTCACCGGTCCACGCGTCCCGCCCAACCCAGAGCGCGTATCCATCAACCGCGTCGGCGACAACGACACCAAACCGACACCCGTCGACCCATACGACTCAGTGAGACTCAGCGTGGCTGCGGACGCCGGCGGCGCCACCAGCCCCGACGCCACCACGGCGGACACCACAAACAAGACCCACCCCCGCACCAAACGCCTGCCAGTCTCGACGAATCGAGGCACGGTGGTTCTGGCGGTCATGGTTCGACCCTTTCTGCTGGAGTGCGGTCGCGCCGCAGCGGACTAACTGGTCCAGTAGCCGGTGATGTCGGTGATGAGGTGGGTGGTGGCGCTGGTGTAGAGGGTGATGGTGCCGTCGGTGTGGACTTTGGCGATGACGCTGTTGGCGATGGTTTGCCCAGTGGTGTAGTTGAGGTTGGAGGCGGTGGGTCGGGATGTGCCGGGGTATGCGGTGACCCACCCGCTGCTGGTGGGACCGGTAGTGGTGAGGTTGACCATGACGGCCTTGACGCCGGTTGTGGGGATGCCCGCGGTGCCGGTGACTCTCACTGTGACTGTGCGTCCGCCGGTGGCTTTCCCGGCTGTGGTGGTACCGAGTCCGGTTCGGGTGTCCAGGAGTCGGGTGGGTGTCGCGGTCGGGGTGTAGTCAGCGCCGGATGGGATCCAGCCGACGATGTCGACGATGAGGTGACTGCTCGATGAGGTGAAGAGGTTGATGTTGCCGTTGCTGCCGATCTTCGCGATCGTCATTCCGGCGATTGTTTGCCTCGCTGCGTAGTTGACGTTCGATGCGGTGGGGCGGGTCGCTGCGCCGGGGTAGGCGGTGAGGTAGCCACCTTGCGTGGGGTTGACGGCGGTGATGTTGACCACGGCTGCCGCCACTCCGGAGGTGGGGATTCCGGCGATACCAGCGACAGGGATGCTGACGGTGGCACCTGCGGCCACCGCGTTCGTGGTTGCGATCCCTGTGGCGTAGCGGGTGTCCAGAAGCCGGGTTGGGGTCATCGGCGTGTATGTGGATCCGCTTAGGTAGTAGCCAGCGATGTCGACCAGGACGTTGCTGGTGGCTGACGAGTAGACCTCGATGGTGCCAGCTGTGCTGACTTTCGCGATGACTTGATTCGCGATGGTCTTGCCAGCTTGGTAGTTCACGCTTGACGCGTTGGGGCGTGTTGTCCCGGAGGGGTATGCCGCGAGGTAGCCGTCTTGGGTGGGGTTGACTGCGGTGACATTTAGTATCACTGCATCGACCCCCACCGCAGGAACCCCAGCGGTCCCGGTCACCCGGACGGTGCGTGCCGTCCCCGCGTTGACGGCATTCGAAGGACGCGTGTCCAACAACCGCACAGGCGACGCTAGCGGCGTCATGACGCAAGGAGCATTCGTGAACTCCAGCGTCCATGACGATGACGAGCCCAGCACATACCCGGCAAGAGCACGAGCGGTCACCGCCACGGAGAGAGCGCCGCCCGTTGAGTAGGTCCCGGCGGCCTTCGCCACCCCACCCACAACGTACTCGACCCCGGTCGTGGAGGAGATTTGATATGTGTCACCGGAGGTGCCACACGAGTCCATCACAGTCGGCGCCGTCGGCGCCACCATCACATTCTCAATTGCCACTGTTCGCTGGCCAATCAGTTGGTTGCCGCCCTTGGTTCCGGAGACATTCAGCGCGTACGCGTACACCGCCTGCGTTCCGCGCTTCGAGGTGGTCAGCGTGACGTCAAAGCCATGGTTCGCTCCGGCAGTCGGGTACGCCGAGCCCACGTCCGCACGAGCCACACTTGCAGTGCCAATATTGAACCCCTCCGCCGAGGCACTTCCGGCGGGCCCGCCGACGTAGATGTGCACAGTTACGGGTGAACTCTGCGCGTTAGGGTCGATGGCCCAACCGGTGACTCGCACCGAGCCACCTGCCTGGGTCCCCGAGACCGAGTTCAGATCACCCGCGGGCTCACAGATTAGGTGATCACAGTTGTCGATGGCCCAGTCGTCTACCTCCACTACCGGCTTGGGACCGCCGACGAGGTTCCAGTTGGAGACATAGAAGGCACGGCCAGCAAGGACCTGGTGGACCCGCCCAGACGGCACACCCGTGATGAAGGTGTTGTCTCGGGGTACGGGTAAAAGGTTGCGGTAGTTCGCAAAATCCCACGGATCGAGCGCGGTGGTCGGTTGACCGCCCCCGAATCGAGACCAGGTGGACACATAGAGGGGGGCGCCGCCCGCGACCCGATATACCCTCCCGTCGGCGACGTTGCTGATGAAGGTCCCGTCTTCTGGGTAGCGGCGGACATGGTCCAGCGGGACAGCGCCATCAGGGTTGTCAAGAACATAGTCGTCCACCGCGATAGTTGGCTGAGCGCCCCCAAAACTGTTCCACGAGGACACGTAGTGCGGAGCGCCACCGGCGAATCGGAACACTCGCCCCGACGGCCGTCCGTCGACGAATGTGCCGTCACGCGGGTATCGGGGAAGAGCAGCAAACTGCGAAGCATCCAAAGTGGTCGTCGGCTGCCCGCCCCCGAAGCGATCCCACGTGCTCACATAGAGAGGCGCCCCACCCGCAATGCGGTAGACGTGGCCGTTGTAGGCAACGAAGGCCCCATCTGCCGTCGGCGTGCCGGCCACATCCTTGATGTGGAGAAATGTCGAGGGCCAACCGGTCGCCCCACGGGTCAGCACTCGGCGGCCGGAAGAACTAGGGCTCTTGTCGCTCAGGTGGTAAGAACTTTCCGAGATGGCGATCTCATTGCCGTCGGCGCTGACGTAGTCCACGTAGGCGACGTGCCCGTAGGTACCGGTGTTCCACTGGGCGACAGACCCCGGCGCTGGCGCCTGGTCGACGCGGAACCCTTTGGCGGCGGCGTTGTTGTCCCAGTCGATGGCATTCCCGAGGTTCCCGGGGTTGGCGGCGCCGTTCTGTGCCAGCCGAAATGATGCGTAGTTAGTGCAGTTGTTGCCCCAGGCGTCGACAGGGTAGCCCCATGGACGTTGCCCTGTGTATCCGAATTGAGAGATGCATGCCTGGCTGTACGTCGCATAGCAGGGCCACCCAGCCGGAGCGGCCCCAGCTGCCGAGGGCGTTATGGTGACTACGACTGCAACGAGAAGCAACCTGGCGACTAAGCCAAAAGGGAGACGGGTACGCGAACGCATGCATTGAACCTACCGCCGGGATGACACGGACTGGTCCCGATCGCAGAGAGCACCTGCCCCCAAATATGGGGACACCCTACCGACGCCCGTCAACCGAATGCACGGAGCCACCACGCGCCCGTCACCGCCACGACCACACCCACGGGTGCCGACGACCGCCGCGTTCACAGGGCCATCGTCAACAAGGGGAGACACATCGGCCAGGCCCATCGATATCCACTGCCACGGGGCACGCGGCACCGCGGGGCCGCCCAGACTGCACCGATCCCCAGTGGTTCACCGATCCCGCAAAATCGAGCGCGCGAGCCGTGCCGAACAGTTGGGCCCCTCGGCTGCTCGCTTGACTCACAGGGCTACGATCCCGATCCCAGGCTGAAGTAGCGGACCGGTGTGGCCAGTGGGCTGCCGTCCTTGCTCACGGTGGCGAGGACCGCAAGGTGAGCGCCGTCGCCGCCAGGGCCACTGCTCTCGCCCGCCCCGGCGCGCGTCGGTCAGCGGGTGGCGATGCTCGCCAGCGCCTCCTTGAGCTGGCCCGGCACCCGCTCGCGCAGGTTGTAGCGGGCCCGCGTCATCGGCTTGCTCACCGACAGCACCCGGGTGAGGTCGATCGGGGTGCCCGCAACGACGGCGTCACACGGCACCGCGTCGATGGTCGCCTCGAGGTCGTGGACCTGCTCGGCCCCATACCCCATGGCCGGGAGGATGCCCCGGGCGTTGGGGTACTTAACGTAGGTCGCGGCGATCGACTCCACGGCATACGGGGTGGGGTCGACGATCTCGGCAGCGCCGGCCTGACGCGCGCCGACGACACCGGCACCAAAGGACATTGACCCGTGAGTGAGGGTCGGGCCGTCCTCGACGACGACGACGCGCTTGCCCGCGACGAGTTCGGGGTGCTCGACGGTGACCGGTGACTCCGCCTCGACGATCCGGGCCCGCGGGTTGAGCGCCCGCACCGACTCGGTGACCTGGGCGATCGCCTCGGGCGTCGCGACATCGCACTTGGCGATGATGCAGACATCCGCCATCCGGACGTTGGTCTCCCCCGGGTGGTAGGCAGCCTCGTTGCCGGGACGCAGGGGGTCGACCAGGGTGATGAAGAGGTCCGCCGCATAGAACGGCAGGTCGTTGTTGCCGCCGTCCCAGAGGATGACGTCGGCCTCCTTCTCGGCCTCGCGCAGGATGACCTCGTAGTCGACACCGGCATAGATGACCACGCCGGAGTCGATGTGCGGCTCGTACTCCTCGCGTTCCTCGATGGTGCACTCGTGCCGGTCCAGGTCCTCGTATGCCGCGTACCGCTGGCAGACCTGCTTCTCGAGGTCGCCATACGGCATGGGGTGCCGAATGGCGACGACCTTGAGGCCCATGTCGATGAGCTGCTGCGCGACGTAGCGGGTGGTCTGCGACTTGCCGACACCGGTACGGACCGCACAGACCGCGACGACCGGCTTGGTGCTGCGGATCATCGTCTGGCGACCGCCGAGCATCCAGTAGTCGGCCCCGGCCGCGAGGCAGCGGGAGGCCAGGTGCATGACGTCGACGTGCGCAATATCGCTGTAGGAGAACACCGCAACGTCGATGCCCTCGTCCGCGATGAGGGCATCGAGCCCGCTCTCGTCGACGATCGGGATGCCGTCCGGATAGAGCCCACCGGCCAGCGAAGCCGGGTAGCGCCGGCCGTCGATGTCCGGGATCTGGGTGGCCGTGAAGGCCACGACCCGGTAGCGGGGGTCGTCACGGAAGACCGTGTTGAAGTTGTGGAAATCGCGGCCAGCCGCTCCGAGAATGACGACGGTCGTCGGTTCGGGCGTGCCCTGGTCGTGGTGGGACATCATCGACCTCCTGGCTGCGGTCGACCGCTGGGACCGACACACCCCATCGTGGGTAGTCCTGGCTGCGGGACCCGCCATCTCCCACGGTACCCCCGGGACGACATACCGTGTGACCATGGCGACGCGCAGCGGCGAGCACGGGGAACCGGTGGTGCTCGACGTCGACGGCTTCGAGGTGCGCATCTCGAACCCGCTGCGGCCCTACTTCTCGGCGCGCGGGGAGACCAAGCTTGACCTCGCCAACTACTACGTGTCCGTCGGGCCCGGGATCGTGCGCGCGCTGCGCGAGCGCCCGTGCATGCTGCACCGCTTCCCGGACGGGGTCGACGGCGAGAAGGTCCACCAGAAACGCATTCCCCGCGGTGCGCCACCGTGGCTGGAGACGGTGCGCCTGCACTTCCCACGCTGGGGGCTGCACGCTGACGAGTTGTGCGTCACCCGGCTCGCCGACGTCATCTGGGCGGTGCAGATGTCGACCGTGGAGTTCCACCCGTGGAACAGCCGCCGCGCCGACACCGAAACCCCCGACGAGTGGCGGATCGACCTCGACCCGATGCCGGAGGCCTCGTATGCCGCGGTCCGCCGCACCGCTCAGGTCGCCCACGAGGTGCTCGACGAGCTGGGCGCCGTGGGCTGGCCGAAGACGAGCGGTGGGCGTGGCCTGCACATCTATGTGCGGATCACGCCGGAGCACGGGTTCTCGCAGGTGCGCCGGGCCGCGCTCGCGTTCGCGTATGAGGTTGAGCGGCGGCTCCCCGAGCATGTGACGACTCAGTGGTGGCGCAAGGACCGGCCCGGTGACGCAGTCTTCGTCGACTACAACCAGAACGCCCGCGACCACACCATCGCCGCGGCGTACTCGGTGCGCGGCACCCCGCTGGGCCAGGTTTCGGCGCCGCTGCACTGGGACGAGATCGAGGACGCCGAGCCCGCCGACTTCACCATCGCCACCATGCCGGGCCGGTACGCCGAGGTCGGCGACCTCACCGCGGGCATCGACGAGGCCGTCTTCGATCTGCGCCCGCTGCTGGACTGGGCCGACCGGGACGCCATACCGAACTGAGTCAGCCAACCCGCCGCCGACGGTCACCTCCGACCAGGGCGACGACCTCCTCGGCGCACCCCCAGGACAGGGTCACCCCGGCGCCGCCGTGGCCGTAGTTGGTGACCACCACCCGACCCTGGAGCGTATGCCGGGCGAGCCGCACCGCGGGCGCGACCGGACGCAGCCCGATCGCCCTGCTCAGCACGGGCGCCTGCGCGAGAGCCGGCACCGCTGTCCGGCAGCGCTCCAGGATGGCGGCCTCGACGGCAGCATCGGGCTGCGGGGGATCGCCCTCGCCGGACGCGGCCGCTCGGTCGGTTCCGCCACAGACCACACGGTCTCCGTGCGGCAGGGTGTAGACCATCCCGTCCGGGTGGTCGTCGTCGACGAGCCACCGTTGCAGACCCGGGTCGGCGAGGTGGACAACCTGCCCGACGCTGCCGACGAGTTCGGTATCCCCGATCAGCTGGGCCGCCCCGAGACCGGCGGCGAGGACGAGGACCTCGCCCTCGAGCTCGGTCAGGGAGGCCACCGCCCGGTCCTCGAACCGCACTGCGGCCGAGGCGCATTCGGCCTCGAGCCAGGGCAGGAACCGGCGCCCGTCAACGAGCGGGAAGCGCGCAATGACCCCACTGATCGCCCCCGCCGGGAGCTCCTCGGCAGTGGCTTCGCGCCAGCGGCCCGCAAGCCCCGCGGTCCACCACCGGTCCGCCGACCGACGTTCCACGAGCAGCCCCTCAAGGAGGCGCACCCCCGTGCTTTGGTCAAGCGCCAAGTCCTCGAACCGCCGCAACGAGGTGAGCCCCCACCCCAGCACCCGTTCCGGCGGGTCCACGTGATACGGGAACCACAAGCCACCGGCCACCCCCGAAACGCTCTCCAGCGCGGGGCGCTCGCGGACCACGGTCACCGCATGCCCTGCCCGGGCCAGTTCGAGGGCGCTGGTCAACCCGACCACCCCACCGCCGAGAACCGTCACCGCGACCATGGGCCTCATCCTGGCGTGCCCGGGGCCTACCGTGAAGCCCATGGACGTCCACCCCGTCACCGGCGGGCTCTTCCCCTCACCGGTCCTACCGGGTACCGGATGGCCCGGGGACCCCGCCACCGACGCCACCGAGGTCGCCACCAGCCCTGAACACGTGCGTCGACTCGCGGCGAGCGCCGCGGACATCCCGCACCTCCAGGCGCGCCTGTCGGTCTGCCGGGCCTGTCCGCGACTGGTCGCCTGGCGGGAGGAGGTCGCGCGCACCGGGCGCCGGGCATCCTTCGCGGCTGAACCCTATTGGGGTCGACCCGGGCCCTCCTTCGGCGACCCCGAAGCCCCCGTCCTCATCGTGGGCCTCGCGCCCGCCGCCAACGGAACCAACCGCACCGGGCGGATGTTCACCGGGGACTCCTCGGGAGACTTCCTCTGGGCCGCCTTGCACCGCACCGGGTATGCCGTACAACCCACCTCGGTCGGTGCCGGTGACGGCCAGGCGCTGCACGGCATACGGATCATCGCGGCCGTGCGCTGCGCACCACCAGCCAACGCACCGACGGCCACGGAGAAGGCGACCTGCCGTCCCTGGCTCACCCGCGACCTCGAGCTCGCCGCCCCCCGGTTGCGGACCATCATGGCCCTCGGCGGCGTCGGCTGGGACGCCGCGCTCGCCGCGGCGCACGCGCTGAACTGGTCGATCCCGAAACCGAAACCCGCCTTCGGTCACGGCGTGGTGGTCCCGCTCGCGCTGCCGGACGGGCGCAGCGTTCGGCTCGTCGGCTGCTACCACGTGAGCCCGCACAACACCTACACCGGTCGGCTCACCCCGGACATGCTCGACACGGTCCTGCGCGGCCTCTGAGTGGGCCGCTTAGCCGCGACCCGAAGGGGTGGTTGAGACACCCTCGGGGTCTGGGCGCACGCCCTCTTCGGCGTTCCACAGCTCACTGGTCTGCAGGCCCCAGAACACCGCGAACGCGCCGATGACGACGACCTCGATCCATAGGGTGCCATGGTCCCAGGTTCCGAGCCACATGATGAGTCCCATGACAACGACCGCGACCAAGGTGACCACCGCAACGGCGAGGTAGCGGTTGCTCACGCCCTTGGCGTCGACCCGCCCCGAGTGGGTTCGGGAGAAGCTCACGGCATTGGCGACCATGACGGCGAGCAGCACCGCGAAGAGCGGAATGGCCGCGAGGTAGTGCGCGGCCTTGTCAAAGAAGTCGCGCTTGAACAGGAAGAGCACGAGCCCCACGGCCACCAGCGCGGCGGTGACGCCAAGTCCGATGACATCCCCGCGGGTGATCTGCCCGCCACCCTCCCGGCGGGCAACGAACCACGCGACGATGGTGGCGATGATGCCGGCCAGCAGGAAGGCGCCGACGTTGTTCTTGATGTTCGCGCCGCCGTCGGTGGCCGACGCCCACGGCGTGGACTGGCATTCCTTGGGGTCGAGGATCGGCACGAACGCGACGATGGGGGCGAGCGCCCCGGCAATATTGAGGAGGATGTCCTCGGTCTCGGTGTTGCCCTTGATGATGACCAGGCAGGCACCGATGGCGACCAGTGAGGCGATGAAGACCCCACGCACCGGCGTCCAGTAGTAGGAGCTGATCGAGGTCCGCCAGCACCCCCACCCGGCCGCGTTGATCTCGAGGAGCACCGAGATCCCGAGCAGGATGACCAGGCCGATCATGACGAGCCGCAAGTAGCGGTAACTCTTGAGCACGTAGGGGTTCAGCGGTGTCATCGGGCCCTCACTCCTTACCTCACCAGTGCGACGAGTATGCCGCCATACCCGACAAGAGCACATCGGCCGGGAGGGTGATACCGGCGCGCGCCACGTAAGGTGGACCCTCGTGGCAACCCCTCGTGACAACTCCGACATCGAACGCGTCCTGGTCGTCTCCGCGCACCCGGACGATGCCGACTTCGGCGCCGGCGGCACCATCGCCGCCTGGGTGGCGGCCGGACTCCAGGTCACCGAGCTCTATGTGACCCGCGGGGAGCAGGGCGGCCGCCCCGACGTCGACCCGGCCGGCATCCCTCTGCGGCGCGAGGCCGAGCAACGGGCGGCCTCGGCGCAACGCGGGGTGCACGACGTCCGCTTCCTCGACGGCCACCGCGACGGCTGGGTGGCGCCGACCCCCGAGCTGGTCCGCGACCTCGTCGCGGTCATCCGAGAGGTCCGACCTCAGCGGGTCCTCTGCCAGTCTCCCGAGCGCAACTACGAGCGCCTCCACGCCAGCCACCCCGACCATCTCGCGGCCGGGGAAGCCATAATCCGGGCGGTGTACCCGGCCGCGGAGAACCCGTTCGCCTGGCCGGAGCTCGGGCTGCCCTTCTGGCACGTCGGGGAGATCTGGCTCGCCGCGCACCCCGCCCCCGACCACGTCGTCGATGTCACCGACACCTTCCATCAGAAGGTCGCCGCCCTCCACGAACACGCCTCCCAGACCGGCCACCGCGAGGAGCTCGAGACCTTCCTGCGGGGCTGGGCCTCCTCGGTGGCGAGCGCCCAGGGCCTGCCCGAGGGGCGATTGGCCGAGGTGTTCAAGGTCATCGCGCTGAACTAGCGTCGCCCCCATGGACAACCCCACGCTCGTCGTCACGCGCCCGGGGGGCCCCGAGGTGCTTCTCGTCGAGGACCGTCCCCGGCCCGCGCCGGGACCGGGCGAGATTCTCGTCGAGGTCGAAGCGGCCGGGGTGAACTTCATCGACATCTACCAGCGCGAGGGCATCTACCCCATCCCCACGCCGTTCGCCCTCGGCCAGGAGGGGGCCGGGGTGGTGCGGGGTCTGGGGCCGGGGGTCACCGCCCCCGCCATCGGCGAGAGAGTCGCCTGGCCGTTCGTCCCGGGCAGTGCCGCCCGCTGGGTGAAGGTCCCGGTGCGCGGAGCCGTGACCGTGCCGGAATCCGTGCCCACGCAGGCCGCCGCCGCGGCGATGCTCCAGGGCCTCACCGCGCACTACCTCATCACCAGCCTGTATGCCGTCCAGCCCGGCGACTTCGCTCTGGTCCACGCCGCCGCTGGCGGGGTCGGGCAGCTGCTCGTCCAGTGGGTGAAGGCCAAAGGCGGACGGGTCATCGCAACCGCCGGCGGGCCGGAGAAGTGCGCCATCGCGGCCGCGCTCGGCGCCGACTGCGTCATCGACTACCGGACCACCACCGACCTCACCGGTGCCATCCGGGCAGCCACCGGCGGTCAGGGTGTCGCGGTGGCGTATGACGGTGTCGGCCGGGACACCTTCGACGCCTCGTTGGCGAGCCTGCGGCCGCGGGGCATGCTCGCGCTCTTCGGCGCCGCGAGCGGGCAGGTCCCGCCACTGGACCTGCAGCGGCTCAATGCCGGTGGGTCGCTCTTCGTGACCCGGCCGAGCCTGCCGCATTACCTGGCCGGGGACGGCGAACTCGCCTGGCGCTCCGGGGAACTCTTCGCGGCGATGGCCGCCGGGGAACTCCGGGTGTCCGTCGGCGCCCGATACCCGCTCACCGACGCGGCGACGGCATACGCCGACCTCGCCGGACGGCGCACTCAGGGCAAACTGCTCCTCATCCCCTGACCACACCACCAAGGACTCCCATGAGCGAGTCCTCGCGCAGTCCCACGGCGAACCGCGGCGCCGCCTCGGCTCAGATGAGCTTGCGGCCCATGGCCCACGCGGTGAGCTCGTGCCGCGAGGAGAGCTGGAGTTTGCGGAGCACCGAGGAGACGTGCGTCTCGACCGTCTTGATCGAGATGAACAACTCCTTGGCGACCTCCTTGTACTGGTAGCCGCGGGCGATGAGCCGCATGACCTCACGCTCGCGTGCCGAGAGCCGGTCAAGTTCCTCGTCGACCTCGGCGAGCTCACCGGCAGCAGCCCCGAAGGCGTCCAGGACGAACCCGGCCAGCCGCGGGGAGAAGACCGCGTCCCCGTCGGCCACCCGCCGGATCGCGACGAGCAGGTCTCGGGCCCCGATGGTCTTGGTGACGTAACCCCGCGCCCCCGCGCGGATGACGGCGATGACGTCCTCGGCGGCGTCCGAGACCGAGAGCGCGAGGAAACGCACCGGCACCCCGGCAGCGGTCTCCACCGCGACACAGCCGCGCAGAACATCGACGCCCCCCTGCCCCAGTCCACCCGGCAGGTGCACGTCAAGGAGCACGACATCGGGCAACTGCGAACGGACCACGGCCACCGCGCTCTCCACGTCAGCGGCCTCCCCGACGAACTCGACGAGACCCCCGGCCCCGGCCTCCGCGAGTTCTGCGCGGACCCCGGTGCGGAACATCCGGTGGTCATCGACCAGGACCACCCGGATCGGTGGTCGACCTCTCGCAGGACTGTTCATGGGGTGGCTCCTTCATCGTCGAGCGCCGGAAGGGTGAGTTCGACCTCGGTGCCATCCTCGCGGCGGCGGATCCGGGCGGCACCACCGTGGCGTTCCATCCGGGCGATGATCGACTGTCGCACACCCAGCCGGTCTGCGGGGACACCCTCGAGGTCGAATCCCGTGCCCCGGTCTCGGACGAACGCCTCCACCCCCTGCGGCCCGATCTCCACGTATGCCGTGACCGGCGCCTCCCCGTGCCGCACCGCGTTGAGCAGGGCCTCCCGGAAAGCCGCGACGAGGGCCTGGCCGTGCGCCTCGAGGGGCCGGTCCCCGGTGACGACGAGTTCGATCGGGACGCCGTGTAGGTCCTCGACGTCATGGGCGGCGGCCGTCACCGCCGGAGCCAGCGAGGCCTCGGACCCTTCCGGACCGGCGTAGAGCCACGACCGAAGCTCCCGCTCCTGGGCCCGGGCGAGCCGGGTCACCGCGATCGGGTCGGTCGACTGCCGCTGAATGAGGGCCAGGGTCTGGAGCACCGAGTCGTGCAGGTGGGCGGCGATGTCGGCACGTTCGCTGGCCCGCGCCGAGGCCTCCTGTTCGCGGCGCAGATCCCCCCAGAGGCGCACCCCCCACGGGGCGAGGATGAACGCCATACCGAGGAGCACAGCGACCGCCGCGAGCAGGGAATCCCAGATCCCGGAGAGCGACTGGCCCCGGGTCACCAGGACGAGGATGCCGATGAGCGCCAGCGCGGCACCCAAGCCCGTGCGCAGCCACCCGGAGGCCGCCGACGGAGCCGTGGGAACCGCCTCCCCGAGCCACGCCTGGCGGCCTGCCCTGTCCAGGGTCGACCAGGCGATGACCGCGCCCACCGCGATGACAAGCCCCGGCACGAGCAGGGACCCGCCGAGGCTGCTCGTCGGGACGAGCAGAGCGATCCCCGCGGCGACGCCGACTGCCCCGAGCAGGACCAGAGCCAGCCACCGGCTGCGCTCGCTCTCCTGCGCCGACTGCCCGGGCGCGGCCTGGGCACCGGGGGAGACCCTCCCGGGCAGGACCGCCCAGAGGAAGAGGTAGGCCGGGACCGCGGCGCCGCCGAGGAGCGTGAGAGCGGCCGCGGTCCAGCGCACTGCCGAGGAGCGCACGCCGAGATGCGCGGCAACCCCCGCGCACACCCCGGCGACGAGCCCACCGTCACGGTCCCGCGCGAGCGGCGGGCGCGTGGGCAGGGTCATCTCCACCCCGGGGGGCGGGCGTTCGTACGGGGTCGGCACCTGCCTATCCTCCCCCACAACCCGGGTTCATCACCCCTGGCCGGGGGGCGCTCAGGGGACCCTCAGGGCCGACCCTCATGGCCGAGACGCGCTCCGGGCGCGAGGATCGAGGTATGACGCATACCTCTCCTTTGGACTCCTTCACCTCCTGGCTGCGCGGCCTCGGTGTCTGGCGGTCCCCCACCGGATCGTGGTTCGGCGGCGTCTGCGCCGGCTTGGCCACCCGGTTCGGGGTCGACCCCATGCTGATCCGGGCCGCGGCCATCATCCTCGCGTTCGCCGGAGGGTTCGGGGTGGCCGCTTACCTCGTGCTCTGGCTGCTCCTGCCGGACTCCTCCGGACAGATCCTACTTCAACGGGCCGTCCGCGAGGGCCACGGGGCAGGGATTGCGCTTGCCGTGCTCACCGTAGTTGTCCTTTTCGGCGGGTTCGGGATTTTCGCCTCCGGTGACTCCTCCGGCTGGATCCTCATCCCCTTCGCCGTCGTCGGGTACCTGGTCTATCGCAGCCGTCAGCCCGGCACCGAAGGCAGTACGGCCGTTCCGCCCGCGCCGCTGTCCACGCCGCTCGCCGGTGCCCCATCCGCCTACCCGTCTGGAGCCGAGCCCATGTCCACCGACGCGCACTCCGCCACGATCACGCAACGGCCCACGCCCCCCACTCCCCCCACTCCCCCGGTGGCTCCGGGCCCGCCCTGGCCACCGCCGACCCCGCGGCCCCGGCGCCGCCGTCCCAGCGGATTCATCGGCCTGATGTCCCTGGGCGCCGCCGTCATCGCCTTCGGACTCGGGGTCCTCATCGCGCAAGCGACGGACACCGCCATGCCCGCCGGGCTGGTCGGGGCCGTAGCCGCCCTCGTGGTGACCTCGCTCATTGCCCTCGTCCTCGGCTTTCGCGGGCTGGCGGCCGGCTTCACCGGCTTCCTCGTCGCCGCCCTCCTGGTCATCACCCCCATCGCCGCCGTTGGCATCTCCGCCACCGAGGCCCGCGGCGGGGCCGGCAGCCGCGACTGGGTACCGACGACCACGGGAGACCTCAGCTACTCCCTCGGGGTCGGCGAGGCCACCCTCGACCTCACCGCCCTGCCGCGGACGCCCCGCGCGACGAACCCACCGCAGCGGATCAAGGTCCGTGCTGGCGCCGCTTCCGTGCGGATCATCATCCCCGACGGCCTCGACGTCCGGGTCGACAGCGAGACCGATCTCGGCCAGATCGTCATGCCGAACGGCTCCACGGTCGAGAACGGCTCGTCGTCGACGACCGTCGGCGACTCCCCGGACGTCATTGTGGACGTCGTCGTCCGCTTGGGCGAGATCATCATCGAGCAGTCAGGAACCTCGTCATGAGCCAGCCCACCACTGATCTGTCCACCGTGTATGCCGTCCAGGTCCCGCACAAGACCGGACCGGCGCCCATGGCCATCTCCCTGGGCACTCTCGGGCTCGTCGTCGCCGCCCTGACCACGCTGAGCTTCCTCACCGACCTGCGGATCGACTGGGATGTCGCCGGTCCGGTCGCGATCGCCGCGACCGGGCTTGGGATCCTCGTCCTCGGCGGACTCGGCATGGTCCTCAGCCGACGCCGCGGTGAGCCCTCGCCGATCCCGGCGCCCGCACCGCCCGCACCCCCCTCACCGCCAGCGCGGCCCGACTACGCCGACCAGACGCCGGTCGCGGCGAGCGCCGCCTCCGCTGTCGACACCAACGTCATCACAGGCAACTCCGCGATCGGCACCCAGCGCGCGGACGACGTCGACCCCCCGACGTCGTGAACGACCGGCTCGGTCGGGTCGGCACACCGTGCGCGATGGATAAACCGCACCGCGTGGTAGTCCTCGGCAACGTGCCGGCCACGACCGAGCCAGTGCATGGCGGTGACGAGTTCGAGGTGGACGTCCGTGACCACCTGGCCGGTCTCCTCGAACGTCTCCCGCAGGACGGCCTGCGCGGGGGTCTCGCCCGGGTCAACTCCCCCACCGGGCAAGGTCCACGATCCCGGGACCTGGGTCTGCTCGGACAGTTCGGTGAGCAGGACGGCCCCGCCGTGCACGATGACGGCATACGCGGCGAGCCGGCGTTGCCGCGGCGGGGGTGGTTCCCCAGGCAGCAGACCCGGCCCCACGGTGGTCCGAACCTCGGGAACGGGAGATGCTGGTTCGACCCGATACACCAGATGCAGCCGGGGGGCGGTGCCCTCCGCGTGTACGCCGATTCGCCGCCAGCCCAGGCTGGCGATGAGGGCCTCCGGGCTTTGCCCGTGAGCGAGGTGCACGGTGGCCACCACACGGCCTCGATGGCGCAACTCCAGGGTCACCTCCGGGTAGTCCGCGGAGGTCATCCCGCGCCGGCCCGGGAGTACTCGGCAACCGTGGCCAGCACCATGTCGGGCCAGGCGTTGGGCACCGCCGTGGCGGCGAGGTGAGCCTGTATGCCAGTGCGCGCAGCGCCGTCCGAGACCAGCCGCGCCAGGCGCGCCGCGAGGGCTTCGTCGGAGTCCCCGAAGAACCCATCTCGGCCATCGGCGATGAAGTCCTCGACCCCGGTCCCACCCCGGGCCAGCACGATGAGGCCGGCCGCACGAGCCTCGAGCGCGGCGATGCCGAACGACTCCAGCCGGGCTGTCGAGAGATAGATATCGCTCTCCCAGTAGGCCGTTCGCAACTCCTCTCGACTCACCCGGCCGGCGAGCCGCACCCACGGCATACTCTGTCCCACCCGCCGCTCGAGGTGCGGACGCTGGGGACCGTCGCCGAACACGGTGGCCGTGAAGGCCACCTCGGGGTCGAGAAGTTCGCGCGCCCGCGCAAGCACCTCAAGGGTCGCCAAGGGGCGCTTGCGACGGGCCAACCGGATGGCCGAGACCACCCGGACGGCCTGCTCGGGTGTGCCCTGCCCTGGCGCGGCCTTCCCCGGTCGGCGCCACCAGGTGGCATCAATCCCGTTGCCGAGGACGCTCACCGGAGCCCCGCACACGGCCTCGACGCGGTCCGCCGCCATCCGGGACACCGCGCTCAGGGCTGCGCCTCGCTCCGCCCAGCGGCGAGCCCGGCCCACCAGGCGCAGCCAGGGCGCACTGCGGTCGATGACACAGTGCCAGGTCACCGCGGTCGGCAGCCCGAGCCGCTGCGCCAGCGGAACCAGGCTGGTCGCAAACGGGCTGACGATCCCCATGTGTCCGTGGGCGACGTCGAACCTCCCGGCCGTCAGCCGGCGACCGATCTCTGTCGGAGCGAACGGGTTGACCGGGATGCCACCGGGCAACGGAATGGCGAAACGGTGGACGACCACCCCACCCTCGTCAACCTGGGTTCCGAAGCGTTGCCCCTGGCTTCCCGTGGTCGCCGTGAAGACCTCCACCTCGTGGCCGGCCGCGACCAGGGCATGGGCGAGGTCATGGACCTGGGTCTCGATGCCACCGAGCCGCGGCGGGTAGCAATCCGAGAGCATGGCCACCTTCACCCGCCCAAGCCTGCCACGTCCCGGATCGAGTCCGGCCCATGAGTCACACTGGTTCGTGATGCCCTCCCCCTCCCCGTCGCCGACCTCCCGTACCGTCGTGGCCTTCCATGCCCACCCGGATGACGAAGCCCTGCTGACGTCGGGGACCATGGCGACGCTGTCGGCGGCCGGGCACCGGGTCGTGCTCGTGCTCGCCACCGACGGAGGGCTGGGGCTGGCCGCCTCGACCTACCTGGCCGGGGATCTCGGGGAGACCCGGCTCACCGAGGCCCGGGAGAGCGCCGAGGCCCTCGGCGTCGCGCGGGTCGAGTGGCTCGGCTACGCCGACTCCGGGTCCGGTGAGATCCTGCTGCCCGACCCGCCGGGCGCGGTCCGCTTCGTCCGGGCCCCGCTGGAGGAGGCGGCCGAGCGGCTCGCGGCCATCCTGCGCACCGAACGCGCCGATGTTCTGCTCTCCTACGACCGCAACGGGGGTTATGGGCACCGCGACCACGTCCGCGTCCACGAGGTCGGGGCCCGCGCCGCCGAGATCGCCGGAACCGCGCGCGTACTTGAGGCGACCATCCCCAGGGACACGCTGACCCGCGCCATCCGCTGGGTGTCTCGGGTGTACCGGTTCCCACCGGAGTTTGACCCGACGTCGTTCGAGCGGGCCTATAGTGCCCGCGCCGAGATCACCCATCGAATCTCGGTCCGCGGTGCAGTGGACGCCAAGCGTGCCTCGATGCGCGCACACGCCAGCCAGGCCACCGCAGACGGAGGGGACCGTACGCTCGCGGCCTTCCTGCGGATACCCCGGCCGCTTTTTGCGCTGGTCTTCGGGCGAGAATGGTTCCGCGACCCGGCGGCAGCTCCGGGCGGGGCGGTCTCCACTGACATCTTCGAGGGTTTGCCATGACGGTCAAGAAGGTCTTGCAGGTCGTTATCGGCCTTGCGCTCGCGGCCGCACTGCTCATCTGGGGGCTGCCGCACTTCGCGAAGACGAGTTGGGGGGAGATCTGGGCCATCGTGCGCACGGTGACCTGGACGAACATCGTGCTCTATCAGGGCCTTATGCTCCTCGGCCTCTATGCCTACACCTTCACCTTCACCGGGGCACTGCGCGGGCTGAGCCACGGCAAGGCGCTCATCGTCAACCTCTGCGGGTCCTCGGTCTCCAACCTGCTCCCGGCCGGGGGCGCGGTGGGTCTGGGCGCCACCTATGCGATCTTGCGCTCGTGGGGCTTCTCCCAGCGCGCGACCTCCACGGCGGCCATCGTCACCGGAGTGTGGAACCTGCTCGCCCGGATCGCCCTGCCGGTCATCGCGATCCTCGCCTTGTGGTGGGGCAACCGCAACCTGCCCTCGGCCCTCGCCGACGCCGCCATCGCCGGGCTCATCTCCGGTCTGGGCATCCTCGTGCTCTTCATCGCCATGCTCGCCAGCGAGCGGGTCTCGCTCACCATGGGTCGGCTGGTCGACCGTGCCCTAGGCCTGTTCCGGAACCGCCGCGCCCACGCCGGCCGGATCGAGGAACTCGTCCACGACATGCGGCAGCGGACCAACGACATCGTCCGCTACGGCTGGCTCCGGATGACCCTCGGCATGATCGGGTTTTTCGGCTTCTACTTCGTGCTCTTCGTGCTCATCCTGCGCGGCACCGGGGTCGCGCTGCCGCTCGGCATGCTCTTCGCTGCGTTCGCGATCGGTCGGCTGCTCACCGCGGTGGGGGTGACCCCGGGCGGGCTGGGGGTGACCGAGACGGCAAGCGCGGCCACGCTCGTCGCCTGGGGGGCACCGCCGGCGGCCGCGACCGCCGGGGTCGTCCTGTTCTCGATCTTCACCCACATCATGGAGGTCCCCCTCGGCGCCCTCGGCTGGGTGCTGTGGTCGGCCTCGCCCAAGTCCGAGCAGGTCGAGGAGGAACCCCAGGCCGCGTCCGCCGGCTAGCGGCCCGGCCGTGTCGAGGTGAGGCGGCGGACCTGCCGACCCCGGGCTTCGTCGGCAAGCGAGTCGTCCAACGGTTCGGGCTCGAAGGCGCGCCCGGTGGCGCGCTCCACGGCATACGCGATGAGGGCGTCCGCGAGGCTCGGGTTGGCCGGGAGGATCGGCCCGTGCAGGTAGGACCCGATGACGTTGCCGGTGCGGGCGCCCTCGGTGCCATCACCGCCGTTGTTGCCGTGACCGGCCAGGACTCGACCGAAGGGCTCCTGCCCGGGGCCGAGGGTGGTCGCGCCGCTGTGGTTCTCGTAACCGACGACCGGCCCGTATGCCGTGTCGAGGACCACCGGGCCGATCATCCGGGTCGGGTTGCCTTGCGTGGTGACGTCGAGGATGCCCAGGCCGGGTAGCCGGGTGCCGTCGGCGGTGATGAAGGCGTTGCCGAAGAGCTGGTACATCCCGCAGATCATGAGCATCGGGACGCCGTCGGCGGCTGCGTGGACCAGCTGCGCTCCGATCCGGGCGAGGTCGGCCTCGACCCTCGCCTGGCCGGAGTCCTGGCCGCCGCCACCGACGACAAGGTGCACCTGCGCGGGCAGGTCCCCGCCGGGGTGGTGCTCGACGACGTTGGGGGTGTATCCGTGTCGTCGCAGGCGGGTGGCCAGGCAGCGAGTGTTGCCGAGGTCGCCGTAGATGCTCATCTCGCGCGGGTAGAGGTGAACCAGGGTCACGCTGCCCTTGCTCGCCGGCTCGTTCACGCCGCTCCCTCCTCGCCGAACTCCGGCAGGTCGTGGCGTTCGGCGAGGGTGCGGCGCAGCGCCATCATCGCCGTGTAGGTGCAGAAGATCCGGGCCGGTTCGTCCGGATGGGCCGCGAGGAAGGCGTCGAGGGCGAGGATGAGTTCCGGCTCGACGGCGGCCACCGCAACGTCGTCATAGTCGAGCCGCAGGGCCATGTCGTAGGCCCGTACCCCACTCGTCATCGCCACTCCGCGTTCCCGCAGGCTCGCGAAGCTCACGTCGTACAGCCAGGAGACGTCGCGGCCGTCGGCGTCGTTGTCGTTGATCGCGATCATCGTCGCCACCGGGGTCGAGCCGTAGGTGCCCAGGGCCACGGTGAAGCCCGCGGGGTTCTTGACCAGGACGAGCTCGACCGGCCGGCCGTCGATGTCGATGACCTCGCCCCGGCCGAACGGCGGGCTCACCGCTTGGAGCGCCCGGACGGTGGTCGCCGGGTCGAAGGCGGGCCCGAGCAGCTCGCGGGCCATGGTGGTCGCCGCGGTCGCGTTGATCATCGCCGCCAGCCCGCGCTGTGTGAGGGTCACCGGGCCGATGTATGCCGTGGCCTCGCCGCCGGCCTCACCGCCGGCCTCACCGCCGGCCTCACCGCCGCGCAGGATGGTGAAGGAGCGTTCGTCCAGGGGTGCGAGCAGGCCGTCGTCGCTTCCCGGAATGGGCGGTTGCCAGTCCTCGGCGAACCGCACATCCTGTTCGAGCACCTCGGGGAGCCGGTGGGCGATGGAGGAGTCGACCCCGAACCAACGGGTGCGCACCCCTGGGCGGAGCCGGGCCTGGGCCCGGGCAATGAAGGGGTCGTCGAGGTTGAGTACGACCCCGGCGCTCACCTGGGCGGCGAGCCGGGCGAGCAAGTCGGCGGTGTGGTCGATCTCGGCGAACCGGTCGAGCTGGTCACGGGCGACATTGAGCAGCAGGGCGTGGGTGGGGGTGACGACCTCGGCGAACTTGAGCGCATGGGCCTCGTCGAGTTCGAGGACGGCGAGGTCGGCGGTGGCCTTCCCGCTGAGCGGCAGGTCCTTGAGCATCGAGGAGATGACCCCGCGGGTGAAGTTGCTGCCGGTGGGGTTGGTGAGGACCCTGCGCCCGTGCGCCCGAAGGATGGCGACGAGCATCTTCGTCGTCGTCGTCTTGCCGTTGGTGCCGGAGACCACGACGATCCCGTCCCGGACTGTAGCCAGGGCGTGCTCAAGGAACCGGGGGTCGATGCGTTCGGCAACGAGGCCGGGGAAGGCCGATCCGCCGCCGCCCTTGACCCGTGCCGCGAGCCGGGCCGTCTTGCCGGCGATGACTGCGGCGGTCGTCCTCAGCACCCGTTCACCCTAGTACGGGCGCCCCGACCCTGCGCCGTCCTCCCCTAACCTCTGCTAGCAGAGGTTCGTTTCAGAGCCACACGATGCATCATGCGGTTCTGAAACCAAGGTCTGCTAGCAGAGGTTAGGTCAGGGAGATGGAGGCCATGGGCGGGAGGGCTACTCCCACTCGATGGTGCCGGGGGGCTTGCTCGTCACGTCGAGGACGACCCGGTTAACCTCGCGAACCTCGTTGGTGATCCGGGTCGAGATCTTTGCCAGGACGTCATACGGCAGCCGAGTCCAGTCGGCGGTCATGGCGTCCTCGGAGGACACCGGGCGCAGCACGATGGGGTGCCCGTACGTGCGGCCGTCGCCCTGGACCCCGACCGAGCGGACGTCGGCGAGCAGGACCACCGGGCACTGCCAGATGTCCCGGTCGAGGCCGGCCGCGGTGAGTTCCTCGCGGGCGATGAGGTCGGCGGCGCGGAGTATGTCGAGGCGCTCACCGGTCACTTCGCCAACGATGCGGATGCCGAGTCCCGGCCCCGGGAAGGGCTGCCGCCAGACGATGACCTCGGGCACGCCAAGTTCGAGACCGATCTGCCGGACCTCATCCTTGAAGAGCAGCCGCAGGGGCTCCACCAGGGTGAACTGAAGGTCCTCGGGGAGGCCGCCGACATTGTGGTGGGACTTGATGTTCGCCGTGCCCGATCCCCCGCCGGACTCCACGACATCGGGATAGAGGGTGCCCTGGACGAGGAACTCGACGGGATGGTCGTCTCTGACAGCGTGCGCCCCGACGATGTCGCGGGCGGCCTGCTCGAAGACCCTGATGAACTCCCGGCCGATGATCTTGCGCTTCTCCTCCGGGTCGACCACGCCGGACAGGGCGGAAAGGAAACGCTCGCGAGCGTCCACGACGACGAGGTCCACCCCGGTCGCCGCGACGAAGTCCTCCTCGACCTGGGTGGCCTCCCCGGCCCGCAGCAGCCCGTGGTCGACGAAGACGCAGGTCAGTTGCCGACCCACGGCCCGCTGGACCAGGGCAGCGGCCACCGAGGAGTCGACCCCACCGGAGAGCCCACAGATGACCCGTGAGGTCCCGACCTGCGCCCGGACCTCGTCGATGAGGGACTCCACGACATTGGCCGGGGTCCAGTGCGAAGCCAGCCCCGCCCCCACCCGCAAAAAGTTCTCGATCACCCGCTGGCCATGCGTGGAGTGGACCACTTCGGGGTGCCACTGCACGCCATACAGTCGCCGTGCGTCGTCCTCGAAGGCGGCCACTTCCGCGCCGGAACTCGACGCGGTGACCCTCATGCCGGTCGGGGCGGCCGTGACCGCATCCCCGTGGCTCATCCACACCGACTGATCGGCGGGCTGGTCGTGGAAGAGCGTCGAGGTGGTGTCGCAGATCGCCACCGGCGTCGAGCCGAACTCCGAGAGCCCGGTCCGGGCGACGGTGCCCCCGAGTGCCTGCGCCATCGCCTGGAACCCGTAGCACATCCCGAAGACCGGCACCCCGGCGTGCAGCAGGGCAGGATCGAGCGTTGGCGCACCCTCCTGGTACACCGACGAGGGCCCACCGCTGAGGATGATCGCCGCCGGGTCCTTGGCAAGCAACTCCTCGACCGGCATGGAGTGCGGGACGACCTCGGAGAAGCACTGGGCCTCGCGCACGCGGCGCGCGATGAGCTGGGCGTACTGGGCGCCGAAGTCGACGACGAGGACGGGACGATCGACGAGACGGTCCCCAGAGGTGGCGGTCACGGCCCGAGCCTACTGACGGGCGGCGGTGATGAGCGGCTCGACCTCCGCGGCCGTGCGTCGCTCGATGATGAAGGCGACGAACGGGATGCACGAGGCCAGCACGATCCCGATCATCTTGGGCAGCTCCCAGCCCACCTTGAAGCCGAGGTTAAACGTGGCCGCGACCAGGCCCATGAAGATCACCCCGTGGACCGGGCTCCACCAGGTGAGGACCGGGTTGTCGAAACCGTACTTGAGGACCATCTCGGCGATGAGAACGAACATCGCCAAACCCGCGATGATCGCGCTGATCTTGAAGAACGAGAGCGCCGAGGCGGTCTTGCCGGGGTCAATGCTCGGGCGTGGGGTCAACTGGCTCACGCGACCCATTCTCACTCCTGCGATGGGCATCGCGGACCATCCGCCACCACAGCCACAGCGCGAAGCCAGCGAACACCCACCATTGCAGGGCGTATGCCGCGTTGCGCAGCTGCAGCTCGGTGTCGCCGAGCGGGGTGGGCAGCCGGGTGAGCGCCCGGTCGACCGGAGCCTCCGGGTCCTCGATGTCGAGGAACACGAAGGCGCTGTACGTCTCGCCCGGCCAGAGGTTGACCAGCACCGAGGCATCGATGGACGCGAGTTGACCACTCGGAAGGGGCCGGGCGTCCGAGACCGGCGGCTCACTCGGCGAAAGCCCTCCGACGAGGGTGCGCCGACCCGTCGGTGGCGGCGTGTCGAGGGCATCGGCCTTCGTGGTGAATCCGCGCAGCACGGGCAGCCGGACCCCGCTTGAGGCGACGACGAACGGGGTGACCAGCCAATACCCCTTCTGCTCCCCGAGGCGCCGGTTCGGAACGAGGAACTGGCCCTCGGCGTACTCGCCGACCGCACTCACCCGCGCCGACACCGCGGAGTTCGGGAACGGGGTCGCCGGGCGGAGCAGCGAGGTGACGTCGACGACGGCGGTGGCGCGGGCACGCTCGATGGCCTCCCGTTCGGCCTCGCCTTGGGCGATGCCGAGCTGCCACATGCCAAGCCGGATGAAGGCGAGAGCGACGAGGACGACAACGACAAGCATCCCGAGCCATTTCGGGGTGAAGGCCGTCCGGAGCACCCCCTCAGCGTAGGCCGGAAATCCGGTGGCTCATCGCGCCGGGCACCGCATACGGTGGAGCAAGTATGCCGTCCTCCCCCACTCCCGATCCCACCACCACGCTCACGCCGGGCTGGCCCCGGTGGGCCCTTTCACTGCCCGAGGACACCCGCCCGCCGACAACGGTGGACGCCTTCTTGCTCTGGCTGGCGCGGCGGCAGTGGCGCTCGCTCGCTGCCGGCGCCGTCATGGGCACCGCGTGGATGCTGCCGATCGCGCTCGTTCCAGCGGCCATCGGCGCCGCCATCGACCGCGGAGTGGTCGCCCGTGACCTGGGCCAGCTGCTGCTTTGGGCGGGCGCTGTCCTCGGGCTCGGGATCTTCTCGGCGGTGACCGGCAACGGCCGACACCTCGCCGCCGTGACGAACTGGCTTCTCGCCACGTTCCGCGGGGCCGTACTCGCCGACCGGGCGCTGCGCCGGGCCGGGCCACGCCTCACCCGGGAGCTGCCGGTCGGCGAGATCATCACCTCGTTCTCGACCGACTTCGGCCGCCTCGGCGGCGCCTTCGACGTTTTCGCCCGGGTGACCGGGTCCCTGGTGAGCTTCGTCGTGGTCGCCGTCATCCTGCTCAAAGGATCGGTGCTCCTCGGGCTCATCATGCTCATCGGTGGACCGCTGCTCGTGCTCTCGCTGAGCCTGGTCATGCAGCCTCTGCAACGCCGCCAAGAGGCCCAGCGCCAGGAAGCCGGCGCGCTCGCCGCGCTCGCCGCGGACACCGTTGCCGGGCTGCGGGTGCTGCGCGGGATCGGCGGCGAGGAGACCTTCCTCCGCCGGTATGCCGTGCAGTCCGAGCGCGTGCGGGTCGCCGGAGTGAGGATCGCCGGCCTGCAGGCGACCCTGGACGCCGCTCAGGTGCTCCTCCCAGGCATCTTCGTGCTCGTCGTCACGGCCGTCGGCTCTCGGCTCGTCGTTCGCGGCGAGATCAGCCCTGGGCAACTCGTCGCGTTCTACGGATACACGGCCTTCCTCACCACTCCTCTGCGAACCGTTGTGGAGTTCACCGAGAGCATGGTGCGGGCCAGGGTCGCGGCTCGCCGCGTTGTGCGCATCCTCGCCGCCGACCCCGGCGCTGCGAGTGAGTCGGCCCCTGACCTGGGACCGGAGGCGGGGCCGGCGGCCGCGAGTGTGGTGCGGACGGCCATGGGGACGCTGACCGGGGTGGTCAGCGCCGACCCGGAAGAGTCCGCCGAACTGGTGCGCGGGCTTGCCGGCGATCAGGTGCTCGTCTCCGAACCGACCCCGCATATGTTCAGTGGGCCGCTGCGGGAGGAACTCCTCGCCGGACTCGAGCTCGACGATCCCGACGTGCTCGCCCGGCTCGACGAGGTCCTCGTCGTTGCCGACGCCGAGGACGTCCTCCTGGCCGTCGACGGCGGACTCGGCGGGGACCTTGTCGAGCGAGGACGCACCTTGAGTGGTGGGCAGCGGCAGCGTATTGCGTTGGCCCGAGCCCTGGTCCGGGCGCCGGAACTCCTCGTCCTCATCGAGCCGACGAGCGCTGTCGACGCGCACACCGAGGCTCGGATCGCGGCCCGGTTGGCTGAGCATCGGCGCGGACAGCGCACCATCGTCGTCACGGCGAGCCCGTTGCTGCTCGACGCCTGCGACGAGGTTCTGCTCGTCGCCGATGGCCAGGTGGCCGCCCGCGGGCGCCACCACGACCTGCTGAGCCAGGTCACGGCATACCGGGAAATCGTGCTCCGCGGGGAGGAGCCGTGATGAAGCCACCCACGTTGCGCACCGACCACGCGCACCGCACCCTGCCCGTCGCCGGCCGCGCGACCGTGCTGCGCGAGGTCACCCGAATGTGGCGTACCGAGCGACGGGGTTTCCTCGGCGTCGCGCTGTGGCAGGCGCTCGCCGCAGCGGCCAGCCTCGTCGGCCCGTTCGTCATCGGACAGGTCGTCGGCGAGGTCGCCAGCGGCCGGCCCTCGACCGACCGGATCACCACTCTCGTGCTCGCGCTCGGGATCGGCCTGCTGGCCCAAAGCGCGCTCACCTGGGTGGCCCGCCGGGCGGCCCTGGTGCTCGCCGAGCGCCTCTTTGCCGCCTTGCGCGGCGAGTTCATGGAACGTTCGGTCGCACTCCCGCTCTCGGTGGTCGAACGAGCCGGGACCGGTGACCTGCTGGCCCGCACCACGAACGACGTCGACGCGGTGGCCCGGGTAATCCGCGAGGGTCTGCCGAGCCTCATCGTCGCGCTCGTCTCGATCGTCGTCGGCGCTGCCGCCGCCTTCCTCACCGCCCCGCTGGCCGCCCTGGCGATCCTTGCCGCGCCACTGGTGTGGTGGTGGCCGACGCGGCGTTATCTGAGCCGGGCCGGTGGGGGCTACCTCTGGGAGCATGCGGCCTACGCCGACCTCAACGGCTGCGCCGCCGAGACCGCCGAGGGCGCCGCGACGATGGCCGCCCTTGGGCTCCAGGAGCACCGCGGGCGCCGGTTCCTGGCGACCCTGGATGACTGCCGTCAGGCCGAGCGGTACACGCTGCGGCTGCGGCTGGCGTGGTTCCCGTGGCTCGAACTGGGGTTCTTCACTCCGGTCGCCCTCGTTGTCCTCTGGGGCGGTTACCTCACCTGGGACGGGCAGCTGTCGGTGGCGGCACTCACCGCGGTCGTCCTCTATGTCCAGCAGCTGCTCGACCCGCTCGGGGAGCTCCTGGGTTGGCTTGACGAGCTTCAGTTCGCGGCGACCTCGGCGAGCAGGATCCTTGGCGTCGCCGAGGTTCCCCGGGACCGGACCCCGAGCGGGGAGCTGCCCGCAGGGGATGACATCGTGGTGCAGGACGTGCGCTACGGCTACCGCGAGGGTCGGGACGTGCTGCACGGGATCACCCTGGCGCCACGGCCCGGCGAGAGACTCACCATCGTCGGGCCGAGCGGCGCCGGGAAATCGACCCTCGGCCGGCTCATGGCCGGTATCGACGGCCCCCGGGAGGGCCGGGTGAGCTGCGGCGGCGTGCGTCTCGTCGACTTGGACCTACCGGTCCTGCGCGGCGAGGTGGCGCTGGTGACCCAGGAACATCACCTCTTTGTGGGATCGCTGGCCGACAACCTGGCACTGGCCCGACCGGAGGCGGCCGAGGATGAGCTGTGGGCGGCACTGCGTGCCGTGGACGCGCAGGAGTGGGCCGCGGCCCTCCCCAAGGCGCTGGCCACGGCCGTGGGCTCGGGTGGGCACGCCTTGACCGAGCCGCAGGCGCAACAGGTCGCGCTGGCCCGGCTGGTTCTCGCCGACCCGCACACCCTCGTCCTGGACGAGGCCACCTCGCTGCTCGACCCGCGGGCGGCTCGGCACCTCGAACGGTCCCTCGCCGCGGTCATGAGTGGCCGGACCGTGGTCGCCATCGCGCACCGGCTGCACACCGCACATGACGCCGACCGGGTCTGCGTGGTCGAGGACGGTCGAGTCAGCGAGCTCGGTTCGCACGCCGAGCTGCTCGCGGTGGGCAAGTCCTATGCCGCGCTGTGGCGCTCCTGGCGCGACGAGTAGGCCCGCGCGAGGGGCCAGAGCGCGAGCCAAGAATGCCCGCCCCGGCCATAGACCCAGGCATCCGAGCGCTGCTACCGTGCCCGGAACATCGATGCAGGGACTGAAGGGGACCTATATGTCGAGCACGGCGAGTGCAGTGCAGGTCCAGGTCCGCACCGCGACACGGAAGCTTGGCCTCGGCGCGATCATCGGGATCATCTTCTTCTCCGTCTCGGGTGGCCCCTATGGGCTCGAGGATGTCGTCGGATCATCCGGTGCCGGAATGGCGGTGCTCCTGATCATCATCACCCCGATCATCTACAGCCTGCCCATCGCCCTCATGGTGGCCGAGCTCGCCACGATGATGCCGGTCTCCGGCGGCTACTACCAATGGGTCAAGGAAGGACTCGGACCGTTCTGGGGCTTCCAGGCCGGATGGTGGGCCTGGGTCGCCAGTTGGTTCGACCTCGCGATCTACCCCGTCCTCTTCGTGGAGTTCATGTCCTACTTCTTCCCCGCACTCCAAGAGACGACGTATGCCGTGGGCCCCCTGGATGTGCCCCTGAAGTGGATCGTCGGGGTCATCTTCATCTGGCTCCTGGCCGGGCTCAACATGCTCGGGTCGAACATCGTCGGGGACTCATCGAAGATCTTCCTCGTCATCGTGCTCCTGCCCTTCCTTCTGATCGTCCTCATCGGCGTGTTCAAGATGGACTTCAACCCCATCTCCCCCTTCACGGTCGAGGGCATCACGCCCGCGGCGGCCTTCGGTGCGGGCCTCTTTGTCATCATGTGGAACTACGCCGGCTGGGACGGGCTGTCGACCGTCGCAGGTGACATCGACAACCCGCGGAAGAACTACCCCAAGGCACTCGCGATCAGCATCCCGATGATCACCGCGATCTACCTCATCCCGACCGTGATCGCCCTTGGGGTCGTCGGCACCTCGGACGTCGAGTGGACGGCCGGGGCGTTCACGGTGGTCGCCGAGGGAGTCGGCGGCGGTTGGCTCGCGGTCGTCATGTCTATCGGTGCGGTCGTCTCCGCGGTCGGGCTGTTCTCCGCGTGGCTGCTGAGCTATTCGCGCATCCCCTTCGCCCTCGCCTCGGACGGCTACCTCCCTCGGGGCCTTGCGTGGCAGCACCCGACGCGCGACACCCCGGTCCGCTCGATCATCATTGCGGGCATCATCTGTTCGCTGGTCACCTTGCTGCCCTTCGAACAGCTAGCGGCCCTCTCGGTGCTCGTCGGTGGGTGCGTGATCATGCTCGAGTTCCTCACTCTGATCATCATGCGGCGGCGGCACCCCGAGTTGCCACGGCCGTTCCGCGTCCCCGGGCCGGATTGGATCCCCTACCTGCTCATCGCCCTGCCGGCGACGGTGATCTCCATCGCCGTGTGGTTCACCGTCCAGGAGTCCGGTTTCCTCGCGGGTGTCGGATACGCCCTCGCCGGTCTGCTGTCGGGAGTGCTCGCATATGTGCTCTTGCGGCCGATGAAGGCACGCCGGGGCGTGGACAAGAGAGTCAACTTCGAGACCGGAGAGCTGATCGGATGACGCCCACAGACCGCCCCGCCCATTGGCACGAGCCCGTCAGCATCCCGATCCCGGTCCTGCCGGAGCGGATCCTCGTCCCCTTCGACGGTTCGTTGAACGCAGAGCGCGCCCTTGGCTGGGCCCGACTGGTCTCGCTCGGTACCGACGCCGAGGTCATCGTGCTCGTTGGATACACCCAGCCCCTGACCATGCGGGGCAGGGGTGCGGCCTACGTGGAGGCCATTCGCGACGATCACCTCACCGAAGCGACGGAGCTCGCCCAGGAGGGTGTCGAGGCGCTCCAGGCTGCGGGCACTACCGCCCGGGGGATCGTCCTCAAGGGCGAGATCGCCCGAGGCATCATCGAGACCGCCGCCGAGGAGGGCTGCGGCCTGATCGTCATCGGCCGGCAGGGGCTCACCGCGGAACTCGGCGGAGTTGCGGGCACCCGGGACCGGTTCCTCGACCTCCTGCAAGGCGGGGTCTGCGAAAAGGTCACCCGCCATTCGGACGTGCCGGTCCTGGTGGTGCCGTGATGACGAGACCACGCATCTCGGAGGCGATCGCCCGCAGGTCGGTGCTGGCCGGCATGGGCGGGCTCGGCGCCTTGGCGCTGGCCGGGTGCGGCGAGACCAACGTTGATGCCACGCGGGTGAGTTTCCTCAACTGGCAGGACTACGTCGACCCCACGCTGCTCAAGGACTTCACGACGGCCACCGGGCTCGCCGTCGGCTACGAGACCTACGACAGCAATGACGCCCTCGCCTCGCGGTTGACGGCCGCCGAAGCCACCCGCAAGGGCGGACGCAAGTCCACGAGCTTCGATCTCATCGTGCCGTCCACCAACCTCTTCCGCCGCCTGCGTGCCGGCGACTTCTTGCAGGCGCTGGACACCAGCGTCGTCACCGAGGCACTCCTTGCCAACTTGCTCCCGACCTTCCGTGCCCTCCCGGAGGACCCGGGCAACCGCTACGCGATCCCGTGGGCGTACGGGACGACCGGCATCGGCTACGACACCACGGTGTTCCCGACGCCCCCCACCTGGGAGGTTTTCCTCGACGCAGCGCACAAGGGCAAGATGTCGATCCTCAAGGAAACCCGCGAGGCCTTCGCCCTGGCCCACCTCAGTTCCGGCACCTCGGTGAACTCCACGAACGCGGCGGAGATCACCGCCGCTGAGGCTCGGCTCAAGGAGATGCTCGTCAACTCCTCGCTCAATTCGGCCACCTATCTCGACGATCTCGCAGACGGCAAGCTCGTAGCGGTCCAGGGCTACAACACCGACGTGCTCCAGGCGCGCAAGCGCAACCCGAAGATCGCCTTTGTCGTCCCTGAGGCCGGCGGCACCCGCTGGGTTGATCTGCTCTGCATTCCGCGGTCGGCACCGAATCCCGCCGGCGCCAACCGGTTCATTGCCTTCTACCTCGACCCCAAGGTGTCCGCGGCCAACGCCCAACACAACCTGGTTGCCACCGGAAACCAGGCCGCGCGCAAATTCGTGCCGCCTGCGGTCCTGGAGGATCCGGCGATCTATCCGCCCGATGCTCTGCAGAGCAAGCTCGCGTTCATCGAGGATCTGGGCGATGCCGAGAAGCTCTACGACGAGGCGTGGAAGCGGGTGACCGGCTAGCCCGGCTATTGCTGGGCTGGTCGCGGGTCGGGCTCGCCGCGGCGCGGCCAGTAGGACATCGCCCGTTCCGCCTGCGCGGTGATCGTCAGCGACGGGTTGACGCCGAGGTTGGCCGAAATCGCGGCACCGTCGACCACCGAGATGCCGGGGTAGCCCCAGAGCCGGTGGTACTGGTCGATGACCCCGGTCTTCGGGCTGTCGGAGATGGGCGCGCCGCCGAGGAAGTGCGCGGACATCGGGACGTCGAACACCTCCGGCCAGGCCCCACCGGCGGCGGCATACCGGCCCGTCGCCTCGGCCAGCCGGAGCGCGAGGGCGCGCATGGATTCGTGTCCGGCAGCAATGTAGGTCGGGTTCGGCTCGCCGTGGCCCTGTTCGGAGGTGAGCCGCCAGCGACCCCGGCGGCCCCGGCGGGCCCAGACCCGTAATGAGTTGTCCCGGCTCTGCATGACGAGCCCGATGACGATCCGCTCACTCCACCGGCGGGTCATCGGGAAGCTTGCAGGCCAGGTCGGGATCACGCCGCAACTGCGCGAGGAACTCCACCGGCCGACGACGCCCGGTGTCCCCGGGACCATGAGGGTGGGAGTAGGCCCATGGCGTTGGAGCCGCGGCCGTAGCGGACGTTCTCGACATGGGTGTCGGCGTCGGGGTGGAAGCTCGTCGTGATGGCGATGCCCGCGGTGAGATCGACGTCCTCGGGGCTTCGTCGGTCATCGCGCCCAGGATGGCCTCGGAATTGGTCCGGGTGAGATGCCCCAGGCGGTCCGAGATCCCCGGCAGTTCGCCTTCGCCCTTCATGGTGTGCAGCAGCAGCTGGGTGCCCCAGGTCCCTGCGGCGACAACGACCTGGCGGGCGGTGATGACCTGCGGGTCGATCCCGGTCCCCGGTCCGGTCTGTTCGTGGAGCACCCGGTATGCCGTGTGCTCACCGCTGGTCCCCGGCAGCACTCCCAGCCGGGTCACCGTGCGCATCGGGGTGATGACGACTCCGAGTCGCTCGGCCAGGGCGAGGTAGTTCTTGACGAGGGTGTTCTTGGCACCGACCCGGCAGCCGACCATGCAGTTCCCGCAGAGGGTGCAGCCGGTGCGCCGCGGCCCGGCGCCGTCGAAGTACGGGTCGTCGACGGTCTCTCCCGGCGTCCCGAAGTAGACGCCAACGGGCGTGTGCTGGAACGTCTCGCGCACACCGAGGTCATCGGCGACCTGCTCCATGATCCGTTCGACCGGACCGTCACAGGTGTTCGTCACGACGCCGAGCATCCGGGACGCGGTCTCAAAGTGCGGTGTGAGCTCAGCCTCCCAGTCGGTGATGTGCGCCCATTGCCGGTCCTCGAAGAACGGGCGCGGCGGCACATAGAGGGTGTTCGCGTAGTTGAGGCTGCCGCCCCGACCCCAGCACCGGCGAGGATCACCACGTCGGGCAGCCGGTGGATGCGCTGGATGCCGTAGCACCCGAGCTGCGGGGGCCCACAGGTAGTTCTTGACATCCCAGCTGGTCTCGGCGAAGTCTTCGTCCTCGAACCGGCGACCGGCCTCGAGGACCCGGACCGTGTAGCCCTTTTCGGCGAGGCGCAGCGCGGCGACCGACCCGCCGAAGCCGGACCCGATAACGACGACATCGACGTCCACGGTGGGTTCGCGCTGGGGTTCGGCGTGGGGTGCGCCGGCGAAGGTCATGACAGCCCGAGCCGACGGAGCAGCCGCAATGAGGTCGACAGGCCCTTGGCGAAGGCCTCGTCGGAAACCCCGGGCAGGCCGCCGAAGCCGATGAGGTGTTGCGCGGTGACGTTCTGGGACTCCGGTGTACTTCAGGATGCCCTCACGGCCGTGCCGCCGACCTACGCCCGAGGCCTTCATCCCGCCCATCGGGGCAGCCACGCTCCCCACGCCGCGCATACGCCTCGTTGATGTTCACGGTGCCGGTGCGGATCTCAGCGGCCAGCGCCCGCCCCCGGCGGACATCCGAGGTCCAGATCGAGGCGTTCAGGCCGTACTCGGTGTCGTTGGCCAGGGCCACCGCCTCGGCGTCCGAGGCCACCCGATAGATCGAGACAACCGGCCCGAAGGTCTCGCCGTCCCGGCATTCCATCGCGGGAGTGACCCCTTCCAGGACGGTCGGTTCGTACATATAGGGGCCGAGGTCC
This sequence comes from Nostocoides sp., assembly GCA_016716625.1. Lineage (GTDB taxonomy): Bacteria > Actinomycetota > Actinomycetes > Actinomycetales > Dermatophilaceae > JADJVJ01. Next base: position 248,061 of record JADJVJ010000006.1, read on the forward strand.
GGGCGGGCCCGGCCGCCGGCGAGCACCTGGGCCCCCTTGGCGCGGGCGTCCTCGACGTGCCGGGAGGTGGTCTGCAGCTGAGTGGCCGAGACCAACGAACCCATGTCGATGCCGAAGTGCAGGCCGGTGCCCAGCCGCATGGCGCGGACCGCCTCGACAAAGGCCGGCACGAACTTGTCGTAGATCTTCTCGTGCACGATGAGGCGCTCGGCGCTGATGCACAGCTGCCCGGCGGAGGCGAAGCACCCCCGGACCGCACCTCGACCGCCCTGGCCAGCGGCGCGTCGGCGGCGATATACATCGAGTTTTTGCCGCCGAGCTCGAGGCTGAAGGAGACCAGGCGTCGACCGGCCGCCTCGGCGACCCTGCGACCGGTGGCGGTTGAGCCGGTGAAGCAGACGTAGTCTGCAAGGTCGACCACGGCCTGACCGGTGGGGTCGCCGTGGCCGAGGACGACCTGGAGGACACCGTCCGGGAGCCCGGCCTCGTGGAGCAACTCGACCCCGGCGAGCGCGGTGAGCGAGGCCTGCAGATCGGGGCGCAGGAGGACCGCCTTGCCGGCAAGCAGCGCCGGCAGGGCGTCGGTGATGGCCAGGCTGAGGGGGTAGTTCCACGGCGAGACGATGCCGACGACCCCTGGGGCGGTGGCTCTCGACGGTCTGGCTGAGCAGCGGGAAGGCACCGACATGCCGGACCTCGCGCAGATAGGACCCAGCCTTGTTGGCGTAGTGCCGGGCGACGATCGCGCAGTCGGCGATCTCCTCGAAGGCGTGCCGACGGGCCTTGCCGGATTCGAGCTGGACGAGATCGAGCAGCTCGGACTGGCGATCCAGGACCAGGTCGTGGAAGCGCAGCAGCACCCGACGCGGGCGGTGAGCGGCGTTGCCGCCCAGCCCGTTGAGCGGCGCGGGCATTGGCGATGGCCTGTTCGACATCGGCGCGCGAGGAGAGCGGCAGCACCGCCAACGGGGCCCCGGTGAGCGGGCTGTAGGTCGTCTCCGTGGCCGCCAGGCTCCGGCGACCACGCGCCGCAGCAGGCGTCGAGCGCGGGCCGGGTCGACGGCATACGTGGCGGTGGGGTCGATCTCCGGGTCGATGAGAACTTCGCTCATTACCCGAGAGTAACGGACCGACCTCGCCCGTGGTATGCCGCCGGCATACCGGCTGGGTCAGCTCCGGTGGTATGGCGCGACGACGACGTCGACGCGCTGGAACTCCTTGAGTTCCAGGTATCCGGTGGTCGCCATGGCCCGACGCAGCGCCCCGATGAGGTTGGTCGTCCCGTCCGCGAGCCGGGAGGGCCCGAAGAGGATCTCGGTGAGCGAGCCGACCGTGCCGATGGCGAGGCGTTCGCCGCGGGGCAGTTGGGGGTGATGGGCTTCCGGCCCCCAGTGGGTTCCCCGGCCGGGGGCCTCGCTCGCGCGAGCCAGGGCAGCCCCGAGCATGACGGCATCGGCGCCCATGGCAATGGCCTTGACGAGCTCCCCGCTGGTGCCGACCCCGCCGTCGGCGATGACGTGGACATAGCGGCCACCGGACTCATCGAGGTAGTCCCGGCGAGCCGCGGAGACGTCCGCGAGGGCCGAAGCCATCGGGGCGTGGATACCCAGAGCCCGCCGGGTTGTGTGCGCGGCACCGCCACCGAAGCCGACGAGGACACCCGCTGCCCCGGTGCGCATGAGGTGCAGCGCGGCCGAGTACGAGGCCGCGCCGCCGACGATGACGGGCACGTCGAGTTCGTAGATGAAGCGCTTGAGGTTGAGCGGCTCGGCCCGCCCGGAGACGTGCTCCGCCGACACCGTCGTGCCGCGGATGACGAAAAGGTCGACCCCGGCGTCGACGACGGTCTTCCAGTGCTGCTGGGTGCGCTGCGGAGTGAGCGCACCGGCAACGGGCACTCCGGCCGCACGGATCTCCCGGAGCCGCTCGACGATGAGGTCTGGCTGGATCTCGGCGCGGTAGATCTCCTGCATCCGGGCAGTCGCCGCCTCGGGGGCGAGGGAGGCGATCTCCTCGAGCAACGGTTCCGGGTCCCGGTATCGGGTCCACAGCCCCTCGAGGTCGAGCACCGGCAGTCCGCCGAGCCGACCGAAGGCGATTGCGGTCTCCGGCGACATCACCGAGTCCATCGGCGCGGCGATGACCGGGATCTCGAAGTGATAGGCGTCGATCTGCCAGCCGGTGCTGACCTCTTCCGGGTCGCGCGTGCGCCGGGAGGGCACGATCGCGATGTCGTCGAAGGAGTAGGCCCGGCGACCGCGTTTGCCGCGGCCGATCTCGATCTCGCTCACGCGATCAATCTAGTGCGTCCCCTGGAGCAACCCCCTGCCGTCCAATTTCTTTTGTTGTATGGCGCAAGCATCCGTCATACTGGACCCCGCTCACAACGAGAGGGAGTCCCGTCGTGTCCTCGACACCCACCCTGGCGCCCGCGCCGACCTACCCCGACAAGCTCGACGCTGCCGTCCTCAAGGTCGCCGGCGTCGTCGTCCTCGGCGCCATCATGTCGATCCTCGACATCACCGTCGTCAACGTCGCCCTGCCGAAGTTCCAGACCGAGTTCGCCGGCGGTGGAGAGCCCCTGCCCTACTCGACGGTCGCCTGGACGGTCACGGCCTACACCCTCTCGCTCGCCACGGTCATCCCGCTCACCGGATGGGCCGCCGACCGGTTCGGGACCAAGCGGCTCTACATGATGGCGCTCGCGCTCTTCACCGCGGGCTCGACGCTCTGCGCCACGGCCGGCTCGATCGAGCAGCTCATCGGCTACCGCGCCCTCCAGGGCCTCGGTGGCGGCATGCTCATGCCGCTCGGTATGACGATCATGACCCGGGCCGCCGGGCCGCAGAGGATGGGTCGGCTCATGGCCGTCCTCGGGATCCCCATGCTGCTCGGGCCCATCGGCGGGCCGATCCTCGGCGGCTGGCTCATCGACCACCACAGCTGGCACTGGATCTTCCTGATCAACCTCCCCATCGGCCTCATCGCCCTCGGGTACGCCTGGTTCGCGCTGCCCAGCGACACCCCGCACCCGTCGGAGACCTTCGACTGGTTCGGCATGCTCATGCTCTCCCCCGGGCTCGCCGCCTTCCTGTATGGCGTGTCCTCCATCCCCGGCGAAGGCACCTTCTTCGCGCCCAAGGTCGGCATCCCCGCCACCGTCGGGCTCATCATGAGCATCGCTTTCGTGCTCTACAGCTTCCGCCCGGCGCATCCGCTGCTCGACCTCCGGCTCTTCCAGAACCGCGACCTCACGGTCGCCACGGTGACGATGTTCCTCTTCGCGCTCGCGTTCTTCGGTGGGCTCCTCATCGTCCCCACCTACTTCCAGCAGGTCCGCGGCGAAACGACGACGAGCGCGGGCTTGCTCATGGCCGCCCAGGGAATCGGCGCCATGTGCACCATGCCCATCGCCGGTGCCCTGGCCGACAAGTTGCCAGTCGGCCGCATCGTCCCCTTCGGCCTTATCGGGATCATCACCGGGATGTTCGCGCTCACCCGGATCGACGCGCACACCTCCTACTGGGGGTACATCCTTCCGGCGCTCTTCCTCATGGGCCTGGGCATGGGCGCGACCATGATGCCGATCATGACCTCGGCGCTGCGCACGCTCACCAGCCACGAGGTTGCCCGCGGCTCCACGTTGCTCAACATCACCCAGCAGATCGGCTCCTCGATCGGGGTCGCGATCATCTCCGTCGTGCTCACCAGCGGCCTGAAGAACAACGATCTCGTCGCCCAGTCCATGGCCTTTGGTGAGGCCGCCAAGTCGGTCACCGACCCCACTCAACTCGGCGGCCTGCTTCAGCAGTTCCCCGAGGTCGCCAAGGTGCTCGCGGCGGCCGGGCCGGACCCGGTGGCCGGCCAGGCCATACTGCTCAACGCGGTCCGTGAAGGGATGGCCGGAGCCTTCCAGACAACCTTCCTCGTCGCTGCCTGTCTGGTGCTGTTCACACTGATCCCGGCGTTCTTCCTCCCGCGAAAGCACGAGCAAAGCCACTACCTGGACGACCAGGGAGCACCCCCGGTCATCATCCACTGACCGCTCAGGCGCCGACCCAGGCCGTCCCGGGCCAGCGGCCGGTGAGGCAGTAGTCGCGACCCCACGGATCCCGCAGGTGCGACCAAAAACCACGGTCGGCTACCAGTCTCGCCCCGGCGGCGAGGTGGGCTGCCCGGGTCACCGGGACCGATCGGCACGCGAGGTCGACGTGCCCGCGCACCGATCCGTCCTGCTCCCCGAGCCGTTGGGTGAGGATCCGCAGTGGCATGCCCTCTGGCCGGCGGAAGTAGCCGTACTCGGCGACCTCGGACTGCACCCACTGCCATCCGGTGAGGGCCTCCCAGAACCCGATCTCGGCGGCGACCCGCTCCTGCGGAAGGTCCAGGCAGAGCTGATCGAGCACGTCCGGCACCTCCCCCTCGAGCACCTGCGTGCGCTCCCGCGACGCGGTCGTCATACAGAACGGGTAACCACCCGGGGAGAGCAAGGCGACATACCCCGAACCCTCCAAGCCCGCGGTGATCCTCGCCCCGAGGGTGACGGCGACGGCCGCCGCGGCCTGCGGGTCGGGCACGTCGAGGTCGAGATGGGTGCCCGCCCCGGGCCCGAGCACGCCGACGGTCTGGGTCTTCACCCACGGGTCACCCGCGGCGGGCAGGAACGTCGCGAACTGGCCGCTCTCTCCCCGACGTGGCGAGATCGTGGAGCGCAACCGCTCGGCCCACCAGGCGTCGGCCTCGGCGGCCCGGCCCTCATGCTCAAGGAAAACCCACAACCAGCGCACGTCGAGAGTCACCCGCCCAGTATGGCCAGCGATGCGCGACACTGACCCCATGGCGCACCTAGGCGAACCCGGCGCGTTGCCCCGACCCGGGCCGTTCAACGCACTCACCGATGTTGCGGGCATCCGGGTCGGGCAGGTGACCCGGACCGAGCCCGGCTGGCGGACCGGGGTCACCGTCATCGTGCCCCCGGTGGGCACGGTCGGGGGCGTCGACGTCCGCGGCGGGGCCCCAGGCACCCGGGAAACCGACCTGCTCGACCCGCGCGCCCTCGTCGACGCCGTCGATGCCGTCGTCCTCGCCGGCGGCAGTGCGTTCGGGCTCGCGGCCGCCGACGGGGTCGTCGCCGCCGCCTACGCCGACGGCCGCGGCTGGCCGGTCGGCGGCCCCGATGAGCGGGTGCCGATCGTCCCGGCCGCGATCCTCTTCGACCTCGGACGGGGCGGACACTGGCTGCACCATCCAGGGCCGGAGGACGGCCGCCGCGCCTTTGAGGCCGCGCAGAGCGGCCGGGTCGAGCAGGGCTGGGTCGGTGCCGGCACCGGCGCCATGGCCGGCGGACTGCGCGGAGGGATCGGCACCGCAAGCGTGCTGCTCGACACCTCCACCGGGCCGGTGACCGTGGCCGCCCTGGTCGCCTGCAATGCCGTCGGCTCCCCGGTCAAAGCGCGCAGCGGAGTTCTGTATGCCGTGGAGCACGGCCTGGCCGGTGAGTTCGGCACGCTGCCGGGCACCGACCCCGTGCGCCTGACGGCATACCTGCAGGCTCGCGAGCGTCAGGTGCCCCGGCCGGGAACGGCAACCACGATCGCGGTGGTCGCGACCGACGCGACCCTCTCGAAAGCCTTGTGCCACAAGCTTGCCGGCGTCGCCCACGACGGAATGGCGCGGGCCATCTCACCGGTGCACACCGCCTTCGACGGCGACACCGTGTTCGCGCTCGCCACCGGGAGCCGACCCGCGCCGACGGTCCTCGACCAGCTCCTGCTGCACGAGGCGGTGGCGGGATGCGTCACCCGCGCCATCGGGCACGCGCTCATCCCGGGTGGCGCGAAACCCTCGGACCGGCTCAGCCAGCGACGTAGTTGGGCGCCTCGACGATGCCGCTGACATCGTGCGGGTGCGACTCGCGCAGACCCGCGGCGGTGATCCGGATGAACCGGCCGCGTTCCTTGAGTTCCGGCACCGTACGCGCCCCGACATAGAACATCGACTGGTGCAGCCCGCCGACGAGCTGGTGAGCCACCGCCCCGACCGGACCCCGGTAGGCGACCCGCCCCTCGATGCCTTCGGGGACGATCTTGTCGTCGCTGCTCACATCGGCCTGGAAGTACCGGTCCTTGGAGAACGACTGCTTGCCGCGCGAGGCCATGGCTCCCAGTGAGCCCATCCCGCGGTAGGCCTTGAACTGCTTGCCGTTGACGAAGACGAGCTCGCCGGGGGACTCCTCGCACCCGGCGAGCAGCGAACCGATCATCACGGTGTCGGCTCCGGCGACGAGGGCCTTGGCGATGTCCCCGGAGTACTGCAGGCCACCGTCACCGATGAGCGGGACCCCGGCCTCGCGGCAGGCCAGGGAGGCCTGGTGGATGGCCGTCACCTGCGGCACCCCCACCCCGGCGACGACCCGGGTGGTACAAATCGATCCCGGGCCGACGCCCACTTTGACCGCATCCACCCCGGCCTCGATGAGCGCCTGGGCTCCGGCGGGTGGCCACGTTGCCCCCGATGATCTGGGTATGTCGGGTCGCCGGGTCGCTCTTGAGGCGCCGGACCATCTCGAGCAGCAAACGGGCATGGCCGTTGGCGGTGTCCGCGACGAGCACATCAACCCCGGCATCGACCAGGGCGGTGGCCCGCTCCCAGGCGTCCCCGAAGAACCCGATCGCGGCGCCGACCATGAGCCGACCCTGGGCGTCCTTGCTCGCGTGCGGGAACTGCTCGGACTTCACGAAGTCCTTGACCGTGATCAGGCCCCGGAGCCGGCCGTCGTCGTCGACGATGGGCAGCCGTTCACGCTTGTGCTGGCGCAGCAGCAGGGTGGCGTCCTCATGGCTGATCCCGACCTTGCCGGTGATGAGCGGCATCGGGGTCATCACGTCCTTGACCAGAGTGCTTCCCCACTCCGCGACCGGGGTGAACCGCAGGTCGCGGTTGGTGACGATGCCCAGAAGGTGATCGCCGTCGTCGACGACCGGCAGGCCGGAGATCTTGTAGCGACCACAGAGCGCGTCGAGTTCCTCGAGGGTGGCGTCCTGCCCGATGGTCACCGGGTTGGGGATCATCCCGGTCTGGGTGCGCTTGACGAGGTCGACCTGGTAGGCCTGATCGGTGATCGAGAGGTTGCGGTGCAGGATCCCGATGCCGCCGAGGCGGGCCATGGCGATCGCCATCCGGGCCTCGGTCACGGTGTCCATCGCGGCCGAGACGATCGGAATCCGCAGCGTGATGTCCCGGGTGAGCCGGCTCGAGGTGTCGACGTCGGAGGGGATGACATCGGTCTCTCCGGGCTGCAGGAGGACGTCGTCATAGGTGAGCCCGAGCTCGCCGAACGGGTTGTGCTCTCCAGATCCGCCGGTCATCCACCCATGATACGGGCGCTCGGGGAGTGCCTTCGCCGACCCCGACTTGACCCCTTCCTTACCTTTCGCTTACCCAATCCCGAAGGTCCCATGCCTAGCCTGAGGGCGTGGGACCGAGGCCGGGACAGGGGGTTCGGGCTTCGTAAGCGGTCGGCCTCGGTCGACACGACTGAGCGGAGGGCTCATGGCAGTAACGGTGGGGACACTGCGTCCTGTCGTGGAGATGTGGGATTGGCAGCAGCACGGCAAATGCCGCCAGGTCGACCCCGAGGTGTTCTTTCACCCCGAGGGCGAACGGGGCAGCAAGCGCCACGACCGGGATGCGGCCGCGAAGGTGGTCTGCGAGGCCTGCCCAGTGCTGGCCCAGTGTCGTGCGCACGCCCTGGCCTACCGCGAACCGTATGGCGTGTGGGGAGGTCTCTCCGAGTCCGAACGCGAATCCCTGTACACCGGGGCCGCGGTTCCCGCGTCGGCCGCGAGCTAGCCTTGCGAGCGTGACCTTCGACCTCGAGATCCGCGACGAGAGCATTCGCCTCGGCCAACTCCTCAAACTCTCTGGGCTGGTCGATGACGGCGCGCATGCCCGCGCCGTCATCGAGGTAGGTGAGGTCAGCGTGAACGGTGAGGTAGAGATCAGGCGCGGCCGTCAGGTCCGGGTCGGTGACCTCATCGCCTTCGAGGGCAACACCCTCCGCGTCGTTCAGGCATAGACCGGGTCCTTCGGTTCCGTCGGCTCGGCCGACTGGCTCGCGCCCGGATGGGTCACGCCGAGCCTGCGTTCCAGTTGGGCGCCCTCGACATCGACGTCCGGCAGGAGCCGGTTGAGCCAACGCGGCAGCCACCAGGCGCGTTCACCGAGAAGATGCAGCACGGCCGGGGTGAGGGTCATCCGGACGAGGAAGGCGTCGATGAGCACGCCCATGGCCAGCCCGAGCCCGATCGGCCGGATCATCGCCAGGTGCGAGAAGACGAACCCGCCAAACACCGAGATCATGATGATCGCGGCCGCGGTCACGACCCGGGCGCTGTGGTTGAAACCGGTGACCACGGCGAGCCGGGCATTCTCGCCGTGGACGTGCGATTCGCGCATCGCCGAGACGATGAACACCTGGTAGTCCATGGCGAGGCCGAAGAGCACGCCGATGAGCAGGATCGGGATGAAGCTGAGGATCGCGGTCGGCTCATGGACCTGGAAGATCCCGCTGAGGTGGCCCAGCTGATAGACCGCGACGACGGCCCCGAACGCGGCACCCAGGCTGAGCAGGAACCCGGCCGTGGCGAGCAGCGGGACGAGCACGGAGCGGAAGACCAGGAGCAGCAGGATGAAGGACAGCCCAATGACCACCGCGAGATAGCGCGGCAGGGCGTCCGCGAGCTGCCCGGAGATGTCGATGTTCGCGACGGTCTGCCCGGTGATGCCGATCGTGCTGGCGGTGGCGGTCCCGATGCTCGGGGTGCGGGCGTCGAGTTCCCTGACCAGCTCGACGGTCTGCTCCGTGGACGGGCCGGCCGAGGGCACGATCTGGAACGCCAGGGTCCGCCGGTCCGCGCTTACCCCGAACGGCACCACGCGCTCTACCCCGGCGATCTCGGCCAGCGGCTCGGCGAGGTCCGCCTGCGCGCTCTTCAGGGCGGTCTCGTCCCCGGCGGGCACCGCCTGGGCGAGTTCGGCGACGGCAACGATCGGGCCGTTGGCGCCCGCGCCGAAGTTGTCCCGAACCAAGTCGTAGGTCGCGTATGCCGTCGACTCCGGCGGCTCGGCCGAGCCGTCCGGCAGGCCAAGACGCAGGCTCCCCACGGGGATCGCGAGGAGCGCGACGACCCCGAGCACGCCGGCGATGGCCAGCCACGGTCGGCGGACGACCTTGGCTGCCCAGCCAGTGCTCCTCTCATCGCGGTGGGCGCCACCGGTCACCTCATCGGCCTGCAGGTGCTCACCGGCGAGCACCCGCTCCCGGGCCTTACGCGGCAGCACACGCAGGCCCGCAAGGCTGAGCACGGCGGGCATGAGGGTTACCGCGACGAGGACGGCGACGGCGACCGTGGCGGCGGCGCTGAGGCCCATGACCCCGAGGAACGGCATACCGGTGAGGGTCAACGCGGCCAGGGCGATGATGACGGTCATCCCGGCGAAGGTCACCGCATTTCCTGAGGTGCCGGTGGCGAGCGCGATCGACTCGCGCACCGGCATACCCTCGGCAAGTTGGCTGCGGTGCCGGTTGAGGATGAAGAGGGAGTAGTCGATGCCCACCGCGAGCCCGAGCATGAGGGCAAGGGCGGGGGTGGTCGAGTTCATCTCGACGAGGTGGGTTGCCGCCAGCGTCGCGGCGAGCCCGATGCCGACCCCGACCAGGGCCATCAGGAGCGGAAGCCCGGCAGCGCCGAGGGAGCCAAGCATGAGGAGGAGCACTAGAGCAGCCACGGCGAGGCCGATCACCTCACCTGGGCCCATGACCGAGCTGAGGTCCTGGGTAATCTCCTTGCTGTAGTCGACGGTGATGCCGCGCGACTCCAGGCCTTCACCGATCTCTTGGAAGCGTGCCGTCACGCTCGTGTCGAGGTTCGGCGAGGGGCTGTCGAACCGTACCTGGGTCATCGCGACAGTGCCCGGCTCGTTGACCAGCCGCATTCCCTCGGTGAGCGCAGCGATCCGGTTGCCGGCTGCCCAGGCCTGCTGGCCCGATGCGAGGTCGAGGCGCCCGCTCTCCAGTTGGGCACGGCCGGCCGCGAGGTCACGCTCGGCCTGGGCGCTGCGTGCCTTCCCGGCTTCGAGTTGGGCACGGCCGTCGGCGAGCCTGCGCTCCCCGGCGGCGAGCTGGGCGCGGCCATCGGCGAGCCTGCGCTCCCCGGCGGCGAGCTGCGCGCGGCCATCGGCGAGCCGCGCCGCGGCGGCCGCGAGTTGGCGGGCTCCGGCGGCCAGTTCTGCCTTCCCGGCGACGAGTTGTTGTTGGCCGGCGGCGAGTTTGGCCTTCTCAACCGGCAGCGCCGCGAGACCGAGGGCCACCTGCTGGCGACCAGCGGCGACCTGGGCGCGGCCCTGGTCGATCCTCCCCTGCCCGACGGCCAGGTCGGCCAGGGCTGCGTCTGCTGCGGCGCCGGTCAGGGTGCCGGTGGCGATCGCCGCCTCGACGGCGGCGCGGCGAACGTCGAGTTCGGCCTGGCTGGCGTCCAGTTGCGCCCCGGTCGCGTCCAGGGTGGCGGTGGTGTCCGCGAGCTTCTTCTCGGTCGCGGCAAGGCGGGCCGCTCCGGCCGCGAGCTCCTTCTCCTTGGCGGCCAGGGTGGCGGCGCCGGCGTCGGCCGTGCGCTGCTTCTGGGCGAGCGTGGCAGCACCGGCGTCGAGGTCGCGGCGCTTGGCGGCCAGGGTGGCGGCCCCGTTCTCGAGTTCGCGACGCTTCTGGGCGAGGGTGGCTTCGCCAGCCGTGAGTTCGGCCTCGGAGGAGGCGAGTTGGGCCTTCCCGGCCACGAGCTGGGCAGCTCCGGCAGTGAGCTTGTCCTGCGCCGCGGTGAGGCCGTCGGCTCCTTCGGTGAGCCGCTGGCGTCCGTCGGCGAGGGCCTGCGCGGAGCCGTCGATCTGCTCTTGAAGGGCGAACGGGTCGTTGGCCATGACCACCTCGGGCATGGCTTCCCATGACTTCACGGTCTCGGCGATGAGCGCCCGCTGCTCCGGGGTAAACGGCGTGGATGCACTCAGGACAACGGTGGCGTTGATGCCGGCAGCCTCCGGGATGCTGGACTTGAGCTGGTCGCGGACGACCTCGAAGCGGCTGCCGGGGATGCTGAAGTCGTTGCTGAGCGGCCTGCTGAACAGGCCTGCGGCGCCGCCCACGAGAAGGAGCGCGACCGCCCACGCGGCAATGGTCGTCCAGCGGTGCGAGGCGCACCAGCGGCCGATGCGGTGCAGGAGGGTTGCCACAGTGAAGTCCTTATCGGGTGGGTGCCCAGCCGGAGCTGGCGTAGTCGAGGGCGGTGTGGAGCCGGGTGCGGAAATCGGTGATGTCCTTGGCGCGCAGGCTCGTGCGGCCGCGCAAGTCCTCGGTCCACTCCTGCGAGACGCAGTCGAAGAGGGTCATCAGGGTGACCGCGAGGGTCGTCACATAAAGGTCGTCGAGCGGCCGGCCGACGCGTTGGGCGATGACGCCCCGGAGCCGCGCGCCCTGGTTCTGCCAGATCCCGGCCGCGATCCGGTCCACGGTCCCCTCGTCCGCTCCGACCCGATGCGCACCCAAGGTGGCCACCCAGGTGAGTAGCGGGCGCAGGGCGTCGTCGGTGAGCACGGCCTGGACCGAGGCAAACGGTTGCTCGTCGGTCGGGCGGGCGAGCAGGGGCCCGGCGAGGCCGGAGACGAGCTCGCCGAGGACATGGCTGATGACGGCGTCGACGCCGGTGAAGTAGTTGAAGAACGTCCGCCTGCTGATCCCGGCGCGTTCGGCGACCTGCTCGGCCGTGACATCGGTGATCGGGGCGGTTTCGGCGAGGGCCCGGACCGCGGCCACGATGGCCTCGCGGGTGCGGACCTTGTTGAGCTCACGGCGCGAGAGTCGGGCGATGGTCACCCGGTCATCGTATGACGGAGCTTGCACAGTGTGCAACTTTGCACCATGTGCACTATGTCTCAAGCGCTCGGGTCAACGCACGGATGCCGTGTGGCCCCGATTCGGGACCACACGGCATCCGTGCGTGTTGTGAGGGAGCCGTCAGTGGCCGTGCCCGTGGCCGTGGCCACCGGCCGGAGCCGGCTCGTCCTCCTTCTTCTCGACGACGAGGGTGTCGGTCGTCAGGACCATCGAGGCGATGGACTCGGCGTTGCGCAGCGCGGACCGGGTCACCTTGACCGGGTCGATGACCCCGGCCTTGACGAGGTCCTCGTACTCGCCGGTCGCCGCGTTCAGGCCCATGCCCGGCGCCAGCTCGGAGACCTTGGCCACCGCGACATACCCCTGGAGACCGGCGTTCTCGGCGATCCACCGCAGCGGCTCGGCCGCCGCCTTCTGGACGATCCGGGCACCGACGAGTTCGTCACCCTCCAAGCCGAGCGAGTCGATGACCTTGACGGCCTGGATGAGGGCCGAACCGCCACCGGCGACGATGCCCTCCTCGATGGCCGCGCGGGTCGCCGAGATGGCGTCCTCGATGCGGTGCTTCTTCTCCTTGAGTTCGACCTCGGTGTGCGCGCCGACCTTGATGACGCACACGCCACCGGCGAGCTTGGCGAGGCGCTCCTGGAGCTTCTCGCGGTCCCAGTCGGAGTCGGTGCGCTCGATCTCCTGCTTGATCTGGGAGACCCGGCCCTCCACGTCGGCGTGGTCGCCCGAGCCGTCGATGATCGTCGTGTTGTCCTTGGTGACAACGACCCGACGAGCCTGACCCAGGAGGTCGAGCCCGGCCTGGTCGAGCTTGAGACCGACCTCCTCGGAGATGACCTGGCCACCGGTGAGGATCGCCATGTCCTGGAGCATCGCCTTGCGGCGGTCACCAAACCCGGGAGCCTTGACCGCGACGACGTTGAACGTGCCGCGGATCTTGTTCACCACGAGCGTGGAGAGGGCCTCGCCGTCGACGTCCTCGGCAATGACCAGAAGCGGCTTGCCCGACTTGACGACCTTCTCCAGGACCGGAAGGACGTCGGCGATGGCCGAGATCTTGCCCTGGTTGATGAGGATGTAGGCGTCCTCGAGGACGGCCTCCATGCGCTCGGGGTCGGAGACGAAGTAGGGGCTGATGTAGCCCTTGTCGAACTGCATGCCCTCGGTGAACTCGAGCTCGGTCGAAGCGGTCGAGGACTCCTCGACGGTGATGACACCGTCCTTGCCGACCTTGTCGAAGGCGTCCGCGATCGTCTCGCCGATGCCCTTGTCCTGCGCGGAGAGCGCGGCGACCGAGGCGATCTCGTCCTTGGACTCGATCTCGCGAGCCATCTCCAACAGAGCGTCGGACACGGCCACGACGGCCTTGTCCATGCCGCGCTTGAGGCCGGAGGGGGCGGCACCGGCCGCGACGTTACGCAGGCCCTCCTTGACCATCGCCTGGGCGAGCACGGTCGCGGTTGTCGTCCCGTCACCGGCGACGTCGTTGGTCTTGGTGGCGACCTCCTTGGCGAGCTGCGCGCCGAGGTTCTCGTAGGAGTCCTCGAGCTCGATCTCGCGGGCGATGGTCACCCCGTCGTTGGTGATCGTGGGGGCGCCCCACTTCTTGTCGATGACGACGTTGCGGCCCTTGGGGCCGAGCGTCACCTTGACCGCGTTGGCGAGGGCGTCGACGCCCCGCTCGAGGGCCTTGCGGGCGGAGTCGTTGAACTCCAGTTCCTTAGCCATGAAAGTCCTTTGTCTGAGTCGTGGGGATGCCGTATGCCGTGGGCTCACCCATGGGGCGAGCCCACGGCATACGTGGAAAGTGCGGTCGGGCTGGGACTCAGCCGACGACGGCGAGGACGTCGCGCGCGGAGAGGATGAGGTACTCCTCGCCGCGGTGCTTGATCTCGGTGCCGCCGTACTTGCTGTAGATGACCCGGTCGCCGACATTGACGTCGAGCGGGACCCGGTTGCCCTTGTCGTCGATGCGGCCGGGGCCGACCGCGAGGACCTCGCCCTCCTGGGGCTTCTCCTTCGCGGTGTCCGGGATGACCAGGCCGGAGGCCGTGGTCTGCTCGGCCTCGAGGCTCTTGATGACGATGCGGTCCTCAAGCGGCTTGATGGAAACCGACATGGGTGCTGACCTCCACTGATGGATGGTTCGATGAACGGATAGGACGGTGCGCATCGCTCGGTCGAAGCTGCCGTCGCGGGGGTCAGCGGAGAACCGGTCGATGCTGGCACTCGCACGGGGCGAGTGCCAATGGTCCCAATCTAGGTCGGGGGTTAGCACTCGGTCAACTTGAGTGCCAGTGGACAGCCTCGTGCGAGGATGACGCGCGTGGACCCCGGGATCGTGCGCGAGCTCACCTCGCCGCGGATTCGGGCGATCCTGCGCGAGCTCCCGCCGTACGCCGAGGACGCCGCCCTGTCACTGCAGCGTGACCTACGGCGCCTGAACCTGGCTCCCGAGGTGGCCGCGGCGATCCTCACCCAGCAACGTCTGCGGACCCGGGCCCGAGCCAAGTTCGGGGAGTTCGCCGAGGACCTTCTCTACACTCCGGACGGCCTGGAGCAGGCCACCCGGCTCGAGGTGGCCGCCGGGCACGCCGGCCGGTTCTACACCGCGAGCCTGGCGACGGTCCATGACCTGACCTGCGGCATCGGCGCCGATGCGGTGGCCCTCTCCGCACTCGGGGTCACCGTTGCCGGAACCGACGCCGACGAGACCACCGCCGCGATCGCCGACGCCAACCTGCGCCCATGGCCGGACTCGCGCGCTCGGCCCGGGCTCGCCGAGGAGTTCGAGCCGCCCCGCGATCCGCTCCGGGCCCGGGTCGGGGTCTGGATCGACCCGGCCCGACGGGTCCCCGGACACACCGGTCGGCACGGCCGGATCAAGCGGGTGTTCCGGCTCGACGAGATCACCCCGACCTGGCAGTTCGTCCTCCAAGTCGCGACCGCAGTGCCGGCCACCGGGGTCAAGCTCTCCCCCTCGATGCCGCACGACGCCATACCGCTGGGTACCGAGGCGCAGTGGACCTCCTATGACGGGGAGGTGCTCGAGTGCGCGGTGTGGTGGGGGCCGCTCACCGAACGCCCGGGCCGCAGCGCCCGGATCCTGCACCACAACCGCCCGCCGGTCGAGGTCGACGAGACCATGGTCGAACCCGAGGTGCCGACCGCGACCGCGCTGCCGACCTCTGGATGGCTCTATGAGCCGGACAAGGCGGTCACCCAGGCCGGTCTGCTCGGAGCGGTGACCGCCGCGACCATGGGCCGCGAGGTCGACCCTGGGCTCGGGTACGTCCTTTCCGACCTTGCCGTCGACCTGCCCTATGCCCGCCGGTATGCCGTCCGCGAGGCCATGCCGTTCACCGTCAAGTCCCTGCGTGGCTGGCTCCGCGAGCACAAGGTCACCGGGGTGACGATCAAGAAGCGTGGGGTCCGGCTCGACGAGGACGCGTTGCGCCGGGACCTGCGGATCGGGCGGCGGGCGGGGGACGGCGAGCAAGCCACCCTGGTTCTCACCCGGGTGGCCGGTCGCCAGAGTGTGCTCGTCGTGGCCGCCGACTGACCTGGACCGAGCTCGGCGCCGGTCGGCCCGACGAACCGTCAGACCTGCAATGCCTTGGCCGCGGCGGGTGTGCCTCCCCCCGACACGCACGCGTCATGTCGCCGCGGCCCCCCGGTAGCCCGCTTCTGCAGGTCCGACGCAACGTATGGCGGCGGCTAGAGGTCCGGATCCCGCTGAGCCCCGGCATGCTGGACCGCGGCCGCACCGGCCTCCAGGGCCACGGCCAGCGCGTCCCGGTCCGAGAGCCCCCGGGCGAGGGCTGCGGCAAGCGCACCGCAGAACGCGTCCCCGGCCCCGGTGGTGTCGACCACGAGGTGCCGCGGCACCGGCACCGCAGAGGTGTTCTGCCCGTCCCAGGACACCCCGTTCGCCCCGAAAGTGACCAGCAGGGAGGCGGGCCGAGCACCGGACTCGGCGAGCGCGGCGGCCTCGTGCTCGTTGGCGATGAGCGGGTCGGCGAGCGCGACGACATCGGCGGGCACGGCGGCATACGGGGCGATGTTGAGCAGCACCCGGGCACCGCGGGAGTGGGCACGCCGGGCAGCGGCACAGACCGCCGGGATCGGCACCTCGAGCTGCAGCAGCAGGATGTCCCCCGGGCCAAGCAGGCTCGCCGCCTCGACCTCCTGCTCCCCCACGGCGGCGTTGGCGCCGGGGATGACGATGATCGAGTTCTCACCGGAGTCATCGACCGCGATGAGGGCGTGCCCGGAGGGCAGGTCCGCGACCACACGGACCCCGGAGACGTCGATTCCCTTGCGGGCGAGCCGCTCCCGGTAGGCGTGTCCGCCGCTGTCATCCCCCACGCAGCCCACCATCGACACCGGAGCCCCTGCCTCGGTGGCCGCCACCGCCTGGTTCGCGCCCTTGCCGCCCGCCAGGCGGCGCAGCCCCTCACCGAGCAAGGTCTCCCCGGGGCGCGGGTGGCGTTCGACCGAGGTGACCAGGTCCACGTTGAGCGAGCCGAGGACGAGTACCCGGCCCATCAGGCACCGCCGACGCTCTCGAGCCAGAGCCGGGCGAGCCGGGGTCCGTCGACACCGAGGGCCACGTCGACCTGCGCGGGGGCGAGCCCGTGCGGGTCGTGGTCCAGGTCGCCGGTCCAGTCCCGTAGGTCGACGATGGTCCGTCCCCGCGTCCACGAGCCCATGAGCTCGACCCGCACGGGCAGCCGTTGGGTGCGCAACGCCGTCGGGTCACAGAGCGAGGCGACCGCTCCGGCATCCCCGATCGTGGCGGTCTCGGCGTGGAAGCGCTGGCAGAGGAACTCGATGAGCCGCCCGGCGAACACCGCGACCGGGCGACCCGAGGCGATCAGGGCGGCCGCGTCGGCTCGGGTGAGCGTCGGCTCGTAGAAGACGTCAAGGCCGTACATCGTCACCGGAACCGCGTGCTCGACAGCGGCGTCGAGAACCAACGCGGCCGCCTCCGGGTCATGGAAGACGTTGAACTCCGCTGCGGCAGTAGCGTTGCTCACCTGGGCCCCACCGCCCATGAAGACGATCCGGCCAATCCGAGCAAAGCTGCCCGGGTGCATCCGCGCCAGCAGGGCGATGTTCGTCATCGGCGCGAGCGGCACGAGCGTCAGCGGCGTACCCTGCGCGGCCGCCGCGTCGATGGTGTCCTTCAGGAGGTCCACGGCGTGGCGCGGGTCGAGCGGATGCCGCGGCGACGGCATACCGAGATCGGCCATCCCGTCGGCCCCGTGCACGTGCCGGGCGTCGACCGGGTGTTCCAGGAGCGGGCGCGGCGAGCCGGCCGCAAGCGGCACGTCGTCGCGGCCCACGACATCGAGGACGGTCGCGGTGTTGCGCACGACATCCGGCAGCGGCGCGTTGCCGCCGACACAGGTGACGGCCCGCAGGTCGAGCCGCGGGTGGCGCGCGGCGAGCAGCAGCGCGCAGGCGTCGTCGACGCCGGTGTCGACGTCGAGAGCAAGCGGGACCTTCTCCACGCCCCAACGTTCTCACGATGCCGGCTTCGCGGGCGGCACGCGTTACCGTCGGTCAATGCGCGTCAGACCGTATGCCGTGAGCCGCCCAGCCCTGGCCGTGCTCCTCACCGCCGTCATCGCCGGAGTCGTCGCGGGGTGCAGCGGAAGCCCGGCACGTTCCTCGTCGGCGTCCACGTCGAGCGCCCCCGCCCCGGCAACGGGCACCCCGGCGCCCTCGGCGACGTCGACTGTGACCCCGCTGAACTGCGCCGAGACCCTCTTCGGCCAACTCACACCCGAACAGCGCATCGGGCAGCTGCTCATGGTCGGCTTCGACACCAACGCGCCGCTGACCTCACTCGACGACGAGATCGGCACGGGCCATGTCGGCAACGTCATCTACCTCGGCGGCTGGGACGGCGCGGAGAAGGTGCGGCGAACCTCCGAGCATCTCCAGGCCCTGGTGTCCCAGGATGCGACCGGCGGAATCGGCCTGATGATCTCGGCCGACCAGGAGGGCGGCATCGTCCACCAGCTCCGCGGCAGCGGCTTCACCCAGCCCCCGACCGCCCTGGCTCAGGCGTCCATGAGGCCCGCTGCGCTCACGACGGCGGCGACGGCTTGGGCCAAGGAACTCCGGGCGGTGGGGGTCAACGTCAACCTCGCCCCGGTCACCGACACCGTCCCCGCCGACATCGGCACGGGCAACGAACCCATCGGCAAGTGGGGGCGGCAGTACGGCGCCGACCCTGCGGTGGTGTCCCGGGCGGCGGTGGCCTTCCTCAAGGGCATGCGCGCCGGCGGGGTCGAGGGCACCGTCAAGCACTTCCCGGGGCTCGGCCGGATCCAGCGCAACACCGACTTCAACGCCACCGGGATCACCGACTCCGTGGCTACGACCACGGACCCGCACCTGGCGCCGTTCGCCGCGGGCATCGAGGCAGGCGCCGGGCTCGTCATGGTCTCCTCGGCCCGCTATCCCAAGCTCGACGCGAAGAACGCCGCCATGTTCTCCCCGGCGATCATCGACGGTCTCCTACGAACCCAGCTCGGATTCGACGGCGTCGTCATCACCGACGACCTCAACGCGGCCGCCGCCAAGGTGCTCCCGGTCGCCGAGCGAGCGGTGAAGTATGTCGGCGCCGGTGGGGACATCCTGCTCACCGGTGCCCCCGAAGCGGCCGCCCCTATGGCGAAGGCCCTGGCCGCGGCGGCCACATCGCCGGACTTTGCCGAGAAGCTCGACGCCTCGGTGCTCCGCGTCCTCACCCTCAAGGAGCGGATGGGCCTGCTGCCCTGCTCGGCTACCCCGTGATCTGAGTGACCGGCATCGAGGAGTCGGTGCCCAGGTCGAGCACCGACGGCGTCCGGCCGCGGCGGAGGAGTTCGGCGCCGAGTGCGGCCACCATGGCCCCGTTATCGGTGCACAGGCCCGGGCGAGGCACCCGCAGCTCGATCCCGGCGTCCTCGCAGCGACTCTGCGCCAGGGCGCGCAGCCGCGAATTGGCCGCGACGCCACCACCGATCTGCAGGTGCTCCACGCCGCGCTCCAGACAGGCCCGGACGGCCTTTCGGGTGAGCACGTCGACCACGGCCTCCTGGAACGAGGCCGCGACATCGGCCACCGGGACGGTCTCGCCGGCCTCCTCCCTGGCCTGAACCCACCGGGTGACCGCGGTCTTGAGCCCGGAGAAGGAGAAGTCGAAGCGGTGCCGCTCGAGGTCCCGTCCGGTGGTGAGTCCGCGCGGGAAGTCGATCGTCACCTGACCCTCACGGGCTGCCCGGTCGATGTGCGGGCCGCCGGGGAAGGGCAGGCCGAGCACCCGAGCCACCTTGTCGAACGCCTCCCCGGCCGCGTCGTCGATGGTCGACCCAAGGCTGGTGATCTGCTCGGTGACGTCCTCGACGAGGAGCAGCGAGGAGTGGCCTCCGGAGACGAGCAGGGCCATCGTCGGCTCGGGGAGGGGACCGTGCTCGACGATGTCGACGGCGACGTGCGACGCGAGGTGGTTCACGCCATACAGGGGCACACCGAGGGAGAGCGCGAGCCCCTTGGCTGAGGCGACTCCCACCATGAGCGCACCGGCGAGCCCCGGGCCAGCGGTCACTGCGATCGCGTCGACATCACGCAGGGTGATCCCGGCAGTGGCACAGGCCCGCTCCACGGTGGGGACGATGGCTTCGAGATGGGCCCGGCTGGCCACCTCTGGGACCACTCCGCCGAAGCGCGCGTGCTCTTCAACACTGCTCGCGATGGTGTCGGCGAGCAGCGTACTCCCCCGCACAATCCCCACTCCAGTCTCGTCACATGAGGTCTCGATGCCCAGGACGATCGGCTCACTGCCCATGAGCATCCTTGCCGGACAGCGTCTTTCGCATAACGATGGCGTCGACGTCACCGGGTTGGTAGTAGCGGCGCCGCACCGAGAGTTCGACGAACCCCGCCGACTCGTAGAGCCGGCGTGCCGCCGTGTTGTCGCAGCGGACTTCGAGAAGCAGGTAGGCCGCGCCACGCTCGCGGGCGCGCTCGGCAAGCTCGGCGAGCAACCAGCCACCCAGGCCCTGCCCGCGAGCCTGTGGAAGGACCGCGACGGTCATCACGTCGGCGACCTCGCCGGCGTGGTCCAGCCCGGCGTACCCGAGGATGCGCTCGCCCTCGACGGCCGCCACATAGTCCCGGCGGGGCCGTCCGGCGAGTTCGGCCCACCACGCGGGTTCGGACCAGGCGTCGGTGGCGAAGAGCTCCTCCTCGGCGCGGGCGAGGTCGGCCAGATCGCTCCAGTGCACCTCGCGCAGGTGTCGTGTACTTGTCATCGGCTCATCCGCTCCGCGGTGGTGAGGGCATCCGGCCGCCGTAGATAGCGGGCCTGGACCGGCAGCGCTTTCCCCGAGGCCAGCCCTTGGCGGACCAGGGCGATGACTGCGGCGGCATCGACATCCAGCACCGGTTGGCCGTCCGCGTCGTGGACGGGGTCCCCGAACGCCGCGGGATAGAGCAGGGCGGCCCGTCCGGCCACTGGGAGCGAGCGGGCCTCCTCGGGAAGGTCGGCGGGCAGTGCGACCGCGGGCTCGGTGAGCGGGTCGACCAGGCCCGGCGCCACGGCATACCGGGCCCAGTAGGTCTCCCGCCGCCGAGCATCGGTGGCGACGAGAACTTCCCCGGTGTGGTGTTCGGCCACCTGGAGAGCCAACGCGTCGAGGCTACCGATGCCGTGGACGGGGATACCCAAGGCCAGGCCCATGGTCACCGCCGTGGCCAGACCCACCCGAAGCCCGGTGAACGGCCCCGGACCGACCCCGACGGCGATCGCGCAGAGGTCGGCTGGGGCGGCCGCGGCCTCGGCAAGCACGGCAGCGATGGTCGGGGCGAGGTGTTCGGTGTGCCCGCGCGGGTCGAGAACCGCACGGCTCACGGCGAGGCCGCATCCGTCGCTCACGGCGGCGGAGATCGCCGAGGTGGAGGTGTCGATACCGAGGATCAGCACGGCTCACCCCCGAGAGCCAGCACGGTAGCCGCGACCTCGTCGGCCCGAGCCGGGTCCAGGTGCAGGCTCAACACCGCGGTCCGCGCCTCGGTGGCGGCATCGACGGTGAGGGTCACCCCGAGCCGCTCCTCGCTCAGCCGGTCGGCGAGGCCGCTGCCCCACTCGACGACGGTGACGCTCTGCGCGACCTCGGCGTCGAGGTCGAGGTCGTCGAGTTCGAGGGCACCGGCAAGCCGATAGGCGTCGACGTGGATGAGCGCAAGCCCAGCGGGCAGCCTCGGCGGGTAGGTCCGGGCGATGACAAACGTCGGCGAGGTCACCGGGCCCCGTACCCCCAGGCCCTCACCCAGCCCCTGGGTGAAGGTCGTCTTGCCCGCCCCGAGATCCCCGCTGAGGACCAGGACATCTCCCGGGTGCAGCGACCGGGCGAGGGCGACGCCCAGGGAGTGGGTGTCCTGCGCGCGCGGCAGGAGGATGCGCACCGTCCTCATGAGGCGGTGGTGCTCCGGGAACGGCTGCGGCTGCCCCGGGCCCGGGCGCCGAGATCGGTGATCGTCCGGGTGACCCGCGGCTTACGGGAGACCGCGACGCCCTCCTCCTCGGCCCGCTGAGCCCGGGCGATGAGCATGAGGATCTGCTGGCTCACGATCTGCGGGTGCTCGAGCATGATGACGTGACCGCCGTCCTCGATGAGGACATGCTCGGCCCCGGGAAGCCGCCGGACGAGCTCCTCGGAGTGCTCCGGGGGGGTGATCAGGTCGCCGGTGCCGTTGACCACGAGCGTCTCGATCCCGCTGTAGGCCGTGAGGCCGTGGGTCTGGTCGTGGGCCTCGAGCGAGGGCAGGAACGCCGCAATGACTTCGAACGGGGTGGAGAAGAACTGCTCCGCAACAAAGCTGACGAGGTCGGTGGTGACCGGAGAGTCGAAGGCCCACTTGCGGATGAGGGCGTCCTGGACGCCGGAGCCCATTCGACGGAGCTGCTTGATGGCCCCGGCATGGCGGCCCAGCCGGGTGAGCACCCCCGGCCCGACCGAGTTGACGATGCGCGCGAACCCGGGGCCGAGGCCGAGCTCGGTCATCGGGACGCTCCCGCCGGGACTCGTCGCAATGAACGCCGCGGCGAGCACCCGGTCGTGGACGATGTCGGGGTGGACCGCGGCATAGGACATGAGGGTCATCCCGCCCATGGAGTGCCCGACGAGCACGATGGGACCCGTCGGGCAGGTCGCCTCGATGACCCGGTGGAGGTCCTCACCGAGCTGCTCGACGGTGCAGTGCTCCAGCGGCGACGGGCCCGACTTGCCGTGCGAGCGCTGGTCGTAGGTGACCACCCGGAACCCGGAGTGGATGAGCGAGCGCCGTTGCAGCACCCAGCACTGGCTTGACAACGTGAAACCGTGGACTAGGACCACGGTGGGCTCGGCCGACGGACCCGCTGGGCCCTTGCGGCCGCTCCGGGAACGGCTCGCCGGAGCGTCGATCTCGACATGAAGGACGACTCCATCGTCCGCGGTGAGCATCCTGATCTCGTCCGAGGTGTGCCCCCACAGATCGGGAGTGTCCTTGGCAGAACCCCTGCGCAGCAACGGAATCCGGGCCATCAGTGCTCACCTCCCAGATGCACGCGAGGAAGCCGAGGCCCCATCCGGGTGATGATCTCGTAGTTGATCGTCCCGGTCGCGGCGGCCCAGTCCTGGGCGGTGGGGGCGCCCTGACGAGCCGACCCGAGGATGAGGACCTCATCGCCGGCGGCACCGGTGAAGTCGGGGCCGAGATCGAGGACGAACTGGTCCATGCACACCCGCCCGGCGACGGTGAACCGTCGACCGTGGAGAGTCACCGGACCGACGCGGCCCGCTGCGCGCGGTATGCCGTCGGCGTAGCCCACCGGGACGAGCCCGAGGATGGTGTCCGAGGCCGTGGTGTGCTCGTGGCCGTAGCTCACTCCCTGCCCGGCCGCCGCTCGTTTGACCAGGGTGAGCCGCGCGGTGACCGACATGGCCTCACGGAGCCCGAAGTGCTCCGGCCCACCGAGGTCAGGAACCGGAGAGAGCCCGTACACGGCGAGGCCGGGGCGGACCAGGTCGAGGTGCGCGCCGGGGTTGGTCAGGGTGGCCGCCGAGTTGGCCAAGTGCCGCCGGAATCCGGTGACCCCGGCCCGCTCGAGCTCGGCGCACGCGTGCCCGAAACGCTCCTGCTGGGCCCGCACTGTCGGGTGCTCCGGGGCGTCCGCCCAAGCGAAATGCGACCAGGCCCCGTCGACCCGGATCACGCCCTCGGCCTGGGCCGCGGCCGCCGCCGCGACCAGATCGCTCCAGCCCTGAGCGAGCGCGCCACCGCGACCGAGCCCGGTGTCGCACTTGAGGTGGACCTCGACCGCTCGACCGCGCTCCCGGGCCGCTGCGACGATCTCGGACAACATCTGCGGGCTGCCGACGGTCAGCGTGACCTCGGCGTCGATGGCCGCCCCGAGGTCGGCGCCAGGTGGGTAGATCCAGGTGAGGATGGGGCCGGTGACGCCGGATGCCCGCAGCGCGAGCGCCTCGCTGAGTTGGGCGCAGCCGAGCCAGGTGGCCCCGCCGGCTCGCGCGGCCCGGGCTGCCGGGACGAGCCCGTGTCCGTAGGCGTCGGCCTTGACGATGGCCATGACCTCGGCTCCCGGCGCGTGCGCCGCCAGGGCACGGACGTTGTCGGCGATGGCCCGCAGGTCAATGGTGACCCAGGCGGAGGCACCGGCCGGGGGCAACGTCGAAGAGGAGTGGATGGCCATGGAGGTTTCAGTCTAGATCGCCGAGCTCAGCGGCGGAGGAGGGCCGCCACGGTCTGCGGTATGGCGTGGGCCACCGCGAGCGCGCGCACCGGCCCACCGGGGTTGGCCCGTTCGGCCGCGACTCCGTGGACCATGGCCCCCAGCGCGCCCGCCTGAGTCGGGGGTAGTCCCGAGGCGAGCAAGGCCCCGATCAGCCCGGCGAGAACGTCCCCGGCACCTGCGGTGGCAAGCCACGGCGGCGCATCCGCCTGGCTGGTGACGGCGAGGTCGGGGTCAGCGCTCAGCACGAGGGTTGTGGATCCCTTGAGCAGGACGTCGGCGTGGGTTCGGTCGGCCAGCTCACGCGCGGCGCCGAGCGGATCGCTCTCCACCTCCGCTCGGCTCACCCCCGGCTCCGAGCCTGACCGCAGCCGGGTGAGCAGCCGGGCGCACTCCCCGGCATGGGGGGTGAGCAGCGTCGGGAAGGCGCGGGGAGGCTGGAGAAGGTCCAGAGCCCCGGCATCGACAACGACCGGCAGATCACTCGCCAGCGCCTCGCGGGCCGCCGCGACCTGGGCCTGGTCGGCCGGGTCGGTGGACTCGGCGTCGAGCCCAGGGCCGACCACCCAGGCCTGGACCCGGCCGGGCACGGTCACCGCCTCCGGAGCGGCCGAGCGGACCAGCGCGGTGGGCGCCGCCGGCCCGACGTAACGCACCATCCCGACGCCGGCCTCGAGGGCCGCCGTCACCGTGAGCGCAGCGGCGCCGGGATAGCTCTGGCTGCCCGCGACGACCCCGAGCACCCCCCTGGAGTACTTGTCGTCCCGGGGACCGGGCACCGGCCACATCCAGGCGAGGTCGTCCCTGGTCAGGCGCCGGACGGCCGCGGGCGCCGAGACCGAGAGCCCGATGTCGACGACGGTGATGAGCCCGCACGCGACCTCGGTCGCCGGCAGCAGATGCACCGGCTTGAGCACCGAGAAGGTCACCGTCTCGTCGGCGAAGACCCCGACCGGGTCGAGCACCCGCCCCGCCGGGTCCTGGCCCGAGGGCAGGTCCACCGCAAGGACGTATGCCGTGTCCGGCATCGCGTCCACCCAGCCCCGGGCGACGTCGGGAACCCCCACTCGACCGCCGATGCCGACCACGCCATCGAGGACCAGATCGGCCTCGGCAAGCACCTCGGTCCCGACCCCGAGGTGGACACCGGCCGCCCTCGCCGCAGCGAACGCCCCGGGGTGCACGGTTTCGGTGTGTAGTGCGGCCGCCCACACACCTCGCGTGGCCAGCCGCGCCACGGCATACAGGGCATCGGCGCCGTTGTTGCCCGGTCCGACCAGGGCGACCACCCGCTGGCCGTCGCGATCCCGCAGCCGGGCCTCGGCGACGGCGGCGAGGCCGCGCACCGCCCGGTCCATGAGTTCCCCCTCGGGCAGGGTGGCCATGAGAGCCCTCTCGGCGGCATAGACCTCCGCGACAGACCAGGCCTGGATCATGGCCCGCCCTCGATGACGGCGACGGCGCTGGCGATCCCGGCGTCGTGTGACAGGGAGAGATGGACGTGGACGACCCCGAGGCCCGCCAGGGCTGCGGCGACCGTGCCGCGGGCCTCGATGTGCGGGCGGCCGTCCTGCCCCCGGTGGATCTCGCAGTCCTGCCAGGACAGCCCCGCGGGTGCGCCCATGGCCTTGGCCAGGGCCTCCTTCGCCGCGAACCGGGCGGCCCGGGAGTTCAGCGGAAGTTCGCGTTCGCTCGGCGTGAAGAGCCGTTCGATGAGGCGGGGGGTGCGCTTGAGCGTCTCGCCGAAGCGAGCCACATCGACGACGTCGATCCCGACCCCGATGATCACTCGACCGTGACCGACTTGGCGAGGTTGCGCGGCTGGTCGGGGTCGAGGCCCTTGGCAAGGGCCAGGTGCAGGGCGAAGACCTGCAGCGGAACCACCGTGAGCAGCGGGGCGAGCATCGGGGAACAGTGCGGCACCCGAATGACCTCGTTGGCGAACGGCACGACGTCCTCGTCCCCGTCATGGGCGATGACCAGGGTGCGGGCACCGCGAGCCCGGATCTCCTGGATGTTGGAGACGACCTTCTTGTGCAGATCGTGCGGGGACTCCGGGGCCGGGACGATGATGAAGACCGGCTGCCCGGGCTCGATGAGCGCGATCGGGCCGTGCTTGAGTTCCCCGGCGGCGAAGCCCTCGGCGTGGATGTAGGCGATCTCCTTGAGCTTGAGCGCTCCCTCGAGGGCGATCGGGAAGCCGACGTGCCGCCCGAGGAAAAGCACCGAGCGGGTGTCCGCCATGAAGTTCGCCATCTCGACGACGCGGTCCATCCGGTCGAGGACTTCCTGGACCTTCTCGGGCATCTCGCGCAGCTCGGTCATGAGCTCCTTGGGGTCGCCGCCGAAGGTCTCACCGCGCAGCTGGGCCAGATAGAGCCCGAGCAGGTACGCCGCGGTGATCTGGGCGAGGAAGGCCTTGGTGGAGGCCACCGCGACCTCGGGTCCTGCGTGGGTGTAGAGGACCGCGTCGGATTCGCGCGGGATCGTCGAGCCGTGGGTGTTGCAGATCGACAGGGTGAGCGCACCGAGTTCCTTGGCGTGCTTGACCGCCATGAGGGTGTCCATGGTCTCGCCGGACTGGCTCACCGAGACCACCAGCGTGCGCTCGTCCACGATGGGGTCGCAGTAGCGGAACTCGTGCGCCAGGCTCACCTCGACCGGGATTCGGGTCCAGTGTTCGATGGCGTACTTGGCGACCAGGGCGGAGTATGCCGCCGTGCCACAGGCCACGAAGGTGATCCGGTCGACGTTGCGGAGCTGATCCTCGCTGATCCGCAGCTCGTCGAGGACGAGTTCACCGTCGTCCTTGGTCCGGCCGAGCAGGGTGTCCCCCACGGCGTGCGGCTGCTCGTCGATCTCCTTCTCCATGAAGGTCGAGTAGCCCCCCTTCTCGGCGGCGGAGGCGTCCCAGGTCACCTCGTAGGCCTTGCCCTGCGCCGGGGCGCCGTCGAAGCCGATGACGGAGTAGGAGTCCGGGGTGATCGTCACGATCTGGTCCTGCCCCAGCTCGAGGGCGTGCCGGGTGTGGCCGATGAACGCCGCGACGTCGCTGCCGAGGAAGTTCTCACCGTCCCCGAGACCGACGACCAGGGGCGAGTTGCGCCGGGCACCGACGACCACCCCGGGGCTGTCGGCGTGCACCGCGAGCAGGGTGAACGCCCCTTGGAGTTGGTTCACGACCGCGAGCATCGCGGCGGTGAGGTCGCCGAGCTTGTCGTACTCGCGGCCGACGAGCTTGGCCGCGACCTCGGTGTCGGTCTCGCTGACGAACTCCACGCCCTCGGCGAGCAGGGCCTTCTTCAGGGAGTGGAAGTTTTCGATGATGCCGTTGTGGATGAGGGCGAGCCGGTCGCCCTCGCCGCCGCGGTGCGGGTGGGCGTTGCCGTCGGTCGGGCCGCCGTGGGTGGCCCAGCGGGTGTGCCCGATCCCGGTGCGGGACTCCTCCATCGGGTGGCTGTCCAGGGCACTGCGCAGGTTTTCGAGCTTGCCGGCACGCTTCTCGGTCTGCAGGCCGTCCGCAGTGACCAGGGCTACGCCGGCCGAGTCATAGCCGCGGTACTCCAGCCGAGCCAGCCCCTCGAGGACCACTCCGAGGGCCTTGCTGCCCATCTGGGGGCCGACATATCCGACGATTCCACACATGCGGGCCAGCCTAGCCCGGCGGCCTCGCCACGGCCCTGCCCCCACACCCGCGCGAGCGGCATCCGAGGCCGGCCACCCGGCATACGCAACAATGGCGCGCGTGCCCGACCGCGAGCCCACGCCCTTCCTCGACCTCGCGCGCGCCGACTGGGCCCATCTGCGCGACAGCCACCCGCTCTCGCTCACCGCCGGCGAGGTCTCCGCGGTGCGCGGCCTGGGGGATCGGATCGACCTCACCGAGGTCGAGGAGGTCTACCTGCCGCTCTCCCGGCTGCTCACCTTCTATGTCGAGGCCGTCTCCCGCCTGCACAGCGCAACGACGGACTTCCTCGGGGAACGCGAGAGCCGCACCCCGTTCGTCATCGGGGTCGCCGGTTCGGTGGCCGTCGGGAAGTCGACCACCGCCCGCATCCTCGCCGGGCTGCTGCGTCGCTGGCCGGACACCCCTCGGGTGGAGCTCGTCACCACGGACGGCTTCCTCTATCCCAACGCCGAGCTGGAGCGACGCGGCATCTTGCACCGCAAGGGTTTTCCCGAGTCGTACGACCGCCGCAAACTCTTCCGGTTCGTCCGGGACGTCAAGTCCGGGATGCCGTCGGTGCAGGCCCCGGTCTACTCCCACCTCTCGTATGACGTTGTCCCGGGTGAGCACATCGAGGTGCACCATCCCGACGTCCTCATCGTCGAGGGCCTCAACGTCCTCCAACCCCCAGTGCGGCGGCCGGACGGGACGACCACCGGCTCGATCGCGGACTTCTTCGACTTCTCGGTGTATGTCGACGCCGACACCGACCTGCTCCGCACCTGGTACGTCGACCGGTTCCTCCGGCTCCGGGAGACGGCGTTCGCCGATCCGTCGTCCTACTTCCACCGGTATGCCGCGCTCAGCGATACCGCGGCCCGCGAGCGGGCGCTCGCGATCTGGGGGCGGACCAACGAGCCGAACCTGCGAGAGAACATCCTGCCGACGCGGGAGCGGGCGCGGCTCGTTCTGGAGAAGGGGCCGGATCACACCGTGACCCGGATCCGGCTCCGCAAACTCTGAGGTCTCGACGCTGCCGAATCGTGCCCGGGACCGAGCCGGTCAGTACCAGTGCGGGTAGCGCGAGTTCCACGCGCTCCAGGCGCCGCACGGGCTGCCGTAGGAGCTCTTGATGTACTGCAGACCCCACCGGATCTGGGTCACCGGGTTGGTGCGCCAGTCCGCGGCGACGGTGGCCATCTTGGAGCCCGGCAGGGACTGGGGTATGCCGTAGGCCCCGCTGCTCGGGTTTTCGGCGGTGTAGCGCCAGTTGCTTTCCCCGGTCCACAGTTGCTCGAGGCAACCCCACTGGTCGGCACCGAAGCCGTAGTCGCCCATGATTTCCCGGGCCGCGGCCTTGGGGTCCTTGCGGGCGTTGTCGATGATCTGCTGGCGGCGGGCTGCGGCCGCGATCCGCTCGGCGGCGGCCTTGCGGGCCTTGATCTGGGCGATCTGACGGGCCCGGATCTGTGCGCTGATCTCGGCGGCTCTTGCCGAACGGGCCTCGGACAGTGAGGTTCGAGCGACGCTGCGCGAGGCCGCGTCCGCGGCCGCCCTGCGGGCCTCTTCGACGGATGCCTGGGCCTGCGCCGACGAAAGGGTCAGGGTGATTGGGTCCGCGGTCGCCGCACCACCGAAGGTGCCGACGCCCACGGCCACGCCGGCCGTGGCCGCACTCACCGCGGCGGCGGAGAGCAAGACCCGACCGCCGAGCACGCCGCGAACCCGCCCCAGCCCACTCGGGCGAGGGGCGGCATGCCGAGCGGCATGGCGGGAAACGTAGCGGGCCACCGGGGTCCTTGTCGTGAGGGAGGTCTGGCGACGACGGGCAGCGTCGTTACCGATTTGAGACCTTACGGTAGCGGAGGGCCGCGGCGCGGGCCAAACCCACGGCGCCCGCCCGGCTCAGATCTCGATGCCCTCGAGCAGGTCGGTGACCAGGGCCGCGATCGGGGATCGCTCGGACCGAGTCAGGGTGACATGGGCGAAGAGCGGATGACCCTTGAGCGCCTCGACGACCGCGACGACTCCGTCATGCCGACCCACCCGGAGGTTGTCGCGCTGGGCGACGTCGTGGGTGAGCACGACCCGGGAGTTCTGCCCGAGGCGGGAGAGCACCGTGAGCAGCACGTTGCGCTCCAGGCTCTGGGCCTCATCGACGATGACATAGGCGTCGTGCAGGGACCGCCCGCGGATGTGGGTCAGCGGGAGCACCTCGAGCATGCCCCGGTCGAGGATCTCCTCGACGACTTCCTGGGACACCAATGCCGAGAGGGTGTCGAACACTGCCTGTCCCCAGGGGTTCATCTTCTCGGCCTCGGTGCCTGGCAGGTAGCCGAGGTCCTGGCCGCCGACGGCATACAAGGGCCGGAACACGACGACCTTGCGGTGCTGGCGGCGCTCTAGGACGGCCTCGAGGCCGGCACAGAGGGCGAGCGCGGACTTGCCGGTGCCGGCCCGGCCGCCGAGGGACATGATGCCCACATCGGGGTCGAGGAGGAGGTCGAGGGCGATCCGCTGCTCGGCCGACCGGCCGTGCAGACCGAAGGCGTCCCGGTCCCCGCGCACGAGCCGCACCTGCTTGTCCGGGCCGACCCGACCGAGGCCGGAACCCCGCGGTGAGAGCAGTTTCAGCCCGGTGTGGCAGGGCAGTTCGGCCGCTCCTCGATGCTCCAGGCGGCCGCTCTCGTAGAGGGTGTCCATCTCCTCGACGGTGACGTCGAGCTCGGCCATCCCGGTCCACCCAGACTCGACGGCCAACTCGGCGCGGTACTCCTCGGCCTCGAGGCCGCACGCGGAGGCCTTGACCCGCATCGGCAGGTCCTTGCTGACGATGGTCACGTGCCGACCCTCGTTGGCCAGGTTTCGGGCGACGGCGAGGATCCGGGTGTCGTTGTCCCCCAGGCGGAATCCCGCCGGCAGTGAGGACGCATCGGTGTGGTTGAGCTCGACGTGCAACGTCCCGCCGCTCTCGCCCACCGGGATGGGTGAGTCGAGCCGGCCGGACTTGACCCGGAGATCGTCGAGGAGCCGTAGGGCCTGGCGAGCGAAGTAGCCCAGCTCGGGGTGGTGGCGTTTGCCCTCAAGTTCGGAGATGACGACGACCGGCAACACCACCTCGTGCTCGTCGAACCGTTGGATCGCCCGGGGATCGGAGAGCAGGACCGATGTGTCCAGAACGTAGGTCCGACGGGGCTCTGTCACGGTGCCGGCGGGGGAAGATCCCACGTCGCCTCCTGCTGCTCGAGGTCGGTCAAAGGGAGGTGCCTGTGAGCCGAAACTACGACGCCAGGGCAGCGCAGGAGGGCTTAACCATGGCGTGTCGCCAAGAATTCACGTACCGAAACGTCGCTGTCGCTCGCCGTACGCCCGCAGGGCTCGCAGGAAGTCCACCTTGCGGAAGTCCGGCCAGTAGGCCTCGCAGAAGTAGAACTCGCTGTGCGCGCTCTGCCACAGCAGGAACCCGGAGAGCCGCTGCTCCCCCGAGGTGCGGATGACCAGGTCGGGGTCCGGCTGCCCCTTGGTGTAGAGATGCTCGGCGATGTGTTCGACCGTGATCATGCCCGCGAGTTCCTCGATGCTCGTCCCGCGCGAGGCGTGTTCCTGGAGCAAGCCGCGGACGGCGTCGGTGATCTCCCGGCGCCCTCCGTAGCCGACGGCGACATTGACCGTCATCCCGGTGACCTCGCTGGTCCGGGCAACCGCACCCCGGAGCCGGTCTGCGGTCACCGTCGGGAGCAGGTCGAGGGCGCCGACGAGCCGGATCCGCCATCGCCCGGTATCGGCCAGGTCATCCACGGTCCGCTCGATGATCCCGAGCAGCGGGGCGAGCTCATCCTGCGGGCGGGTGAGGTTGTCCGTCGACAGCAGCCAGAGCGTGACCACCTCGACCCCGACCTCCTCACACCAGGCCAGCAGGTTGGCGATGTTGTCCGCACCGGCCTGATGCCCCTCGAAGGACCGCGCCCCGCGCTCACGCGCCCAGCGCCGGTTGCCATCGACGAGCACTCCGACGTGGCGCGGAATGGCCTGAGGGTCGAGATCGTTGGCGAGCCGACGCGCGTATGCCGTGTACAGGATGTCCCGCAGGCCCACGGCATACTCCCTTCGCCTGTGCTCGACGGTGACGGTGGGCGCTGCGCCCCGGTGCTGGCGGAAACGCTACTCGCTCCGCATCGAGAGTTCAGACCAACGCCACCGTAACTTACGGTTGCGTAGGTTACGCTTCGGTTGTGAACACGACGCCGGAGAGGCCGTCCCCCATCGAACGCCTGGAGGATGGGCTGGAGGCGCTTGAGGAGCGTGTCGAAGCAGCCATCGTGCACGTCAAGCCGAAGCTGCGCGGCTGGCTGCACGCGGCCATGGCGCCGCTCTCACTCATCGCGGCCATCGTGCTCATCGTGCTTTCCCGCACTCCGGTCGCCAAGGTCTCAGCGGCGGTCTTCGGAGTGACCTCGGTGCTGCTCTTCGCGACCTCCGCGGTGTACCACCGCGGCACCTGGTCCCCCAAGGTCTACGACTGGCTCAAGCGGTGGGACCACTCCAACATCTTCCTCATCATTGCCGGCAGCTACACCCCGTTCGCGCTCATGTTGCCCCCAGACCAGGCCCGCACCCTGCTCCTCATCGTCTGGAGCGGTGCGATCGGCGGGGTGCTTTTCCGGGTGTTCTGGGTGGGGGCACCACGCTGGCTCTACGTCCCGGTGTATCTGTTGCTCGGCTACGTCGCGTTGTTCTATTTCAAACCGCTGCTCGCGCACGTGGGCCCAACGATCATGAGCTGGGTCGTCGTCGGCGGCATCTTCTACACCCTGGGGGCGCTGGTCTACGGCTTCAAGCGGCCGAACCCCTCCCCGCGGTGGTTCGGCTTCCATGAGGTGTTCCACGCCCTGACGGTGCTCGCCTTCGCCGCTCACTATGTCGCGGCCTCGTTGGCCCTCTACGGACAGGCGACCTAGCCCCGGCGAGAGACCGCGCCGGGCGACGCAAGCCTCGCGCTTGGCGACGCCCCGGGTGCGGGTCAGTCTTGGGTGATCGGGGAGGTCGGGCCGTCAGGGCCCCCGGTGAGGTCGTCGTCGGTGGCCTGCGCCTCGTTGCGGGCGCGGCCGGCAGCCGCCTGACGGTAGGACATTCGCCGCATCCGGGCGTTCATGTTGCGCATGAGGAGCCAGAGGATGACCGCGAGGGAGATGAAGGCGATGAACGCGAGGAAACCCGGGTTGAAGTCGCTCGACGGCGGGGTCGTGGCGAAAGGCGTGGCCGCGGTCATGTTGCGCTGCGCTCCTTGATGGTGTCGTAGGCCAACTCCAGGTTAGAGGACCTCGCCAGCGCGTCCGCGGCCGCCACCTCCTGGGGCAGCGCGGCGAAGAGGTCCTCTTCGGGCAGCTCTACCGGAACGTAGGAGGCAGCGAGCTCGAAGTCGTCGGTGGGCCAGGCCGCCCGCTGGACCGCGAGCGGGATACTGAAGAACACCCCGCCGGGGTCGATCTGCGTGGCGTGCGCGCGCAGCGCGTCGTCGCGGCGCTCGAACCAGTCGCCGCACGGCACCTTGGTGGTCGTCGGCCGCGAGGGCCGGTCCCAGCCCTGAAGCCACTCACCGAACGGGCTCTCCAGGCCCTGTTCGGTGAGGTAGGCGTGAAAGCCCTCGACCCGCTCCTTGGTGAAGGTGGCGTTGTAGTAGAGCTTGAGTGGCTGCCAGGCCTCCCCGGCGTGCGGGTATGCCGTGGGGTCACCGGCCGCGCGAAACGCCGAGACCGTGACGTCGTGGCACATGATGTGATCGGGGTGCGGGTAGCCACCGTCCTCGTCATAGGTCGTCACGACATGGGGTCGGAAGCGGCGGATCTCGGCGACCAGGGCCTCGGTGGTCACCTCGATCGGCTCCAGAGCGAAACAGCCCGCAGGCAGCGGCGGTTTGGGGTCGCCCTCGGGGTAGCCGGAGTCGACGAACCCGAGCCAGGTGTGCTGGACCCCGAGGATCTCCTGAGCGGCCCGCATCTCGGCGCGCCGCACCTCGGCGAGGTCGCGCAGGATCGCCGGGTCGTCCTTGAGGTTGGGGTTGAGGACATCACCGCGTTCCCCACCGGTACAGGAGACGACGAGGACCTCATGGCCCTCGTCGACGTATCGCGCCATGGTCGCTGCTCCCTTGCTCGACTCGTCGTCGGGGTGAGCGTGCACGCACATGAGCCGCAGCCGATCGGTCACGGTGAATCCTCGTCAGGTGGGGGTAGGTGAGAATGGAGGTGTCATTCTCCCATTGATTTCCCCTGGAGGTCTCCGGTGCGCCTGCCCCGACCAGCCCCCGGCACCGGCCGATGGTGGGTCGTCGGCGGAATCGGCATCGGGCTCGCCGTCGCGTATGTCATCTGGCTCGGCCTCGGGCTCGTCGGAGCGGTGCGGCCGGTGGTCACCGGATTCGCCGTGAGTTCCCCGTCGAGCGCGTCGATCGAGTACGACGTTCACCGCCCCGCGGGGGTGGCGGTGCGGTGCGTGCTCACCGCGCTGGATGTTCGCAAGGGCAGGGTCGGCACCCTTGAGGACCTCATCCCGGCCGGTCCGCAGACCTCGGTCCATCGGTCGGTGAGCCTGCGCACCTCGGCTCTGGCCACAACCGTCGTGGTCGACTCGTGCGTGCGGGTGGACTGAGGCGGCGAAGAGGTGATCGAGGGTGAACGCGGGCTAAACTGGTCTTTTTGACCCATCCCGCTGCAAGGAGCGATCACCGTGACCGAGACCGCTGGCCAGAGCTATCTGACCCAGGCGGCATACGACCGCCTGAAGGCCGAACTGGCCGACCTCTCCGGCCCCGGACGCACCGAGATCGCCCGCAAGATCGAGGCCGCTCGGCTCGAGGGTGACCTGCGCGAGAACGGTGGCTATCACGCGGCCAAGGATGAGCAGGGCAAGATGGAGGCCCGGATCCGCCAGCTCACGCATCTGCTGGACCGGGCGACTATCGGCGAGACCCCGCCCGATGACGGCATCGTCGAACCGGGCATGGTGGTCACCGTCGAGATGTTCGGCGAGGAGGAGACCTTCCTCCTCGGCTCCCGCGAGATCACCGACGACTCGATGCACGTCTTCTCCGAGCAGTCCCCGATCGGCTCGGCCGTCAACGGGCTCCAGGTCGGTGACGTCGCGACCTACTCGGCCCCCAACGGTAAGCAGATCGAGGTCAAGATCCTGCACACCCGCCCCTACGAGAGCTGAGCGCACCCCTGCGGGCACGGGGGCAAGCCCAGCCCGCACTAACCTCTGCTAGCTAGCAAAGCTTGGTTTCAGGACCGAAGGATGCATCATGCGCCTCTGAAGCCAAGCTCTGGTAGCAGAGGTTGCGTCATCGCCGCGCGGGTCAGGGGGTGGGGGCCAGGCGACGGGCGAGCGCCCGGGCGGCCTGCGGATACTGCGGAGCGAGCAGTCCCACGGCGAAGAGCAGGTATGCCGTGTCCACCCCCGTGCGCGCCCGGTCCGGAACCCGCCACCCGCCGCCGTGGTCGGAGGTGATCGCCGCGAGCACCGTACCGCGAACCGCCTCGGGCGAATGGCGCAGCACCCCGCCGGAGCCGAGCACGAGGCGGACCTCGCTGAGCGGCCGGGGGCGTTCGGCGGGGTGGGAGGGACGTCCGTGCCGGCGGACCGCGACCAGGGCCGCGGCGCTGGCCAGTTCCTGCTCGGCCGCCCATTCGGCATCCGAACTCGCCAGGTGCCCGGTGTCGGCGGCCACCCGCGCGGCATACCCGCGGGCGGAGACTGATAGCGGGATCCGCTCCCGTGCGGCGGCCTCGACGACGCCCTCGGCGTTCCAGCGCATCCCCAGGTCCGCCTCGACCGTGCGGGCATGCCACAGCGGTGCGACGACGTCCCGGTGGATCGTCGCGTCCTCCCCCTGCGGGGTGATCACGGAGTAGACGTCGGTGGTCGCGCCCCCGATGTCGATCACGAGGACATCCCCACCGACGACATCGGCGAGCACCTCGACTCCCCCGAGCACCGCATCCGGGGTCGGCGCCTGGACGAGTTCGGCAAACCCGCGGCCTCGGGAGAGCCCCTTGCCGCCGATGACGTGGGCGAGGAAGGCAGCCCGGATCGCCGCCCGTGCCCCCTCCGGGGCGATCTCGCCGATCCGCGGCACGACGTTGCCGGTGACCCAGAACCGCCGCCCGGTGCCCTGGAGCACAGCCGCAACGTCATCGGCGACCTCCGCGTTCCCCGCGAGGACCACCGGCGCCGTGAGCCGAGCGGCGGCGATCCGGCGCGCGTTGTGCAGCAGGACATCGGCATTGCCGCCATCGGTACCCCCGACGAGGAGCACGATGTCCGCCCGCGCCTGACGCAACCCGGCCACCCCGGCCCCGGTCAGTTCACCGTGCGCTACATGCACGACCTTGCCGCCCGCGGAGAGCGCCACCCGGCGGCCGGCCTCGGCGGTGACCTCCTCCTCGTAGCCGACGACCGCGATCCGCAGACCCCCGCCCGCCGAGGAGCACACCAGCCTTTCCTCCGGACGGCCGTGCGGGGCCAGCGCACGGCATACCGCATCGACCCCGTCCATGACATCGGTGTCGACGGTGGTCGGGTGGGCCGCGGTGGCGAGCAGGGCGCCGGAGTCGGTGTCGATGACCGCCGCCTTGGTGAACGTCGACCCCACATCGACACAGAGCACGGGCACCGAGCCAGTATGCCGCCCGATCACCGCGGCGCTACGCTCACCCATGCGCTACCGCCGGATGCCGATCGAGGTGGAATCCCCCGAGCAGCTCGGCTACTCCACGATCACGAACAACCTCTCCGAGAGTTCGGTGAGCGACCGCCGTCTGAGCGACCTCGGGCTCGACCTGGACATCGACGACCTGCTGCTGTGCTACGGCGACCATCTCGGCGATCCCGCGCTCCGCGAGGCCATCGTCGCGGCCTCGGGCGGGGAGCCGAGCGGGCTCGGCCCGGAGCACGTGCTGGTCACCCCGGGCGCAGCGGCGGCGCTCTTCTGTGTGGCCACCGCGCTCGTCGGGCCTGGCGAGCACCTTGTTGTGCAACGCACCAACTACGCCACCAACCTGGAGACTCCGCGCGCGATCGGCGCTGACCTCACCACCATCGACCTGGCGTATGACGGTGGCTTCCGGCTCGATGTCGACGCGGTTGCGGCGGCGGTGCGGCCCGGGACGACCCGCCTGATCAGCGTCACGACACCGCACAACCCCACGGGGGTGTGCCTGGAGAGCGCGGATCTGCACCGGCTCGTGGAGATCGCCGAGTCATCCGGCGCAGTGCTCCTGGTCGACGAGACGTATCGCGACCTCACCCACAACCCGGCCGGACCGCCACCGATCGCCGCGACCCTCTCACCGCGGGTCGTGAGCGTGGCGAGCATGTCCAAGGCCTACGGGCTCCCCGGACTGCGAGTGGGCTGGGCGGTCACCTCCTCACCCGAACTCGGTGAGCTGCTCCTTGCCGCGAAGGAGCAGATCGTCATCTGCGGGGCCACCCTCGATGAGCACATCGCCGGGCGGGTGCTCGCGGCCCGCGGGCGGATCCTGCCGCCGATCGTCGCCGATGTCCGCCGCCGGCTGGAGACCGTCCGCACGTGGATGGCCGGGCAGGACACCTTCGAGTGGGTCGAGCCGGCCGGCGGCGTCGTCGGGTTCGTCCGGTTCCGCGACGGCGTGCAGGTGGACACCGAGTCCTTCTACGCCAGGCTACTTGCCGACTTCGGCACCTATGTCGGGCCGGGCCACTGGTTCGAGTCCTCGGACCGCTCCTTCCGCCTCGGGTTCGGCTGGCCCACGCACGACGAGCTCGCCGCGGGCCTCGCCGCGCTTTCTGCGTGCGCCGCGGGTGGGTGACCCGGCCGAGCCGGCCGCCGATATGCCGTGCGCCACGCTCGGGTGACCCCACGGCATACTCGCGGGTAGTTTGGTGCCATGCGCCGTTCTGTTTTCGACGAAGACCACGAGTCGTTCCGCAAGACCTTCCGCGACTTCCTCGAGTCCGAGGTCGTGCCGCACTACGAGGAGTGGTTCGCCGCCGGGATCGTCCCGCGCGAGGTCTACACCGAGCTCGGGGAGCTTGGCGTCTTTGGGATCGAGGTACCCGAGGAGTATGGCGGGGCCGGCCTGGAGACCTTCAAGTACGAGGCGATCATGATGGAGGAGGCCCAGCGGCTCGGGGTCAGCCTCGGCGGGTCCGGCGTCCACGTCATGCTCTGCCTGCACTACATCCTCGGCCTGGCCACCGATGAGCAGAAGCAGCGGTGGCTGCCGCCGTTCGTCACCGGTGAGCAGATGTGGGCCATCGCGATGACCGAACCGGGCACCGGCAGTGACCTCGCCGGCATGCGGACCACGGCCCGCAAGTCCGAGGACGGCTCGCACTACGTCCTCAACGGCGCCAAGACCTTCATCACCGGTGGCGTGCACGCCGACCGGGTCATCGTCTGCGCGCGCACGTCACCGGCATCGGCGGAGGATCGCCGTTTCGGCATCTCGCTCCTCGTCGTGGACACGAAGTCCCCCGGGTATGCCGTCGGCCGCAAGCTCGACAAGCTCGGGCTCAAGGTCTCCGACACCGCCGAGCTGTCGTTCACCGATGTCGTCGTGCCGGCCGAGAACCTCCTCGGCGAGGAAGGCAAGGGTTTCTCCTACCTCGGCGCGAACCTGCCCCGCGAGCGCCTCGGGATCGCCATTGGCGCCTACGCCCAGGCCGCCGCGGCGGTCGAGTTCGCGCGGGCCTACACCAAGGAACGCAAGGTCTTCGGGCAGCCGGTCGCGGCCTTCCAGAACACCAAGTTCGAGCTCGCGGCCTGCAAGGCCGAGGTCGACGCGGCGCAGGCCGTCTGTGACCGGGCCCTGGAGGCCCTGGATGCCGGGGAGCTCACCGCCGCCGAGGCCGCCTCGGCCAAGCTCTTCTGCACCGAGGTCGCGCACCGGGTCATCGACCGCTGCCTGCAGCTCCACGGCGGGTACGGGTTCATGAACGAGTACCCGATCGCGCGGCTCTACGCCGACAACCGGGTGAACCGCATCTATGGCGGGACCTCGGAGGTCATGAAGTCCATCATCGCCAAAGACATGGGCCTCTAGGGACGCCGTAGCGCGGAGGGCCGGAACTCGGCGTCGAAGGAGCCCTCGGTCCGGCTCAGGTGAGGCGGTCGAGGGCCTGTTTGAGGTCCTCGATGAGGTCCTCGACGTCCTCGATGCCGACCGAGAGCCGGATGAGGTCGCCGGGCACCTCGAGTTCGGTGCCGGCCACGGAGGCGTGCGTCATCCGACCCGGGTGCTCGATGAGCGACTCGACCCCGCCGAGGGACTCCCCCAGGGTCCACAGCTGGGTCTCCGCGCACACCTTGGTCGCGACGTCCTCGCCGCCGCGCACCTGGAAGGACACCATCCCGCCGAAGCGGCGCATCTGCCGGGCGGCCACCTCGTGGTTGACGTGCCCAGGCAGCCCCGGATAGTGCACCGCGCGCACCCCGTCGTGCCCGAGGAGGAACTCGACGACCCGTTCGGCGTTGTCGCAGTGCCGCTCCATCCGCACCGCGAGGGTCTTCAGCCCGCGAAGCACGAGCCAGGCGTCGAACGGTCCGGCCACCGCGCCCATGGCGTTCTGGTGGAAGGCGATCCGCTCGCTCACGCTCTCCCCGCTGGCCGTCACCGCACCGGAGCGGGTCACCACGGCGCCGCCGACGACGTCGCTGTGCCCACCGGCATACTTCGTCGTCGAGTGGGTGACGACGTCGGCGCCGAGGGCGAGCGGTTGCTGGAGGTAGGGCGAGGCGAAGGTGTTGTCGACGACAAGCAGCGCCCCGGCCTCGTGCGCCACCTCGGCGAGCGCGCTGATGTCGGCGATCCCCAGGAGCGGGTTGGTCGGGGTCTCCACCCAGATCATCCGGGTGCGGCCCGGCCGCACCGCCGCCCGGACCGAGTCGACGTCGGCGACCTTGGCGATCGAATGCTCGACCCCCCAAGGCCGGGCCACCCGGTTGATGAGCCGATAGGTGCCGCCATACGCATCGCTCGGCACGACCAGGTGGTCCCCCGGCTGGAGCAGCGCCCGCAGCACCGTGTCCTGACCGGCGAGCCCGCTGGCGAAGGCGAACCCGCGCTCGCCACCCTCGAGCGCGGCGAAGCACTCCTCGAGGGCGGTGCGGGTGGGGTTTGCGCTGCGCGAGTACTCGTAACCGCCGCGCAGCCCGCCGATCCCGTCCTGTTTGTATGTGCTCACCGCATAGATCGGCGGCACGACCGCGCCTGTGGTCGGGTCGGGTTCCTGCCCGGCGTGGATGGCGCGGGTGGAGAAACCCTGGGCTGGCTGTAGTGGGTCCGTCACGCGCTCCAGGGTATGCCGTCCGAGCCCGCTGGCTCGCCTCGTCGGCTCAGCCCTCGCGCCGGGGTGGCAGGTGCCGCTGCCATTCGCACATGTGCGCGGTCACGACATACCCCAGGGCACGGTTGACGGCGAGCATGGGGTGGTTGTCGACCGCGTTCCACGTGCGGACGTAGCGCACCGCGGGCAGGATCTCTTGCAGCGCAATGGAGTTCGCGATCTTGAGGGCAATCCCGAGGCCGTGTCCGCGGTGCGCGGAGTCGACGAGGGTGTCGTGTTGGTAGGCCCGGTGCGGCGTTCCCGCGGGCACCTGGACGTGGGTGAAGCCGACGAGCCGGCCGCTCTCGAGGTGCCGCGCGACGGTCTCGAGCGATCGCCGTCCCATGGAGGCGGTCATGGCGATCTCGGCGCGAACCCGCTCGGGGTCCCACCGCTCCTCCTCGTGGGCGAGTTCGCCGAGCGGGATCTCGGTGGACATCCGCCGCGACAGCGCGGCCCGGTCGGCGAGCCACTCTTCGGGCAGGCCGTCGACGGCACTCTCCAGGGCGTACCCCGCAGCCACCTCCGGCTGACGGTCGATGGGGAGCATGAGGTCGGAGCGCAGGGTGAGCTGCGCGGGAGCGAACCCCGCGGAGGCGAAGAACTCCGCCTGGTCGTCCTGCGCTCCCTCAGCCCAGGAGGTGGTCGTGGTCATCCGGGTGCGGCCGGCCGCCTCGGCCTGACCGACCGCCCAGTCGAGCAGCTGCTCCTCGACGGCGGTGCCCTGCTCCCCGGGGAGCACCGCGAAGTAGCACTCGGCGAGATCGGTGTTGTCGTGCTGCGGCAGGACCAGCTCCACCGCGCCGACGACCCGGAGTTCCTCGACCCAGGCGGCCCGACGCCTCCCCCGGGCGGTGGCGCTCTCCATGGCGGCAAGCTCGTCAACGCTGAACACGTCGTGTTCTGCCCCGAGCCGGGCCCGACCGGCCGCCTCGAAGACCTCCGCCCACTGACGAAAACGGTCCCGATCGGCGTCGAGGGCGCTGACCTGCACGAGGAAACCCATGGGCGCCGAGTTTAGGTCATGGGGCATGATCGAAGCCGTGACCCCGAGCGCCCGCCAGGCCCGGATCGGCCTGCTCCAGGTGAGCCTTGCCGGGATCCTCTGGGGCACAGGCGGACTCGCCAACCAGATCATCCGCGAACACACCCCGATGAGCGTGGCGACCGTGAGCGCCTGGCGGATGGGCATCGCCGCCGTCGTGCTCATCGGCACGGTGCTTCTCGGCCGTCACCTGCCCGCCCTGCGCGCGTCCATTCGCGACCGGCCCGGGACGGCGGCCTTCGTCGGCGGCTGCACCGCGGGCTATCAGGCGCTCTACTTCTGGGCGGTCACCGAGGTCGGGGTCACCGTCGCCACCGTGGTGAGCCTGGGCTTGGCGCCGGTCGTGCTCACCCTCTGGGAGAGCCGCGCGGGGCGCCCGAGCGCGCGCCGTCTCGTTGTGCTGGCGGCCGCGTTGACCGGACTCGTCCTGGTCTCGCTGTCCGCACATGCCGGGGTGACCGGGCCGCGCCCGGCACTCGGGGTGGCGCTGGCCTGTGCCAGTGGGCTCGCGTATGCCGTCGCCACCCACGTCGGCCGCCCGCTCGCCACCTCGACCGCTCCCCTCATCCTCACCACCATGACGACCACCGTCGGCGCGGCCGTGCTGCTTCCGCTGGCCCTGGCCGGGGGCGGGCCGTGGCTCGGCAGCGACCTCACCTCGTGGGCGGTGCTCGGCTACCTGGGGGTGTTTACCATGGCCCTCGCGTATGCGCTGCTCTACGCCGGCCTGCGCACGACCTCACCGAGTTCGGCGGTCATCGCGACCCTGCTCGAACCGGTCACCGCCGCCATCGTCGCCGCGCTCATCCTTAGCGAGCGGGTCGGCGTCCTCGGGCTGATCGGGATCGGGCTCATTCTGGCCGCGGTCGCCGGCCTCGGCGAACGGGTCGACACCCCCTGAGCCGGGGCGCGAGCTTCCCGGCGCGGAACTTTCCCTGGGCTGCCCGGTGTTCAATGGCACATGCTCTTCGGATCGCGCGCCAAGACCACCCTGCCCACCGCTGCCGAGGCCCTGCCGGGCCGGGAGCACCGGATCTTTGCGGTGCCCTCGACCCACGAGGTGCTCGGCAGCCCGCTCGAGGGGCCCTGGCCGGAGGGCACCGAGGTGATCTACCTGGCGATGGGCTGCTTCTGGGGTGCCGAGCGGATCTTCTGGAAGCTGCCCGGGGTGGTGAGCACCGCGGTCGGCTACCTCGGCGGGTTCACCCCCAACCCGACCTACGAGGAGACCTGCACGGGACGGACCGGTCACGCCGAGACCGTCCTGGTCGCCTACGATCCGGCCCGACTGCACCCCGAGCTCATTGCCAAGACGTTCTGGGAGAACCACGACCCGACCCAGGGGATGCGTCAGGGCAACGACATCGGCACCGCCTACCGGAGCGCGATCTGGTGGACCACCCCGGCACAGGAGGCGGCGGCGCGCACGACATACGCGGCGTTCCAGCAGGCCCTGACCCAGGCCGGGCGCGGCACCATCACCTCCACGCTGGCCCCCGCGAGCACGGCCGGGACGTTTTGGTACGCCGAGGACTACCACCAGCAGTACCTGCACAAAAACCCCGGCGGCTACTGCAACCACGGGCCGAACGGCATCACCTGCCCGGTCGGTCTCGCCGAGCTGCCGGCGCAGACGAGCATCGCACCTCCGCGCGGCGGGTCCGCGGGCGGGTCCTGGTGACCGGAGCCTCGGTTCCGGCCGGGCTCTGCGGCAGCTGTCGGCACGCCCTGGTGCGCCCCACCCGCCGAGGCACGAGCTACCTGCGCTGCCTTCGGGCGACGAACGACCCGCGCTATCCGCGTTATCCCACGTTGCCGGTGCTGGCCTGCCCGGGGCACGAGTCAGAGGATGCGCAGTGAGACCTCGGCCATGACGCCGTCCTCGCAACCCTCGGCCTGCCGGACCGCCTTCTTGACCGGCAGGACGTAGGCCCCGACCTCCCGGCTCGGGAAGAGCGAGGTCCGCCAGGTTGTCGCGCCGATGGTCACCTCGACCCGGACCGAGCCGAAGCCCCCGGTGCGCCCGGTGGTGAGTTCGTCGATCTCGTCACTCAGCGCGCTCGGCACGGTGAGGAAGTGCCACGCCGAGTCGCCGCGCCACAGCCACACCGGGGCGGAGAAGTCGTATGCCGTCACGCGCTGGAGCCTAGCCCGGCCCCCCGACACGACTTTCCCGCCCCATGCCGCCAAGTCGAGGTTGGGGTCCCCTATAAGGCACCCCAACCTCGAAAAGCCGGCATGGGGCGGGAAAGTCGTGCTAGAGGCGGGCGGCCAGTTCGGTGCCCTGACGGATCGCGCGCTTGGCGTCGAGTTCGGCGGCCACCTCGGCGCCGCCGATGACGTGGGCGCTCACCCCGCGCGCGCTGAGCGCGTCCGAGAGCGTACGCACCGACTCCTGCCCGGCACACAGGATGATCGAGTCGACTGCGAGCACCCGGCGCTCACCGGACTCACCGATGCGCAGGTGCAGCCCGTCATCGTCGACCTTCTCGTATGCCGTGACGCCGGTGATCTGCTCGACCCCCTTCATCTTCAGGTTGGCCCGGTGAACCCACCCCGTGGTCTTGCCCAGGCCCTTGCCGATGGAGGTGGGCTTGCGCTGCAGGAGAAAGACCTGCCGCGGGGACGGGCTCGGCGCCGGGCGGGTCAGCCCGCCCCGGTCCTGCGCCGGGTCCCCGACCCCCCACTCGGCCTTCCATTCCTGAACATCCAGGGTCGGGGAGTGCGTCGTGGTGAGGAACTCGCAGACATCGACCCCGATGCCGCCGGCACCGATGACGGCGACCCGCCCGCCCGCCACCCGCTCACCGGA
Source organism: Nostocoides sp. (assembly GCA_016716625.1). GTDB lineage: Bacteria > Actinomycetota > Actinomycetes > Actinomycetales > Dermatophilaceae > JADJVJ01. Next base: position 291,689 of record JADJVJ010000006.1, read on the forward strand.
GATGAGCTGGGCATACGTCATGACCGAGGGGTGGTCTGCGCCCTCGATGGCCGGGACCCGCGGCTCGACCCCGGTGGCGACGACGACCTCGTCGAACCCGCCGTCGACCAGTTCGTCCGGTTCGACTCGGTGACCGAGGTGGACCTTGACGTCCTTGATGTCGAGCTGGCGGCGGAAGTAGCGGATGGTCTCGGCGAACTCCTCCTTGCCCGGGATCCGCATGGCGAGCGCGAACTGGCCGCCGATGTCGTCACCGGCCTCGAAGAGCTCGACCCGGTGCCCGCGTTCGGCGAGCGAGGTCGCCGCGGCCAGACCGGCCGGGCCGGCCCCGACCACGGCCACGTGCTTGACCCGCTGGGTCGGGCCCAGGACGAGCTCGGTCTCGTAGCCGGCGCGCGGGTTGACCAGGCAGGTGGCCCGCTCTTTGACGAAGGTGTGATCCAGGCAGGCCTGGTTGCAGGCGATGCAGGTGTTGATCTCGTCGGCCCGGTCCTCCTGGGCCTTGCGGACCCAGGCCGGGTCGGCGAGGAAGGGACGGGCGAGCGACACCAGGTCTGCTCCCCCGGAGGCGAGGATGCCCTCGGCGACCTCGGGGGTGTTGATCCGGTTCGTGGCGACCACCGGGAGGGAGGTCACGGTCTTCAGCCGGGCGGCATACTCGGCGAACGCCGCCCGCGGCACCGAGGTGACGATGGTCGGAACCCGGGCCTCGTGCCAGCCGATGCCGAGGTTGAGGATCGAGGCTCCGGCCCGCTCGACCTCACCGGCGAGGGCGGCCACCTCCTCCCAGGTCTGGCCGTCCTCGACGAGGTCCAGGACGGAGATCCGGTAGACGACGATGAAGTCCGGCCCCACCGCCTCGCGGACCGCACGGACGGTCTCCACAGCGAACCGGCGCCGGTTCTCCGGCGACCCTCCCCAGGCGTCGGTGCGCTTGTTCGTGCGCGGCGCGAGGAACTGGTTGATGAGGTACCCCTCGGAGCCCATGATCTCGACGCCGTCGTAGCCCGCGATCCGGGCCAGTTGCGCGGCCCGGGCGAAGTTGTTGATGGTGCGGCGAACGCCCCGCTCGGAGAGCGCCCGGGGTGAGAACCGCGAGATCGGGCTCTTCACCGCGGAGGCCGACACGCACCAGGGGGTATAGCCGTAGCGGCCCGCGTGCAAGATCTGCAGGGCGATCCGGCCTCCGGCGGCGTGCACGGCTTCGGTGATGACCCGGTGCTCGCGGGCCTCCCGGCGGGTGGTCAGTTTGCTCGCGAGCGGATAGAACGACCCCTCGATGGACGGGGAGAAGCCGCCGGTGATCATCAGGCCGGCACCGCCGCGGGCACGTTCGGCGAAGTAGGCGGCGAGTTTGCCGAAGTCGCGGGCGTGGTCCTCGAGCCCGGTGTGCATCGATCCCATGACGACCCGGTTGGGCAGGGTGGTGTGCCCGAGGTCGAGCGGGGCGAGCAGGTGGGGGTATGCCGTCATCGCACCACCGTGCCACGTCTCACCCTCGCGCCGAAGCCAGCGAGGCTGTGAGGCCAGGCACACGGCATACGACAGTCCTTCAGTGGCGCGGCTATTCGGCGAGGAAACCGAGCAGGTCGGCGCGCGTGAGCACCCCGGCCGGTTTGCCATCCTCGACGACGAGAATGGCGTCCGAGGTGGTCAGGGCGGTGCGCGCGGCGCTGATCGGCTCACCGGCACCGACCAGCGGCAGACCCGGCTCCATGTGACGTTCGACCGGGTCGGCCAGATGCGCAGAACCGGCGAAGAGGGCCTCGAGGATGGCCCGCTCGGACACCGACCCGGCCACCTCACCGGAGGTCACCGGCGGCTCGGCCTTGACCACCGGCATCTGCGAGACGTCGTACTCGCGGAGGATCTCGATGGCGTCACGCAGGGTCTCGGTCGGGTGGGTGTGCACGAGGGTCGGCAGGTCACCGGACTTGGCGTGCAGGATGTCGCCGACGGTGCGCTCCGCGGGGGCACGCAGGAACCCGTAGGAGGACATCCAGTCGTCGTTGAAGATCTTGGACAGGTAGCCGCGGCCGGAGTCCGGCAGCAGCACGACGACGACGGCCTCGGCGGGCAGGTCCCGGGCGACCTCGAGGGCCGCCACAACCGCCATCCCGCAGGACCCGCCGACGAGCAGCCCCTCCTCGCGGGCGAGGCGGCGGGTCATGGCGAAGGAGTCTGCGTCGGTGACGGCGATGACCCGGTCGACCTGCGCGGGGTCGTAGGCGGTCGGCCAGAAGTCCTCCCCGACACCTTCGACGAGGTAGGGGCGACCGGTGCCTCCGGAGTAGACCGAGCCCTCCGGATCGGCGGCGATGACCTGGACCCGACCGCCCTGCGCCGCCCCCCGGTTCGCCGACTGCTCACGCAGAAAACGCCCGGCTCCGGAGATGGTGCCGCCGGTACCGGCCCCGGTGACGAAGTGGGTGACCGTGCCGTCGGTGTCCGCCCAGATCTCCGGGCCGGTGCTCTCGTAATGCGAGAGCGGCCCCATCGGGTTGGAGTACTGGTCGGGCTTCCAGGCACCGGGGGTCTCTCGCACGAGCCGGTCGGAGACCGAGTAGTAGGAGTCCGGGTGTTCCGGGGCCACCGAAGTCGGGCAGACCACGACGTCGGCGCCGTAGGCCCGCAGCACGTTGATCTTGTCCATCGAGACCTTGTCCGGGCAGACGAAGATGCACCGGTAGCCGCGACGCTGGGCGATGAGCGCGAGCCCGACCCCGGTGTTCCCGGAGGTCGGTTCGACGATGACACCGCCCGGCTGAAGCGCTCCGGAGGCCTCGGCGTCGTCGATCATCTTCACCGCGATGCGGTCCTTGACCGAGCCGCCGGGGTTGAGGTACTCGACCTTGGCCAGGACGGTGGCGGCGATGCCCTCGGTGACCGAGGTGAGCCGGACCAGGGGGGTGTCGCCGATGAGGTCGGCGATGTGCTCGGCATACTTCACAGGCGCCATGGTGTCACGAGAGGGGTTGGCACCGATGCTACTGGTTGGTAACATACCGGTGCATGAGCGAAGTGCAGGGACATGGGGGCGTCCACGCAGTCGCCGTCGCCCGCGCCCACGGGGTCGAGACGATGTTCACCCTCTCCGGGGCGCACGTCTTCCCCATGTATGACGGCGCCGTCACGGCCACCCCACCAATGCGTCTGCTCGACGTGCGGCACGAACAGAGCGCCGTCTTCGCTGCCGAGGCCACCGGCAAACTGACCCGCCGCCCCGGCCTTGCCGTGCTCACCGCCGGACCCGGCGTGACCAACGGGGTCTCGGCGATGGCCCAGGCCTCGTTCTCCGGCTCACCGCTTGTCGTCGTCGGTGGCCGGGCGCCGCTCGCCCGCTGGGGCACCGGGGCGCTCCAGGAGTTCGATCACGTCCCGGTCGTCTCCTCCTTCTGCCGGTATGCCGCGACGGCCCCCTCCCCTGAAAGTGTCGCCTCGACCCTGGACGCGGCCTTCGTCGCGGCCGGGTCACCGCACCGCGGACCGGCCTTCGTCGACGTCCCAATGGATGTCTTCTTCATGCCGTCCACGGTTGAGCACTCCGGGGTCTCCACGCCGAAAGGCGCCGACCCCGACCCGGATGCGCTCGCCGCCGTGGCGGCCCTGCTCGCCGAGGCACAGCACCCCGTACTGATCTACGGGTCAGACGTCTGGGCCGACGGCGCCGAGGAGGCGGCGTGCACGCTCACCGAGGCGACCGGCATACCGACAATGACCAACGGCATGGGCCGCGGCATCATCCCGGCCGGCCATCGGCTGCTCGTCACCAAGGCACGGCGGGCCGCGCTGGCCGGGGCGGACCTTGTTGTCGTTGTCGGGACCCCGCTCGACTTCCGGCTTGGCTACGGCGAACTCGGGAGCGCGAAGGTCGTGCACATCGCGGACTCCGCAGGCCAGGTGAGCTCTCACGCCCGGCTCGCCGGCTCGGTCAGTGGGGACCTCAGCACCATCCTGCGCGGCCTCGCCGAAGCGCTCGCGGGACGCCCGGGCGGCACCGCGTGGGACGAGTGGGCGGCCACGCTCGCCGACGAGGTCAACGCCGCGAACGCCCGCGACGCCGCGCTCCTGCACGCGCAGGCCGACCCGGTGCACCCCGCCCGGATCTACGGCGAACTCCTCCCCCGGCTCGCCGAGGACGCCACGGTCATCGGTGACGGTGGCGACTTCGTCTCCTGGGCAGGCAAATTCGTCGAACCCGCCCGCCCCGGGCACTGGCTCGACCCGGGGCCTTTCGGCTGCCTCGGCGCCGGGCCGGGCGCGGCCCTTGCGGCCAGTCTGCTGCGCCCGTCCGCCCAGGTCGTACTCCTGCTCGGGGACGGCGCCGCCGGGTTCGCGCTCGCCGACATCGACACCATGGTCCGCCACCGGCTGCCCGTCGTCATGGTCATGGGCAACAACGGCGCCTGGGGTCTGGAGAAGGGCCCGATGCAGATGCTCTACGGCTACGACGTCGTCGCCGACCTCGCGCCGGGGACCCGCTACGACAAGGTGGCCCGAGCCCTCGGGGCCGACGGCGAGCTCGTCACCGACCCGGCGCAGATCGGACCGGCCCTGGACCGCGCCTTCGCCTCCGGGATGCCCTACCTGGTCAACGTCGTCACCGACGTCGGCACCGCATACCCGCGGTCGACCTTCGGGATCTGACCACGTCTCGGGCTCAGCCGAGGCGGGCCTTGAGCCGGGCGGCGAGGGTGTTCATCTGGGCCACGTGCGCCGAGTCGCCATCGGTCTGCAGCACCGCCGGCCCGACGTGCGCGGTGATGATCGCCACGGCATACCCCCGATAGATCCCCATCTGCCGGGTCTCGGTGTCTGCGCGCAGCCAACCGCCCTTGATCGCCGAGGCGCCGATCGTGCCCAGGCCCCAGCGGTGCGGCGTGATCGGCTGCATCTGGCTGAGCACATGGGCGCTCGCGGCCGGTGAGACGACCGTGCCGTTGCCGAGGGCCGCCATGAACCGCACCTGTTCGCGCACCGACCATTGCATCCCGCCGAGCCTGCTGTTCGGCACGACGGTCTGCCGGTCCCCGATGCCTCGCAGGATGCGGGTCCCCGCCGCCGCCGGGCCGCCGGGGATGGCGTACTGGAGTTGGAGCACCGCATCCCCGTCGGAAGCCGTGAGCGCCCGCGTGATGAGGCTGCGCTGCGCCGTGCTGAGCCGCTTAGGGTCGCCGTCGACGACGGTGTCGAGGAAGGCCGCGACGATGAGCACCTTCGAGGTCGAGTACGCCTTCGAGGACGGCACGCTGCCCTCGACGACGACGGCCGAGGGGTTACTGAGCGGCGCGAACGCCCAGGCGTTGCGGGTGTCCCCCTTGAGGGAACTGCTCGGACGCACGGCGGTGGGGCTCGCCTTCGGGCTGGGGGTGGCCTTCGGCGTGGGGGTCGGTTTGCGGGTCGGCGTCGGGGTCGGGGTGGGGGTCGGGGTCGCCGAGGTCACGCTCGGGGCGGGGCTCGTCGAGGTCGGCGCCGCCTGTTGGGTCCCCGCGGAGCACGCCGCGACCAGGGCGAGCGAGGCGACCAGCACGGCATACCGGGCTCTCATCGCAGCTTCCCGAGGAACCGCTCGACATCGACGACCGCGCGGGTGATCTCCCCGCGCGCCACGACCACCCCGTCGGTATGTCGTGCGCTCACCGCGAAGCGCACGACTCGCCCCTCACGCCCGGTCACCTGGGCGCTGGCGATGACGAGAGCGCCGAGCGGGGAGGGCGCCAGGTGCTCGATCGAAACGGCCGTGCCGACGCTCGTCGAGCCTTCGGGAAGGTCGTCGGCAAGGGCGGCGCAGGTCGCGGCTTCGAGCCAGGCGAGCAGCCGCGGGGTGCCGAGGACGGCGAGCGAGCCCGATCCCACGGCGTGGGCCGTGTCGGCCTCGGTCACGGTGAAGTGCAGTTCGACCACTGGGCCACTTTACGGCCCCGGGTATCGCCGCCGAACGGCCGACCTCCTCCCAGTACGGAACACGGCGACCCCCGGCCACCGTTAGCGTGAGGGGCCTGGGGACGTACTTCCGGGCCGAAGGAGTGAGAGGTCATGGGACGAGCACGACGGGCACGCAAGATCGCGGCGAGCGCTGCCTACGGCAGCGGCGGACTCGCGGCGGCCGGGGCAGCCCTGGGCGCCATCGGTTACGGGCTGGTCAAGGCCGAGGCGGCCCTGGCCCGGCACATCATCGGCGACCCCACCGACGACGGCCCCGACGACGACGGCGTGTATGGCGCCGGCCCGGGCGAGCCGATCCACTTCATCGTCCTGGGCGACTCCACCGCGGCCGGGCTCGGGGCAGACACCCCCACCCAGACCGTGGGCGCCATCATCGCCACCGGGGTCGCCGCCCTCATGGGGCGCCGGGTCCAGCTCACCAACCGGGCCGTCGTCGGCGCCGAGTCCAGCGACCTCGAACGGCAACTCGCCACCGCCCTCGAGGACGTCATGCGCCCCGACGTCGCGCTCATCATGGTCGGGGCCAACGACGTTACCCACCGCATCGAGCGTTCCACCGCGGTGCGGCACCTCGAAACCACGGTCCGGCGGCTGCGGGCCCTCGGCGTCGAGGTCGTCGTCGGCACCTGCCCCGACCTCGGCACGATCGAGCCCATCCAGCAGCCGCTCCGTTCGCTCATCAAGCGTTGGTCGCGCGACCTCGCCGCCGCCCAGACCGTCGCGGTGGTCGAGGCCGGGGGCCGCACGGTGAGCCTGGGTGACCTGCTCGGCACCGAGTTCGCGACCATGCCGCAGACGATGTTCAGCAAGGACCGCTTCCACCCGTCGGCGGCTGGCTATGCGCGAGCGGCGGCCGCCCTGCTGCCGAGCGTCTGCGCGGCGCTCGGCGTCTGGGGCCTGGACACGCGGGACCGAGCGCCGGAGACCCGGCGGGGCGAGGGCATCGGCCCGGTGGCCGTGGCCGCCGGTCAGGCGGTCCGGGAGCCGGGAGCGGAGGTCGCACCGACCGAGGTCGGCGGGCAGAGCCGCGGGCCGCGTGGGCGTTGGGCCGTGCTCCTGCGCCGCCGCCCGGACACGGTGCCGGATCAGGCCGAGCCCGCGGACGCCATACTCGCGTCCGAGAGTCAGTCGACGACCGCGTCGATCTCGACCTCGACGAGCCAGCGGGGGTCGACCAGTCCGGCGACCTGAACGATGGTGCTCGCCGGCCGGACCTCGCCGAAGACCTCACCGTGGGCCTGGGCGACCGCCTCGATGACATCGGGCGAGGTGACGAAGTGCCGGGTGCGCAGGACGTCCTTCACCGAGCCGCCGAGCTCCTCGAGGGCCGCGACGGCGATCTCGTAGCACCGACGCGTCTGGACGAGAGCATCCGGCGAGACATGGCCGTCCGGCCAGATCGGCGCCGTGCCGCTGATCGCGACGAGCTTCCCCTCGCGGACGCCGCGGCTGAAGCCGACAGTCGCCTCATAGGGGGATCCAGAGGTTGCGCGGTGCTTCTTGGGATTCATGGCTCCATCCTTACCCCTTGACGGCTCTGCGCGCGAGACCAATCGCACATCACTGTGCACTCGTCTCGGAGCCCGAGCGTCCGTAGCATCGAGGGGCAGTAAGCGTCCGCTCACCCGGAGCGTCGCGCGCGTACCGCACGCCCTGAGCGTGCCGCCGTGAAGGAGCCGTCATGCCCGAAGCCGTCATCGTCGCCACCGCCCGTACCCCGATCGGCCGGGCGTTCAAGGGCTCACTCAAGGATGTCCGGCCCGATGACCTCTCCGCCCAGGTGGTCCGTGGGCTGCTGGCCCGGGTCCCGGCCCTCGACCCGGACCTCATCGAGGACCTGTACTGGGGCTGCGCCGACCCCAGCGGCAAGGCCGGCAACAACATGGCGCGCGTCATCACCGTGCTCGCGGGCCTGGACCACGTGCCCGGCGCCACGGTGAACCGCTTCTGCGCGAGCTCGACCCAGACGATGCGGATGGCCTTCCACGCGATCAAGGCCGGGGAGGGTGAGATCTTCATCGCCGGTGGGGTGGAGTCGGTGTCACAGAACCCAGCCTTCCGGGGGGCCGGCGAGTCCGACCCGGAGACCCTCAACCCGCTCTTCGCCGACGCGGCCGCCCGCAGCGCCCAGATCGCCCAGTCGAACGCCGTGTGGACCGACCCGCGGGCCGAGGGCCTGCTCCCGGACATCTACCTCTCCATGGGCCAGACAGCGGAGAACGTCGCCACCGTGCGCGGAGTGAGCCGCGCCCGCCAGGACGAGTGGGGGGTCACCTCGCAGAATCGTGCCGAGGCGGCCATCGCCAGCGGGTTCTTCGACCGCGAGATGCTGCCGGTGACGTTGGCGGACTCCTCGGTGGTCACCCGTGACGACGGCCCCCGCCCGGGGGTGACCCTGGAGGCCGTCCAGGCGCTCCAGCCGGTCTTCCGGGCCGACGGCACGGTCACCGCGGGCAACTGCTGCCCGCTCAACGACGGCGCCTCCGGGGTGGTCATCATGAGTGACACGAAGGCCGCCGACCTAGGGATCACCCCGCTCGCCCGGATCGTCTCGACCGGAGTGTCCGCACTCTCGCCGGAGATCATGGGCCTCGGCCCGGTGGAGGCCTCCCGGCAGGCCCTGACCCGGGCCGGGATGAGCATCGAGGACATCGACCTCTACGAGATCAACGAGGCCTTCGCCGCCCAGGTGCTGCCAAGCGCCGACGACCTCGGCATGGACCTCGACAAGCTCAACGTCCACGGTGGCGCGATCGCGCTGGGGCACCCCTTCGGCTCGACCGGCACCCGGATCATGTCGACCCTCATCAGCGGCCTGCAGTCCCGGGACGGCCAGTTCGGCCTGGAGACCATGTGCGTCGGTGGCGGTCAGGGCATGGCGATCATCGTCGAGCGGCTGTCCTGACCTGACTCAGCCGAGCTCGAGGCCGAGCAAGGCGTTCTCGACCACCTCGGCGAGGGCCGGGTGGATCCAGTACTGCCCACGGGCAACCTCGCGCACGTGCTGCCCGAACGAGGCGGCCTGGATGAGCGGCTGGATGAGGGTCGAGGCCATCGGCCCGATGCAGTGCGCCGAGAGCAGGCGCCCGGTGGCCGGGTCGGCGTGCACGGTGAGGAAGCTCTCGTGGTCCTCCAGGGCCCACCCGTATGCCGTGTCGCCGTACCGCTGGGTCTTGCTGACGAAGGGCACGCCGGCCGCTGACAACGCCTCCGCGGTCGGCCCGAACGCCGCGATCTGCGGGGACCCGAACACGGCGTGCGGAACGAACCGGTGATCCGAGTGCTGCATCGGACCCGGGATCCGGCCGAGGTCGACGGCAAGGTTGTGCGCGACGACACGCGCCTCGTGGTTGGCCACGTGCTTGAGGTGATAGTCCGAGGACACATCGCCGAGTGCCCAGACCCCGGGCGCGGTGGTCCGCTGCTGCTCATCGACCACGATCCGGCCCTCGCCGGTCATCTGGAGTCCCCCGGCGCTCGCATCGAGGCGGTCGCCGTTCGGCCGCCGGCCGAGGGCGACGAGGACGACCTCGGCCTCGACCACCCCGGCGTCCGCGCCGTCACCGGCCGCGGCGAGCTGGAGCCGCCACCGACCGTCCACCCGCTCGGCAGAGGTGACGACGGTGCGCAGGCGAACGTCATACCGGCGGGAGGCGGCTGCGGTGTAGGCCTGGCTCACGGCGCGTTCCTCGGCGCGCAGGAGGACCTCGGAGCGCTGCACCTGGGTGACCGCCACCCCCAGGGCGGAGAAGACGTGGGCCATTTCGCAGGCGACGAAACCGCCACCGAGGACGACCATGCGGGCGGGCAGGTCCGCCAGGCGCATGACGGTGTCCGAGGTGTGCACCCCGTTGTCCGGGTCGACGGCGTCCAGGCCGGGCACCGGGGAGAGCGCCGCCCGGGCGCCGGCGGCGACGACGATCCGGTCGGCGGTGATCTCCTCTCCGGTGGAGAGCCCGAGCCGACGGTCGCCGACGAATCGGCCGTGGGCGGCATACACGGTGACGAAGTCCTGGCCCCGGCGGTAGCCCTCACCCGCGGCGGCAATGGGGTCGATCCGGCCGAAAACCCGGTCGCGGATGGCCGGCCAGTCGATCTGCGGGGCGGCAAAGCGGATCCCGAGGCGCTCGGCGTCCGCGGCCTCATGCACCCGGTCGGCGGGCAACACGAACATCTTGGTCGGGATGCAGCCGACGTTGAGGCAGGTCCCGCCGAACCGGCCTTCCTCGACGATCGCGATGTCGAGGCCCTCGAGTTCGGGGGTGATCAGCGAGTTGCCCGAGCCGGTCCCGACGATGACGAGGTCGTGATGAGGCATGCGCCCCACCTTAGGTCGCGCTCAGGGCAGATCGCGTCGTAGGCCGGCGAGCAGATCGGGTATGCCGTCCCCGCGCCCGGCCCTGTAGGCGTCCCAGACCAGGACCCGGAGTTGGTCGATGAGCGCGCCGGGGCCGAGGTCGGGGACCGGGCCGCGGCCCACACGGGCGGTGAGGTCGTCGAGCACGCGGCGCGCGGACGGCATACCCGATTCGGCGGACTCCAGCGGGAGGACGAGCCAGCGGGTGGCGATCCGGTCGATCTCCACAACGGCCTCCGCCGGGACAGGCGAACCCATCCCGGCGGAGGCGTTGTGCGATCTCACCTGGTGATCACTCGCGGAAGCGGGCGATGAGGCGGAGGAACTCGATGTAGAGCCAGACCAGCGTGACGATGAGCCCGTGAGCGAGCAGCCAGGAGTACTGGCGGGGTGCCCCGGTGCGAACCGCGTAGTCGATGGCGTCGAAGTCCAACGCCAGCGTCATCGAGGCCAGGCCGACAGCGACCAGCGAGATGCCGATGCCGATGGGGCCGGACCCGCCGATGCCGAAGGAGGTGTTGGTGACCATGGCATAGATGAAGTTGACGACGGCGAAGATGGCATAACCGGTGATGGCCATGACCATGATCCGGCGGAACTTGTCGGTGACCTTGATCCAGCCGGCCTTGTAGGCCAGGAACATGCCCGCGAAGGTCGCGACCGTGGCCATCACGGCCTGACCGACGATTCCGGCGTAGCGCGCGTTGAAGAACTCGCTCACGGCACCGAGGAAGAGGCCCTCGAGGACGGCGTAGCCGAGGATGAGCGGGACGCTGAGGGTCTTCTTGAAGGCGATGACCAGGCCGAGGATGAGCGTGCCGATCATCCCGCCCATCCACAGCATGACCCCGAGCTGCGGGTTGTTCGCCGCGGTCACCCAGCCCACGGCGCCGGTCACGAGGACGATGCCGAAGAGCGAGAGAGTCTTCATGATGACGTCGTCCATGGTGACCCGGTCGGTCTGGACGGGGTTGGCCGACGGGTGGGCGTACATCTGCTGGAGCTGCTCATAGGTCAGCTGGTCGGTGCCGGCGTGCTGGGCGGTCGCCTGGCCGAGGTTGGCCGGCGGGTTGGCCGAGCGACCGTCGTTGAACCCGACGTAGCCGCTCCGGGCGTCTTTCTCGAGCCGGTTGAAGGCCGGGTTGGACATCGATCCTCCGAGGAGTCATGGGCGACGGCGATCGTCGACCCTGGTACCAGAGTAAATGCATGGGCCGTCGGTGGTGTTCCCGTGCATGCCTCAATGTGGAGAACATGCCCCGACGGTGGGTCCTGGCGGGGGGACGAGCGCTTGCGCGAGTGCCCCCGACGGTGGGTCCTGACGGGGGGACGAGCGCTTGCGCGAGTGCCCCCGACGGTGGGTCCTGACGGGGGGACGAGCGCTTGCGCGAGTGCCCCCGACGGGAATCGAACCCGCACTCGGGCGATTTTAAGTCGCCTGCCTCTGCCGGTTGGGCTACGGGGACCAGGCCACTGTATGCCGTTCCCGGGCGGGTTTGCGCCTCATGGGCGGGCGCTCGCCGAGGCGCTCGCCGAGGGACTCGCCGACGGGGTCGGGCTCGCCGTGGGATCCGCCGACGGGGTGGGCGACACTGGGGCGCTGGCCTCGGGACTCGGCGACACCGAAAGGGGCGTGATCGGGTCGACCGTGAGCGGCGGAGCCCACCCCTCCGTGAGCTCCCAGTCGCTGCCGTCGACGCCATAGGGGAAGACGTACACCCGCGGTGGCGGGCTCCCGGCAGCACTCCACCAGACGGGCTCGAGGCTGATTTGGGCGCCATCGTGGGTGTAGATCCGGGCCCCGTCAATGCGGCGCCCGTCCGGCCCGTACACAAAGAGGTTGTTCACCTGGGCGCCATCGAGGTACATCCCCGGCTCGGGGACGTAGGTCCCCGACGACGGCTCGTTCGACGGCCAGATCTCTGGCAGGGGCAGGCTCATCCATCCGCTCGCGACCAGCGCCAGGGCGGCGAAGCCGGCCGCCAGTGCCGCGCCAAGCCGCACGATGACCAGGCCCCGTGCGCGCGGGGCCCGGCGGGCCAGCCACCACGAGGCAGCGAGGGCGACAACGAATCCCGCCAGGACGCCAAGCCGACCCGAGTGGAAGAAGACCGTCTGGGCGAGGAACACCCCGATCAGGAGCCCGCGAAGCACCCACCAGCCGTGGATGGCGTCCCGCAGCCACGAATGCGTACGCACCAGCGTCACGTACCGCCCCCAGAGCGCCCTCCAAGCCGAACCAAGGGCGGCGAAGACCCCTCCCGAGGCCGCTCGCGGGACCGGGCCACCCCGGGGAGGCAGACCGGCGGCGGCCCGCAGCTCGGCGGCATACCCGACCGGATCGGCGAGCACGCTGGGGTCGCTCGGCGAGTCCTCAAGGCGCTCGGCGAGGTCGGCCTCGAGTCCACTGGTGAGTTCATCGAGGTCCTCAGGGGACAGGTCGGCGAGCTCCGCCCGGACGGAGGCGACGAAGGATTGCACGCCGGTGTGCATCGGGATGGTGGTCATGACCGGACTCCTGCCTGCTCGAGCAACGTGGACATGGTGTGCGCGAACACTCCCCAGGTCTTGCCCTGGGAGTGCAGCGTCGCGCGGCCCGTCGGGGTGAGGCCGTAATACTTCCGGTGCGGCCCCTCGTCACTGGGGACGACGTATGACGTGAGGGCGCCGGCACTGAACAGCCGCCGGAGAGTGCCATAGACCGAGGCGTCCCCCACCTCGTCGAGGCCGGCTGAGCGCAGGCGGCGAACCACGTCATACCCGTAGCCATCCTCGGCCTGCAGGACGGCGAGCACGGCCAGATCGAGGACGCCTTTGATGAGCTGGGTGGCATCCATGGGCACTCCCTTCGGTGAGCGGATATCGGGGCTTCTCTGCACCCCACACTACTATGCACTGCATAATAGTGTCTCAACCGCTGCAGCCCGGCGTGTCGCCGCCCGACCCCCTGACCCCCGGCCTGTGATCGTTCCCGGTGCGCTGAAGCACCGCTCCACTAGAGTGTGCCCACATTCGGACCGCACGAGAGGTCGCCATGAAGTCGTCGTCACCTCCTCGCCGGAGAGGCCCCCGCCCGGGCACCCCGCGCGGCCAGCGGATGACGCGTCGGGCTCGTGAGCAGCAGCTCATCGACGTGGCCCTGTCGGTGTTCGCCGAGCAGGGCTACCAGGAGACCACGGTCGAGGACATCGCGAGCCGGGCGGGAATCACCAAACCGGTCATCTACGACCACTTCGGCTCCAAGGAGGGCCTGCTCTCGGCGGTCGTCCAGCGGATCAGCGACGAGCTCGGTCAGACCCTGCTCGACGCCTGGGCGTCGCTCACCGCGGAGTCGACCCTCGAAGACGTCTTCCGGGTCGCGATTCGCGCCTATGTGGGCTACCTCGACACCCATCATGACGCTTTGCGCTGCTACCAGCTCGAGTTCGCCGTCCTCGCGGCCGCCCGCCAGGACGTCGAGGCCCTCCGACGACGCAACGCGGACCTGCTCGCCGAGCGCTTCCGACTCATCCCGGCGGTCAACCAGGTCTCCCCGGACTATGCCGGCGCCGTGGCCGAGATCATCATCGCCGTCGTGGAAACCCTCGGCGGCATCCGGCTACGCAAGCCGGCGATGAGTGTCGAGGATGCCGTCGACCTCTTCATGGGCCTCATCTGGACCGGGTTTGCGTCCTCGCTGCGCACACTCGAAGACGACCTCGGACTCCCCCACTTCAACCCCGGCCGTTCGGCTCGCTCTGCGCGGAAGCAGAAGGCCGCACCTAGAGAAGGCTAAGCGCGATCCCGTCGAGGATGTCGTGCTCGGAGGCAACCACCCCCACCGCCCCGGGATCCCGGGCGTCCGCGAGCACCCGGCCGAGCACCTCGTGCCAGACCAGTGCCCCGGCGCCAATGACGTCCACCCGCCCCGGGTGCATGAACCCCAGCGCGGCTCGGTCCCCACGTGCCATGTGCAGCAGTCGGTCCGCGGCGTCCCGATGCTCCTGTGGGGTCGCCGTGGAGAGGTGGATGGCTCGCCGGTCATAGGCGCTCAGCCCGAGCATGTATGCCGTCACCGTGGTCACGCTGCCGGCCAGCCCGACCACGGTACGAACTTCGCTCAGGTCGACGGTTTGGGTCACCAGGTCAAGGGCGGCGTTGATGTCGGTCGTGGCCGCGGCAATCTCCGCCGCAGACGGCGGATCCCCGACGAGGTGCCGTTCGGTGATGCGCACCGACCCGACATCGACCGACCGGGCCGCCGTGACCCGGCTCGTGCCGACGACGACCTCGGTCGATCCCCCGCCGATGTCGACGACGGCATACGGGCCTGGCACCCCGGCCGCGACCAGGCTCCGGGTGGCGCCGCGGAAGGACAGTTCGGCTTCGACGTCACCGGAGACGACCTCGGGGGTGACCTCGAACTCGGCGAACGCGCTCCGCACGCCACGGACAAAGTCCGCGGCGTTGCCGGCGTCGCGGGTGGCCGAGGTGGCCACGAACCGGATCCGGTCGACCCCATGGGCGCGGCACTGTCCTGCATACCGCTCACAGGAGTCGAGTGCCCGACGCATCGCCGCGGCGTCGATGACGCCCGTCCGGTCGATCCCCTGCCCCAGCCGCACGACGTCCATCTCGCGGACGAGCTCGGTGAGGTCGCCGTTCTCGGTGGCCTCGGCGATGAGGAGCCGGATCGAGTTGGTGCCACAGTCGATGGCCGCCACGGTCGTCATCTCAGATCCCCTCTGGGCTCTCGGCATCGGTGGCGGTGCAGGCCTGGCTGAGCCACCACGGCTGCAGCAGGTCGAGCGCCTCATCGCCGAACGGGTTGACCCCCGGACCGGCCGCGAGCGAGTGCGCAACGAGGACGTGCAGGCACTTGACCCGCGACGGCATACCCCCGGCGGAGACGCCTGCGGTTTCGGCCACCTCCCCCAGGGCGGCCCGGCGCGCCAAGTAGTCCTCGTGAGCCGCCGCATACGCACTCGCCAACTCGGGGTCGTCGGCGAGCCGCTGCGTCATCTCGCGCATGAGCCCGCCGCTCTCCAGCGTGCTCAGCGCCCCGGTGAGCCGAGGACACGTGGCGTAGAAGGTGGTCGGGAACGGGGTCCCGTCCGGCAACCGGGGCAGGGTCCGGACCACGTCCGGGGCGCCACAGGGGCAGCGGTGCGCCACGTCGACGGCACCGCGCGCCGGTCGACCGAGCTGACGCTGCACGGCCGCGGCGTCGATGTCGTCGAGGCTCACGGAGCCGGGGCGGGGCCGGGAGCGGCGACCCCGGCATCGGCGACCCGAGCGCTCTCCCACACGGTGGCATACCACGGCAACTGGGAGGTCGGGGCGGCCATGTCCACCGACACCTCGGTCACGGTGCGCGGCGGCTGGGCATCGATGACCGTGTAGGAGCGCTCACCCACGCGGACGAACTTGAGCCGCTCTCGGGCCTGCTGCTCGACGTAGGCCGGGTCCTGCCAGCGAAGCATGTCCGCGTGCAACTGGGCCACTCGGCGCTGCTGTTCCCGCACCTGCTCACGCATGGCCGCGATCTCGCTGCGCTGGTTGACGTACCCGGCGACCGTCGAGCCGGAGACGGCGACGAGGAAGGCGAGGATGGAGAGCAGGATGAGGATCCGCTTGGTGCGCTGGTTTGCCGATGCCGCCGACACCCGCGAGCGCCACGAGCTGACCGGCATCGAGGCGCCGACGCGAGGACGTCCGGTCGCGGTTCGCGCCGAGGCCGGGGAGGACGCGGTGGCCCGGGCGCGCGCACGCACCGGCTGTCGCGGAGGACGCGACGCCGACGGTTTGCTCGCCCGGGCCATGACTGCGGCGGTCCCTAGCGGGCGGCCGAGGCGGTGAAGCGCGGGAAGGCGCCCGCACCGGCGTACTCGGCGGCGTCGTCGAGCTCCTCCTCGATCCGGAGCAACTGGTTGTACTTCGCCACGCGCTCCGAGCGCGCCGGGGCGCCGGTCTTGATCTGGCCACAGTTCGTCGCGACCGCAAGGTCGGCGATCGTGGTGTCCTCGGTCTCCCCGGAACGGTGGCTCATCATGCACCGGTAGCCGGCGCGGTGGGCCATCTCGACGGCGTCGAGGGTCTCGGTGAGCGACCCGATCTGGTTGACCTTGACCAGCAGCGCGTTGGCGGTGCCGGAGTCGATGCCCCGCTTGAGTCGCTCCGGGTTGGTGACGAAGAGGTCGTCGCCGACGAGCTGGACCTTGGCGCCGAGGCGCTCGGTCATGGCCTTCCAGCCCTCCCAGTCGTCCTCGTTGAGCGGGTCCTCGATGGAGACCAGCGGGTAGGCGTCAACCAGATCGGCGTAGTAGTCGATCATCTCAGCGGCCGTCTTGGTGCCACCCTCGAAGCTGTAGCTGCCGTCGTTGTGGAACTCGCTCGCCGCGACGTCCAGGGCCAGGGCGATGTCGCTGCCGGGCGTGTACCCGGCCTTTTCGATGGCCTCGAGGATGAGGTCGAGGGCGGCCCGGTTGCTCGGGAGGTTCGGCGCGAACCCGCCCTCGTCACCGAGGCCGGTGGCCAGGCCCTTGTCCTTGAGGACCGCTTTGAGGGCGTGGTAGACCTCGGCCCCCCAACGAAGTGCCTCACGGAAGGAGTCGGCCCCGATCGGGGCGATCATGAACTCCTGGATGTCGACGTTGGAGTCGGCGTGGCTTCCCCCGTTGAGGATGTTCATCATCGGGACCGGCAGGACGTGCGCGTTCGGGCCGCCGAC
Source organism: Nostocoides sp. (assembly GCA_016716625.1). Classification (GTDB taxonomy): domain Bacteria; phylum Actinomycetota; class Actinomycetes; order Actinomycetales; family Dermatophilaceae; genus JADJVJ01. The sequence goes on from JADJVJ010000006.1 coordinate 308,701, forward strand.
ATAGCGGAAGAGCGGAAGGTCGGCGGAGTCGGCCGCCGCCCGGGCCACCGCGAGCGACACCCCGAGGATGGCGTTCGCGCCGATCTTGCCCTTGTTGGCGGTTCCGTCGAGGGAGAGCATCTCGGCATCGATGAGCCGCTGCTCGCTCGCGTCGAAGCCGAGGACGGCCGGGCCGATCTCGTCGATGACGGCCTCAGCGGCCTGCTCGACACCCTTGCCGAGATAGCGCTTCTTGTCCCCGTCGCGCCGCTCGACCGCTTCGAAGGCACCGGTGCTTGCCCCGCTCGGCACCGCCGCCCGGCCGACCGTCCCGTCGTCGAGGGCGACCTCGACCTCAACGGTGGGGTTGCCACGAGAGTCAAGAATCTCGCGAGCGTCGATTGCTTCGATACTGGCCACGGCATACTCCGAAACGGTCGGTGGGGTGGGTCGCCTTTCAGGGTAGTCGCCCCGGGGCAGCCGGTGGCGGACCGACTCCGCCCTGAGTCGGGTGAACCTCTCGTAAACCTCTTGTGAGCAGCGGGTGCCCTGCGGACGGAAGGTCAGCCGCTTGCGGGAAGCGCGGCATACGCACACGCCAGGGCCGCCCCGAGCCGGGCGTTGTGCCGCACCAGGGCGATGTTCGTGGTGAGCGAGCGGCCCTGGGAGAGCTCGACGATCCGGCCGAGCAGGAAGGGGGTGATGTCCTTGCCGGTGATCCCGCGCTCCGTGCATTCGGCAAGCGCCCGATCGATGAGCGCACCGATCTCGGCGGCCGGGATCTCGTCCTCTTCCGGCACCGGGTTGGCGATGGCGATCCCCCCGGTGAGGCCGAGGTCCCAGGTCGCGCGCATCATCGCGGCGAGTTCGTCGACCGAACTCGCCTGCAGGGGGGCCGGGAAGCCGCTGGAGCGCGAATAGAACGACGGGAACTCCGCCGAGCCATGGACGACCACCGGCACCCCCAAGGTCTCAAGCACCTCCAGGGTGCGTCCGATATCGAGGATGGACTTCACCCCGGCCGAGATGACGGCCACCGAAGTGCTGCCGAGTTCGGTGAGGTCTGCCGAGATGTCGAGGGAGTCCGCGCCGCCCCGGTGGACCCCGCCGAGCCCCCCGGTGACGAACACTCGGATCCCGGCGAGCGCGGCCAGCCGCATCGTCGAGGCCACAGTCGTCGCGCCGTGCGCCCGGGTCGCGATGACATGCCCGAGGTCACGGATGGACACCTTGGTCACCCCGGGATCGGAGGCGAGCAGCTCGAGTTGGTCCGCGGAGAGCCCGATCCTCGGCACGCCGGAGAGCACCGCGATGGTCGCCGGAACGGCCCCACCGTCCCGGATGATCTGCTCGACCTCGCGGGCCATGGCGACGTTGTCGGGATAGGGCATCCCGTGGCTGATGATGGTCGACTCCAGGGCGACCACGGGCTCGCCGAACGCGAGCGCCTCGGACACCTCCGGGGCGAGGGCGAGCAGGGGGTGGGTCATCGGGTCTCCTTGAGGCGGGCGCGGACGAGGGCGTCGGTGAGGTCGGGGCGCACGGTCGCCGGGTGGCTCACGGTGAGCTCGGCGACGACCTGACCGTATGTCGTGGCCTGCGCCGGCGTGCCGCCGGTCACCAGGGCGTGGACGAACCCGGCGGTCATGGAATCTCCCGCCCCCGTCACGTCGGCCACCGTCACCGGGGCCGCCGGCACGTGCAGGGCACCGGCGCGTGAGTGCAGCGTGCTGCCCTGGGCTCCGCGGCGAACCCAGACGTGGTCGACGCCGTGATCGAGGAGCCAGCCCACGGGGTCGGCGGCTCCGCCGGTGAGAGCGGGCAGTTCATCGGCGTTCGGCGTCACGGCATACACCGGCAGGCCCTCGGCGAGGACAGCAGCGAGCGGGCGGGCCTTGGGCACGGAGACCGGATCGAGAACGACGCGCACGCCGTGGAGGTGTGCCACCCGAAGGGCCCAGGAGACGACGGTCACCGGGAGATTGGCATCCACGACGACGACGGCAGCCTGGGCAATGGCGGGCTCGCTCGCCTGGAAGGCCGCCACGCTGACCCGTTCGGTGCCGGTCAGGTCGGAGAGCGCGACGGCCAACTCGCCGTCGTCGTCGAGGACGGCGAGGTAGCTGCCCGTGGGTTCCGGTCCGGTCATGACGAGCGAGACGTCGACCCCCGCGGCGGAGGTATCCCGGAGCACGCGGTCCCCGGCCTCGTCCGGACCGATCAAGGCCACCAAGGCGACCTGCGTCCCCAGCCGGGCGATGGATTCGGCAATGTTGCGGCCCACCCCGCCAGCCGTGGTGTGCACCCGCCCCGGGTTACTCGTCCCGGGGATGATCCGGGCCCGCGACCTGGCGTGTAGGTCGAGCAGCGCGGCTCCGAGGACCACGACGGACGGCATGGCGGCAGCCTAGTGCCGCTGGGGTTCTCCGCCGCGGCGCGCCCGACCGCCCTCTCATTGCCCGGCACATCGGCCGAACAGAGGATGACCACACTCGGCTCTTCGGGCAGTCCCTGGCCCTCACGAAAACCTCTCGACCAACTCCCAGCGACGCGCTCCGACCTGCCCATAGGGTGGCGAGGAGCACACCGGCCACACGGGACATCCAGGGGCACGACGAGGATCGACGGGGCCGGTGCGATCTACCTCTAGCCGCTCTCCGCGGCCCTGCAACGGGAGTCACCTATGAAGCGCCTCATCGGCACACTCACCTCCACGGCCACCATCCTCGGGGCCTTGGTCATCGCCAGCCCGACGGCCACGGCAACCCCCGACGCAGCGCCCCCGCCGACACCACGCGCCATGCCCTCGGAGATCCCCTCGGTCACCACTCCCGGGATCACCACCGGCACCAAAGTGCTCGGGTTCGCCGAGGTCGGCGACAAGGTGTACGCCGCCGGGACCTTCACCGCCGTGGGAGGGCAGGTGCGCACCGGAATCGCCGCGTTCAACCGCACCACCGGAGCTCTGGACCCCACCTTCAATCCGACCGTCGTGGGCAACGTCTACGCCGTCACCCCCGGCCCCACCGCCTCCACGCTCTACATCGCCGGCACGCTGCGCTCGGTCAACGGCGTCTCGTTGAGCCGGGTCGCTCTCGTCGACGCAACCACCGGGGCCGTGGTTCCCGGATTCAAGCCGCCGTCCTTCAACGACGGCATCAACGACCTCAAGCTGCGCGGGACCAACCTCTACGTCGGTGGAACGTTTACCACGGCCGGGGGGCAGCCGCGACTCGGTCTGGCCAGCCTCAATGCCACCACCGGCGCCCTCACCAGCGCGCTCACGGTGGGCCTGACCGAGCACCACAACACCAATTCCAGCCTCGCCCAGAAGGCCGTCGGCGCGGTCTCGCTCGACGTCACCAAGGACGGCACCCGGATGGTGGTCGTCGGTAACTTCCGCAAGGCCAACGGGCTCGACCGCGACCAGGTCGTCCAGATCGACCTCACCGGAGCCTCCTCCAGCGTGCGCGCCGACTGGCAGACCAGCCGCTACACCCCGCTGTGCTTCAACTGGTCCGTCGACCATTACGTGCGCGCCGTCTCCTTCTCCCCGGACGGCAGCTACTTCGTCGTCGGCGCGAACGGTGGCCCTAACCCTGGCACGTTGTGTGACACCGCAGCCAAGTGGTGGACCAACGCCTCAGGCTCCAACCTCGAGCCGGCCTGGATCTCACACAGCGGAGGCGACACCATCTGGGCGGTCGCGGTTGCCGAGCACGCCGTGTACATCGGCGGACACATGCGCTGGATGAACAACCCCGCCGGCCGCGACAGCGCCGGTGCAGGAGCGGTCCCGCGCTCCGGCCTCGCGGTCGTCGACCCGCTCAATGGCGTCCCCCTGACCTGGAACCCAGGTCGTCGCCCGCGGGGAACCGCCGTGTTCGGTTTCCTCGTCGCACGCGATGGGGTGTGGATCGGAATGGACACCGACAAGATCGGGCCAAACCGTGAGTACACGCGCCAGAAGATGGCCTTCTTCCCCTACGTTGGCGGCTACACCGCGACGGCGACGACGACCCCGACCCTGCCGGCGACGGCATACGTCGGCCGCGGTGGGATCGGCGGCGCGACCAACGTGCTGCACCGGGTAAACGCCGGTGGTCCGCTCGTGCCCTCAGGCGACAACGGCCCGGACTGGGCTGCCGACGACGGCGACACCAGCCCCTACCGCAACACCGGCAGCGCAAAAGCCGGATGGAGCCCGTCGGCCACCCCGGACGGCACCGTGCCGGCCACCACCCCGCTCGCCATCTACGACTCCGAGCGCTGGGACCCGGGCAGCAGCCCGGAGCTGAACTGGGAGTTCCCGGTCACCGCCGGCACCCCCATCTCCGTGCGCCTCTACCTCGCGGACCGCTGTGGCTGTACCAGCCTGCCGGGGCAGCGCAGCTTCGATGTCTCCCTTGACGGCAACCTCGTCATCGACAATCTCGACCTCACCGCGACCCACGGCAGCGGCGTGGCCACCATGCGCTCCTTCAACATCGTCTCGGACGGGATGGTCGACATCGACTTCGGCCACGTCGTCGAGAACCCGCTCGTCAACGGCATCGAGATCATCCGCACGGACACCACCCCCGGCCCGGTCACGACCGACGCGCTCTCCTCGTGGAGCTTCGACGGGACGACCGCCGGAACCGAGCAGACCTCCGGAACGGCGATCGACTGGTCGACCACTCGCGGCGCCTTCACCGTCGGCGACAAGCTGTTTGTCGGCACGCCGGGCATGCTCAAGGTGGCCTCGTTCAACGGTTCGGTCATCGGCCCGCTCAAGGACATCAACCCCTACCACGACCCGAAGTGGATGAACATCCCCAACGGCTCCGGGGGCACCTATGACGGGGTGACGCCGACCTTCTACGGCGCGCTCTCCACCGTCGCCGGAATGTTCTACGACAACGGCTTCCTGTACTACGCCGACGGTCAGAGCGCGTTGAAGTCCATGCCGTTCTCCCCGGACAGCGGCATCGTCGGGCCGGCCAGCTCGGTGGCCTCCGGAATGAACTTCAGCAACGTCGGCGGGATGTTCGTCGTGGGCTCCACCCTCTACTACGTGGAGCGCAGCACCGGTGACCTCTACGCCATCGGCTGGACCGGACGCACGACCACCGGCTCGCCGGCCCTGGTTTCCGGGCCCTCCAACGGTGGCCCGAGCTGGAAGGGTCGGGCGGTCTTCCTCGGCAACCCGCCGGCGAACCAGCCGCCGACCGCGGCCTTCACCGCCCAGTGCGCCGGTCTGACCTGCCACCTCGACGCATCGGGTTCGACCGACCCCGAAGGGTCGATCGCCTCCTGGTCCTGGGACCTCGGTGATGGTGCGACCTCGACGGACATGGTCCTCGACCACACCTACGCTTCGGGTGGTCCGGTCTCGGTGACCCTCACCGTCACCGACGCGGCCGGTCTCACCTCGAGCGTCACCCAGACGGTGACCCCGGTGGAGACCCCGGCCGGTACCGGCTACATCGACCGGGCCGCGACCGACGACGCCTTCGCCGTGCTGAAGGCTGTGCAGGTTCCGGCCTCGGCAACGACGGACGACACCCTGTTGCTCACCTGGGTCGGGGAGTCGTCCTCGGTCCCCTCGGATCCGTCTGGCTGGACCCGGCTGCGCACGGTGACCAACGGCAGTGGCTTCGTCATGGTCGTGTGGACCCGGCAGGCAACCGCCACCGACCCCGGCACCACGGTCACCCTCGTGCAGCCGGTCGCCAAGCGGACGGTCGCCCAGCTCCACGTCTACCGCGGCTTCAGCGGGGTCGCGGCGAGCGCGGAGGCCCTGGACTCCTCCTCGGCCACGCACGTCGCCCCTGCGCAGGCGGTGGCCGCCGGGGACCTGGTCGTCTCGATCTTCGGTGACCGATCCTCCACGACCTCCTCGTGGACGCCGGGAAGCGGCCAACTCGACCGTGGCTCGGTCCTGGGGACCTCGACAACACGGTGGTCGACCTTCGCAAGCGACTCCGGTGCGCGGGCCTCAACGGGCACCGACCCGGGCACGACGGCGACCACGAACGCCCCCTCGACCAAGGGAGCGGGGGTCTCGTTGGTCCTGCGCCCCTGACGCCTCTAGAGTGAGGCCCAGGGATACGGGCCACAGGGAGGTCTCGGGTGTTTCGCAGGGTTCGTTTGGCGTGCGCCGGTGCGCTGGTCATTGCCTCGATGGGGCTTGGCGGCGCGCCGGCCACCGCCGTCCAGGACGCGGTGCCACCGCCCAATAGCCGGGCCCTGCCCAGTGAAATCCCAGCCGCCTGGCCGCCGGAGGTCACCGGTACGCGGATCGACTCCATCGCCGAGGTCGGGGACCAGATCGTCATCGCCGGACCGCTCACGGCGCTCGGTGGGCTCCCGAGGTCGCGGGTCGCAGCGTTCGACAAGACCACCGGCGCGGTGTCGACGGCGTTCGCGCCCACGGTGACCGGGACGATCTACTCGGTTCTCCCCGGTCCGCAGCCGAACACGGTCTACGTCGCCGGCTTCCTCCGCAACGTCGGCGGGGTGGCCACCTCCCGGGTTGCGCTGCTCGACCTGACCACGGGTCTGCCGGTGCCGACCTTCCGACCCCCGGACATCGACCTCGCGGTCAACGACCTCCAGCGACGCGGCGACCGGCTCTACCTGGCCGGCGACTTCACCACGATTGGTGGCCAGCCCCGGGGCGGCCTCGCGAGTCTCGACGCCACCACGGGCGCGCTCACCGACTTCCTCGCCGTGAGCCTCACCGAGCACCACAACACCAACCCGCTGGGAGCCCAGAAGTCCATCGGAGCCAAACAGTTCGATGTCACCAACGACGGCTCCCAGATGGTCGTCATCGGCAACTTCCGCAAGGCCGACGGGCTCGACCGCGACCAGGTCGTCCAGATCGACCTCTCCGGCGCCACGGCCGTCGTCCGGCCCGACTGGCAAACCAACAGGTTCACCCCGCTCTGCGCGAACTTCAAGGTCGACATGTACGTCCGCGGTGTGTCCTACTCCCCCGACGACAGCTTCTTCGTCGTCGGCGCCAACGGCGGGAAGTTCGAGGGGACGCTGTGCGACACCGCGAGCCGATGGGAGACCCACGCCACCGGGCTCGACCTGCAGCCGACCTGGATCGCCTCCACCGGCGGCGACACCGTCTGGGCCATCACCATCACCGAAGCTGCCGTGTTCATCGGCGGCCACATGCGCTGGCTCAACAACATCCTCGGCAGGGACGTCCCTCAGTCCGGGGCTGTGCCCCGGGCCGGGGTCGCCGCGGTCGATGCCGCGAACGGCATACCGCTCAACTGGAACCCCGGTCGACGTCCCCGAGGAACCGCCGTGTTCTGTTTCCTGCCCACGGCCACCGGGCTGTGGATGGGGACGGACACCGACTACGTCGGACCGAACCGGGAGTACTACCGGCCCAAACTCGCCTTCTTCCCGTATGCCGGTGGGCGCAGCTACGACGTGACCACCACCCCGCAGCTGCCGGGCACCCTGTATGTCGGTCAGGCTCCGGTCCCGCCCACCTCCGAGGTCCTCTTCCGAGTCAACGCCGGCGGTCCGGCCGTGCCAGCGCTCGACGGCGGCCCGACCTGGCAGGCCGATACGGCGACGACAAGCCCCTACCGCACGTCGGGAAGCATCGCCAGTGCGCCCGGCTTCCTCATCCCGACAACCGAGAGCGTTCCGCCCACCGCTCCAGTGGCGGTCTTCGGCACCGAACGCTACGACGTCTCCGGTGGCGTGGACCTGCAGTGGAATCTGCCGATCCCCGCGGGGACCCCGATCTCGGTGCGGCTCTACTTCGCCAACGGCTCCGGCTCGACCGCCCTGGTCGGGCAGCGCGTCTTCGATGTGAGCCTTGAGGGTGGGGTCGTCCTCAACGACTTCGACATCGTCGCCGCCACCGGACACCGGCGAGGCATCATGCGGTCCTTCGACCTGGTCAGCGACGGCAATGTCGACCTCGACTTCGGCCGGGTTGTCGGCAACCCACTCATCAACGCCATCGAGATCGTCCGGCGGCCAGCACCGAGCGCTCCGGGCACCCTGACCGGCACGCCGATGACCGCAACGACCGTAGGCTCGACCAGCGCGGTTCCCAGCAGCATCGACTGGGCCGCAGTCCGCGGCGCCTTCACCGTCGGGGGCACCCTCTTCCTCGGCACCGCCGAAGGCATGCTCTCGCGGGCGACCTTTGACGGACGCACCATCGGCACTCCGGTGAAAATCGAGCCGTATCACGACCCGGTGTGGATGAACCTGCCCAACGGCAAACCGGGTGGGACGTTCGACGGGATGCACCCCTCGTTCTACGGACAGATCCCCCACGTGTCCGGGATGTTCTACAGCGGGTCGCGCCTCTACTACTCCCGCTGGGGAGTGGCCGGGCTGTCCTCGGTGGCCTTCTCGCCGGACAGCGGCATCGTGCACGGCGTGCCGGAGGCTGCGCCGACCGCGCTCAGCTTCGCCGATGTCGGTGGCATGTTCCTCTCCGGCGACCAGCTCTACTTCGTCGTGGCAAGCACCGGTGACCTGCGGCGGACGACCTGGGCCGGGGCGAGCACGAGCGGCCCGGGAGTGCTCATCTCCGGGCCGGGCCTCGACGGGCGGGACTGGCGCGGGACGGCGCACTTCCTCGGGACCCCGGTGGCGACCCCGGCCGGGACCGGCTTCGTGGCGGCCACCGCGACCGACGACGCGTATGTGCAGGACAAGATCGTCACCGTGCCCAGCTCGGTGCAGGCGGGGGACACCCTGCTCCTCGGCTTCACCGGAGAGGCCGCGATGATGCCGCCGACGCCGAACGGCTGGACGCTCGTGCGCACCCAGGACAACGGCACCTCGGTGGCGGTGGGCGTGTGGACCCGTCAGGCGACCTCCGCCGATGCCGGTGCCACGATCACCCTCACCCAGCCGGCCAAGCGTCGGGCCTTGGTGAGCCTCTCGGCATACCGGGGGTTCTCGGCGGTGGCGCTCTCGGCGGCGTCGACGGACACCGACAGCGCCGTGCACGCGACCCCGACCCTGCCGGTGCTCACCGGGGACCTGGTCGTGGCGGTGTTCGCCGACCGGGGTACGGCCACGACGGCCTGGACAGCGGGCGGTGGGCAGGTCGGCCGGCTGACTGCGGTCGGGACGACGACGACCCACGTTTCGACCTTCATCAGTGACTCCAACTTCCGGGTCCCAGGCGGCAGCTACCCGGGCGCCCCGGCCACCACGAATGCCGCGTCCGCACGCGGCATCAGCGTGGGGCTTGTCCTGCGGCCCTAGCCTTCTCGGCGGCTTCCTCAGCCTTGATCCGCGCCCACTGCGCCTCGACCTCTTCCGGGGTCGCGGCGTCGGCGTCGGCGAAGACGTGCGGGTGTCGACGGACGAGTTTGTCGACAAGGAGGCCCGCTACCGTGTCGATATCGAACGGCGACTCCGCCGAGTCCTCGGCGACCCGGGCGTGGAAGAGCACCTGGAGGAGCACGTCACCGAGTTCCTCGGCGAGGTGTGCCCGGTCACCGGAGGCGATCGCCTCGACGAGCTCGGCCGCCTCCTCGGTGGCATAGGGCGCGAGGCTTTCGTGAGTCTGCCGGGCATCCCACGGGCAGCCGCCCGGCGAGCGGAGCCGGTCCATCACGGCCACCGCGTCGAGCAACCGGGCGCCCGGGGTGTCCCAGGAAGCGACCAGCACCTCGACCTCCGGTGGCGTATGCCGTGAACTCACCTCGTCGGCGACCGCGTCGGTGAGTCCGGGGTCACCGGCGGACGTCCCGAGCCAGATGACGTGGCCGCTTTCGGCCCGCTCAACGAGCGCGCGGGCGAGGACATCCGGCGGACCCGCCGGCGCGGTCTCGACCTCGAGCCCGCTCTCGAGGATGGCCGACGGGAGCGGCTCGGCCGGGTCCACGGCATACCGGACGTCGGCGGCCTCGAGCGCGGCCCAGGCCGAGCGCGAGAGCAACCCCGGCGCGACCCGCGGCGAGCTGACGAGGAACGTCAGCCGAGAGTTCACTTCGGCGCGACGATCCAGCTCGGGACCTGGGCGAGGACCTGCCCTTGGGCGCCGTCGTAGCTGCCGTAGCGCGGATTGACCACGACCTTGAGACCGGCGACCTTGGTGTTGAGTTCGGCGATGTCGGCCTCGCTCAGGGTGCCGGGGGTGTTGGCCTTGTTCACCGCTTCGATGAAACGCAGCAGCGTGACCGTTGCGGGCGCCGGGTCACTGATACCGGCCTTGCGCAGCGCGTCCCGAGCGAGCGGCTCCGAGGCGCTGACCCCCTTGGCGGCGAGGGTCTCCAACACGGTCGGCGCCTGGATGAGCACCCCGAGAATGACCGAGGGAGTGACCGGTTGCTCCAACTGCCCGGAGGCGTTGAACTGCTCGGTGCCGACGCGCACGTCCTCCTCGGTGATCGTCGTGGTCCCACCGACGACCGCGGCCGAACTCGCCGAGGTTGCGCCGCACCCGGCGAGGAACAGGGCCGCGACGAGGATGACGGGTGCACCGATTCGGCGCACCGAGGCAGACACCTTCACAACTTTCCCACTTCCGCTAGGGCACCCGGTCGGGCGCGGTGGCCACAGACGCGGCCGCACTGACATTGTCCATGATGACGGAGCGGATGACCTCACCGGCCCAGGCCAGCACGTCGACGTCGCGCAGGGGTGAACCGCCGATCCGCGCCGTGCTCGGGCGCGGGATGAGCAGGGTGCCCACAGCGCGCTTGTGCAGCGAGCGCGGGTAGAGGCGCTGCAGGCGGACCTCTTGACTGTCCTTGAGGTCGACCGGGGCGAACCGGATGTGCTGCCCCTGGGCGGAGATGTCGGCCACCCCGGCCGCACGGGCCAGGATCCGGAGCCGGGCGACCTCGATCAGGTTCGCCACCGGCTGCGGCGGGGCGCCGTATCGGTCGGTGAGTTCGGCCTCGATATCCCGCAGGCCACCCTCCTCGGTGGCGGCGGCGAGTTTGCGGTACATCTCCAGGCGAAGCCGCTCCCCGGGAATGTAGTCGTGCGGGAGGTGGGCATCGACCGGGAGGTCGATCTTGACCTCGGCGGGCGCGGCATCCCCCTCCCCGCGGTAGTCGGCCACGGCCTCGCCGACGAGCCGGACGTAGAGGTCGAAGCCGACTCCGGCGATGTGTCCGGACTGCTCGCCGCCGAGGAGGTTCCCGGCCCCTCGGATCTCCAGGTCTTTCATCGCGACATGCATCCCGGCGCCGAGATCGGTGTTGCTCGCGATCGTTTGGAGCCGGTCGTGCGCGGTGTCGTTGAGCGGCAGTTCCGGCGGGTAGAGGAAGTAGGCGTAGGCGCGTTCGCGGCCACGACCTACCCGGCCGCGGAGCTGGTGCAGTTGGGAGAGCCCGAGCCGGTCGGACCGTTCCACGATGAGCGTGTTCGCGTTGGGGATGTCGAGTCCGGTCTCCACAATCGTGGTACTCACCAGGACATCGAAGCGCTTCTCCCAGAAGTCCACGACGACCTGTTCGAGACGGTGCTCCCCCATCCGGCCATGGGCCGTGGCGACCCGGGCCTCCGGGACGAGTTCGGAGATCCTGGAGGCGGCCTTCTCGATCGTCGAGACCTTGTTGTGCACGAGGAAGACCTGCCCCTCGCGCAGCAACTCGCGCCGGATCGCCGCAATGACCTGCTTCTCGTCATACGGGCCGACGTAGGTGAGGACCGGGTGACGTTCCTCCGGCGGGGTGGCCAGGGTGGACATCTCGCGGATCCCCGTGACCGCCATTTCCAAGGTCCGCGGAATCGGCGTCGCCGACATGGCGAGGACGTCGACCGTGGTCCGCATCGCCTTGAGCTGTTCCTTGTGCTCGACCCCGAACCGCTGCTCCTCGTCGAGCACGACCAGGCCGAGGTCCTTGAACCGGATCTCCTTGGAGAGCAACCGGTGGGTGCCGATGACGACGTCGACCGCCCCGGAGGCGAGTCCGTCGACGACCGCCTTGGCCTCGGCGTCACTCTGGAACCGCGAGAGTGCCTTGACCGTGACGGGGAACCCCGCGTACCGCTCGGAGAAGGTGTTGACGTGCTGCTGGACCAGCAGCGTCGTCGGGCAGAGCACGGCGACCTGCTTGCCGTCCTGAACGGCCTTGAACGCCGCCCGGACCGCGATCTCGGTCTTGCCGTACCCGACGTCCCCACAGACCAGCCGGTCCATCGGGACCGACCGCTCCATATCGGCCTTGACCTCCTCGATGGTGATCAACTGGTCAGGGGTCTCGACGAAGGCGAACGCGTCCTCGAGCTCGCGCTGCCACGGGGTGTCCGGGGCAAACGCGTGGCCCGTACTGGCCATCCGGGCGCTGTAGAGCCGGATGAGTTCGCCGGCGATCTGCTTGACGTAGCGGCGGGCCCGGCTCTTGGTTGCCTGCCAATCCGAACCGCCCATCTTGGACAGGGTGGGTTGTTCGCCACCGACGTAGCGGGTGACCTGGTCGAGCTGGTCGGTGGGTACATAGAGCCGGTCCCCCGGCTGCCCCCGCTTGGAAGGTGCGTACTCCAGGACGAGGTACTCGCGGGTGGCTCCGGCGACGGTTCGCTGGATCATCTCGACGAACGCCCCGACCCCGTGCTGCTCGTGGACGACGTGGTCCCCGGGGCGCAACTGAAGAGGGTCAACCTGCGCCCGCCGCCGCGAGGGCATGCGGCGCATATCCCGGGTGGACGGCCCCGACCCCGAGCCGGCCCCGGTCAGATCCGACTCGGTGAGCAGGGCGAGCCGCTGTCCCTGGAGGACGAACCCGGACCCGAGGCGACCGGTGGTGAGCACGACCACCCCCTCCTCAAGATCGGCCTCGGCCTGGTCCGGCACGATCCGGTGCGGGACCCCGGCATCGCGGAGCACCTCGCCGATGCGCTGGCCGAGACCATGACCCTCGGTGACCACCAGGACCCGCCACTGGTCGGCAACCCACGAGCGCACCTGGGCCATGGCCGCCTCGGTGTCCCCGCGGAAGGTCGGGGAGGCGGTCATGCCGAGATCGACGACGTCGGCGTCGACGGTCTCGGCGTCCACGGCATACGGGGTGAGGTCGACCCAGGCGTGCCCGAGCGAGCCGGCCGTCTCCCGAGTCTCGGCGAGGGTGTGGAAAGACGACGACCCCAGCACCTCGGCGAGATCGATCGGGACGACGTTGCCGGCGGCGGCATTGAGCCAGCCCGCCTGAAGGAACTCCTCGGTCGTCGCCACCAGGTCGGCGGCCCGGGCACGCACCCGCTCGGGGTCGCAGGCCACGACGACCGAACCGCGAGGCAGCACCTCCAGGATGGTCTCCATCCCGTCGAGCAGGGCCGGCGAGAGCGACTCCATCCCCTCGACCGCGATCCCCTCGGCAATCTTCTCGAGGAGGTCCCGGATGCCCGGCAGTCGGTCAGCGAGCGCAGCGGCGCGTGCTCGGACGTCCTCGGTGAGCAGCAATTCTCTACAAGGCGGCGCCCACAAACCCTCCTCGCAGACCTCGAGGCTGCGCTGGTCGGCCACCTTGAACCAGCGGATCTCCTCGACGGTGTCGCCCCAGAACTCGATCCGGACCGGATGTTCCTGGGTCGGCGGGAAGACGTCGAGGATGCCCCCGCGGACGGCGACGTCACCTCGCCGTTCGACGAGGTCGGTTCGGGTGTATGCCGCCGCGACCAGGCGTTCGAGAACGTCCTCGAGGGCGACCTCGTCCCCGGCGGCGAGGGCCACCGGGGCGAGGTCTCCGAGACCTTTGGCGAAGGGTTGGAGCACGGCTCGAACCGGGGCCACGAGGACCCGGATGGGCCCGTGCGCCGGGTCCTCGGGCTCGGGATGGGCGAGCCGACGCAGGGTGCCGAGCCGAGTGCCGACGGTGTCGCTACGGGGGGAGAGACGTTCGTGCGGCAGGGTCTCCCAGGCCGGGAGCTCGGCGACCCCGTCCGGGCCGAGAAGGTCCCGCAGGGCGGCGGTGAGGTCCTGGGCCTCCCGGCCGGTCGCGGTCACCGCGAGGACGACGCGCGCACTGGCCTCCTCCAGGGTTCCTAGGATGATCGGCCGGCCACCCGCCGGGGCGCTGACCGTGACCTGGGCACCGTCCCCCGCGGCGCCCTCGGTGAGTACGTCAAGCAGGGCGCGGACCCCGGGGACCGCGCCGAGGGCGCGACGCAGAGGGGCCAGGCTGAGCACTCAGCGATCCTAGTCCCGCGATCACGCCGCACCGATCCGCGGTGACGGCCATAATGGACGGGCGCCCGCGGCCGAACCCTCCGGCGCCCTCTCCACCCCACGTCCGGCACCTCGCGAAAGGTCCCCCATGGCAACCGTCGCCGACACCCTCGTCGTCTCCGTCGACGACCTCGCGATCGGTGACATCGAGCTTCTCCTCCTCGGCGTGCTGCCCTCCGGGCACACCCTGGGCGGGCAGATCGCGACCGAGCACGCCCCACCGGCGGCGGCCGCCGAGCAGTCGCCGGCCACGGAGCAGTCGCCGGCCGCCGAGCAGTCGCCGGCCCGAGCCCGGCTCGCCCTCAGCGCCGACGAGGTGGCCCAAGCCCTGGCCCGGGGACGGATCACCCTGGTCGATGAGGAACTCACCCCGGTGGCCTCGCTCACCGGCGTCACCCTCGCCGAGGACGGGGTTGTCGTCGGCGACCTGCTCCGCGAACGGGTCCGCGAGAGCGGAGCGGGCGGCGCCTCCCGGCTCGTGGAAGGCGACCTCACAACGGCATACGACGTCCTCGTCGTGGTGTCCCGCCCGCCGACGGCCGACGTTCGCCTCGAACCAGCACCTGCGGGTTCCCGGGTCCTCCTCGCGGTGCCCGACTCGGCCGCCTCGACCGACCACGTGCCACCCGCCCTGCTGGCCCGCCTGGCGGCAGGGATGGCCGCCCACCTTGCGGTCGACGGCGCGGCCGTCGAGGTCCGGTTCGTCCCGGTGCGGTGGCGAGGCGCCTCCTCTGACCGCGCCCTGGTCGATGCCCTGGCCCGCTGTGTGCGCGCAAGCAGCGTCCGCGTGCTCGCCGCCGACCCCGCCCTGGATGCCGGTGCCGCGGCCTGGGTCCGGGCCCGAGCGGCCCTGGACGTCGCCACCGACGACTCGCCCGTTCCCGGCCTCGACGCGGAGGTGACCGCGCAGCTGCGGGGATGGCGCCGCCCCCGCCCACAGCGTGGCGTCGCGATGATGTTCACCGGGTTCTCCGGCTCCGGGAAGTCGACCCTCGCCCGGGCGGTTCGCGACCGGCTCGAACGGGACACCACTCGGACGGTGAGCATCCTCGACGGCGACGTCGTGCGACGGCTGCTCTCCTCGGGACTCGGCTTCGACCGGCAGTCCCGGATCCTCAATGTCCGGCGGATCGGCTACGTCGCCGCGGAGGTCGCCCGGCACGGCGGGCTCGCCATTTGCGCCCCGATCGCCCCCTACGCCAGCACCCGTGCCGACGTGCGCGGCATGGTCGAGGCGGTCGGTGACTTCATCCTCATCCATGTGAGCACCTCCCTGGAGGAGTGCGAGCGCCGCGACCTCAAGGGGCTCTACGCCGCGGCCCGCGCGGGCCGGATCCCCGAGTTCACCGGCATCTCCGATCCGTATGACGTCCCGACCGATGCCGATCTCTCGATCGACACCGCTGCGGTCACCGTTGCGGAGGGGGTCGAGCAGGTCATGCGCTATCTCGCCGACGGAGGCTGGGTCACCCTGAGCGGGTGAGGAGCCGATGAACAGCCCGACCACTGGCGCACCGTCCCCGAAGCGGGGCGGTGGTCGGCGACCCGCCGGGGCCGGTGGCCAGGACATGAAGCGGATGGCCCGCGGCGGCGGACTGAACCTCATCGGGGCGGTGCTCGGCCAGGCCGCCCTCTTCGGGGTGGTCTCCCTTCTCGGCAACATCCTCGGCGAGGCCTCGGTCGGCCGGTACAGCGTCCTCTACGCCATGCTGACCATGCTCAGCCTGCTCTCGCTCGCCGGGTTCCGGGCCGGGCTGACCCGGTTCGTTGCGATGTTCCTCGCCGACAATGACTCCGCTCGGGTCCGCGGCACGATCCGACTCGGTCTCGGGGTCAACATCGCGGCCTCGGCGGTCATTGGGGGCGTGCTGGCCCTCGGCGCCCCCTGGGTGGCCTCGGTCTACAACAACCCCGACCTCGCCCCCGGGATCCGTTGGATGGCGCTCGCTCTGCCCGCGGCCTCGTTCTCCGACGCTGCCCTCTCGGCGACCCAAGGGTGGCGCAGCCAGCGCGAGTTCGCCCTCATCGGCCGGATCTTCGACCCACTCGCCCAACTGGTCCTCACCGGCGCGTTCCTCCTGCTCGGTTGGGGCGTCAACGGTGCCATCATCGCCATCCCGATCGCGGCCTGGGCCACCGCTGCCCTGGCCGCCCTCGCCTTGGCGAAGCGGCTGCGTACCCTGCCCAAGGCGCGACCCGTTTACGAGGCTCGCCGGATCTTCTCGTTTTCGCTGGTCAGCTGGGGTTCGGCGCTCGCCCAGACCGGGCTGGTCTGGGCCGGCACCCTCATCCTGGGGGCGATGGCGAGCGAGGAGGAGGTCGGTGTCTTCACCATGGCCGCCCGGTTGGTCTCGCTCGCCGTCTTCGTGATGACCCCGATCATTAACACCTTCAGTCCGCATGTGGCCCACCTGCACCACATCGGGGACCGCAGCGGGGTGTCCACGGCATACGGGTCGGCGACCCGCTGGATCGTCCAACTCTCCGCACCGGCGTTCGTCGCACTCCTGCTCGTGCCCGACCTGCTGCTCCGCGTCCTGGGCGGGACGGCAGCGGCCGGAGCGACCGCGGTCGTCATCCTTGCCATCGGCCAGATGGTGTCCGCGGCGGCCGGACCCTGCGGTGTCGTCCTCAACATGTCCGGCAAGGTCTCGCTCAGCCTCATGGACAACGTCGGGGTGCTGTTGCTCAACATCGTCCTCAACATCGTCCTCATTCCCGAGTACGGGATCATCGGGGCGGCCATCGCCTTCAGCGCCGCGCTCATCGTCGGCAACCTGGCCAAGGTGGCTCAGGTCCGCATGATCCTCGGGGTCGAGGCCCGTCGTCCGGCACTGTTGCGCACCGCCCTGGTGGGCGCGGTTTCGGCGATCTGGGGGTGGGGGGTGCGGGATGTCAGTTCGATCTGGTGGCTCGAGCTCCTCCTCGTTCTCGCCGTCGTAGGCCTCGTCTACGTGGCGACGCTCGCCTGGGTCGGGCTGGATCGAGAGGACCTGCGCTTCTTCCGTTCGCTCACCAGGGGCCGTCGCACACCGCCTCCGGAAGGCTCCACCCAGGGCTGATCCCGGTCCGTGAAGCATGAGCGCCCCATGACTCAGGCTTAACCTACCGGCCCGTAGGGTGATCTTCGACCGTCGGGCAGGGGCGGCGTGCCTGATGTATGCCGTCGCTCCCCTGCCTGCGGATGTCCCACTCCCGAGCAGAGGACGACCTTGATGTCCCGAAGCACGACCACCGCCCGCAGCGCCGTCCTCCTCACGGTCGGCGCCCTCATCCTGAGCGCCTGTGCCGGCGCGGAATCCGCCCCCTCGGTGGACGCTGCCGGCACCTCGGCCTCGCGCTCCGCAGGCGGCGCCGGCGCACCGGCCCCCTCCACCCCACTCGGTGGCGCGGGCTCCACGGTGGAGCCCGATGCGGCGACGAGCCCGACCGACACGGCATCGGCTTCGCCATCGAAGGCGCCTGCCACGGCCTCGTCGCCGGCCCCGAGCAAGACCCCGACGACCACGGGGGCTCAACTGACTGCCCCCAGCGGCACCGGCACGATCCGGCGGGTCTCCACCACCGCTCAACTGTCCGCCGCGATCAGCGCAGCCCAGCCAGGGGATGTCATCCGCGTGGCTGCCGGGACGTACTCCGGTCGGCTCTCCGTCATGACCTCGGGCACCAAGGCGGCGCCGATCACCATCGAGCCCGACGGTGCGGTCAAGGTCACCCTCACCGCGAGCCTGCCGATGCCCTCGTGCGGCGCCACCGGGCCCGACGAGAATCGCACCGTCACCTTCCTGCGCGGCGCGAGCTGGTGGACCCTCAAGGGCGTGTCGATCGATGGCGGCGTCATGGTCTCGGCCAGGAATGCCAACCTGGCGAGCAAGTGGTTCTCGGGCCGGGTCGCCGCTGGCGACTGGACCTCCCGCCGGGCCATCCCCGGCCGTGGGACGAACGATCCCATTGCCGCCAAGAATGCGCTCGCCAGGCTCAGCCAGATCGTCGGCGCAACCATCGTCCCCTCCGACGGCATCACCCTGGACGCAGTTACCCTGACCCGCAAGGGTCTGCATGTGCGCGCGTCGCGCTACGGCCTGGTTCGCGGGTCTCGGATCTTCGACGTCGCCTGCGGCACCGGCCCTGGCATCTGGCTCGGCAACTACAGCGACGGCTGGACCATCACCGGCAACCAGATCGGGCGCATCGCCAGCTCTAGCTACAAGCACTACATGCAGGAAGGCATCCGGATCGGGGGCGCCTCGAGCTACGCCGTGGTCACCGGCAACACCGTCACCGACCTGCCCGGTGACGGTCGCGCCTTCACCACCGATGTGGACTCCTCGTACAACGTCTTCTCGCACAACACCGCGCAGAACGTGGCCATCGGCTTCAACGAGCAGATGTCCGGCTGGGGCAACGTCTGGGAGTACAACACCGTGTCCACCTACCGCACCGCCGGGTTCAGCGTGCGGATGATGGACAACGTCTTGAAGAGCCCGAGTAAGAACTCGAGTTCGTACGGACTCCTCATGCGCTGCAACGTCGCCTCGGGCGGCAAGGACTTCCAGGCCGGAGGTATGGCGACCGGCAAACTCACCTCGAACAGCTTCGGTGAGATCCAACTCGGCTCGAACCTGCGGGCCTACTTCGTCAGCGCCGGGAACACCTACAACGGGGCGGCGGTCGTCCCCCCGACCAATCCCACGCCCAGTCTCAGCGGTTGCTGAACCAGTGAACCGCTGACCCGCGAACGCCGGGCCCTCGTCGGCTAGCCGACGAGGGCTCGCCGTTCGGCGCGACTCGCCAGCAAACTCGGTTGGTCGTCGTCCTCGCCGCCGTGGGCGATGAAGTTGGCGGCGGCAACGAAGGCGATGACATACCAGAGACACACGACGTTGGACATGACGTTGGCGAACATGCTGCTCGCGATGAACGCGAGCACGACCGCCGCCGCCCCCGCGGCGACGGCGTGGTCGAGGGTGGCCCGCTGAGCCTGCCGGAGCGCGGCCCGGACCGTCATGACAAGGGCCACCAGCACGAGCAGGTAGGTCATCAGGCCGATGACGCCGGTCTCGACGTAGGCCCGGATGATGTCGTTGTGCGGCTGCTTCTCCTCACTGGTGAGGTATTGCGTGCCGGTGAGGCCGACCCCCGTGATGGGGTTGCGGTTGGCCAGCGGGAGCACCTCTGCCCAGTACTGCAGCCGCCAGGTGAGGCTGCTGCCGCTGGCCCCTCCGCCGAGTTCGCGGGTGCTGTCCAGGGTGGCGAGCCGGGTGAGCAGTCCGGGGAGGACTGCCAGTGCGCCGATCGCTCCCATGACCAGCCCGATCCACAGGCCGGCGCGCCGCTGGAGGTGCCCGAGAAGGGCGACCGCGAGGGCCGTGCCGATGAGGGCGGTGAGGGTGGCGGTCATCGCCATGAAGACCGCGGCGGCAGCGGTGAGGATGAGCAGCGGGGTGCGCCACCGCTTGGCGACATACGGCAGGATCGCGATGGCGAAGATGACGAGGAAGGCCAGGAACCGGGCGAAGATATTCGACTGGTTGAACGGCCCGGAGAGCCGGGACAGCGACCCCTGCACCTCGGCGACGTTGTAACCGAGGACGATCCCGCCGATGGTGTAGAGCACCGGCAGGAGCAGCGCGACATAGCAGGCGAAGAGGACCCGGAGCATCCGGCGCCGGGTTCGGATCATCTGCTCCAGGACCAGGAACATGACGATCACCGAGGTGATCCGCAGGGCCTCCAGGGCCGTCGCCTGGGGCCGCTGGGCGCCGACCATGCTCAGGTATGCCGTGATGCCGAACGCGATGAGGGCCCAGGACAGCGGCGACATGGGCTTGGAAATCCCGCGCGCGAACCGGGAGGCGAACCAGAGCAGCGAAGCGAGCAGGAAGAGGACGACCACCATCGCGCTGGGGTCGACTCCGCGATCGGCAACGGTGTTGCCGGCCGAGGTGCCACTGGCCTTCGCGCTGATCTTGACCGCGTCGAGAATCGGCCGGACCGCGAGGAGGAGCAGCACGAACCCGCCGAAGCGGGTCAGCGCGAGCACGGCGAGGGCCAGTCCGGCGACGCCCGCGAGCGGAAGCAGGGTGAGTTTGGTGTCGTTCCACAGCACGCCATACGCCGAAATCACCGCCGCGGCGATGACGAGGACGCCGAGTAGAGCTTCGATGCCGATCAGTGCCCGACGCGGGATGACCTCCTCGCGCGGAAGGACCTCGGCGGGCTGGCCCATGAGGTGGCCCCGCTCAGTCGGCCCGGCGCGCACTCGCGGCGGCAGCCGCCTCGGCGCGCTCTTCGGGTGAGCGGCGTCCGAACATCTCCATCATGAGGACGACGATGACGGCGAGCAGCAGGCTGGCGCCGATGGCTGCCGGCAGGAGCGTGGTCAGGGCGGCGGTCCGATCCACCTGGTTGGCCTTGGTGACGAAGATGATGTCGTCGGCCTGGGCCGCCGCCCATTCGGTGGCGGCCCGACGGTAGGTCACCTGGGCGCTGGCCTGGTCGTCGGTGGCTGCCTTCACCTGCGCGGAGAGAGTGTTGTAGGAGGCGGTGATCCCGGCGAGCTCGACGAGTCGCTTCTGGGCGTCACCGATGGGCTTCTCCAGGGCGGCCGCAGCGGTCGCATTGCCGTTGGCGCGGAAGCTCGCCTGCTGCTGCTGCAGACCATTGATCTTGGCCAGCTGCGCCTGGTAGTCGGCCGGTGGATCCGCGACCCCCTTGTCCTTGATGAACCCGGCAATGGCCGTCGAGGCCTCCTCGACCTGCATGCGGGCGATCTCCCGCCCCTTGTCGGCGGCCCGGACCCGCGGCTCGAAGATCTCCCGGAGGGCCTGCAGCGCAACGCCCTTGACGACCGGTTCGACGGTGTCCTTGGTCTTGGAGAAGTACGTGACGGTCATCTGGGCGCTGGCCCCCGCCGGCGCGACCTCGATCCCGGCGCGGATGTCCATGGCGGGCACCTTGGTCTCCGCGGCGACGGCGCGAGCGGTCTCGGCCTGGTTGATCGCGGCGGCGTAGGCGGCGACGAACTGGTTGGGTCCCTGGGGGCCGTTGAAGGAGTTGTTCTCGCCCCCGACCAGGGTTGCGGTGTTCACCGTGGCACTGGACTTGAACTGGGCCGGCCGCAGGAAGGTCCAGCCGACGACGAGCAGCCCCGCGATCACGGGGACGCCGATGAGGATGCCGAGCCGCCGCCGGGCGATGTTGAGGTAGTCGATGATTTCCATGAAGGTTCCTTGCTCGTGCGGCCGGTGTCAGCGGTCGGGCCAGGTGAAGTCCACACCGGGCATGCCGTAAAGGCGTTCGTTGTGCGGACGGTAGTAGTCACGCAGCCGAGTCACCATGTGCTCGGGCATGTCGCCATACGGGCGGTTCGGGTTCTGCGGGCTCACCTCGTCGAGGGTGTACGCGGACAGGCCGAGGAACTCCCAGACCCGCGCCATCTCCTCGTTGGGCTGGGCGAAGGCACGCTCGCTCTGCAGGACGAGGATGTTCTCCACCGGGAAGTAGCGGTGCAGTCGCTCGAGGTGGTCGGCGTAGTGGCCGCGCTGCAGGTAGGCGTGGTAGCGGAACGCCGGGGAGTTGTATGCCGGGTCGCGCCGCAGCTTCTCCTCCTCACCTGCGAGCCGAGCCGGCTCGAGGTCGATGGCCCGCTCGAAACTCTCAGTCTCCCGGCCCTTGGCGGTCTCGTAGGCGTGGTGACTCCAGGCCCGGGCGAGCGGGTCGCGCAGAACGAGGATGAGCTTGACATCGGGCAGCTCCGCCGCGATCCGCACGGGTGCCATCGGGTGGAACATGTAGTAGGGGCTCGCCTCGCCGGTGATTCGCCACGGGGCCCGCTGCTTGGGGAAGGCCGAGCGGAACCACGACCGGCCGCGGGTGTAGTTGACGTCAAAGAAGTGCGTGCCCTTGTCCGTGCGACACGGGGCGACCTCGGGGTGCCGGGTGATCCAGTCGGCGACCGACGTCGACCCACCGCGTTTGGTACCGACGACGAGGTAGCCGGGCTCCATGCCCTCACCGCGCCAGGCGATCGTCCGCAGGGGGGCCAGGGCATGGCGCAGATCGCGCGTGCTCGGCATTTCGGATGAACCTCTCGACGGCGGGGCGGGTGGCTATGGCGTGAAGTCCCCCGCCGTGTGTCCCAGGACGGTGTGTGGGGCTGCCAATCGCGATCCATTCTACGGCGTGCTACGGCATGATGAGCGGGGAACCGTTCACAAGGAATCGAAGGAGCAACCTCGTGGGTCGACACGTGCGCGTCGCCGCTGCCGCGGCGGCCGCTCTTGTGTGCCTGAGTGGGGGGCTGTCCGGATGCAGCGGCCCGGAACCACTCCCGTCGGGCTCCTACGTGGGGATGAGCCCTTCGGCCACGGCCTCCAGCTCAAGCACGCCGTCGGCGACGCCCTCGGCACCGACCGGCCCGACCGTGCCCGCGGAAGTGGACTCGGCGGTCGCCAACCTCGCCGAGCAGCAGCGTCGGCTCCGCGAGACCGACACCAGCCGGAATGCGCTCGCTGCCATCAATGATGGACTGGGCACCACACGCAGCGGCCTGAAGACGGTCCGGGACTTCGCCTTCGGCACCGAGAAGTCGTGCGCCAAGGTCGCCGCCGGGCTGGCGACGACGAAGTCCGGGGCTGGCGTGGTCACCCGCAATGCCCCAGCCGCGTTCACGGCCAACGAACGCCGCCGGGCCGCGGCGGGGGCCGTGTCAACGGCCGCCTCGGCCGTCGAGTCGGCCGTCAAGGCGGCGGGACTGGCGATCGCCGCCCTGACGGATGTCGCGGCTGCGGTCAAGGACGCCCGGGCTCAGGCCTCGGACGCCGTCGCCCAGGCCCGGGACGCCGATTCCACGGCAGCCAAGGCCAAGGCCACCGCCGCCGACCTCGTGGCCACGGCGAGCAGCATCGCGGCGAAGGCCTGCTAGGACCGGCGCAGCTGGAATCCGTCGGGGTCCACGGGCTCGACGCGGGAGAGGTCGCAGACGTCATACCCGTACTCCCAGGCCCGGCCCGCCTGCTTGCGCTCGATCCGTCGACGCTGCCAGCCACCGGGGCGCCACGGCGAACGGAGCTGTTCCCACCATTGCGCGTAGGACGAGCCGTGGTCGGCGGTGAAGGAGGACCGGTCGATGGGTGCGGACAGAGAGAGGAAGTCCTCCACCCGAGAGAGCTCGGTATCGGGCTGGCTCACCAAGCGCTCATAGTGGATGACCAGGGCCCGCTTGAGGTGCGGAAGGTCGGCCGCGAGGATGTCGTGCGCGGTGAGCCAGTGGTCGACCATGCCGCTGAGGGTTTCGAACTTCCGCGGGTTCTTGGAGACGAACCGGCGCCACTTCTTGTTGGAGAGCGCAACGGTCACCGGGTGCCGGACGACGACGATGAACGCCGACCCGGGATACATCTCCTGGAGGAACCGGCCCATGATGATGTTCGGCGGGGACTTCTCGACCAGGAGACGGGCCTCGAGATCCCAGTAGGGCTTCCAGGCATCCAGCATGGCCTGCGCGTTGGCTGGGGAGATGAGCGGCGAGCTCTCGGTGAGGTGCGCCTGCGCGGCATAGGCGAACCGCCCCGAGCCACCATGCACCTTGGCCTTGGGATAGACCGGCTGCAGATGCTGGCCCTCGTCCTCGCGGACCCCGGTGTTGACCAGGCCGGAGACCTCCGGGTGCTCGCCGAGAACCTTCGCGAACGGAGTCGTCCCGCTGCGGTGGAGACCGCCGACGAAGACGAGGCGGGTCGGGTCAAGGTCAGACATCACTGCTCCAGGATCGGGGAAAGGTCGGCGGCCGCACCGGAGAGCTCGACGGGCTCACCGACGGCGGGCGAACCCGCGGTGGCGGTCAGGGGGGTGAGGGTGACGTCGGCGGGGACGGTGAGAGCGCTCCCAGCCTTCCAGACGTACGCCTTCGTCGCCCCATCACGAGTGAAGCTCACCCCGAGGAGCCCGTCGGCATCGACCGCACGCACGGAGGCGTTGGTCGCAGCCTCGCGCATGGCGGAGAAGGCCTTGGCCCCGGCCCGGGGCGCCCCGGAGCCGTCGAGCAGGCCGGAGCGCGGCTCGTCGCTGTTGTCACCGCCCGGATTGAAGGCCAGCGGCAGCCAGATGACCATCGTCGAACCGCCCGCGATGAGGGTCGCCGAGGTGCGCACGACGTCGGAGGCCATCTCGGCCTCGGACGGATCGCGGCCCTTGACGAAGGATCCGACCTCCCAGGCCTGGAGTTCGATGCCCGCGGGGGTGGTCGCCTTGAGGTACTCGACGAGCAGCGGCGCGGCCTCGGGGGCCTCGTAGAAGTGCACCTGGCGGATGTCGGCGAGCCCGCTGGCGAGGATGCGCTCATCGGCGGCGAGCATCGCGAGGTTGCGCTTGGCCTGGTCCCCGGCGAGCATCTCGTCGAGTTCGGCCCGGTTCGTGACGCGGACGATTTGCCGTCCGCGCACCCCGATTCTCCGCTCGTAGTACGCGTTCCAGGCGTCGATCGCCTCGGCTTCCTTGCCCTGGGCGAGCAGGCGCGTGACGATCGCGGCCCCGTATGCCGTGCTGCTGATGCCGCCGTCGCTGATTCGAGCGCTCGGGTCGGCGGCCTTGATCGCCTTGGCAGCGACCGCGAAGAGCTGTTCGAACTCGGCACCGGTCCCGGACCAGAAGGTCTCCCCGTTGATCTCGTTCTCCACGGCATACGTATGCACCCCGCGCGGGGAGTACCGCTGCACCACGGAGGTGACGAAAGCGGCGTACGCCGCGAGGTCCTTGGGCAGCCGCGACTCGGACTTGTTCTTGGCACCTCGGGTGAACTTGGCGGTGCCGCCGGTGACGGCGCACGTGCCGGTGCGGATTTTGAGCATCATCTCCACGCCGAGGTCGCGGCTGCGATCCACGACCCGGTCGAGCAGCGCCCAGTCCGGCGGTCCGCCGGTGGGGCTCACATCGCACCACTGGAACTCGAAGAAGGTCACCCCGGGGGCTTGGCTGCGGATCCAGGACTCGGCCGACGCCACCTTGTTCCAGTCCCACTTGCTCCCGAAACGGACCGGGACCGAGGGCCCGGAGGAACTCGGGCTGGGGCTCGGACTGCTCGGCGACGAAGCGCTCGGGGTCGGGGTGGGTGTCGGGTCGGGGGTGGAACTCGTGCACCCGGCCAGGGCCAGGGCGGCCGCGGTGATGCCGGCGGCGAGCAGACGGTGGGGGGTCATCGTGGGTCCTCGGCGCGGCGGGTCGCCTCCAGCCGGGCGCTCATCGCCTCGACCATGTCTTGGACCCGCGGATCGATGTCGAGCGGGGCACTGCCATGGGACTGCCGGGGTTCGACGTGCGCGCACAGCTGCGGCGAGTACGGCACCTCGAGGAACGCGCAGACCCGCTGCATTTCGGTCACCGGGTCGGCGGCGAAGTCGTCGTAGCTCACCAGCAGGACATCGTCGCGGGCATCGAGGCCGAGGTCGTAGAACTGCTGGTTGCGGAGCACCCAGTACAGCGCTGAGGCGGTGTGTTCGCTCATCGTCTCGGCATCGAAGGACGCGGCGAGGGCCGTCATGTCGGGAGTGTGCCGACGGCCCTGCCACCGATCCGCGGGGTTGCCGGTCGCGACCGCCTCGACGGCGATAAGCGGTGCCTTACCAAACTTGGAGACCTCGGAGCGAGCCCGGTCGTGCGCGTTGCGATAGACCCAGAGCGCCCGCGCCCGGCCGGGGGCGAAGAGGTCGAGCAACTCGTCGGTGCGCTGGCTGTCGCAGAGCGGCTTGATGAGCACGAGGCGGTGCCGGGAGGCGTCGACCAGGGCACGCAGGGCCGTATCGGAGCGGAGCTGGAAACGCTCGAAGAGAGCCTTGTCGTTCTCGTTGCGGACCTCGACCGAGGGGTCCTCATCGAACCCCCGCATGAGCATGTTCGTCCCGGAGCGCTGTAGCCCCACGACGAGGACCGGGCGGGCGGTCCCCGCGGGCACGCCATGCCGGGAACGCCACCTGGCTTTGGACACCGCGGTACGGATCCGCTCCCGCGGGTCGAGCCGGTCCTCCTCGACGAGACGGTGGAACCCCTCGGTGCGCGCCCAGTAGGCGTGCCGGATGGCCTTGCGGAGCAGGTAGTGGGCCCGGGACTCGGGCCCCGTCGGTGGTTGGGACCACCGATCGAGCAGGTCGCCTTTAGCCATGGTTGCCCCCCGAAGCCTGGTATGCCGAGCGTGCTCGCTCATGTGCCTCAACGATTCGGCGCAGCTCGGTGATCCGCTCCGGGGCCTGCTCCGCGACGGTCTTCTCCAGGGCGTCCAGAGTGTCCAGGGCCAGGCCCCGGGCACCAGGAACGTACCCCGGCGCGACGAAGGCGACATAGTCGGCCTCGGAGAGCGGCACGTGCCGCAGCAGGATCGAGGTGTTGTCAAGGACCGGACGCGGCCTCGGGTCGACCCGATACATCGCCGGCTCCAGAGCCGAACCCGCGCGCAGCAGCAGGGCGAGCCGGTGACCACCATCGCCCACATGCAGGGAGCGGCCGAACGGCAGGCCGGTATCCGTGCTCTGCAGCCCGCGGGTCGAGCGCAGGGTCACCGGGTAGCGGGTGTCGTACCCGGTCTTGGAGAACGAGGCGAAGGTGTCGACGGCCTTGCGGACCCGCTCGCGATAGTCCGCCATGAGCGCGGCGTCGTCCTTGAGCAACCACGGCCGGAACCGGGCGGCCTCGATCTCCCGGAACCACACGACATACGGATGGCTCTTGCTGCGGGTGAGGAAGTCCTCGATGGGCTCCTGCTCGGGCCGGGTGGCAATAGCCTCGAACATCGCCGCGCGGATGTGCACGTCGTAGCGCAGCGGCGAGATGAGCCACTCGATATCGACGACCTCACGGCCGGGGCTCTTGGGTCGCCACGTCACCGCCCGGCGGATGGTCCGGGCCGCGGTGGCGGGCAAGGAACGGCGCACGTGCTCACTTCGCTCTCGGGGTGGGGGCACTCTGACATCCCCCAGGAACGCCAGACCTCGACAAGTTTACGTCCGCGAGCGCGGTGGTGTGGTGGACTTGGCGCTGTGCGGATCCTCCACGTGAACAAGTTCCTTTACCGCCGCGGCGGCGCGGAGGGCTACATGTTCGACGTTGCCTCGCTCCAACGGGACCGCGGCGACGCCGTCGACCACTGGGGGATGCGCCACCCGGAGAACGTCGACGGGCTCCCTTTGGCGGACACCTTTGCGCCGCATGTCGAGCTGGAACCGGCCCCGGGCGGACTGGCCGGGCTCGCCGCGGCGGCCCGGATGGTGTGGCATCCGCCGAGCCGGACCGGCCTGGAGCAGGCGATCGCGCGCTTCCTGCCCGACGTCGTGCACTATCACAACGTCTATCACCAGCTCTCCCCCGCCATCCTGCGGGCGGTGGCCGACGCCGGGATCCCCTCGGTGATGACCCTGCACGACTACAAACTGGCCTGCCCAAACTACCAACTCCTCGACCACGGGCAGATCTGCGAGGCCTGTGTCACGGGGGGTACCTGGAACGCCGCGCGCCGGCGCTGCAAGGGCGGTTCACTCGGTGGCAGTGTCGTGCTCGCCATCGAGTCGGGCATCCACCGGGCCCTGAACGCCTACGACCCGGTCGACCACTTCATCTCCCCCAGCCACTTCCTGCGTCACGTCATGCTCCGCAGCGGCCTCGCCAAGGATCGGATCCGCACCATCCACAACGTGGTCGACCTCCCCGCGCGCCCGCAGGCGGAGGTGAGCGAGCCCCGGGTCGTCTTCGCCGGGCGGCTCTCCCATGAGAAGGGCGTGGAGACCCTGGTTCGCGCGGCCGGCTTGCTCCCCGACGGCGTCCATGTCGACATCGCCGGTGACGGGCCGCTGCGCGCCGAGCTGCAGGCCCTTGCGGAGCAGGTCGCCCCGGGCCGGGTGACCTTCCACGGCCGGCTCACCAGCGACGTGCTCGCCCCGCTGGTCCACCGCTGCATGGCGATGGCCGTGCCGTCCCGGTGGTTCGAGAACCAGCCGATGACGATCCTGGAGTCGTTCGCGGCGAGCGTTCCGCCGATCGTGACCGCCCTGGGTGGGATGCCGGAACTCGTTGACGACGGCGTGCAGGGGCTGGTCGTCCCGCACGACGACCCGGCGGCTCTCGCCGGTGCCATCCGTCGGCTCGCCGAGGACCCCGAGGTGGCCCGCGCCATGGGCCGGGCGGGGCGGGCTCGCCTGGACCGTGAGTTCACCGCCGCGGGTCACCTCGCCGCGCTCGACGAGGCGTATGCCGTTGCCGGTGCGCGCCGTCGTGCGAAGATCTAAGACGCCATGACGACACCCATCCGCTTGCTCTTCGTCGCCGGCGCCGGCCGCAGCGGCACGACCATCCTCAACACCATCCTCGGCCAGGTGCCGGGGTTCGTCTCCGTGGGTGAGGTCCGCTACATCTGGGAGCGCGCCTTCGGGGAGAACCACCGCTGCGGGTGCGGTGAGCCGTTCGCGGACTGCCCGTTCTGGTCCGACGTCATCGCTCGGGCCTTCGGCCCGGCCGGGCCGCCAGCCCCAGAGCCGGTCTCCCGGGACCTGCTTTCCCGACTTCGGATCCTGCACGTCCCGGCAATGATCGCCCGCTCCGCCCTCGACCGCCCGACGGTGCCGCCGCACCACAACGACGCCGCCATCCACGCCATCTACCGAGCCCTCGCGGACACTCCTGGGGTCGAGGTCATCGTCGACTCCTCGAAGCTGCCCCCGTACGGCAAGCTGCTCGAACGCCTCCCCGGGGTCGACCTGCGGGTGGTCAACGTGGTCCGCGACCCTCGGGCCAATGCCTGGTCCTGGCGGCGGGTCAAGCAGACCGGGGACACCGACAAGAACGAGACCATGGAACAGCTCGAGCTGTGGCGCAGTTCGCTGGTCTGGAGCGCCTGGAACGTGCTCATCGCCCGTTGGTTCCCGGCGAGCGCGCGGAGCATCACCGTCCGCTACGAGGACTTCGTCGCCAGGCCCCGCGAGACCACCGCCCGGATCGTCGCCATGGCCGGCGGCGACGCGAGTGCCCTGCCGTTCGTCGATGAGCACACCGCGACCCTGGCCCGCACGCATACCGTGGCCGGCAACCCCAACCGGCACCAGAGCGGCACCGTGGCGCTGCGGGTGGACGACGAATGGGCCACCGCCATGCCCGCGGCCCAGAAGTGGTTCGTGACTGCGCTCACCTTCCCGCTCATCCGCCGTCTGGGCTACCGCTTCCGGGTCTGAGCGCCCGTGGCGCCGACCGACATACGGATGAGTAACAAAGCCAGCATCATCCGTTCGGTCAGAGTCTGCGCGCCGATCATCCTCAGCGGGGGAAAAGGCGTTGGCATCCCAGGTCAGCGACCTACGATCGATCTGGGTCAGTTGCGGCCCGACCTGGCTCGTCCCCCCGGACTGGCCCTTCCTCTATCACCAACGACTTCGTGCGCGGCATTCTCAGGGGGCACGGAGAGGACTGACGTGTTGCTTACCATGACCCGGGCCCGAGCCCTTGTGCTCGTCGCCTCCGTCGTCGCCGGACTCGCCGTCGTTGCCCCCATGGCTCAGGCCGAGTCCGCCCAGGGAGTTGCCACCACGGTGGCGCGCACCTGGAGTGCGAACGGTCGGGTCAACGCCATTCTCGATGTCGGCGGAGCGGTCATCATCGGCGGCGACTTCACCACCGTCTACAGCCCCACCGGGGTGGCTTACCCGGCCGACCGGGTCGCCAAGTACATCCCCGCCACGGGTAGCTTCGACACCTCCTTCGCGGCCGCGGCGAACAACACCGTCAAGGCGCTCACCCGCAGCGGATCCACCCTCTTCATCGGGGGTGACTTCACGACGATGAATGGCTCCGCGAGCGAGTCTCTCGCCGCGGTCGATCTCGCCACCGGTGCCTCGGTGAGCGGTTTCGCCGGTTCCACGAACATCGCCGTCGACGCGCTCACCGCGGCCGGCGGGTGGCTGTATGTCGGTGGCCCGTTCACCAGCGTGACGGACAGCGCCGGCGCCTACGCCCGCAACTATCTTGCTCGGCTCGATCCCCAGACCGGAGCCTTCGACGCCGCCTGGGCACCCGTGGTCTCGGCCCGAGTCCGCTCCATGGTCACCAGCGGCGACGGCGCATCGGCCTACATCGGCGGCGACTTCACCACGATCGACGGTAAGGGCTCGCTCGGCCGGATCGGCAAACTCGACCCCGCGACCGGCGTTTGGGACCTCGGTTTCGTCTCCGGACCGACCAACCAGGGTGTCCGCTCCCCTGCCCTGGCCATGTCCCTGGAGGGCAACCATCTCCTCGTCGGCGCCGGCGGCTCCGGCGGTGGCTGCGCCCTGCTCGACGCGACGACCGGGACCACCCAGTGGAGCAAGCACGCCACCGGCGACGTCACCGGCGCGGTCCTCAAGGGCAACTTCAGCTACTGCGGTGGCCACTTCGGTGGGGCGGCGTCCTTCGAAGGGCTCGATCGGAACAAGATCGCCTCCGTGGTGACCGCGACCGGGGCGATCACCACCTTCGCGCCCAACATCAACAGCGCCCTCGGCATCTTCTCCATGGGGGAGACCCCTGACGCGGTCTTCGTCGGCGGTGACTTCACCCGGATTGGCTCAAGCGCGCAGCAGGGCATCGGCATGTTCCGCGACCTTGATGCGCTCACCGTGCCCGCGGCCCCAGGCAACCTCACCGCCATCGCCGGGGACCACCAGGTCGTGCTCAGCTGGGATGTGCCGGACACCGACGGCGGACAGCCGCTCAACCCGTATGTCGTGTACCGCCAGAGCGCGACCGAGCCGCTGACCCAGGTTGCGGTCACCCGCCAGCCGACCTACGCCGACGGTTCCGCCCGGAACAACACGGCATACACCTACTACGTCACGGCGACGAACCCGCAGGGTGCCTCGACGCTCTCCAACGGTGCCAGCGCGACCCCGCAGGCCGGGTTGCTGAACGCTCCGAGCGCCCCCCGCAGCCTCACCGTCACCCCGAGCTACGCCAAGCTCACGCTCACCTGGGCTGCGCCGACCTCCACCGGTGGCTCGCCCCTCCTGGGCTACCGGCTCTACCGGTCGACGGTCTCAGGTGAGGGGGAGCTGCTTGCCACGCTCGACCCTGCAGCCCTGAGCTACGTCGACACAGCCGTCGTCATCGGGACGCGGTACTACTACCAGATCGCCGCGTTCAACGCGATCGGGCAGGGGCCCATCACGTCGGAGAAGTCCGGCGTGCCGGCAACCGGTGTCCCCGGCGCACCCGTGCTCACGGCGAACACCTCGGTCTACCCCATCGTGTTGAACTGGACGCTGGCCAATGGGGGCGCCGCTCCGGTGTCGAAGTACCAGATCACTCGGGACGGGGTCCGCCGGGCCACCCTCGGTGCGGTGAGCTCCTACACCGACACCACGGCCCTGCACGGCGTGAGCTACGTCTACCGGATCCGGGCGTGGAACTCCTTCGGTTGGGGCCCGTACTCCCCGCCGATCACGGTCGTCGTCCCGTAACCCTCTCTCCCCCGGTCCCGCAATCGTGTGAGTCTGCTGCTGCCGCCATGGCAGCAGCAGACTCACACGATCGTGCACGGGGACATGCAGAACCGCCCCGGACGGTGTAGGGATCCGTTCCGAGGCGGTTCTTTTATGGGGTTCCGGAAGACGTCCTCAGCGGGACGCCACCCCGGTCAACGGCGGCCGGTGACCGTGCCGTAGACGCTGGCGAGCTCCTCGGCCGCCACAGTCCAGCTGTACGGCTTGAGCAGGTACTCGACCTCATCGCGAGCGGCCGAGTGGGCCCGAGCAGTGTCCTGGAGCACGGCCCGCAGCGCGTGCGCCAGGCTCTGGGCGTCACCGTGGACGAAGAGTTGGTGCCCGCCACAGGAGCACTCGTCGAGGACCTCCTTGTGCGGCGGGATGTCGCTGGCCACCACTGGAATGCCGTAGGAGATCGCCTCGAGCAGGGTCAGCGGAAGACCCTCGAGGTCGGAGGGCTGCACGAACACGGCAGCGTTGCTGTAGACCGCCTGCAGGTCCGCACCGTGCACGTAGCCCGGGAAGACGATCCGGTCGTCACCGGCCGCGGCCGCACGCAGCGTCGCGACATACTCGTCGGTGAACGAGGAGCCACCGACGATGGCGACCTTGAGGTTCTGGGGGACGCTCTTCATGGCCTCGACGAGCAGGTCGGGGCGCTTCTCCGGAACGACCCGGCCGACGAAGAGGACGTAGCCTCCGGGGGTCAGGCCGAACTCGTCCACGAGCCACTGCGGGAGCTCGCCCGGCGCCGGCGCGGCCACCCCGTTGGGGATGTAGCGAGCGTCGGCAGCGAACTGGGTGTCGTAGTGCTCGGCGAGCGTCTTGCTCACGGTGACCACCTGGTCCGGGACGTGCCCGCTCATCCAGTGCGCGAGGCCGAGGATCTTGCTGGCCAGACCTCCCCACTTGGCGCGCTCATTGTCGAGTCCGTGGACGGTGAGGACGACCTTCTGCCGACCGAGGAACCGCGGCAGCGGAGCCGCCAAGCCCGGGCCCATCGCGTGATAGTGAATGACGTCGGCGCCGGTGGCCATCGCGTGGATGGTGGAGGTGATCGAGTGCACGATCGCGTCGAGGTGCTTGCTGTTGATCGTCGGCGTGGTGACCAGGCGGATGCCCTGGTGGCTCGCCGGGATCGGCGCGCCCTCGCTGTAGGACTTCCGGCAGTATGCCATGACCTCGACGTCACCGCGCTCGGCGAGAATGGCGCCGAGCTTCTCCACGTGGTGTTCGACACCGCCGAAGGTCGCCGGGAGGCCCTTCTGGCCGATCATGGCGACCTTGATGGGGCCGGTGCGACGCCGGCGACGAAGCACCCGGCGAGTGCGCACCGGGGTGGCGGGCGCCGCGGCCGGAGCAGTGGTAGGAGCGGCCGGGGCGGGCCGAAGCGGCGTCTCGACAGCGGTGGCCGCGTGGGGCTGGACGGTCGGAACATCGAGGCTCGCGATGCCCCCCCGGGCGCGCGAAGGCAGGACGGAAAAAGCCATGGAAAATGCACCCCTGCATGAAGTGGTCGGACTCCCCTACGAAACCCGTCTTCCCCCATAGTAATCGTCACCCTCTCGTCACCTGCCGGCCACATCAGCATGTTGGGCGAACGGCGAACGAATCTCATCCGTTCGGATGAGGGCTATTGGCCGGTATGGCGAAGGGCCCGGTCCACGAGTGGACCGGGCCCTTCGTCGAGTCCCCCGACGTGGGGCTACTGGTTGTGAATCATGCCCGCCGCGACGGTGCGGTTGGTGCCCTCGTCGATGAGGACGAACCCGCCGGTGGTGCGGTTCTGACCGTAGTCGTCGCAGAGCAGCGGAACGGTCGTGCGCAGCCGCACCCGGCCGATCTCGTTGAGGGCAAGGCTGGTGGCCTCCTCGTCCCGGTGGAGGGTGTTGACGTCGAGCCGGTACTGCAGGTCCTTGGCGATCGTCCGAGCCATCCGGGTGGTGTGCTTGATGGCGTACTTCTTGCCCACCTGGAAGGTGGCCGTCTCGTCCATCCAGCAGATCATCGCGTCGATATCCTGGGTCACCGTCGGTTGGTTGTGCGGCCGGCAGATCATGTCGCCCCGGGAGATGTCGATCTCATCCTCGAGG
Organism: Nostocoides sp.; assembly: GCA_016716625.1. Lineage (GTDB taxonomy): Bacteria > Actinomycetota > Actinomycetes > Actinomycetales > Dermatophilaceae > JADJVJ01. The sequence continues at coordinate 342,432 of JADJVJ010000006.1, forward strand.
CGGATGGTCACCGACATGGGCGGGAAGGCCTGATCGACCTCCTTGCCGGCAACCTCGACGCTGGCGATCCGCGAGGTGAAACCCGACGGCAGGACCATGACGTCGTCGCCCTTCTTCAGCACACCGCCCGCGATCTGCCCGGCATAGCCCCGGTAGTCGTGGTACTCGTCCGAGATCGGCCGTACGACATACTGCACCGGGAACCGGGCGTCGATGAGGTTGCGGTCGCTCGCCACATGGACGTGCTCGAGGTGGTGCAGCAGGCTGGGCCCGTCGTACCACGGCATGTGCTCGGAGCGGTCGACCACATTGTCCCCGCGCAGCGCGGAGACCGGGATGACCTCGAGGTCACGCACCCGCAGCTTGGTGGCAAACGCGGTGAACTCCTCGTGGATGTTGTTGAAGACCTCCTGGCTGAAGTCGACCAGGTCCATCTTGTTGACCACGAGGACCAGGTGCGGCACCTGGAGCAGGGTGGCGAGGAAGGCGTGCCGACGACTCTGCTCGACCAGGCCCTTGCGGGCGTCTACCAGGATGAGCGCGAGGTCGGCGGTCGAGGCCCCGGTCACCATGTTGCGGGTGTACTGGATGTGCCCCGGAGTGTCCGCGATGATGAACTTCCGCTTGGGGGACGCAAAGTAGCGGTAGGCGACATCGATGGTGATGCCCTGCTCGCGCTCGGCGCGCAGTCCGTCGGTGAGGAGTGCCAGATTGACGTTCTCGTCACCGCGCTCCTTGGAGACCCGCTCGACCGCGTCGATCTGGTCCTCGAAGACCGTCTTGCTGTCATACAGAAGCCGCCCGATGAGGGTGCTCTTGCCGTCGTCGACCGAACCGGCCGTGGCGAAACGCAGAATGTCCATGTTTAGAAGTACCCCTCACGCTTGCGGTCTTCCATGGCCGCCTCGCTGAACTTGTCGTCGCCGCGGGTCGCGCCGCGCTCGGTGATCCGAGTCGTCGCCACCTCGTCGACGACCTTGTCGATGGTGTCGGCGTCGGACTCGACCGCGGCCGTGAGGCTCGCGTCGCCGACGGTGCGGTAGCGAACGCGCATGGTCTTGACCTGCTCGCCCTCCTTGGCCGTGATGAACTCGTTGACGGCGAACAGCATCCCGTTACGGTCCACGACGTCGCGGTCGTGCGCGTAGTAGATCGAGGGCAGTTCGATCTCTTCACGGCGGATGTAGTGCCAGATGTCGAGCTCGGTCCAGTTCGAGAGCGGGAAGACCCGGATCGTCTCGCCGGGGTGCACCTTGCCGTTGTAGACCGACCACAGTTCGGGCCGCTGGTTCTTGGGATCCCACTGGCCGAACTCGTCACGGAAGGAGTAGATCCGCTCCTTGGCGCGGGCCTTGTCCTCGTCGCGGCGGGCGCCACCAAAGATCGCGCTGTAGCCGCCCTTCTCCAGGGCGTCGAGCAGGACCGGGGTCTGGATCCGGTTGCGGGTGCCGTCCGGTGGCTGAACGACCGTGCCTGCGTCGATGGCGTCCTGGACCTTTGCGACCACGAGGTTGACCCCGAGTTCGGACACCCGACGGTCCCGGTAGTCCAAGACCTCGGCGAAGTTGTGTCCGGTGTCGACGTGCAGCACCGGGAAGGGGACGCGCGCCGGGTGGAAGGCCTTGGCGGCAACGTGCAGCATGACGATCGAGTCCTTGCCGCCGGAGAAGAGAAGGACAGGCTTCTCGAACTCGGCGACCACCTCGCGCATGATGAAGATGGCCTCGGCCTCCAAGGTGTCCAGCTGGCTCAGCTGGTAGAGGCCATGGGGTGTGCTCACGACTGGTGTCCCTCACTGGTCAGGTCGGCGATCGCGGCGAGGAGCATCTCGGCGATCTCTGGTCGGCAGATGAGCAGGTCGGGCAGCAGCGGGTCGGCGGAGTTGTACTCCAACGCGCTGCCGTCGATCCGGCTCGTGTGCAGTCCGGCAGCGGACGCCACGGCGACCGGTGCTGCGGAATCCCATTCGTACTGACCGCCAGCGTGGACGTAGGCATCCACGACATCGTCGAGCACGGCTGTGGCTTTGATGCCCGCGGAGCCCATCGGCACCAGCTCGGCCCCGAGGCGCTCCGCGAGCGCGGTGACGAAGGCCGGCGGCCGCGTCCGGCTCACCGCGAGGCGGATGGTCGACGGCATACCCTGCGGGCGGGCCGGCGGCGCGTCGGTGGCGAGGATGTCACCCCGGGCGGGGCGACCGACCGCGCCGGCGACGAGCTCCCCGGACTCCCAGAGGGCCACGTGGACCGCCCAGTCGTCTCGCGGAACCTCGCCGAACTCGCGGGTGCCGTCGAGCGGATCGACGATCCACACGCGCTGCGCGCTGAGCCGCACGTGGTCGTCCTTGCCCTCCTCGGAGAGGATGGCGTCCGCGGGCCTGGCCTCGCGCAGAGCCGCCATGAGCAGCTCGTGGGACTCGGCATCTCCGGCGGCGCGGAGCTCGGTGGCCTCGCCGCTCCAGCCCTCGCGCAACCGCAGGAGCAGATCGCCCGCACGCGAGGCGAGCTCGCGTGCCAGGGCATGGTCAGTCGTCATGCGTTTTCCCTCACTGGTGAATCGTATCGGTCAATCAGGCTCGGTTCGGCGAGCCCGCTATTTGGGCCTCAGTACGCTCCGGTCCCAGCGAGCACGGCCTTGACGGTGCGGACGAGGATCTGCGCGTCGAGGGCCAGCGACCAGTTGTCGACGTACCAGAGGTCGAGGCGGACCGAGTCCTCCCAGGACAGGTCGCTGCGGCCGGACACCTGCCAGAGGCCGGTCATCCCGGGGCGCACCCGCAGGCGGCGCATGGCGTCGTCCTCGTAGGTGTCCACCTCGCTCTTGAGCGGCGGGCGCGGCCCGACCAGGGACATCTGACCCATGACGACGTTGAAGATCTGCGGAAGCTCGTCCAGGGAGTACTTGCGCAGCACACCGCCAACCCGGGTGATCCGCGGGTCCTTGCGCATCTTGAAGAGCGTCTCGTTGCCGTCGTGTGCTGCGGCGAGCTCGGCGAGCTTGACCTCGGCGTCGACGCACATCGAGCGGAACTTGATCATCGTGAACATCCGGCCGCCCTCGCCGACGCGGGGCTGGCGGAAGAACACCGGTCCACGATCGTCGAGCTTGATCAGGGCCGCGATGACCAGCAGCACCGGCGAAAGAACCAGGAGAATGCCCAGTCCGACGAAGCGGTCGAAGAACGCCTTGGCGCGGTAGCGGACCCCGCTGGTGAACGGACGCTCGACGTGGAGCATGGGCAGGCCCTCGGCGCGCCGCATGCTCAGCCGCGGACCGGCGACCTCGACGATGCCCGGGGAGACCAGGAGGTCGACGCCCCGCTGCTCCAGGCTCCAGCCGAGTCGGCGCAGCGCATGTCCGGCGAGGTCGGGGTGGCTGGACACGGCGACCACGTCGGCGCCGAGTTCGTCGACGGCACTGAGGGTCTCGTATGGCGTGCCGATGACCTTGATGCCCTGCATCTCGGGGGCGTTGAGGGCCGGGCTGTCGAGGTCGGAGACGCAGGCGGCAACGACCTTGAGGCCGATGGTCTCGGGGTCGCGGCGGATCTGCTTGACCATTTCGGCAACAGTGTCGGCGCGTCCGACGACCACGGTGTCCTGGAGCTTCTCGCCGCGGCGACGGGCCCGGGCGATGTTCTGTCGAAGGAGCCAGCGACCGAGGACGGTGCCGAGGACGAGGACCGGAACCGCGAAGAGGACGAAACCGCGGGACGCCTCGAGTTTGAAGGCGTAGGACAGGAAGGCGACCACGGCGACGAAGAGCAGCCCGGCCCGGGTCACCGTGCGGTACTCGTCCGTGCCGGCGCCGATGTACCGGCGGGCGTAGGCACCGGAGCGCACCAGGGCAAGCACCCAGAGGACGGGGACGGCGAGCGCGGCCAGGTCGATAGCGCTCCCGAAGAAGGAGGCGTCGTTGCCGAAGAAGAAGTGGCGCAGGCCGGAACCGACGATGACGGCGAGGATGGCGACAAGGACGTCGAGGACCAGTGCGCGGCGCAGCTGCTTGCGCTGCCACGGACGCAGCCGGTGGGTGACGAGCGCGTGACCATAGTCGGAAAGGTCGACGTGCTGCTCCTGCCGTTCGCGGCGCCGGTCCCGGTTCGGGACGAGCGTGCTCAGGTCAACACTCATCTGCCACAACCCCTGTGTACTCGTGCGAACATTCGGCCCGGCGATGACGCCCCTGCGCGTCACCTGCCGGCCGATCGGCGTCCCGGATTTCGGGTGCCACTGCCGTGGGCAGCGATGCCAATCTACTCGGGGAGGAGTTGCCGCCGCGGCCGAAGATACGCAATTGCCGGGTGGAATGGCCGAACGGACGACACCGCCTCGGACGCTTACCTGACCACCGGTCGCTCATCGTGGGGAGTGCACGTGCTGTTGGGCCCCCAGCAGCCCTCTGGTCACGAGGAGTTCCAGGGCGTCGGCGGCATCGTCAACGGTGAACGGCAGCTCCGCCCGCTCACTCGCGGAGAAGTCCCGCAGGACGAAGTCGGCCGGGTCCATCCGGCCGGGGGGGCGGCCGATACCGACCCGCACCCGGTGGTAGTCCCGGGTGCCGAGCACGGAGCTGATCGACCGCAGGCCGTTGTGGCCACCCTCGCCGCCGCCGAGCTTGAGTCGGATGACACCGGGGTCGAGGTCGAGCTCGTCGTGGATGACGACAAGCCGCGACGGGGTGGCCGAGTAGAACGTGAGCAGCGCCTTGACCGGGCCACCGGAGACATTCATGTATGACGTGGGAACGGCGAGCACGGCCGGCGGCCCCGGGGCGCCGGGGATCCCACCCAGACGTACCTGGGCGGCCGAGGTCCGCGACGTGTGAGCACGCAGGGTCGTGTCGCAGCGGCGGGCGAGCTCTTGGATGACCATGGCTCCGACGTTGTGCCGGTTGCCGGCATACCTCGGTCCAGGGTTGCCCAGCCCGACCACGATCCACGGACCGTTCGAGCCCGCGTCCTCGCTCACCTCGTGGACCACCGGTTCAGGATAGCCGTGTGGCCCGGCCCCCTCGGGGGACCGGGCCACACGGCAATCCTGAGGGCGCAGATCAGGCGTCGGAGTCTTCGCCGACAACGGTGGGCTCCGCCGGGGCGGCGTCCTCGCCGCTGAGGTCGGCCTCGAGGGCCTCCTCCGACATCATCGCGGTGACGTTGACGACGAGCGCCTCGGGGTCGCCGACGAGGGTCGCACCCTGGGGCAGCTCGACCTGGCCGGCAAGGATCTGGGTCCCGGCCGCGAGGCCCTCGACCGAGACGATGATCGACTCGGGGATGTGGGTCGCCTCGACCTCGAGCTCGAGGGAGGTGCTGTCCGTGGTGACAATGGTGTCGGGGGCCGCATCGCCCTCGAGGTGGACCGGCACGTCGACGGTGACCTTCTCGCCCTTCTTGACGATGACGAGGTCGACGTGGTCGATGACCGGCTTGATGGGATCGCGCTGGACGTCCTTGGCGAGGGCGAGCTGCTCCTTGCCCTCCAGGACGATGGTGAGCAGGACGTTGGCATGCTTGAGCGCCATCATGGCGTCGTGCGCGGGGAGGGTGATGTGGATCGGGGCGCTGCCGTGGCCGTACATGACCGCGGGGACCTTGTGGTCGCGGCGGATCTTGCGGGCGGCGCCCTTGCCGAACTGCGAGCGGGGCTCGGCCTCAAGACGGTAATCAGACATGGGGTGCTCCTGGAGTCGTCAGTCGTGGATGAGTTCGTCCTCGACGCGGGGCAGTGCACCGACATCTCGTCGATCACGGATCGCTTGGGGAACCTTCGTTGGTCCGGTGCAGCGTCCCTCGCCGAGGCAACCCCCGAAGTCTAGGCGACGGGCGAGCGGGTCGCGAAATCGACCTCGTGGTCGGCAGGCTCAGCGCGCCGCCGCCGTTCCCCCCATTGGACTGCCACGACACCGGCGAGGAGAACGGCCCCGCCGAGGAGCTGGATGGGGCGCGGCAACTCGTCGAGGAGCAGCCAGGCGAAGAGGATGGCGAAGAGCACCTCGGTGAGTCCGACGAACGACGCTGCGGTCGAACCCAGGTGACGGGCGCCGACGATGCCCAGCACATAGGCTGCGACCGCGGCGATGAGGATGAGCTCGGCGAGGCACGCCCAGGCGGGCACGGCATACCCGGCGACGACGGCGCTCGCGGAGCCGACCCGCACGGGCAGCACGCCGAGCAGGGCGAGGGTGGTGAGCACAACCCCACCCGAGAGCATGCCCAGGGCGGCGAACGCGGTCGCCGGCAAGCGGGTCTCGCGCGCCGCGATGACGAAGTGCCCGGCGAGTCCGGTGGCCGCGACGAGCCCCCAGAAGACGCCGACGAGGTCCGGGGCCACGACCCCGGTGACGTCCAGGACGAGGGCGAGCCCACTGAGGGCAAGGACGACGCCGAGAACGGTGAGCCGGTGCGGTGCACGCCCGGTGACCAACCAGGTCCAGAGGACGACGAGGACGATGCCGAGGAACTCCAGGAGGAGGGCCACCCCGACGGGAAGCCGCTCGACGGCCTGGAAGTAGCCCACCTGGGCGGCACCCACACCGAGGGATCCGTAGAGCACGGTGAGCGGGAGTTCGGAGCGGAGCAGCCGCCAGCGACCGCGCATCGCCACGAGCAGCCAGGGGAACAGGACCGCCGCAGCGCCCGTGATCCGGAGCAGGACGATGGTGGTTGGCGCCCAGCCGGCGGTGATGAGCGCCTTGGCGAACGGTCCGGCCGTGCCAAAGGTGGCGCTCGACGCCAGGATGGCGAGGAGGCCGAGGCCCAGGCGGGCGCGGATTGCGGCAACCACGGAAGTGTCCTAGCGTCAGGGGTCAACGATTGATCACCCCTGACACTAGGAGACGTGCACGTCATGAGTCAAGCCGTGTTCACCCATGACACCGAGGTGTGTCTGGTCGCGGCGGCGGAGATCCTCAACGCCCCGGCGCCCGAGCGCCTCGAGGAGATCTGGGACTACATGGACCGGTGGGACTGGTCCGGGGAGCGGCCGAGCGAGATCGCCGAACTCGCCCAGGTGCACCGCGTCCTGACCCGGCTGCACGCCATCTGGCTCGCCCCCCTTCACGAGGCGGTCGCCAAGACCAACAAACTGCTCCGAGACGCCGCCGCGCTCCCCCAGCTCGTCCACCACGAGCCCATCGGCTGGCATGTGCACGCCGCCGCGGAGGACTCGGGGTTTGCCACCCGGCTCGCGGTCGACACCGCCATGGCCATCGTCGACGCGATCCGAGCCGGAGCCTTCGAGCGCCTCCAGGTCTGCGCGGCCAACGACTGCGATGACGTCTACGTGGACCTGTCCAAGAACCGATCCCGCAAGTACTGCGACGCCACCTGCGGCGCGAAGGCGCACACCGCGGCATACCGGGCCCGAAAAGCCCGCCCCGCGAACTAGGCGAGGTGCGCGCTCGGCGCGCTAGGCGAGGTGCGCGCTCGGCGCGCTACGCCCGCTCACCGAAGAGGCTGGTCACCGAGCCGTCGAGGAAGACCTCCTTGACCGCCGCCGAAATCAGCGGGGCGATGGAGAGCACCGTGAGTGACGGAAACTCCTTCTCCGGGGAGATCGGCAGGGTGTTGGTCACGATGATCTCCTCGGCGAAGCAGCTCTGCAGCCGCTCCACCGCCGGACCGCTGAGGATGGCGTGGGTCGCCGCGATGACCACGGCCCTCGCCCCCTCGCGCTGCAGCAGGTCCGCGGCCTTGGCAATCGTGCCGCCGGTGTCGATCATGTCGTCGACGAGCACCGCGATCCGGTCGCGGACCTCGCCGACGACCCGGTTGGCGACCGTTTCGTTGGGCCGGTTGATGTCCCGGGTCTTGTGGACGAAGGCCAGCGGAGCCCCACCGAGCTGCTTGGACCACTGCTCGGCGACCTTGATCCGGCCGGCGTCCGGTGAGACCACGACCACATCGGCGGTGCCATAGGTCCGCCGGACATAGGCGGAGAGCACGGGCAGGGCCATGAGGTGGTCCACCGGACCGTCAAAGAACCCCTGGATCTGATCGGTGTGCAGGTCGACACAGATGAGCCGATGGGCCCCCGCCGCCTTGAACAGGTCCGCGACGAGCCGGGCGCTGATCGGCTCGCGGCCGCGGTGCTTCTTGTCCTGGCGGGCGTACCCATAGAACGGCATGACCACGGTGATCCGTTTGGCACTGGCCCGCTTGAGCGCGTCAACCATGAGCAGGTGCTCCATGATGCACTCGTTGATCGGGCTGGTGTGGCTCTGGATGACAAAGGCATCGCTGCCGCGGACCGACTCCTCGAACCGGACGTAGATCTCGCCGTTGGCGAAGTCGTAGGCGCTCGTCGGGACCAGTTCTGTGCCGAGTTCGGCGGCAACCTCCTGGGCGAGCCCAGGGTTGGCCCGGCCGCTGAAGACCATGAGCTGCTTCTTGGGCTTCTTGCGGATGTTCGCCGACGGGGGGCGAGGGGTGCTCATGCGGTGCCTTCCGCGGCGGCGGGCGTGGTCTCGGTATGCCGGGTGCCGGCGGCTCGCGCGGCCTGCGCCGCCGCCGCGGTCCGGGTGCCACCACGGGCCCGCAGCACCCAGTCGTCGACATTGCGCTGGCCGGCCCGGCCGACCGCGATTTGGCCCGGCTCGACGTCCTTGGTGAGGACGGTTCCGGCGGCGACATAGGCGCCGTCGGCGACATCGACCGGGGAGACGACGACGGTCTGGGACCCCACGAAGGAGTCCTTGCCGATCGTCGTATGGTGCTTGGCGATTCCGTCGTAGTTGGCGAAAATCGTGCCCGCCCCGATGTTGGCCCCCGCTCCGATGGTGACGTCCCCGGCATACGAGAGGTGGGGGACCTTGGCGCCCGCGCCGATGGTGGCGTTCTTGGTTTCGACGAATCCGCCGATCTTGCCGTCGGCGCCCAGCGTGGTGCCGGGCCGCAGGAAGGAGTACGGTCCGACGGTCGCGCGCGCCCCCACGACGGCGAGCAGGGCGACGGCTCGGGTGACCTCGGCCTCGTCCCCGACCTCGGTGTCGGTGAGGGTGACCTCGGGGCCGATAAGCGCACCGGCCCCGATGCTGGTCGCGCCGAGGAGTTGGGTGCCGGGAAGGATCGTGGTGTCCGGGCCGATCGTGACGTCGACGTCGATCCAGGTCGTCGCCGGGTCGACGATGGTCACTCCGGAGCGCATGTGGCGCTCGCAGATCCGGTCGTTGAGGACCCGGCCGAGGTTGGCCAGCTGCACCCGGTCATTGACCCCCTCGGTCTGCCACGGGTCGGTGATGACGTGTGCCTCGACGCTGCGGCCGGATTCGCGGGCGATGCGGACGACGTCGGTGAGGTACTTCTCGCCCTGGACGTTGTCGGTGCCGACCTGGGCGAGGGCCTCGCGGAGGACCGCGACGTCGAAGGCGTAGATCCCCGAGTTGATCTCGGTGATCGCCCGCTCCGCCTCGGTGGCGTCCTTCTGTTCGACGACGGCGGCGACCCCGCCCTCGGCGTCGCGCAGGACTCGCCCGTAGCCGGTCGGGTCCTCCACGTGCGCGGTGACGATGGTCACCGCGCTCCCGTTGTCGGTATGCCGGGCGGCGAGCTCGACGAGGGTTGCGCCGCTGAGCAGGGGGGTGTCGCCATACGTGACGAGGACTGTGCCGGAGAGGTCCGGGGGCAGGGCGGCAAGCCCACACTCGACGGCCCGGCCGGTGCCCTTGACCTCGTCCTGGTCGGCGACGACGAGGGCTGGGTCGAAGGTCGTGCAGAACTCGACAACCTGGTCACGCTGGTGGCGGACGACGACCTCGACATGCTCGGCGCCGGTGGTTCGGGCCGCCCGGATGGCGTGGCCGACCAGGCTCAGGCCGCCGATGCGGTGCAGAACCTTCGCGGTTGCGGACTTCATCCGAGTGCCCTCGCCTGCTGCGAGGATGATGACGGCGGCCGGTGTCGCGTTCACGCTGGTCGGGGCTCCCACGTCGTTTCGGTGTCACTCGGGGCGGCTTGCGCGGCCATCTTACCCGCGCCCCCCACCCCGACTTTTCCGCCCCGGGCGGGAAAGCCAAGGTTGGGGCCCCCTACAAGCCACCCCAAGCCACACTTTTCCGCCCGGGGCGGGAAAGCCAAGGTTGGGGCCCCGTACAAGGCACCCCAAGCCACACTTTTGCGCCCGGGGCGGAAAAGTCGGGACCGGAGGGGGCTCCCCGGGATGGAATCGAACCATCGTCGCTAATCCTGATTCAAAGTCAGGCGGGCCCTGCCAGCAGACCAACCGGGGATCGGGACCCGAAGGCCCACGGCATACCCACCGAGAGTAGTCGAACCGACCAGGGCACAATGGCCACGTGAGCACTGACCCCACCGACCGCAAGAGCCGCTCGTCGCGCGCAAGGATGAGCGGACGCGAGCGCCGCGAGCAGCTCATCGGGATCGGACGGCGGCAGTTCGCCGAGCGCGGGTTCGAGGGAGCGACCGTCGAGGATATCGCCGCCGCCGCCGGGGTGAGCAAGCCCGTCGTGTACGAACACTTCGGCGGGAAGGAGGGCCTGTATGCCGTCGTGGTGGACCGCGAGATCGAGGCACTCCTGGGGGCCGTGACGCGCGCGCTGACCTCCGGCGGCTCCTCACGCACGCTCATCGAGCAAGCCGCCATGGCACTGCTCGACTACATCGAGGACTCCACCGACGGCTTCCGGATCCTCGTGCGCGATTCCCCCACAGGCCAGCCGACAGGCACCTTCTCCACGATCATGTCGGACATCGCCACCCAGGTGGAACACATCCTCGCGGCCCAGTTCAAGGCCCGCAGCCTCGACCCCAAGACCGCCCCGATGTACGCCCAGATGCTCGTCGGCATGGTCTCCCTCGTCGGCCAGTGGTGGCTCGACTCCCGCAAGTTCAAGAAGCACGAGGTCGCCGCGCACGTGGTCAACCTCGCCTGGAACGGCCTCACCACGCTTGAGGCCAAACCCGTCCTGAGTGAGCAGTCCTCAGCCAGCCGGCGGTGACGGCAGGCGGCGCGCCACCGCGAAAATCCGGCGGAACCCGAAGACGGCCGTCCCGTCGAGGATCGGGTATGCCGTGTGCAACGCCGCCTCGTAGGGGGTGAGGAAGGCCTCAAGCTCCTCGTCCTCGGTGAGCAGATCGAGCACCGGCCGCAGCCCGGTCGAGCGCACCCAGGTCAACACAGGGTGCTCACCCTCGCCGGCCTCAAGGACATGCTGATAGGTCGTCTCCCAGGCATCCACCTCACACCCGAGTCGACTCAGGGTCCGCAGATAGGTTGCCGGCTCCGCCACCCCGAGCAGGTCGAGAGCATCCTCCAGCTCGACTGCGCGGGGATGAGTCTGCGCGACCTGGCCCATGAGGGCATGGCTCGGGGCATGGAAGTTGCCCGGCACCTGGAGCGCCAGCCACCCGTCGGGCGCCAAGGCGGCAACCCAGCGGTCGAGAAGGCCCAGGTGACCCGGCACCCACTGCAGGGCCGCATTGGTCACGATGACGTCGACGGGCGCGCCGACGGTGGCGGGGTCCCAGGCACGCAGGTCCGCCTCGACCCATTCGACCGCACCGTCGGTGTCGGCCTCCCGGGCGGCCTCCAGCATGCTTGCCGAGCTGTCGACACCGATGATCCGAGCCTGCGGCCACCGCTTGGCCAGCAACAGGGTGGACATGCCACTGCCGCACCCGAGGTCGACGACGAGGTGCGGATCCTCGGCCCCGATCCGTGCGAGCAGGTCGAGGAAGGGGCGGGTGCGTTCCCCTCCATAGCGGGCGTATGCCGTGGGATCCCAGGTGCCGGTGGTTCGCATACCTCCAGAATGCCAGATGCCCAGGCTTATTTCGATGTCAAGATACTTGACGGGCGTACAATCGCCCTATGTCACCGGATGATGTCGACCAGATCGTCGCGGCCTGGCGCCGCGAACGACCCGACCTCGATGTCTCCCCGCTCGAGGTGCTCTCCCGGATCTCGCGGCTCGCCCGCCGACTCGACCTGGCCCGAGGCGAGGCCTTCGGTGACCGCGGGCTCGACAGTTGGGAGTTCGACGTGCTCTCCGCGCTCCGCCGCGCAGGCACCCCCTACGAACTCTCCCCGGGTCAGCTCGTCGCCGAGACGCTCGTGACCAGCGGAACCATGACCAACCGGGTCGATCGGCTGCTGGCCCGCGGCTTCGTCGAGCGCCACCCCGACCCGCGCGACCGCCGCGGTGTCTTGGTACGACTCACCCCCACCGGCCGATCTGCCGTCGACGCCGCCCTGGAGCATCTCCTCGCCCACGAACGCGACATCCTCGCGGGGCTGGATGAGCGCGATCGCGCCTCGCTGACCGGGCTGCTCCGCCGGCTCTCCCGGCCCCTGGAGTCCTGACCTCCCACTGAACCGCTAGTCGGCCACCTCCGCAGCCTCAAGCCACTGCACCTCAAGGTCCTCGCGCTCGGCGATCAGTGCGCGCAGGTCTCTATCCAGGCCAAGCACCGCCTGGTGGTCCGCGGCGGCGGCCGCCATCGCCTCATGCAGCCGGGCCTCGCGCTCGGCGAGCCAGCTCAACTGGCGCTCGACCCGAGCCAGGGTCTTGCGCGCCTCGCGTTGGGCGACGGCGTCGGCCACCGGCGCGGCCTGGCCGCGCCCGGCCGCTGTCGCCATCGGTGCGGCCAACTCGGCGGCCACCTGGGCGGACCGGATCCTCAGGTACTCCTCTACCCCACCGGGCAGGTCCCGCAGCCGGCCGTCGCCGAGCAGGGCGACCTCTCGGTCGCAGACCCGTTCCAGCAGGTAGCGGTCATGGGAGACCACGACGAGGGTTCCGGGCCAGCCGTCGAGGAGGTCCTCCAGGGAGGTCAGGGTCTCCAGGTCGAGGTCGTTCGTCGGCTCGTCGAGGAGCAGCACGTTCGGCTCGTCGAGGAGCAGCCGGGTGAGCTGAAGGCGGCGGCGCTCACCACCGGAGAGGTCGCCGACCCGGGTTTGCTGGCGCGGGCCGGTGAACCCCAGCCGTTGCGCCAGCTGCGAGGCCGAGAGTTCCTGGCGGCCCACCTTGACGCTGGTCCGGACTTCCTCGAGGGCCTCGATGACCCGTCGATCGCCGAGCGCGTCGAGTTCGCGGACCTCCTGGGTGAGCAGCCCCAGCCGTACCGTCGGACCCTCCTTGCGACGACCGGCCGGGAGCGGCACCAGCCCGGCGATAGCGCGCAGCAGGGTCGTCTTACCCGAACCGTTGACCCCGACGATGCCAACCCGCTCCCCCGGCGCGAGCAGCCAGGTCACCCCGTCGAGGAGCACCCGTTCGCCGACCGTGAGCCGGACCTCGTGGAGGTCGACCACGGTCTTGCCGAGGCGCGCGCTGGCGAACCGGGTGAGTTCGACACTGTCCCGCGGCGGCGGCTCGTCGGCGATGAGGGCGTTGGCCGCATCGATGCGGAAGCGCGGCTTGCTCGTTCGCGCGGGCGGCCCACGCCGCAGCCAGGCAAGTTCCTTGCGGAGCAGGTTGTCGCGGCGATCCGCGGTGACCGCGGCGACCCGTTGCCGTTCGGCCCGGGCCAGGACGAAGGCCGCGTACCCACCGTCATACACGTGAACGGCCCCGTCGGCGACCTCCCAGGTGCGCAGGGCGACGGCATCGAGGAACCACCGGTCGTGGGTGATGACGACGAGGGCTCGGTCCGGACGGGCGCCGCGGGCGGTGAGGTGGTCGGCGAGCCAGGCGACACCCTCGACATCAAGATGGTTGGTCGGCTCGTCGAGGAGCAGGATGCTCGGGTCGGCGATGAGCAGCCCGGCCAGCGCGACCCGTCGGCGTTCGCCCCCGGAGAGAGCGCCGACGCGGGCATCGAGGCCGCCGACCCCGGCCGCGGCGAGCCCGCCGAGGAGCCCGGCGAGGATGTCGCGGACCCGAGGCACGGAGGCCCACTCGTGGTCGGCCAGGGTGCCGAGGACGGCCTCCCGCACGCTGGCCTCGGGGTCGAGCGGGTCATCCTGAGCGAGCACGCCCAGGGTGGTCCCGCGAGCACGAGTGACCCGACCGGAGTCCGGTTCCTGGACGGAGGTGAGCACGTTGAGCAAGGAAGTCTTCCCGCCGCCGTTGCGTCCGACGATGCCGATCCGGTCGCCCTCATTGACACCGAGGGACACCTCGTCAAGTACCTGCGTCGTACCGAAGGTGAGGCTGGCGCGCTCGACCGAGATGAGGTTGGCCACGGTATGGGGTCCTGGCGTCAGGGTGGGGTCAGTCGACCCGGGTAGGGATGATGTGTGCGCCATGGGTCGGGCCGCTGGCCCGGCGGACGTCGGCGGTCATCCCGCTCGCGGTGAGGGCGACGGCCAGATCGATGCCCGCCTCCGGGGTGGCCACGAGGAAGGCGACAGTGGGCCCGGACCCGGACACCACCCCGCCGAGCGCCCCCTCGTCGAGCCCGGCGGCAAGGATCTCGCCCAAGGCCGGCCGGAGCGAGATGGCGGCTTCCTGAAGGTCGTTGCGAAGGGTTGCTGCCAGCGCGCGCGCATCACCGGCCCGCAAGGCACTCATGAGTTCGGGAGTCGGCCTGGGCTCAGGTACCGCGACCCCGGCACGCGCGCGCAGCCGGTCGCACTCGGCATACACGGCAGGGGTGGAGAGTCCTTCGTCGCTCAGGGCGAACACCCAGTGGAAGGTGCCCCGAGCCAAGGCCGAGGCCATCTGCTCGCCACGACCTGAGCCCATCGCGGTACCGCCGAGGATGAGGAAGGGCACATCCGAGCCCAGTTCGGCCGCAAGATCGATGAGCTCCTCCCGCTCGAACCCGGCGTCCCATAAGGCATCACACGCCACGAGCGCGGCCGCGGCATCCGCCGAGCCGCCCGCCATACCACCGGCAACCGGGATGTTCTTGCGGATGGTGACGTGCACCGGCTCGGCGCTGCCGACATGAGTCCCGAGCAGCCGGGCTGCGCGCAGGGCAAGGTTGGTCTCGTCGGCGGGAACGCCGGCCGCGAGCGGACCGGTCACCGCGACACCCCAGTCGTCCGCGATCGCAACAGTCACGTCGTCATAGATCGCGACGGCCTGATAGATCGTGGAGAGCGAGTGGTACCCGTCCGCACGCACCGGTCCGACGTTGAGTTCGAGGTTGACTTTGGCCGGGACGCGCACCGTTACGGGGGGCGGGTCTGCGTAGGCCGAGGTCACCCCTCCACCCTAGTCACGCTGGGGCGGGCAGAGCATGTCGTGCGCTGGCGATCCGGGCGAACGCGGCGACGTCGAGTTGTTCGCCCCGGGCCTGCGGGCTCACCCCGGCCGCCCGCAGACACTCCTCGGCCCGGGCGGCACTCCCGGCCCACCCGGCCAAGGCGGCTCGCAGCGTTTTGCGGCGCTGGGCGAACGCCGCATCTACGCACGCAAAGACCTCCTCACGGGACGCCTGGGCGCTGGGCGGCTCCCGGCGGGTCAGCGCGACCAGACCGGAATCCACATTGGGCACCGGCCAGAACACCGACCGGGACACGGTCCCGGCGAGGCTGACCTGCGCATACCAGGCGGCCTTGACCGAAGGCACGCCGTAGATCTTGGACCCGGGCTCGGCGGCCAGCCGTTCGGCGACCTCGAGCTGGACCATGACCAGGATGCGTTCGATGCTCGGGAACACTTCGAGGAACCTCAGCACCACCGGCACCGAGACGTTGTACGGCAGATTCGCGACAAGCGCGGTGGGCGCCGGCCCGGGCAGGCCCTGGACCGCGAGCGCGTCACCGGTGACCACGGTGAGCCGGGACGCGGCCTCGGGCGCGAGGTCGGCAACCGTGAGTGGGAGCCGCTGGGCGAGTCGGGGGTCGACCTCGACGGCGACGACCGCGGCCACCTGCGGCAAGAGGGCGAGGGTGAGCGAGCCCAGCCCGGGACCCACCTCGACGACGGTGTCCTGCGGCCCAACCCCGGAAACCCGCACGATCCGGCGCACCGTGTTGGCGTCGACGACGAAGTTCTGCCCCCACTGTTTGGTGGGGCGCAGGTCGAGTTCGGCCGCGAGTTCGCGGATCTGCGACGCGCCGAGCAGGCTGGCCTCGTGCATGACCTAGAACCCTAGTCGGCGCGGCAGGTCCCCGAGGTCGGGTACCTGCCGCGCCGTATGCCGGACGGGGTGCGGTCAGGCCGCGTGAGCGCAGCCCCAGGGCTGCAGGCCGCGCTGGGCGTACAGCCGGTTGGCGACGGTGATTTGCTCGGCGCGTGAGGCCAAGTCGGCCCGGGGCGCGAAGTCCGCGCCGCCGACACCCAGCCAGGTCGAGTAGGAGAACTGCAGGCCGCCGTAGTAGCCGTTGCCGGTGTTGATCGACCAGTTGCCACCGGACTCACACTGGGCAATCCGGTCCCACATGGCGGCGTTGGCGAGGTTGATCCCGGCGCCGGAGGTGTTACCAGCGCTCGGGCGGGGGTATGCCTTGGTGCCGACCGCGAGTACCTGGTTCTTGGCCGCGGTGAGCGCGGTCGAGGACAGCACCGTGGTCTTGGAGAGCTTGCCGTCGACGAAGACCTGCTTTTCGACGACCTTCTTGGAGCCGGTGACACCCTTGGTGAGCACCTTGGACTGGCCGACATACATCGTGGAGTCGGAACGCTTCGTCGTGCCGAAGGGCACGGCGACGGTCTTGGTCACGGTCTTCTCGACGACCCGGGCGACGACGATCTTGGTCCCGGCGACAACCTTGGTCGTCAGCGCGGGTGCCACCGTGTCGAGCGGGCCGAGAGTGATCCCTGCCTCGGCGAGCAGGGCGGCCACGGTGGGGGCGGCGGACTTCAGCGCACGGACCTTGCCGTCGGCGCGCAGGAAAACCGCGACCGGAACGGTCAGGGTGACCGAGAGGCCCTCGCGGCCGAGGGCCTGCGAGCGGGAGGCCGACAGCACGGCGCCGTCGGTGCGCAGCCCGATGTCCTGCAGGGCGTCCTCCAGGGTGGCGCCCGTGGTCCAGTACTCGGTGGCCTTGCCGTCGATGGTCACGGTGAGTTTCCGACCGAAACGGACCGCGATGTGGCTACCGTCCTCGACGCCGGTGGCGACGGAGGGGACCACGACATCATGCTCACCGACGGTGATGCCCTCGGCCTGCAGGATGTCGGCGACGGTGGAGCCGAACGCGGAGGCGGTCTTCGGGGCGCCGTCGACGGTGAGGGTGACGGACTTGTGGGCGGACGCGACGCCCACGGCACCGGCGGCGGTGATGAGACCGACGGCAGCGGTGGCGAGGACGCGGTTGGCGCGGAGAATCAAAAGAACTCCAGGGTCAAAGTTTCCGGGCGACAGGGAGTGTGGCAGGACCCGGCTAGCCAAACCACCATGCCCGAGCGTTCCGGCGAAGGTCAAGTTTTGGTAACGGCCCCCGTCGCCAGCGCAGCGGTCACCAGGGGCCGTAGAGTCGCTGCGCCGTCGCCGAGGTGACCTCACAGAGTTCGGCCACGGACACCCCGAGCACCCCGGCCATGACCCGGACCGTCTGGGGCAGCAGCGCGGGTGAGTTGTCCTTCCCCCGCCAGGGGTGCGGCGCCAAGTACGGGGCATCGGTTTCGACCTGGACCTGCTCCAACGGCACCACAGCGAGGGCATTGCGCAGGTCGCGGGAGTTCTTGAAGGTCACCGTCCCACTGAAGGAGAGGACGTAGCCGCGTGCGACGCACGCGCGGGCCATGGCCACGTCCCCGCTGAAGCAGTGCATGACGGTGTCTGGCGGCGCGTCCTCCTCGGCGAGGATCCGCAGCACATCCTCGTGCGCGTCGCGGTCGTGGACCTGGAGCGGCTTGCCGAGCCGACGGGCCAGAGCAATGTGCCAACGGAACGAGTCCTGTTGTGCAGCAACGCCATCAGGCCCGGTGCGGAAGTAGTCCAGGCCGCTCTCCCCGATGACGCGCACCCTGGGGTGGGTGGCCAGTTCGGCGATCTCGGCGTATGCCGCCTCCAGGCGCCCGGCCGCAGCGAGCCGGGGCGCCTCGTTGGGGTGCAGGGCCACTCCGGCGACGACACCGGCATACTCCTGGGCGGCCTGAACGGCAAACCGGGCGGAGGGCAGGTCGCAGCCGATCTGGACCACGCGGTGCACGCCGACCGCGGCGGCCGCGGCCAATGCCGGACCGAGGTCGCCGAGGGTGATGTCGCGGCCGTCCCGGGAGATGTCGAGGTGGGTGTGGTTGTCGACGACCGCGCGCGGCAGCGGCTCCGGGGGCGGGTGCGAACTCACGAGCCCGGGACCCGCGCGAGCTCCTCGTCGACGATGCTCTCGTCGAGCTTGGTGAAGACCGGTGTGGCCTTCGTCACGGGGGTGCCGACCACGACGGGTCGCGACTCCCAGCGCGGCGTTGCCGAGTAGTCGCCGGTGATGACCGGATAGCGCCGGTGTGCGTCCGCCGCATCCAGCCCGCTCACCTCGAGCAGGTGCGGCATGGGGACGAACTCATCGGTCCCGCCGAGGGCGAGGTGGACCCGGTTCGCGGCATGCGGGAGGAACGGCGCGAGGATCGTGTTGAGGTCGCTCACGCACTGGATGAGGGTGTGCAGGATGGTCGCAAGCCGCTCCCGCTGGTCCTCCCCCTTGAGTTTGAACGGCTCGGTCCGCGAGACGTAGGCGTTGACCTCACCCACCGCGCGCATGGCCTCGGCGATGGCGGCCTTGATGCGCTGCCGGGCCAGCAGATCCCCGACGGTGTCGAACGCGGCGAGCACGACGGCGCGGACCTCCTCGTCCACCGGTTGCATCGGGCCCGGTGCGGGGATCTCGCCGAAACTCTTCGCGAGCATCGCGGCCGTGCGGGAGACCAGGTTGCCCCACCCTGCGACGAGTTCGGAGTTGTTGCGCTGGACGAAGTCACGCCAGGTGAAGTTGGCATCCTGGCTCTCCGGGCCGGCAGCACAGATGAAGTAGCGGATGCCGTCGGGCCCGTAGCGGTCGATGACGTCCCGGACATAGATGACATAGCCGCGCGAGGTGGAGAACTGCTTGCCCTCCATCGTCAGGTACTCGCTGGAGACCACCTCGGTGGGCAGGTTGAGCACGCCATACACCCCGGGTTCGCCGCCGGCGGCGCCTGCTCCGGCATACCCGAGCAGCTCGGCCGGCCAGATCTGGGAGTGGAAGGTGATGTTGTCCTTCCCCATGAAGTAGTAGGACAGCGCCTCGCTGTTGTTCCACCAGTCACGCCAACGCTCGGGGTCGCCTTGGCGGCGGGCCCACTCGATGGACGCCGACAGGTAGCCGATCACGGCATCAAACCAGACGTAGAGCCGCTTGGCGGGGTTGTCCCGCCAGCCCTCGAGCGGCACCGGGATGCCCCAGTCGATGTCGCGGGTCATCGCTCGGGGCTTGATGTCGTCGAGGATGTTGCGACTGAAACGGATGACATTAGGTCGCCAGGTCCCCGAGGCGTCCCGACCCTCGAGCCACTGCCGCAGCGCGTCGGCGAGCGCGGGCAGGTCGAGGAAGAAGTGCCGAGTCTCCACAAAGCTCGGGCTCTCCCCGTTGATCTTGCTGCGGGGGTTGATGAGGTCCTCGGGCTCGAGCTGGTTGCCGCAGTTGTCGCACTGGTCTCCACGGGCCTCGCCGTAGTGACAGATCGGGCACTCGCCCTCGATGAACCGGTCCGGCAGGGTGCGCCCGGTCGAGGGGGAGATCGCCCCCTGCTGGGTCTGCTCGATCATGTAGCCGTTGAGCCAGTTCTGGCGGAAGAGCTCCTGGGCGACGGCGTAGTGGTTCGCAGTCGTGGTCCGGGTGTAGAGGTCGTAGGTGCAGCCGAGGTCGGTGAGCTCGTGGGCGATGATCGCGTGATTGCGGTCGGCGAACTCCTGCGGGGTGAGGCCCTCCCGTTCGGCCTGGACCAGGATCGGGGTGCCGTGCTCGTCGGAGCCGCTCACCATGAGGACCTCGTGCCCGGCCATCCGCATGTAGCGGCTGAAGACGTCCGAGGGCACCGCGAACCCGGCCACGTGGCCGAGGTGACGCGGGCCGTTGGCATAGGGCCACGCGACCGAGGTGAGGACCTGCATGCCGAGAATCCTAGGCCCGTTGGGATTACCCTCAGACCCAATGAGTGTTGATGCAGGCGGCGCCGATTACTGTGGTCGGCCCCTACGAAAGGTATGCCGGTGCTCGCAGCACTGACCGGGGCGGGGCTTTCAGCCGCCGCAGGCTTCAACGCCTACATCCCGTTCCTCATCGTCGCCGTCTTCGCGAGGTTCACGGACTACATCTCGCTGCCGGCGGAGTTCGCCTGGATCGAGTCGAACTGGGCCCTCGGTATCGGGGCCGTGCTGCTCGCGGCCGAGGTGGTCCTCGACAAGATCCCCGCCGTGGACACCCTCAACGACACGATTCAGACCTTCATCCGGCCGAGTATGGGTGGGCTCATCTTCGCGGCCACGAACGCCGCCTCCGACCTGGAGAATTCCACGTTCATGCAGCAGAACCCGTGGATCGGGGTCGTGCTCGGCGTGATCGTCTCCGGACTGGTGCACACCGGGAAGATGGCCGCCCGGCCGGTGGTCAACGCCGGCACCCTGGGCGCCGGTGCCCCGGTGGTCTCCACCCTTGAGGACGGGGCCTCGGTGGGCCTCTCCCTCGTCGCGGTGCTTTTCCCGATCCTCGTCGTGCTTGCGCTCATCCTGCTCGCCTGGCTCATCATCTGGCTGTGGATCCGGGTACGCCGGTGGCGTGCCCAGCGCACGCCGCTCACCGTCGGCTGAGCACGGGTCGGCGAGGGGGCCTACCCGAGCCTGTTGACGGAGATCGGTGAGTATGACGGAGAACGTTGTCCGCCATACTCACCGATCTCCGTCGTGAAGGGTCGCCCGACGGACGAAAGCCGCCCGCGCGCCTCAGCGCGAGACGACGTCCTTCTTCGCCGGGGCGACAATCTTGGGGGCCTTGTTCCAGTTGGTGAAGACGAGGTCACCGGGGGTTGACTTCGGGCCGACGATCTTGAGCAACTCCCCCGAGCCGTCCGCTGCAATGAAGACCTGAGCGTCGCCGGCCTCGCCGATGACCCAGGCCGCGCGCCCCTTGACCTCGCCCCGGGTGACCGGGGACGTCAAGGACTCGAAGACCCCCATTTCCGGGGTGGCGAACATCTCCGTGAGCATCGCCCCAATCCGGAAGTCCCCGAAGCCCTGGGTCGATGCAGCGTCCATGGCAACCCACTTGCCCTTGAGCGCCTTGGCCGCAGCCGCATCGGCCTGCGAGGTCCAAAAGGCTGCGTCCCCCGTCATGTAGTAGGCCTTGGCCACGGTGACGATCGTCGCGGTGCCCTGACCGGCGCCGAAGTTGACGGTGAGCGTCTGCGGGTCGCCTGAGGTGGCCCCACTCACGGTCAAGGTCAGGGTGCTGCCAGCCTCCGGCACGGTTCCGGTCATCGTCGCCGAGGTTGCCTTGAGCGCTGCGGCCCGGGCGGCCGCATAAACCTCCTTGGCCGAGGGCGCCGTCGCGGACGAGCTCGCGGCCGTGCTCGCCGAACCCGTCCCCGAACCCCCCGGTGCGGGGCTCTCCAGGCCGGCACACCCGGTGAGCAACACTCCACCGGCGAGGACAGCAAGGACAGCGAAACGGGCACGACGAGAGGGGCGGAGCATGGGCTGCACTTTACAGTGGCACCGTGAGACGCCCCTTGGTCACCGAGACCATCCTCGTCCTCGGTGTCTCCCTGGGCGCGTCCGCGATCTGGTCGCTGCTGCGGATCATCGACAAGCTGACTGTGGGGGTTCCGCTGGCCCAACAGCGCACCTCGATGAACTCCTCGGTGACCCCGGACCGGCCGTGGCTCGACCTTGCCTACCAACTCGTGGGCATCGGGCTCGGGGTCCTGCCCGCGCTGCTCGCGCTGCACCTGCTGACCCGCGACGACCCGGCCGCACGGCATACGGTCGGGTTCGACGTGCGCCAGCCAGGTGGCGACCTCCTCCGCGGCCTCGGGCTCGCCGCCCTCATCGGCCTCCCCGGGCTCGGGCTGTATGTCGTGGCCCGCGCCCTCGGGCTGAACACCACCATCGCGGCCGCCGGCCTGGCGCCGGTCTGGTGGGCGGTGCCGGTGCTCATCCTCGCCGCGGTGCAGAACGCGGTGCTCGAGGAGGTCGTCATGATCGGCTACCTCTTCGAGCGATGGTGGGGCGCCGGTATTGGACTCTGGCAGGTCATCATCGGCAGCGCCCTCATCCGTGGGACCTACCACCTCTACCAGGGGTTCGGTGGGTTCGTCGGCAATGTCGTCATGGGGGTGGTCTTCGGGTGGCTCTACAGCCGCACCCGCCGGGTCATGCCGCTGGTCATCGCCCACGCCGTGCTCGACATCGTGGCCTTCGTCGGGTACGCCCTGCTCAAGCCCCACGTCTCTTGGTTGTGAGCTCTTTCCAGGGGTCAGCGGTCGCGGACCAGTGAGATGAGCCGATCGAGAACCACGCCACCGCTCAGGCGCAGACCGTTGTGCAGCCACTCATTGGTGACCCAGGTCCGCATCCCCGGCAGCAGCTGCGCGGTGGCCCGGGAGTGTGCTTCGAGGACGAACGGGTCGTCGACGTAGATCGCCGCCGAGCACGGGGTGTGGGTGCGGGCAAGCACCTCGGCGTCGTAGAGCCGCGGCCAGTCATGCGCGGCGAGGAGCTCCGCGGTCTTCGCCCAAGGGCGCAGGTCGGTGCGTTCGGCGAAGACCCAGCGTCCGGGGTGTTCACCGAGCAGGAGGGAGCGATCCTCCGCAAAGGCCGTGGGCGGGACCCGATCGCTCGACCAGCCGGTCACGCCGCCATCGGCATAACACGCCTCGTGCACCAGGGTGTAGAGCGGCGAGGCCCCATCGAACGGCAGCAGGGAGGCCACGCCATACCGGAAGGCCGGGGACCGCGGGTCGCGCTCGAGGAGGTAGTGCAGCGCCTCGCTCCCCCCGGTCGTCCCGAGTTGGCCGCCGATGCTCCGCAGGGTCTGCGCGGTCAGCGGTTCACCCCCGGGGAGGGTGAGTTCCCCGGCGTCGCAGAGGTCGAGGGCGGCCAGCAGCCGGTCCCGATCCCCCGGGTAGTCGCGGTAGTGGCGGTGCGACAACACCGCCATCTGCTCGTAGGTCGCGGCATAGATCTCGTCGACCGGCATCGCCACCGGGGGCAGGCCCCCGGCAATGAAAGCCTCGGCGACCCGCTCGGGGTGCGCGCTGAGATAGCTCAGCGAGCAGAACCCGCCGAAGGACTGCCCGAGCAGGCTCCATTGCTCCACGCCGAGGTGTTCGCGAAGCAGTTCGGCGTCCTCGACGATGGCGTCGGCGCGGTAATGGGTGAGGTCCTGGGCCAGTTCGACAGCGCTCCGCCCCACTGGTGGGGCACCCACCGGGGTGGAGAGCCCGGTGCCGCGTTGGTCGAGCAGGATGACCCGGAAGTCCTCGAGGGCGCGCGCCAGCCAGGGTGGGTTTGCCGGCAACACCCCGGGGCGCGGGCTCTCCCCACCAGGGCCGCCCTGGAGGAAGAGCAGCGCCGGTCGGTCTGCGCCATCGCCTCGGCGGCGGACCTCACGAGCGAACACCGTGAGGGTCCGGCCGTCGTGGGCGGCCTCCGAGGACAGAGCAGCGTGGACCAGCGGCACCTCGAGCCGGTGCTCGAGGAGGTCGAGGGCCGGCACCGGTCAGTGACCGGAGGAGAGCGCCATCCGCAGGTCGCGGTTGAGGGTGGAGATGACGTCCTGCGGGATGCCCTTGGGGCAGGCCTTGGAACATTCGCCGATGTTCGTACAGCCGCCGAAGCCCTCGGCGTCGTGGGTGCTCACCATGGAGACCACCCGCGCCATCCGCTCCGGCTGACCCTGCGGGAGCTCGCTGAGGTGAGTGACCTTGGCACCCATGAAGAGCATGCCGGAAGCGTTCGGACAGGCAGCGACACAGGCGCCGCAGCCGATGCACTCCGCGGCCACAAAGGCCCGCTCGGCGTTCGGCTTGGGCACCGGGGTGGCGTGCGCGTCCGGGGCCGAGCCGGTGTTCACCGAGATGAACCCGCCGGCCTGGATGATCCGGTCGAACGCGCTTCGGTTCACCACGAGGTCACGAATGACCGGGAAGGCCTCCGCCCGCCAGGGCTCGATGGTGATCGTCTCGCCGTCGCTGAAGGAGCGCATGTGCAACTGGCAGGTCGTCGTCTTCTCCGGGCCGTGGGCCTGGCCGGAGATCATCAGACCGCACATCCCGCAGATGCCCTCGCGGCAGTCGCTGTCGAACGCGACCGGCTCCTCCCCCTTGGCGTTGAGCCGCTCGTTGAGCACGTCGAGCATCTCGAGGAAGCTCATGTCGGGGCTGATGTCCTCGACCTGATAGGTGACGAGCTTGCCCTTGTCGCGGGGGCCCGCCTGGCGCCAGATCTTGAGAGTGAGGTCCATTACTTGTAGCTCCGCTGCTTCAGCTCGATGAACTCGTAGGTCAGGTCTTCCTTGTGGAGGACGGGCGCGCCCATCCCACCACCGGGTATGCCGTCGGCGGCCTCGGGTGTGAACTCCCACGCGGCGACGTAGGCGAACTGGTCGTCGTGCCGCAACGCCTCGCCGTCCTCGGTCTGCGACTCACCCCGGAAATGCCCACCACAGGACTCGCGGCGGTGCAGGGCGTCGATGCACATGAGTTCACCGAGCTCGAGGAAGTCGGCCACGCGGCCGGCCTTCTCCAGGGACTGATTGAGGGTGTCGGCCGACCCGAGGACCCGCACGTTGCGCCAGAACTCCTCGCGCAGGGACCGGATGAGGTCGATGGCCTTGAGCAGGCCCTCCTGCGTGCGCTCCATCCCGCAGTACTCCCACATGATGTGGCCGAGTTCCTTGTGGAAGGAGTCGACGCTGCGATCCCCGTTGATCGCGAGCAGCCGCTGGGTGCGCTCCTGCACGGAGGTGCGGGCCGCCGCCACCTCGGGGGCGTTGGCGTCGAGCGTGTCGAACGGTCCCTTGGCGAGGTAGTCGCGGATCGTGTTGGGGAGGACGAAGTAGCCGTCCGCGAGGCCCTGCATGAGGGCAGAGGCACCGAGCCGGTTGGCTCCGTGGTCGGAGAAGTTGGCCTCTCCGGTGACGAACAGGCCGGGGATATTGGACTGCAGGTCGTAGTCGACCCAGAGCCCGCCCATCGTGTAGTGCACCGCTGGGTAGATCCGCATCGGGACCTCATACGGGTTCTCGCCGGTGATCCGGGCGTACATGTCGAAAAGGTTGCCGTACTTGGCTTCGACGGCCGACTTGCCGAGGCGCTTGATGGCGTCGGCGAAGTCGAGGTAGACCCCACGCCGGAAGTCGCCGACCACCGGGCCCACCCCGCGGCCCTCGTCGCAGACGTTCTTGGCCTGGCGGGAGGCGATGTCCCGCGGGACGAGGTTTCCGAAGGCCGGGTAGATCCGCTCGAGGTAGTAGTCGCGGTCGGCCTCGGCGATCTGCCGCGGATCCTTGTCGCAGTCCTCGCGCCGCTTGGGCACCCAGATCCGGCCGTCGTTACGCAGCGACTCGGACATCAGGGTGAGCTTGGACTGGTGGTCCCCGGAGACCGGGATGCACGTCGGGTGGATCTGGGTGTAGCAGGGGTTGCCGAAGTAGGCGCCCTTGCGGTGGGCCCGCCAGGTCGCGGTGACGTTGGAGCCCATCGCATTGGTGGAGAGGAAGAAGACGTTGCCGTAACCGCCGGAGGCGAGCACGACCGCGTCGGCGAGGTGGGTCTCGATCTCGCCGGTCTCCAGGTCGCGGGCGATGATGCCGCGGGCGCGCCCACCGCTGACGATGACTTCGAGCATCTCGTGCCGGACGTACTGCTCGACCGTGCCCTCGGCGACCTGGCGTTCGAGGGCCTGGTAGGCGCCGATGAGGAGCTGCTGGCCGGTCTGGCCGCGGGCGTAGAAGGTCCGGGAGACCTGGACGCCACCGAAGGAGCGGTTGTCGAGCAACCCGCCATACTCGCGGGCGAAGGGGACGCCCTGGGCGACGCACTGGTCGATGATGTTGGCGCTCACCTCGGCGAGCCGGTAGACGTTGGTCTCCCGGGCCCGGTAGTCACCGCCCTTGACCGTGTCGTAGAAGAGCCGGTAGACGGAGTCGCCGTCCTCCTTGTAGTTCTTCGCCGCGTTGATGCCACCCTGGGCGGCGATCGAGTGGGCGCGGCGCGGGGAGTCCTGGAAGCAGAAGGACTTCACGTGGTAGCCGGCTTCCCCGAGGGTCGCCGCGGCCGCCCCACCGGCGAGGCCGGTGCCGACGATGATGACGGACAGCTTGCGGCGGTTGGCGGGGTTGACCAGGGCGGCGTCGAACTTGCGCTTGGTCCACTTGTTCTCGATGGGACCGCCCGGGGCCTTGGTGTCGGCGATCGGGTCGCCGAGGGTCCACAGGCCGAAGGTATCCGGGGTCTGCACGGTGTCGGTCATGTCCGTTGCCTCACTTCACCAGGCCGAAGAGGATTGCCAGCGGCGGGATCGCGAACCCGACCGCGATGACGGCCGCGACCAGGTGGCCGATGCCCTTGGCGCGGCGGTGGCCGGCCGCGGTCTGCGTCCAGCCGAGGGTCTGCTGGGCGGAGAACACCCCGTGCGCCAGGTGCAGCCCGAGGGCGGCGAGGGCGAGCAGGTAGATGAGCACCATCCACCACAACTGGAAGCTCGCGACCACCATGGCGTAGGGGGAGGCGGCGAGGGCGGCGGCGTCCGGGCCGTCGCCGTTGACCACCGGCTTGACGATGGTGAAGTGCAGCAGGTGCCAACCGATGAAGAGGAAGAGGAAGACCCCACCCCAGCGCATCGTCGTGCTCGTGATGGCCGTCTTGACCACGGCGTAGCGGCTGGCCCGTGCCTTGCCTGCCCGGCTCCACAGGGCCGCCATGGAGTAGACGTGCCCGATGAGGGCGGCGATGAGCAGGATGCGGAAGATCCAGAGCAGACCGCCATACGGGAGCATCGGCTCACCGAAGGTCCGCAGGTGCTCGGCATAGCCGTTGAAAGCCTCCGGGCCGGCGAGGACCTTGAGGTTGCCGTACATGTGGAGGAGCACATAGAACACGAAGAACAACCCCGTCACCGCCATGAGCAGCTTGAGGAAGATCGTCGTGTTCCGGGCGCTCACAGGTCGCGAAGTCACAGTCGTTGAGGCCACAAAGGAAACTTAGCGCGCAGTCCCGCGCAGGGGGAGGTCAGGAGAGCCTTACCTTGTGTGAGATAGGCACGTTACCGACGGGTATGCCGTCTCCTTGGCCCCCTTCTCGCTGCCCTAACCTCTGCTAGCAGGACTTGGTGCGAGAACCGAAGGATGCATCATGCGGTTCTGAAACCAACCCTTGCTAGCAGTGGTTGCGTCAACCGGCGGGGGGCTTGGGTATGGGCCGCACACGTCAGCCGGCGACGATGGCGTCGTAGAGGGCCTTCTTGCTCAGCCCGGTCCGTGCCGCGACCTCGGCGCAGACCTCCTTGAGCCGCTCCCCGGCCGCCACTCGTGACCGTATGCCGTCGAGCTCGTTGGCGAGGTCCGCCACCGGAGCGCTCGCCCCGGCCACGACAATGGTGATCTCCCCTCGCGCCTCGCTGGCCCACTCGACAAGGCCCCCGACCGGCCCCCGCCGCACCTCCTCGTAGGTCTTGGTCAGCTCCCGACACACCGCGACCGCCCGCTCGGCGCCGAACACCTCGGCCATCGCCGCCAGGGAGGCAGCGAGCCGGTGCGGGGCCTCGAAGAACACCATCGTCCGCCGCTCTCCCACCAGCGCCGACAACGCCGTATGCCGTTCGCCCGCCTTGCGCGGCAGGAACCCCTCGAAACAGAACCGATCCACGGCGAGCCCAGAAACAGCCAAGGCCATGAGGACCGCGGACGGCCCGGGGACGCAGGTCACCCGGACTCCGGCGGCGATGGCCGCGGTGACGAGGCGGTAGCCCGGGTCGGACACCGACGGCATACCCGCATCGGTGACCACGACCACGGTGTCGCCGGCCACGAGCCGGGCCACGAGCTCGACGGATCGCGCGGACTCGTTGTGTTCGTGGAAGGAGAGCACCGACCCCCGCGGCTCGACCCCGAGGGCGGCGCAGAGCCGACGCAGCCTCCGGGTGTCCTCCGCGCCGATGACATCGGCGGAGGTGAGTACCTCGGCGAGTCGCGGCGAGGCGTCCGCCGGGTCCCCGATCGGGGTGGCCGCGAGGACGAGGACCCCGGCTGCCGTCAGCTGCTCCACTGCCATGCGCTCAGCGTCTCACTCCTTCGGCCCGGGCCACGCACGTCGACCTAGGATGGCCGGATGAGTGAGCCCCGCGCGCAGAGCGAGCCCCGCGCGCAGAGCGCACCGCGCGCACAGGGCGACCGCGCGCGCGAGCTGCGGGAGCGTCTGCTCACACCGGTGCCGAGCGACCGGCTCCTCGGCTGGCTCGGCCCCGGGCTCATCGCCCTCATCGGCGGCTTCCTCCGGTTCTGGCGGATCGACACCCCGCACGCGCTCGTCTTCGACGAGACCTACTACGTCAAGGACGCCTGGACGCTGCTCACCTACGGCGTCGAGATGCAGACCGAGGCGGGTCTGAAGGACCCCAACGCGAAGTGGCTGGCCGGCGACCCGAACATCTTCAGCTCGACCAACGGCGAAATGGTGGTCCATCCCCCGGTCGGTAAGTGGGTCATCGCCGTCGGCGAATGGCTCTTCGGAATGCAGTCCGGCCTGGGCTGGCGGTTCTCGGTGGCCCTGCTCGGCACCCTGTCCATTCTCATGGTGGGCCGGATCGCCCGCCGGATGTTCTCCTCGACGGCGCTCGGCTGCATCGCGGCCTTCCTGCTCGCCTTCGAGGGCCTGCACTTCGTCATGTCCCGCACCGGGATCCTCGACATGATGGTCGCCTTCTTCGCCCTGGCCGCGTTCGGGGCGCTGCTCATCGACCGGGAACGCAGCCGGGCACGCCTCGCCGAGATCGTCGGCGAGCACAACGGCTCCTTCGGCATCCTCGGTCCCTGGCTGGGGCTGCGGCCCTGGCGCTGGGTCGCCGGCCTCATGCTCGGCCTGTCCATGGGCACCAAATGGTCCGGCATCTTCTTCCTCGCCGCATTCGGCCTCATGAGCGTGTGGTGGGACATGGGCGCGCGGCGCGCGGCCGGCATACGGTCCTGGGGACGGGGGGCGATCCTCAAGGACGGGCCGTACGCCTTCCTCGCCATGGTCGGCACCTCGGTCGTGGTCTACCTTGCGAGCTGGACCGGATGGTTCGTCACCTCGATCGGTTACCACCGCCAGTGGCACACCTTCCATCCCGGCGAAGGCGTGCAGTGGCTGCCGCCGGTGCTGCGCAACTTCGTCCGCTATCACCAGGACGCCTTCGAGTTCTCGACGACCCTGACGACGCCACACTCCTACCAGTCCAACCCGTGGTCCTGGCTCGTCCAGACCCGGCCGACGTCGATGTACTACGAGTCCTTCACAACCGGCGAGCACGGCTGCACCGCGGCGGACTGCTCGGCCGCGGTCAACCCGATCGGGACGATCTCGCTGTGGTGGGTCGGCATCGGGGCCCTCCTCGTCGTCCTCTGGCATTGGCTGGCCCGCCGCGACTGGCGCGCCGGGGCCATCGCGGCCGGGATGATCGGCGGTTACCTGCCGTGGTTCGCCTTCCAGCACCGCACCGTCTTCACCTTCTACGCGGTGGCCTTCGAGCCGTATGTCGTCCTGGCAGTCACCTTCTGCATCGGCCTGTTCGTCGCGGTGAGCCGGCAGGCCGACCCGATCCGGTGGCGCACCCGCTGGTATGTCGTCGGCGCGTACCTGTTGGTGACCCTGGCCCTCTTCGCCTTCTTCTATCCGGTCTATGCCGGGTCGGTCATCCCCTACCCACAATGGGCATGGCGGATGTGGCTGCCCAGCTGGATCTGACCCGCGGGGGATGTCGGGAGCGGTGGCTAGGTTGGGGTCATGTTCCTCCTGAGTGACCAGCTTGTCGTGAGCGCCTCGGATCTGCGGCTGGCCTCCGAGTGTGAGTTCGCCGTGCTCCGCGACCTCGACGTCACCCTGGGGCGGGTGGATGTGGGGGTGCAGGAGGACGATCCTATGCGGGAGCGGCTCGCCGAACTCGGGATGCTCCACGAACAGGCCCAACTGCGGGCCCTGCGCGCGGCCCACCCGGCGCAGGGTGCCGTGGTCGAACTCCCGCGGCCGACCTACTCGGTCCAGGGTCTGGCCGCGGCCATGACGACCACCTTGGACGCGATGGCCGCGGGCTCAGGGGTCGAGGTGCTCTGCCAAGCCACCCTGTTCGACGGCAGCTTCGTCGGCCATGTCGACTTCCTCGAGCGGACCGAGGGGGGCTGGCGGCTCTCGGACACCAAACTCGCCCGGGAGGCCACCGTCCCGGCCATGCTCCAGCTCGGTGCCTATGCCGCGGTGCTCGATGCGGCCGGGGTGCCCTTGGCGCGTGAGGCCCGGCTCAGTCTCGGGTCGGGCGCCGAGGAGGGCTTCTCCGTCGCCGAACTCGTGGCGGTCTACCGGGAGCGGCGCGCGCGGCTGGACGCCATACTCTCCGCCCACCGTGCCGCCGAGGGCCCGGCGCGCTGGGAGGACACCCCGACCGCGTGCGGGCGCTGCGCCGTTTGTGAGGCCGAGGCAGAGGCCTCCCTCGACCTCATCCTCGTCGCCGGGGTGCGGATGCCGACCCGCCGCAAACTCCGCGAGGCCGGGATCCGCACGATCGCGGACCTGGCGAGCCGGACCGATCCGGTGCCGGAGGTGCGCGAGCGGACGCTGACCCGGCTGCGCGAGCAGGCCCGGCTGCAGCTCGACCATGACACCCACCCCGAGGAGGGTGTGCGGGCCGAGATCATCGACCCGGACGCGCTGCACCGGCTGCCGGCGCCGAGCCGGGGGGATCTCTTCTTCGACTTCGAGGGCGACCCGCTCTGGGCCGAACGCGGGTCCAGCGTGTGGGGCCTGGAGTACCTCTTCGGGATGGTCGAGGTCGATGGCGATGGCGATGGCGATGGCCCGGAGTATCGGGCGTTCTGGGCCCATGACCGGCTCGACGAGAAGGCCGCCTTCATCGCCTTCGTCGAATATGTCGAGGCACGACGCCGCCGCTGGCCCGGCCTGCACGTCTACCACTACGCGCCTTACGAGGTCAGTGCGCTCAAACGGCTCGCCGCCCGGTATGCCGTGTACGAGGACACCGTGGATCAGTGGCTGCGCGACGAACTCTTCGTCGACCTGTATGCCGTGGTGCGGGCCGCGCTGCGGGTTTCGCAGCGGTCCTACTCGCTGAAGAAACTCGAACCGCTCTATATGCCGGCACGCTCCGGGGACGTCACCGCCGCCGGGGACTCCATCGTCGCCTATCACCGGTTCATGGCCTTGCGGGACATCGACCGGCACAACGAAGCCGACGCAGTGCTCGGCGAGATCGCGGCGTACAACCGGGACGACTGTGTCTCCACCTACCTGTTGCGGGGCTGGCTGCTCGCCCGGGCCGACGGCGAACCCGCCACCGCCCCCGCACCGGAGCCCCCCGAACCGCAGGTGGTGAGCCCGGAGCGGGCGGCCCTCATCGATCTTGAGACGCTGCTCCGAGAGCGGGTGGCCTCCCGGCGTGCGGTCGATCGCAGTGACCTCGACCAGGCCATCGCGATGACGGCATCGACCGTGCTCTTCCATGCGCGCGAGGACAAACCGAAATGGCAGGCCCATTTCGAACGTCTTCGCACCCCGGTGCGCGACTGGCGCGCCGAGGACGGCATCTTCGTCGTCGACGAGGCCGAGGTGGTTGATGCCTGGGCCGCGCAGACACCGCGGCAGCGGCCACGCCGGATCCTGCGGCTCACCGGTGAACCGATGCGGGACGTGCCGTTGGCCGTCGGCGCGGCCGTGAAGGCGGTCTATGCGGCGCCGGCCCCCGGCGGCATCGAGGTCAAGTCCGGGCACGCCAACGGAGAGTCCTCGGCGACCGTGCAGGTGCTCGGCACGCAGGAATGGGTCGGGGCCAATGGCCGACTGCGGCAGAGCCTCACCGTCCTGGAACTGGCACCCAAGGGCGGTGGCGAGCACACGGCATACCCGATCGCGTTGGTACCGGGCGGGTTCATGTCGACCCGGAGCATCGACGAGGCGCTGGCCGAGTTCGGTCGGCGGGTGCTCGAGAGCCTGCCCGAGTTGCCCACCTGCGTAGGCACCGATCTGCTCCTGCGGCGCCCGCCGCGACTGCGCTCCGGGGCCGCGCTGCCGGAGGTCGGCCAAGGGCCGCGCCGGCACGTCGAGGCGATCACCGAGGCGCTGTTGGCGATGGCGGACTCCTATGTCGCGGTCCAGGGGCCGCCGGGCACCGGCAAGACCTGGGTCGGCGCCCGGGTCATCGCCGCACTTGTGGAGCGCGGCTGGCGGGTCGGGGTGTGCTCGCAGTCGCATGCAGCCATCGAGAACCTGCTCACCGCCGTGGTCGAGGCTGGCCTGCCCGGCAACCTCGTCGGCAAGGAGGCCAAGGCCACGCAAACACCGAACTGGACCGCGTTGGCCTCGGCCGATGACCTGGCGGGGTTCGCCGCGGAGCGGGGCACGGGGTACGTCATCGGCGGGACGGCCTGGGATCTCACCAACCTGCGACGGGTCGCCCGCGGCCAACTCGACCTCGTCGTCATCGACGAAGCCGGGCAGTTCTCCCTCGCCAAGACCTTGGCGGTCGCCCTCGCCGGGTCCCGGCTGCTCCTGCTCGGGGATCCGCAGCAACTCCCGCAGGTGTCCACGGGCAGCCACCCCGACCCGGTGGATGAGTCCGCGCTCGGCTGGCTGCTCGCCGGGGAGGCGGTCGCGCCGGCCGGCCGGGGCTACTTCCTGGAGACGACCTGGCGGATGCATCCCGCGCTGGCCCGGGTCGTGTCCGACCTCGCGTATGACGGTGAGCTCCGCTCCGCGGAGTCGGTGACCGCTGCCCGTTCGGTCGCCGGAGTGCTGCCCGGGTTGCACGTCGTGCCGGTGGCTCATGCCGAGCGGACGACCTCCTCACCCGAGGAGGCCGTGGTCGTGCGCGACCTCGTCGCGGGGCTCATCGGGCGGGAGCTCGTCAGCGACGGGCAGGTGCGCACCCTGCAGGCCGCCGATGTCATCGTCATCACGCCCTACAACGCCCAGGTGTCGACCATCCGTACGGCCCTGGCGCAGGCCGGGCTTGAGGAGGTCGCGGTGGGGACGGTGGACAAGTTCCAAGGGCAGGAGGCGGCGGTGGCGGTACTCTCGCTGGCCACCTCGACCGGAGGGGACGGTCGCGGGCTGGACTTCCTGCTCTCCCGCAACCGGCTCAACGTCGCCCTCTCCCGTGGGCAGGTCGCCGCCTATCTGGTGCACGCCGAGTCGCTGCGCGCGATCGCGCCCCGGTCCGCGGCCGAACTCATGGCGCTCGGCGGCTTCCTCCGGCTCATCGGGCCCGCGGGGTAAGGGCGGCAGGCGCGAGGAGCCAGCGCGGGCCAGAGAGACGACGCGGCAGTGAGGGTCAGGTGTCGTACCAGCGCCCGTCGAACGGTGGGCTGTACGCAATGAAGTCCCCGGGATGCACCGAGATGACGTAGTCACCGTCGTCGTACTGGTCAACCCGCCACCCGAACGTCGTCCCGTCGAAGGTCCGAGTGAAGGGCTCGACGGTGATGGGCTCCAAGGTGTAGCGGCCCAGAACGGCCAGTTTCTGTTGCAGGGCGTCAGCGTTCCCGGCAGGACCTGCCTGGCCGGGCGGGAGTTCTGAGGATCGGCCCACGACACTGACCTGCATCTCATCGAAGGTCCCGTCCGCCTTCCACAGGAAGAGACCGACGTATCCCTTCTCGGCGAACAACTCCTCGCTGAGAAAGAACTTCCGCCCGTCTTCTGCGGTACCCGCGTACGGGACGTGATAGTCATCCGGTCGAATCGTGAATCGGGTAGGGGGTCCGACGAACGACGTAACCGGCGTGGGGTCGGGAGCGGATTCGCCCCAGGCCCAACGCCCAAGGGAGCGAGGGAATCCGCCGAGCACTCCGGCCGCGACGAGCGCGGTCCCAGTGACCAATGCAGCCACGGCTGCGAGCGCGAGCAGCACGCGTCGCGAAGGGCGAAGGGGCGTATCCACGATGTCCAATCTCGAGGGTTCAGTTCTGTGACAACGAAAGAACCCGCCCGGACAGCGGCGTCTGCGCTGGTCGGACGGGGTTTTCGTCGGGTGGAGCTGAGGGGATTCGAACCCCTGGCCTTCTCATTGCGAACGAGACGCGCTACCAACTGCGCCACAGCCCCGAACTTTGTGCGGCAGCAACGATAACACCGACGCCCCGGGCCGCCGAAACCACGTCCCTGGCGCACGGCATACCCCACGTCATACCCCACGGAAGACACGCCGAGCGACCACGCCCCCGGTGGCCCGGACCGGCGCGGCCCAGCCCAGGCGCCTACGATTCCCGGTATGCGTCTGCGTCTCCCCCGCCGCCCGACTCCGCCCGCAGCGGACCCGACCGCGATCCCGAGCATCGGGGTGACCTTCGAGGACCATCGCCGCCCGGAGTGGTCCGTGCCCATGGGCATGCGCACCGCGAGCGAGTGGGCGTGGCGGTTCATCGTCATTGCTGCGGCGCTCGTGCTCGCGCTTTACGGGGTGACTTTGGTGAGCGAGGTGACCATCCCCGTCGTCGTCGCGATCCTGTTGTCGGCGCTGCTGCATCCGATCAAGCGCTCGCTGCAACGCTGGCTGCCGAACAGCGCGGCCACCGCCCTCACCGTGCTGGGAACCCTCGTCCTCCTCATCGGGCTCTTCTCCTTCGTCGGCAGCCAACTCTCCTCGCAGATGGGCGCACTCACCGACCAGGTGTCGGCGGGCCTGGCCCAGATCCGCGACTGGGTGTCGAGCACCTTCAACGTCAGCGACACCCAGATCACCGAGTACCTGAGCAAGGCGCGCGAAGAGTTCGCCTCGGGCTCCGGCATCGGCT
The DNA here is from genome assembly GCA_016716625.1 of Nostocoides sp. GTDB lineage: Bacteria > Actinomycetota > Actinomycetes > Actinomycetales > Dermatophilaceae > JADJVJ01. The sequence goes on from JADJVJ010000006.1 coordinate 377,258, forward strand.
CGACCGCGGCCGCGGCCGGGCTCACCGCCGGGCACGTCGTCGCGGGCTTCTTCATCGCGATGTTCACCCTCTTCTTCTTCCTCAGCGACGGCCCCGGCATCTGGAACTGGCTCGTTTCGCTCTTCCCGCGGGGCGCCCGGCACAAGGTGCACAGCTCGGGCCTGATCGCCTGGGAACAGCTCTCCGCGTTCGCCCGAGCGACCGTGCTCGTCGCCGCGGTCGACGCCCTGGGGATCGGTCTCGGGGCGGCCATCCTCGGGGTGCCCTTTGCCGGTGGCATCGCCGTACTCGTCTTCTTCGGCGCGTTCGTGCCGGTCATCGGCGCGGCGGTCTCCGGGTTCGTGGCGATCATTCTGGCCCTCGTCGCCCTGGGCCCGATCAAGGCGCTCATCATGCTCGGCATCGTCATCGCGGTGCAGCAGCTCGAGAGCCACATCCTGCAGCCCATCCTCATCGGCCGGGCGATGTCGGTGCACCCGCTCGCGGTGATCCTCGCCATCGCGGCCGGGGTGGTTATCGCCGGCATTGTCGGTGCCCTGGTCGCGGTTCCCGTCGTCGCGGTCGCCAACGCCGTCGGTCGCCACCTGCTCGATTCCGGGGAGTCGGATGATCCTAAGGTCTTCCCCGGCCCAAGCCAGGTGGAGACCGAGTCGGCCCTTGAGGTGCCGCAGGGCGCCGACGCGCCGGGCGAGTAGGCCTCAGCCGCCGCTGACCCGGCGCTCAGGCAGTTCGTATGCCGTCTCGTCGTTCTCCTGCGCGCTGACCGGAGCCTGGCCCGCCTCGCCGTCGCGGGCGGGAACGCCGGCGGACACCTCCGGGGCACGGGCCTTGAGCGTGTAGGTGGGCCGGGGCAACGGCACCGGATCCCAGGTCAGCGGGATGTCGTCCTCGTCGACGAGGAGCACCGGAGCGGGGTCGGGGGCGTGCACGAGTTCGACGGACACGAACTCCTCGGACTCCAGGTCGGCGGCGTCGACGTCGACGCCGGCGGAGGGCGATTCGACCGGAATGCTCGGCGCCTCCCGGAGGGCCACGGCTGCCGGGCGGGCCCGACGTGCGGCGCGACGCTCGCGGGCCCGGGCGCGGGCCGCCTCCTCGATCCGCACGCAGGAGCGCAGCCACGCAATGGCAGCCACCAGGGCCATCGCGGCCACAGCCGGCGCCATCCACGACACCACCGAGAATGCCGCGAGCGGTGCCGTGACAACGAACGTGAGGAGGGCCGCGACCAGGGTCAGCCCGCGAACCGGACGGGCCGGACGCGGGCGGGTGATCCGGCGATCGCCTGCGCGCGCGGAGGCGTGACCGACAGCCGGCGAGGCCGGTGGGGCCGGCGTTGCGGCCGGCGAGGCCGGCGAGGAGTCAGACGTGGGGGCGCTCGAGGCGGGTGCGGTGAGGATCGGCTGGCTTGCCGGCTCGGTGGCGCGCGCCGCCGGAGCGGCCCGGGTCTCCAAGACCCGCATCGCGTGGGAGAGTTCGTCGACGGTCCGCGCGGTCAGCGCGTGCTCGCGGCGGCGGACGGCGAACTGGACGATGAAGACAGCCCAGACCCCGATGATGACGAGGAAGATCAGGCTGGTCGGCGGCACAGCACGACGGTATGCCGCCGAAGCACCCACCGAACGGACCTGCCTCGGTGTGTCGCTGAAGTGACGTGTGTGACGGGTGGTTCAGGACGGCATACGCGGGCCACGACGGGCCAGGCGGTCCTGAAGGCTCTCCCCCGCAAGATCCTCGACGGTGAGCGCGAACGAACGGTGGTCGCGCCACTCACCGTCGATGTGGAGATAGCGCTGACGGGGTCCCTCGTCCCGGAACCCGAGCTTGTCGACGACGGCGAGCGAGGGCGTGTTCTCTGGTCGGATATTGATCTCGATGCGGTGCAAGCCGAGCGTGCCGAGGACATGATCGCCAGCCAAGGCCACCGCCGTCGGAACAATGTCCCGACCGGCCATGGCCTGACCGATCCAGTAGCCGACGGTGCACGAACGGAACGAGCCGAGGACGATGCTGCTCACACTGAGCTGACCGACGAGCCGGTTCTCCACGCGGATCCCGAACGGCAGCCCCCGCCCCTGAAGGCCCTCGGCGTTATAGCGCCGAACAAGCTCACCGAACGCCACAACCTCCTCGGTGTCGACCGGCGGGGTCGCATCCCACGGCCTGAGCCACTCCGCATTGGCTCGCCGTAGCCCGGTGAACGCGCGCTCGTCGGCGAGCCGGAGCGGGGACAGCTCCACCGGCAGCCCGGCAGGCGTGTGGCCCCGCAGCACCACCGGCCATTGCCTGGGGTTGCCCCTCCCAATGCGCTGGCGCGCCCACGAGATCGGCCCCCAGCCCCGCAGGCCGCTCAATGGTCCCCACCGATGAGCTGGAGTATGGCGTGCGGCACGACCGGTCCGAGCACCGCCAGCGCATCGCGGACCCCACCGGTCGAACCAGGAAGGTTGACGACGAGGGCTTCACCGACGATGCCGGCAAGTCCGCGGGAGAGCGTCGCCGTCGGCACGCCACTGGCGACGCCGTAGGCCCGCATCGCCTCGGCGATGCCCGGCACCTCCCGTTCGAGGAGTGGTCGGGTGGCCTCCGGGGTGCCGTCTGTCGGGGTAAGGCCGGTGCCGCCGGTGGTGAGCACGACGTTGGCCCCCGAGTCCAGGGCCCGGCGTAGCGCCTGGGTCACCTCGGGGCCGTCCGAAACGACATCCGGCCCGGTGACCTCGGCTCCCCACGACCTCGCGGTGCTCGCGATGAGCTCTCCGCCCCGGTCCGGGTACACGCCCTGCGCGGCCCGCGTGGAGCAGGTAATTACGGCAAGTCGCACCCCTGCCCAGGACGGAGCCGGTGCGGAGTCGGGCCCGCTCACGCCTCGGCCCAGTCCCCGGAGCGGCCGCCGGATTTGGCAACGACCCGCACGTCGGTGATCCGGGCGTGCTTGTCCACGGCCTTGATCATGTCGATGAGGGCGAGCGCCGCCACCGCGACCGCAGTGAGCGCCTCCATTTCGATGCCGGTGCGGTCCGCGGTGCGCACCGTCGCGACAAGGTCCACACCGTCGTCGGCGACGATGAGGTCGACCTCGACGGCGTGCACCGCCACCGGGTGCGCGAGCGGGATGAGTTCCGGGGTGCGCTTAACGGCCTGGATACCCGCGATCCGGGCCACGGCCAGGGCATCCCCCTTGGGGACCGACCCGTCCCGCAGAGCCGCGACCGCGGCGGCCGAGAGGAGCACCCGTCCGGCGGCCCGCGCCTGGCGCGCCGTGACCGCCTTGGCGGAGATGTCGACCATGTGGGCGCTGCCGTCGGCCCGCACATGGGTCAGGGGGCTCGTCATGGCCTAAGCGTGCCCCAGGAGCGGCAGGCAGCGCACCCGGGTACCCGCTTCGACCCGGGTGATCTCCGCCGGCACGATGGCCAGGGCATCGGCCTGGCCCAACGCGCCAAGCATGTGACTGCCCTGGCCGCGGCTGGGGTGGGCGCCCTCCGGCCCGAGCATCACCCGGGTCAGTTCGACCTTGTCGGCGGCACTCTCCCACCCCTGCGCGGCGACGGTCTCGATGACCTCCGGGCTGTCCTCAAGCGCCGCCACCACCGGAGCTCCCGCGAGTCGCCGCAGCACCGGCCAGACGAAGACGTGGAACGAGACGAACGAGGACACCGGGTTGCCCGGCAGCGTGATGATCGGGATCGGCGGGTCGCCCACGGCACCGCAACCCTGCGGCATACCCGGTCGCATGGCGACCCGGACGAACTCCACCCCACCCTCCTCGCGGAGCACCTCCTTGACGGTGTCGTACGCACCCATGGATACCCCACCGGTGGTGAGAACGAGGTCGGGTTCGCCGGGGAGTTCGCGAAGCCAGTCACGCAGGCGGTCGGCGTCATCGGGCACATGGGTGACCGACGCGACTTCAGCCCCGGCCGCCTCGACGAGCGCGGCGAGCATGGCGCTGTTGGAGTCGACGATCTGACCGTATGCCGGGTGCTCACCGACCCTGACCAGCTCGTCACCGGTGGAGACCACCGCCACTCGTGGACGTGGAATGCAGTGCACGACAGGGACATTCGCTGCAGCCGCGAGCGCGAGCCGTCCCGGGGTGAGGACCTGGCCGGCGGTCAGGACGATGTCACCGAGGCCGACATCCTCCCCGCGGCGGCGGACGTGCCGGCCGACCTCGGGGGCCAGCCGCATCGCCGCCCGGGCATCCCCGCCATCGCTGAGTTCGACCGGGACGACCGCGTCTGCTCCACGCGGCAACGGAGCTCCGGTCATGATCCGCCAGGTGCTCCCCGGCTCCAGGGCATGCTCCGCGGTGTCCCCGGCAGCGATGTCCCCGGCGACCGGAAGACTCACCGGGTGGTCCTCGTCGGCGCCGGCGAGATCGGCCGCGCGCACGGCATACCCGTCCATCGCGGAGTTGTCGAAACCCGGGAGATCGAGCCGGGAGACCAGGTCGGCGGCGAGCACCAGGCCCAACGCCTCTCCCAGCGGCACCTCCCGGGACGTCAGGGGTGCGGCGAGAGCGAGGACGGCGTCGCGGTGCTCGGTGACCGTGCGCATCACGGGCTGCCGCGCAGGACGGTCCCGTCGGCGATCTGGCGGGGGCCATCGGCGGTGACGACGACGTCCCCGACGCAGCGCACCTGGGCGCCGAAGGTGACGTCGCCCTTGACCCGCAGCGAAGAGCATTCTCGGATGAGTGGCACTCCGGCGGGGAAGCGCTCCTCGAAGTCGTCGACCATCGTGTACGACCTGCCGAGGTCGATGAACGGCTCGGGGTGGTCGATGGTCGACTGCACCATCCAGTCCTCATCAAGCCGGTAGAGGTCGGAGCGGATGAGAAGCAACTCGTTCGTCGACTTCACCGGCCGGAACCGGGTGCGAGGCACCTCCAGCGCCCGGGAGCCTTCGAAGATCTCGATGGCGGCGCCCATCGCGGACTCGATCTGGATGACCGGGGTGGAGGACGGGTCGGTGGGGTCGACGGTCTTGCGGTTGACGATCATCGGCAGCGGGAGGACGCCGTCGTGCTCGGCGAGCTCGCGGGCGAGCACGTCGAGGTCCACCCAGAGGTTGTTGGCGTGGAAGAGTTGATGGCGGGTGGTGTCCTGGAAGGACTCGTCCTCCCCGGGCACGACCATCGCGCTGTCCCGCAGGACCACCCGCTGGTCGCGTTTGCGGACGGCGAGGTGCCCGCCCTTGCGGTCGTTGTGGGTGCGTTCACAGACCTCGGCGACGTAGGGGATGGACTGCGCGGCCATCCAGGCGGGGATGTCCGGGTCGCAGGTCGCGCCGAGGTTGTCGGCATTGGAGAGGAACAGGTAGCGGTACCCCCGATCCCGGAGCGCCTCGAGGATCCCCGAGGCGAGCAGCGAGACGTACACGTCCCCGTGACCGGGCGGGCACCACTCGAGTTCGGGGTCCGCGGGCCAGTTCACCGGGGAGAGGTCATCGGCCCGCAACTTGGGTTCCTGGGACTGGAGGAAGTCCAGCGGCAGGCCGTCGACGACGAGATCGGGGTAGCGGGCCAGGATCTCCAGTGACTCCTCGCGGGTGCGGAACGAGTTCATCAGCAGCAACGGGATCCCGACCTCGTAGCGCTCCCGCAGGGCTAGGACCTGACGGGCCATGATGTCGAGGAAGGTCAGCCCGTCGCGCACCGGGAGCGCGGATTTGGGCCCGGTGATGCCCATGCTCGTCCCGAGGCCACCGTTGAGTTTGAGGACGACGGTGCGGCGCAACGCCTCCCGGTCCGGCTCACCCTCCTGGGCGATGTCGACGAGCCTGGTGACGGCCCCGAGCGGGTCGATGGTGTCCTCTGGGACATACCCGGTCACGTTGGCCTCAAGCTGCCCGTAGAACCGTTCGAAGACCCCGATGGCGGCCGTGCTGACCCCGGCCCGAGCCATGGTTGCCGTGGCTGCCTGCAGACCCTCGGAACTCATGCGCCCCACCCTACGATGCAGGGTATGCCGTCCGCCGCCAAGCGCACGATTCGGACCACCCTGCGGGGTCGGCGCCGCCTGCTCTGGGCCGCGCGGGAGAGTGCCGCTGACGCGGCGGCGCTGGCCCGGCATGGCAGGGCGGTGGTGCGGGCGGGCGGGCTCGGTCCGGGCTCGACGACGACCCTCTACGAATCCTTCGACGGCGAACCACCCACGGCCGACCTGCTCTCGGCCCTGCTGGCCGACGGCCTGCGGGTGCTGCTGCCGATCACCGAGGGCGACCTCGACCTCGACTGGTTCGATGCCGCCGACCCGCACCGCCGACCGTTGGGCAAGGACGCCATCCACGCCGCCGACCTCGTGCTCGCCCCGGGGCTCGCAGTCGACATCACCGGGACGAGGATGGGACAGGGCGGAGGCTGCTACGACCGGGCGTTGCCGCGTCGGGCCCCGGGGGTGGCTGTGGTAGTGCTGCTCCACCCGGGCGAACTCCACGAGGCGCTTCTGCCGCGGGACGCGCATGACGTCGCGGTGGACGGGGTGCTCACCGCCGACGGGGTGACCTGGCTCGCCCCGTACCTCACGGGGTCGCCGAAGCCGGGACCAGAGTCAGCTCGCTGAGCGAGTCCCCGGCCCGCACGGCGGCCTCGGTGAAGGCCCACGGACGCTGACGGCCCGCCACCCAGTCACCGGTCTGGTCGGCGTAATGCGGATGGCTCGGGTGTCCGCTGGCTCCCGAGAGGTTGATCCAGGTGGAGGCGTTGAGGTCGGCCAGGTCGACGACCATGCGCATCGACGGGGCCGCGGTCACTCCGAACCCGGCGGCGGCATCCCAGCTCGTCGCGTTGACGATCGCCGGGCCGCCGCTCACGGCATACGGACCGGAGTTGACGAACCACCGCAGCGGCCCAAGCGAGGTCTCCCCGCCGAGGACGGGGTGCTGCAGGGTCATCGTGTGCAGGGCGCCCCACCGCCAGTCGTCGGGGTCCTTGCCGAGCTTGCGGGTCAACTCAAGACGAGCCTCGACGAGGGCGAGCCGCAGGATCTCCTCGCGGGTTTCGACGACGGTGATGGTCTGCTTGTTGTCCCACCAAGGGCTCTTCGGGTTCTCCAAGAGGGCGGCCGCCGCGGCCCGCCACCGGGCCCCGCCATCGGCCCGCATTCCGGTCGGGAGTTCATCGTCGAAGGTCAGTTTGACGAACTGGTTCCAGACCGCGTTGAAGTATGCCGCCGCGGCGCTCTCCGGCGCTGGCTCCTCCGCCGGGGTGGAGAAGTCCCAGCCGCGCAGCAGATCCTGCGCCTGTGCGGTGAACGGATCCGAGGCCAGTGGCACCTGAAGGAGTTGGGGCACCAACGCCCTGGCGAGGGGGTTATCGGAGTCCAGCTGAAGCTCGGCCATGTCGGCGGCGCTCAACGCTCCCCCCTTGGCGATGAGCTCGGCGATCCGGGTCGACCGGTAACCCGGATCCCAGTCCGCAGTGAGGTATGGCGTGCTGCTCGCGCTCACCGCCTGGTTGGCCGCGACGATGACACCGTCCTGGGGGTTGAGCGTCCAGGGAAGGTCCTGGTAGGGCACGAATCCCTGCCAGTCGTAGGCCGTGTCCCACCCCGGGGCCGGCCAGTAGCCGGCCGGCGCCTTGGCAATCGCAGAGCGGCGGATGGGAACCGACCCGGTGGCCTGGTAGCCGATGTTGCCGCTGGTGTCGGCGTAGACGAAGTTCTGGCCCGGGGCGGCGAACGAGGTCAGCGCGGTTCGGAACTCGGGGAAGTTCCGGGCGAGATTGACATCGAGCAGACTGTCCGCGGTGCGCGAGGGGGTGAGACCGGTCCAGGCGAGGGAGACCTCGAAGCGCTCAGCGGGGTCTTCGGTGTCGGCTACCGGCGCCTGGGCGCCGGCGTCGGCGAGGGCCGGGATGACGTCGGACAGCAGCGGACCATGCCGCGTCGAGCGGGCGGTGATCGTCACCGGGTCCCCGCCGGCCACCTCGATGACCTCGGTGCGCTGCGTGAGCGGCTGCGCAATGCCGTCAACCTCGTAGGTGTCCTCGCGGACCCGTTCGAGATAGAAGTCGGTGACATCTGGGCCGAGGTTGCTCAGCCCCCAGGCGATGGTGGCGTTGTGCCCGATGATCACCCCCGGCATCCCGGCGAAGGAGAATCCGCTGACGTTGAGTGGACAGTCCGCGGAGAGGGCGCGGCAGGTGAGCGAGTTCTGCACCCAGATGCCGGGCTGACTGGTCTTGAGGTGCGGATCGTTGGCGAGGATCGGTTTGCCGGTGGCCGAGTGGGCGCCAGTGACCACCCACGAGTTGGAACCGACGCCCTCTCCCCTGCCGACAAGTTCGGGCACGGCGGAGAGCGCGGCGCCCACCGCGTCGTACCCCTGTTGCGCGGTCCGCTGGGTCAAGGCCGCCCAGGTCTTGGCGTCGGCGTCGGGGTCGGTGGCTGCGGCCCGGCGGGTCAGGCCGGGGGCGCTGCCGACGGACCATTCCTCGCCGGAGAGGATCGGCGGTCGAGTCTGAAGCGGCGCCGTCGGATAGACCTGGAGGATTTGGGCCCGGGTGAGGCGACCGGACATGCGGGCGCGGGCGAGTTCGTCGCGGTAGTTCGAGCGCAGGTCCCAGGCCATCGCCTTGATCCATACCAGCGAGTCGACCGGGGTCCACTCGGGGATCGCGCCGACCGGAACCCGCGCCGACAGCACGGCATACTCGACGGCCACCTGGTTGGTGGAGCGGGGCTTAAGGTAGGCATTGACGCCGTCGGCGTAGGCCTGGAGGACCTGCCGGGTGAGCGGCTTGAGGGTGGGGAGTTCCTGCTCGGCGATCTTGCGCCAGCCCATGGTGCGGATGACCTTGTCGGAATCCACTCCGGGGGATCCGACGAGGGTGGCGAGGGTGCCGCTGGCGGTCCGGCGGCGCAGGTCCATCTCGAAGAACCGGTCCTGGGCGTGGACGTACCCCTGCGCCTTGGCCAGGTCGAGGATGGAGTCGCCGAAAAGGTGCGGCACCCCGCTGGCGTCACGGACGACGGAGACCTTGGCTCCGAGGCCGGCGATCGCGACCTCACCGTCGACCTGCGGAAACGGGCGGCGGACAAAGGAGACGCCGACGACGGCCACCGCGACCAAGGCCAGCACGACGAGTGCGGCCAGGCCCACAAGGACTCGGCGTAGCAGCACAAGGCGACGGCTCACGATGATCGAGCCTAAAGGTAAACTGTGGCGTTCGGCGGCTCCCGTGCGGGGAGGCCGCCGAGTCATGTCCGACCCTGGCCTGGTTGAAAGGTGCGCCGAGAGTGCCCACGTACGCGTATGCCTGCACGGTGTGCGACCACCGCTTCGATGCGGTGCAGTCCTTCTCCGATGATGCGCTCACCGAGTGTCCCGAGTGTGCCGGTCGGCTCCGCAAGGTGTTCGGCGCGGTCGGGATCCACTTCAAGGGCAGTGGCTTCTATGCCACCGACAGCAAGAAGTCCGGCTCCGCGGCGAAGGCCGGTTCGGGGGGCTCGGGGTCTTCCGGGACCGCTGGGGCCGGGGAGCCCACGGGGGCGGGCGCTGCGGCGTCTGCCGGTGGCGGCTCCGATAGCGGCTCGGGTGACGGCTCGAGTTCCGCCGGCGCCAAGGGCAGCTCCGGTGGCGGGGCGGCGCCGGCGTCCACACCCGTGGCCGCCCCGGCGTCCTCATCCACAGCTTCCTGACCTGAACTCGGCGAGAGCGTCCGCCCACCTAGCGTCGGCGGAGTGATCCGACTCCTCGACCGGTTCCGTTCGGTCGCACCGGCGGCCGTGCCGCCCACCTCACCCGCGGCGTATGCCGTGGGGTCCGGCCGCTCTCGCCGACGACCGAGTCGACGGTCGCGGTGGTGGTGGCGCATCGCCCGCCGGGGCCTGCTCGGGGTAGGGGCGAGCGCTCTCCTCGCTTCCGTGGCGCTCATGGTGCGCCCACCTCCCCCGGCCTCGATCGAGGTGCTCAGCGCCGCGCGCGATCTGCCCGCGGGAGCGACCCTGACCGCGGCCGATCTCGCGACGACGACGATCCCGACCTCCGGCGGCCCGCCCGTGGCCCTGGGCGTCGACGACCGCGCGGCGGCCGTGGGGAGGTCCCTGGTCGGGCAGATGGCTGCCGGGGAACTGGTGACCCGGACCCGATTCGTCCCTCGGGAGGCTGCCGAGGGGGTTCCCACGGGGAGAGTGGCGGTCCATCTCGTCCTCGCCGACGAGAGGGCCGCCGCCCAGCTCTCGGCGGGCCAGCGGGTCACCCTCTACCCCGCGGCGGGAGGGCCACCGTGGACCCGCCGGGCACTGATCCTCGGGGTTGACTCACTGCCCGACCCGACCGGCTGCGCCGGTGGGTTCACCGGCGCGACACCGGCCGCACCCGGCCTGACGGTGGCGCTCACCCCCGAAGAAGCCGACGCCATCCACGCCGGCCAGCGGGCCAACGAGGGGCCTATCCCGGTGCTCGCCACCCCCGGGTAGGCGTGACCACTGGTCACGTGCTCTGTGCACGACCCGCCGGGCGCGCTCCTTCAAATCGTCATTTCGGGCCTTGGACCGGTAGATTCCTTCCTCGCAGCACACCTGACAGCACGTGAAAGGGTTTTTCCATGAAGGGCTTCAAGAACTTCATCCTCCAGGGCAACGTCCTGGAGCTCGCGGTGGCGGTCGTCATCGCCGGCGCATTCGGCAAGGTCGTCGAGGCTTTCGTCAAGTTCCTCCTCGACGTCATCAGCAAGATCACCGGTGGCGACCCCAACTTCGACAGCCTCGCGGCTGGCGGCGTTGTCTACGGCCCGGTCATCACCGCGTTCGTGTCCTTCCTCATCCTCGCGGCGGCGGTGTACTTCCTCGTCGTCAAGCCGTACGAGGCCGCCAAGGCTCGTTTCGCCAAGCCGGCGGAAGAGGCCGCTGTGGCCCCCGAGGTTGCGCTCCTCACCGAGATTCGCGACTCGCTGAAGGCGCGCGGCTGATCCAGCCGTCACCTGCACGATCACGCCTGAGGGGCCCCGGCTTGGCCGGGGCCCCTCTGGCATGCCGCTTCGCGCGCTCCCCGCATTCCGTGCGCTGTGCGCTTATCCGGGGTGCGCTCACTCCCAGTGCGGTGGGCGTTGCGCCCGTAGCCACTCCGCCGAGGTCCCGGACTCCCCGCGCTCACCCCAGCCGGCGTCGGTGTCGTCGACGCTCTGATCGGCCACTGCGGGCCTGCGGGTACGGCTCCGCCGGGGGGGCGCTGGGGGCTGTGGCTCGGCGCCGGGCGCCTCGGGGGCGTCCCCGGTCGCGGGGCGCATCGCCCGGCGCGGCCGCCCCCCGGCGCGACCACTCATGAGGGATGCTCACTCAGCGCAACGATCCGGGCGACCTCACGGGCCGGGTCCCGATAGAGGTCGAGCATCCAGACCCGCACGTGCCGCCAGCCGAGCCGTTCGAGCTCGGCCGGACGGAGGCGGTCTCGGTCGCGGGCCGTCGGCAGCGCCGCGTAGGCCGCCCCGTCGGTCTCGACCGCAAGCTCCTGGGCGCCCAGCCCGGAGGACACCGCAAGCTCGACCCGGTCCGCACCGGAGCCGACGTTCTCCCGCACGGTGAGCCCTGCCTGACGGAGCCGTCCGGCCAGTTGTCGGCCGAGTGCGGAGACTTCCAGCGCCGAGGTCCCCACGGTCGGCGCAGCCGATGCGGACCCGGTGGCGAGCGCCGCCAGCAGTTCGCGCAGGCGCTGTGGTCCGGCGGATCGCAACCGCTCCGGATCGAGGTCTTCGGCGCCGATGGAGGACACCACCGTGACCCGGTGCCGGGCTCGGGTCAGGGCCCGGGCGAGCAGGTGTTCTCCCCCGTTCCCGCCGAGGGCACCGAAGTGACGGAGCACCCGGCCGTGCGGTGTTCGCCCGTACCCCACGGCGAGGATGACCTCGTCACGCACCAGGCTGCCAGCCTGTTCGACGGGCAGGACGACAGTCGGCTCCGGCCCGTGCGAGGCCAGCGCCGCGGCCAGATCTGGCCGGCTCTGCGCGGCCCGGAGCAGCGCAGCCTCGATGCGTTCGGCGTGAGCCTCGCTTAGGGTGACGACACCGCATGAACGGTCCGGGTTCGCGGCGACATGCTCGGCGACGAGTTCGGCGACCCGTTCAACCTCCGCCGAGGTCGTCTCGACCGCGCTGGACCCTTCGAGGGCCATCCCCACCCCATCGACCCGCTCGTGACGCATCGTGGGGGCATCCGCGACCCCGGGCAGGGCCCGGAGTTGACCGTCATACACAAGGTCGTTGAGCACGGTCACGAGTTCACCCTGGACCCCGCGGTGGAGCCGTCTCAGGGTCTGCACCGGCAGGACCGGGAGGGCGGCGTCGAGCACTCCGAGCAGAGCCGGCGACCCCTCTCGTTCCCGAGAGGTGGTGGCCGGGGCGGTGGTGAAGGACGTCGGACCGGGCTGGGCGGGATCGCCGACGAGGACGACTTGGCGGCCTCGGGCGATCGCGCAGACCGCTGCCGCGGTGGCTACGCGGTGCGCGTCGTCGATGATGACGAGGTCACGGTCGTGGTCGACCGGGAGCAGCGCGCCGAGGGCGTACGGGCTCACCGCAAGACACGGCACCAGGGCTTGGAGCACACCCGCGTGAGTGGCGAGGAGGTCTCGGGGAGAGGGCGTATGCCGGTCGTTCGCGGCCGCCTCGCGCAGGTCCCGCTCCGCGCCGGGATGTTCGGCAAGGGCGGTGCGGGCCCGATCGCGCACGAGGGTACGCACGAGCCGGGCCTGCGCCGTGAGCGTGGCCGCATCGGTGACGGCAAAGGTGGCCGCGTGCGCGCGCAGGTCCGCACCGGAGAACTCGGTGAGCCCTGCATCGGTGAGCACGTGCTCGTCGGCCAGGGAGGACCACCAGCAGAGCCACAGCTCGCGACCGACCGCCCCGGCGGGCACGCCGCGGGCGGCCAGGTCTTCGACCAGGGGACCGAGGCCGCAGGCGCGGACCTCCTCGAGGAGCCCGCGCACGCGGGGGACGACGTCGATCCGCTCCGGGGCCGCGGTGAGCCTGGCGACAACGGCGTCGAGCTCGGCGCGGTCGAGGTCGACCAGGCTTGCCCGCTCGGCGGCCCCCGGGAGCCGGTCGTCGAGCCAGTCCAGGTCGGCCGCGAAGGCGGCGTAGGACTCGGCCGCGACGTCGAGCGCGGGGGGGATCTCGGGACGCCCCCCGGGGCCGGCGAGGTCGCGCCAGGCACTGCGTTGCTCGTGGGCGCGGGCGAGGGCCGCGTGCAGGTCCGGAGGCGGCGGGCCCGGGCGGAGCAGGGAGCGGGCCTGGCGACGCAGCCGCCAACGGCTCCACCACCCCGGGCCGTCGGGGCGACGTTGCGCGGCGGGCGCGGTCGCGTCGACCAGCTCGGTGAGCGGCAGGTCGAACACCTCGGTGCGGAACGTCTCCAGGGTCTGGCGGACTTCCCCGACCGTATGCAGCAGCCGCCCCCAAGAAGACACCGTCGGCAGTGCGGGCAGCCGGATGCCGACGAACACCTCGGTCATCGTCGCCTGGAGGTCCTCGACCCGGCCCGCGGCGAGCCCACTCACGATGGCTTGCGCACGCGCCGCATCGTCCTCGGTTTCCAAGTCCGCCCCGAACCAAGGGTCCTCGCTCGTGCCCGCGTCCCAGGCGCCGAGCGCGGCAAGTTCCTCGAGGGCCGCGGCGTGCCTGCGGGCACCATCGAGCGGTATGCCGTCGAGCACCTCCCGGGGCAGCCGCACCTTGGTCCGTGGCGCGGGATCCGCGTCGGCGAGGTCCGCGACGGCGTCGATGATCTCGGCAGGGCTGACCCCGGCCGGTCGCCGCGGTTCGTGGAAGAGCGCCACGTGCGCCTCCAGGGCCTCCCGGGCAGCGGTGTGCGCAGGCGCACTGACCCGGTCTCCGTCGGGGCTCTCCTGGGCGAGGACGGCATCGAGGGCGCCGACGAACCGCGCAGCGGTGGCCAGATGGCCGTCATGACCGTCGGCAAGCTCGACGACGAGGGAGCCCAGTCCCACGCTGTCGAGCCGGGCCGTGAGCGAGCGCAGGCTGTCCCGGCTTTCGCTGACCAGCAGGACGCTGCGGCCGTCGGCGGCATACGTGCTGATGAGGTTGGCGATCGTTTGGGTGGCTCCGGTGCCCGGTGGTGCGTCGATGACGAGGTGGCCGCCCCGGCGCACAGCCTCAATCGCCGCCTGCTGGTCGGGGTCGGTGTCCAGGACGAGTCCGCGACCATGGTCCTGCAGCGGTGGTGCCGTTCGCGGCTGGGGGACCGGCGCACCGGCGAGCGCGGCGACGACGTCGTGGGCGGCCAGCGCCTCCCCGTGGGCGCCGAGCGCCGCGAGGTCGGCCACGGACGCGGCCTTGGAGTAGGTGAAGGTCGTCGCAGTGACCGTCGGAGCCACGGTGAACCCGGGCACCGATGAGCACAGTGCCGTGAGCTCCTCATGGACCTGTCGGGGCGCGAAGACGCCCTCTGGCCACGCGAGTGCGGCAAGCGCCCCTGGGTCGACCTGAAGGCTGGCCGCGGCGTTTAGGTACTGGAGCAGGGCCGGGTTGACCTCGACCCCGTCGGCCAGTTCGAGGAGGTGGTCCCCCTCGCCGCCGACCGGCCGCAGCGTGCACGCCCGCAGCAGCACCGGCGCGGCCGGGACGCGGGCGGCGTGGGTGGGCGTCCAGGTGGCCGTGCCGTACGCGACGCAGGCCCCGGTGAGGCCGTGCTCTTCGACGAGTTCGCTCGCCTTGGCCCGGATCCGCGAGGCGCTGACCCGGGCCTGCGCGAGGGACTTCGGCTCGCGGACCAGGTCGGAGAGCCGCGTCGGGTTCCCGGCCGCGAGTCGGGTGAGCCCGGCGGGGTGAGCCAGGGTGAGGTCGAGGACGTGAGCCGGGGCCTCGGCGGCCCAGAGCAGGTTGTTGGGTCCGCCGACCTCAACGAGCGTGGCCGTCCACTCCCGGGTCGCTGCACGGACGGCCGCGAGCCGCTCCGTGGGGAGTTCTGGGACCGGGCGTTTCGGGACAGCCGGGCTGGATGGGGCGCCGCTGGCCGAGTCCCTTGCGCCCGCCGGCATACCGTCCTCGGGGTCCGTAGAGCCCGCTAGGGGGCGTTCGGCCCTGGTCTCTCCCGGCACCGGGGCGTCGGCTCGGCGACCCCCGAAGACACGGAACGGACTCATCTGGTCAGGCTAACAAGCGTTCCCGTGCAGCCGTGGGAGTGAGCGCCGCGACGAGCCCGACGGCCACCGCGAATCCCAGGGCTGCGAGGGCCAGGACGTGATAGGACGCCTCGGCCACGATGACGCCGCCGACGGCTCCGCCGAGGGCCGCCGACAGGCCGGTGAGGACGTCCGCGGCTCCCTGGGCTGCGGGCCGCTGCGCCGGGGTCAGGGCGCCGGTGAGCAGGGATGATCCCGAAACGAAGGTGCACGACCAGCCGAGCCCAAGCAGGAACAGCCCGGCGAGCAAGGAGTTCGAATGGCCAGTGGGTGCAGTCGAGGCGAGCAGTGCGGCACTGGACAGGATCATCGAGCCGACCAGGGCGATGGCCCGCCCGCCGAAACGGTCGACGGCCAGGCCGGTGAGCGGGCTGAAGGCGAACATGCCGAGCACGTGCACGCTGATGACGAAGCCGATGAGTTCCAGGCTGGCCTGGCCGTGCGCCATGTGCAGGGGGGTCATCACCATGACGCTCACCATGACGCCGTGGCCGAGGGCGAGCGTGAGCAGACCGAGGCGGGCCTGCGGGAGGCGGGCGGCCATGGTCAGGCCGCGGAGGACGGAGCGCTCGGCCGGTTCCTCGGCGGTGTCGGTGGCCGCCGCCGCGAGCCGCCGGGACTCCAGCAGCGGGTCGGGGCGCAGCAGCAGGAGCAGGACGGCGATGGCGCAGAACAGACCGACGACCGAGAAGACGTACGCCCCGGCCAGGCTCGGGATGCCGAGCGCACGGGCCACCGGCGCGGCCGGGCCGGTGAGGTTGGGCCCGGCAACGCTGCCGATCGTCGTAGCCCAGACCACCACGGAGAGGTCGCGCGCACGGCGTTCGGGCAGCGCGAGGTCAGCGGCGGCATACCGAGTCGTCGAGTTAGAGGCGGTCGCTCCGCCGAAGAGGACCGCGGAGACGAGGAAGAGCGGGAAACTGCCCCACACGGCGCTCGCGATGGTGCCGAGCGCGCCGATGACCGCAGCCGCGTACCCGAGGACGAGACCGGGGCGTCGGCCACGCGCCGCGCAGACCGCGGCGATGGGGATTGCGAGCAGCGCGGAGCCGAGAACCTGGAAGGTGCCGCCGAGACCGGCCCACGTTGCCGACCCGCTGAGCCGTTCGGCGAGCAGCGGTCCGACGGCGACGCCCGCGGTGAGGGACATCCCGCCGAGGATCTGTGAGCCGATGAGGGTGGTGACGACTCTGCGTTGCAACCGGGCGCGGGGGTCGGCCGGTGCGGTTGTCGTCACGAGGGTTGAGTATGCCGTGTGCGGACGGGCCGCCGATCATCGGTAGGGTTGTGGCCCGGCCCGCGCGCTGCGGGGGCCGTTGCCCTCGTAGCTCAGGGGAAGAGCACTTCTCTCCTAAAGAAGGTGTCGCAGGTTCGAATCCTGCCGGGGGCACCCTGCTTTTCGCTCGCCGGGTCGATGTATGTGCGCACCCGGATCCGGCCCGCGCATACATCGACCCGGCAAGAGGGGAGGGACGACGCACGCGTCAGAGGCGGCCGAAGTAGTAGCTCCCCCAGAGCGGACGCTCGACGACCCGGCCGGCGCTCGTGCTCGCCTCGATGGACATTCCGCCACCGGAGTAGATGCCGACATGCCAGGCGGGAGAACCCCAGAAGACGAGGTCACCCGGTACGGGGTTGGAGACGCGGGTGGTGAGGCGGCGCTGCGACTCGCTCTGGTGCGGAAGGCTGATGCCGACGGCCGCGAACGCGGTCAGGGTCATCCCGGAGCAGTCCATCCCGGACATGCTGGCGCCACCGAGGACGTAGCGAACCCCGAGCAGGGCGCGGGCGGCGTTCACCACGGCGCTGGCGGAGGCGCGGGGGGCGGGAGCGGGCGCTGCGGGCACCAGGGTGACTCGGCTGGACGAGCGGCTCACCGTGCCGGATGCGGCCGTCACCGCACGGGTGGAGACCACGACCGGCTTGGGCTTGGGCTTGGCGACCGCCGTGATGCCGCTGACCCCAAAGGTCTCGCGGGCGGCCGGCGCCGCCGAAGCGGGCGCGGCAAGCACGGTGCTGGCGAGCGCCTTCGGTGCGGCGGCGAGCGACTCCGCGCCCGCGGGAGCAGCCTTAGGCGCCTGCTGGAGTGGGGTCGCCGACGCCGGCATGGCGAATGCGGCAACGAGGCCACCAGATGCAGCCAGGACAGCGGAGGCGCGCGCCCCGTGCTCTCCGGCGCGGGAGAGGACCCCAGCGATCTCGGAGACCGGGTTGTAGCGACTCTGCGTGCGGTGGCGACCGTGCGCCGGGGATGTGGTCACGTGAACCTCCAACGCCTGCGAGGTGAGCTGTCGGGTTCGGGCTGAGGTTTCAGATGCCCGGTCCTGGTTCGGGTCGCACACAGCGTCTCGAACAAGGACTTCACCCCAAGGAGCCGCCGGACCGTCCGGTCCGATGACCCCACAAGTGGGTCCCCCGCCCCTGCCAAGCGGTTGTGCGATGTGCCCGCAGGTGGTGGCAGGACTCGGCGTACCACCCTCGGGAGCACCCTCGTGATGAGGGGGCTGAGAGAAACCGTACCTGCCGATGACCCAAATGTCACATTTCGGTCACGGCGCGGCTACTTGCCGGTCACTAGACCGCAGGCTGACCCGGGAGCGTGGGGCTCAGTAGACCGAGATGTGCACGTGGTCGTAGTGGTTCGCGGTGATCGACCCGCGGTCCTCCATGGGCCGCCAGTATGGCGAGGACGTCGTCCAGATCCGCTGCCGCCAGATGACGTACTTGATCCCGAAGTCACCCACGTGCGCCAGGGCGAACGAGGCCACCGCGTCCCCCTGGGACTGCGAGGTGATCATGACGTCGACCGCACGACCCGAGCCATGGTCGCCCGGGTCCCCGGGACGCAGGCCGCCGATGTTGGAGATCCCGAACGCCGACTTCACCGCGCTGTAGACCTTGCACGCGTTGGTGGTGAGGCCACCGCCGCACGAGCCCAGGGTGTAGGACCGCGAGCTCGTCGCCGCGGGGCCGCTGCCACCAGGCGCCGTCGAGCCGCCGGAGGTGGTCTTGGGGGCGGCCTTCTCGACGGGTTTGGCAACGGCCTTGACCCCGGACACGCCGACCTCGACACCGGGTTGGGGAGCGAGCGCGTCCGGCGCCTCCAAGGCGTCGAGCGTCCCGGTGCGCACCGTGGACCGAGAGAGGGAGTCCGAGGAGCCCTGCGAACGCACCTGTGCCAGAGCGGCATTCGCCGCGGGAAGGCTCAACGCCTGGGCCGGCTCAAGGTCCTGCGGCACGGTGAGCGCCACGCCGACCCCGGTGAGCACGGCGACCCCCACGACGGACTTCACGATGGTCGAGCGGTGCAGCTGACGCACGGCCGAGCGCAGATCAGGGAAGCGACGAACGGCCCCGGAGGCCCGGCGAGCGGAACGGGTCGGCAGTGCCACAGGCACCCCTTTTCACGGTTGGTCGGCGGTGAGGTCTCGGGCCACGCTACACACGAATTCCCCGAATGTCACAAAAGGGTCACGGTGCGGCGGCGACTCGGCCGACGTCAGAGAACGGAGATGTGGACGTGGTCCATATGGTTCTGGGTCGGCGATCCACGGTCCCCCATGAGCCGCCAGGCACCGCGCTCGGGCTTCCAGGACCGCTGCTGCCAGATGACGTACTTGATGTTGAACTCCTTGGCGTGCGCCAGGACGAACGCGGCCACCGCGTCACCCTGAGCCTTGGAGGTGATCATGACGTCGATCGCACGACCCGACCCGTGGTCGAGCGGATCGCCCGGGCGCAGCCCACCGATGTTGGTGAGCCCGAACGCCGACCGCACCGCGGAGTAGACCCGCTGGCCGTTGACGGTGAGGCCCTTACCGCGCCCCTCGCGGGCGTATGCCGTGAGGCTGTAGCGCACGAGGGCCACGGTCTCAGGGTCGAGAGCGGCAGCGTAGGCGTTGGGGACGGCCTGCACGCCGGAGACACCGAAGGAGGTGGCGTCGGCGATCGGTCCGGTCGGGGCGTCCAGGGCGCCCTCCTCGGCCTCCGAACCGAGGTCGCCCTCGAGGGCCACCCGCGAGGAGGAAGCGTTACGGCTCACCGAGCCACCGTCTGCGGAGCGTTCGGCAGCGGCGGTGGACCCCGCGGTGGACAGTGCGAGCGCCTGGTCGCCGGACTCCGCCGACGGCAGCAAGAGCGCGGTGGCGAGACCAGCGACGACACTGAGGCCCGCCGCCGACTTCAGCGCGCCCCGCGGACCGACGGCCTGGGCCGCTCCAGCGAGTTCACGCGGCGACGCCAGTGCCAGGACACGGCTGCGACGCGGACGCGCGACAGCGTGGCGGCCGGGCGCACGGTGACGTCCAGGAGTACGGGAGGACACGAAGGAAGGTCCCTTTCGGGGCAACGGCGGTGAGGATTCCGTCCAGGGTAGCCGCCAGGAACCCGAAAGTCACATTCAGGTAACGACAATGGCTCGACAGCCCGGCGACGGCGCGCTTGCTAGGGGCGGGCGACGAAGACGTGACTGGCGAGCTCGTCCGGGAGGGAAACCCCGCTGGCCTCACTCGCGCCTAGCCGATGGAGTACGACGCGGTTGCCGTCACGACGAACGACCGCCTCGACCCCCGGCAACAGCCCGGCCGCCGTGAGGAGACCCAAGGCCTCGCTGTCGACCTGCACCGGCTCCCCAATCCGCCGGACCACGACGTTCGCCGGTTCCTCTCTCGCCACCGCGTCCACAGAGGTCACGCCGCTGAGGAAGACTCCCTCGACGTCATCGGGCCCCATGCCAAGTTCCTCAAGCCCGGGAATCGGTGTGCCATAAGGAGATTCGGTGCTCGTCGCGAGCAATGCGAGGATCTTGCGCTCGACCCGGTCGGACATGACGTGCTCCCACCGGCACGCTTCCTCGTGGACGTGTTCCCACTCCAGGCCGATGATGTCGGCGAGCAGTCGCTCGGCGATCCGGTGCTTGCGCATGACCCGGGTCGCGAGCGCCCGGCCCTGCGTGGAGAGCACGAGGTGCCGGTCGCTGCCGACCTGGAGCAGACCGTCGCGCTCCATCCGAGCCACCGTTTGGCTCACCGTCGGGCCGGAGTGCCCCAGCCGTTCGGCGATCCGAGCCCGCAACGGCGTGATGCCTTCCTCCTCGAGCTCGTAGATCGTCCGGAGGTACATCTCCGTCGTATCGATGAGATCCGTCACAAAGGTCAGCCTACGGTGCGAGCCGGCCGCGCAGACCGCGCGCGACCCGGCGCACCGGACGGGCGATCGCCCGGAGGGTCTCGGACCGTCGCAGCGGCCCGGGTTCGGCCCACAACTCGTGGCTGGTCCGGTGCAGGTATTCATCGATCCGCGCCCGGACGAGCTCGTCCCAATACACGTCTCGGCCCACCAGCAGCAGGTTGTACTGGCCGGCATACTCCACGTCCCGCGCGACCGGGACCAGTCCGGCGGTCATCAGGCGGGTGAGCACCGAGCGGACGGTGCTTTGCCCTCGCCAGATCTCCGCATCCTCCACCTCAACCTTGAGGACCTCAACCTGCCCGAGGGCCCGCTGCGCCCCGTCGAGGACCAAGCCAAGAGCGCCCTCGACGTCGATCCACATCGCGAGCCGCGCCGTCGGGTCCTCGACAAGGGTGTCCAGACGCGCCGATGGCACGGTCACCGATCGAACATGCGCCGCGTCAGAACGGCGAAGCATGGACTGCCCGGGCAAGACCGCACCCGACGGGGTGACGTCGAGGAGGATGTCGCAGGTGCCGTCGGTGTCACCGATCGCACAGTGGATGTACTCCACCCGGGTCCCCTCCAGGACGCCCGAGGCCCGGGTTGCTGCGGCGATCTCAGGGGTCGCCTCGAACGCGCGAACTCGGCAGTCGGGAAGCCGCCAGGACACCTCCAGCGAGGCCTCCGCCGCAGCGGCACCGACCTCGAGGAACTCGCTCGGCCGCGCCAGCGCGACGAGGTCGAGGAACAGGTTGTCGAGCTCCGCAGCACTGGCCTGACGACCACCCAGGGCCGTGGCGAACCGGCTCGCCTGAACCCGCAGACTGAGATCGACGGCCTCGACCAGGCCGGGGGGCGCATTCATGACGCGGAGCCTATGCCGTCGGCCTCCGGTCACGGCCCCTTCTCCGGCGGTCGTGGGCCGGAAGCCAGCGAAGCATCCAGAAGCCACCGAGGACGGCGAGGCCGCCGACGGTGACGGCGCTCGCTGCCAGCGATGCCAGCGCGGTCACGCCCGCGACGACGATCGAGGCGCCGTTGTGCCCGACGAGCGAGAACATCCGCCACAACGACAGGAACGCGCCGCGGCCCTGGGCCGGTGCGCTGTCGACCCCGAGCGTCATGACGATCCCCGAGCCCAGACCGTTGCCGACCCCGACGATGAGCGCCACCGCCATGAGGGCCGCGAAGGTGGCCGTCGACGGCAGCAGGACCAGGCCGATCCCGATGAGCATCGCGCACGGCACCGCGGAGGCTGCCCGCCCGTAGCGGTCGCTGAGCCAGCCGGCGGCGAAGAAGAGCGACACTTCGACGGCGGCGACGACCCCGAAGAGCACCGCCGTCTGCGCGGCCGACACCCCGATGTGCTCCGCCCAGAGCGGGGTCACCACGACATACGCGGACCGGGCCAGCCCGATGGCGAGGACACCGATGCCGATGGTGAGGAACACCAGACGCTGGCTGCGCAGGACGTCACGAGTGCGCACCGGGGCCGGGCGGCCACCATCCTCCGCGCCCGCGGCGTGGACCGGGTCGTGGACGGCGAGGGCGACCACGACCGCGGTGACGATGGCCGCGGCGGCCCCCACGCCGAACCCCGCCTGGGGACCCCAGGCAGCAATCGTCGGTGCCGCGAGGAAGGGCCCGACGAGAATCCCGGCGCGGGCCACCCCACCGAGCGTGGAGAGCGCCCGGGCACGGAAGTGCAGCGGCACCGAGTCGGCGATGAAGCCCTGTCGGGCCACGATGAAGGCCACCACCGCCGGGCTCTGCAGGACGATGGCCAAGGCCAGCCACGCCACCGAGGGAGCCGTCGCGGCGAGGATCATCGCCACGATCATCAGGCCCCCGGAGAGCAACAGTGTCCGACGCTCCCCGAACCGGTCGACGACCTTGCCGACCGGCACCGCGATCAGGAACTCGGCGATCGTGCCGAGCCCGACGAGCAGGGCGGCCACCTCGACCGTGGCCCCGAGCGCACGGCCCGAGAGCGCCACGATGGGCATCGTCGCGCCAGCCGTGATCCCCCAGAAGAACGTCGGAAGGTAGGCCGGCGCCACGAGTCGGCGAAGAATGGCGGCATCGGTCATGTCCTGGCCGACGATACGCCGAGCCGGTACGTTGCGAAGATGACGGTGACCATCGAACGCCGCTACTGCGGCCCGCCGGAGTCCGGCAACGGCGGGTATGTCGCCGGCCTGCTCGCCGGCCGGGTGCAGCCGACGAGCACGCGCCCGGCCGTCACGGTCCGGCTCAGTTCCCCGCCCCCGCTGGAGCGTCCGCTCACCGTCGGCGGCTACGGCGCGCTCGTGCTCCTCCAGGATCGGACCACGACCATCGCCACCGCCTGCCCGGCCGCCGCACTCGACGGCACGTTCCCCGAGGCGGTCGACCTTGAGACCGCACGCGCCGCCCAGGCTGGCTTTCCCGGCCTGGTCTCCCACCCATTCCCGTCCTGCTTCGTGTGCGGGACCGACCGGCCCGCCCCGGACGGCCTCGGCATCTACCCCGGGCCGCTGAGCGACGGCAGCGGCCGGTTCGCGGCGAGCTGGACCCCCACCGAGTCCTCGGTGCCGCACCTGTGGGGCGCGCTCGACTGCCCCGGAGGCTGGTCCAGTGGGCTCGACGAGCGTCCGATGGTCCTCGGAACGATGACTCTGCAGACCCTCGCGGTGCTCCCGCCGGTCGGCGCGCCGACCGTTGTCGTCGCCGCGCCCCGCGGCACCCAGGGACGCAAGTTCCACTGTGCCTCTGCCTTGTATGCCGTCGACGGTCGGCTGCTGGCCCGCGCCGAAGCGACCTGGCTGGCCATCGACCCCACCACGGTGCGGCCGCGGGACGGCTGAACCTCTCGCACAGGGCCGAACTCACGGCGAGTCGAAACCCACGGCATACGATCGGGAACGTGGAGCACACGCGGACCGACTACACCGGCGAGGGGCTCTCCGAGGACGCCCTCGCACCCACCCCCTACGCCCAGGCCCGGCTCTGGGTCGACGAGGCGGTGGCCCGCGCGACCGTGGCCGGGGACGTGCCCGAACCGCTGGCGCTCTCGCTCGCGACCGTCGACGCCGAGGGTGTGCCCAACGTCCGCACGGTTCTCATGCGGTTTTTCGACGAGCGCGGCCCGGGGTTCGTCAGCTGCCTCACCTCGACCAAGGGCCGCGAACTCGCCGGCAACCCGGCGGCGGCCATCGCACTCACCTGGCCCTCGATGTTCCGCGCGATCCGCTTCCGTGGACGCACCGAACTCGTCGAGCGGGACGAGGTGGAGCGCTACTTCGACACCCGCCCGTACGGATCCCGGATCTCGGCATGGACCTCACGACAGAGTGAGCCGATCGCCTCCCGGGCGGCCCTGGAGGCCGAATACGAACGTCGGCTCGCGCAGTTCCCGGAGCGGGGCGAGGCCGGGGAGGTTCCGGTGCCGGACTTCTGGGGCGGGTACCGGCTGGTGCCGCACGAGGTCGAGTTCTGGGGAGGGCGGCGCAGCCGGCTGCACGACCGGATCGTGTTCACCCGGGTCGGCGAGGGGACCCTCGGCGACGCGGCTGCGTGGCGGGTCCATCGCCGCCAGCCCTGACCTTGGGTGCAGCTGTTTGCCGTATGCCGTCCTACGGACCGGAGACGACACAACCTGCTCCGCGGTGCACAATGGGCAGGCCGCACGATTCGCGTCCCTCACGGCGCGAGGCACCACCACGCCATACCGTGTCGGAGAAGTCGACCGACCGGTCGGCGACGCGCGCAACAGGAGGAGACAGATGGGCGAGCGGGACCCGGGGTTCGTTCCCGGACTCGAGGGAGTCGTCGCGTTCGAGACCGAGATCGCCGAGCCCGACAAGGAAGGTGGGGCGCTGCGGTACCGCGGAGTCGACCTCAACGACCTCGTCGGCAAGGTGTCCTTCGGTCAGGTGTGGGGTCTTCTCGTCGACGACGAGCTCGATCCGGGTCTGCCGCCCGCGGAACCGTTCCCGCTGCCCGTACACAGCGGGAACATCCGGGTCGACGTCCAGTCGGCGCTGGCTCAGCTCGCGCCGCTGTGGGGTTTCCGTCCGCTGCTCGACATCTCGCCGGAGCAGGCCCGCGAGGACCTTGCCCGGGCCTCGGTCATGGCGCTGTCGTTCATCGCGCAGTCCGCGCACGGCCAGGGCAGCCCGATGGTCCCGCAGAGCCGGGTCGATGAGGGCCGCACCATCGTCGAGCGGTTCATGATCCGGTGGCGGGGCGAGCCCGACCCGGCCCATGTCGAGGCCATCGACGCCTACTTCATCTCTGCGGCCGAGCACGGCATGAACGCCTCGACCTTTACCGCCCGGGTCATCGCCTCCACCGGTGCCGATGTCGCGGCCTGCCTCTCCGGGGCGATCGGGGCGCTCTCCGGTCCGCTCCACGGCGGGGCACCCTCGCGGGCGCAGCACATGATCGAGGGCGTGGAGCAGTTGGGCGACGCCCGCGCCTACGTCAAGGCCGTCATGGACCGCAAGGAGCGGCTCATGGGCTTCGGGCACCGGGTGTACCGGGCCTACGACCCGCGGGCCGCGGTGCTCCGCGAAACCTGCCGGCGTCTCGGGGCGCCCCGCTACGAAGTGGCCCTCGAACTCGAGAAGGCGGCCATCGCCGAACTTGCCGAGCGTTACCCCGACCGGAAGATGGAGACCAACGTCGACTACTGGGCGGCAGTGCTGCTCGACTTCGCCGATGTCCCCGGCGAGATGATGACGCCGCTGTTCGCCAGCGCCCGGACGGCCGGCTGGTCCGCACACATCCTCGAGCAGAAGGTCACCGGCCGACTTGTGCGCCCGAGCGCTCGGTATGTCGGCCACGGCCCGCGGCCACTGTCCGACGTCAAGGGCTACCGTACTTCCTGACCCGCCCTGACATTTCCTGCTCCTCACCTAACCTCTGCTAGCAGAGGATGCGTCAACCCCATAGGGCAGGGCGCAAGGGCCAAGGGCGCAGGGCCAAGGGCGCAGGGAGCAGGGAACGGGGAGACGGGTGAAGAGGTCACCCCGCTGTTCCAGGTGGTGGAACTCACAGGCGCGCGCCCGCCATACCGGACAAAGATGGACGACATCCGTATGCCGCCGACGACGCCGGCCCCAGCCATCAGCGCAAGTGAGGCTTACCCGTGACCCTGACCAACGCCAGCCCCCACGACCTGGTACTCCCCGCAGACCTCAAGCCGCGGGACGGACGTTTCGGATCGGGCCCGAGCAAGGTCCGGCCCGATCAGGCCGACCGGGTCGCCGCCGTGGGCAGCTCCCTGCTGGGCACGAGCCACCGCCAAGCCCCGGTCAAGGGCATGGTCAAGGCGATCCGCGAGGGGCTGGCGGAGTTCTTCGGCCTCCCCGACGGCTACGAGGTCGTCCTCGGCAATGGCGGAGCGACGGCCTTTTGGGATATCGCCGCCTTCGGGCTCGTCCGCGACCGAGCCCAGCACCTCACCTTCGGCGAGTTCTCCGCGAAATTCGCCAGCGTGACCACCGCGCGCTCCGTTCCTTGGTGAGCCGACGGTCATCACGAGCGCTCCGGGCACCCGGCCCGAGCCGCGCGCCGAGGCCGGGGTCGACGTCTATGCCTGGGCGCACAACGAGACGAGCACCGGGGTCATGGCGCCGGTGCGCCGCGTTGAGGGCGCCGACCGCGACGCGCTCGTCCTCATCGACGCCACCTCCGGGGCTGGCGGCCTGGCCGTCGACGTCGCTGAGAGCGACGTGTACTACTTCGCCCCGCAGAAATCGTTCGCCGCCGACGGTGGCCTGTGGCTGGCCCTCTTCTCCCCCGCCGCGCTGGCCCGCGTCGACGAGGTTCTCGGCAGTGGCCGGTGGGTGCCGGACTTCTTCAACCTGCGCACCGCCATCGACAACAGCCGCCTCGACCAGACCTACAACACCCCGGCGCTGGCGACGCTCGTCATGCTCCAGGCCCAGGTCGAGTGGCTCAACGCCCAGGGCGGGCTCGCGTGGGCGAGCGCTCGGACCGCCGACTCCTCCGGGCGGCTCTATGCCTGGGCCGAGGCGAGCGAGTATGCCGTGCCGTTCGTCACCGACCCGGCGAACCGCTCCCAGGTCGTCGCGACCATCGACTTCGCCGACAGCGTCGATGCGGCCGCGATCGCCACGGTGCTGCGGGCCAACGGGATTGTCGATGTGGAGCCGTACCGCAAGCTCGGCCGCAACCAGCTTCGCGTTGCGTGCTTCCCGGCGGTGGAGCCCGATGACGTCAGTGCACTCATCGGCTGCATCGACTACATCGTCGAACGCCTGGGCTGAGACCCGGGCCGCCCCCAACGGGCACCTGCCCGGCAGACCCGCGTTAGCGGATGATGCCGGGCAGGGTGCCGATGAGCGCGACGACGACGAGGAGGCCGAGCACGGCCAGGGTGGCCCGGCGACGGAAGGACGGGGTCATGGCCCCATTGTCCCAGCCCGTCAGGAGAAGAGCGCCTCGATCGGTCCGATCGCGAAATAGAGGACGAAGAGCCCGGCGATGAGCCACATGAGCGGCTTCACCGCGGAGGCCTTGCCGCGGACCACCTTGATGAGCACATACGCGATGAAGCCAGCCCCGATGCCGACGGTGATCGAGTAGGTGAACGGCATGAGCACGATGGTGAGGAATGCCGGAATGGCGATCTCCACGTCGTCCCAGTCGATGCCCTTGACCTGCTGCATCATGAGGAACCCGACGAGCACCAGAGCGGGGACAGCGGCCTCGTTGGGGATGAGCGTCACCAGCGGGCTGAAGATGATCGAGAGCAGGAAGAGCACACCGGTCACCACCGAGGCCAGACCCGTGCGCGCGCCTTCGCCGACACCGGAGGCGGACTCGATGTAGGAGGTGTTGGAGGAGACCCCGGCGGCGCCGCCGGCGGCCGCGGCGATGGAGTCCACGATGAGGATCTGCTGGGTGTTCGGCGGGTTGCCCTCCTCGTCGAGGAGACCGGCCTCGGCGCCGATTGCCGTCATCGTGCCCATGGTGTCGAAGAAGTCGGCGAGCATGAGCGTGAAGACCAGGAGGATGGCCGCCACCGCACCGACCCGGGAGAAGGACCCGAAGAGGTTGAACTCTCCGAGCGTGCCGAAGTTGATGTCGGCGAGCTTGTCGGGCCAGGCGGGCACGTTGAGGTTCCAGCCGGCGGGGTTGATCTTGTTCGTGCCGTCCGCGTTCTGACCGACGACCGTGGGGCCGATCTTGCCCACCGATTCGACGATGATGGCGAGGATCGTCATGAGCACGATGGAAATGACGATGGCGCCCTTCACCTTGCGCACCCAGAGCGCCACGATCAGGATGAGCCCGGCGACGAAGACCAGCGTGGGCCAGCCGCCGAGCTTGCCACCGATGCCGAGTTCGACCGGCACCGGGCCCACTCCCGTCCGCCGGACGAAGCCCGCGTCAACGAGCCCGATGAGCGCGATGAAGAGGCCGATCCCGACCGAGATGGCGATCTTGAGTTGGGCTGGGACGGCGTGGAAGACCGCTTGCCGGAAGCCGGTGAGGACGAGAACGAGGATGATGAGGCCCTCCAGGACGACCAGACCCATCGCGTCGGCCCAGGTCATCTTCGTGGCGATGCCGAACGCGACGAAGGCGTTGAGCCCGAGCCCGGTGGCGAGCGCGAGCGGGTAGTTGGCCACGACACCCATGAGGATCGTGACCACCCCGGCCACGAGTGCCGTGCCGGCCGCGATGGCCGCGAGGTTGGGGGCGTCCCCGCCGCCGAGGAACTTGCCGTCACCGTCCTTGACGAACCCGAGGATGAGCGGGTTGAGCACGACGATGTAGGCCATGGTGAAGAACGTGGCCAACCCGCCGCGCACCTCCTGACCGACGGTGGTCCCCCGCTCGGAGAGTTTGAAATAGGAGTCCAGGAAACCGCCCGAGGCCGCCTTGGCAGGGGTGCGGACAGGGGTGCGGACAGGGGCTTTTGCGGTGGGTTTGCCACCAGATCGCTTCGCCATGCCCCGCACCATAGCGGCCAATGACTAGGGTCTGCGTCATGAGGCTCACCCGTCGGAAAACCCGATCGACACCCCCCGACTCACGCGCACCATACGCACCACGGGTCTCGATCGTCACCGGCGGCGCGAGCGGGATTGGGGCCGCCCTCGCCACCGAACTCGTCGCGCGCGGCGGCACGGTCGTCCTCGCCGATCTTGACGGCCCAAGGGTCGAAGCGGTCGCCGCGCGGCTCACCCTCGGGGGTCCGGGGCGAGCCACCGCTCGGGTTCTCGACGTCACCGACCGGATCGCGCTCACCGACCTCGTCGATGGCACGGTGCGGATGCATGGGCGGCTGGATCTCATGTGCAACAACGCCGGCATCCTCTTCACCGGCCCGTTCGCCGAACTCACCGAACGACACTGGGACACCGCGCTTGCGGTCAACCTGCGGGCCGTTGTCGACGGCACTGCCGCGGCATACCGGCACATGGCGCGCGCCGGCCAGGGGGCAATCCTCAACACCGGCTCGCTCGCCGGGCTCATCCCCGGCGCCTCGATGACCCCCTATGTCACCTCGAAGTATGCCGTCGTCGGCTTCACCCAGGCGCTGCGGGCCGAAGCCCATCGGGCCGGGGTGCGGGTCTGTGTCCTCTGTCCCGGATTCACCGAGACCCCGCTCATCGACGCCCCCTTCGAGCCGACGGCCTCCTATCGCTCGGGGAGTTTTCGGACCAACGCGCGACTGCTGCAACCGAGGCTCATGACCCCCGAGCGGGTCGCCCTGGCCGCTCTCGAGGGCGTCGCCAAGAACCGCGGGGTCATCACCGTGGGCGCCAGCGCGGCGGTGCTCTCGCGTGCGCAGCGGTTCGCCCCCAAGGTCGTCGAGGTTGGCAACCGGGTCCACGCCTGGCGTTCGAGTCGTTAGGCTGGCCCCGTGATCGTCGCGGGTGAGCCAGGTGGACAGGGGGCGGACAACGCCACCGACCCGATGGTCTGTATGCCGCTCGCTCCCCTGGCCGTGCCGACCCGCCGGATCATCCGGATCGGCCTCGCGCTCTGGGCCCTGGCTCTCGTGGTCACTCTCGCGGTACCGGCGCTGCGCAGCGAGGAACGGTCCTGGTGGCCGTGGGCGTGTGTCGCCGGACTCGGGCTGGGGATGCTCGGCTACACCTACGTGGCCCGGGGGCGCGGCAATGCCGTGGGCGCCGAGGAACCTCCCCTTTAGGCGAGGTCGAGGCGGAAGTCGTCGATGATCGGCGGCGGGATCCGCTCCGGTTCCACCTGGTCGACGTCGACCTCGGAATGGGCTCCGCAGCCATGGTCGAGGGCGACCACACGGCCGTCGCTCGGGGACCATTCGTTGGCGCACACCCCGAAGACCGCACGAAGCGCGCCGGCCATCGGGACGAAGAAACCGCAACTCGCGCACGGTGCGGGTGCCTTGACCGCGACCGGGTCGCTCGGCCCGGCGGCCCCGGCGTACCAGCGACTCGCGGCGACCTCGCGGCCCTCGGCGGAGAGCACCCGCAGTCGACCCAGCCCCAGCTCCCAGAGCGCGAGCCGGTCGGCGTCCTCATCCCCGGTCGCCTCGAACCCGGCCTCGAGGAGGGGGTCGTCGGCGACATACGCGGTGGTGTCCCCGGGTCCGAGGTCACCGGGAGCGAGCCGATCGGCATACGGGACCCACGGCGGCGAGAGGAGTGCGCCCTCACCGGGGACCAGGGTGGTTTCGCACACGGTCGCGACCTTGCCCCGCGGCACCCGGGCGACCGACACGGCCCACCGCCACCCGGGGTAGGCGCGGGCAGCGCAGGTGAAGTAGTGCACCCCGAGCCGCTCCTGCAGCATCTCGAAGCCGGCCTCGGCACCGATCGCGCCGGGCTCGGCGAACTCCTCGAGGGCCGCTCGGGCGGCGGCGGCCGCCGCGGGCTCCGCGAGGACCTTGTCGATCTTCAGCGCCGGCGCCCGCGTCGGGATGCTCACAGTTCGAGGTCCCCGGCGACGGCACGCAGGACGGCAGCCACCTGGTTGCCGTGCGCCTTGTCGGGGTAGTGACCGCGGCGAAGTGACTCCGAGACCGAGTCGAGGAGTTTGATGACGTCCTCGACGATGACCACCATCTCGTCGGCCGGCTTGCGGTCCCGGACCCGTCGGTTCACGGCGACCGAAGGCGCCGGATCGAGCAGTCGGACCGCGAGCGCCTGCGCGCCGCGGCGGCCTTCGGCGATGCTGAACTCGATGCGCGCACCACCCTTGAGCGTTGTCACGCCCGCGGGCAATGCGGACGCGGGCACGAAGACATCGCCCTCGCCCCCCTCCTCGATGGAGACGAACCCGAAGCCTCTGTCGGCGTCGAAGAACTTGACCCGTCCTGTGGGCACAGCGCACCTTTTCGATTGCAACAATGAGCGACGCCAAGGGGCGCCACCCCTAGGCTATCCCGCCAGTTCATTCCGGCGCTCCCCCCTTTCCTTGGGCGGGGCTTGGACCATGCCCGGAAACTCGCGTGCCTCATGTCGTAGGCCTCTGCGAGCATGGCCCGATGACCGCGACCGCCAGCGAGCCCGTCTCGGCCCGGACCTTCTGGGCGGACCTGCCGCGACCCGGTCGCTGGCTGCTTGCCACGACGACGGCCTCCACCATCGGTCGAGGCATGACGTTGCCCTTCACGGTCATCTACCTCCATGAGGTCCGTGGTGTGAGCCTGGCGGTGTCCGGGGTGCTCATGGGGGTCATCGCCCTCGTCGCCCTCATCGTCACCGGGCCCGTCGGGGTGCTCACCGACCGATTCGGCGCCCGTCGGATGCTCCTCTGGGGCAACACCTGCCAGTCCGTCGGCGCCCTACTCATCGGGTTCGGCACCACCGTCCCGGTGCTCGGCCTGGGTTTGGCGCTCCTCGGGGCCTCCTTCGGCATCGGATGGCCTGCGTTCAACGCACTCATCTCGGCAGTGGTCTCCGGGGCGGTGCGCACCCAGTTCTTCGGGATCAACTTCGCCCTGCTCAACCTCGGTATCGGGATCGGCGGGGTCCTCGGCGGCCTGCTCGCCGATGTCACCAGGGCGTGGACGTTCACCGTGCTCTTCCTCGTCGACGCGCTGTGTGGACTCATCCCGATCGGGCTGCTCCTCGGGCCGTTGCGGCACGTGCATGGCCGGGCGCAGGTGCCCGCCGACGCCGACGAGGGCCACCCGTCGTCGTACCTGCGGATCATCCGCCAACCGGCGATGGCCTGGATGACGACACTGACCTTCGTCGGCAGCCTCGTCGGTTACGGGCAGATGGAGGCCGGGTTCCCGGCGTTCGCGCGTCAGGTCAGCGAGGTGTCGACTCGGACCGTGGGCTTCGCCTTCGCGATCAACACCGTCGTCATCGTCGGCACCCAGTTCCTCGTGCTGCGCTGGATCGTCGGTCGGCGGCGGACCCGGGTGTTCCTCGTCCTCATCGGCCTCTGGGCGGGGGCATGGGCGTTGCTCTGGGTCACCGTCGCCGTGCCGGGGACCCTGCTCGCCGCCATACTCGTCTGCGCTTTCCACGTCCTCTTCGGGGTCGGGGAGACCATGCTCAACCCGACCCTTCCGGCCATCGTCAACGACCTCGCGCCAGCCCACCTGCGCGGTCGGTACAACGCGGCGAGCGCCCTGGCCTTCCAACTCGGGGCCATCGCTGCGCCGGTGTCGGCGGGGGTGCTGCTCGGGCGTGGTTGGGCCGGCGGGTTCATCGGTCTACTGCTCGGCGGCCTCGCCCTGATGGTGCTCCTCGCCTTGGCGCTGGAGCGCCGGATCACCCCGGTGGTCAATGGGGTCGAGCCGGTCGAACCGATCAGCCGGTGACCGCGACGAGGGTGGCCTTCGCGCCGTCCTTGACCGCGAGCACGCGAACCGTCGCCCCGGTGACGACACCGGCCGCCCCGCCACGACCGTATGTCGTACTGCCGGTGAGTGCGTAGGTCGCCTCGAACCCGTCCGAGCTCTTCACCGTGAGGCTCTTGCCGGCCTCAACCTTGGTCACCGCGCCGGTCTGGATGAGCATCGCGGTGGGAGTTCCGGAGAGCGCGGTGACGAACTCGCCGTGAAGCACCGCGCCCATGCCGACGCCGCCGCCCTGGCCCATCCGATCGTTCGGACCCATCGGGCTGTTTGGACCCGTCGGGCTGTTCGGCCTGTTCGGGCCCATCGGGCCGCCCTGGCCCATCGGGCTGTTCGGCCCCATCGGGCCGCCCTGGCCCTGGCCCTGCCACTGGTGATGGACCCGGTCACGGACGGATCCCCCACCCATGCCCGGACCGTTGCCGTGCCGCATACCGTTGTTTGCCTCGTGCCGGCCCTGACCGGAGGACCTGTCCCAGCCGCGCTCATCCCATCCGCCGCGACCACCGCGGGCGAGTGCACCGATCCCGAGACCGATCGCCGCGATGACCGCCAGCGTCGCCAAGGAGGCTGCGAGGATCGTGGCGATCCGCCCGCCCCGAGTCGAGGTCGCCTCTCGCCAACTGGCCCCGATCCGCTCGCCGATGCCAGGCCGGGCCGGGGGCACCGGGGCGAGGCTCCCGGAGTCGCCGTGCCCGCTCGGGGCCGGCCCTAGGTCACTGTCCGAGCGCAGGGCCTGCTCGTCCGCGGTCGGCAGGACCTCCGTCGGCTCCGAGGCGGCCGGGGTCGCCATGGGGTCGTCGCCGGGTGCAGGGGTGTTCGGGGTGTCCTTGGCCATGGCGCCATTGTCACCGCCGAGCGGTCATCAAGGGTGCGCGGGCGGCATACTCAAAGGCTCTTCACAGCAACTCACAGGTTGCCGTTCTCGGCGCTCGCTCCCCCGGCGAGCGCACGGACGACCCGGGACGGCGAGGGGCGGCCCAGGTGTCCGGCGAGCCACGCAGAGGTCGCGGCGAGGGCATCGAGGTCGACCCCGGTGTGCACCCCGAGGCCGTGCAGGGCCCACAGCAGGTCCTCGGTGGCCAGGTTGCCGGTGGCGCTCTTGGCGTAGGGGCATCCCCCGAGCCCGCCGGCGGAGGCGTCGACGATGGTGATGCCTTCGCGCAGGGCCGTCACGGTATTCGCGAGGGCCTGCCCGTAGGTGTCGTGGAAGTGCACCGCGGTGGTGTCCCGCGCGATGCCCGCGGAGCCGAGGGCGTCAAGAAGGGCGACGACGTGCCCTGGGGTCGCGACGCCGATGGTGTCACCGATGGACAGTTCCTGGCAGCCCAGGTCCATCAGGGCACGGGCCACGTGGACCACCGACGCCACCGGGACCGGCCCCTCCCAGGGATCACCGAAGCACATGGAGACGTAGGCTCGAACCCAGAGCCCCTGTTCGCGGGCCTGCTCCACGACGGGCTCGAACATGGCCAGCGACTCCGCCACCGAACGGCCGAGGTTGCGCTGGGCAAAGGTCTGTGTGGCGCTACCGAAAACGGCGATCGCGCGCACGCCGAGAGCGAGCGCTCGGTCGAGCCCGCGAACGTTGGGGACGAGCACCGGGGCGTTCGTGGACCGGCCGAGCTCGCCGAGATCGGCGAGCAACTCCTCGGCGTCGGCCAGTTGCGGGACCCAGCGCGGGCTGACGAAAGAGGTCGTTTCGACCACCGGGAGGCCGGCGGCAAAGAGCCGACGGACGAGTTCGGCCTTGACCGCCACCGGGAC
Source organism: Nostocoides sp. (assembly GCA_016716625.1). GTDB lineage: Bacteria > Actinomycetota > Actinomycetes > Actinomycetales > Dermatophilaceae > JADJVJ01. The sequence goes on from JADJVJ010000006.1 coordinate 411,156, forward strand.
GACCGTCGATTCGTTCTGCAGACCGTCCCGCGCGCCCACCTCATAGATCCGCACGGCTGCCGGCAGACCGGCGACCGGGTGGACCGCGGGCAGCCCCGCCATACGACTCACACCTCGATCCTAGGACGGGGCCCAAGATTGTGCGGCCGACGACCCATCACGAGGGCGCCGCCCGAGGCCATGAGGACGAGGCCGAGAGCGACCTGCCCCGGCATTCGGCGAGCGTCCAGCAAACTCCCAGCCTAAACCCACACACTGGCTCGGTGAGCTCTCCCACCCCCGAGGCCAAGTTACTCGTCGTCGAGGACGAGCCGAACATTCGCGAACTGCTCGCGACTTCGCTGAAGTTTGCGGGGTTCGACGTCGCGACCGCCGGGTCCGGGGCCGAGGCCCTGCGGGTCGCCACCACCCACGAACCCGACCTCTGTGTGCTCGACGTCATGCTCCCCGACATGGACGGCTTCGAGGTGACTCGTCGGCTCCGCGAACGGGGGCGGCACCTGCCCATCGTCTTCGTCACCGCGCGAGACTCGGTGGACGACAAAATCACCGGCCTCACCGTCGGCGGGGACGACTACGTGACCAAGCCGTTCAGCCTCGAGGAAGTCGTTGCCCGGATTCGGGCCGTGCTGCGACGCACCCGCGGCGGCGCGGAGGACCGCCCGGTGCTGAGCTTCGCCGATCTCGTCCTCGACGAGGACTCGCACGAGGTGCGGCGCGCCGGCCGGGTCATCGAGACCAGCCCGACCGAGTTCAAGCTGCTGCGCTACCTGCTGCTCAACCCCAACCGGGTGCTCTCCAAGGCCCAAATCCTCGACCACGTCTGGGACTACGACTTCCGCGGCGAGGCCGGCATCGTCGAGTCCTACATTTCCTACCTGCGCCGCAAGATCGACTCCGAGGGCCTGCCGCCGCTCATCCACACCAAGCGCGGGGTGGGCTATGTGCTGCGGCTGCCCCCGCCGGCATAGCCCCTCATGAGCACCCCATCGGAGCACCCGGGGACCCGCCGCCCCACCGAACACGTCATCAAGCGGCTCGAGTCGATGCCGCTGCGGATCCGCCTGGTCGCGATCGTCCTCAGCCTGCTCACCGCTGCCCTCGTGCTGACCTCGCTGACGACGGCATACCTGATGCGCACCGACCTGTTGGACCGCGTTGACGCGGAATTGAGCAACGTCGTTCGTCCGGTCGCCACCCAAGCCATTCAGGACCTCCTCGACAAGCGGAGCGTCGTCCCGACGGGGTACGCCTTCGTCCTGCAGATGGCCGACGGCAGCGACACCCGGGTGTCGCTGACCCCCACCGGCGAGACCGACGCACCCGACGTGCCGGTCCTGCTGCCGAGCGACGCCCGGGTCCGCTCGGGTGAGCCGTTCACGGTACGCTCCGTCGGCTCGACGGCCCAGTGGCGAATCATCGCCAGCTCGGTCTCCGGCGGGCAGGCAACCGTGGCGGTCGGCATCCCGCTGAAGTCGGTCTCGCGAACCACCACGCAACTCCTGGTGACAACCGGGTTGATCAGCGCGGCCGTCCTTGCGCTCTCCCTGCTTCTTGGCTGGTATGCCGTGAAGCGCGCCTTCCGTCCGCTGACCCGGATCGAAGACACCGCCTCGGCGATCGCCAAGGGCGACCTCAGCCGGCGGATCCCGGTACGGGCCGCGGACGACGAGGTGGCCTCGCTTTCGCACAGCCTCAACGAGATGCTCGCCCAGATCGAGACCTCCTTCCTGGTCCGGGAGGCCTCCGAGGAGCGGATGCGGCAGTTCGTCACCGATGCCTCGCACGAGCTGCGTACCCCGCTGGCCACGGTCCGGGGGTATGCCGAGCTCTACCGGCAGGGTGCCGTGCGTGACCCCGAGGCGGTGGCCTCGGCGATGGAGCGGATCGAGTCCGAGAGCGAGCGGATGAGCGGGCTCGTCGAGGATCTGCTCACCCTGGCTCGCCTTGGCCAGGGGCCGGAAACCCCGATGGCCCCGGTCGACCTGACCGTCCTCGCGGCGGATGCGGTGGCCGATGCCCGGGTCCGGGCGCCCGACCGGCATTTCAGCTTGGTCGGGCTCGGCGGACCGGTGACGCCCACCGTTGTCCTGGCCTCCGAGCCGCGGATCCGTCAGGTCGTCACCAACCTCGTCGCCAACGCCCTGCGGCATACACCTGCGGGCACGCCAGTGGAGATCGCGGTGGGTTTGCACGACGGCGAGGGGGTGCTCGAGGTACGCGACCACGGTGACGGTGTCCCGCCGCAGGCCCGGGCCAAGGTCTTCGAACGCTTCTACCGGGCGGATCCGGCCCGGGGGCGGGTCATGGGTGGCGGTAACGGTCTCGGGCTCGCCATCGTCGCGGCGATCATCACCCAACACTCCGGCCGGGTCGGCGTCGCGGAGACCCCGGGCGGCGGTGCGACCTTCGTCGTGCGGCTCCCGGCGGCGGGTGGGCCTCAGGACTCCTGAGCCGACCCTGCCGTGGGCAGGTCCGGGGTGAGGAGCGGCTCGATGACGGGCCACCAGAACGCGGCCGAGCAGAGGTGCCGCAGTTCGGAGGCGGTCACCCAGCGGCGGTCGGTGGTGTCCGGGTATGCCGAGGACAGTGCGGGCCTGCGATCGGCGAGGGTCGCGACATACATCTGCAGGAGGTCCTCCCCCACGGCCCGAAAGTTGTCCACCGGCGGGGTGAGGAAACGCTCGTAGCCATAGGGGACGAGACTGTCCGCACTCAGGCACAGCCCGGTCTCCTCAGCGACCTCGCGCACCGCCGCCTCGCGCACTCCCTCCCCCGCCGTACGCCGACCGCCGGGGAAGTTCCACTCCCCTCGGCGCCGGCTGCGCACGAGCGCGAAGTCCCCCAAGCAGTCCCGGATGATGACCACCGCCGCGAAGACTCGGCTTTCGGCAACCTCGTGCGGGGCGCGGAACAGGTCCACATCGGCCAGGCGCCCGGGGGCCACCTGGGCTCCGCTGATCCGAGCGATTCCCTTGTCCCCGTGACGTTTTCGCATCCGTAGCCCGCTGTCAACGAGGATTCTCAGGAGCTGCCTGGTCTCGATCGGAAGGGCGCCGGCCGCGACCAGCGCGTGGTAGCGCTCGGCGGGGACGTCGTAGTGATCACCCTCAAAGGCTCGGCGCGGGATGCCGGCTGCGGCGGCGAAGGCGTGCAACTCCGCCACGCTGTTGTCGCTGACCAGGTGCGACCAGAGTCGGCCGTGCGCCGACCACCGCGGTCGGTCGACGTAGATGGCCACCTCGCCACTGTATGGCGTCCCGCGTTATCCACAGGCCGCCAGGGGGGGTGTGGATAACTTCGAGGGGTGACGTCGCCATCGTGCAACGCTCCTCCCTAGTCGGCTGTCATCTCGACGGCCCATCCGAAGGAGGCTTGAAATGGCCGTTCAGTTCCAGGTCGACACCGAGCGGATCAGCGCCGCGGCCGGTGACATCGCCCGAATCTCCGGTGATATCGAGTCCCAGGTCGGGGCCATGATGTCCCGGCTCACGGCTCTCCAGGACGCCTGGAGCGGCAGCGCGTCCGCCCAGTTCCAGGGCGTCGTTGGCCAGTGGCAGGCCGCGCAGCGCCAGGTCCGCGAGGCCCTCGATGACGTGGGCCGAGTGCTGTCCGCCGCGGGGGTGCAGTACGCGGAGACCGAGGCGGCCGCGGTGCGGCTGTTCTCCTGATCAGGACGCCGGTGCGGCCGAGCCGGGTGACGCGGCCGGCTACTCCGAGGCGATCGCCCGAAGGATGTCGACCTTGGCCGCCCGGCGGCCGGGGATGACGGCCGCGGCCACCCCCACGGCCGCCGCCACCACGACGAAGAAGGCGAGCTGCCAGCCCGGGATGGCCAGGACCTCCAGGCCGTCCTCACGCAGCGAAGAGCGGATGGCGATCCCGAAGGCGAGGCCGAGGACGACGCCGAGGACGGCACCGAGAACCGCGATGGTCACCGACTCCAGACGCACCATGGTGCGCACCTGGGTGCGCGCCATGCCCACGGCCCGGAGCAGCCCGAGCTCGCGGGTGCGTTCGACCACACTGAGCGCGAGCGTGTTGACGATGCCGAGGATCGCGATGATGACGGCGAGCCCGAGAAGCGCGTAGACGATCGAGAGCAGCCGGTCGATCTGGGCGTGCTGGGCATCGGCGAGCTGGGTCTGGTTCTGCGCGGTCACCGTCGGCAGGTCCACGAGCACCCGATCGGCGGAGCGCTGCACGGCGACCTTGTCAGCGCCGGGTGCGGCCACGACATACAGGGCCCGCTCCGAGGGTGGCACACCGAGGGCATCGAAGCCGCCGAGGCTGAGGACGTAGTCGGAGGTCACGACCGCGTCCTTGAGATAGACCACGGTGATCGTGAGCCGGGTCTTCTGACCGGCGTAGACGACGTCCCACGCGGACCCGAGCGGCATGTTCGCCGACTCGGACATCTCGCTCGAGATGGCGATGGCCTGTGGCGTGAGATCGGACCAACGGCCCACCTGCAGGCGGGTCCGGGCGACCTCAGGGAAGGTCGCGGTGTCCAGGCCGAGGACGGTCTTGCGCTCGCCGTTGACCGTCATCGACGCCGACCGCACCCGGGTCACGCTCTGGACCCCGTCGATGTCGGCGATGGAGGTCGCGATGCTCGGGGAGAACGGCACGTTGCCGACCGCGCTTGCGATGACGAAGTCGGCGATGACGTCGCGAGAGATGGCCTGGTCGACTGTGGCCTTCATCGAGGCACCGAGGACGGACATCATGCTGACCAGGGCCACCCCAATCATGAGGGCCGACGCGGTCGCGGCGGTGCGGCGCGGGTTGCGTCGGGTGTTTTGGTCGGCGAGCAGACCGACGGCTCCAGAGGAGCGCCGATACAGCCGCCCCAGGCCGGCGATGACCGGACGACCGACAACGGGGCTGGTGAGGGCGGCGCCGAGGAGCACCAGGAGCGCACCGACCCCGAGGATCGTCGCCTGCCGGTCATCGGCGGCCAGAAGTGCGTACCCGGCGAGCCCGCCGCCGGTGAGCAGGAGCAGGACGCCCACGGCGAGCCGCCAGCGAAGACCCCCCTCGGCAAGCGCAACGTCGTCCCGCATGGCCGCCACCGGCGGAATCCTGCCGGCCCGCCGGGCCGGGAGATACGCCGAGACCAGGGTGACGATCAGACCCACGGCGAATGCGGCGATCGGGGTGCGTGGAAGGAAGACCAGGGCCGTCTCGGAGAGGTCGATTCCGGCCCGGCTGAACACGGCCTTGATGCCCAGGGCGAGGAGAACGCCGAGGCCAAGCCCGGCAGCGGACCCCAGGACGGCGACAACGAGAGCCTCGATGAGGACCGTCGAGGTGACCTGCCGGCGACTGGCCCCGAGCGCGCGGAGCAGAGCAAGTTCACGGCTGCGCTGCGCCACGAGGATCGCGAAGGTGTTGACGATGATGAACCCACCGACGACGAGGGCGATCGCCGCGAAGACGAGCAGGATGTCATTGATGAAACCGATGATCGTGGCGATCCGGTTCGCCGCGCGGGCGGCGGACTCCTCGCCGGTCTCGACGACATATCCCTGGGCCGGCAGCGCTGCGATGGCTGCTTGTTTGAGCTGAGCCTGGCTCACGCCGGGAGTTGCCGTCACCCAGATCGCGTTGTAGACGTCTCGGCCGCCCTGGAAGAGCGCCTGAGCCCAGTCCTTGTCCACGACGACGAGGCTGGCTCCGATGAGCCCACCGCCACCAAAGGTTGCCGTGCCGACGAGTCGAGCCTCGACCCGGGCGCGTTGACCGGCCGTGATGAGCGGGACCTTCTCGCCGATGACGTAGCCGGCCCGCTCCGCTGTGGCGACATCGAGCACGACCTCGTCGGCGGCGCTCGGCCAGCGCCCGAGCCGCACGGTGCCGAACTCCACGCCACCCGAGGCCGGCGCGGTCGAGTAATCGATGGCGATACCCGGGGCCCCCTTGCCGCCGACGATCTTGCCGTCCCGTCCGACCACGAAGGTCCCGTAGTTGACGATCCGACCGTCCGCGCGCGCAGCCCCCGGGAGGCCGGCCATGGAGCCCAAGACCGTAGCCGGGACGGTGAGGTTCGCCGCGTTGGCGCCGCCGCCGCCGCCGTCCCCTCCCTGTCCGCCACCGCTGCCACCGCCCCCGGACCCATCGCCGGCCCCACCGCCACCGCCGGCCTCGGCGGCGGCCCGGGCGTCGGCTCGGACGACGACATCACCGAATGCCCCCGAAGAGAGGCCCTGGAAGGCGCGCTCAAGGGTGTCGGTGAACACGAAGGACCCGGTGACGAACGCCACCCCGAAAACGATCGAGACCGCGCTGAGGATGAGCCGGACCCGGCGCGCGAGCAGGCTCTTCAGACTGGAGCGAAACACCGGCTCAGACCGCCAGACGCGGGTCGAGCTGGCGCATCCGGGCCAGCACGCTCTCCGTGGTCGGGTCGCGGAGCTCGTCGACGATGCGGCCGTCGGCGAGGAAGACGACCCGGTCGGTCCAGCTCGCCGCGACCGGGTCGTGGGTCACCATGACAACGGTCTGCGTGTGGGTATCGACGACCTTGCGGAGGAAGCCGAGGACCTCGGCCCCGGAGGTCGAGTCGAGGTTGCCGGTCGGTTCGTCGGCGAAGACGATGTCCGGCCGGGAAACCAGGGCGCGGGCGCAGGCGACCCGCTGCTGTTGGCCGCCGGAGAGTTCGCCGGGGCGGTGCGTGAGCCGATCCCGTAGCCCGACGGTGTCGATGACCTCGTCGAACCACGCCGGGTCCGGCCGCCGACCGGCGATGGCCAGCGGCAGCAGGATGTTCTCCTCGGCGTTGAGCGTCGGCACGAGGTTGAAGGCCTGAAACACGAAGCCGATCCGGTCCCGGCGCAGCTCGGTCAGCGCTCGTTCCTTGAGCGCGGTGATCTCGGTGTCGCCGATCCGGATCCGTCCGGAGGTCACCGAGTCGAGCCCGGCGGCACAGTGCATGAGGGTCGACTTGCCCGACCCCGACGGTCCCATGATCGCGGTGAACTCCCCGGCAGCGATGTCGAGCGAGACCTCGCGCAGGGCGTGGACCTGCATCTCACCGGAACCGTAGACCTTGGTCACCGACTCCACCGCGGCGGCGGGAGCGGGCTCGGCGAGGGTGCTGTGGTGGCTGGGGGCGGTCGCGGGCATGGTGCAGGCTAACTCAACAAACTGAACCCTTCGCGCAGCGTCCGCGGGACGGCGAAGGGCCGGTATGCCGTGACGGCATACCGGCCCTTCGATGCCACCTGAAGGAGAGGTGACGGGCGCGCGGGCTCAGAAGCCCATGCCTCCCATGTCGTCGCCACCACCGGGCATGGCCGGTGCGGCCTTTTCCGGCTTATCGGCGATGACGGCCTCGGTGGTGAGGAAGAGCGCCGCAATGGAGGCGGCGTTCTGCAGGGCCGACCGGGTCACCTTGGCGGGGTCGATGATCCCGGCCTTGATGAGGTCGACGTACTCGCCGGTGGCCGCGTTGAGGCCGAAACCGGGCTCCATGTGGGAGACCTTCTCGGCGACGACTCCGCCCTCGAGACCGGCGTTGATGGCGATCTGCTTGAGCGGGGCCTCGATGGCCACCCGGACGATGTTGGCTCCGACGGCCTCCTCGCCCTCGAGTGAGAGCTCGGCGAAGGCCACCTTGCCGGCCTGGATGAGGGCCACGCCACCACCGGCGACGATGCCCTCCTCGACGGCCGCCTTGGCGTTGCGGACGGCGTCCTCGATGCGGTGCTTGCGCTCCTTGAGCTCGACCTCGGTGGCCGCGCCCGCCTTGATGACGGCGACGCCGCCGGCGAGCTTGGCGAGCCGCTCCTGGAGCTTCTCGCGGTCGTAGTCGGAGTCCGTCTTCTCGATCTCGGCGCGGATCTGGTTCACCCGACCGGAGATCTGGTCCTGGTCACCGGCACCCTCGACGATGGTGGTCTCGTCCTTGCTGACGACGACCTTGCGGGCCTTGCCGAGCAGGTCGAGGTCCGCGGTGTCGAGCTTGAGGCCGACCTCCTCGGAGATGACCTGGCCGCCGGTGAGGATGGCGATGTCACCGAGCATGGCCTTGCGACGGTCGCCGAAGCCGGGGGCCTTGACGGCGATCGACTTGAAGGTGCCGCGGATCTTGTTGACGACCAGCGTGGAGAGTGCCTCGCCCTCGACGTCCTCGGAGATGATGAGCAGCGGCTTGCCGGACTGCATGACCTTCTCCAGGAGCGGCAGCAGGTCCTTGATCGAGCCGATCTTGGAGTTGGCGATGAGGATGTAGGGGTCCTCGAGCACGGCTTCCATGCGCTCGGCGTCGGTGACGAAGTAGTGGCTGATGTAGCCCTTGTCGAACCGCATGCCTTCGGTGAGCTCGAGCTCGAGGCCGAAGGTGTTGGACTCCTCGACGGTGATGACGCCTTCCTTGCCGACCTTGTCCATGGCCTCGGCGATCATGTCGCCGATCTGGGGGTCCGCGGCGGAGATCGAGGCGGTGGCAGCGATCTGCTCCCTGGTCTCGACGTCCTTGGCACCGGCGAGCAGGGCGTTCGACACGGCCTCGACGGCCTTCTCGATGCCGCGCTTGAGGGCCATCGGGTTGGCACCGGCGGCGACGTTGCGCAGACCCTCGCGCACGAGCGCCTGGGCGAGCACGGTGGCCGTCGTCGTGCCGTCACCGGCGACGTCGTCGGTCTTCTTGGCGACCTCCTTGACGAGCTCGGCGCCAATCTTCTCGTAGGGGTCGTCGAGCTCGATCTCCTTGGCGATGGAGACACCGTCGTTGGTGATCGTCGGCGCACCCCACTTCTTCTCGAGCACGACGTTGCGGCCCTTGGGGCCGAGGGTCACCTTGACGGCGTCGGCGAGGGTGTTCATCCCCCGCTCGAGACCGCGGCGAGCCTCTTCATCAAAGGCGATCATCTTGGCCATTGGGTGGGTTCCTCTGGGCGTTCGAAGGTGGGACCGGCTGGTGCCCGCGACGGACGAGTCGGTATGCCGTCGGCTCACGTCGCCGGGGCCACCCACCCTCACCGGGCCGGTCGGATCTGTCACTCTCGGGACGAGAGTGCTAACGCCATTATTGGCACTCGCCCCCCGAGAGTGCAAACGCGAGGTCACGGCATACGGGTGCCGCCGCCGGCTCTTCCTGCCTCGGCGATGGGGAAAGGTGAACGGAAGATGAACAAACCCTTTCGGTGACCCCTCTGTCTGGTGTCCGGGAGATGGCGGGCGACACACTTTCGCCGTGGATGCTGCAACCCTGACTCTCGTGCTGGTCATCGTCACCGCACTGGCCTTCGACTTCACGAACGGATTCCACGACACCGCGAACGCCATGGCGGCGTCGATCTCGACCGGGGCCCTCAAGCCCAAGGCCGCGGTCGCGCTCTCCGCCGTCCTCAACCTCGTCGGAGCGTTCCTCTCCGTCGAGGTGGCGCTCACCGTGTCGAACGCCGTCGTGAAGATCCAGAACAAAGATGGTTCGCCCATCGATGCGCTTGCCGCCAACGGCGGCCAACAACTCCTCTTCATCGTCCTCGGCGGTCTCGTCGGCGGCATCATCTGGAACCTGTTCACCTGGCTTCTCGGCCTGCCCAGCTCGAGCTCACACGCCCTTCTCGGTGGTCTCACCGGGGCGGCCGTCGCGGCCCTGGGCTGGAGCGGCGCGAAGTGGAACGGTGACGGCACCAAGCTCGACGGCATCATCGGCAAGATCCTGCTCCCGAGCTTCCTCTCGCCGATCATCGCCCTGAGCGTGGCCTTCCTCGGTTGTTGGCTCGTGCACAAGATCACCAACGGGATCGCGCACAAGCTCAATGACCGCCACTTCCGCTGGGGTCAGATCGGCAGCGCCTCGCTGGTCTCGCTCGCCCACGGCACGAACGATGCCCAGAAGACCATGGGGGTGATGACCCTCGCCCTGCTCGCCAGCGGCCACTGGAGCGACACCCACGCGGTCCCGGTGTGGGTCAAGGTCTCCGCGGCCTTCGCCATCGCGCTGGGTACCTACCTCGGGGGCTGGCGGATCATCCGCACCCTCGGCAAGGGCCTGGTCGACATCACCCCACGGCAGGGGATGGCCTCCGACGGCTCGACCGCGGCGGTGCTCATGGCCGCCTCGCACCTCGGGTTCGCGCTGTCCACGACGCATGTGGCGACCGGCTCGGTCCTCGGTGGCGGTCTCGGTCGAGGCACGCACGTGCGGTGGAACACCGCCGGCCGCATGGTCACCGCCTGGGCGACGACCTTCCCGCTCGCCGGCCTCGTCGGGGCCATCATGTACTGGATCGGGCACGGCATCGGCGGCGCCTTCGGCGCCATCGTGGTCTTCCTTCTGCTGTGCTCCGCCTCCGGCTACATGTACGTGCGCAGCCAACAGGCCAAGGTCGACCACTCCAACGTCACCGACGAATGGGACCGGCCGCAGGACATCCTCGAGCAGCACGAACCCGACGAAGTGGGCACCCACGAGGTACCCCTGCGCGATCACGAGGACCTGGCCCCGGCCACCTCGCCCACTCCGCCCACTTCGAGCCACTGATCGGAGCCTGACGTGAACACCATCAATCTCGCCCTCAAGGGCGCGTGGAGCGTCCTGTCCGCCGGGCTCATCTTCGGCGCCGGTATGCCGGTCATCTACGCCCTCGCGATCCGCCTGCTCTCGGTCGGCTCGACGGAGTCGGTTGGCGCCGACGGCGACACCCAGATGCACACGACCGGGCTTGGCAGGGCGCTGATGACCCTGCTCATGCTCGTCATCGTCATCGCCGTCGCGCTCGGCATCCTCATCATCCTGGGCTCCGGCCTGGGCAAGGTCGTCCAGTTCGGTGGCGACTTCCCCTGGGTCGAGCTCGTCCCGAAGAAGAAGAAGTAAGGAGCACAGGTATCTCATGGTCGACTCCAACAGCCAGGTCATCGGCTGGGTCACTGAGGCGTACGGCGAGGGCGTCCCGTCAACGGACGCGGCCGCGCTCCTGTCGATCCTTCGCCAACGACTCGGCTCCGGTCGAGCGATGCAGGTGGTCCTCCACCTCGTGGCCAACGGCACGGTGACCGCCGCAGATGCGGCCGCCGCCAGCACGCCCAGCACTCCACCGTCCCAGCTCGACCTGCGGCGGGTCGCAGCGCAGCTCGTCATGGGCGGGTGGCCGCTCAGTGCCCTCAGCGACGAGGACGAGGACGACGATACTGAAGAGGGTTCCTACCTCGGTCGGATCGTCTCCTGGCTTCGCGAGGGCTACCCGACAGGGGTTCCGGAACACGACTACGTGCCGCTGATCGCCCTGCTCAACCGTCGCCTCACCCGAGGCGAGGTCAAGAAGGTCGCCAAGGCCCTGCGCCGGGGGACGATCGCCCCGGCCAGTGCGGACGACATTGCCGCCGCGATCACCGACCTCACCCACACCGAAGCGATCGAGGCCGACCTGGCCCGGGTTCGCGACCGGCTCACCGCCAAGGGCTGGCCGGTGGACTTCCCGGACCCCGACGCGAACTGAACCGCTCGGACCTCACCCCACGCGTATGCCGTGTGCGCACCGCGCGCACACGGCATACGCGTGTTCGGGTGCGGGCGGCTCAGACAGTGACGCCCAGGCGCCGGGCCGAGCGCACCCGCTGCCGGCTCGCGCGCATCCGGGCGAGCCGCTTCATGAGCATGGGGTCGTAGGCGATGGCCGCGGGGTCGTCGATGAGGGCGTTGAGGACCTGGTAGTAGCGGGTCGAGGAGAGGGCTGAAAGCTCCTTGATGGCCGTCTCCTTGGAGCCGGCGTACTTCCACCACTGCCGTTCGAAGTCGATGATCTCCCGGTCGCGTTCGGACAGGCCCTCGGCGAGGGTGACGATCTCCTGGCGGACGGCGTTCACGAAACGAAACCCCTCGGTGTACTCGGACGGCGGACTGCCCCCACTGTAGACCGTGAATCACACCGCTGTCATTCCCCGCGGAGGGCTCGACGGCGTGTCGGCTGGACCTTCCCTGAGCCGATGTGCTCAGGCGCCGCACCCGTCCCAGGAGTCACGCATGCGCCGGCGCGAACGCGGCCATCGAGTCGAGGATGCCGGCAATGTCCTCGAGGGTTGTCATCGGATTGACGATGGCGAACCGAGCCAGGGTCTCACCGTCGTGGGTGGTCGGGACGACGAAGGCGAACTCCTCCTCCATGACCTTGTCCGACCAGGCGTGATAGTCCGCTGCCGCCCAGCCCAGCCGGCGGAAGACGATGACGGTGAGGTCGCGCCCACGGACGAGTTCGAACTCCGGCCGACGGGCGACCTCGGCCTCGGCGTACGCGGCCACCTCCAGGGTCTGCTCCAGGGCCGCGGTGTAGGCGTCGGTGCCGTTGACGACGAGGCTGAACCAGAGCGGAAGGCCGCGCGCTCGCCGGGAGAGCCCCACGGAGTAGTCCGCGGGGTTCCACTCCGGGGCATCGGTCAAGACGTCGAGGTACCCGGCCCGCTGGGTGTGTGCCGCTCGGGCCAGCTCGGGGCGACGATAGAGCAGCGCGCAACAGTCGTACGGTGCGAACAGCCATTTGTGGGGGTCGACGATAAAGGAGTCGCACTCCTCGATCCCGGCATACAGGTGGCGCACCGAGGGCGCCGCGAGACCGGCGCCGCCGTACGCGCCGTCGACGTGGAACCAGACCCCGAACTCCCGGCAGACCTGGGCGACCACGGCGAGGTTGTCGACGATGCCGAAGTTCGTCGTCCCCGAGGTCGCCACGACGCAGAAGAACTCCCCCGGGCTCTCGGCGAGCACCGCGCGCAGGGCCTCGCCGCTCATCCGGCCGTGTTCGTCGGTGGCCACGCCGACGAAATCAGCGTCCATGACCTCGCACGCCGACTTGATCGAGGAATGCGCCCCGAAGGTCGCCGCCACCTTGTTCGGCCGGACCCCCGCGGGTGCGTTCTCCCGGGCGGTATGCCGGGCAGCGACCAGGGCGCTGAGGTTGCCGATCGTCCCGCCGGGGACGAAGACGCCACCGGCCGACGCCGGCATCCCGACGAGGTCGGCGATCCAGCGCAAGGCCTCGTTCTCCGCATAGACCGCCCCTGCCCCCTCGAGCCAGGACCCCGCATAGATCGTCGAGGCGCCGACGACAAGGTCGAACATGACGGCGGCATCGGAGGGAGCGCACGGAATGAAGGAGAGGTAGCGCGGGTGGTCCGCGGAGAGGCAGGCCGGGGCGAGGTCCTCGGCGAACACCCGCATCGCCTCGACCGGGCCGACGCCCTGGGTCGTGATCGTGCGGCCGACGATGCTGCGCAGTTCCTCCTCGCTCAAGGGCCCGTCCAGCGGTGGGGAGAGGACGACCCGCTCGTGGACGTAGTCGAGGACGGCCTTTTGCAGGGCGTCGAGGTCGACGTGCTGGTTGCGCTGATATCGACTCGCGTTCACGTGCGCGAGTCTAGGGGTGCTTCGCGTCGGCCGCCTCGGTGCGAGACCCGTCTTGGGGGAGCAGGTATGCCGTGAGCTCACCGATCGTCGTGCAGAGCGCGTCGGGCCTAGCGGCCTCGAGCGCCGGCCGCTCGCCCGCCCCCCAGGTCACTGCCACGGCCGCCATACCGGCCGCCCGGGCGGCCTCCATGTCGACGACGGCGTCACCGACGTACACGCAGTCGGCCGGAGCGACCTGGAGCACGGCGGCCGCGTGCAGCAGCGGCTCGGGGTCCGGCTTGTGCTTCGTGGTGTCTTCGAGCGCCGCGGCGACGTCGATGAGGTGCTCGATACCCACTCCGCTCAGGGCGAGCCGGGCCGTCTCGCGGCGCTTGGAGGTCGCGACCGCGGAACGGGTGCCCTCGGCGGCCAGGGCCTCGAGCAGCTCGGGGATGCCGTCATACCGGCGGATGAGGTCGGCGGTGTGCGCGAGGTTCCATCGGCGGTACTCGGCATCGAGGGCGTGCCCGTGCTCGGGGGAAGCCTCCAAGAGAGCCGGGAGCAGCGGGCGTCCGATCCAGGCGCGGGCCTGCTCCTCGGGCACCTCCTGTCCCAGCACAGTGCGGAAGGCGTGCTGATAGGAGGCGACGATGAGCGGGATGGTGTCGGCAAGGGTCCCGTCGAGATCGAAGAGGACCGTGGACCAGCGGGGACCGGCAGACCTCACTCGGACACCGGCACGCCGAGGGTGTCGAGGAGGTTGCGGACGAGCTGCTCGATCTCGTCGCGAACCTCGCGGACGACATCGAGAGGTTGGCCATGCGGGTCCCGGACCACCCAGTGGTGGTGGGCCTTGGCGGGCAGGTCGGGCAGCCCGTCGCCGATCTCGACGACGACATCGGCGACATGGACCGGGTTCTCGTCGATGTGGCCGCGGCGGAAGGGCTTGTGCAGCGTGATGCCCTTCTCTTTCATGGCGCGCTCGACGAGCGGGTTGACGAAGCCGAGGTTGTGGGCCCCGGCGGCCCGCACATGGATGTGCCCGTGGGCGAGGTGATCGGCGAAGGCCGCGGCCATCTGGGAGCGGGCGGAGTTGTGCTCACAGAGGAAGATGACGTCCGGGATGGGCCGGGGTGCCCTGCGGGTCCCCGGCGGGGACGTCGTGGTGGGACAGGGCATCGCGGGCCTGCTTGGCGATGAGGACGGCGAGAAATTCCGGGTGTCGGCTCGTGGACTCGAGCTCGGCGCGGGCGTCGTCGACGATGCGCCGCACGTCCTCCCGACTCACGGAGTCCTCGTAGCGGTACGAGAGGTCCGCGACGATCTGCAGGAGAGCCTGGTCAAGATTGAAGGTCACCCTCGTAGTCTGGCCGGTCCGGCGGCGGCGCGCGACTACCCTGGGCCTATCCTGTGGCCGTGTCTGCGCGTCCACTGGCCGAACTGGTGCATTCCTCATGGGCACAGGCCCTGGGCCCGGTCGCGGGTCGGGTCGCCGAACTCGGGGAGTTCCTGCGTTCCGAAGTCGCCGCCGGCCGGGGATATCTGCCCGCGGGCCCGCTGGTGCTGCGGGCGTTCGCCGCGCCGCTGCCCGCCGTGCGTGTCCTCATCGTCGGACAGGATCCGTACCCCACACCGGGTCACGCGGTCGGACTGTCCTTCGCGGTCTCCCCGCAGACCCGACCACTGCCGAGGTCTTTGGCCAACATCTATCGCGAGCTGGTGACCGATCTCGGCATCCCCGCACCGAGCACCGGGGACCTCTCCCCGTGGGCCGAGCGAGGCGTGCTGCTGCTCAACCGAGTCCTCACGGTGACCCCTGGGGCGGCCGGCAGCCATCGCGGGCGAGGGTGGGAGGAGGTCACCGAGTGCGCCATCGATGCCTTGGTCGCCCGAGGCGGCCCGCTCGTGGCCATCCTTTGGGGTCGGGACGCCCGTTCCCTGGCCCCCCGGCTCGGGTCCGTTGCGCGGATCGAGTCCGCACACCCGAGTCCGCTGTCCGCACACTCCGGATTCTTTGGGTCCCGGCCGTTCAGTCGGGCGAACGCGGCTCTCGTGGCCCAGGGCGCGGACCCGGTCGACTGGAGCCTGGCGTGACCACGTGGCAGCGGTACGTCGCCATCGGCGACTCCTTCACCGAGGGGATGAGCGACCCGGACCCCACCCGCCCGGGGAGTTACCTCGGCTGGGCGGACCGGCTCGCGACCGCCCTGTCCCGGCTCGCCGCAGACGCGGGCGCCGAATTCAAGTACGCCAATCTCGCGGTGCGGGGTCGCACACTCTCCGACGTCGTGGGAGCACAGCTGCAGGCCGCCCTGGCGATGGGCCCAGACCTGGTCTCGGTCGTCGGCGGGGGGAACGACATCCTTCGGCCCAGCGTCGATCTCGACGCCATCGCGGCAAGCCTGGATGAGGCGGTGTCCCGGATCCGAACGACCGGCGCCGACGTGCTCATGGCGACCCCTACCGACACCCGCGACTCCGGGCTCTTCAAGCCGCTGCGGCCACGGCACGCCATTCACACGGCGAACATCTTCTCCATCGCCCAGCGGCACGGCGCTCACGTGCTCAACCTGTGGGGGCTCGAAGCGATCCGGGACTGGCGGATGTGGAGCGAGGACCGGATCCACCTGTCCACGCAGGGCCACCGCCGGGTGGCCCTCGCCGCGCTCGAGGCGCTCGGACGGCATACCCCGGAGGTGCTCGACGACGCCTGGCGGGCCCCGCTCCCCCCGGCAGAGCGGGCGTTGCGGCGCGACGAGCTGCGCGAGCACCTGCGCTGGGTCCGCACCCATGCGGCCCCGTGGGTTCAGCGCCGGGTCCAGGGCACCTCCTCGGGGGACCACCTGAGCGCGAAACTGCCGACCCTCGTTCCGTGGCCCCCGCGGGATTCCCCGCCCACCTGAGCTTCCGCCCCGACTTTCCCGCCCCATGCCGGTTCGTGGGGGTTGGGGCCCCCTGTAAGGCACCCCAAGACGGGGATTCCGACCCCAAGCCCGGCCCGCGCGGGTGGTGCGGGCGGTACGGGTGGTGCGGGCCACCGACTCCTTGCCGTATGACGCAGATGCGGCATATCCTCGTCTTTCGTGACGCAACTGCGGGTTTCGGACGCTGCTGAGCTCCTGGGGGTCTCCCCCGACACGGTTCGGCGCCTCCTGGAGAACGGTCGACTCAAGGCCACCGGCACCTCCCCGACGACGGTCGACGGCGCCGAGGTCGCCGCCCTCGCCCAGGAGATCGCCCGACCGGCAGCGCCCGGCCCGATCGCCGAGGAGTCCGCGCGCAACCGGATGCGCGGCCTAGTGACCCGCATCGTCAAGGACACCGTCATGGCCCAGGTGGAGTTGCAGTGCGGTCCCTTCCGGATCGTCTCGCTCATGTCCCGCGAAGCCGTCGACGACCTCGGCCTCGAGGTCGGGTCGGTGGCGATCGCGAGCATCAAGTCGACCAACGTGGTCGTCGGGGTGCCGCGATGAGATGGCTCGCGGCGCTCGCGACAACCGCTCTCCTTGCTGGTTGCTCCGCTGCGCCGGCCCAGAGCCCGCCAACCCCAACGGCCACGGTCACCGTCTTCGCCGCCTCCTCACTGACCAAGCCGCTCACCGAGCTCGCCCGAACCTATGAGGCGAGTCATCCCGGCGTCACAATACGGCTGTCCTTCGGCGCCAGCTCGACCCTGGCCCAACAGGTCACCGAAGGCGCATCCGCCGACCTCCTCCTCACCGCCGGGACGACCGTCCTCGACCGCCTTCCCGAGAACTACCGTGGGGCGGCCCGGACGACGGTCGCCCACAACGTCCTGGCCATCGCGACCCAGTCGGGAAACCCCCATGCGATCACGGGTCTGGCGGGGCTCGCCGACCCGACCCTCGATGTCGTCCTCTGCGCGACGACGGTGCCCTGCGGAGCCGCGGCCGACACCATCCTGGCCCGGGCCAAGGTCACCCCCCATGTCGTTTCCCGTGAGGTGGACGTCAAAGCCACCCTGGCCAAGGTGAGCCTCGGGGAGGCCGATGCTGCCCTGGTGTACCACTCCGACGTCGTCGGTTCGAGGGGCTCGGTCACGGGGATCGACATCCCCGCCGCGCTCAACGTGCGGCTCGCCTACCCGCTGGTCCAACTCACCACAACACCGGCCGCGGCGGCCTTGGCGACCTACCTGCACGGACCCGACGCCCGCGCGGCCCTGACCCGAGCCGGATTCTCACCCCCATGACCGCGAGCCCACGCCGGCAAGCGGTGCTCCACCGCACGGGTGGCCTGCTCCTCCTACCCGCGACAGTTGCGTTCCTCCTCATCGTGCTGCCGCTCGTCGGCCTCTTCAGCCGGATGGAATGGACGCGCCTGGGAGAACACCTCGCCAGCCCCACCTTGTGGCCCGCTATCCGGCTCAGTCTGGTCACGACGGCGGTGACGGTGGCCCTGTCGATGCTGTTCGGCACGCCGCTCGCCTGGGTCATCGCCCGCGCCCCCGACCGCACCGCCGGCTGGATCCGTTCCCTGGTCACCGTGCCCGTCGTCCTTCCTCCCGTCGTGGGCGGCGTCGCTCTTCTCCTGATCTATGGCCGACACGGGTTCGTCGGGGGACCACTTGAGGCGGCGACCGGCCTGCGGCTTCCCTTCACCCCGTATGCCGTCGTGCTCGCCCAACTCTTCGTCTCGATGCCCTTCTATGTGCTTGCCGTCGAGGGAGCGCTGCGTGGGGCTGACCCTCGCCTGCTTGAGGTCGCCAGCACCCTCGGCGCCTCGCCGACCCGAGTGTTCTTCCGCGTCGGGGTCCCGCTCGCCGCTCCGGGGGTTGTCGCCGGGGCGGTCCTCGCCTGGGCCCGGGCCCTTGGTGAATTCGGCGCGACGATCACCTTCGCGGGCAACTTCTCCGGAACCACCCAGACCGCACCTCTGGCTGTCTATGTGGCGCTCCAGGAGAGTCCCCAGGCCGCCGTGACGCTCAGTCTCGTCATGCTCGTGCTATCGGTCGGCATCCTCGCCGCCCTCCGAGGGAGATGGCTGAGGTGAGCCTGGTCGCCCACGTGCAGGCCTCCCGCGGGTCCTTCCACCTCGACGTCACCCTGTGCGCCGGTCCAGGAGAGGTCGTTGCCGTCCTCGGACCGAACGGATCGGGTAAGACGACCTTGCTGCACACGATTTCCGGGCTCGTCCCCTTGTCCGACGGGAGGGTGACTGTGGCCGAGCGGACCTGGGCCGAACCGGGCCACCAGCTCCCGCCGCACGACAGGGCGTGCGGCGTACTCGCGGCCGAGCACCTGCTCTTCCCGCACCTGAGTGCGCTCGACAACGTCGCCTTCGGTCCACGAGCACGCGGCCAGTCACGGGCCGAGGCGCGCGCGCGGGCCTCGCGCGAACTCACCCTGCTCTCGATGGTGGACCTGGCCAGCCGGAAGCCCCGGGCGTTGTCGCACGGTCAGGCGCAGCGGGTGGCCCTCGCTCGGGCACTGGCCACCGACCCAGACGTGCTCCTCCTCGACGAGCCGTTGTCGGCGCTGGACCCGGAGAGCCGGCCACTGGTCCGCCAGGTCCTGGGCGAGCGACTCCGCAGCTACTCCGGGGTCACCGTCCTGGTCACTCATGACCCGCTCGATGCCCTCACTCTGGCAGATCATCTCGTCTTCCTCCGGGGCGGCAACCTCGTGCAGGAAGGACCTCCGGCGGACATCGTCCGCCACCCCCGCGACCCGTATGTCGCCGAAGTGGCCGGGCTCAACCTGTATGCCGCGACGACCGAAGCCGACCGGACGACGATCGAGGGAGGGCCGAGCGTGGTGACCCGAAGCGGGCCGCAGGGACCGACGTGGGTGGCTTTCGCCCCGTCCGCCGTGGCCCTCTATCCCGAGTCCCCGCGGGGGTCGCCGCGCAACACCTGGCCGTGCGTGGTAAACAGCATCGACCTCACCGGTCAGACAGCCCGGGTGCGCCTGGTCGGCCCCCTGGATCTGGTGTCGGACATCACCGTCGACTCCCTGACGAGCATGCGGTTGCGGCCCGGCAGCAGGGTCTGGGCCACGGTCAAGGCGAACGAGGTGACCACGTACGCCCGCTGAGGCGGCGATAGGGTCGAGACCATGGTCATGGTTCAGCGGCTCTTCCCCAACGACGAGGGCGCCGAGGTGCTCGAACTGACCCGGGAGATCTGCGCCAAAGAACTCGCTCCCCGGGTCGATATGGCCGAGCGCGCCGCCCGCACCGGGGCGCACTTCCCGGCCGAGGTCTATGCGGTCCTCGGGGAGGCAGGTCTGCTCACCTTGCCACAACCGGAGGAGTATGGCGGCGGCGGACAGCCCTACGAAACCTACCTGCAGGTCATCGAGGAGCTCGGCCGGACCTGGATGAGCGTCGCCGTCGGGGTGTCCGTGCATACCCTGGCGATCTTCCCGCTGCTCAGCCACGGCAGCCCAGAGCAGAAGGAACGGTACCTCCCCGACCTGCTCTCGGGTCGAGCGCTCGGCGCCTACTGCCTCTCCGAGCAGCAGGCGGGATCCGACATCGCCTCCATGACGACCCGGGCGACGAGGGCGACCCGGGCGACGAGGGCGACCCGGGCGACGCGCGGTGAGGGCACCGACTCGGCATACCGGATCAAGGGACGTAAGGCGTGGATCAGCCACGCCGGGCACGCCACGTCCTACACGGTCTTTGCGCGCACGAGCGACGAGGGTGGCCGGGGGCTGTCCTGCTTCCTCGTGCCGGCCGAATCCCCTGGGCTGAGCTTCGGGGCTCCCGAGCGCACCATGGGGCTCAACGGGGACACCGTCGGGGAGGTCATCCTCGATGACGTCGAGGTGAGCGCCGAGCGCAGGATCGGGGCGGAGGGCGCGGGCATGTCCCTGGCGCTCGCGGCCCTGGATGCCGGGCGACTCGGCATCGCGGCAGCGGCGACCGGTCTCGCCCAGTCGGCTCTCGATGTCGCGACCGAGTATGCAGCGCAACGCCAACAGTTCGGGCGGGCCATCATCGAACACCAAGGCCTGGCCTTCCTGCTCGCCGATATGGCGGCTGCCGTGGCCAGCGCGCGGGCGACCTACCTGCATGCGGCGCGGCTCAAGGATGCCGGCCGCCCGATCACCACCGAGGCCGCGGTCGCCAAACTCACCGCCACGGATGCCGCGATGCGGGTGACCACGGATGCGGTGCAGGTGCTCGGCGGGGCTGGGTACACCGAGGACTTCCCGGTTGAGCGCTTCATGCGGGAGGCGAAGGTGACCCAGATCTTCGAGGGGACCAACCAGATCCAGCGGCTGGTCATCAGCCGCCAGCTGCTGCGCTGAGTGCTCGGGGGCGCGGCCCGGGGGGCCGTCACGCCCTGCGGTGAGGGGTCGCAGGACGTGACGGTGTTTGTGGGCACTCCCTCGGGCGCGGCCAATGCGGCCGACGGGTGCGCTCCCCGGCGCGGCGTCGCGGGGTCGCGACGCTCGCTTCACTGTAGGTGACCCCTGGTCAGCGGCCACAGGAATGCTGGAAAGACCATCCGAACGGGTGAGGCGGCCCGGCTGCGAGCCCGGCCGATACCCGTGCATCGCTCCCCCCATTGCCCTCGGACAACATCGACCGGGCCATCTCATACCTGGCCCGGTCGCTCACACGCTAGGGGGAGAGGGAGTCCCCATCGGTGAACGACACGCGGCCAGGGGGCGTCGGTTGCTCGGCAATCGAGTTTCCGCCGTCAACGGCAAGCGCCTGGCCGGTGACGACGGCCACCTGGCCCGAGAAGTCGAGCTGAGGTGGCAGAACGGCTCAGCCCTCGAGGGACACCGCGAAGGCCTCTTCGAGGATGTCGAGGCCTTCGTGCAGGAGGTCATCGCCGATGACGAGCGGCGGGAGGAAGCGGAAGACGTTGCCGAGGGTGCCGCAGGTCAGCGTGACCAGGCCACGCTCATGGCACGCCTTGTTGATCGCCGCGGTGAGCGCAGCTGCCGGCTCCTTGGTGTCGCGGTCTTCGACGAGTTCCATGGCGATCATCGCGCCACGACCCCGGATCTCGCCGACGACCTCGTACTTGGCGGCAAGTTGTTCGAGCCGACCGGTGAGGATGGCCTCAATCTCCTTGGCGCGGGCCGCGAGGTTCTCCTCCTCCATGGTCTCGATGCTCGCGAGCGCGGCCGCGCAGGTGACCGGGTTGCCGCCGTAGGTGCCGCCGAGACCGCCGGGGTGGATGGTGTCCATGATGTCCGCGCGCCCGGTGACCGCGGCGAGCGGCATGCCGCCGGCGATGCCCTTGGCGGTCGTCATAAGGTCCGGGACGACACCTTCGTAGTCACAGGCGAACCAGTCACCGCTGCGGCAGAACCCGCTCTGCACCTCGTCGGCGATGAAGAGGATGTCGTGCTCGTGGCACCAGTCGGCGAGCTGGCGCAGGAACCCGGACGGCGGCACGATGAAGCCGCCCTCACCCTGGATGGGTTCGATGATGACGGCCGCGCAGTTCTCCTCGCCGATCTGGGCGTGGATCTGGTCGGTGATGTAGCCGAAAGCCTCGGTCGCGCAGTGCTCCGGTCCGCCCGGCCAGCGGTACGGGTAGGCCATCGGCACTCGGTACAGCTCGCTGGCGAACGGCCCGAACTTGTGCTTGTACGGCATGTTCTTCGCGGTCATTGCCAGGGTGAGGTTGGTCCGCCCGTGGTAGGCGTGGTCGAAGGCGACGATGCCGTCCTTGCCGGTGAAGTGCCGGGCAACCTTGACCGCGTTCTCGACGGCCTCGGCGCCGGAGTTGAAGAGCGCGGAGCGTTTGGGTCCGTCGCCGGGGGTCAGCTCGTTAAGCCGTTCGCAGACCTCGACGTAGGGCTCGTAGGGGTTGACCATGAAGCAGGTGTGGGTGAACTTGCGGATCTGTTCGGAGACCGCCTCGATGATCCGCCGGTTGCCGTTGCCGACGCTCGTCACGGCGATGCCGGAGCCGAAGTCGATGAGCTGGTTGCCGTCGGCGTCGCGGAGTATGCCGCCCTGGCCGGCCTCGATGTAGGCGGGCAGACCGGTGCTCACCCCGGTGGACACCGCCTGCAGCTTGCGCTGCTGAAGCGCCTGGGACTTCGGCCCGGGGATGGCGGTGTTGAGGATGCGCTTCTGCTCGATCATGAAGGCGATGGTATCGGGGGCGGCGGGTCCTCGGCACCTACGGATTCCGCGCTCGACCCCGTGCCGCTTCGACGGCCGCGCAGGCCGGCCGAGGGCGCCATCGCGGCCCGTTGGTCAAGTCTTTAACTTCTTGGCAGAACGTTTACACAGCCGCTGACCTGCAACGATGCCTCGGAGGAGCGCTTGTTTACCCGAAGTATCTCGGAAGACAAGATTCTGGCCTTGGCGTTGCCCCCGGGTGTTCCGCACACTGAACGGCGCCCGGGGCTTGTCACCGCACACCCCCCTGCCCACCGTGCGGTGCCCCGGGCGATGAAAGGCCCCTGCCACCATGTCACTTTTCCCTGCCCTGCTCTGCCGCGGGCGATTCCGAGTCACCCTGACCACGGCCCTCGCCGCGCTCGCGCTGACCTTCACCCCGACCGCCCAGGCGACCACCCCCGCGGCCGCCCCAACCGCCCTGGCCCGCACCGCCACGACGGGCTGCACCACCCTCAAGACCCCCGCTCGGGGTGCCATGCCGCGATTCATGTCCGCGATCAGCCGCAAGAACGAGGGCTTCCGCCAGTACGTCGGCGGCTTCCTCATCAAGGTTCTCTGGCGCGACATCGAGCGCACCCCTGGCGTCTACGACGTCACCAACATCGACCGCCAGATCGCGTATGCCGCGGCCTCGGGTCTCGATGTCCGCCTCCTCGTTCTCGCCGGCACCTCTGCCCCGACCGACGTCAAGAGCATCGGCGGCGCGCCCATCCCCTTCTTCGACCATGACCAGCGGATCGAGACCACGATCGGCCGGTTCTGGTTGCCCGCATACCAGCAGCGATGGCAAGCGCTCCAGCGCGCGCTCGCCACGGCATACGACGGGAACCCGTTGGTCAAGGAGGTCAACATCTCCGGCACCGGCCTCATCTCCGCCGAGGTCATGCTCACCATGCCCAAGGACGTCATCCCGTCGCTGAAGATCACCAACGCCGAGTCCATGGCTGCTGCCGGTGTGACCGAGCCCCTGCGCCGGTCCGCCCTCGACGCCGACATCGCGTTTATGCAGGACACCTGGACGACCACGCACACCACGCTCTTCGCCAACGTCTACATGCCCATCGGGGCCACCGCGACGATTGCGACGACCCGGGAGATCATCTCCGCGACGCACGCCCGCAAGCCGGGCCACACGGTCTTCGGGCACACCGGCGCCTCCTCCGGCGTGCTCGCCGGGACCACGATGAAGCACATGAAGGACCTCTACCTGTGGTGGGAGGCCAACGGCATGCCCTACATGCTCCAGACGCAGACCTATCACGGCGGATGGACCAACGAGGGGGTCGGCGATCTCGCCGAGGTGCTTCAGTGGGCTGCCGCGCACCACGCGATGTCCGTTGAGCTCCCCCGGGACTGGCAATTCGACGCCGCGGCACTCGCCGTCCTCAAGGACGTCAACGTGGCGCTTGCGGCCAACGCCGCTCCGTTCGCGGCCGTGTCCATCGGCTGCTGAGGGCTGACCAGACGGCAGGTGCCTGCCAGGTGCGCGTCATGTGCCGCGCTTGGCAGGCACCACCCGGCACATCCGAGCTGGAGAAGGGACTCGAACCCTCAACCACCTGTTTACAAGACAGGTGCGCTACCGATTGCGCCACTCCAGCAGGCACTCGGCCACGCTCGTCACGCGCCGAGGCACCCCACATCGTACGTCGCAGGGGCTCAGCGGGACCGCACACTGCTCACCCGGCGGTCCCACGGTGAGGCAAGGATCTCCCCGAAAACCGTCCCGGTGGCGATGGCCAACAGGGCAGCCCCCGCCCCGAGAAGGGTGGTGAAACCGGACTGCAGCGAGAGTAGCCCGGCGTCGGTCCCGGTCTCGGCGACCATCGCATAGAGCGCCCGGAAGATCGTGAGCCCGGGGAGCAGTCCGAAGCTCGCCGGGACCACCAGGGTCATCGGCGGCAGATGGAGCCGGACGGCGACGAGCCGACCAGCGAAGCCGACGATGATGGCCGCCAGTCCGGTCGAGGACAGATAGCCGATGTCGAAGGTCCGGGTGAGCAGCGCCAACGCCCCGGCCCCGATCGCGCAGAGCACCGCAGCGGGGACCAGGAGCTTGCGCCGGGACTGAACGGTCACCGAGCCGCTGAGACCCACGACGAACGCCGCAAGGACCGCCGCGATCCACGGCGCCGAACTGATCTCCAGGTCAAGGACGCTGGGTGGCACGAAGGTCGAATTCAGCACCCGGGTCACCCGGAGCATGATGGACAGTCCGGCGGCGACGCCGATGATGAGCCCGCTGAGGGCCAACGAGACCGAGAGCAGCCGCCCCGCCCCGGTGAGCGGGTAGCCGAAGAGCACGTCCTCGATGGCCGAGGCCATGGTCCGGCCGGGGAGCATCGCGACGATCCCACCGGCGACGATGTAGGCGAAGTCGTCGGCGCGCAGCGGGACCCAACCCGAGGCCGCCGCGGCATAGGCCGCACCGGCGAGCAGGGTCGCCGCCGCTGCGTTGACGGCATTGGCGAAGAACTCCGGCAGGCGCGCCTCGGCCAGCACCCGGTTGACCCCACGGACGAGGAGTACGACGACGAAGCTGGCCAAGGCCCCGACCGCCGAGGCCCCGATCATGACGGCGACAGCCGAGGCCAGCACGGCGTTGGCCAGCGAGACCGCCCACATCGGCCAGTTCCGCGGATGGGTCTTGATCTCCCGCAGCCGCTCCCCCGCATCCTCGAGCGAGACCTTGCCGGCGACGATCGCCTCGACGAGTTCGTGCACAGCGACGAGCCGGGCATAGTCGTGCCGCGTCGAACGCACCACCCGCAGCACGCTGTGCACACCCCCGGAGCGGCTCGTCGCCTGCAGATGCAGCGACTGCAGGGTGATGTCGATCTCGAACCCCCGCATCCCGCTCGCGGTCGCCAGGGCCACGACCGCGGTCTCCACCTGAGGTGCGCCCGCGCCACAGCGGATCATGAGTTCGCCGACCCGCGCGCAGAGATCGAGGATCTCGGCCACATGGGCGTCCTCGGTGGTCTCCCGCTGCGGTTGAGCCCCGGCGAAGGGCGTGCGGTGGAGGAGGTCGGAGAGCGGGAGCGGCTCGGTCGGGGCATCCCCACGCCAGCGGCTGCTGCGCCGCCCGGACTCCTCCCCGCTCATGGCGTGACCTTCGCGGGAGTGAGCAGGTCCGGTGCGGCCGGCAATGGGGACCATGTCGGCGCCCCCCGCAGCACCCCCCACACCACGAGCGTGACCGCAAGCACCACGAGAATGCCGACGACCACCTGACCGGCGCGCTCCCCGCGCTCCGGCTCGCCGGTGCCGGCCGCGCCGCGGGCAAGGCTGCGGGTCCCGCGCCGCAGCGAAACCCCGCCGGGGCCCCACCAGGCGACGATCGCCATGAACCACGCACCCACTGCGAGCGCCCCGAGGGAGCGCACCACCGACGGCCACGACGTCTGGTCGAAGGCCAGCGCAGCGAGCAAGAGCGCGCAGCCTCCGACCAGGACCGGAATGACGAGTGCGAGGGCACTCG
This sequence comes from Nostocoides sp., assembly GCA_016716625.1. GTDB lineage: Bacteria > Actinomycetota > Actinomycetes > Actinomycetales > Dermatophilaceae > JADJVJ01. Next base: position 437,093 of record JADJVJ010000006.1, read on the forward strand.
ACCCGACAGCGAGAGCCAGGTGCCACGGGCTTGCCGCGACCGTACGGGCCACCTCGTTACCCACCTCGCCACGGTGGTGTCGCCGCAGCAGCCGTGCGGTGATGACCCGATCAACCGTGCGGGCCGCGACCGAATGCACCGCCAGGGCGGCCGTCGCGATCACCGGCGCCACCGCCCCGAGCGCACAGAAGGCCAGGGTGAGCGCCGCAATCGTCCCCGACTTCTCGGCGCGCCCAATCCGCGGGTCGGACACCACCTGTTCCATCCCGTATGCCGTCACCGGCGGCGGCAGCGTCGGGCCCGGGCCGCCGACCGGGGCCATCGGTGCCGGTGCGGGCCGCGGAGGCGCGGGTGCGGGCGGCGGCGGGAGCGTGCGCACGGACGGGAGCACCGTGGGGAGTACTGCGGTCGGCGCGACCGTCGGCGGCGACACCGGTTCCCTCGCCGGGCTCCAGCCAGGCAGTTCGATGGCTTCGGTGACCGCTTGGCCGTCGGCATACGCCCGCAACGCCCGGACGATCTCGTCGTGGTGTGGCCGATCCGCGGGCCGCGGGGAGAGCGCCGCACCGAGCAGCGGAGCGATCCGCGGGTCGACGGCAGCGAGGTCGGGGTCGCCGCGCATGACTCGGGCGAGAACGGCATCCATGGCCCCGCGCCCGAAGGGTGGCGCCCCACAGGCGGCATAGGTGACCGTGGCCGCCCAGCCCCACCAGTCGGTGGCCGCAGTCACCTCGCCGCCCTCGACGAGTTCCGGCGCGAGATAGCCGGGAGTGCCCATGACGAGGCCGGTCTGAGTGAGTCGAGAGTCGCCGGCGAGATGAGCGATGCCGAAGTCGATGAGCACCGGGTCGCCGTCGACGAGGAGGATGTTCGTCGGCTTGAGATCGCGGTGGACCACCCCGGCGGCGTGGATCGCGTGCAAGGCTTCGGCGAGCCCGGCGGCGAGTTGGTGCAGCTCAGCGGGAGGCAGCGGACCACCCTCACTGACGACCTCATCGAGGGTGTAGCCGGGGATGTACTTGGTCACGACATATGGCGGCTCGCCCGCGATGTCCGCATCGACGATGGGTGCCACGTAGGGGCTGTCGACTCGACGCAGGGTCTCGACCTCCCGGGCCAGCCGGACCCGGGCGGCCGGGTCGGCGGCGACGTGTGGGCGGAGCGCCTTGATGGCCACGGCCCGGCCCCGGCGATCGAGGGCCAGGTGGACCACACCCATGCCACCCTCGCCGAGACGCTGGATGAGCCGGTAGTGCCCGATGCGCTCGACAGCGAAGGCCTCACGGCCACCCCCCTCGGGGTGCTCGTCATCCCACGTCTCGGTCATGGGACAACGGTAGGCCCCGCGGGCTACGGAGTCGGGTTACTGACTGATGTAGTCCCGCAGCTGGTCGCGCTCGGACTGCAGGTCGTCGATCCGGTTCTTCACGACGTCCCCGATGGACACGATCGCCGTGAGCCGGCCGTCGGAGACCACGGGCACGTGCCGGATGCGGTGCTCGGTCATCTGTCCCTCGAGGTGTTCCAGGGAGTCCTCGAGGCCGCAGGTGCGGACCTCCTTGGTCATGATCACCGCCACCGGGCCATCGAGGATGTCGCGACCGGCGGAGTGCAGGTGACGCACAACGTCACGTTCGGAGACGATGCCGTGGACGGCTTCGCCGTCGTCGCTCACGACGACGGCGCCGATGCGGTGCTCGGAGAGCAGCGCCAGGAGCTCGGAGACGGTGGCGTCGGACCGAACGGTGACGACAGACCCACCCTTGCGCTTGACGACATCGGAGATCCTCATATACCGACGATAGGGGTCGGCGCGGGTCGGCGCCACCGGTCGGAGCCCCGCAACGAGCCGTGATCGCGCCGACCCGGAGGGGGGTTCCGCTGGGAGCGTGGGTACGGCATACTGCGATGCAACCGTTTACACCGACGTGAACGGCTCCCCCCGAAGGGGCATACCTTTACAACGGATCGTCCGGCACGTTCCTGCCGGTGAAGGAGACGCCAACCATGGCAACCGTGAAGTTCGACAACGCCACCCGGATCTACCCGGGCAACGACACCCCGAGCGTGGACGCGCTCAACATCGACATCGCGGACGGGGAGTTCCTCGTCCTGGTCGGCCCCTCCGGCTGTGGCAAGTCCACCAGCCTGCGCATGCTCGCCGGCCTCGAAGAGGTCAACGGCGGCAAGATCTGGATCGGCGACCGGGACGTCACCGACCTCTCGCCCAAGGACCGCGACGTCGCGATGGTCTTCCAGAACTACGCGCTCTACCCGCACATGACCGTCGCCGACAACATGGGCTTCGCCCTGAAGATCGCCGGCGTCGACAAGGGTGAGATCCGCAAGCGCGTCGAGGAAGCCGCCAAGATCCTCGACCTCACGCAGTACCTCGAGCGCAAGCCGAAGGCCCTCTCCGGTGGTCAGCGTCAGCGTGTCGCCATGGGCCGCGCCATCGTCCGTAGCCCCCAGGTCTTCCTCATGGACGAGCCGCTGTCGAACCTCGACGCCAAGCTCCGCGTCCAGACCCGCACCCAGATCGCCTCGCTGCAGCGCCGGCTCGGCGTCACCACCGTCTACGTGACCCACGACCAGGTCGAGGCCATGACGATGGGTGACCGGATCGCCCTGCTCAAGGACGGCATCCTCCAGCAGTGCGCGACCCCGCGGGAGATGTACGACCGGCCGAACAACCTTTTCGTGGCCGGCTTCATCGGCTCCCCCGCGATGAACCTCGTCTCGGTCCCGGTCACCGCGGACGGCGTGAAGTTCGGTTCGCACCAGCTCGAGATCCCGCGCTCCGATCTCGCCGGCGCCGGCTCGCACGTCATCGTCGGGGTTCGCCCGGAGGATGTCGAGGTGACCTCCAACGCGGACGGCCTCGCCCTGACCATCGACGTCGTCGAGGAGCTCGGCGCGGACGCCTACGTGTACGGCACCCCGGCCGACCCGGCGATCCAGCTCGAGGGCGGCGGCGACGACGCGCTCGCCAAGCCGTTCATCGCTCGGGTCGACGGCCGTCGGGTTCCCCGCAAGGGCGAGACCGTCCACGTCTACCCCAAGTCCGCCCACCTGCACGTCTTCAACAAGGAGTCCGGCCACCGCATCGGCTGACCGTTCCGCACATCCCACCGCAGGACGCATCGAGGCGCCCCGGACACCACCTGTCCGGGGCGCCTCCGCCGTCCACTCCGCTCCACACCAAGGTCCACCGTCCACCCCACCCCACCCCACCACCCGACCCCCGGGAGCCGACCCATGGCCGGATTGAGCATCACCGCAGCCCACCCCGACCCCGCCCTGCTCGACCTTCCCTGGCGCCTCCCCCTCGAAGAATGGCCGGAGGAGATTCTCGCTGCCTTGCCGCGAGGCATCTCCCGCCACGTGGTCCGGTTCGTCCGGCTCTCGGGCCGGGTCGTGGCGATCAAGGAGATCAAGGACGACATCGCCCGCCGCGAGTACGAGCTCCTGCGCAACCTTGGCCGCCTCGATCTGCCCAGCGTCGCCCCGTATGCCGTCATCAGCGGCCGCGAGACCCGATCTGGTGAGCCACTCGATGCCTGCCTCATCACCCATCACCTGCAGTTCTCGCTGCCGTACCGGGCGCTGTACAGCCAGAACCTGCGCCGCGGCACCGCCATCCGGCTCATCGACGCCCTCGCCGTCCTTCTCGTCCGGCTCCATCTCGCCGGGTTCTGGTGGGGGGATGTCTCGCTCTCCAACACCCTCTTCCGCCGGGACGCCGGGGCCTTCAGCGCCTACCTCGTCGACGCCGAGACCGGGGAGCTGCGCGAACGGCTCTCCCCCGGCCAACGCGACCACGACCTGGACATCGCCCGGGTCAACATCGCCGGCGAACTCATGGACCTCGAGGCCGGGGGGCTGCTCCAAGAGGACCGCGACCCTGTCGTGGTCTCCGAGCGGATCCTCATCCGTTACCACGAGCTCTGGGATGCCCTCACCGGTGGTGAGCTCATCGAGGAGGGTGAGCGCTGGCGGGTCGACGAGCGGATCCGGGCGCTCAACGAACTCGGCTTCGATGTCGGCGAGCTGGCGATGTCCACGGACATCGACGGCACCCGGATTCACATCCAGCCCAAAGTCGTCGACGCCGGGCACCACTCACGGCGGCTGCTGCGGCTCACCGGCCTAGACGTCCGGGAGAACCAGGCCCGGCGCCTGCTCAACGACCTCGACGCCTACACGGCGGCTGTCGGCCGTCAAGGGGACGACGAGGAGCTCGTCGCCCACGACTGGCTCGCGAGGATCTATGAGCCGGTGACCCGGCGGGTGCCCAAGGAACTCACCCAGAAGCTCGAGCCGGCGGAGATCTTCCACGAGGTTCTCGAGCACCGGTGGTACCTCGCCGAGCGGGCCCGGCACGACATACCGATCTTCGATGCGCTTGAGGACTACTTGAGCACCGTGCTGCCCTCTCGGCCTGACGAGGCCACCGTGGTCGGAGTGGACACCACGCACATGCCGGTCCTCGCTCCGCCATCGGCGGGTTAGGCTGCCCTGAGTCGAGGAAGTCGGAGGGGTCGTGCATCCGGACGGGGCTCCCGCACCGAATACCCCGGTCGAGAACCGTCCCCAAGGAGAGATGTGAGCGCCCAGACCTCGCGGCCCGCCCCCGCACCAGGCCCCCGCTACGAAGCTCCGGCCCTGACGGACACCCTCGCTGCGGTGAGCCGCCGGATCGAGGTGGCGCTCGCCGAGATCGGCACGCTGCTGCAGACGGTCGCCGGGGCCCAGGACGCCACCCACACCACCCTCGACGTGGACCTCCTCGGTGAGCTCACCACCCGAGCACGCAACCACGGCAAGCGTTTCCGCCCGACGATGGCCCATTGGGCGTATGTCGGTGCCGGGGGCGGCAGCGCCACCTCCACCCGGGGCCTCGGTGTCGCGGACCCCCGGAACGCCGACCTGGTGACCATCGGCGCCGCCCTGGAACTGCTGCACCTCTTCGCCTTGATCCAGGACGACGTCATGGACCGCAGTGACACCCGGCGCGGCCAGCCCACCCTGCATGTCGTCTGCCGCGACCGGCACCTGGAGCTAGACGGGCTCGGCGACGCCACCCTCTTCGGCGACAGCGTCGCGGTCCTCGCCGGCGACCTCGCCCTCGCCGAGGCCGGTGGGCTCGCGGCGCAGTGCCCGGGTGCGGTGCGGGCGCTCTGGCGGCTCATGATCGTCGAACTCGTCGAGGGCCAGCTCCTCGACCTCACCCATGCGGCCTCGCGCAGCAGGGACGTCGAGACCTCGAGGGTCATCGCCCGGCTCAAGAGCGGGCGGTACACGGTGACCCGCCCACTTCAGCTCGGCGCGGCCGCCGCGGGGGCCAGCGAGGAACTCCTGCACGGCCTGGGCACCTGGGGTGACCTGGTCGGTGAGGTCTTCGCCGTCCGCGACGACGTGCTCGGGGCGTTCGGCGACCCCGCCCTCACCGGCAAGCCCGCGGGCGACGACCTCGTCCGCGGCAAGCCGACGGTCCTGCTCTCCTGGGCCGAGGACATGGTGACTGGAAGCGCCCGGGAGCTGCTCACCCGGTGCGACCGCGGCGAACTCGACCACGCCGAGGTCCCCGGCCTGCAGGCCGCTCTCGTCGCAGCCGGGGTCCTCGACCGCGCGGAGTCGGCGATCGCCGCCACCATGACGCTGGCCAGCGAGCTCCTTGCCGGGCTGGGGCTGCGGGAACGGGCTCGCGATGAGCTCTCCGAAATGGCCCACACGGTCGCTTGGCGGCAGTCGTGAGGGTGCTCGTCATCGGTGCCGGCCTCTCCGGGCTGGCCGCCGCGTGCCACCTGCTCGGGGACGGCCACGAGGTCACCGTGCTCGAGCGCGAGGACCAGGTCGGTGGCCGCGCCGGCGTCCTGCTGCAGGACGGCTACACCTTCGATACCGGGCCGGTCGTCATGACCATGCCGGATCTGCTGGCCCGCACGGTGGCCGCGGCCGGGAGCAATCTCGCAGACCTGCTCACCCTGGAGCGGCTCGATCCGGGCTACCGCACGGTCCACTCGGACGGCACCGAGCTGCGGGTCCGGGCCGACATGGCCGACCTGCGGGCCGAAATCGCGGCGGTCTGCGGCCCCTCGCAGGCCGCCGGGTTCGATGCCTTCCTCGGGTGGCTGGAGACCCTGCACGAGACCGAGTTCGCACCCTTCATCGACACCAACTACAACTCCCTGCTCGACCTGCTCGCCCAACCCCGCGCCGCCGCACGGCTGCTTCGGCTCGGTGCCTTCGGCACCCTGGACGGGGCCGTCCGCCGGTTCTTCACCGACCCCCGGCTGCACAAGGTCTTCAGCTTTCAGGCGCTCTATGCCGGGGTGAGCCCGCGCCAGGCCCGGGCGTTGCTCGCCGTCATCGCCTACATGGACACCGTCCGCGGGGTCTGGTTCCCGCGGGGCGGGATGCACGCCATACCGCGGGCGCTCGCCGAGGCGGTGACGCGGGCCGGCGGAATGATCGCGCTGGAACAGAGCGTGACCGGCCTGGAGCGGGACGCCGGCGGCGCGGTCCGCGGGGTCCGGCTCGCGGACGGCAGCGCCCTGTCTGCCGATGCCGTCGTCTGCACCCTGGACCTGCCGGTGGCCTACGAACGGCTGCTGAGGGACCTCACCCCACCCCGCACTGCCACCCGGGGCGCCTACTCCCCCTCCTGCGTGGTCTGGCACGTCGGTGTGCGCGGTGCCCTGCGGCCCGAGGTGGCCCACCACAACATTCACTTCGGGGCGGACTGGAACGGCGCCTTCACGGCCCTCATCCGGGACCGGAGGCTCATGCCGGACCCCTCCCGACTGGTCACCATCCCGTCCCTTAGTGACGCCACCCTCGCTCCGGCACAAGGACATTCGCTCTATGTGTTGGAGCCGGTCCCGCACCTGGATGCCGACCTGGACTGGCGCGACGAGGGTCCGCGGATGCGGGATCGGCTGCTCGGCTTCCTCGACACCTCGGGCTACCCGAGCGACATCGTCACCGAGCACCTGGTCACCCCGCTGGACTGGGCCGCGAGCGGGCTCGCCCGCGGCACCCCGTTCGCCCTCGCGCACACCTTCCGGCAGTCCGGTCCGCTGCGCCCGAGCAACGTCGACCGCCGGGTACCCGGGCTCGTCTTCGCCGGCTCCGGCACCCAACCGGGTGTCGGCATCCCCATGGTCCTGGTCTCCGGTCGGCTGGCCGCACAGCGCGTCGCCGAGTATGCCGTGCGCCGCACCTCGCGGGCGGTCCCGGTATGAGGGCCGTCGCGGACCCGCACCTCGCCGAGGGCTATGCCCGCTGCGCCGCCCTCACCCGCGAGCACGGGACGACCTACTTCTGGGGTGCCCAGCTGCTGCCGCTCGCGCGACGCCGCCACGTCCATGCCGTCTACGCGCTCGCCCGGCTCGCCGACGACATCGTCGACCTTCCGCAGGCACCCGGGGTCTCGTCGGCGGTGGCCCTCACCGAGTTCGAGACCCGGTTCTGGGGTGCCCTGGCCGGGGGAACGAGCCCGGACCCGGTGCTCGCCGCCATCGTGCACTCGGTGCGGTTGGCCCGGATCGACCCGGCCTGCTTCGAACGCTTTTTCCACGCCATGCGTACCGACCTCGTCCAGAGCCGCTACGAGACCTGGGCTGACCTGCTCGGCTACATGGACGGCAGCGCCGCGGTCATCGGCGAGATGATGCTGCCCGTGCTCGGCTCCGATGCCCGGGCGCTGCAGCCGGCCCGGGCGCTCGGCCTGGCCTTCCAGTTGACCAACTTCCTGCGCGACGTCGACGAGGACCTCGACCGGGGCCGGGTCTACGTTCCCCAGGAGGATTTGCGCCGGTTCGGGGCGGACCCTGCGCGCCGGGTCGCCGACGAGGGCTGGCGGGACCTCATGCGCTTCGAGATTGCCCGCAACCGGCGGCTCTACCGGGAGGCCGACGACGGCATACCCCTGCTCACCGGAGGCGCCCGCCGCTGCGTGGCGACCGCCCGCGTCCTCTACGCCCGGATCCTGGACCGGATCGAGGATGCCGACGGCGACGTGTTCTCCGGGCGGCACGCGGTGCCCACGGCCGCCAAGGCCGCACTCGCCGCGCGCATGCTGGTCAGCCGGGACCCTTCCCGGGCGGTCCGCCGCGACCGAGCCGCCCAGCTCGACCCCAGCGGCTGGGTCGACGCCGACCCGGTCCAACTCGTCGACGAGGACGGGCACCCGCTCGCAGTCGCCGCCAAGTCCGCGATCCACCACGACGACACCCCGTTGCACTTGGCGTTCTCCTGCTACGTCATCGACACCGCCGGACGGGTCCTGGTCACCGAACGTGCCACCGACAAACGGGTCTTCCCCGCGGTGACCACGAACAGCTTCTGCGGGCACCCGCTGCCCGGTGAGCCGCTCGCCGAGGCCGTGCTGCGCCGCGGCCGCAGCGAACTCGGCTTAGCGATCACCGCCGCGGACCTCACCCTCGTCGTGCCGGAGTTCCGCTACCGGGCCGCGAGCGGACACATCTGGGAGAACGAGCTGTGCCCGGTCTACCGTGCGGTGGTGCCCGCGGACACTGAGCCGGTGCCCGACCCTCGTGAGGTTCGGGCCGCTTCGTGGGTGCCCTGGAGCGACTTCACCGCGGCGGCAGCGCAGCCCGGTGCGCTTTCCCCGTGGAGCGTGGACCAGGTCGCGGCGCTGAATCTGCTCGGCAACGATCCGCTCGCCTGGCCCGCAGCGCCGGAGGATCGTCTCCCCCCAGCGGCGCGCCCACGTACGCAGGTGGCCGGGTGAACCTCGACCGCTACCACTACCTGCTCCTCATGGCCGGGTGCCTGCTCATCACCCTCCCCCTCGAGGTGCTCTTGCGGGCCCGGGTCTACCGCCGACCCCGTCGGCTCTGGCGGGCCATGTGGCCGATGCTGCTGGTCTTCCTCGCGTGGGACTACCTCGGTTTCAAGCGCGGGCACTGGTCCTATGCGGAGCAGTGGACCACCGGGTGGCTCCTTCCCGGCGGCATGCCGGTCGAAGAGCTCGTCTTCTTCCTCGTCATCCCGATCTGCGGCCTGCTCACCTACGAGGCCGTCGGCACCGTGCTGCAGGCCTGGCGCAGCCGGCGCGCGACCCGGTTGGTCCACGGGGGCCAGATGCCTGAGTACACCGTGCTCGGGGTCCTATCGGTGCTCGGCGTCGTCCTCGCCGAACGCTTCTGGTGGCGGACCGGGGTCTTCACGGAGAGCCGCTACTGGTGGACCCTGGGCATCGTCGCGTTCTTCCAGTCCCTCGTCGACGGCTGGCTCACCAAACTCTCCGCCCCGATCGTGCTCTACGCGGACGGCCACTTCCTCGGGGTGCGGGCACCCTTCGACATCCCCGTCGAGGACTTCCTCTTCGGGTTCTCCATGGTCACCCTGACGATCTGCCTGTGGCGACGTCAGGAGCAGACCCACCCTGCCTCCGAGGAGCACGCGTGACCCCCCGATCCTGGACCCTGTCCGAGGCCTTCGACCGGGCCGCGCCCTCGTATGACGCCATGGTCGCGCTCTCCCCGGGGTACCACGACCAGCTCGCGAGGGCCGCGGCTGCTCTGGTCGAGCGCCTGCCGGAGCAGGCCACCGTGCTGGACCTGGGGTGTGGTTCGGGAGCCTCAACCCAGGCCATCCTGGCGGCCTGGGAAGGCGCCGGGCGCCCCGCGAATGCGCTCACCGTCCTCGGCGTCGATGCGAGCGCCGGGATGATCGGCCAGGCGCTGCACAAGCGCTGGCCGGCCACGGTGACCTTCGGCATCGACGATGCCGTGCACTGGCTTGAGCGCCGCGCGGACGCGAGCGTCGACGGCATACTCGCGGCCTACCTCCTGCGCAACGTGACCGATCGGGAGGCCCTGGTGGCCGAGGCGGCCAGGGTGCTGCGCCCCGGCGGAGCCGTTGTGCTGCACGACTATTCGGTGGCCGGCAGTCGTTCTGCCCGGATCTTGTGGGCCGGGATCTGCCACGGTGTCGTCATCCCGCTCGCGATCCTCAAACGCTCCGACGTGCCGCTGCACCGCTACCTCTACACCAGTGTTCGGGACTTCGACTCGGTCCCGGAGGTCATGACGCGGCTCACCCGCGCCGGGTTCGGCCAACTCCGCCACCTCCGGCACCGCGGCTGGCAGCACGGCATTATCCACACCGTCGTCGGGGTCCGCCGATGACCCACCCCGGCCGAGACCGCCGAGCCGTCCACCATCCCCCGGTGGCAGCCGGGTCGGCCCTCAGCGACCTGCCCGGGCAGCCCCGGGTCGTCGTCATCGGGGGTGGGATCGCCGGGCTTGCCGCCGCGGCCCAGCTGAGCGATGCCGGGGTCGCGGTGACCGTCCTGGAGCGCGAGGCTCAGCTCGGGGGCCGCGTTCGCTCGTGGCCGGTGAGCCTGCCGGATGGTTCGAGCGCCCAGATGAGCCGCGGCTTCCACGCCTTCTTCCGGCAGTACTACCAGCTCCGCGACCTGCTGCGCCGGGTCGACCCCGACCTCGGCATGCTCCGGCCGCTGCCCGACTACCCTCTGGTCCGCCACGGCGGCGGGAGCGACAGCTTCGCCGGGATCCCGCGCACGCCGCCGCTCAACCTCATCGCCTTCGTCGCGCGCAGCCCGAGCTTCACCCTCGCCGGGCTGCGGGGCGTCGACGTCGAGGCCGCGCTCTCACTGCTCGACGTCGACCTGCCCGCGGGGTACCACGCCCTCGACGGGGTCTCCGCGGCCGCGTTCCTCGACCGACTGCGGTTCCCCGAGTCGGCCCGGCACCTCGCCCTCGAGGTGTTCGCCCGGAGTTTCTTCGCCGACCCCGAGGACTTCAGCGCCGCCGAACTGCTCGCGATGTTTCACATGTACTTCGTCGGCTCCGCCGAAGGCCTGCTCTTCGACGTCCCCCGCGACGACTACGACTCCACCCTGTGGGAGCCGCTGCGGGCACAGCTCGCGGCCAGCGGCGTTCAGTTCCGGCTCGGCACCCTGGCCCGCTCCGTGGAGGTGAGCGCTCCCGACCACGTCGTCGTCGTCACCGAACCCGCCGCGGGTGGGGAGGCGACCCTCCTGGAGGCCGACGCGGTCGTCATCGCCCTCGACCCGCCGGCGCTGCGCTCTCTCGTGGCACAGTCCCCCTCGCTCGGCTCCCCACTCTGGCGGGACACCGTGGCGGCGGTGCGCTCGGCCCCCCGGTTCATCGTCTGGCGGCTCTGGCTCGACGGTCCCCTCGACCCCTCGCGCCCACCCTTCCTCGGCACCAGCGGGTATGGCCGGGTGGACAACCTCTCCGCCCTGCACCTCTTCGAGGAGCACGCGGCGACCTGGGCGCGCTCCACCGGTGGGTCCGTCGTCGAGGTGCACGCGTATGCCGTCGACGCGGAGGTCAGCGAGGCCGAGCTCCGCGCCGATCTCGGTCAGGCACTCCACGAGGTTTGGCCGGAGACCGCCGGACTCGGCGTCATCCACGAGGAGTGGCTCGACCGGGCGGACTGCGTCCTGGTGCCGCCCGAGTCCTGGGCGTCCCGGCCCGGGGTGCAGACCCCGGACCCCCGGGTCGTCCTCGCCGGGGACTGCATCCGGGTCGACCTGCCGGTGGCGCTCATGGAGCGTGCCGCGACCACCGGCGTGCTCGCCGCCTCGACGCTCCTGCAACGGTGGGGGCGGCCCGGCGTCGGGGTGTGGACCGTTCCGCTGCGCTCGCGCCTCGGCCCCTGGCCCGGGTACGCCCGCCGCGGCATTCGGACGGCCCGCCGTATCTTTGCTCGACAGGAGACGATGAACCGATGACCGCCCCCGCCCTGACCGAGCGGGTCCGTGAGGAACTACGCCGACGGATCCCGCTCACCTGGCTCCCGCAGCCGGCGCCGGCCCACCTTCGCGGCACCTGGCGGGAGGCGCGCCCCGGCCGCATCGAGGACTCCCTCGCCGCAGCCCTGGACCGCCCCACCGGTGGCTGGCAGGTCGCCGGGGCAAGCGCGGACGTGCCCGCCGATCGTTCCCTCGTGCGCACCCTGCTCGGCCGGGAGATCGTCCTCTGGCGGGACACCGACGGCAGCCTGCTCGCCGGCCCCGGATCCTGCCCGCACCTGGGCGCACTCCTGGACCGCTGCGACGTCGTGGGTGGCCAGGTCCTCTGTCGCTGGCACGGGATGCCGCTCGGACGGCATACGACGCCGCAGTGGGCCCGTTGGGAGGCTCACGACGACGGGGTCCTCATCTGGGTGCGGTTGCCCGAAAGCGCCCCGGAGGATGCCCCGACGGAGCGCCCCGTGCTCCCGGTCCGCCCCGACCCCAGTGCCTCGATCGCCGCCGTGGTGGCGATGCCGGCGACGTGTGAACCCCGCGACATCATCGCCAACCGGCTCGACCCGTGGCACGGGGCCTGGTTGCACCCCTACGCGTTCTCCCACCTGGCCGTCGACGAGGAAGCGTCGAGCAATGATCGGCTCGTCCTCGACGTGGCCTTCCGGCTCGGCAGCCGCGTCGGGGTACCGGTCCGGGCAGACTTCACCACCCCGGATCGGCAGAGCATCGTCATGACGATCCTCGAGGGCGAGGGGGCGGGATCGGTCGTCGAGACCCACGCGAGCGCGCTCACGGCTCCGGGGGCGCATCCCGCGCGGACGATGATGACCGAGGCGACCATTGCGACCTCACCGCGGGTCGGGTTCCAGCTCGCCCGCCACCTCTCGCGGGTGGTCACCGCGGGGATGCGGGCCACGGCACGGCAGCTCTGGGTCGACGACCTTGCTTACGCCGAGCGGACCTACACGCTGCGGCGGCGCGCCGACGGGTGAGCCGGCGCGCCGCTAGGCCGTGGGCGCGGACTCAGGCTCGAGGCCGCGACATCGCCGCGTAGTAGTCCGAGGACTCGCGCTTGTAGAGCAGGAAGATGATGTATGCCGACAGCAGCCACATGAGGGCGCTGACGACGCGGCTCAGCATGGCCGAGGGCTGGCCGAGCCCCATGACGAACGACAGAGTGCTGATCGCGAAGAAGACCGAGGACAGGATCCTGGCCCACGACTTGCCCTGCCCGTTGGCCGATGCCATCCACAGCCAGAGACCCACGCCGAGAAGCCCGAAGACGACGGCCGTGATGATCCCGACGTTGACGAGGCTGTCGAGGGATTCGGGCTTGATGGCGCCCTTGCTGTTGGCGATTGCGTCGCGGGCCGCATCCTCGAGCTGCGAACGCAGGAAGAACACCGAGAGCAGGCTGATCAGGGAGAAGGCGGCACCGACCTTCATGAGTTTCACCGCGAGGTCGATTGATGCCGGCCGGGACACCGGGGCAGCGGGCACGCCATACGGCGCGCCCATCGGCGGCGCCGGCGGCATCCCAGGCATGGACCCGTAGGGCGGCGCCGGGGGCGGCGGGGGCGGGCCCTGGCTGCTCGGGTCCTCCGGTGGGGGTGGGAAGGAAGGGGGCTGGGTCATCGCTGGCGCTCCTGTCATGGGCGTTCAGGCCGGGAAACTGCAGACCCAGGCTGCCACACCCCACCTGCGGGCGCCTCCCCACGAGGGTGGAGTTCGGCGTGTCCGCCCTCCGCCGGGCGACGGGCCCAGGCTCAGTGGCCGGCGCGCCGCCGAGCGACCTCATAGAGGGTGACCCCGGTGGCGATCCCCGCGTTGAGCGACTCCACGGCCGAGGACATCGGGACCGAGACGATCTGGTCGCAGGTCTCGGCGACGAGCCGGGAGAGCCCCTTGCCCTCCGAGCCCACGACGACGACAAGGGGTTCGCTGGCGAGTTCGAGGTCGGGCAGTTCGACGTCCCCGTCCATGTCGAGGCCGATGATGAAGAACCCGGCCTTGCGGTAATCCTTGAGCGCCTGGGTGAGGTTGCCCGCCTGGGCGACCTTGACCCGCGCCGCCGCACCCGCCGAGGTCTTCCACGCCGACGCCGTCATCCCGACCGAACGACGTTGCGGCACCACGACACCATGACCGCCGAAGGCAGCCACCGAGCGGATAATCGCGCCGAGGTTGCGCGGGTCGGTGATGCCGTCCAAGGCCACCACCAGGGGTATGCCGGGAGCCTCCGGGTCGATGAGGTCGGCCGGGTGCGCGTACTCATACGGCGGGACCTGGATGGCCAGGCCCTGGTGAACCGCACCCGCGGTGAGTCGGTCGAGTTCGCCGCGCGGGGTTTCCAGCATGGGGATCTTGCGGTTCGCCGCGGTGGCGATGGCCTCCCGGACCCGGTCGTCGGCATCGATCCGGCTGGCGACATACATCGTCACGACGGGGACGTGCGCCCGCAGCGCCTCGATGACCGCGTTGCGACCGGCGACCATCTCACTGGAGGCCTTGTCCCGCCGGTGAGTCCCGGGAGAGCGGCCCGGCGCGGTCTTGGCCCCGGTCTTGGCTCCGGCCTGGGCGGCCTGGTGGGCCTTGTGATTGGGCCGGTCGGTCGCCTTGGGGGTGGGTCCGCGGCCCTCGAGCCCGCGGCGACGTTGACCCCCTGACCCGACGGTGGCGCCCTTCTTGGAGCCGGTCCGGCGGACCGCTCCGCGACGTTGTGAGTTGCCAGCCATGGCTCAGTCCTGGGGATTGGGGCGGGAAAGTGACCAGCGGGCGCCGGCGGCAGTGTCCTCCAGGACGATCCCGGCCGCAGCGAGCTGGTCGCGGATGGTGTCGGCCGTGGACCAGTCGCGGGCGGCCCGGGCAGCGGCCCGAGCCGCCATCCGGTCACGCACGAGCAGGTCAAGGGCAGCCATCGACGCGTGCGAATCGTCTCCGGCATCGGCGAAGGCGGGGTCGAGCGGGTTGACCCCGAGGATGTCTGTCATCGCGATGACGAGGCGGGCACGCCGGGCCGCCTCCTCGACGTCACCGTCGTCGAGGGCGGTGTTTCCGGCCCGAACCGTGTCGTGGATGACGGCGAGAGCACCCGAGACCCCGAGGTCGTCGTCCAGGGAGGCCCGGAACTCCTCCGGCAGCTCCTCCTCGCCGGTCGGGACCGCGGTGGTCACCCCGGGCAACGCCCGCGAGAGGAACCCCTCGAGCCGCTCGACGGTGGCCTCGGCCTCGGCGAGCGAGCCGTCCTGGTACTCGATCGTCGACCGGTAGTGCGCTGCCGTGAGGTAGTAGCGCAGGACGATCGCCCGGGTCCGGGTGAGCACCTCGCTCACTCGAAGGGAGTTGCCCAGCGACTTGCTCATCTTCTCGCCGGACATGGTCACCCAGGCGTTGTGCAACCAGAACCGGGCGAACTGCGTGCCGGCGGCCCGCGACTGAGCCTGCTCGTTCTCATGATGGGGGAAGCGCAGGTCCACGCCGCCGCCGTGAATGTCGAAGGCGTCCCCGAGGTACTTGCGGGCCATCGCCGAGCACTCCAGGTGCCAGCCCGGACGGCCGGGACCGAACGGTGTCTGCCAGCTCGCGGTGGCCGGCTCGTCGACCTTGTGGCCCTTCCAGAGGGCGAAGTCACGGGGGTCGCGCTTACCCCGCGGGTCGGCGTCCTCGGCCGCGGCCATGTCCTCGACCCGCTGCCGGGTGAGTTCGCCATAGGACGGCCAGCTGCGGACGTCGAAGTAGACATCCCCACTGCCGTCCGCCGCCGGGTAGGCGTGACCCTTTTCGATCAAGGCCTGCATGAGCTCGATCATCTCCGGGATGTGCCCGGTGGCCCGCGGCTCATAGGTCGGCGGCAGCACACCGAGCGCGGTGAGCGCGGCAGCGGTCTCGATCTCGTTCCGGTACGACACGGCATACCAGGGCTCACCGGACTCGGTGGACTTGGCGAGGATCTTGTCGTCGATGTCGGTGACGTTGCGGATCAAGGTCACCTGGTAGCCGTGGCCACGCTCCAGCCAGCGGCGCAGCACGTCGAAGGCGACGGCGAACCGAATGTGCCCGATGTGCGGCGGGGCCTGGGTGGTGAGTCCGCAGATGTAGATGCCGACCTTGCCGGGCACGAGCGGGGTGAAGGGCCGCTGTTCTTTGGTCAAGGAGTCGAAGAGCTGCAGAGTCACTGCCCCAGGTTACCGGCCATGGAGGTCAGTGGAGTTCTCGTACGGCGGTTGGAGCATCGTCAACAGGCGCTCGGATACGCTTGCCACTATTCGGTACTCGACCGCGAGCGGACCCTCCCGAGCCGCCCGCCTCAGTGCCCACCAAGGAGTAGCACGTGGAGTCATCGGCACCGAACCGCAGGACGGTCGCCAGGGGCGCGGCCTGGTCCGTACCGGTGGTCGCCCTGGCCGCCGGAGCGCCCGGCGTGGCGGCCAGCCCATGGGACTGCACGACCATCCCGTGTTCGACGCTGTCGGGGAAGTCCAACACGAGCGCGAACCCCTTCTGGTTCGGCAACGACTCCACCGGAAGCAACGCGGACGCGCTGTGGAGTCTGGCAGCGCGCCGCTTCTCCGACGGCAATGGGTGGGTGGGGGCATCCAACTCCCCGGTCGGCACACTGCACCGCAATGACACTTACTGGAACGGCGATGCCCGGATCAGCCGGGTGTACCAGTGGCAGCCCGGCGCCACCCCCAAGTGCAATGCGGCCCAACCTGCGTCGTGCACCGCGCTCACCACGCCCGGCGTCCTCACCGGTGAATCCCTCATCCTCTTCAGCGGGGATCCCCTTCGCGCGGGGATGTTCTGGACCTACACCTCCAAGTTGGTATGCCTGGCCGCTGGGACCTACACCTTCGCCTTCGACTACCGCTACGTCGGGTGCTGGCATCGCTCGCAGTATCTGACCGCGGCCCTCATCCGTCCCAGTTCCGTGGTCGGCCAGTCCGCCTGCAGCGTGGCCATCGGCACCAGGGTGACGGCACCCGCGAACAGCTCTCCCGGCGGCGGGACGGTCACCGCCACCGTCGTCGTCCCGTACACCTCCCAGTGGCAGTGGCGGTACACCTGGACCAGCAACGACACCCAGGTCGGGGCGGGAACCCTCCCGTGCGCCACCTGCACCCCGATCGGCAGCACCGGCCGGACCGCCTGCAATCTCAACACCAACGACATCGGCGTGACCAAGCCACGGTGCACCGGGTACAGCACCGCGATCACCGGGGCGGTCTGCCCGACCCCCTGAGGGCCCCCTGGTCAAGCGTCAGTGGCCGCGGTCGAGCCACTCCTGCAGATGCGGCGCCTCGACCCCGATCGTCGTGGTGTCGCCGTGTCCGGTGAGCACCACGGTCTCCGGCGGCAGGGTGAGCAGCCGGTCGCGGATCGAGTCGATGATCGTCGGGAAGTCGCTGAACGAGCGACCGGTCGCGCCGGGGCCACCCTGGAAGAGGGTGTCCCCGCTGAGCAGCACCCCCAGCGCCGGTGCATACAGGCAGCAGGCGCCGGGAGCGTGCCCCGGGGTGTGCAACACCTCGAGCACGACATCACCGATGGTGATCCGGTCGCCGTCGGCGAGCGCAGCACCGGGCGGTTCGGCGTGCGTCTGCTCCCAGAGCACCTGGTCGGCAGGGTGCAGGTATGCCGTCGCCCCGGTGGCCGCGAGCACCTCCGGCACCGCGTTGATGTGGTCGTTGTGCCCGTGCGTACAGAGCACGGCCCGCAGCCGGCGCCCCGCCACCCCGGCAAGGATGGCGTCTGCGGCGTGGGCGGCGTCGACGACGACACATTCGGCGTCGTCACCGATGATCCACACGTTGTTGTCGACGTCCCAACACTCGCCGTCGAGGCAGAACTGCCCGGAGGTGACCACCCGCTCGACCCGGACCCCGCCCACAGAGGTAGGCAGCGACGGCATACCGGTCACTGGCCACCGTCCATGACGACAACCGAGCGCAGCACCTCACCTGCATGCATCTTGGCGAAGGCGGCCTCGACGTCGCCGATGCCGATCTTCTCGCTCACGAACGCATCGAGGTCGAATCGGCCCTGACGATAGAGGTTGACGAGCATCGGGAAGTCCCGCGAGGGCAGGCAGTCGCCGTACCAGGACGACTTGAGCGACCCACCGCGGCCGAAGATCTCGATCATCGGCAGGGTGACCTGCTGGTCCGGTGTCGGCACCCCGACGAGGACGACCGTCCCGGCGAGGTCGCGGGCGTAGAAGGCCTGCTCATAGGTCTCCGGTCGCCCCACCGCCTCGACGACCACGTCGGCCCCGTGTCCGCCGGTGAGTTCGCGGATGCGCTCCACGGCGTCCACGTCGCGGCTGTTCACCGTGTGGGTGGCGCCGAAACGCTGGGCGCCCTCGAGCTTTCGGTCGTCGACGTCGACCGCGATGATCGTCGTCGCTCCGACGATGGCGGCGCCGGCGATGGCGGCATTGCCGACGCCGCCGCAGCCGATGACGGCGATGGAGTCACCGCGCTTGACCCCGCCGGTGTTGACCGCAGCCCCGAACCCGGCCATGACACCGCAGCCGAGCAGCCCGACCGCGGCCGCGTCGGCGCGGTCGACCTTGGTGCACTGGCCAGCGGCGACGAGCGTCTTCTCGACGAAGGCCCCGATGCCGAGCGCCGGGGAGAGTTCGGTGCCATCGGTGAGCGTCATCTTCTGGCGAGCGTTGTGGGTGGCGAAGCAAATCTCCGGCCGACCCCGGCGGCAGGAACGACACTGCCCACAGACCGCGCGCCAGTTGAGGATGACGAAGTCCCCGGGAGCCACCTCGGTGACGCCCTCGCCGATCGCCTCGACGACCCCGGCCGCCTCGTGGCCGAGCAGGAAGGGGAAGTCGTCGTTGATCCCGCCCTCGCGGTAGTGCAGATCGGTGTGGCAGACCCCGCAGGCTTCCACCGCGACGACCGCCTCACCCGGACCCGGGTCGGGGATGACGATGTCGGTGAGCTCGACCGCAGCCCCCTTGCTCCGGGCGATGACACCCTTGACGGTCTGTGGCACGGTGATCTCCTTCGATCGCAAGATGGTTCCCTCAAACCCTACGGGTGGGTCGAACCACGACAAAGGGGTGTCTTGTCGGCACGTCCCCTACCGTGGACCCCATGACGCAGATCGGCTCGTGGCTCCTCGGCCTCGGCACCGAAGTCATCGCGCTCCTGCTGTGGTGTGCCGCCTTGGTCATCGTCCGTCGCCGGACGGGTGGGGCGTGGCGCTCCATCGCCACCTGGGCCCTGGCCCTGCTCATCATCGGCCAACTCCTCGACCTTCCGCTCGCCTGGGCGAGCCGGGAGTCCTGGTCGACCCCCGAGCTGGCGGCCCGGATGTCGCTCAGCGTGCGACTCTCGGCCCTCGGTGCCGTGCTCGAACTCCTTGGGTATGCCGGACTGGTCGCCGCCGTCTTCCGCGGACGGCGCTTCCAGGCCGCGCCGCGGCGGGGACGGGAGATCCTCTGATGCGGTTCACCCTGGCCCTGGGCTACTCCCTGGTCCTGCTGGCCCTGTGGGGACTCGGGCTCATCGCGAGCATCTTGCACCCCTCGCGCGGGTCGTGGCGCCGGCTCGCGCTGCTCGCCTTCGGCGCCCTGCTGCTGGCCCGGAGCGTCATCACCGTCTATGTCGCGGTGGGTGGCGACAGCCCGATCGATTTGGGCCTGCAGTCCGCCCTCCTCCTCCAGATTCACTCCGTCCTGGAGTTGGCCGGGGTGACCTTGGTCATCGCCGCGTTGCTCAGCTCACGGGACAAGGGACGAGCAGAGCCGTAGCGATCGCGGCGATGCCCTCGCCGCGTCCGGTGAGCCCCAACCCGTCGGTGGTCGTGCCGCTCACGGACACGGCTGCCCCCGCGGCCTGGCTGAGCGCCGCCTCGGCCTCCGCCCGCCGGGAGCCGACACGGGGCCGGTTGCCGATCACCTGGACCGCGATGTTGCCGATCTCGAACCCGGCCTCCCGGACCAGCCGGGCCGCCTTGCCGAGTAAGGTGACCCCGGACGCACCGGAAAGTTCGGGTCGGTCGGTGCCGAAATGCGCCCCAAGATCGCCGATCCCGGCGGCCGAGAACAGGGCATCGCACGCCGCATGCGCCGCCACGTCGGCGTCGGAGTGGCCGTCCAAGCCCCGCTCACCAGGCCAGAGCAGACCGGCGATCCAGAGCTCACGCTCGCTCCCCGGTGCGGCATACGCGTGCACGTCAACACCGATCCCGACCCTGGGACCCGAGGGGGTTGTGGTGATCACCGGGAAACCCTACCGGCCCTGAGCCGGGGCCGTAGCGTGGGGCCCTCGGGGTTGACCCATTCGGCCGCACGTGGTGCCGGGATCACCTACTCTGGTGCGGGGGCGTTTTCGGCCCTGTGGAAACACAAGAAGAGGTGTCCCTTCGTGGCTGGCCGCTCAGCGTCCTCGTCCCGTCGTCTGCTTGTGGCGTTGGCCGCGGGTCTGCTCGGCCTTTCCGGTGTGTCCGGCGTGTCCGGTGGCACGCTCGCCCACGCCTCGCCCGCGCGCACGAGCGCGCCGGCCACCACGAGCGCGCCGGCCACCACGAGCACGCCCAAGGGTGACGAACCGGCGGCGACTCGTCGGCATACCGTGCGAATCGACAGCGCCGTGCTGGCAGGCGCGCGGACCAGCTCACGACTCTCGGCCGGATCGACCTCGGCGCTGCTGCCGGCGCCCGGACCCGGCGGGCTGACGATGGTCCCGTCCACCCGTGTGCTGGACACCCGCAGCGCCACCGGCCCCCTCCGTGGGCCGTTCGCCAGTGGATCCGTCGTCGAGGTCCAGGTCACCGGCGTCGGTGGCATCCCGGCCACGGGAGTGGCCGGGGCCGTCGTCAACGTCACCGCGGTCACCCCGACCGCCGGGGGCCATCTCACGGTCTACCCCGCCGGTCAGGTCACGCCGGGCACCTCCACCCTGAACTTCCCCGCGCGTACGACGGTCGCCAATCTGACGCTCGTGCCGGTCTCCTCCACCGGCACGATCGCCATCAAGGCGACGGTCGCCTCCGGCGGCAGCACCCACGTACTGGTCGACGTCTCCGGGTACCTCAGCGCGGGCGATCTGGCCGCTGCGGGCGCGACACACCTGCTCACCCCCGCTCGCGTCTTGGACACGCGGTACGGCACCGGCGGCACCAGCGGGCCGGTCGTCGGTCGGCGCACCGTCACCCTGTCCCTGGCCGGTCAGGGGGGTATGCCGTCCACCGGCGCCGGCTTCGCCTTCCTGAACCTCACCGCGACCTCGGCCACCCGGCCGGGCTTCGTGCAGGTCCACGCCGCCGGGACTCCCGTCCCCTCGACCTCGAACCTCAACTTCGCGGCCGGACAGACGGTCGCCGGACTCGTGCTGGCCCCGCTGTCCACCGACGGCAAGGCCCTGCTCGAAGTGACCTCCAGCGGCAGCGTCCAGCTCATTGCCGACGTCGTCGGCTACGCCATAGCCAGCGGCCCTAGCGAGAGCGGCACCGTCGGTGCCGTGGAACCCGAGCGCCTCATCGACACCCGCGCCGACCTGCCGTCGCCCCTCGGTCCGCGGGAGTCGCTCGTCCTGCAGATCACCGACGACCTCGGCAACCCGGTCTCCGGGCTGAGCGCCGTGGCCATGACCGTGACCGTGACCCAGCCCACCGCGAACGGGTACATCAGCGTCCTCGCCGGCGGCGCCGGCCTGCCCCCGACCTCGTCGCTCAACTTCCTCAAGGGCCAGACCGTCGCCAACCTCACCCTCACCCCCATCGACGAGAACGGCGAGGTCGCCGTCTACCTCGGATCCAGCGGAGCCGCCGAGGTCATCGTCGACCTCTTCGGCGTGGTCGCCGGACCCCCCGCCGATATCACCCCTCCGGCACCCCTGACCTTCCTCACGGCGAGAGCGAACGGCAAGTCCAGCGCGGACCTGCGCTGGGGGCTCCAGGCAGACCCCTCGGTCTCGGGCACGCGTATCCGCCGGACCGTGGGGTACGCCCCCGCCGAGTCGCCCTATAGCGACGTGGGCGTTTACGACGGGCCTGGGGACTCCACGACCGACGTCGGCCTGACACCGGGGACCGCGTACACGTATGCCGCCGCGACCCATGACGCCACGCCGAACTATGCGTTCCCGGTCACCGCGTCCATGACCGTGCCGGACCTCTCCTGGGCATCCACCCTGATGGCCCCGCCCCGCGGTGGCCTCTCGGACATCTCCTGCCCGACGTCCTCGTGGTGCGCGGCCGTTGATGCATGGGGAAGTGTGGTTGTGTACAGCGGCGGTCTCTGGAGCGCACCGACCGCCCTTCCCTTCACCACGACCGATCGCAGCCCCGCGAACATCGACTGCCCCGTCGCCGGGCAGTGTGTGGCCTCGGTCGGCCGCGAACTCGCTCGGCTGGCTGGCGGGTCCTGGACCTCCTTGGGGCCGGTGCCTGGCACCTCGGCGGCCGTCTCCGGCCTCGCCTGCTGGGACGCCACCTCGGGCTGTATGGTCCTGAACTTCAAGACCTGGTCACGCTGGGATGGCCAGTCGTTCACCGCGCCCGTCGCACTGAGCTCCCCTGTGGGGTGGTCAGACATCGACTGCGTGAGTGCATCCTTCTGCGTCGCCATCGGGATCAATGGCATTTCCCCTCCCCTCTATCGCGCCACCTGGAACGGCTCGTCATGGACGTCTGCCGTGCTGCCCAGAGTCGCCGGGACCAACTCCGTGCAGCACGTGGCCTGCCCGACGGTCGCCTTCTGCCTGCTCACGGACGACGGTTGGCGGTACTGGACGATCAAGGGCAGCACGGTCACCTATGCCTCACTGCCCGATGTCAATGGGATGAACACCGGCGGAGGGCTGTCCTGCTCCTCCGCGACCTCGTGCATGATCACGCGAGAGGGCATTGGCTACAGCCTCTGGAACGGGAGCAGTTGGACGGCGTGGAAGAGCGCCACCAAGAACGCTCTAGGAGCCATCTCCTGCGCCTCGGGCACCTGCATCTCCGCAACCTATGCCGGTGGCTCGGCGCGATGGGTGTCCGGTGTGTGGACCTCCCTCGGAACCATCGACCCGCTGACCGGGCCACTCGTCACGGCGTCCTGCGTGTCGACCGCGCGGTGCCTGGTCGGCGACAGTAGCGGACTGATCTATACCTGGAACGGCAGCGCCTGGTCCGTCCCCCAGGCCCTCCTCCCCGATGTCGTCGACACGCTGGCCTGCAGCACCGCTGACTTCTGTATCGCCGCGAGCGGCACGGTCTTCCGCACGGTGTCCAACGGTGTCTGGAGCGCGCTTCGAACCTCACCGGTGCCGTTGGCCAGAGCCAGTTGCGTCGGCGCCAGTTGCCTGGCTGGAGGACTGTCCACCGTCGTCGTCACGGCGACGTCGATGAGTGTCAAGCCGGGGCCTCCCACGATCGCCACGGGAAACGGTTTCCACTGCTTCTCGATGTCGTCATGCCTCACCATGGGGCCCAACTCGCAGTGGTCCCGGTGGAACGGCTCGGCATGGTCCGCCGCGGTCACGCTGGAGCCCTCGGCCGGACCGAGCACCTTCGGGTGCGGTCCCACCCGCTGCGTCGCCACCACCTCGAACCTGAGTTTCCGCTACATCGGTGGCAGCTGGAGCCCGATCACCCGGGCCGACAGCACCTCCCCGGGGACGCTCGGCCAGATTTCCTGCTTCTCCGACACCAACTGCGTTGGCCTCACGGGCACTGTCCCACCCCCGGCCCCCATGGCGAGGAACTTCAACGGCGAGACCTGGAACTCCGGGATCGTGTCGCTAGCTGACCTCACCACCCTCGAGGACGAGGTGACAGCGTTGGACTGCCCCGGCCCGACGACGTGCCTCGCGGTCAGTCGAAGCGGACGCGTCAACTGGTCGACCTGATCGAGGGCCCCGCCGGTCAGGTCAAGGCGGCTAAGGCCCGCTCGAGGTCCTCGGCCGTGGTCACCTTGAAGGCGAGCGGGTCGCCGTCTACGACGATGACGTTTCCCCCGGCCCGCTCCACCAGGGCGGCATCGTCGGTCGCCTGGTGTCCCGAGGCGTATGCCGTGCGGAGCACTTCCGCGCGGAAGCCCTGAGGGGTCTGCACCGCACGAAGGGAGGCGCGCTGCAGAGTCCCCGTGACCCCGCCCACGGAGTCCACGACCTTGATCGTGTCGATGACTGCAAGCCCGGGCACGGCCCCGTCGGCACCTGCCGCCACCGCAGCAACGACCCGGTCGAACACCGTGGGTGGGGTCAGGCAGCGGGCGGCGTCGTGGACGAGGACGACCTCGATCCTCGGATCGACCGCCAGCGCGGCCAGGCCGGCCCGGACCGAGTCGGTGCGCTCGGCACCTCCCACGACGATCACCGTGTCCGGACCGAGAGGCACCCCGAGATCGGTGAGCCGCGACGGGTCGGCGTAGTCCTCGGGAACGACGAGGACCACGGCGACCAGGCCACGGGTCCCCCGCGCGCGCTCCACGGCATACGAGAGCAGGGTGCGCCCCCTAAGCTGGACGAAGGCCTTGGGCACCTCGGCGCCGAGCCGGCTGCCGGAACCTGCCGCAACGACGACGACGCCGACGCCACCAGGGGCAGCGTCGGCGTCGGTCACGGATATGCGGGTGCGCAGGTGCGCGTCAGGACGCGAGCACCTCGTCGAGGATGGTCTCGGCCTTCTCCTCGTCGGTCTTCTCGGCGAGCGCGAGCTCGGAGACCAGGATCTGACGGGCCTTGGCAAGCATCCGCTTCTCGCCCGCGGACAGCCCACGGTCCTTGTCCCGGCGCCACAGGTCACGAACGACCTCGGCCACCTTGATGACGTCGCCGGAGGCGAGCTTCTCGAGGTTGGCCTTGAAGCGGCGCGACCAGTTCGTCGGCTCCTCGGCGAACGGGGTGCGGAGCACCTGGAAGACCTTGTCCAGGCCCTCCTTCGAGACGACATCGCGGACACCGACGAGGTCGCAGTTCTCGGCCGGGACTTCGATGATGAGATCGCCCTGAGCGACCTTGAGCTTGAGGTAGAGCTTCTCCTCGCCGCGGATGGTACGGGTGTTGATCTCTTCGATACGTGCTGCCCCGTGATGCGGGTACACGACCGTTTCGCCGACCTTGAAGACCATTGTGATGTAGCCCCTTTCGCAGGGTCCAGGATACCACGTGACCGGGGACACACCCGACGCCCTGCGAGAACGTTTGCGCAGGTCAGGGCCCTGGGTGTGACTGAACCATGACTTGACATCGGGTCGTTCTCATGCTCTGGCCGGCCCGCCGAGATGGGCGGCCGGGCACGCCAAACCCCGATTGCCCGCCCCGCGGGCGCCAGCGCATCGAAGGCCGATACCCTATGCCGTGTGAGCACATCTTCGCGCCTTCGCCGGTCCGCCGCTGCACTGGCCCTCGCCGCTATGACCACCGTCGGCCTGGGGGCCTGCGGGCTCAACTCCCCGGTTCAGACCGACGTGGACTACCAGCCCGGTGACGGCAGCGCCGTGACCATCGGCCAGGTCGCGGTCCGCAACCTCGCGGTCGTTGCCGAAGCCAAGGGCGGCAACGGCACCCTCATCGGCTACGTCGCGAACAGCGGCCTGGAGCCGGTCAACCTCGTCATCGGGTGGGCCGACGGGTCGAGCGAGCCCGTGAGCATCTCCGTCCCCCCGCGCGGGGCCACCACGCTCTCCTCGGCCACCGACAAGACCGAACTCAGCGGAGTCCCAGGCGCACCCGGCGACTGGGTGCAGATCCGAGTCAACGGCGCCCCCGCGGGCGATGGCTCCCTCCAGGTCCCGGTGCTCACCGGCCGGGACTACCTCGAAGACTACGTGCCCGCCAGCTAGGTCCGCCGCTAGGGCTCGAGCTTGTAGCCGAGTCCGCGCACCGTGGTGATGTGCCGCGGGTTGGCCGGATCGGTCTCGATCTTGGCTCGCAGCCTCTTGACGTGCACATCGAGGGTCTTGGTGTCACCGACATAGTCGCTGCCCCACACCCGGTCGATGAGCTGCATCCGGGTGAGCACCCGGCTGGAGTTGCGCAGCAACATCTCCAGCAGTTCGAACTCCTTGAGCGGCAGCGGGACCGACTCACCGCGAACCGTGACGAGGTGGCGTTCGACGTCCATCCGCACCGGCCCGGCCTCGAGGATCGCGGGCAGCAGGTCCTCGGGCTCACTGAGGCGGCGGAGAACGGCCTTGATCCGGGCGAGCAACTCGCGGGAGGAGTACGGCTTGGTCACATAGTCGTCCGCGCCGAGTTCGAGGCCGACGACCTTGTCGATCTCGCTGTCCTTGGCGGTGAGCATGATGACCGGGACGTTCGAGCGCTGACGCAGGGCGCGGCAGACGTCCACCCCGGAGAGCCCGGGAAGCATGAGGTCGAGGAGCACGAGATCGGCGCCATCGGCGTCGAACTGGGTGAGCGCGTCCGGGCCGGTAGCGGCGACGGCCACGTCATATCCCTCCTTGGTAAGGAGGTAGGCGAGCGGGTCCGAGAACGAGACCTCGTCCTCGACGAGCAGTATGCGGGTCATCCGATACCTTCCGTGACCTGGAGGGGGGTGAGGGGTTGTGGAGTTGAGGGATGCTCCCCGGCGAGGGGCAACCGCATGGTGAAGGTCGACCCGTGGCCAACCTTGCTCCACACCGTGACGTCCCCGCCATGGGTGGAGCAGATGTGTTTGACGATGGCCAGACCGAGGCCGGTGCCCCCGGTGGCCCGGGAGCGCGCCGGGTCGACCCGATAGAAACGCTCGAAGATCCGGTCCTGTGCGGCCTCGGGGATGCCGCTGCCCTGGTCGGTCACCGCAATGAGGACATGGTCGCCGCTGACCCGCACCGAGGCCACCACGGTGGTCGCGTCTGGGGAGTAGTTGACCGCGTTGGTGAGGAGGTTCGCGACGGCAGTGACCAAGAGTTCGGCGTCCCCGAAGACCCGGGCCTCCCCGGTCATCAACGAGGTCACCTTGGTATGGCGGGAGTCGGCCGGGATGCGGACCCGGTCCAGGGCCTCGGACACTACGGTGCGAACGTCCACGAGTTCGGGCTCGTGGAGAGTGTCGGCGACCTGCAGCCGGGAGAGTTCGACGATCTCTTTGACCAGCCGGGTGAGCCGGGTCGACTCGACCTGGATCCGGCTGGCGAACCGTTCCACCGCCTCGGGGTCGTCCTTGGCATCCAGCACGGCCTCGGCGAGCAAGGAGATGCCGCCGACCGGGGTCTTCAGTTCGTGGGAGACGTTGGCGACGAAGTCCCGGCGCACCTCCTCCACGCGGCGGGCATGGGTGCGGTCTTCGGCGAGGATGAGCACGTGCGCGGCGCCCAAGGGAGCGACGCGAACCCCCATAACGCTTGCTGCCGCGGTGTTAGGCCCGCGAGCAAGGTCGAGTTCGGCCTCGCGGATCTCCCCATCCCGACGGACCTGCCGCGCGAGCTGGCGCAACTCCGTGTGGACCAGTTCCCCGTGCCGGACCAGGCCGTAGCTCACCGCGGCGGCTGAGGTGTTGACGACGGCGTCCCTTGGGTCCAGGACGACAGCGACCGAGCGCAGGACGGCGAGTACGTCACCAACGCCCTTGGGTACCGCGGGTGCCCGGTCGTGGACCTCGGTGGCGAGTGAGCGCTCGGACCAGCGCGCGGCAACCACGGCTGCGACCCCGATGACGAGGCCGACGGCCCCGCCGAGGGTCGCCGCGAAAAGTGGGTCCACGCCAACAGGGTAAAGGTGGACTCCGTGCCCTCGCGCACCCGCAGTTCGCTCCCCCGGCGTACCGCCAAGAGTTCACCCGTGCGCTGGGGGGCGTTCACGAAAGGCTGCGACGCTGGCGATGCCCGACCGACGGACGCGGCGACCGACCGACCGACAAGGACCGACCGACAATGCTCCGCAAGGCGTTTCACGCAGACCTCGACCAAATCGCGCAAGACCTCGTCGACATGACTCTCCTCGCCGCGTCGGCCATGGCCCGCGCGACGACCGCCTTGCTCGACGCCGATGTCACGCTTGCCGAGTCGGTCATCGACGCCGACGCCGAGATCGACCGCGCTCGCGAGGACCTCGACGAGCGCTGCTTCGGTCTGCTCGCCCGGCAGCAGCCGGTCGCCACCGAGCTTCGCATTGTCGTCACCGCTATGCGGATGAGCGCCGACATCGAGCGGATGGGCGACCTCGCCCGGCACGTCGCCAAGGTCGCCCGGCTGCGCTACCCCGGATCCGCGGTGCCGGCCGAGCTCCGCGGCACGATTCTGGAGATGGGGCACGTCGCCGAACTCATCGTGGCTCAGGCCGGTTCGGTCATCGCCGCCCGTGACCTCGACGCGGCACTCACCCTGGAGCGCGAGGACGACGCGATGGATGACCTCCACCGCGATCTCTTCGGCCGGGTGACCTCACCCACCTGGTCGCACGGGACCGAGACCGCCGTCGACATCACCCTCCTTGGGCGCTACTACGAGCGGTATGCCGACCACGCCGTCTCGATCGCCCGCCGGGTGGTCTTTCTGGTGACCGGCGAGTATGACGTCGAGGCCGAGTCCTCGCACGAGGACGTCGAAGACCTCGTCCGCGAGTTCTGAGGTTTCGCAGTCCACGGCCCCGCGGCGGCGGCCGCCCGGTGGGGGTGGCGGTCCGGCCCTCCTACGCGCGGGGCCTGCGGTCTACCATCGGAGCGTGAGCAATGACGACACCCGGATGTCCGTAACCGAGGACTACGCCCGCGAGCTCGACGAGTTGCGCGATCTGCGCACCGCAGACGATCCGACCCCGATCATCGACCCGGTCATGGCGAAGGCCTGGCGGCAGGGGTACCCCTACGACAAGAAGCTCTCCCGCGACGAGTACGAAGCGACCAAGCGCAAGCTCCAGATCGAGCTTCTCAAGCTTCAGCTGCACGTCAAGGAGACCGGTGCCAAGCTCCTGGTCATCTGTGAGGGCCGGGATGCCGCCGGGAAGGGCGGGGCGATCAAACGATTCATGGAGCACCTCAACCCCCGTGGCGCCCGGGTCGTTGCCCTGGAGAAGCCGACCGACCTCGAGCGCACCCAGTGGTACTTCCAGCGCTACATCCAGCACCTGCCCAGTGGCGGCGAGATCGTCTTCATGGACCGCTCCTGGTATAACCGGGCCGGGGTGGAGCGGGTCATGGGCTACTGCACCCCACAGCAGTACCTGGAGTTCATGCGCGAGGCCCCCGAGCTCGAGCGGATGCTCGTCAACTCGGGCGTTCACCTCATCAAGCTGTGGTTCTCGGTGAGCCGGGAGGAGCAGCACGCGCGGTTCTCGAGCCGCCAGGCCGACCCGGTCCGCCAGTGGAAACTCTCTCCCACCGACCTCGCCAGCCTCGACAAGTGGGAGGCCTACACCGAGGCCAAGGAGGCGATGTTCTTCTACACCGACACCGGGGACGCTCCCTGGACGGTTCTGAAGTCCAATGACAAGAAGCGCGCAAGGCTCGAGGCGTTCCGGGTCATCCTCTCCCAGCTCGACTACCGGGCCAAGGACCTCGAGATCGTCGGAACCCCTGACCCGCTCATCGTGGGGCCGGCGAGCAAGGTCTATGAGGTCGGCGAGAACACCGACCGGATGTTCCCCAAGGTCTGACGGAGCGGTTCGGGGGGTGATGCCGTGAGCACATTGGCCGTCGAACGGGCCGCCCTTGTCCGCGACCTCGCCCGCGACCTCGAGCGCGCCGTCTACCTCATCAGTCTCGACCGGGACGTGGCACGCCGCTGCGTGGTGAGTGCGCTGGCCGCCGGGAACGACGAGGACGAGGTGCGGCGCACGGCATACGGTCAGGCCATCCGGGGGGTGGCCGCCCGGCCGATCTCCCACGCGCCGGTGGTCATGCCCTGGGACGGCGAGGTGGCCACCGACGACAACAGCACCGGCGTCCGCGATGCACTGATCCGGGCGGTGGAGGAACTCCCGGGCCAGGACCGGGCGCTGCTTGCCGGGATGGTTCTCGAGTCTCTCCCGGTGGGTGCCGTCGGTCAGGTGCTGGGTATGTCGTCCGCCGCGATCGAGGCCCACCTCACCACGGTCATGGAACGGCTCACCGCCGCCCACACCGCGGCCCGGGCACAGCGGGGGCAGACCCCGGCCGAGTTTGCGGTGGCGGGGGACCTGCACGAGGTACTCACCGAGATCGTGCGGGCCCCCGGCGTGCCCCCGGTGACCGCGGTGGACATCGAGCGGGCCACCACCTCGCGGGGACGTCGGCGGGCCGCCGCCATCGCCTCCGCACTCGTCCTCGGGCTCGGCGTCGCCGGTGCTCTCGGCTCCGCCGGGTGGCAGGCCTTGCAGTCCTCGAAAGCCACCTCCACGGGACCATCCCTGTCCGGTTCCGCGTCGCCGAGCCCGACCGCGAGCACGGTCGCGCCGGAGCGGTGGAACGCGATTCTGGCCTGGCCGGCCCGGGGCAGTCTCGCCGCCGACCCCGCGCTGATCGCCAGCCTGCGGCTCCTCCACGGCCCCAATATGCGGGTGATCTGGGCGGATCGGGTTCCCGGATCGGGCCGAGTCGCGCTCGTCCTGCCCAGGCCGGCCTCGGAGATGGTGATGTCCTACCAGGCGCCCGCGACCGGCGGCTACCGCTGGACGTCACTGGGCGAGCACCAGTCCTCCGAGGACCACCTGCTCATGGTCACCGAAGGCGAGGAGCGGACCGCTATCGTCCTCACCGCCCCCTCCGTGCGGCGCGCCGAGCTAAGTCACCGGGTCAGCGTGCGCGCCGACGGCTCGACTCGCCCGCAATGGATCAGCATTCCGGTCTCGGAAGGAATCGGGACGCTTCCCATCGCGGGACGGATCGGCACCTGGGCCCAGCTCCGCCTCGACGACCGGAGGGCCGACCCCAATGCCGGCTTCGTCTTCGGCGAGCAACCGACCGAGCGCGCCAGTTCGTCCACCGTGCCTGCCCGCTGGCAGGATCTTGCGGCCAATGACCTGTTCATGATCATGGACATGACGGGCGAGGCGGCCACGACCATGCGCCAAGACCTCGTCGTCGATGTCCCCGCTCCGCTGTCCATGCTCCTGGAGACGGCCTATGGGGGTGGGAATGCACCGCCATCCGGCACGCCCAAGCCACGGGTGGTCAGCATTGCCACCACGCTGGCCAACGGGGCGGTGATCCGCTCGACCCGATTGCTCGAGACCATCGAGTCCCAGCCCGGGAACTACCCGACCGTGGTTGACCTCGAGTACTTCCGCATCCTGCCCAAAGGGCACCGGAGCGACCCTGTGGTCGTCGGCTTCCCCGAGTGGACCATCCACTCCATTGCCGTGATCAGCACCACCGCGGACTCAGCCATGGTCGTCGACCCCAAGGGCAAGCGGGTCCGACTCGCCAAGGGCGTGGCGATCCTGCCGTGGTTCAACAACCCGGAGACCACGGTGCGCACCTACCGAGCCGACGGTGCTCTCGAGGGCACCTGGCCGATCGCGACACGGAGGGACTTCCTCCCGGAGATCCTGACGGGCGCCTTCGAGTCCTCGAACTAGCGGCCTTGGTTGGCCACTGCGGCCGCCTCGGCCGCCGCGGCCTCGGGGTCGAGGTAGCGAGCCGGTTCGGTCGGCATGAAGTCCGCGCCGAGGGTGTAGACCAGCGGCATTCCGGTGGGGATGTTGAGCCCGGCGATGTCCTCGTCGGAGATCCCGTCGAGGTGCTTGACCAGGGCGCGCAGGCTGTTGCCGTGAGCGGTGACCAGGACGGTGTGGCCGGCGCGCAGGTCGTCCTGGATGGGGCCTTCCCAGTACGGCATGAGCCGCGTGATCACGTCCTTGAGGCATTCGGTGCGGGGCACCTCGATGCCGGCATACCGGGGGTCGCCGCTCTGGGAGAACTCGTTGTCCTCGTCAATCGGTGGCGGCGGGGTGTCGAAGCTGCGGCGCCAGAGCATGAACTGTTCATCGCCGTACCGGTCGCGGGTCGCGGCCTTGTCCAGCCCCTGCAACGCGCCGTAGTGCCGCTCGTTGAGGCGCCAGTCCCGGCGCACCGGGATCCAGTGCCGCTGACAGGCATCGAGGGCGAGGTTGGCGGTGGTGATGGCCCGCCGCAGCAGCGAGGTGTGCACGACGGTTGGCAGCACCCCGGCCTCGGCCATGAGCTCACCGCCGCGGACGGCCTCGGCACGTCCCTTGTCGATGAGATCGACGTCGACCCAACCGGTGAAGAGGTTCTTCTCGTTCCAGTCCGAACGCCCGTGACGAAGGAGGATGAGCGTGTATGCCGTCATGCCTCCACACTATCCCCGCAGGCCTCCGCCCGGGGCCCCTGGGGCCGGCTCAGGGGTCGCTCGCGGAGGGTCACCGGGCCGCTCGCGCGCTGGTCCGAGTTGGCCGACGACGGCAGATTAGGAGCCCCACCAGGCGGGCAGCCCGGCGTCGCGTTCATAGAGCGCTGGGTCCTCATCGGTCACACAGACACCAACACCGATGTCGTCCGCGACCGCCCGAATCGTGCGGCCTGTATCGATTCCCAGATGCGAGGCGTCGCGCCGGTACCCCGCGTCGGAGGGCGAGACGCCGAGCCCAACCCGGGGCTAGCGGGGCCACCCACCGGAAGGGAGACGGAGTACGAGCCCGCCGCTAAAGAGCGGCCAGCTGGCACAAGCCTTAGGTCGCGTCGTCGGCTCTGTGTCGTGGTGCGTAGCGCTTCAGTCTGCGAAGCGCAGCGACGTATCGATAGATAAACGGGAGTATCGCGCCAAGAGCCAACACTGGATGCACCCAGCCTGGCACTTCCTCCCATGCAAGACCGATGGCTATTGCCATGAAAGCGGCGACGAGCATTGCAAGGTACACCGGGAGTGGGCCCAGGCCAGTCGGAGACACCTCTGTGACGAATCTATCGATAGCGCCCTGTCGGTCGGCGGGGCGCCCTGTCCTTTCCGGCTCGCTAGACATTCAGGCCTCCGCCCGGGGGCCCCGGGGCCGGCTCAGCGGACCGCTCGCGGGGGGTCACCGGGCCGCTCCAAGATCGAGCGAAACGCCTCGAGGTTGTGCAGCGGCTCACCGCGCTCGACCCGCCACTGCCACTCCTTGCGCATCGAGGTGAGGAACCCCAGGACGAGGAGCTCGTTGAACGGCTCGTCCGCCCCGGCGAGGACCACCCCGAGGAGCTGGTCGAGCAGCGCGACATCGACCGCGGCCACCGGCACGCGCCCGGTGAGGTAGACGTCCCCGGTGGCGTCCACGGCATACGCGATCCCCGGCAGGCGCAGGTTGCGGCGCAGGAGGAACCGGTAGACCTCGGCGTGGTTCTCGTCGGGGTTGCGGATGACGAACGCGGAGACCGAGAGAGCCACCTCGTCGACCACGAGCGAGACGACGGTCTTGAGCTTCTTCTCACCCGGGAGCGAGGCGACGATCTCGCCGTCGCGGGCCCCGGGCTCCCACTCGATGGCGCTCTCGGTGAGGAACCCCGTGATGAGGTCGACGAGTGCGGCTGCCACGCCGTCAGTCTAAGTGGGCGCTCGCGCGCCACCCCGGCCTACGCTGGTCCGCTGTGAGCAGGCAGCAGCCGGTCGGCGTCATCACGCGCGGCACGACCAACCCGAACCGGTTGCGACGCTGCGACCGGTGGCTGGTCGGGCCGCAAGCCTGGCGTCTGCGTCTGTATGCCGGCGGCGCGCCGCTCGTCGTCGACCTCGGCTACGGGGCGTCCCCGGTCACCGCCGTCGAGCTCTCGGACCGACTGCTGCGGGTCCGAGGCGATGTCGAGGTCCTCGGGTTGGAGATCGACCCGGACCGGGTGCGCGCCGCCCGGCCGCTGGCGCGTCCGGGGCTCGGCTTCGCCGTCGGCGGGTTCGAGATCCCCGTGCCCGGAGATCGCCGGCCGGTCATCGTGCGGGCCTTCAACGTGCTGCGGCAGTACCCCGAGTCCGAGGTCGCCTCCGCGTGGACGCGCACCCTGGAGCGGCTCGACCCGCAGAGCGGGCTGCTCGTCGACGGGACCTGCGATGAGCTCGGACGGCTCTCCTCCTGGGTGGCGCTCGAACCGGGTCGTGGACCGATCTCGCTCTCGCTGTCGTTCCGGCTGCGCGGCCTGGTCCGGCCCAGCGCGGTGGCCGAACGGCTGCCCAAGGCGCTCATCCATCGCCATGTCCCCGGGGAGGGCGTGCATGCCCTCCTGCACGAGCTCGACCGGCAGTGGGAGCGCGCGGCGAGCCACACGGCATACGGGGTTCGTCAGCGGTTCCTCGCCACCGTGGAGGCCACCCGGGAGGCTGGCTGGCCGGTGATCGACGGCCCGGCGCGATGGCGCCTCGGCGAGGTGACCTTCGCCTGGGAGGCGGTGGCTCCTGGGGGTCGGAGCGCGGTCAGCGATAGCCGATGAGCCCGCGCAGGGCGGGGCGCACATCTGCGAGGTAGATGCCCGCGCCGAGGATCCCCAACAGCTGGAGGAAGAAGAACGCCCCCGGCGCGGCCACCGAGATGGCACCGACGGCACAGCAAAGGCCGGTGATGATGAGCCAGAACTGCTTGGTCCGCTTGTCCGCGGCGATGAAGGCGTCGGGCCGGTGGCTGATGGTGTCGACGAGGGCCCAGACCTCCATGGCCAGGGCGGCAAAGGCGAGCGCGTAGACGAGGTAGAACTCGGCCAATCTGAAGGTGCTCGGCGCCATGCCGGTCACTCTACCGAGGCGCCTCAGCCTCGAGCAGGATCGTCACCGGCCCGTCGTTGGTCAGGGTGACGGCCATATCAGCGCCGAAGACCCCGGTGGCGACCTCGATCCCCCGCTCCCGCAGCTGGGCCGCGACGACCTCGACGAGCGGTTCGGCGACCGGCCGCGGGGCGGCCCGGTTCCAGGTCGGCCGTCGGCCCTTGGTGGTCTCGGCATAGAGGGTGAACTGGCTGACCAGGAGCACCGGGGCGCCCTCGTCGAGGACGGAGCGCTCATCGCGCAGGATCCGCAGGTCGGCGATTTTGCGCGCGATGATCTCGGCCTGGTCTGGCCCGTCGTCATGGGTGACTCCGACGAGCGCGAGGATCCCGGGCCGGTCGATCGCGCCGACGACGACCCCGTCGACGACGACCGAGGCGCTCCTCACGCGCTGCAGCACGGCTCGCACGGCGCTCCCGTTCAGCCGAGGTCGGCGACGACCGCGCCGACCGGTGCGCCGTGACCGTACACCGGGGCGGCTTCCAGCCGCTCGTATGCCGTGGAGGGCACCCCGAGCCGCTTCAGGACGGCGGCGAGGATGACCGGCCGGGCCCGCTGACCGCCGTCAGCGACCTTGAGGGCGATCCCGCGGCCATCGCTCAGGCCGACGGCATACACGGCCTCGGCGCCGTCCTTGGCGATGAGGCCCTCGGTACCGGCCATGAGCGCGGTGACGTCGCGGCGGGTGCCGCCGACGTACTCCGGGTGGGTGCGCATCGCAGTGACGATCTCGTGCTCGAGGCTGCCCGGGGCGGCGGCGGCAAGGTGGCCGAAGGCGCGCGCGAGCCCGCCCAATGACAAACCCATGACGGGGGCCCCACAGCCGTCGACCGCCATCCCGGAGACCGGCTCGCCGGCCACGTCGCCGAGGGTTTCCTCCATGAGCTGCTGCAGGGGGTGATCGGGGTCGCGGTAGGTCGCCAGGTCCCAGCCTTGCAGCAGGCAAGTGCGCAGCATCGCGGCGTGCTTGCCCGAACAGTTCTGCGAGAGCGAGCGCGGAGCCCGGTGGGCGGCGATCCAGGCGGTCCGCTCGTCCTCGTCATACGGCAGGTCGGGGGTGTTCTGCAGGTCGGCCTCGCTGAGGCCACCGGCGGCGAGGATGGTGCGCACCCCGTCGAGGTGGAAGGGCTGGGCCGAATGCGAGGCGCAGGCCAGGGCGAGTTCCCGCGGCGGCAGTCGTAGCCCGGCGCGAAGCATGGCCAGGCCCTGGAGTGGCTTGTTCGAGGAGCGCGGGAGGATCGGGGTGACCGCGTCGCCCCAGACCTGCGCGAGCGAGCCGTCCGGGGCCGTGACCGCGACGCTCGCGCGGTGGACCGACTCGACGAACCCACCTCGGGTCACGTAGGCAAGCACGGGAGCCTCGGTGAGGACAGCCGGCGGGGTCTCCATCTTGGGCGCGGCGGGCACACGCAGAGGCTATCGCGGCCCCGGCCCACTATTCCCGGACGCGGTGTGGCCATCGTCACGCTAGCCGCAGTTTGCATTTTGCTAACTACAGCAAGCATACTTGTGGCATGAGCCGGAACCCGCTGAACGACCTGGGCAGCAGCCTCGGGGACTACCTGCGCGAACAGCGCCAGGGAGCCCGACTGTCCCTGCGTCAGCTCTCCGAACTCGCCGGGATCTCCAACCCCTACCTTTCGCAGATCGAGCGGGGTTTGAAGCGCCCGAGCGCAGAGATTCTCCAACAGCTCGCCAAAGGCCTGGAGGTCTCCGCCGAAAGCCTGTACGTCAAGGCCGGCATCCTCGACGAGGAGTTCGGCCCAGACCGGATCGACCTCGACGTCCGTCGGGCGATCCAGGCCGACGCCAAGCTCACCGCCCGGCAGAAGAAGACCCTGCTCGACGTCTACGAATCCTTCGTCGACGACGAGGAGGCCACGGCCGCGCACGCGCTGAC
This sequence comes from Nostocoides sp., assembly GCA_016716625.1. GTDB lineage: Bacteria > Actinomycetota > Actinomycetes > Actinomycetales > Dermatophilaceae > JADJVJ01. The sequence goes on from JADJVJ010000006.1 coordinate 473,381, forward strand.
GCAGCCGGCCCCCAAGACCCGCACCACCCGTATCACCCGCTCAACCCCCAAGACCCCCCACGGCACGCCGCACGGCGCGCACCTCTGAAGGAGAACACCACCATGTCCGTCATCGACGACCTCAAGAAGACCATCGACACCACCCCGCTCTACGCCGCCGTCGGCGTGACCGACCTCGCGGTCGAGAAGGTGCGCGAGGCCCGCGTTCGCGCGGAGAAGGCGACCGCCGACCTCCGCGTCGAGCTCGACCCGACCAAGGTCATGGAGCAGGTCAAGGACCTCCCCGCCCAGGCCCTCAACCAGTCTCTCGTCTTCGGCGGCAAGGTCTCCGAGGGCTACGACGAGCTCGCCGTCCGCGGCCGTGACCTCGTTGCCCGGATCCGTCGCCAGAAGGCCACCCAGGACCTGGTCAACCAGGCCGAGGTCGCCGTCGCCCAGGCCAAGGGTGCGGTCACCTCCGCTCGCCACGCGGCGGCCGAGGTCGAGCGCTCCGCCAAGGCGACGCTCACCACCACCCGCAAGGAGGCCGCTCGGGTCGCCAGCACCCTGGTGGACTCGGTTGCCGACGAGGCCAAGGTTGCCCAGGCCGAGGTCACCAAGTCGGTCCGCCGCACCCGCACGGCCGCCAAGCGCACCGCGACCACCACCCGCAACCAGGCGAAGAAGGCCACCGCCTCCACCAAGGCTGCGACCACCTCGGTTCGCAAGACCGCGGCCGCCTCGACCAAGGCGACCAAGGCGACCGCCGCCAAGGTTGGCGACTGATCACCTCACCCGCCCGTATGGCGTGCGCCTGAGCGCATCGCCCACGGGTAGCCCACCCGGCAGATAGACGTGGCCCGGGTCGCGACCGGACATGATCCTCGCGACCCGGGCCATCTGCTGTCGCCAGGGACCGCGCTCAGCGGTCCTTGATCCCGAGCAGCTCCCGGGCCTGCCGCGTGCTCAGCGGGGGCCGCTGCATGAGCCGGGCGAACTCGGCCGCCCGCTCGACGAGCTCGGCGTTGTGGCCCACGACCTGACCGCGAGCAAAGACAACGTTGTCCTCCATCCCCACGCGGGCATGCCCGCCGGCCGCGAGCGCCGCCGCAAGGATGGGCAGGTGGCCACGCCCGATGCCGGTCGCCGACCACGAGGTCACCGCCTCGGGCATGACGGCGAGCGCGGCATGCAGGGCCGTCGCGGTCGCCGGGAGCGCACCGGGCACCCCGAGAACGATGTCGAGGTGCACTGTGCCGCCATACGGCAGGCCGTGGGTGTCGAGCAGCCGCTGGAGGGCGTACATCTGGCTCACGTCGAAGATCTCGAACTCGGGAACCACCTCACGCTCCTGGGCCAGGACGTACAGCTCGCTCATGAACGGCCACGGGTTGAGGAAAACGTCATCGCCGAAGTTCGTCGTCCCGCACGTGAGCGAGCAGGAGTCGGGATTGGCGTCGAGGACGCGCAGCCGATCCTGAAGCGGGTCATGGACCGAGCCACCGGTGGACAGTTGGACGATGAGGTCAGTGGCCTCGCGGACGGCGTCCACGCGCTCCTTGAGGAGCACCGGGTCCAGGGTCGGCTGGTGGTCGGCGTCCCGAACGTGGATATGGATGAGGGCCGCCCCGGCGGCCTCGCAGCGACGAGCCGTCTCGACGAGCTCCTCGGTGGTCGTCGGCAACTGCGGCAGGTCGGCCTTCTGGTGCTCGGCGCCGGTGGGAGCCAGGGTGATCAACGTGCCGGGTGTCGGTCGCAAAGCCATACGCCAACTATGGCATTTCGGGAGAACGCGCCCGAGCCTCGAGCGGCCCGACGACACCACCGGTAGGGTTGCGAGGCACGCAACCCGCACATGATCGCACCTTCGGATTCCGTGGTGTTCGACGTCACGTGACACCGATTTTCCAAAAACGCCCGTTTGACTTGACGGCATGCGTGGATTGCGTAGTATTACCGACACGCTCCCCCTAGGGGTTGAGCGACGGCGGACCGGCTTCTCCCCCCCGGAGCTCGGCTCGCCGACGGCCCCGGTTGTCCCCCCGACCGGGGCCGTCCCTATTCCCCAGAGTTACCGCCCCTGAGGCCTCGGCTCAGCCGCGATCAAGCCGCCCGGCGAGCACGGCATCGGCGATCCGAACACCCTCCTCGGCGCCGCGGGTGACCCCCTGAGCGCAGCCGACGAGCCACAGCCCGACACCGCGCGCATCGCCGCGGGTGTACGCGGCCAGCCCACCGAGGTAGGCCGCCTGACCCCCGGCCAGATGCCCCACCTCGGGGCAAGCCACCCCCGTGGGGTCGACGCCGGCCGTGCGCAGCAGCGCGCGCTCAAACGCCCGTGCCACGACCCCGTTGCCCGCGACGAACGGACGCGCCGTGAGCAACTCCGCATGCACGATCCCAGCGACCACGATGACGGGCAGCTCCCGGGCCACGGCGAGCACCTCGGCGACCGCCGCCAACCGCGCCCGGGCCATCGCGGCCGACGGCGCCGGCCCCAGGTCGGTGAGCTCACGGCATACGTCACCGTCCTCGCGGGGGCGGCCCACCTGATGCTCGGGGAGGCGGCCGGCGACCGCTGCCACGTGCAGCCGCGCCCACGCCTGCATCGGGGCGCGGAGCAGGAGCGCGGCGAGGTGCTCGGTCTGGGCGGTCGCCTGGACGCATCCCCTCACCGTGGCCTCGAGCGGGCCGAGCGGATCCGGCCACGGCCGGGCCCCGACGACGTGTTCGCGGACGAGATCGACCGGGTAAGGCGCGCCCTCGAGTTCCGCACTCGCCCGCGCCCCCCGAACCCGGGACTCGGCCGCGGCCTCGGGGATCCGGCGGCGGAGCGCCTGATGCCAGCGCAATGCACCGCACGCGTCCCGAGCCTCGGTCACCGCCGAGGCCACCTCGGGCAGGTCGGCGAGGGTACGGACGGCGCTGAGCAGGGCTGTGCGGCCTTCGGTCATGCCACACCACCCGATCGCGGGGCCTGTTGCGGCATCCGGATTCCGGCAAGTTGGCGGGACTGGGCGATGACCCGGCCGCTGTCATCCCAGAGCGTCGCGTCCTCCTCCAGGAGCCCTCCGACAACGGTCGAGGCCGAGAGTGCGAGCCGCAACCACCCCGACTCCGGGGGCAAGGCCCGCAGATAGCCGGTGAACTCCAGCGTCGGCGCCCAGCCCGGGACCCCGAGGTCGAAGGACACCGGGGGCATCGCATCGAGGAAGAACGGGACCGCAGCAACTCCTCCCACCTCGCCGTCGGAGAGCCGGATCCAGGACCGCATCCGGCCTTCTCCGGAGGGTTGGCCGAGAGCCCACAGGGCCGTCGCCGGGTCGATCCGCAGGTCGATCCGGTCCAGGATCGCCACCTCCTGGGCGGATGGGGCCGATCGGTCGGCCCGAATGCACTGCTCAGGGGGCGGCATCGGCGGCGGGGTGGGCGAGGTGTACACCCGATCGCCGAGCTGTCCCAAGTCGCCGAGGGTGACCAGGGTGCTCACTCGCACCGTCTCCTCCTGGAGGAGCCGGACACTCACCGCGGACACCGAACGGCCAGCCCGCAGCGGCTCGACGAGCACGACGGTCGGACCCTCTTGGGCCGCGGAGTGGAAGTGGCTGCTCCAGGCGATCGGATGCTCCTGGCCTCCCGGGCTCCATCGGGCCGCCGTCGTGGTGGCGAGCGCCATCAGCAGCCCCCCGTTGATCCCCGCCCCGATCCGCCAGGCGTCGGTGAGCAGAACATGCCCGCGCAGCTCGCTCTCCCAGGTGACGTCGAGGGCGGCGGAAAGGTCGACAAGACTCATGCCCCCGTCATACCAGAGAGCCCTAGCCGACCCAGCGCAGCCACCCTAGAGTCAGGGTCCATGTCGGGGACCTTCCACCTGCCGACGGCTGCCGTCACCGCGGGACTCATGCTCCTCGTGCTCGGGGTCGTCTGGCTGCTGCGGCGGGGGCGCCGCAAGGGGTTTATCTCCGAGGTCGACAAGGCGACCTATTCGACCCTGCACACCGCGAGCAAGGCCTCCGCCCATCTCGCTGACGGGCTCACCGCCGAAGGGGCCGAACGTGCCGCCCGCCACCTCCTGGCCATCCTCGGCGCCGAGGCTCTCGCGGTGTGCGACGGCTCCGGGATCCTCGCCTGGCACGGGGCCGGGGAGTCGCACCGGCGGGAGGCGTTCGGCCACGCCGCTCAGGTCCGTGACACCGGACGCACCGCGGTGATCTCGACGATCACCTGTGCCGACCCGAACTGTCCCCTCCGGGCCGCGGTATCCGCTCCGGTGGTCAGCGAGGGCCTCGTCGTCGGCACCATCACGGCATACACCACCGACCCATCGCCCGGTCTGGCCCGGGCCACCGAGGAGGTCGCCGGATGGGTCTCGACCCAGGTGGCCCTCGCCGAACTCGCCCGCACCCGCACCCGCGCCATGGAGGCCGAACTCCGGGCCCTGCGCGCCCAGATCAGCCCCCACTTCATCTACAACTCGCTCGCCGCGATCGCCTCCTTCGTGCGCACCGACCCCGACCGTGCCCGTGAGCTGCTCCTGGACTTCGCGGACTTCACCCGGTACGCGCTGCGCACCGGAGGCGCATTCACCACTCTGGCGGAGGAGCTGCGCAACGTCGAGCGCTACCTCGTCCTCGAACAGGCCCGGTTCGGCGACCGGCTTGCCATTGCCCTCCTCGTGGCCCCCGAGGTGTTGCCGGTCCAAGTGCCCTACCTCGCCGTCCAGCCGCTTGTCGAGAATGCGGTCCGCCACGGACTCGCCGACAAGGTCGGAACCGGCCACGTGACCATCACCGCCGTGGACCGGGGCGCTTATGCCGAGATCGCCATCGAGGACGACGGCGCCGGGGCGGACCCGGAGCAGATCCGGCGAATCCTCGACGGGGCGCACAGCCGGGACTCGGTGGGGCTCGGCAACGTCGACGCCCGGCTGCGTCAGGTCTATGGCGACGACTTCGGCCTCGTCGTCGAGACCGCCCCCGGAGCGGGCACCAAGGTGACCTTCCGGATCCCCAAGTTCGCGCCCGCGGCCCATGCGCCGACGGGATCGAGGTCGTAGGCTCCCCCCTATGCCGACCACCTCGGTTCTCACGGCACTCGTCGTCGACGACGAGTTGCCCGCGCTCTCCGAGCTGAGCTACCTGCTCTCCCAGGATGAGCGCATCGGCGAGGTCATCACCGCGTCCTCCGGAACCGCCGCCCTGCAGTTGCTCGACACCCACGACGTTGATGTCGTCTTCTCCGACATTTCCATGCCCGGACTCGACGGTATGGCGTTGGCCCGGGTCATCTCGCGGTTCACCGACCGCCCGCAGATCGTCTTCGTCACCGCCCATGACGAGCACGCGGTGGACGCCTTCGCGCTCGCTGCGACCGACTACGTCATGAAACCGGTCCGGGCGGAACGGCTTGCCGAGGCCGTCCGCCGGGTTGTCGCCGCCCGTGCCGACGCGGCCCGAGGACAGCAAGCCGAGGCTGCCGCCCTCGCCGCCACTGCCGCAGCTCCCGGCAGCAACGGCCAGGGGGGAGGGTCGAGCGCCACGCCCCCCGAGGACGAGACCATCCCGGTCGAGCTCGGCGGCGTCACCCGGTTCATCCAACGCAGCCAGATCCGCTACGCGCAGGCGCACGGCGACTATGCCCGGCTGCACACCGAGGCCGGCTCACACTTGGTTCGGGTACCACTGACCGTGCTCGAAGAGCGTTGGGGGGACTTCGGATTCGTCCGCATCCACCGCAGCACCCTGGTCGCCCTGCCGCACGTCACCGAGGTCCGGATGGACCGAGGCCGGTGCAGTGTCGTCGTCGGGGGCATCGAACTCCAGGTGAGCCGACGGCATACCCGAGCCCTCCGCGACACGCTGCTGCGCCGCCCCCGATGAGCCCCCAGTCCCGGGTCCGGGTCACCAGTTCCCGCCGGGGGGCGAGCACGGCGCGCGCCCGTCCCGTGGCCCGCGACCTCGACGAGCAGACCACCCTGGGCGACGTCTACATCGACGGCCTCATCCGAGCCCAGCGGCGGCTCTCGCTGCGGGTCCTCGCCGTCCTCGTCGCCAGCCTCATCGGCCTGCCGCTCTTGCTCTGGGAGGTGCCCTCGATCCGAACAATGACCCTGGCCTCGGTGCCGCTGCCGTGGATCCTCATCGGGGTTGCCATCTATCCAGCGACGTGGTCGCTCGCCCGTTGGTATGCCCGGGCCACCGAGCGACTCGAAGCCGACTTCATCGCCGTCGTGGAAGAGCAGTGAACTCGCTCCTCTCGGCCGTCTCGGTCGCCGTCGTCTGCCTCATCACCCTCCTCGTCGGCGGTCTCGGCCTGCGGCTCTCCCGTGCCACCAGCGACTTCTATGTCGCCGGCCGCACCGTGTCACCGCGGCTCAACGCGAGCGCGATCGGGGGCGAGTACCTCTCCGCCGCGTCGTTCCTCGGGGTCGCCGGGCTCATCTACGACCGTGGCGTCGACATGCTCTGGCTGCCCGTCGGCTACACCGTCGGCTACCTCGTGCTCCTCGTCGTCGTCGCCGCCCCGATGCGCCGCTCCGGGGCGTACACGCTCCCGGACTTCGCCGAGGCCCGGCTCGGCTCGCGGCGGATCCGGCTCGCCTCCTCCGTGCTCGTCGTCGGCATCGGCTGGCTCTACCTCATCCCCCAGTTCCATGGCGCGAGCCTGACCCTCACCCTGGTCACCGGGGCCCCGGACTGGCTCGGCGGGCTCATCGTCATGGTGGTCATCGGCCTTGCCGTCGGGGCCGGCGGGATGCGGTCCATCACCTTCGTCCAGGCCGTTCAGTACTGGCTCAAACTCACCGCCCTGGCCATCCCCGCCTTCGTCCTGCTCGCCATCTGGTTCCGCCAGGGCGCGCCCGCTCCGGTCACCACCACCGCGTGGGCCTCGCCGTTCGCCGCCGGGGGGGTGGACAGCCACCCGCTCTATTGGACCTGGTCGACCCTGATTGCGCTTTGCCTGGGCACGATGGGGTTGCCGCATGTCCTGGTGCGCTTCTACACCAACCCCGACGGCATCGGCGCCCGCCGGACGACGGTGACCGTCATCGCCCTGCTCGGGTTCTTCTATCTGCTGCCCCCGGTGTATGCCGTCCTCGGCCGGGGCTACCTGCCGACACTGCCGGCATCGGTGCGCTCGGACTCGATCGTGCTGCAACTGCCCGCCACCGTGCTGCCTGGGCTGGCCGGTCAGATCCTCACTGCGATGCTCGCGGGCGGGGCGTTCGCGGCGTTCCTCTCGACCGCATCGGGCCTGGCCATGTCGGTGACCGGGGTGCTCGATCAGGAGCTGCTGCGCCCCGGCCTGGCCCGAGCCACCGGCGGTGACGCCAGCGAGATCGGTGGCTTTCGGGTCTCGGCGGTGCTCGCCGTGATCATCCCCTACCTGCTCAGCCGGGTCACCGCGCCGCTGGGTCTGGCGACCACGGTCGGGCTCGCCTTCACCGTCGCCGCAGCGACGTTCGCACCGCTGCTCATGCTCGGGGTCTGGTGGCGCGGGCTGTCCCGGTGGGGCGCCGCCGCGGGGCTGGCCACCGGTGCCGGCGGCGCGATCGGGGCGATGGCGCTCTCCATCGTCGGCGGACCGTATGACGGGTGGCTGGGCGCGCTGCTCTCCGCGCCGGCGATGTGGTGCGTCCCGCTGGCGGCCCTGGTCACCGTGGTCGTCTCGGTCGCCACCCCGGGCAGTATCCCCTCGGGCACGGCCCGGATCATGGTCCGGTTGCACACCCCCGAACGGGTCGCCCTCGCTCGGTCACGGCTACGGGACTGACCCGAGCAAGCGCCTCAGCCAACCGCGTCCCGGGCCGCGACGAAGGCGTCCACGCACCGCCTGACATCGTCCGCCGAGTGCGCCGCGGAGAGCTGCACCCGGATCCGGGCCTTGCCCTTGGGCACGACCGGGAAGGAGAAGGCGATGACGTAGACCCCGTGGGCGAGCATGTGGTCGGCGATGTGGGTGGCCCGGCGGGCCCCGTCCTCACCGGGGAACATGACCGGCACGATCGGATGGGAGCCTTCGAGCAGGTCGAAGCCGGCTTCCGTCATACCCTCTCGGAACTGAGAGGCGTTGTCCCGCAGCCGCTCTCGGGCTTCCCCGGAGGAGGTGACCAGCTCGAGGGCCTTCAGTGATCCGGCGACGACGGCGGGGGCGACCGAGTTGGAGAACAGATACGGACGGGACCGTTGGCGGAGCAGGTCGACGACCTCGCGGTGGGAAGAGACGTACCCCCCGGAGGCCCCGCCGAGGGCCTTGCCCAGGGTTCCGGTGATGATGTCGACCCGGTCCTGGACCCCGAACAGCTCCGGGGTGCCTCGCCCGCCCGCACCGACGAAGCCGACGGCGTGCGAGTCATCCACGAGCACCATCGCGGAGAACTCGTCGGCGAGGTCACAGATCTGGTCCAGCGGCGCGAAGTACCCGTCCATGGAGAACACTCCGTCGGTGACGACGACGACCCGCCGAGCCCCGGCCCCGCGGGCGGCCTCGAGTTGGGCGCGCAGGTCGGCCATGTCCGCGTTGCGGTATCGGTAGCGGGCCGCCTTGGACAACCGCACCCCGTCGATGATCGAGGCGTGGTTGAGTTCGTCGGAGATGATCGCGTCGCCCTCCCCGAAGAGCACCTCGAAGACCCCGCCGTTGGCGTCGAAGCACGAGGAGTACAGAATCGTCGCCTCCGTGCCCAGGAAGGTCGAGATCGCTCCCTCCAGACGCGCGTGCTGCGTCTGGGTGCCGCAGATGAAGCGCACCGACGCCATCCCGAAACCCCACTGGTCCAACGCGGCTCGCGAGGCGGCCACGACCTCGGGATGATCGGCGAACCCCAGGTAGTTGTTGGCGCAGAAGTTCAGTGACGGTCCGCTCGTGGTCTCGATGTGCGCCGACTGCGGGGTGGTGATAAGCCGCTCCCGCTTGGTGAGTCCGGCCGCCTCGATCTCCGCCAGCGTCGCCGCGAGTTCCTCCTTGATCGTGCCGTACACGTCGCCTCCTCTGGGGTATGCCGTGGTGGGTCACCCGCCAGCCTATGGGGAGGCCGCGGCACGGCATACGGGTCAGGGGGCGGCAGCGAGGCGACGGGCCAGGGCGAGGAGGGCAGGGCCCGGATCACTCGACCCGTCCACGGCCGGGGTGAGGGAGACGGCCGCATAGACACCGCCCAGACAGACCTCGGCCTTGCGGTTCGCGGCAGCGCCCGGGGTGCCGGAGGTGGAGAGCAGTTCCCGGGTGCCGGGCGGCCGACCGCCGACCTCGGCGAGCAGACCGAAGATCGCGCAGGCCCCGGTGTCACTCACTCCGCCCTCGACCTGGTCGACGGCCGCGCGGGCCAGGTCGCGATAAGGACTGCCGGTCTCTCCCGGAGCGGGTGAGGCGACCCGACGAAGCATCGGCAGCAGCGACTGCGCCCACTGCGCGGCTGACCCTCGGGTAGCGAGCACCGTTGTCGCAGAGTCGGCCCCGGCCCATCGGCACCAGGACAGCCCGTCGGCATCGACCGGAGCCGAAGACACTGGTGGACCCCCCGCGAACCGGGCCACCTCGGCGTCGGTGAGCAGTGCGCACAGACCGGTTCTCACCCGGGCGGCGACCGTTGATCCGGCCGGGGAGGGGGACGTCACCCCGGGTGTAATCGGGCGGGACGGGGTCGGAGGGGGGGTCGCGGTGCAGCCGCCGGCAAACACCGACAGCAGGACGAGGAGACCGGCACCGAGGGCGGCGCCCGGCCCAGCGACCCTAGGACCAGTCAAGGACGACCTTCCCGCACTCGCCACTGCGGGTCGCCTCGAACGCGTCCTTCCACTGCGAGGCCGGGAAACGGTGGGTGATGACCGAGGTCACCGCGGTCCGCAGCTCGGGGGACGAGGCAAGCATTGACCCCATGAGATACCAGGTCTCGAACATCTCCCGCCCATAGATGCCCTTGAGGGTAATCATCCGCAGGATGACCCGCCCCCAGTCGATCGCGAACGGCCCGGCCGGGAGGCCGAGGAGGGCGACCCGGGCCCCGTGGTTGAGGTTACCGATCATCTGCTCGAGTGCGGCGGGCGCCCCGGACATCTCCAGGCCGATGTCGAAGCCTTCGCGCATGCCGAGCCGTTCTTGCGCCGCGGCGAGAGTCTCACCACGACCGACGTTGACGACAACGTCCGCGCCGGCCGCACGGGCTAGCGAGAGCCGCAGGTCGGACATGTCGGAGACGACGATGCGGCGAGCCCCGGCGTGCCGGACGATGGCGGTCGCGAGCACTCCGATCGGCCCGGCCCCGGTGATGACGACGTCCTCGCCGACGACCGGCCACTGCAACGCGGTGTGCGTGGCGTTACCGAGGGGGTCGAAGATCGCGCCGAGGTCGGGCCCGATGTCCGGGCCGTGGACCCAGGCGTTCTTCGCCGGGATGACGACATAGTCGGCGAAGGCACCGTCCCGGTTCACCCCGATGCCGACGGTCTTGATGCACATGTGTCGCCGGCCGGCCCGGCAATTGCGGCACACCCCGCAGACGATGTGACCCTCCCCGGAGACCCGATCCCCGACGGCGACGTGCTCGACGTCCGCGCCGACCTGGACGACCTCGCCATAGAACTCGTGGCCGATCGTCTGCGGCGCGTTGACCACGGAGGCGGCCCAGGGGTCCCATGACTCGAGGTGCAGGTCGGTGCCGCACAGGCCGGCCCGCAGCACCCTGATCTTGACGTCCTTGTCCCCGCACTCCGGCTCGGGGATGTGGAGGAGTTCGAGCCCGGGACCAGCGGTGACCTTCCGCAATGCGCGCACGGGCCCATTGTGGCGTATGCCGTGGGCGCCGTCCCGGAGCCCTTTTCGCCGCCCACCCGCCCGGGTCCGGAGTCGACCGCTGGCCGTTGGCCGCAGGACCCGCGCCGCTCGGCGCAGTGTGATCTGCCACACATCGCCAGCGGAGCCCCGCTGATCGCGCCGTTCGCACGCAGTACTGCGCACGGCATACCCGATCTCGCACGCTGGGACGCGATCCCGGCGCCTGGCCCGGGCAGACCCCTCACTGGAGGTGACCGTGAGCAGCCCAGCTCGCACCACCGGGAGCGACCCCTACGTCGCCCTGCAAGCCACCCCGGAGTTCCAGTCCCTGCGCAAGAAGTTCCGTGGGTTCGTCTTCCCGCTGACCGCCTTCTTCCTCGCCTGGTACTTCCTCTACGTCCTCATGTCGATCTTCGCTCCCGGCTTCATGAACACGGTCGTGTTCGGCAAGGTCACGATCGGATTGATCTTCGGGTTCCTTCAATTCGTCACGACCTTCGCGATCACCTTCTACTACGCGAAGTGGATGAACCGGGAGTTCGACCCCGAGGCCGACGCCCTCGGCGCTTCCCTCGACCACGACAAGGGGCACTGACATGGCGACCCTGACCTTCCTGGCCCCAGCCGCGACCGCGGTGGGTAACCCGACCCTCAACATCGGCATCTTCGTCGGCTTCGTCGTCGTCACCCTCGGCATCGTCATCAAGGTGGCCTCGGGCAAGAAGACCGCCGAGCAGTACTACACCGCCGCCGGCGCCTTCTCGGGTCGGCAGAACGGCATCGCCATCGCCGGCGACTACTTGTCCGCGGCGTCCTTCCTCGGCATCGCCGGTGCCATCGCGCTGCGCGGCCTGGACGGCTTCCTCTACTCCATCGGCTTCCTCGTCGCCTGGCTCGTCGCGCTCTTGCTCGTCGCCGAGCTCATGCGCAACACCGGCCGGTTCACCATGGCTGACGTGCTCTCCTACCGCCTGCAGCAGCGTCCGGTGCGGATCGCCACATCGGTGTCGGTGCTCTGCGTCTCGCTGTTCTACCTCCTTGCGCAGATGGCTGGGGCCGGTGGCCTGGTCTCGCTGCTCCTCGGTGTCTCTGGTGAACTCGCACAGAACCTCGTCATCGCCGTCGTCGGCGCCGTCATGGTGGCCTACGTCCTCATCGGTGGCATGAAGGGCACGACCTGGGTGCAGATCATCAAGGCCATCCTGCTCATCAGCGCCACCGCGATCATGACGGTGTGGGTGCTGGCGAAGTTCGGTTTCTCGCTAAGCAACCTCTTCGGCGGCGCCATCGAGACGACGTCCAAGTCCAGCGCCGAGGCCACGGCCAAGGGCGCCGAACGCCTCATCGAGTATGGCGTGCAGTACGGCAAGACGACGACGACGAAGATCGACTTCATCTCGCTGTCGATGGCTCTTGTCCTGGGCACCGCCGGTCTGCCGCACGTCCTCCAGCGCTTCTACACGGTGCCGACGAGCAAGCAGGCCCGCAAGTCCGTGGAGTGGGCGATCTGGCTCATCGGTGGGTTCTACCTGCTCACCCTTGTCGTCGGCTTCGGTGCCGCCGCCCTCGTCGGCCCGGACAAGATCAACGGCGCCCCCGGCAAGCAGAACTCCGCCGCGCCGCTGCTCGCCTTCGAGCTCGGTGGTTCCCCGCTGCTCGGCATCGTCTCGGGGATCGCCTTCGCGACGATCCTCGCGGTCGTCGCCGGTCTGACGATCACCGCGTCGGCGACCTTCGCCCACGACATCTACAAGGAGGTCATCAAGAAGGGCTCCACCAGTCAGGACCAGGAGGTCAAGGTGGCCCGCATCGGCGCCATCCTCATCGGCCTCGTCGCCATCCTCGGTGGCATGCTCGCCAAGAGCCAGAACATCGCCTTCCTCGTGGCGCTCGCCTTCGCCGTCGCGGCCTCGGCGAACCTCCCGACGATCCTGTACTCGCTGTTCTGGAAGGGGTTCAACACCAAGGGAGCGCTGTGGTCCATCTACGGCGGGCTCATCTCTTCCATCGGGCTCATCATCTTCAGCCCGGTGGTTTCCGGGAAGCCGGCCGACCCCAAGACCGGCCTCTCCCCCTCGATGGTCACCGACCCGTCCATCGACTTCCACTGGTTCCCGCTGGACAACCCGGGTCTGATCTCGATCCCGCTCGCCTTCTTCCTCGGTTGGCTCGGATCGAAGCTCTCCAAGGAGTACAACGCGGAAAAGTACGCCGAAATGGAGGTGCGCTCGCTCACCGGTCACGGTGTGGCGGAAGCCCTCAACCACTGACCGATACGCGACAGGCCCCTTCCTCCGGGATTCCCCGGGGAAGGGGCCTGTTGGCGTGTGCCAGGCCTAGGCCGCCGCGGAGGTCACCTCACTGAGGCAGCAGCACGTGGTCGATGAGGTACACCGTGGCGTTGGCGGTCTGGACGTTGCCGCACACCGTCGATGACCACGGAGCCGACCGCGAGCACGGGCGAGGCCGCGGGAGCCACCGCGGCGGCCACAAGGTGCCCCAACGCCATACCGAGGAGCGCCGACAGCGTTCCCGCGATGCCGTAGGGCACTCGTGAGCGCCGCGATGACCCCGCGGTCATGCCGGCCCTACCGCCGAGGGCCAGGTCACCGAAACAACCTCTCCCGCAACCACGCTGACCTCGAGGACCTCGCTGACCTCGCCACCGTCGGGCAGGTGGGAGTGGGAATGGGCGTGCTCATGCGACGGCCCATGGCTCGCGTGCGGGCCGTGGGCGTGCTCCTCGAGCAGCCAGAGTCGGTACCGACCCGAGGGCACGCCGCTGATGACCGCGCAGGTCAACGCCCCACCGCTGGGCAGCGGACGATCGAGCACCATGACGTGCGCCGACCCTTCGATACCTCGGGCGTACGCCAGCTCCCGCCCCCGCAATGTCGCCGGCATGATGACGATCACGGCACCACGGTCCCCACCGATGTCCACGAGCACCGGGCCTTGGGCGGCATACGGGTTCTCCGGATCCTGCGAGAGCGTCGACGCGGCGGTGAGCACGCGGCTCATGACTGCACCGAGCCCGTGCCGGCCTGATAACCGCCTGCGGGCTCGCCGAGGTACGGGAAGACGTCGAGATAGGGCGAGTGCGTGTTGGACGTGCCGTCGGTGATCGCCGAGGTCGCCGCGTCAGGCGTGAAACTTGGATCGACCAGCGGCAGCGTCAGACCAGCGACCGCCCGCAGTTCGACCGTGGTGACGTCGTCGAAGACGCGTCGACCGTTGGGGAAACCCGCCGGGTCTCCGGCGACCAGCCCGAGCGGATTCGGGCTCGCCGACGGCGGCACGGCCACGTTGAGTCGCAGCAGGTCCGCCTGCACCGGACCGGTGTAGTTCTGGAAGCCCGGAACAACACCTGCGGGAATCCCGGTCATGAGGATCGCGAGGAGGTCCGCCCGGTCCTTGGTGTAGGCCGACAGGTTGGGGAAAACCCCCGGATAGAGAACCGGCAGGAGTTTGGCCAGTTCGGGCTGGGCAACATAGCGCGCGAACTGGGCGTCGTCCTCGGGCTCGGTGACGTTCCACCGGTCCTTGACGGCCATGGGCACGATGACCTCGTTGAAGAGCGGGTTCCCGAGCCGCGACACCGGGAGGAAGGGTCCGATCTCGCTCGGGTTACCGCTCTCGGTGTTCCGCACGGTCACCGCGCGGCGGCTCGCGCTTGCGTACACACCGATGACGGCCTTGGGATCCATCGGATCCGTCGGCCGGACGCCGCCCGCGGTCAGGTCCGTGATCGGCACCTGGAGGGCGATGGAGTGCACGTTGAGCCCCTGGGTGCCATTGACCCCGGCAGTGGCCACCAACGGGAGCAAGTGCGCGGGGTTAAACGGGCGAAGTGCGCCGAGGTCGAAGATCGAACCCAGGTCGACGAAGAATCCCTCGGCGCGTTGCCCGGCGAAGACCTTGCGGTTGCCCGGCAACGTGTGGATCGCCTGCTTGGCGAGCTCCGGGTAGTTCGGGGTGCTGCGCACGCCCACGTTGACCGGCGGGACGGCCAGACTGGTCGCGAGCACCTCACGGCGCCCGCCGCGGGTGATCCGGGTGACCGAGTAGAACTGGGGCCGGTTCCACGCCGGGTCGCTGATCGAGGTGATCGGCCCGGTGTTGTAGAGGAACGTCTCCTTGTTGCGGATCCTCGTGGTGAACCGGAAGCGGTAGGTCACATCATCTCGGGCATCGCCGGAGTTGCTGATGTGAATGTCGTAGGCGACCTCGTCGGCGAACTCGTAGAAGTTCGGTCCACCCTGCGGGCTCTGGAACGGCAAGAAGTTCGCGATGAGGGTGACGGTGTCCGGCCGGTCGGGGCTGACGAAGGCGTAGACGTCGGTGTTGTCCGCCGCCGGGTCTTTGGAGATTTCAGGTGCTTCCCGATGCGATGACATGGATCAGCCTTTCGAGGCGCGGTCGACGATGGTGGTGACGAAGCGGGAGTCGTGGAGGACTCGGGCGCGTTCGTCCGCGAGCAGGATGACCTTGCCTCGGCGGACGTGGGGGATGTAGACGACGAGAGGCCCCGAGGTAACGGGCATGGGGTCACCACCCCAGTCCTCGGCTCCCTCGAGTGCGGCCGCGAAGGCCGGCTCGGCGAAGAGAGCGGTGAGGCTCACGGCGGCAACTCCACTCGCGGCGAGGATCCCGCGACGGGACGGATCTGGCATGACTGACCTCCGGAAAGTCGGGCGATGATGCGGGCGGCTACCCAACAGGCATTCGGGGCCACGTCCCCCCCGGATTGGTCGAGATGAGCAGAGGTTTTCTTCGGCGCGCACCCATCCGCGCCGGCCGCCGCGCCGAATACCGAGTGATGAGCGCTCACCGCACCGGTATCGACCCGGCGATGCAAGGATGGCAACCATGACTGGTCACCGTGGGGTGCCGCCGGTCCCGACCGGCGTCGGCCCCGAGGCCAACTCGTACGGCGACCCGGCTCGGCGGCTCGTCGAGTTGACCGCCGCAGGGGACGACCAGGCTTTCGCGGAGCTCTACGATCTGACCGCACGGCGGGTCCACTCGGTGGTGCTGCGCGTCCTCCAGGACCACGCCATGGCCGAAGAAGTCACCCAGGAGGTGTTCTTGGAGATCTGGCGAACCGCGGCCCGGTTCGATCCGGAGCGTGGGCGCGCCCTGACCTGGATCCTCACGGTGGCGCACCGACGCGCGGTCGACCGGGTCCGTTCGGTGGCGGCCGCTCGCCGCAGGGAGGCGACCTATCAGGTCGACATCCCGTATGACGTCACCGTCGAGCGCGTGGAGGAGGCCGAGCGCGCCACGCTGGTGCGCCGAGCGTTGGCCTCACTGAGCGATGTGCAGCGGGGTGCTCTGGAACTTGCCTACTTCGGCGGGCACACCCACGCCGAGGTGGCCGAGCTGCTAGGGCTTCCCCTGGGCACCGCCAAGACCCGAATCCGCGACGGGATGAATACCTTGCGACTCGCGGTGGGAGGCCAGACATGAGCGACCAGCACACGGCCTGCGAGCATCACGACCTCGCCGCGGCCTATGCCCTCGACGCAGTCTCAGACTCGGAGCGTCTCAGTTTCGAAGCACATCTCATCCACTGTCCGACGTGCCAACGGGAGGTTGCCGCCATGCGAGAGATCGCCTCGGATCTCGACCTCGCCCAGCCGGAGTTCGACGAATCCGAGTTCGCCCCGCTTCCGCGGATCCGGGAGTCCCTGCTCGCCGTGGTCCGCTCGACACCGCAGGAGGGCGAGGGCGCGGGAGCGATCACGCAGACGACGGCGACCCCGGGGACCTACGACGACCTTGCCACGCGTCGGGAGCGGCGGGAGCGGCGGGCGCAACGCGCCGCTCGCTCACCCTGGTCGCGGCGACCCTTGCTCGTGGCCGCCGCCGTGGCAGCCCTGCTCACCGGTGGTGGGCTGGCGGTGTGGCAACCGTGGGCACCGTCACCGGCCGAGCGGGTCGTGGCCGCCGCGGACGCGCGAACCTACCAAGGCACGGCCGGCGCAGTGACCGCCAAGATCGTCCGGTCCACTTCTTCCGACGCCATCGCCGTCACCGAGGCGAAACTGCCGGTGCTGCCATCGGGTCGGGCCTATCAGGCGTGGTTCATCGACGCATCGGGACGTCCGGTGTCCGCCGGAATGGTCCCCGATCCCACCTTCGCCGACCCTTTGTTGCTCCCGGGTTCGGCCACGGGAGTCACCGCGGTGGCCTTCTCCATCGAACCAGCGGGCGGGTCCGCCCAGCCCACGACGACGCCCGTGCTCGCGATCCCGCTGACCTAGCGGGGGTCGGTCAGGCGGGCTGCAGGGTGCGTGCCTGCTCCCGTAGCCGTGCACAGAGGTCGTCATCGGCGGTCTCGAAAAAGGTCCCGACGACACCCTCGAGGTGGTCCAGGGACTCGGCCGCGAAGAGCACCGGCTGGTAGACGGTGATGTCGTAGTTGAGGGTGCCCATGTCCGCAATGTCGAGGCTGCGGATCTGCATGGTGCGGAAGGCGTCCATCTCCCCGAAGCTGCTGAGGATTCCCGCGCCGTAGGCCTTGAGCTCCCCGGCCTCGCGAATGACCCCGAACTCGAGGGAGAACCAGAAGACGTCGGCGACGAACTTGGCGGCCTCGTCGGTCTGCATACGGGTCAGCGCCGCACCCGCGGCCTCGGTGAGCCGGGCGAACCGGGGCGAGGCGAGTTGGTTGGCGTGCCCGATGACCTCGTGGATGATGTCCGGTTCTGGGGTGTAGAGCGGCTGGCTCGGGTGCCGCAGGTACTGGGTGGAGTGGAAGGTCCGGCGAGCGAGGTCGCCATAGAACTCCCGAAGCCCGACCAGACCCGGCGCGCACGTGTAGGACCATCCGGTGAGCGGCTGCAGGAGCGCGGTGACCTCGGTGAGTTGCGGGACGTGGCCGCTCGGCAGGGCGAGGGCATCCTTGGCGGCGAGGTACTCCGAGTGCGCGTAGAGCTCGTGCTTGGGCACGAGCCGTTCGCTGACCAAGGCCCAGATGCCGTGTTCCTCGGCCGTGTAGTCGATGATCGGCGGCGGCGTGCCCGGGGTGTGAGCCAGGGCGGCCGCGGCGATCTCCCCACGCCGAGCCAGGTATGTCGCGTCGTTGAGTCCCGGGTGATCGGCGCCGAGGTGCACCCGCACCTGACCGTCGGCGTCCTGTGTCACCGCTGCGTAAAGCTGTCCTTCGTCGAACATCACGCCCACCTCCTCGTGGTCCGGCCGCCGCGCGGGCGCGGACTGGCGTTGAACACAGGATCCATGGTGAGAGGGCCCACGTCGACCAATCCGCCCGCCCATGGTCAACGCGACCAGCATTTCGCCACCGAGCCTCGCGAAAGTCGATACACATTGTCCAGGATCGTCGATGGGCCGATTCGGCCGTCACCGAGTCCGCTCGGCGCACTCGGTGGCGCGCTGGGCGGCATACACCGACCTCATCCGTTGCGGAGCGCAGCGCGGACCGGTTGGCTAGGGACAACCGCAACCGAGCCACGAGGAGCACCGACGTGACCGACGACAGCCTGTCCAGCCACATCGACGAGATGGACCTCTCCCCGAGCCCCGAGCTCGCCGCCGCGGCCAACGGGACCGCGCAGATGTACGCCGCGGCCGCGGCCGACCACGAAGGCTTCTGGGCCGAGCAGGCACGCTCCCGGATCTCGTGGGCCACGGACTTCGAGCAGACTCTGGACTGGAGTGGCGCGCCGTTCGCGAAGTGGTTCGTCGGGGGCGAACTCAACGCGGCCTACAACTGCGTCGACCGGCACGTCGAGGCCGGGTTGGGGGATCGGGTCGCGATCCACTTCGAAGGCGAGCGCGGGGACACCCGGACGATCACCTACGCCGACCTGCTCCGTGAGGTGTGCAAGACCGCCAACGCCCTGGGCGAGCTCGGCGTGGGCAAGGGCGACACGGTCGCCATCTACATGCCGATGATCCCCGAGACGGTCTTCACCATGCTCGCCTGCGCGCGGATCGGGGCCCCGCACTCGGTCATCTTCGGCGGGTTCTCGGCCGAGGCGCTGCACACCCGGATCGACGACGCCGACGCCAAACTCGTGGTGACCACCGACGGGCAGTTCCGCCGCGGCAAGCCCGCCCCGCTCAAGGCCGCCGTCGACGAGGCCCTGGAGAACCCGAGCAACGTCGCGCACGTCCTGGTCGTCCGGCGCACGGAGAGCGAGGTGGCGTGGCACGAGGGACGCGACGTGTGGTGGCACGACGTCCAGCCGCGGCAGAGCGAGACGCATGAGGCTCAGCCGCACGACTCCGAGCACCCGCTCTTCATCCTCTACACCTCGGGCACGACCGGGAAGCCCAAGGGCATCTTCCACACCACTGGTGGCTACCTCACCCAGGCGGCCTACACGAACGCCGTCGTCCACGACCTGCACCCGGAGAGTGACGTCTACTGGTGCACTGCCGACGTCGGTTGGGTCACCGGGCACTCCTACATCGTCTACGGCCCGCTCGCCAACGGTGGCACCCAGGTCATGTATGAGGGCACCCCGGATACCCCGCATCAGGGCCGGTGGTGGGAGATCATCGAGAAGTATGGCGTGACGATCCTCTACACCGCACCGACCGCGATCCGGACCTTCATGAAGTGGGGGCACGACATCCCGGACAAGTTCGACCTGTCCTCGGTGCGCGTCCTGGGGTCGGTTGGCGAACCGATCAATCCCGAGGCCTGGCTCTGGTACCGCAAATACATCGGCGGGGACCGCGCCCCGATTGTCGACACCTGGTGGCAGACGGAGACCGGCGGCATCATGATCTCGCCACTGCCGGGCGTGACCACCCTCGAGCCGGGGTCGGCGCAGCGCCCCATCCCCGGCATCTCGGCGGAGATCCTCGACGACGAAGGCAAGCCGTTCACCGAGCCGGAGAAGGTCGGCTACCTCGTCCTCACCAAGCCCTGGCCGGCGATGCTCCGTGGCATCTGGGGTGACCCGGAGCGTTACCGGGACACCTACTGGAGCCGGTTCGGGCCGGCGTACTACTTCGCCGGTGACGGCGCGAAGTATGACGCCAAGGGCAACATCTGGCTCCTCGGCCGGGTGGACGACGTCATGAACGTCTCCGGCCATCGGCTCTCCACCGCCGAGATCGAGTCGGCACTCGTGTCCCATCACGCGGTCGCCGAGGCGGCCGTCGTCGGGGCCTCGGACGAGACCACCGGTCAGGCGGTCTGCGCGTTCGTCATCCTGCGGGCCGAGGCCGCCGACGAGGCCGCCGCCGATGAGAGCGCGATGATCCAGGAGCTCCGCAACCACGTGGCCAAGGAGATCGGTCCCATCGCCAAGCCGCGCTCGATCATGATCGTGCCGGAGCTGCCCAAGACCCGTTCCGGCAAGATCATGCGTCGCCTACTCAAGGACGTCGCCGAGGGCCGGGACATCGGGGATGCGACCACGCTGGCCGACTCCTCGGTCATGGCGGTCATCGCCAAGGGGATGTCCAGCGGGTCGGACGGCTGACGGTCGCATTCCACAGAGGCGTGCGGAGGGGCAGGTGTCGGCCTACGCACGCACCGGTAGGGTAGGAGGACAGGGAGAGCCGGGAAGTCGGGTCGGCACCGAGCCATCGTGCTCGGATGGAAGCGACCCCGTGAGGCATCGATGACCCCTGACCGACGGCCCGAAACTCCCCCCACTACGAACCGCGTGGGGCAGCGCTTCTTCACGCGTCCCGAGTGGGCCGAGGTGCGCTTCGTCACGAACGCGTTGCGCACCGAGACCATCGGCGGGATCTTGCTCCTGGTCGCGTCGGCCCTGGCCCTGATCTGGGCGAACTCGCCGTGGTCGGAGGCCTACTACGCGGTGCGTGACACCAAGGTCGGCACCCAGTGGGGTGACCTGCGACTCACCCTGGGACACTGGGCCGCGGACGGCATGCTCGCGATCTTCTTCTTCGTGGCCGGGCTAGAACTGAAACGGGAGTTCCTCGTCGGCGAACTCACTACCGTGCGGAAGGCCGCCGTGCCGGTCGTGGCAGCAGTTGGCGGCGTTCTCGTTCCGGCCGCGGTCTACGTGGCGGTCGTCGTGGGAATGGGCACCGACTCGGGAGCGCTGCGGGGGTGGGCGATCCCGGCCGCGACCGACATCGCCTTCGCGCTGGCCGTCCTCGCCGTCATCGGGTCGCATCTACCGTCGGCGTTGCGCTCCTTTCTGCTCACCTTGGCCGTTGTCGACGACCTCATTGCCATCACGATCATCGCGGTGTTCTATACCGCCGACTTCACCAGTAGGCCCTTGCTGCTTGCCCTGATCCCGCTCGCGATCTTCGCGGCCCTTGTCCAGCGCCGGATAACCCACTGGTGGCTCCTGCTGCCGCTGGCGGGCGCGACCTGGGCTCTCGTGCATGCCTCCGGAGTCCACGCGACCGTGGCCGGGGTCCTGCTCGGCCTCGTGGTGCCGGTCACGCCGCGTGCACGCGTGCCGTCGGTCAGCACGCTGTCCCGGAAGACCGATGTGGCCCACCACTTCGAGCATCTCGTGCGCCCTGTTTCGGCCGGCGTGGCGGTGCCTCTCTTCGCGTTCTTCGCCTCCGGAGTCACGGTCCTCGGGGGCGGGCTGGGGACAGCCTTGCGAGACCCGGTGGCGTGGGGTGTCATTCTCGGCCTGGTCATCGGCAAACTCCTCGGAGTTCTCGGGGCGACCTGGCTCGTGGCTCGGTTTACGCACGCAGAACTCAGCGAAGACCTCACCTGGAGTGACGTCCTCGGGATGGCGCTGCTCACCGGAGTCGGCTTCACCGTGTCGCTCCTCGTCGGCGAACTCGCCTTCGGGGTCGGCTCCGAGCGTGACGATCACGTCAAGGTCGCCATCCTGTTGGGCTCTCTCATGGCCGCTTCGCTCGCAGCGACAGTTCTGCGGATCCGCAACTCCGCCTACCGGCGGATCGTGGAGGCCGAGACGCGCGATGACGACGGTGACGGCATACCCGACATCTACCTCGCACGGGATTGACCAGACGAAGACGCCAGGTCCGCTGGAGGACCGACCGGCCTCGCTCAGGACTTGATGGACTCGATCGTCTGCTGCGCCTGCGCGATGGCGCGATCGGGCATCGGCTTGGCCTTGGACACCGTCTTCTTCCCGAGCAGGGCGAGCAGTCCGGCGACAACGAAGAGCAGCACCATGGTGATGGCGTAGCCAGCCCAGACCGGCAGCCAGAGCGCGAGCACCTGAGCGATGGTGTGGAAAAGGAAGATGAGCCCGAGCAGAGCGACGAAGGCTGCGGCCCCGAAGAACCCGGCGCCCTTACCGAGCGTCCCCACCCCTTTGGTGATCTCGGCCTTGGCGAGCGCGATGTTGCTCTGGACGATCCCCTCGAGGTCATGGGTCGCGTCGGCGACGAGCTGCCCGATGGTTCGCTCGGGAGCCTGGGGTTCAACGTCCATGGTTTCTCTCACCTCGAGGTTCTCCGGGTCCGACGGGGGCAGACCCACTCGGGGACGACGATACCCACTGTTGTCCCCGTATGAACGGGTGATCGGCTCGTCGCCGGGTCAGGGGGCGGTACAGGGGCCGGTGGGGACGGCCGTGCTCGCCGTGGCGCCTCGGGTGAGGACGTCCCGGGTCTCGGCAAGGGTGAGGGCGTAGCCGGTCTGCGGGAGGTCGACGGACCGGGCGAACACCGTGCCGACGACTCGGCCCTGACTGTCCAGTAGCGGGCCCCCTGAGGAACCGCCCCGCACCGTGGTCCGCAGCGAGTACACCTCCCGGGCCCGGGCGGCTCGATCCCCGTAGATGTCCTCCATCCGGGCGGTCAGGGTGGTCCGAACCCGGGCGGCCGTCACGGTGAGGTCACCCCCGCCGGGGAAGCCCCAGGCAGCCGCGAGATCCCGCGGAGCAAGGGCCGGGCCCGTGACCAGCGGGGGTGCCGCTAGAGAGGGCACCGCGAGGACGGCCACATCCCGCACCGGGTCGAAGAGGACCACCCGCGCGGCGAGCGCCGGACCGCGGCCCTGCACCCGGACCACGGGCGAGGTCATCGCCGCGACGACATGGGCATTGGTGAGCACCCGTTCCCGGGCGAAGACCCAACCCGACCCGAGCGAGGTTCGCAGACAAGAGGGCGTCGCACCGGTGACCTCGACGACGCTGCGCCCGGCGCGCGCCACCCCCGGGTCGGAGAGCACCGAACCATCGGGTGCTGGCACGCTGACCACCGGGCCGCTGCCCTGCTCGAAGACCCTGGGGAGACCCTCGGTCGCAACCTGGCTCAGTCCGCTCTCGACCCGCCGGGCAACCGCCGGTGGGATGACCCGCTCGAGCGCCCGCAGCACCTGAGAATGGGCGACGGTGTCCCGCACCGTGGCCGAGCCACCCGCCCGCAATAGGCCACCGGCGCCCCACAGCGCGACGGCAGCCACCGAGAGCGCCAGCGCCCCGCCGAGGACGGCGTTGAGCCGGGCCGTCGCCGAGCGTTTGCGGGGTGTGAGGCGGCGCCCGAGGAAGTGACCGAGCCCCTGCCCGAGCGCGGCGACGAGGAGCAGCAGCCCGAGCAGGGCAATCGTGCGAATCCCCGGGGCCAGGTCCGCCAGGCCACTGCCCTCCAGCAGTCCCGGCAAGAAGCGCCACCCCACTACGACCCCGGCCGCGAGCCCGACGAGCCCCAGCCCGCCGACGAGGAGCCCCTGACGAAACCCCAGCACGGCATACCCGAGCAGGACGGCGATGAGGGCGAGGTCAAGCCCGACGCTCACGAGGACAGGCCCCGCATCCACGGCGAGAGCACCCGGTCGGGCAACTCCCGCTCATGGCCCTCGTCCCAAGGCTGGGTGAGGCCACCGAGATCGAACAGCGCGCTGAGCAGCATCGCGGTGAACCCCCAGACGAAGAGCCCGTCCACCTCGAAGCCGGGCCCCTTGAACGGGCCGAACACCGAGGTGAACCGGTGCGCGGGGTCGAGCAGGTCGGCCACCGGCACCCGGACGACCCGGGCGACCTCGGCGACATCCACGGCAGCGAGCGGTCCCGGCGTATGCCACCAGGCGAGGACCGGCGTCACCGCATTGCGGCTCGGGCTGAGATAGAGCGGCGGGAAGTCGTGCACGATCGTTACCGAGGTGGGGTCGACACCGACCTCCTCCTCGGCCTCGCGCAGGGCGGCCGCCACCGTGTGCTCGTCGGTGTCGTCGACCCGGCCCCCAGGGAAGGACACCTGCCCAGGGTGGGCGCGCAGCGAGTGTGCTCGCTCGGTGAGGACGACACTCTGCCCGCCGGTAGCGTCGGCCCCGAACAGCATGAGTACGGCCGCCATCCGGTCGTTGTCCGGGGGCGGCGGGTGGTCGCGGAACCAGTCGTGACCCGCCTCTTCGAACCGGTCCACCGCGCGGCCCATCCAGGCCGGTATGTCGTCCGGTCCCGGCCCGCCGGTCGGGCCGGACACCAGGTCCCCGGTCACCGCAGCGGCCCCGGCGGCGGAACCGGCAACTCGGCCCCGGGGGCGAGTTCGTAGGCGAGCAGCCGCAGCGCCTTGTCGCGGTCGACCTCCCCCTCCCCGAAGGAGGGGCAGACCCGTGCGACCGGACAGGCCCCACAGGCCGGTTTGCGGGCATGGCAGGTGCGGCGGCCATGGAAGATCAGGACGTGGCTGAGCATCGTCCAGTCCTTGCGGGGGAAGAGGGCCGCGATCTCGGTCTCGACCTTCACCGGGTCGCTCTGCTCGGTCCAGCCCAGGCGCCTCACGATCCGCCCGAAATGGGTGTCCACGGTCAGTCCGGGCACCCCGAAGGCATTGCCGAGAACGACGTTGGCGGTCTTGCGACCGACGCCATGCAGGGAGACCAGGTCGGCCATCCGTCGCGGCACCTCACCACCGAACCGGGTCACCAGGTCCGCGCTCAGCCGGAGCACCGACTCGGTCTTGGCTCGGAAGAACCCGGTGGGACGCAGGACGTCCTCCATCTCGGCCCGGTCCGCCCCGGCCAGGTCCGCCGCCGTGGGCCATCGGCCGAAGAGCCGTGGCGTCACCGAATTGACCATGACGTCGGTGGTCTGCGCGGACAGCACGGTGGCCACGAGGAGTTCGAGCGGGTTGCGAAAATCGAGCTCGCAGTGGGCGTACGGGTAGCGCTCGAGGAGCAGCCGGTATCCGCGCCGGGCCCGCCGGGTGCGCGCGATCGGCGACTCCCCGGCATACGCAGCGAAGGACGCGAGGGAACTGGCCACCCGACCAGACTAGGTCCCGGGCCTGGCTCTGGCAGACTTGGGTGTTGTGGACCACGAGATCGTGCGCAAGGCACCGCTTTTCGCCGCAGTCGATGACGAGACGGCGCTCTCCCTCATGGAGTCGATGACCCGTCAGCACATGGAGCGCGGCGACATTCTCTTCCGTGAGGGCGACCCCGGCGACCGGCTGTATGTCATTGGCGAAGGCAAGATCAAGCTTGGCCGCACGAGCAGTGACGGCCGCGAGAACCTGCTCGCGATCCTCGGACCTGGGGAGATGTTCGGCGAGCTCTCGTTGTTCGACCCGGGGCCCCGCACTGCCACCGCAACGGCGGTCGCCGAGACCCAGGTCCTCTCCATCGGGCACGAGCAACTCGGTGAGTTCCTCGCCGGGCGTCCGCGGGTTGCCCAGACTCTGCTCGCCTCCCTGGCCCGACGGTTGCGGCGAACCAACGAGTCCCTCGCCGACCTGGTCTTCACCGACGTTCCTGGCCGGGTCGCCAAGGCCTTGCTCGACCTCTCGGACCGGTTCGGACGCCCGGTGGATGGCGGTCTCCTGGTCTCCCACGACCTCACCCAGGAGGAGCTCGCCCAACTCGTCGGCGCTTCCCGCGAGACGGTGAACAAGGCGCTCGCCGACTTCGCGACCCGGGGCTGGCTGCGGCTCGAGGCGCGCGCCGTGCTCCTGCAGGACATCGAGCGGCTCAAGCGCCGCGCCCGCTGACGCTCCGGTGATGCCGGCCTACGGCACCAGGTAGGCCAGCTGGGCTCGGATCGAGAGCCGAGCCGCCGGCCACACCTCCTCGGGGACCTCGGCATACACCCGCCGCAGGACACCCTCGACCGGGTCCGGCTCGGCCCCGGCCCCGTCCGCGAGCGCGGCCCGCACCTGATCGAGCCGCTCTCGCCGATGGTGGCGATAGAACTCGACCATCGCCCGGGCGTCCGGCACGACCGGACCGTGGCCCGGGAGGATGGTGGTCACCGTCCCGTCGCCGGTGAGCCGGGCGATCCGCTCCAAGGACTCCAGGTATGCCGTGAGCTCACCATCGGGATGGGCGACCACCGTGGTGCCGCGGCCGAGGACGGTGTCCCCGGTGAGCAGGGCGTGATCGGCCGCCAGGGCGAAGGAGATCGAGTCGCTGGTGTGGCCGGGGGTGGCGACGACGCGGACCTCGAGGCCGCCGACGGTGAGGAGGTCGCCGTCGGCAAGGTCGGCGTGACCAGGTCCGACGGCGCGGACGTCGGCCCCGGTGCGGGTGGCCAGGTCGCGAGCACCTTCGGCGTGGTCGAGGTGGTCGTGGGTGAGGACGATGAGCTCGATCCGGGCACCGCGCTCGGTGGCGGCCCGGCAGATGGCGTCGAGGTGGCCGGGGGCATCGGGTCCGGGGTCGATGACGATCGCCGAGGTGGCCCCCGGTTCGAGCAGGACCCAGGTGTTCGTCCCCTCCAGGGTCATCGGTCCGGGGTTCGGGGCGAGCACGCAGCGGGCCCGCGGGGTGATCTGACCACCGGCCCAGGGCGTCGCGGGGGCCGATGTCATGGCCCCACCCGCAGCCGTATGCCGTCCGGGGTCTGCACGAGGGTCGGCAGCACCGCACGTGGGTCGGCCTCGGTCCGCAGGTAGGTGGCCACATCCTTCGCCTGGGCGAGCTGTTCGAGGGCGTGGATCGTTGGTGGCAGCATGAGCACCTCCCGGCGCTCGAACGCCGCGAGCATCTGCGCGGCGTCGACCCACTCCATGGTGACCGCTTCGGTCGTCGACGGTCGGAGCACCGAGCCCTGCGGCAGGGCCGCGGCGAACACCCAGGTGTCGAACCGACGCCGGTCGAACACCGGGGTCACCCACCGACTGAGCGGCACGAGCGCCTCGGGGGCGAGATCGATGCCGGTCTCTTCGGCGACCTCACGGACCGCGGCGGCGAGGTGGCTGCGGGCCTCGACCTCCGAGGCCTCCATGGCCGCGGCGGCGCGTTCAACGAGCCCGGACGGCAGGGTGGCCCGGGCATCGACCGGGTCCACCCCGCCGCCGGGGAAGGCGTGCATGGAGGCCGCGAACGCCATCGTCGCGGCCCGTTGCAGCATGACCACCTCGGGCCCCCTCCCGGCGGCGCCATCCCGCACGACAAGCACGGTCGACGCGGGCCGCGCCTCGACGCCGCTGCTCGGGGCTCCGGCGGCGAGCCAGGCCCGCACCGCCTGCTCCCGGTCGTCACCACCGACAAAGGGGTAGTCGCGCGGCATACGGAAAGGGCTCAGTCGGAGATGTGCGCGATGAGTTCGACCTCGACCGGGGCATCCAGCGGCAGAGCGACCACACCCACGGCGGAACGGGCGTGAATGCCCTTGTCCCCGAACGCCGCTCCGAGAAGTTCGCTGGCGCCATTGACCACCTGGGGCTGGCCGGTGAAGGAGGGGTCGGAGGCGACGAAGCCGACGACCTTGACGATCCGCTCGACCCGGTCGAGGTCGCCGATGACGGATTTCACCGCGGCAATGGCGTTGAGGGCGCACTGCTGTGCGCACGCCTTCGCCGTCTCTGGGTCGACAAGCCCCTCACCAATGCCCACCCGACCCGTCGCGAGCATGACGCCCTCGCGCATCGGGACTTGGCCGGAGACATAGACCCGCGAACCGTCGAGAACGGCCGGGGTGTAGGCCGCCACCGGGGGCACGACGGTGGGGACGGTGAGCCCGAGTTCGGCGAGCCGGTCCTCGACAGCGCTCATCACATCTCCTCAGTCGGTGGGGCGCTTGAAGTACGCCACGAGGTTGCCTGAATCGGCCATGACG
This sequence comes from Nostocoides sp., assembly GCA_016716625.1. Taxonomy (GTDB): domain Bacteria; phylum Actinomycetota; class Actinomycetes; order Actinomycetales; family Dermatophilaceae; genus JADJVJ01. Next base: position 501,091 of record JADJVJ010000006.1, read on the forward strand.
ACGACCTGGATGAGTTCCCAGCCGTCCGCGCCGAAGTTGTCGAGGATGGCCTTGGTGTTGTGGACCATGACGGGGGCGGTCATGTACTCCCATTTCTGCATGTCCGCCAGCCTAAGCCCTCCCCTCGGTGACCTAACCTCTGCTAGCAGGGGTTAGTTTCAGGACCGAAGGATGCATCATGTGGCTCTCGCGCCAACCTCTGCTAGCAGACCTTGCGTCACGGTGAGGAGGACACGAACGGTGAGGGGTGGAGCGCATGAGCGATGAGCACCCGGTCCTGGGCCGTTCCGCGCGCGCAGCGGACCGAAGCGTCACCACGGGCCCCTTGGTAACCGACGTGTATGACGTCTGGGAACCGCCGGCGGACCCCCAGGGCGTGACCGTGGCGCTGGTCCATGGGGGTTTCTGGCGGGCCGCCTACGACCGGCATCACCTCGAACCGCTGGCCGCCGCCCTTGCCGACGACGGCTTCCATGTCGCCAACCTCGAGTACGCCCGAGTCGGTATGCCGTCCGGCGGCTGGCCGGGCACCGGCACCTCGCTGCGTGCCCAGGTTGAGGCGCTACGGGCCGATGATCGCTTGCCCCCAAGGGTCATCGCCGTCGGCCACAGCGCCGGGGGCCATCTCGTGCTCTGGCTCGCTTCGCGGCCTACTGCCCCTGAGAACCTCCTCGGGGTCGTCGCCCTCGCTCCGGCCGCGGACCTGCGCGAGGTCCACCGCCTCGGGCTCTCCGGCGGCGCGGCCGCCGAACTCCTCGGCTGCGCTGCGGACAGTGACCCGGAGGGTGACCCGGGGCTCTGGGACAGCGCGGACCCTGCCCGCCAGCGGCTATGCCGACCGGCCAGGCTGCTCATCGGAGGGCGCGACGACCTGGTCCCGGCCAGTGTGCCCGCGGCATACCTGAGGTCGCGGGCGGCCGGGGAGCCGGTTGCAGCGATCGACATCGCCGACGCCGACCACTTCGACGTCATCGACCCGGAGCATGCGTCCTACCGCACCCTGCGCGCGCTCCTGAACGAGCTCAGCGGCGGGTGAACCCGTCCGAGTGCGGGCCCGGACGGCATACCCTGTCAGGGTGCCGCCGACCTTCGACCCGCGCGCCGTGCGCCTCCATGTCGTGACCGGTAAGGGTGGCGTCGGCAAGACGACGGTCGCCGCGGCGCTCGCGCTCGCCCTCGCGCGTGGCGGGCGCCGGGTGCTGCTCGCCGAGGTCGAGGGGCGCCAAGGAATCAGCCAGACCTTCGACGTCCCCCCACTCGGCACGAGCGAGGCGCTCCTGGTCCAGGACTCCAGCGGCGGCGAGCTCTGGGGCATCTCGGTGGATGCCAAGGCGGCCCTGCTGGAGTACCTCCAGATCTTCTACAAACTCGGCCGGGCCGGAAGCGCGCTGGAAAAGGTCGGGGCCATCGACTTCGCCACGACGATCGCCCCCGGCGTCCGTGACGTCCTCCTCATCGGCAAGGTCTACGAGGCTGCCCGACGCACGGACGGTCCACGGCGCGGCCAAGGTCGCCCCGTGTGGGATGCCGTCGTGCTCGATGCCCCGCCGACGGGTCGGGTGGCGCGCTTCCTCGGGGTGAATGCCGAGGTCGCGGACATCGCCAAGGTCGGCCCCATCCGGGCCCAGGCCGACTCGATCACAGCTCTGCTCACCTCGCCAGAGACCGCCGTACACGTCGTCACCCTGCTCGAGGAGATGCCGGTCCAGGAGACCGTGGATGCCGTGGCCGAACTGCGTGATGGCGGCTTTGGTCTCGGTATGGCGTTCGTCAACCTCGTGCGCGACCCGCTCCTCGACGAGGTGAGCGCCGACCTGCTCACCGGCACGCCCGCGGCCGACCTCGAACCCCTCATCAAGGAACAGCTGCTCTCGGTGGGCGTCAAGGCCACCGCCCCTATGGTCCGCGGGCTGCTGCGGGAGGGGTTCGACCACCTCGCCCGGATCACCCTCCAGGAGGAGATGGGTGCGGAGCTCACCGCAACCGGGCTCCCTCTGGTGGCGCTGCCGGCGCTCGTCGACGGGGTCGAAGAGGGTGGCATCGGGGTCCTCGCCGAGGTGCTCGCGGAGGCCTTCGAGGCTTTCGAGGGCGAGGTGCGCCGATGAGTGAGAACCTCGATCTCGATCGCCTGATCGCCGACCACTCGGTCGGGGTCGTCGTGTGCTGCGGTTCGGGCGGCGTCGGCAAGACGACGACGGCGGCCGCGCTGGGACTGCGGGCGGCAGAGGCCGGTCGGCGAGTGGTGGTCCTCACCATCGACCCGGCTCGGCGGCTCGCCCAGTCCCTCGGTTTGGTCGAGCTCGACAACACACCGCGGCCGGTGGCCGGAATCGACGCGTCGTCGGGGGGCCGGCTCGACGCGATGATGCTTGACATGAAGCGGACCTTCGACGAGGTCGTCGAGGCGCACGCGACACCGGAGAAGGCCGCCCAGATCCTCGCCAACCCGTTCTATCAGGCGGTGTCGAGTTCATTCGCGGGCACCCAGGAGTACATGGCGATGGAGAAACTTGGCCAGCTCCGGGCTCAGGCACTGCGCGAGGGCACCTGGGACCTCATCGTCGTGGACACCCCGCCGTCGAGGTCGGCGCTGGACTTCCTCGACGCCCCCAAACGGCTCGGGTCCTTCCTCGATGGCCGCTTCATCCGACTGCTTACCGCTCCGGCCCGGGCGGGTGGGCGGGCCTATCTCAAGGTCTTCTCGGTCGGAGTCGACCTGGCGGCCCGGACCCTCTCCAAGGTGCTCGGCGGGCAGATGCTCGCCGATGTCCAGACCTTTGTTGCGGCGCTCGACACGATGTTCGGCGGGTTCCGCGAGCGCGCCGACGTCACCTATGCCCTGCTCAAGGAGCCCACGACCGCCTTCCTCGTGGTTGCCGCCCCGGAACGGGATGCGCTGCGCGAGGCCACCTACTTCATCGACCGGCTCGCCGCGGAGTCGATGCCGCTCGCGGGTCTGGTCGTCAACCGCCTCGCTCGGCTCGCCGCGCCCACCCTAAGCGGTCCCCGCGCCGGGGCGGCGGCAGAGCAGCTCGAGGAGGCCCCCGGTGCCGCCGGGCTCACCGACGCCCTGCTGCGCCTGCATGAGGACCTGGCCGTGACGGTGTCCCGGCAGCATGCGCAGGTGGCTCGATTTGCCGCCAACCACCCCAGGGTGCCGACCTGCATGGTGCCGGCCAGCGCCACAGATATCCACGATCTCGACGGGCTTCGTGAGGTCGGCACAGCGCTCGGCTCCCGCTGACGGCGACGCCCGAGGCGGGGGCGAACCCAACGGCATACGCCACGACGCCCGGCCACCCCCCTGTGGGGGCCGGGCGTCGACGTGTGCTGTGGCCGGTGTTCGCCGGCCGGTTGCCCTCAGGCGATCGTGCTGAGCGGGCGGGCCTTGGCCTCCTGGAGGAGGGCGGCCCATGAGGTGACATCGGGTCGACGGCGAAGCAGCGCGCGCCGTTCGCGCTCGGTCATCCCGCCCCAGACGCCGAACTCGGTCCGGTTGTCGAGGGCGTCGGCCAGGCACTCCATGGCGACCGGGCAGCCCTTGCAAATGACCTTGGCGGCCCGCTGCGCCTTGCCCTGGACGAAGAGCGCATCCGGGTCGCTGCCCGCGCACTGCCCCTTACCCGGCCAGTCCGAGACCCAGGTGGCCGCGGTCGTCGTCGGCGCCATCGAGATGACGGTCATATCTGCTGTTCCTCACTTGTTACTGCACGTCGCCCAGACGGGCTTGACGTTAAGGAACTTTACGTTCCGGGTAGTGCGACTGCTATCGGCTGAACCGGTCGAGTCGCCTTCCCCCGTTCGGATGAGCCCCAACGGGGGGCTGCGCACCGTTAAGGGACCGTTAAGAGCGTAGGCCACACTCCATTTTCGGTCCAGAACCGAGATCCCAGGCCTCCACCGCGCGCCACGCTGCGCCCGCTCGCCGTCCAAGGTTCCTCGGTTACCCTTGACGGTCATGGAGGGACGCGCACAGAACATCTCCGCCGTGCTCAAGCTGCTCGGCGGGTTCCTCGTCATGAGCGTGATCTCCGGATTGCTCCTCGCGGGCCTGGCCATCCCAGCGGTCGGGGCGGTCGGCAGCGCCGCCGCCGGGAGTGTCGATTTCTTCAACAACCTGCCGCACGACTTCACCTCCTCCCCGCTCGCCCAGCAGTCCCGGATCCTTGACGCCGACGGCAAACTCATCGTCAACCCGTATGACGAGAACCGGATCGTCGTCCCGCTCAAGGACATCTCCCCCTGGATGCAGAAGGCGCAGATCGCGCTGGAGGACTCCCGGTTCTATGAGCACCGTGGTCTGGACCCCAAAGGCCTGACCAGGGCCTTTGTCTCCGGCTTCACCGGCGGTCAGGTCCAGGGCGCCTCGACGATCACCCAGCAGTACGTGAAGCTCACCCTCCAGGACATGGCGCTGCGCCGGGGCGACAAAGAGGCCGCCGCCGATGCCGTCAAGGTCTCCTACGGCCGCAAGATCCAGGAGCTCCGCTACGCCCTGGATGTCGAGGAGAAACTCACCAAGCAGCAGATCCTCACCAACTACCTCAACCTGGCCTACTACGGTGACCAGGCGTATGGCGTCGAGGCCGCCGCGATCAACTACTTCACCACGCGCGCCAAGGACCTGACGATCGGCCAGGCCGCGCTCCTTGCCGGCATCGTCCAGCAGCCCACCGCCTTCAACCCCCTCCTCAACCCGAAGAAGGCTCAGGAACGCCGCAACCTCGTCCTGGACCGGATGCAGGCCCTCGGCATGGCCGACGCGGCAGCGGTCAAAGCCGCCAAGGCCGTGTCCGTCCCGAAGATGATCAAGAAGAAGTACACCAAGGGTGGCTGCTTCCGGTCCCCCGAGCCCTACTTCTGCGAGTACGTCATGAAGTGGCTGCAGCTCGCGCCGGAGATGGCGGTCCTCGGCAAGACCCCCGCGGACCGGCTCAAGACCATCAACCAGGGTGGCCTGACGATCCGTACCTCGCTGCGCCCCAAGGTCCAGCGCGAAGCCCTGAAGCACCTCACCGCCGGGGTCCCGATCAACAACAAGTCCCGCCTCGGCGCGGCGGCAACGGTCATCGAGCCGGGCACCGGGCGGATCATCGCCATGGTCCAGGCCTCGGACTTCAACAAGCAGCAGGTCAACTGGAACGTCGACCAGCGCTACGCCGGCGGCATCGGCTTCCAGTTCGGCTCCACCGCGAAGATGTTCACCCTGGTCACCGCGCTCGAGCGCGGGATGTCGATCTACGGATCCGGAGTCTCGCCGGGAGCGACAAAGGGCCGGTTCGCGGTCTTCGACCCCGAGGACATGCATGACGAATGCAACAGCGCGGCGCCGTACGAGGTGCAGGTCCACGGCAGCAAGAGCCGCACGATGTCGTTGGCGTCGGCCACCGCCCAGTCGGACAACGGCTTCTATGTCAACCTCGCCGTCAAGCTCGGTGGGTGCTCGGTGCGAGACACGATGATCCGGCTCGGCATGCACCGCGGCGACGGTGAAGAAATCCCGAAGGTCATCTCGTCGGTCTCCCTCGGGGTGGCCGAGGTGGCCCCGATGACACTCGCCAACGCCTACGCGACAATTGCCGCTGGCGGCAAGTACTGCACCCCGACCCCGATCGTCTCGATCACCACACCGGACCGCAAGCAGGTGGCCTTCAAGGCGACCAACTGCAAGCAGGTCGTCGACCCGGGTGTCGCCGCCGGCGCGACCAAACTCCTGCGGGGGGTGCTCACCGGGGGCGGCACCGGAACTGCGGCCAACTGGAGCCAGAGCCGCCCGGCCGCCGGCAAGACTGGGACCACCGAGGACAACGGCCAGGTTTGGTTCGTCGGCTACACGCCTCAGCTGGCCACCGCCGTCTGGGTGGGGCACCCACTCCCCCTCTACAAGGGCAACCGCGAGTCTCTCAACGGCAAGTGCTTCGGCATCTACGGCTGCCCGGGACGGGTCTTCGGTGGCACGATCACCGCACCGATCTGGGGCAAGATCATGCGCGCCGCGAGCCAGGGCCTGCCGGTCAAGCAGTTTGGGGAGGTCTCCAATGCCGTTCTCAACGGTGACTATGTCAGCCTGCCTTCGGTGATCGGCCGCGACCCTGCCTCGGCCGCCGCGATCCTCAAGGCCGCCGGCTTCGACAGCTACAAGATCGGCACCATCGACTCGACGCTGCCGGCGGGCACCGTCGCCGCCACAGACCCCTCCGGGCGGGCGTTGCGCAACTCGAGCGTCGGTCTGCTCATCTCCACGGGCAAGGTCGCCACGCCCAAGCCGACGGGCTCGAAGACCACCACCGCGACGAAACCACCGGGACCACCCAAGCCGTCACCGACGAAGAAGAAGCCGTAGCGTCAGCCGAGCGCTGAGCGAACCGCCGCGGCGACCCGTCCCCTATCGGCTCGCCCGGCGACCCGGGCCTGGGCTGCCTTCATGACCTGGCCCATCCCGGCCATCGAGGTCACCCCGGTCTCGGCGACGGCCGCGGCAACGAGATCCGCCAGCTCGGCGTCACTGAGCTGAGCGGGCAGGTAGCCCGCGAGGACCGCGAGTTCGGCGTCCTCGATCGCCGCTAGTTCCTCCCGCCCTGCGCCGACGTATGCCGTCGAAGCCTCCTTGCGCTTCTTGGCCTCCTTGGCGATGACCGCGAGGACCTCCTCGTCGCTCAGCTCGCGGGCCTCCTCCCCCGCGACCTCGGCGTTGGTCACCGCGGTGAGGACCATCCGCAGGGTGCCGGCGCGAAGCTTGTCGTGGGCTCGCATGGCGTCGTGGAGTTCGTGCTGGATCCGCGCCTTGAGGCTCTCACTGGTCATGGCAGTCAGTGTGCCAGGGGGCAGGGGCTGGGCCGACGATGGGGGAGAATGGTCGAATGCACTCGCTCCTCAAGGCGCTCGGCGGCCTCACGGCAGCAGGCGTAGCCGGGGTCGGCTATGCCGCGTTCGTGGAGCGCAACTGGTTCACCCTGCGGGAGGTCAGCGTCCCGGTCCTGCCGGCCGGATCCCGCCCGGTGCGGGTCCTTCAGGTCTCCGACATCCATCTCACCCCCGGGCAGAGCCGCAAGATCGAGTGGGTTCGTTCGCTCGCGCGGCTGAGTCCGGACTTCGTCATCAACTCCGGCGACAACCTCTCCCACCTCGAGGCGGTGCCCGCATTGCTGCGAGCCATGGAGCCGCTCATGGACTTCCCCGGGGCGTTCGTCCTCGGGTCCAACGACTACTACGCCCCGGTCCTGAAGAACCCCGCGCTCTATCTCACCGCGCGGCATGCCGAGGCTCCTGAGGGGCGCGCGCTCCTGCCCACCGACGAGCTCATCGCCGGCCTCGCGGCGGGTGGGTGGAGCGACCTCAACAACGCGCGGACGACGGTCCGCTGGGGTGAGCATCCCGTCGAACTCGTCGGCGTCAACGACCCACACATCGAGCTCGACCGGTATGCCGACGTCGCGGGGCCGGCATCCGCTGACGTGGCGCTCACCGTGGGACTGGTGCACGCGCCATACCAGCGGGTCCTCGACGCGATGGTGAGCGATGGGGCCGGATTGGTCATCGCGGGACACACCCACGGCGGCCAGCTGTGCCTGCCGGGCTTCGGGGCACTGGTGACGAACTGCGACCTGGACCGCTCGCGCGCCAAGGGCCTGTCTCGGTGGTGGCCGGGGGCCGGCAGCAACCCCGACTCCGGCACCGGAGGGGAGCATTCGTTGCGCGGGCGGGCGCTGCCCTCGTCGGCGGCGCCCGATGATGCTGCCTGGCTGCACGTTTCGGCTGGGCTCGGCACCTCGCGGTTCGCGCCGGTGCGGTTCGCCTGCCGACCCGAGGCCACCCTGCTCACCCTGACTGCCCGGGCCGAATAGGCCCGGATCGACCGGGCGGCATACCGATTTCAGCGGGTGTGCCCGCGTCGGCTATCCTCGGGAGGCGCCGCTCCTCACGGGGTGGCGCTGCCACGGGGTGTGGCGCAGCTTGGTAGCGCGCTTCGTTCGGGACGAAGAGGTCGCAGGTTCAAATCCTGTCACCCCGACGCGACGAAAGGGCCGGTGCGGCGGAGCCGACACCGGCCCTTTCTCATGCCCGCATGGACTCGCGCGCCCCGATCAGCGGACCTGAGAGGCACACCGGAGCGCGCCACAGCGCACGGCGGAAAAGTGACAGAGTATGGCCATGGACCCATCCGACCCTCTCCGCACGGCCGTGCGCTCTCCCGGGGCCGACTGGTGGGGTGTCGGCCCGATGCTCATCCTGCTCGTTGCCGCCGGCTCCATCGCGGTCGCCGGGCTGGCGTCCTACTCCTCGATCATCGTCCCGGTCTTCTTCGCCTTCAGCCTCGCGCTCACGGTGCGACCGGTCGTGCGCTGGCTCACTCGGCACGGCATCCCGCTCGGGTTGGCGACCTTTCTCGTCCTCCTCGGCCTCTATGCCGTCATCGGGACCATGGTGGCCGTCATCGGCTACTCCATCCAGCAGCTCACCCAGCTCCTCCCGCAGTACCGCGGAAACTTTGGTGAGCTCTATGCGCGGGTGCTGGACTGGCTCGTCGGTTTGGGGATCAAGCGCGAGGACATCACCTCGCTCACCGACAAGATCGACTACACCAGCCTCATCGGCTATGCCCAGACCATCCTCGGCCAGTTCACCAGCCTCACCTCGCTCGTCCTCACCGTGCTGCTCGCACTCGCCTTCCTCATCCTCGACACCTCGCAGATCAGCCAGCGGGTGGATCGGCTCCGCCTCGCCCAGCCGCATCTGACCGACGCCCTCGCCGACTTCGCCCACCGGGTACGGCGCTACTGGGTGGTCTCAGCGGTCTTCGGTCTGGCTCTTGCCCTCGGCGACTACGTCGCGCTGCTCATCATCGGGGTCCCGCTCTCGCTCACCTGGGCCGTGCTCGCGTTCTTCTGCAACTTCATCCCGACGATCGGGTTCTTCCTCGCCCTCATCCCCCCTGCGCTCATCGCGCTGCTCGACGGAGGCCCGTCGGCGATGCTATGGACCATCGGCGCCTACATCGTCATCAACTTCATCACCCAGTCCCTCATCCTGCCCAAGTTCCTCGGCGACGCCGTCGGCCTCAACGTGACCGCGACCTTTGTGAGCCTGCTGTTCTGGACCCTCGTCCTCGGCCCGTTCGGTGCCCTCCTCGCGGTGCCGTTGACCCTGTTCGTCCGCGCCGTCCTCATCCAGAGCACCCCGGGCCTGCAATGGCTTGACGTGTTCATTGGCGCCGAGTCCGGTGAGACCGCGACACCGACCCCCGGGGTTCCGCGCGCCCCGAAGTTCCACGAAGGCAGGCGCTAGCGCTCGCCGTCCACGCGGAGCCGCGCCACGGCATACAAGACCCCGAACGGGTCCGAACTCCACACTTCCTCGCACACGGCCGTCTCGGCTGCCCCCGCGAGCACTTGGAATGGCGCTCGCCCGTGGCAGAGCAGGTCGGCGCCCAGACCGGGTTCCAAGGTACGCAGCCCGTCGAGAGCGCCTGATGCGACGGCCCGCAGCCAGGCCTCGTCATAGGAGAAGCAGCGCTCGTCGAGGTGCCCGGGGGCCTTTTCCGTGCGACGTGCACAGCCGTCACCGACGACGACGACCGCGGTATGCCGGGCCACCGCCTCCGCGTGCAGCCTCGCCCCGAGGTCCCGGCAGCGCTGCGGGGAGGCAGCCCACTCGACCGCGACGACCTCATCAGGTGCACGGTCGCCGAGCAGCGCCCGAGCGACCCGCTCCCCCGCGGGTGCCTTGGAGTGCCGGGGATCCCGGTCGGTTGCCGTGACGACGACGACCCTCGCAGCGGACTCGACCGACCAGGCCACGGCAGCGTGGGCGCGGGCCCGCAGGTCAGGGATCGGGTCGACTCGGCCGGCATACTCGGGAACCAAGAGCAGGGTCGAGGGGACGAGCGCGACCCGCAGCGCCGCGCTCATGCCAGGCCCCGGACCGCGCGTCGCGGAGGCAGGTCACCGGAGATCACCGAGACCATGTCCAGGACGTCCCGGGTCTGGGTGACCTCGTGCACCCGGTAGACGTGGGCGCCGGCCCACGCCGACAGCGCGGTCGTCGCGAGGGTGCCGATGAGGCGTTCCCCGACCGGTCGGTCGAGGGCCTCCCCCACGAAGTCCTTGTTGGACAGCGAGACCAGGACCGGCCAACCGGTCGCGACGAGTTCATCGAGCCGCCGGGTCACCTCGAGAGAGTGCTGACTGTTCTTGCCGAAGTCGTGGGCGGGGTCGATCAACACTCGCTCGCGTTCCACCCCCATCGCCACGGCACGTTCGGCCTGACGGACCAGGTCGGCCACGACGTCGGCCACCACATCGTCGTACTCGACCCGGTGCGGCCGGGTACGGACGATTTGCCCGCCGGTATGCGTGCAGACCAGGGCAGCCCCGAACTCCGCTGCCACGCTAGGCAGTTCGGGGTCCACACCACCCCAGGCGTCGTTGATGAGGTCTGCCCCGACCGCGCACACCGCGCGCGCCACCTCGCTGCGCCAAGTGTCCACACTGATGATGAGGTCGGGGTGCTCGGTGCGCACCTGCTCGACAAACCCCACGACCCGGCGCATCTCCTCGGCCGCGTCGATCTCCGCCCCCGGGGCTGCCTTGATCCCACCGATGTCGACCAGGTCGGCACCCTCGGAGACGACCTGGCGCACCCGTTCGAGCGCCGCGTCCTCCCGCCAGGTGAGCCCCCTGTCATAGAACGAGTCCGGGGTCCGGTTGACGATCGCCATGACCAGACGGGCCCGCTCGTTGAACTCGCACCGCCCGAGCCGAAACCTCACGACCGCACCTCCCCAAGACCCGATCCGGTATGCCGTGTGCTCACCGCGGGCGGCCGCTCGGCAATGTCGACCAGCCGCTCCCGCGGCCGAAAACCCTCGGGGGTCGGGTCGAACTGGCGCAGCACCACCTTGGTGCCGAGATCAGCCTGGGGCCGGGCCCCAAGGCGAGCCTCGACGGCCGCCAAGACCTGCAGCGCCATCGGCCCCAGGGTGTCGTGTCGGTGGTGGCGGTGAGCTCGGCGGCCGAGGTCGACCTGGGCGATGGCCTCGACACCGAACCGGAGCGCGGTGTCGACCAGGGCAGCAATCTCGACGCCGTAGCCGACCGGCACGGCATACGTGGAGAACGCCGAGCGACGGATCGCCCACTCCCCCGAGAGCGGCTGGACGATGCCGACAAGTTCCGGCCAGTGCAGGGCCAGGAGGGGACGCGCGACGAGTTCGGTGACCCGGCCACCGGTCTCGGCCTCGCGGCCGTCAGCGTCGAGCAGGGGCCGGTGATAGACCGCCTTGACGAGCTGGGTCTGCGGGGAGGAGATCAGCGGACCGAGCAGCCCGGTGACGAAATGGGTGCCCCACTCAATGAGGTCGGAGTCGAGGAAGACGATGAGGTCGCCGGTGGTCACGTGCAGCGACTTCCACAACGCCTCGCCCTTGCCCTCGGCACGGCCGAGGTCGGGGCGGATCTCCCGCGCGCTGTGCACCACTGCTCCCGCTGCCCGGGCCCGCTGCGCGGTCGCGTCCACCGAGTCCGAATCGATGACCACGAGCTCGTCGACCAGCGGCACGGCCTCGACAAGGTCCCGACGGACCGCGGAAACGACGTCGGCGACGGTCGCCTCCTCGTCACGCGCGGGGATGACCACGCTGACCCGCTGTGCTCCCTTGGCGGCGAGCAGCTGCTCGGCGCTCCAGTCGCGCCAGGTGTGGGTCATCGGGTCAGCCTACGGCGCGGTAGAGCCCACTCTCGCCCTCAGAGCCGTCCGTCCCGGAAGGCCAGCATGGCCGCCTTGGACTTCGCGTCGGGGATGACGACGGACTGGCCGGCGATGGTGGGGGTCGCGCCCTTGACCACTGCGTGTCCGACCGCCCGAGGGCTGAGCCGGTAGGTCGCCGCGGCAAACGTGAGGACCTGCGCGGCAGTGAGATTGGTCTCGGAGTACTTCGAGACGATGGTGAGGGCCTTGGGAATCGAGCCCACCCCGGCAAGCTTGGCCTTGATCGCGATCGCGAGCATGAGGTCGCCCTGGTGGCGCGACCGGCCGAAGTCGCCGTCGGCGAGCGCCTTGCGCTCCCGCGCGTAGGCGAGCGCGGAGGTGCCGTTGAGGACCTGGCTGCCGGCCTTGAGGCGGACTCCACTCGCCGAGCCGCGGATCGCCTTGGGGATGGAGATCGGGATGCCTCCCCACTCGTTGACGATGCCCCGGAACCCCGAGAACCCGGTGGCGACGTACCCCTCGATGGGGAGCCGCGTGAGCGACTTCAATGCCTGGACCTGCGCGGGGCCGCCGGCACGGCTCCAGGCCGAGTTGATCTTGCCCTTACCGCCCCCGGGCAGGGCGACCCAGGTGTCCCGAGCCACGCCGAGAATCCCACCCCCGCCCTTACCGTCCATCCCAGCGATCTGCAGGGTGTCGGCTCTGGCGCCCTTGAGCGACTTGTTGGGGCGGGCGTCGATACCGAGGGCGACGACGAATCGTGGGTAGCGCCCGAGGGCGGCAGGCTTCTTCAAGGAAGGCCACCAGCCGCCGACAACCTTCCATGTCGTCGTGCTGGCCGGGGCCGTGAGCAGGGTGAGGTCCTCCCCAGCGACGACGACCGCCGTCCGCTCCTTCTCCCAGACCCCGGTGGTCGCCGTGGCCGTGATACCGGACGCCCCGGCATACAGGGTGGTCAGGACGGCGTGCATGCCCGCGTCACCGCCAATGAGGATCACCGGTGGTGTGGGAGTGGGGGTAGGCGTCGAAGCGGGAGCGGGGTTCACCGTGGTCGGCGCCGAGGACGGGCTCGGTTCGGTCCCGCTACAGGCTGCAACCAGGCTCGCCATCACGACCCCTATGAGGACGGAGCGCATAAACCTCACCGTATGTCGTGTGCCGGGCCCGCGCGGTCAGGCCTGGCCGATGGCCGCCTTGAGTTCGGTGAACCAGGGCACGGACGCGTCGAACTTCTTGTGGCCCTTGATCCGGGGGAACTCGACCGCCCGCAGTTCATCGCCGCGCTCCTCGTCGTGGCCGACGACGCCGGAGACCCCAGCGAGGGCGGAGTCGACGGCCAGGTCGGTGCACTCCTTGATGAGCGCGAGGTCCTCGGCGTTGGATTTGGCCGACCGGGAGAAGTAGCCGGACTTCTGGACCATGGTCTTCTCGGCACCGAGGAGTTCGGCGAACTGCTTGGCGAACCAGGCGCCCGGGTTGACCTTGTCGAGCTGCACGTGGCCGAACGGGTCGATCGGAACCTCCTGGCCTGCGGCCTTGAGCTCCTCGACGACCTCGGCGACGCCGGCGCCTTCGGAGAGGAAGATGTTGACGCAGCCGACCTCGTCCATGATGGCTTTGAGGCGGGCCGCCTCGGCCGCAATGTCGATGTGGGCCTCGGGTACGAAGACCGCGTGAACATCCCAGCTGCGTGGGTCGTTACCGATGCCGGCCACGAATGCCTGCTCCCCCACCCAGGCGTGATAGCGGCGAGCGGTTTCGGCGGTGAGCCAGCCGCAGTTGCGTCCCATGACCTCATGAACGATGAGCATCCGCGGGTTGGAGGAGTGCTCGGCAATGATGTTCTGCGCATAGATGCTGCCCTGTTCGGCGGCCGTCCAGGCGCCCAGGCTCTGCCGGATAGGGACAACGTCGTTGTCGATCGTCTTGGGCAGGCCCACGACGGTGAGTTCGTAGTTGTTGTCGTGGAGGTAGGCGGCGAGGTCCGCGGCGGTCGTGTTCGTGTCGTCACCGCCGATGGTGTGCAGCACGTCGACCCCATCCCTGGTCAGCTGTTCGGCGGCAACGTGCAGCGGGTTCTGGCCCTCCTGGACGAGCCCGCGCTTGACGCAGTCGGCGACGTTGGTGAGTTTGACCCGCGAATTCCCGATCGGGGAACCGCCGAACTCGCGGAGCCGGCCCGCATAGGCCCGGACCTCGTCGGTCACCTCGATGGAGTCCCCGCGAAGCAGCCCGGCATAGCCGTTGCGGTAGGCGATGATCCGCACGTCCGGTGCGACCTCGGTGTAGCGCTCGATGAGGTTGCCGACGGCGGTGGAGAGGCAGGGAGCGAGCCCCCCGGCGGTGAGCATGGCGACGGTGCGAACGGTCATGCCATCAGCCTAGCCAGAGCTGGTGGTGTGCCGTGAGGCCCGTCCGGGGCGAGATGCCGACTTAGCGGCCGGTCCCGCCGTAGACGACGGCCTCACCGGACTCCGAGTCCAGCCCGAACGCGGTGTGAACTGCCTTGACCGCGTCGGCGAGGCGCTCTTCGCGGGTGATGACGGAGATCCGGATCTCCGAGGTGGAGATCATCTCGACGTTGATCCCGGCATCCGCGAGCGCCTTGAAGAAGGTCGCCGAGACCCCGGTGTTGGTCCGCATCCCGGCGCCGACGAGGGAGAGCTTGCCGATCTGGTCGTCGAAGATCACCGAGTGGAAACCGACGGTCTCCTTGATCGTCTCGAGCGCCTGCAGGGCCGCTCGCCCGTCACCCTTGGGCAGGGTGAAGGAGATGTCGGTGAGCCCGGTCTCCACGGCCGAAACGTTCTGGACGATCATGTCGATGTTGAGGCCCGCCCGCGCCACCGCCTCGAAGATGGCAGCCGCCATCCCGGTGCGGTCCGGAACTCCGACGATGGTGACCTTGGCCTCGCCGTTGTCGTGGGCCACCCCGGCGATGATCGGTGCTTCCACGGCTTCTCCTTCGGTGAGGTCGGCAACGATCGTGCCGGGCTTGTCGGTGAATGTCGAACGGACGTGGATCGGGATGCCGAAGCGGCGGGCATACTCAACGCAGCGTAGGTGCAGGATCTTGCTTCCGGCAGCGGCGAGTTCGAGCATCTCCTCACCGCTGATCCGGTCGAGCTTGGTGGCCCGCCGGCAGATCCGAGGGTCCGCGGTGAAGACCCCGTCGACGTCGGAGTAGATCTCACACACCTCGGCGCGCAGGGCCGCAGCGAGCGCGACCGCGGTGGTGTCCGAGCCGCCGCGGCCGAGGGTGGTGATCTCCTTGGTGTCCTGGCTGACCCCCTGGAACCCGGCGACGATGACGACGTGCCCATCGGCGAGGGCCTGAGTGATCCGGCCCGGTGTCACGTCGATGATCTTGGCCTTGCCGTGCTCGGCGTCGGTGATGACGCCTGCTTGCGAGCCGGTGAACGAGCGCGCCGAGAAGCCTAGGTCGTTGATCGCCATCGCGACCAGGGCCATGGAGATCCGCTCCCCGGCGGTCATGAGCATGTCGAGCTCACGTGGCGGCGGCAGCGGGCTGACCTCCTTGGCGAGGTCGAGGAGTTCGTCGGTGGTATCGCCCATCGCGGAGACCACGACGCACACGTCGTGACCGGCCCTTTTGGTCTCGCTGATCCGTTGGGCGACCCGCTTGATGCCATCGGCATCGGCGAGGGAGGACCCGCCGTACTTCTGAACGACGATCGTCACTGTGCGAACTTCTTTCGGACTCTTCCCGGCTCACCCGCGGCTGCGGTGAGCCAGCGGCCACTGTATCGAGGTGCGCTCCGCCCCCGACTTCCGCGCCCGTATGCCGGAAGGTACCCGCGGTTAGGGGTGGAGCGCGTCGAACTCGGCTTCGGCGACCGCGTCCTCATCGGCATCGAGCCGCACGTGGGCGACGATGCCGTGCAGGACTCGAAGGGCCATGGCGGAGCGCTCCCCCCAGGACGACAGATAGCTGAACTGCCACCACCACAGGGCCTCCACGATCCGGCCGGCGTCGTAGTGCTGCAGCCCGTGCGCGAGCGCCGAGGTGGTGTCGACGAGGTCGTTGACGAGCGATCCCGAGGTGACCTCGGCGGTGGTGACCGGGTCGACGAGGTCGGCATAGTCGTCGACACCGTCGAAGAGGTTGGCCAGGTTCTCGCGGAGGGCGTCGAGTTCGGGGTCCGGGCCGGGGTCGGGTTCGAAGCGCTCGTCGGGTACGAAATCCTCGACAGCCCCAAGCCGGGCCCCGGTCACGAGGATCTGGCTCGTCGCGAGCAGGAGCACGGAGAGCGCCGAGTCGGTCGTCACACCGGCGGCAACCTCAGTGACCGAGGAGATGAACGTGCGTGCCTCGGCGGCGGTGTACTGGGCCAGTGCGGCTTCGGATCCGGCCGCCTCGGAATGTTCAGGCATTGAGCAACCTCCTGCCCTCGAACGCCCTCCCGAGCGTCACCTCGTCGGCATACTCGAGGTCACCGCCGACGGGGAGTCCGCTCGCGAGCCGGGTGACCTTGACCCCGACCCCCTTGAGCAACCGCGAGAGGTATGCGGCCGTGGCCTCACCCTCAAGGTTGGGGTCGGTGGCGATGATGACTTCTTCGATGCCGCTGTCGGAGAGCCGGGCGACGAGCTCCCGGATGTGCAGGTCGTCGGGACCGATGCCGTCGATGGGGCTGATCGCACCGCCGAGGACGTGGTAGCGGCCACGGAACTCACGGGTGCGTTCGATGGCGACGACGTCCTTGGGCTCCTCGACGACGCACAGGGCGCTCTGGTCGCGGCGAGGGTCCAGACAGATACGGCAGCGCTCGGCCTCGGCGACGTTGAAGCACTCGGCGCAGAACCGGACCCGCTCTTTGACCGCCGCGAGTGCCCCGGTGAGCCGTTCGACATCGGCCGGGTCGGCGGTGAGTAGGTGGAAGGCGATCCGCTGGGCGCTCTTCGGTCCCACGCCGGGGAGCCGACCGAGTTCGTCGATCAGGTCCTGGACGGCGCCTTCATACACACCGTGAGCCTATGCCCTCGCGCCGATGACCGGGAGGTCTGCCGCGCCCGGGTCAGCGGAGTGCGTATCCGCCGGCCTCCTCCAGGGCCGCAGCGACCTCCTCGGTCGTCACCGCGCGGTCGCCGGTGACCGTGATGACCGACTCTCCGCCGGCGTGCACGTCCACGCCGACCTCGTGCACGCCATCGAGGGCGGACAACTCATCGATGACGGCATTGCCGCAGTGGCCGCAGGTGAGGCCGGTGGCGTGGAAGACCTGAGATTCCATGGCGGTGCGTTCTCTTTTCTGTTCAGATCCCAACAGCCGCGCCGGTGGACTCCGGCGGCAGCTCGTTGAACGTATCGGCCCGCTCCTGGCCGGAGAGGGCAGCAATGGCGGTCATGACCTCGTCGGTGAGGAGGCGGCGCGCCCGCCCCGCGGGCATGACGGCATACGGTTCGGGCGAAATCGGTCGGCCGAAGGCAATGGTGACCCCAGCCAGCCTCGGGAACCGGGCACCCACCGGCTGCACCTCGTCCGTGCCGACAATGCCGACCGGCACGACGGGCACACCTGCGACGAGGGAGAGCCACGCGACCCCGGTGCGGCCCCGATAGAGCCTTCCGTCCCGTGACCGGGTGCCTTCGGGATAGATGCCGAAGGCCCGGCCCTCGCGGAGCACCGCCAGGGCCGCGTCCAGGGACTCCTGCGCCGCGCGCGAGGAGTGTCGGTTGACGGGTATGGCGTCGGCACCCTCGAAGAAGCCCCGCCGGATGGCCCCGCCAACACCCTCGCCGGTGAAATATTCGGCCTTGGCGAGGAAGCTCACCGGCCGCGGGGAGGCGATGGGGATGGCGAAGGAGTCGATGAAGGAGAGGTGGTTGCTCGCGATGATGACGCCGCCGACCGCCGGGACATTGTCGCGCCCGACGATTCGGGGACGCCAGAGGCCCTTGGCGACCGGGACCACGAGCGCCCGGCCGAACTGGTAGGTAAGGCTCACGAAGTCTCCTCGGAGAGCACCGTGCCGCCGAGAAGACGCTCCACCACGGGCACCCCCGCATCGGCGAGCTCGTCGATGGACTCGTCGTCCTCGGACACCGCCGAGTCGTCGATGACGTGCGGCTCGGGCTCTGGCGTCGGGTCGGCCGCTGCGTCAGTCCGCGAGGACGGCAGCGGGGCGGAGGCCCAGGCGGGGGCGCTCTGTGCGGGAGGGGGATTGGCTCCCCAGGATCCGGGCTCATCGACGAAGCTGCGGCCTGGGGTCGGCGCGGCCGACCCGACCGCTGGCGCAGTCGTCGAAACGGTGGGCGGGGTGGGCGGGGTGGGCGGCTGGGCCTGCACGGGAGTAGGGGTCGGGGATCCCCAGGCAGGCTCGGATCCCCAGGCGGGGGCGGAGGCCTCCGGGCGGCGGCGCGGGGCCGAGGCGGGATCTTCGGTCGAGACGGCCTCGACCCTGGCGTCGAGCCCCAGCGCGTCGATGAGGGCTTGGCGCACGTACTCGCCGTGCTGGCCGCGGCGGAAGGTCTCGGCTAGGCCGCTGGTCGCGATACCGATGAGCACGCGCTCGCCGTTGAAGTCGAGGATCTGGGCGTGCTCGGAGAGGAAGGTCCAGGTGACCCGCCGACGCTCGAAGACCCGGGCGAGGATGTCCGGCCAATGCCGGCGCAGGGCGGCGGTGTCCAGGGCACCGGGTGCTGATGAGACCACCGGCTCGACGGGTGCGGGGGCCTCCGCCGGCTTGCTGGTCTGAATCGGGGCCGGGGCTGTGCCGGGCGCGGGGGCCACCGGGGCCGCCGGGGCCGCCGGGGCCGCCGGGGCAGCCGGGGCAGCCGGGGCCGCCGGGGGCAGGCCCACCTCGACCGGTTCCTCGTGCTCCGGCACGGCCGGGATCTGTGGGGTGACCGCGGGGGTGACCTGGACGGGACGCACAGCCGCCGGGGCGGGTGGAGCAACCGCCGGGGCGGGCGGTGCCGGCGCCGGGATGGGCCCCCCCGCCGCAAGGCGACGTTCGATGCGGTCGAGGCGCGCGGCATACCCGCTCTCGCCGACGGCGCCCGGGAGGAGGATGCGCGCGGCGATGAGCTCGAGCTGGAGGCGCGGGGAGGTCGCACCGGACATCTCGGTCAGGCCGGCGTTGGCGATATCGGCCGCGCGGGACAACGCTGCGGAGCCAAACGCTGCCGCCTGGGTACGCATCCGCTCGAACTGGTCTGGGGGCAGGTGCCGCAGGACCGCACCGGCCCCACCGGGCACCGCGGCCACGATGACGAGGTCCCGGAGCCGTTCGAGGAGGTCCTCGACGAAGCGCCGAGGATCAAGCCCGGTCTCGATGACCTTGTCGATGGCGGTGAAGACCCCGCCCCCGTCGGCCGCGGCCATCGCATCGATCGTCGCGTCGAGGAGTTCGCCGTCGGTGAAGCCGAGGAGCGCAGCCGCCGACTCGTAGGTGAGCCCCTCGACCCCGGATCCGGCAATGAGCTGGTCGAGCACCGAGAGCGAGTCGCGCACCGAACCGCCGCCGGCCCGCACGACGAAGGAGAGCACCCCCGGAGCCACCGCGACGCCCTCACGCGCACAGAGGTCCTCCATGTAACTCTGTAGCCGCGCGGGCGGGACCAGCCGGAAGGGGTAATGATGCGTCCGGGAGCGGATCGTGCCGATGACCTTCTCCGGCTCGGTCGTGGCGAAGACGAACTTCACGTGCTCCGGCGGCTCCTCGACGATCTTGAGCAGGGCGTTGAAGCCCTGCGGGGTCACCATGTGCGCCTCGTCGATGATGTAGATCTTGTAGCGGCTCTGCGCCGGCCCGTAACTCGCTCGCTCGCGGAGGTCTCGGGCATCGTCGACGCCACCGTGCGAGGCGGCGTCGATCTCGATGACGTCGACGGTGCCGGCGCCGCCGCGGGCAAGTGCCACGCACGACTCACACGTGCCACACGGCTGCGGCGTCGGACCTTGCTCACAGTTGAGGCAGCGGGCGAGGATCCGCGCGCTCGTGGTCTTGCCACACCCACGCGGTCCGCTGAACAGGTACGCGTGATTGACCCGGCCGGTCCGCAGGGCCTGCATCAGCGGCTCGGTGACGTGCTCCTGACCGATCACGTCGGCGAAGGTCTCCGGGCGGTACCGGCGGTACAGCGCGATGCTCACCCCACGCACCCTAGTCGCGTGCGCCGACATCGGGTATGCCGTGCCCGCTCGGCGGGCGCGGGACGAGGTGGCCGCCCCGACGTAGGCTGCTCCCTATGCGTATCGACGTCTGGTTCGACCTCGTCTGTCCCTTCTGCCACCTCGGGAAACGCCGGCTCGAACTGGCCCTCGCAGACTTCGAGCATGGCGAGGAGTTCGACGTCGTCTGGCACTCCTACGAGCTCGACCGCAGTGCCCCGGCGGTGCAGGACGGTGAGGTCGTCGACCGGGTGGCCGCAAAGTACGGCGTGTCCCGGGAGCAGATGGTCGCCACCCATGAACACATGGCGTCCG
The DNA here is from genome assembly GCA_016716625.1 of Nostocoides sp. Taxonomy (GTDB): domain Bacteria; phylum Actinomycetota; class Actinomycetes; order Actinomycetales; family Dermatophilaceae; genus JADJVJ01. The sequence goes on from JADJVJ010000006.1 coordinate 521,250, forward strand.
AGGCCGCCGAGCTCGGACTGGACTTCCAGTGGGAGCGTCTCGTCGGCGGGAGCAGCTACAACGCCCACCGGCTCCTGCACCTCGCCCGGAGCAAGGGGCACGGCCAGGGCGAACAGGTCATGGACCGTTTGATGCGCGGATGGTTCTCCGAGGGAGCAGCCCTGGGCGACGAGGACACCCTCGTTCGGCTCGGTGAGGAGGCGGGGCTGGACGCGCACGACATACGGGAACTGCTGGCAGGGGACGATTTCGGCATCGACGTGCGCACCGATGAGGCGGTGGCCAGCCAGATCGGCATTACAGCCGTCCCGACGTTCGTCTTCGACCAGAAGTATGCCGTCCAAGGCGCCCAGCCGGTCGACATCATCGTCAATGCGCTGCGACACACCTTTGAGGACCGCGGCAACCCGGCGACGCCTCCGGCCCAAGGAGGCGGGTGCGCGGGCGGATGCTGTGGCGGCGGAGGTTGCGGTGGCGCCCAGGACGAGGCGAACGGTGAGGCCGCCGAGTGCGGCGAGGGACAAGGCTGCGGCGACCTCTGCGGCACCCGCACGCCTGACCCAGCCTCTGCTAGCACCCCGCACCCCTGACCTAACCTCTGCTAGCAAGGCTTAGGGCGAGCACCGAAGGATGCATCGTGCAGTGCTGAAGCCAACCTCAGGTAGCAGAGGTTACCTGCGCGGGTTACGTGCGCGGTGGGTAGCCGCCGGGGTCCCCAGTAGTTGAACCGTGAATTACGCCATCGTCCGTTCGGATGATCCTTCGGGAGAGGCCGCGCGCCGCGCTTGCACTCACCCCTACTATTCGGTGCACATCTGCCGGAGGGGGGTGGGATTGTGCCGAGGGCACGAATGAGCGGTGAGCGAGACCGCGCGGAGGAACTGCGCGACCTGCTACGAGCCGCCGGCTGGTGTGTGCAGGGCGGCCCGGTCGACCTCAAGATCCACGTGCACGCCGGAGACAGCGACCTTGATGTCGCCGCACTACGGGCCCCTGAAGCCGATGCGGCGGGGGTCCGACTGCTTGTCCTCACCGCGTCGGCGGCGGATGAGGACGTCCATGCCCGGCTGCTCCGTGCGGGAGTTGACGCCGTACTCCCCTTGGACGCCGGTGCCGCCCTCGTCCTCGCCGTCGCGGAGGCGCTCACCCGGCACACCGGCTCGGACGCCGATGACGAGACCAACGGCAGACCGCCTCGGCTCTCCTGGGGCCCCATCTCGCTCGACCCGACGACTCGGCTCGCGACCGTATGCGGTTCGCCGGTCCATCTCACCCAGACCGAGGGCAAGCTGCTCGAAGTGCTCCTCGTCTCGCAAGGCACCATCGTGCCCAAATCGGAACTTCTCGCGAGCGTGTGGGGGGCGTGGTACGGGCGCGATCACCTCGTCGAGGTTCACCTGTCCCGCCTGCGGTTGAAGATCATCAAGGCCGGCGGCCCTCCGGTACCCATCGCCGTGGCGGGGGTCGGCTACCGACTGAACTAACGCAGGACACCCCGCGTACCTGGAAGAGCTCACCTGCCCTTGCTGCATTCCTGCCCTGGGGGAGTTCAGTGAGGTACCACCACGCGGGGTGCCGGGACAATTCTAACCTCGCCCGAGCCGGGTGCAGTGCGCCGCGGGCACCCCGCGAGCACTGGACACCGCACCCTGCTCAGGACTATGGCGGAGGATGCGGGATTTGAACCCGCGAGGGGTTTCATCCCCAACACGATTTCCAATCGTGCGCACTAGGCCACTATGCGAATCCTCCGCCGAGGAGGTTACCGGAGTGGGGACGATCCGCTGAAATCGTGGCCGATCGAGCACGGCCGGGCTCCGCTCGTCGCGGCATCCGGCACGCTCATCCGACGCATCCGCCCGCGGCCCTAGCCCGTCGCAGCCTCCACTCGCGACGATGGGGCCATGAGCAACGGCGCCTACGCAACGGCATACGAGCGGTCGATCAACGACCCGGACGCGTTCTGGGGGGAGGCTGCCACGGCCATCGAGTGGATCACCCCGCCGACCACCGTGCTCGACGCCTCCCGCCCGCCGTTCTATCGGTGGTTCACCGGCGGCACCCTCAACACCTGCTTCAACGCCCTCGACCGGCACGTCCGCGACGGCCGGGGCGATCAGGTGGCGCTCTACTACGACTCGCCGGTCACTGAGGTCAAGAGTTCGCTGACGTATGCCGCGCTCCTCGACCAGGTGAGCCGCTTCGCTGGAGCACTAGCCGGGCTCGGCGTCACCAAGGGTGACCGGGTGCTGGTGTACATGCCGATGGTCCCGGAAGCCGTCGTCGCGATGCTCGCGTGCGCCCGACTCGGTGCGGTGCACTCCGTGGTGTTCGGAGGCTTCGCGCCCGCCGAACTGTCCGCTCGGATCGAGGACGCCAAGCCCAAGGTCATCGTGTCCGCGACCTGCGGCATCGAGCCGAGCCGGACGATCGCCTACCGACCGATGCTCGAGGGGGGCATCGATCGGAGCGAGCACAAGCCCGAGCACGTGATCATGCTGCAGCGCCCGCAGCTCACCTCCGAGCCCGGTCCGCAGGCGCATCCCTGGGTCGAGCATGACTGGCATGCGCTGCTCGTGAGCGCACAGCAGGCCGGCTGCGTCGAGGTCGCGGCGACCGACCCCCTCTACATCCTCTACACCTCCGGCACCACCGGCCGGCCCAAGGGCATCGTCCGGGACAACGGCGGGCACGCGGTCGCGCTCCGCTGGTCGATGGAGAACATTTACGACATCCACCCCGGCGAGGTCTGGTTCACGGCCTCGGACGTCGGCTGGGTCGTCGGTCACTCCTACATCGTCTACGCCCCCTTGCTCACCGGTGCAACGACGATCCTCTACGAGGGCAAGCCGGTGGGCACCCCCGATGCGAGTGCGTTCTGGCGGATCATCTCGGAGTATGGCGCCAAGGCCATGTTCACTGCGCCGACGGCATACCGGGCGATCAAGCGCGAGGACCCGGGCGGCGAGAAGATGGCCGGCCACGACATCAGCGGACTGCGCAACGTCTTCCTCGCCGGGGAGCGGCTCGACCCGGACACTTACCACTGGGCCAACGACATTCTGCACTGTGAGGTGGTCGACAACTGGTGGCAGACCGAGACCGGGTGGCCGATCGCGGCCAACCTGCGTGGCCTCGATCCGATGCCGATCAAGCCGGGGTCACCTTCCGTGCGCGTGCCCGGGTACGACGTGCAGGTCCTCGACGAGGTCGGCGCACTGTGCGACCGGGGCAACGAGGGCGCCATCGCCATTAGGTTGCCGCTTCCACCGGGCACCTTGCCGACTCTGTGGCAGGACGACGACCGGTACGTCTCGGGGTACCTCTCGGTGTATGAGGGCTACTACCTCACCGGCGATGGCGGGCTCATCGACGAGGACGGGTACGTCTATGTCATGGGCCGCACCGACGACGTCCTCAACGTCGCCGGTCACCGGCTCTCCACCGGCTCCATCGAGGCGGCGCTTGCCGGCCACCCCGATGTCGCCGAGTGCGCCGTCATCGGTGTCGCCGACGACTTCAAGGGGCAGATCCCGCGAGGGCTGGTCGTACTCAAGGGAGGGATCGATGCTCAGGCGGAGGGCGAGCGCATTCGCAAGGAACTCGTTCAGCGGGTTCGCGACGAGGTCGGCGCGGTGGCTTCTCTCAAGCAGGTGGACATCGTGGCCGCACTGCCCAAGACCCGCTCGGGCAAGATCCTTCGCAAGACCATGCGGGAGTTGGCGGACGGCAAGGTCCCGACCATCCCAGGCACGATCGAGGACGCCTCGGTGCTCGATGCCCTCAAGGACACCCTCGCTCACACCCAGCACTAGCCCGCCACCATGACACCCCGTCCCCTCGTGACCTATCCTCTGCTATCACACTTTGGCGTCAGAACCACATGATGCATCCTTCGGTTCTCGCGCCAACCTCTGCTAGCAGTGGTTCGGGCAAGGCGTGCGGTGCGTGCAGAGTGCGCGAGACTGGGGCGCATGCTCACCGTCAACCTTGCTCGCCAACTGCGCGACGACGGAGGACTCCTGTGGTCGCCTAAGGCTGGGGACCGCTTCGTCATCGACGCCGAGTTGCTCACCGGTGAGGTCTTTTGGATCAGCGACCTCACCGTCGAGACCCAGTCCTTCAGCGACCAGACTCTGCTCGGCTTCAACGGGACCACCGAGTGGGCCCTCGATTCGGTAACCCTCGACCAAGCCCTCTGGCTGCCGCGCGAAGATCAACTCCGCGAACTCATCGGAAGCCGTTTCCGCTCGCTCAGCCAGGCAGACGGCACCTGGCGGGTCGACTGGGAGGCCACCGACGGCCTCCGCACGACGACCGATCCCGACGTCGAGTGCGCCTATGCGAGAACGCTGCTCGCGATCAGCGGCGAGACGTCCCAAAGATCGAACGGGTGATCTCCCGACCGATGACCGTTCCGGCCGAACGCAGCATCGACTTGAACACCGAGGACTTGACGACCTGCTCGACAACGCCCGGCTCCTCGGCCTCGCGCTTGGCCGCGGCCGCCGCGGCTTTCTCCGCTGCCGCGGCGTCCTTGGCCGCCTGCTTCTCGGCTGCGAGCCGGTCACGTTCGGCCTGAGCCGCCGCCGCCTCACGCACCTTGGCGTTCTCGGCCTCTTGCGCGGCGGCCGTCGCGGCGGCGTCCATCTCGGCGACCTTCTTGCCGAGCATCTCCGAGGCAGAGTCTCGCTCGATGGCCGTAACGTACTTCGCGGCAAGCGGGGACGCCGCCACGACGCCATCGATGATCGAGTCGGCCGAGGGCGCCATCAACGACTCCGGCGCTCGCATCCGGGTCCACGCCACCGGAGTCGGCGCACCCCGCTCGGAGAGCACCGTGATGACGGCCTCACCAATACCCAGCGAGGTCAGCAACTCCTCAAGGTCGTAGGCGGTGTGGGGGTAGGTCTTCACGGCCGCCCGAAGCGCCTTCTGATCATCCGGGGTGAACGCCCTCAGGGCGTGCTGGACTCGGTTGCCGAGCTGGGCAAGGACATCGGTGGGCACGTCCTTGGGGGACTGGGTGACGAAGAAGATGCCGACACCCTTGGAGCGGATGAGCCGAACGGTCTGCTGGATGGCGTCGAGGAAGTCCTTGCTCGCGTCGTTGAAGAGCAGGTGCGCCTCGTCGAAGAAGAAGACCAGTTTCGGCTTGTCGAGGTCTCCGGCCTCAGGCAGATCGTGGAAGAGGTCAGCCAGCAACCACATGAGGAACGTCGAGAAGAGCTGCGGCTTGTCCTGAACGGCCGGCAGCTCGAGCATCGAGACGATGCCGCGGCCGTCGGGAGCGACCCGAAGCAGGTCGCTGGTGTCGAACTCGGGCAGCCCGAAGAAGACGTCGGCCCCCTGCGCGGAGAAGTTGACGAGTTCGCGCAGGATGACACCCGCGGTCGCCGCCGACAGCCCGCCCAGGTCCTTCAGGTCGGCCTTCCCGGCATCGGAGGTGAGGAACTGGATGACCGCACGAAGGTCCTCGATGGTGTCCAGCCACAGACCCTTGGTGTCGGCGTAGTGGAAGACCAGGCCGAGGCTCGACTCCTGAGTCTCATTGAGCCCCAACACCTTCGAGAGCAAGATCGGCCCGAACATGGAGACCGAGGCGCGGATCGGCACACCCTTGCCGAGCCCACCGAGGGAATAGAACTCCACCGGGTATGCCGTCGGCTCCCAGGTCATCCCGATGTCGCTCGCGCGTGCGGTGATCTTCTCGTTCGGGCTGCCTGGGGTGGCCATCCCGGAGAGGTCGCCCTTGACGTCCGCCAGGAAGACCGAGACGCCCTGCTCGACCAGCTGCTCGGCCATGAGTTGCAGGGTCTTGGTCTTGCCCGTACCGGTGGCTCCGGCGACGAGCCCGTGCCGGTTCATCACGGCAAGCGGGATCTTGACCTGGGCATCCTTGTAGGCCACCTGGTCGAAGACGCCGGCGCCGAACTCCAGGGCCCCGCCCTCGAAGGCGTAGCCGGCCCGGATCTCACCGATGACCGCTGGCTCCTGCGGGGCAACCCCGCTGCTGTTCTCCGTCACGGAAGACAATCTAATCCGTTCTCCGAGCAGCGACACGGGGGCCGAGCGGGCCCGGGGTCTGCCAGGGACCGCGGGCCACGGCATACAGTCGGGGGGTGATCTTCAAAGCCGTCGGCGACTCGCGCCCCTACCCCGATCACGGGTACACCATGCGCCAGTGGTCCAACGTGCCTCCACGGCTCGTCCGGCTCGATGATCTGGTGACCACCAAACGCGAACTAGACCTCGGGATGTTGCTCTCCGAGGACTCCACCTTCTATGGGGACCTCTTCGCTCACGTCGTCGAGTGGCGTGGGGTGCTGTATCTCGAGGATGGCCTCCACCGGGCACTCCGGGCCGCCCTGCACCAGCGACCGACCCTGCACGCCCGCGTTCTCGTCCTCACCGACTGACCATCTCGACTGCCGAAGGAGACCCATGGCCCGCGACGCCGCCCCGTCCGCTATGGAGGCCCGACGCCAGTCGCAGCGCCGTCGGGCCCTCGTCACGCTCCTCGTCGTGGCCCTCGGGCTCTTCTTCGCCGTTTGGTACGCCTGGAGCTACATCAAGCAGGACGATAACCGAGTCGCCAACAAGCCGGTCGCGCCGACCTGCAGGCCCTATGACGCCACCGTGGCCACGCCCGGCCGGACGAAGGTCAACGTCTACAACGCGAGCACCCGCGAGGGGCTCGCCGGGTCCACATCCAAGACGCTCGCCTCACGCGGATTCCTCATCGGTGATGTCGCCAACGACCCGTTGAAGAAGCGCCTGGCGACGATCGGCGAGGTCCGGTATGGGCCCAAGGGCCTGGCCAACGCCAAGCTTCTTCTCACGGTGCTGCCCAAGGGCGTGACCGGGGTCAAAGACGCCCGCAAGGACGCCTCCGTCGACCTCGTCCTCGGGCAGAAGTGGTCGGCATTGCCTCCGGCACCCTCGAGCACGCAACTCCCCATGTGTCCCGCGCCCAGCCCCTCGACGTCCTGAAGGCCCGGCCGCTGCCATGCCTGGCCCGATCGACCGGCTCGCCGCCGAACTCTCCGCCGAGCGCAGTTGCCGCAAGGCGGGCCCCGTCCTCATCGAGCCTTCGGCGACGTCCTCAGAGGCCTTCCGGGCGGTGACGCTGGAGTGCAGCAGTCACTGGCGAACCAACGCGGCCCTGGTCATCGAGGAGCGTGCCATGGTGCAGCTCCACCAGATGAGAGTGGGCATCCGCCGGCTGCGTTCGGCCTTCAGCCTCTTTCGCCCACTCTGGGCCAACGTTCCCGAGGCCGACGCACTCGCTCATGAGGTGCGCACTGCCGCAATGGCGTTCGGGCCCTGTCGGGACCTTGACGTGCTGCTCACCGGGGACCTCACGAGCGGGCTGGAACGCCGGCAGCTCGAGGTGCTCGTCGCCGCGCGAGTCGCCGCGTACGACCATGCGGTCTCCGTGCTGCAGAGCCCGCATTGGGTGGGGCTGGTCGACGCGCTCGAGCGAGTGCTGACCGGACCGCTCTGGCCGGCGTCCGCGGATCTGCCGGCGCTCGCGCTGGCGGACGCGGCTCTCTCCAAGCGGTTCCACCGGATCGTGCGTCGGGGCCGTCGGCTCCGTCGGCTCAGCGGAGCCGAACGCCACGAGGTCCGGATCGAGGCCAAGAAGCTGCGGTACGGATGCGAGTTCTTCGAGGCCCTGTATGCCGGTGAACGTCCGGTCGTCGACACCCCTCAAGGTCCGCTCTCGGCACCGAAGGCGTTCGCCCTGGGCGTGGAGGAACTCCAAGGCGTCCTCGGTGTCCTCAACGACCACGAAACTGCGACGGCCTATCTGGCAACCGTCGGCGCGCACCTCGAGCCGCTCGCCGAGGGCCCGCTCATCAACGAGGCCGAGCGGGTCCATGCCCGCCTTGCCGCCGCCATACCGTTCTGGCATCCGTGAATCGCTGACCCGCGCTCTGAACCCCGCGTGACCGAAGGGTGAACAGTCTCGCTGCGGCATATACACCTCACCGAATCCCAGAGCAGACTGGATCGTCATAGGTGGCTGCTTCACGAGGGCCCACGCGGACGGGGGCTCGGCGGTCACCCGACCTACGCCTACGGAAGAAGTGAACTCATCCCCATGACGATCACCGACTCGACCGCCGACGTCCTCGCCAGAGTCAACCTTCGGCTCCAACTCCTCGGGCTGCCTACGGCCGGCGCAGCCTCGAGTGAGGACCCGGCGGACCTCGTCACCCCGATCCTGAAACGGCAGCGTGAACTCGCCCGCCGCCTTGCCGACCGGCTCCCGCCGGTCGATGAGCGCATCGAATCCTTCCTCGCCGACTACCTCGACGGGGTCGATCCGCTCCCGCGGCTGCCCCGACGGACCTTGACCCTGGACCAGCCGGGTCTGGCCAGGGCGCTCAGCCTGCCCGTGGATCGCGACGAGTACACCTCGGACCTCATCACGAGTTACCGCCTGGTCAACGGGGTGCTGCACAACCCGCGAAGTGATCGGCGCACCACGGCTGGCGTCTTCCATGTCGCCGAGGGCGGGCTCCCCATCCCGGACGATAAGAAGGCGGTCCCCCGCCAGGTGTTCGCCGCCCTCCTCACCGCGGCCTTCACGCCACCGGAGGCCGCCCTGGAGTTGCCGATCACGGCCCATCAAGCCGCCAAGGCGGCCTGCTTTGTCTCGCTTCTGCTCCGACCCTTGGTGACGGTGGGTGTGCCAGGGTTTACCCGCGAACGTCGCCTCGAGACTCGCTTCATCGTGCCCGGGTCGATGGTAGCCAACCTCGACTTCGTCGAGGGCATCTTCGGGAACGCGGGCGACCCCTACCTCCCGGAGAACGATGCCGCACTGGACCCCCTCGGCTGGACCGGCCACACCGGTCTCGTCGTCCTGGCTCCGCACCTGACCGCACTGACCAAGCAGTCTCTCGGCCTACCCCATCGTGACCAGGCCACCGAACGGCAAGTCCGTGACGGGATGTGCTGGAACACGCCGGAGGAGCTCTACAACGACGGTCAAGCCTTCAAGGTGTGCGCCCGCGATGAGCGTGGTGTCATCGTCACCGTCATCGCCGATAACTACTTCGGCTACTGCAAGAAGGAAGTCAAGACGCAGATCTCCATGTCCGCCAACCTCTTCGGCGGCGCGGAGGAGGAACACTCTGGCGGGGCGGTGGTCTTCCCGAGTTGGGACGAGGGCCAGGAGTTCACCAACGAGTATGCGCACGGTGCGCGTTCAGTTGCCGAGACGGTGGCGCTCGATCCGGACGCCTGGGAACTCGATCCGGCAGGTCTTGCTCGGCTGACCGCAGACGCAACGATCGTGTTGCTGCCCACGGGCGCCCACTTCTCGCTCGTGGACCGGAGCATCACCTGGCAGCACGGCTCCGGCGAGCTGCAACGCGTCACGTTCCGCGGCGACACCACGTACCTGGACACCTCAGGATTTCGGGTGCAGATGCGTCAGGTGCGTCGAGACCCGGTCCAGTGGACAATCGTGGGGACCTCCGCGGCCGCGACCATCTGCCACAAACCCTCCACCGTCTCTGGCGGCGGCAAGTCGGAGATATCGAAGTCGATCGCTGACGCCATCACCATCGGCAATGCGTACGTTGCGGACTTCGACGCTGACCTCGACCAGGTGGAATCTCTGGTGACGCGCGACTACTCACACCGGTATGCCGACCCGGCCCGAAACGGTGTGGACACCCGGGCGGTGCTCGACTCGGACCGGAGCACCGGAAGTGTCATCAAGTTGTTCACCCCCAGCGGCGATTTCAGCGCCGAGCACAACGCCTTCATCGGGACGATCCCGACGCACGTCTTGGAACTCGTCTACGTCATCAAGAAGTCATACCGCCCCGAGTGGGGCACCGACTGGCGCAGCCACTTCTCGGTGAGCCGGGTCAACGGTCGCCCCGGTAACCGGCTGCGCCTCGACGGGGAATCGGTCCTGGTGGACATGCTTCGGGTGGGCTACGAGACCGATGGGTCCTATCGCCTCTTCAGCCTTCGACCGGACTTTGCCCCGGCGATCAAGGTGCAAACCGAGGACGACATCACGGCCTCGGTGGTGGTGCCCAGCCGGGGGTCTGAGGCACCCTCGGTGAAGTACGTGGAGAACTGCGAAGCCTTGCTCTTCCAGCGGCCGGACGACGCCATCATCCCCGGGTACGACTCGACGGCCGAGGCTGACATCGCCACGCCCGGGACGTTCCTTTCGAACTTCGAGCCGCTGGATCGTGCTGCGGCAACGGCACTGGCCTCCGATGCCGTCGCCGTCAGTCACTTCACCGAACCCATGCGGCAACTCATCACGGACTTCGCCAACGGCGACACCACCGCGGAGGCGGCGGGTCCGGCATACCTGGTGTGCTCCGCCCGGCCCCGGATCGTGGACGGCAGGCCGTCGAAGAACCCGCGCTATCTCCAGGTACGACCGGATGTGAGCGACCCCCGCGGCACGCTCGTCGCGCAGACGGGCCTACGCATCTTCCATGGCCTGCCGATGACCGCGCCTTTGCCGGTGGGTGTGGACGTCGTTGCCGCGGGCCGACGCAACAATCCGCCGAGCGACGGAGTTCCTGCCCTGTGCGCGTTCGGTCCGCTGCACTACCTCGAGCTGCCGGAACTCCTCATGGAGTTCATCTCGTCGATGACCGGAAAGTCCCCTTCGACGACCGGAGCGGGCAGCGAGGGCGCGATGACCAAGGCCCCCTTCAATGCCTTGCCGACCACCTACGACCTCAATGCGGCCTTCCTCTCCTATGCCCTGACCGGGTACGACGGCTGGATCTCCGGGGCGGGGCATATCGGCCCGACCGTGCGCGTGGACCATGACGTGAGCTTGCTCGTGCCCGAACTCTTTGCCCGAATGACGCCCGCTGAGCGCACGGCCGCCGTGTTGCTCGATGGTGGCTACCTCGAACCCGTCCACGACCTGACCCGCGACGACGGCACGGTGGTCGCGGCGAGCCGCCTCGGGTACCGCATCACCGAGAAGTTCGCGACCACCTACCTCGGGCGGATCTTCATGCATCCGGACGCGATCTTCACCGACGCGATGCTGCGGCCCGAGACCCAGGACCGCGACGTCTTCATGGACTCGGTGGACGTCATGGTGCGCACGCACGAACGGGTGGCCCGGGCCTACCTCAAGGACGGCACCATCGCCTCGGCCTGCCCACCGGTCAAGGCGTTGCTGGAAATCATGGCCGACGGCATCTCCGCTGGCGGCCTCACACTGTCCGACCCGGAGTTCCGGTCCATGTTCACCCGGGACTCCGTGCTCACGAGCGATTGGTATGGGGCCCGACTCGACGCGGCCCAGGCCAAGCTGATCGCGCAGGCCGACGCCGGGGTCGCCGCGATCGAGGACCTGCTCGCACAGGCCCAGGACCAGGGGGATGTCGCTTCCCGAATGTCACTGCAGGAGAGGCTCGCTGAGGTCAAGTCCGCCCGGGAGGAGTACGCCTCACCGGCAACCCGCCAGGCCCTCATCGGCACCCTAGGGCGGCAGCCTGCGTTCGCCTAGCCCGGAGGACGCGCTGGCACCGGATAGCGTGGGGTGGGTGAGGACGACGGCGATGCGGACGGTTGCTCGGTGGACACTCGGCGCCTTCTTGATCTTTGCCGGAGTCTCGCACCTCGGGCCGTCACGGCAGGAGTTTCGCGCCCAGGTCCCCTCGTGGCTCCCCCTGGACCCGGATGTGGTCGTGCTCGCGTCCGGCGTGGTCGAGATTGTGCTGGGGCTCGCCCTGCTCCTCCTTCCTCGACACCGTCATGCCGTGGGTTGGGTGGTGGCGGCCTTCTTCGTCGGCGTGTTCCCGGGCAACCTCGCGCAGTGGGCGGAGCAGCGCGACGCGTTCGGGCTCAACAGTGACGCGGCTCGGCTGGTGCGGCTGGCCTTTCAACCCCTGCTGATCGCCTGGGCCCTGTGGTCCACCGGGGCCTGGCGGGAGTGGCGGAGGCGGCGGGGGCAGGCGCCGGGTTAGGTGAGGTCCCCCTGGACCTCCACGAGCCGACGTTCGAGGGAATCCAGGATGAGATCCAGTCCGTACTCGAACTCGTCCCCGTAGGCATAGTCCTGTCCGAGCACCTGGACACGAACCATCTCCAGGAGATGGGGGTATGCCGCCATGGGGGTCTGGATGGAGCGCACGAACTCCTCGGCGGACTCGCCTGGCTTGAAGGGGAGGCTCACCTCGGTGAGGACGAAGCCGTACACGTAGGCGTCGAGGGCGGAGACGGCATGGGAGGCCAGCCGTACCGGAAAACCGTTGCCGCGCAAGCACCCGAGCATGGCGTTGTGGTGGGCCAGCGTGACCGGTCCGGGTGAGCTGCGCGACTCGATGAGGCCAAGGCCCCAGGGATGACGCGCCAACACCTCCCGCGCCGAGACCGCGTGCGAGGCCATCGCCGGCCGCCACGGGTCGCCCAAGATGGGGAGGGTGATCTGCGCGAAGACGTGGTCGACGAGGGCATCGAGCAGCGCCTCCTTGCCGGCGATGTGGTGGTACAGCGACATCGCCTCGACGCCGAGCTCGCGAGCCACCGTGCGCATACTCACCCCGACCAGGGCGTCCCGGTCGGCGACCGCGGCCGCAGCCGCGACGATACGCGGACCGGTCAGAGCCGGCCGGTGGTTCCTTCTCGGATTCGAGGGCTCTCTGGGCACGCAATCACCCCTTCACTTGACGACTTACGACTGTAAGGCTACCGTAGCAGTCCCAGGCTTACAGGTGTAAGGAGATCGTCATGCGCGCCGCCTACAATGACCGCTACGGACCCCCCGAGGTGGTGTCAATCCGGACTCTTCCCGACCCCACCCCAGCCCCCGACGAGGTGCTGGTCCGGGTCCAGTCGGCCGCGGTGACAGCGGCCGATTCGCGGCTACGGGGAGCTCGCTTTCCCCGTGGGTTCGCCGTGCTCGCACGACTCGGCTTCGGCATCCGCGCCCCCCGTCGCACGGTGCTCGGCGCGGCCTTCTCCGGCATCGTCGAAGGAATCGGCGCGGGAGCCCAAGGGGTTGCGCTCGGCGATCGCGTCGCGGGTATGGCGGGTGCTCACCTCGGCGCGCACGCCGAACTCATCGCCGTGCGAGCCGATCGCGTGGCCCACGTGCCCGACGCGGTGACCCATGACGACGCCGCCGGGGTGCTCTTCGGGGGCAGTACCGCCTGGCACGTCCTGCACCGCAAGGCCTGCGTGCCTCCGGGCGCAACCGTGCTCGTCATCGGCGCATCCGGAGCGGTGGGCTCGAACGTGGTGCAGCTGGCGGTCCGGGCGGGATGCATCGTCACCGGCGTGTGTTCCGACCGCAATGCCGACCTTGTCCGTGGACTGGGGGCCCGCGACGTCATCGACTACACCCAGACCAATATCCGCGAACTCAATCGCAGGTTCGATGTTGTCGTCGACTGTGCGGGCGTTCTCGGGCGGAACACCGGCGGACGGTTGCTCAACCCCAGCGGGGTGCTCTGCCTCGTGGCGGCCGATCTGTGGCAGACGGTCACCGCCTTCGGTGCGGTGAAGGCCGGGGTCTCGCCCGAGCGCCGGGAGGACTTTGCGCAACTCTTGGATCTCGTCGCCGAAGGGTCTTTGCGGGTCGTGGTGTCCGAGGTCCTGACGTTGGCGGACATTGTCCGGGCCCATCGACTCGTCGACTCCGGACGCAAGGTGGGCAATGTCATCGTGCGTCCCGGCGAGGTCTCCAGTTCGGCCACCGCCTCCGCCGAGGTGCAGTCCGCATGAGCCGAGCGGAGCCGGCTGCGCGGGTCGTCGCCGTGGGTCTGGGGGCCGGGCTGGTTACCTTTCAGGTGGCGCTCGCGGCGGGCGCACCGTGGGGTTCGCTGGCATGGGGTGGGCAACACCCGGGAACCCTCCCCACGGGCTTCCGGGTCGGCAGTGCGGCGTCCGCGGTGATCTGGGCCGGGGCCGTGGCGGCCGCCGCCACAAGCTCGAGTTCGGCGAGAAGTCGTCGCGCGTGCGCGGCATACGGGATCTTGAGTGCGGTCGGCACGGTGATGAACGCGCTGTCCCCCTCACCCCCCGAGCGCACCCTGTGGACGCCGGTCGCGGGAGCCTTGGCTCTCAGCTTCGGCGTGCTGGCGCGGTCCACGGCAGGACCGCCAGCGCGGTGATTCAGGACGGGCGCCGACGGGTCACGCGCGCCGCCAAGCCGATCGCGAGGACCCCCAGGGCCGCCAGGGCGGTCACGTCGATGGCCGGGACGAACCGGACCCTTCCCTCGCTCACCGTGTAGACCCCGGTCCCCCACACGAGTCCACCGAAGCCGCCGCCGGTGCCCTCGCCAGGGGCGGCACCAGCGCCGCCGCCGCCGATCGCGACGGCCACGGGTATGACCGTGATCCCGTCGACGACGGTGGACTCGCCAAAGACTCTGCGGACGCCGAGTTGGTCACCCACCCGGCTCAGAATGTCGTGCGACTCCAGGTCCCGTGATGCAGGTTCGGGTTGCGTGGGCATACCGACAAGCAGAACACAGATCGGGGCCGTGCTCACCCCTGCGAGGCGAGCCCCCCGGAGAAGAGAGCTCGTTGCGCCGCTCGCCAGGACCCGGCCTCGTAGTAGCGGCGAGCCCACGAGTCCGTCTCCTCAAGATGCAGGTCGACGCGGTGCTGGCCAGTGTTGACCTCCCGGGACTGAGCCAGCGCCCGGAACGGGAAGTGCATGAACAGGCGGTGGTACTCGGTGAGGTAGATGTCGGCGACACGCAACACCGCGCGACGTGAGGTCGCGCGGGTCCGGCCCCGGCGGAGCACCAGGGTGTTCTCTTCGTTGCTCACCGTCGAGGCGTCGGAGTAGTTGGCCGACCCAGTGATCACGGTCGGGTGCTCGCTGAGGGGGTCAACGAGCACGATCTTGGTGTGGATGTACTGGACGTGCGAGTTGAAGCCGGTGAGTCGTTCGGCTGCCCACTGGCCGAGGGGCCCGCCGGCGAGGTGCGATCCGGTGGAGATGCGCACGTGCGAGTCCGTTCGTGGGACTGCCCTCTCCCGCGGCGGCAGCTTCTCCAGCAGCACGGTCCGGGTAATGGGTGCGCGCACCGCCGAGAGCCGATCAAGGAAGGCGCGGTTGAGGCCGAACGCGCCGGTGATGTGTGCGGAGGCCGTGGCGCTGTCGAAGAGGGCGGCGTACCACTGCAAAGCGGCGAGTCCCTGCCGGGGTGAGGGCACAAAGGTCGCTCCGGGCGGGGCCGGAACCGTTGCCGCAACCGGCGGCTCGTTCTCGTGGACGGCGCGAAGGGCGGGCGTGGGGAGCCCGTCCTTGAGGTTGCGCCAGTAGCGGTCGAACTGCGCGGCGACCTCTCGGCTTCGGACAAGGTGCCCGACGTTGCTGTGACCGTAGATGGCGCCGAGGGTGATGTTTGTCGACCCCGTCCACACGGCCACAGGCTGGCCCTTGTGGGTCAGGACGAGGAACTTGTTGTGCTGCAGCGCAGACTTGTTCGGCGCCTCCCGCCACGTCACGAGATCCGGTATGCCGTGGCGCTGCACCGCTTCGCGGGCCAGGTCAGCGGTGCGGTCGTTGTCCTCCGTGCTCGTGGCCGAGTCGCGGTCGCGGCCATGGACGACGAGTTGGACGTCCACGCCACGGTCGCGGGCGGCGGCGAATGCCTCCAGCGCTCTGCCCCACGTGAACTCGTAGAACGCGCCGCGCAGCCCCCAGTCGCCATCGAGGGCCTCGCCGACGAACGCAAGCAGTGCCTCGCCGAGGCCCCGGGAGAGCCAGACCATGGCCGGGTCGGCCTCGTCCGGCGGGTTCTGCGGCACCCAGTCGGGGAAGCTCCTCCTGAAGGCCTGGGATCCGGCGACACCCCGGTTGAACCAGACCCCATGGACCCCGTCATCCTCGACCTCGGTGCGCACATTCACCGTAACGGTGGCGCCGAGCTCGGGATCCTGTGGGGTGCCGACGAGGGCGGAGACGGAGTAGGTATAGGAGTGGCCGGGCTTGGCGGTGTAGTCGCCCCACTGGAAGGCCTGGATCGGGTGCCAGCGCGTGGACCATTGGGCCGAACTGCGGCCGGAGTCGACGACCGAACGGAACGTCTTCATGCCGCGCAACCACACGGTTTCGCCCTCGGTGTGGTCGGTGCGCCGGATCGCGAAGCCAAGGCACCCGGTGGGGTCCTCCAGGTCCATGCCGATCAGCACGGTGTGCGTGCCGGCAACGAGGTGGGCGGTCAAGCCGTGGGAGGTCCGACGCGCCCGCATGGTGACTAGTCCGAGATCGCGAAGGGTCGCGGGCAGGGCGGCATACGGCCACTGTAACGAGCGCATTCCGGCGGGCGCTACGGTACAGCGCATGGACCACGACGCTGACCCGGCTCGAGTCGAGTCGGTCTGGGACTATCCACGACCTCCCGCCGTCCGCGCCGTGAACGAGCACGTCGAGGTGTGGTTTGGTGGGGCCCTGGTGGCCTCCACGCGTGCGGGGTTGCAGGTCCTGGAGACCAGCCATCCGCCGACGTACTACCTGCCGAAGGCGGAGTTTCGCAGTGGCACACTGGTCCCGGTCCCCGGAACCACGTTCTGCGAGTTCAAGGGCCACGCCGAGTACTTCGACGTCGTCGTGGGTGAGCGGAGCGCGCCCCGGGCAGGATGGCACTACCCCGACGCGGTGGGGGCGTATGCCGTGTTGCGCGACCACGTCGCCGTCATGCCGGGCGCAATGGACCGGTGCACCGTCGATGGGGAGGTCGTGCGAGCGCAGGAGGGTGGTTTCTATGGCGGCTGGATCACCTCGAGGGTACGAGGGCCGTTCAAGGGTGCTCCGGGCACCCGGGGTTGGTGACGACTGACCGTCACGCGGTGTCGCGGACTCGTCCCCTCGGGCCGACCAGCAGCAGCCAGGCCAGCAGCAGGAGTTCACCGAACATGAACGGCAGCAGGACCTGCGCGTCAAGAACGCGGGCCGTGTCGGGCAGGGCGTCCAGCAGGTAGGCCGCCCCGGCGGCCGCTGTCCCACCGAGAACGAAAAGCGGAGCTCGGTTCAGTCGCAAGGCCGCGGTGAGCACGATCAGGTGGAGACCGAACACCAGCAGGCTGGCGCCCCACCAACTGTCGAAGCGGGCCACCGCTCCCGGGTTGTCAGAGGAGGACAGCAGCAGGCCCCCAGCCGCCACACCCTGAATGGCGCTAGCGGCCACCCGGGTTGCCGCGGCGATCGAGCCAGAGCGTGGCGCCCGGCGGCGCGTGAGCCGCCACAGGTAGTAGGCGACCACGACATCGAGGAGACTGACGACGACGAACGTCGCGGCGCCGAGCCGCACTTGTCCCGCACCCGCGTCGGAGTGCACCAGAAGGGTCGCGGGGATGGCGAGCAGGGTCAGGGCCGCCAGCGCGTATCCGGCGCGCCGGGCTGCCCGGAGCCGAGGCGCCCTGGTCGAGCCCGGCACCGGCTCCCTGGTGGGGTAGGGCGGGAGCGCGAGCTTGGCGGTCGGCTGCGGTGCTTGGGGGGCGGCGGAGTCCATGATGTCGATCGTGTCGCTGTGCGCCACGGCCTGCTATGGGGGCTCACCCCGAGCCGTCCAGGGGTTTACCCCGAACATCCCCGAGTCGGGGCCGTTCGTACGGTCCCCGGCCCTGGTCGGCCCATGGCGTCCGGCATACAGTGGCGGGCATGGCATACCAGTACAAGGTCGTGGAGGTCCGCGAGGGTCTCATCGGCGGCAAGATGTCCGGGGACAAACTCGAGAAGATCCTCAACGAATGGGCGGGAAAGGGCTGGCAGCTCAAGGCCATCACCGCATCCGAGGTCAAGGGCCGGATGGGTCCCGGCGGAGTGGAGGGCCTGCTCATCACCTTCGAGCGCGCCGTCTAGCCACCGCACCTTTGAACGGCGGCCGCCGTCTACCCCCGCTCGATGACCGTCACCGTCGCCGTGATCCGATCCCCGAGATCGACCTCTTCGGCGCGTTGGACGACCACCTTTACCGGGAGCAGGTAGCGCCCGTCGCGAGGCATGAGCGAGGTCTCGAAGGTCGTATCGCCGATGGTTGCCCGCACGGCGATACACCCCCAGCCGTAACTGAGTTCGGGCCGCTCGCGCAGCTCGGTCGACTCCGCCTCCGGCAGGCGAAGGAAGACGTATGGCGCCGGGCCGCGCCACTCGATCACCTCACCGGAGAACCGCATGCGCACCTCGCCGAGTGTAGAGTCACGGCCCCTGTCCGCGGTCGACCGGCAAGCCCCTGGAACGCCTGAGTCGCGACACCATGTCAACGATGTCGCGACTCAGGACACTGGCGGTGGCGGTGGGATTTGAACCCACGGTGGACTTACGCCCACACACGCTTTCGAGGCGTGCTCCTTTGGCCGCTCGGACACGCCACCGCCGACGAGAGTACCCGAGCGGGCCAGCCTCCTGGAAATCAGATCGCGGGGGCGCCCTCTGCTCCTGAGGCGTCCTCGGCCTGCGCCTCACGAGCCCGTCGACGCACGTGCCACACGACCAGTGAAGTGATCACGGCGAGCGCCACCAGGGTTGCGGATCCGCCCCCGAGCCACGCCGCGACCTTCTTGTAGGACATTCCGGCGAAGTAGCCACCGAGGACGACCACGAGCCCCCAGATGATCCCGCCAATGGCGTTCCACGGGAGGAAGACCCGGTACGGCATCTGCGACCATCCGGCGAGCGCGGGCATCACCGCCCGGAAGAAGGCGGTCCACCGGCCGAGGAGCACGGCCAGCCCACCCCGACGGCGCAACAGGTTCTGCGCTGAGTGGAGCTGCCGGGTTCGTTTGCGCAGCAGCGGGATGCGCAAAACCTGATCGCCGAAGACCTTACCGACCTCGTAGCCGACGCTGTCCCCGACGATGGCGGCAGCGATGACTCCGCAGGCCATCCAGCCCACCTCGGTGTGCCCCAGGCTCGCCGAGACGCCACCGAGGATGGCGACGGTCTCACCCGGAAAGACGAAACCGATGAAGATCGCGTCCTCCAGGAACACGACAGCGAAGGTGACCGCATAGATCAGCCAGGGCGGCTGGTCGAGGATCTGCCGGAGAAAGGACTCCACGCACGCCATTGTTCCATCGGTGTCAGTCCGCCGCGGACGCCCCCGGCAGGGGACCCGATCGGAAGAAGTCGCGCAGAACCCCGGCGCACTCCTCCTCCAGGATGCCCCCCAGCACCTCGACCCGGTGATTGGCGCGGCGGTCGCGGACGAGGTCCCACACCGAACCGCAGGAGCCGAGCTTGTCGTCCCACGCCCCGAAGACCACCCGCTCCACGCGAGCCAGCATGAGCGCACCGGCGCACATGGGACACGGCTCGAGGGTGACCACGAGCGTGTGTCCCACCAGCCGCCAACCCTCCCCCGGGGTATGCCGTGCGCTCGCCTCGCGGAGCGCGACGACCTCCGCGTGGCCGAGCGGGTCACCGTCGCGCTCTCGCACGTTCCAGCCTTCACCGACGACGGCCCCGCCGGGATCGAGAACCAGGGCGCCGACCGGAACGTCCCCATCACGACGGGCGATGTCGGCGAGGTCGAGGGCGCGGCGCATCGCGACGGCATACTGCTGCCCCGCCGGTGGACGCGAAGGGAAGGCCACGCGGTAAGTTTCGCCTATGCGCGTCCACGTTGCCGACCACCCGCTCATCGCCCACAAGCTGACCTACCTGCGGGAGAAGTCCACGGACAGCCCGACCTTCCGTCGGCTCGCCGAGGAACTCATGACGCTGCTCGCCTACGAGGCGACCCGGGAGGTGCGGGTCGAGCCCTTTGACATCGAGACCCCGGTTGCCCGCACCCGGGGAATCAAACTCGCCCGTCCCAAGCCGCTCATCGTCCCCATCCTGAGGGCGGGGCTCGGCATGCTCGAGGGCATGGTCCGGCTGCTGCCGAGTGCCGAGGTCGGCTTCCTCGGGATGATCCGCAACGAGGAGACTCTCGAGGCGACGACGTACGCCAACCGGCTGCCCGACGACCTGTCCGGGCGTCAGGTCTTCCTCCTCGACCCGATGCTCGCCACCGGCGGTTCGCTGGTCATGGCCATCGAGTACCTCGCCGGGCTCGGCGCCCGCGACATCACCGCGGTGACCCTGCTGTCCGCACCGGAGGGCATTGCGCACGTGCGCACCGAGGCCGACAAGCTCAACATCCCGGTCACCCTGGTCACCGGCGCCATCGACGAGCGGCTCAACGAGCACGGCTATATCGTTCCCGGGCTCGGGGATGCCGGAGACCGGCTCTACGGCAGCGTCTGAGCCACCCGGTCAACCGGCTCGGATGACGGCGACATCGGCGACGGGGCGGCGCCTGTCCGGGTCGACACGCCCGCGTGCGTCGCCTCACGCGTCACATGAGCACCATAAGGCACACTCGTTCGCAGAGGTGTGCACCCGGCGCACCGATGAAGCCTGTGTGGAGGACCTGAGATGCCCCCGGTCAAAAAGATCGCGATGTGGCTGCTCGTCGTCTTCCTGCTCTACGCCATCCTGACCTCCCCGGAGTCCGCGGCGAATATCTTCCGCTCGGCCTGGCAGGTCATCACCAATGGCCTGGGCAACATCGCGGACTTCTTCGACTCCCTGATCAACCGGGGCTGACCAATGGTCGGCGTGGCTCGTCGGGGCCCCCGGCTGCATCGAGAGCTCCGCAAGTACATTGTCGACGGCGAGTGCGTCGTTCTCGCCGTGCGTCGGCACTGGTTCTCGATGATCCACGAGATCGCCTATGCGGCAACGGCCCTCGTCGTCGCCGCCGTTGTCGACATTGCCGCACCCCCGACCCCCGGCGGCAAACTGCTCTCCGACGTCACGCTTGCGGCGGTGCTTGCCGCCGCGCTCTGGCTGATCTGGAAGTTCCTCAACTGGCGCAACGAGTATTTCGTCGCCACCGACAAGCGCTTCCTGCTCTTCTACGGCTTCATCCGGCGCAAGGTCGCCATGATGCCGCTCATCAAGGTCACCGACCTCACCTTCGACCGCCCGCTGCTCGGACGCCTCCTCGGCTACGGCCACTTCATCCTCGAGTCCGCGGGACACGACCAGGCCCTCGCCCAGATCGGGATGATCCCGCACGCCGACGAGAACTACCGGCTCATCTGCGAGCAGCTCTTCGGTGACGCCCATGACGTCGACCCCGAGGACCAGGGTTGGTACCGGGACGAGGGCCCTTCCGATGGGCGGCCAGGCGACGGCGACGGCGGCGGCTGGGGTGGGGGCGGCTGGGGCTGGTGGCGCCGCGGCGGGCCGGCCGGGTCCACTCCCGGAGGCCGGGACCCGCACGCCGTCGATGAATGGAATGCCGAGGTGTATGCCGCCCGGCACAACGCCGTCGACCACCGACGCGGAAACCGAGGCGTGAGCGGGGACCAGGGCGGAGTCGAGTCGTGGTACCACAGCGACCAGCGCACAGCTCGCCGATCGCACGCCACGGGCGCATCCGCGGGGAACCACGGGGACCATGGGGCTGGGAACGCGCGGGACACCCCGGACACGGGCGAACTGCTCTACGTCCCGCGCGAGTGGACCTGACCGGCTGCTTCCCTCTCCGCGACCATACCTGTTGGCCTATGGGCCATGCTGCGAAGTGGTCTCGGGATGCCGTACCCGCCGGTATCTACTAGCGTCGCAGTCTTCACGGGAACATCGACACCAGCGGCACCACCGGCCCGAGAGGACTCCCGATGTCGATCATGCGGACCAAGACCATTGAGCAGACCCTCCGCGAGGGCGACGAGCCGGAGTACCAGCTCAAGAAGCAGCTCACCGCGCTCGACCTCACCGTGTTCGGTGTCGGGGTCGTCATCGGAGCCGGCATCTTCACCGTGGCCGGGCGGGCCGCGCATGACCTTGCGGGCCCGGCGGTCATCGTCTCCTTCGTCGTCGCCGCGGTGTGCTGTGGTCTGGCCGCCCTCTGCTATGCCGAGTTCGCTTCCTCGATCCCGGTCAGCGGATCGGCATACACCTTCTCCTACGCCTCGCTCGGGGAAATTGTTGCCTGGATCATCGGCTGGGACCTCCTCCTCGAACTCATGCTCGGCGCCTCGGTGGTGGCCCAGGGCTGGTCGGCCTACCTCGGGGTGTTCCTCGACCGGCTCGGGGTGAGCATCCCGGAAGCCGTTGCCTACGGGTCGAGCTTCGACCTGCCCGCGTTCGTCCTCGTCGCTATCCTCACCGTCCTGGTGAGCATCGGGATCAAGGAGTCGATGCGGGTCAATCTCGCGCTCGTCGCGCTCAAGGTCTTCATCGTCCTCTTCGTCATCTTCGCCGGGGTGGGCTACGTCAACACCGCGAACTACACCCCCTTCATCCCCGATGCGGCTCCGGTCGAGGCCAAGACGACGTGGAAGGCCCCGCTCATCGAGACGGTGTTCGGCCTCAGCCCCACGGCATACGGGGTTACCGGGATCCTCGCCGGGGCCTCGCTGGTGTTCTTCGCCTACATCGGGTTCGACGTCGTCGCGACGACCGCGGAGGAAGCCAAGAACCCCGCCCGGGACCTGCCGCGCGGCATCCTCGGTTCGCTGCTCATTTGCACGGTCCTCTACTGCGCCACGGCACTGGTTATGACCGGGATGGTGCGCTACGACAAGCTGAGTTCGGAGGCGTCGCTCGCGAAGATCTTCACCGATGTCGGCAAACCCGAGTTTGCGACCCTCATTTCGGCCGGTGCGGTGGCGGGGCTCACCACAGTCGTCATGACCCTGCTCATCGGAACCTCGCGGGTGCTCTTCGCGATGTCGCGCGACTGGCTGCTACCCGCCTCGTGGGGCCGAATCAACCGCCGCACCGGCACGCCGCTGAAGATCACCATCGGCGTCGGCATCTTTGTCGCCCTCGTTGCCGCCCTGACCCCGGTCGGGGAGCTCGAGTACATGATCAACATCGGCACACTCACGGCGTTCTTCCTGGTCTCCATCGCGGTGCCGGCGCTGCGCCGACGTCGCCCGGACTTCAAGCGGTCGTTCGTCGTGCCATTCAGCCCGTTCCTGCCGTACCTCTCCGCGGCGATCTGCGCCTACCTCATGCTCACGCTCCCGTTGGAGACCTGGGTGCGTTTCCTGGTGTGGATGGCCTTGGGGTTCATCATCTACTTCGCCTACGGCTACAAGCGGTCGCGGCTTTCGGGCAACCCCAACCCCGACACCGACGCCCTCCCCTCCCTGACCTCAACCTAGACCCCGCCCCGCGCCTCGACTTTCCCGCCCCATGCCCTTTTGTCCGGGTTGGGGTCGCTTGGAGGCGGCCCCAACCCGGAATTTGTCTCCCCAAGTTGCGCGGTAGCAGCGGTTTCCACGGGTGGCGGCTGCGTCCATCAGCGGCGTGGCCATCCACAGGGGGCGTGGTCATCCACACCCGGCCGCACCACCCTTGCCTAGGCCTCGCGCGTCCCGGCACGGTACCCGGCATGACGATCCTTGACCCCGCACTTCTCGAGCTTGCCGCGACGCAAGGCTCGATGCTCACAACCCGGCAGGCCCGAAGCCTCGGCATGGGACCGTACCTGCTCGAGCGGCTCGTCGCCGAGCATGTCCTCCAGCACCCCACCCGCGGCCTGTATGCCGTGACCGCCCTCCGCGCGACGGACCCGGAGGGCGCCCACCGCCAGCTCTGCACAGGCGCGCTGCTTCTCTACCCGGACGCAGTCCTCTCCGGCGTCAGCGCGGTGATCGCTCATGGCCTCCCGGTGTGGGGCGTCGACCTGTCCCGGCCCGTGCTGCGGCGCCCCGTCGACCGCGCGCGGGGGGCACACGGCATACGGATCAGAAAGCGCTCCACCGAAAGCGTGGAGACCGCCATCGGGCCGGCGGTCCCGGTCGACCTCGCCCTCGTCGAGAACGCCATCGACAACGGCCAGGTCCAGGGAGTATGCAGCGCCGACGCCGCCCTCCACCTGGGCCTGGTCTCCGCCGAGGACCTCCAGTCACGGGTGGCCTCGGTGGGCTCGTGGCCGCGGTCAAGCCGCGCCCGCAGCATGGTCGCCTACGTCGACGGCCGCTCCGAGTCCATCGGCGAGTCGCGCGCCCGAGTCATCCTCGTGGGCGGCGGGTTGGCGCTCGTGCCGCAGGTAACGATCCGTAAGCGGGGCACTCTGCCGGCCATCCGGGTCGACTTCCTGGTCGAGGGGACGAAGGTGGTCATCGAGTTCGACGGAAAGGTCAAGTATGCCGGCGGGGATGGGCGAACCCTGTGGGAGGAGAAGCGCCGCGAGGACCGCCTCCGACGGCTTGGGTACACCGTGGTCCGGATCGCCTGGTCCGATCTGGAGAACCCGGGACGGCTCATCGCGATCGTTCGCAAAGCCCTTCGCTCTGCTGCGGCGTAACCCGTCATGAGCTTGGTGCCGGAAGGTGGGGGTTGGGGCCGCGGGTACGCGGCCCCAACCCCCACCTTCCGGCATGGGGAGAGAAAGTCGAGGTCAGAGGGCGGCGATGATGTCCTCGACCCGGGCCTTGGCGTCCCCGAAGAGCATCTGCGTGTTGTCCTTGAAGAACAACGGGTTC
This sequence comes from Nostocoides sp., assembly GCA_016716625.1. GTDB lineage: Bacteria > Actinomycetota > Actinomycetes > Actinomycetales > Dermatophilaceae > JADJVJ01. Next base: position 545,714 of record JADJVJ010000006.1, read on the forward strand.
TGCACCCCGGCATACCCCGTCGCCATCGACCGCTTGAACACGACGACGTCCTTGGCCTCCCAGACGTGCAGCACGGGCATCCCGGCGATCGGAGAGCCCGGGTCATCCATGGCCGCGGGGTTTACCGTGTCGTTCGCGCCGATGACGAGGACGACATCGGTGTCTCCCAAGTCGTCGTTGATCTCGTCCATCTCCAGAACGATGTCATAGGGCACCTTGGCCTCGGCAAGGAGCACGTTCATATGCCCCGGCAGCCGTCCAGCCACCGGGTGGATGCCGAACCGGACCTTGACATTGCGTTCACGCAGCCGCCGAGTGAGCTCGGCTACGGCATGCTGCGCTTGCGCGGTCGCCATACCGTAGCCGGGGGTGATGACGACGGTCCGGGCCTCGCCGAGCAGGGCGGCCGCCCCCTCCGCGGTGACCTCGCGGTGCTCGCCGTGATCGGCGTCGCCACTGGCCACGGTCCCGGCCTCGACCCCGAACCCGCCGGCGATGACCGAGATGAAGGACCGGTTCATCGCCCGGCACATGATGTACGACAGGTACGCACCCGAGGACCCGACGAGCGCCCCGGTGATGATGAGCAGGTCGTTGTTGAGCAGGAAGCCGGCAGCCGCCGCGGCCCAGCCCGAATAGCTGTTGAGCATGGAGACGACCACGGGCATGTCGCCGCCGCCGATGGAGGCCACCAGGTGCCAGCCGAGGAAGAGCGCGAGCAGGGTCATCAACCCGAGGAGGGTCTGCCGCAGGACCATCTGGTCGTGCGGCACCAGGACATAGACCACGGTCATAACGACGAACGCGACGATGATGCCGAGGTTGACCGCGTTGTGCGCCGGCAACATCATCGGGGCGCTCTTGATCTTCGCCGAGAGCTTGAGGTACGCGACGATCGATCCGGTGAGGGTCACCGCACCGATGAAGACCCCGACGAAGACCTCGACGTCGTGGATCGCCGGATACGCCGCCACCTCATAGGAGCTGTTCCAGCCGACGAGGACCGCCGCGAGCCCGACGAAACTGTGCAGCATGGCGATGAGTTCGGGCATCTGGGTCATCTCGACCCGGCGGGCCACGGTGACCCCGATGAGGGCAGCGACGATCATCGCCGGCGCGATCCAGGTGAGCCCACCCCACCCGGACTCCCGCCCGACGGCCACGCCCCCGGCCTCCTGGCCGACGGTTGCCCCGATGATGGTGGCGATAAGGGCGATGGTCATCCCGGCGATGCCGTAGCGGTTGCCCATCCGGGCGGTCTCATGCTTGGAGAGACCCGACAGGGCGAGGATGAAGAGCAGACCCGCGACGATGTACGCCCCTTGGACGAGGGTGAAGGGGATGTTCATCGGGCCGCGTCCTCCCTCTTGAACATGTCGAGCATTCGGTCGGTGACAGTGAAGCCACCGAAGACGTTGATGCTCGCCACGAGCACTCCGAGGACGGCGAGGATGGACACCCACAGGTTGCCGTGGCCGACCTGGAGGAGGGCGCCGACGACGATGATCCCGCTGATCGCGTTGGTCACCGACATGAGCGGGGTATGCAGGGCGTGGTGGACGTTGCCGATGACATAGAACCCGATGACCACCGAGAGCATGAACACCATGAAGTGCCCGAGGAACGGCACCGGGGAGAACGCTGAGATCAGCAGGAACAACACCGCCACCCCGACGATCAGCGCGAACCGCTTGCCCTGCGACATCGGCGGCTTCACCGGCTTGGGCTCAGCGACGGCAACCGGCGCCGCCGCCGGCGCGGCCGAGACCTGCACCGCAGGCGGCGGCCAGAGCACCTCACCCTCCCGGACCACGGTCATCCCGCGCTGGACCACGTCCTCCATATCGAGGGTGAGGGCGCCGTCCTTGGCCGGGGTGAGCAGCTTGAGGAGGTTGACCAGGTTCTGCCCGAAGAGCTGCGAGGCCTGGGTCGGCAGGCGACCCGGGAGGTCGGTGTAGCCGAGGATGGTGACCCCGTTGGCCGTGACCACCCGCTGGCCGGCCACCGATCCGGCGACGTTGCCGCCGTTGCTCGCGGCCATGTCGACGACGACGGACCCGGGCTTCATCGAGGCCACCATCTCCTCGGTGAGCAGCCGTGGGGCCGGGCGACCGGGGATGAGCGCGGTGGTGATGACGATGTCGACGTCCTTGGCCTGCGCGGCGTAGAGCTCGGCGGCCTTGCGGTTGAAGTCCTCCCCGGTCTCCTTGGCGTAGCCGTCTGCAGACGGTCCGGTGTCCTCCACGTCGATCCGCAGGAAGTCGGCCCCCATGGACTCGACCTGCTCGGCCACCTCGGGCCGGGCGTCGAAGGCGCGCACGATGGCGCCGAGTGAGCTTGCCGTGCCGATTGCGGCGAGTCCGGCGACCCCGGCACCGACCACGAGCACCTTGGCCGGCGGCACCTTCCCGGCGGCCGTGACCTGACCGGTGAAGAAGGAGCCGAACTCGTGGGCGGCCTCCACCACCGCCCGGTAACCACCGATGTTGGCCATCGAGGACAGCACATCCAACGCCTGGGCCCTGGAGATCCGAGGCACGGCATCCATCGCCAGAGCGGTCACCCCACGTTCGGCGAGGGCCTCGACAAGTTCAGGGTTGAGCGCCGGGGCGAGCAGGGAGATGACGGTCTGGCCACGGCTCAGCCGGTCGAGTTCGGCCGCCGACGGCGCGTTGATCTTGAGGAGAACATCGCACTGCCACACGGCCGTATCGACGATGTCAGCCCCTGCGCCGCGGTAGGCCTCGTCGTCGAAGCTCGCGAGCGCACCCGCGCCGGACTCGACGAACACGGCATACCCGAGCCCACGCAGTTGCTCGACGGTCTTGGGAGTGGCGGCGACACGGCGCTCGCCGGGGGACGACTCCTTGGGGACTCCGATGCGCACAGGCGCACTCCTCTCACAGCACGAGCGACATAGACGAACCTATCGGGTATGCCGTGCCCGGTCACCTTTGGTGTGAGGAGACCGACGCCGCCGGGCTCCGGTGCTGCTCCGGGGCCCGACGGCGGCGGCACACCGCCTTCTCGTCAGCTCTTCTTGGGGGCTCCGGGACGCGCGTAGCGCATCCACGTCAGGGCGATGCAGAACACGCACCACACCACACCGATCCAGTAGAACGGCACGGCGCCGAGCGTGGTGAGACCGATTCCGAAGAGGAACGGTCCGAACGCCGCGATGGCTCCGGTCCAGCCGATGACGCCACCGGCCTGACGCCGCTCGAAGATCATCGGCATCTGCTTGAACGTCGAGGCGTTACCGATGCCGGCGAAGAGGAAGATCGCGAGCATGCCCCAGAGGAACCGGCTGAAGCCTCCCTGGAGCGCGGCAGCCGACGAGGTGTCCGGGGTCAGCGCAGGGATGGTGTAGAGGATCGATCCGAGGATGCCCACGCCGGAGACGAGCGTCCAGACGGCGCCCCCGAGCTTGTCGGTGAGAGGTGCGAACGCGAACCGGGCGACGGCACCCACGAGCGGGCCGAGGAAGACGTACTTCACCGCCTCGGGCACGACATACCCGGCAACGAGCACCTTGGCCGTTGCTCCACTGCCGGTGACGATCTCGGCGTTGCCCGCACCGTAGAGGTTGATCATGAGCAGACCGAACTGGGCGGACAGGCCGGAGAACGTCCCGAAGGTCATGATGTAGAGGACGGTCATCCACCAGGTGTCCTGGTTCTTGAAGATGTCGAACTGCTGCGTGATGTTGGCCTTGACCGGCACCGACTTGAGCATCGTCCACGCCAGCGCCGCACCGACGACCATGAGGGGGATCCAGACGAAAGCAGCGTTCTGGTACCAGACGGTCTGGTCCGGCTTGCCCGGGAACTTCATCTGCTGGCTGCCGCCGAAGACCGCCAGCCCACCGAGCGCGATGAGGTACGGGGTAAGCAACTGAACGATGGAGACCCCGAGGTTGCCCAGGCCCGCTTGGATGCCGAGCGCCGTGCCCTGCTTGGAGCGGGGGAAGAAGTACGAGGTCGAGGGCATGAACCCGGAGAAGGCGCCACCACCGATGCCGGCGAGGAACGCCAGCACCATGAGCTCCCAGTAGGGGGCCGTCGGCGACATGACACGCACGCCCCAGCCGAGGGTGGAGGCGATGAGGAGCAGGGTGGTCAGCGAGACCATCTTGCGGGTGCCCATGATGGGTGGCAGCACCATCCAGACGAGCCGGAAGAGGCCCGCGGCGAGGCCGGGCATGGCCGCCATCCAATAGAGCTGGCTCTTGGTGAAGGTGTACCCGAGGGCGGTGAGCTTGGGGATGATCGCGCTCGGGAGGAACCACGCGATGAAGGCCAGGGTGAGGCAGAAGGTCGTGATCCAGAGGGTCTTCCAGGCGAGTTTGCTGTCCCAGGAGGGAGCCTCGGGGTCCCAAGCCTCCAGCCACTCACCCTTTCGAGCGGGAGCGGGTGCTGTGGTCATGTTCGTTTCTCCTTGTATGCCGTGCGGCTGGGTGAGAGGTCAGTTGACTGCCGTGGCGGCGGCAGGTGTGGGTGACTCGAGGTGACGAGCCAGATCGGGGCTGCCCTGGTGGAGCATGTGCACGACCGTCCAGTGCATCCAGAGAGCGCAGCCGACGACGAGCAGGAAGAGCACGAAGAAGGTGCTCGTCGGGAACCCGCTCCACTGCTTGGTGTAGGCGAACAGTGGGGGCAGGAAGAACCCGCCGAGGCCACCGAGCATCCCGACCAGGCCGCCGACTGAGCCGACGTTGTCCGGGAAGTACTCCGGGATGTGCTTGTAGACCGCGGCCTTGCCGATGCCCATGGCGCAGCCGAGGAGGAAAACCAGGATGGCGAACGGGACCAGCCCCAGGGAGTAGGCCAGGTGGTCCGAGGAGTGGCCGTCGGCGTGCTGGATGACGATGTGCCCGTTGGGCATCATCAGGATGCCGGTGGTGAGCATCATCGCCCCGAACGTCCAGTACATGACCCGGCGGGCGCCGAAGCGGTCACTGATCGTGCCGCCGAGTGGGCGCAGCAGCGAGGCCGGAAAGATGAAGGTCGCGGTGAGCAAGGCCGCCGTCTTCAGCGGGACGTCGAAGTTGTCGACGTAGTACTTGGGCAGCCAGGCCGAGAGTGCCACGTAGGCCCCGAAGACGGCGACGTAGTAGAGGCTGAACCGCCACACCCGAACGTGCTTGAGCGGGACGAGCATCTCGGAAAAGGGCTTGCCCGCGCCAGCGACCTTGTCCCTGCGGGGGACGACAAGGAAGGTCAGCACCGCGGTCGCGACGAGGGCGATCGTGTAGATGGCGGGGAAGATGCGCCATCCGGTCGGGAAGAAGCCGGAGGCTGCGGCGCCCCCGCCGACGACGAGCCCGGGCGCGAGGACCACGAGGAGCTTGGTGACCGAGGCCCCCACGTTGCCGGCACCGAAGAGTCCGAGGGCGAAGCCTTGGCGCTCACGCGGGGTCCACGCCGAGTTCCAGGCAATACCGACGGAGAACAGGTTGCCCGCGAAACCGACGAGGAAGGCGAGGATGAGCAGGCTGCCATAGGTACCCGCGTGGGTGAGGAAGAAGCAGGGGATCGCGGTGAGCAGGAGCATGGCGATCGTGACCTTGCGTCCGCCGATCCGGTCGGTGAGCATGCCTGCGGGGAGGCGCCACATCGAGCCGTTGAGGACGGCGACGGCCGAGACCCAAGAGAGCTCGACGTCGCTGAGACCCAGTTCCTTTTGGATCGGCACCCCGAGGACACCGAACATGAGCCACACGGCGAACATGAGGGTGAAGGCGAGGGTCGACATCCACAGGACGCGGGTGGCCCCGCGGCGATCCTCGGTGAGAGCGGGAGCGGCCGAGTGGGCGCTCATGAGAGCCTCCATTTAGATGACTGAAGTCCTTTTTATTGTCGAAGGCACGCTACACCCACTCCGACACATCCCGGCAACTGAGGCAAGCCTCACTTCGAGTGAGCACGAAGTGAGGCTGTGGTTGGCGGCGTTGACGCGGATGCGATATAACGGAGTAACTCACTTAATTTGGAGTGTCTATCTCATGACAGCGACCATGAACGACCCCGCGAATGATGGCCTGGGCCTACTCACCTCTCCCGTGCGTCGGCTCATCGTCGACACCCTCGCTAACCGCGGGGCCATGACCGCTGCCGAACTCGGCCAGGCCATCGACCTGCACGCAACGACCGTGCGCTTCCACCTCGACCAGCTCCTCGCGGCGGGCCTGCTCACCACCCGCTTCCTGAAGTCCCGCGCCGTCGGTCGGCCCCGAAAGCTCTACGACGTGGCCCCGGGAACCCTGCCGGACCCGGAAGCCGGTCCGGAGTCCCTGAAGTTGCTCACCTCCCTCCTGGCCGACAGCTTCGGCCGATTCGCTGACGGGTCCCCGATCACGCCCGCCGAGGCTGGAGAACGCTGGGCCCGCGACCACGTCACGGCAGAACCCGTCGCGCCCGCCACCACGCCCGGCCAGTGGCTCGCCAAGGTCGGGCGCATGATCGACGTCCTCACGCAATGGGGATACACCCCCAACCTGCGGACGAGCAACGGGGGACGCACCGCCGAAATCGACCTTGTCCGCTGCCCGTTCCTCGAGCTCGCTCGCACCAACACGTCCGTCGTCTGCGGCATCCACCGCGGACTGATCGCCGGCTCCATGCGCCAGTTCGGCGAGGAGCACGCCGAGGTGAGTCTGGAGCCGTTCGTCGAACCGCACCGCTGTGTCGCGCACGTCACCACCCAGATCCCCTTTTCGCCCGCACACCCCACATCCAAGGACCCCTCATGACCGAGATCGGCTTCGACGGCCCGCTCACCGATGCCCTCGTCGGCACCCGACGGTTCTTCACCAAGGCCGAGGTGTCCGCCGACAAGCGCACCATGCACGCCAAGGGGGGCCGCAAGGGCGATGCCTTCTATCGCGACCGCTGGGCCCACGACAAGGTCGTCCGCTCCACCCATGGCGTGAACTGCACCGGCTCATGCTCATGGAAGGTGTACGTCAAGGACGGGATCATCACCTGGGAAGCCCAGCAGACCGACTACCCGAGCGCTGGCCCGGACCGTCCCGAGTACGAGCCCCGAGGCTGCCCCCGGGGCGCGGCCTTCAGCTGGTACACCTACTCCCCCACCCGCGTCCGCTACCCGTATGTCCGCGGCGTCCTGCTCGAGATGTTCCGCGAGGCCCGCGCCCGGCTCGGGGACCCCGTCCTGGCGTGGGCAGACGTTGTCGGGGACCCGGCCAAGGCCACGGCATACAAGAGCGCCCGCGGCAAGGGAGGGCTCGTCCGCTCGACCTGGCCCGAGGTCACCGAGATGGTGGCGGCGGCCTACGTCCACACGGTGAAGACCTTCGGCCCCGACCGGATCGCCGGCTTCTCGCCGATCCCGGCGATGTCCCCGGTCTCCTACGCCTCCGGCGCCCGCTTCAACGAGCTCATCGGCGCCCCCATGCTCAGCTTCTACGACTGGTATGCCGACCTGCCCAACGCCTCGCCGCAGATGTTCGGCGACCAGACCGACGTCCCGGAGTCCGGTGACTGGTGGGATGCGGGCTACCTCATCATGTGGGGCTCCAACGTTCCGCTGACCCGCACCCCGGACGCCCACTGGATGACCGAGGCCCGCTATCGCGGCCAGAAGGTCGTCGCGGTGTCGCCGGACTACGCCGAGAACGTCAAGTTCGCCGACGAGTGGGTGACCACGGCCCCGGGTACCGACGGTGCGCTCGCCATGGGCATCGGCCACGTGCTGCTCAAGGAGTTCTTCGTCGACTCCGAGACCGACTTCTTCGTCGGCTACAACCGGCAGTTCACCGACCTGCCCTACCTGGTGACCCTGGAGCGGGCCGAGGATGGCAGCTACCACCCCGGCAAGTACCTGGTCGCCGGCGACTTCGACAATGCCGAACAGTCCTCCGAGAACGCCATGTGGAAACCCGCGGTCATTGACGAACGCACCTCCCAGATCGTCATCCCCGGCGGCTCGATCGGGCATCGTTACGGCGATGAGGGTCTCGGCCACTGGAACCTCGAGCTCGGCGACATCACCCCGCAGCTCAGCCTCTACCACGACAAGTTCAAGGCCGTCGAGGTCTCCCTGCCGCGCTTCGACTCCGCCCATGGCGCGGTGTCCTACGAACGCCGCGGCGTCCCCGTGCGCAAGGTCGGCGAGCACCTGGTGACCACCGTCCTCGACCTCATGCTCGCCCACTACGGCGTCCAGCGAGACGGGCTCCCGGGGCAATGGCCGACCGGCTACGACGACGCCTCCGTGCCGGCCACCCCGGCCTGGGCATCCGAGATCTGTGGGGCCCCGGCCGAACAGATCATCCGGCTCGCCCGGGAGTGGGGCCGCAATGCCGTCGACACCGGCGGCCGCGGCATGATCCTCATGGGTGCGGGGACCAACCACTGGTACCACTCCGACCAGATCTACCGCGCGATGCTCGTGCTCACGACGATCACCGGCTGCCAGGGCCGCAACGGTGGCGGCTGGGCGCACTATGTCGGGCAGGAGAAGATCCGCCCCATCATGGGCTTCCAGCACCTGGCCTTCGCTCTGGACTGGGTGCGCCCGCCGCGGCACATGAACCAGACGGCCTACTGGTACGTCAACACCTCCCAGTACCGGTACGACACCTTCACCGCCGACGAGATCAACGGTGGGACAGGCGTTTTCGCTGGGCGCGGCACCATGGACCTGCTCGCGCAGTCGGTCCGGCTGGGCTGGACGCCGTCCTATCCTCAGTTCTCCCGCAGCTCGCTCGCGGTCGCCGACGAGGCCGCCGCCGCCGGCAAACCCACCCCGGCGTATGTCGTCGAGCAGCTTAAGTCCGGTGACCTCACCTTCGCTGTCGAGGACCCGGAGGCCCCGGAGAACTTCCCTCGGATCCTCGCCCTCTGGCGCGCCAACCTGCTGGGTTCGAGCGCCAAGGGCAATGAGTACTTCCTCAAGCACCTCCTGGGGACCGACCACGCGGTGAAGGCCACCGAAGCGGTCCCCGAGCACCGGCCGAAGGATGTCGTATGGCGGGACGAGGCCGGGCGCGGCAAGCTCGACCTGCTGCTCACCCTGGACTTCCGGATGACCTCTTCGACGCTCTTCTCCGACGTGGTCTTGCCGGCAGCGACCTGGTACGAGAAGCACGACATCAACACCACCGACATGCACCCCTTCGTGCACTCCTTCAACCCGGCGATCGCCCCACCATGGCAATCCAAGAGCGACTGGGACACCTGGAAGGAGATCGCCAAGAAGTTCTCCGAACTCGCCGCCGACCACCTCGGGACCCGCAAGGACATCGTCGCCAAGCCGCTCTGGCACGACACCCCCGAGGCGATGGCGACCATCCACGGCCGGGTCCTGGACTGGCGGGCCGGTGAGTGCGAGCCGGTCCCCGGCAAGACCCTCCCGGTGCTGGTGGAGGTGGAGCGCGACTACACCGCGATCTACGACAAGATGACGGCCATCGGCCCGCTCCTGGAGCGCGTCGGCATGCTCACCAAAGGCGTGGCCTACACCGTCCAGCGCGAGCTGGACATCCTCCGTCGACGCCACGGCGTCGTGGCCACCGGGCCAGCCGCCGGGCAGCCCCGGATGGGCACCGACATCGAGGTGGCCGACGCGATCATGCACCTCAGCGCGACCTGCAACGGGCACCTGTCGACCCAGGGCTTCAAGACCCTGGAGAAGCGCACCGGAACTCGGCTACACGACCTCGCCGCCGAGCACGAGGGCAAACAGATCACCTTTGCCGACACCCAGTCCGCACCGGTGCCGGTCATCACCTCCCCGGAGTGGTCCGGCTCGGAGAGCGGAGGGCGACGGTACAGCCCGTTCACCATCAACATCGAGCGCGCCAAACCCTTCCACACCCTCACCGGCCGGCAACAGTTCTATCTCGACCATGACTGGATGATCGGCATGGGCGAGTCGTTGCCGACATACCGGCCGCCGCTCGACATGACCAGGCTCTTCGGCGAGGCCCCGCTCGGTGAACAGAACGCCCTCGGGGTGTCCGTGCGCTACCTCACCCCACACAACAAGTGGTCGATCCACAGCGAGTACCAGGACAACCTCTTCATGCTCTCGCTCTCCCGGGGCGGGCAGACGATCTGGATGTCCGATGTCGACGCCGACAAGATCGGGGTCAAGGACAACGACTGGATCGAAGCGGTCAACCGCAACGGTGTGGTCGCCGCCCGGGCCATCGTCAGCCACCGGATGCCCGAGGGAACGGTCTACATGCACCACGCCCAGGACCGGCTCATCGACGTGCCGCTCACCGAGACCGACGGCAAGCGCGGCGGAATCCACAACTCGCTCACCCGGATCCTCCTCAAACCGAGCCACATCATCGGCGGCTACGCCCAGCACGCGTACTTCTTCAACTACATCGGCCCGACGGGTAACAACCGCGACGAAGTCACCATGATCCGGCGCCGCACCAACCAGAAGGTGGAGTACTGACATGCGCGTGATGGCTCAACTCGCGATGGTCATGAACCTCGACAAGTGCATCGGCTGCCACACCTGTTCGGTGACCTGCAAGCAGGCGTGGACCAACCGCACCGGCATGGAGTACGTCTGGTTCAACAACGTCGAGACCCGTCCCGGACTCGGCTACCCCCGGCGCTACGAGGACCAGGAACTCTGGCAGGGCGGGTGGGTCCGCAAGCCCAACGGCCGGCTCGCCCTCAAGGCCGGTGGCCGGTTCAAGAAGCTCGTGAACATCTTCTCCAACCCCCGGCTCCCGGGAATCGAGGACTACTACGAGCCGTGGACCTACGACTACGAGACCCTGCTCAACGCACCGCAGCAGTCGACCTTCCCGGTGGCCCGCCCGTACTCCCTGATCACCGGCAAGCCGATGAACGTCACCTGGTCGGCGAACTGGGACGACGACCTCGGCGGGGCGGTCGAGCATGGCCCCAAGGACGTGATGCTCAAGGGCATCGAAGACAAGGTCAAGTTCGAGTTCGAGAAGACCTTCATGTTCTACCTGCCGCGGATCTGCGAGCACTGCCTCAACCCCTCGTGCGCGGCCTCGTGCCCGAGCGGGGCGATCTACAAGCGCAGCGAGGACGGCATCGTCCTGGTCGACCAGGACGCCTGCCGCGGCTGGCGGATGTGCATCTCCGGGTGCCCCTACAAGAAGATCTACTTCAACCACAAGACCGGCAAGGCCGAGAAGTGCACCTTCTGCTACCCCCGGGTCGAGGTCGGCATCCCGACCGTCTGCTCCGAAACCTGCGTTGGGCGGCTGCGGTACATCGGGATCATGCTCTACGACGCGGACGCGGTCCTCGCCGCGGCGAGTGTCGAGGACGACCACGAGCTCTACCAGGCCCAGCTCGGCTGTTTCCTGGACCCCAACGACCTGGAGGTCGCGCGCCAGGCCGAAGTCGCCGGCATACCCGGTGACTGGATCGAGGCTGCCCGGCGCTCCCCGGTGCGCCGGCTCATCCTCGACTACAAGGTGGCCCTGCCGCTGCACCCGGAGTACCGGACGATGCCCATGGTCTGGTACATCCCGCCGCTCTCCCCGGTCGTCGACGTCGTCAAGGACACCGGCCACGACGCCGAGGACCGCGACAACCTCTTCGCGGCGATCGACACCCTCCGCATTCCCGTGGAGTACCTCGCGAACCTCTTCACCGCGGGAGATATCGAGCCGGTCAACGACGTCCTCAAGAAGCTTGCCGCGATGCGCTCCTACATGCGCGACCTCAACCTCGGCCGCGACCCGCGGCCGGACATCCCGGCCTCGGTGGGGATGGGCGAGGAGGACCTCTACGAGATGTTCCGCCTGCTCGCGATCGCCAAGTACGCCGACCGGTACGTCATCCCAACGGCCCATGCCGAACAGGCGCACGCCCTGGAGGAGATCGCCACCGACTGCGCGGTGTCGGCCTACGACGGCGGACAGTCTCAGCCGTTCGGCACCGGATCCGGTCAACCGGTCCGGATCGCCGTCGAGGACCTCATGGTCCGTTCGGCCCGGTTGAAAGACACCGAGCAGTGACCACCCTCATCGACCGAGTATGGCGCAGGCATCGTCGGGCCGAGGTGCCGTGGTCCCCGGACGAGACCGCCGCGACCTGGCAGCTCTGCTCCCTCCTCCTCGACTACCCCACCGAGGCACTCCTGGCCCGTCTGCCGTCGCTGCGGGCGGTGGCCGCAGCGCTGCCACCGGCGCTGGGCGGCGGGCTCACGGCATACCTGGACGAGGTCGCGTCCGCGGGACTGGGTGAGATACAGCGGGACTACGTGGAGACCTTCGACGTGACCCGCACATGCGCCCTGCACCTGACCTACGCCACCTGCGGGGACACCCGCCGCCGGGGCGTGGCCCTGGTTCAGTTCAAACAGGTGTACCGGGCGAGCGGGGTCGAGGTCACCGACGCCGACGCCGAACTGCCGGACTACCTGCCGGTGGTCCTCGAGTTCGGCGCACTCACCGACCTCGACGCGGCCTGGCGGCTGCTCACCGACCATCGGGTCTCCATCGAGTTGCTGCACCGGGCCCTGACCCGCCGACAATCGCGATGGCTGCCCGTCCTCGAGGCCCTGCGCTCGACACTGCCGGCACTACAGGGCACCGATGAGGAGGCTCTCGCGGCCCTCATCGCGGCCGGACCGCCGACCGAGGATGTCGGCCTCGAGGGCTATGCCGCCGGTGGCTACGCGATGGATCCCGCACTCGACTTCCGCCCCGACGCGGACCTCGCCACGATGACCCCAGGCCCGACTCAGCTCGGTGCCACCATCCCCGTTGGAGCACCCCGGTGAACACCTTCCTCTTCCTCATCCTCCCGTACATCTGCCTGGCGATCTTCGTGGTCGGGCACTGGTGGCGCTACAAGTACGACAAGTTCGGTTGGACGACACGGTCCTCCCAGCTCTACGAAGACTCCCTGCTCCGCTGGGGGTCGCCGCTCTTCCACTTCGGCATGCTCGGCGTCGTCGGTGGCCACATCATCGGCCTCCTGCTGCCCAAGGGCTGGACCGACCGGCTGGGCGTTTCGGAGTCGACGTACCACGCGTTCGCGCTGGGCGGCGGTCTGCTTGCGGGCGCGATGGCCCTGGTCGGGCTCATCATGCTCGTCTACCGTCGCCGAACCGTCCGGCCGGTGTTCAAGGCGACGACCGTCATGGACAAGGTCATGTACCTGTTCCTCGGCACGGTCATCGTCATCGGCTGCTGGAATACCTTCGCCTCGGCCGTGCTGCACGCGGATACCGAGTTCAACTACCGCACGACGGTGTCACCGTGGTTCCGCGGCATCTTCTACGGCCAACCGGACCCGACCCTCATGGCCGGCGTCCCGGTCGGCTTCCAGATGCATGCCGTGCTCGCGTTCCTGCTGTTCGCGCTCTGGCCGTTCACCCGGCTCGTGCATGTCTTCTCGGCTCCGGTGGGCTACCTCACCCGGCCGTACATCGTGTATCGCTCCCGGGCCGACCACGTGCGACGGGGCCTGGGCAACCGGTCACCGCAGCCGGGATGGGAGCGTCCGGGCCTGGACTCGGCGGGTCGGCGATGAGCGGCGAACCCGTCTCGATCTCTCGCGCGGCTCCCGAGCCGTGGCAGCCCACACCGCAGGAGTCGGCGAGCGGTTCGGGCGGGGTCGTCAACCTCTCCGGCCTCGCCGAGTCCTTGCTCGCCCAGGCTCGTGCGGATGCCCGGGGCACGGCGAGCACGGTCGTTGTCCGAGGACCACACCAACGGGCCGTGCTCATCGCGCTCACTCAAACGGCGGGCCTCGCGGAGCACAACAGCCCCCCGGCGGCCACGTTGCACTGTCTGCTCGGCCGGGTCCGGCTCCACGCCGGAGAGCTCGAATGGATCGCCTCCGCAGGTCACCTCGTGACTATCCCCGAGCACCGGCATGCGGTCGACGCCCTCGAGGACTCGGTGTTCCTGCTCACGGTGACCCCGCCGGCACGGACCTAGGCCTCGTCGGTCTCCGACGGGGTGAAGCCGTGGTGCTCGGCTGAACTCTCGTTGTAAAACCACACGTCGGGCTCGATCGAGTCGTATGCCGGCATCCCCGGCGCCCGGTAGGTCATCGTGTCGAGGTAGGCCTGGACAGGGTGGCCGAGCGGCATTGCTCGGTCCGGCATGGGGGCGGCAGAGCCGACACCAAAGCCGCCATCTCGGATTTCCCAGACCTCACTCGTTCGCCGGACGAACGGCTCGGGCTCCGGCTCCGCCTCGGGCTCCGGCTCGGGCTCCGGCTCGGGTTCCGACTCGGGCTCCGGCTCGGGCTCCGACTCGGGCTCCGGGTCGGGCTCCGGCTCGGGCTCCGGCTCGGGCTCCGGCTCCTCAGCGAACTGGGCCTCGACCTCCTGCACCATGGGGTGCACGTCCTCCAGGGCAACATCCTCCGGGGCAACGTCATCGCGGTAATCGGCCGCTGCCGCAATCCGCTCGCTCTCGGCAGGGGCGGCCACCGGGTCGGTCCAAGGGGTCCCAGCGGCGCTGAGCCAGGGGACCTCCGGCGACGCCCCCACAGCCTCGGCCTCCGCGGGCTCGACCGCGCTCGCTTCATCGAGGTCAACGACGACCGGCTCCGGGTCCGAGACCGAGGTGACCGAGGGCTCGACCCAGCCGGACGCCATACTCGGCTCGTCGACCGGCGGCAGGGTCGGGAGTTCTTCCCCGGCCCGAGGGGTCATCGTCACCGGTTCGGGAGCTGCGATCGGTGCCGGAGGTTCGACGGGGACCGGCTGGACCGGCGCGGCAAAATCTGGTGGGGCCGGGAGCGGGGCAGCAGGGGGCGCGGCAGCGGTCTGGTCAGGCCCGCCGGCACTTCCCGGGATCCCCGAGTGCGCACCTGGACGTCCCTGGCCCCGCCCACCTCGCATGAGGAGCATGACGAGCACGGCACCAAGAGCCAACAGCCCCAGGAGGAGGATGAGGTACTTCGAACCAGGCATCAACGGGCCTTTGCGCTCTGTGGCCGCTCAGGATGCGGCCTCTGGAGAAAACCTACTCTGCCGACGCCCGGCTCGCCCATGCTCGCGCTCAGCCCGGGCCGAGTCCGAGTTCGCTCACCGAGATCTCGCGCATCTCCACTTTGCGGACCTTGCCGGTCACCGTCATCGGGAAGTCGTCCACGATCCGCACGTATCGCGGGATCTTGTAGTGCGCGAGCTTGCCCGTCGCGAAGGACCGGACGGCCTGCGCGGTGAGCGGCTCGGTGCCCTCGCGCATGCGGATCCAGGCACAGAGCTCCTCGCCGTACTTCGGGTCCGGCACCCCGATGACCTGAGCGTCGAGCACGTCGGGATGCGTGTAGAGGAACTCCTCGATCTCCCGGGGGTAGATGTTCTCCCCGCCACGGATGACCATGTCCTTGATCCGGCCGGTGATCTGGACGAACCCGTCCGCGTCCATGACGGCGATGTCCCCGGTGCGCATCCACCCGTCGACGACCGCCTCGGCGCTCTTCTCCGGATCGCCCCAATAGCCGAGCATCACCGAGTACCCCTTAGTGCAGAACTCGCCGGCCTGCCCTCGCGGCAGGGTCTGCCCGGTGAGTGGGTCGATGACCTTGATCTCGACGTGCGGGACGACCTGCCCCACGGTGGAGACCTTGTTCTCGAAACTGTCGTCCGTGCGGGTCTGGGTGGAGACCGGCGAAGTCTCCGTCATGCCGTAGCAGATCGTCATCTGCGTGATGCCGGCGTCGATGAGCTTGGACATCATCGTCGCCGGACACGGCGAACCCGCCATGATGCCGGTCCGCACCGAACTGATGTCGTATGCCGTGTCGGCACCCTCGGCTTCCAGGATCGCCCACTGGGCGATGAACATCGTCGGCACGCCATACAGGGAGGTGCAGCGCTCGGCAGTCACCGCGGCCAGGGTCGCGGCCGGGTCGAAACCGGGTGCCGGAATGACCATCGCGGCGCCGTGCGAGGTGCAGGCGAGGTTCCCCATGACCATGCCGAAGCAGTGGTAGAAGGGCACCGGGATGCACACCAGATCCTCCTCGGTGTAGCGGCAGACCTCCCCCACGAGGTAGCCATTGTTGAGGATGTTGTGGTGCGAGAGGGTGGCTCCCTTGGGGAAACCCGTTGTCCCCGAGGTGTACTGGATGTTGATCGCATCGTGCGGGCGTAGCGTGGACTGGACCTGGGCCAGAGTCTGCGCGGGGACCGAGTCGGCCATGGCGACCAGGTCCGCCCAGGAGCCGCGGCCGATGACGATGACATGCTCCAAACTCGGCACCGAGCCACGGACGGCCTCGATCATCCCCACATAGTTCGAGGTCTTGAAGGACTCCGCGGTGACGAGCATCCGAATCCCGGCCTGGTTGAGGACATAGGTCAGCTCGTGCGAGCGGTACGCCGGGTTGATGTTGACCAGAATGGCCCCGATCTTGGCGGTGGCGTACTGGACCACGGTCCATTCGGCGCAGTTGGGAGACCAGATACCGACCCGGTCCCCGCCCTGCAGGCCGACCGCCAGCAGGGCGCGGGCCATGGTGTCGACCTCGGCGGCGAACTCGGCGTAGGTCCACCGGATGTCCTGGGCGCAGTCGACCAGAGCGAGCCGCTCCGGCCACCGGGCGACGGTCGCGTCGAGATTGTCGCCGATGGTTTGGTCGAGAAGCGGGGGTGTGGTCTCTCCGACGGCATACGACAACTCAGCCATGACACCACTGAACCGCGCCGCTCAGCCGGTGGCAAGCGGTGGCGGGTCAGTCAGAGAAATCTGCGCCCGCGTGACGGACTTCTACGCCGAGCGGTTGAGCGGTTGCGAGGAGGCCATATACCTCGACGAGGATCGGGTCGCGCACCGCCGGGGGGATGAGATCCAGAAGGGCGTTGACCGGCGCCATCCGATCGGGGAGCCGGATCGACCCATCCTCTCCGGCGAGCCCCGCGAGGCCGAGGATGGCCTGGATCGCGGAGGAGTCCAGCTGGCTCGCGTCGATCGACCCGAGCGCATCAAGCGCCGAGACGAGCATCGGGTCAGGCACGATCGGACCCGCGGCCCGGGCCGCGGCGACACACTCCTCGAGGGCGGAGGTCACGGCATCGAGGTGGGCGACTGTCGCCGCGGACAAGGTGAGGTGAGCCGTGGGTGGCCCGGAGTCGTGACTCATCTGCGGCTGGATGAACCACCCGCGCTCGAGCATCTCGTCACAGATCGTGAAGACGTCGCAGGAGCCGTCGGTCTCCATGGCGACCAACGTGGAGTCCGGGGGGGCGGACACCCGCAGCCCGTCGATGCCCTCGATCCGCAGGGCCAGTTCGAGGGTGGCCGCCCGGGTGCTTCGGGCGAGCTCCCGATAGCCGTCCTCGCCGATGTGGTGGGTCACGGCCCAGGCGGCGGCCACCGGGGCACCCGAGCGGGTCGAGAGCAGGGTCGGGTTGATCAGGGTGTAGCCCGGCCAGTCCGACCACGCAAAGTAGTGGCCCTTGCGCAGTTCGGCGTCGCGATGGATCAGGACGGAGATGCCCTTAGGGGTGTACCCGTACTTGTGCAGGTCCACGCTGATGCTCGTCACCCCAGGCAGGCGGAAGTCCCACTCCGGTATGTCGTCAAGGAAAGGCAACACGTAGCCCCCGATGCAGGCGTCGACGTGACACCGGATACCGCGCTCGGCCGCGATGGCGGCAATGTCGGCGATCGGGTCGATCACTCCGAACCCGAAACTGGGCGCCGACCCGCTGATCAGGACCGTCGAGGAGTCGCAGGCCGCCGCCATGGCGCTCGGGACCGCGCGGCGGCTGACCGGGTCGGTGGGGACCACGCGCACCTCGACACCGAGCAACTTCCCGGCTTTGTGGAAGGCGGCGTGCGCGGACGAGGCCACGACGATGGAGGGCCGGTCCACCCGCGGGGCCCCCTCACGGGCCGCGAGCACGGCCAGGATGATCGACTCGGTGCCCCCGGAGGTCGCCGCCCCGGCCGCGCCCTCGGGTGCGTGCAACAGGCCTGCGCAGGTCGAGATGAGGTCGTTCTCCATGATGAGCAACGAGGGGAACCCCGTGGGGTCCAGACCGTTGGTCGTCGCATAGAGGGCCAACGCTTCCCGGCCCACCTGCTCGGACTCCGGCAGGCCACTGTCATAGACGTACGCCATGGTGCGGCCATCTCCAGTGGGCAGATCGAGGGACTGCAGGCTGCGCAGACGCTCCCGGATCTTGCCTCTCATGTGAGTACCCCTTCTGCGGAGCTGATCACGTCATCCTCGCTGAGCGTGTAACGGCGGATGAGGAGGAGTGAGCAGAGCATGAGGACTCCTGGCAGGTAGGCGAACCCGACACCGATCGCGGTGATGGCACTCGACGGCTGGCCAACATTCGCGGTAGTCGACGAAATATAACCGCCGGCGGCGAGCACGGCGGCATAGAGCAGCGGGCCGAGCGCGAATCCGAGGGTCTCCCCCGCCGTCCAGACCCCGGTGAAGGTACCCACTCGGTGCACCCCCGTCTCGGTGGCGTCGTACGCGGCGACATCGGACAGCATCGCCATGGGGAGCATCTGGCAGCCGGCGTAGCCGATGCCCATGACGGCGACGACGATCGCGGTGAGCGCACGCGAGGTCTGGGCCGCCGGGAGGCTGAGCAGGGTGCTCACGCCGAACACCAGGGTCGCGGCGGCATACGTGGCGCGCTTGCCGTGGCGCGCTGACAGCCGATGCCAGAGCGGGGTGACCACGAGAGCCGGTCCGACGAACCCCGCGAACAGGACCGAGGCGAATCCTGGCGACTGCAGGACATAGCGGGCCATGTAGTCGACACCTGCGAGAACGCACCCGGTCCCGAGCGCCTGCAGGAAAAATGCTCCCAGCACCAGCCGGAAGTGCCTCGAGGCGGCCACCACGCGGAGCTGGTCGAGCAGGCTGCCGCTGGATTCGCCGAAAGAGTGCAGCGTGAGGTCGCGGGTCCCCCACCACGCGAGCGTGATCCCGGAGGCGATGAGGAGAGCGACGAACAGCCCCACCGCCCGGTAGCCCCACTCCGGGCCGAATGCTTCCCGGATGATCGGTGAGAGGGCACCGCTCACCAGGATCGCCACCGCGAGCACGGCGACCCGCCAGGCCATGACCCGGGTGCGCTCCCGGGGGTCGGTCGTCATCTCTGCGGCCATCGAAAGGTACGGCACTTGAAAGAACCCGAACGCGGTCGCGCAGCCGAGGAACAGGACGACGACCCAGGCGGCCGCCAGGGCGGGCGGGGCCGTTGGCCCGCTCAGCATGAGGAGGAAGCCGAGCGCGAGCAGCAGGCCCGCCCGGAGGAGAAAGGGACGGCGGCGGCCCTTGGCCGAGGTGGACCGGTCGCTGATCCGGCCGGCGATGGGGTTGAGGATGACGTCCCAGAACTTGGGAAGGAAGACGATGAGCCCGGCGACCCCGGCGGCGACCCCGAGTCGGTCCGTCAGATAGGGCAGGAGGAGCAGGCCGGGGACGGTGCCGAACGAACCCGTCGCGACCGACCCCAGGGCGTAGCCACGGAGCGCTCGGGGGTCGATGCGCTCCGTCATGGGCCAACGATAGGGGCAAGGCGACCTGCGAGGATGTGACGAATGCGCAGCCGTTTCTCCGGTCAGATTGCCGGGATGGGATCCGAGGAAGGGACTCGGGTCGTCATCGGCCGATGGGCGGACTCCCCCTTCGGGTCCTTCGCGGACGTCATGATCGAACGTCCCGACGGCCACCGGGTGCTCCTCGCCCCGACGACGCAGGTCGCCACCTTCGTTGCGCAGACCTACACCTTCGACGAGGTGCGGGTGCACGAGGTGGCGGTGCGGGACGCAGGCGCCGGCTGGTGCGTCGTCGCGGGCGAACTGCGCCTCACTCTGACGATCGGGCGCAGGGCCGCGCTCGGATGGTTGCTACACGCCATACCCCAACCGGTGGCGACCAGTGCCACCTGGGCAACCCTGATCGATCCGATTGCCAGGGTCGCGCTGCGCGGGGTACGTACCCGGGGGGTCGCGCGACCCGGCCGCCGGGAGTGGTATGCCGCCACCGACCTCGTGCACATCACGTCGCTGAGCGCATCCTTCGACGGGCAGGAACTGGGGGCCCTGGCCGCAGTGGATCCGCCGTGCCGGTTCGGCTTCTCCTCGACCCCGCGGATACCATCGGTGACCAGCGTCGTCACCACGGTCACGACACGCCCGGACGAACCCGGTGGCCGATCGTGGCGGGGCCGGTGAGGTCGGGCATCATGGTCCCTGTGGAGGAGAACCGGCTCGCCGCGCTCGTGCTGAGCGCTGCGCTGGTCGTTTTCCTGTCGCTCGGTGGGTTGTTCTTCCTCTCCGGAGACGCCTTCGTCGGCAGCCTCTTCTGGCTCGCGACCCTGATCTCACTGGGCATGCTGCTCTGGCTCGTGGTCCGGATCCGTCAGCGCAGCGGTCAGGGTTAGCGGGGAGCCGCGGTGGGGCTGACCCGCAGCACCAGATCCTCACCGCCCCCATTGTCGGTGGTCAGGTAAAGGGCGCCGTCCGGCCCACGGTTCACCGAGCGTAGTCGCCCGAAGGTCTCGTTGAGTTCATCGGGAACCTCGACGCCGGTGACCCGCCCAGACCGGTCCAGGTGCAGCAGGGTGAGGCGGCTCCCCTTGAGGGCCGCCACGGCAAGGCTCCCGTCATAGCGGCCCCAACCCGTCCCGCTGACGAAGTCGGCTCCAGCGAGGGCGAGGGTCGGTGCACCCGTGGACCACAGGGCCGGTATGGCGTCGGGGAACCGCTTGAGGTCGGTCATCGGGACGCTCTCGTCGTAGTCCTCGGTGGCTCCACCGCGGGACGGATCCCATCCGTAGTTGCCACCGGGGATGATCCGGTTGACCTCGTCATCCCGGTCCGGTCCGTGCTCGGCGGTATAGATCTCACCGGTGCCGGGCTGCACGGCGAGCCCCTGGATGTTGCGATGCCCATAGCTGAGCAACCGCCGCTGCTGAGGGCTCGCGGCTTCGGCGAACGGGTTGTCCGGGAGCGCCGCACCGGTTAACAGATCGAGCCGAAGAACCTTGCCACCCAAGGAGTTTCGGTCCTGCGGGATCGAACCCCGAGCGGTGTCTCCGGTGCCCACGAGGAGTGCCCCGTCAGCACCGATGCGGGGGCGGCAGCCCGAATGCCGACCTCCCGCTGCGGTCGGCAAGCCGGTGAGCAAGTCGGCGACCCGGACCGCGCTCCGGGAGTCTGTGGCGAGCCGCCAGGTCACGAGACGCACGTCCGTGGGGTCGCCGTCGGGGCCGTTGGTCGTGTGGTTGAGACACACGGTGAACAGTCGGCTCTCGGCGAAGTCGGGGTGCACGACCAGCCCGAGCAGGCCACCCTCGCCACGGGCGGCCACCTCGGAGAGGTCCGCCTCGACCTGAACCGCGCGGGCGCCGGGGCGCGATCCGGTGAGAATCGTCAGCCGGCCCGGCCGCTGGGTCACCAGGAGTTGCCCGTCGGGGAGGAAGCCGATGTCCCAGGGGTGGTCGAGCCCGTCGGCGATGACTTCCACGGTCAACGCTGGCCCACCCGAGGACACCGGAGCCGCGGGTACGTCGGCCGAACAGGAGGCGAGCGCGGCCACCGAGCAGACAGCGAGGGCAGCGGCGCGCGCGCGGGACGGCATACCCCATGATGACCCAGGCGTACTCAGGAGCCGAGTTCCCACGGACGGATCGGCGAGACCGTGATGATCCACGCCTCGAGCACCTGCAGGGCACCGGTGGCGATGAGCACCCCGAGCACGATGAAGACCAACCCCAGAGCGCGGCGCCACGGAGCATGCACGTCGGCGGCCCACCGGAGCCGGCGCACGGCCCGTTGGCCGAGGAGGGCGACCGCGAGTAGGACCGCGACCAGCCCGATCACGTATGCGGTGAGCAGGACCAGTCCACGGCCGAGGTCGCTGGGCAACACGGTGACGATGACGTAGGCGAAGAGCGGGCTGCACGAGGTGAAGACCGGGCCCAGGGCCGCCCCAGTCAGAACCGCACCCGCCCAGCCGGCCCGGCGGGTCGCCGAACGCAGTCCGGTCGCGGACCGGCTGCTCAGCCCGGCCCGCACGCTGATCCGGTCCCAGGCGTCCGGGAAGAGGGCAGCCAGGCCGAGGAGGACCAGGAGCCCACCGCTGAGCCCACGCCATACCTGGGTGGGGACGGTGATCAGCGCGGTGGTGGCCTTGAGGGCGAGGGTGAAGACGAAGACGGAGGCCCCGAGGGCCGCCGCGATAACGACGGCGCGCCGGCGGGCGCCCTGGTCGGTGGCGCCTTGCAGGGAGCCACCCACCACGACGGGCAGCAGCGAGAGGGAGCACGGAGCCAGGGTGGTCAAGGCGCCGGCGAGCACGGCTCCGAGAACGGCGACGAGCATGGGGGCCGGTTCCCCCGGTCAGGAGGCCATGGCGAGGATGGCCGCACCCGACTTTGCGCCGGTGAACTTCTTGGTGGACATGCCGTCCTTGTCGATGAGGACGAAGGTGTGCTGCTGGGTCACGCCGTACTTCGCCTTGAGGTCGGTGGCGGTGTCGTAGTCCACCTTGACCACGGTGAGGCCGTCGGGCACGCCGTCCTTGGTCAGCGACTCCTCGGTGGCCCGGCAGTCCGGGCACCAGTTCGCGTGGAAGAAGTACACGACCTTGGTGCCCGAGTGCATCTCCATGGACTTCTGGTAATCCGCCAGGCTCAGGTAGGCCCCCTTGACCATGGCGCCGGACGTGGGCTTGGCGGTCGAGGCGGACGCCGAACTCGAGACGGACGAGGACGGCGAGGAGGTCGTACCGCCGGCGGCCGGGGTACTCGTCGGGGAACTCGCGGTCCCGCACGCGGCAAGCGTCAACAGCGAGGCTCCGGCGAGGAAACGGACAGCATTCTGGCGCATGGTGGTTCACTCCTGAGACGGTGGTTGGGGCTGTTTCCAGTCAACGGGACGGCTTCAGCCGGGTGCCAGCGCCCGGGCCGCACTGTGAGGAGTCGGTAAGAACTCCGTCACCGGCTGCTCATCCGGGCAGCATGGCCGGCAGGGCGAGCGAAAAGACGCAGCCGGAGCCATCGCGTGCGTTCGTCGCAGTGACCGAGCCACCGTGGATCTCGGCAACAGCCTCGGCAATGGCCAGACCGAGACCGAGGCCCCGGTCGGAGGAGGTTCGGGCGGAGTCTCCACGCCAACCCGGCTCGAAGAGGTGGTCGAGTTCTCCCACGGGTATGCCGCCGCACCGGTCGGCGACGGTGACGACCGCTTGACCGTCCGCGGATTCGGCCTGGGCCACGACGCGGACCTCACCCCCGCGTGGAGTGTGCTGCACGGCGTTGCGAACGAGGTTGGTCAGTGCCCGGGTGAGCGCCCGAACATCGGCATCGATCTCGATCCCGCGCCCCGCCGAGCCGGTGAGCTGCACCCCTGCCGCGTCCGCAAGCGGGGTGACGGCAACGATCGCGTCCGAGACGACATCCTCCAGCGACACTCGATCCCGTGGGGTGCTCCCCACCCCGTGGAGAGCGGAGAGCTCACCGATGTCGTCGACCATGGCGGTCATCCGGTCGACCTCGTGGATGATCCGGGTCGGCTCGCTGCACCCGTCCGGTTCGCCGTCTTCGAGGGACTCCGCGAGCAGTCGGATCCCGGCCAGAGGGGTGCGCAGGTCATGTGAGAGCCAACTGATCGTCTCCCGCCGCCCCGCCTCGACCTGCGAGTCGCGTTCGCGTTCGGCGCGCTCTCGTGCCGCCTGACGTTCGAGGTCGAGGACCCGCCGCGCGAGCAGGACACCGATGAGGACAGCCATCGGGGCACCGGCGAGCAGGACGAAGATAACGACCCGGTAGTCGCGGTCGCCGAGCAGCATCGCTCGGCTGGCCGCGGCAACGCCCGCCGCGAGCGAGGCCACAACGACGATGGGAGCACCGAACGCGGCGAGGGCGGGATTGCGCCGCCCGAGCCGGGCCACACCGACCCCGCCGACGACAGCGACCCCCGCGGTCACTCCGGCCGAGACCAGGACGGCGGAAAGCTCAGGTCCCATGCGGGTCCCACCGATAGCCCTTGCCGAACACGGTGACCAGCCGCACCGGAGCCTGGGGTGCGGGCTCGATCTTCTCCCGCACGCGCCGGACATGCACGGTCACGGTCGAGGGATCCCCCACCTCCCAGCCCCAGACCTCGCGCATCAGTTCTTCCCGGGTGAAGACCTGGCCGGGGTGCCGGATGAGCCAGGCGAGGAAGTCGAACTCGCGCGCGGTGAGCGCCAGGGCCTCGCCGGCGTGGGTCGCGGAGCGGGCGGCGAGGTCGAGCACGAGGTCGCCATCGGTGAGGATCTGGGCAACCTCACGGGCCACCGGGGGCACGGCGCGACGGAGCACCGAGCGGATCCGGAGGTCGAGTTCGCGCAGGCTGAACGGTTTGGTCACGTAGTCGTCGGCACCGTGCTGGAGGCCCTGGACCCGTTCGTGCTCCTGGGTACGAGCGGTGAGCATGACGATGGGCAGGTCGGCCCGCATCGACCGGAGCCGGCGACAGACCTCGAAGCCACCGAGGGTGGGGAGCATAAGGTCGAGGAGGACGAGGTCGGCCGGCTGCGCGGCATACTCCTCGAGCGCGCGGGCGCCGTCATCGACGGAGGTGACCTCGTGGCCCGCTCGGGTCAGGTACGCCGAGACGGTCTGGCGCATGGTCGGGTCGTCCTCGACAACCAGGATGCGGGCCATCGGCCCAGCGTAGGTGGGGCGTGCAGGCTGCACGAGGGCTGCGGCGTTCAGGTAAGGACCTCGAAAGAGGTGGGCCGGCGCGCGACGAACACCGCGTAGTCCGGGCCGACGGGCTCGAGGTTGTAGCCGCCGAAGTGGTGTTCGACCTGCAGCCCCACCGACTCGGCGTCGGCGATGAACTCCGCCGGCGGATAGTGCCGTCCATGCGTGGGCCCGCCACCGACGGGGTGGAACCCGAACAGGATACGGCCGCCCGGACGGGTCACCTGGGCGAGCATGCTCAGCGCCCAGCGTTCGGTGTCCGGCGCGAGCAGGATCATCACGTTGCCGACGACGACAACGAGGTCGTATGCCGTGGGGCGGCCGTGCGCGCGCAGCAACTCCGGCGTCACCCCGAGGATGTCGGACTCGATCATCGGCAGGTCGGGGTAGAAGTCCGCGGCCATGGCGATCAGAGCCGGGTCCTTCTCCACGGCCGTGACGTCATGGCCGAGTTCGGCGAGCCGGGCACCGACGCGGCCCATCCCGGCCCCGGCGTCGAGGATGGTCGATCCCCGGCCGACGAGAACGTCGGCGACCCGGGCCTCACCGTGGATGTCGGCGCCCTCCGTGACGAGCTGGGCGAACTTGCGGCCGTAGCCCTTCTCGTGCGCGGCGGCCTGCTCCCACCGGTTCGGCGGGATCGGCCCTGGGGGGTGCGCTTCATGGTCGCTCACCCCGCCAACCTACCCGGACCTGAGAGACTGAGGCCCATGCGCCGGATCGTCCAGAGCAAGAAGCTTCAGCATGTCCGCTACGACGTCCGGGGGCCGATCCTCGTCGAGGCGCAGCGACTCGAGGCCGAGGGCCACAAGATCCTCAAACTCAACATCGGCAACACCGCACCGTTCGGCTTCGAGGCACCCGAGGCCATCGTCGCCGACATGATCCACAACCTCCCCGAGAGCCAGGGCTACGTCGACTCCAGAGGGATCTATTCGGCGCGGACCGCGGTCGCGCAGTACTACCAATCTCATGGGCTGCGGGACACCACCGTCGAGGACGTCTACATCGGCAACGGGGTGTCCGAGCTCATCACCATGGTCTTGCAGGCCTTCGTCGACGACGGCAACGAGATCCTCGTCCCGGCGCCGGACTACCCGCTGTGGACCGGCGCGGTGTCGCTCGCCGGCGGCACACCGGTGCATTACCGATGCGACGAGGACAACGGGTGGAACCCGGACCTGGCCGATATCGAGTCCAAGATCACCCCGAACACCCACGCTCTGGTCCTGATCAACCCCAACAACCCCACCGGTGCGGTCTACAGCGAGGAGACCGTGCGGGCGTTCGTCGACATCGCCCGCCGTCATGACCTGGTCCTGATGTCGGACGAGATCTACGAGAAGATCCTCTTCGACGACGCCGTCCACCACCACACCGCGACCTTCGCCGGTGACGACGTCCTCTGCCTCACCTTCTCGGGGCTCTCCAAGGCCTACCGGGTGTGTGGGTACCGCGCGGGCTGGGTCATGGTGAGCGGTCCCAAACACCGCGCCGAGGACTTCCTCGAGGGCCTCACCTTGTTGTCGAACATGCGGATGTGCGCGAACGTGCCGGCGCAGCACGCCATCCAGACGGCCCTTGGCGGGTACCAGTCCGTGGGTGAACTGACCGTGCCCGGTGGCCGGTTCTATGAGCAGAGCAAGCTCGCCTCTCGGCTGCTCGACGAGATCCCCGGGGTGTCGTGTGTCGAGCCGCGCGGGGCCCTCTACTGCTTCCCCCGCCTCGACCCCGCGGTGTATCCCATCGAGGACGACGAGGCCTTCGTCATCGACCTGCTCCGCGCTAAGAAGATCCTGGTCACCCACGGGACCGGGTTCAACTGGTTCGCGCCGGACCACTTCCGCCTCGTGACGCTGCCGGACACGGCCGTGCTCACCGAAGCGATCGAGCGGATCGCCGACTACCTCGAGCACCTGCGGGGCTGAGTCGATGTCCGAGCGACCGGGTCCGGGGGTGCTCGCCGTCGTTGCAGTCGGCGGGGCCCTGGGTTCGCTCGGGCGGTATGCCGTGGGGCTGGGGCTGCCACACCGTGCCGGTGAGTTCCCTTGGGGGACAATGGTGGTCAATCTCAGCGGGGCTTTCGCCATTGGCTTGCTCGTGGCCTACTTGATGGACCGGCCGGGGAGCCATCCGTTGGCCCGACCCTTCCTGGGGGTGGGGGTGCTCGGCGGCTGGACGACATACTCGGCGTTCGCGGTTGACCTCCTCCAGCTCGCCGACGCCGGGCGGATCACCGCCCTGCTCGCGTATGCCGTCGGCACCCTCCTGCTCGGGACGCTCGCCGTGGGCGCGGGTACGGCCGCTGGTCGAGCGCTCTGGCCGGGGCCATGACCACGGCCGTGCTCGTGGCGCTCGGGGCGGGGCTCGGAGCGGCGCTTCGGTTGCTGACCAGCCATTGGGTTCGCGGGCTCGGTGGCACCCCCACCGCCGGAACGCTCGTGGTCAACATCGTCGGATCGTTCCTGCTCGGGATGCTCCTCGGCGCCGGGGTGTCCTCGTCGTGGCTCGCGCTGGTGGGTGTCGGCTTCTGTGGGGCGCTCACGACCTTCTCGACGTTCGCTCTGGAGGTCTGGGACGCCATGAGCGACGAACGCCGGGTGCACGCGATCGCGAACGTCGCCCTGAGCCTGGCGCTCGGCGTGGGGGCCGCGGCCACCGGCTACGCCCTCGGCGGCTAGGTCGAGCGGCGCCGCGCCAACCAGAGCGCAGCCACGACGACGAGGACGGTGGAGACGGCGGCCAGGGCACACGCCATACCGACGAGGGTCGCCCAGCCGACGGCCATCGCGAGGGAGGCGACCGGGTTGCTCGCGTCGTCCCCGAACCGGGTGAAGGCCCACCCGAAGCCGAGGACGAAGGCCACCGACCCCACGGCCATGAGGCCGAGCCCGACACCGGCGGCGCGCAGCGCGGTGGTTTTGGTCAGGCCCACCTCCGGGTTGGCCTCGGCCTGGGCGAAATCCCCAAGGACGTCATCAACCGGGACGAGGTTCTCCTCGTGCGACGAGGGTGGCTGGAGCATCCCCTGACCCTAGCCCCTTGCCCCGCCGGTCAGGGCAGAGCGGTGAGGATGCCGTTGATCCCGCTCGTCGTGCCACCCGCGACGATGGCCACGGGCGTGTATGGCGGCAAAGCTGGGTTCTTGTTCTGCCAGCACTGATTGCTGTAGCCACGGGTCCCGGTGCCGCCGATGGCCGATCCTCCGCGGAAGCAGACCACGTAGTTCGAGGCAGGTGGGAGATCGCGCATCGAGAACGTCCCATCAGCGGCGATCTCCGCGGAAAACGTGCGAATGGACGGCAGTTCAACGTTGACCAGCACGTTCGCAAGCGGCGCGTTCGTGCCGGACTGCGTCACCTTGCCGGAGATGGCGCCGCCGGAGTCGAGGGCGGCGGAGATCCCGGAGGTGAGCGAGCCGCCGGTCACGGCGATGGGTGTGGGAGTGCTGCCCGTTGGGGCATTGTTCCAGCACTCGGCAACATAGCCGGTGGCGTCCGTCGCGCCTCCAGAGGTGGCTGCCCTGGGAGAGAAGCAGACCTCGAAGTCCGTTGCGGCGGGCAGCCCCACCACCGTGTACGTCCCGTCGGCGGCGGTGTTCGCATGCTCGAACGTCCCCGTGGACGCGCTGGTCAGCGATACGTGTGCCTCGTTCAGTGCGTGGCCCTGGGCGTCGGTGACCACCCCGGATATGGCCCCGGCCTTGGCGATCGTCGCGTTGATCCCCGTTGTTGTCGAGCCTTCGGTCACCGGCACGGGAAGCCAGGATCCCGCCGCGTCACTCCAACATTCGCCGCGGTAGCCGTAGGGTGCGTCGGCCGTGCCGACATCGAAGCACACCGTGTAGCCGAGTCCAGGCAGGAGGCCCTTGATGACGTAACTGCCATCGGCGGCCGTCGAGGTCTTGCCAAAGGCAAGCTCTTCGCCTTCGTTGTACGCCCTGACCTCAACATTGCCCATCGGGGCCAGAGTGCCTGCCTCTCTGACGACACCAGCGATCGCCCCTCCGGTCGCCAGGGCGGCATCGATGCCCGTCGTGATCTCCCCGGCGAGCACGCTGACCGGAGTCCGAGGCGCGACGATGCTCGAGCCCTCCCAACAGATGGGTTGGTAGCCCGCTGCGTCTGCCGAGCCCCCCGTGGCCGACGTGGGGTCGAAGCACACGAAATAGTCGGCGCGGGGCGCGAGGTCGTCGGCGAGGTAGGACCCGTCAGCGGCCGTCACCGCAGTTCGTATGACGCCCTCGGTCGAGGTTGAGATGGAGACACTGACCCCGGCGAGAGGATGCGCTTGCTGGTCCGTGACGTTCCCGCTGACCGCCCCGGTCCCGCCCGCCGGTCCCGCCACGAAGTAGCCCGCCACATCAGCCAACAACTGCACCGTGCCCGACGAACCATTCAACAAGGTCACCGTGCCATCAGCCCCCACCTTCGCCACCACAAGATTCGGCACCGTCTGCCGCGCCACAAAATTGACATTCGACGCACTCGGCGCCGCCGTCCCCCCCGGAAACGCCGTCACAAACCCCGACGCCGTCGGCGCCGTCACCGTCACATTCAGCACCACCGCCGACACCCCCGACAGCGGCACACCCCCACGACCAGCCACCTGCACCGCCACCGTCCCCGCGCAGCCACCGGCCCCGACCCACCATGACCCGAGCGCGTATCCAACACCCGCGACGGAGCCAACGACACAAACGCCCCCGGAACAGCCGCGTCCCCGGCAACGAAGTAGCCCGCCACATCAGCCAACAACTGCACCGTGCCCGACGAACCATTCAACAAGGTCACCGTGCCATCAGCCCCCACCTTCGCCACCACAAGATTCGGCACCGTCTGCCGCGCCACAAAATTGACATTCGACGCACTCGGCGCCGCCGTCCCCCCCGGAAACGCCGTCACAAACCCCGACGCCGTCGGCGCCGTCACCGTCACATTCAGCACCACCGCCGACACCCCCGACAGCGGCACACCCCCACGACCAGCCACCTGCACCGCCACCGTCCCCCGCGCAGCCACCGGACCCGACCCACCATGACCCGAGCGCGTATCCAACACCCGCGACGGAGCCAACGACACAAACGCCCCCGGAACAGCCGCGTCCCCGGCAACGAAGTAGCCCGCCACATCAGCCAACAACTGCACCGTGCCCGACGAACCATTCAACAAGGTCACCGTGCCATCAGCCCCCACCTTCGCCACCACAAGATTCGGCACCGTCTGCCGCGCCACAAAATTGACATTCGACGCACTCGGCGCCGCCGTCCCCCCCGGAAACGCCGTCACAAACCCCGACGCCGTCGGCGCCGTCACCGTCACATTCAGCACCACCGCCGACACCCCCGACAGCGGCACACCCCCACGACCAGCCACCTGCACCGCCACCGTCCCCCGCGCAGCCACCGGACCCGACCCACCATGACCCGAGCGCGTATCCAACACCCGCGACGGAGCCAACGACACAAACGCCCCCGGCTCACCAGCAGCCACCGCCGCCGAGGCCACGGACTCAGGTGACACCGCCGCCGGCAACGCGAGCGCACCCGCCTCGGCATCCATCGCTCCGGCTTGCGCCGGCAACGAACCAGAGCCGAGAACGGCCAGCGCCCCCACCAGCGCGACAACCACAGACCGGAAACCCGCTTTTGCCCCACCCATAGCGCTCACCCTTGCCTGTGAATCGGGAACAGCCAACTACACCGTACCTAATCGCGCGGACAGGCGGGACTCGTCGAATCCAGGGCCCTCCGGCGACACCTGATCCCCATCACTCTCGCGTTGACGACGAGTGCGCGGACGCAGGGGCTGGAGCGAGTACCGCGTCGATGGCCGTCGTCGCGCTGCCGGTGCGCACCGTCACCGGGGTTGGGGTCCCCGTGAGCGGATCCACGTCATTCCAACACTCGTCCGAGAACTGTTGAGGACCGGAGTACGGCGAATTGAAGCAGACGACATAGTCAGTGCCGCTCGGCAGGCTGGGGACGTTGTAGGTGCCATCGGCCGCCGTCTCGGCAGTCGAGTACCAGTCCAGGAGCTCGGAGCGGACCGTGACCCTGGCATCGGGCACCGGCTGCCCCGAATCCGAGGTGACTCGGCCTCGGATTGCCCCGCCGCTACCGAGCGAGGCAGAGATGCTGTCCGTGTACGAGCCAGACACCACATTCACGGGGGTGGGTGTCTGCCCGATCGGGACGTCATTCCAGCACTCGGGGGCTCGTCCGAGCCCAGAGCCGGCGAACGTTTGGTATTTGGCGAAGCACACGTCGTAGGCGAATGGCGCCAGGCCAGTGAGGACGTATGCGCCGTCTGAGTCCGTGACCGCGTCGTGCCTCGGGCCCGGTTGCGGGCTCTCCGCGGAGACAGTAATCCCCTCCAGAGGAGCCCCGAATGAGTCCGTGACTCGACCGCGGATCCCCCCGGCGCTGGGGAGGTTTCCGTCAATACCGGTACGTGCCGAGCCCGCTGTCACGGTGACCGGGGTGGGAGGCTCGCCAATTCCCTTGTTGCGCCAGCACGAGAAGGCATAGCCAAGTGCGTCGCTGCTCCCCCCGGAGGCCCCGTACGGCTGAAAGCACACCTCATAGTCAGTAGCACTCTCAAGACCCTTCACGGTGTACGTGCCGTTGGCCGCGGTCGTCGTCTCGGCATAGCTTTCAGGCTGGCTGACCGTAACGGTGACACCGGCGAGCGGGAGAGTACCGTTGCGGACGGTTCCGGTGATGGCGCCCGCCGTGGCCAGAGCCGCACCGATACCCGTGCGCCGGACGCCGGCGGTCAGCGTGATCGGTGTAGGTATGGGCGTCCCGGTTGTCGGAATGTTGTTCCAGTACTCCCCGAGGTACCCGAGGGCGTCCCAGGCTCCACCGGTTGCCTCCGCGGGAGAAAAGCTCACGACATACTCGGCACCAGGCTCAAGGCCACGCACCAGGTAGGTCCCGTCGGTTCCGGTGGTTGCCTCGGCGGAAAGCCGGCCGTCGACAGTGACGAGGACCCCGGAGAGCGGCCGCGGGGTTGCCGAACTGTCCGTCACTCGACCAGTGACAGCTGCTCCGGCCCCCAGGGAGCCATTCACCGTGGTCGTGGCCGAGACGCTGACCGACACTGGTGAGCCGGTGAAGACGCCCACCAGATCGTCATAGCACTCAGCGGCATATCCAGTGGCGTCATTGCTCCCACCGGTCGCTGTGGAGCCTTCGAAGCACACCGAGTGGTCCGGGGCGGGCGGGACCCCGCGAATCTCAAACGTGCCGTCCGCTGCCGTCGTCGTCACCAAGGCAGGCACGAAGGTCGAACTCGAACCCATGCGGAGCGTGACGCCGACTGCCGCCAAGGGCGCCGCCGAGCCATCCTGGCGCACCGTGCCGCGGATCCGACCGCCATGACTGAGTGCCTGATCCTGGGTGAGGAGTGTGGACGAGACCTCATAGGCGCTGTCCCCGCAGGCCGCCGCATAGCCGAAGGCGTCATTGGTGCTCCCCGTGGCCCCAGAGCCGTCGAAACAGGTGATCGCGTACGAGCCGAGCGAGTCGGGCTGCACCGGCAGCACATAACGCCCGTCGGATCCAGTCACGGCATGGCCGATCGTGGCCCAGCCGTCCTCGAAGCGGGACGAGCTGGCGACCCGGCCGCCGCCGACGGGGTATGCCGTCACCGCGACGCCCGCGAGGGCGCGTCCATTCGTGGCGTCGGTGACAAGGCCCTGAATGCCCATCGGAGGCTGCGTCTCATCGAGGAAGTAGCCGGCGACGTCGGCGATCACCTGGATCGTGCCGCCCGAGGAGTTCTTCAGGGCGACCTGCCCGTTGGTACCGACCTTGACCACGACCAGGTTGGGGATGGTCTGGCGGGCGAGGAAGTTGATATTCGAGGCCGTCGGAGCAGTGGTACCAGCGGGGTAGGCGGTCAGGTAACCATTGGTGACGGGGGCGGTGACCGTGACATTGAGAACCACCGCAGCGACTCCGGTCGACGGCACACCGCCACGGCCCGTGACCTGCAACGTCAGCACCGAGTTGGCCGGCACCGGCCCAGCACCACCAAGCCCGGAACGGGAATCAAGAAGCCGCGCAGGCGCCAACGACACGAACGCACCCGGCGAGGTGGGAGCACCATCGAGGAAGTAGCCGGCGACGTCGGCGATCATCTGGATCGTGCCGCCCGAGGAGTTCTTCAGGGCGACCTGCCCGTTGGTACCGACCTTGACCACGACCAGGTTGGGGATGGTCTGGCGGGCGAGGAAGTTGATATTCGAGGCCGTCGGAGCAGTGGTACCAGCGGGGTAGGCGGTCAGGTAACCATTGGTGACGGGGGCGGTGACCGTGACATTGAGAACCACCGCAGCGACTCCGGTCGCCGGCACACCGCCACGGCCCGTGACCTGCAACGTCAGCACCGAGTTGGCCGGCACCGGCCCAGCACCACCAAGCCCGGAACGGGAATCAAGAAGCCGCGCAGGCGCCAACGACACGAACGCACCCGGCGAGGTGGGAGCACCATCGAGGAAGTAGCCGGCGACGTCGGCGATCATCTGGATCGTGCCGCCCGAGGAGTTCTTCAGGGCGACCTGCCCGTTGGTACCGACCTTGACCACGACCAGGTTGGGGATGGTCTGGCGGGCGAGGAAGTTGATATTCGAGGCCGTCGGAGCAGTGGTACCAGCGGGGTAGGCGGTCAGGTAACCATTGGTGACGGGGGCGGTGACCGTGACATTGAGAACCACCGCAGCGACTCCGGTCGCCGGCACACCGCCACGGCCCGTGACCTGCAACGTCAGCACCGAGTTGGCCGGCACCGGCCCAGCACCACCAAGCCCGGAACGGGAATCAAGAAGCCGCGCAGGCGCCAACGACACAAATGTCCCCGGCTCACCAGAAGCCGCCGCGGCCCTGCCACCGCAACGGGGGCAACGCCCTCCGGCGATACGGCAGGGGCCTCCGCAAGCGCAGCAGGACCAGCTGCCGCCGAGGAGGTGCTCACCACCGCTGGCAAGGCCGCGGAGCTGCTCAGCCCGGTCGCCGCCGTCGCCGGAACCGGACCCAGCCCCAAGGCCGCCACCGCCCCGACCACCAGGACAACCAAGGACCGGAAACTCGTTCGCGCCCCACTCATGATGCTCACCCTTGCCCTAGTGATCGGAACAGCCACGGGTCAACGTACTGCTCCGCAGATACCCCGGTAAGGCGCTTCGGGGGAACGTGACCCAATCGGCTGTCCCCTCATTCGGGGACATGCGGACTACTTCAGTTCGCTCGACGACAGGCCGAGCAACCGGCGAGCCACGATCAGGAGCTGGATCTGCTGGGTGCCTTCGAAGATGTCGAGGATCTTGGAGTCCCTGGCCCATTTCTCCAGGAGCTCGCGCTCGCCATAGCCCGTCGCGCCGCAGAGTTCGACGCAGGACAGTGCGATCTGCACGCAGGTCCGGCCAGCCTTGGCCTTGGCCATCGAGGCCTCCATGGAGTTCGGGCGGCCGTTATCGGCCATCCACGCGGCCCGCATGGTGAGCAGCAGGGCGGCCTCGTAGTCCG
The DNA here is from genome assembly GCA_016716625.1 of Nostocoides sp. Classification (GTDB taxonomy): domain Bacteria; phylum Actinomycetota; class Actinomycetes; order Actinomycetales; family Dermatophilaceae; genus JADJVJ01. The sequence continues at coordinate 579,912 of JADJVJ010000006.1, forward strand.
CCTCCATCTGGATGAGCCGGGCGGCGGCGGCGCTGTGGACCTGCGCCGGGCGGTCCCAGTGGACAACGACGCCCTCGGCGGCGAGGAGTTCGGTCGCGGTGTCCAGGCACCCGCGGGCGAGGCCGCACGCCATGGCCGCGACCAGGGGCCGGGTGTTGTCGAAGGTCTGCATGGCGCCCCCGAACCCGCCCTCGATGCGGATCTCCGGGTCGCCGAGGAGGTCGCGCGCGGGCACCCGGCAGTTGTCGAGGTGGAAGGCCGCGGTGTCGGAGGACCGGATGCCGAGCTTGTGCTCGAGCCGGACGAGTTTCATCCCCGGGTTGGACCGCTCGACGACAAAGGGCTTGATCGCCTGTTTCCCGAGGGAGCGGTCGAGGGTGGCCCAGACGACGACGAGCTCGGCCCGCTCACCCGCGGTGACATAGATCTTCTCGCCATTGAGGACGTAGTCGTCCCCGTCCCTGGTCGCGGTTGTCTGGATGGCGCCGGAGTCCGAGCCCGCGTCCGGTTCGGTGATCGCCATCGCGGCCCAGCGGTTGCCGTACCGCGCCTTCTGCTCCTCGTTGGCCACGGCCGCGATGGCGGCATTGCCGAGCCCCTGCCGGGGGATGGAGAGGGTGAGGCCGACGTCGCCGCGGCAGGTCTCCAGGATGGAGAGGGCGGAGGAGAGGTTCGCGCCGTTGCGGGTGGCGCCACCGGGGCGCTCGTTGCGTCCGGAGCCCACCCCTTGGACCTTATGGCCGGTCGGCTCGTCCTCGGGGGTGGCGCGGGTGGAGGCGGCGGCGCCGGCCCTCTCGCCGACCCCGCTGCGGGATATCCCGTCGATGACGGCGCTGAGCAGGTCCAGCTCGCGCGGATACTCGTGCTCGGCGAGGTCGTACTTGCGCGAGATCGGGCGGAAGACTTCTTCGGCCATGCCGCGGGCCTGCTCCAGGAGCGGCGCGAGTCGGTGAGGAACCTCGAGGTCGATCATGTCTGTGGCACCCTTCGATTCGTTCGTATGTCGTTCGTATGTCGTGTGCCGGATGTCGCGGGCTCAGACGACCAGGACGCCCTCGAGGAGACCGGCACCGCGAAGGTCGCGGTACCAGCGCTCGTTATCCCAGTCCTTGACGAAGCCGTGCCCGCCGAGAAGCTGAACGGCCTGTGATCCGATCATGGCGCCGTGGGTCGCGGCGAGGGCGCGGGCCTTGGCGACGAGGTCGGCGGCATCCGTGCCGGCATCGAGCCGGGCCGCGGCCTTCCACACCACAAGACGCAGGGCCTCGAGTTCGATGGCGATGTCCGCGACCGCGAAGGCCACCGCCTGTCGGTGCGCGATCGGCTCACCGAATGCCTTCCGGGTGGTGGTGTAGGGGACCAGTTGGTCGAGGGCGGCCTGCGCGACCCCTACGGCGGCCGCGCTCCACGCGAGCCGGGCCCGGCGCACGACGTCGGCGTGGTCCTGCGTGGTGCCGAGGAGGGCCGAGCGCGCCACTGTGACGTCCTCAAGGATGAGCCGTCCGGTGCGCGCGGCCCGGATGCCCATGGCTGGGTCGTCCTCGTGAGAGAGCCCGTCGACCCCCGCCTCGATGATGACAAGACGTGGTTCGCCGTCGACGAGCGCAGACACCACGAGCAACTCGGCGCTGTCGGCCCCGGGCACCAGGGCCTTCGTGCCGTTGAGCACGATCCGGTCGCCGGTGACTCGGCCGGTGGTTCGTGGGGCGAGCGCGTCGAAGAGAGGTTGCGGCTCCTGGAGCACGAGAGCCGCAACCGGCACGGGGGCCTCACCGGTGAAGTGCGGGAGGTAGGTCGCCTGCTGTCCCGGCGACCCGTAGGCCGCGAGGACAGTGGCCACAGCTGCCGGGGCGAGCAGCCCCACGGCGAGCCCCAGGTCTCCTCGGGCGAGTTCCTCGACAACAAGACACGAGGCGACCGCGGAGGCCTCCTCGGCAATGCCGTCGAGCCCGACGGGCACGCCGAGCACGTGCAGTCCCATCTCGGCGGCGGCGGCGCGCACGGTGGCGGGCACGGCGCGACCGGTGTCGGCCTGCGCTCCGGCGGGCCGCAAGACCTCGTCGGCGAGCTCCTTGGCGGCGGCCTGGAGCATCGCCTGGTCTTCGGTCGGGGTGAGGTCGAAGAGGCCTCGTGGGCGAACCGGCTCGGTGCGAACCGCGGCCCCGGACCCCGGCTTGGGTGCGAACGCCCGCCCGGCCACGAGTTGAGCTCGGAACCCCTGGTGGGCTGCGCCGGCGAGGAGCCTCTCGACGGTGGCACGGACCCGCGGGTCGGCCATGGCACTCAGGCCGCCGAGCTTGGCGATGGCCCGCAGGCCCAGCCGTTGCCCACGAGCGGCGAGGGAGGGGGAAGCCATGACGGAGTCGAAACCCTTCGTGGAGGAGCCGGTGCGTTGTCCCGGACGTCCCGCCTCGGCCGAGCCGACCGCAGGTGTCCGATACTCACGGTACCGTATATCGTCGAGTTTACTACGAGGAAACCTCGATCTCGGCGCCATACGACCAGCCGGGTTCGAGCGGCAGGGTGTCCCCACTCCAGAAGCGACCTGGGTCGTACCAGGAACGCGGGGCGCCCGGGGAGAGGATGCCCATCTCCTCCATGGTCGCCCCGACGACCTCGGCGCAGTATGCCGTGAGTGGTCGCTCGCGCTGTCGGGCGGCATCGCGCAGGGACAGGTGCCCGTCGCGGCCGCCGAGCCACCGCAGGGCCAGCCGGGCGTACGACGGAAAGCCGACGCCATCGAGCCGACCGATGGAGAGCAGAGCCGCGTCGAGGACCGCCTCGGAGGCCTCCGGCTCGAGTTGTCGGAGGAACGCCCGCTGCTGGTAGCGCACCTGCCAGCGTTGCACCGCCTCGCGCAGGTCGTGGAGTTGGGCCCCGCGGTGATGCCGCCCGGAGTAGACGTCGCGCATCGAGCGGCCGATCTCGCTGTGCCACAACATCGGCGGCAGATCGTCGACGACGACCGCCATCCCGACATGGTTGACCGGGCTGTTCGTCGCGGCATGCATGGCCTTGTTGACCAGGGTGCGTCCGCGGAAGAGCCACAGATCCCCGGTGCGCGCAAGCGCGAGGCCGTCCTCGAGGGACATCACCGACTCGACATCCATGGTCGCCATGGTCGCCCAGTGTGCCCGAGCGTGCCTACCCTTGCTCGTATGCCGTCGCGCTCACGCCTCGCCAAGATCCTCGGCCTCGGCGCCCTCGCCGGACTTGTCGCCACCGGCACCGTCGCGGCCCGGGGGTTACGGCCGACCGGCACCTACACCCCCTCCGAGGTGACCACGCGACTGCGGGAGCGTTACCGCCAGGCCCTGGACCGCGCACGCGACGCGGAAGCCGGAGTCGCCGGCTCCGAGTGACCGCGAGGTTACTCCCAGGAGGGTAAGAAGGGTACCGCCCGGAAGCCAGATTGGCCATGCGTCGGAATGTTAAGGGCACGCAAAGAAAATCTGGACAAAGGGGTTGCGCATCGGCGTCCGGAGCAGCACCGTGTATCACCAGCACGGCCATCATCTCCTGCCTGATGATCCCGGTCCTCACCCGGGGCACGTACTGCGAAACAGGGTTTCACTATGCGACGGACACTCACTGGATTGGCTGTCGGGGCGCTGAGCCTCGCCGGTCTTGCTCCTGCCTTCAGCCTTGTGCCCACGACGACCCCGAACACCTTTTGGGGGGTCAACGGGCGGGTCAATGCCATCCTGCACACGGCGGACACGATCTATCTCGGTGGCACCTTCACGCAGGCCACGAGCCCCGACGGCAAGCAGACCCTGCCGCGAGTCAACTTCGTCGCGCTCGACGCGGCGACGGGTAGCCCCCGTAGTTGGGCGCCCAACCCCAACAAGACCGTCCACGACCTCGCCTTGGGCTCGGACGGCACGCGGATCTTCATCGCCGGCGACTTCACCAAGGTCGCCAACAAGTCCCGTCCCAAAGTCGCTGCCCTGTCCACCACGAACGGGGCTTTGGACAGCTCTTGGGCGCCGAAGCCGGACTCACGGGTCGAGGCCCTGGAGGTCCGCGGCGGCAAGGTCTACCTCGGTGGGCGCTTCCTCAACGTCAACACCATCCCGCGGATGCGACTCGCGGCCGTGAGTGAAGCCACCGGCGCCCTGGACCCGACCTGGGTCCCGCAGGCCAACGAAGTCATTCACGACATGTCCTCCGCCCCCGACGGCCGGATCCTCGTCGGTGGCTTGTTCGGTTCGATCAACGGCCTCACCGCACATCGCCGGCTCAGCGCCCTCGACCCGACCACCGGGGCTCCGTCGGCGAACTTCCTGCCGCGCCCGGTGTATGAGACGTTCGACATTGACGTCGTCGGCAACCAGGTGTTCACCGCGGCCGGCGGCTCGGGTGGTCACGCGCTCGCCTTCGACCTGACCACCGGCGCCAACCAGTGGGTCACCTTCGGCGACGGCGACGCCGAATCGGTGCACGCGCTCAACGGGGTCGTCTATGTCGGCGGCCACTTCGATAGCTGGGTGGGCATCGAGACCAAGAAGCTCGTCGCCCTCGACCCAGTCACCGGGGCCCGGATCGATTGGTTCTCGCGGATCAACTCGGCTCTCGGTGTCTTCGCCATCGACGGACGCGGGCGCAACCTTGCCATCGGCGGGGACTTCACCATCGTCGGCGGACAGGACCGCAACCACTTCGCCGTGTTCACTGAGGCCAACGACACCCAGCCGCCCACGGCGCCGGGGACACCGAGCGCCGTCTCGACGACATTCACCTCGGCGACGATCGAATTCGCGCCGGCGACCGACGCGATCGCAAACTCCCTCACGTACTCGATTTACCGCGACGGCGGCGCGACTCCGATCGGTACCGTGACGAGCACCGCCGCGTCGGGCACGGTGGAGTTCACCGACGACGACCTCCCCATGGGGACAACCCACACGTATGCCGTGCGAGCCAGCGACGGGGTCAACACCGGACCACTCAGCGAGGTGAGCGCACCCATCTCCACGCCCTTCACCGCCACTCCGGTCCTGGGCAAGATCGAGGCCCTCGACATGGACAGCAACGGCCGCCTCGACCGCATCCTCGCGACCTTCTCCCACGACGTGACGTGCACCGCGCCGTGCATCGTTCCCTGGACCATTCAGGGACTGCCGAGTGGGTCCACCGTGAGCGATGTCTCGGCGGTCGGTCGCCGGGTGGCGATCGACATCCTTGAGGGTTCCGGCCCGCTGGACACGGCCGCGGCCTCGCTCACGGTCGCGCTTGCTGCCGGACCGGATGGGGTGGTGGACGCCGAGGGCGACGCAGCCTCGTTTGCCGCGACCTCGACGCTCGACCGAATGGGGCCGGTCCCGGTCTCGCTGGCGAGCGCAGACGTCGCCGGCACACCACGCGTCATGGAGCCCGGTGACACCTTCACCGTCACCTTCTCCGAGCCGATCGACCCGGCTACCGTCCTGGCTGCGAACGTCAAGCAGTTCGATGTCGCCGGTGTCGGCAACGACGGCATGAACATCGTCGGGCTCTCCTCGACCCTCGACCTGGGCTCGGACAACTACATCACCCTCGACGGCGGTCAGGCCACCTATCCGGACGCCACCCTCAGCCTCAACGCTGCCGGGACCAGGATCACCTCGACGATCGTTGGATCGTGCATCGGCTCGGCATGTGCCAGCCGTGGCCCGGGTGCGGTGGCTCCGGTGACGTTCACCCCCGAGTTCTTCCTCAAGGACGCCGCCGGCAACCACGCCACGGGTTCGGCGACCGCGACCCTCGGGGTGTACTAGGAGGTTTGGGTCACGCGGACGGCACCGCTCGCCTCGGCGCAGGGAGACGAGGCACCGGTGCCGTCCACGACCACGATCTCCACGGCGCAGACCGCCCGGTGCTCGGTGTGCTCGGTGACACGCGCGCGGGCCTCGAGCACTCCGTCACGGGCCGGCCGCCGGTAGGTCACGCTCACCGATTCCGTGAGCACTGCCGGCCCAAGCACCGAGCCTGCGGCGAAGGTCAGCGCGTTGTCGGCGAGGTAGGCGTAGACACCGCCGTGGACGAGGCCGAACTGCTGCCGATGCTCCTCTCCGATCCGGAGCCGAAGTATGGCGTGCCCGTCACCGAACGCGGCCAGCTCGGCCCCGAGAAGCCGCGAGAACGGCTGGGCCGCAAGCACTCCGCGAGCCAGCTCCAGACGCGCGGCAGGGTCAGCGGGGAGGGACGCGGCCGTCATACGGTCATTGTGCTTGATAGGTTCCGCTGATGGAGATCACCCGGCTCGGGCCCGAGGACTGGGAACGGTTTCGCGAGGTCCGGTTAGAGGCGCTGGCCGAGTCGCCGGAGGCCTTCGGGTCGCGGCACGCCGACTGGGTCGAGGCGCCGGCCGAGCGCTGGCGGTCGCGGTTGACGCGGGTGCCGCTGACCCTGGTTGCGCAGGAGGGGAGCGAGGTGCTCGGGGTGGTCAGCGGGAACCCAACCGGCGAGGACTGGGTCGAATTGATCTCGATGTGGGTGGCGCCGCAAGCCCGCGGTCTGGGGGTTGCCCGGCAGCTCATCGACGCGGTGGTTGATTGGGCCGCGGAGCAGGGGCGATCGACCTACCTCATGGTGCGCAGCGACAACGTCCGGGCCCGGCGTACCTATGAACGGGCGGGGTTCGTCGACACCGGTGTGCCCGAGGGACTGGCTCCCGGCGAATCCCCGGAGAACCGCATGGAGCGCCCGACCCGGTGACCGGGCCTCAACTGGGTGTGTTGTCTCCACACGCCGAGCACCTGAGCTGCCCTTGGCAGCGGGTCGGGTGCCGGGAGGACTGGCGTTGGGCTAGCCGGCCGCCGTGATGTCCCAGATGGTTGTTGTGGAGAACGTCTCCCCGGGGCGCAGGACTGTCGACGGGAACTCCGGCCGGTGAGGACTGTCCGGGAAGTGTTGGGTCTCGAGGGCCACTCCGGCCCCGGGGAGGTAGCTGCGGCCGGACGTGCCGACGGGCAGCGGCTGCAGGTGGTCGCCGGTGTACACCTGGATCCCCGGCTGGTCACTGCTGACCGCGAGCCGCAGCCCGGTCCGGGCCGAGGTGAGCACGGCATGCTCGCGTATCCCGGACCCCCGGACGACAAAGGTGTGGTCCAGCCCGCCGGCAGCGGCGATCTGGGGGTGCGGCGCCCGGAGGACTTCACCGAGCACGCGCGCCTCCCGAAGATCGAATGGCGTCCCCTCGACCGAGGCCACCTCCCCCGTGGGTATGCCGTCCGGCCCCGTGGGGAGGTAACTCTCGGCGGCGACCTGGAGGGCATGCTCGTGGATCGTCGGGGCATCCTCGCCGTCGAGGTTGAAGTAGCTGTGGTTCGTTAGGTTGACCACCGTCGGTGCGTCGGTGGTGGCGGACAGGTCGATCCGTAGCCGATCCGGGGACACGGCATACGTCACCGTGACGACCAACCGCCCGGGAAACCCGCCGTCACCGTGCGGGCTGACCAGCTGCAGGGTTAGCCGGTCGCCCTGAACCTCCAGGACCGTCCAGAGGCGCCTGTCAAAGCCATCGGGGCCTCCATGCAGCGTCGTCGTGCCCTCGTTCGCAGCGAGCACCCATTGCCGCCCGTCGAGCTCGAACCGGCCTCCCGCGATCCGGTTGGCATAGCGCCCCACCACGGCCCCGAGGTAGCCCGTGGACTGTCGATAGTCACCCGGTCCAGAGTGCCCAAGAACGATGTTCCGCACGTGGCCGGCAGCGTCGGGAACGAAGAGCCGCTGGATCGTGGCGCCTTGCTCGAGGACATCGACGGTTAGGTCTCCCGCTGCCAACCGGTAGCCGCCGGCGCCGGCGGCTCGATCCTCCGGCGACACCGAGGTCCATCCCTCACGCACCCGGCTCCTCCTCGGGTAACGCGGCGCCCACCGTGCTCTCGCGCACCACGAGACGGAAGGGCACCTCGTATTCGCGCGGCACGTTGTCCTCTCCTTCGAGGCGGGAGACGAGTGCGGTGACGGCAAGTTTGCCGATGACGTCTTTGTCCGGCGCGATCGTCGTCAGCGAGGGAGTCGTGAAGCGGGCCTCGTTGATGTCGTCGAAGCCGACCACCGCCAAGTCGTCCGGAACACGCAGGCCCAGCTCGTAGGCCTTGCGCATGACCCCGACAGCGATGAGGTCGTTGTAGGCGAAGACGGCGTCAGGTGGATCGGACCCACGCAGCAGAGGCGCGACGCCGTCGGCCCCGTCGGCTCGGTCGAAGCCCGGGGTCCGCACCACGAGTCTCGGGTCAACCGTGAGACCGGCCGCGTGCACGCCCTCGGTGTAGCCCTGGAGGCGCAGGCCCGCGGGCTGGCGGTCGGAGTCCTGGGCGCCCACGAATGCGATCCGGCGTCGGCCCAATGACGCAAGATGCTCGACCGCCACGCGGCTCGCCGCGATGTTGTCGATGGAGATGTGGTCGTAGGCGACGTCGTGGATCCGCTCGCCAACGAGGACGAGCGGCACGCTGTCGCGCCGGTCTGAGAGGTCCGAAGGACCGAGCTGCGCCGGGCTGAAGATGAGGCCGTCGACGATTTGGGCTCGCAGACCGTGGACGACTTCCAGCTCCCTTTCGCGCTCTCCGTTGGTGCTGTCGAGCAGCACGGTGTAGCCGTGCCGAGCTGCCTCGGCGATCGCCACGTCGGCCAGCTCCGCGAAGTACGGGTTGTTCAGCTCGGGGATCGCCAAGGCGATGAACCCTGTCCGCCCGCGGCGAAGGTGGCGCGCCGACAGGTTAGGGCTGTAACCCATCTCATCGATGGCCTCCTGCACGCGCACCTTCGTCGCTGCCGCGACCGGCCGATAGCCGTTGACGACGTTGGAGACCGTCGCCACGGACACACCTGCCCTCAGGGCGATGTCACGCAGGCTGACGCCCACGGCTCACCATCCTCTCGATCGGGGTCGTCATGATCCTCGCAACCTCTGGGTGCGGCTCAACTGGGTCTGGACAAGGACCACGACCACCAGGAGCGCACCGCTCACCACGGACTGGTACGAAGAGTTGAGCGTTCCGATCTGGTTGATGACGTTCTGGATGACCCCGAGGAGCAGAACGCCACTGAGAGTCCCGATGACCGAACCGGCTCCCCCGACGAGGAGTGTGCCCCCGATGACGACGGCCGCAATGGCATCCAGCTCCAATCCGACCCCGAGGATAGTCACGCCGGAGGAGAGTCGCGCTGCGTTGAGCGCCCCGGCCAGACCAGCCAGCAGGGCGCTGGCCACGTACACCTGCGTCTTCACCCGGGTCACGGTAAGCCCCATGAGGCTCGCAGCCTCCTCACTGCCTCCGAGCGCGAAAACGGCCTGTCCGGCGCGGGTTCGTTGCAGGACAATGCTGCCGGCAATGACGAGGGCGCCGGCGATCCACACGGGGTAGCCGAACCCGAGGAACGCTCCCTGACCGATGCGCCCAAAGAGCGAGCCTTCGGGGACAAGGTAGGTCGTTGCCCCCTCGGAGGTGATCGCGAGCAGCAGCCCCCGGGCGCCGAGCAGGCTGGCGAGCGTGACAATGAACGGCGGCATCCCGGCCCGCGCGACGAGGAGCCCGTTGACCAGACCGATCGCGCCACACACGACCAGGGGCAGAACGAAAGCAACTATCACCCCGAACTGCGACCCGTATGCCGCGAGCACCCCGCCGAGCGCGAAGACCGACCCCACCGACAGGTCGATCCCACCCGAAATGATGACGAACGTCATGCCGAGCGCGATGATCGCGAGGAAAGCGGACTGGATCGCGACATTGTGGACGTTGTCGATAGTGCCGAAGGCGGGGAAACGCACCGCAGCCACGACGCTGAACAGCGCGAGCACGGCAATCCCACCGTGACGTTGCAGCACTCCGGCTAGCCGCTGCCGCGAGGCGGTGGGACGGGTCGCGGCCCGACTGTGTGCCTCCCTCGGTGCACCCACAAGAGTCATCGTGAGCTCCGTTCCCTGGCGACGTAGACAGCCCCGAGGATGATCGCGGCCTGGATGATCTGTGCCGTCGAATCCGGCAGGTTGTGCTTGATCAACGTGGCCCGGACAAGCTGCATGAGAAGCGCACCGGCCACCGTCCCGAGAACCCTGACCCGGCCGCCGGACAGCGGCGTGCCACCGACAACGACGGCCGTGATGGCCGACAACTCCATCAACTGGCCGATCGCCGAGGGGTCGCTCGCGGTGAGCCGGGCTGTGGCCAGCACGCCCGCCACCCCGGAGAGAACGGCACACACGACATACGTGGTCACGAGGATTCGGACCACGGGGAGTCCGGCCATCCGACTCGCCGCACGGTTGCCCCCGACCGCCACCAACTGCCGGCCGAAGGTGGTGCGGTGGACGAGGACCCCGATCGCTCCCGCGACGACGAGCGTGACGAGCACGATGACGGGTACGCCGCCGACGTCTGCACTGCCGATCGAGAGCAGCGCCTCGTTGCCGACCTGCTTGAGCTGCCCGTCGGCGATGACGAGGGCTAGTCCGCGGCCGGCAACGAGCATGCCCAATGTGGCGACGATCGGCTGCAGGCCGGCGACGGCGAGGAGGTAGCCGTTCACCACTCCAACGGCCGCGGCGACGACGAGGACCATGAGGAGGGCGGGGAGTAGGCCATAGCCGAGATAGAGGGGAAGCACCGCAGCGGCGAGCGCCATGACCGAACCGACGGAGAGGTCGATCCCCTCGGTGCCGATCACCAGGGCCATGCCCAGCGCAACGATGACCACCGGCGCGACTTGCAGAAGCTGCGTGCGGATGTTCCCCGCATCGAGGAAGTTGGGGGTGAAGGCGACATTGACCAGGACGATCAGGACGACGGCGGCATACACCCCGTAGTCCTGCAGCTGCCGGGACGTCGGCCGGGACAGGCGTCGTAGCGAATCGGCGAGAGCGGTCATTGCGGGTCTCCCTTGGGGTCCGTGGCCAGGCCAGCGGTCGCCATCGCGGCGACCAGCCGGTCCTCCTTCACCTGGTCACCCGCGAGCTCCTCGACCACCGAGCCGGATCGCAGGACGACGATCCGGTCCGCGCCCTCGACGAGCTCCTCGAGGTCGGAAGAAATGAGCATGACGCCAAGGCCGCTGTCGGCGAGTTCGTCGACGAGCCGTTGGACCTCGGCCTTGGCGCCTACGTCGATGCCTCTGGTCGGCTCGTCGAGGAGCAGGACGCTGGGGTCCAGGCACAGCAACCTGGCCAGGAGGACTTTCTGCTGGTTGCCGCCGGAGAGTTGGGACACCAACTGGTCGGGGCCGGATGCCTTGATCCGCAGCTTGTCCATGAACCCCGCAACGAGCCGGTCCGCCTCGGATGTAGATACCAGGCCTGCCCTGGAAAGGCGCGGCACCGCGGCGAGAACGATGTTGTCCCGGACCGAGAGACCGGGGATGATCCCTTCGGCCTTGCGGTCCTCGGGCAGCATGCCAATGCCCAACTTCACGGCCGCTCGCGGACTGTGTCGAGGGACCCGCCGGCCACGCACGGTCACACTCCCGGAGTCGAGGGCGATCTCGCCGAGGATCGCTTTGGCCGTCTCCGATCTCCCCGAACCCATCAGGCCACCCAGCCCGACGACCTCACCGGGGCGCACCGAGACCGAGACCTCGTTGAGCACGGGACTACGGCTGAGACGTGTGGCGACGAGGACCGGCTCCCCCTGGGCCACCCGACGACGCTCGGAGAAGGTCGTGCGACCGGCCGCCTCGACCTGGCCGGTCTCCCGGCCGAGCATGAGCGAAATGAGCTGGATTCGGCTCAGGTCCGCGAGTCGTCCGTGGTGGACCAGCCGGCCGTCCCGAAGGACGGTGACGTCATCGCACAACCGGTAGAGCTCCTCGATCCGGTGACTGATGTAGACGATCGACACACCTCGTTTGCGGAGGGCGTCGACGACGCCGAAGAGAGTCTCGACCTCGGTGGCCTCGAGGGAGGAGGTCGGCTCGTCCATCACGACGGCGCTCGCCTCAACGCTGACGGCGCGGGCGAGCGCGACCATCTGTTGGGCCCCCAGCCCCAGCGTGCGTAGGGGAGCGCGGACGTCGACGTCTATGCCGAACTCGCGCAACAGGCGGTCAGATGCCGCGTACATCGCCGAGAAGTCCACCAACCCCCATCGGGTCAGGGGCTCGCGGCCGAGGAAGAGGTTGCGGGCCACGCTCATCAACGGGATGAGGTTGACCTCCTGATAGATCGTCGAGATGCCAGCCGACTGCGCCTGCCGGGGGCTGGTGAAGTGCACCGGCGAACCGTGCAGGCGCAGCTGTCCGTGGTCGGGTGCATAGACGCCCGTGAGGACCTTGATGAGGGTCGACTTGCCCGCGCCGTTCTCCCCGACAAGGGCATGCACCCTGCCCGGCTGGAAGGACACCGAGACGTCGTCGAGCGCGAGGACCCCGGGGAAGCGTTTCGTCACGCCGACGAGCTCAAGAACCGGGCCGGTCCCGATGGTCATGCAGTTCCACCTCTCGCAGAGGGAGTGGCGGCGGCGCGCCCGCGCCGCCGCCACCCGATAGTGAGTGCTCTAAGTAGGCGCTGTCCAGCGACGTCTTGGCGTTGCTGGAGTCGTACTCACGGTCGGAGATGATGACGTTCTCAGGGATTGCCACACCCGAGTAGAAGTCCATCGCCGTCTTGAACGCGAGGGGTCCAAAACGCGGGTTGGATTCGATGACGGCGTTGATCGTACCGTCGACGATCGCCTGAACCGCGTTGCGGGTCCCGTCGATCGAGACGATCTTGACGTCCGTCCCGGGCTTCTTGCCGGCTGCCTTGAGAGCCGTCACGGCGCCGAGCGCCATCTCGTCGTTCTCCGCATACACAGCGGTGATGTCCGGCTGGCTGGAGATGAGTTGCTCCATCACCTGCTGGCCCTTGTCGCGAGCGAACTCGCCGGTCTGCTGGGCAACGATGGTCAGGCCGGGCGCCTTGGCCTTGATCTGGTCGACGAACCCGTTCGTGCGGTCCGTCGTCACGTTGTTGCCCGAGGAACCGAGAAGGATCGCGACCTTACCCGTCCCGCCGGTGGCCTTGATCATCGCGTCGGCGGCACGCTTGCCCTGCTCGACGAAGTTGGAGCCGAGGAAGGCGAGGTAGTCCTTGCATGGCTTGGCGGTCAGCTTGCGGTCGATGGTGAGGATCGGGACCTTCTTGGCAGCGGCCGCCGCTAGCGCGGGCTCGAGACCACTGGAGTTCAGGGGGGCCACGATGATGAACTGTGCCCCTTGGGCGAGCATGTCTTGGATATCGCTGATCTGCTTGGGCAACTGGGACTGCGCATTGGTCACGAGCAGTTTCTTGATGCCCAGCTTGGCAGCCTCGTCCTTGATCGACTGGGTCTCCGCGATCCGGAACGGGTTCGCCTCCTTTTCCGACTGCGAGAAGCCGACGATGGCGTTCTTGAGGTCGATCTTGGTCGCACCGTAGGACTGCAGGGTGCATCCCTCCCCGGCGCCGGCGCTCGGCTCGGCCACCGTCTGCTGCCCGGCGGAGTTGCCGGACGTGGATCCCGTGCTCGTGTTCTCACTCTTGGCGCATCCTGCGAGCAGCGTCGTGCCGATCATGGCCGCGACACTCACCCGGGCTAGACCTCGGTAGATGGGTTTCACAGATCCTCCTTCGCCGCACGCGTGGCGGTGACTCACCTTCGCGGACCTGACGATGCCACGGGTTGTGACACCACCCCCGAGTGTTCGGGCGGAGCGGAACCGGCCACACTGCTCGGGCCCACGAGTCCCGTGGGAGGGCTATCAATAACGTTATAGATGCGCCTAGCGTTCGCCAAGACCCGTTCTATAACGTTATTGCAACGGTGTCCGGCGCCTCCCGTTCGCTGAGGTGGAGCGGAGGCGATCCCTCTCTGCCCCGGCCAACGGGACCCGGTGCCCTTGGATTTCATGCCCGCGCGCGTCGCGCCGGGCGGACCGCCGGAGACCCCTAGGGAGCACGTTCGGGGCCAGGCCCGCGGGGGGGGGGGGGGGGGGGGGCGGTTGGCGCGGGGGGGGCCGGGGGGGGCCGGGGGGGGGGGGGGGGGGGGGGCGGGGGGGGGGGGCCGCCGGGGCGGGGGGGGCGGGGGCGGGGGGGCGGGGGGGGGGGGCGGGGGCCGGCGGGGGGGCGCCGGCGGGCCCCGGGGGGGGGGGGGCGGGGGGGGGGGGGGGGGGGGGGGGGGGGGGGGGGGCGGGGGGGGGGGGGGGGGGGGGGGGGGGCGGGGGGCCGGGGGGCGGGGGGGGGGGGGGGGGGGGGGGGGGGGGGGGGGGCGGGGGGGGCGGGGGGGGGGGGGGGGGGGGGGGGGGGGGGGGGGGGGGGGGGGGGGGGGGGGGGGGGGGGCGGGGGGGGGGGGCCGGCGGGGGGGCGGGGGCCGGCGGGGGGGGGCGGGGCGGGCGCCGGCCCGGCGGCGGGCGGGGCCCCGCCCGGGGGCCCCCCCGGCGGCGCCCCCGCCGCGCGCCCCCGGGGGGGGCCGCCCGGGGGGGGGGGGGCCGGGGGGGGGGGGGCGGGGGCGGGCGCGGGCGGGGGCGGGCGGGGGCCGCGGGGGGGGGCGCGCGGGGCGGGCGCCGGGGGGGCGCGGGCGGGCGCGGCCGGGGGGGGGGCGGGCGGGCCGGGGGGGCCGCGGGGCCCGGCGCCGGCGGCCCGCGCCCGGCGGGCGGCCGCCGCCCCCCGGGGCGCGGCGCGCGGGCGGGCGGGGGCCCCGCGGGGCGCGGGGGGCCCGGGGGGGCCGGGGGGGGCCGGCCCGCGGGCGGCCGGGGCGGGGGCGCGGGCGGGCGGGCGGGGGGGGGGGGGGGCGGGCCCGGGCGGGGGGGGGGGGGCGGGCCGGGGGCCCGGCGGGGCGGGGGGGCCCGCCGGGGCCCGGGGGGGGGCGGGCGGGCCCGGCCCGGCGGCGGGCCGGCCGGGCGGGGGCGCGGGGCGGCGCCCCGCCGCCGGGGGGGGCGGCCGGCCCCCGCGCGCGGGGCCGGCCGCCGCGGCGGGGCGGCGGCCCCCCGGGGGCGGGCGGGGCCGGCGGGGCGGGGGCCCGGGCGGCGCGCCCGGGCGGGGGGGGCGCGGGGCGGGGCGGCGGGGGGGGGGGGGGGGGGGGGGGGGGGGGGCGGCGGCGGGGGGGGCCGCCCGCGGGGGCGGGGCGCGCGCCCCGGCGGGCGGCGGGGGGCGGGGCGGGGGGGCCCGGGGCGGGCGGGGGGGGGCCCCCGGGGCCGGCGCGGGCGGGGGCGGGGCGGGGGGCGGGGGGGGGGGCGCGGGGGGGCCGGGCCCCGGGGGGGGGGGGGGGGCGCGCGGGGGCGGGGGGGGGGGGGGGCCGCGGGGGGGGGGGGGGGGGGGGGGGGACGTTCAGCTCTCACCTCGTCAACCGGTCCGGAGGCGGACTGGTTATGCTGTCCGCCATGGGTAGTGAGGACGGGCGGACCTTCCTCTTTCACATCTTCCGCCTCGGCAGCGAGGTGGAGTCGCTCCTCGCCGAGGCCCTCGCGGACGCCCCGCTCACCCCGAGCGAATACGCCATTTACAGCGCGATCTTCGAGGCTGAGCCGGTCACGCCCAGGGAGATCGGACGCGAGCTCGGGATGCCGCCGCAAACGGTGAGTGACTGGATGGCGGTCCTTCGTCGCCGCGAGCATCTGCGCAGCGGACCCAATCCGCGCGACAAGCGTTCGGTGCTTGTCTGGCTCAGCGCCAACGGGCGCAGGGTCCACCGCGAGACGAGTGTGCTGTTCGAGTCCGCTTTCCAGGCCGTGGCCGCCGAGTTGCCCGACGGGGAGGAAGCGGCTCGGCGCGAGGTGGTGAAGCTCAGCGAAGCGGTCCGCCGCGCACGAGTCTCACGGACTCGGACCGCCACGCCATCCAGCACTCAGCCCATCGCTCAGTCCTCTGAGCCGGTGCGGAGCCGATCGAGCAGGACATCGCGCGCCGCGAAGTAGTCGGCGGAGGTGTAGCCGACGGGCAGGTCCGGTTCGATGGTCAGCCGAGGGTCCTCGGGGGTGCTGCGCTCGAAGTACTCGGTACTGAGCCCCACCTGAACGGGAATCGGCTGGTGCTCCAACTTGATGAACTCGACCTCGTCCCAGAAGTTCAGCCCGCCACCCATCGGCTCGCCGGCGAATCGCACCGTGGACAGGGCTTCGAGTTCGGTGGCGAGGTTGGACGCGGCGGAGAAGGTGGCGCGATCGGTGAGCACCCACAGCGGAACGGGGACCGTACGCAGCACATCCACCAGTTCCCAGTAGGTGCGATTGTCGCCACCGGGGTTCTGGCGTAGGTCGAAGATCACCCTCTGCACGCCGGGCTTTGCCAGTTGCGCCTTGAGGCGCGCGAGATCATCGGCGGAGGGCCAGTGGACCTCGTTGAGCCGTGCGTAGACGCTCGTCCCGATGCGTTCCACCTGCAGCAGCTCGGACTTGTCGGTGTACCGCAGTCCGTCGTGCGCGGGCAGGTGGATGACGCCCAACGGCCCGGCCCAGGCGGCGAACTCCGCCGCCGGGATCGGGGTGAGGTCCACGTCGCGCTGGGTGCCGGCACGCTCCACCGTCAGGGTCACGCGATCACTCGCGGTGGTGACTCCCAGACCGAGCAGAACTTCAGCACGGAGGAAGAAGAACGGCCGGAAAAGCGGCACCGACGCAGGCGAGTCCCGGGGAACGAGCGGCTCGAGGCGGCTCAGCACCGTGTCGATGGGCGTGCCGTCCACGGCCAGGATGCGAGCGCCGACCAGGGATGAGTCCCGGGCGTTGGTGATGAACAGACCGTCGGTGAACTCGAACACCTGGACCGGCAGCATCGGGTCGGTCCCGAGGGGGATGACGATCTGGTGCCCGTCGCGACCCGCATGGCTGAGGGCGGCGACCAACCCCATGACATCGACGAGCGCCTGTTGCGGAGTGCGCGATGGCAGGTCGGCCTTGACCTTCTCGAGGCGGCTCACCCACTCGGATCGAGGTATGCCGTGGAAGGGCTTGGGGTGCAAGGTTTCCAGTCGCTCCAGCAGCTTGTCCAGGTCGGCCCGGGCGCTGGCCGCCGGGGTCGACCGCGCGGCGGATGGCGAGGCGGATGGCGAGGCGGCCGGCGAGGGGTTGAGTCGCACGACCGTCGTGCCGTCGAAGTCCAGAACCCAGAGGCCGCTTGCCAGCACCTCGGACACCCAGTAGCCCGTCCCCGAGAGCGGGACGCTGCCGTGGGCGCCCGCTGCCGTGGCCCAGGTGAGCCTGCCGCTCGCCTCGTCGGCGACGTAAGCGACTCCGGCGCCGGCCCCGGGATCCTGCGGCTTCTCTCCCGCGGGCACGGGGGCGCCGACGGCCCCGGAGCTTGTGTCCACAGCGGCCAGGACGTGATCGTCGGTCGACGAGATCCACAGCGTGCCGCCCTCGAGAGCCAGCCACGCGGGCCGATACTGGAGCGGCCAGGTGCCGAGCAGCGCCGTGCCCGTGGGCGCGACGTGCACGATGCGGCGCCCGTCGGTGTCCGCGACGTAAACGCCGTCCGCGGCGACCGCAAGGCCGCCGATGCGCCCGGCTCCGCCCGAGCCACGAGACCCGATCTCGAACGGCGCACCCGCCGTGCCGCTCGTGGGATCGATGCGAACGAGCTGTCCCCGTTCGCCCAGCGACACCCAGAGCGCCCCGGCGCCTGCCTGCAGATCCCAGACCGGTCCGGGGACCACCACCGTGCGCTTGATCGCCCCGGACGCGGGTTCGACCTCGACCACGCTGGACGCACCACCCCCGACCCACAGCGCGGTCGCGGTGGCGGTGATGCCACAGGGCTGCAGGCCTGCCATGGAGTAGCGACCGACCACCGCATTCGTGGCGGGGTCGATGGCCACAAGCTCGCTGCTGGACAGCAGGGTGACCCACACCTTGCCGAACGCCTCGACCACGGCGCACGGCCCCTTGCCCACGGTGATCGTCGCGCGGACCGAGGGCGCTTCGGGTGCAGGCGAGGTCCCTGTCGAGCAGGCGACGCAGGCGATCAGGGTGATCAGGGCGATGGAGGAGACGATCGAGAGGCGGGCCCGCGGCATACTGCAATGTAATCCGGTGCCGGACTATATGGCAAGGCACGAGAGGTCTAGGCTCGACGTCATACCGGAGCCGCCGCCCCCAACCGGCTACAGCCCACCAGCTTCAGAACTCTGAGGGCCGACGCCCACTCCGTCCCGGACGCGTTCCGGCACCTACTCGCGGAGAAGCCGCCACTTCTGGGACGCGGGATCGATTGCTACGGCGTGACGCCGCCTTACCGCACGAAGAGCCGGCGCCCCAACCACGCTAGGGAATCGCTGATCTTTTACGCGAGTTCCGGGGTGCCTTCGGGGCTGAGGTGCGGGGTCGCGGGAGGATGGGTTGTGGATGCGAATCAGCCTAGTTTCACGGATGTCGAGTACGGGAATCGTCGGCGTGTGTCGCGTCGTGAGGCGTTCTTGGAGCAGATGGACGCGGTGGTTCCGTGGGCGGAGTGGGTGGGGGTGATCGAGCCGTTCTATTTCCAGGATCGGCCGGGGAAGCGGGGCCGGAAGGCCAAGCCGATCGAGACGATGCTGCGGATGTATCTGTTGCAGGTGTGGTTCTCCCTCTCGGATGAGGGGGTGGAGGAGGCGATCTACGACTCGTATGCGATGCGCCGGTTCATGGGGTTGGACTTCGCCAGAGAGCAGGTGCCGGATGCGACCACGCTGCTGCATTTCCGGCATCTGTTGGAGGAGCACCGCCTTGGTGCGGCGCTGCTGGCGGCGCAGGGGGAGATCTTCGAGCGGGAGGGGTGGGTCATGCGGGGTGGCTCGATCGTGGATGCCACGATCATCGCCGCGCCGTCCTCGACGAAGAACGCGGCCGGGGAACGTGATCGGGAGATGCGTCAGACCAAGAAGGGTAATCAGTGGTACTTCGGGATGAAGGCGCACATCGGGGTCGACGCCGGGAGCGGGTATGTGCATGCGGTCACGGTGAGCGGCGCGAACGCCACCGACTTGAGCCAGGTGCCTGAGCTGGTCCGTGATGACGACGAGGTCGTGTACGCCGATGCCGGCTATCAGGGCGCGCACGCCCTGGCGGGCAAGGAGGGTGGGGCGGCGTTGGCTGGGGTGGAGTTCAAGGTGGCCACGCGCAAGAGCCGCCTGGCGGGGCTGCCAGCGTTCGATCGGGTGCTGCAGTCTCGGCAGGCCGGGATCCGGGCGAAAGTCGAGCATCCGTTCCTGATCGTCAAACGCGACTTCGGGTTCGTCCGGACCCGCTATCGGGGCCTGGCCAAGAACCGGAATCACCTGAACGTGCTGTTCGCCTCGGCGAACTGGTTGATGCGAGCTCGCGCCGTCGCCCTGATGGGGTGACGGCCGGGCGGCAGCCTGCCCGGAAACCCTTACGGGCCAGCGAAATCCACCCGATCGAGGAACACATGTGCACGTTCCACCCCACAACCAGCCCGCCACGAGCCCGGCCAGCCTCACACGCCAAACATCAGCGATTCCCTAGACCATTGGACTCAGGAGGATCCGTCGATGGCTGCCCTGACGGCCTCGATCATCACCGGCAGATCGCGGTCGACAGTGCTGCGCACGATCGCCGGCTCGACCAGGAGGTAGCCGTGCGCGATGCGGTTGCGCATCCCCCACATCTGGCTCCAGACGTCACCAAACAGCGCCTCGCGGTCAGCGGCGCTGAGCGCGGACAGCGCCTCGATCCCTGCCGAGAGCCGCATGCAGATCGCGTCGATCGTCTTCTGGTCCGACAGGTCGCCCGATCCGTAGTCGGACACGACCTCGAAGTGCGCCATCGCCTCCTGAAGCACCTGCGTCGGCTCCTGGCGTCTCACAACGGCACCGCCTCGACCAGAGCACGGTCACGCAGTGCAGGTCGGAGGGAGCTCTCAGGAACCAAGTCGACCGGCACCCCGACCACGGCCGAGACCTCGTCCTCGAGCCGGCCCAGCTCCATCAGGCTGAGCGGCCGCCCCATGACGAACAGCAGGTCGACGTCCGACCCCTCGTCGTCCTCACCGCGCGCCACCGAACCGAACACCCGCACATCCCTGCCTCCGGCCTCCGCGACTGTCCGCAGGACCTCGGCGCGCGCCGCACGCAGCCTCCGCGCGAAGGGGGTCGTGCCGTGGAACCGCAGCAAC
This sequence comes from Nostocoides sp., assembly GCA_016716625.1. Lineage (GTDB taxonomy): Bacteria > Actinomycetota > Actinomycetes > Actinomycetales > Dermatophilaceae > JADJVJ01. The sequence goes on from JADJVJ010000006.1 coordinate 599,959, forward strand.
CGAGACACCTCCGGCTGGCTCCGCCCGATCTCGGCAGCAATCTGAGCCTGCGTCATCCCAGCCGCGGCCGCCTCGCGCACCGCCCGAACCAGTTCGTTCCTGGCATGGCGAGTCGCGGCATCGCTCGTGCGAGCAACCTCCGCCAACCTTGTGTCCATCCCCCTACGATAGCAAGTGCTATGAGCGCCGGAGCACGTGGCGACCCCCGGCCGTCACGTCTCACGCACATGCCGATGAGCGGACCTCCCCGTCCAATCGCGAGTGCCCATCTCGTCGGAAGGTCCACCCCCACCCCTATTTTCGTAATACGCTTGGTCCATGGTGAGTGAGGAACAGATCCGCACCTGGGCGGAGGAAGCCGATGCCGGCTACGACGTCGAGGAGTTGAAGCGGCGGGGGCGGGGCCGTCCCGGACGAGGGGCCGAGCCGATGCAGGTGGTGACGGTCCGACTGACCGCCCAGGAACTGGCGGCTCTGGACGCTGCCGCTGTGAAGCATGAGATGAGCCGGTCCGAGGCCATCAGGGCCGCCCTGGCTCATTTCGCGGCGTGAGGGTCCAACCAAGCGCTCTCAAGCACGGCGTCACCGCCCAGGATGCGGCGCAGGCCGCCGAATGAGCGATACGGATCGAGCCGCTGACCCAGGACGAGTCGCCCATCAGGGAGCTTCGTCGGGGTCGACACCCGGAGCATGCCCCCGTGACCAAGAAGTCCAGTCAGACCTGAGTTGGGTCACCCAGGAGCAGTTCTCATCTCGACAGCGCCCTGACCTGCAGCGATGTCTTGGCGAAAGCCGCTCCAAGGCACTAAGGAGCCTCCCCACGCATTCGCCGGGAGGCCCCGGGTGCCTTGTTCGCCTGCCTGCCGGAGCTCAGTTCGGGCCGATTCGAGCCTCGATGATCCTCAGCAGCGCCTTGGGCTGCGAGTTTGGTCTGTGCAGGGCACCAGAAGCTCGTGGTCGACCGGCTCATGGGGCGGCAGTTGCCCCTGCCGCCTGGGAGTCGGTGCCGAAGGATAGACCGAGACAGGCCCGTGACCTGCGACGACGCCGACGAGTTCGTCACTGATCGCCTTGCCGCAAGGCACTAAGCCGAATGACCCAACTCAGGTCAGAGCGAGTACGCCTATCCCCGGGCAGGCCACCTCAGCAGTCCGGGCCCGGATCAATCAGTAGTCGGCGTCATCAACTGCGAATCGCTCGTACACGGACTTGAGCGAGACTTGGACCACATCGAATGACCTATCGGGAGACTGGTGGAGCGCATCGTCGACAAAACCCACCGGCGACTTCTTCCATTTCTTCCGCCTGGCGGAAAGCACAACGACAATTTCGATAGTCTCGAAATCGTCTTTGCCGCGATTCTTACTCACTTCAACCTCTCATTCGTTTGGCGAGTAACTCCACCGTCACCACGAGCAACGGGACGAGCCCGTTTCACCTTCTGGGCTGATCCAACGACGTCGAAGCCCAGCGGGGATTCTCAATGCGTATACCTCACGGCCTGGACGCCCTGGCCTTCGCGAGCTGCCACGGTATAGGCGGAGCAGTTCTTCGCAGCCCAGGGGGCAGATACGTGGTGGCTTGTCATGGTGTGCAGCTGGCTGATGCCGGTGGCCGTCCGGAACACCCGGCAAGGAGCATCAGTCTCGGTCCCAGTCCGAAACTAGGCGATTCCTCAGTATTTTGGCTTGAACTTCCATAGCGCCCAGCAACTCATGCATGTTGGGTGGAGAACTCGACCTAAAACTCCATGTGGCGTCAGTGCCAGAGCCCCGACGCATGAGTACGAAAGCGAAGTCTGGCGGCCCCTCATCCTCAGGTGGAAGGAAGTTCAGCCCACCCAAGAACTCGTCGGCTAAAATTTGCTGAACCCCGTCGTCACCAGTATTGGTTACCGAGGAGCTGCCGTCATCTACCATCTTCGCCTCCAGTCACCTTTCCCACCGCGTGCATCGCGTGCCATGGGTCTGATGCTCCTATTGCGTGTCAAGCCTCATGCCGCGGTGAGCCAGGCGCGGTAGCGGGCGGCGAGTTCTTCGTTGGGTCGACGCCCGAGTTCGAGTTCTCCGATCGTAAGAGTCCCGGGGAGTGGTGGGCTTTGAGTTCATCGATGCCTACCGGTCAGCCCTCGGTGAGGGCGACAGTCTCATTGTTGTCGGTCTTGCCGATCTTGGCCATGGATTCTTCGGAAAGATAGCGGCGTTCGTCGGTGGCCCACTCGTCGTGGGTGTCGGCCAGGACGGCTCCGATGAGGCGGATGACGGCGGCTTCGTTGGGGAAGATGCCCACGACGCGGGAGCGGCGCTTGAAGCTCTCATGTCAAGCGGTGGCGGGTTGGAGGTCGCGGAGCATGGTCCGGTAGACAACGTTGGAGAGGTGGCGTTTCAGGATTCGCATCGCTTCTCGGCGGGTGTGGCCGTTGCGCAGGGCGCTGTCGTAGAGCTGTCGGGCGCGGGGGTCGCAGCGGAGCTGGATCATTGCGGCGCGGTGGAGGACGGCGTTCAGACGTCGGTTGCCGCCTCGGTTCAACCGGTGCCGTCGAGGGGGGCCGCCGGCTTCGCCGGAGCTCGCCGGGATGGGGGCTGTGCCGTTGAAGCGAGCGAAGCCGGGTTCGGTGAACCTGCGCACGTCCCCGGTCTCGAGGAGGATCTCGGCGGCGGCCCTGGCGGCGACTCCCGGGATGGTCGAGAGGTGGGAGCCGCTCTCGCTGACGAGCCGGGCAAGCTCGGCTCCGGCCGCCTTGTCTTGGGCCAGCACGTCCCGCAGCATGGCGGTGCGCTGCTCGATCAGCTCCAGCCGCAGCCGGACCACCGGGTCGGAGGTGGTGCTGGTGTCGATCCGCGCCAGCGCGTTGATCCTGGCGCGTACCGTGTGCTGCCGCAGCTGGAGGCGAAGCTCCTCGGGCAGGGCTTGGATCAGGGCATCGAGTTCGCCGATGAGCTGGACTGAACCGCCCAAGGTTCCTTGCCGCGTCTTTCTGAGTTGGAAGGATGCAGTTCATGCCGAAGAAGATCGATGCGAAGGTCAAGGAGCGTTGTGTGCGGATGGTGCTTGACCATCTGCCGGAGTACCCGTCGCTGACGGCAGCTGCTGAGGCTGTGGCTCGCCGTGAGGGTGTGGGGAAGGAGTCGGTGCGTCGCTGGGTGGTCCAGGCCCAGGTCGACCGTGGACAGCGCCAGGGTGTGACCAGTGAGGAGCTGGCTGAGATCAAGGAGCTCAAGGCCAAGGTCCGCCGCCTTGAGGAGGACAACGAAATCCTCCGCCGGGCTTCCATTTTCTTCGCGGGGGAACTCGACCCCCGCAACCGGTGATCGTGGCGTTCGTGGACGAGCTGCGCACCGAGGGCCACGCGGCCTGTGTCGACATGTCGGGTCCTGCGTGAGCAGGGCTGTCAGGTCGCCGCGCGGACCTACCGGCACTGGGCCCAGGCCGACCGGCCGGTCCCTGAGCGTGTCATAGAGGACGCCAAGGTCGAGGGCAAGATCAGGGAGCTGGCGTGGCGAGTCGATGACCACGGGGTTCGCCGGCTGACCCCGGAAGGACTGTACGGGCGGCGGAAGATGACGGTGTTGGTGCGCCGCAGCCTCCCGGATGCCTCGCCCGGGTCGGTTGACCGGGCCATGAGAACCCTTGGCCTGCGGGGTGTCACCCGTTGCAAGGGGATCCGTACCACCATCCCCGCCAAGGACGGCGCCCGCGCTGGTGACCTGCTGAACCGGGACTTCACCGCGACCGCCCCGAACCGGACCTGGATCATGGACTTCACATATGTCCGTACGTGGGCGGGATGGACCTACGTCGCGTTCGTCGTCGACGTGTACGCCCAGAAGATCCTCGCCTGGCACGCGCACACCATCCGGGACGCCGACCTGGTCCTGACCCCGTTGAAGATGGCGATCTGGCAGCGCGGCCGCGAAGGGCACCCCATCGAGCCCGGCGAGCTGATCGGGCACTCCGACGCAGGCCGGCAGTACACCGCGATCCGCTACACCGAGCACCTCCAGCTCGAAGGCGGCCGACCCTCGGTCGGCTCGATCGGCGACGCATACGATAACGCCCTCATGGAGTGCGTGATCGGGCTGTACAAGACCGAGTGCATCCGCACCAACGTCTTCCACGCCGGCCCCTACCGCACCATCGCCGACGTCGAGTACGCCACCGCAGGCTGGGTCGACTGGTACAACACCACCCGCCTGCACAGTACCCTCGGCTACATCTCGCCCGCCGAGTACGAAGCAGCCCACCACGCGACCCTCACCCGAGAGCCGCAACCCGTATGAGAGCGGCAAGAAACCTTGGGCAGTTCACCACTCCAGTTCTCGTAAAGCCCAAGTACTGCTCTGACGACAAGGCCGGAGGGGCAGTCGGCGATTGGGCTCAACGTCCGGCCGCTACTCGTCGATGGAGACTAAGGACATGGACTGGACTCTCGATGGCCTTGCCTCGGTCGGTTTCAACGGATTCGTGACGTTCGCTGCGCTCCCGCTCGCGCCGGTACCTCGCGCGGCTGGGGTGTACGTCGTAGTGCGCGAGAACCTTGGGGCACCGGAGTTCCTTGGCACGAGCCCTGCTGGGCGGTTCAAAGGGAAGGACCCGTCCATTGATCGAGCCGCCCTCCAGGTTGCATGGGTCGAAGGATCGGCGCTGCTGTACATCGGCAAGGCGTCTAGGGGCGTCACCGGGCGGCGGGGGCTTGCCACGCGGCTCGACGAGTTCCGGCGTTTCGGAGCCGGCGAGCGAGTGGGACATTGGGGCGGGCGATACATATGGCAGCTCAACGACAGCGACAAGTTGCTGGTGGCTTGGCGCGAAACGCTGGATCAGGAGCCCGAAGATGTTGAATCGGAGCTCATCAGCCAGTTCGTGAGCGACTGGGGTGCGAGACCGTTTGCCAATCGCAAGGCAGGTCGCCGGGTTGCGCCGTAGACGCGCGGCCGTCCGGTCCGACAATCGTGGACCGAAGAGTCGCGTACCCCTTAGCGCCAGGGCGCCAGGTGGGGAAGCAGGGCAGTCATGGCGCTGACGATCTGACGCGCCTTGGGAAGGTCCTCGTGGACATCCTCAACGGTCAGTTCGGGGCTGTCCAGGCGGGGATAGTCCGCGTCGTTGCGGGTCCGGCGGAGCCGACCGAAGGGACGCACGACCGAGCCGGTGGCCCCCAACTGGTGGGTGACCGCGTCTTGGACCGCCAGGTGTCCGCCCTTGCTGGTGGCCCGCAACCCTTGCACCGCCAGGGCGGCCGCCATCGCCTTGCGGGCAGCGGCATACAACATGTCGTAGGCACCTGCCGGATCGTCGGGACCCAGCAGAGCGGCGGACCGCAGGTGCCTATCTGCCTCGGCCAGCAGACGTGCCGCGTTCTGCGGCGACGGCGCTACCTGCTCGAGCTCTCCCGCGGTGAGCATGGCCATGATCTGTTCGGCGCCGGTGGCCCACCTCGTCACGCGCCATCACCCGCTGGCAACACCGCGACCATGGGCCGCGAAGTCACCGTCGCCTTGAACGCATCATCCTTAGCGTCGTCCCACGCTTTCGGACGAACCCTACGAATGGAGACCTCCCGCCCGAGCCGCGGCGTGGCCGCAGCCGCGACCGCGTCCAACTCGTCGGGGTCGGCCGTACCGATGACCAACACGTCGATATCCCCGGGGACCGGGCCCGGCGCCTGGGCGTAGCGGGCCGCCCACGACCCATAGATCTGGGCTTCCCGGATCCCTTGGACCGGGGCAAGCAACTCCCGCAACACCGGGACCGGCCCGAACGTCACCGCCATCAACTGCGCCAACGGAGCGAACACCACACTGTCAGTCTCGGCCCGCACCATCCGCTGATTCCCCCGCCGGACCTCCCGGATCAGGCCGGCATCGGCCAACCGGTCCACCTCCCGCATCACCGTCGGCGAGGACACCCCCACCGCCCGGGCGATCTCCACCAGCGAGAACTCCTGATCCGGGTGCAACACGATCCACGCCACAATCTCCCCCTGAGCCCGCGACCGCAACAGCGGCAACAACACCGGCGACCCATCTTTCATAAACCAGAACTTACCATCGGATACATGAAAGGTTGAGTGCCTTTTGGGCAGCTGAGCCGCTGTAGGACGGTATCGCAACTCCGGGTGTCATCCCGGACGACGTAGTGGAGTTACGACCGCCGCTGGTACCACAGCGCCAGGGCGGTGCGCGACGTGAGATGGAGCTTCGACAGGGTTCTGCTGATGTGATTCTCGACGGTTCGCTCCGAAAAGGTGAACTGCCGCGCGATGGCGGCATTGCTCATCCCCTGGGCGACGAGCGCCGTCACTTCGGCCTCTCGGGCGGTGAGCACCAGGTCTCCCTCGCCCGACCCGAGCAGCGCGCTGGCCTGGTCGATGAGCGGCGCCAGGCCCAACCGCCGCGCCAGTTCGAGGGCGCCGTGAGCGTGCTCACGGCGAGCGCGTGAGTGGATTGGCTCAAGAGCGGCGAGCTCGGCGAGGGCGTGCGCCTTTGAAGGGGGGCGTGGACCTCCTCGGCCCTGGCCAGCGTGGACCGCAGATGCTCCACTGCCGCCGTCAGGTCGCCGAGCGATCGAGCCACGCGGCCGAGAACCAGGCCCACGGGGCCTTGGTAGGGCGCGTGGGCGTGGGCGATGACGTGCTGATGCTCGTACGGCAAGAGAGTGGCATACAGTCTGGCCGCATTGGCCTCGTCACCCAGCCAGGCGCAGACGTCCGCGCCGTCCTGCGTCGCTGTGCTCTCCACCGATCCGGGCAGCGTCCTCAGTGGGAGGCGTGCGTCTTGCTCTCGCGGATTGCCTTCGGCTCCTTGGCGGCCGCCTTGTCGGGGTCGTTGCCGGGCCCGCCGTCGGCCTGGCCCTTCTCGACCTCGGCCTTGATCCGCTTGCCGATCTTGGCGTCGACGGAGGACCAGTACCAGTAGGCCCGCTCGAGGACGGGCGCGCTGACGTCCTGGAGCAAGGCCCCGGCGACCGTGGTGACGAGGCGGTCCCGGGCGGCGTCGTCGAAGACCTCGCGGACGAGGATGCCCGCCTGGCCGAAGTCGTCGTCGTCCTGGCGCAGGGTCTGCGCGCACCGGATCATCTCGCCATCGGCCTCCCAGCCGTCGTCCGCAACACCGTCGTGGTCGGCATACGGACGTCCGGTCGAGTTGGCGGCATAGGTCGCCTGGGAGCCAGCGTGCTCGATGCGCATCGGGCCGTCGAAGGTGTAGGCATTGGTCGGCACAATCGGCCGGTTCACCGGCAGTTGGTCGTGGTTGACCCCGATCCGGGCGCGGTGCGCGTCGGCATAGGCGAAAACCCGAGCGAGCAGCATCCGGTCGGGGGAAAAGCCGATCCCCGGGACGATATTCGAGGGCGCGAAGGACGCCTGGTCGATCTGCGCGAAGAAGTTCTCGGGGTTCTCGTTGAGCGTCATCCTGCCCACATCGATGAGCGGGTAGTCCTCGTGCGGCCACGTCTTGGTGAGGTCGAAGGGGTTGTAGCGGTAGTCCTTGGCTTCGGCGTAAGGCATCACCTGCACCCGCAGCGTCCAACTGGGGAAGTCCCCACCCTTGATCGCGTCGAACAGGTCGCGCCGGTGGAAGTCGGCGTCCTCACCGGCGATCTTTTCGGCGTCGGCGCCCTCCCAGCTCTCGACGCCCTGGTCGCTGTGGAAGTGGAACTTCACCCAGAACTTCTCACCCGCCTCGTTGACCCACATGTAGGTGTGCGAGCCGTAGCCGTTCATGAACCGCCACGACCGCGGCAGCCCACGGTCGCCCATGAGGTAGGTGACTTGGTGCGCCGACTCAGGGTTCAGCGTCCAGAAGTCCCACTGCATGTTCTGGTCACGCAGACCGCTGTCCGGCAGGCGCTTCTGGCTGCGGATGAAGTGCGGGAACTTCATCGGGTCGCGCAGGAAGAACACCGGCGTGTTGTTGCCGACCAGGTCCCAGTTACCCTCGGAGGTGTAGAACTTCAGCGCGAACCCGCGCACGTCCCGCCACGTGTCCGGCGAACCCGCCTCCCCCGCGACCGTTGAGAAGCGTGCCAGGACACTGGTCTTCGCACCCTTCGCGAACACCGCCGCCTTGGTGTATGCCGTGACGTCACCCGTGATCTCCAACTCACCGAAGGCTCCGGAGCCCTTCGCGTGCGGCTTACGGTCAGGGATGTTCTCGCGGTTGAAGTGCGCCAAGGTGTTGACGAGGTGGTGGTCGTGCAGGAGGAGCGGCCCATTGGGCCCCAGGGTCAGGGAGTGCCGGTCGGAGGCGGCAGCACCGCCGCCGAGAAGGGTCGATCCGCCGGCATTTCCGGGGTTCGGGCCGACGGGGGCGGTCTCGTCCTGAGGGGTGCTCGGGTCGGCCGGAGAGGAGGACGTGCTCATGATCGACTCCATACTGTGTTGATGGTGCGCTTCACCGAACTTGGACCTACTCGCTAGTAGCCTGCCGGGCCGAGCTCTTGTGACAACTCCGGCCATCAACGGCACCGCGGCCCGCCCTCGACCTTACCGGTCAGGAGACCACCCCGCTGCTCGGCAGCCAGTCAGGCAGCACGCTCCAGGAACTCCTGGGAGTACTTCGACGGGCCTCCCATGACCTACATGCTTAGGCGCTTTGGTGCATCCGGGGGCGTGTCAGGCGTGCATCCACTAAGGGCCGTGGGCGAGGTTCAATTCCTGCACGATCGCGATCGCCCGCCGTCAAGTCACTCCTTACCCCCCGTCCACGTGGTCTTCGCCGGATCCGCGCTTGGGGCGAATAGGGCGCAACGTCCAGGTGATCATGACAATCAACAGCGGTATTCCCAGCGCCAACTTGAGAGCCGCCCCACCCAATGACTTCCCGGCGAGAATATCCTCAACACCCCAGCCAGTTAATATGGTGGAGAATAGCCAGCCGGAAGAGGCCTCTTGCCACACGTCACCGTGCCCCTCGTTCTGATACCAGCGGATCCTCGGGGTGTGCGCCCGTTTCTTGTACCACCGCCAGAGGCGCATCACGGATCTAATCCCGGCCGGTCCCGGGTGAGGCTGGACCTGACGGCCCTCTCGTACAACGTCGAGAAGAGCTGCATTTCCCGAAACGAACCGCCTATCCCCTAACGATCGGGGAAGGTGTGCAGCGACGCCCCGGTCAACCCACCAAGTGCATCCATTGAATTCGAGCGCTAAACCACGAGACACGAATAGGCCGCGTGCCGTGGTCGCAATCAGTCCTCCGTGAAGGGCGAGGTGGACGATCTGCACGATCTCTTCCTGATCTTCGGGCGTGACCTCGAATGGTCCAATTTGAAGAGTTTCTCCGAGGTCGACCCAAAGGATGCCTTGCCAGCCCTTTCCACCGCGAAAAGTGATACCAAAGTGGGCATTCGAATCCGGCAGCGCTTCGGCTAGAAGGTCGCCGCTCGGAAGTGGCCTTTCGCGTATATTCAACCCTTTAACACGCGACTCGTCGCGAAGTAGTTGGATAACGCCTGATTGGCCCGTATCAATATTCAACTAGACCCACCAAACTTGATAGTGGCGGGGAACTCTGCGTCTAAGACTGTTGGGGGCTTCTGGTTACCAAAGACGACTCCAAGAACATCGCGACCGGAGACGCTGCTTATTTTCCACGATCAGCCAATTCGCAAGCCATGTCGTCGATTGTACCAATCAAGGCTGGAGTTGGATGCGATCATCTTCCTCATGGTGCAAGAAGGGTCGGACGCGGACACCCCGAGCAATTCGCACATCCCCACCACGCTCACCGACGAGCCCGGGGGACTGCTGAAGGTTCGGTTGACATCTGATCTGTGGGGACGTGAGCTCCCCGCTGGAAGGATGTCGACATGCCAGCAGCACACCCCAAGGAGTTCCGTGCTGACGTGGTCGCGGTGGCCCGTCGTGGCGAGGCTCCGATCGCTCAGCTCGCCAAGGACTTCGGGATCTCGGAGTCCTGTCTTCGGAATTGGCTCCACCAGGCCGACGTCGAGGACGGGCACCGCCCTGGCGTGACCAAGGCCGAGTCCGAAGAGCTCCGCGAGGCGAGGAAGAAGATCCGGCTCCTGGAGCAGTGGGGGTCCCCCGCTTGCGGGGGAGAACGAGGTCCTGCGCCGGGCGGCGGCCTACCTGTCGCAGGCGAACCTGAGGCTGGGCCAGTCCCCAAAATGACGTACCCGCTGGTCCGTGACCTTGCCGTCGAAGGGATTCCCGTGACGGTGACCTGCCGGGTGCTGAAGTTCACGCCGCAGGCGTTCTATGCCTGGCAGGCCAATCCCGTCTCAAGGCGGGATCTGGTCGACGCGTACGCGATGAACGCCGCCTACGACATTCACGCCGACGACCCCGGGTTTGGGTACCGGTTCATCGCCGACGAACTCGCGCAGGCTGGCCACGAGATCTCGGAGCGGCGGGTGTGGAAGATCTGCTCTCAAGCACAGATCGTGTCCGCGCACGCCCGTGTCCGAGGTCGGTGGAAGAAGCCTGGGCCGCCGGTCCACGACGACCTCGTCGAACGCGATTTCACCGCGCCAGGTCCGAACCGGTTGTGGCTCACCGACATCACCGAGCACGGCAATGGCCTGCTACGGCAGTACTTCCCCAAAGGCACCGACCTCTCCCGATGGTCCGCAGAGGACCTCCACGCCGTCGCCCACGCCCTCAACACCCGCCCCCGAAAAGTCCTCGGCTGGAAGACCCCCGCCGAAGCCCTGGACGAGCACCTACGATCATCCCCACCAGCCGGTGTTGCTTCCACTGGTTGAATCCGGTCAATTCCGGTCCCGCCCCTACGTGGCGGCCCTTCACCAGTACGGACTGTCGGGGTCCATGGGCAGGTCGCCTCAAGCGCGGACAACGCCGCCATGGAGTCCTTCTTCGCCCTGCTCCAAAAGAACGTCCTCAACAGCCGCCGCTGGAGCACCAGGGCCCAGCTGCGCCTGGCGATCGTCACCTGGATCGAACGGACCTACCATCGCCGACGCCGACAACGAGCCCTGGGAAAGACAACCCCGATCGATTTTGAGACCATCTACTGGCCAACCCAGGCCGCCTGAAACAGGCTCTTCGCCGCTGAGTGTGGGGTCACAGCGGTAGCCCGCCGCCGATGAGGAGCATGCGGAGGCGGTAGTTGTCGCGGTTTCGGAAGCCGCGGGCGATGCGGCGGTGGAGCTCGATGAGCCCGTTCACCGCTTCGGTGCCGCCGTTGGACGCGCCTGCGGTATCGAAGTAGCCGATGAACTCGGCCTGCCAGGTCTTCAGGGTCTTGCCGAGGCGGGCGACTTCAGGGATGGGACAGGAGGCGAACGTCGCCACGACGTGTTCGGCGATGGCCCTACCGGCGGCGTGGCTGTCTTGGTGGTAAGCCGAGCGGACCTGCTGGGCGCACAGCCACGCGACTTCGACCTCGACGTGGCGTTCGTCGGCAGCGAACGCGGTCTCGAGCCGGGCTCGTTGCCGGTCGGTGAGCCGCTCCTGGCCGGCGCGCAGGATGTTCCGGACCCGGTAGAGGGGGTCGTTCTTCCGTCCGCGGTGGCCGTGGATGTCCTGCTGGACCCGGCGGCGGACATCGTCGACGACCTTGGTGGCGAGCTTGACGACGTGGAACGCGTCCAGGACCGAGCGGGCGTCGGCGAGCTGGTCATCGATCGCGTTCTTGTACCCGTGGAACGGGTCCAACGTCGCGATCTCCACCCGGGCCCGGAACGCCTCGCCGCGTTCAGCAAGCCAGGTCTTGTAGGTCTCCCCGGACCGTCCTGGGACCAGGTCCAGGAGCCGGGCCTCGGACCCGGCCCTGGCTGTCACGGGACAGGTCGACCATCCCGGTCAGCTCTTTCGGACCCCGCCCACCTTCCTCGACCGGCTTGGTCGACACGTGATGCCAGACGTGTTCGTCGACCCCCAGGATGGTCACACCCTCGAACCGGGCCGGGTCGCTATCCGAAGCGGCCAGGATCGGGCGGATCGCGTCCCACACGGTGCGCCACCCGCAGCCGAGCTGACGACGGATCCCGTTGACCGACGCGTGCTCGGTCCGCAGCTGGCTGATCGCCCAGCGGCACGCCCGCACCGTCAACCTGCCCCGCGGCGCGGCGACGTCCTCGTCCTGCTCCACGAACGAGCCGACCGGGCACGCCGGCTCGGGACACACCCAGCGTCGTTTCCGCCACCGGACCCGCACCGGGCGACCCATCGCGGGCGCGTCCACCAGGTCCACCTCGACCCGGCCATGTCCGTGAGCGACGACCCCACACGTGTGGCAGCCCATCACCTCCGGGGCCGACTCCACCGTCACCACCAGCCCGCCCCCGTCATCGCGGACCACCCCGGTCACGTGCAAGCCACCCAGGCCCACCAGCAGTTCACACCGGTCGCAGTAGGCGTCCGAGACGCGGCAGCACGACGTAGGCTCACTCATCGTCGAGGTCCTTGAGATCAGGAGAGGTAAGAGTCCTCTGATCCTCGGGGACCTCGACCCGTCCCCGCCCTCAGCCAGCCCGTCGGCGCGTCGCGCTCACCCCACACTCAGCGGCGAAGAGCCCTGAAACACCACACCTAAAGTGTCAACTGAACCTTCTGCAGTCCCAACTCACAAGAATGCGGCAAAGAACCTGGGGCGCTTCAAAGCCGTGCAGTGGGAGGTTGGCCAGGCCGGTGTCTTTGGCGCCGGGCAGCGCATCACAGCCCACCCCGCGATCCCCGACGACATCCAAGCCATCATCGAAACGGCGACACACTAAACCTGTGCAACTCGGGTCGGAGATCCCAAATAACCGAGCCGCAGCCCGTATGAGAGTAGCAAAGAACCTTAGGCAGTTTACCGAAATCTCCAGACGTGCCGAGCACTACTTAGACCTTTTAGCGACACGCATATTCGCAGACTTCGTTCGCAATTCAAGAAGCGCCTCACGTGCGGGTTCGAAAAGTCCTGAGGCTGCCTTAAGTCTTGACTTCAAACGGATGTCGTGAGTCGAATTCCATTCCCACCAGGACAAAATGGCGTCACAAAAGGCGTGTTCTTCGCCCGGCGTAGCCGTAATAACTTTCTCATGCGCTTCACTAATACGGCCTAATTCTAGCAATAGTAGGACTTGGCTGCCGAGAGCTCTACGGTCACCGCGCAACTGCGCCCGTACGAGCGGCTCTAGCGCTTCCTCCTTCAACCCCGCGGCGTTCAGGCTCGCCGCCTGGTTCAGGAGGGCATCGTCATCCCCTAAGCGGGCCGCCAATTCAAATATGGCGGCGGCAGCCTCAAAACAGCCCATTTCGTACGCCGCATTTCCAGCGTTGATGAGATACGTCCCTCCATCAAGCGCAAGGACTCCGGAGAGCCATGCGAGGGATTCAGCGAATCGCGCCTCATCGTAGGCTTCCAGAGATCTCATCAGAAAGTCGTCAAACGCCATTTCACTCATAGGATGTTGTTTCTCTTGTTCGGGTTTCTCGGAATCCTCTGCCCTCCACCGTAACCCTGCACCTTTGTGTGTTTTTCGTGCCCGCGCTTATTTGAGTGGTGACCTTCCCTGTCGGAATTCTTTGCTGGCACGCGCTTTTTGTTAGCAAGCCATATGTACGACTCAATGATTCGGTGCGCGGGGCTATTGTACGGTCCGGTGTGAGTCCTGCGGTTCGGGATACAGATCCTATAGCAGAACGGGCGCCTGGCACCTCCTCGTGACGACCCGGAGAAGCTAGGTGGCCGGATCCCTGATCGGCGCAGATTATGCAGCCCCCACGCAAAGGCGCTGACAATGGTCGCGACGCCAACTGCCACCACGTAACCCTCAACGGCGCAAGCGTCCCAGAAGCATTTGCCGGACAGATCCGTAGCGTTGATGGGGTCGTTGGGGTATCCGAAGGCCGTTTCGTTGCCGCCTGCGACGGGGTCGAGTGCGGTGAAGAGGCCGCGCAGGGCGTTGTAGTAGCGGACTCCCATGAGGGTGAGTCCGGCGGTGGCGGGGGTGGTGGAGCGTTCGTGTGATCCGAGCCAGCCGTAGCCGATGGGTCCGTCGATGGTGTCGGTGCTGGTGGGGTTGGTGGGGGTTCCGTATTCGGTGTAGGTGGCCCATCCGGTGATGGCCTGGGCTGGCTGGGTTTCGGGTTGGGTGGCGGGGATGGTGATGGTGGTGGCGGTGTTGCCGCGCATGTCGGCGATGTCGAGGTCGACGGTCCCGTCGGCGGTGATGGTGCCGGAGAGTCCGCCGGCGATGGAGCCGGTGAACCGGGTGATGGTGGTGGGGCCACCCGGTGGGGTGGTTTCGACCCAGGCGGGGTTGTCGGTGCCGTCGGCGTAGCGCCGCACCGTGGTGGTGGTGCCGCCGGGGTCGGTGCTTGTTTGGGTGGCGCGGCGTCCCGCAGCGTCCAGGGTGAAGGTGGTGCTGACGCCGTTACTGCTCACGGCCTGGGGCAGGTCGTCGTCGAAGTAGCCGAGGGTGATCGGCTGACCGGTGGGTGAGTCGGCGGCGGGGACGCTGGTGACGCGGCCCATCAGGTCGTAGGTATAGGTCCCGGCCCCGGCGGCGCCGGTGGTGGCGCGGTCGGCGTTGTCGTAGGCGTACCCGGTGGTGGTGGTGATGACACCGGCGGTGCTGGTGCAGTCCCCGTCGGGGTGAGCCTCAGAGAGGAGCTGGGTGCGGTTGCCGTTGCTGTTGAAGGTGTAGGTGCGTTGCACACAGGTGGAGGTGGGGTCGCCGGTGGCGGGGTCGATACTCTCGGCGGCGTCGATGGCGGTGGTTAGGCGACCTTGGGTGTAGCGGTACTCGCGCTGGTGGGTGTCGGCGTCACCGGTGGTGGCGACATAGTCGGCGACCCCTTCCAACGTAGTGACCCCGTTGCTGGTGTCGAAGGCTGCTCCTTGACCGGTGGCTTCGAACCGGACCCGGCCCGCGATATCGGTGCGGGTGGACCAGGCCAGCCAGGGCTGGTCAGCGATGGGGGTGCCCGGGGTCCAGGAGATCTCGCCGGTGACCGGGTCGGTGGTCTGGGTGACCGGGGTGATGGTGCCGGAGTAGGAGAGCCCGTTGTGTTGACCCGCCTCGTCGTAGCTGCGGCGTTCAACGATCCCACCGGGCAGGTGCTGGGTGGTGATATTGCCGTCAGCGTCGTAGTCGGCTGTGTACGTCAACACGCCCGCCGCGGCTCCGCGGGTGACAGTCATGCTGGTGAGCAGCCCGCGGCGCTCGCCGGCCCCGTCATAGGTGTAGGTGGTGGCGCCTTTGGGGTCGGTGATCGTGGCGACCTGACCGGCCGCGTTGTAGGTGGTGGTGCTGACGCCGGCTTCGTCGGTGACGGTGACGGGGCGGGCCCAGAGGTCGTAGGTGGTGCTGGTGCGCCCGCTAGCCTCCGCGTCCGTTCCGGCCGTGTTCAGGGCCCCGGTGTACTCGATGAGCCCGTTGTCGGTGCGGTACTTGGTGTACGTGCCCGGTAGCGTTGACGGCCCGGCCGGGGCGTTGGTGGTGGTCTTGGTCGAGAGAGCCCTCTCGGCCGCGTCATACGTGGTGGTGGTGGTGCGGGTGGCGGTTCCGCTGGTCTCGACTTCGGTGGCTGGGTGCAGCCACATGGTGTATGCGGTGACCGTGCTGTTGGGCAGGGTCGGTCCGGCGCTCGGGGCGGCTGCCGGGGTGGTGGCGCACAATAGGCCAGCCCACTCCGGTTTGCCTGCGCAGTCTCCGGTGCCGGTGGCGGTGTAGTAGGTGGTGAGGGTGGTTCCCGCGTCGGCGCCATTGGAGAGGGGTTGACTGACCGCGATGGTGCGGCCTTGGGCATCCAGGCGGGTGGTGCGGGTGATGCCGTCGGTGGTGACCGTGGAGGGGGTGCCGAAGGTCCAGGGGTCACCGTCGGCGGGGTCGATCTTGGTGTATCCGTTGGTGGTAGTGGTGAGGACCTCACTGTCCGCTGTCCCGGGTGCGGCGGTGGGGTCGGAGGCTCCCGTGGTGATGGTTGTGGGCCGGGACCAGACCAGGTTGGTCTTGGGGTTGATGCCGCTATTGGGTGGGGTTCCCTCGTCGTAGTCGGTGTGGGTGTGGGGTCGCGCGAGGCCTGTGCTGCCGTCAGTGAAGGTGACGGTGCGCACGGGTCCGTAGGTGTCGGTGACGCGGGTGCGGGCCGGTAGGGTGACCTCGCCGGCACTGTTCTTGACCTCGTCGTTGTAGATCACCTGGTTGGAGAGGGTGTCGACCTGCGCGGAAGTCATACCTGGGTGGTCGCTGACATAGGTGGTGGCTGAGGGGTCCAGGGTGCGGATCGTGTTGCCGTCAGTGTCGTAGTCGGTGGAGGTGGCCAGCCACTTACCAGCACCGTAGCTGGCGGTGTTGACGGTGTAGCCGAGGTCGTCGACATAGGACAGGTCGGCGTAGGACCAGTCGACACCGGTGCCGGAGACCGGCCCGGTGTAGTCCGGACCGAAGACGGCGTACCCGTTCACCGGAGCCTTGCGCTGGTAGAGCGCTGTCGCGGTGTCCGCGATCGAGGGCAGACCGGTCCCGGAGGTCGGCACGTCATAAACGTAGCGGGCCGCGACCACCGGGCTGCCGCCGCTGGTGGACGCTGCTCGGGTGACGGTGGTGAGCTTGCCCGCGGCGTCATAGGTCAGGGACGTACCGGCCAGGCCGCTGGGTGTGACGGTGGCGATGCGGGTGCTCTCCCCGTCCCAGGTGTAGGTGGTGCCCAAATTGGTGCGCGGGTCGCTCACGCTCTTAAGGCGTCCCTTGACGTCATAGAGATAGGCGGCGACCTCGACCGTCTTCATTGTCGCTGAGCTCGGGTCCCACATCGTCGCCGTCGCGCTCTTGACCTGACCGACGATGTCACCGTCGGTGGTGGCGGTGGCGGTCTTGGTCGCGGCATAGGTCAGATCCATGACCCGGCAGCCCTTGGTGGTCACCGGCCCGCTGGTGGGGCAGGTCCCGGTCATCCCATCGGGCACCGGGGCCACGATGCGGTTCACGCGCCCGGTGGCGGCATCCGTACCGAACGTGGTCTGCCCGGTGATGCCGTTCTCCGCGATACCCTTCGGTGTCCAGGTGCTCTGGTTGGGCACGGGTGCGCTGACCGGCTTCCACGAGGTGACGGTGCCGTCCTCCTCGGTCAACGTCATCACCGTGGAAGTGCCGGTTCCGGTGAGTTTGAGCACCGCGTGGCTGTCTACAGTGTCGGTCGTGCCGGGCCGGTAGGTGGTGGTCGTGGTGGGGTAGGTGCGGTTCCCGGAAGGATTGACGAAGACCAGCGGCGAGCCTTCCTCATCCATGAACGCGATGGTGCCGTCGATGCCGGTGTTGTCGATCACGGTCATGCCCGCAGCGCCGGCGTTGGCGCCGTCGAAGTTTGCGGTGAACCCGGGCCCGAACACCCCGTTGACGCTGTCTTTAGGCCAGTTGTCGACCGTGCCGTCGCCGGCGAAGGAGACATGGGAGCGGGAGAATGAGATGTCCCCCGTATATCCCGGGACGGTGACATCCGTATCGGAGATCGCGACCTCACCGGTGTACAGGGCGACCTGCCCGACGACCGCCTCGGCCGTGGGGTAGCCGTTACCGAAAGCGTGCGGCAGCCGGGTCACCGACTGCGGGACAGCCCCTCCGGAACAGCGCGTGATTCCCGTACCGACATAAGCCAGGCAGACCCGCACATCCAGGCGCACAGGGGTCCTGCTCGGGGTGTCGGTCGTGGCGTTCACCTCCCGCACAGCCTGACGAAGGTCGAAGACACCCGACCAGTTCGTGGACCCCACTCCCGCGGTAGCCGCGGTCGGTGTGCCCAACAGAGTCCACGCCCCAGCCGTATCGCCCGCGACCCGCCACTGCACCTGCCCGGTCACCGCACTCGCGCCGCCCTTGGGCGGACCCCCAGCAGTCACCGACACCTTCCCGCTAGAGGCGGTGCCCGGCGTCGGAGTGAACAGCGAGATCGCATCGCCCCACCCAAAGTCATACCCAACCCACGACGAGGACTTGTTCGTGCGCGCGATCGTGCGAGCGGTGATCCGGTGAGCCCCCTCATTCGCAACCGGCACGCTGAACGTCACCTTGCTGTCATTGGGGACGTTGGAGACCGTGATCTTCGTTGTCACCGCCTGCGCCCCGTCCACGCTGTACTCGATGAACCCAGGCGTTGCATAGTCGCCACCAACTCCGGCGCCAGTGGCAGTGCAGGTCACCGACGACACCCCAGGAGCAGAGGCCAGCCAGGTGCCATTCGTGGCGAAAGGTGCCGCGCACGAGATGACAGGCGGCGGCGGGTTGTTGAACGCGGTGTAGAAGTACGTCTTCGCCGACCAGCTCCCGTTAACCAGGCCCTTATCGTCCACCACCGCCGTGCGAGCGTAGTAGAGGGTGTTGTTCGCCAACGCGACACCCGTTGAAGGAAGGGCGCACGAGGCGGCCGACCCAGACGGCGTGTACGTATAAGGCGACAACGAGCGCGGACTAGCACACGAAGCCACCAGGGTGTCCGTGTCCCCCACCATCTTGCGCACCTCGACCGTAATGGAATACCCAGAACCATCGGGATCGGTCGCCGTCGACGTAAACGTCGGACGATCCGAGGAGGTAAACCAGTACGCAGTTCCCGTCAGCGGCGTGAACCTGTTCGACTCCGGCGCCACCATGGACGGCGCCGACGCCGCGTTCGGCTTCCGGTTATAGGTGTAGGAGATGTACGGGTCATAACTGGACTCCGAGGACGCGAAATGCTTCCACCCATACGAATCCGTCTCCGACGCCGTCAACCGGATACCCCCCGAGGAGGACCCCGAGGACGCCCACATCTGAATCATCGAGGTCACCGGGATCGAGGTCCACGCCGCCCCACACGAGGTGGTGTACCCCTTCGCAAACGACGCCGACCCATACGAGGTCACGCCCACCGGCTGGTTGTTCCAGTTCGTCGCCGTGTTCGAACCCAACGCCGAATACACATACACCGGCTTCGCCGTACACGAATACGAGTACGTGTTGTACAACTTCAACGTCGCCGACTGAATCTGCTTGCCCGTGATCCCCGCCGCAGAAATCGGGAACGTCAAAAACGAGCGCGCCACCTGCGTCCCGCCGTTCGGGGTACCCACCTTCAACGTCGTCGACGACCAGTACTCATCATTCGGGTACAGCTTCTCCACATACGTGTCGAACGAGGCCGTCGAGGTCCCCGACGCGTACGTCGGGTCCACCGTGATCGGGAACACCCGCCCCGCATCCAGCGCCCACGCCCGATCCACCGACAACGTCAACACCGCCCGGCCCTTGCCCTTAGCGTCCACCCGCACCCCCACCGGGATCACATTCGCCGGATCACCCGACGCCTTATCGATCACCCCATCCCACGCCTGCGGCGGGGTGAACCGCGAGGCCACCACACCCTTAGCGTCCACAAACGACACCGAACGATCCGCCTCCACCCGCGCCGTCAACCCCCGCATCTTCAACGGCAACGACACCTCCAACGCCCCACCGGTGCCCGCCATCAACTTCTCCAGCGCGGCGGCATCCTTGATCACCACATACACCTCGAAACCCGAACGCCGCGAATCGACCACGACATCCACCCCCGCCCCCGCGGCAAACCGGGCACGCCCGGCCTCCACCGACGGCGCCCCCAACGCCCCCGGCCACGCCACCACCACATCCCGAACCGCCTTATCCTTACCCGGCGCCTCAACCACCCCAACAAGGTCGCTCTCCCCCGACCCCTTCACCCCACCACGGGCACCCTTCCCCGACCCCGCCACACTCAACCCCAACCGGTGCGACCGCGCCACCACCGACCCATCCGAAGCCTCCGCCAACGACAAATCCACATCCCGCCACGCCCCCCGCTCATCCCTAAACCGGATCGGCACCCCATGCTGATCCGTGGTCAACGTCCCATCAGGATTCACCCACGTCGTCGAAGACTCCGACCGCAACTCCTCCACCTCAACCCGCGCACCCTGAGCACGAGCCGTCACCTGAGCAGCCACCAAATCCTTCACCACGGCCACCGGCGGCGACACCCGCCCCGACGAAGCAGCCGACACCAGCGGCTGGGACAGCGCCACAGGCTCGCTCGCCACCAGCGCTGCGATCGAGAGCAGAGCTGCTGCCCCCACACGGCGACGCCGACGTCGTGCCAGACGAGCACAAACCAACGAACCAACGGACATTTCCGTACGCGACACAGTAAACCCTCAAATCGAGTGGCAGGTGAGAAGCCAAGAAGCAGTCTTGCTCCTGATCTGCCCACCTCGCCACCCGAGCGGAAAGGCCAACCCCAGACTCCCGCCCAAGGTGAGCTGGGTCCGGGACAACTAGGCCACCGCCGCCCAGACCTCGACGAGTGCGTCCTTCACAGGTTGCCACCACCCGGCGAGCATGAGCACCTGAACGGCTGCGGTGATTCCCGTCTCCTGATCCGCACGGGTGGCTCAACCTTCTGATTCTGAGTGCCGTCAATCCGACGCGACTGGATGCGACCCGCCCCGACAGTATTTGAGCCGGGGAGCCTTACGAACCCAGATCAACGCGTGGCCCATTCATCGAATCCGCTTGTCCCACAACGGAATTGGAAGCGCGCCCGAAGGGATTCGAACCCCTAACCTTCTGATCCGTAGTCAGATGCTCTATCCGTTGAGCTACGGGCGCCTAGCCGCCGAAGCAGCGATCGGTTAGCCTACCGGACCCGCGCCACCACCCGGAAATCCGGGGACGCCGACCGCCTCCGGCGGCAGCCGAAACCCAGCCTTGGCCACGCCGACCCCGCAGCTACTCGCCAGTTGTGGCCCGCCTCACCACGCCTGAAAAGGCTTTCGCAGCCACGCCCCCCAGCCCACCCCCATACGGTGGAGTTGACGACCCCTGCGCGCCCTCGTCTTGGCCCACCCTCGGGCGCCACGAGGAGCGCATTCAGGGGTAGCGTGAGCACTATCCAGGCCACCATCGGCGGAGGAAAAGGAAGAGCCATGAGCACCGAGACCACCACCCGCGGCACGACCCACGAGGCCCTGCAGGCCTGGGTCGACGAGGTCGCCGCAATGACCACCCCGGACCGCGTGGTCTGGTGTGACGGATCCGATGAGGAGTGGGACCGCCTGACCAGCGAATTGGTCTCCGCCGGCACCTTCATCAAGCTCGACGAGAGCAAGAAGCCGAACTCGTTCTGGGCGGCCTCCGACCCCAGCGACGTCGCCCGCGTCGAAGACCGCACCTTCATCTGCTCGGAGACGCAGGACGGCGCCGGCTTCACGAACAACTGGAAGGCCCCGGCCGAGATGAAGGCCATCATGACCGACCTCTACAAGGGGTGCATGACGGGTCGCACGATGTACGTCATCCCCTTCGTCATGGGCCACCTCAACGCCGATGTCCCGATGTATGGCGTGGAGATCTCCGACTCCGCCTACGTCGTGGTCAACATGAAGATCATGGCCCGCATCGGCGCTCCGGTGCTCGCGGCCATCGAGGCGCAGAACGCCGGCTTCGTCAAGGGCCTGCACTCCGTGGGCGCCCCGCTCAACGAGGGTGACACCGACGTCTCCTGGCCGTGCAGCTCGACGAAGTACATCGCGCACTTCCCGGACACCCGCGAGATCTGGTCCTACGGCTCGGGCTACGGCGGCAACGCCCTCCTCGGCAAGAAGTGCTACGCCCTGCGGATCGCCTCGGCCATGGCCAAGGACGAGGGCTGGATGGCCGAGCACATGCTCATCCTCAAGCTCACCTCCCCCGCCGGAAAGGTCCACTACGTCGCCGGAGCGTTCCCGAGCGCCTGTGGCAAGACCAACCTCGCCATGATCGAGCCGACGATCGAGGGCTGGAAGGCCGAGATGGTCGGCGACGACATCGCCTGGCTGCGCTTCGGCCAGGACGGCCGCCTGTATGCCGTCAACCCCGAGTTCGGCCTCTTCGGCGTCGCCCCCGGCACCGGCATGCATACCAACCCCAACGCGATGCGGACCGTCGAGCAGGGCAACTCCATCTTCACCAACGTCGCCCGCACCCTCGACGGTGACGTCTGGTGGGAGGGCATGACCAAGGACGCCCCGGCTCAGCTCATCGACTGGAAGGGCCGCGACTGGACCCCGGAGTCGGGCGAGCTCTCCAGCCACCCCAACAGCCGGTTCACCACGCCCGCCAAGCAGTGCCCGATGATGGCCGCCGAGTACGACGAGCCCAACGGGGTGCCGATCGACGCCATCCTCTTCGGTGGCCGCCGCCGCACGACCGTACCGCTGGTCTACGAGACCCGCGACTGGAACCACGGCGTCTTCGTCGGGGCCACGCTCTCCTCGGAGACCACCGCGGCCGCGGTCGGTGCGGTCGGGGTCGTCCGCCGCGACCCGATGGCCATGCTGCCCTTCATCGGCTACAACGCCGCCGACTACGTCGGGCACTGGCTCGAGATCGGCAAGCAGGCCGACGCGAGCAAGCTGCCGCGGATCTACCAGGTCAACTGGTTCCGCCGCGACGAGGACGGCAAATGGCTCTGGCCGGGCTTCGGCGACAACGCCCGCGTCCTCAAGTGGGTCATCGAGCGCCTCGACGGCACCGGTGAGGCCGTGGAGACCCCGGTCGGCTACGTCCCCGCACCGGGTGCACTCGACGTCACCGGCCTGGACATGTCCGAGGAGGACGTCGCCAAGGCCCTCAAGGTCGACGCGGAGGAGTGGCAGGTCGAGCTCGCCCTCATCGAGGAGTGGCTCGACAAGTTCGGCGACCACCTGCCCTCGCAGATGCGCGACGAGCTCGCCATTCTCAAGGCCAACCTCGGGTCCTGAGCCAGAGCGCGCAGGGCCCGTCACCCCCTGGGGTGGCGGGCCCTGCGCATCTCTGAACCTCTCTTCCGTATGCCGTCAGGGCCGCACCCGACCGGCGAAGGCCACGCCCGCGAGGGCCACCACAACTGACATCCCGATGAGGCCGGCGAACAGGCTGCCGGTGAGGTGATCGGCGAAGCGGGCAACGAGTGCCCCGCCCACCGCCGTGGGCACGGCGTAGCCGAGGGTTCCGGCGAGCACCTGCGCGGAGGAGACCTGCCCCTCTTCGCTGCGCTCTGCCAGCGCGAGTGCCGCCGTGGTGAGCGTGGGGCTGAGGATCCCCATGCCGACACCACAGGGAGCCCACCCCACGAGCCCCGGCACGAGGGCGAGCCAGCCGAGCGCCAGGGCAAACGGCCCCACGGCGCCGAGGGCGATGAGCAGAAACCCCAGGCGCACACGCTGCCCCGAATCCATGCGCGACTGCAGGAGCGCGGTGCTCTGCAGCCACGATCCGAGCGCCCACATCGACCCGGTCACCGACAGGCTGACACCGGCGAGGGCCGGACCCGCCCCCTGGGTGATCGCGAGCATGAGCGGCAGGAAGGTCCCGACCCCCGGAAAGGCCATGGACACGAGCAGCCTCATCCCGACGAGGGCCGGGGCGCCGCGGCGCAAAGTGAGGCTTCCGGCGGGGAGCACACTCGCGGCCCCAGCGGCCAGGGCGAGCAGTCCGACGGCGCTCACGGCATACCCGATTGTGCGCAACGGGCCGGGCACGTTCAGCCACGGCCCCACCGAGGTCACCGCGGCGAGCGCGGCGGCCACGGTGAGAGCGGCGCGGAGCATCGCCGGTGAGGTCCGGGCCTGGCTGCCGCCAGCCGGGGCGAGTCCACGCAGTCCTGGCCGCACGGCGAGCCAGGCGGGCAGTGCCAGCACCAGGGGCGCCGCGAACACCCAACGCCAGCCGGCGACATGGTCGATGAGGCCGGTGAGGGCCGGCCCGAGCAGGGAGGGCAGCAACCAGGCCGCGGCGAAGGCGGCGAAGACCTTCGGCCGCAGATGCTCGGGGTAACTGCGTGCGACGACGACGGTCAGGGCGATGTCGAGCAGACCCTCGGCGACACCGCTGACCGCGCGACTCGCGACAAGGACGACCATGGTGGGGGCCACGGCCGCGAGCAGTTGCGCCCCGAGGAACACCGTCAGGCCCACCCGCAGCACCCGGGCGGCACCCACCCGGTCGGTCCACCGGCCAGCCACCACCGTGGCCAGCGTGAGGGTGGCGGTCGCTGCCGCGTTGGCGGCGCCGTACCACCCGAGCCCGTCCAGGGCATCGGCGATCGTCGGCAGGATCGAGAGCACGGCCCGGTTCTCGAATGCGCCCAGGACGACGAGGCCGAGGATTCCCGCGGTGAGTCGGCGATGGGCGTGGTCCCAGGGGGAGGCCGACGTCGACCCGGCGGCGGGGGCGGGGGGCGCGAGGGGCATGAGGCTGAGTCTGTGGGCTCAAGCGCACTTGAGGTCAACTCCTTTGCGCCAGATCGCGGCCGGGTAGCGTTTCCCCCATGAACAGACGCGACCGGCTGAGCATCGGTGAGGTGGCCGCCCGCGCCGGGGTGAGCGTGCCGACCCTGCGGTTTTACGAGGAGTCCGGACTCGTCACCGCCACGCGGGATGCCGCCGGGCGACGGCAGTACGAGCGGGTCGTGCTCCGCCGGCTCGCCGTCATCCGCGCCGGTCAGCGCTTCGGGCTCACCCTCGCCGAGATCGCCGACGCCTTCGCGGCTCTCCCCGTGGATCGGGCGCCGACCAAACGGGACTGGCAACGACTCTCCCGGCGCTGGCAGGAGCTGCTCGACACCCGGATCGCGGCCCTCATCGCGCTGCGGGATGGCCTGGAGTCGTGCATCGGCTGCGGGTGCCTGTCGCTGCGGTCCTGCCCCATGTACAACCGGGATGATGAGTTCGCGAACCGCGGTCCCGGAGCAGGGCGTTGGCCGCAGCCCTTGCGGTGACCCTGGCGATGTCGAGCCGCCCCTTCGGTGCAGCCAGCGACGACCACACCCAACGCGTCAGGTCGCCGGCGTCTCCCCATTGGCGTCACTCGGGCTGGAGTTGCCCGAGCCGGTCGGGGGCACCATCGGGCCCTGCTGACCCTGCTGTCCGTTGGGCCCCTGCTGGCCATTCGGCCCCTGCTGGCCCTGCTGGCCGTCCGGGCCCTGCTGCATGCCGCCACCATGTCGGCCGTGGCCGCCACGCTCACCGTGCCCACCGGATCCAGCGTCCCGGGAGATCGATCCCCGGTCGTCCTGGTGCGTCGCGGAGGCGATCGCCGCTCCGCCGACACCGCCGAGGAGCAGCCCACCGGCGAGGGCTGCAGCGACGACTCCCTTGCCGGCGAGCCGTGCCTTCCAGCCCGTCCTCGGCTCCGTGGTGGTCGCGACCGCTGCCGGAACGGTCTCGGTCGGCTCGGCGGTCGTAGCCGCCGCAGCCGGAGTGGTCTTGGTCGGGTCGTGGGCGACCTCCGCGGACGCGACCGCCCACTCGGGGGTCTCGTTCGGCGTCTCGTTCGGAGTGGCGTCCGGGGTCTTGTTCGTTGCCATGATCGTGGTCCTCTCGTGGCCGGTTTCGGCCGATGGGGGCGGCGCCGTTCGCCGCACCATTGCCCCTACCGTGCGGTCCACTTCTGTGCCTGCACTGTGAGGACCCTGGCCGTGGCCTACGCCTTCCGGAACGGAGCGACACCGTCAGACATCCTTCATAGGATTCACACAGGGAACCCACTGGTTCCCGGCAGCCGGCCACGATGGAATCCTCCCCATGACGACGAACGCGAAAACCGCTCCCACCTTGCAGCGCCTCGACGGCAGCCCCGTGCGGGTCCTCGTCGTCGACGACGAGGTCAACCTCACCGAGCTGCTCTCGATGGCCCTGCGCTACGAGGGTTGGGAGGTCCGCACGGCCGGGTCCGGCCTTGCCGCGGTGCGGGCGGCCAAGGACTTCGCCCCCGATGCCGTGGTTCTCGACATGATGCTCCCGGACTTCGACGGGATGGAGGTCCTGCGCCGGATGCGGGCCGACGACCCGAACGTGCCGGTGCTCTTTCTCACCGCCAAGGACGCGGTCGAGGACCGGGTCGCCGGCCTCACCGCGGGCGGCGACGACTACGTGACCAAGCCGTTCAGCCTCGAAGAGGTCGTCGCGCGTCTCCGGGCCCTGCTGCGCCGCACCGCGGTCTCTGCGGTCGAGCCGGAGTCCGTCCTCGTCGTCGGAGACCTCGTCATGGATGAGGACAGCCACGAGGTGACCCGCGGCGGCGAGGCGATCCAGCTCACCGCAACCGAGTTCGAGCTCCTTCGCTACCTCATGCGCAACCCCAAGCGGGTGCTCTCCAAGGCCCAGATCCTCGACCGAGTCTGGCACTACGACTTCGGTGGGCAGGCCAATGTCGTCGAGCTCTACATCTCCTACCTGCGCAAGAAGATCGACGCCGGGCGCGAGCCGATGATCCACACGATGCGCGGGGTCGGCTATGTCCTCAAGCCCGCCCACTGAGTCGTCCTCGGGTATGCCGTCGCGCGCGCTCACCCGACTGCGTCACCCCGCCGAGTGGACGCTGCGCACCAAGCTCGTTGTCGCCGTCCTCACCCTGTTCACCCTGGTCACCCTCATCATCGGAGGCCTCACTATCGCGGTCACCCAGCGCTATCTGAGCGGCCAGCTCATCGACGACCTCCGCTCGGTCTCGGCCCGACAGGACGCGGTCATCTCGAGCGGGCAACGCCCGGGACCCATGGGCGGCGACCTCGACCGCGATGACGGGCCCCGCGGCATACCCGGTGGTGCGGCCCAAACGCTCGTCCTCGGGCTCACTCCCGCGGGCGCCATCGCGACCGACCATCATGGCAACACGCTCAACAGCGTCGTCGACCGTCGGGGCAACCTCACCACTCTCACCGAGGCCCAGATTCAGGACATCGTCGCCGCCCGGGTCGGCGGCGAACCCGAGCGGGTGACGATCAGCGGGGACATCGGCAGTTACCTCCTTGTCGCCCGGACCGCCGCCGACGGCACGATCCGGGTGACCGGCCTGCCGACCCGGGGCATCGACGGCGTCCTGCGTACCCTGGCCCAACTCATCCTCGGTGGCCTGGCCCTCGGCCTGGTCGGCATGTGGCTCGGCGGCAGCTACCTCATCCGCCGCAACCTGGCCCCGCTCGCCCGGGTCGCCGCGGTCGCGCAACGGGTTTCCGCGCTCCGGCTGGACTCCGGCAAGGTCGAGCTCCCCGAGCGCGTGACGTTGCCGGAGAACGAATCGCACACCGAGGTCGGGCAGGTCGGCACCGCCCTGAACACCATGCTCGACAACGTCGAGTCCGCCCTCACCGCCCGAGAAGCCTCCGAGTCCAAGGTGCGGCAGTTTGTCGCGGACGCCTCGCACGAGCTGCGGACCCCGCTGGCCTCGATCCGCGGCTACGCCGAACTCTCCCGGCGCGAACAGGCGCCCGTGCCCGAGACCGTCACGCACGCCCTGGGCCGGGTGGAGTCCGAGGCCATCCGGATGCAAGGTCTCGTCGAGGACCTGCTCCTGCTCGCCCGGCTCGATGCCGGACGCCCCCTGGATCGCGAGCCGGTCGACCTCACCCGCATCGTCATGGACGCCGTCAGTGACGCCCGAGTCGCCTCTCCCGACCATCGCTGGGAACTCGACCTCCCCGAGGAGCCCGCCACCGTTCTCGGGGACGAGGCGCGGCTGCGCCAGGTCCTGGTCAACCTGCTCGCCAACGCCCGTACCCACACCCCCCCGGGAACCCGGGTGCTCACCACGCTGCGGGCCGACGCCGACACGGCATACCTGAGGGTGGTCGACGACGGGCCGGGCATCCCCGCCGACCTCCAGCCGCGCCTGTTCGAGCGTTTCACCCGAGGGGATGCGGCCCGCACCCGGGCCTCCGGCTCCACCGGCCTGGGCCTGTCCATTGTCGCCGCGGTCGTGCAGTCGCATGGCGGCAGCGTGCAGGTGGCCTCGGTCCCCGGCGAGACCCGGTTCGAGGTCCGTCTGCCCCGATGACCATGGGAGACTCTGCGGGTGAGTGATCGCCGGCTGATCTCCTTCGTGCTGCCCGTCTACAACGAGGAGGGCAATATCGACCTCCTCCACGACACCCTGGCGGAGACGGTCGGAGCCCTCCCCTACGACCTCGAGTTCGTCTTCGTGAACGACGGCAGCGCGGACGGTTCGATGGGCGTTCTGGAATCGCTGGCGGCCCGCGACCCGCGCGTCACCGTGGTCGACCTCTCCCGCAACTTCGGCCACCAGGTCGCCGTCACAGCTGGGCTCGACACGGCCCGCGGCGACGCCATCATCATCATGGACGCCGACCTGCAGGACCCGCCGAGGGTATGTGTCGACCTCATCACGGAGTGGGAGGCCGGCTCCGACGTCGTCTACGCCCAGCGCCGCACCCGCCAGGACACCGCCTTCAAGCGGGTCACGGCGCACGCCTACTACCGCGTCCTCGGGCGGCTCACCGACATCGACATCCCCCCGGACACCGGGGACTTCCGGCTGATCGACCGGCGGGTTCACGAGCACCTGGCGCGTTACCGGGAACACCACCGCTTCATCCGCGGCATGGTCGTCGACGCCGGCTTCCGGCATACGGCGGTCCAGTTCGACCGGGACGCCCGCCACGCCGGGACCACCGGCTACCCCCTGCGGGCGCTGGTCAAGCTCGCCACCGACGGCATCTTCGGGTTCTCGACCAAACCGCTGCAGCTCATCTCCCGGGCCGGGTACGTCATGGCGTTCCTCGCCGTCCTCGCCGCGGGTTACGCCACGATCGCGCGGCTCTTCTTCCCCGAGCGGGTCGTCGAAGGCTGGGCCTTCGTCGTTGTCGCGATGGCCTTCATCGGCGGGCTGCAGCTCATCATGCTCGGCATCCTCGGCTCCTACATCGGCCGGATCTACAACGAGGTGAAGCGACGCCCCCTGTATGGCGTGCAGCGCGTCATCGGCGGCCCCGGCCCTCGCGACCACGGCTAGCCTCGACGGCCGGGTCGATGTATGAGCGGGCCGTATGCCGGTGCGCATATACATCGAGTCGGCGGGTCCCGAAGGGGTCGGGCGGCGAAGGCGATGCGCTGAGGTCCCCGGTGGCCGCCCGATACGGCAGCGCCTGCGGGTGCCGTCGGCTGAGGTCACTCGAGCCGAGCACCCCGGTCGGGACCCGAAGCCGGGCACTGGCCACACGGAGGGCATGGAGGTCGACCGGGCGGCGCGCCCCGATGAGGATGAGATTGCCGAACCGCCGCCCCTTGACGACCTCGTGGAGGCCCACCGCCGCGACGTGACCCAGGCTCGCCCGGACACCGGCCGCCACTCGGGCGAGATAGCCGTGGTCCCGCTCGTCGGCGATATTGGCCAGCAGGAGACCGCCCAGCGCGAGCACCCGAGCGACCTCCGCGAACCACTCCACGCTGGTGAGTGCGGCGGGCACCTGACCGCCCTCGAAGGCGTCCAGGATCAGCAGGTCGGCGCTGCCCTCCGCGAGGGCACCGATGCCCTCGATACCGCCCTCGGGCCGCACTCGGATCCGGTGGCGGCGCGGCAGCGGCAACTCGGCCCGAACCCGGGCGGTGAGCCGGTCATCGGGTTCGAGAACGATCTGGGGGGAGCCGGGCCGGGTGTGTTCGACCCATCGAGCCATGGTGAGCCCGCCGCCGCCAACATGGGTCACCCGCAGCGGTCCGGGTGGGAGGAGCGTGTCGACCGCGAGCGCGAGCTGCGCGACATACTCGAAGGCGAGGTCAGTGGGGTCGGTGAGGTTGACCGCGCTCTGTTCGAAGCCGTCGAGCAGGAGAATCGTCCGGTCACCGTCCCGCACGAAGGTCGGCTCGCCCACCCCCCGAGTATGCCGGTCCCCCGAGTGCGCGGTCGGGCGGACGGGGTTATGTTGGAGAAATGCGCCGGGTCATCGGGCTCGGCCCGGATGGGGCAAGGGGATGTCATGAGCAGACTCAGGGGTGTCGGTCGCGGTCGGCGAGCGCTCGTCATGGCCGCGGCGGCAACGGCATACGCTCTGGTCGCGGTGAGCGGGGCGAGCGCCGCCGGGTCCGCGGGCGGGGCTGGGATCGGCGACCCGTACTACCCGCTTTATGGCAACGGTGGGTATGACGTCAACCACTACGCCATCGATGTCGCCTACACCCCGGCCACCGACCGCCTCGTCGGCCGCACCACGGTCAGGGCGACCACAACCCAGTACCTCACCCGGTTCAACCTCGACCTGGCCCTCACCGCGAGCGCGGTCACCGTGAACGGACGGCCCGCGACGTTCACCAAACCCAACTGGCACGAACTGCAGATCACCCCGGCGTCGGCGCTCAACCCCGGCACCCCGTTCACGGTCGAGGTGCGCTATGCCGGAGTGCCCTCGACGGTGACTCCGGTGGGGCCAACCACCTTCACCCCGTGGACGCGCACGGCCGACGGGGCGGTCGCCGTCGGCGAGCCCGAGATCGCCGCCTGGTGGTACCCCTCCAACGACCACCCCCGCGACAAGGCGACCTTCGACATCGCCCTCACCGTGCCCAAGGGGCTCGAGGCGCTGAGCAACGGCCGGCTCGTCGGCAAGACCTTCGGGACGAGCACGGACACCTGGCGGTGGCGGGTCGCCAACCCGATGACGACCTATCTCGCCTTCATGGCCGTCGGGCAGTTCACCGTGACCCGCGGGACCACCCCCGCGGGCATCCCCTGGCTCAACGCGATCGCCGCCAACGGCGGGGCCGAAGCCGCAGCCGCCGCGGCCGACCTCGCCCGCACCCCGGAGGTTGTCGACTGGCATGCGAGCCAGTGGGGACCCTATCCGTTCGAGGCGATGGGTGGGGTGGCCCCCGCCGCCGAAACCGGGTTCGCCTTGGAGAACCAGACCCGCCCGGTGTACTCGCGCGGCTTCTGGGCCGGTGGGCAGTCCAACATCTATGTCGTCGTTCATGAGCTCGCGCACCAGTGGTACGGCGACTCGGTGAGCGTGCACAGCTGGCGCGACATCTGGCTCAACGAGGGCTTCGCGACGTTCGCGACGTGGAAATGGTCAGAGGCCCACGGCGAGGGCACCGCCAACCAGATCCTGCGCCAGGAGTACCAGGGCTACGCAGCCTCCGAGGACTGGTTCTGGGGCGTGACGATCGGCGACCCGGGAGCCGCTGGGGAGTTCCAGTGGCCGGTGTACTCCCGGGGCGCGATGACCTTGCAGGCCCTGCGCAACCGGATCGGCACGGCGACGTTCATGAATCTCATGCGGTCCTGGGCCAAAGCCCGCGCCGGCGGCAACGGGTCCATCTCGCAGTTCATCGCGCTCGCCGAGGGACTTTCCGGGCAAGACCTCACCGCGTTCTTCGACGCCTGGCTTTACACCCCGAGCAAGCCGGCAGCGACAGTCGCGAATGGGCTCGACCCGCGCTGGGCGACCATGCTCGTCAGCCCGGCCGAGCGCTCTCAGGTCGAGGCCACCCGCGAGCGGATCAAGGCCGCGACCCAGCCCCCGCCGGGCCGCTCATCCCGCAAGTAGCCCAGGGGGCTACCCGACCCAGCCAACTAACCGACCCAGAGGCGAGCGTTCTCGAACATCCGCAGCCACGGGCTCGGTCCGAGCAGCATGCCCCCGGACCATGACATCTGGACGTTGCGCTGGACCCGCTCGGGGTGCGGCATCATCGCGGTGAACCGGCCGTCCGGTGTCGTCACCGCGGTGAGCCCATCCGGGGAGCCATTCGGGTTCGCCGGATAGGTCTGGGCCGGTTCCCCGTCGCTGGTGACGAACCGCATGGCCCGCTCCACCGTGGCCGCATCGCCCTGCGATGTGAAGTTCGCCAGCCCCTCACCATGGGCCACCGCGATCGGCAGCCGGGCGTTGGCCATACCGGTGAAGAAGATCGAGGGACTCGCGAGCACCTGAACCTGACTCAGCCGGGCCTCGTACTGCTCGGAGCGGTTCCGGGTGAACCGAGGCCAGGCCTGCGCCCCCGGGATAAGGTCGGCGAGGGCGGCGAACATCTGGCATCCGTTGCAGATGCCGAGCCCGAAGGTGTCCGGGCGGTGGAAGAACGTCGTGAACGCCTCGGTCAGGGCCGGGTTGAAGAGCACCGAGCGAGCCCAGCCCTCCCCGGCCCCCAGGGTGTCCCCGTAGGAGAACCCACCACACGCGATCAGGCCGGTAACACTCGCCAGATCGAAGCGACCGGCCTGGAGGTCGGTCATGTGGACATCGATGGCCTCGAACCCGGCCTGGTCGAAGGCGAAGGCCGTCTCCACATGCGAGTTCACGCCCTGTTCGCGCAGGATGGCCACCCTGGGGTGGGCGGTGCCGGTCAGCGCCGGGATCGCCAGCCGCTCCTCCGGTGGGAAGGGGGTGGCCACCACGAGCCCGGGGTCACTCTCGGCGCCGAACGCTGCGTGCTCCTCGTCCGCGCACGCGGGGTTGTCCCGGAGCCGGGTGATCGCCCAGGACACCTCGTCCCATGCTTGGGCGAGGTCGCGAAGGGGCTCATCGAGGACCGGATCGGTTGTCGTGCCGGGCTCACCGAACCGGACCCGCACCCGCCGGTCGGAGTTGGGGATCGCCACCTGCCGGACCAGGGCGCCGAGCCCATGCTCGGCGAGGATCTTCGTCACGTCGGCCACGACGTACCCGGGCACCTCGATGACGGCTCCGAGCTCCTCGGCGAAGAGGTCCTCGATCGACTCCACCGTGACATCGAGCCCGAGGGCGCCAGCAAACGCCATCTCGCACAACGTCGCCCACAGCCCGCCATCAGAGCGGTCGTGGTAGGCCGAAACGAGACCCCGCGCCCGAAGGTCGGAAAGGGCAGCCGCGAGGGCGGTCAGCCGCGCCGGATCGTCAAGGTCCGGGACGGCGCCGCCGAACTCGCCCTGCACCTGGGCGAGGATCGACCCGCCGAGCCGGCGACGCCCCGCGGCGAGGTCGATGAGGAAGAGCACCGAGTCACCGCCGGCCAGTTGCGGGGTCCAGGTGCCGCCGACGTCCGGAAGCGAGGCGAACGCCGTAACCACGAGCGACACCGGGGAGACGACCTTGCGCGCGGTGCCGTCCTCGGCGGTCCACTGGGTGCGCATGGAAAGCGAGTCCTTGCCCACCGGTACGGAAATGCCCAGGGCCGGGCAGAGCTCAAGGGCCACGGCGCGGACGGTGTCGTAGAGCGCCGCGTCCTCCCCCTCCTCGCCGCAGGCCGCCATCCAGTTGCAGGAGAGTTTTACCGCGCCCAGGGAATGCACCGGCGCGGCGAGCAGATTGGTGAGCGCCTCGCCGACCGCCATCCGTCCCGACGCCGGCGCGTCGAGCGCGGCCAGTGGGAAGCGTTCACCGGTGGCCATGGCCTCACCGGCATAACCGACGAAGTCCGCGAGCGTCACCGCGACATCAGCGACGGGCACCTGCCACGGCCCCACCATCTGATCTCGATGGGAGAGACCGCCCACGGTACGGTCCGCGATGGTCACCAGGAACCGCTTACTCGCCACCGTGGGATGCCGCAGCACGTCGTATGCCGTGCGCCTGAGGTCGAGTCCGGTGAGGTCGAGGTCCGTTGTCTCCCAACGCACGCGCTGCACGTCGCGGGTCATCCGCGGGGGCTTGCCGAGCAGGACTTCCATGGGCATGTCGATGGCCCGGTCATCCCCGGGCAGGTCTACCGGCCCGGGAGCGAGGACCAGCTGCCCGTCGTCCCGGGCGACGCCGACAACGGCATACGGGCAGCGCTCACGGTCGGCGAGCCGGGCCAGCACCCTCAGGGAGTCCGGGGCGATCGCTAGGACGTAACGCTCCTGGCTCTCGTTGCACCAGATCTCCTTGGGCGCGAGCCCGGACTCCTCGAGCGGGATCGCGGAGAGGTCGAAGCGTGCCCCGAGCCCGGCACCGTCGACCAACTCGGGAAAAGCGTTGGACAGACCCCCCGCGCCGACATCGTGGATGGCGAGGATGGGGTTCGCCGAACCGAGCGACCAGCAGTGGTTGATGACCTCCTGAGCTCGGCGCTCGATCTCGGGGTTCCCCCGCTGGACCGAGTCGAAGTCGAGTTCGGCGGCGTTGGTGCCCGCCGCCATCGAGGACGCAGCACCGCCACCCATGCCGATCCGCATCCCCGGGCCCCCGAGTTGGACCAGGAGAGTGCCCGCGGGAAAGGTGATCTTCTCGGTCTGGGCGGCGTCGATCGTGCCGAGCCCACCGGCGCTCATGATGGGTTTGTGGTAGCCGCGGCGGACCCCACCGACGGTCTGCTCATAGACCCGGAAGAAGCCGCCGAGACCCGGTCGACCGAACTCGTTGTTGAATGCCGCGGCCCCGATGGGTCCGTCGAGCATGATGTCCAAAGGGGTCGCAATGTGTGCGGGAGCCCCGAAAACCTCGCTCTCCCAAGGCTGCTCGGCACCCGGCAAGCACAGGTTGGAGACCGCGAAGCCGGTCAGTCCAGCCTTCGGCTGGGAACCGCGTCCGGTGGCGCCCTCGTCCCGGATCTCCCCGCCGGCCCCGGTCGCGGCCCCCGGGAATGGGCTGATCGCGGTCGGGTGGTTGTGGGTCTCGACCTTCATCAGGACATGGACCTCGCCCTCGCGGGCGGCATACGCGCTCGGCTCGCCCGGCACA
This sequence comes from Nostocoides sp., assembly GCA_016716625.1. Classification (GTDB taxonomy): domain Bacteria; phylum Actinomycetota; class Actinomycetes; order Actinomycetales; family Dermatophilaceae; genus JADJVJ01. The sequence goes on from JADJVJ010000006.1 coordinate 634,319, forward strand.
CTGGGCAGCCAACGGCTCCGCGGCCCACCGGCCATGACCGAGGCGTTGTCCTTGTACGCAACGACCGTGCCCTCGCCGGAGACCTCCTCGGTGTGCCGAATCATCCCGAAGAGCGAGGCGGTCTGGGGCTCGGAGTCAATGACGAAGTCGGCGTTGAAGATCTTGTGCCGGCAATGTTCGGAGTTGGCCTGGGCGAACATCATGAGCTCGACGTCGGTGGGGTTGCGCTTCAATCCGGTGAAGGCCTCGACGAGATAGTCGATCTCGTCCTCGGAGAGCGCCAGACCGTATGCCGTGTCGGCGTCCACGAGCGCCGCGCGTCCGCTGCCGAGCAGGTCAACGTGCACCATGGGCTCGGCCTCGTGCTCCTCGAAGAGGACCCCGGAGTCGACGACCGCAGGCCACACCGACTCGGTCATCCGGTCATGGAGGAGGTCGGCGACCGCCCTCCAGTCCGCGGCCGAGAGGTCCGCTCCGGTGAGCACAAACTCGGTGACCCGTTCGAGGCGGTGAACCGGTAGCCCGCAGGAGTGCGCGATGTCGGTGGCCTTGGATGCCCACGGGCTGATCGTGCCGACGCGCGGACCGACGACGACGATCCTGCCCGGCTCCGGTGACGGCCCGGCATACGGCTGCCCATAGGTGAGCAGCCGGGTGACCTGCTCCTGGACGGCCGCCTCGACCTCGCCGTCGAAGAGCACCCAGTGGACGAAGCGGGCGCTCACCGAGGTCAGTGCGGGAGCCACGCGGTGCAGGCGGGTGAGGAGAGTCGTGGAGCGGAAGTCGGAGAGGGCGTTGCCACCGTCGACAGTCGTCAGCACCCACGCAACGCTACCCGTTCGCCAGGATGGGCTCTGCGCGGCCTAGAAGGCCGTGCCGGTGAGCCGCTCGTAGGCCTCCACGTACTTGGCCCGCGTGCGTTCAAGGACCTCGGCCGGCAGCGGTGGCGGTGGGGCTCCCGAGGACCGGTCCCAGCCGGCCGACGGGGAGGTGAGCCACTCCCGGACGAACTCCTTGTCGAAACTTCTCTGCGGGTGACCGGGCTCCCAGGAGTCGGCTGGCCAAAACCTCGATGAGTCCGGGGTGAGCACCTCGTCGGCGAGGACGAGGTCGCCGCAATCCACCCCAAACTCCACCTTGGTGTCCGCGATAAGAATGCCGCGTTCGGCGGCGATCTCGTTGCCCCGGGCGAGGATGGCCACGGTGAGCTCGCGCGCCCGGTCGGCGAGTTCCGGGCCAATGGCCAGCTCCACCTGAGGGAACGACATCGGCTCGTCATGCTCCCCGTGCGGCGCCTTGGTCGACGGGGTGAAGACCGGGCTCGGCAGCCGGTCACCGTCGACCAGACCCTCGGGAAGCAGGACCCCGCTCACGTGACCGCTGGCGACGTATTCGCGCAGGCCGCCGCCGGTCAGGTACGCCCGGGCAACACACTCCACGGGCAGCATGTCGAGCCGCCGCACGAGCACCGCCCGGCCGGCGACCGCGGCCGGGACCTCGGTGGAGAGGACATGGTTGGGGACCAGGTCGCGCAGCTGCTCGAACCACCACAACGAAAGCCTGGTGAGCACCTCGCCCTTGTCTGGCACCGGGGTATCCAAGATGAAGTCGAAGGCCGAGAGCCGATCCGAGGCCACGAGCAGGAGGGCGTCGTCGCGGGCGGCACCGGTGTCGGGGTGCAGCGGGGCGTAGAGGTCACGGACCTTGCCGGAGTAGACGTGGGCGTAGCCGGGCAGAACCACCGGGGTCGGGCCCTCAGGCGCGTCGGACGGCATACGGGTCATCCTTGCACCACCGGCTCGCAGGCAGCGGCCGCGATGTCGGTGCGGTGATGGGAGCCGGCGAGGGCGACCCGGGAGACGGCGCCGTACGCCGCCTGACGCGCCTGGTCGAGGTCGGCCCCACGGCCGACGACCGACACCACGCGACCCCCCGCGGAGATCAGGTCCCCGGCCTCGTTGCGCGCGGTGCCCGCGTGCAGCACGACCGCCGACTCGGAGATCTCCTCGACCCCGGTGATGACATCCCCGGTCCGCGGGGTGCCCGGGTAGCCCTCGGCGGCGATGACGACCACCACAGCGGCCTGCGGCGACCACTCCAGGGGCGGGATGTCGGCGAGATCGCCGGTGGCCGCAGCGTGCAGCAACCCGCCCAGCGGCGATGCGAGCCGCTCGAGAACGACAAGGGTCTCGGGGTCACCGAAGCGGACGTTGAACTCGATCACCCGCGGGCCACCGGCAGTCACAGCGAGCCCGATGAAGAGCAGGCCGCTGAACGGCGTCCCGCGGCGAGCCATCTCGGCCACGGTGGGACGGGCCACCGTCTGCACGACCTCGTTTACAAGGTCGGCGGGGGCCCAGGGCAGCGGTGAGTAGGCCCCCATGCCTCCGGTGTTGGGGCCCTCGTCGCCGTCGAAGACCCGCTTGAAGTCCTGGGCGGGGGCCAGCGGCAGCACGGTGGTCCCGTCGCAGACACAGAAGAGCGAGACCTCGGGACCGTCGAGGTAGCCCTCGACGACGACCCGGCCGCCGGGCTTGTCCAGGCACGTGGAGGCGTGGGCCAAGGCCGCCTCGGAGGAGTCGGTCACCACGACCCCCTTGCCGGCAGCCAGGCCATCGTCCTTGATGACGTGCGGGGCGCCGAACTCGGCCATCGCCGCCGCGACCTCCGGCAGGGTGGCGCACACCCTGGCTTGGGCCGTGGGGACGCCGGCTGCGGTCATGACGTCCTTGGCAAACGCCTTGCTCCCCTCGAGCTGGGCCGCGGCACCCGAGGGGCCGAAGACGGCATACCCGCGCTCGCGCAACAGATCGGCCACCCCGGCCACGAGCGGCGCCTCCGGCCCGAGCACGACGAGATCGACCGTATGCCGTGCGGCCAGGTCGGCGATCGCGGCACCATCGGTGACTCCACCGGGCAACGGCTCACACCGCGCCACGGAGGCGATGCCCGGGTTGCCGGGCGCCGCAATGACGGCCTCGACCTGCGGATCCCGCAGGAGGTGACGGACGAGAGCGTGCTCACGGCCACCGGAGCCGATGACGAGAACCTTCACAGCTGCCAGCGTAGTTGTCGGCCGTCAAGGTGCGCCGCGAGCCCACGGTCGGCTGCGGAGGGGACAATGAAAGGCGCGGCGTCCCCGAGGAGCAGGGGGTAATCCCCGGGAACACCGCGCCTGCTGAGGGAGCTCGACGGCTGGGGAGGCCGGAACGTCCCCTCAACATCGACGTTGTCGACACTTCAACTTTCGCACAGAATCTGACAACCGTAAAGTTGTGCCACGGCGGAATACCGACGTTGGCGGAGAGCCGACAACCCCCTGCGCTCCCAGGAGGACTCATTGGACACAGACTACGCCCGGCTCGCGGCAGCCGAGGCGCTCCTCGGCGCGACCGGATGGCCCCAGGCATCCGGCAACGACGGCATCGTCGAGGTCTACCTCGCCACCGTCCAGAGCCTCACGCCCTCCCGGCGCTCGCTCATCGAGGCCGGGTTCGACCCACCCCTGGTCGACTATGCCCTTCTCCTGCTGCACCACCGCAAGGTCATCGATGCCTCCAATCCCGAGGCCCTCGTTATCCACCCGCCGAAGGCAGCCCTGCAGCGATATGCCACGGAACTCGAGACCTTCGCCACGACGGCTCGTCAGGCTATCGAGCCCCTCACCGAGCTCTACCGTCAGGTCCGCTCCGTGCCCGAAGACCCGGACCAGCTGCTCGCTGGGTTCGTCAGCCTCGTCCACAGTCGTGACGACGTCCTGGAGATCCGGCGGACCGAGGCCGCCCGCGCCCGCCAACGGACGATCCGGCTCATCGCTGCCTCGCCTGACACGCTTGCGGAGCTGCGCGGTGAGATCCCCGGGGTCGACATCGCCACCGAGAGCCGGCACCTCGAGGAACGGCTCGTGCTCGTCCACATGTCCGTCTTCAACGAGGAGGGCACCCTCGCAGCACTCCTCGCCCTTGAGGCGGCTGGCTGCCGGGTGCGGCTCTTCACCTCCCCCGCCCTGACCCTGTCGATCTTCGACGACGACTGCGCGATCCTCGACCTGAGCTCGGCCGACCCGCACGGCCCGGCGGCTTTGGTGGTGCGATACCGGCCCATCGTCAAGGCCTTGGCCAAGATCATGGAGCTGCAATGGCGCTCAAGCCTGCCGTTGCCGGTTCAGGGCCGAGCCTCCGCCCTCGGCATGGACACCAGGGACCTGCAGATCATCACCCTCCTCGGGGCCGGCTCGAGCGATGTGACGATCGCCCGCCAGCTCGGCATCTCCCAGCGCACGGTCGAACGCCGCCTGCGGGCCTACATGGACAGCCATGGACTGGAAACCCGATATCAGTTGGGTGTCTTTGTGGGAAAGGCGCAGACCCTGGAGCGGTAGACTCGTGTGTTCCGTGTGCCTCGGCCACGGACCAGGTACATCGTCTTTGACCGGAGAGCTCTGCGCCGTGACCGCACCGCACGTCGAGTCCACCCATCGCGGGATCGACGCCGACCACACCGACCCCTCGGCCGGCCAGATCGCCCTCGAGCAGGAGCACGTCGATCTGGTCTACCGCGAACTCGCCAAGGCCGCCGAGCGGGTCGCCGGGGTGGAGGCTGACGGCCTGGCCCGGGGGCGCACCGACCGCACCGGCGACGTCCGCGACGAGGAGGTCACCGGCCTCTTCGAACGTGATGCCCTCGTCTTCGCCGCCGCTCGCCGACGCTCCATGCTCCAGACCGAGCACGAGGGACTTGTCTTTGGGCGCCTCGACCTCGGCCCGGAACCCGTCGGATCCCCGCATACCGGCCGCGAGGTTCGCTACGTCGGTCGCCTCGGCGTGCGCGACGACGACTACGAACCGCTCGTCATCGACTGGCGGGCTCCGGCCGCCGCGCCCTTCTACCGGGCGACGCCGGTGGACCCCCAGGGCGTGGTCCGCCGCCGCGTGCTCCGTTCCCGAGGCGAACAGGTCGTCGGAGTCGAGGACGACCTCATGGTCCCGGAGGCACCCGCGGACATCGTCGTCGTCGGGGACGGGGCTCTGCTTGCGGCCCTGACCCGCACGCGTGGTGGGCGGATGCGGGACATCGTCGCGACGATCCAGCGCCACCAGGACGAGGCGATCCGCGCACCCTCGCGGGGAGTCACCGAGATCACCGGGGGCCCTGGTACCGGCAAGACCGTCGTGGCCCTGCACCGGGCGGCCTACCTGCTCTACAGCGAGCGCCGGCGGTTCGAGTCCGGGGGCGTGCTCGTCGTCGGGCCATCCGCGGCGTACACGGCATACATCGAGCGGGTGTTGCCCTCGCTCGGGGAGGACGTTGTCGCGTTGCGCGCGCTCGGCGACCTCGTCGACGGCGTCACCGCGGAGCGGCCGGACGCGCCCGAGGTGGCCGCGATCAAGGGCAGCCCGCAGATCCGCGAAGTGCTTCGCCGGGCCGCTGCGGAGCCACCCGCGGGCGCTCCGCCGATGCTCAGGGCCTTCGTCGGGGGACACGCCGTGCGGCTCGACCCGCCGGTGCTCGAGCGGATCCGTCGGGACCTGCTGCGTACTCACCAGCACAACCTGGCCGCCGACTCCGCCCGCGAGGCCTTGGCCCACGCTGCCTGGCGGTCGGTCGACATGGGGGATCGGGATGCCTTCCTCGACGCGTTCGACAGCTCCCGGGAGATCGACGACTTCGTCCTCGCCTGGTGGCGCCCGCTTGACCCCCGTGAGGTGCTGCTCACCCTCGCCGACACCGACACCGCATACCGGATCACCCGCGGAGTGCTCGCCCAGGAGGAGGCGGCGGCGTTGGCCCGGTCGTATCGGGACGCGCTCGAGGTGGGGTCGTGGACGGTGGCTGACGTGGCACTCATCGACGACCTTCTCGCCCGCCTCGGGGAACTGCCCGAGCAGGAGCGCGAAGACTCCGGCTTCTATGACATCGAGGAGCTCGACAACCTGTCCGCGTATGGCGTGCAGGACGTTCGCGCCGGCCTCGACCGTGGCCGCCGGGTCGGCTCCGGCCAGGCCGTCATCACCCCGAGCGATGCTCGCGAGAGGCTCCTCATGGGCCGGCTTGAGCGGTCCCGGTCCTATGCCGGGGTGCTCGTCGACGAGGCTCAGGACCTCTCACCCATGCAGTGGCGGATGGTCGGCCGTCGAGGCCGCGGGGCCTCGTGGACCGTCGTCGGCGACGCCGCCCAGTCCTCCTGGGAGGATCGGGTCGAGGCCGCGGCCGCTCGGGACGAAGCGTTCGGGAGTGCCCCACGCCAGCGGTTCCACATGGACACCAACTACCGCAATGCCCGGGAGATCTTCGACTACGCCCGGGACCGGATCCTGCCCGTGGTGCCGGACGCCGACATCCCGGTCGCGGTCCGCGAGACCGGGGTACTGCCGGTCGAGATCACGGCCGACGCGTTCGGCCTGGTCGCGGCGGTGACCGAGGCGGTGCAAGGCCACCTCGAGGAGCTGGACGGCGCGGTCGCGGTGATCGCCCCGACGCGATGGCTCGAGCGACTCACCCCGCTGGAACGTCAGGGCGACGGTCGGGTCCGGGTGATCGACCCACTCTCGAGCAAGGGCCTGGAATGGGACGCCACCGTGGTCGTTGATCCGGCGACCATCGTGGAGGCGTCTGCTGGCGGAATGCGGGCGCTCTACGTGGCCCTGACCCGGGCGGCCCACCGAATGACCGTGGTCCATCTCGACTGAGCTGGTCAGTCCGGTCGGTCAGTCAGTCCGGCCAGCCCGGCCGGTCGGTCAGTCCGGTCGGTCAGTCGAGGAGCGGGTGCCGCTCGATGATCTCGTGCCGTCCCGGCCCGACCCCGATCGCGGAGACCCGGGCCCCGATGAGCTCCTCCAGCCGCAGCACATAGGCCTGGGCGTTCTCCGGCAGGTCCTCGAACCGGCGGCAGCCGGTGATGTCCTCCCACCAGCCCGGCAGTTCCTCGAAGATCGGGGTGGCGTGATGAAAGTCGCTCTGGTTGACCGGCATCTCGTCGTGCCGCACCCCGTCGACGTCATACGCCACGCAGATCGGCACCGTGTCCAGACCGGTGAGCACATCGAGCTTGGTCACCACGAAGTCGGTCACCCCATTGATCCGGGTGGCGTACCGGCCGATGACCGTGTCCACCCAGCCGCAGCGGCGGGGACGTCCCGTCGTGGTGCCGTACTCGTGCCCGACCTTGCGCAGGGTCTCCCCGAGGTCGTCGAACAGCTCCGTGGGGAACGGCCCCTCCCCGACCCGGGTCGTGTAGGCCTTCATCACCGCGATGACCCGGGAGACCCTTGTCGGCGGGATCCCGGAGCCGGTGCAGGCACCCCCGGCCGTGGCCGAGGAGGAGGTGACGAACGGGTAGGTCCCGTGGTCGACGTCGAGCAGCGTCGCCTGGCCGGCCTCGAGCAGCACGTTCTTGCCGGCCTTGAGGGCCTCCTCGAGGAGCAGCGAGGTGTCGGCGACCATGGGGCGCAACCGCTCGGCATACGAGAGCAGCTCCTCGACGACCCGGGCGGCGTCCGCGGCGCGCGTGTTGTAGATCTTGACGAGCACCTGGTTCTTGAACGAGAGCGCCGCCTCGGCCTTCTGCTGCAGGATGTGCGGATCGAAGAGGTCTTGCACCCGGATGCCGACCCGGTTCATCTTGTCGGCGTAGGTCGGGCCGATGCCCCGGCCGGTGGTGCCGATCTTGCGGGCCCCGAGGAAGCGTTCGGTGACTTTGTCCAGCGTGCGGTTGTACGGCGCGATGACGTGCGCGTTGGCGCTGATCAGCAGTCGGGAGGTGTCCACCCCACGGGCGTTCAGCCCGTCGAGCTCCTGGAAGAGGACGGACAGGTCGATGACGACACCGTTGCCGATGACCGGAACGACGTTGGGGCTGAGGATGCCCGAGGGGAGCAGGTGCAGGGCGTACTTCTCGCGCGACCCGTCCGGCCCCTCGATGACGACGGTGTGACCCGCGTTGTTGCCGCCGTTGAACTTGACGACGTAGTCGACCGCACTGCCCATGAGATCGGTCGCCTTGCCCTTGCCCTCGTCACCCCATTGAGCTCCGACGAGCACGATGGCCGGCATAGGTTGTCCCTTTCGTCGATGTCGCGACGGGTCAGCCTATCGTGGTCCGATCGCCGGCTCCCGCTCGCGCCACGGCTTCCCCGAGCTGGTATCGGGTCTCGACGTTGTGGTGGGCCATGAGCGCGGCGACCCGGCGCCTCACCGTGCGGACCCCCAGCCCGAGATGCCGGGCGATGCCCTCGTCCTTCAGGCCCATGCCGAGCAACTCGACGAGGGCGCGGTCCTGGGAACGGGTCCTTGCATGGGCCGACGGGATGGGGTTCGACTGCGCCCACTGAGCCTCGAAGTATGCCGTGAACGCGGCGATGTGCAGCGCGTCCCGGATGATGACGTAGCCGGAGTCGAGGTCGCCCCAACGGCCGGGGGAGATCACCGCGTCGCTGCCGAAGATGGTGAATTCGGTGGGCGTGCTCGCCATCATCCGTTGGTCCTCCCCGATGTCGGCCCACCGGTCGACGTGCGCCCAGGCCTCGGTCGAGTCGAGTCCGTCCGCCGGATAGATCGCGCGCACCTGAGCATTCTCGCGGCCCATTTCGCGAAGCCTGGTGTAGGCAAGCTCTTCGGCAGCAGGCAGGGACTCGAAGCGGCGAACCATACTGCGGAAGACGGGTGCGGCATGACGCAGAAGGCGGGCCAGGATGATCATGATCTCGTCGGCCTCGATGACCACGTTGGGCGAGTCCACCGGCAACTGGGCCGCGAGCGTGGTCAGGGTGTCCCGCACGGCATGCAGTTCGGTCCGGGCGTCATCGAGGTGCTGCTCTTGCCGGTCGAGGTGGGCCGCGAGGCGCTCCAACTTGGGCCCGGTCACGCCCTGAGTCATAACACCACCCTATCCACGCGGCAACTTCATGCCAACGGCTCGAACTGGACACTGGGTAGGGGCCCCCGATGTGGCAGGGTGGAGGGCGATGCGACCGGTGGTCATACTTCACACCAATCGGGTCGCGACCAGGCTCCGTGGCAGGGGCTGAGTGGGCTCGAACGACACGTCGTTCGAGCCCTCTCTGGTCCCGGAAGAGATCAGAGACCCAGTTCCCGGGCACCCTCAGAGGACGACGCTCGCAGAAACTCCGTACACCGGGCCCGCTCCTCCTCTTCCCCGATCTCCCCGGCAGCCTTCGCCAGGGCCGCGAGTGCTCGCAGGAAGCCGCGGTTGGGCACGTGCTCCCAGGGCACCGGGCCCTGACCACGCCAACCGGACCGCCGAAGGGAGTCCAGGCCGCGGTGGTAGCCGGTGCGGGCATACGCGTAGGCCTGGACCGGATGCCCCGCCTCCAGGGCTGCCTCGGCAAGCACCGCCCACGCAAGGCTTGACCCCGGGTAGGCCGCGGCCACCCGGCCGGGACGCTCGGACCCAGCCGCGATGATGCTCGCGGCCGGGTCCTCGGGCAGGTGCGTGGCGGGGATACCGAGAAGGTCGCTCATGGCCACAGCGTAGGAGAGATACTCAGCCCTGGTGCGTTCCCGCGGACCTCAGGTTCTGACAGGCCTCGACGACACGAGCAGCCATCGCGGCCTCGGCCTCCTTGCCCCAGGCGCGCGGGTCGTACTGCTTCTTGTTGCCGACCTCGCCGTCGACCTTGAGCACGCCGTCGTAGTTGCGCAGCATCCACGAGGCGACCGGGCGGGTGAAGGCGTACTGGGTGTCGGTGTCGACGTTCATCTTCACCACACCGAAGTCCACCGCGTCGGAGATCTCCTGCGGCAGCGAACCCGAGCCACCGTGGAAGACCAGGTCGAGCGGCTTGGAACCGGCGGCCAGACCCTTGGCGGCGACGACCGCGTCCTGGCACTGCTTGAGGATCTCCGGGCGCAGCTTGACGTTGCCCGGCTTGTAGACACCGTGCACGTTGCCGAAGGTGAGGGCCGCCATGTAGCGGCCGTTCTCACCCAAGCCGAGCGCCTCAACCGTCGCCAGGGCGTCCTCGGGCGTGGTGTAGAGCTGCTCGTTGATCTCGTTGGCGACCCCGTCCTCCTCGCCACCGACGACGCCGATCTCCACCTCGAGGATGATCTTGGCAGCGCGAGCCAGGGCGAGCAGGTCCTTGGCGATCGCGAGGTTCTCGGTGAGCGGCACGGCCGAGCCGTCCCACATGTGGCTCTGGAAGATCGGCAGCCCGGTCTCCTTGACCTGCTCCGCGCTCGCCGCAATGAGCGGGCGGACGAATCCGTCGAGCTTGTCCTTGGGGCAGTGGTCGGTGTGCAGGGCGATGTTCACCGGGTAGTTCTTGGCGACCTCCCGCGCGTACGCGGCGAGGGCGAGGGAACCGGTGACCATGTTCTTGATCGTCGAACCGGAGGCGTACTCGGCGCCGCCGGTGGACACCTGGATGATCCCGTCCGAGCCGGCTTCGGCGAAGCCGCGGATGGCGGCGGTCACCGTCTGGCTGGAGGTGATGTTGATGGCCGGGTAGGCGAACGAGCCGTTCTTGGCCCGGTCGAGCATGTCGGCGTAGACCTCGGGGGTTGCGATGGGCACTGCGATCTCCTCGTGAGCGAGTTGGGTGAGTGGCGTTCGTCACCCACGATCTTTCCACGTATGCCGTGCGCGGTCACCTTAGGTTTCCCATGCTGAGGAGCACCCCGCGCGGCGGGTCCGAAACGCCCCGCCATACGGGAGAATCAGGGGGTGTTCACCTCCCAACTCAACCCCGCGACCCGAGCCGATGTCCTCGCCCGGGTCGACGCCACCAGTTACGACGTCCTGGTGATCGGCGGTGGCGTGACGGGGGCCGGGGTGGCCCTCGACGCGGCCACCCGGGGACTGCGGGTCTGCCTGGTCGAGAAGCGCGACTGGGCGGCCGGAACCTCGAGCCGTTCCGGCAAACTCATCCACGGTGGGCTGCGCTACCTTGAGCAACTCGACTTCGGACTGGTGCGCGAGGCGCTCAAGGAGCGGCGGCTCTTCCTCAAGCGGCTCTGCCCGCACCTGGCGCGGCCCATCCAGTTCATCTACCCGCTCCGACACCGCGTGTGGGAGCGGGCCTACATGGGCTCCGGGTTGGCGCTCTACGACACCATGGGGGGCGCCGGCGCGGTCCCCATGCACGGCCATCTCGGGGAGCGCAAGATCCTCGATCTCGCCCCGGGCCTCGAGCCCGGTGAGCTTGTCGGCGGACTCACCTTCTATGACGTCCAGATCGACGACGCCCGGCACACCTGCGAACTCATCCGCACGGCCGCGGCCAAGGGTGCCGACGTGCTCTCCGCGGTCGCGGTGGAGTCCCTTGTCGTCGAGGACGTGGACGGCGTGGCCACCGTCTGCGGCGCCGAGGTCCGCGATGCCGAGAGCGGGGCACGGCATACGATCCGGGCTCGGGTCGTGGTCAACGCGACCGGGGTGTGGAGCGACTCGATCCGGTCGATGGCCCCCGGGGCGCCGTCCTTCAGGGTCCGGGCCTCCAAGGGCATCCACCTCACCGTGCCGCTGGAGAAGATCGACTCGTCCATCTCGATCTTCGTCCGGGCCGAGGACTCGGTGATCTTCGTGCGCACCTGGGGCGACCACTGGCTCATCGGCACCACCGACACGACCTGGTCCGAGGGCCTGGACCACCCGGCCGCGACCTCGGAGGACATCGACTACCTGCTGCGCAACGTCAACCGGGTGCTCCGCCGAAAGCTCACCGCGGACGACATCGACGGGGTCTACTCCGGGCTGCGCCCGTTGGTCACCCAGGAGGCAGTGACCACGAACAGCAAGCTGTCCCGGGAACATGCCCTCGACCTCGCACCGGGGCTGATCACCATCGCCGGCGGTAAGTACACGACCTACCGCGTCATGGCCGAGGACGTCGTCGACGCGGTGAGCGAGGCGCTCGGTGTGACCACGACCTGCCTCACCACCAAGGTCCGCATGCTCGGCGCGCAGGGGCTCGGCTCCGCGCGGACCGGGATCCGGGCCGCGGCCGCGCGCATGGGCCTCGGGGAGAGTCACGTCGAGCACCTCCTTCGGCGCTACGGCGCGCTCACCGGGGAGCTCCTCGGGCTCATCCAAGAGGATGCCACGCTCGCGCAGCCGATCCCGGGCGCCGAGAAGTACCTCCGGGTCGAGGCCCGGTATGCCGTCACCCATGAGGGTGCGCTGCACCTCGACGACGTCATCACCCGACGCACCCGGATCGCCATCGAGACCCACCATCGCGGCCTGGAGAGCGCACCCGCTATCGCGCGAATCATGGCCGACTTCCTCGGTTGGTCCGCCGAACAGGAGGCGGCCGAGGTCGAGCATTACCGCGAGCGGGTGCGGGTGGAGCGGCTCGCCGAAAAGGAGTCGACCGACGCCGCGGCGGCAGCGATCCGCGAGGAGGTCCGCGACCTCAGGCTGGCGTGAGCACGTAGGGCGTGGTCGTCGCGACCTGGTGCAGGCCGAGACGGGTGAGGATCGGCCGCGAATCCGGTGAGGTGTCCACCCGGGCGTAGCGGTAGCCCCGGTCCAGCGCGGTCCGAGCGCGATGCGCGAGCAGGGCACGGTAGAGACCGCGGCCACGCCACCGCGGATCCGTCGAGCCGCCCCACAGGCCGCAGAAGTCGGTGCCTTCGCTGAACCGCAGGAGCGCGTAGGCGAGCACGGGTCCCGCACTGTCCTGTTCGACCACGGTGGCCACCATGAGGTCGGGCCGCTCCCGCTGCTCGGCCCGGAGGTGGTCGTGGACCCAGGCCGAGTCGGTGCCCCACACCCCGCCCATGAGGTGTCCGACACGGCGCCAGTCCGTCTCGGACTCGATGTCACGCAGGGTGGTCCCCTCGGGGAGCGCGACGTCGTGGACCAGGTCCCCCAACTCCCCCAGCATGAGGACCTCGACCTCCTCCGCAACGAACCCGGCCGCACTGAGCCGCTCATGCAGCCAGGGCACCGGGTCGGTCGAGTACGTCTTCCACTCCACCCGCTGCCCCCGGCCGGTGAAGAAGGCGACCTGTCGGGCGATCCAGTGCTCCGGGTCCTGGCCGAGGCCTTCCGGGCACTCGATCATCGCGCCACGCTGCCCGGGGTCGCTCGGGTAGTTCCGGTGGACCGGCCCGTCCCGTTCGACGAGGTGACCCGGCACCGTATCCCGGTCGGTGAGCCGGATCTGGACGATGAAGGAGTCGAGGAGCTCGGCGGGCGTCATGAGCACCATGATGGGGTGCATGCCCTCGCTCGCCGAGCTCGCCGCGCGCACCCCGCCGGACCGCAACCGGGTCGTCGACTTCCTCCGAGCCCTTGCCATCCTCGTCGTCGCGCTCGGGCACTGGCTGCTCGCCGCGGTTGTCGTGCGCGACGGGGTCCTCGTCCCGAACGCGCTGCTCAACATCGCCTCGTGGACCCATCCACTGACCTGGATCTTTCAGGTCATGCCGGTCTTCTTCGTCGTCGGGGGCTATGCGAACGCCCTCTCCTGGCGGTCAGCGCGCGGACGTGGCACGCCATACGCGGGGTGGTTGCGGGCGCGGATCCAACGGCTCGGCACCCCGGTGGTGCCCCTGCTGCTGGTCTGGCTGGTCATCTGCTCGGTGGCCTACGCCCTCGGGGTGCCCGGGGGGACGCTGCGGACCGCCTCCCAGGTGGCGCTCGTGCCGACCTGGTTCCTCGCCGCCTATGTCCTGGTCGTGGCGACCACGCCGGTGGCGCTGCGGCTCTGGGAACGTTGGGGGTGGTGGTCGATCGCCGGTGGGCTGATGCTCGGTGGTCTGGTCGACTGGGTCTCGCTCGGCGGCGGGATCATGGGCGAGGGCGTCTTCGCGGTCGGGTTCGTGAACTACCTCCTGGTCTGGGGTACCGTCCACCAGTTCGGGTTCGCCTGGCAGGACGGGAGCCTGCACGGGGTCGGGCGCCGAGCGCTGCTCGTCGTGCTGGGGTTCGGTGCGCTCGTGCTCCTGGTCTGGCGATTGCCGTATCCGATCTCGATGATCGGAGTGGACACCATCGCGGTCAACAACTCCTACCCGACCCGGGTGACGCTGGGCTTCCTCGGGATGGCACAGGCCGGGGTGTTGCTTCTCGCCGAGCCATGGCTGGCGCGGTGGCTGCGACGACCGGGTCCCTGGAGGGCCACCATCCTGGTCAACGTGCGCATCATGACCCTCTATCTGTGGCACCTGACCGCGATGGTCCTCGTCATCGGGCTCGCGCTGCTCGCCGGCGGGGTGGGGCTGCGGGCGGAGCCGCTCAGCAGCACCTGGTGGGCGCTGCGCCCGCTCTGGTATGCCGTCCTGGCCGCGGTGACGGCGGGGGTCATCCTCCTCATGGGGCGGTTCGAGCAGGTCCCCCGAGATGCCCGGCCCGCTCCCCCGCTGTGGATCCCGCTGGTCTCCGCCCTGCTCGTCTGCGGGGGCTTGGGTTTGATGGCTGCTGAGGGGATCGTCTCCGCCGACGGGGTGCGCTGGTGGTGGCCGCTGCTGCCGATCGCGGGAGTGGCCCTGGTGGGCCGTCCGCGCCGATCAGAGGCGCGCTAGCCGTTGGGTCAGGTGACGCCGCTCGGTGTCATTGGGACAGCGCGCGATGGCCTCCCGGTAGGCCGCCAGCGCCTCCCCGGGCCGGTCGGCGCGGGCAAGGAGCTCGGCGCGCACCGCAGGCAGCCGGTGCCCCGGCAGCGTCGTGGGGTCGAGGGCATCGAGGGCCGCCAGTGCGGCGAGCGGGCCATCGGCCTCGGCAATGGCCACGGCGCGGGCCAACCGCACCGCCGGTGAGGGCGTGAGCGTGCACAGGGCGTCATACAGCCGGACGATGGTGGGCCACCCGGTGGCCTGCGCGGTCGGGGCGCTCGCATGCTCGGCGGCGATGAGGGCCTGCAGGCGGTAGCCCTCCGCGACCGCACTGCCCAGTGGAGGGCACCCTCGGGCCAGCGCCAAGCCCTCCTCGATCTCCTCCCGCCGCCACAATCTCCGGTCCTGGTCGGGGAGCAGCACGAGGTCACCGTTCGGACCAAGACGGGCTTCCCGGCGGGAGTGCTGCAGGAGGCAGAGGGCGAGCAGCGCGCCGAGTTCCGCCGAGTCGGGCACCAGGGCGCGCACGACGCGCACCAGTCTGATGGCCTCACCGGCGAGGGCGGTGCGCATGAGGTCTTCGCCGGATCCAGCGGCGTACCCGGCGGTGAAGGCGAGGTAGGCGACCTGCCCGACGGTGTCGAGCCGGCCCGGGAGCTCCGTCCGGGTGGGGATCGCGAACGGGATCCCGGCAGCGACGACCTTGCGCTTACCCCGGGTGATCCGAGCCGCCATCGTCGCCTCGCTGACGAGGAAAAGCCGGGCAACGTCGGCCGTGGAGACCCCCAGCACAAGACGCAGTGCGAGAGCCGCGGCGACCTCGGGTGCGAGCGCGGGGTGGGTGCACATGAGGACGAGCCGAAGCAGGTCGTCCTCAACGACAGTGCTGTCCGCCACCTTGACCCCTTCCGGGACACGAGAGTGCTGTTCCACAACGAGCAGAGGCGCTGTGCGGGCGGCCATGGACTCCGCACGCAGGCGGTCGAGCACCCGCCGGGACGCCGCGGTGCTGAGCCACCCGGCCGGGTTGTCGGGTATGCCGTCGCGAGCCCACGTGCGTGCCGCCGCCTCGACCGCGTCGCCGAGGGCGTCCTCGACCAGGTCGAGCCGGCGGTAGCGCGCGAGCAGCAGGGCGACCAAGCGGCCCCACTGCTCGCGCACCACCGTGGCGAGGACGTCCTCGGCGCGGGTCACGGACGGTCGATGACGATGGTGGGCCGGATCTCCACGGCATACCCGTGCGGCAGGATCGAGGCGGCCGTGATGGCCGCGCCGAGGTCGGGGAGTTCGACGTCGTAGTAACCCCCGATGACCTCGCTGGTCTCGGCGAACGGGCCGTCGGTGGCCACTCGCTGACCGTCACGGTGCCGGATCGTGGTCGCCGTGTCCGTACCCGCCAACGGGGCCGAGGACACCAGGCGGCCGTGGTCCCCGACGTAGGCGTCGAAGCGGGCGTGTGCCGCGAACGCCTCCTGCTGCTCCTGGGCGCTGAGCCGCTCCCAGCCGCCGGGCTCGTGGGCCAACAGGAAGAGGTAGCGGGTCATCCCGCACGCTCCGCATCGGTGACGACGGGGCGCACTTCGATGCCCTCACCGATCTCGGCGAGCTGCTGGCACAGCTCCATGAGGTCGTCGAGATCACCGCTGCGCACGTGGAAGAAGCCGCCCACCTGCTCGACGCTCTCGGCGAACGGGCCGTCGGTGACCGGCCCCCCACCGGCCGGGATGGAGCGTGCGGTCTCGGTGTGGTGCAACTCGGCGCCGCCGATGATCTCGTGGCCCCGTTCGATGAGTTGCTGGGAGAACCGACCGTAGACGGCATACCCCGCCGCCCGTTCCTGGTCGCTCATCTGGGTCCACCACCGGTCGGCGTCGCCGAGGATGAGGATGACGTACTCACGCGTGGGGTTCATGGTTCCTCCTGGTCGCGGGGTCGAGGCGCCGGGCGCGTCCTCACCACTGTGACGGATGGGCCGCGCCGGAATCGACACGCTCGGGACAGGAACTTTCAGTCGGGTGTGGGCGGCGTACGGTTGCGCTCCTCGTAGGCCGCGGCCCAGGCCGCGAGGTCGGCGCGATACACCGCCATCCGACATCCCCGACGACTGGGCGCCCAGAGGATCCCCTCGGCGGCCCAGTGCTCGGCAGCGACGCCGCGCAGGTGTTCGGCCAACTCCCCGGAGGCCGTGGTGACCCGCCACCAGGCCACGTTGCCGCCCCAAACCCGCATGATCGAACCCACCTGGCGCGGCCCCATCCCGACGAGCGCACCGACGTCTCCATACGAGACGACCCGGCCCGGGGGCACCGCCTCGACGGCGCGCAGCACCCGCTCCACGGCAACGTCATCCATGCTGGCGCACCCACTCGTACATGGTGATCGCGGCCGCGGCGCCGGCGTTGAGGGAGCGGGTCGACCCGCTCTGGGTGATCTGGACCAGGCGCACACAGGCGACTCGAGCCTCCGGTGAGAGCCCGGGCCCTTCCTGCCCGAAGACGAGGACGGCCGGGTTGGGGAGCCGCTGCCCTTCCAGGGCCACCGACCCGGGCACGTTATCGACCCCGATCAGGGGTATGCCGTGCGTCGCACCCCAGGCGTGCAGGTCCGCCACGGTGCCGTGATGAATCTCGTGCTGGTAGCGGTCGGTCACCATGGCGCCGCGTCGGTTCCACCGCCGCCGGCCGACGATGTGGAATGCCGCAACGTTGAAGGCGTTGGCAGTGCGCACGATGGAACCGATGTTGAAGTCGTGCTCCCAGTTCTCGATGGCGATGTGCAGCGGTCGTCGGGTGCGGTCCAGCTCGGCGACGATGGCCTCGTGTCGCCAGTACCGGAACCGGTCCTCGACGTTGCGCCGATCACCCTGGGCGAGGAGCACCGGGTCGAGACGCTCATCTGCCGGCCACTGCCCCACCCAGGGGCCGACGCCGACCTCGACCTCAGCCATCCGCCCGGACCCGGGAGAGGAACCGGCGAGTCCGCTCCTGTTGCGGATTCCCGAGCACCCGCGCGGGAGGACCCTGCTCGTGGATCACCCCGTCGTGGAGGTAACACACGGTGTCCGCGACCTCACGGGCGAAGGCCATCTCGTGGGTGTTGAGGACCATGGTCATCCCCTCGGCCTTGAGCTCGGAGAGCAGGTCGAGCACCTCGCCGACGAGTTCGGGGTCGAGCGCCGAAGTCACCTCGTCGAGGAGCATGAGGACCGGGTCGTTGACCAGGGCACGGGCAATGGCGACCCGCTGCTGCTGGCCACCGGAGAGGTCATCGGGGCGGGCCTTGGCCTTGTCCTGCAGCCCGACTCGCGTGAGCATGGCCATCGCGCGTTCCTGCGCCTCCGCCTTCGGCCGGCCGTGGACCCGGGTGGGCGCGAGGGTGATGTTCTCCAGGACGCTGAGGTGCGGAAAGAGGTTGTAGGCCTGGAAGACCACCCCGATCCGGGCGCGCACCTCGTCCTCGTCGACCCGTGGGTCGGTGATCTCTTCCCCCGCGAGCCGGATGACGCCGTCGTCGACGCGTTCGAGAAGGTTGATGCAGCGCAGCACCGTGGACTTGCCCGACCCGGATGCCCCGATGAGCACCACGCACTCGCCGGCCCGAACCTGCAGGCTGATGTCACGCAGGACGACGTTGTCGCCGAACGACTTCCGTACCCCCTCCAGGGTGAGCACCGGGTCGCCGGCACCGGCCGGGGCATCCCTCACAGGTGGGCTCCCGATCCGGCGAAGCCCTTGCGGCGGGCATACCAGTCGGTGAACCGCGCCATCGGGATGGTGAGGGCCACGAAGAGCAGGCCGGCGACGACATACGGGGTGTAGTTGAAGTCGCGGGCGGTCTCGATCTGGGCCGCCCGGATGGCGTCGATGATGCCGAGTACGGAGATGAGCCCGGAGTCCTTCTGCAGCGAGACGAGGTCGTTCATGAGGGCCGGCATGACCCGGCGCACCGCCTGCGGGAGCACCACATGGCGCAGCGACTGCGTGTAGGACAGTCCGAGCGAGCGCGCCGCCGCCCGCTGCGAGGGGTGGATGGACTCGATGCCCGCGCGGAAGACCTCGGCGACGTACGCGCCGTAGGAGAGCACGAGCGCCGCACACCCCCAGAAGAGGACGCTGTCCGGCAGCCCCGACAGTCGCAGCGCCGGGGCACCGAACCCGAGGAGGAGCAGGACGAGCAACAGTGGCAGGCCGCGGAAGACGTCGATGTACGCCGTCGCGAGCAGCCGCAGCGGGAAGAACACCGGCCCACGCAGGGTGCGGAGCACCGCGACGAGCAGTCCCAGCACGGCGATGAGCACGGCACAGAGCGCAGCCACCCGGATGTTGAGCCAGAGACCTTCGAGCACCGCCGGAAGCGCCTCGACCCCCCGATCCCAGCGCAGATAGGTGCTCTGCACCCGCGGCCACCCCGGGGAACTCACCACGGCGACGGCGAGCCCGCCGAAGACGACGAGGCTGCTCAGCGCCGCGAGCAGGACCGCGCGCCGGCTGCGGCGTCGGCGGTATGCCGTCCGCTCGCGTTCCCGCGCGGACGGCACCCAGACCTCGAGGGTCATCCCGTGCTACTCGAGCTCGGGCGCACCCTGGCCAGCGAGCCACTGCGTGGCGAGATCGGCGAGGACACCACCGTCGCGAAGAGCATCGACGGCCGAGGCTACGCAGCCGGTGAGCGGAGAGCCCTTGTCCAGGACCGCGCCGAACTGTTCGACGGCACCGCTGCTCGCCGGCAGCTGACCGACGATGACGCCGTCGTCGAGCTGGGCGGCGGTCATGTAGAACGCCGTCGGCAGGTCGACCACGATGCCGTCGATGGTCTTGTTCTTGAGCGCCTGCACGGCGAGGTCGTTGCTGTTGTAGACCATGGGCTTGGTCGTCGGCTTGATCTGCTCGACGATCGCGTCGTAGGACGTGGTGCCCACCTGGGCGCCGAGCTTGGCACCGGCCAGGTCGGCGACCGCCTTCTTCCCGTCGATCGGGCTGCCCTTGTAGGAGATAACGGTCTGCCGGACGTCGTAGTAGCCCGAGGAGAAGTCGACTGCGCCCTTGCGCTCGTCGCTGATCGAGACCTGGTTGATGTCGAAGTCGAAGGCCTTCTTGCCCGGCGCGATGGCGGCGTCGAACGGCACGACCACCCAGGTCACCTCGTCCTTGGTGAAGCCGAGTTGCTCGGCGACCGCATAGGCCACCGCGGACTCATACCCCTTGCCGTTGCTCGGGTCGTCGTCGACAAACCACGGCGGATACGCGGGCTTGTCGGTGCCGATGGTCAGTTTGCCCTTGGTCACCGTGGCGAGCGAGTCCTTGGCGCAGGCCTTGGTCGACCCCGAACCGGACGCCGACGGTGAGGTCGAGCCGGAAGGGGTGTCGGTCGGTGATCCACAGGCGGCTAGCGCCAGGGATGCGGTCAGGGCAAGGGCGGTCAGCGGAGCGCGCAGGCGGGTCATGCCCCGCACTCTAGACGGGGACGGCAAGCCGCGGCAGGGGCTCGCGCGAACCCGAGACATCCCGGCCCGGCGCTCAGGGCCGGGCCCGCCCGAGGACGAGATACCCCACGCCATAGGTGAACAAGAGCGCGGCTAGGTCAAGCCCACCGCCGACCAGGTCGAGATCGGCCCGGACCTGCACGAGTTGCACGATCGCGGCGACCACAAGCAGCGCACCCGCGCCGGTCACCGCGGCCGCCGAACGCCGTCCGGCGAACCACGCGATGAGCGCCGCCACGGCCAGCAGCGCGAACCCCTGACCGCTGACCCGAATGAGTCGGAACTGGGTCGGGCCGGAGAGCAGGAAGGGCGCCCAGAGCACGGTCGAGGCAGCCAACACGGTGAGAGCCGCGTCCACCTTCTCCGCACTCCCGCGCAGCGACCACGAGCTCCACTGGCGCAGCGGACGTGAAGCGAGAACCGCGTCCAGGCCATAGCAGCGCCCCGCGGCGGTCGCCCAAAGCAGGAGATGAGCGGCCACCATGAGGTAGTAGGACCAGTGCCACTCATGCGGCGCGAAGAGCACGGTCACACCGATGACGGCACTCATCCCCGCCCCGACCAATGCCCAGGTCCGCACCCCCAGGCCGAGGAAGAGCATGACCCCGAGGGTGGTCTCGGCGAGGAGGGTGAACCACCCGAAGAGAGTGAAGTTCGGCAAGACGAGGTTCTCCACGGCCCAGGAGTAGGGCGGCAGGACCGGGTACTCCACGGCATACCGGGTGAAGCGGTAGAGGTCGTCCGAGCGGTCCTGACCGAAGTCCGGGGGGATCTTCCACGAGACGTTCTGCATCCACATCAGGCCGACGGCGACGCGGGCGATGGCGATCGCGATGGCGCTCGGGCGGTCGAGTTCGGCGGGGCGGAGATCGGCCATGAGACCAGTGAAGCCCCTCAGGCCCCATCGGTCACGGACCCTCGCTGGCCGTAAGGAGGCTGTAAGGGCGTGGCCGGCCCTTCGCCGGTGCTGTGCCGGTAGATTCCGTGAGCATGCACGTCCTCGTGACCGGGAGCGCCGGATTCATCGGCCGACAGGTCGTCCAGGCCGCCAGAGACGCCGGGCACGAGGTGCGCGGGTTGGACCTGGTCGCCGCGAGCCCGCAGGAGCGGGGGGATGTGCGAGTCCGGGCCGATGCCGAGCGGGCCGTGGCCGGGGCCGACGCGCTCATCCACCTGGCCGCCCGGGTGGGATTGGAGCAGGACTTCGGCGACAGCCCGGAGTACATCGGCCACAACGGGACGGGCACGGCGGAGGTGCTCTCGGCCGCCGCACGCGCCGGGGTGTCCACGGTGGTCACGGCGAGCTCGATGGTCGTCTATGGCGAGGGCCTGGCGTCCTGCATCGAGCACGGCCTGGTCCGCCCCGGCCCGAGGACACCGGCCGCTCTCGCCGCAGGTTCGTTTGAACCACCGTGCCCCCTCTGTGGGCGCCCGCTGTCCCCGCACCGGGTCACCGAGGACGCGCCGCTCGACCCACGCAACGTGTATGCCGCGAGCAAACTGCTCCAGGAGCATCTCGCCGCCTCGTGGGCCCGCAACCGGCAGGGCCGCGCGGTCCATCTGAGGTTCCACAACGTCTACGGGCCGGGGGCGCCGCGCGACAACCCCTACTCCGGGGTGGCCTCGATCTTCCTCAGCGCGGTCCTCGCCGGTCGGGCCCCGCAGGTGACCGAGGATGGCGGCCAGCGCCGCGACTTCGTCCACGTCCGCGATGTCGCCCGCGCCTGCGTGGCCGCGCTCCAGGCCCCCGTGGGCGCGGGCCAGTCACGGGCCTACAACATCGCCAGCGGCACTCCGCGAACCGTCGGTGAGATGGCCGCGCAGCTCGCCGCGGCGGCGGCCTCCCCCGCCCCCATCATCACCGGTGCGGCGCGGCTGGGGGACGTCCGGCACATCACCGCCTCGGCCGAGCGCGCGCGCCAGGAGCTGGACTGGGCAGCGAGCGAGGACTTCGCCGCTGGCGTCCGTGAGCTGGTCACCGTGGAGCGGCGGGCCGGGTGAACGAACAGACCCATCGCGTCGACGTCGTCCTGCCCTGCCTCGACGAGGCCCAGGCGCTCCCCCTCGTGCTCGGTACCCTGCCGCCGGGGATGCGGGCCATCGTCGTGGACAACGGATCCCGGGACGGCTCTCCGCAGGTTGCAGCAGCGTTCGGAGCCCACGTCGTCACCGAGCCCCGGCGTGGTTACGGAGCGGCCTGCCATCGCGGGCTGGTCGAGGCGACCGCCCCGTTGGTGGCGTTCTGCGACGCCGACGGCACCATCGACCTCGGTGCGCTCAAGGAGTTGGCGGACATCGTCGAGGCCGGCCAGGCCGATCTCGTCCTCGGCCGTCGGATCGCCCCACCAGGAACCTGGCCGATGCATGCCCGGGTGGCGAATGCCGTTCTCTCCCTGCCGATGTCGGTGGCGGCTCGCACGCGGCTGCACGGTCTCGGCCCGCTCCGGCTGAGTCGACGGCAGCCGCTGCTCGACCTCGGCCTCGCCGACCGCCGGTCGGGATACCCCATGGAGACCGTGCTGCGGGCCGCGTCGGCGGGCTGGACCATCCGCGAGGTCGACGTCGACTACCGGCCCCGGGTCGGCCGCTCGAAGGTGACCGGGACCGTGCGGGGCACGGCCGTCGCGGTCCGCGATATGAGTGCCCTGTTATGGCGCTCCCGGGGAGGCCGGAGGCCGCTGTGACAGGGGTCTGCACCGAGGCGGAACTCACCGTCCTCGTCATGGTCAAGGAGCCGGTGCCCGGGCGGGTCAAGACGCGGCTCTCCCCGCCATTGAGCCCGCAGGAGGCGGCCGACTGCGCCCGCGCCTGCATCGCCGACACCCTGGCCGCTGCCCTGGCCCGCCCGTCGAGTCGGACGGTCGTCATGCTCGACGGATCCCCCGGGCCGTGGCTCCCTCCCGAGGTCAGCGTGATCGCTCAGCAGGGCCACGGCCTGGCCGAGCGACTCGCGCACGCCTTCTCCTGCGTGCAGGGACCGGCCCTGGTCATTGGCATGGATACCCCGCAGGTCAGCTCCGCCCTGCTCTGGCCGGACCTGGAACTCGATCCCGCGGACGCCGTTCTCGGGCCCGCCCTGGACGGGGGGTACTGGGCCTTGGGGATGCGCCAGCCCGACCCCCGGGTCTTTGCGGGCGTACCCATGTCCACCGCCCACACCGGGGCCGCCCAATGGGCCGCGCTGCAGGATCGCTGCGCCCGCCCCCGCACTCTGCCGATGCTGCGGGACCTGGACACCATCGACGACGCGGTCGCCATCGCCCGCGAGTACCCCGACCTCGCGGTCTCGCACATGCTCGACAGCCATGTCGCCTCGGCACCCTGACGGGCTCCTGGTCCCGGCGCTGGCCTGGGTAGCGCTCGCCGTTCTGCTCGTCCTCGCTCAGCAGGGCTGGGCTGGCGGCGCGTGGCGGCCGGTTGTCGTCGCCGCCATGTTCGCCGCCTTCGCCGTCGGCGCCCGCGCGGTGGCCGAACTTCCGCAACGGCGTGCCCTGCGGGCAGCGGTCCTCGGGGGACTGGGCCTGCAACTCATCGCTCTGCGGGTACGTCCCTGGTCGACCGACGACTACCTGCGGTATGTCTGGGACGGGCGGGTGTTGCTCTCCGGGGTCAATCCCTACCGGTACCCGCCGGGTGACGCGGCCCTGGCTGGCCTGCGTGACCAATGGCTCTTCCCCGATGGCGTGACCCCCGCGCTCAACCATCCCACCGCACGCACGATCTACCCGCCGGTGGCTCAGTACTTCTTCGCCGCGGTCGAGGCCCTGCCCGGGGGCGACGGCCAAGGGCGGGCCCTCCAGGTGTGCTTCGCCGTGATCGCCGTGCTCACCACCCTGCTCCTGGTCCGGGCGTGTCGAGCTGCCGGCATCGACCCGCGGCGCGTGGTGTGGTGGGCCTGGTGCCCCACCGTCATCCTCGAGGCCGGCGGTAACGCCCACATCGACACCCTGGCCGCGCTGCTGCTCGTCGCGGCCATGCTCGCGGCGACCAAGGAGCGTTGGCTGGCCAGTGGCGTGCTCATCGGCCTGGCCACGGGCACCAAGCTCACCCCGGCCCTGGCCGGACTTGCCCTGCCCCCGCGGGCCTGGCTGCGCGCCGGGGGCGCCGCCGTGCTCGTGCTGGCACTGAGTTACCTGCCGTTCCTCCTCGGTGGGGTCGACGTCACCGGCTACCTCCTCGGGTATGCCGACGAGGAGTCGCGGGATCGTTGGGACCTGCTGCGGCCGCTGCTTCCAGACGCCATCGTCCCGGTCGTCGGGATGGCGCTCCTCATCGGGCTCATCGCGGCAGTCGCCTCGTCTCGGTTGCGCTCCCTGACCCGCGCGCCAGAACGTGCCGCGGCGATCGTCGGTGGCACCTGGTTGCTGCTTACGCCGGCATACCCGTGGTATTTCCTGCCGCTCGTGGCACTCGTGGGTCTGGGCGCGTCCCGGGTGTGGTTGCTGCCCGGCGCGGCCGCCTATCTGGTGTATGCCGCCGCTGCACTCGGGCACTCCTACACGCTCACCCGGGTGATCGGCTACGGCCTCGCCGCGGTCATGGTCATCGGGACGCTGGCGGCTGCCGAGCGACGGGCTCGCCGCGATTGCCGTTGACTGGCACTCGCGACATACCCTGAAGCGGTGATGATCCCCTCTCTCGGTCCGGACTGGATGGACCCGCAGTGGCTCCTTGAACGGTTCGGGACCCAGTTCTTCTGGGTTTCGGTGGCCATCGTCTTCGTCGAGTGCGGCCTGCTCTTCCCGATCCTCCCCGGAGATTCGCTGCTCTTCTCGGTCGGCCTCTTCATCGCTCGCGGAGACCTGCCCGTGGGGCTGGTTACCGCCTGCGTCGTGCTGAGCCTTGCCGCGTTCGTCGGCAACGTCACCGGCTACGAGATCGGCCGGGCGATCGGCGCCCCGCTCTACGAGCGTGAGGGCCGGTTCATCAACAAGCGCAACTTCGACCAGACCCATGCCTTCTTCGAGAAGCACGGAGCCAAGGCCCTCATCCTCGGCCGGTTCGTCCCCATCGTGCGGACCTTCATCACCGTCGTCGCCGGGGTCTCCCGGATGGAGCGGCGGCACTTCTTCCTCTGGAGTGGGGTCGGGGCGGTGCTCTGGGCGACCGGTCTCACCGTGCTCGGCTACGCCCTCGGCGGGGTGACGTTCATCCACGACCACCTCGAGGCGGCCCTGCTGCTCATCGTCGCGGTCTCGGTCCTCCCGATGGTCTTCGAGTGGTGGCGTCACCGCAAGGCCGCAGCGTCGGCCCCTCAGCCGTCGGCGGACTAGACCGCGATGAGCCCGAGCCGGTAGGCCGCGGTCACCGCAGCGGTGCGATCGGTGACCTCCAGCTTGGCGAAGGTACGCAGCAGGTGCGTCTTCACGGTGGCCTCGGCGATGAAGAGGGCTGCGCCGATCTCCGCGTTCGACCTGCCCTGAGCAACAAGCCTCAGGACGTCGAGCTCCCGTGCGGTGAGCGACACCGCCGACGGGCCGGCCCCCCGCAGCCGGTCCGCGAGTCGGGCCGCTACCGGCGGTGAGAGCACCGTTTCGCCGCGAACCGCCCGGCGGATCGCGTCGGCGAGTACGTCGACCGGGGCATCCTTGAGCAGATAGCCACGGGCACCGGCCTCGACGGCGCGGACGATGTCGGCGTCGGTGTCATAGGTCGTGAGGATGAGCACCTCGGGAGCGTCCGCCTCGGCACGCAACCGCGCGGTCGCTTCCGCCCCGTCCATGACCGGCATCCGCAGGTCCATGAGGACCAGATCGGGCCGCACCTTGCGCACGAGCGCCAGGCACTCGGCCCCGTGCGCGGCCTCTCCGACGATCTCCAGGTCGGGCTGTTCGGAGAGCACCGCGACCATGCCCGCGCGGACGATGGGGTGGTCCTCGACAACGATGAGCCGGATCATCGCGGAAGCACCACGCTCAGCGTCGTCCCCGAGCCCGGGGTTGAGGCGAGAGTGGCGGTGCCGCCGAGCTCGGCCACCCGGGCGCGCACGCCGTCCAGACCGAAACCGCTGGGCACCGACTCAGGCGCGAAACCTCTGCCGTCGTCGGCAATCTCGAGACGCACCTCGGCGACGGCATACGTGAGCACGAGGCGAGTATGGCGTGCGCCGGAGTGCCGCCGAACGTTGGAGAGCGCCTCCTGGGCGGTCCGCAGCAGGACGACATCGCCGGACCCGCCGAGGGCCACCGGCTCTCCGCGGACCTCGACCCGCACCTCCACCCCGGACTCGTGGGTGACGGACGCCGCAAGCCGCTCGAGGGCCTCGGGGACGGTGCGGGACTGCAGGTGGGCCGGGGAGAGTTCGGCGACGATGAGCCGGGCCTCGGTGAGATTGTCCAGGGCGGTCTGCTCGATGAGGGCGACCCGCTCGGCGACCAGGGCGTGGTCCCCGCGCGCGAGCGCCGACGCGCTCGCCCGAGCCAGGGCGACCACGGAGGTGAACCCTTGGGCGAGGGTGTCGTGGATCTCGCGGGAGAGCCGCTCGCGCTCCTCATGGACGCCCCGGTCACGCTCGGCCGCGGCGAGCCGGTCCTGAGTCGCGCGGAGCTCGTCGATGGTGTCCGCGCGGCTTTCGGCCTCCCGGATGACCCGGTCGATGAAGAGCCCGAGCGCAAGCGAGAGACCGACGGAGACCACCGCACTGACCGCAAGTCCGGAGACATGAAGAGCGCTGAAGTCGAACGCCCACCAGCGGACGAGGGCGAACCCGGCCATGCCCACGACCGAGATGATCGCGGCCTCCCGCCGCTGCAACATTGCCCATAACTGTGGGAAGAGCACGAAGAGCAGCAGGGTCGACTCGCTGTCGGGGTTCAGGTAATTGGCCGTGAGGAAGAGGCCCCAGACCACTGCGTGGTAGCTCAGCCCCCACCGCACGTCATAGTGCCGCATCCCGCGCGTACCCAGCACGGCGTACGCCGCCGCCATACCGAGGAGGCACAGGAGCTCCGCCCACCTCCCGTACCTCCCGGGCGTGTCGAAGGCGACGGCGGCGACGGCGGCCACCCAGATGACGGCATACACCAGGTGCCACCAGGGCAACTGCCGTCGCCACATCTCGAGGAAGGCTCCCCGGGAGGTCTCTGCCCCTCGCGTCTCCACGGACCAGGGCGCCCTAGACCGAGCCGCGCTTGGTCCAGCGGAAGGTCGTCACGCAGAGGACGAGCCCGGCGATCGCCCAGGCCGCGAGGACTAGGGCCGTGCGGCCATGCTCCCAGGAGCCGGCCATCTCGTCCGAGGCGAGCACGCCCGGATAGAACACCGACCGCATCCCCTGGGCCACCCACTTCAGCGGGAAGAACGAGGCCAGCTGCTGAAGCCAGGTCGGGATGTCCCGGAAGGCGAAGTAGACCCCGGAGATGAACTGCAGCACGATGACCGGCCCGATGACGGCGGCACCGGCCGACCGCGAGGACGTCGCGAGCGAACTGTAGGCCACCCCGAGGACGGTACCCCCGAAGACCCCGAGCACGTAGACCCAGCCGAAGGTGAGCCACCGGGACGCCTCGGTCGGCAGGCTGACATCGAACACGGTCCGGGCGACCAGGAGCAGCAGCACCAGCTGGGCCAGGGCGGTCACCGCGACCAGCCCGACCTTGCCGAGGAAGTAGGCCACCGGGGGCATGGGGGTGGCCCGGAGCCGGCGCAAGGTGCCGTCATCCCGCTCTGTGGTCACGGTGAGCGCCATCGTCTGGAAGCTCGTGAGCAGGATGCCGGCCGAGATCATCCCGGGCAGGAAGTAGCTGCCCGCGGTGATCCCGCCGGGCTCCCCCTCGAACTGTGGCCCGAAGACGGTCGCGAACAGGGCAAGCAGCAGGATCGGGAAGAGGAAGGAGAAGAACACCTGGTCCCGCTCCCGGAAGTACATCTTGAGCTCGAGCATGGTGCGGTCGAGCCCGAGGGCAAGGGTGTTCACGAGTTCTCCTCAGTGACGGTGAGGTGGGGGGCGATGAGGCCGAGGTAGACGTCCTCAAGGGTGGGGCGCCCGATCGTAAGACCGGGGACCTCCGGGCCGAGCCGGGCGGCCAGAGCGCTCACCTGGGCGGTGGGGGTGGCCGTGGTGAGGGTATGCCGTGTGCCGTTCTCCTCCCAGCCGACAACGGCCTCCTGGCTGGCGCGCCCCCCGAGGGCCTGCGGGGTGTCCAGGGCGAGCAGCCGACCGGCGGCGATGACGCCGACCCGGTCCGCGAGGGCCTCGGCCTCCTCGAGGTAGTGGGTGGTGAGGAGGATCGTCGTCCCCTCGGCCGCGAGGGAGTCGATGAGCGTCCAGAAGTCGCGGCGGGCCTTGGGGTCGAAGCCGGTCGTCGGCTCGTCGAGGAAGAGCAGGTCCGGGCGACCGAGGATGCCGAGGGCGACGTCGAGGCGTCGGCGCTGGCCACCGGACAGTTTGGCGACCCGGTCATCGGCCTTCTCGGAGAGCCCGGTCGCGGCGATGACCTCCTCGACGTCCCGGGGCTTGCGGTACACCTTGGCGGCGCTGCGCAGGGCCTCCCGCGGGGTGAGCAGGTCCAGTCCGGCGCAGGACTGCAGGACGATGCCGATCCGGTCCCGCCAGGCGCGGTCCGCATTCGCGGGGTCGGTGCCGAGCACGCTCACCTCGCCGGCGTCGCGCACCCGGAAGCCCTCGAGGATCTCGACCGTGGTGCTCTTGCCCGCGCCGTTGGGGCCGAGGAGGGCGAAGCACTCCCCAGGTTCGATGTCGAGGTCGATGCCGTCGACGGCGGCGAGGTCGCCGTAGGTCTTGCGCAGGCCACGCACAGTGATTGCTGGGGTCATACGTCCCAGAGTGCCCCCTGCCAGAGCATCGACGTGACGCCCGGCCGGTGGAATCAGAGGTCCACCAGTTGATGGACGGTGGCGGCCAGGCTTAGGGGATCTCCCCGGGCGCGGCCCGGCGCACCACGAGGCGGGTCCACGAGCCGAGGTAGACCCGGGCCTCCGCGGACAGTTCGACCTTGCTGCGAGCACGGATCGGGGTCGTCGGGATCTCCCCGACAACGTCACTGACGAAGGTGCCGTTCGAGGAGTCGAGGTCCTCGACCCACCACCTGCTGCCATCTGTCGTGAGCTGCGCATGCCGGCGGCTCACCCCGTTGTCGACGCCACAGTCGATATCCGGGTCGATCCCGCGGCTCACCGAGCGCCGACCGACGAGCAGCGAGGTATGCCGCAGCGGGACAACCAGTGGTGGCCCCTGTGAGGGCAGCGGGTCCGGGCTCTCCTGACTGGCGAACCACTGTGGGTCGATCCAGACCTCGGCGACCCACGGCTCGGTGAGCCCCGGCGCTGGGCTCTCCGGGGCCGCGGGCGGGGGGGTGGGCTTCGCGGCCGATTCCGGAGCTGCTGGGGGGGCCGGGGTCTTCGGGGTGGCCGGGGTCGCCACCTCGTCCTGAGGCAGGGTGAACGGCGAGCCGGCCGCGACCGACGGCAACGCACCCGTGGTGAAGTCATAGCCGCACGCCTCGCAGAAGAGCGCATCGGGGACACTGACCTCACCGCAGTTCGGGCACTCCTCACCCGAGGCAGCCTCGCCAGCCGCGACTGCCCCGGAGGAGCCCGAGTCCTGCTCGGCCTCGGCAGCGTCGGCGGCGTCGGCAGCGTCGGTGGCCGGGCTCGACGGCATACTCTCGGCGGGCATGGCGGGCGCCGCCATGGCGACCCCACAGGTGTCGCAGTAGTCGGTGGAGGCCGATTCGTGGCCGGCGGGGCAGGTGCTCACGGCCGCACCCGGGTCGTCTTGGTCGAGGCGGTGTCCAGGGCCATCTCGTCGGCCTTGTCGACGGCCCGCTTGAGCCGCACGGTGCCGGTCTCGGCGTCGTCGATCTCGACCACCTTGCGCAGCTTCGCGGTGGCCTCCTCGTTCCCGGTCTCCTTGGCCAGCTGGACCGCTCGGCCGAGTTTCGTTGTCGCGAGCTCCTCCTGACCCGCCGCCTTGGCGGCCAGACCCTCCTGGATCGCGGCCGCGAGCTCGGTCTGCCCGGTGTAGTGCGCGACCTGCTGGTCGATCCGCGCGGTCAGGGCCGAGTCGTCCGACCAGGTGGCCTTGACCAGACCCTGGGCGGCAACGGCACCACCGACGACGATCTGCACCCGGGAGGCGAGCTGCTCCTGGCCGACGCCCCGCGCGGACAGCCGGACGCCCACGTGGTAGTCCCGGGACTCATCGGACCAGGCTCCGGTCGGGTAGTCCCCGGTGAGGTCGTTGACCGGGGTCCGCCGGGTCGTGAGGTCCTCCACGGTCGGTGCGACCTGCCGGACGAAAAGCACCTGGGCACCCTGCGGCGCCCACACCCGCAGGGTGGCATCGGCGACCCCACGAGACATCGAGGCCCGCATCATGGCAGCGAACTCGGCGGCCAGTTGGTGCGGCGCAGGGATGATGTCGACGGTCCCGAGCAGGGACTGGGCGATCCGCCGGATCTCGCTGACCTTCCACTCCACGCCGATCCCGCGGCAGTCGCACTGAAAGAATCCGGCCGCGCGCCCCACGGCCGCGTCGAGCACCTCCGGGGGCTCGTTGTTCTCCCCGTCGGTGAGGAGTATGGCGTGCCGCTGGGTGACCTGAGGCACCGACTGGAAGAGCACCCCGGCGAGGTCGAGCCAGGTGCTGATCACGGTGCCGCCGCCGGAGCTGAGCTGCGAGACGGCATACGTCGCTTCGGCCCGGGTCTGCGCGGACATCGGCACCATGCCGGGCCCGCTGCGCACCGGCGGGTAGGCGAGGAAGGCCGCCCCGTTGCCACTGACGACGGCGAAGTATGTGCCGTCGACGATCTCGCGCAGGGCCGCGATGGCCGCCGCTTTCGCGGCCTCCATGGCCTCGACCTGCATCGACCCGGAGGTGTCGATGATGATGACCTCACCGGGGGTGCCGCCGCCGGTGCCGGCCTGACCGGCGCCGGAGCAGTTCACCGAGACGATGGCCATGACGTCGGTCCCACCGTCGGGCAGGAACTGGTTCTGGTAGACCGTGGCGCTGAACTCAGCCATCTGCGGTGCCTCCTTCGACTCGCGCAAGCGCGGCGGTGATGTTGTCGTGCCCACCCTGGGCCTTCGCCCATTCGACGAGCGCCTGGGTGATGGTGAGCGGGTCGCTGCTTCCCACGGCCCGGATCTGCTCGCGCAGAGCAGCCGGCTCAGAGGCATAGTTCCACAGCCCGTCCGAGCAGACGAGGATCCAGCCCTTGGCGGTGACCTCGGTGCGACCCACGGTGGGCACGACACCCTCGGCATCGGTGCCGAGCCAACGGGTGATGGAGTGGGCCTGCGGGGAGGATTCGGCCTCGGCGCGGGGCATCCCGCCGGCCATCAGCATCTGCGCCATCGAGTCATCCAGGGTCAGCTGCCGTCCCTCCCCGTCGTCGGGCAGGTAATAGGCCCGGCTGTCCCCGAGATGGGCGTAGCGCAGCAGCGCGCCAGCCAGGACAGCGGCCACGAAGGTGCACGAGGCCGGGTTCGGTGAGGAAGGGTCGGAGTGGGCGATGACGGCCGTGTTCGCCGCGGCTGCGGCCCGAGTGAAGACCTGGTCGGCGGCGGCATCCGCGCTCTCGCTCACGCCGAGCCCAGCCGGCAGCGGGGCCCGGAGCACCTCGAGCGCCGCCCGGACCGCGGCCATGGAGGCCACGTCGGAGTCCTTGGAGGTGGACACGCCATCACAGACGACGAGGACGGCATGCTCGCCGGGGGTGTCGGAGGCGGCCAGGGCCATGGCGTCCTCATTGCGGGAGTGTCTGACGCCGCGATCACAGACCCCGGCCACCCACCCCGCGGGGGCCTCCTCGAAGTGGTCGCGGGCGCTCGGGGCCTTGGCTCCGCAGGTCGTGCAGTAGAGGTCCTCGCCGACCTCCCCGCCGCATTCGGCGCAGGGTCGCGGGCCGGCCGGGACCGCTGCCGGAGCCGGACGGGCCGGGCGGGTGGCGGCACTGATCGGGGCGCGTTCGTCCAGTGGGTCGCTCTGCGGGGGCGCGCCGGGGGCCGAGGCTCCACCGGTGGCCGCCATGACCGCGGCCCCACACGCCTCACAGAAGGCCGCGCCGGCCGTGAGCGGCTCACGGCATTGCGGACACAGGCCCTCGCTCATGTGAGCGTCCAGGGCCGGACGGCGTTGGCCCGGTCGACCAGGGCGAAGCGCTCGGCCTCGTCGGGGGCCTCCCGGGCGAGCAGCCGATACCGCTGCTCGAGCGCGGCCCGCAGGCTGTGTTCGTCGGCGGCATACGGTCCGACCGGTCCACCGGTGGCGCCGCCGTGGACGAGCACGAGGGCCCGTTCCAGGACCCGGGCGGTAAAGGATTCCCGTTCGGCGACGTCCATCCGCACCCCGTCGACGCTGCGCAGGGCCTCGTCAAGCGCCGGCAGCCCGACGCCTTGCCCGGCCATGATGACCTCCGCGCGCAGCCTGCGGGACTCGCCGTAGCCGCGGCTCGTCGGCGGGACCAGGTCGAGCGCGGCGACCGCCCCGGCGGTATCCCCTCGAGCGGCCCGCACCCGGGCCAGGCCGAAGGCGGCCGGCGCGGCATAGGCGGCGTCGGTCTGGGCGCAGGTCCGGTACAGCCCTTCGGCGACCTCGCCGTCTCCGACCGCCTCACAGGCCACGGCGAGCGCGAGTTTGGGTGCGAGTTCGCCGGGGACCTGCTGATAGACGGCGTTGAACGCGGCCCGCGCCTCGGCCGGTGCGCCGGTGCGCAGGTGGGCCAAGCCGATGACCCAGAGCGCTCGCCAGTCCCAGGGGTCGTCCTTGAGGAGTTCTCCGGCGGCCGCCCTCGCCGAGGCACCGTTACCGCGCCGGACCTCCTCCTGGGAACGGGCCAGCCAGACCTCGGCGGTGTCCTCGGGGGCACCATCCAGGATGGCGAGCCGTTCCTCCGGCTCCCCGGCGGGCAGGGAGGTGACGAAGGTGTGTTGCGGGTCGCCCGGATCGGGCCGCAGCACCGGCAGTTGGGACCAGTCGATGCCGGCCGTCGACACCGCCGGGGAGGTGAAGTGCACGGATGCTGCGGAGGTGAGCGCGGTGCCCTCGGTGCGCGCGGCGACGACCTCGCGGAGCACGCCGAGGGCTTGGCTGCGCAGCTCGTCGGCGGAGGCGAAGCGGTCGGCCGGGTCCGGTGCGCAGCATTTGGCGATGAGCCAGTACAGCGAGGGGTAGCGCTGGAAGAGCGGGGTCGTGGCCGGATCCGGCAGCGACTGCAGATAGGTGCTCTGATAGCCCCGGAACTCCATGCAGAGGACGAGCAGGGTACGGCCGATGGTGTAGAGGTCGGAGGCAATGCTCGGGCCCGTCGTGGGGACCTCCGGCGCCTGGTAGCCCACGGTGCCGTAGATCGCCGAGTCACGGTCGTCGAGATGCCGCACCCCACCGAGGTCGATGAGCTTGACCGCGTCCCCGACCTGGATGAGGTTGTCCGGCTTGAAGTCGCAATAGACCAGGCCCAGGTCGTGCAGGTACTGGAAGGCCGGGAGGATCTCCACGACATACGCCAGGGCCTGGTCGACCGGCAGCGGGTCGTACGCGCCGCCGTTGGCCCGCATCCGCTCCTTGAGGACCTGCTTGAGGGAGACCCCGCCGACATACTCCATGACGATGTACCCGGCGTCGTCGTGAGTGACGAAGTTGTAGATCTCGACGATGAGCGGGTGTTCGACCTGGGCCAGGAAGCGCTGCTCGGCGATGGCCGCGGCGAGCGCGTCCTTGTCGCCGGCGTTGAGCAGTCCCTTGAGGACGACCCAACGGTCGGAGACGTTGCGGTCGCGGGCGAGGTAGATCCAACCCAGACCGCCGTGCGCGAGCGCCCCGGCGACGAGGTACTGTCCGGCGACCAGGTCGCCCGACTTCAGTTTGGGCGTGAAACTGTATGCCGTCCCGCAACTCCCGCAGAAACCCTCCGGCCGTCCCGGCCGGTCGTTCTGCGAACGGCCCACGGGTGCAGCGCAGTTGGCGCAGTTGCGTTTGTTCTCGGGAACCTGCGGGTCGGTCATCACCGCGGACGCGGCATCGACCGGCGGAGCCGGGGGTACGGCGGTGAGACCGGCGCCCAGGCGTGCCGCCCGCGTCCTGGTCGAGCCGCTGCGGACCCGCCGGGTCACCCCCGAGGAGGCCGCGAGCCGCTCCGAGCCGAACGGGGTGGAGTCCATCCGGAAGGAGGCCGTCCGTTCCGAGACGGCACCGTCGGCACCGGCCGGGGTCGCCGAGCCGGTTGCCGCAGAGGCCGTCGCCGAGGCGCCTTGCGGAGTGCCGCAGACGTCGCAGTAGCCGTCGAGGATCTGCCCGGAGCAGCCAGGCTGGGTACACGCGTTCATGCGCTCTCCTTCTCGGCGGGCACCGGCCAAGCCTCGCAGGCCGCGATGAGGTGCTCGGCGACCGCGATCCTGGTGGGGCGAGTATCGAGGACGGTCGCGGTCACCGCGACGAGTTCGGCGAGACCCGGCGTCGGCCGGCCCCGCTCCCGCGCCTGAACCGTCGCGAGCCGCGCCACCAGGTCCTCGTGCGCGGCCAGCGCCGCGGTGCAGGTCTCGCTCACCAGGTTCATCGCCGCGGTGACCCGTTCGAGTCGCTTCTTGTATGCCAGCAGCTCCTCGGGTGCGCTCGGCACCGGGCCGAGCAGGGAGACGTCCGGGACGGCATACCGCGGGGCCGGCATGAGCGTGCGGCTCACGGTGGCCGCCAGGTCGCTCAGCGCGGCCTCCCGCGCCTCGAGATCGTCCCGCAGTTCGGTGAGCGAGCGGATCTCGTCGGCGGCGTCGCGACGTTTCGCGCCCCCGACGATGAGGTCACGCTCGAACCGGGCGGCGTCGTTCTCCAGCGGCCCGAGCAGTCCACCGACGTCGCCGCCCCGCTGGGCCTTGGTGGTGACCTCGTCGACTCGGGTGCGCAGCCGGTCCCAGAGCTTGCTCGCGGCCGGTTGCGCGGGCGCGGGCTCGAGGGCGATCTGGTCACGCAGTCGCTCGAGCTGGGCGCGCAGGTCCTTGACCCGGCGGGCGTGTTCGTCGGCGGCGGGGTCGAGATGGAGGCGCACCCGGAGCTGGCCGAGGAGGGCATCGGAGAGCCGGCAGGCTTCCGGCACGGAGAGGGCGAGGTTCGCCCCGCCTGCCGCGCTGCGGGCCGCCTTGGCGGTGGCCGCGTCGAGGGTGGCGTCGAGTCGTCCCCAGATGAGGGTGGAGAGTCGTTCGCGTTCGACATCTCCGACCCGGCCCCCGTCCCAGGTGGCGACGAGGAGCCGTTGACGGTCCGCGACGGCCTTCCACAGGGCCATGGAGAGCAGGATGTCGCCGGTGAGCGCGGCCTTGTCCCCGGCTGCGAGCGCAGCGCTGTCGACGTCATCGAGGTCGCGTCGGCGCTCCCGGACCCAGGTGTCGAGTTCGGTGAGGTAAGTCCCGAGCGCCGCCGGGTCGATCCGCTCGCCGAGCCTGCCGGGGGCGAGCGGGGCGTGGCCGATCACGGTGTCCGGCCGTACTGCGCGACCGGTGGCGCCGGGGCCTTGCCGAGGGTGCTCGCCAGCCAGGTGTTGTAACTCTTGGCCCAGGAACCGTCCGCCTTCATCTGGTCCAGGACACCGTTGACCAGGCGCACCAGGTCGATCCGGTCCGCGGCGATGCCGACGCCATAGGGCTCCTCGGTGAACGGCTGCATGGGCACCACGACGGCATACGGGTCCTGGGCGGCCAGACCGGCGAGCACGGTGTCGTCGCCGGTGATGACGTCGGCCTCACCGAGTTGTAGGCGGACCAGGCAGCCGGTGTGGTTGTCGGCCGGGACGATGACCGCGTCCGGGGCGGCCTTCTCGATCTGGGTGAGGCTCGAGGTGCCCTTGGGGGCGCAGACCCGCTTCCCGGCGAGGTCACCGACGCCGGTCACGGCAACGCCCTTGCGGGCCAGCAGCTTCTGACCGGCCCGGAAGTACTCCCCGGAGAAGGCGATCTCCTTCCAGCGGTCGCAGGTGATCGTCATGGTCCGCACGACGACGTCGACCTCGTGGGCCTTGAGCACGTTGAGTCGTTCAGCCGCGGTGATGACTCGCAGCTCGTACTTGCGCTCATCGCCGAGGATCGCCTTGGCGAGCCGTTTGACGATGTCGATGTCGAAACCTTCGACGGCCCCGGTGAGCGGGTTGCGCGCACCGAAGAGATAGGTGTCCGAGGAGACCCCGGCGATGAGTCGGCCACGGGCGACGATCTCGCCAACGCCCCCGGTGCGGACGGTGCCCGCGGCGGGCAGAGTCGCGGGTGGGGCGTAGGACTCCAGCCGGTTGGTGCATGGCGCGGCCGGGGTGCTGGCCGTGGGGCTCGGGGACGGGCTGGCCGTGGGAGCGGGCGCGGCCGTGGTCGCGAGCGGGTTGGGGGTCGGGGCATATCCGCACGCGGCCGTGCCGAGGATGAGGCCCGCCAACGCGGTTACCAGGGCCGTTCGCCCCGGGGCCTGGCGGCGCCCGGAGCGGGCCAGGGGTGCGGCCGTCGTCATCACAGGTACTCCTTGAGGCGAGCGCCCAGACCTGCCCAGATGGCGAGCGCGGCAACGAGCCCCGCCACGGCACCGCCGGCCGCGCCGACCAGGAACCACTGCCGGCCCTGGCTGAGGGCGTCCCGGGTCTGCGCCACCGCGGCCTGGTTCTGGCTGCCGAGCCCGGAGACCACGGTGTCGAAGGCCGCACTAGGGGTGCCGGCACCGGTGGCCGTCGAGAGTTGGACGGCACCATCCCAGTCGCCGCCGGCATCCCGGGCGACGACCTTGTCGTGTTCGGCGAGGAACTCCGGCCATCCGGTGGTCCCGGCTTCGGTCAGCACCCCGCTCGCCGTCTGGAACGGCTTCTCCCACTTGTCTTTCGAGCCGCGGTCGATGAGCCGCAGGCTCTCGTAGGAGCGGGCGTCATGGGCCGCGCTCAAGGCTTGCGCGCTCTGCACGGTGTCGGCGTACGCCCCGGCGCGCAGTTCGGTGATCCGGGCGTCCCGGGAGTACAGCATCCAGGCGGCCAGGACCGAGGCGATGAGCAGGGCCGCGGCGGCCCCGGCCAGCCCCGGGTTGACCCGGCGGTGGAATCGGCGCGCCGTCCAGCGGTTGGCCACCCAGAGCAGCGCCGCGCCGATCAGCCCAGGCACGAGGGCGAGCAGCCACGGCGTGGGCGTGATGGAGTTGCGTGAACGCTCCTCGTTCGCGGTGATGACGGCCCCGATGAGGGGGATGGCGCTCGAGCGCAACTCGGCGCTGGCCAGCCGCAGGTAGGCCGCACCGACCGGAAGCCCCTGCCGGTTGTTCGCCCGGGCCTGTTCCATGAGTCCGGTGTAGCGGGCGACCTGGGCGTTGAGCAGGGTGAGCACCTCGGTGTCCGCGCTCTGCGCCGTCGCCGCGCTGGCGATGTCGCTCACCACGGTGCCGAGCGCGGTGCTGTATGCCGTGCGCTGCTCCGCGGGTTCGAGGCCACCGATGAGGAAGGCGTTCGTGGCAAGGGCATCGGCCCGCAGGAGTTGTGCCTTGATCTCCTGGGCCCGAACGAGTTGTTCGGTGTCACTCACCGCGCGGGCCGACGCGAGGTAATCGTTGAGCTGCTGAGCGAGCAGGAGCAGGCCGAGGATGAGGGCCATCGCGGACAGGGCGACCCGAAGCCGCCGCACCTGTGCCGGGGTGGCCGACTGGCCGCGGGTCGCCGGTGGCGGCGGGGCCGCGGTGGCAGCGGGCGGGGCCGGGGTGGCGGCGGGCGCGGACGAGGGCACCGGCGCACTCTGCGTGGCCTGGCTCATGGCTGGTCCTCCCCGTCGCTGGGTCCGCTCAGGTCCTCCGGGCGGAGTTCGCGGAGCTGTTCGACACTGGGTTCGTCGACGTCCTTGAGCCGCCACGCCTGGTGACCGATCGCTGACTCAAGAACGTTGCGCGCGTAGCGCCCGTTCCCGAAGGTCGCTCCGCGCTCCTGGCCCTGGAGCAGACTACGGAAGCGGTCCTCGACCTGGTCGGTCACGTCGTAGTCGGCCTTGGCGGCGAGTTGCCGGAAGATCGCCACGAGCTCGTCGTCGGAGTAGTCGGCGAACTCGATGGTCGTGCGGAACCGGCTCGCCAGGCCGGGGTTCTGGGCGATGAAGATCTCCATCGGCACCGGGTACCCGGCGACGATGACGACCAGGTCGTCGCGGCGGTCCTCCATCTCCTTGACCAGGGTGTCGACGGCCTCGGTGCCGTACTGGTCGCCCGCGAGCGAGTACGCCTCGTCGATGAAGAGGACGCCCCCGGCCGCGGAGGCGACGACCTCGGCGGTCTTGGTCGCGGTCTGCCCGAGGTAACCGGCAACGAGTTCGGAGCGGTCGACCTCGACGAGTTGGCCCTTGCTGAGCAGACCGAGAGCCCGGTAGATGCCGCCGACGAGCCGGGCGACGGTGGTCTTGCCGGTGCCGGGGTTGCCGGTGAAGACCAGGTGCCGGGTGAGGTCGGGGGTCTTCAGCCCGGCCGCGGCTCGCTTGGCCTCGACCTTGAGGACGGCCACCTGGCGATGGACCTCACCCTTGACCGCGGCCAACCCGACGAGGGCATCGAGTTCGGCGAGGAGTTCCTCGACGGTGCGTTCCGGCTCCACCGGGGCGGCGGGCGTCACCGCGGGGGCGGCGGCCTCCTGCCTCGCCGCGAGCGCCGGCTGGCCGCCGGGTATGTCGTGGGGCGCACCTTCGTCGGCAGCCACCCGCCCAGCCCGTCCCCCGTCGGCGGATACCGGCCCGAGCCCCGGGAATGCTCCCGGTGCCCATGCCGGAACATCCCCGAGATCCAAGGGCGAACCCTGGGGCCCGGTC
This sequence comes from Nostocoides sp., assembly GCA_016716625.1. Classification (GTDB taxonomy): domain Bacteria; phylum Actinomycetota; class Actinomycetes; order Actinomycetales; family Dermatophilaceae; genus JADJVJ01. Next base: position 673,080 of record JADJVJ010000006.1, read on the forward strand.
TGCGGACGACCGGTCACCTCACCCACGCGAGCACCGACCTCGCGGAGCTGCCCCATGACCTCGTGCCAGAGACCGGCGACCGCCTCGGTCACCGAATCCCCGGCGACCGAGCGCCCGGGGACCGCGGAGAGTTGGGCGGCCGCGGCCTGGGCCGCCGCGTGTACGGTGAGTTCTGAGGGCTCACCGAGGGCGGCTGCGGCGGTACAGATCTCACTCAAGGCCCGGGCGTACGCACCGGCCTCGGCGTGACCGGAGCCGGCAAGATCGTGCAGTGTCGTGGTCGGCGCCGACCGCCACCGGCGGCCTCGGGAGGCGGCGGCCGCGAAGTCCTCCGCACCGCGATCTCCACCGGTCTGGGCGACCCAGTCGACATACGCGCCGGGGGCGCCTTCGGCGACGGCCGCCGCCAACGACTCACCCTCCGCGCGGGCCACGCTCTCCTCGACATCGGCGGCTCCGGCGACCTCGAGGAGGGCGGCCAGTGCGGCCGCGAGGGAGGGTGAGGTGGGCATCCGTCACGAGTCCAGGGTCAGGGCATCCGGAGCGCCCGCGGAGGCGCCGCCGCCGAACTTGGCCTCGAGGAAGCGGCCATGTGCGATGAGCGCCTGCGCGTCCGCGCGGGTCGCCGCATCGAGCATCTTCGTCATCGTCGCCGCGAGCAGTTCGAGCTGGTCGATGAGCACCATGAGTGCGGTCCGGCCGCCATCGATGGGCCGGGAGTCGGCCCACTCCCGGGGCAGCCGCAGGTAGCCGCCGACCGCCTCGGGGAGATAGTCGGTGGCTGTCGCGACCACGGCATACGAGTCGATCGACCCGACGCCGAGTTGAGCGAGCCGGGGAAGGATCCCCCGGATGAGCCCGTCGATGCGCTGGACCCGGGAACTGATCATCGGAGCAGCGGAGCCGTCCGCCAGCATCGCCGCGACCCGGTCGAGCGCGGCGAGGATGTCGTCCTCCCCCGGAGGTGCCGGGAGGGCCGGCTCGGCCGGCTGATCCTCCCCTCTCGGCTCACCCCGGAGCCACGCCCAGAGCCCCACACATCACCTGTCGAGGTCGAGTTGCTGAGTGCCGCGGGCGTCCTGGGTTCGCACCCGGTCGAGGTAGCTGCGGGACTTCTCGACCTCGGTTTCGAGCACCCCGATGGTCTGCGCCATCGAGTCCAGGGCCTTGGCCTTGAAGGTGTCGATGGAGTCCATGGTCGCGTAGATGTTGGCGAACGCCGCCTGCAACTGCTCCATCCCGATGGTCGCCGAGGCGGCTTGCTCCTGGATCTGCGCGGAGTTGTCCCGGAGCATCTCGCTGGTGCGCTGGATCATGCCCGAGGTGGTCTGGTTCAGGGCCGTGATCTGGTCGAGGACGAGCTTCTGGTTGCCGAGCGCCTGCGCGACGATGACCGCCGTGCGCAGCGCGGAGACCGTTGTCGTCGACGCCCGGTCAACGCCCTTGATGAGCTCGATGTTGTTCTTGATGATGACGTCGATAGCCAGATAACTCTGGATGGAGACGGCGAGCTGGGTGAGCAGGTCTTGATGCTTCTGCCGGACATAGAAGAGCACGTCCTGGGAGAGGGACTTGGCCTGCTCCGGGTCGCTCAGCTCCAGTTCGGCGATCCGAGCCGCGAGCCGGGCGTCGAGCCGCTCGGCGATGTAGACGTACTGGTTGAGCCGCCCCATGACGTCCCAGAGGTTCTGCTTCTCCATGGTGAGCGCGACATTGTCGCGCTGGAGTTCGTCCTGGCCGCTGCGCAGGCTGTGGAGTATGGCGTTGAGCTGGTCCTGCGCGGACTGGTACTTGCGGAAGTAGTCGACGACCTTGTCCCCGAAGGGCAGCCAGTCGAGCCACTTCTTGGTGCCCGTGGCCTTGCCCGGGTCGAGGTCTTCGACGGTCCGCCGCAGCTCGAGCAGGGTCCGGCCCACCGTGGACCCCGCCGCGAGCCCACCCTCTTGGAGGGCCTTGACCGGTTGGTTGAGCAGCCGGTTGCTCGTCTCGGCGGCCCGGGTGATGTCCGCATCCCCCATGGTCCGCACGTGGTCGGCCTGGGCGGCGAGCTCGGGGCTGCGCGGGGCGGCCTTGGTGAGCGCGCTGAGGAACCCCTCGACCTTGGCGTCCAGGGCCGGGACGTCGGCAGCCTTGACCTGCGGAGCCATCGCGGGCGCGGACGTCGTGGCGACCGCAGCCACCGGTTCCGGGGCGTTCAGGGTGAGGGTCGCCTCGGGAGGCGCGAGCGGGGCAGGGGTGGTGCCGTCGCTCATCGCGCGCCACCTTCGGCGTCGGGGCTTGGGTTGGCAGCCGGGTCCGCGGACGGAGCGGGAGCCGGCGCCGGGTCGCTGCCGGCATACGACTGGGGCGGGGGAATGGTCGCGTCACGCTGACCGAAGTCGACCCGAACCGGCTCACGCTGCTCGCCCTCGGCCTCGAAGTACTCGGCGCGGCCGATGGTGAACATTCCCGCGAGGATGGTGCTCGGGAAGGTCTCGACCTTGGTGTTGAGGTCGCGGACGGTCGCGTTGTAGTAGCGCCGAGCCGAGGCGATCCGGTCCTCGGTGTTGGTGAGTTCCTGCTGGAGGGCGGTGAAGTTCGCGTTCGCCTTCAGGTCGGGGTAGGCCTCGGCGACCGCGATGAGGCGGCCGAGGGCCTGGCTCAGCATGTTTTCCGACTCGGCCTGCTGGGCGGGGCTCTGCCCGGGGGCCATCGCGGCGGACCGGGCGCGGATGACGTCCTCGAGAGTTCCGCGCTCGTGCGCCGCGTACCCCTTGACGGTCTCGACGAGGTTGCCGATGAGGTCGTGGCGCCGGGTGAGCTCGACGTCGATCTGCCGCCAGGCCTCCTGGACCAGGTTGCGCAGCTTGACCAGGCCGTTGTAGACGCCCACGGCCCAGAGGCCGACCAGCACAATGACACCGAGGGTGATGAGGAGGGGGATCATGGCAACTCCGTCGGATCGGTCGCCCCGTGTAGGCGCGTGGGACTGATCCTATGCAACGGGATCGCCGCCGTCGCCCTTCCCCTCGGCGGGATCAGCCGATCGCGACGTAGGCGTTGTCGACCCGGCCGTTGAGCTGGTCGGCGTTGCTGACCACGACCGCCCCGCGGGCACTGGTCTTCACCCCGATGCTCAGCGGTGTCGGGTAGGAGGAGTTCGCCTCCGGGAAGTCCAGGTTCGCGGCCGGCAGCGTCGAGGTCGTCGTCGCGGTCCGCACGGTGCCCTGGCGAAGGTCGAGGACCCGCACGGTGAGCACATCGAGGCCGGCCTCGACGGTGCGCTCGCACCGGATCCGGTACCACACGTCGGCCTTGAGCGAGAGGCGAACCCAGGCGGTCTCGACCCCGGAGTCCCGGACGTGACACGACGCGGTCGGAGCGGACCCGGGCGAGTCAACCTGGAGCTTGTACTGGTCGTTGCCGGCCAGCCCACGTTGAAGGACGTTGTTGCCGTTGTCGCTGCTCACCTTGTCAACGGTCACCCCGGGGTCGACGTTGACGTCCGCCCCCCAGGTCACCGCGGCATAGCCCGGGGCCAACGGATCCGCCGCGCCGAAGTCGCTCGCGGTCACGGCATACCCGGCGTACGGCCCGGTCCCGGAAAAAGTGGGCAGCCGGCCCGAGCCGAGGTCCGTCGCCGCGACACCCGGAACGGTGGCGACATCACCGGGGACGGCGTAGCCGGAGGGAGCTTCCTGGGTCAGCGCGCCTCCCGAGGAGACGATCCGCCCGCTGAGCGAACCGAGGAGGGTGGGGTCGGCATGGACCCAGCTCGAGGACGGACCCTCATCGAAGGTCACCGCGAGTCGCACCGGGCCCGCGAACGGTGCACCGAGGGGCGTCGCCACGGTCCGCTGGGTCGCGCCGGGTCGGGGGGCACCGGTTGCGGGCGTTGCACCGAGCGCCGCGACCGCCAGCAGCGTCGTGGCACACGGGAGGAAGCGTCGCAACATGAGATGGCCTAAGGGAAGACGGTGACAAGGAGGGCAGAGGTGTTCCGGGAAAGCCTAACCAGCGCCCAGGAGCGTGTAGTCCCCGATATGGGGTACATGAGCGCTTGACCGCGCAGAATCAGCCGTTCAGCCGAGGCCGAGCTCGGCCAGTCCGAAGACGTACCGGTAGCCCAGGCCGGCCCCTTCGAAGACCTCGGCGGCCCCCGTCGAGCGATCGGCGATCGTCGCCACGGCGACCACCTGCGCCCCGGCCTCCTGGGCCGCACGGGCCGCCTCGAGCGGGCTCGCACCGGTGGTCGAGGTGTCCTCGACGATGAGGACCCGGCGACCGGCGATGCTCGGGCCTTCGATCCGTTGCTGCAGCCCGTGGGCCTTGCCCGCCTTGCGCACCACGAAGGCGTCGATCCGCGCGCCCGCGGCGGCCGCGGCGTGCAGCATGGCGGTGGCCACCGGGTCCGCGCCGAGGGTGAGCCCGCCGACGGCGTCATACTCCAGGTCAGCGGTGAGCTGGCGCATGACCCGGCCGACCAGGGGCGCGGCCTCCCCGTCGAGGGTGACCCGGCGCAGGTCGACGTAGTAGTCCGCCTCCCGGCCCGAGGACAAGGTCACCCGGCCGTAGACGATGGCCTTGGTACGGACGATCTGCAGCAGGCGGGCTCGGTCGGTTTCGTGGTCGGTCACGATGAGCCAGTATGCCGTGGCGCCGGTCGCGCTGGAGGTCGGGCCCTCACCGTCCACGGCGGTGCGCGGAACCGATGCGCGGTGAGCGGGCGGGCGAGCTGGCGGGCCTACTCGGCGCCGACCCTGCCGAGGCGCCGGTGATCAGGGCCGTCACCAAGCCCGCACTCTATGCCGGGCGGAGTCGTAGGGTGGGGGCGTGCGAATCGCCAGCTGGAACGTCAACTCGATTCGGTCGCGGATCGACCGGCTCGAGGCCTGGCTCCAACGCAGCGAGGTCGACGTCCTGGCGATCCAGGAGACCAAATGCAAGGACGCCCAGTTCCCCTACGACCGGATCCGGGCGCTCGGCTACGAGGTGGCCCATCACGGCCTCAACCAGTGGAATGGGGTCGCGATCCTCAGCAGGGTCGGTCTGGCGGAGGTCGAGGTCGGCTTCCCGCAGGCTCCGACCTGGGGGGAGCCGCCGATGGCCGAGGCCCGCGCGATCGGTGCCACGGTCGGCACGGGGACGAACGCCATACGATTCTGGTCGGTGTACGTCCCCAATGGGCGGCACCTCACCGACCCGCACATGGACTACAAGGTGGCTTGGCTCGATGCCCTGCGCTTCAACGCGGGGTCCTGGGCGGCGAACCAGGGGCGGGTCATGCTCTGCGGGGACTGGAATATCGCCCCGGGCGACGAGGACGTCTGGTCGATGGAGTTTTACGCCGACAAGAGCCACGTCTCGCCGCGGGAGCGCGCCGCCTTCCAGGGCTTCCTCGATGACGGTTTCATCGATGTCGTGCGGCCGCACACCCCCGGGCCGGGGGTTTATACCTACTGGGACTACAAGCAACTGCGGTTCGCCAAGCGCCAAGGCATGCGCATCGACTTCCTGCTCTGCTCCCCGGCGCTCGCCGGCCACGTCCTGGGTGCCGCGATCGACCGCGAGGAACGTAAGGGCACCGGGGCCAGCGATCACGCCCCCGTCGTCATCGAGCTCGAGGAGGCCTGAGGCCATGGCCACCCGCGAAACCCGGCACACCATCGTCGCCCCGCACGGGGTGATGATCCGGGCGCAGGAGCACCTAAGCGAAGGCCCCGTCGACCCGACGCTGCCCACCGTGGTCCTCGCCCACGGCTGGACCATGACCCACGCCAGCTGGCACCCCGTCATCGAGATCCTGCAGAACAGGTATGCCGTCCGCTGCGTGACCTACGACCAGCCCGGTCACGGCGAGTCCAGTCCCGAGGCGGACCAGCCGAGCGTGCGGGACCTCGGGGATGTCCTCAAGGCGGTCATCGACGTCCTCGCCCCGGACGGGCCGCTCGTTCTCGGCGGCCACTCGATGGGCGGGATGACGATCATGGCGTATGCCGGTCGGCACCCGCAGGAGCTGCGCTCCCGGGTCCGCGGGGTGACCCTCGTGGGGACCGCGGCGAGCATTGAGGGCCGCACGCCGGTGCCGTTCGAGCGAGCCATCATGGCCATCTGTTCCCGGGCTCCCCGGATTGCCCCGGGCTTCCTGGTGCCGACCCCTGTCCAGGGGCGGATGATGTTCGGGGACGGGGCGGATCCGCGGGACGTCACGGTGGCGGTGCGCCAGGTGCAGCAGACCAAGATGCCGACCATCGGCAAGTTCTTCACCGCACTCTCGGAGCATGACGAACTTGAATCACTCGAACTGCTCGGCGACGTGCCGACGCACATCCTGGTCGGGACGAAGGACCGGCTCACCCCGGTGGGTCAATCCCGCGACCTGCACGCGCGCATCCCGGGGAGCACCCTGACCGAGCTCCCCGACCTCGGCCACATGCTCACCTACGAGGCGCGCGAGGTCGTCGCCGACGCGCTCTGCGAGAGCTTCCCGCGCTAAGGCTCAGAGGAGCAGCGTCGGCGCGTGCTGTTCACCGGGCAGCCGGCGCACGCCGAGCCGGAGCGAGGCCAAGGCCCCCGCGAAGGCCGCAATGGCCGCACCCCGGAAGACCCAGTGCACCGGGATGAGGGCCGCCTCGACATACGCGGTGGTGTTGTTGGCGTCGGCGATCTCGTCTACGGCGAGGTAGAAGGCGTGCAGCCCGATCGCGGTGAGCAGGGCGAGTCCGACGACCATACCCACCATCCGCAGCAGCACGACAAGGGCGCTCGCGGTGCCGTGGGTGTGTTCCGGGGCGGCGGCGAGCGCGGCGTTGTTGACCGGGGCCAGGGCCAGGCCGACGCCGAGGCCGACGGCCGCGAGGACGACCACGGAGGTGAACGTGGCGAGCGATCCTCGGCCCCAGCCGGTCATGACAAGCAGCCCGAGACCGGCCAGGACGAGCCCGACACCGGCCACGAGCCCGTCCCCAAGCCAGCGGAGCACGTACCCACCGAGGAGCGCCCCGAAGGGAACGGCCACGAGGAAGCGGACCAGGACCAGGGCAGCCTCGGTTTGGCTGCTCGTGTGGACGAGGCGGGCGAGCAGGGGGACGTCGACGATGACCGCGACGAGGGCAACCCCGACCAGGGCGGAGACCGCCAGCGCCCACGCGGTCCGGCCGCGGACGAGCCCGCGCGGGACGAGGGGGTTGGCCGCCCGGCGGTGATGAATGAGGTATGCCGCCAGGCTCACCCCGGCCAACGGGAGCAGAGCGAGGCCGAGCGGACCGACGACCTCGGTCTCGGGGTTGGCCGAGGCGAAGGTGAGGATGACGCAGCCGAGCGCGACCCCGAGGTAGAGGGCCCCGAGAAGGTCGGCCCGGCGCAACACCGGGAGCATGGGACGCACCCCCACGGCGAGCGCCACGACGAGCAGAGCGATCGCGGCGACGCCGATGGGCGTGGCCAGCCGGGCCGTGGAGTCAGCGAAGCCGACGAACGGCAGCCCGAGTTCGACGCTCGTGACGAGCGCCTCGGGAGGGTCGAGGGCGAGCCACAGGGAGCCGAGGGCGAGAGTGAGCAGGAGGATCGGCAGCCACTTGATCCGGGCGAACCGGACCCGCCCGGTCAGCATGACGAAGCCGGCGAGGACGATTCCGAGGATCGCGTTGAGCCAGAAGATCGCGCGCCAGTCCGCGACGGTGAGGATGAGAGCCCCGAGGAGCGGCCCGAGGACCGACCCGAGTTCCTGGACGGCGCCGACGACCCCGAGCGGCAGCCCCCGGCGATCGGCCGGCCAGAGCGCGCCGACGATGGCCAGCGTCGCTGGGACCAGGCCACCGCCGCCGAGGCCCTGAACGATCCGGCCGGCGACGAGCACGGGCAGGTCGGTCGCGAGCGCGGTCACGCCCGACCCGACGACGAAAATGGCGAGGCAGCCTAGGAGCACGAGCTGACGGTCGAGGAGGTCGGCGAGTCGGCCGATGAGCGGGAGCACCGCGACATAGCCGAGGAGGAAGCCGGAGATGATCGGGGTGGCCTTCTGCAGGGCGTCGATGCCGACTCCCACGCCTTGCATCATGTCGGTGAGGGCCAGCACCACGACATAGGTGTCCGCTGCTGCCAGGGAGACCGCGATGGAGGCGGTCGTGAGCAGCGCCCTAGGGGCGGGTGATCTCAACCGGAACCCCGTAGTCCTTGAGCACGATCGTGTAGGTCGAGGTGGTGCCCGCGAAGAACTCGCCGGTGGTCACGGTCTTGCGCAGCTCACCGGACTGCGCGATCCCGAATGCGATGTCGAAGGCTTTGGTCCCGTCTCCGAGGTGGAAGAGGCGCTTGACCTCGGCCCCGGGGAGCTTTCCTTTGACCTCCCGGAGGATGTCGTTGCCCTCGCGGACCCCGCCACCCACGGTGAGGTCCGTGGCTTTGGTGATGAGTGAGCCAACTCCGGTCTCGGGATGAAAGAACGCCGCCGGATTCGGGGCCCCGGACTTAGCGAGATCGAACGGCTTGTAGTTCTCGTCGAAGAACTTCGTGTAGGTGTCGTCACCGATCGTGATGAGTCCGATGGAGCCACTCAACCCGGCGAGGCGTCCGGTGAAGGTGCCCTTGAACTTGGGCTCCGCGGCGTCGATAACGCCCGACCCCACGGCCGCGGTCACCCCGTCCGAGTTCGCCGGGACACCCTTGCTGGAGAGGGTGAACCCGACGCTCTTGGCCGTGGCGATCTTCGCGGCAGCGGCCTTGAGGAGGGCCGCCGGGTCATCGGTGGCGCCTCCCGAGCCTCCCGAACCTCCCGAGCCTCCCGAGCAGGCCGACAGGCTCAGGACCACGGCGGGCAGGGCGAGGAAAAGGCGTCGGCGCATGGGCGAGATCCTAGTTCGGGGGCGCCTCAACCTGGCATCACTCGGGGTGAACAGTGCCTCCGGGTCGCCCGCGCGGTCAGTCCTGGGCGCTCACGGTGAGCCGCCCGCCCTCGGGGTCGAGGCCTACGGTGACGGTGGAGCCGTCCCGGACGGTCCCGCTGAGGATAGCGGTGGCAAGCCGGTCGCCGATCTCCCGTTGGATGAGTCGCTTGAGCGGACGCGCCCCGTATGCCGGGTCGTAGCCTTCCGCGGCGAGCCAGGCGCGCGCCTCGGGGGAGACCTCGACTGAGATCCGCCGATCGGTGAGCCGGTTGGCCAGGGCTCGGACCTGAAGGTCGACGATGGTGGCGAGCTCTTCTCGGGTGAGCGCCTCGAAGATGACGACCTCGTCGAGCCGGTTGAGGAACTCCGGTTTGAACGCGGAACGCACCGCGCCCATGACCGCCTCTCGCTTGGTCGCGGGGTCGAGGAGGGGGTCGACGAGGAACTGGCTGCCGAGGTTGGAGGTCATCACGAGGATGACGTTGCGGAAGTCGACGGTCCGGCCCTGGCCGTCGGTGAGCCGGCCGTCGTCGAGCACCTGCAGGAGGATGTCGAAGGTCTCCGGGTGGGCCTTCTCCACCTCGTCGAGGAGGACCACGCCATACGGCCTCCGCCGGACGGCCTCGGTGAGTTGCCCGCCCTCGTCGTAGCCGACGTAGCCGGGCGGTGCCCCGATGAGTCGGGCGACGGCATGGCGCTCGGAGTACTCGGACATGTCGATCCGGACCATGGCCCGCTCGTCGTCGAAGAGGAAGTCGGCCAGGCTCTTGGCGAGTTCGGTCTTGCCGACACCGGTCGGGCCGAGGAAGAGGAAGGAACCAGTCGGTCGGTCGGGGTCGGCGATACCGGCCCGGGAGCGGCGCACGGCGTCACTCACCGCGCGGACCGCCTCGCCTTGGCCGATGAGCCGGGAGGAGATGATCGACTCCATGGAGAGCAGCTTCTCGGTCTCGCCCTGGAGGAGCCGGCCGGCGGGGATGCCGGTCCAGGCCGAGATGACCTCGGCGATGTCGTCGGCGCCGACACGCTCCTTGACCATGAGATCGGTTGCCGCCGTGGCGTTCTCGGCGGCCTGGGCCGCGGCGAGTTCCTTCTCCACGGTGGGGATCTCGCCGTAGAGAACCCGCGAAGCGCTCTCGTAGTCACCGTCGCGCTGGAGCCGGTCGGCCTGGGTACGCAGGTCGTCGAGCCGGGCCTTGAGGTCGCCGACCCGGTTGAGACCGGACTTCTCGGCTTCCCAACGGGCGGTGAGAGAAGCGAGCTCCTCCCGGGTGTCGGCCAGGTCGGAGCGGAGTCGGGCGAGCCGGGCCAGCGAGGCCTCGTCGGTCTCGCGGGCGAGGTGCAGCTCCTCCATGGTGAGCCGGTCCACGGCACGGCGGAGCACGTCGATCTCGACCGGGCTGGAGTCGATCTCCATCCGCAGCCGGGAGGCCGCCTCGTCGACGAGGTCGATGGCCTTGTCCGGGAGCTGGCGGCCGGTGATGTATCGGTCCGAGAGCGCAGCCGCCGCGACGAGCGCGGAGTCTTCGATCTCCACCTTGTGATGGGCCTCGTAGCGTTCCTTGAGCCCCCGAAGAATGGCGATGGTGTCCTCGACCGAAGGCTCACCGACATACACCTGCTGGAAACGGCGCTCCAGGGCCGGGTCCTTCTCGATGTGCTCGCGGAACTCGTCCAGGGTGGTCGCGCCGACGAGTCGCAGTTCGCCGCGGGCGAGCATCGGCTTGAGCATGTTGCCGGCGTCCATGGCGGAGTCCCCGGTGGCGCCGGCACCGACGACGGTGTGCAGTTCGTCGATGAAGGTGACGATCTCGCCGTCGCTGGCCTTGATCTCCTCGAGGACGGCCTTGAGCCGCTCCTCGAACTCTCCGCGGTACTTCGCCCCAGCGACCATGGCGCCGAGGTCGAGGGAGATGAGCCGTTTGCCGCGCAAGCTCTCGGGGACGTCGCCGTCGACGATGCGCTGGGCGAGCCCTTCGACGACGGCGGTCTTGCCGACGCCGGGTTCGCCGATGAGCACGGGGTTGTTCTTGGTCCGCCGGGAGAGCACCTGGACGACCCGGCGGATCTCACTGTCGCGGCCGATGACCGGGTCGAGTTTGCCGTCGCGGGCTGCTTGGGTGAGGTCTGTGCCGTACTTCTCCAGGGCGTCCCCGGACTCGGCGGGCGTTTCGGTGGTCACCTTGCGCCCGGAGCGTATGCCGTCGAGTGCGGTCTCGAGGTCGGCGGCCCCGCGCTTCTCGACCGCGGCGAGGTGTCCGGTCTCGGCGAGGGCGAGCAGGAGCAGGTCGGCGGCGAGGAAGCTGTCGCCCTTGGCGCGCATGAGGGTGTCGGCGCGCTGGAGGACAGCGAGGGCCTCCCGCCCGAAGGTCGGGTTTGCGCTGGCCCCGCTCACCGTCGGCAGCGCCCGAAGTCGGGCGTCGGCCTGGGCCAGCACGTGTCCGGCGCCGGTGCCGGCGGCCTGGAGGAGCCGATCGGCCAGCGGGGTGTCCAGCTGGATCAGCGTGCTCGTCATGTGGTCAGGCGTGATCTCGGCGTGCCCGGCGCTGTGAGCGGCCCGCTGGGCGAGCGCGAGCGCCTCGGCGACTTTCGCGGTGGGTTTGAGTTCCATGGATGGTGCTCTCTTCGCAAGGCTCAGGGTGGGCTTGGGACTTCCATCAGGGCCAACCTCGACAAAGTTGAGTCTATTCCGCTCAACTTCAACCCGCGAGGATGGTGCCATGCGCGTCGTCGTCCTCGGGTCCACCGGCCTGCTCGGCCGGGCGGTCACAGCCGAGCTGGCCGCCCAGGGGCATGCCGTCCTCGGCATCTCCCGCTCGGGCGCTGGATGCCCCGAGGCGCCCGGCAGCACCGCTCGCGCCCTCGACGTCGCAGGAGCTCGGCCGGCTGACCTTGAGCAGCTCCTCGCGGGAGCGGACGTCGTCGTCCACGCCCTCGGACCGGACGACCGCACCAGACCCCCGGCGCCCGCCCGAAGCCACTTCCAGACTCTTCTCGCTGACGTCACCGAGCGGGTCGCCGCCGCAGCGCAGCGGACCGGGGTCGCCCGCCTGGTCATCCTCGGCAGCTACTTCACGGCCGTGGACCGCCTCCAACCCGACTGGCAGCTCGCCGCGCGGCACCCCTACATCGCGGTCCGCGCTGCCCAGGCCGCTCAGGCCCGCGCTGCGGCGCCGACCGTCGATGTGTCCGTCGTCGAGATCCCCTACGTCCTCGGCGCAGTGGGTCAACTCGTGCCGGCCTGGACCGCTCTGCTCCTCGGACCGCTGCGGCGCAGTCCGGTCGGCTTCGCCCTGCCGGGCGGTGCGGCGGCGGTCCGCGTCACTGAGGTCGCGTATGCCGTGCGCCTCCTCGCCGAAGGAACGGTGGCCGCAGGTGACCACCCGGTTGCCAGCGACAACCTCGACTTCCGCCGTCTCACGAGGGTCGCGCTCGAAGCCCTTGGGCGCCGGGCACCCGTCGTCACGGTGCCCCGGAGCGCGCTCGCTGCCACGCTGAGGAGCGAGGGGTGGCTGCTCGCCCGGCGCGGGCTGGACTCCGGCCTCGACCTTCTGCATCTCCCAGACCTGCTGTGCCACAACACCTTTCTCGACCTCACTGAGGTGGAGTCCACCTTCGGCATTCACGGGCAGCCCATCGACGACGAGATTCGCACGACGGTGCGCACGGCATACCGGTGACCCGCGAGGTCACCACATCCGACGGGACTTGAGGTACTTCTTGAGGTCGGCGAAGGTGCCGTCGTCGGTGCCGTACTGCACTACCGTGCGCGCCGACTCGAGCCACGGGGTGATCGACGGACGCACCTCGGCCGTGGCCGCCTCAAGGTCCTGATGGGTCATCATCCGCACGGTCCCAGCCCGGACCCCGTCGAGGAGCGCATGCTCGGCCGCGGTGTCACAGATGTGCGCGATGTCCGCCCCGGAGAAGCCTTCCGTCATCTTGGCGAGACGGCCGACGTTGACGCCCTCGATGGGCCGGTCCCGCAGGTGGTGGGTGAAGATCGCGGACCGGGCCGGCTCATCGGGAGGGAGCACGAGCAGGGTCCGGTCGAAGCGGCCCAGCGCCGGGTCGACGTCCCACGGCTGGTTGGTCGCGGCCAGCACGAAGACCCCTTCATTGGCGCCGTCGACCCCGTCGAGCTCGGTGAGGAGCTGGTTGACGGAGGTCCGCATGGCCGAAGACCGCGTGAGCGAACGCTTCTGCCCGAGCGCGTCGATCTCGTCGAGGAAGAGCACGCATGGAGCGTTGCGGCGGGCGAGTTGGAAGACCTCGTGCAGGTTGGACTCGGAGTTGCCGATCCACATGTCGAGGATGTCGTTGATGCCGACGCTGATGAAGCTCGCGCCCAGCTCGCCAGCGACGGCGCGCGCGATGAAGGTCTTGCCGCAGCCCGGCGGGCCAGAGGGGAGGCCCCCCCCCCTGGGGCGACCTGGCCGGGGGGGGGGCGCCGCGGGGGGCGGGGGCGGGGGAGGAGGGGGGGGGGGGGGGGGGGGGCGGGCCCGCCCCCCCCCCGGCCGGGGGCGGGGGGGGGGGGGGGGCCCCCGGCGGGGGGGCCGGCCGCGCCGCCGGCCCCCGGCGCCCCCCCCGGCCGGGGGGGGGGGGGGGCGCCCCCCCCCCCCCCCCGGGCGCGGCGCGGCCGGCCCCGCCCCCCCCCCCCCCCCCCCCCGGGCGGGGGGGGGGGGGGGGGGGGGGGGGGGGGGGGGGGGGGGGGGGGGGGGGGGGGGGGGGGGGGGGGGGCGGCGGGGGGGGGGGGGGGGGGCGGGCGGCGGGGGGGGGGGGGGGGGGGGGGGGGGGCGGGGGGGCGGGGGCGGGGCGGGGGGGGGGGGGGGGGGGGGGGGGGGCCGCCGCCCCCCCCCCGCCCCCGCGGGGGGGCGCGGGGGCGGGGGGCGGGGGGGCGCGCGGGCCGGGGGGGGGCGCGCGGGGGGGGCCGGGGGGGGGGCGGGCGCCGGGGCGCGGCCGGCCCGGGCCCGGCGCGCCGGGGGCCCCGCCAGGGGGGGAAAACCCGGGGGGGGGGGAGGGAAGAGGGGGGGGGGGGGGGGGAGGCAGGGAGGGGGCGGGGCCCGCAGGGCCCCGGGGGCGGGCGGGGGGGGGGGACAGCGGGACGGAAAACAGAGAAAAACCCCAACACCCCCCCCCCGGCCCCGCCCGCCCCCCCCGGCCGGGGCCAAGACGGGCCGGGGGGGGAGGGGCCCAGGGCGCGAAGAACCCCACCCCGCCGCCCCCCCCCGCCGGGGGGGGGGAGAGGCCGGGCCCGCCCCCCCCGCCCGCCGCCCGGCCGCCGGCCCCGGGCCGCCCAAGGGGGGGGGACAACAGGGGGGGCACCAGGGGAACGAGGAGAAGAAAAAAGCCGACAACAACGCCCCCCCCCCCCAACGCAACCCCCACCCGGGCCCAGCCCGCGGCGGGGGCCCGCCCGGGCCCGGGGCGGGGGGGGGGGCGGGGGGGGCCGCCGTCCGGGCGCCCCCCGGCCCGCCGGCCCGGCCCCCCCCCGCCCGCGGGCGGGGGGGGCCCGGCCCGCCCCCCCGGGCCCGGGGGGGGGGTGCCCGGGCGGGGGGGCCCCCCGGCCCGGGGGGGGGGGGCCGCCCCCACCCGGGGGGCCGGGGGGGCCGGCACGGGGGGGGGGGGGGGGGGGGGGGGCCCCCGGGGCGCGGGCGGGGGGGGCGGGGGGGGGGGGCCGGGGGGCTGGGGGGCCCGCGGGCGCGCGGGGGGGGGGCGGGGGGGGGGGGGGGGGGGCGCGGGGGGGCGCGGGGGGGCCGGCCGCCGGCCGCCGGGGGCGGGGCCCGGGGGCCCCGCCGGGGCGCGGGGGGGGGGCGGGGGGGGGCCCCGGGGGGGGGGCCGGGCCGGACCAGGGCGTCAGCCCGAGCGATGATGCTGCCGAACTTGTCCACGACACCTCCCTGTCCACTCGTCCGCGTCGCCTCGCGCGTCAGCATAGATCCAGCCCTCTGGGCGTCACTCACCTCGAGCGGCCCGCACTCGCAGTCATGGGGCGATTGGCGAGCGTGAGTGCGGTCCCACCAGCACCAACCCAGGCCCCTGGGCTCGTCGCTCACCTGGCCGCAGGGCCGACAGTGTGTAATGAGTCATGACCGATCTGCGCATCGCCAGTGACCGCACCCGCCAGCTCACCGTGACCGCGGCCATGGTCGTTTGCCTCATCGGAACCATGATCGGGGTGGGCGTCTTCGGTGGTCCGCGCGTTCAGGAGGCCGCGGGAGGGGCGCTGGCCGCCGACGCCACCCTCATCGCCCCGGCGGTGTCCGCGTTTTCGATCTGGACGCCCATCTACCTCGGCCTGCTCGCCTACACCGTGTGGCAATGGCTTCCGGCCCAGGCCACCGACGAACGGCACCGGGCCATCGGACCGCTCGTGGCGGCGTCCATGGTGCTCAACGCCCTCTGGCTCATCGTCACCGGACAGGGCTGGCTCTGGGTGAGCGTGCTCGTCATGGCGGCCTTGGTCTACGCGCTCGGCCGGCTCGTGGCCACCCTGGAGGAGAAGCCCTCGTTCAGTACCTCGGAAACCCTCATCACCGACGGCACGTTCGGCCTCTACCTGGGCTGGGTGTGCGTGGCCATGTGCGCCAACATCACCGCGACCCTGGTCGACGCCGGTCTTGACCCCGGCGGCCGGGTTGCCGAGGTGGCCGCGGTTCTCGTCATCGCTGTGGCTGCGGCCCTGGCGGTCTACTTGGCACGCCGGCTGGGCGGCCGCTGGGCCATTGCCCTGGCGGTCGCGTGGGGCCTGGGCTGGGTTGCCGTGGGCCGGCTGACCGACGCCCCGGCCTCGGGACTGGTCGGGGTTGCCGCGGCTGTCGGGGCCGTCGTTGCCCTTAGTGCGGTGGCGCGCTACCGCAGCACGCTCGCGATCTGAGCGCTGCGGAAACTACTGCGCAGCAGTCCTCCTCGCAGCGATAGCGGTGCCGATGAGGGCGGCCATGACAACCCAGGCGAAGGCCGTGCCGGGGCCATGGGACAACAGGGTCGCGGCATACAGGCCCACCGGCGCGAGCACGAGTGCGATTGCCCAGCCGCGACCGAGCGCGTGGACCACGATCGGGAACGAACGGCTCACCGGTCGGCCGACATCGAGCAGCAGTTTCAGGCCCACTCCGACGGTGATGGCTGCCGTCGCGAGGACCATCAACCTCGCGAACGCAAGCGTGCTCGCCCGGTCCGCCTCCCAACCCGCGGCGACGATCACCCCTGTCACCACCTGGAGAGCGGTCAGCGCGAGAGCGGGGAACAAGACCATCTCCCGGACGGCCAGAGATAGCCCTTCGACACTGCCTTGAACGGCACGCGAGGCTGCTGCGAGATCTCGGCGGGCTGCGCCGCCGCGGCCAGCCGCAGCGCTGACAACACCCCGCATGGCCAGGCCCTGCGGACTGCCCGGATCCTGACGCAGCACCTCGTCAACATGCCGCTGCGCGGTCGCGACCTCGTAGATCGTCGGCGGCACACCCGTGTCGAGATGGGCTCGCGCACACAGCAGGTGGGTGTTGGGGTTCGTGGGATCGAGGGCCAATGCCTGGTAGGCCTCCCGCCGAGCGGCCACCGTCGTCTCCCGGTCACCAAGCAGGGTCTCCACGAGGACGGTGCGCGCGAAGAGACTGAGCGGGCCGCGGAGTACGGCCTGGTGCGCTTCATCCCGGGCCCGCTCCACGAGACCAACCTTAAGGTCGGCCAAGGCCATCCACCCGAGCGGTTCGGCTGCTTCCGGACTCAGACTCGAGGCCTCCCGGGCGCGCTCCCAAGCCAGGTCCGCCCGATCAAGGTGCAGGTGGCATTCGGCCGCGATCAACAGGGCGGAGCCGTTGCCCGGGTCACTGGCCAGCACGGCCCCGGCGATCATGAGGGCATCGCCGGGCCGCTCCACCTCGAGAAGCGCCCGCGCCCGGGCCAGACGGTCGTCAGTCACCGCTCCATCATGCAAGAGGTTCCGGCACCTACGAGCCGAATGCCTTGTCGTAGAGGGCGAGCAGGTCGGCCGAGTACTCACCCGATGCGCCGCACGCGCCCACCTGGCCATCCCCACCGGCCACCAGGTAACGACCACCGACCACGAAGTTGGGTATGCCGATCAGCGCAGCGCCATCGGGAATCCCTTGGAGCACAACGACATCCTTGGGTTCGCCCTTGAACCAGGTCGTGGGTGCGAGAGTGTAGGTGGTGCCGTCGACCGCGGTCACGGTGGCGTCGAAGGCGAACTGGGCGCCCCGGATGAGCTCCACGCTCACCGGAAGGCACGTCATCGATGTCGGGTCGCCGGCTGGGCCGGAGATCGTCATGGTGCTCTTCGGTGACGGCACTGCCAGCGGCGTCTGACTCGCCGATCCGCCACCGAGGAGGCTCGAGCCGACCCACACGGCGCCGGCGGCAGCGGCTGCCGCCGGCATCGCGAGCCACCACCGACTGCGCCGGGGCGCATCGACGGCGCCGGACTCGGGGGCTTGCGGGGTGGTGATCTCGTGCATGACGGCCTCCAGACTCGTTCGATCCAGCGCGGGTGTGCGCTGCGGCGGAAGGGGGTCACCGGCCGCGAGTCGTCGCCTCAGGATGTCATCGACGATGTCCTCGCCACGTCCGTCGCTCATGGTCACTCCTTTCCTTGTCTGGTCTGGGTCCGGGAGGAGCCCGGGTCTTTCAACGCCGCGGCCAGCTTCTTCTTGGCCCGATGCAGCCGCACCGAGGCAACGTTGGCGCTCACGTCGAGCACGGCGGCGATGTCACGCGGCTCCAACTGCTCCCACGCCCACAGGCGCAGGATCTCCTGGTCGTCCGGTGGCAGCCGTTGGAGCGCCTCGCTCAGGTCCAGGTCCTCCTCGGGTGGGTCCGCGTCGGCAGGCGGGTCGAGCAGGATGATCTTGGCGACCAGCGCGTGGTGGCGGCGTTGTCCGCGTCGGTGATTCGCCAGGCAGCTCTTGGCGACGGCATAAGCCCACGGGAGTTCCGCCTCCGCCGGCACGTCGTCTAGACGTCGCCAGAGCACCAGGAGGGTGTCACTGAGCACATCGGCAGCGGATTCGGCATCCGTGCGACGCAACAGAAAGCGCAGCACCGGCTGACTCACCCGGGCGACGAGTTCCTCGAAGCGGACGACAGTTGGGGTGCGGGCAGCGCGCAGGGCATCCACCTCCTTGACGTCCACGTCTCTTCTCGGTCCACCAGGAGCTCCATCCTTACCACCGAGTCGATTCCCGTCGACGGGCGCCGCACCTGCGGACTAGGTGAGCACCCCCGCCCGGCACGCAGCGGCATACGGACGCAACTCGTCACGGATGTGGTCGACGACCAGGGCATGCGCGCTCAAGGGTAGGGAACCGTCCCGCACGCGGTCGTACTGTCGGGGCAGGTACTGCCGGACCAGGGTTTCGGGGATGGCGAGGGCCTCGAGCCGAGCGAGCAATCGCGACTGGGCCGCGGCCACCTCCGGATCGGGCCAGTAGTAGCGCATCCGGTCGCTGTAACTCCAGCGTCGCGCGATGCGTTGCGCCGTGGCGTCGCCGGTGTAGTAGGGCTCCCACCACCGAGGCTCCTCAAGCATGCGACGCTCCATGGTCTCAAGCAGCCCGGCTCGTTCCCCCGACGACACCAGTTCGCTCTCGATATGGCCGAGCGCCACAAACGCCTCCCGCAACGCAAACGTGAGCCCGGGACCAACCTTGAGCACAGCCCAGTGGTCTTCAACCAGCGCGGCCAACCGGCCGGCGGTCTGGTAGTCCGTCGAGTGAGCCTCAAAGATCAGCCCTGGCTCCTCAGCAAGCACCTCCTTGAGCGCGCCGACCCGGGAGCGGTCATAGTCGACGACCTTGAGGTGGTCGAACTCCACACCCGGCTGCACGACAAGGGCCATGACCCGTGGCCAGACGTGCCCGAAGCCGGCGGCTGCGAACGCCTTCCGGTGCGCTTCCAGCGTCGCGCGGGCTGACTCGGGTGACGTCGGCGTGAGGGCAGCGATCTCCTCGTGGGCACCCCCCGGCACGGGGACCTCCGTGCCGATGACATAGCGCGGGGCCAACCCCCCGACGTCGGCAGCTACCCGCTCGGCGACGGCAAGCAGCCGCGCGGCCCGGGTCGAGACCGTGCCGTCCCCCAACGAGGCCGGGTCATCGACACACGACATACTGCAGTCGAGGTGGATCTTCTCGAATCCCGCTGCGACATAGGCGGCGACGAGTTCCTCCGCCTTGGCCATGGCCATCTCAGCGGGCTCTCCCTGCCATCGGTTAGGCCCGAGGTGGTCGCCCCCGAGCACGAGCCTCGAGCGATCCAGACCGACCTTGTCCGCGATTCCTTCGACGAACACCCGGAAGTCCACCGGGGTCATCCCGGTATAGCCACCGAACTGATCCACCTGGTTCGAGGTCGCCTCGATGAGCACCGGCGCGCCGTCCTCTTGGCACTGGCGCATCGCGGCCTCGATAACGAGCGGATGGGCCGAACACACCGAGGTGACCCCCACGGGAGCACCGGCCTTGTGGGCAGCGACGATCTGGGCAAATGGAGAGGTCATGGCTACCTTCAGGGTGAAGCGAGGAGCTCGTCGAGTTCCGCGCGGGTGAGATGGCCGGCGCAACCGCCGGCGGCCTGGGTTGCGGCGGCACCGGTGGCACAGGCCCATCGCAGCGCCGTGGCATCGTCCTCGCCGGCGAGGTATGCCGCGAGGTAGCCGGCGTTGAAGGAGTCACCAGCGCCGGTGGTGTCAACCGGGTCGAGCGGCCGCCCCGGCTCCCGCAACAGGAGTCCGCCCCGGGCAAGGACGGCGCCGTTCGCCCCGTCCTTGACGACCACCGCGCAGCCCCCGGCGGCCGCGAGCGCGCCCGCGGCGGCTGCCGGGTCGGAGAAGGATCTCCCCGTCACCGACCGCGCTGCGGCGCGGGCTTCGGCGGCGTTGGGGAGGAAGACATCGACCATGGAAAGGACCTCGGCCAACCCACCGAAGCGACCGGTCGGGTCCAAGTTCGTGTCCAGAGACACCGTGAGCCCGGCGTCACGAACGAGTGGCAGGAGTCGAGGGAGCTCGGCAGCCACGCGACGCTGCAGGTAGTAGGACGCGATGTGCAGGTGTCGTGCCCGGGGGATATCTCCGGGCACACACCAGGTCGGTGGATCGGCGTCAATAGCGCCGATACGGGTGAGGGTGGCCCGCCGAGGGCCGTCCGAGAGGACTACAGACAGGCCGGTAGGTCGCGCGGACACCACGACTGCGGTCACGTCGACGCCGGCCTGGACAAGCTGCTCCCGCGTCATCACACCGAGCGGATCGTCGCCCACCGAGGCCAGGAGCCGGGTCCGTAGACCAAGGCGGGTGAGGGCGTGAGCGGTGATCGCTCCTGAGCCGCCGATGACGAAGTCCGCCGAATCGAGCAGGTGTTCGGCCTGGTCGAACCGCGGCACGACGTCGCCTCGGAGGACCAGGTCTGGATTGGCGTCCCCGAGGACGAGGACGTCGAGGGTCTCGCTCACAGGAGCATGACCTCCAGCCCGGTGGCACGGAGCGCGACGATCTCCCGAGCGGGAGCGTCTGCCTCGGTGATGAGCAGCGAGATGCGCGACACGTCCGCGATCCGCGCCATCGTTACCGCGCCGATCTTCGTCGCGTCGGCCACGACGATGGTGCGCTGGCTGCGCTCGATCATGCGTTGGTTGGCGCGCGCCTCCACGGGGTCGTGCGTCGTTAGTCCGCCCGATGCCGAGATGCCGTCCACGCCCATGATGGTCATGCCGAAGTTCAGTCCGTCGAGGAAGCGCTCGGTCCACGCCCCCACCATCTCGAAACTCTCCGAGCGCAACTGGCCTCCGGTGACGATGACCCGCAGCCGGGGTCGCATCGTCAACTCCATGGCGATCGTGAGGGAGTTCGTCACGACGGTGAGACCCGACCGGTCCACGAGGTGGCGGGCAACCTCACGCGTCGTCGTGCCTCCGCTCATCGCGATGGCTTGGACGCGCAGGGGGATTGTTTCGGCACACGCCGCCCCAATCCGCTGCTTGGCGTCCCGGTGATGGCCGTCGCGGTAGCGGACGGGTCGTTCACTGGAGTGCGCGGTGTGCATGCTCGCACCTCCATGACTCCGCCGCACCAGGCCCTGGGTGTCGAGGATGACGAGGTCACGTCGGATCGTTAACCAGGGACCTTCGGCCAAGGCGACCACCAACCTGTGTCCAGACCTGGGGTGCCTACACACGAGGACGCCAATCGGGCCTACTGGTCCTTCGAGTTCATCAAGTGGCTCACCAGCGCCGAGCAAGACCTCACCTGGAATGTCGAGTTCGGCAACCTTCCGTTGCGCACGACCGAGCAGAACACACCGGAGTTCGCGGCCAAGGTCAAGGAGTTCCCGGCATACGCCGTTCTCACGAAGAACCTCGAGAACGCCAAGCAGAAGAGGCCCACGGTGCAGGGTTACGTGGGGCTCTCGAAAGCCTTCGGTGACGCCGTCTCCAAGATTCTCCAGGGACAGCTCGAAACCAAGGCCGGGCTGGACGACGCCAAGGTCAAAGCCGACCGGGCTCTGGCCGATCAGTGACCTCGGCGGGCTTGCGTAGGAGAGTTGCCCGGGAGGCCAAGGCCGCGGCCGTCGGGTGGGCGTTCATCGGCCCAGCGACCGTGGTCGTCGTCGGACTCGCCGCCTTCCCCGCAGCCTGGGCGTTCTACATCTCGCAGTTGAAGTGGAACGGCATCACTCCGGCCAGAGCCATCGGGTTCCGCAACTACGCCGAACTCGTGAACGACCCGGAGCTCATGTCGGCCATCTGGCACACAGCGTTCTACACGGCGCTGTTCGTTCCGACTTCCGTCATCCTCGGCTTGCTCATCGCGCTCGCGCTGAACCGCAAGATTCGCTTCATCGGGGTCTATCGGACTGCGATCTTCGTGCCGTTCGTCGCGTCTGCTGCGGCAACCGGCATCCTGGCGAACTACATTTTTGATCCCCAGTTCGGCTTCGCCAACAACATCCTGCGATCGATCGGTCTGCCCGCGCAGAGCTTCCTCGAGGACCAGCGGCAGGCGATGATCGTCATCGCGGTCATGTCGCTGTGGGCTGGGCTCGGATTCACCGTCGTCGTGTATCTCGCCGCCCTCCAGGACATTCCCAAGGATCTCGTGGAGGCTGCCCGCGTCGACGGCGCGAACACCTGGCAGACCTTTCGCCACGTGATCCTGCCCGAACTGACCCCGGTCACCGTCTTCACGTCCATCTGGCAGTTGATCGGTGCGCTGCAGCTCTTCGACCTCGTCTATACGACCACCCGAGGCGGCCCACTCGGTGCGACGAAGACGATCGTCTACTACCTCTGGGAGCAGGCGTTCCGCCAGTTCCGCTACGGCTACGGCTCCGCCGTGGCCTACGTCCTGTTCGCCCTCACCCTCGTGATCACCATCGTGCTGTTCGTCTATTCGCGGCACGCCAAGGTTCAGGCCTTCTAGGAGAAGCTGCGATGACCACGTCGACTCCGCCACCCCCGACGAGGCGTCGGCGACGGCTGCCCTTCAGCCCGTTCCACCTTCTGCTGGCTCCGCTCGCACTGCTCTTCGTGATGCCCCTGCTCCAAATGGTGATGGCGTCCTTGAAGAGCGACGGCGAGATCCGCCGCTTCCCGCCCACATGGTTTCCCACGAGCCCAACGTTGGCCGGCTACACCGGGCTCTTCGCAGAGTCCCAGGTGCTTCGGTGGCTGCTCAACAGCGTCCTTGTCACGTCGGTCGCGATCGCGAGCCACCTCATCCTCTGCTCGCTCGCCGGATACGGATTCGCCCGCATGCGCTTCCCGGGTCGCACCGCGAGCTTCATCCTCACCGTGGCGACCATCATGATCCCCACCCAACTCTTGATGATCCCGACGTTCATCATGTTCAGCAAGGTCGGCATCATCGACTCTCTCCCGGCCTTGATGGTCCCATGGTTGGCCTCGGCCTTCGGCATCTTTCTCATGCGCCAGTTCTTCTTGTCTCTCCCCCGGGAGCTCGAGGAAGCCGCCCGGCTTGATGGCTGCTCACCGTTTGGCGTGTTCTGGCGAGTGGTCCTCCCGTTGGCCCGACCGGCGATGACGACCCTGGCGATCTTTACCTTGCTCAGTTCATGGAATGACCTCATCTGGCCGCTCATTGCCATTCAGAACGAGGACCTCTACACCATCC
Source organism: Nostocoides sp. (assembly GCA_016716625.1). Lineage (GTDB taxonomy): Bacteria > Actinomycetota > Actinomycetes > Actinomycetales > Dermatophilaceae > JADJVJ01. The sequence continues at coordinate 696,093 of JADJVJ010000006.1, forward strand.
AGCTCGGCCTGGCGAACTTCCAGGGCAGCCGCCGCACCCAGTGGCAGCTGCTCATGGCCGGAAACGTCGTGGCCACCATGCCTATGGTCGTCTTCTTCCTCGTCGCGCAGAAGCAGTTCGTGGCGACGATGACGTTCTCCGGCATGAAGGGCTGAACCCCGCACCCTCAATAGGGCGCGGCGAGGGCGGACCGTATCAGACCCCGAGTGTTGGCCTCCTGGTTACCATGCGGGGATTCCGGCAACGTGGCAAAAGGGCTAGCCTGTGTGATCTAGGACACAGCCCCGCTCCCTCGCGTCTAGCTCCAGACGCCCCTGTGTCTTGGCGGATCGAGGCGCTATGACCGACGTCGGTACGGGCTTCCTGGAAGCCATCTCGGCCTTCTTCACCACCAAGCTGGGGAAGGCGTCCGAGACCACGTGGAAGGACGCCGGCAGTCTGGTCGACAGCCTGCACGACGGCATCCCGGACAACACCAAGCCTGCCTTCAACACCCTCAAGGCCGACATCAAGAACGACGCGGCCCTGGTCAAGGACATCACCAAGGCGATCAAGAAGCAGACCGACCTCATCGCCAAGATGGCCAAGGAGTGCAAGGACGACATCGACGCCGGTGACTTCACGGCGGCCGAGGCGGGGCGGATTGCGGTGCGCGTGGGCACGGCCCTTATGGCGGTCGACGAAGCGGTCAACCTCATCGCCAAAGAGCTCGTCAAGGACATGACCGAGCCCACCAAGGAGCAGACCCGGGTCAAGCTCATGGGGATCTGGAACCCCTGGGTCCAGCCTTTCAAGGACCTCGTCGACGGCGCTGGAAAGGTGCTGGACTCGGTCGGCGACCAACTCCTCGGCGTGCCCAGCGTCACCCAGGAACTTGCCGACGCCGCCAAGGACAAGACCCTCACCTTCGACCAGGACAAGTTCCGGATCGCCCTCGAGATCGTCGGCGTCGGCGAAAAGAACTTTGGCGTCCTCAAGCTCAACGACACCAAGCTCGAGGCGTTCTTCGGTTTCGGCAGAAGGCAGTTCATGAACCCCAGCGAGGCCGACAAGGCCTCCCTGGTCGAACGGGACGGTGGCTGGTGGCGGGCCGACGAACCGAACTTGGGCCTGCGGATCTACCTCACCATCAAGCCCGGCATCCAGGATGACCCGCTCCTGAAGAAGATCATGCCGGGCTCCTCGGACCCCAAGACGATCACGCCGACCGCGATCAGTCTCGATATCACCGACGGCTTCTATCTCGGCGATGGCCGCGGGGCTGGCAACGAGAAGGCCGTCCTCCCGGTGTCCTTCTCCTCCCCCGTCGCCGAGCTCCGGGAAACCGCCCTCTCGCTCGTGCGCAACCCTGCCAAGGAGGTCACCGGGTTCGAGGTCACCACAGTCATTGCTGCAAAGTTGGGCGACGCGGTCGGACTCCAGATCGTCGGCTTCGGTGCGACGATCGCCCTCGACGGCGACCCGACCCCCCAGGCCATGTTCCCCATGGCCGTCTCGCCGCGATGGCCGGACGCGATCGGCATACGAGTGAACGCTGGCCCGGTCAAGGGCGGCGGGTACCTCGAGCGCAAGATCCGCACGTATGGCGACCCGCCCAAGGAGATTGCCGAGTTCGGCGGCATCATCCAGCTCGAGATCCTCAAGGTCGGCGTCTACGCCATCGGCATCCTCTCCCCCGATCCGTTCTCGTTCGTTCTCGTCATGGGGGTGCGTTTCCCCACGCCGATCGAGCTTTCGTTCGGCTTCACCTTCAACGGTGTCGGCGGCATCCTCGCGGTCAACCGCACGGTCAACACCACCGAGCTCATCGCGGGCATGAAGACGCACTTCATCGACAAGGTGCTCTTCCCGGATGACCCGGTCGCCGAAGCTCCGGGCCTGCTCGACAAGGTCGCCAAGGTCTTCCCGGTGGCCGAGGGCGGCTTCGTCGTCGGCCCCATCGTCGAACTTGGCTGGGGCTCCCAAGCCAAGATCATCGAAGCCAAGCTCGGCCTGGTCCTCGCCCTGCCCGACCCCAAGATCATCATTCTCGGGGCCGTGCGGGTGCGGGCACCCTCCAAGGTCACCCCGCTCACCGACTTCCGGTGCGAGATCTATGGCGAGATCAGCGCCGACCGGCTGCTGCTCATCGCCACCTTGCGGGACTCGAAGATCGCGGGGATCACCGTCTCCGGCGACCTCGGGCTCCTCATCCAGTGGGGCGGCGGTGGGGACTTCGCGCTCTCCGTCGGCGGGTTCAACCCCCGGTACACGGAGATCCCGGCCGACCTCAAGGGTCTCGAACGCCTCACCATGGACCTCTCGCCGCCAGCCGTGGTCAAGATCATCATCAAGGCCTACTTCGCGGTGACCGCCGGTGCCGTCATGGCCGGGGTTCGCGGTGACCTGTCCGCCGACATCGGGGTGGCCAGCGCCAAGGCGTGGCTGCAACTCGACATGATCTTCCGCTGGGTGCCCCGCTTCGGGTTCGCCATCGACCTCGACCTCGGGATCGAGATCAAGGTGTTCGGGTGCAGTTTCGCCTCGATCTCCTTCAAGGGCTTCCTCGAGGGGACGACACCATGGAAGGTCGAGGGCACCGCCACCGTCGACGTCTGGTTCCTGCCGACGTTCCACTTCGACCTCGGCCCGTTCACCTGGGGCGAGGACCCTGCGAGCATCCCTCCCAACGCCAAGCCGCTCGAACTGGTCACCCAGGCCCTCAACGAACCCGAGGCGTGGAAGGCCCTCCTCCCCGCCGACGGCGACCAACTCGCCATCCTCGGCCGGATCGAGGGCGAGGGCTTGCTCGCACACCCGCTCGCCGCCCTTGAGGTCACCCAGTCCCGGTTGCCGCTGGAGACCCACATCGACCGCATCGGCAGCGCCGGGGTCAACGCTCACCGCGTCGCGCTCGGGCTGGCCCAGACCTCCGCGGGGCCAGCGGCGGCCGTCTCGACCGTCACCGCACCCTTCGCTCCCGGGCAGTTCCTCAAGCTCGAGGATGACCAACTGCTCGCTCGCTCTGGCTTCGATGACTACCCCAGCGGCTGCCGGATCGCGGCCGCGACGACGCCCACCCACGGTCCGGCGGTGCCCGACGATGTGCGTTGGCACACCTGGTTCCGCGACGAGGACGCCGACTCGATACCCGGTCAGGCCTTCGACTTCGGCGACCTGGTCGCGGTGTTCGTCGAGCACGGCATCCCGGCTCGTCGTCTCGCCGAGCGGGAGAACCCGTACCTGGCACGGGTCGACAAGGTGACCCGCAAGGGCGCCGACGCCGTGACCATCCTCCCGGCTGGAACCTCCCACGTTCGCCGGGTCACCGACGGCGGAGTCGTTCTCGCCGACCTGGGCATCATGCCCGCCTCCCAAGCCGCGTGGGCCGCCGACGTGGTCAACGCTGCCGGGGCAGACCAACTCGTCGCCGTGACCGTGGGGAGTATGTAATGGCTGACTACGACGCCATCGTTGCGTTGCGCGGACCGCGCTTGTCGGATCATGCGGTGCACGTCAAGGACGCCCTCGTCCTCAGCCTCGCCGAGGAGGACGAGTACCAGGTCGGTCAGGTGCAACTGCAGACCTACGAGTTCCTGCCCTTCGCCCTCTCCGGGCTGGCCTCCGCCATGGTCACCCCGACCACCGGACTGCGGGCGACCACCGAGGTGTCCATTCCGGTCACCGACGACGCCGGCGGTGCCGAGACGGTGCGCCGGACGGTCTCGCTCTATGGGCCGGGGGACGTCCTTGGCGTCGATCCGCTGCAGATCCTTCGGCGCTATCCGGCCCCCGGGAGCACCAACGCGGAGGAGACCTTCCACGCGCACATGGAGTTCGATCGCCCGGAGCTGCCGTGGGCCTTCAGCGCGCAGACCCCGGCGCCGAAGATGCGGCCCTGGCTCACCCTCATCGTGCTCGAAGCGGATGAGGCGACCTTAGAACCCTCCACTCCGGGGTTCCTGCCCGTGCTCGTCGTCGACGCGAGCAAGCTCCCCGACCTCGGCGCGGCCTGGGCGATGGCGCACGCCCAAGTCGCCGGCGGCCCGGCGTCCACCTCGGCCCGGTTGTCGACCGCGCACGCCCCCGCCAACCTCTCGCGGCTGCTCGCGGCCCGGGTCCTCACCCAGAACACCAACTACCTCGCGGTGCTCGTGCCGACGACCAACGCCGGGGTCGCGGCCGGGCTCGGTCTGCCGGCCCCGGCCTCCATCGCACCCGCATGGGCCAGCGGCGCGGGCACGGTCCGTCTGCCGATCTATGACCGGTGGGAGTTCCGCACGGCCCCCGACGGCGACTTCCCCCGGTTGGCCCGCCGGCTCGAGGGCGTCGCCGCGCCCTGGCGGATCGGCCGACGGATCATGGACACCGCTCGTCCCGGAGACCCGCTCACAGATCTTGCCCCGGACGAAGAGGTCCGCCGACACGTCATCCGGTGCGCCCTGTTCTCGCCCAACCCGGCACCTCCGGACAGCCCCGACGACAACGGCACCTGGAACGCCGCGCGCACCGAAAAACTCAAGGAGGCCATCGAACGCGCGGCCGTTGTCGAGGGCCGCACGCCCCAGGACCCCGGGCAGCCGCCTCCCCTGCCCATCGTCGGACCGCGGGTCTATGCCCAAGGGCAGCGGGGCACCCGCACCATGCCCGTGGGTGCCGGCGTACCCCCGACGGGGGACTGGTTCGCCGACCTCAACCTGGCCCCGGTCAACAGGGTCATTGCCGGCCTCGGCACCCGCGTGGTTGTCAAGGACCAGGAGCCGCTCATGCAGTCGGCCTGGGCCCAGGTCGGCGAGATCGATGCCGCCAACCGCGCCCTGGCCATGGCGCAACTGTCGCAGGCCCTGGCGACCCGGATGCATGACCGATTGAGCCTGATCGACCCGGGGCGCTTCCTCACCGTGGTCCGCCCGGTCGCGCCACGGGTCAAGATGGCCAACGCCCAACTCACCCTGGCGCACGACATCGCCCTCAGCGCGACCCCGATGAGCGCCCTCGGTGGCGGGATGCGAGCCCTCATCCGCCCCCGCGGACGCGTCGCCAAGCTCGTGGGCGGCGAGGCACGGCATACCCTGCCCAATCTGGTGAGTCCCGGTGGGGCTCATCGGGACTTCACCCGTGACTACCGGCTCCCGGACGGGATCAAAGGCCTCTCCGACATCGCGTTGGCCTCGCTCTCCCCGGCGGCTGTGGCGCTGGCGTACCGGCAGCCGGCGGCCGAGGCCGTCCAACTGGTCACCTCCGACGCCACCATGCTGCGTACCCAGATGCCCCTCGCCACGGCGATCATGACCCCGACCGTATGGCGTGACGCGGCGGCCGACGTCAACGTCGGATCGATCGTGGCCGGCAGGATTTCCGAACGGATCGCCACGAGCGCGCGCGGCGCGACGGATGACGTCGTCCGGGCCCGCTGGGTCGGCGGCATGGCCGCTGGCCTGGCCACGGTCAAGGACGAGCGCACCCGTGCCGACATGGCTCAACTCGCGGTCAGCCTGCACGACCGGCTGAGTTCGGTCATCCAGGTAGGTCCGATCGCACCCCCGATCGGGCGGGCGCCCATCGGCGGCCCCGGCGGACCCATTGTCGTCCAGCCCGGCCGGCCAGGCCGGGGCGGTATCGGCGGCGTCGTCCGCGGCGGTGCCCTCGGCCCGATCGAACGCATCTCCCCGCTCCGAGTGGGTGCGGCCCGCCGCTCCCCGGAGGCCCACAGGGTTGCCGAACCCGTCGTTCGGGCCCTGCGCGATGCGCGGTGGGTGCAGCCCATGGTTCGGCGGGACGGCATACGGGGAGGTGTCCTCGAGGCGGCCTGGGAGCCGCGGCGGCCACCGGCCGGCGGCGGTCTCACCGTGAAGGACAAGGTGGCCGATCTGCTCACCCCTGCCGGGACGTCGATCGCGGCCGTCGTCACGGCGGCTGCCAAGCTCGATGCCGTCACCTGGCGGTCAGGAGTCGCCGACATGGTTGCGGTCGCCGATGTCCGGGCACTCCCGCTGACGCAGGCTCGAGAGGTTCTGGACGTTGCCAAGGCCGACCTGCTGACCCGGCTCGATCCCCGCACAACGGTGGTCGAGGCAACCCGAGCACGGCTTTCGATCCAGCTCACCCAGGCATCGAAGTGGCTTGTCTCGGAAGTCATCCGGCCCATCATGGCGGCGCCGCGCTTCGACCGGCCGATGTACAAGGCCCTGGACGACTACAACCGCGAATGGCTCGTGCCGGGTCTGGGGACGTTGCCCAACCCGGAAATGGTCACCGTCTTGGAGGCCAACGACGCCTTCGTCGAGGGCTTCCTCGTGGGGCTCTCCGACGAGATGGCCCGAGAACTGCTCTGGCGGGAGTACCCGACGGACTGCCGGGGCACCTACTTCCACCGCTTCTGGGACGGCACCAAGGACGAACTCAGCGGCCCCATTCACCGCTTCTCCCGCAAACCGCTCGGCTCGCACGTTGGCCTGGGCACTCCGGGGCAGTCGGGTCGCGCGGTGGTGGTCGTCCGCGGTGAGGTGGTTCGGCGCTACCCCGACCTCACCATCATGGCGATGAAGTCGCTGCCCCGCGGGGCCGGGGGGGCCACGACCGACGACAAGGGCCGCCCCTTCCTTCCCGAGTCACCGAGTCAGGGAACGGTCGCGCGCACCATCTTCGTCGCTCCGCTGGAGCCGGACATCATGCTGGCCGGTCTCGATCTCACCGTCGACGAACTCCGCAAACCCGACTGGTGGATCGTGCTTTCCGAGCACCCCCAGGCACCGAGGTTCCGCCGCAGCGAGCCGGATCTCGCCGGCCACGAGGTGCGATTCGCCAAGACCACCGGACTGGCGCACGGGGCGGCCCTCGCAGCCGATCGGCTCGAGAACCCCAACCGCATCGCGTGGGAAGCCGCCATGTTCCTCGCCGACACGACCGATTGAGAGCGAGCCGACATGCCTGATGACATTCGCCCCGAGGTCCGTAGCGCGTGGAAGGACGTCGGCACTTTGCGGCGCCGCCGCGAGGAGCTCCTGAGCGGCCTGCGCGACGGTGGCCTCGACCGAGGACAGCTCATCGAGCTCGACGAGAAGCTCCGGGATGTGCTGATCGGCATCCAGGATCTCGTCGACCCGTGCGATGCCAGCGCGGAGGAACCCCTCGTTCTCCTTCCGGTACGCCTCGAGACCCGGTACGCCGATGGCCCCCAAGGTGCCGTCCTCAAGGTGCGGATCTATCCCGATGAGATCCACGTCGATGACCTCGCCCGCGGCCTGACCGAGCAGGAAGTGGCTGCCGCACAGGCCTATTGGACAGCTGCCTGGGCCGATCCGGTTCCGGAGGGGGCGTTCGACGCGCTCGTTGCGGCGGTGGGCGCTCGGCGTGCCGGGTGGGTGGCGTATGCGTGCACCCCGACGAACCTGGCCTCTCGCGGGGTCGATCCCCCCACTTTCCCCAGCGTGCCGGGGAGCACCACCCGCAACATCGTTGCCCGGGTGCTGCCGGATCGCTTCACGGTGGTCATCGAGCAGTCCGGGCGGGTGGCCAAGGCCACCGGTGCACCCATCCCCCCCGACCTGCCGTTGGGCGTCATCCCGCTCGAAGGTGACCAGCCGATCACCGACGAGGATCAACTGAGCCTGGCCACGGACTCGACCTGGCTGGTGGACTACGACGCGGCCGTCAAGGTCGGTATGGCCATCACTGTCCCGCTCCCGGCCGGCCGAGAACCGATCGCTCGAGTCACCGTCGTCGGCACGCGCCCCTCGGACTCCCCCGAGGCGGCCGCCGCCGAACTCGCCGACGTGCTCGTCGGACACCGGTACAGCGCGGGCCTGAGCCTGCTGGCCCAAGGCAGTCCGACGAACAACAGCGACGGCGAGCGGTCGCCCTACCGGGCTCGACCCACCCCGATCCAACCCGCGCTCACCCCGACCACGGTGGTCGAAGGCTCCGACGCGGCCGCCGCGGCGGCGAACCTGGGGCTCGACCCCGCGATCCTCACCGCCATCCTGGGTTCGGGGTACGGGGAGCAGACCCTGGCAAAGGCCACGAACAGCGCCCTGTGGGCACCCGGCTGGGGTGCCTTCCTCGACATCCTCGACGACGGCGGCAGCCTGGGCATCACCGACGCACAGCGGGAGTCGGCGCGGCGACTGTTCTCCGCGCACGTCCGTGGGCGGGGACCATCCCCGGCGCTCGCCGTGCGCGCCCAGCCGTATGGCGTGCTTCCGGTAAGCGACCTGGCCACCTGGAAACCGGAGGCCGGGGAAACCACCGCCGGGATCCTCACAGTCGTTCGCGGTCTGATGTCCCGATGGTTGCGCGTTGTTGACCGGATCGTGGACCGGGTCCGCCCGGATACCGCGGACGCGGATGAGACCCTGCTCGAGATCCTCGGCGCGAGCCCGGTCATGCAGGGGTTGCGGGTTCGACCCTACGTGTCCGGCGATGTCGTGCTCATCTCCACACCTGCCCTCGGTCTGGACCCCAAGGTCGTCGCCGCGGAGCAGTCCATCCGCGCGGCGGTCGCCGCCGAGATCGTTGGCGCCTCGGTGACCGGCCTGCGCATGGGCTCCCTCGACGACCACGACCGTGCGCTACCGCTGGCTTTGGCCTCGGATCGCGATCCCGTGTTCATCGACGAGCTGCTCGCGGGCGGCAGCCCCAAGGTCGACTCGGTGTTGCAGGCGCTCCTCGCGCTGGCGTGGGCGTCGGAGGATCTGGATGCCCTGCGGGCATCGCCTGCAACGGTTCTGCCTGACCTCATGGTGCTCGCCGAGATCGCCGAGGGCATCTCCGCTCAGGCGGCCACCCTCATTTCCAGGGCCGAGGAGGCGCCCCCGGCGGAGTTCCATGCCCTTGCCGAACAGATCGCGACCGTCTCCAAGGCTCCCATCGGCGGGGCCGGCATGCTCGCGGCATACCAACCGATCCCGGCGGTGGCGACCTCGTTGGCCGACGTCGCACTGGCCGCTCCGGACGGCACGTCGGCGACGAAGCTCGCCAACTCCGCCATCGCCGGTTGGCTTCGGGCGATGGGTTACCGCGCTGAGGTGCGCGATGCCATGCGCCACCTCGCCACGGTGACCACGGCCGAGCGTGCCCTCGCTCTCGGCGAGGCCCTGGACTGCTCCTCGCACCGGTTGGATGCCTGGGCGACCGGCATCGTCGCCGAACGAGCCGCCCGCCAGCGGGCCGCTCGCCGGAACCAGCCGGGGCTCACCATCGGCGCCTGGGGCGTCGTGGAGGACCTGCGTCCGGCGCAGGGCAACCCCGCGGACGGCTGGATCCACGCCCCGTCGACGCGGCACGCCACCGCTGCCGGGATCCTGCGCAATGCGCACCTCGCCCACGTCGGGGGAGGCGGCTCCGGCGGTCCCTTCGAACTCGACCTTTCCAGCGTTCGCCTTGACTCGGCGACCCATCTCCTGGACGGCATCCGCTCCGGTCAGTCGCTGGCTGCACTCGTCGGCTACCAGATCGAACGCGCCCTGGCCAAGGCCCGGTTGGCTCGCCTGCAGTTGAGCCTGCGCACGATCGCCCCGCTGGTTGCGGAGCATCTGCATGAGAGCACCGGCCCCGACGCGGACATCGCCCGGGAGGCCGTCGCGGCCACCGACGTGGTCGATGGGCTGCTCCTGCTGCGCACCCACGCACCCGGCGACCCCGCCCTGCGTGCCCGCTTGAACACGCCCCCGGTCAACGCCTACCTCGACCCGGGTGACTGGAAGCCGCTCACCGATGACGAGTGGGCCGAGGTCACCGCGATCATGAGGGCCGCCGCGGACGCGGTCGACGCACTCTCGGACACCTTGCTCGCCGAGTCGGTGCTGCACTACGCGGGCGGGAACCCCACTCGAGCGGCCGCAGCCATGGATGCGCTCGGAGCAGGGCGCGCACCCGCCGCGGAGATCGACATCCTCGAGACCCAGGACGCAGCCGAGCGGCTCACCCATCGGGTCATCGCCCTGATCGGAGCGGGGGCCACCACCGCATGGAACCCCGACCGCCCACGCGCCCACGCTGAGCCGGCCCTCGAGGCATGGGCGTCGGCGCACCTCGGCTCCCCGGCAACCATCATCGTGGCCGACCTCTCCGAGGAGGGTGGCCCGCTGGTCACCTTGGACGATGCCGACTGGTGCGCCCTGGACCTGGTCCACACCCCCGACCAGGGCATGCTCGAAAGCGCCCTGCGCGCCGCCCTCCCCGAGGTGGGCCTCCACCCGCTCTCCGTGCGCCCCGACCCCGGGTGGCCGGCGGGAGCACGCTCCCTAGCCCAGGCACACGGGCTTGCGGTGACTCTGCGGCAGCTCATCTCGGGGGGCACGGCGATGGTGCCGGATGCCCTGGCGCGACCGGGAACGGCGCCCACCCGCACCCTGGATTCGTCTCGAGCAGACCTCACCGCACGGATGACCACGGCGGCAGCAGAGTTCGCCAGCACCGTCGCCGCGGCCGAGGCAGCCCTGGCCGGGGTCCCCGATGATGCGATCGTCGCGGACCTGAACGCCACCGCCGACGTCATCGAGGCTTTGGTGCCACTGGCTGGGTACGGTCTGCACGGCATACCCATCGCGGCCCGACCCCTGGACGTGAGTTGGGCTGTCGCTCTCATCGAGAGCGCCGCCGCCCGGGCCGCCGACGCCCAGGCCATGGCGGCCGCCCTCACGGCACTGCCAGGCGATCACCCGGCAGCCCTCGTGCTCGATGCGGCCCAGGCCGCCGCCGAGGCGGTCTTCGGCGAAGGGTTCGTCGTCGTCCCGGTCCTCGCCGCCGCCCCCGGCGCCGAGGACTTCGGCGATGCCGTCACCGGCCCTGCGCTGCCGCAACCCGCGCCCTCCCGGGTACGCCGCTGGGTCACCGACCACGGGACCGTGCGGGAGCAGGTACGACGGTATGCCGAGAGCCTCCTGCTCGGGCGGGCGCTCGGCGGGGATCGCGCTCCGAGCGTCGTCCAGCTCAGCGAGCGTACGGCCGACGGTCCGGCCCCCGGCACCACCCAGTGGCTCGCCGGCCCGTTGCCGGAGGGAGGCCCATGGCCGAGCGCACCCTGCGCGCACCTCGTGCTCGATGCCGTCAATCTCGGCGATGCCACCGGGCCGCTCGCGGGTTTGGTGATCGACGCCTGGGTGGAGGACCTGCCCAACCAACCAGGCCCACCCAAGGACCCGGACGATCTGCAACCGCACGAGAAGGACCCTGGCGTGGCCACCACGGGTCTTGCCATTCGGGCCAACGGGGCGTCGGCGCGACCGCCGCAGACCATCCTCTGCGCCATTTCCCCGGACGGCTCGCGGTGGACGACCGACTCCTTGGTGCGTGTCATCGACTCCACCCTGGACCTCGCCAAGCTCCGGCTCGTGCGGCTCGACACCATGCCCGGTGACGCGGTCTCGCTGCCGGCCCTCTATGTCCGCAGCGCCTCGTTGCAGGGGCAGAAGGGCCTGAACTTCGCCGACCTCATCGCCCAGGGCGTTTTCGTCAACACCGTTCCGTTCGTCAAAGAGGTGCGCAATGGCTGACAACGTCCCCGTCGACCTCTTCGTCGTCTCTCAGATCGACGCCGCGTTCCTCGGCGCGTTGGCGACCCCTCCTGCGATGACTCGCCTTGAGCCGCAATCCATCTCGGGAGATCCCAAGCCGGGGGTGGAGGCCCGGGTGGCCGACCCGTTGTGGATGGTGGGACGGCAGTGGCAGTTCGGTGAACTCCTCGGCGAGGACACCGGCAGCCCGGTCTCGGTGAAGGTGGCCTCCCGGGCGATCCCGATCACCGCCTGGGCCCCGGCCGGTCGGATGGACGGCACGGACGATCCCACGAAACCCGACTGGCGGCCCTGGCCGGAGGGAGCGGTGCTCGAGGAACTCATCGAGCACGTCCCGAGGGCCGGGTACGAACGCGGCCTGCGGTGGCGCGCCGAGACCGGAGGGGCCCTCATCGAGGCGCTGCGCGAGGCGGGTCATGACGACGCCGCGGACGGTGCGCTCACGGCATACCCGCTTGACCTTCCGAGCGATCCGCTCGACCCCACCGGCACCCTCGATCCGGCCGCGGACCGGCTGCTCCTCGGGCTCGCCGGGTCGGTGCCCGACGGCATCGAGGCCCTGGAGGACCTGGCCGCCGGGACCCCCGGGTGGCTCTCGGGAGCGGCCGACGAGCCGGGCGCGCGTGCCGTTGTCGACGACTGGCAGCAGTGGGTCGCGGGTGTCCCGGATCGCGGTGGGGCGTGGACGACCACCCGGCTCGAGCATCGGTTCTGGTTGCGTTTCGGATCCGGCGAGCACTCCGTGGTGGTGCGCAGTGAGGCCTTCGGCGCGGGACAACCCCGTTGGCACCACCTCGAGTGGATGCCCGACGCCACGGTGCGACTCGACGGCGACGACAACCTCGCCGGCCCGATCGACCGCGAGGACGTGCTGCTGGCCACTCCGCTTCGCTACCCGGGGATGCCCGCGGACCGTTACTGGCAGCTGGAGGAGGGCAACATCGCGATCGCCGCGATCGAGGCGCAGCCGCATGACCTGGCCCGCCTGGCCTTGGCCGAGTTTGCCTTGGTGAGCGGGGACGACTGGATGGTGGTCCCGGTGGACGGGCGCGCCGGCGCGGTCAATCGTGTTCTCTCGGTCGAGGTTTCGACGACCTTCGGGGAAGTGCGCACGATCGCGGATGCCTCGTCGGTCCGACGAGGCAGTGGCTTCCGCATCTTCGAGGTGACCAGCGCCGACGGACGAGAGCTCGACGGCGTGCTGCTGCCGCCGACCGGGGCGACCCCGCTCACCGGGGACGCGATCGAGGAGGTGGCCTTCGTCCGGGACGAGGCCGCGAACATGGCGTGGGCGGTGGAGAAGATTGTGCCGGGCCGCTCCGGCGACGGCCGCTCCCGGCTCTCCGAACCCCAGCCCTCGCACCCGACTCCGCCCCCTGATCGCGACCCCGAGGACGTGTTCTACGAGTTCGTGTCGCCGGTGCCCAAGCACTGGATCCCGCTCGTGCCGGTGCGGGTGGCTCCGGCGACGATCGGCCTGCGCAAGGGGGCCATGCTCGACGAGGGCGAACCGGTACCGGCCGCCAGCGTGCTCCTCGAGCCGACACCACTCACCTTCCCGCCCGAGGAGATTCCGCGCGAAGGTGTCACCGTGCGCGCGGTTCCGGCGCTAGCCCGTCGGCGGGACGGCAGCTATGCGCGGTGGACAGCGCACCGGGTTCGGGTGGGCCGTGGTGAAGCTTCCAGCGGGTTTGCCTCGGACTCGGCCCGACTCCCGTCCTCCTGATCAGGTGGCGCGCGAAGAGCGCCAGAGGACCAGGGCCTGCGACTGGGTATGCCGTGGCCGCTCGCCCAGGCGGCCGGTCAGCACGTCCCCGGTGGAGGTCACCGAGAACACTCGGCTGAGCGGCGGCGCGAGCGAACCCGATCGGGCACTGAGGGCGTCGAGTTGCGCGGTGAGTTCGAGGACCCGGGACTGCAGGGCGGTCACGTGGTTCTCGAGTTCGAGGATCCGGGCGATCCCGGCGAGCGAGATCCCCTCGTCCTGGGAGAGCCGTTGGACCTCCCGCAAGAGACTCACGTCGCGGGCGGAGTAGCGCCGACCCCCGCCCCGGGTCCGGGAGGGAATGACCAGTCCCAGCCGGTCGTACTGCCGAAGCGTCTGGGCGTGCATCCCGGCGAGCTCGGCGGCGACCGAGATGACATAGACCGGGGTGTTGTCGTCCATGCTCGCCACGGCCCTCAGCTCCTCGCCCGCTCCATGAGGTCGGCCCGCGGGTCCGCCCCGGCCGCGGCTGCCTCGGCCGCAAGGGTTTCGACCGCTTCGCGGGCAGACTCCGAGAGTTCTTGGGGGACAACGACGATGACCTTGGCGAGCAGGTCGCCGGCACCGTCCTTGGCGGGCACCCCGCGGCCCTTGACCCGCAGCACCCGACCACTGGGGGTCCCCGGTGCGATGCGCACCTTGACCGAGTCGCCGTCAAAGGTCGGCACGGCCACGGTCGCGCCGAGGGCCGCCTCGGCGAAGGTCACCGGCACCTCGATGGTGAGGTTTTTGCCGTCCCGCCCGAAGACCGGATGGGTGCCGACGCTCACTTCGATGATGAGGTCACCGGCCCGGGTGCCGCGATCCCCCGGCTCGCCCTTGCCGCGAAGCCGGATCTTCTGGCCATCCTTGACCCCGGCCGGGATCTTCGTCGTCACCCGACCACCGGTGGGGGTCGTCAGCGTCACCGTCGAACCCTCGACGGCATCCCGGAAGCTCAGCGAGGTCCGGGCCTGGACATCGCGCCCGGGCTGCGGGCCGCGCGGTGCGCCGTACCCACCGAAGGGGTCGCTGCCGCGGAAGCCGGTACCCGGCATACCGCCGGGGCCCCCGGAGGCGCCAGGGGCACCGCCGCCGAAGAGCTGGCTGAGGATGTCGTTGAGGTCACCCTCGCCGCCGCCGGAACCACCCGGGCCACCGGGGCCACCGGGGCCACCGGTGGAGAAGCGGACCCGGGCCCCGCCACCGCCGCCCCCGAAGGCGCTGAAGATGTCTTCGAACCCGCCGCCTCCGGCACCGGGGCCACCGGCACGGAACCGGGCCCCGCCTCCGGCCATGGACCGGATGGCGTCATATTCCTGGCGCTGTTTGGGATCGGCAAGGACCGAGTGGGCCTCGCCGATGTCCTTGAAGCGCTGCTCGGCCGCGGTGTTCCCGGGGTTCTTGTCGGGGTGGTGGGTGCGGGCGAGCTTGCGGTAGGCCTTCTTGATCGTGGCCGCGTCGGCGTCCTTGGAGACGCCGAGAATGGCGTAGAAGTCCTTCTCGAACCAGTCTTGGCTTGCCATGTCGTGCGCCTCCTCTCAGGCGGGGATCAGTCGGGATCGGACACCGCGACGCGAGCGGGTCGGATGACCTGCTCGCCGGCGCGATAGCCGGGCTGGAGGACAGTGACCACGGTGGTGCCCTCCGCGCCGTCGAGCGCAGGGTCAGCCTCGGGCCACGGGGCGTTCATGAGCGCCTCATGGAGGGCGGGGTCGAAGGCCTCGCCTCGGGCACCGAAGCGCTCCAGCCCGAACTTGCCGAGGGTGGCCTCGAGCTTGTCCGAGATGGCCGCGAACGGCCCCTCGACAATGTCGCCGTGGTCGCGCCCGGCCTGGATGTCGTCCAGGACGGGGAGCAGGGACTCCAGGACGTCGCGGATCGCGCGCTCCTGGATGAGCGCCCGGTCGCGGTCGACCCGCCGCTTGTAGTTGACGTACTCGGCCTGGAGCCGCTGCAGATCTTCGAGTCGCTCGGCGGCGAGCGCGGTGTCGGGGTGGGTGGCCCCGGACACCTCCGGGGCCACCTCCTCCACGACGGCCGGGTCATCGTTGACGACCTCGCCGTCAAGCACCTCGTCGGCGACCACAACGTCCGGCTCGCCGGCTGACGAGTCCGCCTGCGGCATACCGGGTTCGGTCACTTCTTCTCCTCGTCATCCTCGACGACCTCGGCGTCGACGACGTCGTCGTCGCCCGGCTTGGACTCGCCGGGGGTGGACTCGTCGTTGCCGGGGACATCCGCGGACTCGCCCTGCTCGGCGGCCGCGGCGTAGAGGGCCGCGCCCATCTTCTGCGAGGCCTCGTTGAGCGCGTTCACCTTGGCGGTGAGGTCCTCGGTCGTGGCGCCACTCTCCGGCTTGATCGCTTCCTTGAGGTCGGCGAGCGCCGCGTCGACGGGCTCGCGGTCGGCCGCGGGCACCTTGTCGCCGGACTCGGCGAGGAACTTCTCGGTGGAGAAGACGAGCGTCTCGCCGAGGTTGCGGGCCTCGGTCTCCTCGCGCCGCTTCTTGTCCTCCTCGGCGTGTGCCTCGGCGTCCTTGACCATCCGCTCGATCTCCTCCTTGGACAGCGCACTGCCGCCCGAGATGGTGATCTTCTGCTCCTTGCCGGTGCCACGGTCCTTGGCGGTGACGTGCACGATGCCGTTGGCGTCGATGTCGAAGGTCACCTCGATCTGCGGGACGCCGCGGGGGGCCGGGGCGATGCCGGAGAGCTCGAAAGTGCCCAGCGGCTTGTTCTGCTGCGCGATCTCACGCTCGCCCTGGAACACCTGGATGAGGACGCTCGGCTGGTTGTCCTCGGCCGTGGAGAACACCTCGGAGCGCTTGGTCGGGATCGCGGTGTTGCGCTCGATGAGCTTGGTGAACAGGCCACCCTTGGTCTCGATGCCGAGGGAGAGCGGGGTGACGTCGATGAGCAGGACGTCCTTGCGCTCGCCCTTCAGGACGCCGGCCTGCAGGCTCGCCCCGAGGGCCACGACCTCGTCGGGGTTGACGCCCTTGTTGGGCTCCTTGCCACCGGTGAGGCGCTTGACGAGCTCGGACACGGCCGGCATACGGGTGGACCCACCGACGAGGACGACGTGGTCGATGTCGGCGAGGTTGATGCCGGCGTCCTTGATGACGTTGCGGAACGGCTGCTCGCAGCGCTCGAGGAGGTCCTTGGTCATCCGCTCGAACTGGGCGCGGGTGAGCGTCTCGTCGAGGTGGATGGGGCCGTTCTCGGACATCGAGAGGTACTGCATGGAGATGTTCGTGCTCGAGGCGCTGGAGAGCTCCTTCTTGGCCTGCTCGGCGGCGTCCCGGAGGCGCTGCATGGCGATCTTGTCCTTGGCCAGGTCCTGGCCGGTGGAGTTCTTGACGGTGGTGAGCAGGTGCTGGACGACGCGCTCGTCCCAGTCGTCGCCACCGAGCTGGTTGTCACCGCTGGTCGCCTTGACCTGGATCGTCGCGAACCCGTCGTCGGGGTCCTTGCCGACCTCGAGGAGGGAGACATCGAAGGTGCCGCCACCGAGGTCGAAGACGAGGATGAGCTCGTCCTCCTTGCCCTTGTCGAGGCCGTAGGCCAGTGCCGCAGCGGTCGGCTCGTTGACGATCCGCAGGACGTTGAGGCCCGCGATCTCACCGGCCTCCTTGGTCGCCTGGCGCTCGTGGTCGTCGAAGTATGCCGGCACGGTGATGACCGCGTCGGTCACGGGCTCGCCGAGGTAGGCCTCCGCGTCCCGCTTGAGCTTCATCAGGGTCCGCGCCGAGATCTCCTGCGCGGTGTAGGTCTTGCCGTCGATCTCCGGGCTCTTCCAGTCGGTGCCCATGTGGCGCTTGACCGAGCGCAGGGTCCGGTCGGCGTTGGTCACGGCCTGGCGCTTGGCGATCTCGCCGACGAGCACCTCGCCGTTCTTGGTGAACGCGACGACGGAGGGGGTGGTGCGACCGCCTTCGGCGTTCGCGATGATCGTGGGCTCACCGCCCTCGAGGACGGCGACAGCGGAGTTGGTGGTGCCGAGGTCGATGCCGACTGCACGTGCCATGGGGTGGGTCTCCTTGCGGTGAAGGTTGAGTGTTCTTGGCTCAAGTTAGATCGTTGGGTATGTCGTGTGCAAACCGAGGCGATCGAACTTGCGTCTGTTGGACTCAACTTCTCAGCGTGGCTGCGTGTTCCCGGATCCCCGACTCCCAGCTGATCACATGTGCTGTAGGTTCCGGCGCAACGTGCCACTTTCCGGGTTTCTTGTCACTGGCGTGTCACTTCGGGGTTTGGTGTCACGCGGGAGGACGCTGGAGTCGTGGCCAGGTCGCCGCGAGGCGAGGTCGAGTTCCGGTACACGCCCCGCGAGGGCGAGGACGTCGTGACGGCCTTGGCTCGCGCCCGGGCCCAGGATGTCGTGCAGGGGGGGCCCGTCCGGAGCTTCGGGTCACACGCCGGAATGGGGCACTACCCGGGCTGGTGGTGGTCGGCCACCGCGCAGGACCACGTCGGGTACGAGAGCCTGCTGGAGCGGGACCGGTTGATGCTCGCCGACTTCGACCCCGTGGTAACCGCGATAGCAAGCCAGCCGTTCGGGATCTCCGGGCGCGACGGTGGCTGCGTCCGGCGGCACGTCCCGGACTATCTGCTTGTCGGTCCCGGAAACGTCACCGTCGTCGACGTCAAGCCCTTCGAACAGCTACGCCGCCCGGAGGTAGCCGCCGTACTGAGTTGGACGTGTCGGCTCATGGCGGCTCGGGGGTGGCGCTACGAGGTGTGGTCGGGCGCGGAGGCGACGCTGTTGACGAATGTTCGGTTCATCTCGCAAGGCCGGCGCCCGGCCTTGCTCCACGGACCTGCCATGGCTGCGCTGTCGGCGCAGGGCCGTCCGGGGCGAACGATTGGTGAGGCACTCGATGCCGCTGACTGGGGACTCCGTACCGACCTTCGAGCCGCCCTTGTCGGGCTGCTCTGGCAGCAGGTCTGGCAGGTCGACCTCACGGTGCCGCTGAGCGGCAACACCAGGATCGATTACGTGCGAGGAGGCCGCCGTGAGCGGTGTGCTTGACCTCCGACTGGCGAGCCGCTGGCCTGGCAACCACCTTGAAGCACCACGATCCCGGGCATCAGCAGCCTGCCACGGCGCCCGTACTGGGCCATCGGGATTGACCCGCCCTACCCGACCCGCGACCTCAACGTCCTTGCCGCAACCCTCGCCGCCGGAGAGATCGGCAGCGAACACACCCAGCACCTGGGGTGGATCGCCAGGTACGCACCCGACGCCGAGACCATCGGATACCTCGACAACGCCATCCCCGGACCCACCTCGATCATGGACCTACGCGGCAGCCTCGGCCGCAGCCT
Source organism: Nostocoides sp. (assembly GCA_016716625.1). Lineage (GTDB taxonomy): Bacteria > Actinomycetota > Actinomycetes > Actinomycetales > Dermatophilaceae > JADJVJ01. The sequence goes on from JADJVJ010000006.1 coordinate 714,662, forward strand.
CCAGCACACACTCCTGCGTTACGAGGAAGGCCACCAGTGGCCGTTCGTCGAGAAGTGGGAGCTCAACTGGGCCGTCGCCGATCCAGTCGAATACCGACACCGCCGAGTCCCCACTTGGGTTCGGGATGAGCTCAACCTGACCGAGGCACTGCCGGACCTCGACCCCCGCCGCGGGAACGTCACGGGCATCACATTCGAGACACGGGCGTGAGCGTTACCGCGCCTGCGTCAGTGTCAGGTGGCATGATCAAGACGAGGAGGCCGCCATGGATGTCGACTACGCAGAGCCCCGCTTTGTCACGCCGATCTGCACGGTCCAAGATGTCGCGGACCTCGTCGGCATGCCCCTCGACACGGTCAAGGCGTGGGCCGGTCAGCGGTCCTCCCGCCGACAGATGTTCACCCGCAAACCCCAGGATCATCGCGGCTGGCCGTCCGTCCCCCTGGTCGGCCTCGTCGAAGCCAACACCCTACGCACGCTCCGAGAGATGCTCGCGCCTTCTGAGGTCGAGGCGGCTGCCCTCTGGATCCGCCAGCGGTTTGACGCGCCCTTCGCCTTAGCCAACAAACGCCTCGTCACAGACGGTGCCTACGCCTACGTCAAAGAGAACCCCAACGACCTCTACCGGGTGAAGACCAAACAACACGCATTCGTGGAGGTGCTCGAAGGTCACCTCAAGCCGCTGATCTTCGAGGACGACGACTATCCGGTCGCTTTCGAGGTCCGCATCCCCGGGGTCGCGATTGACCCGCGGTTCAACGCCGGACGGATGACCTTTATCCGCAACCGTGTCCCCATCTTCGCCGTCCTCGGCAGCCTGGCAGGCGGCGACTCCGTCGACGAGGTCATGCAGCAGTACGGGCTGACACTCCAGGAGGTGGCCGCAGTCGATGAACACCGGGAGTGGGCGGCCACGGCCGCGTAAAGGCGACCACATCCTCCTTGTCGACCGCTGCCTTGCGCCTGAGGTGGCCTACGAGATCTGCAAGATGGACGGCCTGCACGGCATACCGCTGCGAGATCACTACGGCGACATCACAGCCCAAGCGCTGGAAGACATCACCTTTCTGACCGAGGCCGGACGGCGCGGCTGGGGTGTCCTAACCCAGAACCCTCGGATGTGGCAGGTCCCTCAAGAACGCGCCTGCATCATCGAGAACCACGTTCGGGTCTTCTCGCTCGATGACCCCAACGCGAGCAGGACCCTCAAGGGCATCGTCCTGGGTCGGCACTTGCTCTCGATCCGTCGACGCCTCCGGCGACCCGACCCCTGTTTCTGGCGGCTCCGGCTGCAGGGAATCCGGAAGGACCTCGCATGACCGCGGACAACCCTACGGCGGACGACGTCGTGCGACGGCTGCCTCCGAGGGTCGTTTCCACGCCGCAACTGCTGCGCCTGGAGCAGATCAGCCGCGATCACGGCTTCAGCCAGAATCTGGACCCGTCTTGGCTGGCGGGTGTGATCTCTGACGAGGGACGTCACGTCCTCACGCCGGCCCTCACCCATCCCAGCCGTGGTCCCGACGAGGCGGCCCATCTTCGATCGCTACTGCGGGTTCAGTTGAGCACCGATCTGCCGTGGACGGGCGCGTCCGCGATGCTCTCCCTCCTCGACCTTCCATTCGAGGTCTTCGAGTCGCTTCCGGAACCGACCGTGGGAGTGGTGAACTGGATTGCCGACCTCACCACGGAAGGCGTGCCATCACAGGCGCAAGTCGCCGAACATCAGGCGCTTGCTCAAGACCGATCCGTGGTCAATGCCGCAGCGGCCTTCCCCATCTGGGGAACCATCACGTGGTTGACAAAGGACCAGGGCGGGCGACGCGGTGGGCCACCGCTGACGCCATGGGACAACTTCTACCGAGCGACGGGGTTCGTCGCCCCAAGCACGCTTGAAGACGGCCTGACCTCGGTGGTTGTGAACGTCTCGGTGCGCAACGCATGGCAGTCCCACGCAAAGCTGCGCTGGCTCGTCGCTCCGGGACCTCCAGTCGCTCCCGGATCGTGCATCTTCATCACCGAAGGCCCCAAGACCGTCGCCCTCTTCACCGTCGAGTACATCGCGGCGTCAGAGACGGTGTGGCCCGCCACCCTTTCCCCCCAACGGCTCGCTGAGATTGAGAGCCGCCAGGCAGCGGCTACTCCTGGCCCGTGGAGATCAATGGTCGAGGGCCGAGACCACCTCTCCGGCGATAGCTTCCTCATGACCGGAACCGAGGACCATCGTGGGCCGGATCTGTACATGACGTGGGACCCGGTGACCCATGACGACCAGCGGCGCGCCGATCAGGACTTCATCGCGCACGCCCGACACGACGTCCCCGACATGGCCGCCGAGATCCGCCGACTCAGAGGGCTACTCGCCCTGCTACCAACAGCGTCCGGTGCGTCCGATGACGCGGATGGGCTCCCAGCTACTGGGGGCGCGGCGAGTGTCTACGTGGTCCAGGCCGAAACACGAGGAGGCGACGTCCAACTGGGCGCGTTCACGTCGATGCGCGAAGCCGTCAAAGCCATGGAGCAAGCTCAGGCGGACGAGCCGGCTGTCGATTGGGTGGTCAACGTCATCCCGCTCTACCGACGGGCCCAGGACTACCGTGATGGTCGATGAAAGGCAGTCCTGGCGTACCGGCACGACGCTCCCCGGAGGGTCCTAGTGGCCCACTGGCGTGAACAGGCTCCGCCCTCTACTCGTCATCGCCGTCGAAGAGCATCAAGGCGTTCATGACGCACCGGCGGTAGGCGGATACCTGCCAATCAGCTGAGATGTCGCGCCAAGTGATCGCGCGGTCATGCTCATCGCTGGGCATCACGAACGTCAGGACTCTTCGCTCAGGAGTGACGACCACGCCGAACTCCTCCGCCTGTCCGTCCCGGAAGAACTCAGCCAGGAGCGTCTGGTCCACTCTCACGCCGTGGCCGCGCAGCGCCTCTCGCAACCGAGCGAACCTGTGGTCGGGCGAAGTGCGCAGGCTGCGGGTCAACGCCTCCGGGCGGTCGCTGCGGATCGGGCGACCTTCGAACTCCCATCCAAGCTCGGCGTAGCTGATGTGGTCCCACTCTTGGTCGGTGGTGTACTTGCCCCACCCTTGATGCTCGTAGTACCAGCTCATGGCCTCGAAATGGCTGGACGCCTCAACCGTCCACACGAGCCGCGCCGATCGAGACAGGAGCAAACGCGCCTCGTCGCCCCTCGGGCCACTGTGACAGAACGTGTAGCGGCCCTCGCTCTCTGGGTCATCCCACAACTCATGGAGCATGCAAGGAGCCTAATGGGGCTGCATCGTCTCGTTCCGGGCTCGATCTGGGGTGGGAGGCTGTGGCCGAGCCATCGGTCGGTGAACACTGTTCCAGCCTGAGACTCTTGGGATCTCTACGCCTAGATCGTGTCCTGACCGGTGGGTAGGTCGCCCGTTGAGTGCTGATGGGATGTCGTGCCCCGCTGGTGGTGGTGAGCACTGATCCATTAGGTCGCTGCCATGGGCGGTCTCGGCTCATCGAAGAGGTTCGTCATCGCGTCGAGGAGGTGATCGGGTTGATCTTCGTTGGCAATGACTGGGCTGAGGATCACCACGACATTCATGTCATGAACACCGAGGGGAAGAAGCTCGCCGTACGGCGTTTCCCGGAAGGAGTGGCTGGGGTCAGCGGCTTCCACGCGTTGATCGCGCAGCACGCCGAAGACCCAACGGAAGTGGTGGTCGGGATCGAGACTGATCACGGCTTGTGGGTCGCATCGCTGGTCGCGGCCGGGTACCGGGTGTACGCGGTCAACCCCAAAGCCGTGTCCCGCTACCGCGACCGGCACCACGTCGGCGGCGGGAAGTCCGACGCCGCGGACGCCAAGGTCCTGGCGGACCTGGTCCGCACCGACGCCCACAACCACCGGGTCGTGGCCGGCGACACCGAGCAGGTGCAGGCGGTCAAGGTGCTGGCGCGGGCCCAGCAGGCACTGGTGTGGTCCCGCAACCGTGAGGTCAACCGGCTGCGGAATGCGTTGCGGGAGTTCTATCCCGCCGCGCTGGTCGCGTTCGAGGACCTGCACGGCAGGGACGCCTTGGCCCTCCTGGGCCGGGCCCCGGACCCGGTCACCGCCGCCCGCCTCACGGTCTCCCAGGTCAAGGCCGCCCTGCGCGCCGGCGGGCGTCGACGAAACCTGGACCTCACCGCCGAGAAGATTCAGGCCGTCCTGCGCACCGAGCAGCTCCACGCCCCAGCCGCGGTCGCGGCCGCCTACGCGGCCGTGGTCAGAGCGCAGGTCGGTGTCATCACCGCCCTGAACACCCAGCTCGCGGCCCTCGAGGCGCAGCTGGAGCAGTCTTTTGAGCAGCACCCGGACGCCGACATCATCCTGTCGCTTCCAGGCCTAGGAGACATCCTCGGCGCCCGGGTGCTCGGCGAGTTCGGGGACGACCCCGAACGCTTCGCTGATGCCCAGTCTCGCAGGAACTACGCCGGCACCTCACCCCTGACCGTCGCCTCCGGCAAGAAGCGCGCCGTCCTGGCCCGGCACGCCCGCAACCAGCGCCTCTATGACGCGATCGACCAGTGGGCCTTCTGCTCCCTGCAGGCCAGCCCAGGCGCCCGCGCCCTGTACGACACCCGACGAGCTGCCGGCCACACCCACCACCAAGCACTCCGCTCCCTCGGCAACCGCTGGGTCGGCATCCTCCACGGCTGCCTCAAACACCGCACCCCCTACAACGAACACACCGCCTGGGCACACCGCCAACCCGCAGCCGCTTGACACGCAACGACCCTGGGATATCTAGGCGTTCGCCGGAGGTCCACGCCGCTCATCGGCTCAGCGGCCAATCGACCAGGGGAAACGGACAAGAAGGTGAAACCACACCGGGCTCGGCTTCTTGTCCCGCCGCAGGTCAGCGGCTCGGGGTCCAGACAGAATCGGCCGGAACCTACAGATCACGTCGCTGTTGGTGCTGCGGGCATCCCATCGAGGACGCGTTTGTGCACCAAGCCACACGTATAGGTCAGGTGCGTTGCAGGATGAACTCGTGCACGCGAGTGAGCTGATCCTCTACGTCGACGACCAACACCGGGCTGCTGAGTTCTACGCGAAGGTGCTCGGTGCCCCACCAACCCTTGATGTCCCGGGCATGACCGAGTTCGATCTGGGTGGGGCCACGCTCGGCCTCATGCCGATGCAGAACATTCTTGAGTTCCTGCCCGCAGTCGTGACGGGTCAAGGTCAGCGATGCGAGCTCTACCTGCGGCGGCCGGACGCCGACGCGCTCCTCGCTCGTGCGGTTGCGGCTGGTGGTCAGCTGCTGCAGCCGATCTCGGCGCGAACGTGGGGCGAGGACGTCGGGTACGCCCTCGATGCCGACGGTCACGTGCTCGCGGTCGCCAGAGCCTGAGGCACCAGCGGCTGGCATGGAGCCGCGCGGGGTTTCACGTTGCGCGCCGGTTGTTTGTGGCGCGGGGTCAGGCTTCCGGCGCGGCGACAGGCACTGGCTAGCCTCGACGTCTGATCCGCTTACGCTCTTGCGCATGGGCGCCGACCTCCTGCTTCTTCCCAGCCCGTTGCTGCCGGCGACTGCCTACTCCGGGCTCGCCGATGCCCTCCGGGGCCTGGGCCGTGACGTGATCGTGGCCTCCCACCGTGGACCCGATGGTGGTCACGCGACGACCTCGCCGGCGTCATCCCCGAGCACCGCTTCGATGAGCTGGATCGCACCTGCCCGCGCCTGCCACTGCGCTACTTCCACGGCCGCCTGACTCCGCCACCGGACTGGGCGACGAGTCCCAGCGCCTACCTCGCCTTCGGTGACACCTACTCCACTGAGATCGAGTTCGCACGCGGGAGCGGGTGGCCGCTCATGATGCTCGCCGGGGGACACATGCACTTCTTGCACGAGCCCGCCACCGTCGCTCAGCGCGTGCTCGAGCTCGACGCCGCCCTCACAGCCAAATGGCCGCGCGCCGTGGCTTGCCACCGCCCTACATTGGGGGGTCGTTCACAGGCCCGGGCACACGGCACACGGACTGGAGTACGCGAGAAGGGCGTCAGTGACCCAGCAACGCCAAGGGCACCACGGCCACGCCGTCGCGGCGACGGTATGCCGTGGCGCCGGTCGTCACCACCATGAGGTCAGCGACCCGGTCGGGCAGCTGGTCCGCAACCACAACAGATGACGGACGTCGGCGTCTCGCACGTCAGCCGCAACCTTGACCTCGATGCCGCAGGACTTGGCCCTCAGGGGCCAGGGTGACTGACCCGCGCTTCGGCTGTGTGCGCCAGCGCGCGCACCCCGAGCGTGACGAGGGACTCGAAGAGCGGTTCGGTCATGTGCGCGCCGGCCGGTCCCACGAGCGAGTCCGCGGCCAAACCCATGAGCCGAGCGGCCAGGGCCGGGTCGGCCAGCTGATGCTTCGGAGCTTGCTGGAGGCGACGCCGCGGATTGTTGGTTGGGAGCCAACGCGGGACCGGGTCAAGCAGCCGCAGCTGGGTGAGCCGGTCCCAGGAGACGATCGTCGTCGTCTTGTCAGGCTGACCGCCGTCGCCGCCGGTCGCGGCGTCCAGCAGCAGCGCGTATGCCGGTCCGCGCTCGCACGAAAGATCCCCTGATGCAGTAGCATCAGATGTATGCGCACTACCCTGTCGATTGACGATGACATCCTGGAGGCTGTCAAGGAGAGGGCGCGCCGCGAGGACCGTACGGCCGGCGAGGTGCTCTCCGACCTCGCTCGAGCTGCACTGACGCGGGGGGCGAGCGGACGGCATACCGTCCGGAACGGGTTCACCGTCCTCGCTCCCCGGGGGCGCACGGTGACCAACTCTCTGGTTGAGCGCCTGCGGGACGAGGACGGCTCGTGACGCGGGCGCTGCTCGACGTCAACGTCCTCATCGCGCTCATCGACGAGGCCCACACAGATCACCAACGGGTCCACGCCTGGGCTGCCGAAGGACTCGCCCACGGCTGGGCGTCATCCGCCATCACGCAGAACGGATTCATCCGGATCCTCAGTCAGCCTGCCTACCCCGGCTCGGTGACCGTGGCGGCCGCCGTTGACCTGCTCAGGACGTCCATCGATGCTGGCGACCACGAGTTCTGGCCGTGCGACATCGCGCTCACCGATACGTCAGTGGTTGAGTCGTCGGCCCTACTGGGGCACCGCCAGGTCACCGACGCCTACTTGCTGGCGCTCGCCGTCCACCACCGGGGGCGGTTCGTCACGCTGGACCGGTCGGTCGCCGTCAGCGCTGTGCCGGGCGCGACCGGGCAGCACCTCGATGTGATCGCCGTCGGCTGACGCACACCCTGTTCCTGAATAGCGCGGTCCCTTGGGCCGGCTGCCCCAACTCAGTCGCAGTCCATCGCGACGGCGAGCGCACGGCATACAGCCCGCTGTCGCTCCAACGAAAGGCGACCGACCCGCTCGACGATGACGGCCAGCGACACCGACTCCAGCGAGTCCAGGCTGACAACACAGTCGCGCGGGACGGGGTCGCGCTCGGCCTCCAGCGCCACCTCGCTCGGCAAGCCACGCAGGACCGTTGTGCAAGGGGCGATCACCGCGCGTCCACGGCCGCGAGCTGCCGCCTCGCGTGGCTTCACCCCAGCGGTGGTTCGTGGTGGCTAAGCCAGGCGCGCAGAGCGCGTTCTATGGACTCTTGCTCCGCCGAGGACAGCTGGTCCAGCAGGCGGCGTTCGTTGGCCATGTGGTCGGTGAACGCGGCGTCGATCCGGCGCCGGCCCTCCGCGGTGAGTCGGACCTGGGTCGCACGCCCATCCCCCTGGGTCGGCTTGCTCCGCTCTACCAGGCCTTGAGCCTGCAGGCGGTCCAGCCGCTTGCTAATCCCGCCGGTCGTGACCATCGTCGAACGGGCCAGATCCGCAGGCCGCCGGGCATACGGGGCACCGGCCCGGCGCAGCGTGCACAGGATGTCGAAGTCGATTTCGACCAGGCCGTGAGCCGCATACACCGCCTCCAGCTCCACCGTCAGCGCCTGCGCGAGGCGATGCAGCCGCCCGATCACCCCCTGCGGGGTCACGTCCACATCGGGCCGCTCACGCGCCCACTCCTGCTGGATACGCTCCACCCGATCCGGTTGCTCCATACCCCTACCGTAATCGCTTCCACGGAAGTAGCCTCACTTCCATGGAAGCGACGGGCATGGCGAAGGTGACCCTGCTCGGTGCGGTGGCGCCGGTGGTCTGGGGCACGACGTATGCCGTCACCACCGAACTGCTGCCCCCGGACCGGCCCATGACCGCCGCCGTGCTCCGCGCTGTGCCGGCCGGGCTCCTGCTCCTGCTGCTCGCCCCGGCCCGGCCGCGCCAGTGGGGACGGCTGCTGGTGCTGTCGCTGCTCAACATCGGCGCGTTCTTCCCGCTGCTGTTCGTGGCGGACTACCGGCTGCCCGGCGGGCTGGCGGCCGTGGTCGGCGCGGCCCAGCCGTTCATCGTGGCCCTAGCCGCCTGGCTCTTTTTCCGAGAACGGACGCCGGCCCGACAGCTGCTCTGGGCGCTGGTCGCGGTCCTCGGGGTCGCGATGACCCTGGCCTCCGGCACCCTGACCGTGGACCCGATCGGGATCCTCGCTGCCTCGGCGGGCACGGCGTCGATGGCGCTGGGGATCACCCTCACCCGGGCCTGGGGACCCACCGCTGGCCTCACCGGGCTCGGGTCCACCGCCTGGCAGCTCCTGCTCGGCGGACTGATGATCAGCCCACTCATCCCCCTCCTCGACCATGGGCCGTTCGTCCTCACCACCGGCTCCCTGCTCGGGTATGCCTGGCTCAGCCTCGTCGGTGGCGCGCTGGCCTACTCACTGTGGTTCCACGCCGCCCGCACCCTGCCCGCAGCATCCACCTCCCTGCTCGGGCCGCTCAGCCCCGTCACCGCCGCGTTGCTCGGCTGGCTGATCCTCGGTGAGGCCTTCACGCTCCAGCAGAGCCTGGGGTTCGCCCTGGCCCTGACCGCCGCCATCCTCGGTCAACGCCGCCAGGCCCGCCCTCCCCAGCGCCCCCGGCGGCGACGCGACCCCGGACCAGCCCCCACCCTGACCGTCGGCAGCCACGTCCGGCGGTACAAACACAGGCCGACACCCACAGCTGGAGGTGGTCGAGCCTGGTGAGGATTCCGACAAGATAACCGGACTGGATGGCGTCCACAATGCGGGCAGCCCGCAGGTCACGGGCCTGCGGCCCCGACAGGTCGCGCGAGAGCCTACATGTCGGTCAGCCTCGTTGCAGGATGAGTCTGTGCAATCGAGTGAGCTGATCCTCTGCGTCGAAGACCCAGGCAGTGCTGCAGCGTTCTACGAGAAGGTGCTCGGTGCCCCACCAACCCTTGATGTCCCGGGCATGACCGAGTTCGATCTGGGTGGGCCACGCTCGGCCTCATGCCGATGCAGAACATTCTTGAGTTCCTGCCCGCAGTCGTGACGGGTCAAGGTCAGCGATGCGAGCTCTACCTGCGGCGGCCGGACGCCGACGCGCTCCTCGCTCGTGCGGTTGCGGCTGGTGGTCAGCTGCTGCAGCCGATCTCGGCGCGAACGTGGGGCGAGGACGTCGGGTACGCCCTCGATGCCGACGGGCACGTGCTCGCGGTCGCCAGAGCCTGCGGCACCAGCGGCTGGCATGGAGCCGCGCGGGGTTTCACGTTGCGCGCCGGTTGTTTGTGGCGCGGGGTCAGGCTTCCGGCGCGGCGACAGGCACTGGCTAGCCTCGACGTCTGATCCGCTTACGCTCTTGCGCATGGGCGCCGACCTCCTGCTTCTTCCCAGCCCGTTGCTGCCGGCGACTGCCTACTCCGGGCTCGCCGATGCCCTCCGGGGCCTGGGCCGTGACGTGATCGTGGCCCCCGCGAACCTGGCCCACGGCGAGGGAGCCACCGACTTGGTCGCGAGATGGAGTGCCCTCGCTGAACCAGGGCTGCTCGTCGTGGCCCACAGCAACGCTGGCTTGTCGGCCCCAACGGTCAGATCCTGCTCCGAGGGCTCGAGGCTGGTGTTCATGGATGCCGCCCTCCCGCCGGAGTCGGGATCCACCGCCTTGGCGCCCGAGGGCTTCCAGGCGCACCTGGCGACCCTGGCCGACGAGCACGGCGTGCTCCCGCCGTGGACCCGATGGTGGTCACGCGACGACCTCGAGGGCGTCATCCCCGAGGACCGCTTCGATGAGCTGGATCGCACCTGCCCGCGGCTGCCACTGCGCTACTTCCACGGCCGCTTGACACCGCCACCGGACTGGGCGACGAGTCCCAGCGCCTACCTCGCCTTCGGTGACACCTACGCCACCGAGATCGAGTTCGCACGCGCGCGAGGGTGGCCGGTCATGGTCCTCGCCGGGGGACACATGCACTTCTTGCACGAGCCTGCCACCGTCGCTCAGCGCGTGCTCGACCTAGAGGCCGCCATGGCAGTCGACGAACTGCAGAGGTGATCGGAGGCGCCCGCTCTCGCGCACTGCCCGCCCGACTGGCGATCCCTGGCTGCCTAGATGTCAATCCCCGGTGCGCGACGCTTCGACTGGGTGGTCGCGTCATCAAGCCACGTAAGCTGGTACGTCTCGCCCAGCACTTGAAACTCTCCTCGGTCCCAGGCGGACAGCTCATCGTGCAGGTCGTCAGGCAGGATCCAGGCGTCGGTGTCATAGCCATCTGGAGTCTCGACCCACAGGGTGACCATCTCCTGGGGTGGTGACCAGCGAGTCCACCACAGGTGCCCGCCGATCTTGTGCGCTGCACCTATGGCTCAGAGACACTGACACTCGCCGCCTGCGTTCGACGCGGCGCGGACACAGGTTCAGTCGCAGTCCATGGCGACGGCGAGCGCACGGCATACAGCGCGCTGTCGCTCCAACGAAAGGCGACCGACCCGCTCGACGAGGACGGCCAGCGACACCGACTCCAGCGAGTCCAGGCTGACAACACAGTCGCGCGGGACGGGGTCGCGGCCGGCCTCCAGAACCACCTCGCTCGGCAAGCCACGCAGGACCGTTGTGCAAGGGGCGATCACCGCGCGTCCACGACCGCGAGCTGCCACCTCACGCGAGAGGACGACGACAGGACGCCGCCCGATGTCCGGCGGCTCGCACCACCACACCTCCCCATGCTGGGGTGTCGGACTCGTCATGTGGCGGCCGCAGCCCGGGCGAACTCCTCGGGGTCGCCCCAGACGTCGCGCTGGCCGACGGGCCGGTCCTGCCATGCTCGGGAGTAGGCCGCATCCACCTCGGCGCGACGGTGCGCGGCCAGGAGTGCCGCCAACGCCGCCTCCATCACCGAGGAGTCGTTGTCACCGGGCCGAGTCCGGCGAGCCTGGGCCAGCAGGTCGGCGTCCACAGTGGTGCTCACTCTCACCCGCGCCATGCCACAAATGTAGCAGTCCTGTGCCACGACCCGAGGGGCTCGTCAGTCCCGCAGGGCGGGCACCGAGGCCAGCACGGCGAGGCCCCCGATGATGACCGGCCAGGCGCGGCGTGCAGGTCAGCCTGGTGTCAGAGCGGGTGGTCGAGGTGGATGTCGACGCCCGTACGCGCCTGGCCGTCCCCGACGATGACGGGCGTGGGGTCTGTGCCACTACCCACCACCACATTGTCGAAGCACTCGTCCTGGTAGCCGCCGTAGCCGCCCCACACGCAGACTGAGTAGGTCCCCGGCGGCAGCGCGATCCGGTAGGAGCCGTCATCCCGACCGGCCATCGCGTAGAACTGTCCGGCCGCGTCCGAGGCCTCGCCCCATGGATAGGCCACCGGCCCGGAGGCATCGGTGACGCGACCAGCGATGGAGGCCTGCCGCGTCATGACCTGAACGATGCCGCTCACCCGCTCACCTGCCGCCACCGTGATGGGGTCATGGCAGGCCCGCACGTAAGCGCCGACGTCCTCGAAGCACAGCGTGTAGGTCCCGGCGACCAGCCCCCCGACCCGGAAGGAGCCGTCCACCTGGCTCTCGGCATAGCCGAAGGATCCACTCGGTGGATCGGAGCTGACGCTGACATGGGGCAAGGGCTGGCCTGCCGTGTCTGTGACGGTGCCGGAGATGACCGCCGCGCCAGGAAGCGAGAAGTTGATGTCGGTGACATCGGTGGCGCCGACGGGGATCGGCGTGGGGAGCCAGGTGTCGCCGGGCAGATCCTTCCAGCACTGCGCGAGGAGGTCGTCGCGGTTGAGTGGCAGCGCGCATACCCTGGCCGTCCCGCGGTCGACGCCCGGGACGCGGTAGCTGCCGTCAGCCTCAGCAGCGACCACGCCGCCCATGCCGTTATCAAGACGCAGCTCGACCACAGCGTCCGCGATGGGCGAACCACGGCTGTCCAGGACGACACCTGACAGGGCGACCTGGCGCGCCAGGCTGAAGTTGATCCCCGACACGACCTGACCACCCGCCACGGCGACATTCGGCACGGCCTGGTCGACCGCGACGTCCTCCCAGCACTCACGCTGTAGGTCTCCGCTCACCTCGACGCACACGGCATACATGCCGGCGCGCAGGCCGGTGATGCGGTACCGACCGGTTGCCGTGGCATATGCCGTGAAGCTCTGGCCGGTCTCCGCATGCGTGGCCCGCACCCAGGCCGCGCCCGTGGAACCCGCAGGCAGCGTCAGGGTCCCGGTCACGACACCCCCGGGGGTGAGCCGAGCGGACACCCCACCCGTGACGGTGCCGGAGGAGACGGCAACCTGGGTCACGGAGCCCTGGTCGGGGGCGTCGTCGAAGCACTCACTGAGGTAGCCGCGCGCGTCGGCAGCGGTGATCGAGTCGGCGTCGAAGCAGACCGAGACAGCCCCTGGAGTCAACCCGCGCAGGAGGTAGGACCCGTCACTGCCCGTCACGGCTTCGTGGCCCCACTGGTCGAAGGCGACGGCGCCCGGGAGCGGAACCCCCCGCGCTCCGGTGACTCGGCCGGACACCCCGCCTGCGAGGGTGAGCGCGAAGTCCTGCTTGGCGACCTTCCCTGGTGTCAGGACGGGGGTGGCGGACTCGTCGAGAAGTCCGAGGCGAACCATCTCGATCGGCACGTCACCCAGTGCAGTGATCGTCGCTTGCGGCTCCAGACCGGTGAGTCGGTAGGTCCCGTCGGAGAGGGTCGTCGTGGCAACCGTCGAGCCATTGGTGACCCCGACACCCCCCAGCGGGCGGCCCGCGGAGGTCCGCACGACGCCCGCCACCGCAGCGCCCGGCCGGAGCCGCTGGCGCACTCCCCCCGTGAGCTTGCCCTCAGTGACGTCGACCGGGGTGGCGGTCCACTGGTCAGTGGCGTCCTTCCAGGTGGCGGGGAGATATCCCGTGCCAGGCCCTGCGGCGCGCGCTGTGGGGTCGAAGGAGACGGTGTAGGTCGCGGTGCTGAGCCCGGTGATGACGAAGCTGCCGTCTGCGGCTGAGGCCGACCGCACCGTGAACAGTCCGGGGTCGGTCGCCGTCACCCAGACCCCAGGAAGCGGGACGCCTCCCGCACCAAGGACCATGCCGCGCAACGCACCCGACCAACGCAGGCGGTGCCGGGGCAGGGTGATCGTCCGCCCGGCCCTCGCCATCACGTCAGCGCTGCGGTCCGCCATGAGCCCTGTTCCGCGGCTGCCGAGGATCCCGGACACGTCGTACTCCAGCCAGATGTACCCCGTGGGCAGACCGGTCACGAGGAAGCTCCCATCAGTGGCCGTGGTGACCGCAAGGTCGGCGTCGGCAGGGCCCGCCGAGGATTCCGGATCCAAAGCAGGCTGAATCACCGCACCCGGGACCGGGCGACCAGCAGGGTCGACCAGCCGGCCCGCCACTGCTGCCCCTGGAGAGAGCGTGATGTCCACCGGGGCACCACCGGCCCGCAGACCGCGGACGCAGCGGGCGGCGTAGCCTCGCGGCGCAGCGGCACTGACCCGCGGGTCCCGCACACAGACCGACAGCGAGTCGTGCTGGCCGGTGGGACGCACCGCCATGGCGTAGGACCCGTCCGCCCGGGTGGTGGTGCGATAGGTGCTGGAGTTCCGGTCGTAGCCCGAGACGATGACGCCCGCCAGGGGCGTCCCCGAGGTGGAGCGGACGACGCCCGTCACCAGGGCACCGTGGCGCAGCCAGAGATCCCGCACGATGACGCTGCCATCACCGAAGAGGGTGGGACCGAGGCCGGAGGGGCACTCTGCCATGAGCAGCGCGTCGCCCGAGCCGGCCGGGTCGACGCAGACGTGCTCGATCCCGGGTCGAGGGACGCCCGCGACGGCATAGCGCCCATCCGCACCGGACACGGCCGAGAGCAGGGTCGACGGAGATCCTCCCTCGGGACGAACGCTCACCCGGACACCAGCCAGCAGGGCACCATTTGGCCCGCGTACGACGCCGCGCACGGTCCCGGTCCCCGCCACGAGCGTGGCGGTCGGAGGTGACCCGGCGCTGACACTGCTGACCGACGCCTGGGCCGGTGCCGTGGCGCCGGTGCCGACGGCGGTGGCCACGACGGCCGCCCACACGGCAGTGATGCCCCGCCGCCACGACTGTGAACGACCCATCGAGAAACCTCCCCTGAGCTTCACGCGCGACCCGCGCGCTCCACGCCGGAGTCTGGCACACCGCATGTGCCACCGGAAGACCTCGGCGTATGGTCAGCGAGCGGTGCGGGCGAGCCACCTGCCTGAGCCGGGCTCCTGCTCAGGCTGCCGCCCTGATAGGTCCGCTCCTTTGCGTGCGTTGTCATCAGCGGAGCACGAAGGCGGTGACCACGAAGGCTCCGTAGCAGGCGAGGGCCGCCAGGGCCAGCGCACGTCCGGCGGCATCCTGCCCTCGCGCCCACGCCAGGCAGGCACCGGCGAGGCAGCCCCAGCTGGCGCAGTGGCCCCAGCGGATGATGAGGAAGGCGAGCCCCGCTCGATCTGCCGCTTGGTCAACCGGCCAGATGAACACCCATACGGCGGCCAGCGTGGCGCACAGGGCCGCATACGCAAGATAGGGGACACCGAGCCAACCAGAACGCATGCCCGCATGCTAGCCAGGGACGCGTGCCGTTGATGGGCTGCTGGCCGTCGGGACGGCAATCGGCTGTCAGTGGGGATCGGTGAAGGCGATGGGCTTACCGGCCGCCTCGGCATAGGCGATCTCCCGCCGGGTCGACTCGCCGACATACCCGCCGGGGTTGACGATCAGGACCCGGTCCGCCAGGTCGATCTTGCGCAGGTGCAGAGCATCCAGCACCGCCTTCTGCTCAGCCGTGGGCGAGAGGTCCACCTCGCTCGGGGCGAGGACGATAACTCCGGCAAAGCTCAGCTCGCGGTTCGCGATGCGCATCTGCGTCACGAACCTCGCCGACCCGCAGATACACACGATCTCGGGACGAGTCGCGGTCACGACTCGACTCTATCGATGAGCCGGCTCGCGGAGGCATGACCTTGGCTTGGGGCCATAAACGTGGGGTTGGGGTGCCGGGTACGGGACCCCAACCCCACGTTTATGGCTTGGGGCGGGAAAGTCGGGACAGCAGGGGGTCGAGGGCCCAGTAGACGAGCGCGACGACGACCCCGAACACGAGGATGCCGCCGACGGTCCGCAGCACCGGCCCGTAACCGTATGTCGCCACGTCGACGAAGGCATACGGGTACCCCCCGACCACGGCCCCGCGCGCCAGCATCCACCCGATCCATGCCAGCGGAATGAGCATGCTGCCCAACACAACCCGGCCCGTGATCCACCTCCGCGGCCCCCAGATCAGCCACACGAGCACGGTGACCGCCGGTACCGCGATGTGCTGCCACGGATTGGTGAGCACCGACCATCCGGTGACGACCTCAGTGGGCGCGAGCAGCACGGCATACACGATCGCGGTGATCGTGATCATAAGCAGCGCATCGAGCCGCAACACCCGCCGCCAGAAGGTGTCCCGCCCCGGCGCCAGCCACAGCAGAGTCAGCGAGAGCGCGACGACGACATTGGACCACTCGGTGAAGTACGACGCGGTGTCGCAGACCCGCGACCAGGCACCGGCCACACCGTCCGGGTGCACCCCGTACACGTTCCCCTTGCGCGGCGCCGCAGCGAACGAGCCCGTGGCCGACAGCGCGAGGACGAGCAGAAAGCCGCCCCAGGCCAGCAGCGCGTTGAACCCGTATGCCGTGCGCGAACCTGCGCGTAGGCCGGCACCCTCGGCCGGGCGAACCTCGTCATTCATGGGTGCTGAGGCTACGGCATGCCGACCCCGGTGCAGGTCAGGTCGACGCACAGCCCCTCAGGCGTCGGGGTACCCCTGCGGATTGGCCGACTGCCAGCGCCAGGCATCGGCACACATGTCGTCGACGGACTTGACCGCCCGCCAGCCCAGCTCGGCATGCGCCCGGGAAGGGTCGGCATACGACACCGCGATGTCGCCGGCCCGGCGCTCGACGATGTCATAGGGCAGGTCGCGCCCGACGGCCCGCGAGAACGCCGCGACCATCTCCAGGACCGAGGTGCCCTGCCCGGTCCCCAGGTTCCACACCCCGACCGGCTCGGCCATCGCCTGCAGCCGATGCAGTGCGGCCACATGCCCGGCGGCGAGGTCCTCGACATGAATGTAGTCACGCAGGCAGGTCCCGTCCGGGGTGTCGTAGTCCCCCCCGAAGACCGCCAACCGCTCGCGGCGCCCCACCGCGACCTGCGCGATGAACGGGACGAGGTTGTTGGGGTTGCCCTGCGGGTCCTCCCCCATAGTCCCCGACGGGTGCGCTCCGACCGGGTTGAAGTAGCGGAGCAGCCCGATCCGCCAGGAGTGGTCCGCGGCCGCGACATCGCGCAGGATCTGCTCCTGCATGACCTTGGTCCACCCATAGGGGTTGGTCGCCGAGGTCGGCAGCTCCTCGCGCATCGGCAGCTCGGGGTCCGCGCCATAGACGGTGGCCGAGGAGGAGAACACGAGCCGGCGGACGCCGTGCCGGTTCATCGCCCGCACCAGCGAGAGCGTGGAGTCGAGGTTGTTGTCGTAGTAGCTGAGCGGCTCAGCCACGGACTCCCCGACCGCCTTGAACCCGGCGAAATGGATGACCGCCTCGAAAGCACCCCCGGCGAGCAGCGCCTCGGTCTTGTCCCGGTCGCAGACGTCGAACGCGTGCACGGTCAGCAGCGAGCCGGTCAGCGCCTCGATCCGCGGCACGACGCTGGCCTTGGCGTTCGCGAAGGAGTCGACGACCTCGACCTGGTGCCCAGCCGCGAGGAGCTGGACGACGGTGTGGGACCCGATGTAGCCGGCGCCGCCGGTGACGAGAACTCGCATGGCCCTACCGTATGCCGTGCGCGCTCACCCCGTCGGCGACTTCGTCCTGGCCAGGAGCGCTTCGACGAAGACCCGCTGGATGTCCTGGGGGGTGTTCGCGATGTATGAGGTGCCTCCGGTGGCCTTGGAAATCGCCTGCAAGGCCCGCGCGTCGGCCTCACCCATGCCGATCGTGACGACCCGGACCGGACGTTTCGGGTCCCGAGCGGCCGCGAGCTTGGCGAGCAGTTGCTTGAGGGAGAGCCCGCCCTGCGGGTCGTCGTTCTCGCCGTCGGTGAGGATGACGACGGAGTTGACGTACTTGGGGCTGTAGGAGGCCTGCATTTTCGTGAACGCAGCCCAGGTCGTGTCGTAGAGACCGGTGTCGCCGCCGAGCTGCTTGCGGATGTTCCGCACGACGTCCATGAGGTGCTCACGCCAGGTCACCTTGCCGTAGGGCGTGGTGAGCGTCTTGACGTCGGCATACTCCTTGTAGTCGACGCCTCGGCCATTGAGGTGTGTCGAGAACGACCACCCGCCCACCTGGCTGCCCGCGGGCAACACCTTGAGCGCGACAAGGAGGGCGCCCTCGGTGACCTGGGCCCGCGTGAGTCCCTTGGTGCCCTTGGCCGGGTACTTCATCGACCCCGAGACGTCGATGATCGCCAGCATCCGCGAGTCGGTCCGCAACACGTCCCACTGCTCGATCGCCGCGGCTCGTTCGGTCGCGCTGACCATCGGCACTTGGGTGAGCGAGGGGGCGCTGATCCCACCGACGGTCGGACCCTTTGTCCCGGTGGTGTCCCGGAATCCGGCCCTCAGGTATGCCGTGCGCGCACCCTCGGACTGGAGCACCTCCAGGGCGTTGGCGACCGCTTCCCGACGGTCCGCGGACAGGTTCGGATTGGTGACGGCCGGGTAGTCCAGGACCACCGTCCCGGCCTGAGGGACCATGGCGGTGAGGACCCCTGGATGCTCGGCATCGAAGGTCGCCAACTGCTGCTCCGCGACGGGGAAGGGGTGGGCCGTGGTCGGGCTGGCCGCCGCCGCGTCCAGGAGCACGCCGACGGAGTCCTTGGCGAATCGCGACAAGACGATGAGGCGCGCGGCGGTGTCCCGGGTGATCGCATCGCGCTGATCGATCCGCGAGGTGAAGAACGCCAGCCGGCTCGCGGTGTCGTTGTCGGGGTTGGCGACCTGCGGCTCACCCTTGGCGTTGATGAACTCGCTCCACGAGGCCGGGGCCGCCGCGAGCGCGCTCTTGCCCTTGCTCGGGCTGGCGACGAGCACCGGGGAGAGGGTCAGGCTGGGCCCGGTGGTCCAGGCCGGAGCCGACGGCTGGTTGACCGCGTCAAGCCAGGTGGAGGAGTCCGGCACCCACAGGTCAGGGGCCTGCCCGCTGCGGATCTTGCTGGCGGCCGCGCGCGCGCTGCTGCCGGTCACGACATACGCGTAGCAACCCTTAGTCGCCGACGGTGCGCTCAACGCCTCCGAGACGACGCTCTGCAACTCGGGCGCGACGAGGAGACGCACCTCCGGTGACTTCGTGCACTTCACCGTCGAGGGCGCGCTGGAGCCGGTGACCAGACCCGGGGAAGTGCCCGTCTGGCTCTCGGCGAACACCTGCGTCGCCGTCACCACGGCCACGCCGAGCGCTCCGACGAGGAAGATCTTCCCGGCAACCCGCCGGGAACCGTACGTCTGGGCGACATGTTTGCCCATGATGAAACCCCTGCCCAACCTGCCGAGTAAGGCCGCTAGCGACCCGACCCCGCGTATCCCTAGTTCACGGAACAGACCCTGCATCTGCGCCGACGTGCGTCACGCCCGACGAGCACGCCACAAGCGGCTAGTCGGAACTCGGGAGCAGCACACTCACTGCCCACGAGACCACCGTGATGATGACCGCCGCCATGACCGCGTCCCAAAAGAAACTCTGGATGTGGAAGTCCAGTCCGAGTGGACCCGAGAGCCACTCGGTGATCTGGAGCATGAAGGCGTTGACGATGAACGTGAACAACCCGAGCGTGAGCACCAAGAGCGGGAGCGACAGCAACTTGACGATCGGCCGGATGAATGCGTTGACCACCCCGAAGACGAGGGCGACGAGGAGGACCGTGACGAGCTTCGTCGTCCACGTGGAGTCCCCTTGAGCCAGGTCAATCCCGCTCACAAGGAGCGCAGCCACCCAGAGGGCAGCCGCGTTGGCGATCACACGGATGAGGAAGTTGGTCACAGGGGCATTCTGGCATCACCCTGCGCGGCCACAACAGGCCGCGGCCCTTTCGGGCTGTGACGGCCGCCCCTCGGCGGTCCTACAGTGGCAACTATGGTCCACCTTCGCCCGGTCCTGAACACCCTGCCCGCCTACACCCCCGGCCGTCCCGCACCAGAGGCTCCCGGGCGCACGGCATACAAGATCTCCTCGAACGAGAACCCCTACCCCCCGTTGCCGAGCGTGCTCGAGGTCCTGCGGCAGGGCGCGGCAACGGTGAACCGATACCCCGATCTGGCGGTCACGGCCCTCAGCGAAGCGATCGCCGCGACCCTTGACGTGCCGCCAGCCCGCATTGCCTGCGGCCCGGGCAGCGTCGGCGTGCTCGGCCAGCTCATTGCCGCGGTCTGCGACGCCGGGGACGAGGTGGTGTTCGCGTGGCGTTCCTTCGAGGCCTATCCCATCCTCACCGCGGTCGCGGGGGCCCGCGCGGTGCACGTGCCGCTCACCGCCGACCACCGCCACGACCTGCCCGCCATGGCCGCGGCAGTCACCCCGCGCACCCGACTCGTCCTGGTCTGCACCCCCAACAACCCCACCGGGACCACCGTCACGGCCGGTGAACTCGACGCCTTTCTCGATGCCGTGCCGGCGGACGTCCTCGTCGTCATCGACGAGGCGTATGTCGAGTTCGGTACCGCCGACGATGTCCCGGACGCGCTCGCCGTGCACCGGGCCCGGCCCAATGTCGCTGTCCTGCGGACGTTCTCGAAGGCGTACGGTCTCGCGGGGCTGCGGGTCGGGTATGCCGTCGCCCACGAGCCGGTCGCCGAAGCGCTGCGCAAGACCGCGATCCCGTTCGGGGTCAATTCCCTGGCCCAGAGCGCGGCCATCGCCTCCCTGGAGGCGGCCGACGAGCTCGAGGTCCGGGTCAAGGAGCTCGTCGCCGAACGCGAGCGGGTCGCCGCCGCCCTGGCCGATCAGGGCTGGGAGCTGCCGCGCTCCGAGGCCAACTTCATCTGGTTCCCGGTCGGGGAGGAAACCCCTGCACTCACCGACGCCTGTCGGGATGCCGGGCTCATGGTCCGCCCGTATGGCGTGGACGGCGTCCGGGCGACCATCGCCGAGACGGCGGCCAACGACCGGCTGCTCGAGGTGACCGCGGCCTACCGCGAGCGCCACTGTTGACGCCCAAGCATAGGCAGCGGCCGAAGACAGGACCGCCCACAGCAACTTGCGTCATCTGCCGTTCCGTTGGTCGCTCCACGCTCGAACACATCGTTCCGAAGTGGGCTCGCAAACTGAGTCCCGGAGCGGACCTCGGATGGCGTGGGCAGTTGCGAATCTGTTCACAATGCAACCGGGGATTCAACATCCGTCTGGAACAGCCAGCACTTGCCATCGCTATGCGCTTGCTCGATGAAGATGAGCCCCTTCTTACCCACGCAGACGCCAGCCTGTTGGGCGAGTGGGCGCTGAAGATCGAACTCATGAGCCACCTTGCACATGATCGAGGGACTCAGCCGCCCTCGTGGGATTCGCGCTATGCACCGAAAGCCAGCAAGGGACTTCGACGTCTGCTTCAGGGACGGGGGATATCCACGACCGCGCTCGTGCGGATAGCCAGAGTCGGCAGCAACCCTAGTGAGCAAGAGGCTGCCGAACGTTTCACCCGGCTCCATCGCGACTTGGCGTCCTTCGAATCGAGGCCAAGCCTTGCATTCGTCCGCCATCTTTACATCGGGCAACTGTTCCTGCAGGTCTTCTTCCCTCACACCCCAGATTTCGACGAAGGGGATAGCGCCTCCTTCATAAGTGAGGTCCGCTCGTCGGACTTCTTGTTGGACCTTTACCCAGCACACCTTCAATCGAAGCGTCTCCCCAGCCTAAGTCACCTCGAAACGATAATGGTCCAAGCGCTGTGCGGAGGCCGTGGAATTCGGATGGGAAGACCCGGTGACCCCTCATACTTCCTGATCGAGGAGATACGTCGGGCATTCAACGTGATGATGGTTTCCACCCAGAACACCAACCTCGATACGCCGACTATTGAGCAGTTGGTGAAGAAGGTGCAGACGGCGTATGACCTGGTCTTGGCGCACCACCCCTCGCCGGGCGAGGGCAACGTTGACCCCAAGACAACATGATCACGACATGCTCGGGTTGGTAGCGTGGGCTGCACCACATCCGAACGGCAACACCGAGCCATGGCGGATGTTTCGTCGCCACCTCGAGGCCCCCACCCCCGGGCCCCGATTCAGGACAAAGGAGTCCGCCGTTGAGTGACCACGACCAGGCGCCGCAGGGGCGCGCACTCGGCAACGTCTTCGGCGCCCACGAACGGCCGCTGAGCGGGGACCGTCCGGCGGCCGAGGGCGGGCCGGAGATGCTGCAGGTGATCACCCCCGAAGGTGAACGGATTCCCAACCCCGAACTCGATCCCCTGCTGGAGCACCTCACCGACGCGGACCTGCGCGGCTTCTACCGCGACCTGGTCCTCATCCGCCGCTTCGACGCCGAGGCCACCGCGCTGCAGCGCCAGGGCGAACTCGGGCTGTGGGCCTCGCTCCTCGGCCAGGAGGCCGCCCAGGTCGGCGCCGGCCGTGCCATGCGAGCCCAGGACTTCGCCTTCCCCACCTACCGCGAGCACGGCGTCGCCTGGTGCCGCGGGGTCGACCCGGTCAACCTGCTCGGCATGTTCCGCGGCGTCAATCACGGCGGCTGGGACCCGAACGAGAAGAACTTCCACCTCTACACGATCATCATCGGCGCGCAGACCCTGCACGCCACCGGCTACGCCATGGGGGTCCAGCGCGACGGTGCGGTCGGGACCGGTGACCCCGACCGGGACACCGCGGTCATGGCCTTCCTCGGCGACGGCGCCACCTCCCAAGGGGATGTCTCCGAAGCCCTGGTCTTCTCCGGGGTGAACAACTCCCCCGTCGTCTTCTTCTGCCAGAACAACCAGTGGGCCATCTCCGAGCCCAACGAGAAGCAGACCCGGGCGCCGCTCTGGCACCGTGCCCGCGGCTTCGGTTTCCCCGGCATCCGGGTCGATGGCAACGACGTCCTCGCGGTGTATGCCGTCACCCGGCGCGCGCTCGACGCCGCCCGGGACGGTCAGGGACCCACGTTCATCGAGGCCTTCACCTACCGGATGGGCGCGCATACGACCTCCGACGACCCCACGAAATACCGCGTGTCGGCCGAGGTCGAGGTGTGGAAGCTGCGCGACCCCATCGAGCGGTTCAAACGCTGGCTTGAGCACGCAGGCCATGCCGATCGGGCCTTCTTCGACGCCGTCGCGGACGAGTCCGACGCCCTGGGGGCCGACGTCCGGGCTCGCTGCCTGGCGATGCCGGACCCGGACGGTTCGGAGATGTTCACGCACGTCTATGCCGAGGAGCACCCGGTGATGGTGGCCGAGCTCGCCGAGTTCACGGCATACCAGCGCTCGTTCGAGGGGGTGCACTGAGATGGGCGAGACGACGACGATGGCCAAGGGCATCACCAGCGGCCTGCGCGCGGCCATGGAGCGCGACCCCAAGGTCATCCTCCTCGGGGAGGACATCGGCAAGCTCGGCGGCGTCTTCCGGGTCACCGAGGGGCTGCAGAAGGACTTCGGTGAGGACCGGGTCATCGACACCCCGCTCGCCGAGGCCGGCATCCTCGGCACGGCCATCGGGCTCGCGCTGCGCGGGTACCGCCCGGTGGTCGAGATTCAGTTCGACGGCTTCGTCTATCCCGCCTTCGACCACATCGTCAGCCAGGTCGCCAAGCTGCGGGCCCGTTCCCTGGGCTACGTCGGGATGCCCGTGGTCATCCGGATCCCGTTCGGCGGCGGCATCGGCGCCGTCGAACACCACTCGGAATCCAACGAGGCCTACTTCGCCCACACCGCCGGGCTCAAGGTCGTCGCGGTCTCCAACCCGCACGACGCCCACTGGATGATCCAGCAGGCCATCGAGTCCCCTGACCCGGTCATCTTCTACGAGCCGAAACGCCGGTACTGGGACAAGGGTGAGGTCGGGGCTGCCCCGGACGGGCCGCTGGGCAGCGCGCGGGTGGTCCGCGAGGGCTCCGACGTCACCGTGCTCTGCTACGGGCCGATGGTGCGCACCTGCCTTCAGGCGGCCCAGGCGGCCGAGGACGAGGACCACTCCCTGGAGATCCTCGACCTGCGTTCCCTGAGCCCGCTCGACACAAGCGTCATCTTTGCGTCGGTCCGCAAGACCGGACGGTGCGTCGTGGTCCACGAGGCCTCGACCTTCCTCGGTCTCGGGGCCGAGCTCGCCGCCCAGATCCAGCAGGAGTGCTTCTACGAACTCGAGGCGCCGGTGCTGCGGGTCGGGGGGTACAACGTCCCCTACCCGCCGAGCCGGATCGAGGAAGACTTCCTCCCCGATCTCGACCGTGTGCTCGACGCCGTTGACCGTCTGCTGACCCACTGAAAGGCCGTTCTCCGACATGGCAATCCAGGAGTTCAACCTCCCCGACCCCGGTGAAGGCCTCACCGAGGCCGAGATCGTCACCTGGCGGGTCGCCGTCGGTGACACCGTCCAAGTCAACGACATCGTCGTCGAGGTGGAGACTGCCAAGTCCCTCGTCGAGCTCCCGGTGCCGTATGCCGGCACCGTGACGGCGCTGCTCGTCGAGGAAGGGGCCACCGTCGAGGTCGGCGCGCCGATCATCGCCGTGGACGACGGCGCCGCAGTGGAGCCGATACCGGAGCCTCCGGCTGCCGCGGCCGACGCCCCCGGCACGTCGGCGGACGCCGAGGTCAGTGAAGGGCTCATCGGTGGCACGACGAGTACGGGTCGCACCGCGGTCCTCGTCGGCTACGGCATCAAGCAGACCGAGGCCAAACGGCGACCCCGCCTCAAGCCCGTCCTCAAGGAGACCATCGCCGCCCCTCCCGGCGACCACGTCACCGTCCAATCCGCCGCGCGGGCCGGCGAACTCGTCGCCGCGCACGCGACCGCCGTCCCCCGGGACACCCGCCCCGAGCCCTATGTCGCGGCACCCTCCACCCACCTGCACGAGCGGGTTCGCGTCCTCGCCAAGCCCCCGGTCCGCAAGCTCGCCAAGGACCTCGGCGTCGACCTCGCCACGGTGCGCCCGACCGGTCCCGCAGGCACGATCACCCGCGACGACGTGCTCTCGGCCAGCCCGGACTCGAGCTCCGCCGGGGCACCGGGTGCGGGTACGGCATACGGTCCTGGATACGGTCCGGGGGCTGCCCACGGTGAGCGCGAACAGCGGGTGCCGATCAAGGGCGTCCGCAAGCACACCGCGGCGGCCATGGTCGCCTCGGCGTTCACCGCGCCGCACGTCACCGAGTGGGTCGAGGTCGACGTCACCGCAACCATGGAACTCGTCGCGCGGCTCAAGCGGGACCGCGAGTTCCGTGACGTCAAGGTCACCCCGCTGCTCATCCTCGCCAAGGCGATGTGCCTGGCCGTACGCCGCAACCCGGGGATCAACGCCACCTGGGATGAGGCCGCGCAGGAGATCGTCCTCAAGCGGTACGTCAACCTCGGCATCGCGGCGGCCACCCCGCGCGGGCTGGTCGTTCCCAACGTCAAGGACGCCGACCGGATGAGCCTGCGCGACCTCGCCCAGGCGATCAGCGCTCTCACCGAGACCGCGCGCGAGGGGCGTACCCCGCCAGCGGACATGGCGGGCGGCACGCTGACGATCACCAATGTCGGGGTCTTCGGGGTCGACTCCGGCACCCCGATCCTCAACCCCGGCGAGTCCGCGATCCTCGCTTTCGGTGCGGTAAACCGTCGGCCCTGGGTCGTCGGGGAGGGCGCCGCCGAGCGGATCGAGCCGCGATGGGTCACCACGCTGGCGTTGTCCTTCGACCACCGCCTCGTTGACGGGGAGCTCGGTTCCCGGTTCCTCGCGGACGTCGCAGCCATCCTCGCCGACCCCGCGCGCGGGCTCGTCTGGGGCTGAGGGCCGAGCCTTCAGCGGCGGGCCCCTCCGCTTGGGGCCACAAAGGTGGGGTTGGGGTGCCGTGTACGGCACCCCAACCCCACCTTTGTGGCATGGGGCGGGAAAGTCGGGGCGGTTTCGGTGCGCCGAGCTGCCCGTAGGGTGGTCTCATGAGCGGCTCGCACGGCACTCCCGGCCCCCTGAACCCCCGCGACATCGTCGACATCGACACCCTGCTCACCGAGGACGAGAAGGCGATCCGCGCCACTGTCCGCCAGGTCTGCGACGACCTCGTCGAACCGCACATCATGCAGTGGTACGAGGCCGGCGACCTGCCCGCGGCCCGTGAGCTGGCCCGGGAGTTCGGCAAGGTCGGCCTCCTCGGCATGCACCTTGAGGGCTACGGTTGCGCGGGCATGTCCGCCGTCGACTACGGCCTGGCCTGCATCGAGCTCGAGGCGAGCGACTCCGGCATCCGGTCCCTGGTTTCGGTGCAGGGCAGCCTGGCGATGTTCGCGATCTGGCGCTGGGGCACCGAGGAACAGAAGACGCAGTGGCTGCCCGCGATGGCCACCGGCGAGGCGATCGGCTGTTTCGGCCTCACCGAGCCCGACCACGGCTCCGACCCTGGATCGATGCGCACCCGCGCCGCCCGCGACGGCGACGACTGGGTGCTCACCGGCAGCAAACTCTGGATCACCAACGGCTCCATCGCCGACGTCGCCGTCATCTGGGCCAACGCCGGCGAGGAACACGGCGGCATCCGCGGATTCGTCGTCCCCACCGACACCCCCGGGTTCAGCGCACACACCCTGCACAACAAGATGTCGCTGCGTGCCTCGGTGACCAGCGAACTCGTTCTGGATCGCGTCCGCCTGCCCGGGTCGGCAGTTTTCCCCGAGGTCCGTGGCCTCAAGGGGCCGCTGTCCTGCCTCTCCGAGGCCCGCTACGGAATCGTCTGGGGCGCCCTGGGCGCCGCCCGCTCGTGCCTGGACGCGGCCACCCGGTATGCCGTGGAGCGCACCCAGTTCGGCAAGCCGCTCGCCGGCTTCCAGCTCACCCACGCCAAGCTCGCCGCCATGTCGACCGAACTCACCCTCGGTCAGCTCCTCGCCCTCCACCTCGGCCGGCTCAAGGACACCGTCGGGCTTCGCCCGGAGCAGGTCTCGGTCGGCAAGTACAACAACATCAGCAAGTCCATCGAGATCGCCCGGACGGCTCGGACCATCCTCGGGGCCAACGGGATCAGCGGCGAGTTCCCCGTCATGCGGCACGCCAACAACCTCGAATCGGTGCTCACCTACGAAGGCACCCACGAGATGCACACCCTCGTCATCGGGCAGTCGATGACCGGGGTCGCTGCCTTCCGCTGATGGCCTGGCCCCACCCCGGCCCACTCGGCCCGGCCCGGGTGGAAGGATGTGCGCCATGGCCTCGCTCGCGGACCTGACTCCCCCGATCGCCCTCGGTGCCCTCGACGGCCGCTACCGGTCCACGGTCGCGCCGCTCGTTGACCACCTCTCCGAGCCAGCGCTCAACCGCGCCCGGGTCCATGTCGAGGTCGAATGGCTCATCCACCTCACCGACCACGCCGTGGTTCCCGGAGTGCGGCGGCTCACCGACGCCGAGAAGGTGAGCCTGCGCGGCATACGGGAGGCGTTCGGTGCCGCCGAGATCGACGAACTCGCCGAGACCGAGCGCGTGACCCAGCACGATGTGAAGGCCGTGGAGTACCTCGTCAAGGCCCGGCTGCGTGCCCTGGCCCCGGACAAGGCCGACGTCGGGCTCACCGAACTCGTCCACTTCGCCTGCACGAGCGAGGACATCAACAATCTCGCCTACGCCCTCATGATCCAAGGGGCGGTTCGTGAGGTCTGGACCCCGCGAGCCGACGCCCTGGTCGCCGAGGTCGAGACCATAGCCCGCGACCTGCGCGACCTGCCGCTGCTCGCGCACACGCACGGGCAGCCAGCGACCCCGACGACAATGGGCAAGGAACTCGCCGTCCTCGCCTGGCGCCTGCGGCGACAACTCGCCCGGATCGCCCGGGCGGACTACCTCGGCAAGCTCAACGGGGCCACCGGAACCTATGGCGCCCACGTGGCCGCGGTGCCCGAGGCCGACTGGCAACACATCTCCCGGACCTTCGTCGAGGGACTAGGACTCACCTGGAACCCGCTCACCACGCAGATCGAGAGCCACGACTGGCAAGCCGAGCTCTATGCCGACCTGGCCCGGTTCAACCGAGTCCTGCATAACCTGTGCACCGACGTGTGGAGTTACATCTCGCTCGGCTACTTCGCCCAGGTCCGCGGTCAAGGCACGGTCGGGTCGAGCACGATGCCCCACAAGGTCAACCCGATCAGGTTCGAGAACGCCGAAGCCAACCTTGAGGTCTCCAACGCCCTGCTCGACGTCCTCGCCGCAACCCTGGTCCAGTCGCGGCTCCAACGCGACCTCACCGACTCCTCGATGCAGCGCAACATCGGCGTTGCGCTCGGCCACTCACTCCTCGCCCTCGACAACGTCCGCCGCGGCCTGGCCGGTCTCGACGCCACCCCCGCGGCCATGGCCGCGGACCTCGACGCGAACTGGGAGGTCCTCGGCGAGGCGGTCCAGTCCGCCATGCGCGCCCTCGCGGCGCGCGGGGTGCCGGGGATGGACGAACCGTACGAGCGGCTCAAGGAGTTGACCCGGGGCCGCCGCATCGGAGCCGCCGACCTCGCCGAGTTCATCCGCGGGCTCTCTCTGCCGGGCGACGTCGAGGCCCGCCTGCTCGCCCTCACCCCGGCCTCGTATGTCGGGCTCGCGCCGCACCTCGTCGACCACCTGGGCTGAGGGTACGTCTCGGCTTTCCTGGAAGCCAGCCCGCCTCAGCCTGGGGATGGTTACGATGCCGAGAGCGGACGGCTGTCAGCAGGGGCGGCCGTCGCCGATTGCCGATCAGGGGTCTTCGCCATGTCCGGACGCCGACGTGCCCTCCTCCTCGCCGGCGGCCTCGCCGTCACCCTCTCCGCTCCGGCCGCGCACGCCGAGATCGCGGTCCGCAGCTTCGCTTCCGGGCCGGTTCTCACCGCCGGCCTGAACTCCTCCGGCCAACTCGGGACGGGGACGACGACGGACTCGACGCTCTTTGTCGCGCCTGTCGGCTCCCCGAAGAGCGCCACCTCGGTCGCGACGAACGGGACCACGTCAGCAGCCGTTCGCAGTGATGGGACGGTCATCGTGTGGGGTGCCAACCCCTCCGGTCTGATTCTGCCGAGCGCGGGGGCGACCATCCTCAGCCCGACCGTGGTCCCCGGCCTGAGCGGCATGCGATCGGTCGCCGTCGGCGGAGCCTCCCTGTATGCCGTCTCCACCGCCGGCCAGGTGTGGTCCTGGGGCACCAACGATCAGGGTCAACTGGGCCTTGGGGACACCGCGGCCCGGTCCGTGCCCACCCAGGTGAGCGGCCTGAGCGGCATCGTGCGGGTGGTCTCCAGCGGCGGCACAGTGCTCGCGGTGACCGGCGGCGGCACCATGTACGGCTGGGGCGACAACAGCACCCGGGCCGCGGTCCCCTCCAGCGCAACGGTGGCGGTCACCCGGCCGACGACCATCGGATCGAGCATCGTCGGGATCACCACCGGCGGCGGGGCCTCGTTCACCACGACCACCAGCGGCACCGTCCGCGGCTGGGGCCTCAACACCTGCCGTCGCCTCGGCACCGACCCGGCGACCACCGTGGTCACCAGCCCCCGAACCCTCGACTTCGGCACCCGATTCGTCAACGACGTCTCCGCCGGTGCCACCAGCGCGGTGGCCATCATGCATGGCGGCGGGATCCGCACGTGGGGCTGCAACACCAAGGGTGAGCTCGGGCGCACCACGACCGCCTCGGTCGCGGCCGAGGGTGACGCTAAGGCCCGCACCGTGGCCGGACCCAACATCGTCGAGGTGTCGGTGGCGGGACAGTCCGTGCTCGTTCGCGACCGGTACAAGGGCTTCTGGGTGTGGGGGGACAACGCCCACGGGCAGCTGGGGCTGACCGGGCCCGCCATGGTCACGGTCCCCACCGAGGTGACCTTCGGGGTGGTCGGGATGGGTGTTCAGACCGTGGCCGCCGGCGGGGTCGCCTCGGTCATCGTCCGCGAACGCACCTGAGGTAACCCTCGCGGAAAACCTCCTCTCGACGGCATACGCCCCAAGGGAAGGGTTCGGCCGCCGCCAACGTTCGGGTACTACAGTCGTGTGCGCTGACCGGCCGACGACTGTGAGGGAGGACCTAGTGAGCGTCATCGAGGTTGCACCGACACGCGAGGTCGACCTGGCGATCACCGGGATGACCTGTGCGTCCTGCTCGGCACGGGTGGAGAAGCGGCTCAACCGGCTCGAAGGGGTCACCGCGACGGTCAACCTCGCCACCGAGAAGGCGACCGTCAGTTACACGGCGCCTGTGACCGTGGCCGACCTCGTCGGGGCAGTCGAGGCCACCGGATACGGCGCCTCGGTCATCGAAAGCACCGCGCCCCTCCCGGCCGCTCCCCTGGACGACAGCGCACTGGCGCGCCGCGCCGCGGTCTCGGCCGTGCTCACGGTTCCGGTCGTCGTTCTCGCCATGGCGCACTGGCTCCATGTGCCCGGCAGCGCCTGGATCCAATGGGCGCTCACCACCCCGGTGGTCCTCTGGGCCGCCTACCCCTTCCATCGGGCGGCCGCGATCAACGCCCGCCACCGGGCCTCGACGATGGACACCCTGGTCTCGATCGGTGTGAGCGCCGCCTACCTGTGGTCCGCCTTCGCGGTGTTGCGGGGGTCCGGGGACCTCTATTTCGAAACCGCCGCGGTTGTCACCACCTTCCTCCTCCTCGGCCGGTGGATGGAGGCCCGAGCGACCAGCCGCAGCCGCGACGCCCTCACCACCCTGCTCCGACTTGGCGCGAAAGAGGTCACTCTCCTCGAGACCGGCCCCGAGGGCGGTGAGGTCGAACGCACCGCACCGATCGCCCAACTGCGGGCGGGGGCCCGCTTCGTCGTCCGGCCCGGCGAGCACGTGGCCACCGACGGGGTTGTGCTCGCGGGGCGCAGCGCGGTGGACGCCTCCCTGGTCACCGGTGAGGCCCTGCCGGTCGAGGTCGGCCCCGGCGACGAGGTCGTCGGCGCCACCCGCAACACCACCGGGCGGCTCATCGTCGAAGCGACCCGGGTGGGCGCCGAGACCACCCTCGCCCAGATCGCCCGGCTCGTCGAACGCGCCCAGTCCGGCAAGGCACCGGTGCAGCGGCTCGCCGATCGGGTCTCGGCGGTCTTCGTCCCCGTCGTTCTCGTCCTCGCGGTGCTCACCTTCCTCGGCTGGTATGCCGTGAGCCGAGACCTCTCCCGTGCCCTGGAGACCTCGATCGCGGTGCTTGTCATCGCCTGCCCCTGCGCCCTCGGACTCGCCACCCCCACGGCGCTGCTCGTCGGCACCGGCCGAGGTGCGCAACTCGGCATCCTCATTAAGGGACCGCACATCCTCGAAGCCACCCAGGCCGTCGACACCATCGTGCTCGACAAGACCGGCACGGTCACGACCGGCGAGATGAGCCTGACCGCCATCGACACCGCCGGACGGCTCACCAAGGAGTCGGCGCTGCGGGCCGCTGCCGCCGTCGAAGCCGGCAGTGAACACCCAGTAGGCCGGGCGATCCTCACCGCGGCCCGCTCCAGGGGACTGGACCTGCCGCCCGTCACCGACTTCGAGGCCCTTCCCGGGGCGGGGGCGCGGGGAACGATCAACGGCACCACCGTAACGGTGGGCCGCTATGACCTCTTCGAAAGGTTGCCCAGCTCCCTCGCCACCCCGGCAAGCACCGGGACGACGGTCTGGCTCGGCTGGGGCGGTCAGGCGCGGGCCTCGCTCACCGTGGCCGACACGGTCCGCCGGTCCTCCACCTCGGCGATCCGCTCCCTCGGACGCCAGGGGCTCACGGCATACCTGCTCACCGGTGACCACGAGGAGGCCGCGCGCAACGTCGCCCACCAGGTCGGCATCCCGACCAACCGGGTCCGCGCGGACGTCCGACCGGATGCCAAGCACGCGATGATCGCGGCGCTCCAGGAGTCCGGTGGGGTCGTGGCCATGGTCGGCGACGGGGTGAACGACGCGGCAGCGCTCGCGCAGGCCGACCTCGGCATCGCCATGGGGACCGGCACCGATGTTGCCGGGGACGCGGCCGACATCATCCTGCTCCGGTCCGAACTGCCCGCCGTCGTCGACGCGATCGGCCTGGCCAGGGCAACGCTGCGCACCATCAAGGTCAACCTGGCGTGGGCGTTCGGATACAACATCGCGGCCATCCCCCTGGCCATCGCGGGGATGCTCAACCCGATGATCGCCGGAGCCGCGATGGCGGCCAGCAGCGTTCTTGTCGTGAGCAACAGCCTGCGGCTACGCAACTACGCACGCTGAGGGGCCTCACCCCCGAGCGAGCCGGCCCGGGCTCAGATGGTGACGTCGCCCTCGGGTGTCGCGAAGGTCACCGCGAGCAGCCCGGGTGTACCGTGCGGCGCCACCCAGGTGAAGTCGATGACCGAGGAGGTCTTGTCCGCCGGCAGGCCGAGCCAGTCCTGGACCCGGCACGGGTCCCCGGCGATAAGCAGCGACTCGATGGTCACCTCGCTGGGCGCGGCCTCCGAGGGGTGCGGCACACCGTCGGCCCACTCGACGAAGAACGGGAGCTGCGGGTCGTTCTGCAGGCCCTTGACCCCGAGCTGGCGCCACCGGAGCTCGACGCCGTCGGGCCGGTGCCGGGAACCGGCGATCGCTGGACGCCCCAGGCGCTCCTCGACCAGGGTGATGTCGTCGACCCGAACGACCCAGCCAAGCCAGCCGCCCCCGGCCTCGGACCGGGCCCGGACAACCTGGCCGAACGGTGCCTTGTCCGCCGCCGGGTGCTCCAGGACCTCGACGACCTCGAGGTAGCGCTCGTGGGCCAGCGGCAGGATCATGTTGCGCGTACCGAACCGCGGATGCACTCCCCCATAGACCGGCTCGACGCCGATCTGTTTGGCGAGGCGCTGGGCCGTGGACTCGAGCCCGTCGTGCTCGGCGGCGTAGACGACATGGTCAACTCGCATGCCGTCATCGTGGCACAGATTTTCGGGTGCTCCTGACCACCCCCGGTCAGGTCGACTCCCCCGAACGCTGCCGGACCACCTCATAGATCACAATCGCCGCAGCCGTCGCAGCGTTGAGCGAGTTGACGTGCCCGGCCATCGGAATGCGGACCCGGTGAGCCGCCGCCGCGAGGGCCTCATCCGTGAGCCCGGTGCTTTCGGCGCCCACCGCGAGGGCGACCGGGCCGCGGTAGTCGACCTCGGTGTGCACGGCGTCGGTGTCGGGTGTCGTCGCCACCAGCGGTATGCCGTGAGCCTGGAGCCAGGACAGGGTCTCCGCAAGCGTGGCGCGGGCCACCGGCACCGAGAAGACCGTGCCCTTGCTCGCCCGGACCACATTGGGGTTGCCCCAGTCGGTCACCGAGTCCGCGGCGATGACCGCCTCGACACCGGCGGCTTCGGCCGTGCGGAGCATGGCACCGAGGTTGCCTGGCTTCTCGATCCCCTCGCACACCAGGAGGAACGGGCGCGCCGAAAGCGGCAGCCGAGCCAACGACATACCCGGGGAGGGCACGGTCGCGAGGAATCCGTCCGGCCCCTCCCGGTAGGCGACCCGCTCGAAGACCTCCCGGGAGAGCCGTACCACCGGTGCGGACAGGGCCCGGATCCGCTTCACCAGGGCCGCGGATAAGGGCGGGGCCAGCTCGGGGCAGTAGTAGAACGTGTGTGGCCGGACCCCCGCTTCGACGGCGAGGGCGAGCTCGTCGTGACCCTCGACGACGGTGAGACCCTCGGCGTCGCGCACTCGACGACGGCTCAGGGCCAGTAGCGCCTTGACGCGTGGGTTGTGGAGCGAGGTGAGGTGCAGGTCCGCCACCGATCAGACCCCCGGCAGGGTCCGCAGCACCGCGGCCAGCCCGTCCTCATCCACCGATCCGGTGACCTCATCGGCGATGGCCTTGACCTCGTCCGGCGCATTGCCCATGGCCACCCCGCGGGCCGCCCAGTGCAGCATCTCCACGTCGTTGCGCTGGTCGCCGATGGCGATGGTGTGCATGGGTTCGACGCGCAGGTCGCGGCGGATGATCTCCAGGGCGCTCGCCTTGGACACGCCCTCCGGGCTGATGTCGAGCCACGCGGAGAAGCCGACGGCGTAGTTGACCCCGTGCAGGCCGATGGCCTGCGTGAGTTTGATGAAGTCCTCGGCCGACCCGGACGGGGAGTAGAAGCACACCCGGGTCACCGGGTGGGTCTTGAGGTCGGCCCAGGGCACGACCGTGACCTTGCCGAGCAGGTCGCCGTCCGGGAACGGCGCAGACACCTTGAAGCCGCCGGCGCCGTCCTCGACGGCCACGGTGGCGTCGGGCCAGGACCCTTCGAGCAGGTCCAGGACCGGGCCCGGGTCGAAGGTCACCTCGTCGACGACCTCGTAGCCGTCCGCGAGGTCCGGGTCCAGGCGCACGGTGAGGGCACCGTTGCAGCACACCGCGAAGCCGCGCTCGATGCCGAGTGCTGCCAGGATCGGCAGGGTGCCGTTGATGGTGCGGCCGGTGGCGATGGTGACGTGGTGGCCGGCGTCGGCGACCGCCCGCACGGCCGCCTGGACCGCGGGCCGCAACTCGCCCGCGTGGGTGATCGTCGTCCCGTCGATGTCGAGCGCGACCAGGTGCGGGGTGAGTGCCGGGCAGTATGTGGAGGCGTGCGCCGGAGTGTACGGCGGTGAGGACAGATCGGTCATGGTGCGCCCCAGGCTATCGGGGCTCGGTGACGAACATTCGTCGGTGAGATGACCGGCAACCACCGGGACGCGAAACGACCCCGTGTCCTCAGTCGGTCGAGGACCAAGCGGCCCGCAGCGACACCCGGCCCTGCGTCTTGAGCAGCGAACGCCGATAGAGCCGCTCGCCCACGGTGATCGTCACCGCCGCGAAGGCCACGAGCAGCCCGAGTGACAGGAGCACCTGCGAGATCGGCACGGCGCCCTCGACGACCCGCATGGGCATGGCGACGATCGAGGTCGGTGGGACGAAGGAGAGCACCTCCCGAACCGTCCCGGTCGCGAAGAGCCCGGAGAAGAGGACGAGCATGACGAGAATGGTCAGCGGTCCGCTGGTGGCCTGGACATCCTCGGTGCGGGACGCGAGTGACCCGGCGACCGCCCACAAGCTCGCGAGGGCGACGAAGCCGACGATGAAGAACGCCACGAACCAGGCCATCGGCCCGCTGATGACCCCGAGGTACTTGCCGTACCCGGCGAGGGACATCCCGACCAGCCCGACGACGGCATACAAGAGGACCTGGCCGAGGGCGAGGATCGAGTTGCCGAGGATCTTGCCGGCGAGCAGGTGCCGGATCGGAATGGCGGCCGCGATGATCTCCACGATCCGGCTCTGCTTCTCCTCGACCACGCTCTGGGCGATGGTGATGCCGTACATGAGGGCGGCGAGATAGAAGAGGAACGCAAAGGCGAAGCCGACGCCCTTGGCAAGACCCGCCTTCTCGGCGTCGCCGATGAGGTAGGCCTGGGTGAGCCGAGTGCTCTTGAGGAGTTCCTCCGGTGAGGTGCCGAGCCGGGTGGCCTGGTCGGCCAGGACCTCTGCCGAGATGGCCTGGCCCAGGATGGTGGCGAGGGCGTCGCTACCGTCCCGACTGGTCAGGGTCCACCCGGAGGGTTGCTGGTGCAGCCACGCATCGAGCCGTTCGTCGTCGAGCCCGGCCTTGGCGCCCGCAGCGTCGGGCACCTCGGTGAGGGTGATCGTGGTCGTCGCATCGATTCCCTTCGCCCGGGTCACCAGCGTGGCGGCGGTGGCCCGGTCAGCGGCGGTGACGCCGACGGCATACGACTGCGACTTCGTGGCCGTGAAGGTGACGTACCCGAAATAGCCGACGAGGATGACCAGCGAGCCCAGCGTTCCGATGAGGAAGGCCTTGTCGGTGAGTTTCGCCGTGAGTTCACGGCGCATGACGATCGGCCAGGCGGGTCCACGGTGCTCGGGGATACTCATGCGGTCACCTCACGGTAGATGTCGGCGAGCGAGGGGCGGATCGGTGAGAGTTCGTGGACGGCGCCCCGACCCAGGGCTTCGGTAAGCAGGGCTTGTTCGGCTCCCGGCTCCTCGACCTCGAGGATGGCGGTGGGGCCGTCGACGTCGACGACATGCAGGCCCCGCAGGTCGCGGACCCAGCCGGCGTCGCCGTCGAGCACGAGCCGGTAACGGCTCGGCCCGGTGGAGCGCAACTCCTCGGAGGAGCCGGCGGCCACGACCCGGCCACGGGCGAGGACCACGAGTCGGTCACAGAGCCGGTCGACGAGGTCGAGTTGGTGGCTGGAGAAAAGCACCGGGACTCCGGTGCTGGTGTGTTCCCGGAGCAGGTCCGCCATCGAGTCCATGGCCGAGGGGTCGAGGCCGGAGAAGGGTTCGTCGAGGATGAGGCAGATCGGCTCGGCCATGACCGCGGCAATGATCTGGACCCGCTGCTGGTTGCCGAGAGAGAGCTTCTCGACCTTCTCCTTGGCCCGGTCGGCGAGGCCGAACCGCTCCAGGTGCGCCATCACGGTCTCCCGCGCCGCGGCCCGGGTCATCCCCTTGAGCTGGCCGAGGTAGCCGAGTTGATCGACGACGCCCTGCTTGGGATAGAGCCCGCGCTCCTCGGGCATGTACCCGAACCGGCGCCGGTCCGCGGAGGTGATCGGGGCGCCCTGCCAGGTGACCTCGCCCTCGTCGATGCCGAGGACGCCCATGACCATGCGCATCGTCGTCGTCTTGCCGGCACCGTTGCCGCCGACGAAGCCGGTCAGGCCAGGCGGAACGGTGAAGGAGACCCGGTCGACGGCCGTGACCTCGCCGAAGCGGCGAGTCAGTTCGGTGATCTGCAACATGACTCGACCGTATGCCGTGGGGTCCGGTTCGCGGGTCAGCCGCAGGTCGGAACCTTGCGGCTCAGCGCTCCCCCGTGGTGATGAGCCCGGCCTCATAGGCGTAGATGACGGCCTGGACCCGGTCGCGCAGGCCGAGCTTGCCGAGGCAGTTCGAGACGTGGGTCTTCACGGTGGCCTCGCCGAGGAAGAGTTCCTGGGCGATCTCGGCGTTGGAGTACCCCCGGGCGAGGAAGATCAATGTCTCGCGTTCCCGTTCGGTGAGGAAGGCCAGCTCGGGAGGCTCACCGGCGGGTTCGGCCGAGGGCCCGTGGACGCTGCGCTCGATGACCCGGCGGGTCACCTCGGGTGCCAGCAGGGAGTGACCGGCAGCGGCCGACCGGACCGCCTCGACGAGGGTCTCCGGTTCAGCGTTCTTGAGCATGAACCCGCTCGCCCCGGCCGCCAGGGCGTCGAAAAGGTAGTCGTCCCGGTCGAAGGTGGTGAGGACGATGACCGTACCGAGGTTCTCGGCGACGATGACCCGGGTCGCCTCGATGCCGTCCATGCCGGGCATCTGCACGTCCATGAGGATGAGGTCTGGGCGCAACCGGCGGGCCGCGATGATCGCCTCGGTGCCGTTGGCGGCTTCCCCGACGACCTCGATGTCGGACTCGACCGAGAGCATGAGCCGGAACCCTGAGCGGACCATGGCGTGGTCGTCGACGAGGAGGACGCGGATGGTGCTCACGATCCGGCCTCGGCGGGCACCCCGGGTGCCGGGGCCGTCTCGGTGCCCTCCAGCGGGATCCGGGCTCGGACCCGGTATCCGCCCACTGCCCGGGGCCCGATCTCCACCGAGCCCCCGTGCGAGCCGACCCGTTCCCGGATGCCGAGGTGGCCAAGGCCGGACCCGGAGGTCCCGGGTCTGGTGCGGCCGTCGTCGACGACCTCAACCTCGGCATACGCCCGCTCCCCGGAACTGACCCGCACCGAGACGGTGGCCGCGCGCGCCGTGGAGTGCGTGCGGACGTTGGTGAGGGCCTCCTGGGTGATCCGGTGTAGGGCATGCGCGACCGGTGCCGGGAGGGCGGCCACGGCGCCGGGGACGTCCTCGGTCACCCGGAGTTCGACGGCGCACTGTGGGGTGCTCGCCTCGGCGACCAGGGTAGACAGGTCGAGCGCAGTCGGCTCCGGCGAGCGGTCCGTCGCGTTCGGGCCCGGGCGGAGACCCCGCAGGGTGCCGAGCAGCCGTCGCATCGAGGTGACCGCCTCGCGGGCGGACTGCTCGACGTTCTCCAGCGCCCCTCGGGCGGCATCCGGGTCGCTGTCGAGGACCCGCCGGGCCGCGCCGGCCTGGACCCCGATGACGGAGACGTGATGGGCGACGACGTCGTGGAGCTCGCGGGCGATGCGGACCCGTTCGTCGGTGATCGCCTGGGTGCGCAGGTTCTCGCTCTGCGCCTCGATGGTGGCAGCCTGGGCGCTCAGCAGGGCCTGTTGCCGGGCCGTACGCCACGAGGCCTGTCCGCCAACGATGGCCCCGCCGAAGTAGATCGCATTGACCATGACGCTGAGCAGGACCGCGGCCGGTAACGCACCGATCGCGCCCGACCGCTCGGACAGCGATTGCGCGTCGAGGAACTCTTGGACGGCGCTGCCGACGGCGAACTGGAGCCCCACCCAGGCGAACATGACGAGCACGATCGCGCCCATGAGCAGCAGCATCGCGCGGCGGTCCCGGGCCCAGGAGACACCGGAGAGGAAGGCCACGAAGTAGGCCACCTGGAGCGGAAACTGCCCCATGATCTCGGGCAGGGTGATCCCCACGAGGAGCATGTGGGCGGCGGCCAAGGCCGCGACGGTGAGGGGCCAGCGGCGCCGCCCGATCAACAGCACCGCCCCCGAGGTGACCGCGAGCCACTGCACCCAGAGCGGTGCGGTGACCTTGTCGAGGGCCCCGACGCTGCGGACGAGTTCGAGGGCGAGCAGGCCGACCGCGGCCAAGCCGAGCGCGAGCAGCCCGTCCCTGCGGTCGATGGGCGGCCGGGGACGTTCCCACGGGTCGTCGACGCCGAAGAAGCGCTCGAGGCGCGCGACCAGGGTGAGTCGAGGGGACGACATACACCCACGGTATGCCGCCCGGGGCCCACCCGGCCTCCCCCGTGCAGGGGAGATCGCAGCCCGGAAACGGCCTCAGCGGGTGGGCGTGAGAACCTCGAGTCCGAGGATCGGGCGCAGCGCCTCCGGCACCCTCACCGAGCCGTCGGCCTGCTGGTGGTTCTCGAGGATGGCGACGAGCCAGCGGGTGGTGGCCAGGGTGCCGTTGAGCGTGGCCACGGTCTCGGTCGCGCCGGTGCCGCCCTCGGGACGGTAGCGGGTGCCGAGCCGCCGGGCCTGGAAGGTCGTGCAGTTCGAGGTCGAGGTGAGTTCCCGGTACTTGCCCTGGGTGGGGATCCAGGCCTCACAGTCGAACTTGCGGGCCGCGCTCGTGCCGAGGTCACCGGCGGCGGTGTCGATGATCCGGTAGGGCACCTCGATGGCGGCGAGCATGTCGCGTTCCATGGCGAGCAGCCGCTCATGTTCGGCGACGGCGTCCTCGGGTCGGCAGTAGACGAACATCTCGATCTTGTTGAACTGATGGACCCGGATGATGCCGCTGGTGTCCTTGCCGTAGGACCCGGCCTCACGGCGGTAGCAGGTCGACTGACCGGCATAGCGCAGCGGCCCGTCGGCCAGGTCGATGATCTCGTCGGCGTGGTATCCGGCGAGCGCCACCTCCGAGGTGCCGGTGAGGTAGAGGTCGTCCGCCGGGAGGTAGTAGACCTCCTCGGCGTGATGGTCGATGAACCCGGCGCCCTTGATGACCTCGGGCCGCACCAGGGTGGGGGTGATCACCGGGATGAACCCGGCGGCCACGGCCCGCTGCATGGCGAGCTGGAGCAGGGCCATCTCGAGCCGGGCGCCGACCCCCTTGAGAAAGTAGAACCGCGCCCCCGACACCTTCGCGCCCCGGGCGGTGTCGATGGCGTCCAGACCCTCGCCGAGAGCCAGGTGGTCGCGCGCCTGGAATCCCTCCTTGGCGAAGTCCCGTGGGGTGCCCACGTGCTCGCGGACGGTGTAGTCGTCCTCGCCGCCGGCCGGGACGCCCTCGATGACGACGTTGGGGATGGTCATCGCGAGCCGGTCGAGTTCGGCCTCGGCCGCGTCCGCAGTCGCCTTGGCCTCCTTGACCTCCGCCGCCAGCGCCTTGGTCCGGGCGAGGAGTTCGCTGCGGGCCTCACCCTGGGCGCCGGCGATCTGCTTGCTCGCGGCGTTCTGTTCCGCACGGAGCTGTTCGTATGCCGTCAGGGCCGCCCGCCGCTGTTCGTCCGCTGCCCGGACGGCGTCGACCACACCCTCGTCCTCACCGCGGGCGCGCTGGCTCTGGCGGACGGCGTCGGGGGTGTCGCGCAGGACGCGGATGTCGATCACGACAGTGAGTTTACGGCGGCGGGAGTGCCCTTCGCCGCCGGGTTTATCTGTCGGCGCCGACGTCCCAGAGGTGATGGGCCAGGTCGTGGCAGCCATAGGCGCCGAGGGTGGCGATGGTGAAGGGCGAGCCGTTGGACCGCATCCCGGTGCGACCCCGCTCCTGCGGTGAGCACCCGGCATACTCCTGCGCCCAACGGTACGCAGCCGAGGCGAGTTGCCCGGCGACGACCTTGGGGTCCTGGGCGGCGTAACGGTCCTCGCGGGCGGTGTCGTCCTGGTCCCAGTTGAGGAAGGTCGGGTTGTCCCGGTGCCTCATGAGTGCGGTGCGGGAGGCGAAGAGGTCACAGACGTCGCGGACGTGGCAGGCATACTCCAGCGGTGACCACACCGCGAAGCTCGGACGCGCCCCGGGTTCGGGCCGGGCGAGCACCTCGGCCCACGGCGCCGTGAGTTCTTCGATGAGGGAAGGCACCTGCGCCGGGTCGACCACGCTGGCATCGAACCCGCAGTCCGGGCAGGCGCGGGACAGCGTCCAGGTCCAGTCCTTGCTGTCTTTGGGGGTGAGCTCGGGTGTGTTCGGCATCATGCCCACCGAGCCTAAGCGGAGCCCGGTGAGCGCGGGGTAGCCTCCTGTCGTGGACAACGCGATGACCTGGGTCGGGATCGGCCTGGCCGCTGCCATGGCACTCGTCGGCGCCTGGCTGCTCTTCGGTGACCGGATCCTTGAGCGCTCTCGCGCGGGCAAGGGCCCGGACGGGCCGCGGCGGCCGTCTCGGGAGCAGTTCCGGGGTGCGGCCGAGCGTGAGGAGGAGCCGCCTCCGCCCCCGCCGAAGAAGCGGGCCGCGATCATCATCAACCCGACCAAGGTCGAGGCGGTGGGCGCGGTCCGCAACCGGCTCGCCAAGGTGGCCCTGGCGGCCGGATGGGACGAGCCGCTCGTCCTGGAGACCACCATCGAGGATCCCGGGTTCGGTCAGACCCGGCGTGCCCTCGCCCAGGACGTCGACCTGGTCTGCGCGCTCGGCGGCGACGGCACGGTGCGGGCGGTGGCTCAGGAGGTCGCGGGGACCGGCGTGCCGCTCGGACTGCTGCCGGCCGGGACCGGCAACCTCCTCGCCCGCAACCTCGACCTCCGCCTGGACGATCTCGAGCACGCGTTGACCACAGCGATCTCGGGCCGCAACCGGCACATCGACCTCGGCTGGGCGGTGCTCGACCCGACGAGCGAGCAGCGCTCCGGCGCCGACACCAGCGCCTCCGCGAACCGGCACGGGTTCCTCGTCATCGCTGGTGCCGGTCTCGACGCGACGATCATGGAGAACACCTCCGAGGAGCTCAAGGCCAAGGTGGGCTGGACGGCATACATCCCCGCGGGCGCCAAGGGTCTCCTCGGTGACCGGTTCAAGGCCACGGTCTCAGTGGACGGTTCGGCCCCCGAGTCCATCACCGCTCGCGGGATCATGGTCGGCAACTGCGGCAGGATCCAGGGCGGGATCGAGATCATGCACGAGGCGAAGGTCGATGACGGCATCCTCGATGTGGTCGCGATGACCCCGCATGGGCTCGCCGGCTGGGTTGGGGTGGCGGCGAACCTGGCCCGCAAGAAGGACGTGACGAACAACCGGATCCACCGTTACCGCGGCCAGCACACCCTCATCGAGCTCGAGGCGCCGCAGCCGTTCCAGGTCGACGGCGACGTCATCGGGGAGGCTCGGGTGTTCAGTGTGCGGGTCGACCCCGGAGCACTCATCGTTCGAGTGCCCGGGGTCTGACCGCCGCCTCCGTGCTCCGCCGGAGCCTTCAGGCGGTGACCTGCGCGGTGGCCGTGGCGGCCTTCCGGCGACGCGCGGGGGCGAGGAAGAGCGGCAGCACGATGGCGATGTAGAGCGCCCAGGCCCCGAGCTCGAGCCAGGCCATCGCGGGCCGCAGGTTGAAGATGCCGCGGACGAGGGCGACATACCAGGCCGCCTTGGGGAAGGTGCCGGTGAGGTCGAAGGCGAGGTTGTCCTCGCCGGGCAGGGCGCCGGCCTCCTGGAGTTCGTGGACGCCATAGGCGAGGATGCCGGCCGCGACGACGACGAGCGCGGACCCGGTCCAGCGGAAGAAGCGGGTGAGGTTGATCTTCAGCGCCCCGCGGTAGATGAGCCAGCCGAGGGCGACCGCAGCCCCGATCCCGACGGCCCAGCCGAGGAGGCCCTGGCTGCCTTCCCCGGCGGCGGCCGCCTGCGCGGTGGCGAAGAAGAAGATCGCCGTCTCCAGGCCCTCACGTCCG
Source organism: Nostocoides sp. (assembly GCA_016716625.1). Lineage (GTDB taxonomy): Bacteria > Actinomycetota > Actinomycetes > Actinomycetales > Dermatophilaceae > JADJVJ01. The sequence goes on from JADJVJ010000006.1 coordinate 756,675, forward strand.
ACTCCGATGAAGCCGACGAGCGCGACGGCGAGGGGCCCGAGATCGAGGGCCCGGTCGAGCTTGCCCTGCAGTTCCCCGGCCATGGCCCGGCCGGCCGATTTCATCCAGAAGACCATGAAGGTGACGAAGACCACGGCGATGAGGCTCGCGATGCCGCTGACGAGTTCCTGGGTGCGTTCCTCGAGGCCCTCGGTACCCAGGGTGAGCACGGCCCCGAGCAGGACCGAGAGCGCGACCGCGACGCCGACGCCGAGCCAGACGTAGCGGATCCCCCAGGTCCGGCCGCTCTTGACGAGGAAGGCCAGCAGGATGACGACAACGAGGGCGGCTTCGAGGCCCTCACGCAGGCCGATGACAGCGGTACTCAGAAACATGGAGATTAGGTAAGCCTAACCTAACCCTGTTCGTCAAATCCGGGCCCCTACTCGCCGGGGAGTCGGCCCCCGGGGTAGGTCGCCCGGAGTTCAGCGGAAGTCGGCGTATGCCGTCGGCGCGCCTGCTCGGGGAGCAGGTCGCGGATCGCGCTCATGATCCGCCGCGTGTCCGCCGCCGCCGACCGATAGTTCAGGTCCACCGGCTCCCCGACCCGAATGCGCACCGTCGGCGGGTCCTGCCAGGCGAGCACATCGGGCATGGACGCCGACCGCGGCCAGACCTTCTCGGTTCCCCACAGCCCGAACGGGATCACCGGGGCCCGGGTGAGGGCCGCCAGCCGGGCAGCCCCGGTCCGTCCCTGGAGCACCGGGTCAAAGAAGGCGTGCCCGCGCGGGATCGTCCCCTGCGGGAAGATCACGATCATCTCCCCACCGTCGAGCGCCACCCCGGCCACGTCGAGGGACTCCCCACCACCAGCCCCGCGGTCCACCCGAATACCGCCCATGGCGCGGGCGAGCGTGCCCAGAAGCGGGACGTCGAAGACCTCCTTCTTGCCGAGCATGCGCGCGGTGCGGCCCGCCTGGCGCGTGATGAGGGTGAACGCCACGAGGTCGAAGTAGGACCGGTGGTTGCCGACGAGAATGACCGGACCATGCCGCGGGACGTTCTCCACACCTTCGACATCGAACGTCACGAAGGGCAGCAGTTCGGGGCGCAGGAACATCATCGCGAGCGACTGCAGCTCGACCCCGACGACGGGGATCTTGAAGACCCCCGGGGAGACGTCGAAGTGGACGATGGGCCATTGCCGCAACGTGGCATACATGGTGAGCCGCGGGTCGGGGTTCACCGCGGCCGGGTTGCCGACGGCGGCGAGCAGCGGCAGGTCATAGATGGAGTCCGAGTACGCGTAAGACTCCGCGAGCGAGACTCCGTGCCGTTTGGCCCAGTGTTGGACTGCGGCGAGTTTGCCGGCTGACCACACGAACGGCCCCCGGATCGAGCCGTCGAACCGGCCGTCCTCGGTGATCCGGTAGCGGGTGGCGATGACGTGGTCGAACCCGAGCAGCCGCGCGAGCGGGGCGATGAGGTGCTCCGGGGTCGTTGTCGCGAGGACGACCGGTCGCCCGGCGGCCTTGTGCTGCTCGATGAGGGTGAGCGCGAACGGGTGGATCTGTTCGGCGATGGTGAGCGCCGCCTGCGCCGCCGCATCGTCGAAGGTCGTCATCGACCGGCCCTTGGCGACCAGCGCCGCCTGCCGCGCGAGGAAAATCGAGGGAAGGTTCTCACCGAGCACGTCGAAGACCTTGAAGAGGGCCTTCTCCCCCGGCACCCGCCGCGAGATGACCCCGAGCTCGTACATCGCCCGCGAGAGCAACGGCCCGGTACCGCCCTGGAGCAGGGTGCGGTCGAGATCGAAGAACGCCGCACCCGCCATGGCCCGCAGGCTATCCCCTCTCCCGAGGGAACCGCGACGGTCGCCCTCCCGTCCAACCGGGTATGACGTTGCACACCTCGGGGTCACCGCCCCAGCGGCCGGCCCTCTCCCCGCGGCTCCGTCTGGGTCTCGCGCTCGCCGCGGCGACCACCGTCCTGTCCGGCTGCACCTCCTCCGGCCCAGGGACCTCGCCCGGTGCCGGCGACCCGGTGTCCGTGGCTCGCCTCGCCGGGACGTATGTCGCCCGGTCGGGGCTGCCGGGCAACCCTCCGCAGCCGGTCATCCGGGAGGCGCCCATCACGCTGACCTTCAGCGGGTCCAATCTCTCGGTGCGGACCGGGTGCAACTCCGGCGGCGGTCCGATCCGGATCGAAGCCCCGGACACCCTCATCGCCGACCAGCTCACCTCGACCGCGATGGGCTGCGCCGCACCGCTCATGGCCCAGGAGAGCTGGGTCTTCGAGATGCTCCGCCGCGCCCGGGTGGAGTTCCAGGGCACCGACCTCGCCCTGCACTGGGGCGCCGGGGAGAAGGCTTGGCAGCTCTTCGAGCGCGTGCCCTGACGCCGCCGGGGGTGCGCGCGGCATCATGACGGTATGCCCGCGCACCGCGCCATCGACCTCAACGCCGATCTCGGTGAGTCTTTCGGCCGCTGGCGACTCGGCGACGACGAGGCGATGCTCGACGTGGTGACCTCGGCGAACATCGCCTGCGGGTTCCATGCCGGCGACCCGCTCACGCTCCGCCGCACCTGCGCCGCCGCGGTGGAGCGAGGAGTGGTCATCGGCGCTCAGGTCGGCTACGACGACCTCGCCGGTTTCGGCCGGCGGGCCATGGAGGTCCCCTCCGATGAGCTCACCGCGGGCATCCTCTATCAGCTCGGCGCCCTCGATGGCCTGGCCCGGGTGGCCGGTGGCCGGGTTCGCTACGTCAAACCGCACGGCGCCCTCTACGCCACGGCCGCCGTCGACGAACGCCAGGCGCGGGCCGTGGTCGCCGCGGTCACGGCATACGACGGTTCACTCCCCCTGCTTGGCCTTCCCGGGTCGGTGCTCCTCGCGGTGGCGCAGGAGGCCGGGGTGCCCACCGTGCGGGAAGCGTTTGCCGATCGGGGCTACACCGCGAGCGGCAACCTGGTCCCTCGCTCCGAGCCCGGCGCCTTCGTCGAGGACCCCGAGGTGGCCGCCGCGAGGATGCTACGACTCGTCACCACCGGCGAGGTCGCCGCACTCGACGGCTCCACCCTGCGGCTCGGCGTGGACTCGATCTGCGTCCACGGCGACTCCCCGGCCGCGGTGGCCACCGCGCGAGCCGTCCGCCGGGAGTTGGCGGCCGCAGGCGTGCTGCTCGCACCGTTCCGGCGTTGACCGATGCGCCCCGACCCCACTGGCGAGCACCCGCGGGTGCTCCCCATGGGCGAGCGCGCCCTGCTCGTCGAAGGGCCTTCGCTCGCGTGGGTGCTCGCCGCCACCGAAGCGCTCCGCGACCGGCTCGAGGCCCTCGACGTCGTCCCGGCCGCCCGCACCGTCCTGGTCACCGCTGCGAGCCGGGCCGAGCTGGCCCGCCTGCGCGACCGGGTGCACGAGATCATCACCGACCTTGCCCCCGCGGAGATCCACAACCTCGACAGCCCGGTGGAAATCCGGGTGCGCTACGACGGCCCCGACCTCGCCGAGGTCGCCCGGCTCACCGCGCTCACCGAGGCAGAGGTGGTCGCCGCGCACACCGGCACGCCGTGGCAGGTGGCCTTCGTCGGGTTCGCGCCGGGATTCCCCTATCTCACCGGCGGTGATCCTCGGCTCACGGTTCCGCGCCGGGAGACACCCCGCACTAGGGTGCCCGCGGGCGCCGTCGGGCTCGCCGGGGAGATGAGCGGGATCTATCCCCGGCCGAGCCCCGGCGGCTGGCAGCTCATCGGCAGCACCGACGCCCCACTGTGGGACCTCGCCCGCACCCCGCCCGCCCTGCTGCCACCGGGGACGACGGTCCGGTTCGTCGAGGACACGCCGTGAACCGTGCCCTTGAGATCCTCAGTCCGGGGCCGCTCACCCTCATCGAAGACCTCGGCCGACCCGGCCTGGCCCACCTGGGGGTCGGGACCTCCGGGGCCGCCGACCGCACGGCATACCTGCTCGGCAACCGCCTCCTGGGCAACCCGGCTGGACACGCCTCGCTCGAGGTGACCTACGGCGGGCTGCATGTGCGGGCCCGGGGCGCGCTCACGGTCTGCGTCACCGGCGCCACCGCACGGATCACCGTCGCCGGCCGCCCAGCCGACCCGGGAACACCGCTGCGGGTGCCCGACGGCGCCGACCTCGCCCTCGGTATGCCGTCGCACGGGCTGCGCAGCTACCTCGCCGTCCGCGGGGGGATCGCGGTGGCTCCGGTGCTGGGGTCCCGCTCCACCGACACCCTCGCCGAGATCGGGCCCCGGCCGCTCGCCGCCGGCGACGTGCTGCCGATCGGCCCCCCGCCGGTGGAGCTTCCGCACATCGACCACGCCCCGGCCCGGCCCTGGCCGCAGGACGCGCTCGAGGTCCTGCCCGGGCCACGCCGGGACTGGTTCGCCGACCCCAACGCCCTGCAGACCACGTCCTGGGTCGTCGCCAGTGCCTCGGACCGGCGTGGAGTGCGGCTCACCGGGGCAGCGCTGGCCAGAGTGCCCAGCCGACGGCATACCGAGCTCGCGAGCGAAGGGATGGTCCGAGGCGCGATCCAGGTGCCCCCCAACGGGCAGCCGGTCATCCTGCTCGCCGACCACCCGGTGACGGGGGGCTATCCCGTCCTCGGGGTGCTCACCGCGGACTCCGCTGACCGAGCGGCCCAGCTTGTCCCCGGCTCCCCGATCAGGCTCACCTGGAGCAGTGGTAGACATTCCGCATGAGCGGTTTCATCGTGGCCTTCGCGGTGCTGCTCGCGTTCACCGCCGTGTTGGCCTGGGCCAATGAGCGCTTCACCCGCATCCCGACCACCGTCGGCGTCACCCTCGCGGGGGCACTGGCATCCCTCCTCATCCTCGGGGCTGACCACTTTGGACCGGTGCGGGGCATCAAGGACTTCGCCCGCGATCTGCTCACCCAACTCGACTTCACCGACTTCTTGCTCAACGGCATCCTCAGTTTCATCCTCTTCGCCGGCGCCCTGGGCCTCAATGCCCGGCAGGTGCTCCGGCAGCGCCGCAGCGTGCTCACCCTCGCCGTGGTGAGCACCATCCTCAGCGTGGGGCTCTTCGGGCTCGCCGCGTATGGCGTCTTCCGGCTCGTCGGCCTGGACATCCCCGTGCTCTGGTGCCTGCTTTTCGGTGCCCTGATCAGCCCCACCGACCCGGTGGCCGTTCTCGACCTACTCAAGCGAATCGACGTGCCAGAGCGGATTCGTACGGTCATCGCCGGGGAGGCCCTCTTCAACGACGGCGTGGGCATCGTTCTCTTTCTCGTCCTCGGGGGCTTGGTCGGGCTCGGCGGAGCCCACGCCGGGGATCCGTCGGCCGCAACGGCCGGGCTCCTCTTCGTCCAGGAGGCGCTAGGCGGCGCGGCCTTCGGGGCGCTCTTGGGTTACCTGGGCTACACCCTGTGTCGGACCATCGAGGGACACGGCGTCGAAGTGCTCATCACCCTGGCCCTGGTCGTGAGTGGCTACGTCGCCTGCGTGCAGCTCGGGATCTCCGGCCCCATCGCCATGGTCGTCGCCGGGCTGGTCCTCTCCTGGGGCAAGGAGGAGGCGTTCCACGACGAGACTCGCACCCTTGTCGAGGGATTCTGGGAGACCCTCGATGAGGTGCTCAACATCGTCCTCTTTGCCTTCATCGGGGTCGACGTCCTGCTCACCGAGACCGCTCCGGCCGCGATCGTTGCGGCACTGATCCTCATTGCGGTGGCTCTCGCGGCCCGGTTTGTCAGTGTCGCCATCCCCATGCCGCTCGTCCGGACCCGCGACGGCTATGCCGCCTGGACCGTCCGGCTGCTCACCTGGGGAGGGTTGCGCGGCGGCATCGCGATCAGCCTCGCGCTCTCACTTCCCCAGAACGACTACCGCGGTCCGATCCTTACCGCGACCTACGCGATCGTGCTTTTCTCCATCGCCGTCCAGGGGCTCACGATCACCCCGCTGGTCACCCGCGCCGTCGCCGCCGACCGGGCACTCCACGGCGCTACGGCACGCCCGGTGACCCCTGAGACACCGGCCACCGGCTAGCCCTCTGCGGAGCGGCGCACTGGCTCTCTCGAGGACTCGTGCGCGACCCGCCGCAGCCGCTCGACATACTCGCCCCACCACTGCTCGTCGCGGTCGGGCATGACCCGCGAGTTCCGCTGCCAGCCCACCTCGCCGTCAAGGAGTTCACGGCACAGGTCGACATGCCCGGCATGCCGGGCGTACTCGGCGATGACGTGGACCAGGACGCGGTGCAAGGTCACCTCACCGTCCCGCCACCACGCCACCTGCCCAGGCGTGTCGAGGTCGAGTTCGGCGAGGGTCTCATCGCTGTGCGCCCACACCCGCTCGGCGAGGTCGAGCAGCCACGGGATCGACTCCTCCGGCGTCGCCCACATGTCCGCGTTGTCCTCCGCGCCCTCGGCGAACCAGGGAAACTCCACCGGTGACGGCCGACCGAAGCAGTCGCCGAGGTACCCGCCCTCGACGCTCACCGCGTGCTTGAACACGCCGAGGATGTTGGTGCCGGTGCCGGTGAGTGGAGTGCGCGCCTGCTGCTCACTCAACCCCTCGAGCTTGTCGAGGAACACCTGCCGCTGGATGCGCAGGTAGTGCCAGAGAATCGCCTTGTGGTCCGGGTCCTGTGCCATGACGCCCACTGTGCCAGGCGCCACCGACAGCGCACCAACGCCTTTCCTTCCCTAGAGTCGGCGTATGTCGTCCGCGCGGCTCCCGCTCTTCCCGCTCGGGACGGTGCTCCTGCCCGGAGCCCGGCTCCCGCTGCGGTTGTTCGAAGCGCGCTATCTCGAGCTCGCAAGGGACCTCGAGGGAGTCGCCGAGTCCGAGCGGCTCATCGGAGTGGTGTGGATCCGGCGAGGCAACGAGGTGGGCGCCGGCGCGGCCGCGAGCCTGGCCGAGGTCGGTTGTGTCGCCCGCGTGGACGCCATGGCCCGGGACTCCTCGACCGGCCGCCCGACCGTACACCTGGTCGGCACCGGAACCCACCGTTTCCACCTCGACGGCATCGACGAGGCCGCCGGCACGGCATACGCCATGGGTGAGGTGACCTGGCTCGGGGAGGCCAGTGACGAGGGTGGGCCGCCGATCGGGGAGGTCGTGGAACGGGCGCTGCGCAGCCTCGCCGAATATCGGCGGGCGGTGGGGGCCGAAACGGCACGGATCGAGGCGGTCCCGGGGCATCTCGCCTACCGGATCGCCGAGCAGGCCCTGCTCCCCTTCGGTGACCAGCAGGACGTCCTCGCGGCCGGGTCGGAGCGGGCCCGACTGCACCTGCTCACCCGGATGCTGCGCCGCGAAACCGGATTCGTCCGGCAGTTCCGGGCGCTGCCCCACCTGGAGACCCCAGGCGGGGCGGGCCTCAACTGAAGGCCTACTCCGCCGGTAGGTTCGGCCCATGGATCTGGCTGTTCTCCAGGACGTCATCGACCGCACCTACGGGGAGCGGGACCGGGCTCGCGGTGTGCCGAGCACGGTCGCCTGGCTCGCCGAGGAGGTCGGCGAACTCGCCCAAGCGGTCCGCAAAGGCAGCCGAGCCGACCAGGAACACGAGTTCGCGGACGTCCTGGCCTGGGTGGCCTCGCTCGCCAACCAGGTCGGCGTCGACCTCACCGCGGCCATTGCCCGGTATGGCCAGGGCTGCCCCCGTTGCGCGACGATGCCCTGCGCCTGCCCCTAACCGGCGGCCGCGTGACCGTCCCCGAGAACCCGGTGGGTGGCGAGTTCGGCGACCGCGTCCCGGACGAGCCGCTCCGCCTGCGGGTGCGCCCCGAACTCGCGCTGTGCCCCCGCGACGAGGTCCCGCAGGGGTTGCGGGCTCGCGGTGGCCTGCCAGAGGTACGTGCCGAGACCGTCGAGCCGGAGCGGGTGGCCGTCGATAAGGAGGGCGATCCGGCCCTGCGAGACCACCGCCTCATCGAACCGCTGCCGGATGACGGCGTCGTCGAGCCCGAGCACTGCACCGGCCAGCAGATGCGGATACGCCTCGCCGCCACCGGCGAAACCCGCCCATGACGGCACCGTGACCTCGCCGCGCCCCGGCGGGCCATCGGTGAGGAGTTCGGAAAGCAGGTCGACGCAATCCTCGATCTCGGCGTAGGCCAGCCGCCACGGCCCTCCGCCGACCCGCAGCGCACGAGCCAGCCGGCGCAGCGGCTCCCGCAGCGAGAGCACGGAGGAGGTCTGCGGCAAGGCATCCACGATGCCCTCGACAAGCGGGATCCGAGTCAGTGAGGGCGCGGCACGGTCCGGGTCGCGGTCGAGCAGCACCACGGCCGCGAGTCTGGGGTTCGGCGGGGTGGGCAGCAGAGAGAGCTCGTCCGGGGAGTGCTCGCCCTTGGACGACGGCATACCGCCCTCGCGGATGAGCGAAAGCGGTTTGGGATAAGGCGTCACCGTGTCGTCATCCTCGATGACCACCGTCTCGTCCGAGACGTAGCCGAGGTGCCGTCCGAGGACCCGGGAGGCCGTCGATTTCCCGGTGCCCGACTGCGCGACGAGGACCACGGTCCGCCCGTCGGGGGCTGCGAGTCCGGCGGCGTGGAGCATGAGGGCGGTACCGGCTCGGCGGGTGATCGTGGCCACCGTGAGCGCCCGGGACATCGCGTAGTCCACGTCGCTGGCGGCTCCTCGCCCGGCCGTGAGTTGGACGCCCTCACGTTCGCCGAGCGGCCCATAGGTGGGGGTGAACACCGGCACCGTGGGGTCGTCGGGATCGAGGTCGTCGGCGAGGGTGCGGGACCAGTTGGCTCGAACGCGAGACCGGTCGGAGGCGTGCAGTTCCGTCAGGTCGAGGACCCACGGCACACCCATGGCCCGGATGGCCATCCGGTGCGGGACGGTGGACTGCACACCGCCACCGTAGCCGTCCGCCGCGGGCGGGGCCGGGGCGTCTGCGCGCGAGGAGGACCGCTCACCGAGATGTTCCCCATCGTTGGCCTGCCGAAGGATTGTCGGGGGGTTCCCCGCACGCGTGGTCCGGCTACGCTGGCGCCATGCCTCGCCCGCACGCCGCTGCGATCGCCGAGGACTGGTACCACGCCAAGATCTCGGGCGAGCTTCGCGAGCGCGAATGGGGCACCCGGGTCATCCCGCACACGGGGTACGGGTCGGTGGCAGCTCTTCGCGTCCTTGGGCGTGTCGTGATGAGCCGGCGCAAGGACCGCTGGGAGGACGACGGGCGCGACGACGGCGACTCCGACGAGGAGCGCTACGCCAGCCAGCTCCGCTCGGTCGAGGCCGAACTGCGCGGGTGGCGGGCGTTCATCGCCGCTCCGGCCATGGATGTCCCGGTGACCATCCGGTTCAGGGACCGGGAGGTGACCGCGCACACCGACCGGGGCGGATTCATCGACGTGACCATCCGCGGCCACGGCCTCGGCCCCGGCTGGCACGAGGTCGAGATCGACTCCCCGGATGCGTTGACGGTCAAGGCCCCGATCCTCGTCGTCGGCACCTCGCAGACCTTCGGGATCATCAGCGACATCGACGACACGGTGCTTTCGACCTCGCTCCCCCGGCCGTTGATTGCCGCGTGGAACACCTTCATCAGGGCCGAGGGCACCCGCCGTCCCGTCCGTGGCATGGCCTCGCTCTATCGCGACATCCTGCAGGCCAACCCAGGCGCGCCGGTCTTCTATCTCTCGACCGGGGCCTGGAACACCGCGCCGTGGCTCACCCGCTTCCTCCGGCGCAACGGCTACCCCCCGGGGCCGATGCTGCTCACCGACTGGGGTCCGACGAACACCGGGTGGTTCCGCTCGGGCCAAGACCACAAACGGTCCTCGTTGCACCGACTCGCTCGCGAGTTGCCCCATGTGCAGTGGCTCCTCGTCGGCGACGACGGTCAGCACGACCCCAAGATCTACACCGATTTCGCCACCGCACGACCCGATCGGGTCCGGGCCATCGCCATCCGCGAACTCACCCCCGGTGAGCAGGTGCTCTCGCACGTGCTGCCCGTTGCCAATGACGACCTGGCGCCGGCGCCGACCGACAAACTCCCCATGCCGGTGGTCCGGGCGCCCGACGGGTTCGGACTGGCGAAGCTGTTGCGCTCGCTGCTGCGCCCGGCGCCGCGACCGCACCTGGTCGACTCGGACTGACGCGTATGCCGGAGCTGCCCGAGGTCCAGGCCCTCGTCGACTTCCTCGGCGAGCGGTTGGCCGGGCTTGCGGTCACCGGGGTGGAGCTTGGCTCGATTTCGGTGCTCAAGACCTTCACTCCGCCGCCGTCGGCGCTCGTCGGTGCACCGGTCGACCGGGTGGACCGCTGGGGCAAGTTCATCGACCTCGACTGCGGCGGAACACATCTCATCGTTCACCTGGCCCGGGCAGGTTGGCTTCGATTCAGTGAGAAGCTCCCGGCCACGGTGATCCGACCCGGCAAGTCCCCGATCGCCTTGCGGGTCCGGCTCTCCGATGGCTCGGGTTTCGACCTCACCGAGGCTGGCACGAAGAAGAGCCTCGCGGCATACCTCGTGGCCAGCCCCCAGGACGTCCCGGGCATCGCCACACTGGGACCCGACCCGCTCGCGGAGGACTTCACGCAGGAACGGTTCCGCGAGCTGCTCGACGGACGACGGATGCAGATCAAGGGGCTCCTGCGCGACCAGTCGACGCTCGCCGGGGTCGGCAACGCCTACTCCGACGAGATCCTCAACGTCGCACGGCTCTCGCCGTTCGCTCTCGCGGCCACCCTCGGCGAGGAGGACATCGTCCGGCTCTATGCGGCGTTACGCGACACGCTGGCCGGTGCGGTGGCGGCGGCGAGTGGGAAGCCGGCCGCCGAGCTCAAGGACGCCAAGCGCGCCGGGATGCGGGTGCACGGGCGAACAGGTCAGGCATGTCCGGCCTGTGGGGATGTCGTCCGGGAGGTGTCGTTCGCGGACTCCTTCCTCAACTACTGCGCCACCTGCCAGACCGGGGGCAAGCCGCTCGCCGACCGGCGCACGAGCAGGTTCCTCAAGTAGCGCTGCCGCGGGGTCTAGGGTCGATCCCGTGACCTCAGTCCTGCCCGGCTCCCACCGTCATCCCCGTCCGCTCGCCCTCGTCGTCGCTGCCTGTGTCGTCGTCGGCAGCGCCGCCTGCACCGGAGGGGCGGACTCGACGCCGTCCCCGTCGTCGAGTTCCCCGAGCAGCACCCCGACCCCCACGCCGACCCCCACGCCGTCGCCCTCGGCGTTGCCCGCGGAGCGCGTCGTCGCGGTGAAGATCGAGAACACGCCCGCGGCGCATCCACGCGCGGGGCACACGGCCGCGGACGTGATCTACGTCGAGCCTGTCGAGGCTGGCCTCACCCGACTGCTCGCCATCTTCATCGGCGACCTGCCCAAGGAGGTCGGCCCGGTGCGCAGCGCGCGGGAGACTGACGTCGACTTGCTCGCGAACTATGGCAAGGGCGTGCCGTTTGCCTTTTCGGGAGCGTCGTCCTTCACCAACCGCGTCCTAGCCCGGGGCTCGCAGAAGAACTTGCCGCACGGTTCTGTCCCCGGCTATTGGCGGGTTCGCGGACGGTCGGCCCCGCACAACCTCATGGTCGACCTCCATCGGATCGCCAAGGCTGCCGGGAAGGACGTCATCGCCCAGGACGTCGGCGTGCACTTCGGCGAGGCGCTGGCCGGCGGCACGGCCGCGACCAAGGCCGTCGCGTCCTGGCCTTCGGCGAAGATCACCGCGACGTATGACGCCGGCGCCGGGGGTTATCGCCTGGTCCTGGACGGCCGCAAGGAGATCGATGCCTTGACCGGGAAGCCGATCGCCCCGCCGACCATCATCGTCCAGCACGTCATCTCCAAACCTTCCGGGAACCGCGACTTCCTCGGCAACGTCACCCCCATCGAGACGCTCACCGGCAAGGGGAAGGCGACCTTCCTGCGGGACGGCAAGGTGTGGACGGGCACATGGTCCCGCGCCACCGCGGCGTCGCCGACCCGGTTCGCCGTGGGCACGCAGGAGTTCCTCGCCGCACCCGGGCAGGTCTGGGTGTTCCTGCTGCCGACGACCCGCCAGCTCACCGTGGGCTAAGGGGCCCGGCCTCGGTCAGCCACTCACAGGTAGGCCTCGGCGAGCGCGCGGGCGCGGCTGACATAGCCGCCGCCGAAAAGCACGGCATGCAGCATCACCGGGTGGAGTTGATGGAGGTGCACGCGCTCGCGCCATCCGTCGCTCAGTGGACTCACCTCCTGGTATGCCGCGAGGATCCGGCCCAGATGGGGCGCCCCGAAGAGCGCGAGCATCGCGAGGTCCGTTTCGGGGTGTCCGCCGTGGGCGGCCGGATCGATGAGGACCGCGCGCACCGGTGCGGTCAGGCGCGCCGTGCCGGCGGTGTCGGCGCGGGAGACGGCGGCGTCGGGGCGGGAGCCGGCGGTGTCGGCGGGCAGGTTCCCGGGTGTGTCGGTCCAGACGAGGTTTCCGGACCAGAGGTCCCCATGGATCCGGGCCGGGGGCGAGCCGTCGTCGAAGTCCCCGTGCCGCAACCGGTCCGCGATCGCCCGGAACGGCTGTGCGTCAACAGCGCTGCGCCACGAGCCTCGTTCCTGGCCGAGGGCAAGGGTGTGTTCGATGCGCTGTTCGGCGTAGAACTCTCCCCAGCGGTTCCTCGCGAGGGTCGGCAGAGGCAACGGCTCGTCGGCGGGGCCGAGCCAGCCGCTCGCATGATGCCACCCGCTCGGTGGAGCCCCGAAGCCGGAGGCTCCTGCGGCGTGCGTATGCGCCAGTGCTCTGCCGAGGTCCTCGGCAGCGGCAGCAGTGGGCTGGCATGGGTTGAGCCGCTCAAGGTCGAGGTGGACCGCACCGACGGCATACACCTCGACGACCCGAGCGCCGCCGCCCTCGCGAGCCTCGGCGAGCCAGCGCAGACCCGCGGCCTCCCACGCGACGTACCCCGACGGCGCACCACGCACCCACTTGCGATACCGCCCGGCCCTCTCCCCATCCCCGACCATCCCTGAGTGCCCGGTCAACCCTGCGCGCCCGGCCGTCCCTGAGTGCCCGGTCATCGTCGACTGCCCGCCATCTCTAGGGCCTCCTGCGGAACGCCACGGTCTTGCGAATCCGCCCGGACCGGCACTTCTCCCGGCGCAGAGTGTGCTCGAACCTCGGGTTGTGGATGAGTCGGTGGTGGTGCCCGCAGAGCGGCACGGCATCGGCGAGGTCGGTGCGGCCACCGGCAGCCCAGGGCCGTTCGTGGTGCAGCTCGCACCAGGCGAACGGCCGGTCGCAGCCCTCCCCGGCACACGTGTCATATGCCGTGGCAAGGGCAACCCGCTGATGCTCCTGGAACAGCCGCTTGGCCCGACCCAGGTCGAGCGGCAGGGAGGCCCCGTCGAGCACCGCGGGCACAAGACCAGCCCCACACGCGAGCCGCCGGGCACCGGCGGCCGACAGATCCGTGCCGGTGTCGACTCCGGCCGCGCCGAGCGCGCTCACGAGCCGCTGATGCTCCAGGGTGACGACGACCGTGGCGGCCACCTTGCCGTGGAGTCGGTCGGTCGGCAGATGCTCGATGAGCTCGGCGAACGCCTGTCCATAGCGCTGCGCCCAGTCGAGGTCGTTGACCTGTTCGCGGGCCTCCCGCGCACCGAGGCTCGGCTCGAGACCCGCGCGCATTCGCCGGGGTGAGGCCAGCTGTTGGACCGTCTTGGCCAGGATGTCCCCGACCAGCCGCGGCACGACGAACGTCCCCGACGTGGTCCCGTCCGGCCGGCGGTGCATGGTGAGCCGACACCGTTCCCAGGCACGCTGCTCCTCCGCCTGCAGTTGCTCCCCCTCGTGCCGATCGACCTCCTCGGCACCGCGCTCCACGATCGCCAGGGCTCGGCGCGCGAGCCGCCGCAGCCGGTCGGCGTCCATCCGTGTGGCCGCGTCGACGAGGTGGGACTCGATGCGTTCGAGGTCTCGATCGCTCACCGTGTCGGGCAGCCGCGCCCGCGTATTGGCGATCACGGCGGCATGTTCGGCAGACACCGTGCCGTCGGCCAGGGCCTGGGCGGTCGCCGAGAGCGCTTCCACAGATCTGGCGAGGCGAACGTCGGCAGCCGCGGCGGCTCCGGTCACCCGGGTGCGGGCGGCGACCCAGGACCCGGTTGAGGGCAGCCCGGACGCGGCGCCCACCTGCGCTCGGTCGGCCTCGGCGATCACCCGGAGCCGGAACGCCTCCAACCTCGAGATCGCCCGGGTGGCCTCACCGAGCACCTCCGCCCCGGTGGACTCGGTTCCGATCAGGTCCACTGGCGCCATCAGCAGGCGGTCGATGAGCTCGTGGACACCGTCGAGCAGGGCACTCACCCCGGTTGGGGAGCCCCACTGCAGCACCGGTGCCACCGTCATACGACGACGCTATCGGGAGGCACTGACAGTGCCCCCGGGGCGCCGAGCCGGGGTGGTGAGCGACACGCCATACCGAAATATCCCCTTGTATGCCGTCTGCGCTAGAGAGCCGCATAGAGTCCGATCCATGGACCCGATCCGCAACCCGTACGCCCCCGGAGCGGGGCAGCGACCGCCCGAGCTCGCGGGGCGTGATGAGCAGCTCGACGCCTTCGAGGTGACCTTGGAGCGGCTGGCGCGGGGGCGCCCGGAGCGTTCGGTTGTGCTCACCGGTCTGCGCGGCGTCGGCAAGACGGTGCTGCTCAACGCGCTGCGCTCGACCGCGGTGCGCGCCGGGTGGGGCACGGGCAAGCTCGAGGCGCGACCCGAGCAGTCGATACGGCGGCCACTGGCCTCAGCCGTGCACCAGGCGGTGCGCGAGCTCGGTCCGAGCGGCGGAATCGGCGACCAGGTGCTCGGCGTCATCCGCTCGTTTGCGCAGCGGGACAACGGATCTCGGCTCAAGGACCGCTGGAACCCGGGGATCTCGGTGCCTGCGGCGGTGGGCCGGGCGGACTCCGGCGACATGGAGATCGACCTGCTTGAGCTCCTCACCGACGTCGGCGGCATGGCGCGCGACCTCGGCCGCGGGGTGGCGATCTTCGTCGACGAGATGCAGGACTTGTCGCCGGTTGACGTTTCGGCGGTGTGCGCGGCCTGCCACGAGATCTCTCAGGCGGGGCTGCCGGTGGTCATCGTGGGGGCTGGCCTGCCTCATCTGCCGGCGGTGCTTTCGGCGTCAAAGTCGTACTCGGAGAGGCTGTTTCGCTACTCTCGGATCGACCGTTTGAGTATGGCTGAGTGTTCGGCGGCGCTGTCGGTTCCCGCGGAGGAGGAGGGGGCGCGGTGGTCACCGGAGGCTCTCGCCGAGATGTATGCCGTGACCGACGGGTACCCGTACTTCATCCAGGCCTATGGAAAGGCGGTGTGGGACAGGGCTGCTCGCTCCCCTATTGCCGCTGAGGACGTGCGGGTGGGCAGGCCGGAGGCGGAGGCCGAGCTTGCCGTCGGCTTTTTCGGGTCCAGGCTGGAGCGGGCGACACCCGCCGAGCGCGACTACCTCAGGGCCATGGCCGATTTGGCTGCCGCCGACGTGGCACACGGCGAGGGCGCCGAGCGCGGCGAGGGCGCCGAACTGGACTCTGTCGCAACGGCAGACGTGGCGGCCTACCTCGGCAAGAAGCCGCAGTCCCTCTCCCCGGCGCGGGACGCCCTGCTCAAGAAGGGACTCGTCTACTCCGGTGAACGCGGCCGAGTCGCGTTCACCGTGCCGCACTTCGGCTCTTACCTCCGCGACGCGACCTAGCGCCTGTGTCCGGCACGTCGGAAAATGAGACTTAGTGGGGGAATTTGCGACGTCATGAGACCTGACGGCCCTGTTCCGCGGATTCTGAGAGTTACTGATGGGTCAGACCGCATGGTCTTCCGGTGCCGCGGTTGGAATGTGGTGTCAGCAGAATGACCGCGAACGCCAAGGACAGCCTGTGATCACGGATGGCGAGGCGTGATGAGTCTGCGCATTGATGGACCGTGTAAGAGTTCGGCTCGGACCGGCGCCAACCTCGCAACGCCTCCCAACTCCTACGCCCCTAACCGGGCCCGGCCAAGTCAGTGGTCCCGCGAGGCGCTACGGTCGAGCCCATGACGTCGACCCCAGCCACTCCTATTCGATGAGCACCGAGTCCGAGGCTGTGTGGGATCGATTCGACGCACTGGCCTCCACCCCCGGGCCGAACCCTTGGGCAGGAAAGGCGTCGAAACGAGTACTCAACCCTGACTTGGAGTCGTTGCGGCGGCTGATCGCGGTCCCCATCGAGGTCGGCGCGACCGTCCGTTCGGGTCTGCATGCCAAAGCTGTCGACGTGTGGCTCGCTCGGGAACTGCGCAGGGCGGGATTCGGACCCGACGAGGTGTGGCCACGGGCTACCCGGCCGCGGGTGCTCCCCCGAGAGGTGGCGCTCCTGCTGCAGTCACTACCCACGGCGCTACGTGATGACCTCGTGACGCGATTGGAGACCAAGCCGTCTGGGGCAGCGTCGGCGGATGCGTCGGTGCTGGGCAAGGCGTACAACAAACAGGTCGACGTCGTGATCTCGCAGTGGGCGCGCGTCGAAGCTGCCCTGGCACGGGTCGTCGAGCAACCGCGCAGCGGCCTCCAACAGCAGCCCCAGCTCGACCTCGGTGTGCGCCGACCCCACATGGGCCACGATCCTCCGCTGCCCGGCCACGGACTCCGCGACCTGCACCGCGGTCGCGCCCGAGGCCGTACGCACCCGCCGGATCCACGCCACCCGAGAAGCCTACGGGCACCAATTAGTGCCTCGAAACCGGCCGCTATGGCGCCGTTCCCGCAGGTCACAGAACCGAGCCCTCGCCGATCAGACAGAGGTGACCGAAGTCAGGTGAGAGGTTGCACGCACTTGCTCAAACGGTCCCCTGCCCCGGCACCCACGGTCTGCCACCGTGGCTTGGCGACCTGGTGAGTCCGACCGGGCCTGATTCGACGATTCTGAGACCTAGTCGTCGTTCAGACCGCAAGGTCTTCCAGTGGCGGGTCGGAGTGTGGTGTCAGCAGAATGGCTGCGTACGCCGAGATCAGCTCGAGAACCCAACGGTGAGGCGTGATGAGTCTGCGCATTGATGGCCTGTGGAAGAGCTTCGGTACGGGCGACGCTGAGGTTCAGGCTCTTCGCGGGGTGGATCTTGTCGTCGACCATGTCCAGCGGGTGGCGCTGATGGGGGCCTCTGGGTCGGGAAAGTCCACGTTGTTGCACCTGGTGGGAGGACTCGATGCCGCCAGCAACGGCTCGATCCGGGTCCGTGACGTGGAGGTGGTAGGTCTGCGGGGCCGCGCTCTGGTGGATCATCGGCGCCGAGTTGGTTTCGTCTTCCAGGCGTTCAACCTGATGCCGGGGCTGAGTGCGCTGGAGAATGTCGAGCTCCCGCTCATGCCGTATCTCGCGCGGGGTGGGGCGCGCGCGAAAGCCCGTGAGTTGTTGGCAGAGGTGGGCTTGGCGGATCGCTGTGATGCGTTGCCGGGGCAGCTGTCGGGTGGGCAGCAGCAGCGCATCGCGGTGGCGCGGGCCCTGATCGGGGACCCGGCCCTGATTCTGGCGGATGAGCCGACCGGGAACCTGGACAGTGAGACGGCGGACGCTGTGCTGTCGCTGATCGCGCACGTCGCGCAGGCGCGCGGCGCCACAGTCCTTATCGCCACCCATGACCCGGGCATCGCGAGCCGCTGCGATCGCGTGGTCTCCCTACGCGATGGCGTGGTGGTCTCGGACACGGCAACCGCGGAATCGGTGCCGGGGCAGTGATGGTGCCGCGATGGCGTGGCGGGCGCTCGTTGCTGGCGGGAAACCTCGTGACCATCTTCGTCACGCTGCTTCTGGCTTCGGGCGCCTATGGCGTGCTGACATCGACCACTGAGACCGCGCGTTTGGCGGTGCGAGGCACGGTCGATGAAAGCGCCGTGGCGGCCGGCTACGACATTCTCGTTCGACCCAAGGGCTCCCGCTCCGCAGCGGAGGACTCCTCTGGGCTGGTGCAGCCGGGCTTTCTGTCCGCCGTCGAGGGCGGGATCTCCTTGGAGCAGTGGCGAACGGTGCAGGACCAGCCAGGGGTCAAGGTCGCTGCCCCGGTTGCCGTGGTGGGATGGGTCGTCGCCTACGCGAGTGTGCAGGTGGACCTGGGCTCTTTTGCGCGCACCGATCATCCGATCCTGATCCGAACCCGGACCACGTGGTCCTATGACAACGGGGCGAGTGTGGTGCAGGCGGCACCGACCCTGCTCTACCTGACACCCAACCCGATCCGCTTTCAGCTGCCCTCCCTCGAGCCCGGAGCGGACCCTCACTCGGTGGTGATCGAGACGCGCCCTGATGGCTCGGAGGTCAGTTTCCGCGCCCCCGAGCCGGTCACCGAGAAGGTGGACACGTCCAGCCCGACGTTTCTGGCACTGTCGACCGCCAACCTCACGGCGACCGGAGCCACCCGACCCAACACGGTTGTCGATGTGCCCTATCCCTTCCCCTTCCTGATCGCTGCCGTTGACCCCGCCAGCGAGGACCAGCTCACCGGGGTGGGGCAGGCGATGGTGAGCGGGTCATGGCTAAGCCCGGGAGTCCCCGCGTTGCGCAGTTTCGGTCTCGGCGGCATGGATGCCCAGTCCGGGCGGCCGGTGCCGGTCGCGGTCGCAAACCGTCCCTACCTGCAACTCGACGCCGAAGCCACGGTGGAACTCTTCGACGGACCTGAAGTCACCCAACTCGCCCGCGACGGATACTCCGGCACCCTCCCAACAGCGTTTCTGGGCAGCGGGACACGCGCCCTGCCCAACCTGCGCGCCGATGCCACGACGGCCTATCAGCGACTCCTGGACTCCCTCCCCACGGCCGCCTCGGATGGGGATGCGGAGACGCGGACGGTGCTGCGGGTCACCCGCACCAGCGCTTTGAAGTTGACCAAGGCCAGCAACGGCACCCTCACCGCCGCCAGCGGGGTCGGGTTCCCCGTGGGGTGGGGATACGGCACGGGACTGCCGGGCGCACAAGGGTCGGCGATCCCACCCGGTGGTGACGACACCGCCTTCCGCTCGATGGACGGCTTCTTCGCCGACCCGTCGATGGCGCCACCGACGCTGGTCAAGACCGGGGTGTTCGACCCGACTCGCCTCCCGAATGCGTTCTCGCTGGCCGCGCTCCCGCTGGGGACCTTCTCCTACTCCGCTCCCGTGGGTGCCGACCAGACAAGCCGCGACGCGCTGCACGACAAGGAGTGGATGCCCTCGGCGAACGTGTGGGGCTACACGCAACCACCCCCGATGATGCTCACCACCTTGGACGCCCTTCCCGCCTTCGCTGACCCCCAACTGTGGAGCAAGGCCGCTCCAGCCGGTCAAGTGCTCGGCGGAACACCACCGGTCTCGGCCAACCCCCTGTCCGCCCTGCGGGTCAAGGTCGACGGCGTCCACGGCGTCAGCGACCTCGACCGGGAACGGGTCCGGTCCGTGGCCGAAGCCATCGCGACCACGACCGGGCTCGACGTCGACATCACGATGGGCGCATCCAGCGGCCAACAAACCGTCGCCATCGCGGCCGGTACCCACGGGCGACCCGTGCTGCAGGTTAAGGAACCTTGGGTCGTCAAGGGTGTGGCAACTCAGCTGGTGACAGGAATCGACAAGGCCTCTGCGGCACTGGCCCTGGCCGTTCTGCTGGCCAGCGCACTGGTGGTCTTCGACGCCACCTTCGCCACCGTGCGCGCCCGACGCCGCGAGATCGGCATCGTCTCCGCGCTGGGGTGGCGTGGACGCGATATCGCCCGGGGGCTGCTCAGCCCCATCTTGGCCGTCTCGGCCCTGGCGGGAGGTATCGGGACCCTGGCCGCTCTCGCCATTCACCGGGCTTTGGAACTACCTGGCAACGGTGACTCAGCGATCGTGGCCCTGCCGGCCGCGGTCGCGGTGGCGCTGCTGGCCTCCCTGGGCCCGGTGATCGCGGCAGCACGCACCGTCCCCGTTTCGGCGATGAAGCCGGTCGCCTCGACCCGGAGCGCACGGCGCGGCCCGCGCGTTGTGGGAGTCGCGACTCTGGCGTGGCGCTCCGTGGTGACCAGCCCCGGTCGAGCCATGGCCGGAATCCTCGGCAGCGCCACCGCGACCGCGGTCATCGCCGTGACTCGCATGATCCAAACCCAATTCCACAACAGGGCCGTCGGCACCGTCCTCGGCGACGCCATCACCGTGCAAGTGCGTACCCCCGACCTTGCCGCGGCCGCCCTGACCGCGCTCCTGGCCGCCATTGGGATCTATCACGTCACCGCCACCGAGGCCCGAGAGCGACGAATGGAGATCGGCACACTCTTGGCGCAGGGCTGGCAGCCAGCAACGGTGCGACGACTGATCCTCACCCAAGCGATCGCCATCTGGCTCCTCGGGGCCCTCCTCGGCGCCCTCACAGCATCCACGATGGCCTGGCGTGTCTTCGACGTCCACCCCGCAGCAGCACTACCCGCCACCCTTCAGGCGGCCGGCGTCACGCTCCTTCTCTGCCTGCTGGCTGCGCTCCCCGTCGCCGCACGCGCCAGCCGCACCACGCCCACCCAACTCCTACGCCCCTAGCTACGCCGCTATCTGTTGCCGAGTCAGCCAGTTGGCCGTAGCGTCCCGTTGGGGAGCATGCATCCCGCAGCTTCCCGATCGGGGGCCGCACCTGCGGTCCAGAGCTGAGGAGGGCAAGTTGTCACGATTCATGACCAAGGTCGCCCACGCAGTCGGCGCACTCGTTGCGCCACGCACAGACGCAGCTGCCGGCTGCTCGTACGTGTGGACCCACTGCTATTGCTCCGGCGGAGTCAAGTACGGCCGCTACTGCATGTCCGGCTGTCCCGGAGTCCCCAACCACTGCCAGACCTCGTACTGCAGCGCCTACGGAACCTGCTGACACGACGTGCTCATCTGGGCGGTAGTCACAATCCTCGCGGCGTGTGTCGTCCTCAACCTCGTGTTGACGCTCCGGCTCAAGCACGCCGTCGAGGGGCGTGACGCCGATGGCGGCCCAGGCAGCAGCCACAGCCGACGCCATCTCGCATCCAACTTCGCTCCGGGCATCTCCGCACTGGCCGCGGGAGCAGACGCACCTCACTTCGAGGCCGTCGCCACATCCGGTGCCAATGTGTCCTCAAGTTCGCTTCCTAACGGCTACCTCCTCGGCTTCTTCTCCCCGAGTTGTGCGCCCTGCCATGACCAACTCAAGCCCTTCGTGGCAGCTGCGAGACAGATGCCTGGCCGGGCAGTGGCGGTCGTCGTCCCTGACGGCGGCGACACGGCAGAGGTGATTCGACTGCTGGAGCCAGCGGCATTCGTGATCAGCCAAGGCGACGTTGAGACCCTCGTGCGGACCTTTCTCGTCACGGGATTCCCGGCATTCTTCACCGTCAGCCCTCAGGGCGTGCTCGACGACGTCCGTTTCGACGTCGCCCCGGTGTGAGCAACGACCCTGAGCCTGCACGCGCGTCGGTGTGGCGCGCCCTGCGGGCCGCCATCAACCTCGCTCTGAACGCCAGCACGCCCACGCTGGTGGCGCTGGCCCTGACCATGACCGCAGGCGCGCTGTCGCCGATGCTCCTGGCTTGGCTCATACGGGCCGCCGTCGACCTTCTCACCACCGATGCTGGCCGTCGATCGCTGATACCGGTGGCGATGGCCCTGATTGGTGCCTCCCTGCTCTCAGCCCTTGGACCGGCCTGGGTGCGCTTCCTACAGGCGGAACTCGAGCGATCCGTTGAGCGGATGACCCGGACCCAGTTGTACGGCGCGGTCTCGCGTATCCCTTACCTTGACCGTCTCGAGGCACCTGAATTCCGCGACCGGATGCGGATGGCAGACCACGCCAGCCGCGGAGCCCCGGCCCAAGTGGCCGGTTCCGCACTAGGCATCGTCACCGGGGCGATCGGGGTACTGGGCTTGGTCTCTGTGGTGTGGACCACCTCCCCAACCGCCGCTGGTCTCCTCTTGGCCGGAGCTATACCGGCAGGTGTCGCCGAGCACCGCCTCAATCACGCACGGGCCACGATGATCCGCGGCATCACCGAGCACGAGCGCCGCCAGATCTTCTACTCCGACCTCATCCAATCCCTCGACTCCGCGAAAGAGTTGCGCCTGTTCGGGACAGGCAACCTCTTCCACGCGCGCATGCAGCACGAGTTGACCGAGATCCACCAACAACAACGCGCCGTCGACCGCACTCAACTGCGAACACAACTCGCCCTCGGGCTCTGCGGCGCCGCCCTCGCCGGCGCAGCCGGTGTGGCCGCCCTAGCCACCCACAGCCAAGACAACACCACGGCAGGCGGTGTAGCAGCCGTCTTCCTGGCCATCCTCGCCATCCAAGGACTGCTCACCGGAACCATCGCCAGCATCAGCTCACTGCAGCTCGCGATCCTGCTTTTCACTGAGTACCACACACTCTTGGAGACACTCGACCACGATCCCCCACAAGTGACGTCCCCAAACCAGAACCATCACCCCATGGAGAGTGGCCTAGTTCTTGAAGATGTCTGGTTTCGCTACCAGGCCGACTCACCCTGGGTGTTGCAAGGCGTGAGCATGCGCATCGCCCCCACCGAGATCGTCGCTCTCGTCGGCAGCAACGGCGCCGGGAAGAGCACCCTCATCAAACTCATCGCGCGCCTGTATCAGCCCACTCGCGGCATGATCCGCCTGGATGGAGTCGACATCGCCTCCATCGACTTGGAGGACTATCGCCGCCAGGTCTCGGGCGTCTTTCAGGACTTCATGACCTACGAACTGACGCTCGCCGAGAACATCGGATTAGGGAATGCGGACGGAGCTCTCGAGCTCGCGATCGACCACAACCGGCTCAGCGCCGCGGCAACCCAAGCCGGCCTCGATGAGTGCATCGCCAGCTTGCCTCGTGGACCGCAGACACTCCTGTCACGAATCTTCACCGACGACGAGCAACGTCAGGGCTCCCTTCTGTCTGGTGGCCAATGGCAGCGGGTGGCGCTGGCGCGTGCTGCCTACCGAGGCCCCCGCAAGGTGCTCATCTACGACGAACCCAGTTCCGGACTCGACGCTGACGCGGAAAAAGAACTCGTGGCGGCCATGACAGAGCACGCCGAAGCAAGCGCACAACTGATCATCTCCCACAGGTTGGGCATCACCCGCTATGCCGATCGCATCGTCGTTCTCGAACACGGCCAAGTCACCGGTGACGCGGGCCACGAGGAACTTCTCGGCACGCACACGCTGTACTCGCGCATGTTCCTTCAACAGGCGGCCGGTTACACCACCGGGCAGCATCATCGATGAGACTCATCGTCCCCGCCACCGCCGTGGCGGCCCTTCTCATCGGTCTTACGCGTCAACGTCTGCGCCTGGTAGTCGTCCAGGGCAGGAGCATGGAACCCACGATCCACGACGGCCAGCGCCTCCTGTTTCGTCGAACCAAGCCGACACGTCTCCGAACCGGCGCAGTCACCCTCTTCACCAACCCCCTGCACCAAGTCGGCGTCGGTCCACCCCAAATGGTCAAAAGGCTTGTGGCGGTCGGAGACTCTCCGACCCCAAAGGCCGTCCTTGACGCATCCAATCGGATCCCCCCGGGGATCAGGACGAGTTTGAGCGTGGCCGAGGACATCCCCACCGTCGTACCGGAGGGCTACGTCATGGTCTTGGGCGACTCCCCCGGTCTCGACTCGGCTCTGCTGGGGCCGATAGACGCCCACCTCGTCTGGGGCCAAGCTGAGGTCCCGGGCCAACGCAGCCGGGAAAGCGCAGGCGCGCGACACGGCAGTAGCTGGTTCCTCCGAGACCAGTCGGCCCAGTGGTAGTTGCCTAACCCGGATCGGCTCGTAGCATTCGACCGGCGCGGAAGCCAACCACACCGATGCAGGGGGAAGGTGTGCGGGGGCAGCGGGCCTAACGCGGCCACCACCTCACCATGGCCGAGGGCGCCGACTCCGGCCAGATCTGTCTCCTAGGTCCACTACGGCTTGCCGCCGGTGTCTCCTGGACGGTGACCACCCCGGCTCGGCCCCGTCGCACCCGCTCGACCGAGAACATCGTGAGGTGCAACGTCGGCGTCTGTTCGAGCAAGGTTTCGGCTCCTCCGTCTCAAACTCCTCGCAGATGATCGGTCTCAAAGTCCCGGCTCGCCGCATGCGCTCGTCTCAGAATCCCTCGCTCCGGACAGCGCCTCCGTCGAGTCCGAGCGAAAGTGAGAACGGGGACCGAGTGAATTGAGACTCGTGAGACCGGCAGCGTCCCTCGCGCGAGGCACAAGACGTCAGATGGGACTGCTGAAGGTTCGGTTGACCCCGGCGGTGGTGGTGGAGCATCCGCGGTGACTGGCACGGCAGACGGTCTCATGGGCGGGCGCGCGCGTCCCTTGAGGCATTGGCGGCAACACGCTCCATGCGGTACATAAGCGCGGCAGACGGTGTCACTCGGCCGTGGCGATAGGTCGAGAGCCGAGTGCGGGAGGTGCCGATGCGTTCGGCGAACTCGGCTGTGCTGAGACCGGACTCGTGCACCAGCTCCGACACTCGCGTGGCGACTGCTGCCCGCTCCACCTCCTCTGCTCGGCGCCGTGCGCGTGCGATCGCACGGTTCAGGAGAGGGCCGAGGCCGAGGATCTTCTCCGCTCGGGTGTACTCCTCGACCTGACGCGCCACGGGCCCCCACGGGTCCCGACCGATCTCCGTGGTGAGGATGGCCCAGTCCCGGATCGACCCGCGCTCAAGGACTGCGACGAGGGCCTCGAACGGCCACGAGACCAGCGGAGCCGCTGCGTCGACATCCACGTGACGGAGTCGGCGCAGGGCAGGCGTCGTCATGACTCACCCCGCTGGATCATCTCCAGCAGCAGGTCGGCCATGTCGGTGCAGACCGCGGTCACTGAGGCCCAGTCGTGCCAGCGCACGTTCAGTTCCTTGTAGCTCGCGAGCTGCGCAGTGACCCGGGGATCCTTGGGTGCCGGCTCGGCCAGCCGGAGGGTCAGCGCAGTGAGCACGGAGTCCCCCTCGTTCGAGCGATCGGCGTAGTAGTCGTCGATCCTCGCGAGGACCGACGCGGCCGCCAATTCGCCGAGGCGCTCGATGAGTGCCGCCGTGTCGAGGTAGTCACGGGTGGCGTTGCGCTGGACGACGAGGTATGCCTTGACCCGCAGCATCTCGGGAAGCGTCGGGGCGCGCACGCATTCGCCAGCCCCAAGGTCAACGTCCTCGACCTCAAGAGGGCGAGTTCGGCGCAATTGGCGAAGGCCGGCTTCGATGCCGTCGAGACTTCCCAGCAAGGCAAGTGGCGGGCTGCTGGCCCGCACGGACGTCACCCAACTCTCGCTCGCCTCGACCGCTTCAACGACCTCGGCATAGCGCTCGGCGAGATCGCTGATCACATGGTCGTGATCCAACGAGAGCTGGTGCTCGGCGTGCAGGGCCGAGGCCGTGCCCCCGACGAGGACGGCATCGGGGACCAGTTTCTGGAGCTTGGCCGCCGAACGCAGAACCGCCTGCAGCCGAGGCGACCGTGACATGTCCCTGAGTGTATCAGTTCCGATACGTACGCACGCCCATCCATGCCGCGAGTGACTTCACCTCGGCTCCGATGCGACGCCGGCGGTCGGTGCTCCAGTGGCCGTCCTCGTGGATGGCGTCGACTCGGAGTCTGCCGCGGTCCAACTCGGTAGTGCAGTCGATCCTGCCGACCAACTCGTCCCCATCGAGCACCGGAAGCGCCCAGTACCCCCACCGCCGCTGGGCCGCCGGCTTGTACATCTCCAACTGGTAGTCGAACTCGAACAGCTCCACCATCCGCGTGCGGTCGAAGACGAGCCGGTCCAGCGGAGAGAGCAGCACCGTGCGGCCCTCGAACTCGCCCACCTGGGCAAGCGCCGTCGGGTCGACTCGCCACTCTCCCTTGAGCCCCTCGATCATGCACGGCTCGCCGGCTTAGCCGACGCCCATGACATCGTCATCGGGGGCGATGGCCCGCTTGCTCCGCTCCACCCCGAGCGCGGCCAGCCGCCGACTCTCCCGCCGTGCCCGGGCCTCGCCGAGCGGCACCGCAGCGCTCACGGCATACACCCTCTCGGCGAGATCCCAGAGCGGCAGGCGCCCTTCGCGCCTCGCCACCGCGACCTCGCCCCGCGCGACCATCTGGTCGAGCAGCCGGGCGCGGCTGCGGTCGTTGTTCCACCCCGATGAGCGCCAAGGCACCGCCTAGGTGTTCGGCAGCTCGGCACTCGGCAGTGGCCCATCGACGCGGTTCGTATGCCGCCCCGATCCGGCTCCACAGGGCCAGGTCGACGTGCGGCACCACCGCCGGCGTACCAGAGGCAGCGACCTGCAGCAGGGTGAGGTGCCGCAGCACATCGAGCACATCGGTGGGGAGCGGGCGGGCGAGCAGCTAGGCGCGAACGGCGATCCGGCGCGCGTCGCGTCGACTCAGGTGATGGCGCGCGGCCACGGTGCATCCTGGCACGGCCGCCTGACTTCAGCCTTGGCAGAGGCAGAAGGGATGGCCTGCAGGGTCGAGGAACACCCGGAACGTGGTCCCCGGCTGGTGGTCATGCTTGGTTGCGCCCAGCCCGAGGACGGCCGCTTCCGCCGCGTCGAGATCGTCGACGTCGACATCGATGTGCATCTGCTGAGGCACCTCCTGACCAGGCCAACGAGGTGCCGTGAACCCGTCCACTTTTTGGAAGCCGATGGAGTCGCCGTACTCGGCGCGCACAGACCACCAGTCGTCGCCGCCCGGCTTCACCTCCCAGTCAAGGAGGGCGCCGTAGAACTCCGCGAGGGTCTTGGGGTCGGGGCAGTCGAGGACGACAACGGGGTAGCGAGCGATAGCCATGGCAGCACCGTAAGGGGGTAAGCGGACGTTTCGCGTCCGGATAGCCTTCGGGGTATGCCGTCTGGGTCACCGGCCGCCCGCGCCTTGGTGGCGCTCGAGCTCATCGAGCGCCGACCCGGGATCACCGCGGCCGATCTCGCTCATCGCCTCGGCGTGACCGATCGGGCTGCCCGCCGGTACGTCGCCACCTTGCGCGAAGCCGGGATCCCGGTCGAGGCGGCTCGCGGCCGGGATGGTGGGTATCGGCTCGGTCGGGGCCTGCGGCTTCCGCCGCTGCACTTCGGTGCGCCGGAGGCGTTGGCCCTGGTGATGGCCGCGCTGGACGGCCATCACGATGTGGCCGATCCCGAATCGCTGGTCGGCGCGGCGATCGCTCGAATCCTTCGCGCCCTGCCGGCATCCGTTGCAGCGCAGGCGGATTCGATGCGCAGGTCGGCCACGTCGGTGCCCAACCGCACGGCGGCTCGGCCGAGTCCGGAGATCACGGCAGCTCTTGTGGGACTCTGCAGCGAGAGCCGGCTTGCGCGCCTGAGCTACACCACGGAGGCTGGTCGGCGGCTGAATGTCGAGGTCGAGCCCTGGTTCGTCGTGGTGCGGCACGGTCGGTGGTATCTCTTGTCCCGACTCCTGCCCGCGCATGACGTCAGGGCCTACCGGGTGGACCGTGTCAACGCCGTCACGCCCCTGGCGGGCCAGTTCGACCCACCCCGGGGCATCGATCCCGTCGCCCTGCTGGAGAGCCATCTCGCCTCGGGGTGGGCCCACGGTGCCGTCATCGTCATCGAGGCGCCCATCGACGATGTCTCCCGGTGTCTGCCCACGCACCTCGGGCGGCTGGAAGCGCTCGAGGACGGCGACCCGGCTGGTCGGGTCGACGAGTGATCCGGCGATGTACGCCCAGGGCCTCGCCTACTGCCCCGCCCCGTTTCGGGTGCAGGACGGCGACGAAGTCCGTGCGGCCGTCCTCACCCTCGGCCAACGCCTGCTCGTGGCGGGGACGGCGGCTCCAGGTCGGCGTAGGGCAGCCAGCCTGCCGACGTCAGTGGTGCAGCCGCGGGATCCATGACGGGCCGGTGTGCGCGCGCCGCCCGAGCAGGCTGAGCACGGCGGGCAGCATGACGCTGCGCACGAGGGTGGCATCGAGCAGGACCGCCGCGGCGAGACCCACGCCGAGCTGCTTCATCTCCAAGGACGACAACGTCCCGAAGACGGAGAACACCCCGACCATGACCGCCGCCGCGCTGGTGACTACCCCGGCCGACCGGGCCACGCCGATCCGCACCGCCGACCGCGGGTCCCGCCCGGCGTCATATGCCTCACGCACTCGGCTGAGGACAAACACGTGGTAGTCCATCGACAGGCCGAAGAGCACGACGAACATGAGCATCGGCAGCCATGATGCGATGGCGCCGGTCGAGGTGAAGTCGAGCAGCCCCTCGGCCCAGCTCCCACCGAAGACCAAGGTGAGGACCCCGTATGCCGCGCCCGCCGACAGCACGTTGAGCGCCACGCTGGTCCCCGGCGAGCCACAGCGAGCCAAAAGACACCGTCATCACGACGAGGGTGAGCACGAGGACGAAGGCGACGACCCAGGGCAGCCGGCCGTCCATCCACGCGCCGAGATCCGTCGCTTCGGCCTGCCCTCCCACGTGCACGGACGCCCCGTCGACCCCGGCGAGGTCACTCTGGATCTGCGGCACGAGGCGATCCCGCACGGTGTCGACCAGGGCGGGCATTCGCTCGTCCGAAGCGTCCAGCGCCAACCCCACATCCAGCACGCTCACGGCCTGATCGGTCGACCGACGCACCTGGTCCGCAACGCCGGAGACGTGCTCGAGCCCCCGGGCTGTCGTCGCGGCGGCCTGCAGCGCAGCGTCAACCCGGGCGGTGGCCGAGGCCGGTGCCTCGACGACGATCTGCACCGCGGTGCCATCGGTCGGGACGGCTGCCTCGAGCTGCGTGAAGGCGGCGACGACCTTGAGGTCCTGCGGCAGGGTCTCGATGCCACCGAGCGAGGTTCGCATGCCCAGAGCCGGGGCGGCGAGTGCGATCAGCACGGCGCCGCACGCCAGCGTCCAGGCCAGCGGGCGTCGGACCACCCGGCCGGCGAGCCGACCCCATGCGGAGTCCAGCGACCCCTCCTTGGCTTGGCGTCGCTTGGTGAACGGGAGCCGCAACGCGTTGACCCCACGGCCAAGGACCGCCAGGAGCGCCGGCAGGGTCGTCGCGGCCGCCAACACCGCAGCGAGGACCACGAGGATGGCGCCCAGGGCCAGCGAGGTGTAGAGCCCGCCCGCGACGAGCATGCCCGACATCGCCACCACCACCGTGAGCCCCGAGATGACGACGGCCCGGCCGGCAGTCGCCCCGGCGATGGCGATGGCGTCCCTGGCCGAGGCGCCCGCCGCTTGCTCCTCACGCACCCGGCGCATGGTGAACAGGGCATAGTCGACGCCCACGGCGAGCCCGATGAGCAGGACCAGGCTCTGGGTATTGGGGTCCACCGCGACGAGCCCCCGTGAGGCAGCCGCGGTGACGCCCAGAGCCACAGCGACGCTGCCGATGCCGAGCAGCAGGGGCACCCCGGCCGCGATCACCGCACCGAAGGCAAAGAGCAACACGAGGAGCGTGACGGGCAGGCTGATGAGCTCGGCCCGCTGGAAGTCGGCGCCGAGCGTGGCATTGATCTCGGAAGTGATCGACCCTGCGCCGATCTGTCCGACCTCCACCTCCGGGTGTGCCGCGGCAAAGGCCCGGGTGGCCGCGAGCATCGGATCGACCACCTCATCGGGTTCGGGCAAGGCGGTCGCCGCGTCGGAGTCAGCTCGAAGGACGACCGGCAGCACCACGCTGCGACCGTCCTGGCCGGGGAAGGGGGCGCCGACGTCCGCGACTCCTTGGGCACCCACATACGCGGCCGCGAGATCCCTGCCCAGATCGGTCGCAGCCTGCGGGTCCAGCGGGCCGCGCCGACTGGTCGCGATGACCGTCTCGGTCGGCTCGCTCGCCAGTCCGGGGCGCGCCGTGAGGCGATTAGCGACCGCGGAGTCCCCGACGAGCTGGTCGCTGGCCGGCATCGTTCGCGGCCCATCTCCCATGAGGACAACCCCGCCGGCCACGAGCAACGCCGACAGGGCCAGCACGAGCCAGCGGTGGCGGACACACCACGCCGTAAAGCGCGACTGGGGGTGCGGGGGTGGAGTTGGAGGTGCGGTCGAGGTCGGAGCGAGCGTGGACTCCACAGTGGATTCAGGCATACCTCCCAGCATTGGGCCGTGGGGTGGGTCTGGGCTGTGGGGCAGGTTCCCGGAACGACCCTGGGGTTATCCCCACCACCACCGTGGTGCTGTCAGGGTTCCCCTCACTGGCCAGGCTTCGTAGGTTGGAGCCGTGACCGGCCTGTCCTCCACTCCGTCACCTCCCCGGTCTCGTTGGCGGGCGGGGTGGTGGCACGTCGTCTTCCTCGTGCTCGACATGCCGGTCGGACTCGTTGCGCTCGGAATCGTCGTGCTCGTCATCACCGGAGTGTCCACTCTCCCCCTCGCTTTCGTCGGAGCGTTGATCCTCGTACCCACGCTGTGGTTCGCCGAGCTCTTCGGTCAGGCCGAGCGGGTCCGCCTCGAAGCGTTCCTGGGAGTGCGGATCGACCCGCCCAACGCGCAGCAGCACACCACGTCGTGGCGGCGGCTCCTGCTCGACCGCGCCCGGTGGCGCGCCACGGCATACGCCGCGATCTGTTCTCTGTGGGCGACGTTCATCGGGGCAGTCGTCATGTCGGTACTCGGCGCCTGCCTCCCCATTCTCCTCACCGCGTTCCTTCCGGGCATCGCGCCACCCGGTGGCATCCGGCTCTTGCCGTGGTTGAGGGTCCCGGCCGGCGCCGACATCTGGCTGCTTGCGGGGATGGCCGGTCTCGTCCTCGTCCTCGCGCCGCTCGTGGCCGCCAGGCTGACCTGCGTCGACGTCGCCTTGGCGCGGTGGCTCCTGGGACCAGACCCCCGGGATGCGATCGCGGCCTTGGCGTCTCGAGTCGACACCTTGACCGAGGACCGCGCCGCCACGGTCGACTCGGTCGAGGAGGAACGGAGACGGATCGAGCGAGACCTGCACGACGGACCCCAACAGCGATTGGTCTCCATCGCCATGGACCTCGGCAGGGCCCGCGAGTGGCTCGACGAGGACCCCGCTCACGCCAGGGCGCTCCTCGACTCGGCCCACACCGCCTCCAAGGAGGCCATCGCGGAGATCCGCAACGTGGCCCGCGGGATCGCTCCACCGGTGCTCACCGACCGAGGGCTCGATGCCGCCATCTCGGCGTTGGCTGCCCGCACGAGTGTCCCGGTGACCGTCGACATCGAGGGCGTCGGACGGCTGGACCCGACCACCGAGGCGATCGCCTACTTCTGCGTCTCCGAGTGCCTCACCAATGTCGTCAAGCACGCCGACGCCGCGGCCGTCACGGTGAGCCTGCGCCGAGCAGGCACCGACCTCGTCGTGAGGGTGTCGGACGATGGCTGCGGCGGGGCCGATCCGGCCGGCGGCACCGGTCTGACCGGACTGCGGCAGCGTGTGCGGGCTGTCGACGGCAACCTCTCCGTGGACTCTCCACCGGGCGGCCCGACCGTCGTCACGGCCAACCTGCCCCACCGCACCCGGAGGCCCTCATGAACCCGACGACCGTGGTCATCGCGGAGGACTCAGTCCTGCTCCGCGAAGGGCTGGTCCGGCTCCTGCACGAAGGCGGGTTCTTGGTGTCCGCGGCCTGCGGCGACGCCGAGACCTTTCTCGCCGCCGTTGACCAGCATCGTCCCGACCTCGTCGTCATCGACGTCCGGATGCCCCCGACCTTCACCTCGGAGGGCATCCGCGCCGCCCTGGTTGTCCGCGAGATGCACCCGAGCACCGCCGTCGTCGTCCTCAGCCAGTACGTCGAGGAGGAGTATGCCGCCGAGCTCGTCGCGAGCCGGCCCCGCGGGGTGGGCTACCTCCTCAAGGACCGGGTCGCGGACACCCGGGAGTTCCTTGACGCCGTGCGTTCCGTGGCGGCCGGGGCGACGATGCTCGACCCGGAGGTGGTCACCCAGCTCCTCATCCGGTCTCGGCACAAGGACCCGTTGGCGCGGCTCACCCCCCGCGAACGGGAGGTCCTGGCCCTCATGGCCCAAGGCCGGGCCAACGCCGGCATCGCGGCGGCACTTGTCGTCACCGAGGGGGCCGTCGAGAAGCACGTGTCCTCGATCTTCGTCAAGCTCGACCTGGCGCCCACCGACGGCGATCATCGCCGCGTCCTCGCCGTCCTCCAGTACCTCCGAAACGACTCGTGAGGACCACCATGTCCGATCACCGCGTGCTGAAGTCGCTTGGCGTCGCCGTCGCCTGCCTCGCCGTCGGTGGCAGCGCCATGTCCGTAGCCGGCTACACCCACTCCCGCACAGACACCCACACGGTGAACCTGCCCACCGGTGTGAGCGCCCTCGACGTCACGGCCGGACCAGGGGACGTACGCGTACGCCCCGAGGCCGCCGCTGGACCGTCAGCCGTCGCGCGGCTGCGCTGGGCCTTCATCAAGCCCACCGTGGGCAGCACCGTCGACGGTGAACGGGTGTCGCTTGTCGACGAGTGCTCGTTCTCCCTGTTCGGGGACTGCTCCACGAGTTGGGATCTTGCCCTGCCCCAGGGGACACCCGTGCGCGTCCGGACAACCTCAGGTGACATCTCCGTGGATGGACTTGACGGGGACCTCGAGGTCGACACGACCAGCGGTGATGTCATCGGTGGTGTCTTCTCCGCCAAACGGGTCACCGTCACGGCCACCTCGGGTGATGTGGACCTGCGGCTCAGCACCGCCCCCGAGTCGGTGGTCGTGACGTCGACCAGCGGCTCCATCCGCCTCGTCCTCCCGAACGACGGAACCGCGTATGCCGTGCAGGTTTCCACCGCGGCCGGGGACGTGACGAACGAGTTGGTCAATGCCCCAGGCGCAACCCACCGCATCGTCGTTGAGACGACCTCCGGGGACATCGAGGTCGTTCGGGGCTGAGACGGTTGGCCCGCTACATGCGGAACGGTTGCCCATACCTACATGACATCTACTCGTCTTCGAGTAGATGTCATGTACCCCGTAGAAGTCGAGGCCGCCTGGTCGATACGCCGCCCTGAAGGCTGCGTCACGGCATACACGCCGGGTCGGCGCCGAGAGCGGGAGGAAAGCGAGCGAGCGGGCCGCGACGTCGCTCGGCCGTGTCCTCGGTGCTCGATGGACCTAGCGGACGATCTTGAAGTTGAACATCGGTGTGCCGAGAGCACCCATCAGGCGGAGCCAAACCGGGAGCAGCATCTCGGTACCGCGAGCGGTGCTGAGGTCGCCCAGGTCGATCACGTCGGTGTGACCGAGCTCGGTGAGCAGCGTCGTCACCAGGGCCTTGGCGTCGGCGTCGTCGCCGGACACGAACACGCTCGAGCCCTCGGGCAGCAGGTCGGGCCGGACCATGAGGTTGGCGTTGAGGGTGTTCAGCGATTTGACGACCCTGGCGGCGGGGAACGCTCGTTGGATCTGTTCACCGAGGGAGTCGGTGTCCTTGACGAACAGTGTGGGCGGCATCCCGGCGGTGAAGTCGAGCGGGTTGGCGATGTCCAGGAGCACCTTGCCGGACAGGTTGTCCGCCCCTGCCGCGGCGAGCACCTCGAGCGAGGCGCTCCCCGAGGTGGCGTTGACCACGACGTCGGCCCCAGCAGAAGCCTCGGGGTAGTTGGCGAGGCGGACACCGTCGTGCTCGCCTGCCCACACGGAGTATGGCGGGTTCCCCATCCCGTCGCTGTCGGTGCGGGCACGGGTGCGCTGGGGGTCGCGGGTGCCGATGGTGATGTCATGGCCGAGTTCGGCGAAGCGGCCGGCGATGGCCCGACCGACTCCTCCGGTGCCGAGAACTGCGATCTTCATGAGAGGTGCTCCTTGCACTCGACAAGACAGACAGATCTGTCTGTTCCCGCTGGCGACACTAACAGACAGATCTGTCTATTCGCAAGGTAAGGTGAGCCCATGATGAGAACTGCCCCGGCCCGAGCCGTGCTCACCGCGCCGGTCAGCGCCACCCGGCAGCGGATCTTGGACACGGCCTTCCGGCTGTTCTATGCCCACGGCATCCGGGCCGTCGGAGTGGACCGGATCATCGCCGAGTCCGAGGTGGCCAAGGCGACGTTCTACAAGCATTTCCCGGCCAAGGACAACCTGGTCCTGGCCTATCTGGACAAGGTCGACGAGATCTGGACCGGGCAGCTGGTGGCCGCCGCCTTGGCCGCTGGCCCCAAGCCGGCCGACCAACTGGTCGGCATGTTCGACGCATTGGGGAGCGCCTGCCGCCGCGAGGGCTACCGCGGCTGCGCGTTCATCAACGCCGCCGCCGAGAACGAAGCCGGTACCCCGATCCACGACCGCACGCTGGCCCATAAGGATGCGGTCCGTGCCTGGGTCCGCTCCCTGGCCGAGGACGCGGGTGCCGCCGACCCCGACGCGCTAGCCCGCGCGCTCACCCTGCTCCTCGACGGTGGGCTGGCGAGCGGCTCGGTGGACGGGCGACCGGACGCTCCTCTGGCAGCCCAGGCCGCCGCACGAGTCCTTGTCGAGGGGGCCTGCCTTCGAGCTTGACCTCGACGAGCTGACAGGATGTCTGCGCCGCCACGGCACGGCAGCACCGGTATGACGATCTCCAAGGGGATCGCCGAGTCGGCAAGCTCCTGCCTGGCATTGCACCGGCCGCTTCGTGCGGTGCTGAACACGTCCGCCATGGCCACACCGAGGAGTGACGAGGCCGCGTAGGGGCGGTCGTTGACGTACTGAGCCAGGCTGAAGTCTGGGGCATTGCGGGCGCGCGAGCGAGCGAGCAGTATCGGGTCGACGCGCAGCATGAGCGCCGCCGTGCACCGTTCCTCAGTTGCTTCGGGGTAGAGGACCGTGACACTCCCGAAGGATTGCGTGAACTCCTGCACCCGGTCGGGGTGCTTGTGCAGCAAGTAGACCAGGTCGGTGGCCGGTCGGTGGGTGGTGGAGACGGTCAGGAGCACAGCAGCCAGTCTGCCCGAGCGATCGCTGCCCCTCGGAGCGAATTTCCAGGTCCGCCCTTCCCCGGGCCTGTGTGAGAGGCTCGACCATGCCCGATCTCGTGGTGTTCTCCGTCCTGACTGACGGTCCGGCGCAGATCGTCCCCGAGGTCAACGGCCGCTCCTTGGTGGACCTGGTCACCGAGTTCGAGGAGAGCCGCTCCTTCACCCCCGCCGGTGGGTATGCCGGCCTGGTGCCGGCGCACTTCACGTTTGGGGACCTCGCCCGCTACTACCTCGGCGAAGAGCCAGAGCAGTGGCCGAAGCCCGGACACCTGTGGCTGCTCGGCTGTGAGTGCGGAGAGGTTGGCTGCTGGCCGCTCGCAGCGCGGGTCACCGCCACCGACGAAACCGTGGCGTGGTCGAACTTTCACACGCCTCAGCGCGCGGGCCGCGACTACACCGGCTTCGGGCCTTTCCTCTTCGCGCGCGACCACTACGATCTGGCGGTCCGGCGAGCGATTCGCCGGGGAGAGTGGTGAGGTGCGCACCTCCCCGTGGCCGATGACCGTCGGCGACGTCCTCTTGCGCGAGGCCACCGCCGAGGACATCGAGACCCTGCTGACCTTCCGCAACGACCCGCAGGTCAACCGGTTCATGATCCGCACCTCGGTCGACCCAGACCAGTTCCGGGCCGACTGGCGGGCGATCCCCGAGAGCGACACCGACTATTCCTGCGTCGCCGAGCTGGCCAGCGAGGTGGTCGCCATGGGCTTCCTCGAACTCATCGATGGCCTGGGCCAGCCCGGTCTGCCCGAACGCACCCAGGCGCGGATCGGCTACATCGTGGCCCCCTGGGCGGCCGGTCATGGCGTGGGTTCATCGGTGGCGCGTGGCCTCGTGACGGCAGCGTTCGACCGGCTCGGGGTGCGCCGGGTCATCGCCGCCTGCAACGCCGACAACCCTGCCTCGGCCCGGATCCTGGAGAAGGCCGGGATGCGGCGCGAGCAACAGGGGCGACAGGACTCATGGCATGCCGAACTCGGCTGGGTCGACGGCTACGAGTACGGGCTGCTCGCCGAGGAATGGCGGAGCCCGTCGCTGGGCACCGGCGCCACCCTGCGGGTCGAGATCGTCGCGGCCGATCTCGAGGTCAGCCTGGCGTTCTACCAGGCCCTGGGGTTCACCCTGACGTCCCGAAGTGCGGGGTACGCGAGCGTCCGATTCGGCGAGGTCCGCCTCGGTCTGGCCGCCGCCGAGGCCGTCGATCCGGTATGCCGTGCGGTCCCCGCCGGAACCGAGCTCGTTGTCGAGGTGCGTGACGTGACGTCCCTGCGAGATGCGTTTGTGGCGAACGGTATTCGGCTCGCCGAGGGCCTGCGAGAACGCCCCTGGGGTTTGACCGACGTCCGGGTGACCGACCCGGATGGCTACTCCTGGCGGTTCACGAACCGGCGTTGACGCCGAGACCTCCGAGCTCGGCGAGGGACTCATCGAGGGCGCCGACGAGCAGATCGACGCCGGAGTCGTCGATGACCAGCGGAGGCCGGATCTTCAGAACCCGCCCGCCCGGGCCGGTGGCGGCGATGAGCACCCCGCGCTCGCGCATCCCGTCGACGACCGCCGAGGCCGCCTCCCCGGACGCGAGCTCCACGGCGACATAGAGCCCGACGCCGCGAACCTCGACCCCGCCGTCATGACGCGACGCCACTTCCCGGACACCCTCGGAAAGCCTTCTCCCACACCGCGCGGAATGCTCCACCAGTTGATCCCGTGCCACGACGTCGAGCACTGCCAGCCCGGCGGCACACGAGACCGGGTTTCCGCCGAAGGTGTTGAAATACCGGGTCCGGGCCGCCATCGGCTCCGCCAGTTCTCGGCGCAGCACGACCCCCGCCAGCGGGTGGCCGTTACCCATCGGCTTACCCAGGGTCACCACATCGGGCTCGACGCCATGGCGTTCGAACCCCCACATCCGACCCGTCCGACCGAACCCGGCCTGCACCTCGTCGGCAATGAACACCCCACCCGCGGAACGCACCTCACGTGCAGCCCACTCAAGGAACCCGACCGGATCCGGCACCAGCCCATCACTGGAAAGCACGCTGTCCACGAGCAGCGCCGCGACCGGATGCCCGGCGCCCGCGAGCTCGTCCGCCGCCTCGGCGACGTCCCGGGCGAACCGTTCACCCTCCGCGGTGGTTCCCCCGACCGGAGGGTCGACAACCCGAACGTGCGGCCCAACCCCGAGCCCCAACGAGGGAGAGAGCGCCGCGATCGCCGCCGTCACCCCGTGATAGGCGGTCCGGGTAACGATCACCCCGCTCCGCCCGGTCGCCATCGTCACGAGCCGAAGCGCAAGGTCGTTGGCCTCCGAACCGGTGCAGGTGAACATCACCGTGTCCAGGCCGGCCGGCATGGTCGCGACGAGTCGCTCGGCATACTCGACGACGAGCGGGTGCAAGTATCGCGTGTGCGTGTTGAGCACCCCGGCCTGGCGCGAAATCGCTTCGACCACAGTCGGGTTCGCGTGCCCGACGGACGCTACGTTGTTGTAGCCGTCGAGGTAGCGCCGACCCTGCGCATCCCAGAGCCAGACACCCTCGCCGCGGACGATCTCGACCGGCTCCGCATAGAACAGCCGATACGCCGGGCCGAGCACCGCCGCCCGCCGTGCCGCGAGGTCACCCGTGCCGCCGGTCATGGTCGCCACCCGCTCTCGTGCAGTCCTCGCCGGGTGAGAGCCTCCAGGCCCGCCCGGGCACGTTCGTGGTTGCGCAGGATGTATGCCGCGTTGCCGGGATGGCGCTCGGCCCGCCGCCGGCTGATCGCCATCGCCAGCCCGAGTCGGGCCAGGACCAGGTCGAGGAAGGCTTCGACCTCGGCCACCGACAACGCCACGACCTCGCGATAGGCCGCGAGCAGTGCTGCTGGCCCATCCAGGGGCTGCGCCGGATCGATGAGGTACGCCGCCGCAATCGCCGGGTCCTGCACGCGCGGACCGCGCACCAGGTCACCGACGTCGATGACTCCAGCGATGAGGCCCTCCCGGACGATGATGTTATGCGGGTTGAGGTCGTTGTGAATGAGTTGGCGTGGCAGGTCCGCGAGCCCCGTGAGCAGGCGTTCCCGCACCGGATCCAGGGCCTCGGCGAGATCGGCATGGGGTCCGACGAGGACGGCATACCGTGCATCATCGGTGAGGACGCGCGCGGTGTCCCACACCAGGAAGTGGTCCTCGGCCGGGTGCCGTAGTCCTTCGAGCGCGCGGTCGATCCGCCCCAGCACCGTCCCCAGCTGCCCGCCGAGTTCCGCACCGACAGAGGCGGATTCGGACAACGGCACCCCCTCGATCCAGGTCGTTAACCGCACCGCGCAGGACACACTGGGTGAGACCTCCACCCGCTCCCGCGCGCCGGGCAACGGCTCGACGACGCGCGGCACCGGCACCCCCGGGTCGACCCGGGCGAGTTCGCGCAGGGCCGCGGTCTGCAGGCTGGTCACCCCAGGCCCCTCGTCGGGATGGATCACCTTGAGCATCCATGAGCCCTCGCCCGCGGCACCGTCGAGATGGAAGTTGCGGTCACGCTCACCCGCGAGCGCTCGCGCGCGGCCACGCACTCCGAAGCACCGCAGCGCGATCACCTCGGCCGCCGCTGGCGACACCGGGGGCGCCGGCCGGTCGAGCACCCCGGCCAGCGGGTCCGGGGCGCGGGCCTGCTCCACGAACGTCACGGTAGCGTGACGGCCATGACCCTGCGGATCGGCTACAAGGCATCGGCCGAGCAGTTCGGCCCGCGTGAACTCGTCGAGCTCGGGGCGCTCGCCGAACAGGCCGGGATGGACTCCGCCTGGGTGAGCGACCACTTCCAGCCCTGGCGCGACACTGGCGGGCATGCGCCGTTCGCGCTCGCCTGGCTGGCAGCCGTCGCCGAACGCACCGACCGCATCATCCTCGGCACGAGCGTGCTCACCCCGACCTTCCGCTACAACCCCGCGGTCATCGCGCAGGCCTTTGCCACCCTCGGCTGCCTGGCACCCGGGCGGATCGTCCTCGGCGTCGGCACCGGCGAGGCCCTCAACGAACACGCCGCCGGGATGTCCGGCGACTGGCCCGAGTTCGCCGAGCGGTTCGCCCGGCTTCGCGAGTCGGTGCGGCTTATTCGGGCGCTGTTCTCCGGCGAGCGCGTCGACCTCGAGGGCGACTACTACGCGGTGCACTCGGCCCGATTGCACGACATACCCGATGGGCCGCGGGTGCCGGTGTACGTCGCCGCCGGTGGGCCGGTTGTCGCCCGATATGCCGGCCGCGTCGCGGACGGCATGATCTGCACCTCCGGCAAGGGGATGGGCCTTTACACCGATGCGCTCCTACCGGCCCTGGCCGAGGGTGCAGCCAAGGCCGACCGGGACCCGGGGCAGGTCGAGACGATGATCGAGATCAAGCTCTCCTACGACCCGGACCCGGCCGCCGCCCTGGAGAACACCCGGTTCTGGGCGCCGCTCTCGCTCACCGCCGAGCAGAAGCACTCGATCACCTCAACCGCGCAGATGGAAGCCGAGGCCGATGCCCTGCCCATCGAGCAGGTGGCTCGGCGCTGGATCGTCGCATCCACTCCTGAGGAGGTCGTACAGGCCGTGCAGCCGTACGTCACCGCAGGATTCACTCACCTGGTCCTGCATGCGCCGGGGCATGACCAACGCCGTTTCCTCGAGCTGTACGCCGGCGACCTGGATGCCGCGCTGCGCGGTCTGACCCGCTAGACGCGGATCAGCACCTGCATGGGCAGGCCGGTCACCGCGAACGTGCGCCACACGGCGCTCCGCACATCACGGACCAGGTCCCCAGCGATCCACTCTGGGTCCGCAGAGGCCACCACCCGACCGGCGCCATTGACCACGACGGCGCCCCCTGCGGCGTCGAGGACATCGTGGATCTCCCGTTCCACCCGGGCCGCGAGAACATCCGCCCCCACCACGCCACCGAATCCTCCGGCGACCTCGATCGGCATGGTCAAGGTCAGGGTGTGCTGGTCGGTGCAGAGGTAGTCGATATAGGGCCCGGTGACGTGCCGCCGACCCGAGGCGAGCGGCGCGACATACCAGGGCAGTTCGGTGTAGTCCCGGAAGCCCACCGCCGCCGGATCGGTCTCGGCAGCAAGCCGCCGCGAGGTCCCCGGCAACCCATCGCTGGTCCACCACTCGAGCCAGTATTCGGCGTCCCGGAGCACCCCGGGGGCGGCGACAAACCCTGCGCCGGCAACGATGCTCTCCGGGTCGTCGATGAGCCCCCGACACCGGCCCTCGATCCGCAGGTCCGTGCGGCGGAGGCTGCCGGACTCCAAGTCACCCTGGACGTTGGCAGCGAGGCTCTCGATCGCGTTCCACAACCGTGCAGCCATCGCATCAAGCCGGTCGACTACTGCCGCAGCGTCGTTCATGGTCTCCTCCGTGCTTCCATGGAGAGGTCCCGGACCGCAGTGAAGAGTTCGCCGACGTGTGCCCGCGCCGCCCGGGCGGCGAGGTCCGCCTCCGCGGCCGCGATGGCCGAGACGATCTCGGTATGCCGTTCACGCGCGGTGCGGGCACAACCGACCAGGGAGTGAGCGAGCCAGATGACCGGTCCGAACTCTCCCTGGACGGCCATCTCCTCGCGGGTCAGCCGGGCGGACTGGGCGCTCGCGGCCACGTCGAGGTGGAACTGGCCTTCGAGCCGGGCGATGGCACCGGTGCCGTCGTCCCGGCGGGCCGCGACCTGACGCAGCCGGGCGAGGTCGCCCTCGTCGGCGCGCTCGGCCGCGAGCCGGGCACAGGCCGAGGCGATGGCCGCGTAGTGGTCGGCGAGGTCGCGCAACGCCCCGAGCCCGGTCTCGCGGATCCGGGCCAGCAGGGCAGCACGGCCGCCGTCAGCGGGGGCACACACGAACGACCCACCGCCGCGGCCCCGCTTGGTCCGCACGTGGCCCTCCTCGCGCAGCGCGGCGAGCGCCTCACGCACCGTGACCGTCGCCACGCCGAGCCGTTCGCCGAGATCGGCCTCCGGAGGAAGGGCGGCACCGTCGGGGAGTAGCCCGAGCGTGATCGAGTCCCGCAGGCGGCGCGCCACCGCACTGGCTCGACGCTCGGCATCCAACGGGGCGAACACCGCGGCATACGGACCCAGCGACAGGGAGCCCGAAAGCCCGGCCGATTCCATGAGCAGCAGTGTGGCGGACTCTTGTCAGAAAATCTATGAACCCATATGTTTTGCTCCCATGAGCGAAGGACAGGCCGCGGCGATCCGGCTGGTGGGGCTCCGCAAGGAGTTCCACGGCACGCCCCCCGTCGTCGCCGTCGACGATGTCGACCTTGTCGTCGGGGGCGGTGAGTTCTTCTCCATGCTCGGCCCGTCCGGCTCCGGCAAGACCACCG
Organism: Nostocoides sp.; assembly: GCA_016716625.1. Lineage (GTDB taxonomy): Bacteria > Actinomycetota > Actinomycetes > Actinomycetales > Dermatophilaceae > JADJVJ01. Next base: position 797,851 of record JADJVJ010000006.1, read on the forward strand.
TGCTGCGGATGATCGCCGGCTTCGAGGCTCCGACCGCCGGCCGCGTCGAACTCGCCGGCGCCGACGTCACCGCCCTCCCACCGCACAGGCGGGACGTCAACACCGTCTTCCAGGACTACGCCCTCTTCCCGCACCTGTCGGTCCGCGACAACGTCGAGTACGGCCTGCGGGTCAAGGGCGTCGACAAGGCACAAGCGCGCACGCGGGCCATGGCCGAACTCGAGCGCGTCCGACTCGCCGACCTCGCCGAGCGCCGCCCCGCCCAGCTCTCCGGTGGGCAGCGGCAGCGGGTGGCCCTCGCCCGAGCCCTGGTCAACCGGCCTCAGGTACTCCTCCTCGACGAACCGCTCGGTGCCCTCGACCTCAAACTCCGCGAGCAGATGCAGGTCGAACTCAAAGCCATCCAGCGCGAAGTCGGCATCACCTTCCTCTTCGTCACCCACGACCAGGAGGAAGCGCTCACCCTGAGCGACCGGATCGCTGTCTTCAACGCCGGCCGGATCGAACAGGTCGGCACCGCTCGCGAGGTCTACGAGTCCCCGGCAACTGGGTTCGTCGCCGGCTTCGTCGGCACCTCCAACATGCTCACCGCCGCGGCCGCCCAGGCCGTCGTCGGCACCGACGGGGCGTTCGCGATCCGCCCCGAGAAGATCCACCTCACCCTCCCAGGTGTCAGCGCCGAACCCGGATCCGTGCGTACCCGGGGCACCATCGCCGAGGTCGTCTACGCCGGCCCCGTGACCCGGTATGTCGTCGACCTCGCCGCCGGCGGTCGACTCACGGCGCTCGAGCAGAACGGCCACCGCACCGCCGCCGACGGCCTCGTCCGCGGCGCCGAGGTCGACCTGTACTGGGCCGCCCAACACCTCATCTCCATCCCCACCACCTAAGAAACCCTCTCGGACAAAGGAGTCCAACGTGCGTCGTCCCAACCCTCTCCGCCTGGCGGCCATTGCGGCCGTCGGCGCCCTCGCCCTCGGCGCCTGCGGGTCGTCCTCGACCACCCCCTCCGGCTCGGGCTCGACTGCCCCCGGCGGGATGAAGGTCCCCGACCTCAAGCCGCTCGACAAGCTCGGGACCGCCGAAGGCAAGGTGAGCGTCCTGGCCTGGCCCGGCTACGTCGAGGACGGCTCCAACGACCCCAAGGTCGACTGGATCAGCGACTTCGAGAAGGCATCCGGCTGCGAGGTGTCGGTGAAGACCTTCGGCACCTCCGACGAAGCCGTTCAGCTCATGCGAACCGGGCAGTATGACGTCGTCTCCGCCTCGGGCGACGCGACCTTGCGACTCATTGCCGCCGGCGATGTCGAGCCGATCAACACGAGCCTGCTCAAGAACTACGGCGACATCTTCGAGTCCCTCAAGATGCAGAAGCACAACTCGGTCAACGGCGTTGCCTACGGCGCCCCGCACGGCCGAGGCGCCAACCTCCTCATGTACCGCACCGACCTCGTCTCGCCCGCACCGGACAGCTGGGCCGCGGTCTTCGACAACGTCGGCGGCCAGAAGGGCAAGGTCACGGCATACGACTCGCCGATCTACATCGCCGACGCCGCGCTCTACCTCATGAAGACCAAGCCCGACCTCGGCATCAAGAACCCCTACGCCCTTGACGAGAAGCAGCTCGCGGCAGCCGTCGACCTCCTCAAGGCCCAGAAGGCGAACGTCGGGGAGTACTGGAGCGACTACCTCAAGCAGATCCAGGCGTTCAAGGCCGGCACCTCGACGGTCGGCACCACCTGGCAGGTCATCGTCAACGTGGCCAAGGGCGAGGGGGCCAAGGTCGAAGCCGTGCTCCCCAAGGAGGGCGCCACCGGCTGGTCCGACACCTGGATGCTGAGCGCGAAGTCCCAGGCCAAGACCTGTGGCTACCTGCTCATCGACCACCTCACCTCCCCCAAGGCCAATGCCGCCATCGCCGAGTACTTCGGTGAGGCCCCCGGCAACAAGAAGGCTTGCGCGGAGACCGCCGACAAAAACCACTGCGCGACCTTCCACGCCGAGGACGAGGCCTACTTCAGCCAGGTCTGGTACTGGAACACCCCGATCGAGGCCTGCCTCGACGGCCGGACCGACGTCAAGTGCACCGACTACGCAACCTGGACCAAGGCCTGGACCGAGATCCGCGGCTGAGTCCACCTCCAACCCCTGCCACGAATCGCCGGTATGCCGTGCGGCCCCACCCCCGGGGCCCGGCCGGACGGCATACCGGCCCTAACCCGACGAGCTCAGGAGAGGAACGATGAAGCGCAAGACGCCCTACGGGCTGCTCGCCGCACCGCTGCTTTGGCTCGTCGTCGCCTACCTGGGCGCCCTCGCCTCGATCTTCGCGACCGCGTTCTTCACCACCGACTCCTTCACCAACGAGGTTGTGCCGGGGTTCTCGCTCGACAACTTCCGGGCGCTCGCTACCGGGACCTACGCGGGGATCGTCGGCCGCACCCTGCTCATCGCCGCGCTCGTCACCGTGCTCTGTGTGGGACTGGCGGTGCCGTTCGCTTTCGTCATGGCGCGGGTGGTCCCGGCACGCTGGCGTTCGGTGGGCCTGGCCCTCGTGCTCGTGCCACTGTGGGCGTCCTACCTGGTCAAGGCCTATGCCTGGCGGGCCATGCTCCAGCCGGAAGGGGTGCTCGAGCGCACCCTTGGTGGCACCCCCGGGTATGGGTTCGTCGCGGTCGTGCTCACCCTGACCTACCTGTGGCTGCCGTACATGATCCTGCCCGTCTATGCCGGGTTCGAGCGGCTGCCGGAGTCCCACCTGGAAGCCTCGGCCGACCTCGGCGGCAGCGACTGGGCGACCTTCCGGCGGGTTGTCCTGCCCGCGCTCGGGCCCTCGATCGCGGCCGGCACCGTGTTCACCTTCTCGCTCTCGCTCGGCGACTACATCGCGGTGTCCATCGTCGGCGGCAAGCTCCAGATGCTCGGCACCGCCGTGCTCCAAAACAACGTCCTCGACCTGCCGTTCGCCGCCGCCCTCGGCACGGTGTCCGTGGTCATCATGGTCATCTACCTCGTCGCCATGCGACGCACCGGCGCCCTGGAGAACCTCTGATGCTCAGACCAACCGGGGTTGTGCGGTGGGCGCTCTGGGCGTTCGCCGGTTTCGTACTCGCCTTTGTCTATGTGCCGCTCATCGTCGTCGGGATCAACTCCTTCAACCGCGACCGGACCTTCGGCTGGCCGCCCGCGGGCTTCACCACCCAGTGGTGGCAGACGGCGCTCACCGCACCCGGTCCTCGGGAAGCCCTGGTCACCTCGGTGTATGCCGGGCTGGGCGCCACCGTGATCGCGCTCGTCCTTGGCACCTTGCTCTCCCTGGCGCTGACCCGCTTCGACTTCTTCGGACGCTCGGTGGTCAACCTCCTCGTCGTGCTCCCGATCGCGCTGCCCGGCATTGTCACCGGCCTCGCCCTGCAGTCGGCAATCTCCAACGTGCTCACGCCGGTCCTGGGGATCTCCGCGGGGCTCTTCACGATCATCGTCGGACATGCGACGTTCTGCATCGTCGTCATCTTCAACAACGTCACAGCCCGACTGCGCCGGATGGGTACATCGCTAGAGCTCGCCTCGGCCGACCTCGGCGCGGGGCCGTGGACGACGTTCCGGCGGGTGACCTTCCCGTTGCTGCGCTCGGCCCTGGTGGCCGGTGGGCTGCTCGCGTTCGGGCTCTCCTTCGACGAGATCGTAGTGACCACCTTCACCGCGGGTCCGGGGACCCCGACGCTGCCGATCTGGATCTACAACAACCTCTTCCGGCCGACCCAGGCGCCGGTGGTCAACGTCGTCGCGGTGGTGCTCGTCGTGCTATCGATCCTGCCGGTGTGGCTCGCTCAGCGGATCGGCGGCCGGGAAGCTGGCGCTTCTCGGTTGTAGTCGGGCCACTGTCGTCGGGCGACTGTGTCGTCGGGCCGACTGTGTTGTTGAAGGCTTGCGTTCGAACATATGTTCGACTATCATGCTTGGCATGAGCAGTGTTGCCGTCCTCGAGCCAACCGCAGGTGCGGTGGCCGAGGGTGCGCGCCGCACTCTGCTGGGGCGAGTGGCCTGGCTGCATCGCCAGATCGACCGCATTGCGGACGCCGTGGCCACCGAGGCCGGGCTCATCGGTGGCGGGGAGGTCGCCGAGGTCGAGCGCGCCATTCGGCGACTCGAGGGGGTCAAGCTCGGCCTCATCGCGCGCGCCGACCGCGATGAGGCCCACCGTCGACATGGCGCTACCTCGACCTCGGCCTGGCTTGATGGTTTGACCCATGCGGGCGGCGCATCGGCCTCCGCCCAAGTCGCCCTCGCCACCGCTCTCGACGGCGGGCTTGAAGCGACCCGCTCGGCGCTCGGGGCGGGTGAGGTCTCCGCGAGGAGCGCTGCGATCATCGTCCAGGCGATGCGTGAGCTCCCGGCCGACCTCACCGGGCGCGACCGCGGCAGGGTGGAGGCGGCACTGGTTCGAGATGCCCGGCGGCTCGACCCGGCCAAACTGCGCCGGCGGGCGACCCTAGCCCTGGCGGACGCCCAACGGAGCGCTGCCGAAGCGGCCGCCCATCAGGAGCAGCTGCTCGTGGACCAGGAGCGCCGCGCCTATCAGTGCGCCACGATCACCCTCTATGACCGCGGAGATGGCACAACCAAGGGCGAGTTCGTCGTGCCCACCGGGGCCGCCCATGCGCTCAAGAAGGTGCTCGAGGCCATGACGGCCCCGCGCCGCGCCCGCAGGTTCACGCAGGAGAGCGCCGAGGACACCATCGCCGCCGAACTGCTGGGCGAGTCGGCCACGGCTCCGGGCGGCCGCAACGACGACTGGGCAGCCCTTTCGTGGGCCGAGCGCAAGGGGCGGGCCTTCACCGAGATCCTCGAGCACCTGCCGACCGACCGGCTGACGGGCCGGGTGGCCGCGACCGTCGTCGTCACGATGACCCTCGAACAGGTGGAAGCTGCCGCGGCGCTGGCCAGGGAGAGTGGGGTTCCCAGTGTCGGAGCGGTCGCCTGCGACACCGGGCATCAGCTCTCGACGTCGGCGGCGCGGCGGCTCGCCTGCAACGCCGGCATTCTGCCCGCGGTCCTCGGCGGGGCCTCACTCCCGCTCGACCTAGGCCGACAGGAAAGGCTCTTCAGCGAAGCGCAACGGGTTGCCCTAGCCACGCGGTACACGGAGTGCGCGGCCCGGGGATGTGATCGGCCGTACGCCTGGACCGAGCTGCATCACGACCCGCCGTGGAGCAAGGGCGGTCCCACCGACCTCGACCATGCGATCCCCCTCTGCGGGGCGCACCACCGCCTTGTCCACGACCCCGCCTTCACCCATGAGGTGACGCGGGGGGATGGGGGAGAGAAGGAGGTTCGGTTCACCATGCGTAGATGAGCGGTGGGATTGCGGAGCCGCGGGCCGGATTCGGCGGCGGTCTGGGGCTCAGCAGCCGGCGGCGGTCTGGGGCTCAGCAGTCGGTGGCGGTCCGGGGCTCAGCAGTCGGCGGGTACCCGTTCGGGCGTCGGTCGGCGGGTGGGGGCGCAGTCGACGCAGACCTCATCGTGGAGCAGGCCCCAGCGAACCAGCACGGCGAAGATCCGGCAGCCGACGCAGAAACCGAATGCCGCTTCAAGCCCCGGAAGGGCGATCATGGCGACGACGAGCACCGTGGCGGCTACCGGGGCTCCCGCCAGCGACAGGCCCACGATCGCCGAGCTCACCACCGCGCCAATGCCAGCCGCGAAGCGCTTCGGTGCGAACGCCGTCGGGCGGGGCGCGGTCGCCACCCGGGGGCGCAGCCAGCGGAGCACCGCCTGGGCCAACGGACTGCGGGCCGGGCCGCCCCACGCTCGCAGCGCGAAGTCCACCGCGAGCAGCCCATAGAGCCACCACTGACCGCTCACCAGAACGACGACACCGACCGCAAGGACCACCCCGGCGACCAGCCGAACGGTCACCTCGTCGACAACGGTGGGTACCGACCGGGGTGGGTCGAGGACGGCGGGGGGCGCCACGACATACGAGGGCGTCGTCATCTTATGGACTCCATAACGTCAGGTGATGCCCCAAGGTAACCCACACGACGCCCCCGCGAAAATCGCGGTTCAGAGTGAGAGACGATCGCCTCAGACGTGCGCATCGAGCCAGGCGATGAGCCCGGCCTCGACCTCGTCGCGGTTGGTCTCGTTGAGCATCTCGTGCCGCCCGCCGGGATAGAGCTGCTCGGTGACATCGGCAACCCCAAGGCGACGCAGCTGCTCGGCAACCGCCTTCGGCCCCGCGCCATAGGCACCCACCGGGTCACGGTCACCGGACATGACGTGCACCGGCAACGTCCGCGGAATCCGCGCCACCGTCGCATCGGAGTTGACCGACGCCAACCCGCGCAGCAGGTCCTGGTAGAGCCCACACGAGGCGACAAACCCGCAGCCCTCATCGGCGACGTACTTATCGACCTCGTCGGGATCGCGTGAGAGCCAGTCGAACTTCGTCCGGGGCGAGTCGATGCCCTTGTTGTAGCTCCCGAAACTCAGCATGTCCATGAGCCCGCTGGGATGCCGCCGCCCCCGCAGCTTGCTCTGGACCGCAGCCACCACCCCGCCGGCCATCCCGAGAACCCCCGGATCCCCCGCGGTCCCGGAGAGGATGAGCCCGGCGAGCTCCGAACCGTGCTTGGCCGCGTACCCCCGGGCGAGGAAGGACCCCATGGAATGCCCCAGGAGGAAAACCGGAAGCCCCGGGTGCTCGCTCTGTGCGTGCCCGGTCAAGCGGTGCATGTCCTCGATGACGACATCGAACCCGTCCCCATCAGCGAGGTAACCCCGGGCCGGGGAGCGCGGAGCCGTCCGACCGTGCCCCCGGTGATCCTCGGCGTAGACGACATACCCCGCCGCGGTGAGCGCTTCCGCGAAGCGCGCATACCGGGCCGCGTGTTCGGCGAGTCCGTGCGCGATCTGGACCACCGCTTTGGGCGTGCTCCCCGCCGGCGGCGACCACCGGTAGATGTGCACCGAGGTGCCGTCGGGCGCATTGAGGGTCAGCGTCGAACTCTCCATGGGCCCAGCGTATGCCGTGCCGCCCCGCCTCAGGGCGCGAGTGCGACGAGCGACGCAACGAGTTCGGACACCCCGAGATCGGCAGCCTCGACCTCCGGGCTGAACCCGAGCCGGACGACAACCAACTGGGCCGACGGCACGATGACGAGACGCTGGCCATCATGCCCCTGGGCCCAGTAGGTGTCCGCCGGCCAGCGCGAGTCGACGAGGGTGCCATCCGCCTGCCGGTTGACCCACCAGGCCGCGGCATACCCCTTCTCCTCGCTCTGCGGAGTCGCCTTAGCGGTCGTGGACGACTTCATCCAGCCCTCGGGGAGCAGCCGCTGCCCGTTCCATACCCCGTCCTGGAGGGCGAACTGCCCGATCGCCGCCCAATCACGCGGCGTCGCCCACAGGTAGGAACTGCACACCGGCGTTCCCACGGCGTCCGGCTCCCACACCGCCGAGCCGGTCCCCAGCGGATCGAACAGGAGGGTGCGCGGGAGGTTGGCCCGCTCGCGTCCGCTCACCCCGGCCTTGTCCGCGAGCGTCGCGCAGAGGATGTTCGTCGCCCCGCTGGAGTACTGCTGATAGGTCCCCGGCGGATGCGCGAGCGGTTGCTTGGCCGCAAAACCGGCCATGTCCGGCTCGAGATAGAGCATCGCGGTGATCGGCGTGCCGAGGTCGTAGGTCTCGTCCCAGGTGAGCCCACTGGTCCCTCGGAGCAGGTCATCGACGGTGATATCCCGCCGAGAGTCGGTCCACTCCGGGCGCAGACCCTTGTCCTGGACGGTGACCTTTCCCTCCAGCGCGAGCCGGCCGGCGAGCAGGTTCGTGACGCTCTTGGCCATCGACCATCCGAGCTGCGGGGTCACCGCAGTGAACCCCTCGGCATACGACTCGGCAAGGATCTGGCCGCGTTTGAGGACCACGACGCCGCGCGTGCCGGGGACCTTCATCGCGGTCTCGACGAGTGCGGCGGCCTCGGTGCCGGTGTCGGCGAGGTCGGCCGTCGCGTAGGGGTTGCCGTCCGTGGTCACCTCGGCAGGTGCCGGCAGACTGGGCCGCGTCTCCGCCAGAGTGCAGCCGAATCCCGCTGTGTACCAGGCCTTTTGCTTGGAGAGCACGCCGAGTATGCCGGACTCGGTCACCGTGCGTGGGGCGTCGGTGTAGGAGCGCAAGTAGGGCACGAGCGGGTTCGGGGGCAGGTCCTGCGCAGCATCGGAACGGTCCACGAGCTGCTCGACAGCGCAGGCGTTGTGGGCGGCGTACCCGGTCGCCGTGAGCAACAACGGCTTGGCATAGAAGTAGCCCCCGACTCCCGCGGCAATGAGCAGGACAACGAGGACGACAAGTGTCCGCACGATGATGCGAGCAGCACGACCCATGGGCCGTACCGTACCTGCGCCGACAGCGGCGTGGCGAGATTCCGACGAACCCGCCCGGGAGCCCTCCCCGCGGTCCTACACTCAGCCGACGTGAGGCTCATCGCTCCTAGCGGCCAGGGCCCAACCGAGGCCGCCCCTGCCATCCGACCGCGACGCGGACGCCCACCACGTCACAGCCGAGAAGAGATCGTCGTCGCGGCCTCCGCCATGCTCGTCGAGCGCGGATTCGCCCGGCTGCGCTACTCCGATGTCGCGCAGGCCACCGGCGTACCGACCGCGAGTATCCAGCACTACTTCCCGACGATCCACGAGTTGCGCCGCGCCGGCCTCTGCTACAACGTCCGCGAAGAGGCGCACATCCTCACCGCGGCGCTCGCCGACGTCGACGACCCCTGGGACCAGATCGACCTCACGATCCGCTTGAGCATCGGCGAGGACAGCGCGGACCGGCGCTACAGCTGGACACTCTGGCTGGAGTACTTCCGATCCACCGCAGCCGACCCGGTCGTCGCCGCCGACTTTGTCGAGGTCGAGCGGATCTGGATCGACCAGACGATGGGGATCATCGCCGATGGCGTGGCCCGGGGCATGTTCCTCCTGGACTGCACCGTGGAGGAAGCGGCCCGTGAACTGCACGCGACCATCGACGGCTACGGCACCTCGCTCTCGATGGCCCACGACGATGAGGAGGCCCAGCGGATGATCGATGCCGTGCGCAGGTCCGCCCGCAGGCTGCTTTCCTACAACCGGGTCACCGCGGCCGTGGGCTAGGTTTCCCGCATGAGTTCCGTTTCCGGGCCGTCGGTGGCCCCCATCCTCGAGGCCGAGATCGAGATCAGCGCACCCCCCGCGGCCGTATGGCGGCTCGTGAGCGACCCCGTGCTCATGGGCCGGTTGAGCCCTCAGGTGCTCCGCACCCGGATCCGCGGCGGGGGCCCGGCCCGGCTCGGCACCCGGACGTTCAATATCAACCGCAAGGGTCTGCTCCTCTGGGGTACCCGGGCCAAGGTGGTGTCCTTCGAGCCGGAACGGCACTATGCCTTCCGGGTCAAGGACAACTTCTCCATCTGGTCCTTCACCCTGGAGCCGACCGAGAACGGCACCCGCGTCATCCACCGCCGCGAAACCCCCGACGGCGTCTCCGGGATGTCGGCCAAGCTCACCGACCGGTTCATGGGCGGTCAGGCCGTCTTCACCGCAGAGCTCCAGCGCGGCCTCGGGCAGACCCTGCGCCGTCTCAAAGCCGAGGCGGAGCGCACCCGATGACCGCGACGCCCCACCTCCCGCCGGGGGCTGCCGGGGGCGACCATGCCGCCGTCGCCGACCTGGAGGGCGCCGCGCCGGGCGTCCGCCGCAACCGGTGGCTCTTCGGCGTCGGCACGGTGGGGCGCGACATGGTGTACACCCTCATCGCGTTCTGGCTCATCTATTACCTCACCGAGGTCCTCACCCTGAGCAACACCACCCTCGGCTGGATCACCGCAGTGCTCCTCGGCATACGGCTCATCGACGCCGTGCTCGACCCCATCGTCGGCGGGCTCGTGGACTCGACCCACACGCGCTGGGGGCAGTTCAAGCCCTGGCTCTTCTGGGGCGGGCTCGTCTCCGGGGTGTTCACCGTGCTGCTCTTCACCGACACCGGGCTCACCGGTGGACAGTTCGTCGTCGTCTTCTGCTTCATCAACCTGCTCTGGGGGATCGCCTGGGCCACCCACGACATCGCCTACTGGGGGATGCTGCCGGCACTCTCGCTCAACCCCAGCGACCGTGAGTCGATGGCCTCGGTGGCCAAGGTGTTCGCGACCATCGGCCTCTTCGTCGTCGTCGCCGGCGCGCTGCCCTTCGTCGACGCGCTCATGGCCGCGGGACCGAGCCAGGTGCAGGCCTGGATGTGGCTCGCGGTGGCCTGCTCCACCGTCATGGTGCTCGGCCTGCTCATCACCATCCTCGGAGTGCGCGAGCGCCGGGACGTCGACCTCTCCGGGGAGCGCGTCACGGTCCGCGAAATGTGGCGCACCGTGACCCGCAACGACCAGCTCATCTGGGCGGCCACGGCCTTCATGCTCTTCATGTTCGGCAACGGGCTCACCGGCACCTTCGGTCCGTACTTCTTCAAGTACGTCTACGGCGACGCCAAGGTGTTCGACACCTTCGTCATCTTCGTCGGCGTCGGGCAGCTCCTCGGGTTCGCGCTCTTCCCGGTGCTCGTGCGGCGGCTGGGACGGCCCCGGCTGTTCTCGATCGCGGTCGTCGCCATGGTCCTGGGCTACCTCGCGTTCCTTGTCGCGCCACGCAACTTGCTCCTCTACGGCGCCTGCGCGGTGCTGCTCTTCTTCCTGGCCTCCAACGTCATGCTGCTCATGCTCGTCTTCCAGGCCGACACCATCGAGTACGGCCAGTGGCGGCTCGGGCAGCGCAACGGGGCGGTGACCTTCGCGCTCCAGCCGTTCATCAACAAGGTCTCCGGCGCGCTCAACACGGCCGTCGTCGGCGTGGTCGCCATCTTCTCGGGGATCAATGAGGCGCAGACCCCGCAGGACGTGAGCGACGGTGGCCGGTTGCTCGTCAAACTCGTCATGCTGCTCGTCCCGGCGCTGTGCATCGTCGCCTCGTGGCTGGTGTGGCGGCGCAAGTTCGTCATCGACGACGCCATGCACACCCGGATCGTCGAGGACCTCGCCGCCCGCGGTGACCTGCACGCCCCGGTCGAGCACCCCGCCAAGACCTAGGGTTGCGGGCGCCCGCGAGCCTCGAGGTCGAGCAGGTAGGCCTTGGCCTCCGGGCCTCCGGCATAACCCCCCGTGCCGCCCGACGCCGGGACGATCCGGTGGCAGGGTCGCACGATGCAGAGCGGGTTGCCACCCAATGCGGTGCCGACGGCCCGCGCCGCCCGCGGGGCGCCGATGGTGTCCGCGAGCGCGCCATAGCTGGCCTGCTCGCCGTAGCCGATGCCCTCCAGGGCGGTGAGCACCTGGCGCTGGAACGCGGTGGCGAGCGTCAGCGCGCTCGGGAGCGCGACCGTGCGCTGCTCACCGCTCAGGTATGCCGTGAGCGCTCGCCGGGCCTCGTCGGTGTCGGCGGGACGGTGTAGCACCCGCGGGCTCACGGTGTCGGCCAACCGCTGCAGCCACCGGTCCTGCAGTGCTGGGGTCGCGGCATACGCGCAGGTCAGGAGCACACCATCGGTGTCCACCGCGAGCAGGAGCCGACCGACCACGGTGTCCTCGACGGCATACGAGAGGTCGGTGCGCGGCAGGACGGGGGGCCGTACCGGCGGGTCATAGGGCGGCAGGGTCATCGAAGGTCCTCCCTTTCGAGTCGGAGGGCGGCCAGGGCGTCGGAGAGCACTCGGCGGCTCATGGCGCTCGAGATGCCCAGTGCGGCGGCGATGCTCGCATGGTCCAGGTCGCCGACGAACCGCAGCGCGACCACCTCGCGTTGCCGGGGCGGGAGTTGCGCGACCCGGTCCCAGAGCTCGGGTGCGGGCTCACCGGGCGCCGTGGTCGAGAGGGCCGCCGAGGTCGGGTGCTCCGGGGGCTCGGCCACCGGCGTGACGCGTGACGCCGCCCGATGGTGGTCCATGGCGCAGCGGTGGGTGATGGTGAGCAGCCAGGCCCGCAGATTGTCGGCCCGGCGCACGCGAGGGTATGCGGCGAGCGCCTGCGTCCATGCCTGCTGCGCCACGTCATCCCCACTGTTCGGTCCGGCCAGGGCATGCGCGAGCCGCGCGACCTCGCGCCAGTGCGCGTCGACGAGTTCTTGGAACGGGGGCAACCTCACGATCTTGATAACGCTAGAGCCTCCCGTGGTGTGAGTGAGCAGTGCGAGGATGGCGCCGTGTCCTTGCCCAGAGTGATCGCCCACCGTGGCGCGAGCGCCCACGAGGCTGAGAACTCCCTGCGCGCCTACGAACTCGCGCTCGAGCACGGGGCCGACGGCATCGAGACCGATCTTCGGCTTTCCGCCGACCGGCACCTCATCTGCACGCACGACCGGCGCCTGGACCGCACCACCTCGGCCAGGGGCAGCGTCTCGGCGATGACGCTGGCGGAGCTCGGCGCGGTCGAGTGGGGGGTCGGGCCCGGCCTTGCCGAGCACATCCGGGAGAACGGCCCGCAGGAGGTCCTCACCCTCGACGGGCTGCTCGACGCGATCCGCGACGACGAGCGCGACGCCCCGCTGCTCACCTTGCTGGAGACCAAACACCCAAACCGCTTCCGCGGCCAGGTCGAGGCGGTGCTCGCGGGCCGGCTGCACGAGCGAGGGCTCACCCACGGTCCCGCGCACGGGCTCGAGGTCGTCGTCATGAGCTTCCTGCACACCGCGCTGGGTCGGATGCGTCGGCTCGCGCCCCAGGTTCCGTTGGTCTATCTCATCGAGCTCGGTATGCCGTCGGTGAGTTTCGACGGCTCCCTCCCCGCGGGAGTGACCCGGGTTGGGCTTGACGTGCGGTACCTGCGCACCCCCAAGGTGGTTCGGGCCTTCCAGCGGCGCGGCCACCAGGTCTATGTGTGGACCGTCGACGAACCCGACGACGTGCAGCGTTGCCTCGATCTTGGCGTGGACGTCATCATCAGCAACCGGCCGCTGGCGGTGCGAGCCCAGGTCCACGGGCACTGAGCCGCCCCCCTCCGGCCGGCCCGCGGGCCCGCCCCCGGCCCCCGGCGGTGGGCCAACGACATACGGCCTCGGGCTAGGGTGGTCGACCATGGGTAAGGCTTCACGTCAGAAGGGCTCGCGCACGCCGCGGGTCGCCGCGGCTCCGTTCGTGGCACGGCCGTTCGCCGGGCTGCCGAACGAGACCGACTGGGTCGCGATTCGCGAGATCCTGCCGGCGGCCACGGCCACCGTGGCGCTCGACCCGGCGGCGATCCCGCCGAACGCGCCCACCGAGGCGGTCGTCGCCACCGTGCTGCCGATGGCGTGGCCGGCGCTGCACCGTGGTGACGGGACCGTGCTCGTCGGCGCCCAGAGCGGCGCGAGTTCCGGGGATCCCTCCCGGGACCTCGCCGCGGCACTGCTCGCCGCACTGTCCGCCACCCCCGGCACCCCGGTGACGCAGACCCCCGCGGTGAACGCCGACACCCCGCGCCTGCAGGACCTGCTCGCCCAGGACAGCCGCTTCGAGGTTACCGTCCACGAGGGCTTCGACTTCTGGGTGGCCGCCGGCGACCTCGACGACGACGCCCAGGCCTCCCTGCAGCGGGCCAACGAGACGGTCGTCCCCACGAGCGCGATGACCGCGCTGCCGTCGGCGTACTTCGTCCGGATCGGGGACCGCACCCACATCCGGCTCATCCTCGGCGAGGACGAGGATGCCGCCACCGATGCCCTGGCCCGGCTGCACGCCGCGGGCAGCGACGCTCTCGGGGGACCGACCCGGCTGCTCGGGGCCTTCCGTGCCGGTGGGCTGCTCGTCCCGGTGTGGGACCTCGACCCGGCCCTGGAGGCCGGTGCCTACGAGGAGGAGCTGGCCGCGTTCGGGGACCGTTACGCCGCCGCCCTCGCCCAGAAGACCCCGCTCACCGCTGACGAACGCCGGGCCCGCAGCGGCCTGCTGAGCCGTCAGGTCACCCTGAGGTGAACCGGCTCGGGGCGGTCGTGCCCTGCAAGGACGAGGCCGACCGCATCGGCGCCACCCTTGCCGGGCTGCGGCAGGTCGTCGGCACCGGACCGATCGTCGTCGTCGACGACGGCAGCACGGACAACACCGCCGCCCTCGCCGAGGCCGCCGGGGCGCGTGTGGTGCGCCACGGGGTTAACCGGGGCAAGGCCGCCGCCTTGGAGAGCGGGGTTGATGCGTTGCTCGCCGGTGAGGGCGGCCGGGACTGTGCCGCAATACTTTTCGTCGACGGGGACCTCGAAGGCTCCGCGGCCAACCTCTCCGTCCTCGCCGACCCGGTGCTTGCCGGTGACGCCGACATGGCGATCGCGACTCTGCCCGCGCAGAAGCAGGCCGGTGGCGGCCGCGGCCGGGTGGTCCGGCTTGCGCGCTCCGGGATCCGCCGGCTCACCGGCCGCGAGATGCTGCAGCCGCTCTCCGGGATGCGGGCCTTGACCCCGGCCGCGTTCGAGGCCGCCCGGCCGCTGCCGCCGCGCTGGGGGGTCGAGGTGCGTCTCACCGTGGCCATCCTCCAGGCCGGGATGCGCGTCATCGAGGTCCCCTGCGAACTCCAGCACCGGGTGAGCGGAAAGGACTGGCGGGGAGTGCTGCACCGCGCGGCCCAGTTCCGCGACGTCTGGCTCACCCTCAACGCACCGCGCCGTCGGCCCGCGAGCGGTCGCCCCCGATGACCTGGCTGCGAGCCGCGGCCTTCGGGCTGCTGCTCCTGGTCGGCGCGAGCCAACCGAACGCGGCGACCCCCGACCTCGCACCCTCCGGGTGGGCGCCCGGTCCACCCATCCCGCTCACCCTCTCCCCGGCCGCGACCACGGCCGTCCTCTGGAGCGCCTACCTGCTCGGCGCGGCGGCCCTACTCCTCGGCCTGCGCGGGCACGTTCAGCCGGTCCGCTGGGCGGTCCCGGCCACCCTGGGGGCGGCGATCCTGTGGACCGCGCCGTTCGGGTCGGCCGACCACCTCAACTACCTCGCCTACGGGCAGATCGCGCTCGAGGGCGGGGACCCGTGGAGCGAGTCCCCGATCGCCTGGCAGGGGGGCGGCGATCCGCTCGCGAGCCGGGTGGAGGCTCCCTGGACGACCCAGCCGAGCGTGTACGGCCCGTTCGCGACCCTGGTGCACGCGGCGTGTGCCTGGGTGGGGCAGGACAACCTGCGGGTCGCGGTCTGGGTGTGGCAGCTCGTCGTGGTCCTCGCCTGGCTCGGTGGGCGTGCCCTGCTCCGAGGGCTCCTCGATGCCGAGCATCACGGCCGGATCGATCTGCTCTGGACCCTCAACCCGCTGCTCGTCGGCATCGGCGTCCTCGGGGCCCATCTCGATATCGTGGCCGCGGTCCTGGTCCTGCTCGCCCTGCGCGCCTGGAGCTGGCGCGGCGGCACCGGCGTCGCCTCCGCGGCGGTCGCCGGCCTAGCGATCGCCCTCGCCGAGGCGACGAAGTTCACGTATGCCGTGGCCGTCCTCGGCATTCTCTGGCTCGCCTGGTGCCGGGGCTGGGACCGGCGAGCGTCGGTTTTCGTCGGTTCCGCCCTCGTGGGCGCCCTGCTCCTGCATGTCCCGGCCGGGCTGGACTCCTATGTGCAGGTCTTGCGCTCCGGGCAGACCGTCTCGCTCGCCATGCCGTGGCGGCCACTCCTCGAGGGGATGCTCGCGCTCGGTCTGCCGAATGCGATCGCCCGCTCGGTCATCACCCTGGGCGCCGCTGCGCTCGCGATCGGCCTCGCGGTGCTGTTGCTGCGGGCGACCCGTCCGGTCTCCGAAGGCGTCCGGCCGCTGTGGATCGCTGGGATGCTCTCGGCGGCATATGCGTTCTCGGCGTCCTACTCGCTGCCCTGGTACGACCCGCTCCTATGGGCCGCGCTCCCCGCGGTCGTGCCCAGCGTGCTCGATGTCCTGGCGACCGCGCGGCTCCTCGTGATCGCCTGGGCCTATGTGCCGGGCCGGGTGTCCGGTATGACGCAGGGCGTGGAGTCGCTCACCTTGGGCTTCCGAAGGTTCGTCGCGCCGCTGCTCGTGCTCGCCGTGTGGGTGGCGACGGTGTGGTTGCTGCGGCGGGCCGGGGCTCCCCCCGGCGGGCCGAGCGCGACGGAGCCGACGCCCGCTCGTCGAGGGCCGCGACCCGCAACCGCAGACTGACCAGCAGCGGCAGCACGAGGGGGCCGGCAGCGGCCGCGATGGCCACCGAGGAGTCGTTGATCAGCGCCGCGACGATGAGCAGGGCGAGCACCGCGAGCATCCCCGAGCGCAGCGAGGGCCGCCGGGCCCAGATCGGGGCCAGCGGACGCCCGAGGCGCGACTGCGGACGCCATACGGCATAGAGGAGGGCGAGAACGACGACCGGCACGAGCGGGGCCAGCGCCTGGTCGGCGCCGAGGAGCACGGCCAGGTTGGCCCGGCCCTTGTCGGCGATGACCTCCCAGGCCGTGCCATCGACGACGCGCTGGACGAACGCACCGAGGTGGGTGCGTTCCTGCACCGGCCGCAGCCAGTCGAGCACCGCGAGCAGCGCGACGAGCCCCACCCCGACGACGCCGACAATGGCGAGCCGACGCAGGGTCGGGCGGCCACCGTGCACGGCGAAGAGGAGCACCGCGACACCGACGACGAGCGCGGGCGGCCCTCCGGCGTCGGCCCCCCAGAACGGTGCCCCGTCCACGAGGACGGCCACCGCACCGAGCCCGCCGACGACGGCAAGGGCCAGGCCGCGGCGGCCGGTGTGCAGCAGTGACCCGGCGAGGATCGCCGCGAGGAGCAGCACCGCCGAGCCGAAGAGCGCGAACGACACATTCCCCATCCCGAAGTAGCGCCCGCCACCGACCGGCTGCAGCCCCATGAGGGAGATGAGTTGCAGCCGAGACCCGGCCACCACGTCGACGCCGATGACGGCCGCGGTCACGGCGCAGACGACCGCGGTCGGCCCGGCGAGGCGGCGGCCCCACGGCCCCCAGTGGGCCACCCAGGCGAGGGCCCCGGCCAGGAGGAGGACGCCCGCGATGAGCCACACGATGGGCCGCGGCGCCCGCCACCACGGGAGCAGGGAGATGAGGAACGTCGCCACCGGCACCCCGGCCGCCAGTGTGGCCACCCGTTCGAGCCGGGCTAAGCGGTGCAACCGTTGATGGCCCTGCAACCGTCCGCGGGTGAGCCGCCAGGCCAGCATTCCGACCAGGAGGCCGAGCACGGCCGCGCCCCCGATGAGGAAGAAGAACGGCCCGACCAGGGTGTGCGCGCGTTGCGTGGAGAGTTCGAGGTCGACCAGGGCATCGACCCGCTCCCGGGCCCGGGAGTCCGAGGCGTCGATCGCGGGCACGACGGTGAGCGGTCGGCCGGTCATCCCTTCCGGCAGCGTGGCCGACTCGAGCCAGACCGCGGTGGCGGCGACGTCGGCCCCGACGATGAGCCCGGGCTGTCGGGTGGCGGTGGATTCCAGGGTGCCGGGGCCGAACCGGGGCCCGCGGGCGATCGCCAGCCGCAGCCGGGGCACCGTGCCCGCATCGGACATGCTCGTGATGAGGTAGTCGGCGCCGTTGGGACCCGCCTCGAGGACCGCGCCGATCCGGGCGTCGATGGCCGAGAGTTGGGCCTCACGGGTGCCCTCGGCGATCTCCCCGGCGGGGAGGTTGCCGGGTCCGCGCACCCCGCCGACGTCGACGATGGAGACCGGACAAGCGGCGAGGGTGGCGAGCAGGGTGTCCGGGCTCCAGGCGGCGTACCGGGCCACCGCGCCGTCCGGCTGTGCCGCCGCCGCGGCCGCACCCGGGCCGATCGCCTGAACGCAGGTGCCCCGCTCGGCGAGCGCTTGGCCGAGCAGCCCGAGTTGGGCCTTATCCGTGCGGGCCGCCTCCTGGTATGCCGTCCAGTCGGGCACCCGGGTCGCGGTGCCACTGCTCGCGAGCGCCGGAGTGGGGATGGGCGGGCAGGGGCGTTCGGCCGGGTCGGAGCCGGCCGGGCCGGGCCGGACGGCCCCGGTCGGTGCCCCGGCGGAGAGGCTGAGCCAGCCGTCGATCGGACAGGTCGTGGAGTACCCCGAGCGGGCCGTCGTCACGGCCGCCGCACCCTCCCGGAAGAGCTGCCACAGGGTCGGGGTGGCGTCCGGAGCGAGGTCGTTGACGGAGAACCCGCCGGTGCCGATGATGACGAGGGCCCCGGGTTGTCCGGCGGCCATCGGGGCCGTGGGCGGGGCCGGAGCCGTGGGGGCGGCCGCGGCGGCAAGGGCCGGCGCGCCGACGGCATACAGGGTAAGGACGGTGAGCACGGCGGCGGCCGAGCGGAGGGCTCGGCGAACGCGGCGGGCTCGGCGGGTCACGCTCCACAGGCTACGTGTTGCGACAATGGGGCGGTGACTGCCGTGCGTTCGCGATTCTCCCAGCCGACGATGTGGGTCATCGCGGCCGCGATCATTACCGCCGCGGTCACCCCGACGGTGCTGCGCTACCTCGTCTTTTGGCCGTACGACCAGTGGCAGGTCGACGTCGAGGTCTACCGGGAGGCCGGGGTCTCGGTGATGACCGGTCGGCCGATCTATGCCGCGCTCACCGAGGCTCCCCAGCTGCTGCCGTTCACCTATCCCCCGTTTGCGGCCCTGCTCGCGGTCCCGCTGGCGTGGCTGCCGTTCGGGGTGGTGGGCTGGCTGTGGACGGTCCTCCAGGTGCTCGCGACCACGGCCATCGTCTGGTACGCCGGGTGGCGGCTCATCCATGGGTTCGGCAGTTGGGCGCCGATCGCGCTCGCGGCGCTCACCGCACCGGCCCTGTGGTTCACCCCGGTCACCGACGGCATCCGGTTCGGCCAGGTCAACGCGTTCATCGTGTTGCTCTGCCTCATGGACCTGCGACGGCCCCGTCCGCTGTGGCTGCGGCACATTCCTCGCGGGGTGCTCATCGGGCTCGCGATGTCGATCAAGTTGACCCCCGGGGTGTTCGTCATCCACCTCCTGGTGACCCGGCGCTGGCGGGAGGCCACGACGGCCATCGTCACCGCCGTCCTCGCCACCCTGGGCAGCTGGCTGGTCCTGCCGTCGGCGTCCTTCGAGTTCTGGGGCGGCGCCTTGCAGGACCCGACCCGGCTCGGACCGAACAACGGCACCTCGAACCAGTCGCTGCGGGGCGTCATCATCCGTCTCCTCGGCGAGTCGACGCTGACCAGCCTGTTCTGGCTTGTGGTGGCGCTGGCGGTCGGGGTGGCCGGGTTCGCGCTGGCCCGGCAGCGTTACCTCGCGCACGACTCCATCGGTGAGGTCGCGGTCGTGGGGCTGCTCGCCTGCCTCATCTCACCGGTGTCCTGGATTCACCACCATCACTGGATCGTCGTCGTCGTCTTCGCCGTCCTCGGTGCCGAGCCCGCGCAGAACCGGGCACGCGCGGGTTTCGGGGCGCTCATCGCGGCGTTCTACACGGTGTCCATCCCGTGGTGGGGCAACGCTTGGCTCACCCATCCCGAGCGGCCGGCATGGTTCGGCCTGCTCCTGCAGAACTTCATGGTGATCCAGGACCTGCTCGTCCTGCTCATCCTCTGGAAGGTGTCACACGCCCCGGGCGAGCTGCACGATCCCCCAGAAGGCGAGGACCAGGCAAACGCTGCCGCCGAGCCGTTGCAGGGTGCCCAGGCGCATCCGGCGGAGCAGGCTGCGGCCTAGCAGCGCGCCGAGCCCGGAGACGGTGGCGAGGGCGAGGAACGCGCCCAGGCCGATGGACAGCGGCGCGTTGTGCTTGGCGACCAGGGAGGCCGTGAGGATCTGGCTGAGGTCGCCCCATTCGGCGAGGAAGAGAATGCCGAAGCTTGTCGTCACCGCCCGCAGCCCGTGGGCGGGTTTCACGGCCTTGGCGGCGTACTCCTCCTCGGCCTCCTGGCCCTCGGCGTCTGCGGTGCGCGCCCCGCGGAGCAGGATGAGTCCCCCGGCGGTGAAGAGGACGACGACGGCGATCTCGACCGGGGTGCGGGGGAGTTGGCCGAGCAGCCCGCCCGCGGTCGTGGCGACGACGGTCTGCACGGCGAACGCGGCGACCACGCCGATCCAGACCAGCAGCGGCCGATACCGGGTGGCGAGGACCAGGGTGGCGATGAAGGTCTTGTCGGGGAACTCGACGAGGAAGATCGCGCCGAAGGCGAGGGCGACGAGGCCGGGGTCGATGCTCATGGTTGTCCCAGCGTATGGCGTGCCGGTCACCTGCGGTGGAGTGGCCTTCTACGCTGGGCCAATGGCGACGCGCTACGGCTTCCTCGGTCCCGAGGGGACCTTCACCTCGATGGCGCTCGACGCGTGGGCGCCGGGCAGCGTGGGGGCGCGGACGGCATACGGGTCGGTGGATGCTGCCCTCAAGGCGCTCCGCGAGGGGGCCATCGATGCGGCCATGGTGCCCATCGAGAACTCCGTCGAGGGTGGGGTGTCGGCGACCCTGGATGCGCTGGCCAGCGGTGACCCGCTGGTCGTCGTCGGCGAGGAGCTGGTGCCGATCAGGTTCGTGCTCTGCGCACGAGCCGGTCTCGCGCTCAACGACATCCACCGGATCGGAACCCATTCGCACGCCTGGGCTCAGGTGCGAGGCTGGGTGGCGAGCAACGTCCCGCAGGCGGACTACGTGCCGGCGCTGTCGACGGCGGCCGCGGCGCAGGGCCTCGTCGGCGGCGAGGCCCCGTACGACGCGGCCGTGTGCGCACCCGTGGCCGCGCAGATGCACGGGTTGTCGATCCTCGCCGACGATATCGGGGACATGCAGGGTGCGGTGACCCGGTTCGTCGTGGTCGCCCGGCCTGGGGCGCTGCCGGCTCCCACGGGGGCGGACAAGACGACGGTGGTGCTCTACCAGCGCTCCGACCACGCCGGCGGGCTCTTGGAACTGCTCGAGCAGTTCGCCGTCCGCGGGATCAACATGACCCGGCTGGAGTCTCGGCCGACGAAGGATTCGATGGGCTCGTACTGTTTCTCGATCGACTTCGAGGGGCATGTCCTGGACGAGCGGATCGGGGAGGCGCTCATGGGGCTCAAGCGGATCTGCGCCGATGTCCGCTTCCTCGGCTCCTATCGGCGGGCCGACGGTGAGGCCGCGAGCGTGGCCGACCACCACAGCGACGAGGACTTCCGCGACGCCCAGGACTGGTTGCGCAGCCTGCGGCATCTCACCGCTGGCGAGGTCTGAGCCCCCAGGGCAGGTCAGACCGCGAGGGTGCCGCGAACCAGGCTGTCTCCGGAGTGTGCCGGCTTGTCGTCGAACTGCTCGCGTGAGATGTCGACGATGACGTAGCCCTGGTCGATGAGGTCCTGGGAGATGACGAACCGCTGCTGCTCCACGCCGGCGGGTAGCACGCCGACGCTGACCATGCGCTTGAGGTCGCTGTTGATGAGCCACACCTCGAGGTAGCCGCTGTCGGTGGCCAGCCCGCGGGCCTGCACGTCGAGGTCGAGGGTGGTGCCGACCCGCACGAGCCGGGCCTCGCCGCGGGAGGTTTTGGTGTCGAGGGTGTCCAGCGGGGCTTTCGCCACGGTCTGGACCGATGGTGTGGGAGCGGGGCTGTCCCGGTTGACCACGGCGGCGGTCACCCCGCTGCCGAGGGCGATCCCGGCGGCCGCGGCGGCGGCGAGCCACCAGGGGGAGCGGCGGGGTGCGCCGTGTCGTGGCGGGGTCGGCGTTGCCTCGGTATGCCGTGGCGTGAGCTGGAGCGGAGCGTCAAGTTCGGCCTCGATGGCCGCCCACACAGCGGGCGGTGGCGGGACGAGGTCGACGTCGCGGGAACGGCGAGTCATGTCGATCACCTGCTTCAAGGACTCGACCTCGGGGCCGCACTCGGAGCACAGCTCCAGGTGCTGGGAAACCTGTTCCGGCACTGCCTCACCCAAAGCAGTGGCGACAAGCAGATCGTGGTCCGGGTGGGTCATAGCGGCACCTCCTCCAGGCGAGTGCGGAGCTGAAGCAGTCCGCGACGGATGTGACTTTTCACGGTGCCGAGGGGCAGGTCGAAGGCGGTAGCCACCTCGGTGTGGGTGCGGCCTTCCATGACGACCGCTCGGATGAGCGCGGCGCGCGGGTCACCCATGGCGTCGAGGGCCTCGGCGATGACGACCTTGTCGGTGACGTCCTCGGCGGTGGGGCCTGCGGCGGTGAGTTCCGTGTGCCGAGCCAGGCTGTGCTCGCGGCGGGTTTCCCGTTCGCGGGCGGCGTAGAGGTCGGCGCAACGTCTGCGGGTGATGGCGAAAAGCCAGCCCGGGAGCGAGCCGACACCCTCTCGGAGTGACTCGCGGCTGCGCCAGGCGGATACGAAGACCTGCTGGGTGACGTCCTCGGCGTCGTGATGGTTGCCGAGGCTGCGGAGGGCGATCGTGTGGACGGCCGCACCCCACCGCTCATAGGCGGCAGCGAGCGCCGCCCGATCCCCGGCCCGCAGGCCGGGGATCAGGTCGGCGCCGCTGTCAAGGCCCTGATCGGTCAACGCATCTCCACGTCAGCGATCGTAACCCGGTGTGCGGATCGGTCACAGGTTGACGGGACGCAGGACCCGTGAGATGCCGTGTGCGATCTGGACGTTGCCGGAGTTGATGTCCAGGCGCGTGCGCATGATCCACGGGTTGGCAGCGTCGGGGTCCTGGTCGATGAGCTTGATGTAGGCCTTGTCGGCATTGACGACATCGACCTTGAAGGTGCCGCCCTGCGCGGTGGTCAAGGTAGCGCCATCGGCCTGGAGGGCCTGGGCCGAGGTGATCGTGGCTCCGGGCACGACGTGGTAGAGCAGGACGGCCTCGACGGTGTCGATGCCGAGGCTCGCGACAGTGGCGAAGACCTGGGGCTCGGGAGCGGTCTTGCCGGTGAGGTCGTGCACGAGGAGTCGGAAGGCGCGGTCGTTGGGGAGGAACGCGGTGAGCGGGACGGTGCCGTCGGTGAGCACCTTGACCGGGCTGTCCGGCTTGGCGGCGAGGACCGCGAGCGCGGCCTCGGTGACGATGTCGTAGTCGGCCCAGTTCCCATCGAACTGGTTGCCGTCGGCGAGCAGCACCGCGGCGAGGCTGTTCGTGCCGTGATGATCGGCCTGGGCGGCTGGGGCGATGGCGACCGCGGCAGTGGCGGCGAGAGCAAAGCCAGCCACCGAAGCGGCGAGGCGGCGAACACGCATGACGGAACCTCCATGAGGGTGGGCCGAGGACTCGGCCAGGTGTGGAGTGTTCTGTGGCTGCACGGCATACGGATGCACCTGGGGGAGAAGTTCTGTTCAGGGGGCAGGTTCGTCTCTACACTTCTGCGCATGCGAACGCTCCCTGCCCGAGTTCTCGTCGTTGTCGCCGCCCTCGCCCTCGGTGGGTGCGGTTCGTCCGGTGGCGCCACCTCGACCCCGGCGGCGGCCAGCCCCTCGGCCAGCGCGCCCTCGACTCCGGCCGCAAGTCCGAGCGAGACCCCGTCGGCGACACCCACCCCAACCCCGAGCACGCCGGCCCCGGCCGCCGTCACCGTGAAGAAGTATGGCGGGGCGTCGGCGGAGTGCGCCGCGTCCTCCGCGGTCCTGATGAAGGCGACGACGATCGGCGGACTCGCCAATCAGGGGAAGGTGACCCAAGCCGACTTCGAGAAGGCGTTCTCGGGGGCGGATGTCAACGGAGTTCCGATCGACGCGGTCCCGATCCTCGCCGACCTCAAGACCGCCAGCTTGACGGTGGTTGGCCTCGACGCGGCCGCGGCCTCGGCCCATCTCGGCCAGTTCGCCGATGCGCTCGGCCGGTTCACCACGGCCGTGCAGACCATCTGCTCGTAGGCGCCTGTGCCAGGCTGAGGTCATGGCCGACTACACAGACACCGAGCGAGACACCATCCGCACCGCCGCCTTTGGCGCGATGGCCTTGGTCTCCAAGGCCGACCCGGGGTTCTTTGCGATGTTCAAGGAGAGTATGGCGGGATCGCGGGCGCTCTCCGCGGCTCCGCCGGAGATCGGTGAGCTCCTCCGCTCCGGTGGTTTCCCCAGCCCGCCGACAGGTGACGCCGCGAGCGTCGAGGCGCAGGTGCTTGGCGCGCTGACCCAAGCCCGGGGAATCCTCGGCGGCAAGGACCAGGCGGCCTCGGATGCCTTCCGGGACGTCATCCTCGCGGCCTGCGACCAAGTGGCCCAGGCCTCGCACGGGGTGGCTCCGGCAGAGCAGGCGGTCATCGACAAGGTCCGCGCGGCGCTGGGCTGAGGGTGCCCCTGGGTCTTGCGCGCCGGGGTCTTACGCGCGGGGGTCTTGCGCGCCGGGTTGCGGGCGAGGATCTTTGACCCATGGCACGTCGACCATGGCCGGGGCCACGCGCGGTCCTGCTCGCCGTGGTGTTCTGTGGGTCGCTCTTCGCTGGGTCCGCCTGGGCCGAGGGCGGGCTCACCCTCGACTCCGACTCGCTGACCGGCGAGCGCGCCGAGGACGGTTCGGTCACCGCCTCCGTGGTGATCACGAACTCGCTGGCCACCCTCGTCACCCTCGATGCGCGGGTCCGCGATGACGCCGACCTCTGCAACGCCACGATTGCTCCGCGCACGCTCGCGGCCGGGCTGGCGACCAAGGTCACCCTCACCATCGAGGAGGCGTGTTTCCCGCAAGCGGCGCTCAGCGAGCGGACCTTCACGCTCACCGATGGCACACAGAGGCTTCCGGCGGTGACCGTGAAGCCGCCGGAGTCCACGACGCCGACCTGGCCACTCTGGGTGGCCGGGCTGCTCGCGGTGTGCCTGGGGGCGTACCTGTGGAACCTCGGGGTGGGTGCCTTGCGAGTTCAAGACGACACGCTCCGCGACCCGGCGTCGATAGAAGCCCGGAGGAAACAGTACGAGGCGTTGCAGGCCGTGGTCGACGAGCGGATCCGCGCGCTGAACCTGCCAGCGGAGCAGCGAAGCTTCACCGGCCCGACCCCGCCATGGACGGACCTCGCGGATCCGCCGGCATACGGGCTGGGTTCGACCATCAAGGGGCTGGAGGCCACCTGGTCGCTCGACGACTCCTGGGTGTCTACGATCACGGTGGCGGTCGCGGGCGTGACGGGGTTGCTGCAGAGCACCGACCTCTTCACGACCCTGGTCGGGGATGCACCCAAGGGTGCGCTCGGGCTGATGACGGTGGCCGGGCTGATCTCGGCGGCCTGGGTCGCCCTCGCGCTCGTGCTCGTCAAGGTCATCGGGCCGAAGACCTCGGAGGTCACCGTCGGGGGGTTCCTGGCCTCCAATGCCCTCATCGCCGCCGCGGTGACCCTGCAGCTGGCGACCATTGCGTTGGCGGCGCTGCAGGGGTTGCGGGAGTCCCATCCCCTGCTCGCCGCGTTCGTGGCCATCGCCGCGGCGGCCTCGCTCGCGGTGGCCCTGGTCTACGCCAAGGAGCGACAGCGGGAAACGGTTACCGAGGGCGCCGACGACGGGGCTCCCGTGCTGCCCGAGGATCCCGCGAAGGCGTGGGCCTCGGACGGGTCGAACTGGCAGCGGCGCCTGGTGTTCGCTGCCCTGCACACGGAGTACTCGAAGTTCTGGGACGTCCCAGCGGTGGCCACCGCGGGCAGTGAGGTCGTCGTGCTGAGCGTGCCGGTGACGTCGTTGATGGAGAGCGATGGCACGACGGCCGCCCTCATGTGAGGTGCCGGTTTGGGTCCCGCCCACCGGGGAGTGCAGAAGCGGCCCCGAGCTCTCAGGGCCGCCTCCGGTGCGGGACTGCTGTGCGCTACCTCGCCCGCCCGACCCTCTTCGGTTCGTGCGAAAACGAATAGTGAGTATCCGTAAATCCGGTGGCTGAGTATACTTTTTTGCATGTCGCGCCCCCCGCCCAGATATCTTCCTCGCCACGTCGATCGGTCCCTCCGCGACGCGCTAGCCAGTGCTCCCGTCGTCGTGCTCGACGGTCCGCGGGCGGTGGGCAAGACGACGACTGCGAGTCGACGTGCCGGGTCCTCCGTCCTGCTCCCGCGCGACCTTGACCAGATCCGCGCGGATGCCGACAGCTATCTGGGCTCGCTCGTCCCGCCCGTCCTCATCGACGAGTGGCAGCTCGCAGGTCCCGACCTCCTGTGGACGGTGAAGCGCATTGTCGACGCGGACCCCCGGCCCGGACGGTTCCTTCTGACCGGCAGTGTCGAGCCCGCGGCATACGGCCCCACTTATCCGCTCGCCGGGAGGGCGGTGCGCCTCGTGATGAGGCCGATGACGGCGAGTGAGTTGGACGGCCGAGGAAGTGAGGAGACCTTCCTTGAGCGAGTCACCTCTGGGTGGAGGCCCAGCGTCGGCTCCGAGGTCTCTGCGCAGATGTCGATCTCGCAGATGGGCCGGGCGGGCTTTCCCGCGGCTCGGGACATGCCTGATCCCCGTCTCTTCCTCGACGGCTACGCAAGCCTGGTGTCCCAGCGGGCAGGCGAGGAGGGCCGGGACTCGACTCGTCTGCTGCGGACGATGCGCGTCCTCGCGACCCTCACCGGGAAGGCCGTGCCGGATCAGCGCGTGTGGGAGGCGGCCGACGTCAGCAAGGTGACGTGGAAGCACTATGACGACCTCCTGACGCGCGTGCACCTGTCCTCCGGGCTGCCGGCATACGAGACCAAGAGGCTCAAGCGGCTGACGTTCTATCCCAAGAGATTCCTCGCTGACACCGCTCTCGCCCTGGCCCTGGCGGGCCGGACTGCGGATGACCTCGCCACGGACCCAACCGGGGCGGGACTTTTCTTGGAATCCTTTGTCGCCCAGCAGCTTCGGCCGCAGGCCGACCTCGTGGGCGCCACACTGATGCACCTGCGCACGGGTGCCGGTGAGCGCGAGATCGATGTGGTGATCGAGACGCCTGCTGGGATCTTTGGCGTGGAGGTCAAGCACGCTCGGCGCGCCTCTGGTGCCGACGCGAAGCAGTTGGCATGGCTTCGAGATCAGCTCGGGGAGCGCTTCCTTCACGGATTCGTCGTGCACGCGGGAAGCGACTGCTATTCGCTGGGCGAGCGGCTCCTGGCCGTCCCGATCGGCCTTCTGCTCTGATCGAGTGGCGCTCTCTCAGCGGGAGGTCTTCAGGTGCGCACGTTGGCTTTCCTCCGGCACTCATGATGCGGCCCTGCCGCGACGAGTCAGCGGCCGGTGATTCCCAGGCGAGCAGCGACCTCAGGACCTCCCATAGCTTCGACCACCGCAGGGTCACCCACGACGATGAGCAGGTCAGTGGCGCGGGAAAGTCCGACATAGAGCCGCTCGCGCGCCCGTTCGCTGACCCCGACTGGTTGACACAGAGCACGACGACCCGCCGCTCGAGCCCCTTGCAGCCGAGGACGTGCCCGTAGAACACAAGATCCTTGTCCCAGAACGTGTCCCAGTAGCCCTTCTGGCCGACGCTCTCCTGCAGCGCGACGTGCTCGGGGTGCCGCCGACCCGTGGTGATAAGAGCGATGTCCTCGGGACGCCACCCGTCGTCGATGAGCGGGTCGATGAGGCCGTCAGCCGTGTCGAGGGCGTCCTCGGCAGGACACGGGACGAAGCGGACCTCCGGCCCGTCGCCCCCGCGCGCCTGCATCCGCATCGGCGCGAGCGGGCCGAACGCCTCTGCGATCTGCCGCGTGTTCCGCAGGTTGTGGTCGAGGACGAGTGGCACCAGAGGCACTGGGGCGGAGCCGAATCGGGCGAAGACGCGCTGGTTCTGGTCGCTGTAGAGGTAGAGCCCGCTGGAGCTCTCGTCGCGCATGCTGCCCAGGATCGGTTGCCACCACAGGTCCGCGAAGTCCTGCGCCTCATCCACCACGAACGCATCGAACCGGCACTTCACCGTCAGCTGCCCGGCAAGCGCCAGCATCTGACGTGGCAGCTCATCCTCCCAGAAGCCTGAGTTGTCGCGGTCGGCGAACTCGGTCACGCCGAGATACGCCGCGAGCTCCTCGAAGGTGCCCACGAACGCCGGCCGCTGCTTCTTGCCCCAAGCGCCGGTCACCCTCTGCAGATAGCTCGCCAAGCCGATGGAGTAGCAGACCAAGGCGACGCGCTGCGGCATACGGTCATCACCACGTCCGCGGGTCAGCTCCCGCGCCTGAGCCAGCGCCAGCGTGGTCTTGCCGGACCCCGCTCCACCGCGAACCTCGATGCGGTGCAGCAGGCGGGTGACTCCAAGCAGCGTGGCCTGCTCGACCGTGAGGCGCTCGGCATCGCGCTCCCGCTCCTCCGCGGCGGCGAGCACGTCGCGCTGAGGAAGGTTGCGGCCGTGCAGGATCTCGACGATCAGCGCGCAATCATCGGCTGTGGGGACGCGGTACTGGCTCTCCTGGTGGGCGGCGATGTCGTAGAGGCGGCCCGCGAGGTCGCCCTGGTCACCCCGGCCGTGCGCCATCCAGCGCGGGCAGTCGGGAGTGGCGAAGTCGTCGTCGAGGGTCGTGTAGGGCAGGACGACGGCATGCCCGAGGCGGACGCGGCTGGACCGCTGAGCCCGCCAGCGCGGGTCGGCCTCGACATAGTCGCGCAGCGCGTACTTGCCGTCGCGGGCCTGCTCGACCGGATGGATGGCACGGGTGCTGCCACTGTGTGCGGTCTGACGCCATAAGCCGTCCGCGTCGACGTGCACGCTGCCGCCCTTGACCTCGACCACCACGATCCCGACGTCGGGCATGAGGACGACGAGGTCGAGCTCATGGTCCTGGCGGGTTGTCGTGAGGCGCAGGTTGGCGAGGATGGTCCAGTCGCCGGGCGCCTGGGCAAGCAGTCGCTCCCACACCTCCCGCTCCGATGCGGTGGTGAAGGGCGGGTGCTCCGGTATGCCGCGCGTGGTCACCGTCTCACTCTGTCACGGGCCACTGACGGGACACGCCTGCAGGGCGCAGTGCCCGGGCAGCACGAGACTCCGATGAGCCGGTCACACCCTGACGTACTTCGCTCCGCGCCGCTCCCCCACGATTCTGAGATCGCCGGCCTCCACCAGTCGCTTCAGCAGACTCCGCGCCTGCCCTGGAGACAGCTGGCACAGGGCCGCTGCTTGACCTCGTGTGATGGCACCGTAGGCATCGACATAGTCCCGGATCATCCGTTGCTGCTGGAGAGGATCGGCCGCCTTGACTCGGACGTAGGCCGTCCGGTCCTGAGCGAGATCGTAGAACCGCGGGGTGAGGTGCAAGCGACGGCTTCGACCAACCCCCCGGCTTTCCACAATCCCCAGCTCCACGAGCTGCGTGGCGATGCTTCGAGTCGTGGCCGGGAGCATCGCCAAGCCGTCGGCCAGCTCGGTGGGGGCGGCAGAACCCAGCGCCTTGATCTCGTGGATAACACGGAGGTGGTCCAGCCCGAGCGCACGTTGCCGCTCGTTCTCGAACGTCAGGAGAAAGCGCACGAGATCAAGGTCGGCCGTGCCGAGGGGAACCGACACCAGCACGGAATCCGTCGTCGATCGCGCATAGCTGGGGGCGCTACGACCCGCCCGGAGCTGTTGCTCGAACATCTCGTTGACCCCCTTGCCCTTGCGCTCGACCAAGCCAGCGCGCTTGAACGCGTCAGCCAGGATGGGGCTTCGGGGGCGGGACTCGTCGAGGATGTTGTGGATCGTCACCCCAGGTGGCAGGCCGCCAGGATTGCCGACGACGAACTCCGCGTCGTCGATCTGCACGCGCGTGGGGCCCAGGGCCGAGTAGTCGCGATGGACGAGGGCGTTGGCCAGCGCCTCACGGCGGGTTACTGAAGGGATGAGGGACATCTCGACCCGGTGGAGTCCGACAGTGAGCTCAGTGACTCGATTGCGCTCGTCGATGAGGGCCCGCATGTCCTCAGCAACGCGAAGGAGAGGGCCGACGAGCCGTTCGTTCGCCGCGGTATCGCCGGCTCGGAGATCCTGAAAGATGAACTCTGCGTTGGGCACCCACCGCGTGATCGCAGATTCCCTCCCGAACAGGAGAATCGCGCCGAGGCTGATCTCGCCGCCAAGAGGAACGAGGCCGAGAGCGCGGAGAATGTCCCTGTCCTGGAGCGCTCCAGTGCCATCACCTGTCAGCTGCGCCAGCCGTCGATAGCGATCGAACTCTCCTGGATCCAGGTCGTTCATGGTGGCGCTGGTCGCCACGGCAGCAGCGAAGTCCTGCCCACGCGTGACCATCCCCATGCTCACGATCTCATGGGGCGTCATCGGGACGCACTGAGGTTGACCCAGGGTGTCCAGGACACGCTTGGTGTAGTAGCCGTCTTTGGTAGCGACCGGACCTGGCACGGCCACCGGGACGTCGATGCGGAAGATCTGCTTCCCGTCGACATCATCGAGGGTGACCGTTACCCCGAGTGGTGGAACCGTGTTGTTCTGGATGTATGCCGCCACGCGCGTCGGCTCCGTGTGGCCACCAGGGCGCTGCTGAGCACCGGTGACCTCGCCATCGTTGTGCACCCCGAGGAGCAACGTTCCCCCCTGCGCGTTGGCCAGGCACGCCACCGCCTTCGTGAGTTCCCGGTCGTTCAGGTGAGACTTGAACTCAGTCGTGAGGGTCTCACCGCGCGCGATCAGGCTTCGGATGTCCACGAGTTCATAGTTTCACATACTTTTGGCGTAGCCCAGACCAATCATCGATGGAACCATATTTTTTGAAGTCCCCGTCCCGCCGTAGCCCCCACTTATGGTGCCCGCTCGCGCATGGCTTCGAGCAAGTCCACGACACGCTCCAGCTCCGCCAGAACGTGTCCCGTCATGACATCCGGTCGACGCAGCGCGAACCGTGCTTCCGAAAATGCACGCGCCGCCCGCGCGTGGCATCTATGGCCAACCAGACATCCACTCACTCACGGTGCCTGTCTCCGTGGCGTCCTCGAGCCCAGCATCAGTCTGGGCGGAGAGGTCGATGCCCTCATCGACCGTCACGGCGCGGCGGTGCGACCGAGCCCTAGCATGGCTCCATGAGGACGGTCGTCGGCGTGACGGACAACGCGTGGGCCGCATACCTGCGCGATCGTCCTCACATCACTGAGGCCAACTTCTGGATGCCCTCAGCTCGGGCCTTTCGCGCGCTCTCTGTCGGCGAACCCTTCCTCTTCAAGACACACTGGCCGGAGAACCGCTTGGTGGGTGGAGGCTTCTTCAGCGGCTTCGCCGAGCTGACTGTGCAGGAAGCCTGGGAGATCCACGGAGAGAGCAACGGAGTGGGCAGCCTCGGAGAACTCGAGTCGCGAATCGCTGCCTACCGCCGAACCCTCTCAACGCCCAGCAGGCACATCGGGTGCGTGCTGCTGCGAGATCTCTTCTTCACGGCCCCCTCCGAGTCCCTTCCGGCGCCGGAGGACTTCGCAAAGAACATCGTCTCGTTCAAGGGCTACGACCTCACTCCTGAGAGCCCCATTGAGGTCAGGCTGCGGCAGCTTCTCGACCAATCGACCCTGAGACTCGACGGGCCCGAGAGCCTTCTCGTCCCCGGCCCGACTCGTGGCCTGCCACGTCTCACGGTCCCTCGCGTCGGGCAAGACGCGTTCAAGTCGCTGGTGCTTACCTCATACCACCGTCGATGCGCCATCACCGGCAACAAGGTGGAGCCAGTCCTGCAGGCTGCGCACATACGGCCCATCGCGGAATCTGGACAGCATCGGGTGGACAACGGCCTGTTGCTGAGGTCCGACGTTCATATTCTGTTTGATCGCGGGTATCTCGGAGTCGACGAGCGACATCAGCTGCACGTCTCGAAGCGCCTACGCGAGGACTTCGGGAACGGCGAGGAGTTCTACGTCATTGCGGGACAAGAGATCTCAGTTCCTGATCGGCGAGTCGACCGACCATCCCGTGAGGCCGTGGCGTGGCATATGGACGAGCGATTCCTCGGCTGACTTCCAAGCCTCACCCCCAAACCAGAGAGGCCCAAGGGCCAGTTCCGACGTCGCTCCATCGTGTGCAGCGTCGTCTTCGCTGGCATCATGATGCTTGGATGGTTGATGCTATGATGCCTCCATGAGGACGACAGTCACCCTCGATGACGACGTCGCTCGGCTCATCAGCGACGCGCAGCACCGCGAGCGCAAGACATTCAAGCAAGTCGTCAACGAGGCCGTTCGGCGTGGCCTGTCCGCGCCCGGGCCGGCCGCCACGCCATACAGCGTTCGGGTTCACCAC
This sequence comes from Nostocoides sp., assembly GCA_016716625.1. GTDB lineage: Bacteria > Actinomycetota > Actinomycetes > Actinomycetales > Dermatophilaceae > JADJVJ01. The sequence goes on from JADJVJ010000006.1 coordinate 829,860, forward strand.
TCCGGCGTGCGTCCCGGCGTTGACGTGACCGCGCTCAACCGACTCGCCGATGAGCTCGAGGATGACGCGCTCGTGGCCGGGCGCGACGCGTGATCATCCCCGACGTCAATCTGCTCGTGTATGCCGTGTTCGACGGCTACCCGCAGCATGAGCGGGCGGTGCAGTGGCTGACCGGCGCGCTCAATGGCGCCGAAACGGTGGGGCTCACCGCGCCGGCGATCTTCGGCTTCGTCCGGCTCGCCACGAGCGCCCGAATCCACGAGACTCCGCTGTCGGTCGCGGCCGTCCGGGAGTACGTGCGCGAATGGCTGGCGCGGCCTCAGGTGCAGTTCCTCACCCCCGGGCCCGAGCATGTCGGGGTGGCTCTCGGGCTGCTCGAGCGGGTGGGCACCGGGGCCAACCTCACCACGGATGCGCAACTCGCGGCGTATGCCGTGGAGTCCGGCGGGGCGATCTACTCCAATGACGCCGACTTCGGCCGTTTCGCTGGCGTGCCGTGGGTGGACCCTCTGCGCTGAGTCCGTGTCAGCGCTAGAGCTCGCGGACGATAATGCGCCCGTGCGGCTCCTCTCCTGCACGAACCTCCCTCTTGCGAGCCACAATCTCGTCCACGCGCTCGTCGTCGGTCTGGACGGTGCGCAAGTTGCCCGGTCTCGCTCCGATGACGGGAGTCAAGGCGTCGATCGTCGGCTTGATGAGGTTGTCCAGATCCCAGCCGGGGTTGGCCGGCCCGCGAGCGGGAAGGACAAAGTCGAGCTCGACGGCGATGCGCCCCTCGAAGACTGGGCGGCCGGCCATCGCCTCGTGGGCAGCTGAGGAGACTGCGGATCGCCACGCTGCCTCTCGTGCCGTCGCAAAGGTTGCCGGCGCCTCACGAACCGTGAAGGCCACGAACCCCTTGGCTTCATCGGCCGTATTGGTGTCAGACATGTGGCGCTAACCTGCCTCGCCTTCATCAATGTTGAAGTGCTGGGCGAGTCGGTCGAGGGTGAACTCCTGACGGAGTTTGCAGGCGCTGTTCTGGTTCGCAAACATCCCCTTGACCCAGAAGGCATCCTCGGCCGGCTGCGCCACCCACCAGCGCACGGGCACGACCCATTCGCCCGTGTCATCTTCGGACGCGCCCCCGGTGGAACGGTGTTCGTAGGACCCGACAAGGTCCTGATCGGTGAGTCGAACCCATTGACCATCCACGAGCACCTGGGCATCGCTCGCCGGCATGGCCTCGCCGAGCGTTTCCCCCACCGCCACATACCCACGGGTGGGAATGTGCACGTTGACACGCGCTCCCAGCGGCAGGCTTCGCAACGACCGGGAGTACCAGTCGCCGCCACCCGCTGAGATGAACCCAAGGCGCCGACCGTCCTCCCAACTCCGGCCGCCTGGGTACTCCCCAAAGGACACGAACCAGTCGCGCCCGTTCCACTCAGCCCGCTTCCCCTTTGTCGACTTCCCGTATGCCGTGCCACTGGCAGCAGCATCGTCGTCGCGTGCGAGCCACGAGCGAGCGAGGTAGGTGCGCCCGTCATCCTCAAGGTAGGTGAAGAAGACCGCGTTCAGAGGGACTCCGAAGTTGCGGAGATACGTGACGATCCGCTCCGATCCTGCATCGAGGTCGGTCGCCACGATCGTGAGCTGGAGGGACGAGTTGAGTTCATCCGGCGCGGAGGTGCCGAAGACGTCCTCGAAGGCCTGCTCGAAGGGGACCTCGCCAAGATGCGCGTTTGCGAGGTCGATGATGGTGTCGCGATCCAACGTGGTGACCCATGCGCCGTAGTCGAGGATCTGCGCGACCACATCCCGCGGTGTCTTCTCCCGCTTGAGTTCCAGGACATGCAGATTGCCCTCGGCGTCCATGGCAAGAAGGTCGATGTACTTGCCGTGTGGGGTGTGCACCTGCCGCCCGATGACAAGCAGCCGCTCGCCCAGCAGCGACGGGTCTCGCTCCAAGAACGCCTCAAGCGTCGCCTCGGTCGGCAGGCTTGCAGAGGTCAAGCGCTTCGGTGTCTCCCCGTCGATCCGCCACATTCCCATTTCAACCGGCATACCTCACAGCATCCCGCAAATGCGGGCCCGCTGCGCCCAGAGCCCCGGAGTTGTGCACGATAGTCACGGACTATCCGACAGCACCGGTGAGTGCCAGACTCGACCCAACGAGTTCGGATGGGTACAACCAGACAGCGCCGGAACCTGTCATCACCGCCTTCGGCCTGCTCCTGGGCGCGGGCCTAGTCACTTTCGGGCCGACGCGGCCAGCGTCAGCGGGTGAACGCTGCGGCGGATCGCAGACTTCCGCCGCCCGAAGTCACCCAGCGCTCACCGAGGTGCCGCCGCCAGTGCCACGAGAGCGTCGCGCAACCTGTAGTCGTCGCTCGAGAGGCCCCCAAGGACCTCCTCGAGCCCGACATCGGTCTGGGCAATGAGGTCGATGCCCTCAGCAACTGTCGCTGCTCTTCTGGTGATGAACACTTTGGAGTAGTCGGGGGCGCCAAGGGGGTCTCGTACTCGATCGTTCTCCACGACTGCGGTGGGGCCGAACTCGATGAAGAGGTCGGGGTATTCAGCTCCACGACCCAGCATCACGCACCATTCCCAGCGACCGACGAACCCCGTCGAGACCTCCACTATGGGGCCCTCGGGGAGGGCGAGGTTCAACTGTGCCGATAGTGTGTGCTGCGCGTAGGACTTCAGGGCCCTCTTGAGTGAGCCCAGCGCCTGCCGCCCGTCGGCGAACCGCTGCCGGGCATGCCGAGCCACCTCATCGGCGAACTCTTGGGCAGCGCGCTCCTGAGGCCGTTGACCAAACCGCCGGCTCTCCCCCGTCTGACACATCATCGACACGAAGGCGACCTGCTCAACGTGACTCATTGCTCTTGGACTCTCCGTGAAGTTGTCGATGAGTTGGCTTAGGAAGAACAGTTGCTCAGGATGCGTCGTGCTCCATGCCGGTTCCCCCTTCACGAGTTGCGCGAGCAGCTCTAGTACGTCGCTGTATGTGATGAGAATGGCCTTCTCCCAACCGTCCGTCAGTCGGTACGGCTCGCGGCGGACGCAAAGAAGGACGACAACGCTGCGCCGGTCACCAAGCGCGCCATGAGCAAGGTACCGGAAGTAGTTGTGACCGTGGCCGTCGGAGGATTCGAAGTTCTCGATGACAATGGATGCTTTGGAGTCGCTAAGAACAATATCCGCGATGTCTCTCACCCGGTCGCCCACACCCGATGTATCCACCTCTTGCGCCACGGTGTAGCCAGTCGTGTGCAGGTGCTTGTCGTCCGGAAGCTGATGGTTGATCTGGCTGACGAAGAGCTCTTGGAAGGCTTCACCCAACCCATGGGTTCCCTCAGCATCGAGCAACCAGGCGAAGATGTTCGACAGTTGCTTCTCATGTGTCCCGTGATGCATGACCCGAAAGAGGTTGAACCTGGCGGCGAGGCTTGTCGTCATGCTCGGGACCAACGCAGCAACAATCTCATCCATGGCGCGATGCGCGTGCACGCTTCTCAGGCTATTGGTTCTGAGCACGTACGGCGGGTGCCTCGCTGGGTCGATGGTCGGCCATAGACCGACGCGCTCTCGACGGGCTCTTGGCCGCGAGGGAGAGATTCCCAAGACATGGTTCCGGAGTGAGGGAACACAACGCGACTACGGTGGAGACATGCCTGAGCCGTCGCAGTACGAATTGGATGCCTGGAACGAGATCCGGCAGTTCAAAGGGCGCCGGGTCTCCGGGGCCTGGCGGCAGACTGCGGACACGGTGGTAGACGGGGCAGCGTCGGTCGCCGAGCGGGCCGAGGGATTCTTGGAGTCACACCCCCGTACTCAAGCGCTCATCAGTGGGGGTGCTGCGGTCGCCGCGAAGGGAGGGCGGCTGGTTGGCGCGGGCGCTCAGAAGCTGGGGGACTCGATGCCGTCCTGGGCGAGAACCGCAGGCAGTTCCGCCTCGCAGGGCGTGGCGCGCATCTCCCGTGTTGGCCTCTCTCCGAAACGTGTTGTTGCCAAGCACAAGAAGTACGGCCACGACGTCTCCAGCCTTGGTGACCTTCGGCGCTTGGACCTACAAAAGATTGATGCCGTACGAGGTCGACTGGCCAGTTGGCTTTATCCGAGTGGAGCGGCCTTGTCAGGCGCGGGAGCAGGCCTGGCGATCACTGGCGGCGAAGTGGCGGTCACCGTGTCTGCAGGCGCAACCGCGGCGCCATCGGGAGCCGTCGTCGCCGGCGCCTACGTCGGTGACGCCGCGATGGTCTTGGCTCTCAGCTCCCGAGTCGTGAGCAGAACTGCCCTCATGTACGGATACGACCCAGAGTCCTCCGCTGAGAAGCTGTTCATTATGTCCGTCGTAAATGCCGGATCAGCACTCTCGGCCGGTGCCAAAACAGCGGCCTTTGCTGACGTCTCAAGACTCACGCAAGCGCTCGTTCGGAACAAGACGTGGAAGGTCCTGAACGAGTCAGTCGTCTCGACCGTCGCGAACAGCTTCGCCAAGAGTTTCAGCATTCGGTTGACCAAGCAAGGTCTGGGAAAGGTCGTTCCAGTAGCTGGCGTTGTCCTGGGCGGGGCATTGAACTGGGCGACGATAGACGGCGTTTTGGATGCGGCCGACGTCGCCTACCGTCGACGTTTTCTGCTCGAGAAGTACCCGCACCTGGGTGACGGTGAGGAGTTCGGCAGTATCGCCGAACCCGAAGACGATCCGGCTCCGGAGGCCGACATCCGGATCAGCCTCGTGGACGAGATCGCCGAGGCCGGAGGTCCAACGCTTTCCGGCTGAAGCGCAAGATCAGCTACTCGCAGGCGGCACAGACTCCACTCGCAGACAGCTCCATGAAATGCTCCGGGCACAATGCCGCGGGAGTCCGATGGGTCGACTCGCGACGGGCCCGAGCTGCTGCGAGCTTCGGAGCGAGCGCAGCTTCTCCGCCATCGGCGGGGAGGTCCGTCGCGTACTTCCGATAGCACAGGAGACGGTGCGCAGCCGCAAGCTCATCGACATCAACGTCCTCATCGACCTTGACCGATTGCGGTGCTGTCGCGTACCCACCACCGATGGTCCCATCCTGATGAACACAGAGCGAGGTGATCGGCACCTCGGCTCTCTCCACTGTCAGCTGGGCGACGCGTTCCAGGAGCTGCCCGCTCCAGTATCCGATGAGCATCCTGGTCCTGACCCCAGAGACCGCTTGCACGTGTTCGGCCAGCTCAAGGTACGTCGTCAGCCCGCGATACGACCGAGCCGTGTCGATCAGCGCGGCGTGGGCGACGGGTACCCGCTGATCGAGCGCTACGGAGAAGGCAACGGGAGAGCCGTCTCTTACTCGATACGTGCCGGGGTCCTTCGCCATGACACAAGCATGCCCCAGGGCGGCGCAGAGGGGTCAGGAAACCCGCTCGTACAGCCCCGCCTCCAGCGAGGCCATCTCCATCTCGACACTCTGGGTGATGACTGGATCCTCGATCACCATCCCCAGCTCGACATTGGCGTGTTCGGCGCTCCGAGAGAAGTTCGCGCTCATGACGACGAGGAACTGGTGGTCGACGGCGATGAACTTCGCGTGATTGCGAACCTGCGACCCCTCCCATGCCACGGTCCGGAACACCGCGGCACCTGGCATCGCCCGGGCGACATCAGTCGTGGTCGGTTTCCACGCGGCTGGGCGCTCATCAGCAGCCGCGGTGTCCATGTAGATCCGCACGGTCACCTCGGGCCGAGCTGCGACCTCGGACAGCACCGCCCACAAGGCAGAAGAGCGCTGGAAGTTGAAGGTGGAGCAGATCACCGACTCCCTCGCCGCCGTCACGTATCGATGGATCGAGGAGGTCAGCCGCCCTGATCCACTCAAGTGACCGGGCGAGGTCCACACTGGGGTGATGCGCGCTGGTCGCAAGTGCACACCCTCGACGGCGGCCAGCACCGCGAGCATGCGAGCGCGGTCCGTGTCCAGGCCCCCGGCCTCCAACAGCGCGCGCACCCGCGAACCGCGCTGCTGACCAAGCACAGACAGCACCTTCGACAGGGGCTGCCCGGCCGCCAGTCGGGCACCCACCTGGGTCGCTTCAGCACCTGTCAGGTATGCCGCGAGCTCACGGCACGCGGCAATCTCACCAGCGTCGTGGGTCACCGAAGAACCCCAGATCAGATCCCGGCAGATCGATCAGCAGCCGCCGGTCCAGGAAGCGGTTTGCTCGCTCGCACGACGTCTCCGAGGCCATCACGCAGCAGTGGCAGGCAGCACCGTGGAGGAAGTCCTCGGGGTCCTTGGGGCTCCGCTGGGCACACAAGGGGTCCGAGGAGCAGCGAGAGGACTGCAGCAGCGCTGATCGCACGACACCAGACAGCAGGTCGGGGTCAGACAGGCGGACCAGACCGCCCAGGGTGCCGTCACTGTCGGAGGATGTCGTGGCGATCAGCACCCCAGCAGCCGGCGGTCGCTCAGGCCCGCCGGCGCCCCAGGCATAGACCCGCTCGGTCAGGCTCGCGGCGCCGTACCCGCTGCTCATGGCCAGCTGTCGCAGCATCACGTGAGCCAGTGTGTGCAGCAGCCAGTACCGAGGTGGCTTGAAGCGGCTCTCAGGATCGACCTGCGTAGCGGTCTCCGAGAACCGACGCTCGAAGTTCCGTCTGTGCGCAGCCTGGTGCGCAGCCCAGAGGTCGGACGCGACCACCCGCGCCTCCCAGGCGGCGAGCCTGACCTCCTCCAGCTGCAGGAAGATGCCTTCGCCGCGGTCCTCGGTCCCGACGACCCACTCGGGCCTACCAGCCCGGGTTATCGGCACCAGCCGAGACGTGAGGTCGTTCACGCGGTCCATCTCGTCGATTCGGGTGAACCCCACGAGCGCGTTGACCTTGCGAAGCCGGTCCACTGCCAGCACGCGCGAGACCCCACCCGGCATTCGCGCCGAGACCACGCGGGGGGACAGCGTGAGCCCGCTCGCCGCATCCTCGTGGAACTGTGACGCAGGCTCACGCTGGAGGTAGCGCCACTCCGGCACCAGCAGGTCGACGGGGTCCCACCCTTCGCGGCGAGCATGCCGCTCGTCCTCGGTCTCGGGCGGTTCGAGCGCGAGCCGCGCGAGCTCCTCCAGCTCGGCGTCCGCCAGCTCGCTGACGTCCATCCTGGCGTCCAGCAGATCGCGCAGCATCTCACCGTTGGCGGCATACTTGGCCAGCTTCTCAGTGCCGAGCGCCACCGCGATCTGGTCCGCCAGATCGCGCCTACGCTGGGCCGGGTCGAGACGCGGCATGACGATCGCCGAGGCCAGTGCGGGGAACCACAGGTTCGAGGCACCCACCAGCATCAGCCGGGCCTCATTGCGGCAGCCGTCTGGGACGAAACCGTCCAGGTGGGGCATCCGCCCGCGGCACCGAGGCAGGTTCGCGCGCCCCACCTCTCCCTGGGCCTGGTTCATGGGGCGCTTGGCACTACACGACTCGCACACGATCGTCGCTGAGGCGCCACGCCCACCCGCGTGGTCGATCATCTTCAGCACCGGGGCGTCGGCCGCCGGGCAGCGTCCACCATCGTGGACCCACCATTCGTAGGGAAACTCGTCCAGGTGGCCGTCCGCGCACGCCAGGAGGTACCGCGCGGTGACGACCGGCTGCCTGCGCCCCTTCCCCTTGCCCCGCTCCTTGCCGCGAGTGCCCCGGCGTCCGTGGCACGGGACGTGCTCGAAGATCGCCTCGTCGGGCCGGAACGGGTGGGTGTTCTTGTACTCGAAGCTGCTGATCGGGGCCAGCCGATCGCAGCCCGTGCACCGCATCCACTGGGGGAAGACCCGCGCGGGAATCCCGAGGTCTGCGCCATCCCGGCTGTATGCCGTGGTGCTGGGCTGCCGGGGGAAGGGCCGGATCTCGCGCACCTGGTGGCCGAGGAGCATCCGCACCACCTCCAGCAGGGCAGGGGCGTGGATCGACGGGACCCCGTCGCGTCGGGCCCAGATCCGCTCCCAGTCATCTAGCCCTGACGGCATCACGGTGAAGTGGGGGAGGTCCATGATGGCGCCCGGGCCGTAGGTGTAGAGCAGCGACGACGGCCGCCCGGAGCCGACCTTGGCGAAGTTCTTCTTCACGCCCGCCTCTGTGAGCCGGTCGGCGTCGCCGAGCGGATCCAGGGGGCGGCTCTCGCCATGGATGAGTGGTTCGGTGCTCACCGGTCACCATCCCGCGAGACAGCAATCCAGTCCGGCGCTGACGCCGGCTTGACCCAGTGCAGCCGGGCCGGGTCAGGGCTGACCAGGAGGTTGATCTCGGGCTGCACCTCCCGCATCGAGTTCGCCACGATGAAGGGCGCCTCGTCCGCGGCACGGCCGCGCTCGCCCATCTCAGCTCCTCGCATCAGCGGGCCGTGGGTGCTTCGGTCGCGGATCTTCTCGTAGGCCAACGACTTGTTCATCCCCAGCAACGTGGTCCGGCGCTTCTCCCACTGGTCCACCCTGTTCACGAGGCGACTGCGGGCGAAGTCCGCCGACGCCTGGTCGGATGCAGCGAG